>NZ_QKWY01000002.1 GCF_003248355.1 Streptomyces sp. AC1-42W
CGCCACCGTCCCCGCACCCGCGCCGATCGGCACCTCCAGCACGTACGCACTGCCGCTCATGCCCGGCATCTCGTGCGTCTGGAGCACCCGCCGTGCGCGCGGACGATGCCGCTCACGATCGGCACATGCACCGGGTCGCCCCCGGCGAACGGCCCGCGCACCTCGATGCGCACGACGTCACCGCGCTGAGCGGCGGCGACGACGATGGGAATCCACATAGCCGCCACCCGGCACGAGCCGGGCCTTGCCGGTCGAATCGACACCGGCGACATCCGCCACGAGATGGGCGACGGCGGTCACCAGACGCCCGGCGTCGACCTCCGCTCGATCGGCGGAGCGTGCACCGCGAACTGCGCGCGGCCGGGCCCGATCAGCTCGACCGCAGCGTCGATACCGGCGGTGACGACCCCGTCGAGCAGCACCCGCGACTTGATCAGCTCTTCCGCGCCGCTGTCGAGGCGCTGGTAGCCGAGAACGTTGTCGATGAGCGTCGTCATGCGCGCATAACCGGCGGCCAGGTGGTGAAGGATCTGGTTCGCCTCGGGCCACAGCTGGCCGGCGGGGTCGGCGGCGAGCGCCGACAGTTCGCCGCGCAGTTCCTCCAGGGGCCCGCGCAGCGACTCGCCGAGCACGGCGGTGAGCTGGGCGTGCCGGGCGGTGAGGTCCGTCAGCCGCTCGGTCTGCTTCTCCAGCTCGGAGGCGTAACGCTCGGTGCGGTCGGCCAGCTCGGCGGCGTGCGCCTCCTTGAGGGCGGCGGTCTCGGCGGCGTGCCGTTCGGTGAGCTCGGCGACGGCGGCGGTGTGGTTCGCGGTCAGCTCGGCGATCTCGTCCTTGCGCCGCTTGTCCAGCTCCTCGTAGGGGCGACGGTCGGTGAACGTCATTACGGCGCCGACGAGCTGGTCACCGTCGCGGACGGGCGCGGTGGTCAGGTCGACCGGCACCTGTTCCCCGCTCTTGGCCCACAAAACCTGGCCGCGCACCCGATGCTTGCGCCCCGACTTGAGCGTGTCGGCGAGCGGCGACTCCTCGTACGGGAAGGGCTCGCCCTCCGCGCGCGAGTGCAGGATCAGCGGGTGCAGCTCCTTGCCGCCGAGATCGCTGGCCCGGAAGCCGAGGATCTGCGCGCGGCGGGGTTGACGAGGACGACGCGGCCGTCCGTGTCCGTGCCGACGACACCCTCGGCCGCGGCCCGCAGGATCATCTCGGTCTGGCGCTGCGAGCGGGCCAGCTCGGCCTCGGTGTCCACGGTGCCCGAGAGGCGCACGACGAGCATCAGCAGCTCGTCGCCCGTATAGCCGCCACCGCCGCCGTACGAGCCCTGGACGTCCTTGTACGCCGCCTGCCCGTCCTCCAGGCTGGCGCTCGTCACCTCGACGGGTACTCGTGGCCGTCGGTGCGCCGCGCGACCATGCGCGTGGGCTTGGTACGGCCGCGCTCGTCCGCAGCCTCCGGCCTGCGCATCGACCCGGGATCAGCTTGGAGTCGAACTCCGGCAGCAGATCGAGCAGCCCGCGACCGACGAGCGCGGTGCCCGGCGTCTCGAACATCTCGAGGCGATGGTGTTGGCGTTGACGACCGTACCGTTGCAGTTGACGAGCAGGAGCCCGTCCGGAAGGGCATCGATATGGCTGCGAGGCGAGCAGCGCTCGGATGGCCTGCTGCTCACGACGACGGTTCCTCCCTGATTACTGCACTTGCCGACAGCGGCCCATCTTGCCCCTCGGGCCCCGGGCTGTCACTGAAGGAGTCTAAAGGCAGGGGCGGGCGCGGGACTGCGGATGAGGGGAGCTCTCACCAAGGTGTGATGCACGGCTTGTACGGCTCCGACCCTCGTCGAACCCGTGCGGACCGGCCGCCGGGTCCGGGACGGTCACCTCACGTTCGGCAGAACCGGGCGGCGCCGTTCCATCGGGCGATCTCGCACCCGTTGGTCCGCGCGAACCGGGCGTCGATGCGGTGCCCGTGCCAGGTGCCGGTGACACGGGCGGTGCTTCCCCGCGTACTGCTGCGTACACATCGCGTTGCGGGAACGGGGCGAACGGGTTCCTGCCCTGCAGCCTCAGCTGCTCCAGCCGCTCGCAGGCCTGCGCCGCGGCCGGGTGGCTCCCGCCGGGCCGCACTCCAGCTCGTACGTCCCGTCCGCTTCGGGTTCCGGAGCCGGCCACGACCACGGTGAGCCGGGTGTCGTCGCCGGGGCCCTGCAGCAGCGGCAGCGACAGAGGCAGCGGCAGCGGCCCGCCGGGAGGCGGCGGGCGCGGCGGCGGACAGCGCGGCGAGGGACGCGACAGCGGTGAGGCGAGACGGCGCATCATTTGCGGACTCCTGTGGCGCTGAACCTGCGGGGGCGCGCCCGCCATGCCTAACGCGCCACTCGGCCCGGCGTTGCGCGCGGCAAACCGCTTTGCCCTCGCGGCCGACTCCCTAGTACCGTAGGCCGCGATTGGTGGCACAGCGTGTTGCTGTGTTCATCATCTGCATGCACCACTCGCGCTCGCGCGGATGTGCGCTGAGGCGTCGCCTAGTCCGGTCTATGGCGCCGCACTGCTAATGCGGTTTCGGGGTAACCCCTGATCGAGGGTTCATAATCCCTCCGCCTCCGCACCACCACCGAAGCCCCGTCCCCCAGGACCGGGCTTCGCCGTTCCCGGCATCTGCCCAGCTCAGGCAGGGTCCGGACAATGGATTTCGCGTCCGGCGCAGGTCATGTAATGTTGTTCTCGCAACGCCGACAGGGCAGAAAAAAAGCCCCGAAAGCACAAGCACTCGTAGCTTAACGGATAGAGCATCTGACTACGGATCAGAAGTTGCAGTTCGAATCCTGCCGAGTGCACAGCAGCCAGAGGCCCTGTGAGTGATCCACAGGGCCTCTGGCTTTTGTCTTGACGCAGTGTTTGACGGCAACCGCTTCGGGAGCCGATCAGACGGCTACGAGGGCACCGGCCGCGCCGTCGTCATCGTCCGGCCCGTTGCCGTCACCCCTCAGCGCGTCCCCGACGCGGTCGAAGCGGAGCGCTGGGAGTCAGCCGCACGAAGGTGTAGATGTCCATGGTCACGCGGATCGAGCTGTGGCCCAGAACCTCCATGATCATGCGGGCGTCGGCGCCTGTTCGTGGAGCAGGGACGCGCACGTGTGACGCAGGTCGTGGAAGCGGACCTTACGGACGCCGGCGCGGACGGACAGGGCCTCGAAGGACCGGTTCAGGTTGCGCGGCTCGATGGGAGTCCCGTTCTTCGTCGTGAAGACGAGCCCTTCCCCGTTCCCTTCCAGTTGTGGCCGCGCCTTCTGGTCGGCGATCTGCTGGACGCGCTGGGCACGGAGCGCGGTCACGCATTCGGCCGCAGTGCCACGCGCCGGGCCGAGCGCTGCGTCTTCGGCGCGACGATCAGCAGCTCGCCGCCCACACGCTGAAGAGCCTGCCGGACGGTCAGAACCCCGTCGAGAAGATCCACGTCCGACCAGCGCAGCCCCAGCAGCTCACCCCGCCGGAGCCCGATACGGACCGCCAGCTCGTACGCGGCCAGAGCCGGTTGTCCCGGGCCGCCGTCAGGAGCCGACGCCCTTCCGCAGCGGTGAGCGGTTCGATCTCGCGTTTGGTACCCATGCTCAGCTCCACGTTCCGGGCCACGTTGCGGGGCAGCTCGTCCTCCCGTACGGCGTGCTGGAGAGCCGCACGCAGGATCACCAGCAGGAAGCGGACGTCCGGTCCGAGGGGAGCTTCTTGCAGCACTTGCCGAGGGCGCAGCAGCGCCGCTTGTGCTCCGGCCGCTTCTTGTCCTTCCCCTGAGCGCAGCACTGGCAGGTCGCCGCCGTCTTCATGAGGAAGGCCCGGATGTCACGGGCGGTGAGCCGGACCAGCTTCTTCTTGCCGAACTCCGGGGTGACGTAGTTCCGGACGAGGGATTCGTAGTTGACGTAGGTCGTCGGGCGCACCTTGGTCTTGGCGACGCTCGCCAGCCAGTACGCCAGTACTCGGCGATCGTCATCTTGTTGGTGGCCACCGGAAGGCCGCTGAGCGAGTCGGCCTTGAGCTTGGTCAGCTTCTCGTGCGCCTCGTCCCAGGTCTTGCCGTAGACGCTGCGCCGCTTGTGCGTGCCGTCCGTCGTCAGGACGTACGCGCTGCCCTCCCAACGGCCGTCCTTGCGCGGGTAGATGGTGCCCTCGTTGTTGGCGTTCTTCTTCGGCTTGGCCATCAGGCGGCTTCCTGTTCGGTGCGGAGGGATACGTAGGCGGCAAGCGCGGCTTCGCTGATGCGGCGGCAGCGGCCGATCTTGAAGGAGGCGAGTTCGCGCGAGCGGATCAGGTCGTGGACCTTCCAGCGGCTGATGCCGAGACGCTCGGCGACCTGGTCCACGGTGAGTACGGCGGTCGTCATGCAGGCACCAGCCTTCGTGCTTGAGGCGTGCGGTGTGGCTATGTCGTGGCGGACATGGCGGCGAGGAGTTCTTCGCCGGGGCGGTAGCCGCTGGCGAGGTAGGTCCAGGAGGAGGTGGTGACGAGGGTGGTCTCGTCGGTGGCGGGTGGCCGGCGCGGGTGCGGGCGGCTTCGGCCTGGGCGAGGCGCCAGTCACGGCGTACGTCGCGCAGGGCGCCGAGGGTGGTGGAGTAGGCGCGGGACTTGCTGGAGAAGTGGCCGCGGAAGCCGAGCATGTGGGCCCACTTCCAGAGCTTGAGGTGGGCGAACTCCGGCAGGCCGCCGAGGTCCCAGGCGGTGCGGATCATCTGCCGTACGTGCTGCTGGATGGGCAGGGCCTTGATGGGTTCGGCTGTCCGGTGCCGTCGCAGTCGGCGCACACGTCGTGGAAGTCGTCGGGCCGCGCAGGTGGCCGCGTCCGGCGCAGGTGCGCACATGAGGGTGCGGTCCACGGTGCCGGTGCCTTCGGCGTTCTTGGTGGCGTACTTGGCGACGTATCCGGCTACGGCGGCGTCGGTGAGTTCGCCGTCGCCCAGGGCGGTGATGGGGTCGACCTTGTACCGGCGGCCCCAGGCGATGACGCGTTCGCCGATGGCGTCGGAGGCGATGGTGAGCCGGGCGCGTTCGACGGCCAGGCCCACGGCGGCGCTCAGGGCGTCGAAGGTGGCCCAGGGCGGGGGCGGCTGGTGTGGCCGTCGGGGCCGTCGAAGCGGATGACGGCGTGGAAGTGGACCAGGCCGCGCTTCTGGTACTCGGCGACCTTGGCGAAGGAGACCCGCAGGGCCGAGTTCAGGCCTTCTGCGTCGTGCCGAGGTGTTCGGCCAGGGCGCGGCGCAGGTAGGTGGTGAAGCGTGCCCAGAGCTGTCCGGCGTGGGCGTTCCAGAGCACGGCGCCGGTGTAGTCGTAGGTGGCCGGGTTCAGTGGGGTGCCGAGTTCGGGGGCGTCTTCGGCGTGGGTGTCGCCGCAGGCGCAGGGGCGGGTCTGTCCTGCGTTGGTGGTGGGCGGTTGTGGACGGGGCCGAAGGAGGGGCGGTGAGGGTGACGAAGGCGCGGGGTGGTCGCGGACGGTTTCGGCGACGTTCTTGCCGCCGGACAGTCCGGCCTTGATCAGGTGGTAGGTGTCGGCGGCGTAGAGGCGGGAGCAGGCGGGCAGCGGGAAGTACGGCGGTTGCCGCAGGTGGTCAGCAGGCGTCCGGAGGGTTCGTCTTCGGAACGGTAGGAGCGGACCACTTCCTTGGTGGCCGTGTCGGTTGTGACGGTGAAGCCGTGGAGGTTGATGGGGCTGGTGCAGCCGCGCAGGTCGCGGATCTGCTGCTGTACGCGGTCGAAGTCGTGGGTGTTGGCCAGCTCGATCAGGTCCCGCAGGCCGGGGCTGATGACGTGGCGCAGGTCGAGGGTGCGCATGAGTGGCGGGGTCTCCCTTCTGGCGCGAGGTGGACCTGCGGGCAGCAGTGATCAGCGCTCGGGCTGCTGCCCGCAGGCATGACGGGTCGGCCCAGGGCCGGGCGAGGGCGGGGTGGTGCCGGGAAGGCCGGCGGAGGGTGCGGAGCTACAGGGCGGTGTAGAGGGCGGTGGCCATAGGCAGGCCGATGCCGAGTCGCCTCTTGAGCTGGGCCGCCGTGATGGGTTCGCCGTGCTCGGCGTGGTGGGACGCGGCGATGGAACGTGCTTCGGCGAGTAGCGGTTCAGGCACGTTGACCGCAGGAGCCGCCGCGACGGGCGCAGGCGCGACGGGGGCCGGCGCGACGGGGGCCGGGGTGGTGACCGGCAGCACGACGGGGGCAGGGTCCGGCGCCACAAGCGGGGTGGGCGACGGGTCGGGTTCCGTCTCGGCCAAGGCCGGCGCAGGTGCGAAGGCCGGTTCCGCGTCGCCGACGGGAGCCGGGGCGGTCACCGGAGCCGGGGCCGGGGACATGGCCGGTGCGGTGACGGCGTGGAAGTGGCGCAGCAGCGCGGGGCCGACGGCACCCCAGCCGAGGAGGAGCAGCGGGGCCACGGCATCGACGCAGGCGCGGCCGTAGTGCCCGGCGATCACGGGTTCGGCGATGTTGAGGGCGAGGGTGAAGAAGCCGGAGGTGTGCATCAGCCTGTTCGCGCCCTTGAGGTCTTCGGCGGCCACGCCGTGCAGGGACAGGTACCGCAGGGCGACCAGGAGGCCGAGGACGGACAGGTCCACCATCGGCGCGATCAGGGGCGCGACCGGGTCGGGGACGCCCAGACGCAGGGCCAGGCTCCAGACGTTGCCGAAGGAGAAAACGAAGGCCAGCAGGGCGATGACCGCCATGACCACGGTCACGGTGCGCTGAGTGATCCGGTCTTCTGACATGAGGCAATTCACCTCCTTCCAGGGGGTGTTGGGGTCGTGGGGTCAGACCTTGGGGGTGAGGCCGGCCCGGCGGGCGACGTTCGGGCCGAGGTAGGTCTGAAGGACCTGGCGTTCGTGGGCGTTGGCGACGCGGTAGGCGGCGATGCCGATCCGCTCGGCGCGGTCGAGGTCCCCGGCGGTGATGGCCTTGCGCATGTGTCGGATGTAGATCCGCATCGAGGGCGCATGTCAGGCTGCCTGCGCCGGGGGCTCGGGGTCCTCCTTGGTGAGGTCCACGACCGTCCATCCGGTCAGGCCCTCCAGGAGCCGGGCCGGGTGGCGCACGAGGTGGGTGGTCCGCTCGGCGACACGGGCGGCGTCCTCGTCGGCGACGTAGGGGGTGCGGATGCGGACGAAGCCGGGACGGCCGTGCTGGGACATGACCGCCACGCCGACGTAGGCGGGATCCTGAAGGTTGACCGGGCTGGCGTCGGGCCACTCGCGGATGTCGTCGCCGAGCGCGGCGACGGCGGCGTCGGCGGTCTTCTGCGCGAAGGACAGCCCGACCGGGCACACGTCGCGGATGAAGGTGGGGATCGCGTCTCCGGTGGTCTTCTGCGTGGTCAGGAAGGTCAGGAAGCCGACCGAGCGGCCCTTTTTCACCAGGTCCTCCACCAGGCGGGCGTTCTCCGCCGCGAGCGCGGCCAGCTTCTTGGTGGCCGGGTCGGAGCCCTTGTAGTCGCGGAAGTAGGTGTGGGCCTCGTCGATGACGATGACGATGAGCGGCCAGTCCTCCGAGGGGCCGACGTGCCACATGTTCTTCACGCCCAGCACGCGGCGGATGGACGCGGAACGGGCGCGGCGCAGCTGCACCAGTTCCTTCAGCTTCTTGTTCGCCTCCTCCAAGTCGTCACCGCAGAACTCGAACGCCCGCTGCACGAGGTCGGCGTAGTCGCCCTCGTAGGCGTGGGAGACCTTGCCGTCGAAGAAGACGAACTGGATGGCCGGCGAAGGTGCCCAGTCACACACGAGCCGGTTCACGCACGAGGTCTTCCCGAATCCCGGCAGGCCGCCCATGGCCACCCCAGGGACCTCCTTCAGGGGCACGACCACGGGCAGGCCGTACTCGTCCACCCCCAGCTCCCACACCGCGCACTCCTCCGGCACGCGGCCGGTGGGCGCATGAACGGTCGGCACGATCAGCGGATCCACCCGCACCCCGCGCAACGTCACCTGCCCCGGCTTCTCCCCTGGCAACACGGACACGCGGGCCATACGCCAGGCGTCCGCCAGATAGGGAGCGGCCTTCTGGAACTCCGCCAGACCCACCTTCGGCAGGCAGGTCGCCTCCGCCATCACCCCGAAGGCGTCCGGGGTGACCTTCAGGGCCGGGACCAGGACTCGGGGCTTGGGTTCCTTGCCGTCCGCGGCCGCGAGCGAGGCCAGGGCGGTCGGCATCTTGTCCGTGACCGACAGCCCGCACATTCGCGCCAGCCGCTTCCAGCCCCAGCGGATCCGAATCGCCTGCCGGATGGACCGCCGGGTCATGGCATCGGCCCGCAGGTAGCGCACCACCCACCACACCGACCAGCCGCCCAGTACGGCCAGAGCCACGCCGACGACCAGGAGGCCATAGCCGAAGGCCCCTCCGGTCGGGTCGTTGTCCTTCATGTGTTGCTCTCCTGAGAGTTGTAGACGAAGGCCACCAGGGCCGTTTCGAGGGCGGCCCGGTCCTGGGCCGTCAGGCGGGGAAGGCCGTAGCCGACGAGCACACCGGCCACCGAGCTGATGAGGGAGTCACCGAGCCGGGCATCCGGCCCGGCGTGAGGCAGCGGGTAGCTGCACTCGACGCCGGGCCGGAAAGCAGTGCGGCTCACGCCGCCTCAGCGGCCGAAGCCGGACCGCCGACCAGGTCCAGGCGCTCCGCGCGGTAGGCGATGCCGTCCGAGAGCGAGCCGTTGAAGATCCGGGCCCACGGGGTGGCGAACAGCTCCACAGGCATGACCGGCACACCCGGCTTCAGCCCGTTGGGCAGACCGGTCTCCGGAACGGTGATCTTCATAGCCTCCGCACGCTCCTCCTCCATGAAGAAGAGGGTGATCGTGAACAGCTTCGCGCCGGTCTCACGGTCCACCGCGAACTGGGTCTTCTCGGCGTCCGCGTACTTCGGAACCGCCAGGTTGCCGGCCACGAACGACGAGGACGGGAGCAGGCCAACACGGATACGAGCCATGGGTGTTACGTCCCTTCGGTAGTGCTTCGCCGGGGTGGCGAAGCGAGATCAACAGTGCACTACCCGCCATCAGTGCGTCAAGCGCTTAGCGCACATCGCACCTGAGGTGGGGTGGGCCCGTCGGAAAATGGGAGGTGCAACAGGGTCTTACTGCGGTAGGCGGGCCAGGCCCGCTACCCTCGGGCTATGAAGCTGCCCAAGGATTCCGACACCCCGCCGTACCGTCTGGTCGCCGAGGAGCTGCGGCGGCAGATCCGGTCCGGCCGACTCAAGCCGGGAGAGCGGGTTCCTTCGTCTCGCGACCTAGAGGCGACGTACGAGATCGCCAACATGACCGCGCGTTCCGCCCTGCGCATCCTGCGCGACGAAGGACTCATCAACACCATGCCGGGCCGGGGCAATTTCGTCGCCGATCCCCTACCGGAGGCCGACCCGAAGGCCGGCACTCCCGAGGCGGCGAGCGGCGGGCAGATGCCCACGCCGGAATATGTCGAACTGTCCGAACGCCTGGATGCCATAAATGCCAGGCTGGACACCCTGTTCCAGGTCTTCGGGCAGCTCGGTGGCATCACCGAGGCGAAGAACCCGCCGAAGAAGTAGCGCGAGCGTTTTCGAGCATCCGGCGCGTCAGATCTTCGAGTCGCGCCACCTTGTCTTCGACTTCCTTGAGCTTCGCCGCTATCAGCTCTGCCTCGCGCTCGTTCATTTCCACCCGTTCGTTGTCGCGCCGTTGTTGCGTGTCGAGTTCAGCCAACCGCCGGGGGCTTGCCCGAAGGCTTGCCCAGCGATGATCCACCGGCGGATCAGGGCTTGCCCGTGCCGTAAGGCATGCCGTCACCGCGGTTGTTGAGCCAGGTCTACCGGCCGAACCGGACAGGTTCGAGAGCCATGGCCCAGCGCTCCCGCCGGGCGGGCAGAAACCTTCCTTCGCGTCCCGCCTCACGGGACGGCGCCCCTTCTGTGCGCTCATGCTGCTTGTCCTTCCAGTCGTCCGGGCAGTGCATCAAGGGTCTGGAGAAGCGCCGGTTTGACTAACCGGCGATCGTCGGCTATGTTCCGCCGCCCCGATTTCAGGGATCGCCTATAGAGGTCGGTTTTCCGGGGTGTGTGTGACCCTGATCAAATGTGACGCCGGTCACTTCCGCCCCCTTCCGCGCCTGACATCTTCGGACCCTCCGGCGTGCGCGACAGCGGATCATCGAGAGCGGACACCACCGCCGCGACGAGTCGCCCCCTGCACTTGGAACAGGTGCGGAAGAACCCCGTCGGTGTGACACCGCCCCCTCGTGACCTGGCTCACATATCGCCAGATAAGCCGTCGACTTTTCCACAGCCCCACCATGCAACGGTTCGCCTGTGGATACTTTTCTGCGATCCCGCGAACAGACCGTCATGAAACAGGCTGATCATGCGGTGAGTTGGGCGAGACATGGCAAAACAGCCCACTCCCTACCGGCCGGAGCCGCCGAAGGGGTGAGCTGTCCAAAGTTTCTTTACTGGATCAAGGCGGCCCGCTGACGCGGGCCGCGCGGCGCGGCGGCCCCAGGCCGCCGCCGGCTCCATGTCTCCGCCACCGCCCGCGACGGCCCCCGCCCGCTCGCGCCGCAAAAGC
This sequence comes from Streptomyces sp. AC1-42W, assembly GCF_003248355.1. Classification (GTDB taxonomy): domain Bacteria; phylum Actinomycetota; class Actinomycetes; order Streptomycetales; family Streptomycetaceae; genus Streptomyces. The sequence continues at coordinate 10,561 of NZ_QKWY01000002.1, forward strand.
CCGAGAAGCGGGCAGCCAGACCCGTGAAGAACCCCGCCAGCCGCCCCACGACGAGCACGGCCAGCAGGAGCGGGATGCATGCCAAGTCCGCACCGGTCACCGCGGATTGCCGTTCATCCAGCCGTGCGCCGGGCAGCCGGCCCTTGCCCATTCGTCAGGCGAGGCCGGCGGCAGCGCTCAGGCCGGGACGGGGTCGAGGCCGTGACGGATTGGGGAAGCGTGGCTGGGGCCGGTGGGTGGTTGCTGGAGACACACGTGGCGGGTGATCGGTCGGCGCACCCGCCGTCGTGGCTGACTTTCTGTGGCTGAGGTCGCCAACGGCCCAAGTCAGATGGCCAGGGAAGGCGGGGCGACCGTTCGTGCGCGGTCGTAGAGGTCCTTCGCGGTCGTGTTCTTCAGGTGCGGCCGGAGGAGGCCGAACATGGTTCTGACGCGGTCGTCGGCTCGGCCGGACTGCACCATGGGGTAGTCGTCGAGCGCCTGGTGCCAGGTGTCGCAGGCCGCTTCCAGGTGGCCGACCTCCAGTTGCCGTTCGGCCAGCATGGCGCGGTGTCGGACGCGCGCGCGGCGGTAGACGCTGTAGCGCACCTTGTCGGACTGCTGCATGGCCTCGATGGCGCCGGAGACGTCGCCGAGTTCGTAACGAACCTGGCTGATGTGGTAGTTGAGCGACGCCGGGTCGTACGAGCCGAACGCCTTGCCGCGCGACTCGGCACGGTCCATGGCGGTCTCGGCCTCCCGGATGTACCGCAGCGCCCGAGTCCGATCGCCGGTCTGCGCGGCGGCGTGTGCTTGCTGGCCGGCGAGGAAGGCAAGCATGCGAGGCCCGGCCTTCGGGGAGGCCGCTGCTGCGGCGTCTGCCAGCTCCATGGCCTTTCCCCCGTGACGGAGATCGATCGCCTGGACGCTCATGCCGCGCAGAGTCGTGCAGTAGGTCAGGTGGTCCTCGGCGGCGCCCGCCAGTTCCAGTGCCTTGACGTAGTAGCGCTGCGCGAGGCCGTGCAGCCCCTCGTCCACGGCCATGTAGCCGGTCAGGTACAGCAGGTCCGAGGCCGCGGACAGCATGGCCTTCCGCACGTCGTCGGGGGCGTCGGCGCGCAGGTAGGACGCCACGGTGTTCACCATGAACGAGGCCGCCATGGGGCGCGCGTGGCGACCGCCGAACTGGTCGTCCAGTTCCGAGACGCGCTCGGTCATGGCGACGACCATGCCCACTTCGTTCATGCCGATCCGGCGGGCGCGGCCGGACTGGACCGCTTCGGCACGGCCGATGACATCCGGCCACCCGGGAATCGTGAGGGCGACAGAGAACAGGCCGGCCCCCAGGACACTGCGGCGCGATGGGTCCATGTCCTGCCTCCCGAGGTCGATCAGCCCCTCCACGGTATCCGCGGCTGTCGAGGAGGAGTGATCGCGGGGAACAGGCAGACCGGCCTCAGCGTGCGTCACGGGCCGCCCCAGACGCCGAGAGAGGGCTTCCAGGACACACACCCGCACGGCCCCGCGCGGCACGGTGCCGCCCAGCCAATGGCTCACCGCCGACTCGTCGTATCGCAGGGGCGTGCCCAGCTCGGTGCCCACGCGGTTCACCGCCCGCGCGAACTGGCGATAGGTCCAGCGACTCTCGGCGAGCAGGCGCCCGAGCGCCCCGTTCGGTTCACGCGTGGCCATGCCCTCAACTCCCCGTGCCCTTGCGAACTTTCAAGGCTTTGAAGTCCCGGCGCTGCTGCAACGGTACCGCTGTGCGTGGCCACGCGGTTGCGTAGAGGCAGCAGGGAACGGCGAGACCTCGCCGCAGCCATCGTCTGAGGGACTGAGGGATGAAAAGCGAAGCGCGGGCCCGACTGGCCCAGTTGACCGAAGAGCGGGGCGCGGACGGGGTGCTGAGGATCGACACCTACGAGGGCGCGGACCCGCCGCCGGGCTCGAACCTGTTCCCGCCGTGTGAGTGCCCGCAGCACAGCCGTCCCGAGCCTCAGGACGCCGCGGCCGAGATGAGCGCCGCCGTGCGCAGGGCGAACGAGCGCAGTCGCGGAGAGCGTCTGTGAGGCGGTTAGTCGCAGTCGTCGGCCGTTACGCCGGACTGCTGCTGATCATCACCATCTCTGCATCGAGCGGCTTCGTCCTGGGAGTGGCCGCCGCCTCCACCCCCACCTGACTTCTCCCTGCCACATACAACCCCACGTGTGGCGAGGGAGGGCCTACCGCCGGAAGCGGTGGGTACCCGTCCGGCCGCCTTCTTCGTAAGGGCCGGCAGCCGGACGGGATCAACTCCGCAGCATCAGCCGCGGGGTCCGTTTCAACCGTAAGAGGAGAACACGATGAACGTGGACGAGCTGTTCACCGGCGACCTGATCACCGGCGTCCCGGCCGTCGAGGCCACGCTGCTCGACAAGATGCCCGGCGGTGGCGACAACAACGGCGACCACTGCTCCAAGTGATCCAGGGCTGGCGCCAGGCGGGGCGGGGTCGTTCGCGGCCCCGCCCCGCCGCATGACTTCGGAAAGGGACGACATGCTGTCGATGCGTCTGCGCCTGGCCGATCTCCAGGAGCCCCGATGGAGGCCGGAAGGAGGTCGCTGGGTCAACGGCGAAAGCTGGATCGAGCCCGCGAACGTGTCCACGCTGGTCATGGAGGCCCGCGACGACCAGGCGCCATATGTGCGGATGAGGGTGAAGGAGTGCAAGCGGGGCGAGGCCGACTTCGTCGAGGTCGTCATGACGGCCGGGGAAGTCCGTCTCACGGCGGGCGTCTTCGGCACGGCTCCGCTGTATCTGATGGAGAAGTCCGGCGAGCTGTACGCGTCATGGGACGTGGCAGCACTGGGGCCGCATCTATCGGCTGACCGCCTGGCGCCGCGTGTCGTGGCGCGGACGCTGACCAGGCAGCATCGCTACACCTCCGAGACGTTGTTCGAGGGCGTCTACCGCCTCACTGAGCGGGCGTCCGCCACGTTCACCGCCGCCGGACTCGGCATCCACTACCCGGAGCCCGCCGAACACGTCCTGTCGCCGCGCACGCTGCGTCCCGGTGTCGATCCACTCGCCATGCTCGACGAGTTGCTGACCGACGTGATCCGCGAAGCGCCGAGCGCTACGGGGTGCGTGGGCGTCGAACTGTCGGGCGGCGCGGACTCCGGGAACGTCGCCCTGGCCGTGAAGGCAGCGCGCTTCGCGCAGGTGCACAGCTTCGGCTTACTGGTCGGGGGAAGCATCGGCAGGCAGCAGCGCGAGCGCCGCCAGGCGTACGCGGATCACTGCAGCTTCCGAGACGTGGCCATTCCCGCCGTGCAGCACCCGCCGTTCTGCCCCGGTGGCGTGCGCGCTCTGCGCCGACCACATGATCCGGCGGGGGCGTTCTACCAGGAAGCCTTCGACGTCGTACGCGAGCAGGCCGCCGCTCGACGGTGCGAGGTGATGTTCACCGGCAGTGGAGGGGACGAGGTGAACGCCCACCACTCCAGGACGGATGCGGAACTGCCGACGCCGGAACCCGTTCCGTGGCTCGGGCCGAAGGCGGTTCGGGCCCTGGCCGAGGTGAACGAGCACCTGGCGCCCATTCCCGTCCTGCCGGTGCCGACCCTGATGGCGTTCGGGATGCACAATCCCGGCTTTCTGCGGGCCGGCGTCTGGCCGGTGAGCCCGCTCGTGCACCCGCGGATCGTCCGGTTCATGGAGCAGCTGCCGCACGAGTACAAGCGAGGCAAGGCGCTGTTCCGTGAGCGGATCAGGCGGGCGGGACTGCCGGACTCGGTGGCGTCGCCGGCCGAACCGGAGAACTTCCTGGCCGTCCTGGAGAAGGGGCTGCGCTCCTACGGCTTGCCCGTACTGGACGACATGCTGAAGGAGTCCGTCCTGGTCGATCTCGGCTACGTTGACGGCAAGGCACTCGCTCAGGCCCGCAAGGACGCCGACGCCGCTCCGACCGTCCCCGATCTGCTGTGCGATGTCCTCGCGCTTGAGGTCGGACTGCGGAGCCTGATGTGACCGGCTACGACACGGAAGCGGAACCAGTGGAAGCGACGAACCTCCTCTACCGGGACCCGGCCCTGTACGACGTGATCCAGTCCGACAGCACCGGTGCCGGGATGTGTCAGACCCTGATCGAGACGCACCGGCCGGACGCCCGGACGCTGGTCGACTTCGGATGCGGCACCGGAAGGGATCTGGAGATCCTGGCCAAGCGCTTCGAGTGCATCGGCTTGGACCTTCAGCCCGGCATGGTCGACTACGCCCGCCAGGCCCGGCCGGAGCTGGACATCCGCATCGGAGACATGCGCACCGCGCGACTCCGGCGGTGCATGGACGTGGTGACCTGCATGGGCAACACCCTCGCCTACGTCCACGACAACAACGAGATCACCCAGGTCTTCGCTACGTTCGCAGCCCACGCCAGACAAGGCAGCCTGCTCATCCTGTGCTCCCCCGTCGCACCCATCACGGGGACCGAACTGATGACCGCCACGGTCGACACCCCGAGCGGCCCGGCGACCGTCACGATCCGCCACGAGTGGGACCTGCGAACGCAGATCAACACCATGCGCCGGCACTGGGCACTCCCCTCAGGGGACGAGGCCCAGGACGAGATCCGCAGACGCGTCATCTTCCCGCGCGAACTCGAACAGTACGCGCAGCGCGTCGGCTTCGGGATCCTGGACATGACCGACAGCTCCAGAGGCAGCACCCTCACCGGTCCGACCGCGTACACGGTGGCCCGGTACACCTGACAGCCAGGGTGCCGCTGGGCCAGGTGTGGACCGACAGAGGTCGTGAGGGCTCTCAGGGCAGGGAACGAGCAGGTCAGGAGCGCCGGACTGCCAAGCGTTCCCCACGCGCGCGACACTCATCCCGCGCATGTACCGCCTCCTGATGCGAGAAGATCCCACGCCCCGAGTGAGGAGTGCGAGTCTGTGAGCATGGACCTCGAAGAACTACTGCGCGCCATGGACCGTACGGCGGCCAACCTGAGAAAAATGGACAGCGTGTGGGAGCGTGCAAAGCCGTTCATCCCATCCGGCCCGCAACGCGGCTCAGATGTCCAGTACGACGCCCTTCGGGCGGCCTGGGCGGATTTGCTCCCCGGGCTCCCGCGAATTGATGGCTGGACCATCACTGAGCCGCTCCCGGACATCGACGAAATGGGCCAAGCCTTCATCGACTACCTCGACATCGGCGAGCACCCCACCGCCGTACATGCTGCCGGGGAGAAGCCCGGAGCGGATCTCGCCGCCTATCGATACCGCCTGGACCGGGCTCGCCGACGTGCGGCACGGAGTCGACTGGAGCAACTCGTCTCGACAGTCGACGCAGCGCTCCCCCTCGCTTTGGGAGACACAGCGCGAGACGCCGTTGAACGCCTGGAAAACGAACAGACCGAAGAGGTCGAGACTGCGATCGGGGAAATCGCAAGGCTCCTGGGCGAAGACGCCGAAAGCATTGATCGCTGGTGGGATCTGCAGCGGCACATGCGCTTCAGCCAGGGGCACGACTGGCAGGACATCGTTGAATTCGACTGGCCAGCTGTACGTGCCGGCATCGAGGCCAAGTCTCTCGGCGACAGCGATCCGCTACCGGTCCCGGACATCGATCTCGGACAGGCGGCGTCGGGCAACCTCACAGGGGCGGCCACGTTGGCGCTTCGTTGGGAGTTGCTGAACGACGACGGGTTCGAACGGCTCCTCTACGATCTACTGCGAGACATCCCGGAGCACCAGAACGTCGAGTGGCTGATGCAAACCCGTGCCCCCGACCGAGGGCGTGACCTTTCCATGGACCGGGTTCTTCGAGACGGTTCCGGTGGCGTCCGCACCGAGCGTGTCATCGTTCAGGCCAAGCACTGGCGCAGCCGCTCGGTCAACGCGGCCGCCGTTAGCGAGACGGCAACGGCAGGAAAGCTATGGGGACCCCCGCTCGTGCGAGGGATTGTCATCGCTACCAGCGGCAGATTTACTGCTGATGCGGTGTCCTGGGCGGAGCGGCACAACTCGGAGGGCACCGCGCCCTACATCGAACTCTGGCCTGACAGCAGACTGGAGACCCTCCTCGCGCAGCGACCACACATCGCGGCTGCGCACGGCCTCAAATAGGTGCACGGCGCGCTGACGGCAGCCCTGACGGCAACGACGGCACACAAGGGCCATTGATCACGACCATCAGCGGTCAGTTGGGAGGAGGGCGGAGCCCTCGCCCCACAGCCTGCCCGATCCTACGGATCAGAAGGTTGCAGGTTCGAATCCTGCCGAGTGCACAGCAGGCCAGAGGCCCCCGGGAGAAGGCGAATTCAAGGGGTCGTGGCAACACCGCTGATCATGCGGCTGTTGTGAGGAGCTTAGTGGTCGGCTCCGTAAGTCCTTCGGGGGTTGATCATGGTGCCGGGGCGGCGGAGGATTCTTCGTGTCGGCCGGCGGGGTGCTGGTCGAGTCTGGCCAGCAGATCGTCCAGGTCGGAGGTGGTGAACTTCCACTGGAACGGCTGTGCCGTGGCGTTGTAGCGGTCTTCGAATTCTCGGAGCCGGTCTGTGACCTGGGCAACGTCGCTCTATTAGATGGCCGTCGCCATGTCTTTGAGTGTCGGTGACGTCGTTTCCTGCGGGGCGAGTTGCAGGGGTCTCGGCTTCGCCCGCGGCTTGCGTGGTCGTCGTTCTTCGGGGAAGAGCGAGAGGCTGATCGTGTGGGTGACCTTGGTGGTGGCGGGCTCGTCCGGTTTGAGGGTGCGGTATCCGGTGGTGCTGCGTTTGGTGGCGCGGGGTGCGGCACGTCCGGGGCGGGGACGGACGGCCTCGCGGGTCAGGTCGGCCTGGATGTCACGGATCCTGGCGGCCAGTTGCCGAGGGGGGAAAGTCCGCGCCGACGGAACGTCGGGCGGCGGCGAGGGTGTTCTTGAAGCTGATGTGCGAGACGGGGAGGTTCGCGTGGTGGGCGGCGTCCACGGCCAGGTCGTGTACGGCCTGGTAGACGCAGAGCATGGCCCACAGTTCCTGCTCGACCATGGCGGGACTGTTGGACCGGAGGGTCGCGGTGCGTCCTCCCCGCTGTTCGATCTTGATGTGCTTGAAGATCGTCTCGCTGGTCCAGCGGGCGGTGTACAGCTCTGCCAGCTCTGCGGCGGGTGCCGCCTCGGGGTCCAGGAGCGTGGTGATCAGGCAGAACAGCTCCGAGGTCTCCTCACTGTCGCCGTCCGCGCCGATCGTGGTGGTGACCACGGTGTACTCCACGGCGCGCACGGTGATCCGGGCGCCGCGCGGCCCGTTCAGGCGGGTGAGGAAGGTGCCGTCGGCCAGAACCTCATGCGGCCGCAGGGTGAAGGAATCCGAGACCCGCCACAGGAGTTCGGCCCCGGTGACCGCGGCTGCCCGCCACAGCTCATAGGCTGGAAAGCCCCGGTCGGCCATCAACAGGATGCCTTCCCGCAGGTGCACCAGGAGGCGGGCGGCCAAGGTGCGCTCGCCGACGGCGAAGGAGTCGAAGACCGCACCGATCAACGCCTTCGTGCCGCACTCCACCAGCGCGAGGAGCCTCACCTGCGGGTACGGTCCAGGCCGATTTCCGTTGGAGGCACGGGTGTAGGCGGCAGCGTTCGCCTCGCTGTCAGGAACGTCCAGCAGTGTGCCGTCCATGGAGGTCAGCCGCAGCCCGCGCCAGAAAGCCCCCGGCGTGGCCGCAGTGCCGGTGCAACCGGCGACCCGGTCGAAGAGCAGTCGCAGCGGCCCCGCACCCAGCCGGGCCCGCGCCGTTGTCAGAGACCCCGTGCGCGCCGGACGCCACACCTCCCGCGCCCGGCGCGGCCAGTGCTCCACCAACTCCCGCAGCACCAGGCCGTATCCGTCACCGCTGAACAGCCACATCGTCAGGACGAAATACACCATCAGCCGGGCCGGCAACGACCGGGTCCGCTCCTCGCGCGCCCCCGCCTCATCGACCACGAAGTCGACCAGCTCGGGCGTGAACGTACGCGACAGCACCCCCATCCGGACCCGCTCCGGGTACGTCTCACCAACTATGTGATCTCTCGGCACAAGACCGAGACTCTACGCGATCATGAACTAAGCGAGCGACGTTGGTGACCTGGGTGAGGTCGGTGAAGTCGTTGGGCGAGACGACCTTGCGCTGGACGACGGAGAAGTAGATTTCCACTTGGTTCAGCCAGGAGGCGTGCACCGGGGTGTGGACCAGGACCGCGTTCGGGAACGCGTCCGACAGTCGGTCGGCGGCCTTCTTGCCGCGGTGGGAGGAGCCGTTGTCGACGATCCAGAACACGCGTTTCGCGCTGGCGTAGGGCTCGCGGGTCATGACCTGGGTGACCAGGTTCATGAACGGGGTGATGCCGGTGGTCGGCTCGCAGCGGCCGGACACTTTCGCGGAGTGGACGTCGTAGGCGGCCAGGTAGGCCAGGGCGCCGCCGCGCCGGTAGGTGTGGTTCACGCGCATCGCGCGGGCCCGGCCGGGCGGCAGGGTCGGATGACAGCGGCAGCGGGCCTGGATGGAGGTCTTCTCGTCCGCGCTGATGACGTACTCGTCGTCGCCGAGCGGGACGCCCCGCCAGGTACGGGCATACAGGTCCAGTACACGCTCGGCCTTCGGGCGGAAGTCCGGGTCGGTGACGAAGATCCAGGATTGGTACTGCCACGGTTTGATCGCGTCGTCGCCCAGCCAGCGACGGACAGTGGAGGCGGAGATCGAGCTGGCGATGGACCGGGCGACGACTTCGCGGGCAAGCTCCGGGCACGACCAACGCGCCAGCGGCACCCCTGTCTCGGCGGGCAGCCGGCAGGCCAGAGCCTTGACCTGGGCGGCCTGGAGCGCGGTGAACGAGGGGGGCCTGCCCGACCGGTCGAGGTCGCCCAGCCCGGCGAGCCCGTGCTCGGCGAACCGGCCGCGCCAGCGGCGGACCGTGTCCAGATGCAGACCCGTCTCCCGGGCGATGCGCGCGTTGGCGCGTCCGCGCGCCGCGTGCAGCACCACCTGCGCGCGCATCCGCAGCCGGTACTCGGTCTTGTGGCCGTAGGCCATCAGCTTCAGTCGCTCGCGCTCGGCGGCGCGCAGGGTGATCGTGCGGGCGACGGCAACAGGCAATGCAGGCGGGCCAATCCGGAGAAGTGGATCACAACAGGCCGAAGCTTGCCGTATCCGGTCCGTGGCCCCTCGGGCAGGATGGGCGCCATGCCCACGCCCTCGGAACACACCCGCCTCTCGCTGGAAGCCCGCCTCGGCGAGCAGGCCCGCGCCGTCTGGCCCCAGATTGCGCAGTTGCATGTCCGACACCGCGGAGCGTTCGCCTACGTGGAGGCCGAACTGGCCGACGGCGAACGGGTCAAGCTGATGCGACTGCGCTACACCGGCACCGTCAGCAAGAGGTGGGGCTTCGCCCCCTACTACGCCAGTGGCGACCGCTACGAAGACTCCCTGCTGCCCACCGGCAGCCCCACCGGCACCCCCGCGGAGGCGCTCGACTGCGCCTGCGAGCTCCACATCGCTGCAGTCGACATCTGACCCACTACCAGGCACAACGCCGGATCCGAAGTCAACCCCCGAAGGACTTACGGAGCCGACCACTTAGCGAGGCGCTCGGCTGGGGTTTCCCAGTCCAGCGTTTTGCGTGGGCGGCCGTTGAGTTCGGCGGCCACTGTGTCGAGGTGCTCGCGGCTGTGTCGGGACAGGTCGGTGCCCTTCGGGAAGTACTGTCGCAGCAGCCCGTTCGTGTTCTCGTTCGAGCCGCGCTGCCAGGGGCTGGAGGGGTCACAGAAGTAGACCGGCATGCCTGTGGCCATGGAGAACTGGTGGTGCAGGCCCATCTCCGAGCCCTGGTCCCAGGTCAGCGAACGCCGCAGGTGGGCCGGGAGGGTGCTGACCGTGTCGATCAGCGCGTCGCGGACGGTCAGGGTGTCGCGGTTGCCGGGCAGGTGGACCAGCATCACGTAGCGGGTGGTCCGCTCGACCAGCGTGCCGATCGCGGAGCCGTTGTCCTTGCCGATGATCAAGTCTCCCTCCCAGTGGCCGGGAACGGCCCGGTCCTCGACCTCGGCCGGCCGGTCGCTGATCATCGCCATCGGGGCCGGAAAGCGCGGAATCCGCTGGTCGGGACGGCGTTGAGGCTTGCGCAGGGTTCGGCCGGTGCGCAGTGCCTTCGTGAGCTCACGGCGCAGCTCGCCCCGGCCCTGGACGTAGAGCGCCTGGTAGATCGTCTCGTGCGACACGTGCATCTCCGGCTGGTCGGGGAAGTGCAGACGCAGGCTCCGGCTGATCTGCTCGGGACTCCACTTCAGCCCCAGCCATGACTGGATGGTGTCACGCAGCGGCAGACACGCAGCGATCTTGCCGCCCTTGGGGCGGGGCCGCCTGGCCCGTGCGCGGGCGTGCGCGGCGTGTGGCCGGTACTGGCCGTTCACGGGGTGCCGGTTGCGGCGGATCTCCCGGCTGACGGTCGAGGGGCTGCGGCCCAGCTCGGCCGCGATCGCTCGGACCGTCGCCTTCTCCCGCAGCCGGTCGGCGATGTGTATTCGCTCGTCCTCGCCGAGGTAGCGGGAGTCGCCACGGACCTCGATCAGGCGTGTCCTGGGCGCTTTGACACCGCGGACCGCGACCGCGGGCGCATCCTTCGCCCGCGGTCGCGGTCTTTTCGCCCGGCCTTCCGGCCGTCCGTAACGCCACTCCCTGCCGGTCCGCTCGTGCACTCCCACGATCCGGCATGCCTGCGCGTTGCCCATTCCTTGATCCACAAGGGAAAGGTAGAGCTCACGCTCCTTCAGGAGCTTCCTGGGCCCCTGCGGCCTCCGGTCCTCACGGATCTCGAAGTCCACTGCAACTCCCTACGGACGGGGTGTTGCAACGACCTCTTGAACTGAAGAGAAATCCCGGGGGCCTCTCGCGTTGCCCGTACAGCAACCGGGCCAGCCGGTACCTGGCGAAGAATCCGCTGAGCGAGCTGCGTGTGTGCCCGCAGCCTTCAGGTCGCCGATCAAGGGGCGACGCTGGTGGGGTGATCTCTACGAGCTCTGTCCCGACGATCTTCTGGCAGAGCTGAACAGTCGCGCCGATCCTGACAAGATCACTGCTCTCCTGAAGCGCTGCCGCGCGCTGAAGCGGTAGCCGTCATCCGCCTGTGCCCTGTCAAGTGAGTGTTGATGTACCAACCCCAGCGCGGCGCCCTGACACTGCTGTTCCGTGGCGGTGCCATCCGCTGGTCCTTTGGAGGATGAGAGGGGCGGGGTCGACGGTCTGCTCATAGTCCCGAGGTGGCTCCCGGGGACCTTTGTGCCCGCCCCTCTTGACCGCGGACCTCGAAGGTTCTCTGACCGGTCTCTAGTCCCGTACTTCGCGGGTCGTTGATTCGTATGGTGTGACCGGTCTGGGAGTGTCCCGGGCCGGTCGTATGGCGTTGGTCCGGATGTGTCGATGACTTCCCGGTCCCCGCGGCCACGATCTGAGCGTCAGCGCCTTGAAGTGGTGGTGACGTCCGTGGTGGAGAAGCGTCTGGGCGCTCTGCCTGTCGCTGCCGAGTTTCTGCGCCGGCTGGACGTCGCGGGGATCGTCGACGAAGTGTGTCCAGGCGGTGCGAGCGCCCATCTGACGCACGGGCAGGTCATCGAGGCACTGGTGGCCAACCGGCTGACCTCGCCCGCACCACTGGTGCGCGTCGGGGACTGGGCGAGGACCTGGGCGGTGGAGGAGGTCTTCGGTATCACGCCGGACCTCCTCAATGATGACCGCCTGGCCCGCGCCCTGGACGCGATCGCTCCGAAGCTGGAGGTCATCGCGGGCACGGTCGGCGCTCGGGCGATCACCGAGTTCGGGATCGATGTCTCGCGGCTGCACTGGGACATGACCAGCATGTCCGTCCATGGCGCTTTCCCTGCCGAGGAGCAGGACGAGCGGTACCCGCTCATCGCCTGCAACGGGCATCCAAAGGACCGGCGCGTGGATCTGAAACAGATCCAGTCCGGGCTCGCGGTCTCGGCCGACGGCGGTATCCCCGTCCACTCCCGGGTCTTCGACGGCGCCGCGGCCGAGGCCAGCCAGGTCGTCGGGGCGATGAAAGACCTGCGGTCGATGGCCGGCACCCACGAGTTTCTGATGGTCGCCGACTCCAAACTGGTGTCCTACTCCAACATCACCGCCCTGCTTGAGGCCGGTGTGGAGTTCATCGCGCCCGTCCCGGCCGCGCAGATCAAGGACGAGGTCTACGCGGTCCTGGATCCCCAGCAGGCGCAGGCCGTCGACTGGGTGCCCGGGCGGGACGAGAGGAAACCGGAGACGGAACGGGAGACCTACCGAGTCCTGGAGGACATTCACACGCTGACCGGGCGCCGCAAAAGCGACCCGTCGCTGACGGTGCGCCGGATCCTGGTGCATTCCACCGCCGTCGCGGCCGGCCAGCGGGCGGCCCGGGCCAAGCGACTGGCCAAGGCCGCCGAAGACCTCGACAAGCTCGCCGGTGCGGCAGGCGGACGGCACTACAAGACCCGGGAGAAGATCGTCGCCCGGATCGGCGTCGTCACCGCCAAGCGCCGTGTCACCTCCTGCCTGCGCTGGCAGATCACCGCCGACGAGCAGGGCACCCCGGGCCTCACCTGGCACTTCGACCAGGACGTGCTGGAAGCCGAAGCCGCCGTTGACGGCTGGTGGGCGTTGATCACCAGCGTCCCGGCCGAGAAGGCCGGACCCGCCCACGTCCTGATTCAGTACAAGGGCCAGGGCACCGTCGAGCGGCGCTACCACGACTTCAAGGGCCCCCTCGCGGTCGCACCGGTCTTCGTGCAGCACAACCGGCGCGTCGCCGCGCTCATCCAGGTCATCTGCCTGGCCCTGCTCGTCTTCTGTCTGATTGAGCGGCAGGTCAGACGCGCTCTGGGCCCCGACGAGACCATGGCCGGCCTCTACCCGGACAACCGACGGGTCCGCCCTACCGGCCGCATGATCCTCTACCACCTCGGCGAACTCACCCTCCGGATCGGAAACGTCACCGACCCGCCAACCGTCCAGATCAACCGCGGCGTCCAACTCCACCTCCTCGACCTCCTCGACACCGACATCGGACAAACCCGCTGGCCACAGACCTGAAACGGTCACCCGCGAAGTACGGGTCTAGTCGCCGGTCAACCTAGCAAGTGACTGTGACAACGCTCCGGGCGCATCGTCGGGGACGGGGGCATGGCCGGCCGACGCGTCGTGCGTTGTTGATCGGTGAGGGCGCTGGACCGCGGTGGAGTTCGATGTACGTGAGGCTCGCGCGCGTACGGTGGCTGGGTGGCGAATGACGATCTGGGGCGGACCTTGCGGCGGCTTCGGCGGCTGGCTTCGCTGACGCAGGAGGAGCTGGCCGAGCGAGCCGGTGTGTCCGTTGATGTGGTCAGGCAGCTTGAGCAGGGGCGGAAGCAGTCGGCTCGGCTGCCTACGTTGCACGCACTGGCGAACGGGCTCGGTGTGGAGCTGACCACGTTGTTGGGTGACCCGCCTGCTGTGGCCTCCTCCGGGGAGAACGACGGGCCGCGCTTCGTGGCCGTACGTCGCGCCATCATGCCCGCGCTCCGGGGTCCGAAGCCGGTGCCGCCCGCTGACGGCTTCTCGTTGGAGCGGTTGCGCGAACAGATCGCCGAGGGGTGGACGCAGTACCACTCCGCCGAGTTCGACGCGGTGATGAAGAAGCTGCCGGACCTCGTTGCCGACGCGCGGACGGCGACCGCTTCCGGAGAGGGAGAGGTGCGGGGTGCTGGGTTCGGTGCCCTGGGCAAGGCTCTTCAGCTCGCTGGGCATGTTGCCGTGCGGATGGGGAAGACCGATCTCGCGCTGATCAGTCTGGAAAGGGCGATAGATGCTGCGGAGCAGTCCGGAGATCCGCTGCTCGTGCCGATGGTCGTCAACTCGATGGCGTGGACCTATCAGCGGCAGGGGCGTCTGGAGGACGCACTGCACATCGCACGGCGCACCGCCGACGCCATGGTGAGTGAGGGGCGCGTCGACACCACTGATGGGCTGAAGGTGTGGGGAGCGCTGACCATGAGCGCCGCCACATCCGCTGCGCGGAGTGGGGACTACGAGCGTGCGGCGTCGATGATGGGCGCGGCGGAGGTCGAGGCCGCACGCGTCGCGAAGCTGCCTGACGGTGGTGACAACCGGATGGTGAGTGTGTTCAGCCCGTCGTCGGTGCGCATCGAGCGTGTTCGCTTGGCCGTCCAGTACGGACACCCGCAGGATGCTCTGGCCCTGGCCAAAGGGATGCGGCTGAGCAAGGACACACCGCCGTCCTGGCGGACGTGGCTGCTTCTGGACGTGGCGCGTGCTCACACGGATATCGGGGACGCGGCCGGCGCCGTAAAGACTCTGGAGTCGTTGCGTCGGGTCGCACCGACGTGGATGCAGCACCACACGTTGGCCGTAGCGATTGTCCGCGACCTCTGGAGTCTGCCCAACCCTCCTGCCGGACTGCGGTCGTTGGCAGAGTTTCTGGGCGTCTGCGAATAGCGTGGTGAAAGTGGGACGTTGCGTCCCTGTCACCCCATTTCGCGTGGCGCTTTCATGAGCGGGCAGCGCCTCGGCAGCCGTACGACCGGTTTCGGGGCTCGACCCCGATTCCGAAAGCGCGGACCGACATGCCGCACGCTGAAACACAGGCTCGTCCGACCGGGCCGCCGGGCTACAGCCAAACCCTGCGGCGCAGGTCGAGAGTGCTGCCGCGGCCAGGCGTTTTCGAACTCTTCCCAGGTGGCGCCCACGGAGCGTCGAGCGGACGTAGGCGGAGGACCACTCGTGACCGCCGAAGAACCCCGTTCGCAGTGGGGCCGCCCGGACGCGTCTTTCCCAGTTGATCGACATGTTCGGCACTGACGGGGCGCGTTCGGCTGGTTGAGGGTTTTCGGCTCCCAGGCAGGCTGCTGGCTGGGAGCCGTTGGTGGGTTTACGTGAGGCGGGTGCGGATCAGGTTGATTACTTCGGGGGCGTGGTCGGTCAGGTAGAAGTGGCCGCCCTTGTAGGTGTGGAAGGTGGTCGTTGACGTGGTGTGGGTGGTCCAGGCTTTGGCTTCCTCGGCGGTCACTTCGGGGTCCTCGGTGCCGTTCAGGACCTCGATGGGGCACGTCAGGGGCGGGCCGGGTTCGTAGCGGTAGGTTTCCGCGGCTTTGTAGTCGGCTCGGATGGCCGGGAGGATGGAGCGGAGGAGCTCTTCGTCGGCCAGGACCGCGGGGTCGGTGCCGCTCATGCGGCGGATGGTCGTCAGGAGTCGGGCGTCCGGGGACAGGTGGACGTTTTCGTTCTCGCGGGGGCGGGAAGGGGCGCGGCGGCCCGAGGCGAAGAGGACGCGCGGGGTCGTGCCGGCGGCCTCCAGGCGGAGGGCGACCTCGAAGCCCAGGGTCGCGCCCAGGCTGTGGCCGAAGAGGGCGATCGGGCGGTCGCACCACGGCAGCATTTCGGCGGTGACCAGGTCGGCCAGGCGGCGGACGTCGTCCACGCACGGTTCGGTGCGGCGGTCCTGGCGGCCGGGGTACTGGGCCGCGATCACGTCGATGGCCGGGGCCAGGGTGCGGGAGACCGGGAAGTAGTAGCTTGCCGAGCCCCCCGCGTGGGGCAGGCAGAAGAGGCGTACGGGGGCCTCCTCCGAGGGGTGGAAGCGGCGCAGCCAGGCGCTGGTGGCCTTCCGTGTGGTGGGCGTGGGCATGGAGTTCCTTACGCAGTCGGTTGCGGGGCCGGCCAGGTGCCCGGGGGGCGCCAGCCCCGGGCCGGGCCCCAGTTGGACCGGGGTGGGGCGGCGGCGGGGGCGCCGGGCGCTTCCTGGACGCGCGTCGCGGTGAGCAGGACCAGGAGGACGGCCGCCAGTTCGGTGGGGGTCGGGGTTCCGCCTTCGATGCGGATCGGGGAGTCGGTCATGTCAGAACGGAGGGTTGCCGTGCTTGCGTTCGGGTAGCGGCACGTGCTTGGCGCGCAGTACGTCCAGGGCGTCGG
This sequence comes from Streptomyces sp. AC1-42W, assembly GCF_003248355.1. GTDB lineage: Bacteria > Actinomycetota > Actinomycetes > Streptomycetales > Streptomycetaceae > Streptomyces. The sequence goes on from NZ_QKWY01000002.1 coordinate 26,490, forward strand.
CGAGGACCTGTCGGGTGGCGGCCGGGTCGATGACGTCGTCCACCAGGCCGCGCTCGGCCGCGTAGTACGGGTGCATCAATTCCTGGCGGTACTGCTTGACGCGCTGGGCGCGGGCCGCTTCCGGGTCGTCGGCGGCGGCGATCTCGCGGCGGAAGACGACGTTCGCGGCGCCCTCCGCGCCCATCACCGCGATCTCGTTGGTGGGCCAGGCGAAGGACAGGTCCGCGCCGATGGAGCGGGAGTCCATGACGATGTACGCGCCGCCGTACGCCTTGCGCAGGATCACCTGGACGCGGGGGACTGTCGCGTTGCAGTACGCGTACAGGAGCTTCGCGCCGTGCCGGATGACGCCGTTGTGCTCCTGGTCGCTGCCGGGCAGGAAGCCGGGCACGTCGACCAGCGTGACCAGCGGGATGCTGAACGCGTCGCAGGTCTGCACGAAGCGTGCGGCCTTCTCGGAGGCGTGGATGTCCAGGACGCCGGCGAGGGAGGCGGGCTGGTTGGCGACGATGCCGACGACGTGGCCGGCCAGCCGGGCCAGACCGCAGATGATGTTGGTCGCCCAGTTGGCGTGCACCTCGAAGAGGTCGCCGTCGTCCACGATCTCCTCGATCACCGCCCGCATGTCGTACGACAGGTTCGGATCGGCGGGGACCAGCCGGGCCAGGGCGTCGCCGGGCCGGTCGACCGGGTCCTCGCAGGGCACGGACGGCGGCAGCTCGCGGTTGTTGGACGGGAGGAGGGTGAGCAGATGGCGTACCTCCTCCAGGCACTCCTCCTCGGAGTCGTACAGGAACGCGCTCGCGCCCGACACCGTGGAGTGCACCTGGGCGCCGCCGAGGTCGTTGTGTGTGATCTTCTCGCCGGTGACGGCCTGCACGACGTCCGGGCCCGTGATGTACATCTGAGAGATGTCGCGGACCATGAACACGTAGTCGGTGAGGGCGGGGGAGTACGTCGCGCCGCCGGCGCACGGGCCGAGCATGACGCTGATCTGCGGGATCACCCCGGACGCGGCCACATTGCGGCGGAAGATACCGCCGTAACCGGCCAGAGCGGTTACGCCTTCCTGGATGCGGGCGCCCGCGCCGTCGCTGAGCGACACCAGCGGGGCCCCGGCCGCCAGGGCCAGGTCCATCACCTTGTGGATCTTCTGGGCGTGCGCCTCGCCGAGCGAACCGCCGAAGATCCGGAAGTCGTGGGCGTACACGAACACCCTGCGGCCCTCGACCTGGCCCCAGCCGGTCACCACACCGTCGGTGTGCGGCCTGCGGTCCTCCAGGCCGAATCCGGCCGCCCGGTGGCGGCGCAGCTGTTCGATCTCGCGGAAGGTCCCCGGATCGAACAGCAGGTCCAGCCGTTCGCGCACGGTCAGCTTGCCCCGCGCGCGCTGCGCCTCCGTGGCGCTCGGCGAAGGACCAAGCTCCACGGCCTCCTTGATGGCTCCTCGTTCGGCCACTCGGACACTGACATCGGCAACGGTCATGATCCACCCGTCTCTTCGGCCATCGGGCCCGCCGTTGGCGGCGCCCTGGGCAGTGCGTGTCATTGAAGGGGCCGGGGGCGCGCGCGGAGAACACCGACCACCCCCCTGACCGCTCCCCGACCCGCCGGAACCCCGGCCCAGCAGGCATCTCGTCCGCCGTCACCCCTGTCACCGGCGGTTTCACCAGGGCGCGAGGGGCGCGCGGGCAGGGTCAACACCTGGGGGGATAGGGGTGTCGCCGCCCTTCGGGGGCGACCTAGCGTGCGGACACCCCGTGGCTGGAATGACTCGGGGCTTTCGTTACGAGCTTGGGAGCGTGCAGATGTCCGCGGGCTTCGATCCTGTCGCTGATGACATGTCCGGCGCGGAGGTCCGCCCGGGGGGACGCTCAGCGGGCCGTCCGGGCGAGGACCCCGGCGCCGCCCTGGCCGGCCGGCTCTCGGGCCTCCCGCTGTCCGAGCAGACCCGGCTGCTGACCGACCTCGTCTGCGAGCACACCGCCGCGTGCCTGCGCAAGGTGCGCCCCGACACCGAGCCGGTGGTCGTCGCCCAAACCCCGTTCCGGGAACTCGGGCTGGATTCCATCGCCCTCGTGGACCTGCACGCGCGCGTCAACGCGGCGACCGGGCTCGCCCTTCCCGTGACCGCCGCCTTCGACCACCCGAGCCCCGAACTGCTCGCGGACCACGTCCGTACGGAGCTGCTGGGCGCCCCCGCCGGACGTGCCGCCGCCCAGCCCCTCGCGGAGCCGGTGGCGGCGTTCGACGGCGAGCCCATCGCGATCGTCGGCATCGGCGGACGGTTCCCCGGCGGCATCCGCTCGGCCGAGGACCTGTGGAACCTGGTCGACGCGGGCGGCAGCGCCGTCGGGCCGTTCCCCGACAACCGGGGCTGGGACCTGGACGCCCTGTTCGCGGACGACCCCACGCTTCCCGGCACCTGCTCCACGCAAACCGGCGGCTTCCTGCACGACGCCGCCGAGTTCGACGCCGAGTTCTTCGGGATCGGGCCCCGCGAGGCCCTGGCCATGGACCCGCAGCAGCGGCTCCTCCTGGAGACGGCCTGGGAGGCGCTGGAGCGTACCGGCATCGACCCGACGTCGCTGCGCGGCAGCCGTACGGGCGTGTTCATCGGAGCCGGTCCCTCCGAGTACGGGCCCCGCGTGCAGGACGCCCCCGAGAACCTGACCGGGTACCTCGTCACCGGCGGCGCGCTCAGCGTGACCTCCGGACGGGTGGCGTACGCGCTCGGCCTGGAGGGGCCCGCGCTCACCGTGGACACCGCCTGCTCCGGCTCGCTGGTCTCGCTGCACCTCGCCGTGCAGTCGCTGCGCCGGGGCGAGTGCTCGATGGCGCTGGCCGGCGGCGTCACCGTCCTCAGCTCCCCCGGCCTGTTCACGGAGTTCAGCAGGCAGCGCGGACTCGCCCCGGACGGTCTGATCAAGGCGTTCGCGGACGGCGCGGACGGCACCTCCTTCGCGGAGGGCGTCGGCCTGCTCGTCGTGGAACGGCTCTCCGACGCGCGGCGCAACGGGCACACGGTCCTCGCCGTCGTCCGGGGCTCGGCCATCAACCAGGACGGCGCGAGCAACGGGCTCACCGCCCCCAGCGGCACCGCCCAGCAGCGCGTCATCGCCCAGGCCCTCGCCGACGCCGGGCTGACCGCGGACGAGGTGGACGCGGTCGAGGCGCACGGCACCGGCACCACCCTCGGCGACCCGATCGAGGCGAGCGCCCTCATCGCCACGTACGGCAGGGACCGGCCCGTGGACCGGCCGCTGTGGCTCGGCTCGGTGAAGTCGAACCTCGGCCACACCCAGGCCGCCGCCGGTGTCGCCGGGCTGATGAAGATGATCATGGCGATGCGGAACGGGGTCCTTCCCCGCACACTGCACGTCGACACCCCCAGCGGCAATGTGGACTGGTCCGCGGGGACCGTTCAGCTGCTCACCGAGCCCGTCCCGTGGCCGCGCGAGCAGGACCGGCCGCGCCGGGCCGGCGTCTCCGGCTTCGGGATCAGCGGCACCAACGCCCATGTGATCGTGGAGGAACCGCCGACGGACGACGAGCCACCGGTCGCGGAGGCACCGGCCGCGGAGGCACCGGCCGCCGGGCCCGTGCTCGTGCCGGTCGGCGCGCGCTCCGAGGAAGGGCTGCGCGCACAGGCCGCCCGGCTGGCCGACTTCCTGGACGAGCGGGGCGACCTCACGGCCGCCGACCTCGGCCACGCGCTCGGCACGAGCCGCGCCGCGCTCGAACACCGCGCCGCGGTGGTGGCCGACGGCCGGGACGAGCTGTTGGCCGGTCTGCGGGAGATCGCGGCCGGGGGCGGGGGCGGGGGCGCCGGGGCCGCCGGGGTTAAAGGGACCACCAGGGCTGAAGGGGCCGCGGGGGCTAAGGGGTCCCCCGCCATGCCCGCTCGCGCCGCCGACGTCCGTACCGGCGCACTCCCCGCCGGGCGGCTCGCCTTCCTCTTCACCGGGCAGGGCAGCCAGCGGCTCGCCATGGGCCGGCGTCTGTACGACACCTACCCGGTGTTCGCGGACGCCCTCGCCGACGCCATCGGCTGGCTCGACCTCCAGCTCGACCTCTCGCTGTGGGATGCCCTGTTTGCCGGGGAGGGCTCGCGGGAAGCGGCCCTGCTCGATCAGACGCGGTACGCGCAGACCGCGCTGTTCGCCGTCGAGGTCGCGCTGTTCCGGCTCGTCGAGTCCTGGGGCATCCGGCCCGACTTCCTGGCCGGCCACTCCATCGGCGAGATCGCGGCCGCCCATGTCGCCGGGGTGCTCAACCTGGAGGACGCGGCGATCCTCGTCGGCGCCCGCGGCCGGCTGATGCAGGAACTCCCGTCCGGCGGGGCGATGATCGCCGTCCGGGCCACCGAGGAGGAGGTCGCTCCGTTCCTCGGCGAGCAGGTCGCCGTGGCCGCGCTCAACGGCCCCGGCTCGCTCGTGCTCTCCGGCGAGGAGGCGGCCACCGTCGCGCTGGCCGAACGCTTCGCCGCGCAGGGCCGCAAGACCAAGCGGCTCCAGGTGAGCCACGCCTTCCACTCGCCGCTGATGGCGCCGATGCTGGAGGAGTTCCGCCGGATCGCCGGCGTCCTGACCTACTCCGCGCCCACCATCCCCGTCGTCTCCACCGTCACCGGACGCCTCGCCACCTCCGGCGAACTGTGCTCCCCGGACTACTGGACCGGGCACGTCAGCAGCGCCGTGCGCTTCGCCGACGCGATGGACTGGCTCGTCGGACAGGGCGGCGCCCGCACCTTCCTGGAGCTGGGCCCGGACGGTGTCCTGAGCGCCCTCGGACAGGGCTGCCTTCCCGAGGAACGCGAGTCCGACACCTTCTTCGCCCCGCTGATCCGCGCCGGCAAGGACGAGGTCAGAGCGGCGCTGGGCGCCGCCGGCCTCGCCCACGCGCGGGGCGCGCGCATCGACTGGGAGGCGCTGTACGCGGGCCACGCCACGCGCCGCGTCGAGCTGCCCACGTACGCCTTCCGTACGCGCCGCTACTGGCTGAGCCCCGAGCCGTCCGCCGCCACCGGGCTCGGCCGGCTCGCCTCGCAGCACCCCGTGCTGACCTCGGCCGGTGACCTCGCCGGGACCGGCACCACCGTCCTCACGGGACGCGTGTCGCCGCGTACCCACCCGTGGACCGCCGATCACACGATCGCCGGCGTCACCCTGCTGCCGGGAACGGCCCTCGTCGAACTCGCCCTGCGTGCCGCTACGGAGACCGGCTGCGGGCTCGTCGAGGAACTGACCCTCCAGGCCCCGTTGGTACTGCCTGCGACCGGGGGCGTGGACCTCCAGGTCGTCGTGGCCCCGGCCGACGCGTCGGGCCGCCGGAGCGTCGAGTGCTTCTCCCGCCCGGACGGTGCCGAAACCTCCGAGGACGCCTGGACCCGCCACGCCACCGGCACCCTGACCCCGGCCGCGCCCGCACCGGACACCGGCGCGCTGTCCGGTGCCTGGCCGCCGGTCGGAGCCGTTCCGCTCGACGTCAGCACCCTGTACGCCGACATGGCCGACGAAGGTTACGGGTACGGGCCCGCCTTCCACGGCGTGCGCGCCGCCTGGCTGCTCGACGGCGAGGTGTACGCCGACGTCGAACTCCCCGAGCACGTACGGGCCGACGCGCCCGGCTACGGACTGCACCCGGCACTGCTCGACGCCGCCCTGCACCCCGCCGACCACGCCCTCGCCACGGCCGGCAACCGGCCCGAGGGCACCTGGATTCCGTTCTCCTGGAACAGGGCCGCCCTGTACGCGACCGGCGCTTCCGCCGTGCGCGTACGCATCGCCGCGCGCGGCCCCGAGGAACTGGACGTGACGGTCGCCGACGCGACCGGGGCCCCCGTCGCCCGCGTCGAGTCGCTGCTGCTGCGCACGGTCACCGCCGGACAGCTCGCCGTGGACCGCTCGGACCCGCTGCTCGCCGTGCGCTGGGATACGACCGAACTCCCTTCGGGTGAAGCGGCCTTTACCGGGTTTGGCGAGGTCACGGGTGAGGAAGTCCCGCCCGTCGTCGTCTACCGCACCCCGCCCACCCCGGACGGCGACGTGCCCGCCGCCGTGCGCGCCGTCATCGCCGACGCGCTCGCCGCCGTACAGGAGTGGCTCGCGGACGACCGGTACGCCGGGGCGAAGCTTGCCGTCGTCACCCGGAGCGGGGCCGCCGTGCCCGGCACCGATGTGGACCTCGGCCAGGCGCCCGTCTGGGGCCTGGTGCGCTCGGCGGAGGCGGAGAACCCCGGCCGGTTCGTGCTCCTCGACACCGACGACGCCGCAGCCGCACACCTCGGCCGCGCCCTGGCCGCCGCCGCGTCCGAGCCGGAGATGGCACTGCGCGGCGACCGCCTGTACGTCCCCCGGCTGGCCGCCGTGCCCGCCCTGGACGAGGAACGGCCCGCGCCCTGGGACAACAACGGCACCGTGCTGCTGACCGGCGGCACGGGCGGCGTGGGTGCCGAACTCGCCCGCCACCTGGTCCGCGAGCACGGCGTACGGCACCTGATCCTCACCAGCCGGCGCGGCGCGGACGCCCCCGGCGCACGGGAACTCGTCGCAGACCTGGCCGCGGCGGGCGCCGAGGCCACGGTCAGCGCCATCGATGTCGCGGACCGGGACGCCCTCGCCGCCCTGCTCGCCGACGTCCCGTCCGCGCACCCGCTGCGCGCCGTCGTGCACGCCGCAGGGGTCATCGACGACGGACTGGTCGGCCATCTCACCGCCGACCGGCTCGACACCGTGCTGCGGCCCAAGGTGGACGCCGCCTGGCATCTGCACGAGTTGACGGCGGACCTCGACCTTGCCGCCTTCGTCCTCTTCTCCTCCGCGTCGACCGTTTTGGACGGCGCCGGGCAGGGTAACTACGCGGCCGCCAACCTCTTCCTGGACGCGCTCGCCGCCCGCCGGTCCGCCACCGGACAGGTCGTGACCTCGCTCGCCTGGGGCCTGTGGGCCGGTGGCGGCGGGATGGGCGCCTCGCTCGACGCCGCCGCGCTGACCCGCATCGAGCGCCTGGGCCTGGACTCGCTGTCCTTCGCGGAGAACCTCGCCCAGCTCGACAAGGTCCTCACCACCACGTACGAGCCGGCCGTCGTCCCCGTACGCGTCAACCAGCGCGCTGTCCGCAACCGCACGGACGGCACGCCCACCCTGCTGCGCGGCCTGGTACGCCCGCGTACGGTGCCCGCAGCGCAGGCAGCGGCCGGGGCACCCGCCGCCACCGGTGCCGGCCCGCTGGCGGCGCGTCTCGCGGAGTTGGGCGCGGCCGACCGGCTGGCATACGTCCTGCGCATGGTGCGTGCCGAGACGGCCGCTGTCCTCGGCTACCAGAGCGCCGACGAGGTCAGCGCCACCCGCGCGTTCATGGAAACCGGGTTTGACTCGCTGGCGGCCGTGGAACTGCGCAACCGGCTCGCGGCGGCGACCGGGCTGCGGCTGAGCGCGACCCTGACCTTCGACTACCCCACGGCCACGGCCCTCGCCGAGCACCTGGTGACCAAGCTCCTGGGCGAGTCCACGGCGGCGGGTCCGGTGGCTCCGGTGGCCGGCGGCGGTGCCACGGACGACGATCCGATCGTCATCGTCTCCATGGCCTGCCGCTATCCGGGCGGCGTGTCGTCGCCCGAGGAACTGTGGCAGCTCGTCGCAGAAGGCTCGGATGCCATCGGCCCCTTTCCCACCGATCGGGGTTGGGACACCGATCTGTACGACCCGGAGATCGGAAAGCCTGGACGCACGTACTCGACGGAGGGCGCGTTCCTCTACGAAGCCGCCGAGTTCGACCCGGCGTTCTTCGGGATCAGCCCGCGTGAGGCGCAGGCCATGGACCCGCAGCAGCGGCTCCTCCTGGAGGTCGCCTGGGAGACGTTCGAGCGGGCCGGGATCGACCCGCACTCCGCGAAGGGCAGCTCCACCGGCGTGTTCGCCGGGGTGATGTACCACGACTGGGGGCTGCGGCTGGGCCCGCTCCCCGACGATGTGGCCGGCTACCACGGCAACGGCAGCCTCGCCAGCGTGGTGTCGGGCCGGGTGGCGTACACGCTGGGGCTCGAAGGGCCCGCCGTCAGTGTGGACACGGCGTGCTCGTCGTCGCTGGTCGCGCTGCACATGGCGGCCCGCGCGCTGCGGGCGGGCGAGTGCACGCTCGCCCTCGCAGGCGGCGTCACGGTCATGTCCACGCCGGACACCTTCCTGGACATGGCCCGTCAGCGCGGCCTCTCCTCGGACGGCCGCTGCAAGTCCTTCGGGGCGGGTGCGGACGGTACGGGGTGGGGCGAGGGCGCCGGCGTGCTGCTCCTGGAGCGGCTGTCCGACGCGCGGCGCAACGGCCACCGAGTGCTGGCCGTGGTCCGGGGCTCCGCGCTCAACCAGGACGGCGCCAGCAACGGCCTCACCGCCCCCAACGGACCCGCCCAACAGCGCGTGATCCGTGGCGCGCTCGCCAACGCCGGCCTGTCGGCCGCCGAGGTCGACGTCGTCGAGGCGCACGGCACGGGCACCCGGCTCGGTGACCCGATCGAGGCGCAGGCGCTCCTGGAGACCTACGGCCAGGAACGGCCCGAGGGCCGGCCGCTGTGGCTGGGGTCCATCAAGTCGAACATGGGCCACACGCAGGCGGCTGCCGGTGTCGCGGGGATCATCAAGATGGTCATGGCCATGCGCCACGGCGTGCTTCCCAAGTCCCTGTACGCGGAAACCCCTTCGGACCAGGTGGACTGGTCGGCGGGTGAGGTGGAGCTGCTGACGGAGGCCCGTGAGTGGGCGCCGGCCGGGCATCCGAGGCGTGCTGGCATCTCGTCGTTCGGGATCAGCGGGACGAACGCCCACGTGATCATCGAGGAGGCGGGGGAGGAGGCGGCGCGCGAGGAGCCGGCGGCCGCCCAGACCGGTGAGTCCCCCGCACTGCTCGCGTGGCCCGTCTCGGGGGCGACTCCGGACGCGCTGAAGGCCCAGGCCGCGCGTCTACGCGATCGGCTCGACCAGCTCCCCGACGCCTCCCTGGCCCCGGCCGCCCGCATCCTCGCCACCGGCCGCGCCGCCCTGGAACACCGCGCGCTCGCACTGGGCGCCGACCGGGCGGAACTTGCCGACGCGCTGGAGTCTCTGCCCGGTGCGGACAGCGTGCGCGAGGGCAAGACGGCGTTCCTGTTCACGGGGCAGGGTTCGCAGCGGTTGGGGATGGGGCGGGAGTTGTGTGCCGCGTTTCCGGTGTTCGCGGGGGCGTTTGATGCGGTGTGCGGTGAGGTAGACGCGCATCTGGATCGTGGGTTGCGGGAGGTGGTGTGGGGGAACGACGCGGAGGCGCTGAACTCCACTGCGCATACGCAACCTGCGCTCTTCGCTTTCGAAGTCGCGCTGTTCCGGCTGGTTGAGAGCTGGGGCGTCAAGCCGGACGTCGTCATCGGTCACTCGATCGGGGAGCTGGCAGCCGCACATGTCGCCGGAGTGCTGTCCCTGACCGACGCGGCAAAACTCGTCGTAGCGCGCGGTCGGTTGATGCAGGCCCTGCCCGTCGGCGGTGCGATGGTCGCCGTGCAGGCGTCCGAAGATGAGGTCGGAGCGATTCTTACCCCCGGGGTAGAAATCGCCGCGGTCAACGGTCCTCGGTCTGTGGTCGTTTCGGGAGTGGAGTCCGAAGCGGTTGTCGTGGGCGAGCACTTCGCGGCTCTGGGTCGGAAGACAAGCCGTCTTTCCGTTTCGCACGCGTTCCATTCCTCGCTGATGGAACCGATGCTCGACGACTTCCGGGCCGTCGCCGCCGAACTGGCATTCCACGAGCCCCACACGTCTGTCGTCTCCACTGTCACTGGCGACCTGTCTGCGGATTGGCAGTTGCCGGAGTACTGGGTCGACCAGGTCCGGCGCCCTGTCCGCTTCGCCGACGCTGTAAGCGCCGCCGAAGCCTTCGGTGCTCGTACGTTCATCGAGATCGGCCCCGACGCGATCCTGACCGCCCTCGGTGCAGGCTCTGCCACCGACGACACCACCACCTTCATTCCTCTCGTACGGAAGGACCGCGACGAACCCCGCGAGGCACTGGCCGGTCTCGGCGCGGCCTGGGCGCGGGGTGCGGACGTCGACTGGGATGGACTGTTGGGGGCCGCCGGGCCGTTGGTCGACCTGCCCACGTACGCCTTCCAGCGCAAGCGCTACTGGCTCGATGTCACCGCGAAGACGGGGGACGTGGCGTCGGCCGGGCTGGATGCCGTGGAGCATCCGGTGCTCAGTGCCGCCGTGTTGGCACCGGAGTCGGGGTCGGTCGTGCTGGCCGGCCGGCTGTCGGCGGCCGGTCAGCCCTGGGTGGCGGACCACGGCGTGCACGGGGCGGTACTGCTGCCGGGCACCGGGTTCGTGGAGCTGGCCGTGCGCCTCGGCGACCAGGTCGGCTGTGACCTCCTGGAGGAACTGACCCTGGAGGCACCCCTCGTCCTGCCCGAGCACGGTGGCGCGTCCCTGCGCGTCGCCGCCGGGGCCCCCGACGCATCGGGCCGCCGTCCGCTGCACATCCACTCGCGCCTCGACGGTGCCCCCGAGAACGTCTGGACGCGGCACGCCACCGGCTTCCTTGCCACGGGCGCACCGCCGCAGGTGCCCGGTGCGGACCTCACACAGTGGCCGCCGCGCGGCGCCACGCCCGTCGAGGTCGAGGGCGCGTACGAGCGGTTGAGTGAGCGCGGGTACGGGTACGGGCCTGCGTTCCAGGGGCTGACGGCGGCCTGGCGGCGCGGCGACGAGCTGTTCGCCGAGGTCGCGCTGCCCGAGGCCGTACGTGCCGAGGCCGGCGACTACGGGCTGCATCCGGCCCTCCTGGACACCGCCATGCATGTGGACGTGCTGGTCGACCAGGGCGAGGGCGGCACCGAAGCCCTGCTGCCGTTCGCCTGGAGCGGCGTCTCCCTGCATGCGTCAGGCGCCGCCGCGCTGCGCGTGTACGTTCGGCGCATCCGGGGTGCGGAGGAGTCGGCGATGGTCGTCGCCGACGAGACCGGCAGCCCCGTGATGACGGTGTCCTCGCTGATCTGCCGTCCGGTTGCCGCCGATCAGCTGGCCCCGGCCGAAGGGCCTCTTTCGGACGCTCTGCATCACATCGAGTGGACGCCGCTCCAGCAGCCGGCCGCACCGCTGCCGTCTTCGTCCGCCGTGCTGGACGAGTACGGGCTGGCGATCCTGTCCGAGCCGTCGGCCGTCGTCCTGGCCTGCCGTCCGACCCCGGCGGGCTGGCCGGTGCCCGAGGCGACCCGCACCACCACCTCGTATGTGCTGGACCAGCTGCAGTCCTGGCTCACCGACGACCGGTTCGAGGCCACGACCCTCGTCGTCGTGACGCGAGGCGCCGTGGCCATTGGCCGGGGCGCCGCACCCGATCTCACCCAGGCCCCCGTGTGGGGCATCGTCCGGGCGGCACAGGCCGAGAATCCGGGCCGGATCGTCCTGCTGGACGTGGACCCGGCCGACGACCTCGACACGGACGGTTTCCCGGACCTCGTGGCTGCGGCCCTGGCCCAGGGCGAGCCCGAACTCGCCCGACGCGACGGCGGCTTCCTCACCCCCAGGCTCGTCCGGGCCGCCGTGCCCGAGAGCGACGCTCCCTGGGACGGCGAGCGCACCGTGCTGGTCACCGGCGGCACCGGCGGCCTCGGCGCGCGCGTCGCCCAGCACCTGGTCGAGCGCCACGGCGTCCGCCATCTCCTGCTCACCAGCCGCCGGGGCCTCGACGCTCCGGGCGCGGCCGAACTGCGCGACCGGCTCGTGGCGACCGGGGCGGCGGATGTCCGAATCGCCGCGTGCGATGTTTCGGACCGGGAAGCGCTGGCCACAGTCCTCGAAGCCATTCCGCAGGCGCACCCACTGGGCGGGGTCGTGCACGCGGCCGGTGTCGTGGCGCCCGGCCTGATCGGCGCGCTCACGCCGGACAGCCTGGACACCGTGCTGCGGCCCAAGGCGGACGCCGCCTGGCATCTGCACGAGCTGACCGCCGACCGGGACCTTGCGGCGTTCGTGATGTTCTCCTCCGCCGGCGGCCTCGTCCTTCCCGCCGGACAGGGCAACTATGCGGCGGCCAACGTCTTCCTGGACGCCCTCGCCGCCCACCGGCACGCCCTCGGGCTGCCCGCCACCTCTCTCGCGTACGGACTGTGGGCTGTCAACACCGGACTCGGCGGCGAACTCACCGACGCCGACGTGGAGAAGATGAACCGGCTCGGTCTGCCCGCCCTGCCGGCGGACCGGGGCATCGCCCTCTTCGACGAGGGGCTGCGCACCCGGCACGCCCTGGTCGCCCCGCTCCTCGTGGACGCGGCAGCCCTGCACGCACGGGGCTCCGACGTGCCGCCGCTGCTGCGTGCCGCCGCTGCCGCGGCCCGCCCGGCGCTGCGCCGTACGGCCGCTGCCGCGCCGGTCGGCGACAGCCTGGCCCGGCGACTGGCGTCCCTGACCGCGGCCGAACGCGTACGCACCCTGCGCGAGCTGGTCGCCGGGCAGGTCGCGGCCGTCCTCGGCCACGACTCGGCGGACAGCGTCGGTGTGGACCGTGCGTTCAAGGAGCTGGGTTTCGACTCCCTGGCCGCGGTGGAACTGCGTAACGCGCTCAACGCCGCGACCGGGCTCCGACTTCCCGTAACACTCGTTTTCGACTACCCCAACACGCGGGCCGTCGCCGACTACCTGGACACCGAACTCGGCGGCACGCAGGAGGAGACGATCGCCGAGCCGGCTCCGGTGGCGGCGGGTTCCTACGACGAGCCGATCGCGATCGTCGGCATCAGCTGCCGGTTCCCCGGCGGCGTCCGCAACGCCGAGGACCTGTGGAACCTGCTCGCCGAGGGGCGCGACGCCGTCGCCGGGTTCCCCACCGACCGCGGCTGGGACACCGAGGGAATCTACGACCCCGAGCCCGGCCTGCATGGAAAGACGTATGCGCGGGAAGGCGGCTTCCTTTACGACGCCGCCGAGTTCGACCCGGCGTTCTTCGGGATCAGCCCGCGTGAGGCCGTCGCCATGGACCCGCAGCAACGGCTGCTTCTCCAGTCGGCGTGGGAGGCGTTCGAGGACGCCGGAATCGACCCGACCGCCATGCGTGGCAGCCAGACCGGTGTGTACGCGGGCGTGATGTACCACGACTACGCCTCGCGCCTCCAGCACATCCCCGACGACGTCGCCGGCTACCTCGGCAACGGCACCGCGGCCTCCATCCTCACCGGCCGCGTCGCCTACACGCTCGGCCTGGAAGGGCCTGCGGTGAGCGTGGACACGGCATGCTCGTCGTCGCTCGTCGCCCTGCACATGGCCTGCCAGGCACTGCGGCGCGGCGAGGTCGGCATGGCACTCGCGGGCGGCGTCACCGTGATGTCCACGCCCGAGATCTATGTGGAGTTCGCCCAACAGCGCGGGCTGGCTCCCGACGGCCGCTGCAAGGCGTTCGCGGGCGGCGCGGACGGTACGGGCTGGGCGGAAGGCGTCGGCCTGCTCCTCGTCGAGCGGCTGTCCGACGCGGAGCGTCTCGGGCACGACGTCCTCGCCGTCATCCGGGGTTCCGCCATCAACCAGGATGGCGCGAGCAACGGCCTCACCGCCCCGAACGGCCCCTCTCAGCAGCGCGTCATCCAGCGTGCCCTCGCCGCGAGCGGCCTCACCACCGCCGACGTGGACCTCGTGGAGGGCCACGGCACGGGCACTCGGCTCGGTGACCCGATCGAGGCGCAGGCCCTGCTCGCCACCTACGGCCAGGGGCGCACCGCCGACGACCCGGTGTGGCTCGGCTCCATCAAGTCGAACATCGGCCACGCCCAGGCCGCGGCCGGCGTCAGCGGAGTCATCAAGTCCGTCCTGGCCCTGCGCCACGGCCTGATGCCCAAGACCCTGCACGTGGACGAGCCGTCGCCCGAGGTGGACTGGGAGGCCGGGCACGTACGCCTCCTTACCGAGGCCCGGCCCTGGCCGCGCCGCGAGGACCGTCCGCGTCGTGCGACCGTCTCCTCGTTCGGGCTCAGCGGTACCAACGCCCACCTGATCGTGGAGGAGGCCCCGCAGCCGCAGCGGCCCGCCTACGAGCCGCAGGCCCGCCCGGACCTCGCACACCCGCTGCCCCTGCTGCTGTCCGGCTCCGACGCGGAAGCGCCTGCGCGCCAGGCCGCCGCTCTTCGCGACCGCCTGCGCGCCGCGCCGGACCTGGACCTGCGCGACCTCGCCCACACCCTGACCACCGGGCGGGCCCGCCTCGAACACCGTGGCCTGGTCCTAGCCACGGACACGGAGAGCGCACTGCGTGAACTGGACGCCTTCGCAGCCGGCGAGGGCGTACGAGGCGCGGTGACCAAGGGACGGACGGCGTTCCTGTTTACGGGTCAGGGTGCGCAGCGGTTGGGGATGGGGCGGGAGTTGTGCGCTGCGTTTCCGGTGTTCGCGGGGGCGTTTGATGCGGTGTGTGTGGAGGTAGACGCGCACCTTGCCACGGGGTTGCGGGAGGTGGTGTGGGGGAACGACGGCGACGCGTTGAACTCGACCGCGTACACGCAGCCTGCGCTTTTTGCGTTCGAGGTGGCATTGTTCCGGCTGGTGGAGTCGTGGGGCGTCAGGCCTGACGTTGTGGTTGGTCACTCGATTGGGGAGCTGGCCGCTGCGCATGTTGCTGGGGTGCTGTCTCTGGCCGATGCGGCGAAGCTCGTCGTAGCGCGTGGTCGGTTGATGCAGGCCCTGCCCGCCGGTGGGGCGATGGTTGCTGTGCAGGCGTCCGAAGATGAGGTCGGGGCGATTCTTACCCCCGGGGTAGAAATCGCCGCGGTCAATGGTCCTCGGTCTGTGGTCGTTTCGGGTGTGGAGTCCGAGGCGGTTGTCGTGGGCGAGTACTTCGCGGCTCTGGGTCGGAAGACCAGTCGTCTTTCCGTCTCGCACGCGTTCCATTCCTCGCTGATGGAACCGATGCTGGACGACTTCCGCACCGTCGCGGCTGAGTTGACGTTCAACGAGCCGAACTTTCCGGTCGTGTCTACGGTGTCCGGTGCTCTGTCGTCGGACTGGCAGTCGCCGGAGTACTGGGTCGAGCAGGTCCGTCGCCCTGTCCGCTTCGCCGACGCCGTAAACGCCGCCGAAGTCTTCGGTGCCCGCACGTTCATCGAGGTCGGCCCCGACGCGATCCTCACCGCCCTCGGCGCCGCCTCCGCCACCGACGACACCACTGCCTTCATTCCTCTCGTACGCAAGGACCGCGACGAACCCCGCGAGGCACTGGCCGGTCTCGGCGCGGCCTGGGCGCGAGGCGCGGACGTCGACTGGGAGGCGTTCCACGCGGGAAGAGGGGCGCGGAAGGCGGACCTTCCCACGTACCCCTTCCTGCGCACCCGCTACTGGCTGGACGCTCCCGCGACTGTCGGGGACGCGGCCGGGCTCGGGCAGTTGCCTGCCGGGCACCCGCTGCTCAGCGCGGTGGTCGTCTCGGCGGAGACCGGGGCCCCGGTGCTCACCGGCCGGCTGTCGGTCGCCACACACTCCTGGCTCGCGGATCACGCCGTGCACGGCAGTGTGCTGCTGCCCGGCACCGCGTACATCGAGATGGCGCTCAGGGCCGGGCACGAGGCCGGTTGCGCCCAGCTGGAGGAGCTGACGCAGGAGACGCCGCTGCTGCTGCCGGCCAAGGGCGGCGTAGCCGTCCAGGTCACCGTGGGCGAGGCGGACGAGGCCGGGCGGCGCGACGTCGTCGTCTACTCGCGCGCCGAGGAGCTGCCGGCCGACGCGCCGTGGACCCGTAACGCGCGGGGCGTCCTCGCCGTCGAGCCCGCGCCCGTCGTCCCGGACCTGGAGTCCTGGCCCCCGGCCGGGGCGCAGCCGGTGGACGTGAGCGGGATGTACGAGGACCTGGCCGGGCTCGGGTACGGGTACGGGCCGGTGTTCCAGGGGCTGACGGCCGCCTGGCGGCGCGGGGACGAACTGTTCGCGGAGATCGGCCTGCCCGAGCACGCCCGCACCGAGGCCGCCGCGTTCGCCCTGCACCCCGCGCTGCTCGACGCGGCGCTGCACGTGGAGCGCGTCTTCGACGGGGACCACGAAGGGCCCGTCCGGGCTGCCCTGCCGTTCGCCTGGAACGGGGTTACCCTGCACGCCACCGGGGCGGCCGCCCTGCGCGTACGGCTGACGAAGCCGGGTCCGGACGCTGTCGCGCTGCGGATCACCGCTCCGACCGGCGAGCCCGTGGCCACCGTCGAATTGCTGGTCGTCCGCGAGGTTTCCGCCGCCCAGCTGGCGGGAAGCGGGAACGGCCGGGGCGCCGAGCTGTTCCGTATCGACTGGCAGGCACCGCAACCCGTCAGCGGACCGGTGGGCGGCACCGACGACTGGCTGGTCGTCGGGAGTGCGCTGCCAGGCATCCGGTCGGTCTCCACGCTTGCCGAGGCCGTCGCGGAGCCGGCGGTTCCGGGCACGGTGCTGCTGACCGCGCCGGACGTCTCCGATGTCTTCGGAACAACGGGTGGCGTGCCCGAACAGGTCCGTACGTCCGTGGGGCGGCTCCTCGACACGCTCGGACAGTGGCTGGCCGAGGCGCGGTTCGCGGACACGCGGCTGGTGCTCGTCACCCGTGACGCCGTCGTCGCGGCGGACGGGGACGCGGTGGACTGCGTACAGGCACCGCTGTGGGGTGTGCTGCGCGCGGCACAGGCCGAGAGCCCCGGGCGGTTCACCGTCGTCGATCTCGACGCGTCGCCCGAGTCCCTGGCGGCCCTGCCCGCAGCCCTGGCCACGGGCGAGACCGAGATCGCCGTACGCGGCGGAACGGTCCTCGTCCCCCGCTACGCCCCCGCCACCAGCGGCGGTACTGCCATGGAGTGGCGCCGGGACGGAACCGTCCTGATCACCGGCGGCACCGGGCTGCTGGGTGCGGTGCTCGCCCGGCACCTCGTCGCCGAACAGGGCGTCCGCCATCTCGTCCTCACCAGCCGGCGCGGCGCCGACGCACCCGGCGCGGCAGAGCTGCACGCCGAACTCATGGAGGCGGGTGCCGCGTCCGTGCGGATCGTCGCCGTGGACGCCGCCGACCGGTACGCGCTCGCCGCACTGCTGGACGACATCCCGGCCGAGTACCCGCTGACCGGGGTCGTGCACGCGGCCGGGGTCATGGACAACGCGCTGGTCGGGGCGGTCACCCCGGAGCAGGTCGGCAAGGTGCTGCGGCCGAAGGTGGACGCCGCCTGGCATCTGCACGAGCTGACCCGGAACCTGGAACTGGCGGCGTTCGTCCTGTACTCCTCGGCGGGAGGCCAGATCCTTCCCGCCGGACAGGCCACCTATGCGGCGGCCAACGTCTTCCTCGACGCCCTCGCCGCCGAACGGAGGGCCGCCGGCCTCGCCGCGACCTCGCTGGCCTGGGGTTTGTGGGAGGGCACGGTCGGGGAAGGGCCCGAACTCACCGACGCCGATCTGCGTCGGATGGGCCGCTCCGGAGTCCTGGAACTGTCCTTCCCGGACGGTCTCGCACTGTTCGACGCGGCCATGGCCCAGGACGCGGCGCTGCTCGCCCCGGTCCGGTTCGACCGCGCCGCACTTCGCGAGCGGGCCGACGAGATCCCGGCTCTGCTGCGTGGCCTGGCCGGGCTACCCGCCCGCAAGGCCCCCAAACCTGCCGCCGTACAGGCTGCCGGCGCCGGTGACAGCGGAGGTTCCCTCGTACGCGCCAAGCTGGCCGGGCTGCACACGGGACCGGAGCGGGACCGCTATCTGGAGGAGCTGGTACGCGGCCATGCCGCCGCCGTACTCGGGCACGGCGACCCGTCCGGGGTCGCCGCCGACCGGGGCTTCACCGAGCTGGGCCTCGACTCGCTCGGCGCGATCGAGCTGCGCAACCGGTTGCAGAAGGCGACGGGGCTGCGGCTGCCCGCCACCCTGATGTTCGACTACCCCAACGCGGCCGCTCTGGCCGGATTCCTGCGGGAGGAGCTGGCGCCCGAACCGGCGGCGCAGGATGCCACCGGCGGCGCCGCGGGCATGGACGACGAGGCGGTCCGGCGGGCCCTCCAGTCGATCCCCACCGCCCGTCTGCGCGAGGCCGGGCTGCTCGACACCCTCCTCGGTCTGGCGGGGGCGGCCGAAGAACCGGGTCAGGCCGGTTCGGCCGCAGAGACCACGACCGAAGAACCGGGGCAGGCCATCGAGGAGATGGCCGTGGACGACCTCGTACGAGCCGCCCTGACCGGCGGCGAACTCAGCTGATCCCGACGCTGGATGATGAGGATGACGTGACCAGCACATCGATGGAACAGGTCGTGGCGGCGCTCCGTAAGTCGCTCACGGACAACGAGCGGCTGCGCGAGGAGAACGCCCGGCTCACCGCCGAGAGCAACGACCCGATCGCGATCGTGGCCATGGCGTGCCGCTACCCCGGCGGGGCCGGCACGCCGGAGGACCTGTGGCGGCTGGTGGCCGAGGGCGTCGACGCGGTGTCCGGCTTCCCGGCCGACCGGGGCTGGGACCCGGACGTCTACGACCCCGAGCCCGGCCTGCCCGGCAAGTCGTACGCGCGGGACGGCGCGTTCCTCTACGACGCGGCGGAGTTCGATCCGGACTTCTTCGGGATCAGTCCGCGCGAAGCACTGACGATGGACCCTCAGCAGCGTTTGCTTCTTGAGGTGGCGTGGGAGGCGATCGAGCGCGCCGGCGTGGACCCGACGACTCTCAAGGGCAGCCGTACCGGCGTGTACGCCGGTGTGATGTACCACGATTACGCGGACGGGGCGGCGGGAAGCTTCGTCTCGGGCCGGGTCGCGTACACGCTTGGTCTGGAGGGCCCGGCGGTGACCGTCGACACCGCCTGCTCCTCCTCGCTCGTCGCACTGCACACGGCGGCGCAGGCGCTGCGCTCGGGCGAGTGCTCACTCGCCCTGGCGGGTGGTGTGACGGTCATGTCCACTCCCGACATGCTTGTGTACTTCAGTGGACAGCGCGGACTCGCCCCGGACGGCCGCTGCAAGCCGTTCGCGTCAGCGGCCGACGGCACGGGCTGGGGCGAGGGCGCGGGCGTCCTGCTGCTGGAGCGGCTCTCCGATGCCCGTCGCAACGGCCACCCCGTGCTCGCCCTGGTCAGCGGCTCGGCGGTCAACCAGGACGGTGCGTCGGCCGCGATGACCGTGCCGAACGGGCCCGCGCAACAGCGCGTGATCCGCAACGCCCTCGCGGATGCCGGCCTGTCGACCGCCGATGTCGACGCCGTCGAGGCGCACGGCACGGGCACCCGGCTCGGTGACCCCATCGAGGCGCAGGCGCTGCTCGCCACCTATGGCCGGGGCCGGCCGGCGGACCGGCCGCTGTGGCTGGGCTCGGTGAAGTCGAACTTCGGGCACACCCAGGCGGCTGCCGGTGTCGCGGGCATCATCAAGATGGTCATGGCCCTGCGCCACGGCGTCCTTCCCCCTTCACTCCACATCGACACCCCCTCGGACCAGGTGGATTGGTCGGCGGGGGCGGTGGAGTTGCTGACGGAGGCGCGGGAATGGTCGCCGGCCGGGCGGCCGCGCCGGGCCGGGGTGTCGTCGTTCGGGCTGAGCGGGACGAACACGCACGTGATCGTGGAGGAGGCGCCGGAGGAGGCTGTGGCTTCTGCCGCTCCTGCCGCTTCTGCGCCTGGTGAGGTGGCTGCTGGTCCGGCCGTCACGCCGTGGGTGCTGTCCGCGAAGACCCCGGCAGCCCTGTCCGCCCAGGCGTCACGGCTGCTCACCACGATTGATGAGGGCCGGGCGGAGGACATCGGGTTCTCCCTGGCCACCACTCGCACGGCGTTCAGCCATCGCGCGGTGGTGCTCGGTGATCGTGCGGGTGCGCTGGCGGCGCTGGCGGCGGGCGAGGAGCATGCGGGGCTGGTGCGGGGGGTGACGCGGGCGGTTGGTAAGTCGGCGTTTCTGTTTACGGGGCAGGGTGCGCAGCGGCTCGGTATGGGGCGGGAACTGTACGAGGCGTTCCCGGTGTTCGCGGGGGCGTTTGATGCGGTGTGCGGTGAGGTAGACGCGCATCTGGATCGTGGGTTGCGGGAGGTGGTGTGGGGGGACGACGCCGATGCGCTGAACTCCACCGCGTACACGCAGCCCGCTCTCTTCGCTTTCGAAGTGGCGCTGTTCCGTCTCGTGGAGAGCTGGGGCGTCAAGCCGGACATCGTCATCGGTCACTCGATCGGGGAGTTGTCCGCCGCGCATGTCGCGGGTGTGTTGTCTCTCGCGGATGCGGCGAAGCTCGTTGTCGCGCGTGGTCGGTTGATGCAGACCCTGCCTTCCGGTGGGGCGATGGTTGCTGTGCAGGCGACTGAAGATGAGGTTGGGCCGATTCTTACCCCCGGGGTAGGAATCGCAGCCGTCAACGGCCCCCGGTCTGTGGTCGTCTCCGGAGTGGAGTCCGAGGCGGCTACCGTGGGCGAGCACTTCGCATCCCTCGGGCGGAAGACCAGGCGCCTTTCCGTTTCACACGCGTTCCATTCCTCGCTGATGGAACCGATGCTGGACGAATTCCGGGCCGTCACTGCCGGGTTGATGTTCAACGAGCCGCGTACGCCTGTCGTCTCTACGGTGTCCGGTGCACTGTCGTCGGATTGGCAGTTGCCGGAGTACTGGGTCGACCAGGTCCGTCGCCCTGTCCGCTTCGCCGACGCCGTAAACGCCGCCGAAGCCTTCGGTGCCCGCACGTTCGTGGAGATCGGCCCGGACGCTGTCCTGACCGCCCTCGGGGTCGCCTCAGCCGCTGAGGAGGACAGCTCCTTCGTTCCCCTCGTACGCAAGAGGCGCGCGGAGCCCCAGTCCGTGGTGGGCGGGCTGGGGCGGTTGTACGTGGACGGGGTGCGGGTCGATTGGGAGGCGTTCTTCGCGGGTAGGGGCGCGCGCCGGGTCGACCTGCCTACGTACCCCTTCCAGCGCACCCGGTTCTGGTTGGACGCGGTGAAGCCGGGGAGTGCGCCCCATGCGCATCCGCTGCTCGGTTCCGTGGTCACCCTGGCTGACTCCGGGGGCGCGGTGCTGAGCGGGCGGCTGGCCGTGGCGGCTGTGCCGTGGCTCGCGGACCATGTGGTGCGTGATGCCGTGCTCTTCCCCGGCGCCGGGTTCGTCGAACTTGCCATTCGGGCCGGTGACCAGGTCGGCTGCGCGGTGCTTGAGGAACTGGCCCTGCACGCGCCGCTCGTTCTGCCCGAGGACGGTGCCGTCGCCGTACAGGTCGTCGTGGGGGCGGCGGACGAGTCCGCCCTGCGGACGGTCGGCGTGTACGCGCGGCAGGAGGGTGTGCCCGAGGCCGACTGGGTGCTGCATGCGGAAGGCGTGCTGGCCGAGGAGATCGAGGAGCCCGGCTTCGAATTGTCGGCGTGGCCGCCCGCAGGGGCGGTGCCGCTCGCGCTCGACGGCGCGTACGAGGTTCTGCGCGCGCAGGGACTCGCGTACGGGCCCGCCTTCCAGGGGCTGACGGCGGCCTGGCGGCTCGGCGGCGAACTTCACGCCGAGGTCACGTTGGGCGACGACGTACCGGGCGATGACTACGGGCTTCACCCGGCCCTGCTGGACGCGTCGATGCACGTCGCGCTGGTGGAGAGCGTGGAGGAGTCGGACGGGGCAACGGTGCTGCCGTTCGTCTGGAAGGACGTACGGCTGTACGCGGACGGCACGTCGGCGGCCCGCGTACGTCTGTCGAGGCCCACCCCGGAGTCGCTGTCCCTGGAGATCGCCGACGCGTCCGGTGCCCCGGTCGCCGCGGTCGGCGGAGTCGTCGGCCGGGCGATGGATTCGGCACCCGGCGGGACGGGTAGTGCCACGGACCCGCTGTACCGGGTCGTCTGGCAACAGGCGGGCGCCGCCACTCCCGCGTCCGGCACATTGCAGCGCTGGACCGACCTGCCCGCCGAGGGCCCCGTGACCGGCACCGTCGTCCTGGACTGCGCCCCGGTCGCGGTCGAAGCGGGGCACGGCCTGCCCACTGCCGCCCACACTGTGACGGTGCACGTCCTGGACGTCGTACGGCAGTGGCTGGCGGACCAGCGGTTCGCCGCCGCCACCCTTCTCGTCGTCACACGCGGTGCGGTCGCCGCCAAGGACGGCGAGCCGGCCGACGTACGACAGGCCCCGGTCTGGGGCCTCGTCCGGGCCGCGCAGGCGGAGAACCCCGGCCGATTCCTGCTGCTCGACACCGATGCCCCCGAGGGCCTTCCGCACACCGGGCCCGCCGATGAGCCGGAGTCCGCCGTACGCGACGGGCGTGCGCTGCTTCCTCGGCTGGCCCGCGTCACCGGACCCGCTTCGGCCGAACCGGTGTGGGACGCGGACGGCACCGTACTGATCACCGGAGGAACGGGTGGCCTCGGCGCGCTCGTCGCCCGCCACCTGGTCACCGTGCACGGCGTACGACACCTGCTGCTCGTCGGCCGCCGGGGCGCCCAGACACCCGGAGCGGACGAACTGCGGGCAGAACTGGCCGAAGCGGGTGCGAGCGTAAAGTTCGCCTCGTGCGATGTTTCGGACCGTGCGGCCGTTGCCGCGCTGCTGGCCGAGGTGGACTCCGCGCACCCGTTGCGGGCCGTCGTCCACGCGGCCGGTGTCCTGGACGACGCGATGCTCACCTCGCTGACCGCCGACCGTCTCCGAGCTGTCCTCGCACCCAAGGCGGACGCCGCCTGGCACCTGCACGAGCTGACCCGCGACCTGGACCTCACCGCGTTCGTCCTGTTCTCCTCCGTCGCCGGCACCCTCGGCTCCACGGGGCAGGCCAACTACGCGGCGGCCAATGCCTTCCTCGACGCGCTCGCCGCCACACGTCATGCCGAAGGCCTCCGCGCCTCTTCCCTGGCCTTCGGGCTGTGGGACACCCCCGGCGGCATGGGCACCGGGCTCGGCGCGGCCGAACTGGACCGCATGCGCGACGCCGGCACCCCCGCGACCCCCGCCGACCGGGGCCTCGCCCTGTTCGACGCCGCCGTGCGACCGGGCCTGCCCGCCTCGGTTCCCGTACGCCTCGACCTCACCGTCCTGCGTGCACACGCCGATGACACCCCCGCCATGCTGCGTGGCCTCGTACGCGGCCCCGGCCGCCGGGCTGCGCGTGGCGGGGGCACGTCGGTCCTGCGTACCCGTCTCGCGGGACTGACCGGCGATGCCCGGGCCGAGGCCGTCCTGGAACTGGTGCGGGCGAAAATTGCGGCCGTCCTCGGGCATGCGTCGGGCGAGGCCATCGAACCGGGGCGCGCCTTCGACGAGCTGGGCTTCGATTCCCTGACGGCCGTGGAACTCCGCAACCGGCTCGACGCCGAGACCGGGCTCAGGCTGCCCGCGACTCTGATCTTCGACCACCCGACCGCCGAGGCCGTGGCCTCGTTCGTCCTGGAACTCCTCGACGGCACTCCGGACGCGAACCGCGAACCCGCGCAGGCAGCCGCCGTGCGCGCGGGCGCCGACGATCCGGTCGTCATCGTGGGTATGGCCTGCCGCTATCCGGGCGGGGTGACCACCCCGGACGAGCTGTGGCGCTTGGTCGCGGACGGAGTGGACGCCATCGCCCCGCTTCCCGGCGACCGGGGTTGGGACCCGGACGTCTACGACCCGGAGCCCGGTGTTCCGGGTAAGTCGTACGCGCGGGACGGTGGATTTCTTTACGACGCGGCGGAGTTCGATCCGGACTTCTTCGGGATCAGTCCGCGCGAAGCACTGACGATGGACCCTCAGCAGCGTTTGCTTCTTGAGGTGGCGTGGGAGGCGATCGAGCGCGCCGGCGTGGACCCGACGACTCTCAAGGGCAGCCGTACCGGGGTATACGCCGGTGTGATGTACCACGATTACGCCGGGGGTACGGCGGGAAGCCTGGTGTCCGGCCGGGTCGCGTACACGCTTGGTCTGGAGGGCCCCGCGGTCACCGTGGACACCGCCTGCTCCTCGTCGCTCGTCGCACTGCACACGGCGGCGCAGGCGCTGCGCTCGGGCGAGTGCTCACTCGCCCTGGCTGGCGGTGTGACGGTCATGTCCACCCCCGACATGCTCGTGTACTTCAGCGAGCAGCGCGGACTCTCGCCGGACGGCCGCTGCAAGTCCTTCGGGGCGGGTGCGGACGGTACGGGGTGGGGCGAGGGCGCGGGCGTGCTGCTCCTGGAGCGCCTGTCGGACGCCCGGCGCAACGGCCACCCCGTGCTGGCGGTGGTCCGGGGTTCGGCGCTCAACCAGGACGGCGCGAGCAATGGACTCACGGCGCCCAACGGGCCCGCCCAACAGCGCGTCATCCGCCAGGCACTGTCCGACGCGGGGCTGACGGCTGCGGAGGTGGACGCGGTGGAGGCGCACGGCACGGGCACGCGCCTCGGTGACCCGATCGAGGCGCAGGCGTTGCTTGCCACGTATGGGCAGGGGCGTGCGGAGGGTCGGCCGCTGTGGTTGGGGTCGGTCAAGTCGAATATGGGTCACACGCAGGCGGCTGCTGGTGTTGCGGGGATCATCAAGATGGTGATGGCGATGCGGCACGGTGTGCTGCCGCCCACCCTGCACGCCGGGGAGCGTTCGGACCAGATCGACTGGTCCGAGGGTGACGTGGAGCTGCTGACGGAGGCGCGGGAATGGGCGCCGACCGGGCACCCGCGTCGGGCCGGGGTGTCGTCGTTCGGGCTCAGTGGGACGAATGCGCACGTCATTGTGGAGGAGGCGCCCGAGGCGCCCATGGGCTCCGTGGCTGACGAGCCGGGGAGCGAACTGGCTTTGACCCCCTGGGTGGTGACCGCGAAGAGTGCGGGAGCCCTGACCGCGCAGGCATCCCGACTGCTGTCCGTCACCGGTGACCACGAGGTAGCGGACATTGGCCACTCGCTGGTGGCATCGCGGTCGGTGTTCGAGAACCGGGCCGTCGTACTCGGTGACCACGTAGACGCGTTGGCGGCGTTGGCGGCCGGCGAGGAGCACCCGGCGGTGGTTCGGGGAGTGGCCGCGAAGGGTAGGACGGCGTTCCTGTTTACGGGGCAGGGTGCGCAGCGGCTCGGTATGGGGCGTGAGTTGTGCGCCGGGTTCCCGGTGTTCGCTGAGGCGTTTGATGCGGTGTGCGGTGAGGTAGATGCGCACCTGGATCGTGGGTTGCGGGAGGTGGCGTGGGGGAACGACGCGGAGGCGCTGAACTCCACCGCGTACACGCAGCCCGCACTGTTCGCCTTTGAGGTGGCGCTGTTTCGGCTGGTGGAGTCGTGGGGCGTCAAGCCTGATGTGGTGGTGGGGCACTCGATCGGGGAGCTGGCCGCCGCGCATGTCGCCGGGGTGTTGTCTCTGGCCGATGCGGCGAAGCTCGTTGTTGCGCGTGGTCGGTTGATGCAGGCGCTGCCTTCCGGTGGGGCGATGGTTGCGGTGCAGGCGACTGAAGATGAGGTTGGTCCGATTCTTACCCCAGGGGTAAGAATCGCCGCCGTCAACGGCCCCCGGTCCGTGGTCGTCTCCGGAGTGGAGTCCGAGGCGCTCAGCATCGGTGAGCACTTCGCCGCGCTCGGGCGGAAGACCAGCCGTCTTCCCGTCTCGCACGCGTTCCATTCCTTGCTGATGGACCCGATGCTGGACGACTTCCGGGCCGTCACTGCTGAACTGTCCTTCAATGAGCCCCGTATATCCGTCGTCTCCACCGTCACAGGGCTCGTCTCGTCCGACTGGCAGTCACCTGGGTACTGGGTCGACCAGGTCCGCCAACCTGTCCGTTTCGCGGATGCCGTAAACACCGCCGAGGCCCTCGGAGTTCGTACGTTCGTCGAGGTCGGTCCGGACGCTGTGCTCACAGCCCTCGGTGCCGGCGCGGCCGGTGAGGGGACCAGCGGATTCGTACCGTTGGTGCGCAGGAGCCGGCCCGAGTCGGAGGCCCTGGTCGGCGGCCTCGCCCGGGTGTTCGTGGGCGGCGGGCGGATGGACTGGAAGGCGTTGTACGCCGGTGCCAAGGCGCGGACCGTCGAGTTGCCCACGTACGCCTTTCAGCGTTCCCGATACTGGCTTGAGGCGCCCACGTCCGAGGGTGGGGCCGTCGCCGCTTCCGGACAGGTTGCGCTCGACCACCCGGTGCTCCGCGCGGCCGTCGTTCTGCCCGACGACGGCGGGGCCGTGCTCACCGGCCGACTGTCCGCCGGGACGCACGGCTGGATCGTGGACCACAACGTCCTCGGGAGCGTGCTGCTGCCCGGCACCGGGTTCGTGGAACTGGCCGTCCGGGCCGGCGAGCAACTCGACTGCGGGCTGCTGGAGGAGCTGACGCTTCAGGCCCCCCTTGTGCTGAATCCCCTCGGCGGCGTCGCTGTCCAGGTGGCGGTCGGGGCGGCCGACGAGACCGGACGCCGCAGCGTGTCGGTGCACTCGCGCGCCGACGATCAGCCGGACATGCCGTGGACCCGCCACGCCGAAGGGGTCCTCGCCCCCGTGGCTGACGAAGCCGTGGCGGACGCGCTCATGGAGTGGCCGCCGGCCGGGGCCGAGGAACTGGCCGTCGAGGGCGCCTACCGGGATCTCGCGGAGGCGGGCTACCACTACGGGCCGGTGTTCCAGGGCCTCACCGCGGCCTGGCGCCTCGGTGAGGAGCTGTACGCGGAGGTTCGCCTGCCCGAGTCCGCCCACGAGGACGCGGCACGTTTCGGCCTGCACCCCGCCCTGCTGGACGCGGCGATGCATGTCGGCCTGCTGGCCATTCCGGGTCGTGAGGACGGCGGGCAGACCCTGCTTCCCTTCGCCTGGAACGGCGTCGCCCTGCACGCGGCCGGGGCCACCGCGCTCCGGGTGCGGGTTCGGCCCGTCGCCCAGCAGGACGGGCTTTCGCTGACCGTCGCCGACGAGCACGGCGCGCCTGTGCTGTCGGTGGAGTCCCTGCTCTCCCGGCCCGTCTGGGATCAGCAGTCGGGCTCCGGAGCCGCTGACTCGCTGCTCGCGGTGGACTGGCAGCCCGTGGCCCTGGGCGACGGGGCGGACGATTCACCCTTGCCCGAGGTTTACGAGTGCGTGGTGGAGGAAGAGGTCGCCGCTGATGTGCCGGGTGCGGTACGCGGCGTGTTGGGCCGGGCACTGGAGGCCGTGCAGGACTGGCTCGCCGTGGACCGGCCGGAGGGTGCGGTGCTGGCGGTCGTCACACGGGGCGCGGTGGGAGCAGGGACGGCGGATGTCAGGCAGGCTCCCGTGTGGGGGCTGGTCCGTGCCGCGCAGGCGGAGAATCCGGGCCGGTTCGTGCTGATCGACTCCGATGGCTCGGTCCCGCTGAGCCGACTGGTGGCCCTGGGCGAGCCGGAGTTGCTGGTGCGCGACGGCGAGGTACGGGTGCCGCGTCTGGTCCCGGCGGCGGTTCCGGCCGATGAGACAGGTACTGCCGTGTGGGACGTCGATGGAACGGTGCTGGTCACCGGCGGTACCGGTGGGCTGGGCGCGCGCGTCGCCCGGCATCTGGTGGCCGCGCACGGCGTGCGGCATTTGCTGCTGGTCGGGCGCCGGGGCGCGGAGGCACCGGGTGCCGCCGAACTGGTCGCGGAACTGACCGGCCTCGGTGCGGCGGTCGCTGTGGCGGCTTGCGACGTGGCGGACCGGGACGCCTTGGCCGACGTGATCGCGTCCGTGGACCCGGCGTACCCGCTGTCCGGTGTCGTGCATGTGGCCGGTGTCGCGGACAACGGGATGGTGGGGGCGCTGACGCCCGAGCGCGTGGATACGGTGCTGCGGCCGAAGGTGGACGCGGCCTGGTATCTGCATGAGCTGACCGCTGACCTGGGGCTGTCGGCGTTCGTGATGTTCTCGTCGGCCGGTGGTCTCGTGCTGGCGGCCGGTCAGGGCAACTACGCGGCGGCCAACGTCTTCCTTGACGCGCTCGCCGCCAAACGTCACGCCGAAGGACTTCCGGCGACCGCCATGGCCTTCGGGCTCTGGGCCGTGGACACCGGCATGGCCTCCCACCTGGCCGATGCCGACCTGGAGCGCATGCGCAGGGCCGGGACGCCCGCCCTGTCCGAGACGGAGGCCCTCGCCCTGTTCGATGCCTCTCTCGCTTCCGGTATCGCGGCCACCGTTCCCCTCCGGGTCGATCAAGGCGCCCTGCGCGCCCGTACCGACGAACTCCCCGCTCTTCTGCGGTCCATCGCACCGCCTGTTCGAAAGCGGGCCGCAGCCGGTACGGCGAAGGGGGCCTGGCTCGCCGCGCGAGTGGCGGGATGCGACGAGGACGAGCGGACCGGGATCGTCCTGGATGTCGTACGAGGGCACGCGGCGGCGGTCCTCGGGCATGCCTCCGGGGAAGCGATCGAGCCGGACCGCGCATTCGGGGAGCTGGGTTTCGACTCCCTGGGTTCGGTGGAACTGCGCAACCAGCTCTCGGCGGTCAGCGGGGTGCGACTGCCCGCGACGCTGATCTTCGACTACCCGAGCGCGGCGGAGGTCGCCGCGTACATCGCCGCCCGTCTGGTCCCGGCCGTGCCCGTGTCCAGGGTGGAGACGGACCTCAAGAAGCTGGAGGCCCTGCTCACCACCGACGCACCACCCGCCGGACCCGAACGCGCCAAGCTCGTACAGCGGCTGCGGGAGCTCGCCGGCCGCCTCGACGAACCGCAGCCGGGCACGGACGTGGAAGCGGGCGACGGGCAGGACCTGGACTCGGTCACCGCGGACGAGCTGTTCGACATCCTCGACAACGAGCTGGGAACCCCCGCGACCCCCTGACCCCCGGCACCGCTTCACCGGGCGGAACGGGGCCCCGGCCGGGGTGCGTGGCGGCTGTACGGCAGCCGCCACGCACCCCGGCTCTTCACGTGTCGGTGCCCCGTCGTACAGGGGCCCGCGGCAGGGGTGGGCTAAGGGTAGGCCGCCCCTCGGAGCGCTCAGTAGCGTTCGAATCCGATCAACGTTGGACGCCGCGTGAGTGAGTCGCCACGGATCGTCTACCAGAGGGAGTGAGTCTCTGTGAGCAACGAAGAGCGACTTCTCGAATACCTGAAGCGGGCTACGACCGATCTGCGCGACGCACGCCGGCGGCTGGCGGACGCGGAGCGCCGCCTCGAAGAGGCAGGGCCTTCCGGACGCGGTACCCACCACGACGACCCGATAGTCGTCGTCGGCATGGGCTGTCGCTATCCGGGCGGGGTGACGACGCCCGAGGAGTTGTGGCGGCTCGTCGCGGACGGTGTGGACGCCATCGGCGAGTTCCCCACGGACCGGGGCTGGGACGAAGGTGTGTACGACCCCGAACCGGGGAAGCCCGGCAAGACGTACGCGCGCGAGGGCGGCTTCCTGTACGAGGCCCCGGAGTTCGATCCGGTGTTCTTCGGGATCAGCCCCAACGAGGCCGTGGTGACGGACCCGCAGCAGCGGCTGCTGCTTGAGGTGTCGTGGGAGGCGATCGAGCGGGCCGGGATCGATCCGACGACGCTCAAGGGTTCGTCGACCGGTGTGTTCGCCGGGGTGATGTATCACGACTACGCGCTCGGCGCGGAGCCCGGATCGACCACGGCCGGCAGTGTGGTGTCGGGCCGGGTGGCGTACACGCTGGGGCTCGAAGGGCCTGCGGTCAGCGTGGACACGGCGTGCTCGTCGTCGCTGGTGGCGCTGCACATGGCGGCGCAGGCGCTGCGTTCCGGTGAGTGCTCGCTCGCCCTGGCCGGCGGGGTGACGGTCATGTCGACGCCCGACATGTTCGTCTACTTCAGCACGCAGCAGGGCCTTGCCTCCGACGGCCGGTCCAAGTCCTTCTCCGCTTCGGCGGACGGCGTCGCCTGCTCGGAGGGCGCGGGCGTCCTGGTCCTGGAGCGGCTGTCCGACGCACGGCGCAACGGTCACCCCGTGCTCGCCGTGATCCGTGGCTCCGCGCTCAACCAGGACGGCGCCAGCAACGGCCTCACCGCCCCCAACGGACCCGCCCAGCAGCGCGTGATCCGCCGGGCCCTGGAGGACGCGGGCCTGACAGCCGCCGAGGTTGACGCGGTCGAGGCGCACGGCACAGGGACGACGCTCGGTGACCCGATCGAGGCGCAGGCGCTCCTGGAGACCTATGGGCAGGAGCGGCCGGCCGACCGTCCGCTGTGGCTCGGGTCGATCAAGTCGAACATGGGCCACAGCCAGGCGGCGGCGGGTGTCGCGGGCATCATCAAGATGGTCATGGCGATGCGCCACGGCGTGCTTCCCAAGTCCCTGTACGCCGAAACGCCTTCGGACCAGGTCGAGTGGGCGGACGGCGCCGTCGACCTGCTGGCCGAGTCACGACCCTGGGTCTCCGGCGGTGCGGTACGGCGGGCCGGGGTGTCCTCCTTCGGGATCAGCGGGACGAACGCCCATGTGATCGTCGAGGAGGCGCCGGAAGAGGCGGGGGAGACGGTCGTGCGGGCCGCGCTCCCCGTAGTTCCTTGGGTGGTGTCGGCAAAGTCTGAGCAGGCCCTCAGCGCTCAGGCCGCCCGCCTGCGGGAACAGGTCCTGGGAGGGCCCGACCACACCGATGCGGCGGACATCGGGCTCTCCCTGGCCACCACACGGACCGCCTTCACTCATCGGGCGGTCGTCCTCGGACACGAGGGGGCCGACCACGCGGAGGCGCTGACCGCGCTGGCGGAGGGGAACGACCACCCTGCGGTGATCGTGGACCGGGCTCGCCGGGGCGGGAAGTCGGCGATTCTGTTTACGGGTCAGGGTGCGCAGCGGCTCGGTATGGGGCGTGAGCTGTACGAGGCGTTCCCGGTGTTCGCGGAGGCGTTTGACGCGGTCTGCGGTGAGGTAGACGCGCACCTCGCCACGGGGTTGCGGGAGGTGATGTGGGGGAACGACGCCGATGCGCTCAACTCCACCGCGTACACGCAGCCCGCCCTCTTCGCCTTCGAAGTCGCGCTGTTCCGGCTGGTCGAGAGCTGGGGCGTCAAGCCGGACGTCGTCATCGGTCACTCGATCGGGGAGCTGGCCGCCGCACATGTCGCCGGAGTGCTCTCCCTGACGGACGCGGCGAAGCTCGTCGTTGCTCGTGGTCGCCTGATGCAGGCCCTGCCCGCAGGTGGCGCGATGGTCGCTGTGCAGGCGTCCGAAGATGAGGTCGGGCCGATTCTTACCCCCGGCGTAGAAATCGCCGCGGTGAACGGACCCCAGGCCGTCGTCGTCTCCGGAACCGAAGCCGAAACGCACACCATCGCCGAGCACTTCACCGCCCTCGGACGCAAGACCAGCCGCCTTCCCGTCTCACACGCCTTCCACTCCTCCCTCATGAACCCGATGCTCGACAACTTCCGAGCCATCGCCACCCCACTCACCTTCAACGAACCCCGTATCCCCGTCATATCGACCGTCTCCGGCACCCTCTCCACCGACTGGCAGTCCCCCGACTACTGGGTCGACCAGGTCCGTCGCCCCGTCCGGTTCGCCGATGCCGTGAACGCCGCCGAAGCCCTCGGGGTTCGTACGTTCGTAGAGGTCGGCCCGGATGCTGTTCTCACCGCTCTCGGCGCGGCCTCCGTGGCCGACGAGGAGGCCGCGCTCGTACCGCTGCTGCGCAGGAACCGGCCCGAGGCAGAATCCCTGGTCGGTGCGGTGGGGCGGTTGTACGCACAGGGTGTCCGCGTGGACTGGGAGGCGTACTTCGCCGGGAGCGGGGCGCGCCGGGTCGAGCTGCCCACGTACGCCTTCCAGCGCACCCGCTTCTGGGTCGAGGGCCGCGGCACCACCCTCGGTAGCGGCACCTCCACAGCGCCGGGGGCGGTGCACGAGGTGCCCACGGCCGAGGAGTCGCAGCAGGCTGCGGCCGGGCTGCGGGCGGAGTTGGCGGGGCTCGGGCCGGCCGAGGCAGGGCGGGTGCTGCTGGCGCTGGTGCGTACGCATGTGGCGGCGGTGCTCGGGCACGCGTCCGTGAGCGTCGTGGAGACGGATCTGGCGTTCCGGGACATGGGCTTCGACTCGCTGGCGGCTGTGGAGCTGCGTAAGCGGTTGACCGCCGCGTCCGGGTGCGATCTGCCCGCCACGTTGATCTTCGACTATCCGACCCCGCGTGCCGTCGCCGCGTTCCTGGCGGATTGCCTGGCCGCCCAGCCGGGTGCGGGGGCCGGTGATCCGGCCGCCGCGGTGCTCGCGGAACTGGACCGGATCGAGGACGCGCTGGGCGGCTTTCCCGCCGGAGGGGACGCCGAAACGGTCAGCGCCCAAGCCGATGCGATCACCGCCCGGCTGGAAGCCATCGTGCGGCGGTGGCGCGACGCACAGGGCGACCCGGTGTCGGCGGGCGAGGGGCCCGACTTCGAAACGGTCACCGACGAGGAGCTGTTCGACGTGCTCGACAGCGAATTCGGCATCTCCTAGCCAGCGATCAGCTGCAGATTGGTTGAGGTTCGATGAGCAACGACGACAAGCTCCGGGACTATCTCAAGCGCGCCACCGCGGAACTCCAGCGCACCCGACGCCAGTTGTCGGAGGCCGAGGCGCGGGCCAGTGAGCCGGTCGCGATCGTGGCCATGGGCTGCCGTTTTCCGGGGGGCATCGCTTCGCCCGAGGACCTGTGGGAGCTCGTGGACGCGGGCCGGGACGCCGTCTCGCTGTTCCCGGACGGGCGTGGCTGGGACATGGAGGCCCTGTACGACCCCGAGCCCTCGACGCCGGGCAGGACGTACTGCCGCGAGGGCGGCTTCCTGCACGACGCGGGGGACTTCGACGCGGACTTCTTCAAGATCAGCCCGCGTGAGGCGCGGGACACCGACCCGCAGCAGCGGTTGCTCCTGGAGGTGTCCTGGGAGGTCATCGAGCGGGCCGGCATCGACCCGACGTCGCTGAAGGGCAGCCGGACCGGGGTGTTCGCCGGGGTGGTTTACCACGACTATCCGGGCGGCGGCGGGACCGGTGGCCTGGCGAGCGTCGCCTCCGGGCGCATCGCCTACACGCTGGGCCTTGAGGGTCCCGCCGTCACTGTGGACACGGCCTGCTCGTCCTCGCTCGTCGCTCTCCACCTCGCCGTGCAGTCCGTCCGCAGCGGCGAGTGCGCGCTGGCGCTCGCGGGCGGGGTGACCGTCATGGCGAGCCCGGACTCCTTCGTGGGCTTCAGCCAGGACCGCGGTCTGGCACCGGACGGGCGCTGCAAGTCCTTCGCGGCGGCGGCCGACGGCACCACCTGGTCCGAGGGCGCGGGCATGCTCCTTGTCGAGCGGCTGTCCGACGCCCGGCGCAACGGGCACCCCGTCCTCGCCGTCGTGCGGGGTTCGGCCATGAACTCGGACGGCGCGTCCAACGGGCTGACCGCGCCGAACGGCCCCTCGCAGCAGCGCGTCATCCAGCAGGCTCTGGCCTCCGGCGGCCTCGTCCCCGCCGATGTGGATGCCGTCGAGGCGCACGGCACCGGCACCACCCTCGGCGACCCGATCGAGGCGCAGGCCCTCATCGCCGCGTACGGGCGCGAGCGGGCCGCGGACCGGCCGCTGTGGCTGGGCTCGTTCAAGTCGAACATCGGCCACGCCCAGGCGGCCGCCGGTGTCGGCGGGGTGATCAAGATGGTGCAGGCGATGAAGGCGGGCGTCCTGCCGCGCACCCTGCATGTGGACGAGCCGAGCCCCCATGTGGACTGGAGCGCCGGCAGCGTACGCCTGCTGACCGAGCCCGTCGCGTGGCCGGACCTGGGGCGTGCCAAGCGGGCCGGGGTGTCGTCGTTCGGGCTGAGCGGCACGAACGTCCATGTGATCGTGGAAGAAGCACCGGCTGCGGCCGATTCACCGGCCGCAGCCGTTTCCGCCACTGACGCGGAGGGTACGGCGAAGGGCACCGCCGCCGGGGAGCGCCCGGTTAAGAGCCCTGCCGCGGGGGAAGACGCGGCGTCGGACGCCGCCGACAGCGAGCGTACGGGCGAGGGCGCCGTCCCCCGGTTCGTCCCGGTGCTGGTTTCCGCCCGGCGTCCCGAGGCCCTGGCCGCGCAGGCCGCCCGGCTCGCCGACCATCTGGAGGCCCACCCGGCCGTCCCCCTCGCCGACACCGGCTGGTCGCTCGCCACCACCCGTGCCGCCCTGGAGCACCGGGCCGTGGTCGTCGCCGACACGCAGGCGTCCGCCGGGCACGCCGATCTCGTACGGGCGCTGCGCGCCGTCGCGGACGGGTCCGCAGACGCCGTCGTCACCGGCGAGGCCAGGCCCGACGCACTGAGCGCCGTCCTGTTCACCGGGCAGGGCGCCCAACGCCTCGGCATGGGGCGGGAGCTGCACGCCGCGTACCCGGTCTTCGCCCGCGCCTTCGACGAGGCCGTGGACGCGCTCGACGCACACCTCGACGACTCGCTGCGGGCGGCGATGTGGGGGGAGGACCGGGAACTGCTCGACGGTACGGGGCTGGCCCAGCCGGCGCTGTTCGCGTGCGAGGTGGCGCTGTACCGGCTGGTCGAGTCCTGGGGGGTGCGGCCGGACTTCCTGGCCGGGCACTCGGTGGGCGAGTTCGCCGTGGCGCATGTGGCCGGGGTGCTGTCCCTCGCGGACGCCGCGAAGCTGGTCGCCGCCCGTGGCCGGCTGATGCGGGCGCTGCCGCCGGGCGGGGCGATGGTCGCCGTGGAGGCGTCCGAGGACGAGGTGACGCCGCTGCTCACCCCGGAGACCGGGATCGCGGCTCTCAACGGACCGCGTTCCGTGATCGTCTCCGGCGGCGAGACCGAAGCCCTGGCGCTCGCCGAACACTTCGCGGGCGAGGGCCGGCGCACCAAGCGGCTCGCCGTGTCGCACGCCTTCCACTCGCCGCTCATGGAGCCGATGCTCGACGACTTCCGTGCGGTCGCCGAGAGCGTCACGTACGCCACTGCCCGCATCCCGGTCGTCTCCACCGTCACGGGTGAACTCGCCGGTGACGACGAACTGGCCTGCGCCGACTACTGGGTGCGGCACGTCCGGGCGAGCGTGCGGTTCGGTGACGCCGTGCGCGCGCTCGCCGCCAAGGGCGTCCACACCTTCCTGGAACTCGGCCCGGACGCCGCCCTCACCCCGCTCGGGCCCGACTGCCTGGCCGGCGCCGACGAGGGCGCGGACCAGCCGGCCTTCACCGCCGCCCTGCGCCGGGACCGCGACGAGGCACGCGTGCTGACGGAGGCCGTGGCGCTGCTCCACACACGAGGCGTGCCCGTCGACTGGAACGCCTGCTTCACAGCGGGCGGCCACCGCCCGCACCGCGTCGACCTGCCCACGTACGCCTTCCAGCACCGCACCTACTGGGCCGCCGCGCCCGACACGGCCCCGGCCGCCGCCCCGGCGGACCCCGGCGAGGCCGGCTTCTGGGCGGCCGTGGAGCGGGAGGACGCGGCCGGGCTCGCCGAACGGATCGGGGTCGCGCCCGACGACCTGGCTCCCGTGCTGCCCGCGCTGACCAGCTGGCGGGCCGGTCGGCGCGAGGCGTCGGCCGTGGACGCGCTGCGCTACCGGGTCGCCTGGGCGCCCGTCGCGGACTTCGCGCCCCCCACCCCGCTCGGCGGTGACTGGTTCGTCGTACACGCGCCGGAGCAGCGCCCGCTCGCGGAGGCGCTGGCCGGGGCGCTGACGGAGCGGGGCGTGCGCCCCGTACTGGCCGCCGGCCTGCCGAAGGCCGATGGCTCGTCGCAGCCGAACAGCCCGTCGCAGCCGAACAGCCAGTCGCCGTCCAACGGCACGTCGCAGTACGACAATCCGCTGACGTTCGACGGTCTGCCGCCGTCCCCGCCGCCCGCCGGGATCGTCAGCCTGCTCGCGCTCGACCGCACCCCGCACCCGGACCACCCCGTGCTCTCCCAGGGGCTCGCGGACACCACCGCCCTGCTGCGTGACGCGGCGGCCCTGGAGTGGACGGCCCCGGTGTGGTGCGTGACGCGGGGCGCGGTGGCGACGGACGACGCGGACACGGCGGTACGGCCCGAGCAGACCGCGGTGTGGGGGCTCGGCGCGGCCCTCGCCCTGGAGGCCCCGGGCACCTGGGGCGGCCTGATCGACCTGCCCCCGGACGCCGACGACACGGCACTGCACCGGGTTTGCGACGTCCTCGCCGGGGGAAGCGGCGAGGACCAGGTGGCGGTGCGCCCCGAGGGTGTGTACGCCCGACGGCTGGTCCGGCCCGCGCAGCCCGACCCGGTCGCGCACTGGCGGGCCAGGGGCACCGTCCTCGTCACCGGAGGCACCGGCGGGATCGGCGCCCATGTGGCCCGGATGCTCGCCGCCGACGGGGCCGAACACGTGGTGCTCGCCGGGCGGCGCGGCCCGGACGCGCCGGGCGCCGCCGAACTGGCCGCAGAGATCGAGGCCATGGGCGTCCGCGTCTCCGTCGCGGCCTGCGACATGGCCGACCGCGCATCCGTACGCGCCCTGCTCGCCGGCCTCAGCGGCCTCACCGCCGTGTTCCACGCGGCCGGGCTTCCGCAGCGCATCGCCCCGCTCGGCGAACTGGGACTCGACGAGCTGGCGCACGTCGCCGACGCCAAGGTGCTCGGCGCCCGCCACCTGGACGAACTCCTCGGTGACACCCCGCTCGACGCGTTCGTACTGTTCTCGTCCGGCGCCGCCGTCTGGGGCAGCGCGGGCCAGTCCGCGTACGGCAGTGCCAACGCCTGCCTCGACGGGCTCGCACACAGCCGGCGCGCCCGTGGACTCGCCGCCACATCGGTGGCATGGGGATCGTGGGACGGGGGAATGGTCGACGCCGAACTCGCCGCCGTCATGCGCCGTATGGGTGCCCCCGCGATGGACCCGGCCCTCGCCATCGGGGCGCTGCGCCGCATTCTTACGGGTGGCGGCTCGCACGCCGTGGTAGCCGACTTCGACTGGGACCGCTTCGCCCCCACCTACGTACTGGCCCGCCCCCGCCCGCTCCTGGACGCCCTGCCCGAAGCACGCGCCGCGCTCAGCACGGAGGGGGCCGGGGACGGCGGAGCCGAAGGTTCCGGGCTTGCGGACCGGCTGGCCGGGCTCGCCGAAGCGGAACAGCGGTCCGCTCTTCTCGACCTCGTCCGTACGCATGTCGCGGCGCTGCTCGGGTACGACGATGCGTCCGACGT
Source organism: Streptomyces sp. AC1-42W (assembly GCF_003248355.1). Taxonomy (GTDB): domain Bacteria; phylum Actinomycetota; class Actinomycetes; order Streptomycetales; family Streptomycetaceae; genus Streptomyces. The sequence goes on from NZ_QKWY01000002.1 coordinate 63,395, forward strand.
CGGCGCGGACCGGGACTTCACCGACCTCGGGTTCGACTCGGTGGCCGCCGTCGACCTGCGTACCAAGCTCGTCGCGGCGACCGGGCGCCCGCTGCCCACCAGCATGATCTACGACCACCCGAGCCCCGGAGCGCTGGCCGGTCACTTGTGGACGGAGCTGTGCCAGGGCGACAGCCTCGGCGAACTCCCCGTACTGGCGCAGCTCGACCGCCTGGAGGAGGCCGCGGCGGCGCTCGCCGCCGAGGACATCGAGGCCACCCGGATCACGGCCCGTCTCCAGGGCCTGCTCACCCGGCTGACCGCGACCCTCGACGCACAGCACGGCGACGGCGGCCAGAAGGTCGGCGACCAGCTGGAAGCCGCCACCGCCGACGACGTCTTCGCCTTCATCGACAACGAACTCGGCCTCACCTGACCGACCGCGCGCCCGGTGCCGGCGACGGCACCGGGCCCCGCCCCGCATCTGCGACCCGACTCGACCTCACGGCATGAACCGGCATGAACAAGGACTCGGTGGGACCCAACATGTCCAATGACGACGCACGGCTTCTCGACTACCTCAAGCGGGTCACGGCGGATCTGCACCAGACGCGGCGCAGGCTCCAGGAGGCCGAGAACCAGGACCACGAGCCCATCGCCATCGTCGCGATGAGCTGCCGCTACCCGGGCGGGGTCAGCACCCCCGAGGAGCTGTGGCGGCTCGTCGCCGAGGGCCGTGACGCCATCTCCACCTTCCCCACCGACCGCGGCTGGGACCTCGACGCGCTGCGCGGCGAGGAGAGCGACACCGCCTCCGGCAGCAGTTACGTGAACGAGGGCGGGTTCGTCCGGGACGTCGCCGATTTCGACGCCGGATTCTTCGGGATCAGCCCCAACGAGGCTCTCACCATGGACCCGCAGCAGCGGCTCCTCCTGGAGGTCGCCTGGGAGGCCGTCGAGCGGGCCGGGATCGACCCCACATCGCTGCGCGGCAAGCCGGTCGGCGTGTTCGCCGGCTCCGGCATCCAGGACTACGAGTACATCGTCGGCGCGGCGGGCGAGGTCGCCGAGGCCTACATGACCACCGGCAACGCTGCCGCCGTCATCTCCGGTCGCATCTCCTACACCCTGGGTCTCGAAGGTCCGGCCGTCACCGTGGACACGGCCTGCTCGTCGTCGCTCGTCTCCCTCCACCTGGCCGCCACCGCCCTGCGCCGCCGCGAGTGCACGCTCGCCCTCGCGGGTGGCGTCATGGTGATGTCCACGCCGTCCCCGTTCATCGCGTTCAGCCGGCAGCGCGGCCTCGCCCCGGACGGCCGCTGCAAGGCGTTCGCGGAGGCGGCGGACGGCACCGGCTGGTCCGAGGGCGCCGGCATGCTCGTCCTCGAACGCCTCGCGGACGCCCGGCGCAACGGTCACCCCGTCCTCGCCGTCGTACGAGGCAGCGCGGTCAACCAGGACGGCGCCAGCAACGGCCTCACCGCCCCCAACGGGCGCGCCCAGCAGCGCGTCATCCGCCAGGCCCTCGCCAACGCCCAGCTCTCCGCCACCCATGTCGACGCCGTCGAGGGCCACGGCACGGGCACGACGCTCGGTGACCCCATCGAGGCGCAGGCGCTGCTCGCCACCTACGGACAGGGGCGCGAGGAGGACCGGCCGTTGTGGCTGGGGTCCATCAAGTCGAACATGGGCCACGCGCAGGCCGCGGCGGGCGTCGGCAGCATCATCAAGATGGTCGAGGCACTGCGCCACGGCATGCTGCCCAAGACCCTGCACGTGGACGAGCCGTCAAGCCATGTGGACTGGTCGGCGGGGCGCGTACGGCTGTTGACGGAGACGCGGCCCTGGGAGCGCACGGAGGACCGCCCGCGGCGTGCGGGCGTCTCGGCATTCGGCGTCAGTGGCACCAACGCGCACGTGATCCTGGAGGAGGCGCCGGCGGAGTCGGAGGTGTCGGCGGCGTCGGAGGCGGAGCCCACTGACACCGATGGAGCCCCCGAAGCGTCGGCGGTTCCCATCACCTCTCTGCCGTCCGTTCTGCCGTGGACTCTTTCGGGGCGTGACGCGGCGGCCCTTGCTGCGCAGGCGGGCCGTTTGCATGCCCGTATCGCGGGTGACGTGGAGGTGGGCGACGCGCAGGCGGGCGCCGCCGACTTTGCGTACTCCCTGGCGACCGCCCGTGCCGCTCTCGACCACCGCGCGGTTGTTCTCGCGGACAGCCGGGAGACGGCGCTGTCCGGTCTTACCGCTCTGATCGAGGGCGAAACCCACCCGGCGGTGGTTCGGGGAGTGGCCGCGAAGGGTCGGACGGCGTTCCTGTTCACGGGGCAGGGCGCGCAGCGGTTGGGGATGGGGCGTGAGTTGTGCGCTGCGTTCCCGGTGTTTGCGGGGGCGTTTGATGCGGTGTGCGGTGAGGTAGACGCGCATCTGGATCGTGGGTTGCGGGAGGTGGTGTGGGGGAACGACGGCGACGCGTTGAACTCGACCGCGTACACGCAGCCTGCGCTTTTTGCGTTCGAGGTGGCGTTGTTCCGGCTGCTGGAGTCGTGGGGCGTCAAGCCTGATGTCGTGATCGGTCACTCGATCGGGGAGTTGGCGGCTGCGCATGTCGCGGGTGTGTTGTCTCTGGCCGACGCGGCGAAGCTCGTTGTTGCGCGCGGTCGGTTGATGCAGGCCCTGCCTTCCGGTGGGGCGATGGTCGCCGTGCAGGCGACCGAAGATGAGGTCGGTCCGATTCTTACCCCCGGGGTAGGAATCGCCGCGGTTAACGGTCGCCGTTCGGTGGTCGTCTCCGGGGTGGAGTCCGAGGCGCTCGCCGTGGGAGAGCACTTCGCATCCCTCGGGCGGAAGACCAGACGCCTTTCCGTTTCGCACGCCTTCCATTCCCCGTTGATGGACCCGATGCTCGACGACTTCCGAGCTGTCGCGGCCGGGTTGACGTTCAACGAGCCGCGTACGCCTGTCGTCTCGACGGTGTCCGGTGCTCTGTCGTCGGACTGGCAGTCGCCGGAGTACTGGGTCGACCAGGTCCGGCGCCCTGTCCGCTTCGCCGACGCCGTAAACGCCGCCGAAGCCTTCGGTGCCCGCACGTTCGTGGAGATCGGCCCGGACGCCGTCCTCACCGCTCTCGCGGCTGCCTCCGCCTCCGACGAAGGCACGACCTGTGTCGCGCTGATACGGAAGGGCCGCGTCGAGTCCGAGACGCTGGTGGCGGGTCTGGGGCGACTGTTCACCGCCGGCCTCGCGATCGACTGGGAGGCGTTCTACGCGGGCTCCGGGGCGCGCAGGGTCGCGCTGCCCACGTACGCGTTCCAGCGTGCCCGCTACTGGGTGGAGGGGACCGGCGCCCCCGGCGACATCTCCGCCGCCGGGCTGGCTGCGGCCGGGCATCCGTTGCTCGGCGCTGTGGTCTCGCTCGCGGACTCCGGCGGCGTCGTCCTGACGGGCCGCATCTCGCTGTCCGCACAGTCCTGGCTCGCCGATCACGTCGTGGGCGAATCCGTGGTCTTCCCCGGCACCGGCTTCGTCGAACTCGCGGTTCGGGCCGGGGACCAGGTCGGCTGTGAGGTGCTGGACGAGCTGATGCTCCAGGCCCCGTTGGTGCTGCCCGCACGCGGTGCCGTGGCGCTCCAGGTGGAGGTGGGCGCGGCGGACGCGTCCGGACGCCGGCCGTTCAGCGTGCACTCGCGCCGTGACGACCAGCCCGACCAGCCCTGGACCCTGCACGCCTCCGGAGTCCTCGCGGCCACCACCGCGGAGCCGGCCCCCTTCGATCTGTCGGCGTGGCCGCCGCCCGGCGCGGAGGCCGTCGACACGGACGGCGTGTACGCGTCGCTGGCCGAGGCCGGACTCGCGTACGGGCCGGCCTTCCGGGGGCTGACGGCGGCCTGGCGGTCCGGGAACGACATCTGGGCCGAGGTAGCGCTGCCCGAGGGAGCGCGGGCGGGGGCCGCCGCCTTCGGGCTGCACCCGGCACTGTTGGACGCCTCGCTGCACGGCTCCGTCTTCACGGACCTGTACGCGGAGGCGACCGGGCCCGTGCTGCCGTTCGTCTGGACGGGCGTACGTCTGCACGCCTCCGGGGCCGCACGGCTGCGGGTGCGGATCTCGCCGGACGGCGCCGGAGCCGTCGCCCTGTCCGTCGCCGACGAGGCGGGCAGGCCGGTGCTGTCCGTGGACTCGCTCGTGCTGCGCGAGGTCACCGCGGAACAACTGGCCGCCGCCCGTACGGTCGCCCATGAGTCACTGTTCGGCCTGGACTGGGTCGAACTTCCGGCGGGCGAAACGGTTTCGGCACCCGTGGACTGGGCAGAGCCGCGCCCGGACGGGGAGATGCCCGAGAGCGTCGTCCTGCGGTCCCGGCACCGGGGCGCGGACCCGGCAACGGTCCGGGCGGCCACCACCGAGGTCCTTGCCGCACTCCAGCACTGGCTGGCGGCCGACCGCGCTGCCGACTCCCGGCTGCTCATCGCCACCAGCGGCGCCGTGGCCGGCGCGCAGGGCGTGGACGACGTCACCGACCTGGCCGGGGCGGCCGTCTGGGGCCTCATACGCTCCGCGCAGGCCGAGCACCCCGGGCGGCTTCTTCTCGCCGACCTGGACGACCTGGCCGACGACGCACAGGCAGCGGCCGCGCTGGCGACCGGCGAGTCCCAGACCCTCGTACGCGGCACGACCGTGTACGGCGCCCGCCTCGTCCGCCTCAACGACGACCCCGAGACGCGGGTCCGCCCCGACTTCGGTGCCGGCACCGTCCTGGTCACGGGCGCGACGGGTGCGCTCGGCAGCCTGGTGGCCCGGCGGCTCGTCGAGAACCACGGCGTACGCGGCCTGCTGCTGCTCTCCCGGCGCGGCGCGGACGCCCCCGGCGCTTCCGAGCTGTCCGACGAGCTGCGCGCGCTCGGCGCCGAGGTGACCGTCGCTGCCTGCGACGTCGCGGACCGGGACGCCCTTGCGGCTGTGCTGGACGGGGTGCCGCTGACCGGTGTCGTCCATCTGGCGGGTGTTCTGGACGACACGCTGATCGACTCGCTGACCCCGGAACGTTTGGACACCGTTCTGCGGGCAAAGGCCGATGCCGCGCTCCACCTGCATGAGCTGACCCGCGACCGGGAACTGTCGGCGTTCGTCCTGTTCTCCTCGGCCACCGGCGTCCTCGGCATCCCCGGCCAGGGCAACTACGGCGCCGCCAACGCACTGCTCGACGCCCTCGCCGCCCACCGCACCGCGCACGGCCTGCCCTCCCGCTCCCTCGCCTGGGGCCTGTGGGCGAGCGGCATGTCCGGCACCCTCACGGACGCCGACCTCCAGCGCATGAGCCGCACCGGCATCGGCGCCCTCACCTCCGCGTACGGCCTGGAACTCTTCGACCGGGCGTTGACCGTGGACACGCCGCTGGTGCTGCCGATCCGGCTCGATGTGCGCACCCTCGCCGAGGCCGGTGAGGCGCTGCCGCCGCTGTTCCGGAAGCTTGTACGCGTACGGGCCCGGCGCGCCGCCGGTTCCGCGCCGGAGGTAGCGGGGGAGCTGCGCGGCCGGCTGGCAGGGCTGGACCGGGAGGAGCGGGAGCGCGTTCTGCTGGACCTGGTCCGTACCCAGGTCGCGGTGGCCCTCGGATACCCGGACGCGCAGGCCGTGGACGAGACGCGCGCCTTCAGCGAGCTGGGCTTCGACTCGCTCACGGCCGTCGAGTTCCGCAACGCGCTGAGCGCCGCCGCCGAGGTCCGGCTGCCCGCGACCCTCGCCTTCGACTACCCCAGCCCGCGCGCCCTGGCCCGGCACCTGCTCAGTGAACTCGACGGCTCTCTTGCCGAGGTGAGTCCCGCGCGAGGTGTGAACGGGGTTGGTGACGGGAACGACGATGACCCGATCGTGATCGTCTCCATGGCATGCCGCTATCCGGGCGGGGTACGCAGCCCCGAGCAGCTGTGGCGGCTCGTCGCCGACGGTGTGGACGCGGTCTCCGACTTCCCTGACAACCGCGGCTGGGACCTGGACCGCGTGTACGACCCGACTGCCGAGCGTCCGCACACCAGCTACGCCAACGAGGGCGGGTTCCTGCACGACGCGGGCGAGTTCGACCCCGCGTTCTTCGGGATCAGCCCCAACGAGGCCGCGATCATGGACCCGCAGCAGTTCCTGCTGCTTGAAACGGCTTGGGAGGCGTTCGAGCGGGCCGGGATCGACCCGGAGACCCTGCGCGGCAGCATGACCGGCGTCTACGCCGGGATGATGTACCACGACTACGCGGCCAACAACAGCACCGGAGCGATCGCCTCCGGTCGCGTTTCGTACGTGTTCGGCCTGGAGGGCCCTGCCGTCACCGTGGACACGGCCTGCTCGTCCTCGCTGGTCTCGCTGCACATGGCGGCCCAGGCGCTGCGGTCCGGGGAATGCTCGCTCGCCCTCGCCGGCGGTGTCGCGGTCATGGCGACCCCCGAGGTGTTCGTCGAGTTCAGCCGGCAGCGGGGCCTCGCCCCGGACGGCCGCTGCAAGTCCTTCGGCATCGGCGCCAACGGCACCGGCTGGGGCGAGGGCGCGGGCATGCTGCTCCTGGAGCGCCTGTCGGACGCGCGGCGCAATGGTCACCCCGTGCTGGCGGTGGTCCGGGGTTCGGCGCTGAACCAGGACGGCGCCAGCAACGGCCTCACGGCGCCGAATGGTCCGTCGCAGCAGCGGGTGATCCGCCAGGCGCTGGCCAATGCGGGGCTGACGGCTGCGGAGGTGGACGCGGTGGAGGCGCACGGCACGGGCACACGCCTCGGTGACCCGATCGAGGCGCAGGCGCTGCTTGCCACGTATGGCCAGGGGCGGCCGGAGGGCCAGCCGCTGTGGCTGGGATCGATCAAGTCGAACATGGGTCACACGCAGGCGGCAGCCGGTGTCGCGGGGATCATCAAGATGGTGATGGCGATGCGGCACGGTGTGCTGCCGCCCACCCTGCACGCCGGGGAGCGCTCGGACCAGATCGACTGGTCCGAGGGTGACGTGGAGCTGTTGACGGAGGCGCGGGAATGGGTGCCGACCGGACACCCGAGGCGCGCGGGCATCTCGTCCTTCGGCATCAGCGGGACGAACGCGCACGTCATCGTGGAGGAGGCGCCCGAGGCTCCTGTGGTCGGTGCGACCGGTGACACGGGTGCGGATCTGGCCGTTACGCCGTGGGTGCTGTCCGCGAAGAGCGCGGACGCGCTGGCCGGCCAGGCGTCCCAACTGCTGACCGTGGCCGAAGACCACCGTGCCGAGGACATCGGCCACTCACTGGTGGCGACACGGCCGGTGTTCGAGCACCGGGCCGTGGTGCTCGGTGACCGTGCGGGTGCGCTGGCGGCGCTGGCGGCGGGCGAGGAGCATGCGGGGCTGGTGCGGGGGGTGACGCGGGCGGTTGGTAAGTCGGCGTTTCTGTTTACGGGTCAGGGTGCGCAGCGGCTCGGTATGGGGCGTGAGTTGTACGGGGCGTTCCCGGTGTTCGCGGGGGCGTTTGATGCGGTGTGCGGTGAGGTAGACGCGCATCTGGATCGTGGGTTGCGGGAGGTGGTGTGGGGGAACGACGCGGAGGCGCTGAACTCCACCGCGTACACGCAGCCCGCGCTTTTTGCGTTCGAGGTAGCGCTGTTTCGGCTGGTGGAGTCGTGGGGCGTCAAGCCTGATGTCGTTGCCGGTCACTCGATCGGGGAGTTGGCCGCCGCACATGTCGCCGGAGTGCTGTCTCTGGCCGATGCAGCGAAGCTCGTCGTAGCGCGTGGTCGGTTGATGCAGTCCCTGCCCGCAGGTGGCGCGATGGTTGCTGTGCAGGCGTCCGAGGATGAGGTCGGTGCGATTCTTACCACCGGGGTAGAAATCGCCGCGGTGAACGGGCCCCAGGCCGTCGTCGTCTCCGGAACCGACTTCGAAGCGCAGAGCATCGCCGAGCACTTCGCCGCCCTCGGCCGGAAGACCAGCCGTCTTCCCGTCTCACATGCCTTCCACTCCTCCCTCATGGCACCGATGCTCGACGACTTCCGGGCCGTCACCGCGGAGTTGACGTTCAACGAACCTCGTATCCCCGTCGTATCGACCGTCTCTGGCGCCCTTTCCACCGACTGGCAGTCCCCCGAATACTGGGTCGACCAGGTCCGTCGCCCCGTCCGGTTCGCGGACGCCGTCCGTGCTGCCGAGGCGTTCGGCGCCCGTACCTTCGTCGAGATCGGTCCCGATGCGGTCCTGACCGCTCTCGGTGCCTCCTCCGCAGCCGACGACAGCTCCGCCTTCACCCCCCTCGTACGCAAGAATCGCCCCGAGGCCGAGTCGCTGGTCGCGGGACTGGGCCGGCTGTACGTGGACGGGGTCCACGTGGGCTGGGAGGCGTACTTCGCCGGCTGCGGGGCAGTCCGGGTCGAGCTGCCCACGTACGCCTTCCAGCGCACCCGCTACTGGGTGGGCACGGACGAGTACCTGGCCAACTCCTGGATCGGCGGCGGTGGCAGCAGCATGGCGACCGCAGGGCTGATCGAGGCCGGGCATCCGCTGCTCGGGGCGGTCGTGCCGTCCCCGGAGGCCGACATGGTGACGTTCACCGGACGTCTGTCGGCCGGTACGCACGGCTGGATCGTGGATCACGATGTCCTCGGAAGCGTTCTGCTGCCAGGTACGGGCTTTGTGGAGCTGGCGATCCGGGCCGGTGACCAGGTCGGCTGCGCGGTCCTGGAGGAACTGGCGCTACAGGCGCCGCTGATCCTGCCCGAGCGCGGGGCCGTGGTCGTGCAGATGGTCGTCGGAGCCGCCGACGCGTCCGCCCGCCGTTCGGTGAGCGTGTACTCGCGTGCCGAGGACCGTCCGGACCTGCCGTGGACCTTGCATGCGGACGGCGTACTCGCCCCCGGTACGCAGGCCGCCGCATTCGATCTCACCGCCTGGCCGCCCGCCGGGGCGGAGGCGCTGTCCCTGGAGGGCGCGTACGACGGTTTGCGCGAGCGGGGGTTCGGGTACGGGCCGACGTTCCAGGGGCTCAAGGCCGCCTGGCGCGTGGGTGACGTGCTGTTCGCCGAGGTCGCCCTGCCGGAGCAGGCGCACGCCGAGGCCGAGAAGTTCGGGCTGCACCCGGCGCTCCTCGACGCCGCCATGCACGCCGCGCTCGTCAACGGCACCGGGGGCGACGAGACCGTCCTGCCCTTCGTATGGCGCGAGGTGAGCCTGCACGCTGCCGGGGCCGCCGCCGTACGCGTACGGATCACGCAGCCGACCCCCGAGAGCCTCTCGTTGCAGGTCGCGGACGCCACCGGGGCCCCTGTGGCCATCGTGGGCGCGGTCGTCGGCCGGCCCGTATCGAGCGAGCAGTTGGCCACGAGCGGCAACGATTCCTTCTTCCGCATCGCCTGGAACAAGCTGCCTTCCGCCCCCGCCCGTACGCCCTCCGGCGCACCCGCCCCGAGCGTCTTCACCTGCGTGACGCGCGCCCCGGACGCCGCTGCGCCGGACGTCGCTGTGCCGAACACCGATGTGCCGGCCGTCGCACACGAGCTGGTGGGCCAGGCGCTGGAGGCCGTGCAGGGCTGGCTCTCCGTGGACCGGCCCGAGGGCGCGGTGCTGGTGGTCGCCACGCGCGGCGCGGTGGCCGTGGCCGAGGGCGAGTCGGTCGATGTGCGACAGGCTCCCGTGTGGGGGCTGGTCCGGGCCGCGCAGGCGGAGAATCCGGGCCGGTTCGTGCTGGTCGACTCGGACGGCTCCGTCCCCTGGGACCAGCTGACCGCCCTCGGCGAACCGGAACTCGTCGTCCGCGACGGTGAGGTGTGGGTGCCGCGCATGGTGCTCGCCGCGCCGCGCGCGACCGAGGACGAGGCCGCCCCGGTGTGGAAGGCAGACGGAACCGTACTCATCACCGGTGGCACCGGCGGACTCGGTGCGCGCGTCGCCCGGCACCTGGTGACCGAACACGGCGTGCGGTATCTGCTGCTGGTCGGGCGCCGGGGCGCGGGCACGCCGGGCGCCGCCGAACTGGTCGCTGAGCTGGACGGGCTCGGTGCCTCTGTCTCCGTGGCGGCCTGCGACGTGGCGGACCGGGAGGCGCTGGCCGAGGTGATCGCTTCCGTGGACCCGGCGTACCCGCTGTCCGGCGTCGTGCACGTGGCCGGCGTCGTGGACAACGGGGTGGTTGGCGCGCTGACGCCCGAGCGTATGGCGGCTGTCCTGCGGCCGAAGGTGGACGCGGCCTGGTATCTGCATGAGCTGACCGCCCACCTGGACCTGTCGGCGTTCGTGATGTTCTCGTCGGCCGGTGGTCTGGTGCTGGCGGCCGGGCAGGGCAACTACGCGGCGGCCAACGTCTTCCTCGACGCACTCGCCGCCAAACGTCACGCCGAAGGACTTCCGGCGACCGCCATGGCCTTCGGGCTCTGGGGCGTCGACACCGGAATGACCAGCATCGCCATGCTGGGCCTCGCCGAGGAGCGCATGGCGGCCCAGGGGCTGCCCGCCCTGTCCGCGACGGAGGGCCTCGCCCTCTTCGACGCGGCCCTGGAGTCGGGCCTCCCGGCCACCGTCCCCCTCCGCATCGACACCAACGTGCTGCGCAACCGCGCCACCGAACTGCCCGCGCTGCTCCGTGGCCTGGTCCGCGTACCCGTACGCCGTACCGCGCAATCCACGGACGGGGGTGACGGTCTCCTCGCTCGGTTGACCGGCCTGGACGCCTCCGCGCGCGCGGAGGCGCTCCTCGAACTCGTCCGGACGCACGTGGCCGGAGTTCTCGGGCACGCGTCCGCCGACGCGATCGAGCCGGAGCGCGCCTTCAGTGAGCTGGGCTTCGACTCACTGGCCGCCGTCGAGCTGCGTAACCGGCTCGGTGCGGCGACCGGTCTCCGGCTGCCCGCCACGCTGATCTTCGACTATCCGACCGCGCATGCCGTCGCCGCGTACGTGGGCGAGGAGGTGGCCGGTTCGGCCGCCGCTCTGCCCGCGCCGGCCCGCGCCCTGTCCACAGCCGGCGGTCCGGCTGTGGACGACGACCCGGTGGTCATCGTCGGCATGGGCTGTCGCTATCCGGGCGGGGTGACGACGCCCGAGGAGTTGTGGCGGCTCGTCGCGGACGGGGTGGACGCCATCGGCGACTTCCCGGCCGACCGGGGCTGGGACCCGGAGGTGTACGACCCCGAGCCCGGCACCCCCGGCCGCACCTACGCCCGCGAGGGCGGCTTCCTCTACCAGGCCCCCGACTTCGATCCGGTGTTCTTCGGGATCAGCCCCAACGAGGCGCTGATGACGGACCCGCAGCAGCGGCTGCTGCTTGAGGTGTCGTGGGAGGCGATCGAGCGGGCCGGGATCGATCCGACGACGCTCAAAGGCTCGTCGACCGGTGTGTTCGCGGGCGTGATGTATCACGACTACGCGCTCGGCGTGGAGGCCGCGGCCAGCAGCGGCGGCAGCCTCGTCTCCGGCCGCACCGCCTACACGCTGGGCCTGGAGGGCCCCGCCGTCACCGTGGACACGGCGTGCTCGTCGTCGCTGGTGGCGCTGCACATGGCGGCGCAGGCGCTGCGTTCCGGTGAGTGCTCGCTCGCCCTGGCCGGCGGGGTCGCGGTCATGGGCACTCCGGGCATGTTCGTCGAGTTCAGCCGGCAGCGCGGGCTCGCCCCGGACGGCCGGTCCAAGTCCTTCGCCGCGTCGGCGGACGGCGTCGCCTGGGGCGAGGGCGCCGGTGTCCTCCTCCTGGAACGGCTCTCCGACGCCCGCGCCAACGGCCACCCGATCGTCGCCGTCCTCCGTGGCTCCGCGCTCAACCAGGACGGTGCCAGCAACGGGATGACTGCGCCGAATGGTCCGTCGCAACAGCGGGTGATCCGCCAAGCCCTCGCCAACGCGGGGCTGACGGCTGCGGAGATCGACGCGGTAGAGGCGCACGGCACCGGCACGACGCTCGGTGACCCGATCGAGGCCCAGGCGCTCCTTGCCACCTACGGGCAGGGGCGCGCGGACGATGCCCCCCTGTGGTTGGGATCCATCAAGTCGAACATGGGCCACACCCAGGCCGCCTCGGGTGTCGCGGGCGTCATGAAGATGGTCATGGCCATGCGCCACGGTGTCTTGCCGAAGACCCTGCACGTGGACGCGCCCTCGGACCAAGTGGACTGGGAGGCCGGAAACGTCGAACTGCTCACTGAGGCACGGGAGTGGCAGCCCGCCGACCGGCCGCGCCGGGCCGGGGTGTCGTCGTTCGGGATCAGCGGGACGAACGCCCATGTGATCGTGGAGGAGGCGCCCGAAACGTCTGACAGCGGCACAGACACAGGCACAGGCACAGGCACCGGCACCGGCACCGGCACAGATGCCGACGCCGACTCGGGCATCGACCGGGGCCAGGGTTCCGGGCTTTCCGTGGTGCCGTGGGTGGTGTCCGGCAAGAGCCCGCAGGCGCTCGCCGCGCAGGCGGAACAGCTGATCGACCGGCTCGCCGGCGACTCCACCTCCAGCCCGGCCGACATCGGCCTGTCGCTCGCCTCCACCCGCACCGCCTTCCCGCACCGCGCTGTCGTCGTCGGCGCCGACACCGAGGAACTGCTCCGTGGCCTGACCGCTCTGGCGCAGGGCCGCAACGCCCCCGCGGTCGCGAGCGGCCAGGCTCGCCGGGGCGGGAAGTCGGCGTTTCTGTTTACGGGTCAGGGTGCGCAGCGCCTCGGTATGGGGCGTGAGCTGTACGGGGCGTTCCCGGTGTTCGCGGAGGCGTTTGACGCGGTCTGCGGTGAGGTAGACACGCACCTCGCCACGGGATTGCGGGAGGTGATGTGGGGGAACGACGCCGACGCGCTCAACTCCACCGCGTACACGCAGCCCGCCCTCTTCGCCTTCGAAGTCGCGCTGTTCCGGCTGGTCGAGAGCTGGGGCGTCAAGCCGGACGTCGTCATCGGTCACTCGATCGGGGAGCTGGCCGCCGCGCATGTCGCCGGAGTGCTGTCTCTGGCCGATGCGGCGAAGCTCGTCGTAGCGCGCGGTCGGCTGATGCAGGCCCTGCCCGCCGGTGGCGCGATGGTTGCTGTGCAGGCGTCCGAAGATGAGGTCGGTGCGATTCTTACCCCCGGCGTAGAAATCGCCGCGGTGAACGGACCCCAGGCCGTCGTCGTCTCCGGAACCGAAGCCGAAACGCACACCATCGCCGAGCACTTCACCGCCCTCGGACGCAAGACCAGCCGCCTTCCCGTCTCACACGCCTTCCACTCCTCCCTCATGAACCCGATGCTCGACAACTTCCGAGCCATCGCCACCCCACTCACGTTCAGCGAACCCCGTATCCCCGTCGTATCGACCGTCTCCGGCGCCCTTTCCACCGACTGGCAGTCCCCCGACTACTGGGTCGACCAGGTCCGTCGCCCCGTCCGCTTCGTGGCCGCCGTGGAGGCCCTGGAGGCGCAGGGCGTGAACCGGTTCCTGGAGATCGGGCCGGACGGCATCCTGACCGGCCTCGCTCAGCAGATCCTCGACCGGGGCGAAGGCGGCCCGGCCGTCCTCGTACCGTCCGTACGCAAGAACCGTCCCGAGCCCGAGGCGCTGGTCACGGCCCTGGGGCGGCTGTACGCGGACGGGGCGCGGGTCGACTGGGAGGCGTTCTACGCGGGCTCCGGGGCGCGGACCGTGGAGCTGCCCACGTACCCGTTCCAGCGCAGCCGTTACTGGGTGGACGCGGCCAAGCCGGCGACCGATGCCGTGGCCGTCGGGCAGGACGCGTTCGACCATCCGCTGCTGGCGGCCGTCGTGGCGTCGCCCGACTCGGAGGCCGTGACGCTCACCGCGCGCGTCTCGCTGGACAGCCAGCCCTGGGTCGCCGACCACGCCGTGCACGGGAGCGTCCTGCTGCCCGGCACCGGCTTCGTGGAGCTCGCCCTCCAGGCCGCCGACCACGTCGGCTGCGGGCTGCTGGAGGAGCTGACGCTGTACGCGCCGCTGGCGCTGCCCGAGCGCGGCGGGGTCGCGCTCCAGGTCGTCGTCGGTGAACCCGACGCGCAGGCCCGGCGCACGGTCCGCGTCTACTCGCGGCCCGAGAATCACCCGGACGAGCCGTGGACCCGGCACGCCGAAGGTGTCGTCGCCGCCGGAACGGGGAACGCGGAGGCGCCGCGCGACCTCACCGCATGGCCGCCCCCCGGCGCCGAGGAACTGGACGCGGACGGCCTGTACGACGGGCTCCAGGAGCGCGGGTTCGGCTACGGGCCGGTGTTCCAGGGGCTGACGGCGGCCTGGCGGCACGGCGACGCGCTGTACGCGGAGATCGCCCTGCCCGAGCAGGCGCATCCGGACGCCGCCCGCTTCGGCCTGCACCCCGCCCTGCTCGACGCCGCCATGCACGCGCTCGGCTTCGGCGGGCTCGGGGCCGAGGAGGACGAGGGGCGGGCGCTGCTCCCCTTCTCCTGGTCCGGGGTCGCCCTGCACGCCGCGTCCGCGACCGCCGTACGGGTCCGGCTCGCGCCGGTCGAGGGCGTGCGCGACGCGGTACGGCTCGACCTCGCCGACCCGGCCGGGGCGGCCGTGGCCTCGGTGGAGGCGCTGCGGCTGCGGCCGGTCGCCGCCGAGCAGCTGGGCGGCGGCGGGTTCCGGGAGGCGCTGCTCGCCGTCGAGTGGCAGCCGGTCGGCGGTGGCAGCGGGCCGCGCGGCGACTGGGCGGTGGCCGGGCCCGGTCTCGTGGTCGCCGGAGTGCCGGTCGTCGCGGGGCTCGACGCGCTGGGCGACGCCGTACCGGATGTGGTGCTGCTGCCCGTCCTCGCGGACGCGGACGGTGCCGGCACCGAGCACGAGGTCCCGGCGGGGACGCGTACCGCCGTGGACGCGGCGCTGGCCGCCGTACAGCGGTGGCTCGCCGAGCCGAGGTTCGCGCGGTCGCGGCTCGTGCTGGTGACCCGGTCCGCGGCGGCCGTCGCGGACGGCGACCCGGTCGATGTGCGGCAGGCGCCCGTATGGGGCCTGGTGCGGGCGGCGCAGGCGGAGAACCCCGGCCGGTTCGTGCTCCTCGACCTGGAGGAGGGCGAGCCCGCGCCGCGCGCGCTGCCCGGAGCGCTCGCCTCCGGCGAACCGGAACTGGCCGTACGCCGTGACCGGGTGCTCGCGCCCCGGCTCGCCCGGTCCGCCGCGCCCGGCGGCGGGACGCCGTGGGACGGGGAGGGCACCGTCCTGATCACCGGTGGCACCGGGGGCCTCGGCGCGATCGTCGCCCGGCACCTGGTGACCGAGCACGGGGTACGCCATCTGGTGCTCGCCGGGCGGCGCGGGCTCGCCGCGCCCAACGCGGCCGGGCTCCGCGACGAACTGACCGCGCTCGGCGCCCGGGTGGAGATCGCCGCGTGCGACGTCTCCGACCGGTCCGCCGTCGCCGCGCTCCTCGCCGGCATCGCCCCGGAGCATCCCCTGCGCGGAGTCGTCCACGCGGCCGGGGTCGCCCACAACGGGCTCGTCGGGGCGCTCACCCCCGAACAGATGGACCACGTCCTGCGCGCCAAGGCGGACGCGGCCTGGCATCTGCACGAGCTGACCGCCCACCTCGACCTGTCGGTGTTCGCGCTGTTCTCGTCGGCGGGCGGGCTCGTCATGGCCGCCGGACAGGGCAACTACGCGGCGGCCAACGTCTTCCTGGACGCCCTCGCCGCGCACCGCCGCTCCCAGGGGCTGGCCGCCACCTCCATGGCGTTCGGGCTGTGGGCCACCGAGACCGGGCTCAGCCAGTGGCTGGGCGAGGCCGACCTCCAGCGGATGCGGCGCACCGGAACCCCGGCGCTCACCGAGGAGGAGGGGCTGTGGCTGTTCGACGCGGCGGTCGCCGCCGACGCCCCGGCGCTCGTCCCGCTCCGCGTCGACCTGGCCGCGCTGCGGGCCCGTACGGACGAGGTCCCGGCCCTGCTGCGGGGCCTCGCCCCGGCCGGGCGCAGGCGGGCCGGGGCCGCGGCCGCCGTCCGGGAGGCCGGCGGGCTCGCGCGGAAGCTGCGCGGGCTGGACGAGGCCGCCCGGACGCGGGCCGTGCTGGACGAGGTGCTGAACCATGCCGCCGAGGTTCTGGGGCATGCGGACGCCGGGGCGGTGGACGCCGAAGCGGGCTTCCTGGAGGCCGGGTTCGACTCGCTGACCGCAGTGGAACTCCGTAACCGGCTCAACGCCGCCTGCGGGCTCTCGCTGCCCGCCATGGTCGTCTTCGACAGCCGCAACCCGCTGGAACTGGCCCGGCTCGTCGCCGGCCGGCTGGCCGCCGAAGGGGGCGACGCGGGGGCGGACGCCACGCCCGCCCCGGCGGCGAGTCCGCTCGACGACACCCTGTACGGGCTGTTCCTGGACGCCATCATGGCGGGGAACATCAAGCCGGGCCTGGCGATGCTGCGCGCGGTGGCCGCGCTGCGGCCCTCGTTCGCCGCGGCCGCCGATCTGGACGTGCTGCCCGAGGCGGTCTCGTACGGGGCACGGGCCAAGGGCGAGGGGGACGGGCGGGCGCCCCGGCTGATCTGCCTCAGCACGCCCACCGTCGCCGGCGGCGTGCACCAGCACGCGCGGCTCGCGGCCCGGCTGTCCGTGCCGGTGTCCGGCATTCCGACGCCCGGCTTCGGACGCGGTGAGTCGCTGCCGGAGTCGTTCGAGGCGGCCGTGGACGTCCTCGCCGAGGCCGTGTTGCGTACGGCGGACGGGGAACCGTTCGTCCTGCTCGGCTTCTCCTCCGGCGGGCTCCTCGCCCACGCCACCGTCGCCCGCCTGGAGCGGGTGCACGGGGTGCGGCCGGCCGGGCTCGTCCTGCTGGACACGTACTACATGGGCGCGGCCAACGACGCGATCTTCGACCAGATGGCGTCCGCCGTCCCCGACAAGGCCGCGACGCTCGGTGCGTTCAGCAGCGCCGAACTCTCCGCGATGGGCCGGTACGTGGAACTGCTGCCGCAGTTCACGCAGGCCGACATCGAGGCGCCGGTGCTGTTCGTCCGGGCCGGGGACCTGTTCGAGGCGGGCGAGCGGGCCGGCGTCGGCGAGGGCGGCTGGCAGGCCGACTGGAACGGCGCCGACACCGTCGCGACCGTGCCCGGCACGCATTTCACCATCGTCGAACAGCACGTCGACACGACGGCACCCGTCATCGACGGCTGGCTGAAGGACCTGAAGGAGCGGATCTCCTCGTGAACACGCACCACCCCGTGAGGGGCCTGCACACGCACCACCCCGTGAGGGGCCTGGACAAGGCATCCGGACGAGCAGCGGAGGCGGGCCGATGAGCCTGAGTACGGAGCACCCGGCGGCGGTCGGCGCGCCGGCCGAACGCATCCACGAGTTCATGCTGGCCGCGGCCCGGACCGCGCCGGACAGCCCGGCGGCCTGGGAGGCGACGGAGGACGGTTCGCACCGGGTCCTCAGCTACCGCCAACTGGAGCGCAGGGCCCACGACTACGCGGTGACCCTGGACTCCCTCGGCCTCGACATCGGGGACCGGGTCGTCCTGGAGTCCGACAACTCGGCCGCCGCCGTGGCCGCGTTGCTGGCCTGCTCGATGCTCGGGCTCACCTTCATCCCGGTGAGCCCCGAAGTGCCGGACCCCCGCCTCCGTACGATGATCGACACGGCGGAACCCGCGCTGCACCTCCAGACGGTGAAGGGCACCCGCGAGGGCATCCCGTCGACCGTCGGCACGGCCCGCTTCGGCCCGGACGGGGTGACCGTGGAGCGCGCCCCTGCGGCGCGCGTCCGGCACCGGCGCGATGCGGTCACCACCGACGCCGCGTACATGATCTTCACCTCGGGCACCACGGGCCGCCCCAAGGGGGTGGTGATGAGCCACCGGGGCGTGCTGTCGTTCTACCGGGGCATGCTGCGGCACTCCGTCGTCACACCGCAGGACCGGCTCGCGACGACCTCGCCCCTCCAGTTCGACTTCGCCCTGCTCGACATCGGCCTGGCCCTCGGGTCGGGCGCGCAGCTCATTCCCGTACCGCGTGAACTCATGCACTGGCCGCGGCGGCTTCTGCGGTTCCTCGCGGACACGGGGGCCACGCAGGTGGACGGGGTGCCGTCCATCTGGCGGCCGGTGCTGCGCCATGAGGCGGCCGGTCTCGCGGCCCTGTCGGGGCAGATCCGCGGGGTGCTGTTCTCCGGTGAGGCGTTCCCGCTTCCCGAACTGCGTCAACTGCAAACGCTGCTGGGCCCGGTACGGGTGGTGAACTGCTTCGGCCCGACCGAGGCGATGGCGTTCTCCCTCACCGATGTGCCCAACCCGCTGCCCGAGAACATCGACAAGCTGTCCATCGGCTTCGCGTATCCGGGCGCCGAGATGCTGCTGATCGACGAGGAGGGCCGGCCGGTCGAGGAGCCGGGCGAGGTGGGCGAGATCCATCTGCGCGGTCCGTCGCTGTTCACCGGCTACTGGGACGACCCCGAGGCCACCCGCTCCGTCCTCGTCCCGGACCCGCTCAACCCCCGGTCCGGGCAGCTCGTCTACAAGTCGAGCGACCTGGCGTACCGGGGCGAGAGCGGCGAGCTGTACTTCGTCGGCCGCTCCGACCTCCAGGTCAAGATGCGCGGCAACCGCGTCGAACTGGGCGAGATCGAGCGCCGGCTCCTTGAGTTCCCGGGTGTGGAGGCGGCGGCCGTCGTGGTCCGCCCGCGCCCCGGCGAGGACCCGGAGCTGTACGCGTACGTCGTCCCGGGCCGCGACTTCGACGCCCAGCCGGTCGCACTGAGCGCCTTCTGCAAGCAGACCCTCCCCGACTACATGATCCCCCGCAAGGTCGCCCTGACCCCGTCCCTCCCCCTCACCCCGAACGGCAAAACGGACCGCAGAGCACTGGCGGCACGGGTGGCGGAAGACGGCTGAGGGAGCCTCTGCGCGGCCGGCCCTACTTGCGCCTGAGCGCTTCCCGTACGGCCTCGGTGCCTGTGCCGTCGGCGAGGTTGACCGCCTGGTCGACCAGCCAGGTATCCCGTTTGCCGGGCACGAGGCGGAATGCGGTGTGGTTGTACATGCCACGCCCGACCGGTCCGAAGGAGACGCGTAGGCCGATACCCGCCGGGTGCCGGCCGTACGCCGGGAGCTCGACCGGCCGGCCCATGGTCAGCCGCACGCCCGACACGTCGTTGATCCGGGGCATGTCCATGTGGTCGACGCACTCGGCGATCGTGTCGGCGCCCATCTTCCTGAGCAGGCGGTCCGTGACGGCCCCGCACGCGGTTTCCCAGCCGTGGTCCAATTGGGCCTGCTGGTAGGCCCGCGCGGCCTCGACCGCGGCCGCCGAGCGGTTCTTGCCGTTGCCACCGCCGCCGTTGTCACCGTCGCCGGCGGAGGCGTCACCGCCGCAGCCCGCCGTCGCCAGGACCGCCCCCACCACCAGCGCCACGCCCGCCGCGCTCCGTGTGCCCATGCCCGTCCCCCCTCGTCCGTCTGCCGACGCTGCATTTCAGCACACACCCGCAGGTGCGCTTCATACCCGGGCGCAAGCACCGGCCACCCCTATTCGGGGCCCTGAATGCACCCCTGTTCCCGGGCGTGGAGGGCCCCTACGCGTCGGTACTTCCGTTCACTGATACGTACGTCCCGTCCCCCCAGCATTGGACCGTCTCCATGACCAGCTCCCAGAGCGAGAACGCACCTACCGGACCGGAGGCCAGAGCGGGCCGGAAGGAATGGATCGCCCTCGGCGTTCTGCTCCTGCCCGTGCTGCTCGTCTCCATGGACCTGACCGTCCTCTACTTCGCGATCCCGTCCATCAGCGAGGACCTGCGGCCGTCCGGCAGCCAGCAGCTGTGGATGATCGACATCTACGGCTTCGTGCTCGCCGGTGTCCTGCTCACCATGGGGGCGCTCGGCGACCGCATCGGGCGCCGGCGGCTGCTGCTCATGGGGGCCGTGGTCTTCGGCGCCGGATCGCTGCTCGCCGCGTACGCCAACAGCCCCGAGATGGTGATCAGCGCGCGGGCGTTCCAGGGCCTCGGCGGCGCCACGCTGATGCCGTCCACGCTGGCGCTGATCCGGAACATCTTCCGGGAGCAGACCCAGCGGCGTACCGCCATCGCCGTCTGGTCGACGGGCATGGCCGCCGGGGCCGCGCTCGGGCCCGTGGTCAGCGGGGCGCTGCTCGCCGGGTTCTGGTGGGGGTCGGTGTTCCTGATCAACGTGCCCGTGATGGTGCTGCTGCTGGTCGCGGGGCCGTTCCTGCTGCCGGAGTTCAAGGACCCCGCCGCCGGGAAGTTCGACCTGATCAGCGCCGTGCTGTCGCTGGCCGTGATCCTGCCCGTCGTCTACGGGTTCAAGAAGATCGCCGTGGACGGGTTCACCGTGCCGTACGTCCTGGCGATCGTCGTCGGGCTCGCGATCATTCCGGTGTTCCTGCGCCGGCAGCGCACCAGCGCCGACCCGATGATCGACGTCTCGCTGTTCCGCAACCGGGCGTTCGGCGCGTCCGTGACCGTCAACATGCTCGCCTGCTTCACCCTCGTCGGGTACTCGCTGTTCTCCACGCAGTACCTGCAGTCCGTCCTCGGCATGAGCGCCCTGAAGTCCGCGCTGTGGACGATCCCCGGCACCGTCGCGGTCGGCGCGGTCGTGCCGCTCGCCACCGTGCTCGTGCGGACCGTGCGCCCGGCCGTCATCATCGCCGCCGGCTTCGGGCTCGCCACCGCCGCGCTGCTGATGCTCACCCAGGTCCCGGCCGAGGACGGGCTCGTCGTCATCCTGATCGGCATCATCGCCCTCGCGGTGGGCCTCACCCCGGTCCTCACCCTGGTCACCGAACTCGTCGTCGGCCAGGTGCCGCCGGAGCGCGCCGGGACCGCGTCCGCGCTGCTGCAGACCTGTCAGGAGCTGGGCGGTGCCCTCGGTGTCGCCGTCCTCGGCTCCATCGGCGCCACCGCCTACCGCAACAGCTCCGCGCTGGACGACCCCGCCGGGGTGCCGGCCGACGCGCTGGACGCGGCGCGCGAGACGATCGGCGGCGCGCTGGCGGCGGCGTCCCGGCTGCCTGGCGAGGCGGGCGGGAACCTGGTGGACGCGGCCCGTGCCGCCTTCACCACGGAGGTGCACGCCGCGTCCCTGGCCGGGGCGGTCGTGATGGCGGGTGCGGTCGTCGTGGCGCTCGTCGGGCTGCGGTCCGTCCAGCAGGACAACGCGAAGGCGGCGGAGCCGGCGGAGTCCGCGGAGAGCGGGGCGCCCGCCGCGCAGGCCGGGGCGCAGGAGCCGGGCGCGGGGCTCGCGTAGCACCCGCGCCCTACCCCGTCACCGCCCCGCGCGAACATCCCGCGAGGGGTCTCTCAGCAGCCGTCCAGGAGTACGTCCCCCGTTGCTCCTGGGCGGCTTCGCCGTGCGTGCCGGCGGGCAGGGGTGGGCGCGCTTCGTAAGGGTCCGGCTGGGGTCTGTTCTGGGGTCCGGTGGCCGATTCGCGTCCCTAGCATCGCATCGTGTTCGAGCAGACGCTCGAACTGCCAGGCATCAGGCTGGAGGAATATCCGCATGTCCCTGCTGGCAACCGATCCTGCCGAGGCGGCCCGGTTCCGCGCCTACGGACCACGGCAGCTCGATGAGATCGCCGAACGCCACGGCCTGCCCGCCGACATTCGGGAGACCGTCCGGCTCGTGTCGATGGTGCTGCCCTTCCGGGTCAACGAGTACGTCCTGTCGCAGCTGATCGACTGGGACCGCATCCCGGACGATCCGATGTTCCAACTCGTCTTCCCGCAGAAGGGGATGCTCAGCGAGCGGAACGAACGGGAGCTGGCCGCCCTCTCCGCCGACCCGGCCGGCAAGGTCGCGCTGCGCGCGCTGGTGCAGCAGATACGCGGCGGGCTCAACCCGCACCCCTCCGGGCAGAAGGAACTCAACGTCCCCACCCGTGACGGCGCCGAACTCCCCGGACTCCAGCACAAGTACCGCGAGACGGTGCTGTACTTCCCGAGCCAGGGCCAGACCTGCCACGCCTACTGCACGTACTGCTTCCGCTGGGCGCAGTTCGTCGGCGACAGCGAGCTGCGGTTCGCCGCACCCGACCCGCGTGGCCTGATCTCGTACCTGGAGGCGCATCCGGACGCGGGCGACGTGCTCGTCACCGGCGGCGACCCGATGGTGATGTCCACCGCGCGGCTGCGCACCCATCTGGAGCCGCTGCTCTCGCTGGAGAGCGTGCGCACCATCCGGATCGGCACGAAGTCCGTCGCGTACTGGCCGCAGCGCTACGTCACCGACCCCGACGCCGACGACGCGCTGCGGCTGTTCGAGAAGGTCGTCGCCACCGGCCGCAACCTCGCCGTCATGGCGCATTTCAGCCACCCGCGCGAGCTGGAGACGGACCTCGCCCGGCGCGCGATCGCCCGCATCAGGTCCACCGGCGCGCTGGTCTACTGCCAGGCCCCGCTGATCGCCAAGGTCAACGACGATCCGGCCGTGTGGGCCCGGATGTGGCGGGCCGAACTCGCCGTCGGCGCTGTGCCGTACTACATGTTCGTGGAGCGCGACACCGGCCCGCACGACTACTTCCGGGTCCCGCTCGCACGGGCGGCGGAGATCTACCGGGACGCGTACGCGACCCTGCCCGGCCTGGCCCGTACCGTGCGCGGGCCGGTGATGTCCGCGACCCCCGGCAAGGTGGCCGTCGATGGCGTCATCGAGCGGGCCGAGGGGCTGTTCTTCCAGCTGCGCATGGTGCAGGCCCGCGACCCGAAGCTCGTCGGCCGCCCCTTCCTCGCGCACTACGACGCCGACGCGGCCTGGCTGGACGGGCTGCGCCTGGACCACTCGGTGCCCGCCGACATCGCCCGCGCGATCGCCGGGCCGGCGTGGTCGCGCGAACCGGAACTCTTCGGCAGCCGCACCGCGGCCGCCGGGGTGGGGAGCCAGGCATGAATCCCATGAGCATGTCGCCCAATCTCGCCCTCAACCAGATCGTCGCGGAGCGCCAGGCGGCCGGTGAGCGCATCGTCCACCTCGGCTTCGGCGAGTCGCGGCTGCCGGCCTTCGGGCCGCTGATGGACCGCCTCGCGGCGGGCGCGGTCCGCAACGCGTACGGGCCGGTGGCCGGTTCGCCGGGCGTACGGGAGGCCGTCGCCGGGTACTTCGGCCGGCGCCGGCTGCCCACCGGGCCGGACCAGGTCGTCGTCGCGCCGGGCAGCAAGCCGCTGCTGATGGCCCTCGACCTGACCGTGCCCGGCGATGTGCTGCTGCCCCGGCCGGCCTGGAACACCTACGCGCCGCAGGCCCGGCTGGCCGGCAAGGAGCCGATCGCGGTGCCGATCCCCGCGGAGTGCGGCGGGGTGCCCGACCCGGCCCTGCTGCGCGACCGCATCCGGGCCGCCCGCGCCGAGGGGCACGACCCGCGCCTCATGATCCTGACGCTGCCGGACAACCCGACCGGCACCCTCGCCTCCGCCGCGATGATCCGCGAACTGTGCGCGATCGCCGAGGAGGAGAACCTGCTCATCGTCTCGGACGAGATCTACCGGGACGTCGTGCACGACCCGGACGCCGACTACCTCAGCCCCGCCGAGGTGGCGCCCGCCCGCACCGTCGTCTGCACCGGGCTCAGCAAGTCCCTGGCGCTGGGCGGCTGGCGGATCGGCGCGGCCCGCTTCCCCGAGGGGCCGTGGGGGGAGGCGATCCGGGCCGGGGTCGCCTCGGTGGCCAGCGAGGTGTGGTCCACGCTGCCGGGCCCGATGCAGGAGGTGGCCGAGTACGCCTTCGGTGAGCCCGAGGAGATCCGCGAGCGGCTGCGCGCCAGTGCCCGGCTGCACGGGGCCGTGGCGCGCGAGGTGCACCGCATCGTCGTCGGGGCCGGGGCGCGCTGCCGGCCGCCCACCGGCGCGTTCTACGTCTACCCGGACTTCGAGCCGGTCCGCGAGGAGTTGGCCGAGCATGACGTGACCGACTCGGCGTCGCTGGCGGACCGGATGCTGGACCTGGGCATCGCCGTTCTCGCCGGGCACCTCCTCGGCGACGAGCCGGGGGCCCTGCGCTTCAAATGCGCGACGAGCATGCTCTACGGCGAGAACGCCGAGCAGCAGGAAACGGCACTGGCCGCCGCCGACCCGCTCGCCGTGCCGCATGTCCGCTCGGTGCTGGACCGGATCGAAGAAGGATTCCGGCGGCTGCTGTAAAAGTTTCTGCGGTTTCCTGAAAAGGGAGCGGCCCGACTCGGATTCATCGTCCTTGCCGGGCCGGGCAGGGGTTCCCTTTTCTCACGCGGCGGATTCTGTTTTGGTGATCAGTGTGTTCCACAGGATGTCCGGGCTGGCGAAGTTCTCCAGCTTCAGGGCGTCGTCCAGGAAACGCACCGAGTAGGCGCTCTCCAGCGCGGCGAGCAGCTCGATCGTGCCCATGGAGTCCAGCCCGAGTTCCTTGAGGCGGGAATCGTCGGACAGTTTCTCGGCCGGGTCGAGATAGGGCAGGAACGGACGGATGACGGCCTCGAAGGCTTCGTCCCAGGTGTGATTCGTGAGTTCTGGCATACGGGAATGATGAGGGCGCCCGTCGGTGGCTGTCAATGCGTCCCGGAAATGTCAGGAAGGCGTCCGGAGAAATTCCCGACGATGTGCCGGGGAATGAGGAGCGAAAATGGAATCAATGGCGTCGAAGGCGCTGCACGCGCGTTTCCTGCGGGGCCTGGAGAAATCCCCGGCCGGTGTCGCCGTCCGGGTGGGCGGGGACACCGTGGACTACACGACGGCCCATGCGACCGCCCTGGCCTGGGCGGGCGCCCTGCTCGCCGCCCCCGGCGGCCCGCCGAACGCCGTCGGCATCCTGACCGGCCGCGGCACCACCGCGTACCTCGGCATCCTGGCCGCCCTGTACGCGGGCCTGCCGGCCGTTCCGATCCCGGCCGACTTCCCCGCAGGCAAGGTCGTCTCGATGCTCGGCGCGGCCGGGGTCTCCGCACTGGTCGTGGACGAGGAGGGCGCGGCCCTGCTCGCCGGGGGCACCGGGGCCGAACTGGGCGGCCTGCCCGTGCTCGCCCCGCACCTGGACCGGGCCGGCGCCGAGGCCCTGGCCGCGGCCACCGGGCTGCCGGTGCTGGCCGCCGCTCCGGAGACCGCCCTCGCCGGGCCCCGGGACGCGGCGCCCGACGACGTCGCGTACATCCTGTTCACGTCGGGCTCCACCGGGCGCCCCAAGGGGGTCCGGCTCACCCACGGCAACATGGCGCACTACTTCGGGCTGATGGACGCCTGGTACGACTTCCGCGCCGACGACGTCTTCTCGCAGGCGGCCGGGCTCAACTGGGACTCCGCGGTCTCCGATCTGTGGTGCGCCTGGGCGGCCGGGGCGCCCCTGGTGTCGGTGCCGCCGCACGCGTACCGCGATCTGCCCGGCTTCGTCGCGGAGCACGGGATCACCGTGTGGTTCTCGGCGCCGAGCGTGATCTCGCTGTCCCGGCGCACCGGACGGCTGCTGCCCGGCTCGATGCCGACGCTGCGCTGGACGTACTTCGGCGGCGAGGCCCTCCAGTTCGAGGACACCGACGCCTGGCAGCGGGCCGCGCCCGGCTCCGCGGTGATCAACGTCTACGGCCCGACCGAGACGACCATCACCACGCACCGCCACCGCTGGTCGCCCGAGGAGTCGGTGCGGCTCGGCGTCAACGGCGTCGTCCCGCTGGGGCTGCTGCACGAGGGCCACGCGGAGCTGCTGCTCGACGAGCGGGGCGAGGAGGCGGCGGGCGAGGGCGAACTCTGGCTCGCGGGGCCGCAGCTGTCGGCCGGCTACCTCGACGCGGAGGACGGGCACGGCAAGTACCTGGAGCGGGACGGGCTGCGCTGGTACCGCACGGGGGACCGGGTCCGGCGGCTCGCGGACGGGCAGCTGGTGTACCTGGGCCGGATGGACTCCCAGGTGCAGGTGCAGGGCTACCGGGTCGAACTGGCCGAGGTGGAGCACGCGCTGCGGGCGGCGTCGCCGGTCACGGGCGCGGTCGTGGTCGGCGTACCGGTGGCCAACAGCGCCGAGCTGGTCGCGTTCTACCTCGGTGAGCAGCGCGCGCCGAGGGACTTCCACCGCGATCTGGCGGCCGTCCTGCCGCCGCAGCTGATCCCGCGCCACTACCACCGGCTGGACGAGTTCCCGCTCAACACCAACAAGAAGACCGACCGGCTGGCGCTGACCGCGCTCGCGGCGGAACGGCACGGCACGAAGGTGTGGGACACCGCCCTCGCGCCGGCGGCCGGGGCCCCGCGCGCCGCGTGAACCGTACCGGCGTCCGGTCCGGGGCCGTCCCGGCCCCCACCACAGACCCCACAAGCACCACCGGCACAGGCACGACAGGCACGACAGGCATCACAGGCACCACACGCACTTCGTCACCACCGTCCTCGGGAGGACAGTCAGTCATGTTCACAAGACCCCGGTCGCCCCGGAAGACCGCCCGCAGGCTCACCCTGTTCGCCACCGTGGCCATGGCGACCACCCTCGCCATCGCCCCGGCCAACGCGTGCGGCCCGCAGGCCCAGTGGACGACCGGCGGCCACGACCTGGCCAACAGCCGCTCCGCAACGGGCGAGTACAAGATCACCACGGAGAACGCGAGCCGGCTGAAGGCCAAGTGGACGTACGCCACGCACGGCGACGTGTCGGCCACGCCGGCCGTCGTCGGCGGCGCCGTCTACTTCCCGGACTGGGGCGGCTATCTGCACAAGGTCAACGCGAGGACGGGCGCGCCGATCTGGTCGCACAAGATCTCCGAGTACACCGGGGACGCGGCCTCCGTCTCCCGGTCCAGCCCGACCGTCGTCAACGGCAGGGTCTACATAGCCGACTGGACGAAGGCCGTGCTCATCACGGTCGACGCCCGGACCGGCGCCAAGATCTGGACCCGTGAGATCGACACGCAGTACAAGGCCGTGCTGACCCAGTCGCCGGTCGTCCACGACGGGATCATCTACCAGGGCGTCTCCTCGCGCGAGTCGGAGGGCGCCTACGACCCCACGTACCCCTGCTGCACCTTCCGCGGCAGTGTGAACGCCATCTCAGCGAAGACCGGCAAGGTGCTGTGGCGGCAGTTCACCACCCCGGACAACGGCGGCAGGGCCGGCGGCTACAGCGGTGTCGCCGTGTGGGGCACCCCGGCGCTGGACCCCTCGACCCGCACGGTGTACTTCACCACCGGCAACAACTACACCGTCCCGAAGGAGGTGTCCGACTGCCAGACGGCCGGCGGCACCCCCGCCGAGTGCTACCAGGAGGACAACTACGTCGACACGGTCCTGGCCCTGGACATGTACACGGGCCGGATCAAGTGGCACACCGGCGCCAAGCGGTTCGACGCCTGGAACACCGGCTGCCTGCCGGGGCTCCCGCCGAACAACTGCCCGCCGAACCCCGGCTACGACTACGACTTCGGTGACGGCGCCCACCTGTTCACCATCAAGGGCGCGGACGGCCGGCCCCGCAAGGTGATCGGCGCGGGCGAGAAGAGCGGCGAGTACTGGCTGATGGACGCCGCGACCGGCGAGGTCGTCTGGAGCGCGGCGGCCGGTCCCGGCGGACACGTCGGCGGCATCGAGTGGGGCACCGCCTTCGACGGCGAGCGGATCTACCTGGCCGAGGCCAACTTCAACAAGCTCGACTACCAGCTCGCGGACGGCTCCACCACCAACCGCAGCTCCTTCGCCGCGCTCGACCCGCAGACCGGCGAGATCATCTGGCAGGTCGCGGACCGCACCGACGGATTCGCCTGGGGCGCCCTGACCGCCGCGAACGGTGTCGTCTTCGGCGGCTCCACCAGCGGCCACATGTACGCCTTCGACGGCGCCACCGGTGAGTACCTGTGGGAGTTCGCCGCCCCGTACTCCTCCAACGCCGGTCCGGCGGTCGTGGACGGCACGGTCTACTGGGGCAACGGCTACGCCCGGTTCGCCGACGGCGCCGGCACCACCGGCAGCAGCACCGAGGGCACGTTCTACGCCTTCACGGTGGACGGCAGGTAACCCGGTACGGGGAAGGGGCCGGTGCCTTCGCGGGCACCGGCCCCTTCCGCACGCGTACGGCGCTCAGGCCGCGACCGGCATCCGGCGCCGCACCGGCTGCATCGCCGACCGGGGCGTCACCGGCACCACCTCGAAGTTCCGCGTGGTGCGGGCGACCCGGGTGAACAGGCCGTCCGCCCCGGACACGCACAGCCGGCCCACGCCGCCCGCCCGCAGCGCCGCCACCACGTCCGGCCAGCACACCGTGCGCACGAAGCCGTCCAGCAGCATCCCGCGCACGCCCGCGCCCGTCGTCACCGTACGGCCGTCCTGGTCGGCGACCACCGGCAGCCGCGGGTCCGACCAGGTCAGCCCCGCGAAGATCTCCTCGTCCACCCGGTCGCGCAGCCCGTCGAACAGATACGAGTGCATCGGCGGCTTCATCGTGTACAGCGCCATCCCGCCGAGCGAGCGGATACGGCGCTGGAGCCAGTCCAGGACCGACTCGTGGACGGTCAGCATCGTGAAGTCCCGGTCCACCACACAGGCGATGTCGCTCCACTCGCCGCGCTCCTCCAGCTCCCGGCGCAGCTCCTCCACACCCTCCCGCGGCACCCGCGCGATCGACTGGGTGACCAGCGCCGGATGCTCGCGGGCGAAGTAGTCCTCCATCGTGTCCGCCAGCCGGGCCGTCATCGTCACCGCGTCGGCGAAGTCGAGCACCCCGGCGTACACGGCGGCGGCGCGGGCGCCGAAACTGGGCCCGGTCACGTGCGACGGCTCGACCCCCAGCCGCTCCTCCGCCCAGCGGGCCAGCGCCAGGCAGTTCACCACGAAGGAGATCTGCCCGTAGCGCGAATAGTCGCCCTCGGTCCGCTGGTAGCGGTCGGCCAGCCGGTAGCCCAGGGCCTCGTCGGCGCGCGCGTACAGCTCGCGCGCGTACGGGTTGACCAGCATGAAACGGGAGACCTCGGAGAAGGCCGTCGGCTGCATGCCGGGGAAGACGATCGCCGTCCGCGTCGCCTCTGCGGGTTCGGTGTGAGTGTCCATGCGGCGAGCGTCACCCGTACCCCCTCCCTCGGTGCACCCCTGCCGCCCCCTGAACCCGGCGCGTCCGCCGGGGCGCGCAAGCGAGCCGCAAGGGCCGTTGCGGAGGATCGGCGGGAACGAGGGCCGCACATCCACGGGCCCGAGACGCGAGGGGATGCCGCGGATGTCAGAGTCACGCTTCGCCACCTTCACCGAACTGCTCCGCGCCCGGACGGCCGAACTCGCCGGCCAGGACGTGCACGTCTTCCTCCGCGACACCGCGGACGGTCCGGTGGCCGAGCACCTCACCTACGGAGAGCTGGACCGGGAGGCGAGACGCATCGCCGCCTGCCTCCAGAACTACGGCGTGACCGAACAGCCCGTGCTGCTCGTCTACTCCTCCACCGCGGAGTTCCTCAAGGGCTTCGCGGGCTGCCTGTACGCGGGAGCCGTCGCCGTCCCCGTCCCGCTGCCCGGCGAGGCCGGCCGCGACAAGCGGCTCAACCGGACCACCGCCGTGCTCAAGGACACCGGCGCCGCCGTCGTCCTCACCGAGACGTCCGCCGCCCCCGAGGTCGCGCTCTGGCTCGCCCGCAACACCCGCTCCACCGCCGAGTGCCTGGTCACCGACGTGCCCGAGATCGGCGACCCGGAGGCGTGGCGGCCCGTCGCGGCCCGCGCCGACGACCTGGTCTTCCTCCAGTACACCTCCGGCTCCGTCTCCGAACCGCGCGGCGTGACCGTCTCGCACCGCAACCTCCTCGCCAACCAGGCCAGCCTCCAGAAGCTGCTGCGCACCACCCGCGAGGACGTCTTCGGCAGCTGGCTGCCCTACTTCCACGACATGGGCCTGGTCGCGCACCTGCTGCACCCGATCCACCTCGGCAGCCACAGCGTCCAGGTCACCCCGCTCTCCTTCGTCAAGCGCCCGCTGCGCTGGCTCCAGGCCATCGACGAGTACGGCGTCACCGTCGGCGGCGGCCCCAACTTCTGCTACGACCTGTGCGTCCACCGGGTCAAGGACGAGCAGATCGCCGCGCTCGACCTGTCCCGCTGGCGCCTCGCCCTCAACGGCGCCGAACCGGTGCGCGCCGAGAGCCTGGACGCCTTCGCCGAGCGGTTCGCGCCCGCCGGCTTCCGGCCCGAGGCGCTGCGCCCCTGCTACGGCCTGGCGGAGGCCACGCTCGTCGTCTCCGGCGGCGCGCCCGGCACCCCGTACGTCCGCCGCGAGTTCGACCAGGCCGAGCTGGAGCGGGACCGGGCCGAGGCGGCCGGCACGGACGACCGGCGGCGCACGCTCGTCGGCTGCGGCGTCCCGGTGGACGCGGACGTACGGATCGTGGACCCGCTGACCCACCACGAGCTGCCGGCCGGCGCGGTCGGCGAGATATGGATACGCGGCTACGGCATCGCCCGCGGCTACTGGCGGCGGCCCACCGAGACCGTGCGCACCTTCCGCGCCAGCCTCAACGACGAGGAGAGCAACTTCCTGCGGACCGGCGACCTCGGCATGCTGGTCGACGGGGAGCTGTTCGTCACCGGGCGGCTCAAGGAAGTCATCATCATCAACGGCCGCAACGTCTACCCGCAGGACGTCGAGTGGGCCGCCCGGACCGTCAGCCCCGCCCTGACCTTCGGCGCCGGAGCCGCGTTCTCCGTGGACGCCGGACGCGAGCACCTGGTGCTCGTCCAGGAGGTACGCGGTGTCGCGGACAGCACCGAACTGCGCACCGTCGCCCAGAAGATCCAGGCCCTGATCGGCCAGGAATTCGAGATCCCGGCCGGCAACATCCTGCTGGTGCGCCCCGGCGCCGTGCGCCGCACCAGCAGCGGCAAGGTCCAGCGCACCCTGATGCGGACGCTGTTCCTGGACGGGGTGGTGCGCGGCGAGTACGAGGTGCTGACCCCGGACGTGTGGGCGCTGGCCCGCGCCGAGGACGTGCTGTTCGGGGGCGACCTGCTGCGGCCGGAGGGAGCCGACGGAGGAAGGCGGTGGTGACGACCCCGCCCACCGTGCTCGCGCCCTCCTCCGAGCAGGCCGCGCGGCGGCGCGAGAGCGCCGTCCGGGCCAGGGTCGCCGCCCTGGAGGACCTGTTCGGCGACCCGTCCGACCCGGCCAACCCGGCCGGCTACTCCGCGCTCCTGCAAGCCGACCGGGCCGCGGTGCCGTTCGCCGCGGGCGAGGCGCTGCTCGACGAGTTCGGCATCGCCGAGGAGTACGTGCCGCGCGCACTCGGCGGCCGGCTCGACGCGATGGACACCCTGGTCCGGGTCATGCGGCCGGTGATGCGCCGCGACGTGGGCCTGGCCATCGGGCACGGCATGACCACCTTCATGGCCGCGTCCGACGTCTGGGCGACGGGCAGCGACCGCCAGCGCCAGTGGCTCGCCGGGCTGCTGCGCGGCGGCGGCCGGGCCGCGATCGCCCAGCACGAGACGGCGCACAGCAACGACTTCGTCCGCAGCCAGGTCACCGCCCGGCGCGGCCCCGGCGGCTATCTGATCAGCGGCGGGAAGCCCCTGGTCAACAACCTGGAACGGGCCGGGGCGCTGGTCCTGTTCTGCCGCACCGACCCGGCCCCGGGCAGCCGCAGCCACTCCGTGCTGCTGCTGGAGCCGGAGCAGCTGTCCGACGTCCACGCCGCCGTCACCGCCCGCCGCACCCCGGTCGGGCTGCGCGGCTGCCGGTTCGCGGGCGTCGAGTTCGACGACTGCCCGGTGCCCCGGTCCGCGCTGCTCGGGCCGGAGGGCAGCGGCATCGAGATCGCGCTGCGCTCCTTCCAGATCAGCCGGACCGTGATCGCCGCCACCGCCGTCGCCGCCCTGGACACCAGCCTGCGCACCGCCGTCCGCATCGACCGCGAGCAGTCCGGCGGCTGGCAGGGCCGGGGCACCGACGACAGCCGTACCGGGGCCGCCCTGACCAACGCCTTCGTCAGCCTGCTGCTGTACGACGCGCTCGCCGTGGTCGCCGCCCGCGCCCTGCACCTGCTGCCCGCCGAGACGAGCGTCACCTCGGCGGCGCTCAAGTACCTGATGCCGCGCGTGCTCGGCGAGACCATGTACGACCTGTCGATCGTTCTGGGCTCCGAGTTCTACACCCGCGAGGGCACCCGGGGCATCTTCCAGAAGCACGTCCGGGACGTGCCCGTGCTCAGCCTCGGCCACGCCGGCACCGTCGCCTGCCAGGCCACCGTCATCCCGCAGATGCCCCGGCTCGCCCGCCGCTCCTGGTTCGTCGAGGAGGAGGCGCCCGCCGGGCTCTTCCGGCTGGACGGGGACCTGCCGCCGCTGCGCACCGAACGCCTCGCCCTGGCCTGCGGCCGGGACTCGCTCAGCGCCTCGCTGCTCGCGGTCGCCGCGCGCATCGACGGCCACGGCCCCGTGGAGCGTGCCCTGCGCACCCTGGCGGGGCTGCTCGTCGAGGAGTTCCGGGACGTGCGCGGCCGGGTGCTCCGGCTGGAGGCGGCCGGACCGGCCGGAAGCGCCCGACCCGCCCGGTTCGCCCTGATGGACCGGTACACGCTGCTGCTCGCCGGGGCCGCCGTGCTGGGCGTCTGGGACCAGGCCCGGTACGGCCCCGACCCGTTCCTCGCCGACCCGTCCTGGGCCGCCGCCGCGCTGCACCGCATCTGCGGGCGGCTCGGCACGCGCGTCGCCGCCCTCCCCCCGGAGTGCGAGACGCGTCTGAGACACGAGGTCCAGCTCCGCTTCTCCACCCGGACCAGCTACGACCTCTACTCGACCCCGATTCCGGGTTGACCGAAGGAGTCCGCGATGACCATCCCCACCGGCCGGCACACCCTCGCCGCCGACACCGCGAAGGAGGACGGCGTGTACGCCTGGCTGTCGGCCCGCCTCTCGCTCTATCTGCGGCGGGCGCCGGAGACCATCGACCCGGCCGTGCCGCTCGCCGAGTACGGCATGGACTCGGTGGCGGCGCTCAGCCTCTGCGGCGACCTGGAGGAGGAGTTCGGCCTGGAGGTCGAGCCGACCCTGCTGTGGGACTTCCCGACCGTCAACGGTCTCGTCCGCCATCTGACCGCGGTGCTGCCGGACGGACCGGCGGGCGCGGCCCCCCTGCGGGACCAGAGCTGATGGGGGACATCGCCGTCGTCGGGATCGACTGCGCGTTCCCCGGAGCGGCGGGCGTCCAGGCGTACTGGGACCTGCTGGTGGGGGGCCGGTCCGGTATCGGGCCCGTCCCCGGCCGGCGCTGGGAGGCACGGGATTTCCCCGCGGCCGGTGACAGCGGCGGTTTCATCGACGACGCCGATGTCTTCGACAGCGACTTCTTCTCCATCACGCCGCGCGAGGCCGCCGCGATGGACCCGCACCAGCGGCTGCTGCTGCCCTGCGCCTGGCGGGCCCTGGAGGACGCGGGGCGCGCCCCCGGCGACCTCGCGGGCAGTGGGACCGGGGTGTTCGTCGGGGTGATGGGCGGTGAGTGGGGGCGCCTGACCATGAGCGACCTCGACCGGGTCACCCCGCTGCTCGGGTCCGGCAGCAGCGCCGGCATGGCCGCCAACCGGATCTCCTACCACTTCGACCTCACCGGCCCGAGCCTCGCCGTGGACACGGCTTGCTCCTCCTCGCTGGTCGCCGTCCACCTCGCCGCGAACTCGCTGCTGGCCGGGGAGTGCGACACCGCGCTGGCCGGCGGGGTCAACGTCGTCCTCTCGCCCTCGCTCGGCCTGGTCTACGGGCAGCTCGGGCTGGCCGCCGCCGACGGGCGGTGCAAGCCGTTCGGCGCCGAGGCGGACGGCATCGGCCGCAGCGACGGTGTCGGACTGGTCGTGCTGCGCCGGCTGGCGGACGCGGTCGCGGACGGCGACCGCGTCTACGCCGTGCTGCGCGGCAGCGCCGTCAACCAGGACGGCCGCAGCAACGGGATGATCGCCCCCAACCGCTGGTCCCAGGAGCGCGTCCTGAACGCCGCCTACCGGCGCGCCCGGGTCAGCCCCGCCGAGGTCGCCTTCGTGGAGGCCCACGGCACCGGGACGGTCCTCGGGGACGCCATCGAGTGCGCGGCGCTCGGCTCGGTGCACGGTGTCCCGCGCGAGGCGCCGTGCGCCATCGGCTCCGTCAAGGGCAACCTGGGGCACACCGAGGGCGCCGCCGGGATCGCCGGATTCATCAAGACCGCGCTGGCCCTGCACCACCGCATCGTCCCGGCCAGCCTCTTCGCGGAGCGCGAGAACTCCCGGCTCCGGCTCGGCGAACGCGGTCTGCGGCTGCTCAAGTCCCCGGTCCGGCTGCCGCGCGGCGAGACCGTCGCCGGGGTGAGCAGCTTCGGCATGGGCGGCACGAACGCCCACGCCGTCCTCGCCAGTGCGCCCAGGACCCCCCGCGCGGTCCCGGCCCGCGACCGCGCGGAGTCCGGTGCGGCCGGGGTGTTCACCGTCAGCGCCGACACCCCGGAGGCCCTGCGCCGCAACCTCGCCGCCCAGGCCGACGCGCTCGCCGCACGGCCCGGGGGCGGGGCGGCGGCGCTGTGCCGGAGCAGCAACCGGGTCAAGACCGGGCTGCCGCACCGCTTCGCGCTCACCGCCCGCGACACCGGTGAACTCGTGGCCGGACTGCGCCGGGCCGTGGAGCTGCGCACCCCCGCACCGGGCGAGCCGCATCCGGCCGGTGACCGGCCCTGGGGCCGCCCCGTGGTGGCGTTCCTCTTCACCGGGCAGGGCAGCGAGTACCCCGCGATGACGGCGGGCCTCTACCGCGAATCCCCGGCCTACCGGCGCCACTTCGACGCGGCCGACGCGGCGCTGGCCGCCCATCTGGGCCGCTCGGTGCGCGAGGCGGTACTCGGCGAAGCCGCTGCGGCGCAGGAAGGCGGGGCCGAGGGCCGGGCCGAGGCCAGGGCCGGGAGCGGGGGCGAAGGCGGGCGGCCGGAGCTGGTTCAGCCGGCCCTCTTCGCCGTGGGCTACGCCCTCGCGCGCACCCTGATCGACCTGGGCGTGACCCCGGCCGCCGTGCTCGGCCACAGCCTCGGTGAGTACGCCGCAGCCGTCACCGCCGGAGTCCTCACTCTGGACGAGGCGGCCGGGCTGGTCGTCCGGCGCGCCAAGCTCACGGCCGCACTGCCCTCCGGCGGCGGGATGACGACCGTCGCGGCGGGTGCCGACGAGCTCGCCGTGGCGCTCGCGGCGGAGCCCGAAGTGGTGGTCGCCGCGCTCAACGGGCCGGCCGACACCGTGCTCTCCGGCCCGCTGGACGCGCTGGCCCGGATCGGCGAGGAGCTGGCCGGGCTCGGCATCCGGACCCGGCCGCTGGCCTCCCCGTACGCGTTCCACTCCGCCCAGCTGGCCCCGGTCGCCGCCGGACTGCGGGCCGCCCCCGTGCACTGTGCGCCGGCCGCGCTGCCGGTGGCCTCCACCCGGTACGGCCGGATGCTGCGCGACGAGCCGATGGACGCCGGGTACTGGGCGGGCCAGACGGAGGAGCCGGTGCTCTTCGACGCGGCGCTCGGCGCCCTCGTCCATGACATCGCCCCGACCCATCTGGTCGAGATCGGCCCCCGGCCCCAGCTCACCCGGATCGCCGCCCGCGCCGGAAGCCTGGGCGGCGCCGAACTCCTGCATCCCGCGCCCGGACCCGAGGGCACCGGTCAGGATCTGGCGGAGACCGTCGCCGCCCTGTACCGCTGCGGACTCGACCCCGTCTGGGAGGAGTTGTACGCACCGGAGCACCGGGTGTCCGAACCGCTCGCCCCGTACGTCTTCTCGTCCGCGCAGCGCTACTGGGACCGGCCCCCGGCCTCCGTCGAGCCGATGGTGGAGCGGCGGCGGCCCGAAAGGCCCGCCGTTTCACGTGAAACGCCCATGAGTGAGGTTTCACGTGAAACGCCCAACGAGGAGACCGGCGGTGACGATCCCGTGCTCGTCGCCGTGGTCGAAGCCGTCACCGAGGTCGGCGGCTATCCCACGGAACGTGTGGTGCGCGAGGCCCGTTTCCATGAGGACCTGGGCTTCGACTCAGTGATGATCATGCAACTCAAGAACCGGGTGGAAGCCCGGCTCCCGAGGGTCGGAGAGGTATCCGTGCAGCAGATGCTGCCCGCACTGCGCTCGGTCGGTTCGCTGGCCGAATTCCTGGACGGCGTGATCATGGCGAGGTCGGCATGACCGAGGTCCATATCGCCGCGACCGGCACGGCGCTGCCCGGCGACCCGGTCGACAACGCCACGCTCGCCAAGCTGCTCGGCGCCAGCAAGGAGTGGATCGACCTCTTCGTCGGCACCCGGACCCGTTACTTCGGCTGGGACCCGGTCACCGGGGAGGTGCGCGGCTCGCTGGCCGACCTGTGCGCCGAGGCCGCCGCGCAGGCCGTACGGCACTCCGGGCTCGTCCTCGCGGACATCGAGTTCCTGGTGCTGGCCACGGCGACGCCGGACACCCTGCTGCCCACCACCGCCACCGAGGTCGCGGACCGGCTCGGCCTCGACCATCTGCCCGTCTACCAGATCCAGGCGGGCTGCTCCGGCGCCGTCCAGGCCCTCGACCTGGGCCGCAGCCTGATCGCGGGCGGGCGGCAGGCCGGGCTCGTGATCGGCGGCGATGTCACGCACCGCTTTCTGTCGCCCCGGCAGGACGCGGCGAAGATCCCCAGCGGCGAACTCGTCAACTATGTGCTGTTCGGGGACGGGGCCGGTGCCGCCGTCCTCACCGCCGAACCCGAGGGCGAGCGGATCGCCGTGCGCTCCGTGCTCAACTCCTGGACCGGACGCGGCCGTCGGCCCGGACAGCTCCTCGACTGGTACGGCACCACCGACCGCGACTCCGACCGGCCGATGCTCGCCGAGGACTACAAGGCGATCGAGGAGCATGTGCCGCCGATCGCCTCGGAGATCCTCTGGGACCTGCTCGGCGGGCTCGGCTGGGAGCTGGACGGCATCGGATACCTGCTGCCGCCCCAGCTCTCCGAGCGGATGACCGCCCGCATCGTGGAGCGGCTGCCCGACTGTCCGGCCCGGAAGGTGTCCTGCGTCGCCGACACCGGCAACACCGGCAACGCGCTGCCGTTCCTCCAGCTCGACCGGCTGGTCCCCGAACTCGCGGAGGGCGACCGGGCGATCGGGCTGTGCGTGGAGTCCAGCCGGTGGATCAGGGCCGGGTTCGCCCTGGAGAAGGTGTGAGGTGGCGATGACCTCGGGACTGGACCGCCTCCGCGACCTGCGCAAGCGCGGACTGCTGGCGAAGGCGTACGACCAGGTCGCCGCCGCCCTCGCCCAGGAGGAGCCCGGCGGGGTCTGGGCGGACACCGCGGCGGCCGGCCGGCTGCTCGGCTCCCTCGACCCCGGAGCCGTACTGGCCCACCACCCGGCGACCCCGGTCGTCACGATCGCCGTCACCGGCCAGTCCACGGTCGGCCAGGTCCTCGACCCGCTCCGGGGCGAACTCGCCCGCCACGGGCTGCTGCTGCGCGCCGTCCTCGGCGAGCACGGCACCTATCTGCGCGACCTGACCGACACCGGGAGCGAGCTGCACACCGCGTCCCCCGACCTCACCCTCTGCCTGCTGGACGCCGAGACGGTGTTCGAGCAGGTCCCCGGCGTATGGCGGCCCGAGGACGTGGAGTCGGCCGCCGCCGACGCGCTGGAGCGGTGCGTCACGCTGGCCGCGCACGCGCCGGGCACCCTGGTCCTCAACACCCTGCCGCTGCCCCTGGCGTACAGCCGGCGGCTCATCGACCACCGGTCCCGGGCCCGGCTCGGCGCGGTGTGGCGGGAGTTCAACGCCGCGCTGCTGCGGCTCACCGAACGCTTTCCGGCCCTGGTGGTCATCGACCTCGACCCGCTGACGGGCGAGGGCGGACCCGTCACCGACCCCTGTCTCGCCCGGTACGCCAAGGTCCGGCTCGGCGCGGAGCTGCTGGCCGGCTACGCCAGGGAGGTCGCCCATCTGGCCCGGGCCCTGCGCGGCGCCGTCCGCAAGTGCCTGGTGCTCGACCTCGACCAGACCCTGTGGGACGGCATCCTCGCCGAGGACGGGCCCGACGGCATCGCCGCCGCCGGAACGCTGCGCGGGGAGGCGTTCGGCGCCTTCCAGACCTGCGTCAAGCAACTCGGCTCCCAGGGCGTCCTTCTCGCCGTGAGCAGCAAGAACGACGCCGCCGAAGTCGCCCGGGTGCTGGCGGACCACCCCGACCCGGTGCTCCGGGAGCGGGACTTCGTGGCCGTCAACGCCAACTGGGAGCCCAAGGACGGGAACCTGGCCGACATCGCCCGCCAACTCGACCTGTCCGCGGACGCCCTGGTGTTCGCGGACGACTCGCCGGCCGAACGCGAGCAGGTGCGCCATGGACTGCCCGCGGTCGCCGTCGTACCGCTGGGCGAGGAGCCGGCCACGCACGTCGGGCGGCTGCTCGCGGACGGCTGGTTCGACACGGTCGGCCTGACCGACGAGGACCGGGCCAGGACGGGTGAGTACCGGGCCCGCCGCGAGCGCCGGGAGTTGCACGCCGGAGCCGGTTCGCACGAGGAGTTCCTGCGCGCCCTGGACCTCCGGCTCGACGTCGGACCGCCGCGCCCGCACGAGGCGGCCCGGATCTCCCAGCTGACCTTGCGGACCCATCAGTTCAACCTCGCCGGGGGCGGTCTCACCGAGGCCGCCGTGACCGCCCTCGCGGCCGACGCCGGCCGGGAGGTGCTCGTGGCGCGCACCGCCGACCGGTTCGGGGACAACGGACTGGTCGGTGCCGCGCTGATCAGCCGGTCCCCGGGGGAATGGCGGCTGGACAACCTGTGGCTGAGCTGCCGCGTCCTCGGCCGGGGCGTCGAACGCGCCTTCGTCGCCGTACTGTTGAACAGGGCCCGGCGCCTCGGACTGCAAGCCGTGGGCGCCCGCTACGTACCCACCGCCCGCAATCACCGGGCCGGGGATCTCTACCCCTCCTGCGGGTTCGTCGCCCGCCGTTCCTCCGGGTCCGGGGAGAGCGGGGACGGGGCCGCGGAGTACCGCCACGACCTGACGGTGCTGCCGGAGACACCCGGCCACATACGCGTCACCGAATCCGGAAAGGCATCCTGATGAGCGCCGACGACCTGACGGGCCTCGACGCGTTCCTGCGGATCGTGGGCGACGACCTGGGCCTGGACGTGGCGGGCCCCGCCGGAGCGGATGTGGCCCTCACGGAGGTGCCCGGCTGGGACTCGCTGAACCTGCTCCGGCTGGTGGCCCTCCTGGAGGAGTCCGGCCACCACGTGCCGGTGCACCGTCTGCTGGAGGCCGGGAGCCTCCGGGACATTCACACCCTCGTGAAGGAGTACGGATGACCGCGCCGGGCAATATCACGCTCGGCTCACCGCTCGGTGAGCCCGTCGCCGTGGTCCCCGGCGGTGACTCGTGGAACAGAGTCAAGGACGACCTCACCGCGCACGGCACCGCCCTGGCCTATGCGTGGCTGAAGGACCTGGAGCCCGCCGTGCCCTCGGGCGACGGACTGCGCGAACTGCTCGGCCGTGACTGGACGCGCTATCTGGACCTGACCCACTCCGACGTACGCAACCGGTACGTCGCCTCGCGGATGCTGCTCAAGCACGCGGCGGGGGCGGTGCTGGCCAGCGAACCGGGCGACCTGGAGCTGGCGTACGGGCCGACCGGGCGCCCGTATCTGCGCGGCTGCGACCAGATCGACATCAGCCTCAGCCACACCGAGGACCTGCTGCTCGTGGGGCTGACGACCTGCGGCCTGATCGGGGTGGACGCCGAGCGGGCCGACCGCGACATGTACGGCGGCGGGCTGGTCCGGCACATCTGCACGCCGTACGAGGCGGTCCTGCTGTCCGGGATGCCGGAGAAGGAGCGCAACGGCGCGCTGGTGCGGCTGTGGACGCTGAAGGAGGCGTACTCCAAGGCGATCGGGCAGGGCATGCAGTTCCGCTTCACCGAGTTCGGGTTCGGCCCGGACGGGCGGCCGGTGCGGGTGCAGCGCCCGGACGGCACACCGGGCACCGGCGAGGAGTGGACCTTCCGCACCTTTGCGCTGGAGGACGGCTACGTGGTCAGCGCGGCGGTGTACGACGCGGGGTTCGGCAAGCTCCAGGACGCCCATGTCACGACGATGCTCGACCAGGACTGCGTGGACGCGATCACGGAGGCGCTGGACGCGGAGGAGGACGGGGGCCGCGGCGCGTGAGGCGCGGCGCGCCCCCGCCGTACCCGTCAGGGGAACGGGCGGCCGGGGTCACCGGTCAGCATCTCCAGGCGGGCGGCGTTGTAGCCCGCCTGGAACCGGCTGGTGGCCTCCAACTGCTCGGTGATCTCCGCGATGTGGCGCCGGCAGGTGCGTACGGACATGCCGAGCCGGCGGGCCACCATCTCGTCCTTGTAGCCCTTGGTCATCAGCCGGATGATCGACCACTTCAGCTCGTCGGTGGACGCGGGGGAGCGCTGCGACTCCACGACGTACGGGGTCGCGCCCTCCCACAGGTACTCGAAGACGGAGCACAGGAACGCCACGAGGGTGGGCTCGCGGACGACGGCCGCCCCCGGGCTGTCCTCGTGGGCGGACCGTTCCGGCAGGAAGGCCACCTCGCGGTCGTAGATGATCAGCCGGTCGATCACCTCGTCGGCGGTCCGGACCTCCGCGCCCCGCACGGTCACGTCGCGGACGTAGGAGCGGGTGGGCAGGTCGTTGCGCGCGGTGTGCTGGTAGATGGTCCGGATGCGCACCCCGCGCGACAGGATGGACAGCGCGCTCGCCCTGGCGTCGTCGAGCAGGTCCGCCGGGCGCGCGCCGCCGGGCTGGACGGTGATCAGCTCGCTCTTGCAGGTCTGGCCGAGGTGGTCGAGGAGGGCCTGGATGCGGGCGGGGTCGCTGATGATGTCGAACGCCTCCAGGTGATTGCGCACCCGGCGGCCCTCGAAGTACAGGGGGGTCAGCGACATCAGTTTGGCCCGGACCTCGGTGACGGCCTGCTGGAGGTCGCGGATCTGCCGTTCGGCGGGGCCCACCAGGGAGGCGGCGGCGGCGTCGGGGGTGACGGGGGTCAGCTGGTGCGAGTGGCCGGGCACCGACTGGAGCAGCCGGACCCCCACCAGCACGCTCTCGACGCGGGCGATCTCGTCGTGGGTGAGGGACAGGTCGTGGGCAATCCGGTCGCGGTCGAAGCGGCCGCACTCGACGGCGAGACCGTATGCCGCAGCGCTCACGTCATCCAGTTCGGCAAAGCCTGAATCCGCGTACTCCCCTTGGAACACGCCAGCCCCCACTGGTCGGTGTAATTGCTGCCACGTAACTTTACGCCAACGTGAAGCCCTTGGCGCGAATCATCGGCGTTCGAGACTCTTTTCCCGTCGCCGGGAACCTCCGAAGCCGGAGGTTTCGGGTGAGCAAGGAGGCGGAGGTAAGTCTCATTCGTCGACCGAGGGGAGTCGCAATGGCAAGTTATGGTAAAGAATCTATCGTTCGCTTGACTTTGCTGATGGGTATACTTCTGGCCGTTCTGGGAGGACAGTTCATGTCGGGCCTTTCGCGGGGGACATCGGTCGGTACCGAGGTCAGTGCCGCGGACACGGTCTCTCCCGGAATCGTCGCGACCGGCCAGGACCGGCCGCTGGACGACCGCTGGGGCGTCTGATCCGCCCGGCCGCGCCCCGCACACACGACTCAGCCGATGCTCCCCGCAGCGCACATGCGGGGAGCATCGCCGTGTGCGGCCCCGGCCGGCCGCTTCGCGGGCACCGCGATGGCGGTCACCAGCACTCCGTCCCGCGCGGACCAGCGCCCGCTGAACGAGGTGGGGCCCGCCGGGGACAGCTCGTCCGGGGCCGGCAGCAGCCGCGCGGTGAACGTCTCCTGGGCCGCGTCCACACTCACCAGCGCGTCGGTGAAGTCGAGTTCCTGGCCGGTGAGCGGGAACCACGTCTTGTACACCGCCTCCTTCACGGAGAACAGCAGCCGGTCCCAGGCGACTTCGGGCAGCGCCCACGCCAGCTCACGGGTCCGCCGCAGCTCCTGCGGCAGCGCGATCGACTCCAGCACCCCCGGCCGCAGCGGGGCGTTGGGCTCCGCGTCGATGCCCACCGAGCGGAAGTCCTCCGCACGGGCCAGTGCCACACCCCGGTAGCCCGCGCAGTGCGTCATCGAACCCACCACCGACGGCGCCCACTGCGGTACCCCGCGCCGCCCCGGCAGCACTGCGGCGGGCGCCACCCCGAGCGCCCCCATGGCGCGCCGGGCGCACCACCGCACCGTGGAGAACTCCAGCCGGCGCTTCGGGACGGCGTTGCTGATCAGGGACTCCTCCTCCGGAAAGAGGAACACCTCGGCCGGGTCGGCGGTGGCCTCGGCGGTGGCGACGGTCGAAGGCAGGAGCTTGGTGAGCACGGCAGATCCTTCAGGTCGGGGCGTCGGGTGGACGATTTCCACGCTCCCGCCGCAGCCCCGCACCGGCCAGCGAACCGGCCCCCGGCCGGGCGGAACGGCCCGCCCGCAAGGCCGTTTCTGCCAGCCCGCTGCCATCCGCGCGGCCCGGCGGCACGAGCCTGCGGCCGGGCTGCCACCGGCCCGCACCTCCCTTGCCATGGCCCTGCTACGCCCCGGCGGGCCCGGCCGCGTCCCGCCGGTGGGCCGTCAACTGTGGGGTCGGGGTGGGGTGTTCACCGGCGTACCGGCTGCCCTAGCCTGGCCGAATGGCGCACGGAAACCTCATGGGCATCAGCGACCTCCATGTCGCATTCCCGGAGAACCGCCGGATCGTCGAGGAGCTGTTTCCCGACAGCCCCGCCGACTGGCTCATCGTCGCCGGCGACGTCGGGGAGTCGCCCGACGATCTGAGCTGGGTGCTCGATTTGCTCGCCCGCCGCTATGCCACGGTCATCTGGGCGCCCGGAAACCACGATCTGTGGACCCTTCGCGACGATCCGGTACCACTGCGGGGAGACGCCCGGTACCGCCGATTGGTGGAAATCTGCCGCTCCTACGGAGTCCACACCCCCGAGGACCCGTACCCCGTCTGGTCCGGACCGGGGGGCCCGCTGGTCGTGGCCCCGCTCTTCCTGCTGTACGACTACACCTTCCGCACGCCCACCGCCGCCACCCAGGAGCAGGCGCTTGAACAGGCGTACGAGGCAGGCGTGGTGTGCACCGACGAGTTCCTGCTGCACCCCGACCCCTACCCGTCCCGCGAGGCCTGGTGCCGGGCCCGCGTCGAGGCCACCGAGCGGCGCCTGGCCGCCTGCGACCCCGAGCTGCGCACCGTGCTGGTCAACCACTTCCCGCTGGTCCGCACCCCCACCCGCGTCCTGCGCCACCCCGAGTTCGCCCAGTGGTGCGGCACCGAGCTGACCGCCGACTGGCACACCCGCTTCCGGGCCGCCGCCGTCGTGTACGGGCACCTCCACATCCCGCGCACCACGTGGTACGACGGCGTGCGCTTCGAGGAGGTCTCGGTGGGCTACCCCAGGGAGCGGCGCCACCGGGGGCAGACAGGGGTGGCGCCCCGCCGGATCTTCCCGGCCGGCACCGGGGATTCCTGACTGGCAGGTTCCGGCCACCGTGGGAGCGTCGCGCGCGCCCCTGCCGTGATTCACGATTGCTTCTCAAGCGCCGCTCGATCGGTCCTGTATCCGGTTCGCGTTCCCGTTTATCTGCCGAGAGCCGGAACATGGGCATGGGGGATCTCATGGTGTTGTTCCGTCGCGCCGAAGAAATTTCTCTTCTGGACAATCTGATCGAAGGATGTCGGGAAGGGAATTCCGGACTGCTGCTCATCGAAGGAGCGGTGGGATGTGGAAAAAGTGAATTCCTGGAGACCGTTGCCACCCATTCCGAAAAACACGGCGGCCTGGTGCTGCGCGGAATGGCGACCGCCGAGGAAAGGCGCCATCCACTCGGAGTGCTGCGCCAGCTGACCGCCGACGCCCCGCCCGGCGCCCTCCCGCCCCTGCCCCCGGCGCCCGCCGAGGCCGGCCGGGTCGCGGCCATGCGGCAGTTCGCCACCGCCGTACGCGGGCTGAGCGTCACCGCGCCCGTGGTGATCTGCGTGGACGACCTGCACCACGTGGACGAGCTGTCCGGCCGCTATCTGCTCCACCTCGCACGCGGCACCCGGGGCGCCAAGGTGCTCCTCGCCCTCACCGAGTCCGTCCACGAGCACGGCGACGACCCGCTGCTGCGCACCGAACTGCTGCGGCTCCCGCACTTCTCGCGGCTGCGCCTGGAACGCTTCACGCCCGACGCGGTCCGGGCCATGCTCCCCGACCGCACCGACGCCGAGACCGACCGGCTGCACCGGGCCGGCGGCGGCAACCCGCTGCTGCTGCGCGCCCTCCTCCAGGACCCCGGCGCCCGCCCCGGCGAGGCGTACCACCAGGCCGTCCTCGCCTGCCTGCACCGCTGCGGACCCGCCACCACCGCGCTCACCGAGGCCGTCGCCGTCCTGGGCCCCCTGGCGACCACCCCGCACACCGCCCGCCTCGCCGGCACCACCGAACCCGCCGCCGCCCGCGCGCTCGCCGCCCTGGAGGACGCCGGACTGCTGGTCCGGGGCCGCGGCTTCTGCCATCCGGCGGCCCGGTCCGCCGTACTGGACCGGATGGAGCCGGACGCCCGCCGCGCCCTGCACCGGGAGGCCGCGCTGCTCGTCCGGGCCGCGGGCGCCCCCGACACGGTCGTCGCCGCCCAGCTCCTCGCCGCCCGGCACACCGGAGAGGACTGGGCCCCGGCCGTGCTGCGGGCCGCCGCCGACCAGCACGCCGCCGACGGCGCGCTCGACGAGGCGACCGCCCTGCTGGCGCTGGCCCGCGAGGCGTGCGCGGACGAGGCCCGCCGCGCCGAACTCGGCGTCCGGCTCGCCGTCATCAGCGGACGCACCG
Source organism: Streptomyces sp. AC1-42W (assembly GCF_003248355.1). GTDB lineage: Bacteria > Actinomycetota > Actinomycetes > Streptomycetales > Streptomycetaceae > Streptomyces. The sequence goes on from NZ_QKWY01000002.1 coordinate 108,079, forward strand.
ACCCGGCGGGCGCCGAACGCCATCTCGCCGAACCCCTGGCCGCGCTCGCCGCCGGACGGCTCGACGCCCGTGCGCTCGGCCCGCTCGCCCGGGTCCTGGCCGCGCAGGGCCGGATCGACGAATCGGCGGAGGTGCTGGAACGGCTCGCCGCCGGGGAGGGCCGCCACCCCGGCGCGGAGCGAAGACCCGGGGACATCCCCGGCGACGACCCGCTCGACGGACTCTCCGCGTTCCCGCAGTGGGGCGCCGCACCGCGCCGCTGCGCGGGCGCCCCCGGACCGCATCCGGGCCGCGCCGTACGGGGGGCCGTGCATCCCGCCGCGCTGTGGACGCTGCCGGCCGAGGCGGACGAGGGCGCCGCCCAGGCCGCCGAACTCTTCCTGCGCGGGGCCACCCTGGCCGAGGGCATGGTGGAGCCCGCCGTCCAGGCCCTGCGCACCCTGCTCTACCTGGACGGCGCCGAGCGGGCCGTGCCCTGGTGCGAATCGTTCGCCGGGCAGGCAGCGGAGCGCGGCGCGACCGGCTGGCAGGCGGTGTTCGGCGGGCTCCTGGCCGAGGCCCGGCTGCGGCTCGGTGATCTGACCGGCGCCGCCGAGACGGCCGAGGACGCGCTGCGCGTGGTGCCCGCGCGGGGCGGCGGCGTCCAGCTGTGCGGGCTGATGGCGACCCTGGTCCGGGCCCGCACCGCCATGGGGCGGCCCGAGGCGGCGGCCGCCGTGCTGAGCCGGCCGGTGCCCGAGCGGCTGACCGGCAGCGTGCACGGCCTGGCCTATCTGCGGGCGCGCGGCCACTACGCGCTGGCGACGAGCCGGTTCCACGCGGCGCTCGGCGACTTCCTGGACATCGGCCGCCACATGAAGCGCTGGGGCCTGGACCGACCGCGCGTCCTGCCGTGGCGGGCGGACGCGGCGGAGGCGCTGCTCCGGCTCGGCGAGACCCAGCAGGCCGACCGCTTCCTGGCCGACCAGCTGACCACCCGCGACGCGGGCGACCCCTGGGTGCGCGGGATGACGCTGCGGCTGCGGGCGTCGCTGCGCGAGCCGAAGGAGCGGCAGGCGATGCTCACCAAGGCCGTCGACGATCTGCACCGCTCCGGCGACAGTTACGAACTGGCCCGCGCCATGAGCGACTTCGGGCAGGTGCTGCGCGTCCTGGGCGAACCGGCCCGCGCCGCCATGGTCAACCGCCGGGCCTGGCACGTGGCGAAGGAGTGCGGGGCGCAGGCGCTGTGTGTGAAGATCCTGCCCGGCCACACCGGCGACGCCCCGCCGGAGGCCGCTGCCGCCGCCGCGCCGCACGCCGACCTGGTGGCGAGCCTCAGCGAGTCCGAGAAGCGGGTCGCGCTGCTCGCCGTGCACGGCCACACCAACCGGGAGATCGCCCAGAAGCTGTACATCACGGTGAGCACGGTGGAGCAGCACCTCACCCGCGTCTACCGGAAGCTGGAGATCCCCGGCCGGCAGGCCCTTCCCGTCGACTTCCACCTGGGGGTCGCGGAGTTCATCTGACCGCCGCGCCCGCTTCGTAGCAAGGTCATGGCAAGCCCGCGCCGGGTTCGCCCGGCCATGGCAGGCAACTGGCGTCTCCCGGCGGTATCCCGGTCCGGGGCGCCCCCGCCCGCCGCGCCGGGTGGTTCAACCAATGGCGCGTCCTGGAAGGTCGGTCCCGAGGCCGTAGCCCACCAGGGAGGGCACCATGACCACCACACCCACGCACGAGCAGCCGGGGAGCGCGGCGAACCCCGGACAGCTGCGCGACGCCCTGCTCGACCGGGTCGAGGACCGGCTCGCCCGGCTCCTTGCGGACGAGACCCGGAGCCGGCGCACGGCCGATCCGCACAGCGCGGTCCTGGTGGCGGGGGTGGCCGAGCTGGTCCAGGCCGGGGCGGAGCGGGCCCATCCGGTCATCTGCCTCACCGGCTACCTCGCGGCGGGCGGCGACCCGGCGGGGGAGGACGTGGTGTCCGCGTGCGCCGCCCTCGAACTCCTCGACACCTGTCTGATGATCAGGGACGACGTCCGCAAGAACGCCACGCTGCGCCGGGGCATCCCGACCCTGCACATCAGCCACGCCGCCGAGCACGAACGCAACGGCTGGCGCGGCGAGTCCCGCCGCTTCGGCGAGGACACCGCCGTACTCGCGGGCGATCTCGCGACGGCGTACGGGGACCGCCTCGCGGCCCGGCTGCCGCGGCCCGCGCGGGAGTTGTGGGACAGCCTGCGCACCGAACGCACCATCGGCGCGCACGCCGAGGCGGCGGTGGCGACGGAGTACCTCGACGACGCCTGGCCGGGCCAGTGCCTGGACGGCTGCGGCGACGGCTGCGGCGCCGGCTGGTACGGGCTGCGCCACGCCCTGCTGATCGGCGCCTCGCTGGCCGGCCGCGACGATCTGCGCGAGCCGTACGAGGAGTACGCGCGCGCCCTGCACGCGGCCTGGCGGATTCGCGGATTCCTGCGCGGCGGGCCGGGGTTCGACGACGACGCCCAGTTCCTGCGGGACATCTTCTTCGACGCGCGCGCCCGCGAGCGGGCCGAGGAGACCATCGCCGGGCAGCTCGAACGCGCCGACGCGGTGGTGGCGGACGCCCCCGTCCCGGCGCGCTGGCGCACGGAACTGTCCGCGTTCGCGCGCCGGGTCGCGGGCTGCGAGTGACGGTACGGCCGTGCCGTCACGCGGGTGCCGGGCGCGGGGCCCCCGGCCGGCCGCGCAGCAGCCAGGAGCGCAGCGCCGTCCGCCGCAGTCTGCCGTCCTCGTCGCGGGGCAGCGCGCCCACGATCTCCAGCCGGGTCGGCAGGAACGCCTCGGCGACGCCGCGCCCGGTGAGGTGTTCGCGCAGTTCGGCGGGGCCCGGCGGCCGGTCCCGGGCGACCGGGACCACCACCGCGCACGGCAGCTCGCCGTGCTCCGGGTCCGTGTAGGCGACGACCGCCGCCTCGGCCACGCGGGGATGGCTCAGCAGGGCCTCCTCCACCTCGGCGACCGGCACCATGAAGATGGCCCCGGTCCGGGTGCCCGCCCGCGCCCGTACCCGGAGGCCGCCCCCGGCGTCCGTCGTCGCGAGGTCCCCGGTGTCCAGCCAGCCGTCGCCGTCCTCCCAGGTGGAGACGGGCACCGCGACCCCGTGCCGCCAGGTCGCCAGCGCCACCGACGGGCCGCGCACCCGCAGCGGGGCGGGGCCCGTGCCGTCCCCGGCCGGTACGTCGAGGCCGCGCAGGAGCTCTGCCTCGCCGGGCGCCGCCGACAGCGCGCCCATGCCCAGCTCCGGCGCCCCCCACGCGGACAGCACCGGCACCCCGAACACCTCGCGCAGTTCGGCGGCCAGCGGCTCCGGGGTGCTGGTACGGCCGCCGGACAGGACCAGCCGCAGCCGTTCCAGGCGGCGGGGGCGGCGGCGCTGGGCGGTCAGCAGCTCCGCGAAGTACGCGGGCTCCGCGTACACCTGGTCGACCCCGGCGTACGCCATCAGGTCCAGGCAGCCGCCGGGGTCCCACACGTCCTGCCAGACGCCCGCGCCGCCGACCGCGAGCGGCCAGCACACGGTGTAGATCAGCGAGGCGAGCGAGGTCAGCGGCAGCGTGGACAGGAAGACCTCGCCGGGCCGCCGCCCCGGCCCCCGCGGATGGCGCTGGGCGGCGATGTTGGCGTACAGCGTGTCGGGGGAGTGCACCACCGAGGTGTACGCGTCGCGCAGCCCCATCACGCTGATGAGAAGCGCGGGCCGGTCGGCGCGCCCCGGCAGCGGCCGCAGCCGCCGGCCGGCCGCGGTCCGTTCGTGCGGGGTGCGGGCGAAGTACGCCGCGAAGTCGACGGCCCCGGTGGCCGCCGCGTCCCCCAGCACCACGCGGTGCCGCAGCCACGGCAGTTCGGGCGCGAGGGCGGCCAGCGCCTCGGCGTGCGGGAAGCCCTCCCAGACGTCCGGGACGACGCAGACGCGGGCGCGGGTGCCGTCCAGGATGTGCCGCAGCCCGTGGGCCCGTACGGTCGGCAGCACCGGCACCGCGACCGCCCCGGCCCGCCAGCAGGCGAGGGTGAGCGCGGCCGTCTCCCACCAGTTCGGCAGCTGGTAGGCGACCGGATCGCCCGGCGCCACCCCCAGCGAGGCCAGCGCGGTGGCGAAGCGCTCCACGTACAGGGCGAGCTGCCCGTACGTGACGGTGACGCGGCGTTCGCCGGCCGGCCGCAGCACGCGCTCGGCGACGATCGCGGGGCGCTGCGGGAAGGTGGCCGCGGTGCGGCGCAGATCGTCCAGGAAGGTCTCCTCCCGCCACCAGCCGGCCGCCCGGAACCGCCGGACGACGTCGTCGGGCGCGGTCAGCTCCAGCAGCCGGCGCTCGGCGGTGCCGGTGCCGCGGGTCATGCCCACCGCCCCACCGCCCCCGCCACCTGGACCCGCGAGGTGCAGCCGAGGCGCCGCATCACCTGGCGGACGTGGTTGACGACCGTCCACTCGGAGATGTCGAGCCGGGCCGCGATGTGCCGGTTGGTCAGCCCCTCCGCGACCAGGAGCGCCACCTGCGCCTGGCGGGGCGTCAGCGACCGGTCTTCGGCGGCCGCGCCGGCCACCGGGCTCCGCGACGGCCCGGGCGAGGACAGCGCCTCGGCCACCGCCGTCGCGGGGGACATCCGCGCCCCCTCCGCCCAGGCGGTCGCGAAATCGGGCCAGTCCAGCCGGGCGCCCAGCTCCGTACGGGCCCGCTCGGCCTGCGAGCGCCACTCCTGCGGGACCTCGGCGCCGGTCCGCCTGCGCAGCACGTCGGCCGCCGCGAGCAGCCGCACCGCGCGCGGGCGCTGCGCGGGCCGGGTGCGGAGCAGCAGCAGCGCGGACTCCTCCAGCGCGCCGGGGAGTTCGGTGCGTTCGTCGATCGCCTCGTACAGCCGCAGCGCCTCCCGCAGCGCGGTTCCGGCCGGCTCCGGCTCGTCGCCCTCCAGGTCCAGCGCGGCCAGGGCCCGCAGTGCCCCGGCGAGCCCGCGCCCGTCGCGGCTGCGGCGGAAGGTCTCCTCGGCCGCGGCCAGCAGGGCGCGTCCCTTGCGCCGGTCGCCCTCGGCGCACAGGGCGGCGGCGAGCGCGACGGCCGCCTCGGCGGTGCCGCCGGTGACGCCCATCGTGGACAGCGCGCTGTGTGCGGTGACCAGGACGCTGCGGGCCGCCGTCGCGTCGCCGGTGCGCAGCAGGGCGGTGCCGAGCCGGAGCGAGGCGAGGGCGTTCTGCCGCCGGTCGCCCACGCCCTTGCCGAGCGCGAGGGCCCGCCGGTGGCGGCGTACGGCCTCCTGCGGGTCGCCCAGGGCGAGCGCGAACACGCCGGACAGGTCGGTGAGCCGGGCCCGCGGCGCCTCCGGGAGCGGCCCGGCGTCGGCGACCGTGTCGCACCACTCCAGGCCCTCGCGCAGCCGGCCCTGCGCCAGCCACGGCAGGTGGCAGCCGAGCACCAGGGCCGCCGCGGCCTCGGCGTCGCCGCGCCCGTGCAGCTGCCGCAGGGCCGCGAGGACGTTGGGCGCCTCGGCCGCCGCCTCCCGCAGCAGCCGGTCCTGGCCGGTGCCGCCGAGCCCCGGCAGGGCCGCCGCCGCCATCCGCCGGTAGCGCTCCGCGTGCGCGTCAGCCGCCTCCGCCCCACGGGCACGGGCGTGGGACCGTACGGGTTCGGGCACCGCGAGGCGCAGTTCGCCGCGCTCCTCGCCGACCGCGGTGAGCAGCCCCCGGTCGAGCAGCGCGTCCATGCCGTCCTCGTCGTCGAGCCCGGCGGCGGCCGTGCCGAAGCCGGGCTCGTACACGGCGAGCCGCTCCAGCAGGGCCAGGGCCGCCGGGTCCAGGCCGCGGCAGCTCCACTCGGCGAGCGCGGCGAGCGAGCGGTGCCGGGCGGGCGCGTTGACCGGGCCGCCCGCCAGGACGGTGGTCCGGCCGCGCAGCCGGGCCGCGAGGAGATGCGGCGGCAGCAACCGCAGGCGTAGGGCGGCCAGTTCCAGGGCGAGCGGAAGGCCGTCGAGCAGGGTGCAGATCTCCGCCACGGCCGCCGCGTTCTCCGGGGTCAGCGCGAACGACGGGTCGGCGTCCCGGGCGCGCCGCGTGAACAGCGCCACGGATGCCACGGACGCCACGGTGTGCGGGCTCCCGCCGTCGCCGCCGCTCCCGTCGCCGTACTTGTCGCCGTACTCGTCGCCGGGGACGGGCAGCGGTCCGAGGGGCAGCAGCTGCTCCCCGTACACCCCGAGCGGTTCCACGCCGGTGGCCAGCACCACCACGCCCGGCTCCCCGGCCAGCGCCACGACCGCCTCGGCCGCCGGCCCCCGCGCCTCGTGGTCGCAGCCGTCGAGCAGCAGCAGGACCCGGCGCCCGGCCGCGTCCTCGGGAGCCGCCGCCACCACGGTCTCGCGCAGCCCCGCCAGGGCCTGCGGCGCCGCCGCGTCGACCGTCACCACGCGGGCGAACGCGTCGCCCGGTTCGCGTACCGCCTCGCCGGCCAGGCGGGTCTTGCCGACGCCCGCGCGGCCGGTGAGGGTGATCAGCCGTACGCCGGGCGAGCGCAGGCGCTCCCGCAGGGCGGCCGTCTCGCTCTCCCTGCCGATCAGCCCCGTGTCCGGGCCGCCTGTCACCGACATGGTTCCCCCACCCTGCGCGGCGCCCCGGCGAACGGGCCGCCCTGATGAATCCGCCAGAGCCCCGGCCGCACTTCCACGGCCGCGAACCCGGCGCCCGCGCCGGTGTCCAGGGCCCGCAGCGAGCGCCGCGCGTACATCCGCAGCGCGGGCTCGTCCAGCGCGTCGGCCAGCGTCAGACAGGTGCCGAACCAGTTCCGGGCCGCCTCCGGGCCCTCCTGGGCCAGCGCCACCAGCGCCCGCACCCGTGCCGCGTCGAAGCGGGCCCGGGTGGCGGCGGGCGCGTCGAGCACCGGCCCCAGCAGCTGTGCCGCCTCGTCCGTCGCGCCGCCGTCCAGCAGGAGTTCGGCCAGGCCCACCAGCGCCTGGCCCGTCTCCTCCGCGTCCCCGCAGCCGCGGGCCCGCTCCAGTGCCCGCCCGAGCAGGGTGCGGGCGCGGGCGAAGCGCCGGTAGCGCCAGGCGAGTTCGGCGAGCCGTCGCAGCATCCGCGCCTCGGCCGGCCGGTCCGCGCACCGCCGCGCCGCGTCCAGGGCCAGCGCGTAGGACGCCTCCTCGGCGACCGCGTCCGGCCGCGCGCACCGGGCGAGGCCGTCCGTCAGCCGTACGGTCAGCTCCCACAGGCCCGCGTCGTAGGCGGTCCGGGCCAGCCGGGCCGGGGCCGCCGGGTCCGGGCCGGCCGTGCGCCGGGGATCGGCCGCGTCCTGGGCGTACGCCAGGCAGACGCGGCGCACGGCGGCCCGGACGGTCTGCGGGTCCTCCTCGTCGGCCAGCCGTTCGGCGGCGAGCAGCCGCAGCAGCTCCGGCAGCCGCCACGCGTCCCGGTCCGCCTCCACCAGCCGGTCGTCGGCGAGGGTGTCGAGGGCGGCGAGCGCCCGCGCCGTGCCGGTGCCGAGGGCGGCGGCGGCCCGCTCCGCGTCGAAGGGGCCGGGTGGCAGCAGGGACAGCAGCCGGAAGTGGCGGCGCCGTTCGTCGTCGCAGTCCTCGTACGCCGCGCGCAGCCGGGCCCGTACGTCCAGGTCGCCGCAGCGCAGCGCGTCGAGCCGGCCCTCCTCGGCGCGCAGCCGGGTCAGGAGCGTGGCGGGCGTCCAGTGCGGCCGGGCGGCGAGCTGCGCGGCGGCGGCCCGCACGGCGAGCGGCAGCCGCCCGCACAGCGCGGCGATCTCCTCGGCCTCCTGGGCGCGGAGCGCATCCTCCCGGTGGTCCCCGTCCGCGTCGTGCGCGCCGAACAGCCGGGCCAGCCCGCGGGTCTCCTCCGGCCGCCACGGCCCCAGGAGCACCGTGCGCAGGCCCGGCAGACCGGCCGGGACGCGGCGGGCGGTGAGCAGCAGCGTGCAGCCGAGCGGCAGCAGCGGCTGTACGTCGGCCTCGGCGGCCACCCCGTCCACGACCAGGAGCGTTCCGGGGGCGGGGCACGGGAGCCGCCCTGCGGCGCGCACGTCCAGCAGGCGCGGCCCGCCGGGGTACGCGTCGGCGGCCCGGTGCGCGGCCTCGACGGCCAGCGCGGTCTTGCCGACGCCGGGCATGCCCGTCACGGCGATCACCTCGCCCCCGCCGCCGGAGGCCGCCGCCCGCAGCAGCCGGTCGAGCGTGGCGAGTTCGCCGGTGCGCCCGGCGAAGGACGGGTCGGGGCGGGGCAGCGCGCGGTCGGCTCCCCGCGTGGTGCGCGCGTCCGGTGCGGGGCGGGCCAGCTCCCGGTCGCCGGCCAGGATGAGCCGCTGGAGCCGGCGCGACTCGGGGCCCGGCTCGATGCCCAGTTCGTCCACCAGGGTCTGCCGCAGCAGCGTGAAGACCCGCAGCGCCTCGGCCTGCCGCCCGCACCGGTACAGCGCCACCATGAGATGCGTGTGGAACTCCTCGCGCAGCGGGTACTCCGCCGCCAGCTCGTGGAGTTCGGGGACGAGTTCGCGGTGCATGCCGAGGTGCAGCTCGGCCCGGACCCGCTCGTCGAGCGCCGTGGTGCGGGCCTCGTCCATGCGGACGGCGGCGCCTTCGAGCAGCGGCCCGTGCGGGATGTCGGAGAGCAGCGGGCCCCGCCACAGCGCGAGCGCCCGGCGCTGGAAGTCGGCGGCGGCCGCGAAGTCGCCCTCGCGCAGGGCCCGGTGGCCGCGCCGGGACAGCGCGAGGAAGGCGGTGCTGTCGAGTTCGTCCGGGGTGACCCGCGCCAGATAGCCGGGGCGCCGGGTGACCAGCATGGCGCGGCCGTGGTGCGGGTCGGCGGTGCCCAGGGCCTTGCGCAGATGCGACACGTACACCTGGAGGGTCGTGGCGGCGGTGCGCGGCGGGGATTCGGGCCACAGCTCGTCGATGAGGCTGTCCACCGACACGACCTCGTTGGCGCGGACCAACAGCGTGCCGAGGACGCCCCGGAGCTTGGCCGCCGCCGGAGCGCCGCCGCTGACCTCCAGCGGGCCCAGGATGCCGAATCGCACCTCGCCCATCGCTCAGTAGTCCTGGATCACGCAGGTGCGGGCCTCGGCGACGGCCCACCGCTGCTGGGTCAGGGTCAGGGTCACCGGTACCGAGGGACGCCCCTCCGGGTCCCGGTCCAGCGGGCCGGCCACCGCCACGCAGCGCAGCGGCAGCGCGCGTTCCGCCTGCCCCCGGAAGTGCACCTGGCAGGCGCCCAGGGTGCTGCGCGCCGGGTTCAGGCCGTGCGCCCGGCCGGTGGCGAGCAGCGAGCACTGGCGCAGCGCCTCCAGCAGGTGCAGCCCGGAGAACTGCCCCTCCTGGCGCCCGTCCGTGACATCGAAGACCGGGCTCACCGGGGCGGACAGCACCCAGCTGCTGATCCGGCCGCGCGAGGCGTCCACGGGCTCGCTGATCACCACGTTCTCCCCGGCGCACCGGCTCACCTCGGCCGCGGCGGCCGGGCGGGGCGGGCCGTCGGGGACGTCGTTCAGCTCGGGCACGGCGCGCATCGCCTGCCGGGCGTGCGCGACGTGCTTGCGGTACAGCTTCGGCATCAGGAAGACCATCCCGGCCGACCCGGCGGCGCACGGCCGTCCGTCGATCCGCACGTCCAGATGGAAGTCCAGGCCGCGCGGCACCTCGGCGACCACGTTGGCGGGCCTGGCCCTGAGCCGGGTCTCCATCACCACGCCCGCGCCGGCCGGGCCCGTGCGCCAGGCGGAGAGGTCGGTCAGGTCCAGCGAGAAGCGGTAGAAGAGGCCGGGACGGTCCTCGGGCACGCCGAAGTAGCGGTGGCCGACGAGTTCGCCGACGTCCCGCACGCCCGTGGTGGCGATCTGGAGGTCGTGGAAGCGGCCGGGGCCGTCGTTGAAGAGCGGGTGGGCCACGGGGGTGTCGCCGACGAGCGTGAAGTGCTCCTCGCCCAGACTCGGCGCGTCCAGACCGTAGTAGGACCGGGCGGCCGGGCGGTGGATCAGGTGCTGGGCGGCCCCCGCGCTCCCCGCGGCCGCTGCCGCCAGTCCGTGGATGGCGGGAGCCGAGGTCGTGCGGTTGTCGACTGTCATGTCCCTCCCCTTCTCTCGGCACATGGTGGAGCCGCCGGCAGGACCCGGCCACCCGTCCCCGGTGGCCACAAAATGCATGGCAGGAAGGTGCGCACGGGCGGCGGCGCCGGGCCCGGACCGGCTCAGCCGCTTAAGCGGCGTCCATGGCGCATCGGTGATGCTGTGCCCGACTGCTCCGCCGAGGGACCTCCCCCGTTCCCTCGGCGGGGCTTTTCGAGGAGGCACCGCGATGGCCATCACCGACACCGGCGGCGACCGTTCCGCCCCGCCCGTTTCCGCGCCCGCGCGCGCCGGGGGGCCCACCCGCCGGGTGCGGTTCGGCTATGCCTCGGGTTCGCTGGTCACGGGCACGTTCACCACGCTGCCGGGTCTTCTGCTGCTGCCGTACCTCACCGACACGCTCGGCGTCGGCGCCGCGCTGGCCGGCGCGGTCGTCTTCCTGCCGAAGGCGTGGGACGTCGTCCTCAACCCGTTCGTGGGCCGCGCCAGCGACCGTACGCGGACCCGCTGGGGCTCCCGGCGCCCGTACGTGCTGGGGGCCGGGCTCGTCATGGCGCTCGGTTTCGCGCTGACCTTCGCGGGCCCGCTGCCCGGCACGGCCGGTGCCTGGTTCACCGCCGCCGGCTATCTCCTCACCGCGACGGCCTTCGCCTTCTTCCAGGTCCCGTACGCCGCGATGCCCGCCGAACTCGCGGACCGCGAGGAGGACCGGCTGCGCCTGGTCGCGGGCCGGGTCGCGGTCATCGGCGTGGCGGCCCTGGCGACGGGGGCCGCCGCCCCCGCCCTGGTGGACGCGGGCGGCGGCGGTCTGCCGGGTCACCGCTGGGCGGGCGTGTTCGGCGCGGTCGTGGTGGGCATCGGCGCGCTGTGGGTGTTCGCCGGAACGGCCGGTGCGCGGGAGGGCGGCGCCCGTACGGCGAAGCGCGCCGCCCAGCCCTCCCCGCGCGCGCAGTTCGCCGCCGCCCGCGCCAATCCGCCCTTCATGGCTCTGCTGCGCTGTGTGGTGCTCCAGTCCGTCGCGACCGGGGTGCTGCTCGCGGGCGCCCCGTACTTCGCCGACCATGTGCTGCACGACTCCGCCGGGGTCGGCCCGCTCGTGGCGGCGTTCGTCGCGCCGAACCTGCTGACCATGCCGCTGTGGTCCCGGCTGCGCGGACCGCGGGGCTACGCCCTGGCCACCGCCCTGTTCACGGCGGGCTGCCTGCTCTTCCTGGCCTCGCCGCTGCTGCCGCAGGGCGCGGTCCTGGTCACGATGGCCCTGGCGGGCACCGGCCACGCGGGCCAGCTGCTCTTCCTGTACGCGATGCTGCCGGACTGCATCGCCCGCGACACCGCCGACACCGGACGCCGCCAGGGGGGCGTGCTCTCCGGCGTGTTCTCCACCGCCGAGGGCCTGGGCGTGGCGGCGGGCCCGTTCCTGTACGGCCTGGTCCTCCAGCTCACCGGCTATGTCTCCTCCGGCACGGGCGACGCCGCCGCGCAGTCCGCCACCGCCCGCGCCGGCATCCTGGCCGGCTTCGGCGCCCTCCCCGCCCTGGCCGCGATCGCGGCGGCCCTGCTGCTGCGCGCGTACGACCGCCCCTCAAGCACCCCCTACCCACGACACGGGTAGGCGCGGCCCCGGCGCCCGCAGCATGATGTGCAGGGTCGTGACGCACGCATCGGGGGGTGGCTTTCGTGACGTACACACGGGACCGGTACACCGCGCAGGTCGGCTTCGGGCCGCAGGTGCGTGAGCTGATCGGCCGGGCCCTCGCCCCGGAGCCCGTCCTGCCGGAGTCCGGGCTCGTCGTGCGCGCCGGTACGTACGTCGTCGACCCGCCGTTCTTCGGCAACGGGGACATCGGCCGGGTCGCCGTCTGCGGTGCGGTCAACGATCTCGCGGCCACCGGGGCCGACCCCCGCCATCTGGCCCTCGGCATCGTGCTGGAGGCCGGGCTGCCGCTCGGCCTGGTCCACCGGCTGACCGCCTCGATCCGCGAGGCCGCCGCCGAGGCCGGGGTCGCCGTCACCGCCGTGGACACCCAGATCGTGCGCGCCGGGGAGGCCGACCGGGTCTATGTCACGGCCACCGCCTTCGGGGAGCGCGCGGGGCCCCCGCTCGGCCCGGACCGCATCCGCCCCGGCGACCGGGTGCTGGTGACCGGGCCGCTCGGCGACCACGCCGCCCATCTGGTCTCCCTGCGCGACGGCCTCGGCTACGAGCACCACGTGCCCAGCGACTGCGCCCCCCTCACCGGCCTCCTGGGCGAGGTCCGCGCCGACCTCCACCACGCCCGCCCGGTGGCCGCCGGGGGCCTCGCGGAGGTGCTGCGCCTGAGTGCCGCCGCCTCCGGCCTGACCCTGCGGGTCGAGGAGGCCGCGCTGCCGGTGCGCTACGAGGCGCGGGTGGCCCTGGCGACACGGGGGCTCGCGCCGCTGGACGCGGCCTGCGCGGGCTGCCTGTGCCTGTTCGCCCCGGCGGACCGCGCCGATGCGGTGCTCGCCGCCCTCCGCGCCCGCCCCGAAGGCCGTCAGGCGGCCGTGGTCGGCGAGGTGACGGCGGACCTGCCGGGCGATGTCGAGTACCTCGCCCCGGACGGCCCCCGCGCCCGGACACCGAGCGCGGGGCCGCTCCCGGAGCGCCTCCTCTGACAGGCTTCGCTCACCGCTGCTCGGCGGCCACCGGCGCGGTCCGGAGGTGCTGAGCCGCGACCGGGCGGCGGCGGACCGGCAGCCCGGCGGTCGGGTTCGCCACGCCCCAGGCGGCACCCTTGCAGACCAGCTCCTTGTAAAGGGCGGCGAGCCGTCCCCGCAGGGCCGCCCGGACCGCGCGGTCGTCGGCCGTGACGTACTGGATCAGCCCGTCCTTGCGGCCCAGCGAGATGCACTGGTTGAAGTAACGCGGCGCGGTGGACGGGATCTTGGTGCCGGTGAGGCGGGCCGCGATCGCGTCGGCCGCCTGCCAGGCGGTGGGGACGCCCGAGGCGCAGGACATCCGCAGCGGCTTGTCGCCGGGGCCCGCGACGAGGGCCGCGTCCCCGATCGCGTACACATCGGGGTGCGAGACCGACCGCATGGTCGCGTCCACCACGATCTGCCCGTTCTCGCCGGTCTCCAGGGCGGTGGCGGCTGCCAGCGGGTGGACCGCGAAGCCGGTGGTCCAGACGGTGACCTCCGCCGGGAGGGATGTGCCCCCGGCCGTGGTGACGTATCCGGCCCCGACCTCCACCACCGGAGTGTGCTCGTGGACGGTGATGCCCAGCCGGTCGACCACCTTGCGGAGGTGCCGGCGGCCGGTGTCCGAGAGCCAGTCGCCGAGCCCGCCGCGCACGGCAAGGGCGATGTCGAGGTCCGGGCGGGCCTCCGCGAACTCGGTCGCCGCCTCCAGGCCGGTCAGCCCGCCGCCGACGACGACCACGGGCCGGCCGGGCGCCAGATCGGCCAGCCGGTCGCGCAGCCGGAGCGCACCGGGGCGGCCGGCGATCTCGTGGGCGTACTCGGCGGAACCCGGGACGCCCTGGGTGTTCCAGGCACTGCCGAGGGCGTAGACGAGGGTGTCGTACGCCAACTCCTCCTGGCCCTCCGCACCCTGGACGGTGACGGCCTTGCGCTCGACGTCCACGGCGGTGACCCGGCCGATCCTCAGCTCCACGCCCGTGCCCGCGAACATCTCGGAGAAGGGGCGGGGGGTGAGGTCTTGGCCGGCCGCGAGCTGGTGCATGCGGACGCGCTCGACGAAGTCGGGCTCCGCGTTGACGAGGGTGACGCTGACGTCCTCCCGGCGCAGCCGCTTGGCGACGCGGCCCGCCGCGATCGCTCCGGTGTAACCGGCTCCGAGGACGATGATGCGGTGCTGCTGCATGTGCCTGCTCCTGTCTCGCACGGGTCCGTCCTGGCCGGGACGTTTCACGTGAAACGGCTCGATGCCGGTGTTTCACGTGAAACGACCCGTTGGGGTGGTGCGCCCCTTGAACCGAGCAGCCCGCGCATTCCTGACAGGTGAGGGTTGTGACGTGCGTCACCGGCTGCTCAGTAGGCCATGAGCAGCGGCTTTCCGTGTTCCATGGCCGCCCAGCGCCGCGTCACGCGCTCCAGCTTGTCCGGGTTGACCTGGTTGCGGAAGGAGGCGATGCCCTCGGCGGTGACCTCGATGGCCATGACGCCGATAACCCGGTCCCCGGCGACCGCGATGACGGCCGTGGAGCCGTTGGCATTCGTCAGATGCAGCTCGACGGAGCCGCCGGTGAGCGCGGTCTTCGCCTTGCCCGGCTTGAGCAGACCGCGCATGAACGTCGCGACGGCCTTCGCCCCCAGGAACGGCTTGGTGCCGGCCGGCACCTTCCCGCCGCCGTCCCCGATGGAGATCGCGTCCGAGGTCAGCAGTTCGACCAGCGGTTCGGTACGGCCGCCGGCGGCGGCGAGCAGGAACTCCTCGATGATCCGGCGGGCGGCGGCCTCGTCCACCTCGGCGCGGGTCCGGCCGTCGGCGATGTGCTTCTTCGCCCGGTGGTAGATCTGCTGGACGGCGGATTCGCCGAGGTCCAGGATCTCCGCGATCTCCCGGTGCGGATAGCCGAACGCCTCGCGCAGCACGTAGACCGCCCGCTCGCCGGGCGTCAGCCGCTCCATGAGCGTGAGCACGGCGTACGAGACGGACTCGCGCTGCTCGGCCGTGTCGGCGGGGCCCAGCATGGAGTCCCCGGCGAGCAGCGGCTCGGGCAGCCAGGCGCCCACATAGGTCTCGCGCCGGGCGCGGGCGGAGGTCAGCTGGTTGAGGCAGAGGTTGGTGAGGACCTTGGTCAGCCAGGCCTCGGGGACCTCGATCCGCTCGGTGTCGGCGGCCTGCCAGCGCAGGAAGGTGTCCTGTACGGCGTCCTCGGCCTCGGTCGCCGAACCGAGGAGACGGTAGGCGATGGCCTCAAGGCGGCGCCTGGACGCCTCGAACCGGTCCACGTCCTGCACGGTCAGGTCCATGCGGGAATCCTAGGGCCTTCCCCCGGAGCACGCCGGGCTCCGGCGATCTCCTCGATGTCGGTGGCCGCCCGTAGGGTGCCCGCATGGATTGGCAGTGCACCGGCCTCCGCTGGCCCGAGGATGCCGGGGGCCCCGCGCTCGGCTGGCGCAAGGGGAACCGGAGCCGGGCGAGCGCCCTGGCGTACGGGACGGAGTTCGGCTTCCGGGCGACCGGTGAGCGGCGCTGCTCCGGGGCCCGGGGCAACGCGTGCCCGGTGGCCGCGGTGATCCCGGCCGGGAGCACGGGCGGGCGCTGCGCGGAGTGCGGGCGGCTCGACCGGGCGCACTCGGTGGCCGCCGACACGATCCCGGACGACCCCCGCACGTACCGGGTGTATCTGGCGTGGTTCAGGCCCGGCCTGGTGAAGGTCGGGATCACCGCCGAGGAGCGCGGCGCGGCCCGGCTGCGGGAGCAGGGGGCGGTGGTCTTCAGCTGGCTGGGGCGCGGCCCGCTGATGGCGGCGCGCCGGGCGGAGGAGGTGCTGCGGGCGGCGCTCGGCGTCCCGGACCGCATTCCGTACGCGCGCAAGCGGGCGGTGCGGGCGGAGCTGCCGGACCCGGTGGTGAGGGCCGCCGAGGTGACGGAGCTGTACGGGCGGGTGGTGGCCCTGGAGGGCGGCGGGGCCTGGCCGGAGGCGCTGGAACGCCTGCCGTGCGCTCCGGTGGACCACGCGGGGATCTTCGGCCTGGCGGTGGCTGCGGGCGCGCGGGCCGGGACCGGCGCGGCTCCGGGGCCGCCGCGTCCGGTCCGGGCCGTGACCGGGCTCGTGGACGGGGGCGCGGTCGTGGGGCGGCTGGTCGCGGCGGCCGGGCCCGACCTGCATCTGGACACGGGCGCGCAGGGCCTCCTCGTCCTCGACACCCGGCTGATGAGCGGCTGGTCGCTGGCGGCGGCCGGCGCGGGCACCACCGGGGTGAGCCTGCCGGCCGTCGCGGTGGGGGGCGGCGGGGCGCAGGACGGGCTGTTCTGACATGGTCGGACGCATGGGCGACGAACGCGACGACGTAGTGAGGTTCCGGCAGCGGCTCGGGCTGCCCGGCCTCATCGACGTACACACGCACTTCATGCCGGAGCGGGTGCTGCGCAAGGTCTGGGCGTACTTCGACTCGGCGGGGCCGCTCACCGGTATGGAGTGGCCGATCACCTACCGGCACAAGGAGGAGGAACGGCTCGCCCTGCTCCGCTCGTTCGGGGTGCTGCGCTTCACGTCGATGCTCTATCCGCACAAGCCGGCCATGGCGGCCTGGCTGAACGGCTGGTCGGCGGAGTTCGCCGCCCGGACCCCCGACTGCCTGCACACGGCGACGTTCTTCCCCGAACCGGACGCGGAGCGCTATGTCCGGGAGGCCGTCGAGGCGGGGGCCCGCGTCTTCAAGGCGCACCTCCAGGTCGGCGGCTACGACCCGAACGACCCGCTGCTCGACCCGGTCTGGGGGCTGCTCGCGGAGGCGGGCGTGCCGGTCGTGACGCACTGCGGCTCCGGCCCGGCGCCCGGCAGGCACACCGGCCCGGACCCCATCGCCCGCGTCCTGGCCCGCCATCCCCGGCTGCCGCTGATCGTGGCGCACCTGGGCATGCCGGAGTACGCGGAGTTCCTGACGCTCGCGGAGAGGTATTCCGGGGTGCGGCTGGACACCACGATGGCGTTCACCGACTTCACCGAGGACTTCATGCCGTTCCCGAAGGCGGAGCTCCCCCGGCTGGCGGACCTCGGCGACCGCGTCCTGCTGGGCACGGACTTCCCGAACATCCCGTACCCGTACGCCCATCAACTGGAGGCGCTGGAGCGGCTGGGCCTCGGCGACGACTGGCTGCGGGCGGTCTGCCACGACAACGCGAAGGCGCTGTTCGGCCTCTGAGGAACCGGAGAGCGTCGGAGAGCCGGGGCGCCGCTTTCTCAGGGAATTCACAGAAACGGGAAAGAACTCTCTCAGAGCCGTCTTCGAGGCTGTGGGTCATGACGACGACGACCTCGCCCCTGGGGCGTACCGAACTGCTCAGGCCGGACCGTACCCCCGTACGGGTCCTGGTCGTGGACGACGAGGCTTCGCTCACGGAGCTGCTGTCGATGGCGCTCCGCTACGAGGGCTGGGAGGTGCGCAGCGCCGGGGACGGGGCCGGTGCCGTGCGGGCGGCCCGCGAGTTCCGGCCGGACGCGGTGATCCTCGACGTGATGCTGCCCGACGTGGACGGACTCGCCGTCCTCGGCCGGCTGCGCCGGGAGCTGTCCGACGTGCCGGTGCTGTTCCTGACCGCGCGGGACTCCGTGGAGGACCGGATCGCCGGGCTCACGGCGGGCGGCGACGACTACGTCACCAAGCCGTTCAGCCTGGAGGAGGTCGTGGCCCGGCTGCGCGGGCTGATCCGCCGCTCGGCCACGGCGACGGCGCGCAGCGAGTCGCGGCTCGTCGTGGGCGATCTGGTGCTCGACGAGGACAGCCACGAGGTGAGCCGGGGCGGTACGGGCATCCATCTGACGGCGACCGAGTTCGAGCTGCTGCGGTTCCTGATGCGCAACCCGCGCCGGGTGCTCAGCAAGGCGCAGATCCTGGACCGGGTCTGGAACTACGACTTCGGCGGCCAGGCCAACGTGGTCGAGCTGTACATCTCCTATCTGCGCAAGAAGATCGACGCGGGCCGCACACCCATGATCCACACCCGGCGCGGGGCGGGGTACCTGATCAAGCCCGGTGAGTAGCGGAGTGCGCCGGCGGCCGTGGACCCTGCGCACCCGGCTCGTGGTCTCGGCGGTGACGCTGATCGCGGTCGTCGCCGCCGTGATCGGCGTGGTGACCGCGATCGCCTACCACAGCTATCTGTACGGGAAGCTGGACGACCAGCTGCGGGACATCGCGGTCCGGGCGGAGCGGCTGCCGGGTCCGAAGCCGGGCGGGCTCAAGGCGCCGGGCGCCCCGGCCGTCCCCGTCGTCGTCCCGGAGCGCGACCCGCTCGGGTTCATCGGCATGGGCGGCCAGCCGCTGCGGACGTTCGGCGCGCTCGTCGAGGACGGCCGGATCGCGGACTCGGCCGTCGTGAAGGACGGCGGGTTCGACGCCGGCGAGAACACCGAACCGCTCACCGCCGCCCAGCGCGACGCCCTGACGGCGGCCGGTGTCACGGCGGACCGCCGCGCGCACGACGTCGAGCTGCCCGGCCTGGGCGGCTACCGGGTCCGCGCGGTACCCCTCCACGACGGCGGCACGGTCCTCGTCGGCATCCCCACCGCCGAGGTGAGCCGCGCGCTCAGCACCCTGATCCTGGTCGAGGTCTGTGTGACCGGCGCCGGGCTGGTCGCCGCCGGGATCGCGGGCACCGTCATCGTCGGGGTCGCCCTGCGCCCGCTGCGCCGGGTCGCCGCCACCGCGACCAGGGTCTCCGAACTGCCCCTGCACAGCGGTGAGGTCGCCCTCCTGGAACGCGTCCCGGACGCCGAGGCGGACCCGCGCACGGAGGTCGGCCAGGTCGGCGCCGCGCTCAACCGGATGCTGGGCCACGTCGGCTCCGCCCTGGACGCGCGGCAGCGCAGCGAGACACGGGTGCGCCGGTTCGTCGCGGACGCCAGCCACGAACTGCGCACCCCGCTGGCCTCGATCCGCGGCTACGCCGAACTCACCCGGCGCGGCGGCGAGGAGACCGGTCCGGACACCCGGCACGCCCTCGGCCGCATCGAGTCCGAGGCGCGGCGCATGACGGGCATGGTCGAGGACCTGCTCCTGCTGGCCCGCCTGGACGCCGGCCGGCCGCTCTCGTACGGGACCACCGATCTCTCGCCGCTCGTCGTGGACGCGCTGAGCGACGCCCGCGCGGCGGACACCACCGCAGCCGCCGGCCCCGGCCCCGCGACCACCGGCGCCACCGACACCGGCCCCTCCGCCCCCGCCCCGGCCCGGCACTGGCGGCTCGATCTGCCCGACACCCCCGCCATGGTCCGCGCCGACGCCACCCGCATCCATCAGGTGCTGGTCAACCTGCTGGCCAACGCCCGCTCGCACACCCCGCCCGGCACCACGGTCACGGCCCGCGTCCTGGCCGGTCCGAACCTGCCCTGGGTCACGGTGGAGATCCAGGACGACGGCCCCGGCATCCCCGCGGACCTCGTCCCGCACATCTTCGAGCGCTTCACCCGGGGCGACGCCTCCCGCTCCCGCCACGCCGGCTCCACGGGCCTGGGCCTGGCCATCGTGCGGGCGGTGGTGACGGCCCACGGCGGAACGGCGCAGGTGCGGTCGGCACCGGGCGAAACGGTGTTCGCGATACGGCTGCCCGCCGCCGCCCGGGGGAGCGGCTGGCCCCCACCGCATGGCGAGGGCCGGAAACAGGGGTAGTCGGGTGAACGGGTCACCCGAGGCGCTTGGCGTACTCCACGAGCCCGGCGAACCCCTGCCGGGACAGGACCAGGTGCGGTCCATTGGACAACTTGCTGTCGCGGACCAGGAACTCGCCTGTGGCTGCGGCGTGTGCTGGGGCCCATTCGACGCACTCGGCTCCCTGGCCGTTGCTGTAGCTGCTCTTCACCCAGACCGGAGACGGCGTGTTCTCGTCAGGAATCAATGTCATCTTCATACTCTTTCAGGTACTTGCGAAGCAGAGACACGCTCTCCCGGCTGTCGAGGGCCTTCGACCGTGCAATGTCCAGAAGCATGGTCAACTCCAGAACCTCGGCGGGGGCGTCCACTGGTGTGCCGGACGCGAACGACTCGACATATGCGAAGGTCACGCCATCCCGAAGGGTGAGCAGGCTCAAGCTACCGCCCAACAGGGGGTGTACTCCACAAGAGAAGGGCAGTACCTGCACGCGGACCGCGCTGTTGTTCTCGATCACGTCGAGTATGTGTCTGAACTGATCGGCCATGACCGCCGGCCCGCCCACCGGGCGACGTAGAGCTGCCTCGTCCATGATGGCCCAGTAGAGCGGGGGTGTGGACGAGTCCAGCACCGCGCGCCGGTGTGAGCGAGTGGCTACCTGGAGCGCGACTTGCTCGGCGTCCTTACCAGGCATTGACTCGGTGAAGAGGGCAGACGCGTAGTTCTCTGTCTGCAACAGGCCTGGCACAACGCTGCTGTTGAACGTCTGAATGCGCGCGGCCCGTTTCTCCTCCTCCAGTACTTTCCGCCCGTACACAGGGACCTCTGCTGCTACTGCCACAACAAGTAGCTCGGCGAACAGCCCTTCGGTGCCGTAGAACTCGTCGAGGGCATCTGCCAACGCCTCTGAGGGAAGCTGCTCCCCTCGCTCGACCCTGCTCAGGTAGGTGTGTGGGTAGCCCAGCTTCTCAGCGAGGGCGCGTAGGGAGAGTCCCCGCTGAGCTCGTGCGCGGCCCGCACGGGCCGCCAGCATCCCAGCAGGCGACGCGGGCATTGCGTCCTCTTCCGGCTCCAACTCCATTGCATGGCTGCCTCTCAAGAGTCTGTCCACTAAGGGTATTTGGTTACGCACGTTCCGTATACCTGGTTCGTTTCTTTGGTCATGGTGGTGACGGTGAAGTCATCGGCCTCACGAGGGCATTACAGCCAAGGATCGGAGCTGACAATGGACACAGAACGCGCACCACAGGCAGCACGTGACAAGGTCAAAGAAGCGGAGCTCGCCTGTGGCGAGTTGCGTGACGCACTCGGTGCGGCGGGCGTGAAATTGCCGTCGCTCGGCCTCGACGTCGTCTCGTGCGTCGGACCCGACCCGCTTGCGTTGATCGAACTCGGCCGCTGCAACGTGGAGACGGCCCGTGCGCTGGCTGCCGTCGTATGGCTCGACCGGCGGGAGCCACAGTGAGCCGACGAACCTTCCGCTACGTTCCGTTCACCATCGAGCAGGACCCCGTGGCCGAACCGGAGTACGCGGCGTGCTGTGTGTCCGGGGACGAGGTGGAGTGCGGTGCGTGCTCTATCACGTACAACTGCCCGGAACTGGTGGAGGAGTGGCAGTGGCGCCATGCCCAGGAGACAGGGCATCGGCGCTACCGCCGCAACTTTGGCGACTACGCGGTGATGAGGCCCCCGGCAGGCGTGGTCGTGCGGGAGAAGGCCGTACTGCCGGTATCCGCTCCATGCGAGCACCGCAAGACCGAGAAGCGCGCCGGTACGACGTACTGCCGGGAGTGCGAACGACAGCTCTACCTGTGAGCCGATGTCTCTGGACCGAGTGGTCGAGGCGGACGTTCCACAATCTCGACTCGGCTGCCCTCTCTGTTCTCAAAGGAGATGTAATGCCCCTTCAGCGCTTAGCTGTTCAGAGCTACCTCAACACTCCCGGGCTCGTGCCTGCGGATCTGTCCATGGTCTTTCTCATGCGGGAGGACGACGACACAAGGGCCCGGCCCATGCCCACACTGACCGTCGGTGAGCTGCCCGAGGCCGTGCAGGCCTTGGTCTCTCTCGGAGTGAAGTCGGTGAAAATCTTCGCAGGGTCCGGGTCCAGGGACGCCTGCGCATCCCAGGCCGCGTGTGCGACGAGCCTGATGGCCCGCTCCATCAATGCGGCGAAGAGGGCGGCATCGAATCTGCTGGTCATCACGGAGACCTGCGTCTGCTCGCACAACGACTCGGGTGAGTGCTGGCTCGCGAGTGACCAAGGCGGCATGGACCTGCCCCGGACGATCGCGACCCTGGCCGCTCAGGCAGTCATGCAGGCCGATGCCGGAGCGGACATCGTGGGCCCGGCGGCCATGATTCCCGGCTCGGTGCGCGCCGTTCGCGAAGCTCTCGACGGTGCGGGGCATGGGGATGTGGCCGTCATGCCGCACTTGATCTTCGCGTCATCCCTGTATGAGGGCTACCGGCAATCGATGGGAGCCGCCCCGCGCTCGGGCGCCCGCTTGTTCCAGATCGCGCCCGGGCGGCCGGAGCAGGCTGTGCACGTGGCGCGGGAGATGGCTGACGAAGGGGCGGACATGATTCTCACTGAGCCGGCCCTGCACACCGTTGACACGCTCGTCCGTCTCAGGAACAAGGTTCCAGTGCCTCTGGTGCCTTTCTCCGTGTCGGGGGAGTACTTGCGTCTGACCGACACCCGGGACGACGGCGGGCGGGATGTGACGGGGCTGGTCGAGGCGTGCACCGTGCTCAAACGGGCGGGTGCGGCCCGCATCATCACGTACGGTGCGCTTGAGATCGCCCGCGTGCTCAGGGGTTCCTGATCGCCGCCAGGATGTCCGCTGCTCCTTGCGAGAGGAGTTCCGCAGCGACAGAAGCCCCCAGCTTCTCGGGGGCGTCGGTCGGGCCCGCCCCGGCTGCCGTGACGTGTTGCGTCCCGTCCAGTGAGGTTACGGCGGCGGACAAGCGCAGAACCCCACTGCTTCCGATGTGGGCCCAGGCCCCCACCGGAACCGAGCAGCCACCGTGCAGTTCCGCCAGCAGGGATCGCTCAGCTCGTACGCAGACATCGACCGCAGGGGTTCCGGTGTCGTTCAGAAGTGCGGCAGCCGGGGAGCCGGCTCGTACCTGGATGCCGAGGGCGCCTTGACCGGGCGACGGGGGAAAGACAGAGGGGTCGAGGATCTCGCGGATCTCGGGCATCAGACCGAGTCGGTTCAAACCCGCCGCTGCGAGAACAACGGCGTCCAAGCCCCCCTTGGTCGCTCGGGCAAGCCGGCCGGGAACGTTTCCTCGAATCGGCACTACGTCCAGATCCGGTCGCAGGGCGCGGAGCTGAGCGATCCGGCGCGGGGCTCCGGTTCCGACTCGCGCGCCCTTCCGTAGTCCTGCGAGTGTCGATCCGCACAGCACGTCGCGGACGTCCTGGCGGGGGCCGGGTGTCGTCAGCAGACGGGTGCCCGAGTGCACGGAAGTCGGCAGGTCCTTGAGTGAATGCACGATCACATCAACATGCCCGGCGACGAGGGCCGCTTCCTGGTTCGTGGAGAAGGCGCTTCCGCCAGCCGTTCTCGCGACCTCGGCAAGGGTGGGAGTCACCCGGTCCTGATCTCCGCCTTCGAGGATGACTTCCCGCTTGAACGTGACATCCGGAAGCCTTCCGGCGAGCGGCGCAAGCCACTCCGTGACCTGTGTACGGGCCAGCTTGCTCGCTCGGGAACCAACACGGATCACGTCGCCCATTCGGTCCAGCTCCTCGGGATTCAGGCCCTGTTCGGTCCTCATCGTAAGACCGTCAAAACAATGCGTTTTCCGACAGATTGTCACTAAAGGGGAACTTGAGAATGGCACCGCTGCGTATCGGCGCTCGCGCCTCATTGATGTCCCTGTCCCAGAGCGCGCCGATCCTGGCCGCGCTCGCCCCCGTTCCCACTCTCCTGCGGTCCTTCGCCGGGGAGGATGGCGACCGTGAGGTGAATCGAGCGGCGCTCAGCGAGGACGGTGTGTTCTCGCGGCAGATCGAGACAGCGCTTCTCGCCGGTGAGATCGACGTTGCGGTGCACTGCCTCAAGGACGCCTCAGCGCACGATGTTCCGGGTCTTTCCATGGCTGCCTACCTGCACAGGGATGACCTCAGGGACTGTCTGGTGGCGCGCGACGCGGAGCTACGGCTTGACACACTGCCTCCGGGCGCGTGCGTTGGAACGGCCTCGGTACGTCGCATGGCCGCTCTGCGGGCATTCCGACCCGACCTTGATGTTGTGCCCTTGCGTGGCCCGGTCAGTGACCGGCTGGGAGCTCTCTCCCGACACGAGGTGGACGCACTGATCCTTGCCGCCTGCTCCATGGAACGGCTCGGCCTGAGCCATCGGATCAATGAACGGATTCATGCCGAGATCATTTGCCCGCCGCTCGGAGCGGCGATCATCGCGCTCCAGACGCGGGAGGGTGACAGCCGGACCCGCCGAATGATCTCGGGGCTCAACCACCCCGCGACGGAAATCGAGGCCGAGGCCGAACGCTTCGTGCTGCGACAACTGGGTGGGTTCTGCAACGCCCCACTCGCTGGGTACTGCACGACGAACGAAGCCACCACGACCACCTACACCGTCCGGGCTCGGTCATTCTCGGCGGACGGTGAAATGGCGATCGACGTCCGCTCGACCGGCACGGACGCGAAGCGCACAGCCGCTGAGGTCTGCCGACGCCTGACCCGCCACAGCGCACTGAACCGGGCCGCCGGACAGGGCCTGGTCGGGTGAACGGGTCACCCGAGGCGCTTGGCGTACTCCACGAGCCCGGCGAACCCCTGCCGGGACAGGACCAGGTGTACCGCCCGGTGTTTTGTGACCTGCAGCGACGACGCCGGCCCGACCAAGGGCGACGGCCTGGCCGACAGCCACGAGATCGGCCCCCCACTCCTGCAGCGGCGAACTCCGGTTCTGGACCGAGGGCAGCCGCTCGGTCATGAGCCTCAAGGACACCGGTTCCAGCCGCTGGGTGAAGGCGGAGTACTACCGCGTGGCCCACTCGGGTACGAAGTTGACGCTGTGGAACAAGGACGGCCCGGGCGGTCCTTCCGACAACGACGGCAACACGGGCACTGTGGAGAGCGGGCGGCACTCCGAGGTCTACACAGCTCGCAGGACGGTTTTGCGCCACAACCTGCCTTATTGGCATACCAGTTGGTACTCCGACTGACGTAGGTTCGATCGCATGGACTGACCGAGGGCCCGGCCGGCCCCTCGGTCAGGCGTGCGTTGTCGCCGCCGTCCACTTCGAGTGATCCCCCGACCAAGGGAGCTCCGCGTGACCGCATCCCCCGTACCTCCCGTCCTGCGACTGAGCGAGGTGGTCTACGGCGTATCCGGCCGAAGCCTGCTCGCCGGCGCCGACCTCACCGTCCCCGCGGGCGGTTCCGTCTCCGTGATGGGCCCCTCCGGAAGCGGGAAGTCCACCCTGCTGATGTGCGTCATGGGGCTGATCCGCCCACAGGCGGGGCGCGTCGAGGTCGTGGGACGGGACGTGACCCGGCTGTCCGCCCGGGCCCTTGCCGCCCACCGGCGGCGGCACGTCGGTATGGTCTTCCAGTTCGGCGAGCTTCTTCCAGAGCTCACCCCCGTGGAGAACGTGATGATCGCGAGTCTGCTGGCCGGCGACGCCGTCGCCGATGCCCGCTCCCGCGCCGAGTCGCTGCTCGGCCGCCTCGGGGTGCCCGAGGCCACCGCCACGCGGGACCTGTCGGGCGGTGAGAGGCAGCGCGTCGCCGTGGCTCGCGCCCTGGTCAACACGCCGGAACTGCTGCTGGCGGACGAGCCGACCGGCGCGTTGGACGGTGAACAGCGGGAAGCCGTGGCCGACCTGCTGTTCAGCACCCCGCGGGAACACGGGTGCGCCCTGGTGGTGGTGACGCACGACCCGATGGTGGCCGGGCGCGCCGACGTGCGACTGCACCTGCACGAGGGACGTCTGGTCCAGGCCCAGGAGGCGCGGTGAACGGCGGGCTGCGGCGTCGGCTCCTGCGCATGGGACGCGCCGCGTCCCGGTCGGCGGAAGCGGGCCGCATCCGCTACTTCGCGCTGTTCGCCGCCACCGCTGTGGCGACCCTCGCCGTCTGCGTATTCATCCTCGCTCTCTCCTCTTTCGACGGTCGCGCCGAGCGCAGTCAGGCCCGCTGGCCGCAAGTCACCGACACGGGTTCCGCCACGCTGCTGTGGCGGGCGACGCTGGCGAGCGTCGAGGATCGCCAGTACGACGTGGTGTACATCGAACCCCTCACGCCCGACGCACCTCTGCCGCCCGGCCTGAGTCGGTGGCCGCAGCCCGGTGAGGCAGTGCTCTCTCCCGCCCTGAAGGCAGCCGGTCCTCAGGTGCGCGAGGAGTACGGCCGAGTCGAGGGCACCATCGCCGAGGACGGCTTGGAGTCGCCGAGCGAGTATTTCGCGTATGTACGGCCGACGGCCGAACGGCTGGACCCGGAGGGGATGACCAAGGCTTCGGGATTCGGTGTCTCCTGGACACCGTCGCTCGGGGAGCACATGTACAACTTCGGTTCCAAGGAGTTCCACTGGGCCTATCTGGCGTTGGTGGGCCTTCCCGCCGGGCTGTTCGTCGTGATCGCCGCCCGGGTCGGCGCCGCGGCCCGGGATCGCCGGACCGCCGTCCTGACGGCGCTGGGCGCTTCCGGCGGTGCCCGAGCCTGGTTCACGGTGGGCGAGGCGGTGCTGCCTGTGGCCCTCGGTGCTTCGGTGGCGGCCGTGGCCGTCGCTCCCGTGCTCCTCACGGACATACCCCTGCCCGCCGTCGACTTCGTGCTGTACGTGCCCGACACCCGCGCCGCGCTCCCCGCGCTCGTGAGCGGTGTGCTGGGCACACCACTCGCCGTGCTGGCCGCCGTGGTGCTGCTCCAGCCGCGATACCGGCCAGGAGCCTCGACGCGGCCAGTGGCCGCCAAGCGGCGCCGCGAGTGGATGCTGTGGCTGTTTCCGGTGGCGCTCTTCGGCACGGTGCGGGGCACCGAGCTGGCGCCGTACGACCTGCGCCTGCCCGTTCTCGCGGCCGGCAGCGTGATCACGATCGCGCTGCTGCCCGGGGTGGCTGGTGCGGTGGTGTCGGCGGCCGGACCCACGCTGGCCAGGTTCGGTGCCGCGCGGGGCCGGGTGGGGATGCTGGTCGCGGGCCGGCGCCTGGCGGTGGGCGCGCGCCCGGTCGCGCGACTGGTGGCGGCGGTGGTGGTCGCGGTCGGTCTCGCCGCTCAGGGACAGATCGCGATCAGTCTGTTCACGGACATCAGCGACCGGGTCGAGGCGGTGGAGGAACACCTAGGCACCAGCGTGGTGCGGGTCTCCACGACGCTGTCGACGACCACTGCCGACGTGGCGGCCTTCGAACGGGACCTGGGGACGGGGGTGTACGCCCTGGCCGTGACGAGGGATCCCCGCTCGGGACGGCTCGATCTCGTCGCGGGCTGCCCGGTGTGGCGGGACCTGGGCGCGAAGTGCCCTGCTGGAGGCTCTGCCGAACTGCGTACCCGCCATACGGGTCTGGCTCGGGCCGCAGAGTTGGAGCGGTCGGTCGGGGTGCGTCTGCGAGCTCGCACAGGAGACGTGACCGAGACCGTGCGGACGTCCGAGGAACCGGCCCTGGTGGTCCTGGCGGAGGACGGGCGGCAGTTGTCGTTGCCACGGGTGCACCGGAGCGCCAACGCACATCTGGCCATGGCAACGGACGTTCAGGTGTTCGCGATGGCAGGCAGCCTCGGTGGCAGCGGCGAGGGCATTGCGGCTGGACGGTGGCTGGAGCTGTTCTCCGTGGCGGGTGTGCTGGTGATCGTGGTCGTGGCCGGGATCGGCGCGGTGGCGCAGTTCGTCCGGACGGGCCGCGAACTGGGCCCTGTCTCGGTGCTGAGCGGCAACGGCCGCGTGTACTACGAGGTCTCCGTCTGGTCCCTGCTCGTACCGACCGCGTTCGCCGTGTGTGCCGCCGTCGCTGTCACCTGGTACGTGACGACCCCGTTGATGGCGGACTCCGCCGACCGCCTGTCCGCACTGTCGGCGGTGGGAGCGGCAGGGCTGGCGTGCGCGGCGGCGATGGCCTGGTGGGGCGCCCGGACGGCGTCCGCGGCGGGGCTGGTCTGGCGCCCGCGCAACGAATGACGCGAAGCGTCGTGAACGGCCACAAGGCTGCGGGCTCACGGACAGCGCACTGAACCGGGCCGTCGGCCAGGGCGCCGGCCCGGGAGGGGGGCTCTCGCGGGACGCTACGGCTTGTGGGTCACCCAGAGCATTTCCGCCGGCCAGTGGTGGGCCCAGTCCGGCGGGTCGGTCGGGTTGTAGCCGTTGAGCGTCGCGGCGTCGGGGCGGGGTTCGATGAGGTCGTCGATGACGAGGCCCGCGCCGCGCAGGACCCTGACCCAGTCGCCGTAGGTGAGCTGGTAGCTGGTCGCGCCCTCGTCCTCGGCGATGGCGTCCAGGCCGAAGTAGGGCTTCTGGAGCGTGGTGGTGACGCGCTCCGCGGCCTCGTCGTAGCAGGTCTCGAACCAGGGGGCGGCGACGTTGAACACCAGGCGCCCGCCCGGAGCGAGAACCCGCGCGGTCTGCGGCACCGCCAGCCGCGCGGGCGCCCAGCTGAGGCCGCCGAAGTCGCAGAAGACCAGGTCGAAGGCGTGGTCGGCGAACGGCAGCTGTTCGGCGGCGCCCTGCACCAGCGCGTACCGGTCGGCTCCCATCGCCCCGGCCGCCGCCGCGAGCTGGGCCTCGGACAGGTCCATCCCGACCACGGTCGCGCCCTCGGCGGCGAGCGACCGGGACCACTGGCCGGCGCCGCAGCCGAGTTCCAGGACGCGCTTGCCGGTGACGTCGCCCAGCGCCCCCAGCTCCGCGTCGGGGATCGAGTACATGCCCCACAGCCGGGGCGAGGCGCCGATCTGCGGATCGTGCCGTCGCTGGTAGGCGCCGCTGATCCTGTTCCAGAGCCGCCGGTTGGCGGGGATGCTGTCCACCCGCAGACTCCAGCACCGCCCGCCGGAAGCCGTCAAACCCCTTTCCTCCGTCCGGGCCGTGAGCCGCTCACAGGCCCACCACAGGTCTGGCACACGCTCGTGACAGGGCCGTTGGCGACGGTCGACGGCATGCGAACAGAGACCCCTTGGAGCGCCCTGCCGGCCAGGGACCACCTCCTGGCCGGAGCGGGCGCGGCCGGAGCGCCCGGTGCGGCGGGTGTGCCCGTGCTCGATGTGGTGGTACCCGTTTACAACGAGGAGAAGGACCTCGAACCGTGCGTGCTGCGGCTGCACGAGCATCTCGCGCGCACCTTCCCGTACGCCTTCCGGATCACCGTCGCAGACAACGCCAGCACCGACCGGACGCCCGAGGTGGCGGAGCGGCTGGCGCGGTCGTTGCCGGGGGTGCGGTCGTTCCGGCTGGAGGAGAAGGGGCGCGGGCGGGCGCTGCGTACCGTGTGGACGGGCTCGGACGCGCCGGTGCTCGCGTACATGGACGTGGATCTGTCCACCGACCTCAACGCGCTGCTGCCGCTGGTCGCGCCGCTGATCTCCGGCCACTCGGACCTCGCCATCGGCTCCCGGCTCGCGCGCAGTTCGCGGGTGGTGCGCGGGACGAAGCGGGAGTTCATCTCGCGGGCCTACAACATCATCCTGCGGTCCTCGCTGGCCGCCCGGTTCAGCGACGCGCAGTGCGGGTTCAAGGCGATCCGGCGCGAGGTCGCGCAGCGGCTGCTGCCCATGGTCGAGGACACCGGCTGGTTCTTCGACACCGAGATGCTGGTGCTCGCCGAGCGGGCCGGGCTGCGCATCCACGAGGTGCCCGTCGACTGGGTCGACGACCCCGACTCCACGGTCCACATCGTGCGCACCGCCACCGAGGACCTCAAGGGCGTGTGGCGGGTGGGCCGCGCGCTGGCCGTGGGCGCGCTGCCGCTCGACCGGCTGGCCCGGCCCTTCGGGGACGACCCGCGCGACCGGGCGATCGGCGGGGTACCCGGCGGCCTGGCCCGCCAGCTCGTCGGCTTCTGCGTCGTGGGCGCCCTGTCCACGCTGTTCTATCTGGCCCTGTACTCCCTCTTCCGGCTCGGCGCCGGGCCCCAGCTCGCCAACGGCGCCGCGCTGCTGGTCTCGGCCGTCGCCAACACGGCCGCGAACCGGAGGCTCACCTTCGGCGTACGCGGCCGGGGCGGCGCCGTCCGCCACCAGGCGCAGGGTCTCGTGGTCTTCGCCATCGGCCTCGCCCTGACCAGCGGCTCGCTGGCGGCCCTGGGCGCCGCCTCTGGCTCGCCCTCGCACAGCACCGAACTCGCCGTCCTGGTCGCGGCCAACCTCGCGGCGACGGTGCTGCGGTTCCTGCTGTTCCGCGCCTGGGTCTTCCCGGACCGCGACCGCGACCGCGACCGCGGAAACCCCGAGCCGCCCGCCCGGACCCCCCACGACGACCCGAGGAACGACCGATGACCACGTTCAACCCCGTCCACGCCCCCGCGCGGGCCGGTGCCTCGCTGCTCCGCCGTGTCCGGCGCGGGCGGCCGGGCGACGCCCCGTGGGTGCGGCCCGCGTTCCTCGCCCTGCTGCTCGTGATCACGCCGGCCTACCTCTGGAACCTCAGCGCCTCCGGCTACGCCAACTCCTTCTACTCCGCCGCCGCGCAGGCCGGCGGCAGCAGCTGGAAGGCGTTCTTCTTCGGTTCGCTGGACGCGGCCAACGCCATCACCGTGGACAAGCCCCCGGCCGCCCTGTGGCCCATGGCCCTGTCGGTGCGGATCTTCGGGCTCGGTTCCTGGGCGATCCTGGCCCCGCAGGTGCTGATGGGCACGGCGACGGCCGGGGTGCTGTACGCGGCCGTGCGGTGCCGGTTCAGCGCGGCGGCCGGGCTGATCACCATGGCGGTGTTCGCGCTGACGCCCGTGGCCGCGCTGATGTTCCGCTTCAACAACCCGGACGCGCTGCTCGCCCTGCTGATGACGGTCACCGTCTACTGCGTGCTGCGCGCGCTGGAGCGGGGCCGCGCGAAGTGGCTGGTGTGGGCGGGCGTCGCGGTCGGTCTCGCGTTCCTGACCAAGACCCTCCAGGCGTTCCTGATCCTGCCGCCGCTTGCGGTGCTGTACGCGGTGTGCGCGCCGGTCCCCGTACGCAGGAGGTTCGGGCAGCTCGGGCTGTCGGCGCTCGCCGTGCTCGTCTCGGGCGGCTGGTGGGTGGCGGTCGTCGAGCTGTGGCCCGCCTCCTCGCGCCCGTACATCGGCGGTTCGCAGCACAACTCGTTCCTGGAGCTGACCTTCGGCTACAACGGCCTCGGCCGGCTCAACGGCGAGGAGACCGGCAGCGTCGGCGGGGGCGGAGGCGGCCGGGGCGGCGGCGGTCAGTGGGGCGAGACCGGCATCGGCCGGATGTTCAACGCGGAGATCGGCGCCCAGATCTCCTGGCTGCTGCCCGCCGCCCTGATCCTGCTCGCCGCGGGCCTGTGGCTGACCCGGCGGGCGGGCCGTACGGACACGGCGCGGGCGGCCTTCGTCGCCTGGGGCGGCTCGCTGCTGATGACGGCCACCGTGTTCAGCTTCATGGCCGGGATCTTCCACCAGTACTACACGGTGGCCCTGGCCCCCTGTCTCGCGGCGCTGATCGGCATGGGCGTCACGGTGCTGTGGGAGGAGCGGGCGCGCTGGTGGGCGGGCGCCGTGCTGGCGGTGACGGTCGCGGTGACGGCGTACTGGGCGTACGTGCTGCTGGGCCGGACCCCGGACTACCAGCCGTGGCTGCGTACGGCGGTGCTCGTCACCGGGCTCGTGGCGGCGGCGGGCCTGGCGCTCGCGGCCCGGCTGGGGCGGTCGCTGGTGTCGGCCGTCGCGGTGCTGGGCCTGGCGGCGTCGCTCGCCGGGCCGGCCGCGTACACCGTGAGCACGCTGGACACGGGCCACCAGGGCTCGATCGTCACGGCGGGCCCGTCCGGCGCCGGCATGGGCGGACCGGGCGGCGGTGGCCGGGGCGGACGGCCCGGCGGAGGCGGTCCGGACGGCTCCCCCGGCGGCATGCGGCCCCCGGGCGCGCAGGGCACGAACCAGCAGGGCACCAACCCGCAGGGCACGAACCAGCCGGGCAACCCCATGGGCCAACCGCCCACCGGCACCCCGCCCGGCCAGAACACCGGCCAAGGCACCGGCCAAGGCACCGGCCAAGGCACCGGCCAGAACGACGGCCAGAACGACGGCCAGAACCAGGGCACCCGCCGCCTCCCCTTCGGCACCGGCGAGCGCGGTGGACCCGGTGGCATGGGCGGTGGCATGGGCGGCCTGCTCAACGGCGCCTCCGTCGGCGCCGAGGCCAAGGCGCTCCTGGAGGCGGACGCCGACGACTACACCTGGGCGGCCGCCGCCATCGGCTCGCAGAACGCGGCCAGCTACCAACTCGCCACCGAGAAGCCCGTCATGGCGATCGGCGGCTTCAACGGAAGCGACCCGTCCCCGACGCTCGCGCAGTTCAAGAAGTACGTCGAGGACGGCCGCGTCCACTACTTCGTCGCGGGCGGCGGAATGGGCGGCGGAATGGGTGGCGGCGGCATGGGCGGCAGCGGCGCCGCCTCGCGGATCTCCGCCTGGGTGACGGAGAACTTCACCGAGGTGACGGCGGGCGGCGCCACCTTCTACGACCTGACCCGGCCGAAGGCGGCGACCGGCTGACCGTCCGGGAGCCGGCGGCTCAGCGCCGTAGCGACAGGTCGGCCACGACGGGGCGGTGGTCCGAGGCAAGCGTCTCGGCCACCGCCGCGTCGCGTACCCGGACGGTGTCCTTCGAAACCGCCACGTAGTCGATCCGCAGGACCGGGTCCAGCGCCGGATACGTGGGCGCGCCGGGCTCGGCATCGGTCAGCTCCCGCCACAGCGGCGCCAGTTCGGGCGCGGCCGGCGGTGCGTTGAAGTCGCCGAGCAGGATCTGCCGCACCGGGCCCCGCTCCGACTCCCGGTCCTCCGCCATGATCCGCCGCGTGTCGGCCACCTGCGCGATACGGACGGACGGGTCGCCCCGGTAGTCGAGATGCGTGGCGTACACGTGGACGGGCAGCCCGCGCACCTTCAGCACCACCTCGCCGAAGCCGGGCGCGGGCGCCGGGACCGGGTTCGGGTCCTGCGTGGAGAGCCGGGTCAGCTCGTGGTTCTCGGCGCTCACGATCCGGTACCGGGACAGCACCGCCACCCCGAACTCGCGCTCGGGCTCCCCTTCCGCCGCCGGGGCGAGGCTGTAGATGGGGGCGAAGGAGACCCGCATGCCCAGGCGCCGGGCCAGCTCGCCCGCCAGGTCGCGCCACTCGCTGCGGGCGCCCCAGTGGACGTCCACCTCCTGGAGCCCGATGACGTCGGCGTCCAGCGCGCGCAGGGCGGCCACCTGCCGGTCGAGGTCGAAGACGCCATCCGTGCCGGCCCCGGCGTGGATGTTGTACGTGGCCACGCGCAGCGGCACCGACGCCCCCGGCCCGGGCCCCGTGGACGCCGTCGCGGGAGGCGCGAGCGCCGCCCCCAACAGGCCCGCTGCCACCAGGACTTCCACCGTGCGACGACGCAGCGACATATCACTCCTGCTTCCGGGAGCCGGTTCTCGGGGCGGATTTCGGCGACCGGCACCGTACCCACGAAAAGTCGCTTGTACGCCCCGGCGCGCTCCTATACGGTGTACAACCTCGCTCCTGTACACCGTATAGGGGCGCCGCTCGAACACCGACGACAGCAGGGAGTACCTATGACGGCGACCGACGCCGCGAAGAACCACCCGCTCGCCCCACCGAGCCACCCGCAGCGCTGGTTGATCCTCGGCGTCATCTGTCTCGCCCAGCTGACCGTGCTGCTCGACAACACCGTCCTCAACGTCGCGATCCCCTCCCTCACCCGGGAACTGGACGCCTCCACCGCCGATGTGCAGTGGATGATCAACGCCTACTCGCTCGTCCAGTCCGGGCTGCTGCTCACGGCCGGCAGTTCCGCCGACCGCTACGGGCGCAAGAAGATGCTGGTCGCCGGGCTCGCCCTGTTCGGCATCGGCTCCCTGATCGCCGGGCTCGCCGAGTCCTCCGCACAACTGATCGCCGCGCGGGCCGGCATGGGCGTCGGCGGCGCGCTGCTGATGACCACCACGCTCGCCGTCGTCGTGCAGATCTTCGACGACAGTGAGCGGGTCAAGGCGATCGGCATCTGGTCCACCGTCAGCTCGCTCGGCTTCGCGGTCGGCCCGCTGATCGGCGGCGTGATGCTCGACCACTTCTGGTGGGGCGCGATCTTCCTCATCAACATCCCCGTCGCCGTGATCGGCCTGGTGGCCGTGGTGCGGCTGGTCCCCGAGTCGAAGAACGCGAGCGGCGACCGCCCCGACCTGCTGGGCGCGCTGCTCTCCACCATCGGCATGGCCGCCGTCGTGTACGCGATCATCTCCGGCCCCGAGCACGGCTGGACGTCCGGCCGGGTGCTGCTGACCGCGTTCACCGGCGCCGCCGTGCTCACCGGCTTCGTGCTCTGGGAGCTGCACATCCCGTACCCGATGCTGGACATGCACTTCTTCCGCGACCAGCGGTTCGTCGGGGCGGTCGCGGGCGCGGTCCTCGTCGCCTTCGGCATGGGCGGCTCGCTGTTCCTGCTCACCCAGCAGCTCCAGTTCGTCCTGGGCTACGGGCCGCTGGAGGCGGGGCTGCGTACGGCACCGCTCGCCCTGAGCGTCGTCGCGCTGAACCTCACCGGGCTCGGCGCCCGGCTGGTCCCGAAGCTGGGCACGCCCGCCACCATCGCCACGGGCATGGGGCTGCTCGCGGCCGGGCTCGCCGCGATCGCGCTGCTCGGCCGGCACGGCTACGGCGGCACGCTGCTCGGGCTGCTGGTCATGGGCGCCGGCATCGCGCTCGCCATGCCCGCGATGGCCAACGCCATCATGAGCGCCATCCCGCCGGAGAAGGCCGGAGTGGGCGCCGGGGTCAACGGCACCCTCGCGGAATGCGGCAACGGCCTCGGGGTCGCCGTCCTCGGCGCGGTCCTCAACTCCCGGTTCGCCGCGCTCGTCCCATCGGCCGTCGGCGCCGCCTCGCTGCCCGCCGCCCTGGCCGCGGCGCACGGCGCGGAGGAGCGGGCGCGCATCACGGACGCGTTCGCCTCCGGCCTGGAGACCAGCATGCTCGGCGGGGCCGTCGCCGTACTCGCCGGCGGACTCCTGGCCGCCCTGCTGCTGCGCCGGGCGGAGCGAGGACAATCGGCACCGGCTGATCCGGCCGCGACAGCGGCATAGCATCAGAGGGGACCACCGGACCGCACTGCTCCGTTTACCGGGCGGCCGGTACGCGGTCGGCACGCGGCTCGTCCGCGTCCGGCGCGTCCGGTGTGCGGGCCGGTCCGTTCGTCCCGCCGGTGAGACGAGGGAGTGCGCCATGGTGTCCGCGGCCGACCGCGTGAAGAACCCTGTCCGGACCAGCGTGTGGCTGAACAACCGGCCACCCGCGCGCTCCCGGCGCGCCGACCAGCCGGCCGGGCTCGACCGGGAGCGGATCACCGCCGCCTCGGTGCGGCTGCTCGACGCGGAGGGCCTGGCCAAGTTCTCCATGCGCCGGCTCGCCGCCGAACTGAACGTCACCGCGATGTCCCTGTACTGGTACGTGGACACCAAGGACGACCTGCTGGAGCTGGCCCTCGACGCGGTCTACGCCGAGATCGGACCGCCGGCCGGGGAGGCCGGCTGGCAGGACCGGCTCCGCGAACTGGCCGGGGCGTACCGGGGGCTGCTCGTCCGGCACCCCTGGGTCTCGCCGCTCGCGGGCAAGTTCCTGAACCTGGGCCCGCACTCGCTGCTGGTGACCCACGCCATCCAGGACGTGATCCGCGCGACCGGCCTGCCCGCCGAGGGCCGCAGCGGCGCGCTGTCGGCGGTCTTCCAGTTCGTGTACGGATTCGGCACGGTGGAGGGCCAGTTCGCGCAGCGCAGTGCGGAGGCCGGGCTCACCCAGGACCAGTACTTCCGGCAGGCCATGTCGGCGATCCGGGAGCAGCCCGGACTCGACGAGTTCGTGGAGGACTCGCGGGACATGATGGCAGCGCGCGGCGGCGCCACCATCCAGGAGATGCGCGACCGCGACTTCGTCTTCGCGCTGGACCTGCTGATCGCGGGCATCGACGCGATGCGGGACCGGGGACCCGCGAACGCTCCCGCTCAGTAGCCCCGCGCCGGGTCCACGGCGAGCGCCGGTCTCTTCCCGGCCGCCAACTCCCGCAGACACGTGGTGAAGTCCGCGACGACGTCCTCGTCCGCCGTGATGCCCGCCGAGTGGGAGGTGACGACCGTACGGGGCAGCCGCCAGCACGGATGGCCGGGTCCGGGCGGCTCGTCCGGGAGGACGTCGAGCACCGCCCGCCCCACCGTCCCGGCGCGCAGCGCGTCCCCGAGCGCCCCCAGGTCCACCGTCGCGCCCCGCCCCACGTTGAGGAAGGTCGCCCCGCCCATCGCGGCGAACCGGTCCGCGCCGAAGTAGCCGGTGGTCGCCCGGGTCAGCGGGAGCGCGGCCACCACCCAGCGGGCGGCCACCGGTTCACCGGCCGGGACGACCGCGTCGAAGCCGGCCGGCACCGGGCGCGGGGTGCGGACGGCGGCCACGGTCCGGATGGCGCAGGCCCGCAGCAGCGCGCCCACCGCGGAGCCGATGCGTCCGGTGCCGTGGACGACGGCGGTCTGCCCGGCGACGAGTTCCGAGGGGAGCCGGCGCCACTCGGCGCGGGCGTGCTGCGCCGCGTACCCGGGGACGGACTGGCACTCGGCCAGCACCCAGCCGAGCACGTACTGCGCGATCCGCTCGCCCATCCGCCCCACGGTCCGGGTCAGCGGCACCCCGGACGGCCAGGGCCGGTCGCCGCGCAGCACCAGCGCGTCCGTGCCCGCGTTGACGCTGTGGAACCAGACCAGGTCCGGGCCGCGCAGCGCGTCGGGCAGGACGGCGCCCACGTACACGAAGGGGCCCTCGCCCGGAGCGCGTTCGACGGGCCGGCCGGTGGCCGCCGACAGCCCGCGCACGGCGGCGTCACCGACCTCGGGCCCGGCGACGATCCGGGCCCGGTCCAGCAGGCCGGGCGCGATCACGGGGCGAGCCGGGCCGGAAGGCCGCCGGTGGCCGGCAGGGCGTCGAGGGCCGCGGTCGTGTTCGTCGCGATGTCGGGTGCCATGGCCTCGACCCTACGACCGGGGAGTGTCAGACGGCGGGCAGGGAATCGCCCCGCACGGCCTGGATGTCCAGTTCGACGCGGAGGGTGGTGCCGATCGCCGAGATGCCGGTCTGGACGACCTGGTTGTAGTTCATGGCGAAGTCCTCGCGGCGCAGTTCGGCCGTGGCGCCGAACGCCGCGCGCACCCCGCCCCACGGGTCCGGGCCGGTTCCCAGGTAGCTGAGGTCCAGGTCGACGGGGCGCTTCACGCCGCGCATGGTCAGCTCGCCGTGCACGGTCCAGCGGTCCGGGCCGGCCGGGGTCAGCCCGCTGGAGCGGTAGGTGATCTCCGGGAACCGGTCGGTGTCCAGGAAGTCGGGGGAGCGCAGGTGCTTGTCGCGCATGTCGTTGCCGGTGTCGATGCTCGCCGCGTCGATGACCGCCTCCACCCGGGAGTCCTGGACGTCCGCCGCGATCTCGACGCGCCCGCCGAACCCGGTGAACCGGCCGCGCACGCTGGAGATCCCCAGGTGCCGTGCGACCGCGCCCACCGAGGAGTGCGCTGGGTCCAGCGACCAGGTGCCGGGCGGCGGCAGCTCCACCCCGCCCTGCCGGTGCAGCACCACCGTGCCGGCCTCGACGGTGCCGCTCGCCGTGACGAGGGCGGTGGAGGCGGTGGGGGCGTAGCCGACCGCCGTCACGATGACCGTGTACGCGCCCGCGGGCAGCGGGGTGTCGGCCCGTACCGTCCCGGTCTCGTCGGCGGCGGCCCGCAGTACCTGGGTGCCGGTCATGTCGGTGACCGTCACCACGGCGTGCTGGACGGCCCAGCCGTCCCGCGTCCGTACCTGCGCGCGAAGTCCCATGCCGTTCTCTCCTTGCCGATGCCCCGCCCGCTCGTCGCGGCCGGTCGTTCCATGAGTCGGGCCCCGGGGCGGGGACCGGCAGGCCGTCCCCTGCCTGCCGTCCCCGCCGCCGGGGCCCATGTCCCCGGGGCGCGGCGCCTCCGCTCACAGAACGCCGCCCACCAGGGGTCCGTGGGGGTCCGGGGTTCTACCCCGAACCGCTCTCGTTACTCGCCGGGATGGGCGAGTTCGATGTCGTGGCCGTCCACCCCGTGGCCGGCCACGGTCAGCGCACCGGCCACCGGCGGGTAGCCGTTGGCGACGACGGTGTACTCGCCCGCGTCCAGGTCGGCGAAGGCGTACGCCCCGTCCTCCCCGGTCGTCGAGTGGGCGACCACGTTGCCGGCCGCGTCCACCAGCGTGACCCGCGCGTCCGGCAGCGGGCACCGGCCCGCCCCGGCCCGTACGACGCCCTGGACCAGCGCACCGGCCCGCAGGGCGGCCTCGACCCGGGTGGTGCCCTGGCCGCCGACCTCCACCGGCAGGGCCAGCGGGCGGAATCCGGCCGCGTTGACCGCGACGGTGACCGCGCCGGGGACCAGCTCGCCGAAGGCGAAGCCGCCGTCCTCGCCGGACTTGCCGGTGGCCAGTACGTCGCCGCGTACATCGGTCACGACGACCACGGCGTCCGCGACCGGTGCCCCGCTCCCGGCGTCCCGGACGGTGCCGGCCAGGCCGCTGGTCCCGGCGAGCAGGATGTCGTGGGCCAGCGGCTCGTCGCCGACGACCACGGTGGACGCCTGCGGCTGGAAGCCGTCGGCCGAGGCGATCAGCACGTACGAACCGGCGCCCGGGGCGTCCAGCGCGTAGCCGCCGTCTTCCCGCGCTGCGGCGATGCCCAGCTGGCGGCCGCCGAGCGAGATCAGGGTGACGGCGGCCCGGCCGACCGGGACGCCCTCGGCGCCCCGGACCACGCCGCTGACGAGGATGCCGTCCTCGGCGAGGTCCACCGGGAGGGCCGCCGCTGCGGCCTCCGCCCCGGCCTCGGCGGGGGTTTCGGCGGGGGTTTCGGCGGGGACGCCGGCCGCCGGGACCGGCGCGCCCGTCTCGCTCACGGCCTTCGTCCTGAGCGCGACCTCCTTGATGAACAGCGTGATCAGGAAGGCGACCAGGGCGGACGGGGCGGCGTACAGGAAGACGTCGCCGACGCCATGTCCGTAAGCGGCCTCCATGACCGTGCGGAACGGGGCGGGCAGCTTGTCCAGGTCGGGGATGCCCCCACCGGCCGTGCCGCCGTGGCCCAGGGCCGCGCCCTCGGGACCGAGGTCCGCGAGGCCCTCCTTGACGTAGCGGGTGACGCGGTTCGCCAGGACGGCGCCCAGCGCCGAGACGCCGATCGCACCACCGAGGGACCGGAAGAACGTGACGACGGACGAGGCCGAACCGAGGTCGGACGGGTCCACCTGGTTCTGCGTGGCGAGCACCAGGTTCTGCATCATCATGCCGATGCCGAGACCCATCACGAACATGTAGACGGCGATGTGCCAGTACGTCGTGTCGTAGCGGATCGTGCCCAGCAGGCCCAGCCCGGCGGTGACCAGGAAGCCACCGCTGACCAGCCACGCCTTCCAGCGACCGGTCTTGGTGATGATCTGGCCGGAGACGGTCGAGGAGATGAACAGACCGCCGATCATCGGAATGGTCATCACACCGGACATCGTCGGCGACTTGCCGCGCGCCAGCTGGAAGTACTGGCTGAAGAAGACGGTGCCGGCGAACATCGCGATACCGACGAACAGCGAGGCGAGCGACGCGAGCGTGATGGTCCGGTTGCGGAAGAGGCGCAGCGGGATGATCGGCTCACTGGCGCGGGACTCGACGAGGACGAAGACCAGGGCGAGGAGCAGGGAGCCCACCAGCATCACGCCGGTCTGCCAGGACATCCAGTCGTACGTGGCGCCCGCGAACGTCACCCACAGCAGGAGCAGCGAGACGGCTGCGCTGATGAAGAAGGCGCCGGTCCAGTCGACCTTGACGTCCCGCTTGACGACGGGGAGCTTGAGGGTCTTCTGGAGCACGATCAGGGCGATCACCGCGAACGGCACACCCACGTAGAAGCACCAGCGCCAGCCCATCCAGCTGGTGTCGGTGATGACGCCGCCGAGCAGCGGGCCGCCGACGGTGGCGACGGCGAAGACCGCGCCGATGTAGCCGCTGTACCGGCCGCGCTCGCGTGGGGCGATCATGGCGGCCATCACGATCTGGGCGAGGGCGGAGAGACCGCCGACGCCGATGCCCTGCACCACACGGCAGGCGATCAGCATGCCCGCGCTGGTCGAGAGGCCGGCCACGACCGAGGCCGCGACATAGATGATCAGGGCTATCTGGACCAGCAGCTTCTTGCTGAACAGGTCGGCGAGCTTGCCCCAGAGCGGGGTGGTCGCCGTCATCGCCAGCAGCGAGGCCGTGACGACCCAGGTGTAGGCGCTCTGGCCGCCGCCCAGGTCGGCGATGATCTCCGGCAGGGCGTTGGAGACGACGGTGGACGACAGGATCGCGACGAACATGCCGAGCAGCAGCCCGGCGAGCGCCTCCATGATCTGCCGGTGTGTCATCGGCGCGCCGCCGGAGGCGTCATGGCCTCCGTGCTTGGCGTGGCCGCCCCGCACACCGGTTGGTGTGGTCGTAGCCATTTAAGTCCTTGTCTTCGCTTCTGTTTGCACAGGTGTACGGGTGTACGAGTCGTGGTGGGCGTCCGGCTGCCGGGGGCGGCAGTCGGCGCCGTGCTTCCCGGGGGAGCACCCTCCGGCGCCGCGGCAGGAGAAGCTGTCGCGCAGCCGGGCGAGCAACGTGTTGAGCTGGCCGACCTCGGCGTCGGTCCAGTCGTGCAGATGGCCGGCGAACATCTCGGTCGACCGGCGGGAGAGGTCGTCGAGCACCTCTTCCCCCGCGGGGGTCAGCCGCAGGATGCGGGAGCGCTTGTCCGCCGGGTCCGGGAACCGTTCGATCCAGCCCCGCTCCGCCACATGGGCGACGTGCCGGCTGGTCACCGACATGTCGACGGCGAGCAGCTCGGCCAGCCGGCTGATCCGCATCTCCCCGTGCCGGCTCAGCAGAGTCAGCACGGCGGCGGAGCCGGCGGGGCACTCGGCGGGCAGGATGCGGGCGAGACCCCTCTTGACGGCCCCGATGGCGCTGAGCTGCCGGGCCAGTTCTTCGTACTGACTCCGTCCGGCCACGGGACCCCCAGATCTCACCGGTCATCTTGTTGCTTAGGGCAACCATAGAAGCCGTTGGTTGCTACAGGCAAACGAAATGGGGCTTGCTGGGGTAAAGGAACGCAAAAGGCTCCGTAGGGCGCTGGTCAAACCCGCAGGCCGTGCGGTAGGAGGCGCCCTGATGTGGTCCGTGCCACATGGGGGGCGATCGGCGGGCGGAGACCGGGGGTTGGGGGTTGGGCCGTTCGCCCGAGTTCGCTAGGGTCCTGCGACATGGCACACAATCCCCACGCACCGCAGGGCCCCGAGGGCTCCTACGACCCGGCCGGCAGTACCCAGATGTTCCGCGCCTTCGTGGACGAGGGCGAGCCGCAGCGCGCCCAACAGCCCGCGGCCACCTCCTCCGGCCCGAGGACGGGCCTGATCGCCGGCATCGTCGCGGTGGTCGTCGTGCTGGGCGCGGTGGCCTGGCTCGCCCTGAGCTGAGGTCCGCCGGCCCGTCCATGACCGCGGTCCCGTCCGGGGCCGCGGCCGTCTTCTCGTACCTGCCGCTGTCCGTGCCGATCCGCGCGGGCGGCGGCGCCGTCGTTTCCGGGCGCCGCCGTCGTGGATCGCGCCGGATCAGTCGGCGATGAGGCCCTCGCGGAGCTGGGCCAGGGTGCGGGTCAGCAGGCGGGAGACGTGCATCTGGGAGATGCCGACCTCCTCGCCGATCTGGGACTGCGTCATGTTGGCGAAGAACCGCAGCATGATGATCTGCCGTTCCCGCTGCGGCAGCTTGGCCAGCAGCGGCTTGAGGGACTCGCGGTACTCGACGCCCTCCAGCGCGGCGTCCTCGTAACCGAGCCGGTCGGCCAGCGAGCCCTCGCCGCCGTCGTCCTCGGGGGCGGGGGAGTCCAGCGAGGAGGCGGTGTAGGCGTTGCCCACGGCGAGGCCGTCGACGACCTCCTCCTCGGAGACCCCGAGCGCCTTGGCCAGCTCCGGGACGGTCGGCGAGCGGTCGAGCTTCTGCGCGAGCTCGTCGCTGGTCCGGGTGAGGGCGAGCCGCAGCTCCTGGAGCCGGCGCGGCACGCGTACCGACCACGACGTGTCCCGGAAGAACCGCTTGATCTCCCCGACGACCGTCGGCATCGCGAACGTCGGGAACTCCACGCCGCGTTCGCAGTCGAAGCGGTCGATCGCCTTGATCAGGCCGATGGTGCCGACCTGGACGATGTCCTCCATCGGCTCGTTGCGGCTGCGGAACCGCGCGGCGGCGTACCGCACGAGCGGCAGGTTCAGCTCGATGAGCGTGTCCCGTACATACGCACGCTCCGGGCTGTCCGTCCCGCCGGGCCCCGGGGCGGGCCCCAGCGCGGCGAGCCGCAGGAACAGGGAGCGGGAGAGCGTGCGGGTGTCGATGGCTTCCGGCGAGCTGGTGAGCGCAACGGGTGCGGGTTCGCTCTTGGTGAGCGTGAGCACCTTCGAGCTGCCCTGTTCTTCGGACATGCCACCCCCTTGAGGTCGCGGACGGTCGCGGTGGCCACGACCATCGGAGGAACGCAGCCTGCCACCTGAATACCGGAGGCGGGACTGCGGCAAACGCGCTTCCCGCAGAATGTCACATGTCGGCAACGCGCTGTAGTGACTTGTCGACAAGTTACGGGGGAGTCTGTGCAGTTAACAAGGGGTGTGAGGCTTTTGGCCGGCGGGAAACGCCCAAGAACGGTCTACCCGTCTCAGCTACGCCTCGATCCTGTTTGCGGATCGGAGTCTGGCGAAACTACGGGCGAGAAGCCTTGACACATGCATCTGCGACACCCCCAGCTCCGCGCTGATCTGGGACTGCGTCAGATTGCTGTAGTACCGCAGGAGCAGGATGCGCTGCTCGCGCTCGGGCAGTTGTACGAGGAGGTGCCGGACGAGGTCCCGGTGCTCGACGCCCGCCAGCGCGGGGTCCTCGTAGCCGAGCCGGTCGAGCAGTCCGGGCAGCCCGTCGCCCTCCTGGGCGGCCTCCAGCGAGGTGGCGTGGTACGAGCGCCCGGCCTCGATGCAGGCCAGCACCTCGTCCTCGGAGATCCTCAGCCGCTCCGCGATCTCGGCGGTGGTCGGCGACCGGCCGTGCGCGGTCGTCAGGTCCTCGGTGGCGCCGGTGACCTGGACCCACAGCTCGTGCAGCCGCCGGGGTACGTGGACGGTGCGCACGTTGTCCCGGAAGTACCGTTTGATCTCGCCGACGACCGTCGGCATCGCGAACGTCGGGAACTGGACGCCGCGTTCGGGGTCGAAGCGGTCGATGGCGTTGATCAGCCCGATGGTGCCGACCTGGACGACGTCCTCCATCGGCTCGTTGCGGCTGCGGAACCGCGCGGCGGCGTACCGCACGAGCGGCAGGTTCGCCTCGATCAGCGCCGTCCGGACCCGTTCGCGCTCCGGGGTGCCCGGCTCCAGGGTCTTCAGCCGGCCGAACAGCACCTGGGTCAGCGCCCTGGTGTCGGCGGCGCGGGACCTGGCGGGCGCGACCGTCTCGTCGGGGGTCTCCTGGAGCGGCGCCGGCGCCGGGGCGGCCGGTGCCGCCTGGTGGACCTGGGGAGGCACTTGAGGCGCTGTACTGGCCGGCACGATGACGCCACCCCTTTGCGGTCAACTTCAGTCAATCCGTCTGTCAAAAGCGGTCATAGCATCACAAGACATGACCACTATGTGCAAGCACCCCATAGCGCCGTGTTGAACACAGGAAAGCCCCTCACCGCGCCGGTGAGGGGCTCGCAGGGCCGAAGGCGTCAGAACGGGTAGTCCGCGATCACCCAGGTGGCGAACTCGCGCCAGAGCCCGGCGGCCGCCTGGTGGTCGGGGTGCTCCAGATACCGCTTCAGCGCGGCCTCGTCCGCGACCGCGGAGTTGATGGCGAAGTCGTACGCGATCGGCCGGTCGGTGATGTTCCAGGCGCACTCCCAGAACTCCAGCTCCGGGACCGTGCCCTCCAGGGCCCGGAACGCCTCGGCGCCCGCGACGACCCGGGGGTCGTCCCGCTCGACGCCGTCGTTCAGCTTGAACAGGACCAGATGGCGGATCACGCGGTGCTCCTAGTTGACCAGCTCGGACATGAAGTCGCCGACCCCCTGGGCGGCGTTCGCGATGCCCTCGAACCCTACTTGGACCAGGTCCGCGGCCCGTGCGGGGGAGTTGATGATCGTGTAGAGCACGAAGACGACTATCGCGTAGAGGGCTATCTTCTTCGCTTGTGCCATCGGCCCCTGACTCCCCTTCGATCCCCTGCGGTTTCGATCCCCTGTACGGTCGGGCGAGTCTATCCGTACGCATGCCCGTTTCCGCCGGGAGTTCCGGATCGCCCGTGCCGTGCCGCGGCCGCCGCACGAGGGACCAAGGACCTGCGGATCGGGGCCCTTCGGCAGGCCCGGCGCGGCCCCCGGCACGGCAGGATGGGATACGAGCCCCCGCGGACTCCACGGAGTCCCGGCGGCCGGAGCAGGGGTCCTGTCGCGGGACCCGTGCCGTGGCCTCCCCCGACCGCGGCAAGGAGCGACAGCCCCTGGCTCCGGGGGAAGCGGCACATCCCCCCCGATGCCGCTTCCCCCCTCCCCCTCCTACTTCTTCCGGCGCCCCGCGTCCCGCTCGCCCCCGTCCCGCGCTCCCGGCGCATCGCCCAGCGCGTCGTAGACGTCGCGGCGGCTGATCCCGAGCGGCCGGAGCACCGTGCTGAGGGTGCGTGCGGTGACCCCCTGCTCCACCAGCACGGGGAGCAGGGGCCGCAGGTCCACGTTCCAGGCGCCGCGCTCCGGGGCCGCCAGCACGAACACGCCCTCCTCGTCGCCGTCCAGGGCCGCGACCGCCTCCGGCAGCGGCAGCCAGCGCACCCCGTGCCCCAGGTCCGGGCGGCCGTCCGGCACGGCGATCCGGCGCTCCGCCGCAGACCCGGCCAGCACCTCCGCGAGCGCGC
Organism: Streptomyces sp. AC1-42W; assembly: GCF_003248355.1. Classification (GTDB taxonomy): domain Bacteria; phylum Actinomycetota; class Actinomycetes; order Streptomycetales; family Streptomycetaceae; genus Streptomyces. The sequence continues at coordinate 152,613 of NZ_QKWY01000002.1, forward strand.
CGAGAGCGGAACCGGGGGCCGTGAACACCACGGGGACCGGCGCCGTGCGCACCAGTTCGGCGTGCGGCGCGGCGGCCAGGGCCCGGCGGTCGGTCCGGCCGAGGTGCACCGCCGGCGCGGCCGGCAGCCCGGCCGCGAGCAGCGCCGGCAGGGCCCCGGTCGCATCGCCCACCACCTCGAACCGCGCCCCGTGCCCGGCCGCCTCGACGAGCCACGCGCCGGCCGCCTGCGAGACGCCGTCCAGCGGGCCGGACACGGTCGCGGCGATCACCCCGCCGTCCGCCAGGGCCGTGCGCGCCGCGTCCGGGACGCGCGCCGCGTCCAGGTCCAGCGAGGCGTCCGCGTCCCGCCACAGCAGCCCCGTCCGCCCGCCCGGCTCCGGCAGGCCGCGCCGGTGCACCAGGACGAGCGGCTGACGCGGCCCGGACTCGGTGAGCGTGAGGGTCACCTCGTTCGCCGGGTCGCCGAGCGCGGCGGTGAACTCCGCGCCGAGGTCGCTCGCCACCAGCGTGCTGCGGAAGGCGAAGGTGTCCGGTGAGGCGTGCTCGCTGCGCCGGAGCACCAGGCGGTCGGTGACCTCGTGGTGCGGGTTGACGACGGCGGTGCCGGTCGCGGTGTGCGGCCCGGCGGTCAGCCGGACGGCGACCGGGCCGCGCAGCAGGGCGAGCCCCCGCGCGTCGAAGGCGGCGTCCACTCCGACGACGCAGGTCGCCCGCGCGGTGATGTCCCGCTCGCCGGTGATCTCCAGGGTCTTGGCATGGGTCGCGCGGACGTTCTCATGGCCCCTGGCCTGGATCTTCATTGCCTTCTCCAGGCCGTAGACGTGGTCCGACCGGCCATCGTAATCCGCGTTCCGCGCGCGGAGCCGGGCGGCGCGGGGCCAGTAGACTTCCCGGCATGTTCGAACACCTCCGCCACAAGCCGGGCACCACTCTGCTGCGCCCCCGTGAGCTCGTCATCGCGTGCTCGGCCTTCCGCAGCCGGGTCAACCTGTCGAGCGTGGTGCGGACGGCGGGGTGCTGCGGAGTCGAGCGGATCATCGCCTGCGGCAACGCGAAGCTCGACCCGAAGATCGCCCGGGACGGCGCCGAGCACGTCGAGATCGAGGTGCGCAGGAGCCTGCCCCCGGTGCTGAAGAAGATGCGCGAGGAGGGCTACACCGTCATCGCGCTCGAACAGGCCACGAACTCCAAGAGCCTGCACGAGATCAGCTTCCCCCGTAAGGCGGTCATCGTCCTCGGCAACGAGCGGACCGGGCTCAAGGAGGACGAGCTCGCCTGCGTCGACGAGTGCGTGGAGATCCCGGTCTGGGGCTCGCCGCACAGCTACAACGTGGCCACGGCGGGCGCCATGGCCATGTACGAGTACTGCCGGCAGTTCCCGACCGGCTGACCGCCGGTCTTCCCGGCCGGGCGCCCGGCTACTCCGCCGGTTCGGCGGTGACGGCCGTCAGGGTCGCGATGACCTCGGTGCTGGCCGCGTCCAGCCGGCGCGCCCACGACGAGGAGACGGCGGCGGCCTCCTCCGCCGGGGTGAGCCGGAAGCCGGTGATCCGCCACCCGGCGGCGAGCGCCTTCGCGGTGAGCACGTCCTCGACGTAGGCGTCGGTCAGCTCCGGCAGCCCCTGGATGTCGCGCGGCACCGGCTCGCGCCAGATGCTGGTGCCCACCGTCGCGGTGAGCGGCGCGCCCGGCTTGGCGACGGTCCGCAGCCCGGTCCAGATGTCCTCGTCGCCGCGCACCAGACCGTGCAGCAGCTTTCCCCACGGCATCAGCACCAGCAGCTCGTCGGCGGCCCCGGCCAGCTCCTCGGGGGCGCTCTCGATCGAGGAGTTGACGAGCAGCAGGTTCGGTACGCCGCCCTTGGCGGGCTTGCGGCGGCTGCGGATGCTCGTCTGCGTCATCCGCTGCCAGGCCGGGTCCACCCCCACGACCAGCCAGTCCGGGTTCTCCTTGGCGATGCGGTAGGAGGCCCTGGCATCGCCCGTGCCGACGTCGACGACGACTCGGGAACTCTCCTGGGCCAGCTGCCGGAATTCACCGTCGGCGGCCTTCTCGAGTTTCTTGCCTCGTACGATCTGCATCAGGGCCAGTGCTTTCTTCCGATGGCTCGCGGGAGTCCCGGCGACGAGCCGTTTGCCTCGCCCGGGCCGGGGTACGGTGATCAGCCCATGCGATGTCGCGATGTGCACGGGTCATGGTCTCGCATCCCCGAGCGCTTTGACCAACCGGCTGCCGCCCCCGGGCACCCCGACGGGAAGGTGTGCTTGCGTTCATGAGGATCGGCATCATCGGCGCCGGGCGCATGGGCGCGTGGCACGCCCGGAACCTCGCCTCCTTCGACGACGGCCACACCCTGCTGGTCCACGACGCGCGGTACGAGGCGGCGGAGAGCCTGGCCAAGGCCGTGGACGGCACGGCGCACCACCGCGCCGACGAGCTGCTGGAGGCGGTGGACGCCGTGGTCGTGGCGGTTCCCGCCGCCATGCGCACCGCCGCCTTCCCGCGCGCGGTGGAGGCGGGGCTGCCGGTGTTCTGCGAGAAGCCGCTCGCCCACACCGCCGAGGCGGCGCGCGCGCTGGCCGCGGTGGCGGCCGCCGCCGGCAACCACCGGGTGCAGGTCGGCTTCCAGCGCCGCTGCGACCCCGGCCACCGCGCGGTACGGGAACGGCTCGGCCGGGGCGACCTGGGCCGGCTGCTCATGATCCGCTGCACGGCCTTCGACCACGAACCGCCACCGGCCGGGTACGACACCTCGTCCGGCGGCATCTTCGCCGACTGCCTGATCCACGACATCGACGCCGTCCACTGGCTCACCGGGCAGCGCACGGTCTCCGTGCTGGCCGACGAGGCACGGGTCGGCGGGGAGCCGTCCGCAGGCGGGGGGCCGTGCGGCGGCGGGGTCGCCGTCGCCACCGCTCTGCTCACCCTGGCCGACGGCACCCGCGCCGTGCTCACGGCCTCCCGCTTCAACCCGTACGGCTACGACCACCGCGCCGAACTCCTCGGCACCCGCGACTCGCTGACCATCGGCCTCGACGAGCGGACCCCGCTGCGCTCCCCGTTCACCTCGGGAACCGGCACCCCCGTGCACCCCGCCTACACCGGCTTCACCGACCGCTTCGCGCGGGCGTACCAGGAGGAGATGCGGGCCTTCGTGCGCCTGGCCAGGGGCGAGGAGCCCAGCGTCTGCCCGCCCGCGGAGGCGGTCCTCGCCCAGGAGGTGGCCGACGCGGCCGCCCGCTCCGCGGCCACGGGCGCCCTGGTGACCCTGCCGGCCCCGCGCGGGGACGCCTGACAAACGGCCCGGGCACACAGAAAACCGCCCCCGATCCGTTCGCACGGTTCGGGGGCGGTTCCGCTGGCGGTAGCGGAGGGATTTGAACCCTCGGTGAGTTTCCCCACACTCGCTTTCGAGGCGAGCTCCTTCGGCCGCTCGGACACGCTACCGAGAGAGAGCTTAGACCATGTTGGCCGTACGCAGAAATCCGATACCGGAGGGCTGACGGCGCTCCGGCGGGGGCCGGTCAGCGGTCGCGGAAGAAGGCCGTCAGACGGGCCGCGCAGTCGGCCTCCAGGACCCCGGGGACGACCTCGGGGCGGTGGTTGAGGCGCCGGTCGCGCACGACGTCCCAGAGCGATCCGGCGGCGCCGGCCTTCTCGTCGCGGGCGCCGTAGACCACCCGGCCCACCCGGGCCTGCACCAGGGCGCCCGCGCACATGGTGCAGGGCTCCAGGGTGACGACCAGGGTGCAGCCGGTCAGCCGCCACTCGCCGAGCGCGGCGGCGGCCCGGCGCAGCGCCAGGACCTCGGCGTGCGCGGTCGGGTCGCCGGTCGCCTCGCGTTCGTTGCGGCCCGCGGCGAGCCGGGCCCCGTCCGGGCCGAGGACGACGGCGCCGACCGGTACGTCACCGGTCGCCGCCGCACGGTCGGCCTCGGCCAGGGCGCGGCGCATGGGCTCCCGCCACGGGTCCCGTACGGGATCGGGCGGTACGGGGGTGTGCGGATGGGGTGCTTCGGTCACCCGGCGGACCCTAGCGGACGGTCTCCAGGACCTCGGCCGCCCCCAGCGCGTCCGCGATCTCCGCCAGGGCGTCCGTCCGCAGCATCAGCAGTTCGGCCTCGGGGAGCCCGAGGTCGGACAGCACCCCGGTGTCCCCGATCGGTCCGGCCGGGACGACGCCCGCGCCGGGCCCGTCGTCATCGTCGTTGTCGTTGTCGGCAGTGTTCGGCTCGCCGTCCTCCGTACCGTCGAGGCCGACGAGTTCCTCCAGGGCTGCGATCGTGTCCTCGGCCCCTGGTTCGCGGCCGAGCAGCTCATCGGTGAGCAGGATCTCCCCGTACGAGGAGCGGGCGGCGGCGGAGGCGTCCGAGACGTAGATCCGCGGGTCCTCCTCACCGTCCACCCGGACGACGCCGAACCAGGCGTCCTCCTGCTCGATGAACACGAGCACCGTGTCCTCGTCAACCGAGGCGTCACGGGCCAGATCCGTCAGGTCGGACAGGGTCTCCACATCGTCGAGCTCCGTGTCGCTCGCTTCCCACCCGTCTTCGGTGCGCGCGAGCAGTGCGGCGAAGTACACCGTGACTCTCCCACTGGTCTCGGGGCCAAGGGCCGGTCCGGACGGGGAGGCAGCCGGTGCTCCGGCTGTCCCGTGTCCCGCCCATTCGGAATCGTGGCAGAAACGAGCGCCTCGCGGCAGCAGTTCCGCCGTTGAGTCGGCCATCAGTTCTCGCGGCCACCGTCACCAGGGGGTTTTCCGCAGGCCGGAGGGCTACCAGCGGAACGTACGCATCCGCATCGCCTGGCGCATTCGGGCGGCTTTGACCCGCCGGGGCTGCACCCGGTCGCGCAGTGCCTTGGCCTCGTGGAGCTCGCGGAGGAACTGGGCGCGCCGCCGCCGGCGCTGCGCGTCGGTCTCGGGGAGGTCGTCGCCGGGGGTGTCCGGCCCGTCGCCGGCGTCCGCGCGGCGGTTGGGCGTGCCGCCGCGGTTCTCGGCGCCCTGTGCCCCGTCGGTCATCGGCTCGTCACCCCCAAGGGCCGGCTGCGTCGCCGGGTCCGTATGCCACCACCTTCCCCCCGAACCTGCGGATGATGCCAGCGCACGGGTGCGGAAGGAGCGGTTTACGCTGGCCGTCATGCGGATTCATGTCGTCGACCACCCGCTGGTCGCGCACAAACTCACCACCCTGCGCGACAAGCGCACCGACTCCCCGACCTTCCGGCGCCTCGCCGACGAGCTGGTGACCCTGCTCGCGTACGAGGCGACCCGCGATGTGCGCACCGAACAGGTGGACATCGAGACTCCGGTGACACCCACCACCGGCGTGAAGCTGTCGTACCCCCGCCCGCTGGTCGTGCCGATCCTGCGGGCCGGTCTCGGCATGCTCGACGGCATGGTCCGGCTGCTGCCGACCGCCGAGGTGGGCTTCCTGGGCATGATCCGCGACGAGGAGACGCTCAAGGCGTCCACGTACGCGAGCCGGATGCCCGACGACCTCTCCGGCCGCCAGGTCTACGTCCTGGACCCGATGCTGGCGACCGGCGGCACGCTCGTCGCGGCCATCCGGGAGCTGATCCGGCGCGGCGCGGACGATGTCACCGCCGTGGTGCTCCTGGCCGCCCCGGAGGGCGTCGAGGTGATGGAGCGCGAGCTGGCCGGGACGCCGGTGACGGTGGTCACCGCCTCGGTGGACGAGCGGCTCAACGAGAGCGGCTACATCGTGCCGGGCCTGGGCGACGCGGGCGACCGCATGTACGGCACCGTCGACTAGGCGCTGCCCGGCACCGGCGCAGGGCGCCTGCCCGGCCCCGGCGCGCCCGCCGGGTGCCGTCCTCTCAGCAGGAGGACGGCGCCGGGGCGGGCCTGGTCAGCGCGGCCAGCGCGGAGGCGGCCGCCTGCGGCTTGCTGAGCGCGGTGAACTTCTTGCCGATGATCAGGTCGACCTCCGCGTTCTCGCGGGAGTCGGTCTTCGTCGTCGCTCCCGGCACCTGGGCGCCGAGCACGGGGAACGAGCCGTTGACGGCGGCCGGGGCGCCGAGCAGTACGCCCGTACCCGGGACCTTCTTGTCGTACGCGGCGGTGGCGTTCCCCACCTCGCCGATCTTGAAACCGCGCTTCTTCAGCTCGTCGGCGGCCGCCTTGGCGAGCCCGCTGCGCGTGGTCGCGTTGTAGACGTTGACCGTGATCTTTCCGGGCTTCGGCAGCACCTTGGCGGGCGCGGAGGGCTTCGGCGACGGGCAGCGCTCGGTGCGGTCGGCGGCGCTGGCCGTCTTGTCGCCGCCGGTGAAGACATCGATGAGCTGCAGCGTGCCCCAGCCGGCCAGCCCGAGGGCGACCACGGAGGCGATGGCCGAGATGATCATTCTGCTGCGGCGGCGCGGGCTGCGCATCCGGGGGTACTTGTCACCCGTGATGCGGTACTTTCCGCCCATGCCGGGGGGAGTGAGCATGCTCATGGGCGCAGCGTAGTGCGACCCGGTGATGATGCCTACTAAATGATCAATGGATCGCACCCGTCCGGGTGGGAAAACACCCGAACGAACCCCGCGACGATCCTTCCCTCAGCCCAGTTCGAGCACGCGGGCGTGGAGCACCTGGCGCTGCTGGAGGGCGGCCCGGACCGCGCGGTGCAGTCCGTCCTCCAGATACAGGTCGCCCTGCCACTTCACGACGTGCGCGAACAGGTCGCCGTAGAACGTCGAGTCCTCGGCGAGGAGGGTTTCGAGGTCCAGTTGGCCCTTGGTGGTCACGAGCTGGTCGAGGCGGACCGGGCGCGGCGCGACGTCCGCCCACTGCCGGGTGCTTTCCCGGCCGTGGTCGGGATAAGGCCGCCCATTTCCGATGCGCTTGAAGATCACACGGAAAGCCTACCGGGCAAGACCCACCCGGCGCAGCCATGAGGGCCCCGTGCCGTGACCGGAACGGCACTGCGAGAACCAGATATAGGCCCGAATTCCGGACATGATCCTCTGAAAACCGGACACGCTCACCGCCCTTTCGCGGCTGCCTTCGCCTCCTTCGCCGCCCGTTTGGCCTCCTGCTTGTGGGCGCGCACCTCGGCGAGGGACTCGGGCCCTGTGATGTCCGCGACGGACCGGTGCGAACCGGCCTCCCCGTACGGCCCCGCCGCCTCCCGCCAGCCCGGCGGCCGGACGCCGAACTGCTTGCCGAGGAGCGCCAGGAAGATCTGCGCCTTCTGCGTACCGAACCCGGGCAGGGCGTTGAGCCGGCGCCGCAGCTCCGCCCCGGTGGCGGCGCCGCGCCACACCGCGGCCGCGTCACCGTCGTACTGCGCGACCAGGAACTGGCACAGCTGCTGCACCCGCTTGGCCATCGACCCCGGATACCGGTGCAGCGCGGGTTTGGCGGTGAACAGTTCGGTGAAGCCCTCCGGGTCGTACGCGGCGATCTCGTGGGCGTCCAGATCGTCCCCGCCCATGCGCTGCGCGAGGGCGTACGGGCCGGCGAAGGCCCACTCCATGGGCACCTGCTGGTCCAGCAGCATGCCCACCAGGGCGGCGAGCGGACTGCGCGCGAGAAGCTCGTCCGCCGCCGGCTCCTGGGCGATCCGGAGGGTGATGTCCCGGTCTGCGTCGCTCTTGGTCATGGCCCGCATCATGGCGAGCCCCGGCGACGACGGCCAGCACAACCGCCCCCGTCCCCCCGCATTGCAGCCGTTTGCCTCACACCCCTGTCGCTGCCGGTATTCCGGATCGCGCCCCGTCCACCGGTTGCTACCGTCGGTGGCGCGACTCACCGTTCCACTCGCCGGATCAGAAGGATCTCCTCATGCATGATGCCCGCGCCCTGATCGACATGGGTGCCGAAGCGGTACGCCGGCTCGCTCGTCGTGGTTACGCGCTGGACCTGGCCGCGCTGGAGGATCTCCAGTCCCGGCGGAACCGGAGCATCCAGTCGGCCGACGAGCTGCGGGTGGAGTCCAAGCGGGTGGCGGGCGAGGTCCAGCGGACGGCGAAGCAGGGCGGTGACATCACCGGGCTGAAGGAGCGGGCGCGGGAGCTGAAGGAGGAGATCCGGGAGATCGAGGCGGGGCAGGAGGAGATCCAGGAGCAGCTGCGCGATCTGCTGCTCAGCATTCCGAACCTGCCGGCCGACGAGGCGCCCGACGGCGACAGTGACGCGGACGCGGTCGAGGTCAGGAGGGTCGGCGAGCCGCCCGTGTTCGCCTTCGAGCCGAAGGACCACGTCGACCTCGGCGAGGCGACCGGCATCCTCGACTTCGCGCGGGCGACCAAGCTCTCCGGCCCCCGCTTCGCCGTGGCGCGCGGCGCGGGCGCGGCCCTGGAGCGCGCGCTGGCGGCCCTCTTCCTCGACCTGCACACCCGCCGGCACGGCTACGTCGAGCACGCCGTCCCGTACCTGGTCACGCGCAGGACGATGACCGGCACCGGGCAGCTCCCGAAGTTCGAGGAGGACCTGTTCCGGACGGGGGTGGCCGACCGTGAGCTCTTCCTCATCCCCACGGCCGAGGTCCCGCTGACCAATCTGTACGCGGACGAGATCATCCCGCCCGCCGAACTGCCGCTCGCGCTGACCGCGCACACGCCGTGCTTCCGGTCCGAGGCCGGTTCGTACGGGCGGGACACCCGCGGTCTGATCCGCCAGCACCAGTTCTCCAAGGTGGAGATGGTCCGCATCGTCGACCCGGCCGAGGCGGACGCGGAGCTGGAGCGGATGGTCGGCCACGCCGAGGCGTGCCTGAAGGAGCTGGGCCTCCCGTACCGCGTCGTCACCCTCGCGGCCGGCGACACGGGCTTCTCCGCGCAGCTCACGTACGACATCGAGGTCTGGCTGCCGAGCCAGGACACGTACCGCGAGATCTCCTCCGTCTCGCACTTCGGTACGTTCCAGGCGCGCCGCGCGAACATCCGCACCCGCGACGAGAACGGCAAGCCCAAGCCGGTCGCCACGCTGAACGGCTCCGGCCTGCCGATCGGCCGCACCCTGGCCGCCCTCCTCGAACACTGCCAGCAGGAGGACGGCTCGCTGGTCCTGCCGGAGGCCCTGGCCCCGTACGCGGGCTTCCGCCGGATCGCGGCGGACGGCACCCCGGAGGCGTAGGAACCCAGCGGTCCGCACGGTCCTCGACGCGCTCCCGACCCCGGCTATCCGGCCGCTCCGCAACCCGATAGCGGCCGGATAGATCGCCGGGCAGGCGCGGATAGGCGGTTCGGGAAGAGTGGCTCCCGCCAGGCCACCCCCGCCCAGATCGTGAGGACTCGAAGATGATCCAGACCCGACCGTCCCCGGTGCCCGAGGAGGTGACGTCGCCGGATGCCGTGAGGCTCAGCTCTGTCGTGAAGCGGTTCACCGACTCCAAGGGGGAGCGGTTCACCGCCGTCGACGGCATCGACTTGCGCATCCGGCGCGGTGAGATCGTGGCCTTCCTCGGACCGAACGGCGCCGGTAAGACGACCACCATCGACATGCTGCTCGGGCTGACCCGGCCCGACGAGGGCTCGGTGCGGCTGTTCGGACGCGAGCCCCGGCAGGCGGTGCGCTCCGGCCAGGTCGCCGCGGTGCTCCAGACCGGCGGGCTGCTGCCCGACCTGAGCGTCGAGGCCACCGTACGGATGCTGGGCTCGCTGCACCCGGGCACCGACGTCGACGCGGTGCTCTCGCGCGCCGGGCTCGACCGGCTGCGCCGCCGCCGCGTCGCGGAGTGCTCCGGCGGCGAGCAGCAGCGGCTGCGGTTCGCCCTCGCCCTGCTCTCCGGGCCCGAACTGCTGGTGCTCGACGAGCCGACGGCCGGCATGGACGTCGTCGCCCGCCGGGACTTCTGGGCCACGGTCCGCGAGGACACCGAGCGCGGTATGACGGTCATGTTCGCCACCCACTACATGGAGGAGGCCGACCGGTTCGCCGACCGCGTGGTCATGATCGACAGCGGCCGGGTCGTCGTGGACGGTCAGGTGTCCGACGTGCGCTCCGCCCTCAGCGGGCGCACCGTCTCGGCGCGGCTCGGTGAGCAGAGCGCCGCCGCCCTCGCCCGGTCCCCGCTGGTCCGCTCGTGCGAACCGCGCGGCGGGCGCTACCACTTCGACACCACCGACTCCGACGCGCTGCTGCGCCTGCTGATCGAGCAGACGTCCGCCACCGACATCGAGGTGACGCCGCGCAGCCTCGAAGAGGCCTTCATGACCCTCACCCACGACAGCCGCAGCGAAGGGAGCACCCGATGAGCTCCGCCCCGGCCGCCCGCGAGATGCGGACCTCGCCGTTCAGCGGCGTCAACCCCGTCTTCATCGGCTACGAGCTGCGCCGCCGCTTCAACCGGCAGACCACGATCTTCACTCTGCTGCTGCCGGCCGTCCTCTACCTGGCGCTTTTCCGTACCGAGCCGGACGGCGCCACCCTGCCGCACGGCAACTTCGCGGCCTGGATGATGACCGGCATCGCGGTGTACGGCGCGGCGACCGCCGCGGTCAGTTCGGCGGCCACCATCTCGGTCGAGAAGGCGTCCGGCTGGATGCGCACCGTGGCACTCAGCCCGCTCGCGCCGCCCGGCTACCTTTTCGTCAAGGTGCTGTCCTCCGTGCTCATGGCGGCGGTGCCGGTGGCCGTGGTGGGGGTCCTGGGTGTGTTCACCGGGGTGGAGGCCACCACCCAGGTGTGGGTGACGTCCTTGCTGGTGGCCTGGCTCGGCGCGGCCGTCTTCGCCGCCCTCGGCATCACGCTGGGGCTGGCCCTCAAGCCCGAGACCGTGATGCACATGCCGGGTCTGACGATGACGGCGCTCGCCTTCCTCGGCAACCTCTTCATCCCGCTGTCCGGCACCATGCTGGACATCTCCCGCTACTCGCCGATGTTCGGCGTGGCCACGCTCGCCCGCTACAGCCTGACCGAGGGCTACTCGTTCAGCGGTGAGCACTCCAGCCTCGCGATGGCGGTGGCCAACACCGTCGCCTGGTTCGCGGCCTTCTCCTTCATGGCCGTACGCCGGTTCCGCAAGAGCACCGGCCGCAACTGAGGCCCGCGCCCCACGGCCGCCTCTGCGCCCCCCCACCCCCTCCTCGCACCACCCAGCTCAGCTCGGCACCGGGCCCCGCACCGGTCCTCGGCAGATCCACGAAAGGAGATTCGAACTCATGTACGCATTCGTTGCACCGGGGCAGGGCTCCCAGACCCCCGGCATGCTGGCCGGCTGGCTGCGCGACCCGGTTCACGCAGAACGGCTGCGAGCCTGGTCGGAGGCGGCCGATGTGGACCTCGTGCACCTCGGAGGCAAGGCACCGGCCGCGGAGATCGCCCGTACCGAGAACACCCAGCCGCTGCTGGTCGCCGCCGGGCTCCTCGCCCACGAGGCGCTCGCCGCCGCCGAACCGGACGGCCCGCTGGTGGCCGCCGGGCACTCGGTCGGCGAGCTGACCGCCGCCGTGTACGCCGGAGCGCTCGCCCCCGCCGACGCGGTGCGGCTGGCCGCGGTCCGGGGCCGGGCGATGGCCGCCGCCTGTGCCGAGGCGCCCACCTCGATGTCCGCCGTGGTCGGCGGCGAAGAGGCCGACGTGCTGGAACGCATCCGCGAACTGGGCCTCTACGCCGCCACGTTCAACGGGCCGGGGCAGATCGTCGCGGCCGGCGCCGCCGAGGACCTGGAACGGCTTGCCGCCGCCCCGCCGCGCTCCGCCACGGTCAAGCCGCTCCAGGTCGCCGGCGCCTTCCACACCCCGTACATGGAGTCCGCGCGCCGGACCGTCGCCGCCGCGGCCGAACGGACCCCGTTCCGGCAGCCGACCGGCACCCTCCTGTCGAACGCCGACGGTGCCGTCGTCCGCGAGCCGGACGACATCCGCCGCCGGCTGGTCGACCAGGTGGTCAGGCCGGTGCGCTGGGACCTGTGCATGGAGTCGATGGGCCGGATCGCGCCCGAGGTGACCGTCTGCCTGCCGCCCGCCCGCACCCTCGCGGGCATCTTCAAGCGCCGGCTCCCCGAGCTGGCCGTCGTCTGCGTCACCGCGCCCCGCGACCTCGACAAGGCGCGCGTCCGGATCGGTGCCGCCGTCGCCTGGAAGGAGGACCTCGTCCATGCCGGTGTCTGAGCTGTTCACCCGCGCCCTCGCCGAGCGCCCCGGCCACCTCGCCCTGGTCGACGCCACGGGCCCGCTGACCTACGCCGAACTGGGCGCCGAGACCGACCGGGCCGTCGGCTGGCTGCGCGGCCGGGGAGTGGGCGCCGGCGAGCGCGTCGTCTACGCCGGCGGCGGCGACCGCACCTTCCTCGCCCTGCTGTGGGCCACCCTGCGCGTCGGGGCGGTGTTCGTCCCGGTCCACCCCGAACTCACCGACCACCAGATCGACCACATCGTCCGGGACTGCGCGGCCGCCCTCGCCGTCTGCCCGCCCGCCGCCGGCGCCGCCGCCCGCGGGACCGTCGAGGTCGGGCGGGCCGCACGGGAGATCGAGGAGACGCCCGGCGACCGCACCACCGCCGAGGTCGCCGACGACGCGGTCGCCCTGCTGATCTACACCTCCGGCACCACCGGCCGCCCCAAGGGCGTCGTCTGCCCGCACCGGCAGATCCTCGCCGCCGTCCGCGCCATCAACGCGGGGCTCGGCTACCGCGCCGACGACGTGGTGCTGTGCCGGCTGCCGCTCTCCTTCGACTACGGCCTCTACCAGGCCCTGTTGTGCACGCTGGCCGGCGCGGCCCTGGTGGTCACCGACCGGGGCGGCGACGTCGGACTGGTCCGGGTCATCGAACGCCACGGCGTCACCGTCGTCCCGCTGGTCCCCTCGCTCGCCCAGATCCTCGTCCTGCTCCAGCGCAAGCTGCGGCAGACCACCCGGGTGCGGCTGTTCACCAACACCGGCGCCCGGCCCAGCCCGGCCGTGATGCGCGGACTGCTCGAAGCCTTTCCCGGCTCCGCCTTCGCCTCGATGTACGGCATGACCGAGTGCAAGCGCATCTCGGTCCTGGACCCGGCCCTGTACGAACGGCACCCCGAATCGGTGGGCCGCCCCATCCCCGGCCTGGAGGTACGGATCACCGGCCCGGACGGGCGGGCCCTGCCACCGGGCGAGGTCGGCGAGATCGTCGTCCGCGGCGACACCGTGATGGCCGGCTACTGGGGCGTCCCGCTGGAGCGGCAGAGCCGTTACGTGCCCCTCGCCGACGGCTCCCTGGAGCTGCGCACCGGCGACCAGGGCCGGCTCGACGCCGACGGGCTGCTGTACTTCGTCGGCCGCGACGACGACGTGGTCAAACGGCGCGGTGTGCGGCTGGCCCTGTCCGAGATCGAACTCGCCGCCGAGCGCGTACCCGGGGTGTACGCCGCCGTGGCCCCGCGCCCCGCGAGCGAGGACGCCCCGCTGCTGCTCGCCGTGCAGACGGACCTCGCCCCGCACGAGGTCCGGGCGGCCCTCACCGGCCTGCTGGACCCGGCCCGCCGCCCGGACGGGATCGTCCCGCTCACCTCGATGCCGCTGACCGCCAACGGCAAGCCCGACCGCGCCGCCGTCGCCCGGCGGCTCCAGGCCGGGGCCGGCACCGCACCCGGTGCGGCCACCCGCACGACCGCCCTCACCGCACTCACAGGGAGCTCCCATGGACCAGTCGCAGTTTGACCAGCTCGTCGAAGAGATATGCGCCGTGCAGGTCACCAGCTCCGAGACGCCGCTCGTGGACCTCGGCGTGGACTCGCTCCACACCGTCGCCCTGATGATGGCCGTCGAGGACCGGTTCGGCATCGAGCTGGACCCCGACGCGCTCGCCGACTTCTCGCTCACCTCGTCGGCCGGCCTCCTCGGACTCGTGCACGAGCAGCTGGGCAGCGGCGCGAACGCGTTGTCGGGGAGCTGACGGCCATGTGGACCGACGTCAGACCCTCGCCCGGGATGCCGCAGCTCTTCGAGCGCGGCGGCGACCTGATCTCCTTCGCCGGCGGCCTGCCGGACCTCGACCTGCTGCCCGTGAAGGAACTCTCCGAACAGTTCGCCCGGCTGACCCGGATCGGCGGCCGGATCGCCCTCCAGTACAGCACCCCGCACGTCGCCAAGGCCCTCGTCCCGGCCATCACCGACCTGATGGGCCGTGAGGACGGCCGCACCGACGCGGCGAGCCTGGTGCCGACCGCCGGCTCCCAGATGGGCCTGCTGGCCCTGGGCCTCGGCCTCGCCGCACCGGGGGAGACCGTCCTGTGCCAGACGCCCGCCTATCCGGGTGCGGCCGTCGCCTTCCGCACGGCGGGCCTGCGGCTGCACGGCGCCCCCGAGGACGCCGAGGGGCTCGACCCGCTGGCGCTGCGGGACACCGTGGCCCGGCTGCGGGCCGAGGGGCAGCGCGTCCGGATGCTGTACTGCAACCCGACCTTCCAGAACCCCACCGGCGCCACCCTCTCCGTCGAGCGGCGCCACCAACTGGCCGAGGCCGCGCGGGAACTGGACCTGCTGATCGTCGAGGACAACCCGTACGGGCTGCTCGGCTTCGACGGCACCACGGTCCCCGTCCTCCAGGGCATGGACCCGGAGAACGTCGTCTACCTCGGCACCTTCTCCAAGGTCTTCGCCCCCGGACTGCGCTGCGGCTGGATCGCCGCGCCCGAGCAGGTCGCCGAGCGGCTGCGCGGCACGGTCGAGGTCATGGCGCTCTCGCCCTCGGCGTTCGCCCAGGCCGCGCTGGCCGCCTTCCACACCCGCGGCGGCTGGGACGCCCTGATCGACGCCTACCGCGAGCGCTACCGGGAGCGGTGCGGCCTGATGGCCGACGCGCTGGAGCGGGAGCTGGGCACCGAGGGCCCCTGGCACTGGCAGCGGCCGGACGGCGGGTTCTACCTGTGGCTGCGGCACGAGGGCGGCGCCGACACCGGCCGCCTCGCCCAGGCCGCGGCGCGGCACGGCGTCTCCTTCGTCCCCGGCAGCCACTTCGGGCTCGACGGCGAGTGCCGCGACAGCCTGCGGCTCTGCTTCAGCAACGTCCCGCGCAAGCGCATCCCCGAGGGGGTCGCCCGGCTGGCGGCGGCGCTGCGCGGGGCCGACGTCGGCGCGGACCTCGAAGGGCGGGCGGCGTGACCAGCACCCGTGTGAATCTGTTGTCGAACTCCGCTTCGGATCAGACCGAGGGGTCTGGTGCCGTCGGATCCAAGGCGGAGGAGAGAGTCATGGCGGAGCCATGGCGACCGACGACAACGCAGGAGGCGGCGGCACCAGACCCCTCGGGCCCGGAGCGGGGTTCGACAACAGATTCTGGGGCGCTGCGCGGGCACGACTGGGCCGACTTCCGGCCCACCCGGCGCCTCGGCGACAGCGACTGGCACATGTGGGGCGTCGGGCTGCTGCGCAGCGCCGGCTTCCCCGCCTCGGGCCTCGACCTGCTCGGCGGCCCCGCCGCCGCGGCCGCCGCCGACAGCGGGGACGAGGACGCCTTCGCCGCCGCCTACCTCGCGGACAGCGCGGCCGAGACGCGCCGCCTGGCCGCCCTGGCCGGCGACGAGAAGGTCCGTACGGCCATCGCCTGGCAGAACCGCACCGTCTACCGCGTGCTCGACGCGCTCGCCGCCGGCACCGGCAAGGAGTCCAAGCGCAAGCAGCGCGAACGCACCCTGGCCATGTACTGGCTGCGCTACTGCGCCAAGGCCGAGACCATCGGCTTCTTCGGCCCGGCCGCCTGGATGTCCGTCGGACGGGCACCCGGCAGCCTCGCCGCGGACCACGGCGAGCGGCTGGTCGCGCGGAGCCGTACGCACTTCGAACGCTGGGCGCTGGCCGCCGTGGCGGACTGGATGGCCGCGCAGCCCGGCGCCCGCTGGTGGTTCCCGCCGCAGCTCCGGCCCGACGTCCACCTCGACGGCGACCGGCTGCTGCTGCCGGGCGGACGCGAGAGCCGGCTGCGCCCGGAGGACCGCCAGGTCCTCGCGTACGCGGACGGGGAACGCAACGGCGCGGCGATCACCGAGGCCCTGGTCCGCGAGGACGGCTGGGCGGCCGAGGGGGCCCGGCCGCGCGTCGAGAAGATCCTCGGCCGGCTGCTCAAGCAGCGCGTGCTGACGTGGGACGCCAACATCCCGGTCGACGTGCGCGCCGAGCGGATACTGCGACGGCGGGTCGCCGCCGTCGCCGACCCCGAGATGTTCGTCCGCTTCGAGACGGTCCTCACCGCGCTCGACCGGCACCGTGAGGCCATCGACGCCGCCACCACGTCCGCCGAACTCGCCGCCCGACTCGACGAGCTGGACGCGTACTTCGTCACGACGACCGGACTCGACGCCTCCCGCGACGAGGGCAAGGCCTACGCCGGCCGCACCCTCTGCTACCAGGACGCGGTGCGGGACTGCCGGGTCGAGGTCGGCACCGACTTCCTGGACGGCATCGCCCGCCCGCTCGCCCTGGTGGCCGACGCGGCGGACTGGTTCGGCAACCGCCTGGTGGAACTGGTCGAGGCGGAGATGGCCGGGTTCGTCCGGGCCGCCGCCGCCCGGCGCCCCCGGGTCACCCTGGCCGATGTGTGGCCCCAGGTGCTCGGGCTGTTCTGGGGCGACGGCGCCCGTCCGGTGCACACCGCGACCGCGGACCTCGCCCGCAAGTGGCGCGAGGTCCTGGACCTCGACCCGGCCGGCACGGAACCGGTCGGGCTGCGGGTGGCGGACATCGAGCGGCGGGCGCGTGCCGTCTTCGCCACCGGACCCGTCGCACCCCATCTCGCCCTGCACAGCCCCGACCTCCAGGTGGTCCGCGATGCGGACGGCGGGCTGACCACCGTCCTCGGTGAGCTGCACGCCTGCCTCGCCACCTGCGACCTGCCGTTCCTCGACTGGACCAGCGGCGCCGCGTCCCTGCGCGACCGGGTGAACGAGGCCATCGGCGCACCCCGCCTGGTGCCGCTGCTGCCCGTCGACTGGAAGCGCAACAGCGGCCGGATGGTGCCCGCCCCCATCGGCGCGGGCGACCGGCTCATCGGGTTCACCCGCGCCCCGTTCGACGACCGGTCCCGGATCGACCCGGCCGCCGCGATCGCCCTGGCCGAGCGGGACGGCACGGTCACCGCCACCACGCCCGACGGGCGCGTGTGGAGCATGGCCGAACTGCTCGCCGTACCGGTGTCGATCATCGCCGCCGACGCCTTCAAGATCGGGCTCGACCAGCCGCACGCCCCACGCGTGAGCCTCGACGGGCTCGTCCTGTTCCGGGAGACCTGGCGCAAGCCGGCCGGGGAGATCCCGCTCGCCGCCAAGCCCGACCGGGCGGGCGACTACCTGGCCGTACGGCGCTGGCTGCGCGCGAGCGGACTGCCCGACCAGGCCTTCGTGAAGTTCCCCCAGGAGACCAAGCCGTCCCTGGTCGACTTCACCAGCCCCACCCTCGTGCTCTCCTTCGCCAACCTCGTCCGCCGCGCCCGGCGCCTCGGCGAGGACACCACCGTGATCCTCAGCGAGCCGCTTCCGCACCCGCGGGACTCCTGGTTCACCGGGGCCGAGGGCGAGCGCTACGTCAGCGAACTCCGGCTACAGATCAGCAGAAAGGTACCGGAATGACCGTAGCCCCCTCCGACGCGACGGCCCGCGCAGTCACCGCGGCCCGCCGTCGCGATCCGGACATCATCGCGACGATCGGCGCCACCCCGCTGGTCGCCCTGGACCGCCTCTTCCCACCCGCGCTCTTCCAGGTCTACGGAAAGTGCGAGCGGTTCAACCCCGGCGGCTCCATCAAGGACCGCGCCGCCCGCTCCATGATCGAGCACGCCCTGTCCACCGGCGCGCTGGTGCCGGGCATCTCCACCGTCGTGGAGTCCTCGTCCGGCAACCTCGGCATCGCCCTGGCCCAGCTCTGCAACTTCTACCGGCTCGACCTGATCTGCGTCGTCGACCCGCGCACCACCACCCAGAACACCGCGATCATGCGGGCGTACGGGGCGACCGTCGAGATCGTGGACCGCGACCCGGAGACCGGCGAGTACCTGCCGTCCCGGATCAGGCGGGTGCGGGAGCTCGTGAACACCGTGCCCGACGCCTACTGGCCCAACCAGTACGGCAACGAGTACAACGCCCTGGCCCACCAGCACACCATGCGCGAGATCCACGAGGCGCTGCCGCAGGCCCCCGACTACCTCTTCCTGGCCGCCGGCACCACCGGCACCCTGCGCGGCTGCGCCGAGTACATCGCCGCCGAGAACCTGCCCACCCAGGTGGTCGCGGTGGACGCGGTGGGCAGCGTGATCTTCGGCCCGCCCGAGTCCTGGGAGCGGCAGCACCGCCGCACCATCCCCGGACACGGCGCGGCCGTGGTCCCGGCGCTGCTGCGCCCCGGCCTCGCGGACCGCGTGGTCAAGACGACCGACCTGGACTGTGTACGGGGCTGCCGCGCCCTGCTGGGACGGGAGTCGATCCTGGCCGGCGGCTCGTCCGGCGCGGTGGTCTCCGCCCTGATGGACGCCGCCTCCTGGATCACGCCCGGCGCCACCTGCGTCGCGATCCTCCCCGACGGCGGCGACCGCTACCTCGACACGATCTACAGCGACTCCTGGGTCGAGTCCCGCTTCGGCTGACCGCCCGCCGGGCCGCCCGCCCCCCCCCAGAGCCTGTGCGCAAACCCCCGCCCGGGTCCGGGGTGTCCTGCACCTCCGCCTCCGGCGTTGTCGTCGGTCGCGATGGCTCCGCCATCACTCCCTCCTCCGCCTTGGATTCGAAGGCACCGGACACCCCGGCCTGATCCGGACGGGAGTTTGCGCACAGGCTCTCAGACCACTCAACCGAACTTCCACGCAGAGGAATTGACCAGACATGAGAATCCTCGGTCGTGAGGACGTCGCCGCCGCGCTCGACGGCCTCGACCCCGACGTGCTCGAAGCGGTGCGCACCGCGTACGTGCTGCACGGCCAGGGCCGCTCGGAGGTGCCGCACTCCGGGTTCCTGCGCCCTCCCGGCGACGACGGCTCCCGCATCATCTCGCTCCCCGCCTACCTGGGCGGACCCGACCCCGTCATGGGGCTGAAGTGGATCTCCTCGTTCCCGGCCAACGTCGAGCGCGGCCTCCAGCGCGCCTCGTCGGTCCAGATCCTCAACGACCTGCGCACCGGCTACCCGACCGCCGTCCTGGAGGCGAGCCGGATCTCGGCCTCCCGCACCGCCGCATCGGCCGCCCTGGCCAGCCGCTCGCTGCACGGCGCCCGCCCGGTGCGCACGGCCGGGCTGATCGGCTGCGGCACGATCAACCGGCGCGTCCTGGACTTCCTGGCGCTGGTCCACCCCGAGCTGCGCACGGTCACCGTCCAGGACGCGGTGCCCGGCCGCGCCGCCACCTTCGCCGCCCAACTGGCGGACGAGCGGCCCGGGATCACCTTCGTGGCCGGCGAGGTCGGCGACGCGCTGCGCACCGACACGGTCTCCCTCGCCACCACCGACTCCAGCTACTGGCTCGACCTCGCCGACCACCCGGACCGGCCCGAACACCAGGTGATCCTGCACCTGTCGCTGCGCGACCTGAGCACGGCGTCCGTCCTGAACGCCTACAACGTGGTCGACGACATCGACCACGCGATCCGCGAGCAGACGTCGCTGCACCGCGCCGAGCAGGAGGTGGGCCACCGCCGGTTCGTGCACGCCGAGATCGCCACCGTCCTCGGCCGGAGCGAGGAGCCCGAGACCTCGGGGACCATCGTCTTCTCCCCGTTCGGCCTCGGCATCCTCGACCTCGCCGTCGCCCGGACGATCCTCGTCGCCGCCAGGCGCGACGGCATCGGCAGCGAGGCGGCCGGCTTCGACCCCGGCGCGCACCGGGTCACCGCGGCCATGGCGGGAGGCGCGGCATGAGCTTCCTCTTCCCCGAGGGCACCCGCGCCCTGGTCACCGGCGCCTCGCGCGGCATCGGCGCGGCCACCGCGCTCGCGCTCGCCGAACACGGCTGCGACGTCGTCGTCAACTACCGCTCCAGCGAGGCCAAGGCGCAGGAGGTCGCCGAGCAGATCCGCGCCCTGGGCCGGCAGGCCCTCCTCGTCCGGGCCGACGTCGGCGACGAGGCCCAGGTCATGGCGATGTTCAAGCGGGTGCGCACCGAGTGGGGGCCGGTCCAGGTCGCCGTACTCAACTCCGGTGTGACCGCGGACGGCCACCTCGCGGCCATGAGCAGCGCCAAGTGGCAGGAGGTCATCGACACCAACCTCACCGGCTCCTTCCTCACCGCCCGCGAGGCCACCAAGCAGATGTACGCGAGCGGCGGCGCCATCGTCCTGATCGCCTCCACCAGCGGTATCGCCGGCCGGGCCGGCCAGGCCAACTACGCAGCCAGCAAGGGCGGAGTGATCTCCCTGGCCAAGACCCTCTCGTACGAGGTCGCCCCGCGCGGCATCCGCGTCAACGTCGTCGCTCCGGGGTTCATCGACACCGACATGGTCAAGAAGGTCCCCCCGGCCCATCTGAAGGAGGCCCTTCAGGTGATCCCGATGGGCCGGACCGGCACCGCCGGAGAGGTCGCCCAGGCGGCCGTCTTCATGGCCTCGCCCGCCGCCTCGTACATCACCGGAAAGGTGCTGACCGTCGACGGCGGAATGATCCCCAACTGATCGCAGAACCCACCTATTCACAGGAGAGAACCCTTATGTCCACCGCCACCTTCGAGGACATCCGCACCCAGGCCGAGGCCCGTCTCGGCAAGAACATGAAGGTCAAGTCGATGATCATCGACCGGCTCGGTCTGGAGGTCGAGCCGGCCGTGGTCTCCGACAACCAGCCGCTGTTCGGCCGGGGCCTGGAGATGGACTCGCTGGACACGCTGGAGATCGTCGTCATGGTCAACAACGAGTTCGACGTGCTGATCAGCGACGACGACTTCGAGGCCTTCGGCTCCATCAACGCCCTGGTCGACTTCATCGAGGACCGGGAGACCGCAGCGTGAGCACCGCGACCACCGCCCTCCTCGACGCGCCGGCCCCCGCGCCCGTCGCGGCCCCGGCCCCCGCCCGCAAGGCGCTGAGCTACTCCTCGGACGACATCAAGCGGATGCTGCCGCACCGCTGGCCGATGCTGATGATCGACCGGGCCTACGACGTCGTGCCGGGTGTCTCGGGACGCGGCGTCAAGAGCGTCTCCGTCAACGAGCCGTTCTTCGCCGGCCACTACCCGGACCACTCGATCATGCCCGGCGTGATGATCGTCGAGTCGATGGCCCAGCTGGTCGCCGTCGTCTACGTCGCGGAGATCCTGGAGGGCGCCGCGGGCTCCGGCCCGGACGACGCCTCGCGCAGCGTCGGCTACCTCGGCTCCATCAGCAACATGAAGTTCTCCCGGCTCGTCGTCCCCGGCGACCAGCTCACCCTGGAGGCCCGGCTGGGCCAGCGCCTCGGCGGCCTGCGCCAGGTGAAGGTGCGGGCGACCGTCGGGTCCGAACTCGCCGCCGCCGGGACGCTCGTCGTCACCACCGGCCGCAAGGGCTGAACACCCGCCCCGCCGACAGAAACCGGAACCACACGACCTCAGAAGGAGGTGTGACCATGGCCCTCACGATCCGCCCGTACCAGGAGGGCGACGCGCACGCCATCGCGGAGCTGTACAACCGCCACCGGGACAACCCCAACCCGGTCGCCGGAGGCGTCAGCGGCGACGAACTCGCCCGCGAGCTGGCCGGACGCGAGACGGCGACGTTCCTGGTGGCCGAGGACGACGAGCGCCTCGTGGGGACGTTCGGCCTCTTCCACAACACCGGCCGCCGGTCGGCCCGCGCCGGCGAACTCATCGCGGACATGTTCTTCGTGCACCCCGCCCACCGCGGCGGGCTGGTCACCGGAAGGCTGTTCACCGAGGCCGTCGAGTGGATGATGCGCACCGGCTGCCTGGTGCTGCGGCTGACCGTCAACCCGGCCAACACCGTGGCCTTCCGGCTCTACCGGCGCGTCGGCTGCGTCTCGGTGGGCCGGGCCGTCCCCGGCGAGGACGGCAACGTGGAGCTGCACAACTACATCCCGCTCGTCGTGCGCAGCGTCTTCGCCGACCTGGGCGAGCAGGCCACGGCGGCCCTCGGCAGCCTGATGAGCTTCGCCTCCGTCACCGAGTCCCGCGACGACGAGCTGCGCTCCGACGTACGGATCGTCGACGGGGTCCGCACCGTCGACTACTGCCTGGCCCTCGGCGAGTTCCGGATCGACGCGTCCGTCGACGTGGACCGGGGCACCGTGTGCGAGGCCCGCCTCACCGAGCCCGGCGGCACGACCCGGGAGCTGCGCCTGACCCGGCCCCCGTACGAGGTCCGGACCCCGCGCGGGGTGGCGCCGTACCGGTTCACCCGGTCCGGGCTCACCTGCGAGGTGGACGGCGACGACGGCACCCTGAGCGTCCTCGCGGACGGCCACCGGGGCCCGGTCCTCGTCTCCACCTGGCCGAGCTGCCGGGCCGACCGCCCGGCCGGCTGGCGCGAGGGAGAGCCCCGCGACCTCGCCCTGGAGCCGGTCGACGGCGGGGTACGGGTCACCGAACGGGACGGCGACGCCACCGTCACCGGCACGTTCACCCTCGACGGGGAGGGCCTGCTCCAGGAGTTCACCCGTACCGGCTCCGCCACCGGCCGCGTCTTCCAGACCGTCGGCCTGCGCCAGGGCGTCTTCACCGGCGCCGGCGGACAGGACCACCCGATCGGGCTGGGCCAGGGGGTGCGCGACGCCTCCGAGGTCGTCGCCGCCGCCCAAACCGTCCCGCAGGGCACGGAACTGGCCTGGCGGGGACGCGGCGTACGCCTCTCGCTGACGGCGGACGGGGCCCTGCGGCTCGTCCACAGCACCCTCCTGGAACGCGTCCTGGCACCCGGTCCGGACGGCGTGGCCCGGATGCGCACCGCCGTCCGGCCGCGCGGCGCGGACACCGCCCGCCGCCTGGAGGTGCACGCGGCCGCCGGCGGCGTCACCGTCTGGCGCGAGGGCACCACCAAGGTGCTGCGCAGCCCCTACCCCCGCACCCGCTCCCACGGCTACAACCCCCACTGGTCCGCGGGCCTGTGGGTCACTCGGGAGAACAGCCGCCACGACCGGGCCGCCGGGCTCGGCTGGGGGGTGCCGGCCGCCGGCGCCTGGGAGGAGAAGCACCCGCTGGGCCTGCACGCCCCGGACTCCGGCCTCGACTGGGAGATCGCCGCCGACGGCGACGGGCTCCGCGTCGATGCCCGGTCGAGCGGCACGGACCGCGAGACCGTGGTGTGGCTCACCCCGCAGACGCCGCTCAGGACCGCCGTCGTCCTCGAATCGGGCGGCGAGCACTGGGAACTGAACACCGGCGACTTCCGCCAGGTGTGGGCCGGCCGGGCCGCCGTCCGGCTCTCCGACGGGCGGTGGCTGCACTGCGCCCCCGCCACCGCCTCGCACGACGAACTGGTGCTGCGCGCCACCGCGTCGGGCCTCCTCATCGGCGGAGTCTCCGCCGCCCCGGAGAGCGCCTGGCTGCTCTCCGTGCACGACACACCCCTCCACTTCCGCACCACCGACCCGAAGGGCAACGACCGATCATGACCGCCACCACCATCGCCCCGGCCGTCCGCACCGCCACCGAGGACTACGCCACGCTGCGCACCGCCGTCGGCTCCTACCGCGTCACCACCCCGCTGGTCCGGCTGACCGGTGACGAGCGGCTGACCTTCCTGGACGGCTTCCTCGCCAAGTCCGCCGACTACGTCGAGCCCGACACCGTCCGCGAGGTGCTGGCGCTGAACGAGGACGGCAGGCCGTTCGCGATCCTGCTCCACTTCGAGATCGGCGAGGAGTCGTGGCTGCTGCCGCGCACCACCGTCACCGCCGGTGAACTGACCGCCTACCTGGGTCGGTTCGACGCCTCCGGGGTCACCGTCGAGATATCCCCCGAGGGCTGGGGCGCGGTCGCCTTCGAGGGCCCCGTGGCCTGGTCGGTCGCGGCCGGCTTCGTGGACTTCGACATCTCCGGCCTGACCCTGCACGCCGTCACCGAGGCCACCCTCGACGCCCCCGGCGCCACCGCGCACCTGGCCCGCGTCGGCACCACCGGCGAGTACGGCTACCTGCTCCTGACGGACGCCCCCGAGGCCGCGTACGAGGCGGTGCTCGCCGGCGTCACCGGCAAGGGCGGCGCCGAGACCGGCGAGGAGGCCCTGAACCGGGTGCAGGCCGAGGCCGGAATGGGCGTGTACGGGGCCGGGTTCGGCGAGCTGGGTGTCGACGAGGCCGACCTCGCCTGGATGATCGACTGGGACCGCGTCGGCGAGTTCCACGGCTCCGGCGAGCTGACCGCGCCCACCGGCTCGGAGCGCCGCCTCACCGCCCTCGTCGCCCCGGTCGGCAGCCGCTTCGCCGCCGGTACGGCCATCACCGCGGGCGGCCGGGGGATCGGCACCGTGCTGCACCAGGCGCCGGCCGCCAACCCGGAGGAGGAGCTGGTCCTGGCCCTGCTCGACGCCCCCTTCTGGGTGCCGGGCCTGGAGCTGGCCGCCGCGGACCGTACGGGCGACGAGCGCCCCGTGCGCACCGTCACCCTGCCCCGGGTCATCGCCCGC
This sequence comes from Streptomyces sp. AC1-42W, assembly GCF_003248355.1. Classification (GTDB taxonomy): domain Bacteria; phylum Actinomycetota; class Actinomycetes; order Streptomycetales; family Streptomycetaceae; genus Streptomyces. The sequence continues at coordinate 177,068 of NZ_QKWY01000002.1, forward strand.
TCCCTCACCGTCAAGATCGCTTGAGAGGCCGGGTCATGACACCTGCGAACATCGCCCTGACCGGCCTGGGGCTGATCACCGGGGCCGGGGACGACGTCGAGAAGAGCTGGGCGTCGATCGCCGCCGGCACCACCGGCATCCGCACCAACACCCTCTTCGACACCACCGAGCTGCTCACCGACTGGGCGGGCATGTCCACCGCCGAGCAGCCCGCCGACCTGGACCGCTGCTACGCGCTGGCGGCCACCGCGATCCGTGAGGCCCTGCACGGCAGCGGCCTCGACCTCGACACGGTGGACCGCGAACGGGTGGCCGTCGTGGTGGGCTCCAGCCTCGGCGCCATGCCGACGCTGGAGGCCACCCACCGCACCCTCGTCCTGGAGGGCCGGCTCGACCTCGACCGGGCGGTCGCCTCGCAACTGCCCTGCGTGGGCGACTACATCGCGGCCGAGTTCGATCTGCGCGGCCCGCGCGTGGTCCTCTCCAACGCCTGCGCGGCCAGCGCCGTCGCCCTCGGCTACGCGGCCGAGCTGCTGTGGAAGGGGGACGTCGACTACGTGGTGTGCGGCGGCGTCGACCCGCTGGCGGAGCTGTCCCACTACGGGTTCAGCGCGCTGGGCGCCCTGGACTCCGAACCGTGCTCGCCGCTGTCCGCCTCCACCGGGCTCACCCTCGGCGAGGGGGCCGGATTCATGGTCCTGGAGTCCGTCGAGCGGGCGGAGGCGCGCGGCGCCCGCGTCCTCGCGGAGCTGGGCGGCTACGGGCTGTCCTGCGACGGCCACCACCAGACCGCGCCCGACCCCAGCGGCAAGGGCGCCTGCTCCTCCATGGCGCAGGCCCTGGAGACGGCGGGCCTCACCCCGGCCGACGTGGACTACCTCAACCTGCACGGCACCGGCACCCCCGCCAACGACGCCTCCGAGCCCAAGGCGCTGAAGCTCCTGTTCGGCCTGGAGATCCCGGCGGCCAGCTCCACCAAGTCCATCCTCGGCCACACCCTCGGCGCGGCCGGCGCGGTCGAGGCCGTGGTGAGCACCCTGGCCATCGACCGGGGCGTCCTGCCGCCCACCATCAACACCCGCGGCGTCCCCTCCCCGTACGGCCTGGACGTCATCCCGGACATGGGCCGCGAGGCGCACCCCGAGGTGGTGCTGTCCAACTCCTTCGCGTTCGGCGGCAACAACGCCTCCGTCGTCATCAACCGGCCCGGCCGCACCGGCTCCCGGCCGCCGCGCCGCGAGGCGGTCCACGAGGTCGTCGTCACCGGCGTCGCGGGGATGGCCGGAACGGCGGGCAGCACCGAGGCGGTCATGGCGGCGCTCGCCGGGGGGCGGCCCTGCTTCGACACCTTCGAGGAGGTTCCGGGCGTCGGCCGGGTGCCGGTCGGCCGGGCCGACATCAAGGCCGCGGCGCGCGGCACCAACCCCAGCCGGGCCCGCCGCATGGACCCGCTGAGCCTGCTCGCCGCGTCCGCCGTGGGCGACCTGTACGCCCGCCACGGCAAGCCGTCGCGCGCGGTGGCCGAGTCGACCGGTGTCGTCTTCGCCACCGGCTACGGGCCGGTCACATCGGTCCTGAAGTTCCACGAGGGCGTCGTGCGCTCGGGCATCACCGGCGCCAACCCGTCCCTGTTCGCCAACACGGTCGTCAACGCGGCGGCCGGCCACGTGGCGATGCTGCACCGCTTCCGCGGCTACACCGCGACCATCGCCAACGGCGGCACCAGCTCCGTGTTCGCGCTCCAGCTTGCCGCCCGGGTCATCGCCCGCGGCGCCGCCGAGCGGATCATGGTCGTGGTCGCCGACGAGTTCCCCGAGCAGGCCCTCGCCACCCAGGCGGCCCTGCCCGGCTACGCCAGGAGCGCGCACGTCGTACCCGGCGGGCGCACCGGCGCCGTGCTCAGCGAGGGCGCCGCCGCGATCCTGCTGGAGAGCCGCGAGGCGGCCGCGGACCGGGGCGCCGGCGTCCTGGCGGCGGTCCGGGGCTTCGGCGCCGGCGGCGAACCGGCCGGCATCGGCCGCATCGCCAGGGACGGCGCGGCCTGGGGGCGCTCCCTGCGCTCCGCGCTCGCCGAGGCGGACCTCGCCCCGGAGGGCGTCGGCACGGTCGTCTCGGCCGCCTCCGGCCATCCGCTGGTCGACCTCGCCCAGCGGGCCGCCCTGCGCCACGCCGGGCTCGACGGCCGGCCGGTCCTGGCCCCCAAGGCCCTGCTCGGCGAGACCTACGGCAGCGCGGGCGCCCTCGGCCTGGTCGCCGCCCTCACCGGCGACGGCATCCCCGGCCCCGTGGTCCTGTCGAGCTTCGCGTACGGCGGCAGCTACGCGGCGGCCGTCCTCGACCCGGAGGCGTGATGGCCGCCCTGATCGGTCTGCCCGGCGACCCCGGAGCCACCGGGTACACGCTGGCGCCCGACGGGCCCGCGGCGGCGGCGGAGACGGTGAACGTGCTGGTCTCCCGGCACCGAGGACTGCCCCGCGACCGGATGGGGAACCGGCTCTCCGCCTCGGGCCGCTCCCTGATCGCCGAGGCGCTGCACCGCACGTACGGGCGCCGGATCACCGCAGGCGAGCTGGCGCGGGACGGCCTCAAGCGCTGGTCGGTGCCCGCGCTGGGCCTGTCCGCTTCGGTGGCCCACGTCGGCGCGTACAGCGCGGTGGCGTTCGCGCCCGCCGGGCGGGTGATCGGCGTGGACCTCCAGGACGAACGCGACCGGCCGCACGCCCTGCGCTGGCTGGGCGACCTGCTGGGCCGCGAGGAGCCCGCCACGATCAGGGACTTCGCCGAGTGCGAGGCGCTCATCAAGGCGTCGCACCTGACCAAGGAGACCTTCGCCGGAACCCGGCTGCCGCCCTGGCGGCCGGGCTGGCGGCCCGTGAACACCGAGACCTACGAGGTGCGTTCCGTCGTCCTGCGGGCCGAGGGCGAACCGCCCCTGCACCTCGCCCTCGCCTGCGACGCACCGGCTCCGGTGCGCTTCCACCACTTGGAGGAGGAATGACCCTCACCGCCGTGCGGCCGTACACCCGCCGCATCTCCCCGATCGAGCGCGGCTACCTCAACGCCGCCGCGACCGGCACCCCGCAGCTCATCCAGATGGTCGTCGAGGGCAAGGGCACGCTCGACGCGGACGCGCTGCGGAGCGCCGCGCGGCTGGCGACCGAGGCGAGTCCGGGCCTCGCGGTACGCCGCCGGGGCGCGCTGTGGCGCGCGGCCGGCACCGTCCCCGAGGTCGTGGAACTGCCGGCGGGCAGCGGCCTGGACCACCCGTTCTTCCACCGCGACCTGTCGGTGGTCACCGGACCCGTCTGCGAACTGGGCCTCGTCCGCGACGGGGGGACCACCCGGCTGATCGTCCGGGCCAGCCACATCGTCACCGACGGGCGCGGTCTGCGGCAGTGGATCGCCGACCTCTTCCGGGCCCTGCGCGGCGAGGAGCCGGCCGGCTGCCCGGACACCGTGGACGACGCCCACTTCCGCGCGGCGGCGGGCGAGGTCCGCCCGGCCCCCGAGGCCGCCCGGCTCACCGGACTGCCCGCGATCATCGGCGAGGGCGAGCCCGGCGAACGACCGCTGTGGCTGCGCCGCCGGGTGGCCGCCACCCCGTCCGGGACGACCGCGCGGGCCGCGGCCGCGCTCTCCCGCCACCTCGCCACGGACACCGGCCGGCTGATCGTCCCGGTGGACCTGCGCCGCCACGACCCCGCGATGCGCTCCACCGCCAACCTGACCTCGCAGCTCGTCCTGGACCTGCGCCGGGACGACAGCTGGAAGCGCGTGCACTCCACGCTGATCCGGGCCCTGATGGCGAAGACCGAGGTCGCCGTGCTCGACCGCGACTTCCTGCGCGACAACCCGTTCGCCAACAACCTGAGCGAGGCCCGCGCCTTCGACGGCCACAGCTTCCCCTGCACGGCGATCATCTCCGACCACGGCGAGGTCGACCCGGACGTCTTCGCGGCGCCCGCCTTCCGCGCCACCTCCTTCTCCACGCTGCCGATGCTGGTCCCGTACGCCGAGATGTTCCTGAGCGCCTGCCGGGTGGGCGGCGAGACCGAACTGACCCTGGCCTGCCGCGACCGGCCGGGCGCCCGCGAGAAGGCGGGAGCGCTGCTGGACGACATCGCCGAGGCGCTGACCGCCGGCTGACCCCGCGGCCGCCCACCTCCCGCCGGCCCCGCCCCGAGCGCCGACCCCGTCCCCGACGGACCCCCGAGCCCGATCCACGACGCACCCTTAAGGACGACCCCGCATGTCCCTGGACCAGAGAACCGAGCCCCCGGCGCCGGCGGAGCCGAGCCCCGTCGCGGCGGCCGCGGCGGCGGCCGCCACCCGGACCGCGATCATCACCATCGCCGCGGCCGTGGGCGGCGCCTTCATCGCCCAGCTCGACACCACGATCGTCAACGTCTCGCTGGCCGACACGTCCGCCCGCTTCGGCAGCATCAACCAGGTCCAGTGGGTCGTCACGGCCTATCTGCTGGCCCTGGTCGCGCTGATGCCGGCCGCAGGCTGGCTGGCCTCCCGCTTCGGGACCCGCCGTACGTTCATCGCATCGGTCGCCTCGTTCGCGGCCGGTTCGGCGGTCTGCGCCTTCAGTACGAGCCTCACCGAACTGATCGCCGGGCGCGCCCTGTCCGGCGCCGCCGCGGGCGTGCTCGTCCCGGTCTCCACGATGCTGCTCACCAGCGGGATGCCGAAGGAACGCCTCGGCCAGGTCCAGGCGCTGAACGGCAGCGTCATGCTGATCAGCCCGCTGCTCGGCCCCACGGTGGGCGGTCTGCTGGTCAACGCCTGGGGCTGGTGGGCGGTCTACGCCGTCAACCTGCCGCTGTGCGCGCTGCTGCTGGTGGTGGCGGTGCGCCGGGTCCGCAAGGACGCCCCGGCCGGCCAGGGGGAGGGGCGGCGCCCGCTCGACGTCCTGGGCCTGCTGACCGCCGCCGCCTGCACGGTCGGTGTGGTGCTGGCCGTGCACGCCTTCTCCGAGACGGGCCTGTCCGCCCACCCCGCCTTCCTCGTGCCGCTGGTGGTGGCCGCGGTGAGCGGCGCCGTCTTCGTACGGCACCAACTGCGCGCCGAGGCGCCGCTGCTGGACCTGCGCCTGTTCACGCACGGCGTGTACCGCACGGCCGCGATCAACATCTTCTGCCTCGGCTTCGTCCTCTTCTCGCCGATGATGCTGATCCCGCTGTACTTCGAGTCGGCGCGCGGCGAGAGCGCCGTCACCACGGGTCTGCTGATGTCGGCGGGCGGCACCGGGGTCGTCGTCGCGGGGCTCGCCTGCCGTCCGATCATGAAGAAGATCGGCGGCGGCACCACCGTCGTGATCGGGATCGTCCTGACGATGCTGGCCACCGCCCCGCTGACCGCCCTGTCGTCCAGCACGTCGTACGTGCTGATGTGCGCGGCGCTCGCGGTACGGGGCCTGGGCACCGGCCTGACCATCGTGCCGGCCATGACCCGCGCCTTCGAGTCGGTCGAGCCGCGCTCCATCCCGGACGCCTCCGCGCAGCTCAACCTGGCCCAGCGGATCGGCGGCACCTTCGCCCTGGCGGTGGTCACGGTCGTCCTGGACCGGGCCGCGCAGTCGCACCACGGGCTCGTGCCGGCCGCGTTCGCCGACTCCTTCGACCTGCTGCTCGTCGTCTACGCGCTCACCCTCGCCCCGGCCGTCGCGCTGCTGATCGCCGACCGCCGCGAGAAGGCCGCGCGGGCCGCCTCGGCCCAGTAGCGGCAGCTCAGTGACGGCGGCTCAGTGAAGGCAGCTCGGTGACTTCGGCTCAGTAACGGCGGCTCGGGAACGTCCGGTTGACCGCGTCCAGCCGTGAAGTGGCGCCGAGCTTGTCGAAGATGTTCCGCAGATGGCGCTTGACCGTGCCCTCGGTGATCCCCAGCCGGCTGCCGATCTGCCGGTTGCTCATGCTCTGGGCGACGAGCTCCATCAGCTCCCGCTCGCGCAGGGTCAGCGTGTCGGCGGGCGCGGGTCCCCGCTCGGGGCCCGCGCCGCTCGCCTTGCGCGACAGGAACATCGTCGTGCCGCCGGCCATGGCGCTGCGGATCGCGGAGACCAGGACCTCCCGGTCGACCTCCTTGTGGAGGTAGCCCACGGCCCCGGCGGACAGCAGCGAGTCGATGAGCTGGCGGTCGTCGTGCATCGTCAGGATGACGACCCGTGCCTCGGGCGCCGCCTGGCGGATGCCCCGCAGGTTGGCGAGCGGGCCGGGGCCCGGCATCTCCACGTCGAGCAGGACGAGGTCCGGCCGGTGCAGGCCGGCCAGCCGCACCCCGCTCGGCCCGTCGTCGGCCTGCGCGACGACCGTCAATCCGTCGTACATCTCCAGGAGTTCGCACAGTGCTTCGCGCAGCAGCCGGTGGTCGTCCACGGCCAGGACCCGGATGTCGCCGGATTCGGCCGGTCCCCCGCTCATCGGCATGCCGTTCCGGCGCCGTCCAGCGGGATGCGGAGCTGGACCCGGGTTCCCTGGCCGGGTTCGCTCAGCACGTCCAGCGTCCCGCCGACGGCGCTCACCCGCTGCCGCATGGCCGTCAGGCCGGTGCCGTCGCCTTCGCGCGGTGGGTCGGGCAGCCCGACCCCGTCGTCCGTGACGCTGGCGTGCGCGGCGTCGGGGAAGACCTTGACGAGGACGTCGATCCGGCGGGCCCTGGCATGCGCGAAGGCGTTGCGCAGTGCTTCGCGGACCACGAGGAACAGCTCCTGGCGGGTCTGTTCGGGCAGCCAGGACTCGTCGCCGTCGATCCGGGAGAACACCTCGGCCGGCCGGTCGGACGCGGCGGCGCTGTAGGCGTCGATCTCCTCCTTCAGGCCGTCGTGCAGCTCGTTGACGCGCAGCCCGCTGACCATGGTGCGGGTGAAGCTGAACACGTCGCGCAGGGCCTGCCGGGCGTCCTGGAGCCGGTCGCGCGGGGATTCGATGCCCTTGGCCTGCTCCATGCTGTACAGGTCGAGGCAGCGCAGGGCCAGGCCGATGCTGCTGCCGATGTGGTCGTGCAGATCGTGGGCGAGCTGGTGGCGGCGGGCGGTGCTGGCCTTGCCGACGTCGCGCAGGGGGACCGATTCGTAGCCGATAGCGGCGGCGCTGACCCGTGCGAAGATCCCCTCGTGCAGGGTCCGTACGGCGGTCAGGAAGCGTGAGAGCGCGACCTCGGGCGGGAGTTGGGCGGCGGCCTCGGTCATCGTCTCCACCGCCACGTCGAACAGCACCCGCGCTGCGTGCACCGAGTCGATCGGGGAGACCTTCTCGAAGGAGCGCTGCACCCCGAGGGCCATCGAGGTGAGTTCGGCCCCTTCGGCGACCTGGACCGGGGTGCCGTGCAGGGTGGCGACGCACTCGCCGAGTATCTGCCGGGCCTGCCTCTCGCAGGAGACCCAGAGCTCCGGCCGCAGCACCAGCGGGTTGGTGGTCTCGCGCAGTTCGTCGGCGTAGCGGGCGATGGCGGACTCGATCAGGCTGGACCGTTCGGTTGCCGGGTCGGCTGAGAGTTCCACGGTGCGCCCCCTCGATATGGGGAGTCGCCTGGTCGTGGACGGTCCGACTCCCCCACGATCACCCGCCCGGCCGGGATCATACTAAGTCCGACCGGCGAATGGGGGGTGGGTGAAGGAGCGGGGCTGGGTGCGTGCGGCTGCAAGGCGGAGGATTGAGGCGATGGGGCCTCTCCCTGCTCGAACGAAGTTGAGAGCTTGGGGAAGGAGCCATGGTGATTGACGACAACGCCGGAGGGGGCCCCTCCCTGGTCGAGCGAAGCCGAGAGCTTGGGGGAGTGCGTGCCCGGGCCCGCGACGCCGCCCCCCATTCGCCGGTCGGGCCAAGAGCCTCTTGCCCGAAGGCGAGTGCGAGACGGGGATCGTGGGGCTCAGACGAGCAGGAGTGCGGCGAGCGCGGCGAGGTGGACGGCGTACTGGGTGGCCATCCAGCTCCGGTACGGAGCCCGGTGCTCACGGTCCGTGATCCGGCCGTCGCGGGCCCGGGGCGGCAGGCAGCGTCCCGCCACGCACAGGGCGCCGACCGCGAAGACGACGGCCGCCGCGTCGAGCGGCACCTCGTGCACCCACAGGGCGCCGGCGGTGAGGGCCAGCGTCAGCGTGCCGCTGGCGACCGCGCAGAAGCGCCGGGCGCTGTGCTCGCCGCGTACGACGGCCAGGGTGCGCCGGCCCGCCAGGGCGTCGCCGCGGGTGCTGCCCAGGTCCTTGGCGACGGCCGCGATCAGCCCCACGCCGAGCGAGAGCACCGCGGCGAAGACGGCCGACTCGGCGTTGAGCGCGCTGCCGGAGGAGGCGACCCCGGCGAGGTAGGTGGTCCCCGCGGCGGCGCAGGTGACCGCCGACGCCGACCAGGAACGGCACTTGGCGGCGACCCACGGCGCGGAGTACACGTACCCGAGGACGAGGAAGACGGCGGCGGCCTCGGCCACCTTCCAGCCCGCCGCGCAGCCGAGCAGCAGCCCGGCCAGCGCGCTCGCCACCACGGCCCGGCGGGCCGCGTCCTCGGTCAGCCGGCCGCTGGCCAGCGGCCGCTGGGACCGGTTGGCCCGGTCCTCGCGCAGGTCACTCACCCCGTTGAAGACGTAGACGCTGACCGTCACCGCCCACCAGGCCGCCGCACCGCACAGCAGATGCGGGGCGTCGGGGCGCTGGTGCGCGGCGGACGCCGTCAGCAGCGCCCCCGTGACGAACCGCAGGACGAACATCACCTGGACCAGCGGGCGTGCCTCCCGCAGGCACAGCCGCACGGTGCGGGTGGCCGAAAGCAGTGCGGACCCCGAGAGGTCGAACGCACCGGACGCGGAGGCGGAGGAGGAGGTGGGCGAGGGCGAGAGGCGAGGCGTAAGGGCCTGAGTCATGGGTGGAACCTAAGGCGGGAACTCGACGTTCCGACGTGTGTCTTTTGAGGTAGGCCATGTGCCTTGGGAAGTACTCGCGTTGAATACGAAGGCCCCGCGCGCCTAGCGTCACCAGTGTCGCGATCACGCTGCATGATGCGGAACGTCAGGGGGGAGCGGAAGATGGATTTCCTGGTTCTGGGACCGGTGGAGGTACGCGAGTCGGGAGAGCCGGTCCGGCTCCGCGGAATGCGTCGCCGCCGGCTGCTTGCCGTTCTGCTGCTGAACGCGGGGCACGCGGTGTCCATGGACGTCCTGGTGGACGAGCTGTGGCAGGACCCGCCCGCCTCCGCCCGCCACCAGGTGCACAACGCCATCCGCGACCTGCGCGCCGCCCTGGCCGGCTCCGCGGGCGCCGGACTCGTCACGGTGGACATCGGCTACCGGCTGGACGTACCCGCCGGGGCGGTGGACGCCCACCGCTTCACCGAAGGGGTACGGGCCGCCCGCGCCGCCCGCCGGGAGGGCCGCGACACCGAGGCGATGCGGCTGCTCCAGGCGGCGGTCGACCTGTGGCGGGGCGACGCCTTCGCCGACATCGACTGCCCCGCGGTGCGGGCGGCCGCGGCCGGGCTCGACGAGCAGCGGCTCACGGCCGTCGAGGAGCTGATGGAGCTGCGCCTCGCGGCCGGCGAGACCGGCTCCCTGGTCGCCGAACTGTCCGCGCTCACCGCCGGGCACCCGCTGCGCGACGCCCTGCGCGGCAGCCTGATGCTCGCCCTGTACCGCAGCGGCCGGCAGGCGGACGCGCTCGCCGTCTACGACGAGGGGCGGCGGCTGCTGGCGGACGAACTGGGCCTGGAACCGGGACCGCGGCTGCGCCATCTGCACACCGAGATCCTCGCGGACGCCCCCCGGGTGCAGCGCCGCGCCGCCGCGCCCGCCCGGCCCGCCGCGGCCCGGCCCGCCCAGGACAACTACCTGCCGCGCGACCTGCCCGACTTCACCGGCCGCGCCGCCGAACTGGCCAGGCTCGACCGGGCCGTCGACGACCTGAGCGACGGGTTCCCGCGTACGGTCGTGATCGACGGCATGGGCGGCATCGGCAAGACGGCCCTCGCCGTCCACTTCGCCCACCGCCGCACCTCGGACCACCCGGACGGCCAGTTCTACGTGGACCTGCACGGCTTCAGCACCGGGCGCGCCCCGCTGACCCCCGAGGAGGCGCTCGGCGTGCTGCTGCGCTCGGACGGAGCCGCGCCCGGCAGCCTCCCGGCCGGCCTGGCCGAGCGCAGCGCCATCTGGCGCTCCCGGCTCGCGGGCCGCAGCGCCCTGCTCGTCCTGGACAACGCGGCCGACGCCGCCCAGGTGGCCCCGCTGCTGCCCGGCACGGGCGACACGCTCACCCTGGTCACCACCCGCCGCAAGCTGACCGCGACGGACGGCGCCCTCTCCCTGCCGCTGGGCGCGCTGGCCCCGGCGGAGGCGGAGACCCTGTTCCGCCGCATCGCGGGCGAGGCATGCGCCGGCGCGTCGCTGAACCGGACGGTCGCCCTGTGCGGGCACCACCCGCTGGCCCTGCGCATCGCGGCGACCCGGCTGCGCGACCGCCCCTCGTGGAAGGTGCCGGACGTGACGGCCCGCCTGTGCACGAGCGGCGGCCGCGCCGCGTTCCTGCGCACCGCGGACCGCGACCTGATGTCCGTCCTGGCCCTCTCCTACGCCCACCTCCCCCGCGAGGCCCTGGAGTTCACCCGGGCCCTGGCCCTCCACCCGGCCCCCGTCCACGACATTCCGCAGACCTGCGCCGCGACGGGCCTGGCCCCGGCGGCCGTGGAATGCCTCTTCGACACCCTGCTGGACCACAACCTGGCCGACGAACCCGACCCGGCCCACCTGGCGATCCCCCAACTCCTCCAGGACTGCGCCCACACCCTCCCCCTCCCGACCCCGGACACGACCCCCCGCCTGTCGGCGGTGGCGTGAGCGCCCGTCATTCCGGCGTCCCCTGCGCGTAGTCCCCGGTCAGGCGGTTCAGGGCCGCCGCTGTGAGGGCCGTGATCGCGGTGGGGAGGGCTGTGCGGATGGCGGGGGCGAAGTGGGGGGAGTGGTTCGGGGGGATGTCGCGGCCGGCGGTGGCCGCCCACTGGCGGGGGCTCGTGGTGCCCAGCATCCAGTAGACCAGGGGGATGCCCGCCTCGCCGTGGAGTTCGCGGCCCGCGTCCCCGTAGAGGGGGAAGTCCTCGGCGGCCAGGGAAGGGGGCCAGCCGGTGACGCGTTCGGGTCCGTACAGGGCGGTGTGGGCGGAGCGGACGGCCTCCGTCGCGGCCGGGTCGCCGTGCAGGGCGGGGGAGCGGGAGAGCAGGGTCAGGTCCGGGTCGCGGGGGCAGGCCGACGCGGCGCACTCGGCCCGGACGATGCGCTCGACGGCCGCCAGCGCGCGGTCCAGGGTGTCGTCGGAGAGGGCGCGCAGGCCGATGCCCAGCTCGGCGGTGTCCGGGACGACGTTGACGGCCGTGCCGGCGCGCAGGGTGCCCACGGTCAGGGTGAGCTGTTCGGCGGGGGCGGCCTCGCGGGCGACGATCGTCTGGAGGCGGCCGATCACCGCCGCGCTCGTGACCACGGGGTCCACGGTGAGGTGCGGGGTCGCGGCGTGGCCGCCCCGGCCGTGGACGACGACGGTGAGGGCGGCGCTCGCGGCGGTGACGGGGGCGTGCGGGCCGCCGTGCGCGATGAGCCCGGCGGGGAGCGGCGCGGCGTGCTGGGCGAGGACCGTGCCGGGTCTGCCGAACCGTTCGTACAGGCCGTCCGCCAGCATGGCGCGGGCACCGGTCAGGGTCTCCTCGGCGGGCTGGCCCACGACGACCAGGGTGCCGCGCCAGTGCGCGGTGGTGCGGGCGAGCAGGTCCGCCGCGCCGGTGGCCGCCGCCAGGTGGAGGTCGTGGCCGCAGGCGTGCATGGCCGGGCCGGTGCTCGCGTAGGGGAGGCCGGTGCGCTCCGCGAGCGGCAGGGCGTCGAGTTCGGCGCGCAGGTAGACGCGGGGGCCGTCGCCGTTGCGCAGCACGCCGACCACGCCGTGGCCGCCGACGCCCCGGGTGACGTCGAGTCCGGCGGCGGTGAGCCGGTCCGCGAACAGGGCGGCGGTGCGGGCCTCCTCGCCGGACGTCTCCGGGTGGCGGTGGACGTCCAGGTAAAGGGTGAGGGCGGGGCGGACCGTCTCCCGGGCGAGCGCGGCGGAGAGGGCCGGGTGGGGCGACTGCGGCGGGTGGGCCGGCTGCGGCGGGCGGGGCGGGGCGGGCTGGGTCATGGCGCTCCAGGAGGGGTTCGTCGGGCCGCTGGCGTCGCGTGCCAGCGATGTGCGTGCGGGAGGCATGCCGAGCGGTGAGCGCGGGGCGGTGCAATGGCTGTGCGCACCCCGCCGGGGTGCGCACAGGTGGCGGCCCCGGAGACGGTGGCCCAGGACCGGAGGAGACATCATGGAGAAGAACCTGAGCACCCTCGCCGACGAGATCCTCGAACTGGAGGCCGAGACCTTCGAGATCTCCGACTACTCGGACGCCAGCGAGGTCGTGCTCGCCGGTTCCACCAGCACCAGCTCGACCTCGACGTGCAGCTCCACCACCAGCACCACCTCCTGCTCCGCCTGACGTCACGTCGGCCGCGCCGCTGACGAGCGGCGTACGCGCCCGGTACCCGTTCCCGGGGTACCGGGCGCTTCCCGTGACCGCGCCGCGAGACACGGTCACGGGAAGGAGCACGGTTACGGGAAGGGGTGCGGGACCATGCGCATCCCGGCCTCGGTGAGGTCGGTGGTGCGGTGGCCGCCCCGGCGGAGCGCGGTGCGCAGCCGGGGCATGAACGGGGCGCGGCGGCGGTTCCAGCCGAAGTCGATCGGCAGGAGACCGGGCGCCAGGGTGGCGACGGTGCGCAGGCCCATGCGTTCCTGCTCCGGCGTGGTCTGGTCGACGGCGATCACATCGTGCCCGGCGCCGGCGAGTTCGCCGATGACGGCGAGCAGGTCGTCCCGCAGATCGCCGGTGCGGGGCCGGCCGGTGGCCTCCCAGTCCCGGTAGACCTCGGCGAAGGGGCGCACGGCCAGGGGGCGCAGGTAGCTCTCGGCGTGGGCGGCCATCCTGGGCAGGCCGTAGAGCTGGGCGTGGTCCTTGAGGTGGCGTACGCGCTCGAAGTCGTCGGCCATGGCCTCCAGTTCCTCGCGGCGTTCCTCGGTCTGCCGGGCGAGGTGCGGGATGTAGGTGAGGACTTCGGACAGGGCTCCCTCGACCGCGGCGCGCGGGTCCAGCGAGGCGGCCGCGGCGAAGGAGAGGGCGCCGGGGCCGCCGTCGCGGCGTACCGCGAGCGCGGTGACGACGGGGACGGCGAGGTCGACGCGGTTGTCCAGGACGTGCACGTCGTAGCCCTGGAGGGCGGCGCGTTCGGCCATGGCGGGCGCGGCCCGTCCGCCGACGGTGGTCAGGTCGATCTCGGTGAGCCTGGTGTCTCCGTACCAGGCGTTGAGGAAGGCGTCCCGTTCGATGAGTTCGAGGAGGCCGCCGAGGACGGCCTCCTCCAGGCCGCCGCCGATGGCGCAGCCGTTGGAGCACTCGAAGACGAAGTTGTCGGCGGCCAGTCCGGCGCTGTAGTAGACGAGCCGGGAGGGGACCAGGACGGGCCTGTCGTCGCGCAGGGACCAGCCCCACTCCCAGGGGATGGCGCGGTCCGGGTCGAAGGCGTCGACGAGCGGGTCGTCGAGGTAGGTGCGGGGGGTGTACAGGCCGCAGACTGCGGGGTCGACGGCGTCGTCCTTCAGCTGCGTCCAGGAGCCGGTGACGGGGGTGGTGCGGCCGCGCCGGTGGGTTCCGGCGTAGCGTTCCAGGCCCTCCAGGAAGGCGAGGGTGCGGCTGGTGGAGAAGGCGTTCTCCTGGCCGCTCCAGGTGACGTCGTTGAGCCCGGCGTAGCCCCGGACGAAGACGCTTCCGGCGACGGGCGCGGTCGTCGGCGAGGTGACGTCGTTCCAGGTGCCGCCGCCCAGCACCCCGCAGACGGGGTTGGCGAGCGCCTCCTCCGGCAGCGGGTACGCGGACGCGGGGCGCAGCCGGTAGCCGTCCGGGTCGGGCTTGCGGCGGGTCACCAGGGCGAGCGGCCGGGGCCCGGCCGGGGCGGGCGGCGGGGCGCAGTCGGGGCAGAGCGGGTCGGCGAGCAGCGGGTAGGTCCGTACCCGGAGGGTCGCCAGGTCCAGCCGGGTGACCTGGGGCAGCCGCCGGTCGGCCGGGAGGGCGGCGGGGGGCCGGGCGCCGGGGCCGTCCAGCAGCGCGCGGTACAGCGCGGCCGCGGCGTCGTGGGCGTGGGCGGTGAGCCGGGGCCAGGCGCCCGCGGGGCGGGGCCCGTCGGGGCCGCCGGTCTCCAGGGCGTCGCGTTCGCTGCGGCTGCGCAGGCGCTGCCAGCGCATCGCGAGGCAGCGTCCGCAGGCGGGGGCGGTGCCGTCGCCGCCCCAGGGGCCGATGAGGACGGCGGACGCGGTGAGGTGGACGCGGGCGCCGGGGCGTTCGGCGGCCCAGGGGTCGGGGGCGCCCCGGTCGCCGAGGGCGGCGGTGGCGTCGGTGGCGCCGACCGGGACGACGGGGACGTCGCGTCCGGTGCGGTCGGCCAGGGCGGCGTGGAGCGCGGTGCGGGCCAGGTCCATGGGGGCGGGTTTCGCGGCGGGGGCGGTGCGCGTCGGGGTGCTCATGAGGACCTCGTCCAGCGGAAGGTCTTGACGGCGGCGACGCCGAAGACAAGGGCGAAGAAGACGAGTCCGGCGCAGCCCGTCCAGACGTCGGAGAGGTCTCCGCGTCCGGCGAGCGCGTGGGACACGGCGTCGTTGAGGTAGCGCAGCGGCAGGACCACGGAGACGTTCTGGAGCCAGGACGGCATCGAGTCCAGCGGGAAGAAGGAGCCGGAGAGGAACGCCATCGGCAGCATCAGGAAGTTGGCGGTGGCGGCGACGGACTCCGGGGTGTCGGCGAAGGAGCCGATGATGACGCCGAGCAGCAGGAAGGTGGTGACCCCGAGGAGGAGCACCGGGATCAGCAGCGGCCAGCCGGAGGCGGGGCGGAGGCCGAACAGCGGCAGCATGGAGACGCCGACGAACAGCAGCGACTGCACGGCGCCGACGACCAGGGCGATGACGTAGCGGGAGCCGATGACGGCGCTGAGCGGGGCCGGGGACATCCGGATCAGGCGCAGGATGTCGTCGGTCCGCCACTGCATCAGGGTGAACGCGATGCCGAAGACGGCGGCGTTGGCGACGCCCCAGGACAGCACTCCGGCGGCGGTGTAGGAGAGGTAGGACAGGCCGCTCTCCTCGACGTCCTGGCCCCGGAAGATCAGGCCGAAGACGGCGAGGAAGAGGAGGGGGAAGGCGAAGGTGAAGAAGAGGGTGGTCTTGTCGCGGATCTGGGCGCGGTAGCCCGCTGCGGCCAGTGCGGCGTAGGCGCTCATGGCTGGTGCTCCGTGGTGTCGGCGTTCCGGCGGGTGGCGTGCGCGGACCGGGTGAACCGGGCCGTGAGGTCGAGGTAGACGTCCTCCAGGCCGGCGGTGCGGGTCTGGACGCCGTCGAGGCCGGTCAGCTTGTCGAGGGCGCTGAGGACCCGGCCGGTCTCCCGGGTCTCCAGGACGAGGGAGCCGCCCTGGACGGTGACCCGGTCGACGCCGGGGACGGCCGCCGCCTCCTCCTCGCCGAGGCGGCCGAGCGGCAGCAGCAGCCTGCTGGGCGCCTCGAACCCGCCGACGAGGTTGTGCGGGGTGTCGGTGACCGCGATCCGGCCCTCCACGAGGATCGCGATGCGGTCGCAGAGCGCTTCCGCCTCGTCCAGGTGGTGGGTGGTGTAGACGATGGTGCGGCCCTGTGCCTTGAGGGCGCGCAGCACCTCCCACAGATCGCGGCGCGCCTGCGGGTCGAGGGCTGCGGTGGGCTCGTCCAGGAAGATCAGCTCGGGGCCGTGGACGAGGGCCGAGGCGATGGCGAGGCGCTGGCGCTGCCCGCCGGAGAGGCTCTCCACCTGGATGTCGCGCTGCTCGGTGAGCCCGACGGCGTCCAGGGTGGCGTCCACGGCGCCGCGCGGGGCGCCGTAGAGGGCGGCGACGGTGCGCAGGTGTTCGTGGGCCCGCTGCCGGACGAAGAAGGCGGAGGACTGGGTCTGGATGCCGATCCGGGGCAGCAGCGCGGTGTCGCGGGGCCAGGGGGACGCGCCGAACACGGCGACCGTGCCGCTGTCGGCCCGGCGCAGCCCCTCCATGATCTCCACCAGGGTCGACTTGCCGGCGCCGTTGGGGCCGAGCAGGCCGAAGAACTCGCCGCGGCCGATCTCCAGGGACACGTCGTCGAGGGCCCGGCGTTCCCCGTAGCGCTTGGAGACGTCACGGACGCGGACGGCGGGGGCGGGGGCGGCGTCCTCGCCGGGGCTGGTTGGCATCGCCTGTACCTCACTCATCGGGGTTGTCCTTCGTGGATACCCCCGGCCTGAGCCGGGGGCGGGGGTACTTCCCGCTTGCGGGGGAGAAACGAAGCTCCTGCGGAGCGGGGCAGGAAGAGCTGGTTCGCCGCCGGGGCGGACCGGCGGACACCCCCAACTGCCCGCTTGCCACAAGCTGATGCAGTTGTATGTGAACCGTGAAGACCACTCACGTGAAGCGGGCGTTCAAGTACCGCTTCCGTCCGACTGACGCGCAGGCGGCCGAGCTGTCGCGCACGTTCGGGTGTGTGCGGAAGGTCTACAACCTGGCTCTCGCGGCGCGCACGGAAGCGTGGACGCGGCAGGAGCGGGTGAACTACAACCAGACGTCGGCGATGCTGACGGCCTGGAAGAAGACCGGGGAACTCGCCTACCTCAACGAGGTCTCCTCCGTCCCGCTCCAGCAGGCGCTGCGGCATCTCCAGACGGCGTTCGCGAACTTCTTCGGCAAGCGGGCCATGTATCCGCGTTTCAAGTCGCGGAAGAAGTCCCGGAAGTCGGCGGAGTACACCACCAGTGCGTTCCGGTTCCGGGACGGAAAGCTGACCCTGGCGAAGATGGCGGAGCCGCTGGACATCGTGTGGTCCCGCCCCCTCCCGGAGGGGGCGTCGCCGTCCACGGTGACCGTGTCCCAGGACGCGGCCGGGCGCTGGTACGTGTCCCTGCTGTGCGAGGACCCGTCCGTGAAGCCGCTCCCCGCCACTAGCGCGGCCGTCGGCATCGACGTCGGAATCGGCCACCTTCTGACCCTCTCCACCGGTGAGAAGATCTCCAACCCCCGGCACGAGCGCCGTGACCGTGCCCGTCTCGCCAGGGCGCAGCGGGAGCTTGCCCGCAAGGCCAGGGGTGACGGCGCCAACCGCCGCAAGGCCCGCCGGAAGGCCGCCAGGGTCTACGCCCGCATCGCCGACCGCAGGCGTGACCACCTGCACAAGCTGACCACCCGGCTCGTTCGTGAGAACCAAACGATCGTGATCGAGGACCTGAGCGTCCGGAACATGGCGAAGAACCGGAGCCTGGCGCGCGCCATCAGTGACGCGGCGTGGGCCGAGTTCCGGAGCATGCTGGAGTACAAGGCCCGGTGGTACGGGCGCGAAGTGATCGCGGTCGACCGCTGGTTCCCCTCGTCCAAACTGTGCTCCGCCTGCGGCACCTTGCGGGGCGGGATGCCGCTGAACGTCCGTATCTGGACGTGCGGCAGCTGCGGGACGGTCCACGACCGGGACGTGAACGCGGCGAAGAACCTTCTGGCCGCCGGGCTGGCGGTGTCTGTCTGTGGAGCTGGTGTAAGACCTCAACGGAGTTCTCCGGGCGGGCAGTCGGCGACGAAGCAGAAAACCCCACGGCGCGAGCCGTAGGACTCCCCTCCCACCAGGGAGGGGAGGGAGTCAAGTGGTGCGGGGTTCCTTTCCGGTCGGGGGCGGGCGCGTGGCGTGGTCACCTCGGGTCACCCCGTCAGGAGCAGGTACGCCGCGGCGCAGGTGCCCGTCGCGGCGAGGAGGACGAGCACGACGAAGCAGACGGCGTACGCGGTGTAGAGGCGCCGGGCCCGGCGGGGGTACGCGGCGGCGGCCGGCGGATCGCTCCGGCGCAGCGCCAGGTAGGTGCGGGTCTCGGGGGCCAGGCGGGCGGTGCCGAGCAGATGGCCGAGCATCCGGTAGCCGTCGAGCGGGGGCAGCGGGACGAGGTTGCTGAGCCCCTGGACGGTGCCGAGCAGCAGCAGCCCGGCCAGCAGCACCCTGGTGGGGTCGCCCTGGGGCAGCAGGAACCACCAGAGCGCGAAGGGCAGCAGCAGCACCATGTTGAGGTGGGCGCCCGCCCCGGCGATGACGAGCCGGGCGCGCAGGGCGGGCAGGAAGAGGTAGTTGTCGACGGTGCAGTAGAGCATCGCCGCCGGCAGCCGCCAGCGCAGCCCGATCTCGGTGACCGTGCCGCCGTAGTGCCGGGCGGCGACGCCGTGGGCCACTTCGTGCAGGGTGATGCTGAACCACAGGAACAGCGCGGCGCCGAGCAGGGCGGCCGGTTCCCGGATCAGCTCGTCGGTGCCGTCCAGGAGTTCGCCGGTGTGCAGGGCGAGGGTCACGACGGTGACGAGGACGGCGGCCAGCAGCGGGAGCTGGACGGCCGGGTGCAGCAGCGGGCGCAGTACGCGGTGGAGCCGGGCGGTGGTCCGGTCGGCGTCGGCGACCAGGCTCCGGGTGCCGTGCCACAGGCCGCCGGTGCGGGCCGGGGGCGGGGCGGCGGGCGGCGGGTCGGGGGCGCCGGCCAGGAGGCCGCGGGTGCCGAGGAGGCCGAGGAGCCGGTTCCACTGCTCCTCGGCGAGCCGGCGGCCGAAGCGTTCGGCGTAGGCGGGTACCAGGTCGTCCAGCGTGCGGGTGCCGTCGAGGCGGGAGATGAGGAAGTGCTCCTTGGGCCCGACCTCGAACGCGGCCCCGCTCACCGGGTGCTTGAGCAGGTGCACCGTGCGGGGGCCGCGCAGCAGGGGCGGGCTGAGCAGGACGCCGGGTCTGAGTGCGGGCCGGTAGGCGCGGGCGGCGGACCGGGCGCGGTCGGTGGCCGGGTTCACGAGTCCGCCGTCCCGCCCCGGCCGGTGTCCTCCGGTGCCGCGCCGACCGGCTCGCGCAGCACCTGGCCGAGGACGAAGGAGAGGTACGCCTCGTCGCGGATCGTCACATGCAGCCGGTTGTTGGTCATGTGCATGTAGGGGGAGAGCAGCCGGGGCAGGACGGCCGGGACATGGGTGAGCGCGGTCAGGGGGGTCTCCGGCTCGGCGCGTTCCTGGCCGGTGTCCTCGCGGGCGGGTCCGTCCCAGGCCGGGAAGAGGAGTTCGCCCCGGATGGTGAGATCGGTGACGCGG
Source organism: Streptomyces sp. AC1-42W (assembly GCF_003248355.1). Classification (GTDB taxonomy): domain Bacteria; phylum Actinomycetota; class Actinomycetes; order Streptomycetales; family Streptomycetaceae; genus Streptomyces. The sequence continues at coordinate 196,253 of NZ_QKWY01000002.1, forward strand.
TCCCGCAGTTCCAGGCAGTGGGCGGCCCAGTCGCGCAGGAAGGAGGGCAGCCGGCCGAGCTCACCGGCGGCGACGGCGGCCCGGATCGCGGCGAAGCGGCTTCCCAGCGCGGGCGCCATCCGGGCGTAGTTGCGCTCGTACTCCTTCGAGCCGATGAAGCCGGTGCCGGGGAACGCCCGGTGCCAGAACGCGTAGTAGCCGTCGAGGTAGTCCGCGAGGCGGTCGTCCTCGGGCAGGAAGCAGCTCGACATCACCATCATCAGCTGGGCGGAGGTGCCGAGGAGCACCGTGCGCAGATGCAGGTTCATGGTGCGGAAGGCGTCGATGACCAGGTCGCTGGAGTGCCGGAAGTGCCACTCGGCGAGCTCGACCCCGGCGGGGCCGCCGTACTTGGCGTACTCGGGGGCGTACGGCTCCGCGCTGAAGGAGTTGTTCGGCCGCAGGTTCATCCGGCCGTCCGCGCCCATGTAGCGGCTGCGGTCCTCGCCGGGGAACTCGATGTCGAACAGCTCGTTGTAGAAGTCCTTGAGGAACCCGGAGTCGACCTCGTAGAGGGCCGGCCGGGTCCGGAGGAACGCGGTGAGGGCCGCCTCGGCGCGCCGGCGCACCTCCGGGGCGGCGGCGGGGCTCGCGGGGCGCAGCCGGAGCCGGACGTGCGGCCCCTCCAGCCAGTAGTTGATGAAGAAGTGGCCGGCCAGCAGCCCTTCGGCGGTCAGTTCGGCGACCAGCGGCCGGACGCAGTTGACGAGCATCGGCCGGGGGCTGGCCGCGTAGAAGACGTGCAGAGCGATCCAGTCACCCCGTTCCGTGGCGTCGGGGCGGGCGGGGCTGGACGAGATCAGTTCCGGCATGTCGGGCCGTCCTCGGTACGCGGGCGGGAGGTGAAGGTCTCCACGGCCAGTTCGGCGACGTGGTGGCCCTGTGCGGAGACGGCGTGCGGGGCGTCCTCGGCGGGGAGCATCTCCCGCAGGACCACGGCGTCGCCGGGGCCCCGTTCCAGCAGGGCGTCGAACGCGGTCAGCGACAGGGGGCTGTCGAAGTCCACGTACAGGGGCTTGGCGCCCAGGGCGCGGCGCCCCTCGCGCAGGACCGTCGCGAATACCTGGGCGGGCAGCCCGTGGGCGCGCCGCCAGCGCCGCCAGCCGAGGAACCAGCCGGCCTCGTCGGCGCCGGGCGTGCGCGCGGGCAGCACCCGCGCGTCGGCCGTCCAGCTGCGGCGGCTGACGACGACCCCGTCGTGGACGACGCGCGGCCTGCGGGTGACGCCGTCGCGGGCGGGGCCCTCGGGGACGCTGCCCCAGACGTCCGTGGGCGTCATGGTGCTCGGGGAGAGCAGCAGCAGGGTGCGCGGGATCTCCGGCAGGGCGACGGGCACGAGGTAGCCGAGGTAGACGGGGACGACCTCGCGCTCCAGCCGCCGGGAGCGCAGGACGAGCCGGTCGGTGGCCTCGTCGTGCCGCAGGTACAGGTCCTCCAGGTGGATGCGGGCGTCCTCGGGCACCGTGGAGGTCTCGCCGGGGCAGACGATCTGATGGCTGGTCAGCCGCCCGTGCAGGTTGAGGTTGGTGGTGATCGGCCCGCCGGTCAGCTCGGCGAGGACGGTGCCCTGCGGGGCGCGGGCGAGGAGTTCGCCGGCCAGCCGCTCCGAGAGGCCGGGGGGCGCGTCCGGGGGCGCGGAGCCGTCCGGGTCGTAGACGTGGGTGAACCTGCTGAAGGGGAAGGCGAGTCCGCCGTAGGAGCGGTTGAGGACGATCAGCGGCCGGCCGTCCGCGTCGTCGCCGGCGACCTGGATGTGATGGCTCTGCGGGGTGAAGTCCGGGGCGATGGTAGCGAGTTCACCGGCCACCTCGGTGAGGAGGGCGGCGGGCAGCCGGATCTCGTTTGACGCCCCGTGCTTCTCCCACTGCTCGCGCATCCCGGCGACGAAGCGCCGGCGTGCCGAGTCCAGGGTGCGCAGGGCGCTCTGGCCGAGCCAGTTCTCCTCGGGGACGTACTCGCCGTCGGCGTCGAAGGCGCTGCGCTGGGAGGTGAACGAGATGTACTGGTCGAAGAAGTCCTCGTGGAAGTCGTGCACCAGGCCGAGCAGGTCGTCGCAGCGCCCGCCGTTGCCGTGCCGGGCCAGGAAGAAGCCCTTGAGGGTGATGCGCTGGGGCAGCGTGATGTCGTACATCGGGAGGATGCCCTCGACCCGCCGCAGCGCCTGCCCGGTGGCGCCGGCCAGGGGTCCGGGCCCGCCGGGCAGGTCCTCGCCCGCGCTGACGTCCTCGTACACCAGGGTCTGCGGGAGGGCGGCCTCCTCGGCGCCCAGCTCCCGCTGGATGTCGAGGAGTTGGGCGCGCAGGGTGCCGAGCAGGGCGCGCCGTTCGGCGAGCGGGGCGGACGGGTACGCGGCCAGGCAGGCGGCCGGTCCGTCGAGCGAGGCGGCGACCGCGTCCGCCCAGGGGGCGCCGAGGCCGCGCAGGGCCTGCTGGAAGGAGCGCAGCGGGTCGGCGCTGTGCACGTCGGTGCGCAGGCCCGGCACCTGGACCATGCCGAGCTGGAGGAGGGCGGCCGCGTAGCGTTCGGCCTCGTCCGGCCCGGCGCCCCGCTCGGTGCGCAGCAGGTCCACGAGGTCCCGGTGGCGCAGCCCCTCGTGGGTGGAGAAGAACGTGAGCAGCCGGTCCAGGGTGCCGCTGCCGCGCAGGTAGAACAGCCGGTCGCGGACGGCGTCGAAGGTGACGGCCGCGCTGTCGTCGCCGGCGGTCACCCACTGGCGGACGTAGCGGATGCGGTCCTCGTCGCGGCCCCAGCCCGGAGCGAGGACGACGGGGAGGTCCCGGCGGCGGACGGGGTCGGCGAGGATCAGGTCGGCCAGCCGGCCCAGGACGACGACGTTGAGCCGGACATGGCTGGTCCACTCCTCGGCGAGGCGCGGGCCGAGGGAGGCGGAGGGCGCGGCGCCCGGGTCGAAGGTGCCGGTGGCGACGGCGGTCAGGGTGCTGAAGGGGCTCGTCTTGCACGCGGTGCGGTAGAGGTAGGTGAGTGCCGAACGCTCGATCTTGCGCATCCGCTTGCCCGGTTCGGCGCCGGTGTCGTCCAGGTATCCGCCGAGCCTGCTGTCCAGGGTGGGCGAGGCGAGCAGCAGCCCCAGCCGGAGCCGGTCCCCGGCCAGGGCCGCGCGCAGTGCCCGGCGCGCGTCGCGCATCTCACCGGCCAGCAACCCGGGCCCCCGGTCCAGCAGTTCGGCGTACCGGGCGCGGTGGGTCAGCCAGTGGGCGAGCCGGGCGCCCGCCGGTGCGGACAGCCCGGTCACCAGGCGCTCGGCGGCCCGGGGATCGGCGGGCAGCCGGTTGTTGAAGACCTCGCGGCGCACCCGGAGCAGCAGGCGGCGGGCCTCGCTGCCGGCCGCGTCGGCGGCGCCGAGCAGCCCGTGCAGCAGCTCGCTGAGCGCGGCGCCCTCGGCGGTCAGCCGCTCCTCCAGTTCCAGGGCCTCGTCCGCCCAGTCGCCGGTGTCCGGGCAGCGCAGGCCGCGCACGGTCTCCAGGGGCAGGCCGGCCGCGCGGAGCAGGAAGCGGTGTCCGGGTTCCCACACGTCGGGCGCACGGGGGGTGGTGTCGGATGTCAGGAGTGTCATCGCAGGGTTCCCGTCAGGCGATCTCGTGCCGGAAGTCGGCGGGCCGGGGGCGCTCGTTGCCGAGCGGCATGATCAGCAGGGGCGCCTCGTCGCCGTCGCCCAGGCCGAGCTTCTCGATGAACGAGATGTTGTCGAAGCCGAGCGCGACGCCCGCGCCGAGTCCGAGCGCGGCGGCGGCCACGTAGAACGTCTGGGCCACGGCGCCCGCGGTGCCGGCCGCGAGGCGGTAGCCGCGGTCGCCGACCGCGTCCAGCACCGCGGTGGTGCGGACGGTCGGCACGAGGACGGCACCCGCCTGCTCCAGGTTGTAGTTGGCGAGGAAGTAGGTGTTCTGCAGGAAGGCCCCCTGCGGCCCGGCCTCGACGAGCCGCAGCTCCTCGGCCTCGGGGTCGTAGGCGTACGCGCCCGGCGCGACGGACTCGACATGGTTGACGAAGGCGTACATCCGGGCCTGGCGCACCGCGCCGTCCGGGTCCGCGTCGCTGGGCAGCGACGTGCCGGCGCAGGCCGCGAGTACGGCGGACAGCTGGGCGGGCGTGACCGGGCGCGCCGCGTCGAAGCGGCCGAAGCTGCTGCGCCGGCCGCGCAGGGCGCGCCGTACGGGGACGGCGGGGAACTCCGGGGCGGGCAGGGCGGTCCGGGTGCCGCCGGCCGGGGTGGGCGGGGCCGCGGCGGCGGCCAGCGCGCCGGGGGCGGGGCGGTTCGCGGGGTCCTGTGCGGTCGCGGCGTGCATGGCGAGCAGGGTGGGGAACTCCAGTACGGTGCGCGACCGTTCGGAGTCCCTGTGCCGGACGGTGGGGTCGGGCCCGGCGGGGGCGGTCGGGGCGGCGGTGGCCTTCGGGGTGTCCCAGCGGAGCGGGACGACGGCGAAGACGCCCTCCTCCTCTCCCGAGGTGCCGAGCAGGCCGTTCAGCCGGGGCTCGTCGAACCACAGGACGGGCGCGGGGGCCAGCCCCCGCGCCCCCGCCCAGATCCGCCAGGTCTGCACGAGGGTGCCCAGGTCGGTGGAGACCACGTGGTACGAGAAGCTGTTGTACTTGAACGCGTTCTGCCAGTACTTGACGCCGAGGATCAGGTACTGGTCGGTCTGCCGGGCCTCCTCGGGGGCGCCGGGCCCCAGCGCCTCGCGGACGCGGGCCGTGACGTCACCGGTGAGCAGCCGCTGCACGGCGTGCCGTTGGACGTCGTAGTAGTGGATGCCCGGGGTCAGCGGCCCGGAGGGGCCGGACGCCCAGTAGATGCTGACCGGGTAGAGCCCGCCGCCGCCCGCGGTGCCCCGTGACCAGTTGGCGTGGGTGTGCAGCGGCAGCCCGGACAGGTCGCTGTTGGCCTGGATGCCCAGGCGGCGGCCGGTCAGCCCGTAGGAGTCCTTGAGCATCGCCGCCAGCAGCGGCAGCGTGAATCCCGCCGGATCGCCCGGCCGCGCGCCGTCGCGCGGGGCGGGCAGCAGACCGCGTGCGGCGGGGGCGTCCGGGAGGCCGTCGCCGTCCGGGAGGGCGTAGGGCTCCACGTCCGGGTAGAACTTCCCCCGGCGCGGGCCGTCGGGCCAGTCGGGGACGAAGTCGGTGGGCTCCATCGGGACGCGCCCCCGGTGCAGGACGGCGTCGGCGTACTCATGGGCGTACCCCATGGGGGAGGCCCCCTCTCGCATGGGCTCGGATGGGTCGGTGGGGCTGACGGCCGGTCATGGGAACGGGTGCGGTGCGGGGTTGAGTCCGGCGGGGCCGAGCACGGTGCGCATCCGGGGCATGTGCCGGGCGCGCTGGCGGGACCAGCCGAAGTCGATGGGGAGCAGCCCCGGCACCAGGACCTTCACGGTGTGCAGCCCCAGCGCGCGCTGTTCGGGCAGGGTCTGGTCGACGACGACCACGTCGTGTCCGGCCGCGGTGACGGCGCCGACCGCGCGCAGCAGGTCGGTGCGCAGGTCGGGGGCGGCCGCCGGGTCGCCTTCGGTGTCCGGCCAGGCCAGTTCGGCGACGGCGAGCGGCGGGCGGGGCTCGGGCTGCCGGAGCAGGAAGTCGGCGTGCCGGCCCATCTCGGGGATGCCGTAGGACAGCGGGTGGTCGTGCAGGGTGGTGACCCGGTCGAAGTCGGTGGCCATGGCGCGCAGCCGCTCCTCGTCGCGCCGGGTCCGGCCGACGAGGTTGACCGCGTCGGTGGCGATCTCGCAGAGCGCGGAGTCCAGGGCGGATTCCGGGTCGAGTCCGGCGCCCGCGCCGAAGCACATCCGGCCGGTGGAGCCGTCGAAGCGTTCGGCACAGCCGGTGATGACGGGGACGGGGAAGCCGATCCGGGTGTCGAAGAAGCGGGCCCGGTAGCCGTACATGGCGAGCCGGTCCACCATGTGCCGGGTGGTGGCCCTGGCGCTGGTGCCCGGGTCGATCTCGCGCAGCGGCACCTGCCCGTACCAGGCGAGCAGGAAGGCGTCCCGCTCGATGACCTCCATCAGGCCGAAGCAGACCGCCTCCTCCGTACTGCCGCCGGAGGCACAGCCGTTGGAGCTCTCCTGCACGAACCGGCCCTCCAGGCCGGGGGCGTGGTAGTAGGCGAGGATCTCGGGCACCGCGCGGGGCCGGTCGTCGCGCAGCGACCAGCCCCACACCCAGGGGATCTTCCGGTCGGTGGCGAAGGGGCGGACCCGGGGGTTGGCGGCGTAGAACTCGGCCGCGTACAGGCCGGTTTCCCGCGGATCGACGGCGTCGGGGCCCAGCTCGTCGAGGGAGGCGGTGAGCCGGGTGGTCCGGGCCCTGGCCCGCATCCCGGCGTAACGCTCCAGCGCCTCCAGGATGCCGATGCTCCGGCTGTGGGCGTACGTGTCCGCGTGGCCGCCCCAGAACGTCTCGCGGAGGTAGTCCCCGGAGCGGGTCGAGAAGCAGCCGACGGTGGCGGAGGTGGTGGTGGACGCGACGTCGCAGATCACCGAGGAACCGAGCGCGCCCCAGTGCGGGTTGACGAAGGCGTCCTCCGGCAGCCGGTAGTCCTCCACCCGCCGGACCCGGAAGACGCCCGGCCGGTACGGGGGCGCGGGCCGCAGGGTGAGCGCGGCCCCTTCGGCGGTGTCGGGCCGGGGCGTGGCGCAGTCGGGGCACTCCGGATCGGGGACGAGGGGATGACTGCGTACGGTCATGGCGTCCAGGTCCAGGAGATGGACCCGGGGGTACGGGCCAGGCTTCGGGCCGGCCCCGGCGAGCCCCGCCACCAGGGCGGCGACGGCGGTGACGGCGAACGGCGTGCCGTACGGCCAGTCGCCCACCGGCCGGGTCCCGGTGCCCAGTTCGAGGCCCTCGCGCAGGGACACCGAGCGCACGCCCTGCCAGCGCCGGGCGAGACAGGTGCCGCAGCCCGCACGGCCGTCCCGCGCGGGCCAGGGGCCGATCAGCACTTGCCGGCCGTACAGGTGGAGGGGCACGGCGGTGGCGTCGGCCGGGGCGTCCCCGGCCGCGGCGCCGGTGCGCGCGTACGCGTCCCGGACGCCGAGCGGCGCGACCGTCACGGCCCGGTCGGTGCCGCTCGCGGCGAGCGCGTCGCGGACGGCGGCGGCGAACCGGCCGGCGGCATCGGAGCGCGCGTCGGCCTCGGAGCGCTCGTCGGGCCGGGGGCGCGTGTCGGGCCTGGGGCGCCGGGCGGTCTCAGCCGGCATCGGCGGCCGCCCGGGTGAGCAGGACGCGGACGGTGTGGATGCCGGCGGTGGGCAGGTCGGCGGCGTGCGTGGGCACGACCAGGGCGTCCCGCCCGGCGGCGGCGAGGCGTTCGAGGAGGCGCGCCCAGCCGGCGTCGTCCGTCCGGTCCGGATCGGCTGGGGCGTCCAGGGCGTCCAGGGCGTCCGGGGCGTCCGGGGTGGCGGGCTGTGCGCGGGTGACCGGGACGAGCGACGCGTCCAGGTCGGCCAGCAGCGGGTCACCGGTGTCCGTCGCGTCGGGCCCGTCCGCCGTCTGCACCGCGCCGAGCAGGTCCCGCAGGGCGTCCACGGCCGCTGCCGCGAGGTCCGGGGCCGCGCCCACGGCCCAGCGGGCGGGGCCCGGCGTGCCGGTGGTCCGGGCGAGGACGACGGACGCCCCGGAGTGCGCCTGTTCGCCCAGGTCGAGCAGTTCCACGGCGAGGCCCAGGTGGGCCGCCGAACGCAGCAGGAACACCGGTTCGGGGTCCTCGCCCAGGGCCTGGGGGGTGAGCACGGAGACGTCGCCCGTGCCCCGGACGGCCCGGCGCAGCGCGTCGTGGGCGAGCGCCGACAGCAGCCCGGCCGCGGCCGCCTCGGGCAGGTCGGCACCGGCCCCGGCTCCGGCTCGGGTGGGTTCGAAGCGGCGGTCCGCGTTGTCCGCGCCGAAGGGCCGCACCGCGCCGGCGGGCACCCGCACCACCTCCTTGGTGAGCAGCGATACGGCCGCCGTCCAGCGGACGGCCGTTCCGGTCCCGCCGGTGCCGGACGCGACGGTGAGCGCGTCCGGGTCCACGGCGGGCAGCTCCGCCGTGGCGTCGTCGGGCACCGGGGCGGGCGCCACGTGCTCGGCGTAGACGGTCGCGGCGGCGTTGAGCGCCCGCAGCCGGGCGCCGGCGGTGTGGTGGACGTCGAAGGCGGTGATCGTGCGGGGGGTCAGGGTGCCCAGCCCGCCCAGGACGACCGCGCCCACCTTCAGCGGGGTCTGGGTCAGCCGCTCGTCGGCGTAGGCGGTGAACACCCCGGTGTGCGGGTGGACGAGCGCGGAGCGGCGTTCGAGTTCGCCGAGCGGGCCCTGGGCGGCCTCGTCGTCGGGGGCGGTGGCCACCGTGGGGAGGAACGCCGGGCGGGCCGGCGCGGCGGTCAGGTCGACCGGCTCGGGCAGCGCGGCGGGTGCCGTGCAGAACGGGCACGCGGGGTGCGGCAGCAGGGGCTCCGACGCCACGTCGAAGGAGGCCATGTCCTGGATGAGCAGCCGGTCGCGGCTCTCGGCCGGCAGCGCCTCGGTGACCAGGCGGAACACCTCGTAGCCCAGCAGGTTGCCGAGCATCGCCGCGAGCGGTCCCACGGGCTGGGGGCCGGGGGTGCCGGTGCCGAGGGCCAGCCCGCTCCACAGGCCGGCGGCCGCCGCGTCGGCCCCGCCGCCGGCCGCGCCCAGCCGCAGGGCGGCGCAGGCCCAGCAGGCCGCCGAGCCCGGGGTCATGACCGGCCCGACGACGGCCCGGCCCCAGAACGTCCAGGCCGGAAGCAGCGTCCGCCCCTCGGGCACCCCGTCCCGCAGCAGCGCGAGCACGGTGCCCGGCACCCGGGGCCCGGCCGCGGCGACGACGACGTCGTACCCGTCGTACGCCGCCCAGCCGGCACCGGGCCGCTCCGGGAGTACGGCCAACTCGACGGAACAGTCCTGGTCCGCCGCCAGGGCCGCCTCCCGGCGGACCTCGGCGAACTCCTCGGCGGTGGTGCCGCCGGAGCCGTCGGCGAGGGCGGCCTCGACGCCGACGGCGGCGCAGCCGTTGCGGACGAGCGACAGCACGCACCAGCGGGCGACCGGTCCGTCGCCGAGCACGGCGACCCGGGTGGCGCGGTAGCGGGCGAACCGGGCGTCGGCGTCGTCCGCGTAGTGGTCGATGTAGGCGATCTGCTGGGCGAACCGCTCGGCGGCGGCCGGGTCCGTCCGGGGGCCCGCCGACTCGTTCGGTGCCGGAACCGGCCGGGCGAAGCCCCGCGCGTAGAGGGCCTTCACGAGTTCGCCGACCATCGCCTTCTGCTGGTCGCCGAAGCCCTGGCAGATCTCCTCGACCGATCTGCTGCCGTCCAGATGGGGCACCAGGAGGCTGGCGAACCGGTAGCCGGATCTGGCGGTGAGCCGGAACCCTCCATCGGCGTTGTGGAAGATCACGCCGTCGGGCGTCTCGGTGAACAGGACGTCACGGCGGACCCGGGGCCGGGTGCCGGCGGTCTCTGCGTACGACGTTGCTGCCATGCGTGCGTCACACCTCTTGTTCGGGGAGAGGGACAGTCGGGTACTCGGGTACGAGGGCGGGCCCCGCCGCCGGCTGTGCGGGGGCGTGCGGCGTGCGGGTCCGGGGCTCGGGGCGGGCGTTCTCAGGGGCCGGTGTTCTCAGGGGCCGGGCGGCCGGTCCGGGCGGACGCGAGGGGCGCCGCCCGCGGTGCGGTGACGGAGGGTCACCGCAAGGCGGTCGGGCAGGTACTGCCCGCCTGGGGTGTCTCCCCGCGCCGCGGTGGGCGCAGGAGGGCCGGGGTGGGCCGGACGGAGGTGGCGGTCGCGCGCCGGGCGTGCGCCCGCAGCAGCTCGTGCATCCGGAACACGCCGGGGTGCTCCTCCTCCAGGAGGCCCGCGTCGAGGAGCCGTTCCAGCACGTCCTCGGCCGGCTCCGGCGGGAGGTCGAGGACGGTGGCCGCCAGCTCCGCGGTGAGCGGCCCGCGCGTCGCCGCCCCGAGCCGCAGATGCGCCTCGGCCAGCACCGGGGGAAGCCGCCGCACCGCCTCGTCCAGGGTCAGCGGTACGGACATCCGGGGGTCGTCGGCCAGGCTGAGGCGGCCCGGCAGATCGCGTCCCAGCCAGTCCGCGCAGTCGGCCAGCTTGAGGCGGGGGCGGGTGAGGAGGCGGGCGGCGGCGATCCGCAGGGCGAGCGGGTGGTGCCCGCACACCGAGGCCATCAGCCGCGCGGCGGCCGGCTCGGCGGCGACGCGTTCCCGGCCCAGCACGGCGGTGAGCAGGTCGTACGCCTCCTCGGGAGCGAGCGCGCCGAGCCGGTGCACGGTGCCGCCGTGCGTGGCGACCAGGGCGGCGAGCCCCATCCGGCTGGTGATGATCGCGGCACCGCCCGCGTGGGCGGTGAGCAGCGGGCGCACCTGGTCCGGGTGGACGACGTCGTCGAGGATCAGCAGCGTGCGTCCGGGGCCGGGCTCCTCCGGGGCGGTGCCGCGGAGTTCGGCGGCGGCCTCCTCCGTCGGGCGCGGGGTGCCGTCCGGCCGGGTCAGCGGCAACAGGCGGCAGCCGCCCGGGAAGTACCCGTCCACCAGGCGTGCCACGTGCAGGGCCAGCGCGGTCTTGCCGATGCCGGGCGCCCCGGAGAGCACGGCGAGGGGGGCGCGGCCGGGGTCGGAGGGGGCGGTGGGGTTGGCGAGGCCAGTGGGGTTGGTGAGGCCGGCAGGGCTAACGGGGCTGGAGGGGTCGGGCCGGGAGGCGGTGGCTCCGTTGCCGGTCAGCACGGTGAGGAGTTCGTCCACCTGGCTCCGGCGGCCGGTGAAGCCGGGCACCGCGGGGAGGGGCGCGGGGGGCGCGGCTGCGGTGCGGCGGCGTACGGGCGCGTTCTCGTTCCGGCCCGCGCCCGCGCCCGCACCCGTATCCCGGTCCTCGGTCCGGGCGGCGGGCGGGAGCGCGGCGGGTGGTGCGGTGGCCGGCGCGGCCGGGGGGACGAGCGAGAGGGGGGCGTGCCCGGTGTCCGGGGCGCCGAGGTCGTCGCCCCGCAGGATCGCCAGCTCCAGGCGCTGGAGTCCGGGCCGGGGATCGACACCCAGCTCCTCGCGCAGATGCCGCTTGATCCTCCGGTACTCCGACAGCGCCTCCGCCTGCCGCCCGGTCCGGTAGAGAGCCAGCATCAGTTGCTCGGAAAACCGCTCGTGAGCCGGGTATACGCGCGTAACTTCCCAAAGATCGACGAGGGTTTCGCGGCAGCGGCCGTGTTCCAGCTCGATGTCGCAGACGCGTTCCAGGACCCGCAGCCGCTCCTCCGCCAGCCGGGGCACCTCGTCCCGGTGCAGCAGCCCGGAGGGCACGTTGGCCAGCAGCGGCCCCTGCCAGAGGGCGAGGGCCGCCCGCAGGGTGTAGAGCTCGGAGTCCGCGCCGGCCGCCGCCGCACGGTCGACGAGCTGCCGGAAGTGGAGCAGGTCGAGGGTCTCGGCGTCGGCGTGGATGCGATAGCCGCCGGCGACGGCCACGACGGCCTGGTTCTCGATGCCGTACTTGGCGAAGATGCGGCGCAGCCGCAGTACGCAACTCTGGAGCGCGGCCTTGGCCGTGACGGGCTGTTCCTCGCCCCAGACGGCCTCTTGCAGGTGGTCGGTGGAGACCACGCGCCCCGGACGGATGAGCAGGGCGGCCAGTAGTGCGGTCGGCTTGGAGGGCGGAAGGACCACATGGTCCCGCCCATCGGTGATGCTCAGGGGCCCGAGCAGTTGGAACAGCACCGTCGTCCGCCTTCCCGTGCGCTCTCGGCGGCCCGTCGTCGGGCCGCCGCGTCGTCGTACCCGTTTCGAAGCGGAGGGCTACTGCCAGCCGAAGTCGTGCGGCAGATGACCCGGGCGTGGGTGTGCGGACGGGACGCCGTGGCCGGCGGGACCGCGCGGTACGTCGGAGGCGGAGGCGGAAGTGGCGGCGGAGGCGGACGCCGGGGCGGATACGGGAGCGGAGGTGGCGGCGTACGCGGGTTCCGCGAGGAGAACGCCGCCGCTCAGCGCCACGGACACGAGCGCGGTAACGGAGAACAGGTGGAGACGCGTCATGCGGTAGCCCTTCGAACCATCGGTGGGGAGTGTTCGACAGCACCGTGAGTTTTGTACGCGAGCGAGGCGATGGTGAAGGTGAGACCACTGGACCGATGAGGCCATGGCCCCTTCCGTCCAGCATCCGGACGCCCGGACGGCCCGCCCTGCCCGGTCGGCGGGAGGCCGTCTGCCGCCGCTCACCCTCTCGTGCCATGATCTTTACCGCAGCGTCAACGAGTTGCCGAAGAATAGAATTCGGCACTTGAGGAATAAATCCGGCAGGTGGCCGGACCGACCGTGCCGACAGGGTTCCTGACGGGGAGGGACGATGCTCGACCCCTTGGGGCTGGACGCCACTTCCGAGGCCGTCTACCGGGCGCTGCTCGCCCAGCCCTACGCGTCCCTCGCCGAGCACCGCGCCCAGCTGGAACTGACACCGGATCAATTCGAGGGCGCCTTGGAGACACTGCTCGACCTCGCCCTGGTGCGGCCGGCCGCGAGCTCGGGCGGGCGCAGGCTGCACGTGGTCGATCCCCGGCTCGGCCTGGAAGCGCTGCTGGCCCGCCGCCGCGCCCGGCTCGCCGCCGAACGCCGGCGCCTGGCGGACGGCGAGGCGGCCGTGGCCGAACTCCTCTGTGACCTCCCCGCCACCCATCCGGCGATCGGCGAGTCCCCGGTGGTGCACCTGGACGGCGTGGACCATGTGCGCGACTACCTGACGCAGCTCCACGAGGAGGTGGAGGAGGAGATCCTGACCTTCGCGACGGGCGGCGCGCAGACGGAGGAGAACATGCACGCCTCCCGCCCGCTCAACCAGGAACTCCTGGAACGCGGGGTGCGCATGCGCACGGTCTACCTCTCCAGCATCCACAACCACCCGCCCACGGTGACCCATGTGACCTGGCTGGCCTCGCTCGGCGCCGAGGTCCGTACGACGCCCTCGCTCAGCACCCGCATGATCATCGCCGACCACCGCCTCGCCCTGGTCGCCCTGGACGACCAGGACTCCTCGCTCGGCGCACTCGTGGTGTCGGGCGGGGGCCTCATCGCGGCGCTGGAGGCCCTCTTCGAGCACGTCTGGTTGGACGCCGACCCCCTGGGCCCGTGCGAGAAGCCCGAGGAGCACGCCCTGAACCGCCAGCAGCACGAGACCCTGCGCCTGCTGGCCCGCGGCCACACGGACGAGGCCATAGCCAAGCGCCTGGGCGTCTCCCCCCGCACCGCCCGCCGCATAGCCAAGGGCCTACTGGGCCACCTGGACGCCCGCAGCCGCTTCCAGGCCGGAGTCCACGCCGCCCAACTCGGCTACCTCCCCCCAAACGGCCCCCGAACCTGACCTGGGGCGGAGCGCTCAGTGTGACCGTGCGGACGGGCCCGGCCGGGGGGCGAATGAGACCAGAAGTGAGACTGTGAACAGTGGGAGTTCGGCGTCCTTCCGCCCTACTTGCCGGTGTCCGGTCCGTACCACTGAAGGGCCTGGCCGGTGACCGTCGCGATGCATTCGAAATCGCGGTCGCAGTGCAGGAGCGTCAACCCTTGCAGTTCCGCCGTAGCGGCCACGACCAGATCCACAGCTCCGGCACTGCGGTGTTGTCCTCTCTTGGTGAGCGCTTCCTGTACTTGCCGGGCGCGGTCGTAGGCGCGGTCATCGACGGGCACCCATCCGAACAGCAGACGCATGTCCTCGATGCCTTGAGCGCGGTCTGCCGCGGAGCGGGCGCTGTAGAAGAATTCGAGTTCCGTGATCGGGCACGTCGCGATGAGTCCGGCGGCGGCTGCCTGGTCCCAGCCGAACTGCTCGGCGCCGGCGCGCATGAGGCGTGCCAGGGCGCTGGTGTCGATCAGGAACTGCGCGGCGTTCACCGGCGGTAGTCACCCTTCTTCTGGAAGAGCTCCAGGTCGAAGGCCCCGTCGGCGGAGGCCGCGCGCAGTCGAGCGAGCGCGAGCGCCCTCCGCCGGTTCTCCAGTACCTCGCGCAGCGCGGTGTTGACCGTCTCTTTCTTGGTACTGGTGCCGAGCGCTCGGGCGACATCGGCCAGCAGCTCGTCGTCGAGGTCGATCACGGTTCGACTCATGGGGCATACCTCCTGATATCACCTGTGCCATCAATTATATCTCGATGGATGACAGGTGTCCCGGCTTTCGTCGGGGGTGAGGCCGCCGCGCCTCGGCGTGGGCGTTACGCCGACTCGTCTGCCCGCGCCGGCATGACGCCTTGGATGCGGGAGAGGGTGAAGACACGATCAGCGTTTCGAAGGCGGCACCATGCTTCCAGGTAGGGCGGGTCGAGTTCCAGGCGGCTGAGGGTGCGCACGGTGCGGCTGCCCGAGGCGGCGACGTACTCGACGGTGATGGCCGTGCCCGTGTCGATGGCGTGTGCCAGCTGGCGGACGTCGGTGTACGGCAGATGCTTCGCGTATCCGGCGACGATCTCTTCGGTGTCCGTGCCGAAGGGAACCCCGGTACCGAATGGATCGGGCTCCGGAACCGTCGGTGGGGTGGCCAGCAACCGGACAGCCAGCGCGGACGGATCGACTGCGGCAGGCACCTCCGCCGTACGGCGTGCTGAGCGTCCGGTGCCGGCCTTCGTGGTGGCCTTCCGAGGGGGCGTAACGGCGTCGGCCCGTCGAGGCTGCGCTTTCTCGATGCGTACGGTTCCGTCCGCGGCCTCGGCGACGGGCGCATAGCCCTGCCCCCGGAGTGCGGCGAGGGTCTTGTCGGGCGAGCTGCCGCTGACAAGCACCGTCGGGGCGAGCTGTCGCAGCCCGAGTGCGGCGAGTGCCCGGTGGGCGGCGAGCTCGGCCAGGAGCGCGGGTTCGCCGCTGTGGATGACGCAGGCGGCGGGGGCGATACGCATGCGGCCGTGACGGTGGGCGGCGTCGGCGACGAGATAGGACAAGGGCTGCGGCAGGGGCCCGTCGGCGACGGCGGTCAGCTCGGCCGAGATCTCGTCCGGAGCGCGGCCGGTGTCCAGGGCGCGGCGGATGCTGTCGCCGCTGAACCGCCATACCGAGGCCGTGCCGCTGCTCTCCCGGTCGGCGGTCGAGTCCAGGAGCTCGGCCAGGCGCACGGAGGGCGTGCCGGTGACGACAGCGGTGAGGTCGCCGCCGAACCGGGCTGTCCTCGTGGCCTCCGGCAACAGCCGCCGACATGCGACGGCCACTTGCTCCCGGTCACCGGTCGCCAGGGCCGTACCGAGCGGGGAGAGAGCGCCTCGGGCGATGACGCCCGTCACCTCGGCCTCGCGGACCACTGTGGCGAAGGGCGTCTTGTCGTGGAACGGCGGATGAGCGAGCGGACGGTGCCAGGCCACGAACGGACCCAGATCGGTGCCGACCCGAACACCCTGACCCTCCGGAAGTGCTGCCGCCGCTGCGAGCAGCCCGCGACGGGCCTGCAGGCACGCGTCGCAGCGAGGGCCCCCGGCCACGGCGGCAAGCGACTTGTTGTCCTCGTCGCGGGACTGCGAAGGAGTGAACTGCAGGTTCCACCATGCGTGAAGCAGCTCGGCGAACTGCGCTGCGGGTTCCCGCACCGCCCAGGTGTCGTATACCGCAGTGGGTGTGATGCGGTCGCCGTCGTCGCCCAGCAACCCGACCGAGTAGGCGACCTCCAGGGTGATGCGTACCACCGCGTCGTCGGCCTGCGCGGCCTTGCCGATCCGTCCCAGTTCACGCGCGCCGATCCCGCCGGACTTCAGCCGGACCGGTGGGGCCGCCGAGCAGGCCGACAGAACCGAGGTGGCGTGGATTGCGAAGGCCGTGGCAGCTGCGGTCGCCTCCCGTTCCACCTCCACCGCGGTGACGGGCACCAGCTCCGCCACGGGCGGGACGGGGTCGAACGGCGCACTCCAGTCCGGCCCGCGCAGCGCGAGTGTCACTTCGGCGGGCATGCGGCCCGGCCCGTATCCGTGGCGGTTGCGGATCAGGAACCCCCTGTCCAGGGCCCACCGCTCACCCGGCGGGACATTGGCCGTGGCAGCTCCGAACGCGACGAATTCCGTGTCCTGTGGTGCGGACTTCGCCCGTCGCTCCAGCAGCTGCCGGGCGGCCGATGGCGCCTTCGCGATCATTGTGGCGACGCGCTGCGGATCGCCATGGTGTTCCAGGACGGCGGCCGTGCGCTGCTGCCTGGTGCCGGGCGGCCTGATGCCCAGCGCCACGAGCATGCCGCGCAGTTCCTCGGAGGTCACGTCTTCCAATAGCTCCTCCAGCGGTGCGTCCAGCCCGAGGGGCGCGTCCCACGCCTGCCGCAAGGGGGCGTCCATGCGGAGGTTCCCGTCGCCGTCCGGCCAGACCAGTGCGTGATCGGCCAGAGCCTCCAGAACGGCGTCCAGTTCCCGAGAGGCGGCGGGTGCCGTCGCTCCCAGTGCCCTCGCCAGGGCGCCGCGCGACAGGGGGGTTCCCAAGGCGGCCAGGGTCTCGGCCACCTGGAGGCAGGGCAACGGCAGCTGTGGCAGGACGAGCGCCACCGAGCCTGGCCGCAGAAGACGTTCCGCCGACTCTTCCACGGAACGCGGCTCCGGTGGCGCCACGGAGTCCTTCCGTATCCCGAGTACGCGCGACAGCCGTGGCGCGTCGAGGCCGGCCAGCCAGGCCGTCAGCGTGGATCGGGACGTCATGCGGAACACCTCGCGAGGCCGGGAACACGGCTGGGGACCGGGGCGGCCCCGAGCGAAGCCAAGAATCGCGCATTCGACGGGTTCACCGTCGCCATCCAGCGGGGAGTTCACCCGCAGAGGGCGCTTGTCGACGGGGATGGAGTGCGGGCGATCCTGGCACGCAGTGGCTGGTGTCCTCCTCAGTCGGCGTCGACCACCCTGAAGCGCAGTAGTGCGTCCTGAAGTCCGCGGTCGACGCCTTCGGAGCATGTCTGCGCACCCTGGATCGTCACTCGATTGGAACCGCCGCGTACGCAGGGGCCCCGGTGCTGGAATAGCCCCATGGGCGACACGCTGTACGACACCGACCTGATCATCATCGGCGGCGGACCCGCCGGGTGCGCCGCCGCACGTATGGCCGCCAGTGTCGGCATGCGCTCGATCCTGGTGGAGCCGGACCGGCTGTGCCGGAACCTGTACCGGATTCCGGCCCTGAACAACGTTCTCGGCGGCTACACCGGCGGCCCCGAGCTGGCCGACGCCATCGTCGCCGAGCTGAAGACCACGGAGCTCTGCCGCCTCGAACTCGGTCGGTACGTCAGCGAGCTCCGCGCCGACGACGACCAGGTGACCGTCACGTTGGACACGGGCGCTTCCCTCACCGCCCCGTACGCCATCGTCGCCACAGGCGTCGGCCCTCTCCAGCCCAGCGACGCGGCCTGGATCACCGCTCCCGCCGGCCTGACCCTGCCTGCGCTCTGGCAGGCCGACGCCGGTGACGCCCAAGGCCGGACCCTCCTCGTCCTCGGCGGCGACCGCCCGATCGGCACCTTCCTGCGCGCCCATCCGACCACGGACACGCGCCTCCTCGTGGCGTACCCGGCTGCGGACGCGTACAAGATCGACGAGATCCGTGACGACTCACGGGTCACGCTGCTCCCCGTCGATCACCTGACGCTGCACCGTGGGGAAGGTGCTCAGCTGTTGGCCGAGGCAGTGGGAAGGGACGGTACCCACCGGACGATCACGGCGGACGCGGCCTTCCTCAGCCTGGGCAACGCCCCCGCCGCCCCACCCGGAGACCTGACCCGTGGCACGGACGGGTACTGCCCGCCCACCGACCAGCACCCCCGCCTCATCGTGGCCGGCGACCTCCGCTCCGCCCGCTTCCAACGGATCATGACTGCCCTGGGCTCCGGCAGCGAGGCAGCGCTGCAGGCGTACTACGCGGCGAGGGATCTGCCCATCAAGGGGTGAGGCCACCCTGGAACGTCGAAGGGCCCCACCGCAAGGCGAATTCGAGGGGTCGTTGCAACACTGCTGGTCAGCTGGCTAGGTCCAGTAGCTTAGTGGTCGGCTCCGTAAGTCCTTCGGGGGTTGACTTCGGATCCGGCGTTGTGCCTGGTAGTGGGTCAGATGTCGACTGCAGCGATGTGGAGCTCGCAGGCGCAGTCGAGCGCCTCCGCGGGGGTGCCGGTGGGGCTGCCGGTGGGCAGCAGGGAGTCTTCGTAGCGGTCGCCACTGGCGTAGTAGGGGGCGAAGCCCCACCTCTTGCTGACGGTGCCGGTGTAGCGCAGTCGCATCAGCTTGACCCGTTCGCCGTCGGCCAGTTCGGCCTCCACGTAGGCGAACGCTCCGCGGTGTCGGACATGCAACTGCGCAATCTGGGGCCAGACGGCGCGGGCCTGCTCGCCGAGGCGGGCTTCCAGCGAGAGGCGGGTGTGTTCCGAGGGCGTGGGCATGGCGCCCATCCTGCCCGAGGGGCCACGGACCGGATACGGCAAGCTTCGGCCTGTTGTGATCCACTTCTCCGGATTGGCCCGCCTGCATTGCCTGTTGCCGTCGCCCGCACGATCACCCTGCGCGCCGCCGAGCGCGAGCGACTGAAGCTGATGGCCTACGGCCACAAGACCGAGTACCGGCTGCGGATGCGCGCGCAGGTGGTGCTGCACGCGGCGCGCGGACGCGCCAACGCGCGCATCGCCCGGGAGACGGGTCTGCATCTGGACACGGTCCGCCGCTGGCGCGGCCGGTTCGCCGAGCACGGGCTCGCCGGGCTGGGCGACCTCGACCGGTCGGGCAGGCCCCCCTCGTTCACCGCGCTCCAGGCCGCCCAGGTCAAGGCTCTGGCCTGCCGGCTGCCCGCCGAGACAGGGGTGCCGCTGGCGCGTTGGTCGTGCCCGGAGCTTGCCCGCGAAGTCGTCGCCCGGTCCATCGCCAGCTCGATCTCCGCCTCCACTGTCCGTCGCTGGCTGGGCGACGACGCGATCAAACCGTGGCAGTACCAATCCTGGATCTTCGTCACCGACCCGGACTTCCGCCCGAAGGCCGAGCGTGTACTGGACCTGTATGCCCGTACCTGGCGGGGCGTCCCGCTCGGCGACGACGAGTACGTCATCAGCGCGGACGAGAAGACCTCCATCCAGGCCCGCTGCCGCTGTCATCCGACCCTGCCGCCCGGCCGGGCCCGCGCGATGCGCGTGAACCACACCTACCGGCGCGGCGGCGCCCTGGCCTACCTGGCCGCCTACGACGTCCACTCCGCGAAAGTGTCCGGCCGCTGCGAGCCGACCACCGGCATCACCCCGTTCATGAACCTGGTCACCCAGGTCATGACCCGCGAGCCCTACGCCAGCGCGAAACGCGTGTTCTGGATCGTCGACAACGGCTCCTCCCACCGCGGCAAGAAGGCCGCCGACCGACTGTCGGACGCGTTCCCGAACGCGGTCCTGGTCCACACCCCGGTGCACGCCTCCTGGCTGAACCAAGTGGAAATCTACTTCTCCGTCGTCCAGCGCAAGGTCGTCTCGCCCAACGACTTCACCGACCTCACCCAGGTCACAGACCGGCTCCGAGAATTCGAAGACCGCTACAACGCCACGGCACAGCCGTTCCAGTGGAAGTTCACCACCTCCGACCTGGACGATCTGCTGGCCAGACTCGACCAGCACCCCGCCGGCCGACACGAAGAATCCTCCGCCGCCCCGGCACCATGATCAACCCCCGAAGGACTTACGGAGCCGACCACTTAGCGAGGCGCTCGGCTGGGGTTTCCCAGCCGAGCGTTTTGCGTGGGCGGCTGTTGAGTTCGGCGGCCACGAGCTCCAGGTGGTCGGGGGTGTGAGCGCTCAGGTCGGTGCCCTTGGGGAAGTACTGCCGCAGCAGGCCGTTGGTGTTCTCGTTCGATCCCCGCTGCCAGGGACTGGCCGGGTCGCAGAAGTAGACGGGGATGTTCGTGGCCACGGTGAAGGCTTTGTGGGCGGCCATCTCCGAGCCCTGGTCCCAGGTCAGGGAACGCCATAGATGCGGCGGCAGGGCCTGGACAGTGGCGGCGAGCGCGTTGCGGGTCGCGACAGCACTGTGCCCGATCGGCAGGTGCACGAGCATCACGTAGCGGGTGGCCCGCTCGACGAGGGTGCCGATGGCGGAGCGGCCGTCCTTGCCGATGATGAGGTCGCCTTCCCAGTGACCGGGGACGGCCCTGTCAGCGGCTTCGGCAGGGCGTTCACTGATCAGGACCATGTCCTTGATGGGGCGGGAGGTGCGCTTGTGGGCCTGGCGCTGCGGACGCCGGCGGGCCCGGCCCGTGCGCAGGGACTTGGTCAGCTCCCGGCGGAGTTCTCCGCGGCCCTGGACGTAGAGGGCCTGGTAGATCGTCTCGTGGGTCACGTGCATCTCCGGCCGGTCGGGGAAGCGTGCCCGCAGAGCCTGGCAGATCTGCTCAGGGCTCCACCGCATCGTGAGGTGGTCCTGGATGAAGTCCCGCAGTTCGGGGTTGTGGCCGATCTTGCCGGTCTTCGGGCGGGGCCGGCGGGCGTCCGCGCGGGCCTGGGCGGTGTGAGGCCGGTAGTACCAGCCTCCCTTGGGCATGGTCCGCCGGTTGCGGCGTATCTCGCGGCTGATGGTGGACGGGCTGCGGCCCAGCTCGGCGGCGATCTGCCGGATGGACGCCCTCTCGCGCAGCCGGTCGGCAATGTGGATGCGGTCGCGCTCCTGGAGAAACCGCGAGGGGCCGCAAGACGGCGCCTCCAGATCTCCCGCAGCCACGGACCCGTGCCCGTGCTGCGGGTAGATCGGAGGAACTGCCTTGCGGCCCCTCTTGTGACCGTTGCGCCACTTCTTGCCCGTGCGGCGGTCGATGCCGACGATCCGGGCCGCTTCCCGGGTGCTGTAACCCTGCTCCATGAGCTGGAAGTATGCGGCCCGTTCCCGGGTCAACGGCTTGCGCCCCTGCCGGTTCCTGTCCTTGCGGATTTCGAAGTCCATGACACCCCTTGAACTGGGGTGTTGCGACGACCACTAGACCCGTACTTCGCGGGTGACCGTTTCAGGTCTGTGGCCAGCGGGTTTGTCCGATGTCGGTGTCGAGGAGGTCGAGGAGGTGGAGTTGGACGCCGCGGTTGATCTGGACGGTTGGCGGGTCGGTGACGTTTCCGATCCGGAGGGTGAGTTCGCCGAGGTGGTAGAGGATCATGCGGCCGGTAGGGCGGACCCGTCGGTTGTCCGGGTAGAGGCCGGCCATGGTCTCGTCGGGGCCCAGAGCGCGTCTGACCTGCCGCTCAATCAGACAGAAGACGAGCAGGGCCAGGCAGATGACCTGGATGAGCGCGGCGACGCGCCGGTTGTGCTGCACGAAGACCGGTGCGACCGCGAGGGGGCCCTTGAAGTCGTGGTAGCGCCGCTCGACGGTGCCCTGGCCCTTGTACTGAATCAGGACGTGGGCGGGTCCGGCCTTCTCGGCCGGGACGCTGGTGATCAGCGCCCACCAGCCGTCAACGGCGGCTTCGGCTTCCAGCACGTCCTGGTCGAAGTGCCAGGTGAGGCCCGGGGTGCCCTGCTCGTCGGCGGTGATCTGCCAGCGCAGGCAGGAGGTGACACGGCGCTTGGCGGTGACGACGCCGATCCGGGCGACGATCTTCTCCCGGGTCTTGTAGTGCCGTCCGCCTGCCGCACCGGCGAGCTTGTCGAGGTCTTCGGCGGCCTTGGCCAGTCGCTTGGCCCGGGCCGCCCGCTGGCCGGCCGCGACGGCGGTGGAATGCACCAGGATCCGGCGCACCGTCAGCGACGGGTCGCTTTTGCGGCGCCCGGTCAGCGTGTGAATGTCCTCCAGGACTCGGTAGGTCTCCCGTTCCGTCTCCGGTTTCCTCTCGTCCCGCCCGGGCACCCAGTCGACGGCCTGCGCCTGCTGGGGATCCAGGACCGCGTAGACCTCGTCCTTGATCTGCGCGGCCGGGACGGGCGCGATGAACTCCACACCGGCCTCAAGCAGGGCGGTGATGTTGGAGTAGGACACCAGTTTGGAGTCGGCGACCATCAGAAACTCGTGGGTGCCGGCCATCGACCGCAGGTCTTTCATCGCCCCGACGACCTGGCTGGCCTCGGCCGCGGCGCCGTCGAAGACCCGGGAGTGGACGGGGATACCGCCGTCGGCCGAGACCGCGAGCCCGGACTGGATCTGTTTCAGATCCACGCGCCGGTCCTTTGGATGCCCGTTGCAGGCGATGAGCGGGTACCGCTCGTCCTGCTCCTCGGCAGGGAAAGCGCCATGGACGGACATGCTGGTCATGTCCCAGTGCAGCCGCGAGACATCGATCCCGAACTCGGTGATCGCCCGAGCGCCGACCGTGCCCGCGATGACCTCCAGCTTCGGAGCGATCGCGTCCAGGGCGCGGGCCAGGCGGTCATCATTGAGGAGGTCCGGCGTGATACCGAAGACCTCCTCCACCGCCCAGGTCCTCGCCCAGTCCCCGACGCGCACCAGTGGTGCGGGCGAGGTCAGCCGGTTGGCCACCAGTGCCTCGATGACCTGCCCGTGCGTCAGATGGGCGCTCGCACCGCCTGGACACACTTCGTCGACGATCCCCGCGACGTCCAGCCGGCGCAGAAACTCGGCAGCGACAGGCAGAGCGCCCAGACGCTTCTCCACCACGGACGTCACCACCACTTCAAGGCGCTGACGCTCAGATCGTGGCCGCGGGGACCGGGAAGTCATCGACACATCCGGACCAACGCCATACGACCGGCCCGGGACACTCCCAGACCGGTCACACCATACGAATCAACGACCCGCGAAGTACGGGACTAGAACTGAAGGGGGGACGGGCCCGCTTCTCAGCAGACCTTCAGGGGGTCCTCAGTACGCTCAGCCGTTGCGCTTCCAGCGCGGCTTGTCGTCGCGGCGGCCGAAGGAGCCGGTGCTCGTACCGGTCGAACGGTGGTCGTCGCGGCGGCCGTTGGGACGGTCGCCACCGGAGCGGAAGCCGCCGGAGGGGCGGTCGTCGCGGCGGTCCCGGTTGTACGGGCGGTCGCCGCCCGAGCGGAAGCCGCCCGAGGGACGGTCGTCCCGGCGCTCGAAGGAGCGGCCACCCCGGTCGTCGCGGCGGTCGCCGCCGGAGCGGTAGCCACCGGCCGGACGGTCGTCGCGGCGGTCGCGGTTGAACGAGGGGCGCTCGTCGCGGCGGTCGAAGGAACGGCCGCCCCGGTCGTCGCGGCGGTCGCCGCCCGAGCGGAAGCCGCCCGAGGGACGGTCGTCACGACGGTCGTTGCTGCTGCGGAAGGAGGGGCGGTCGCTGTTGCCCCGGTAGCCGCTGCCGGCGGGGCGCCCGGAGCGCTCGCCGATGCGGTCGTCGCGGCGGTCGCCGCCGGAGCGGTAGCCGCCGCCCCGGTTGTCGCGGCGCTCGTAGTTGCCCCGGTCGTCGCGCCGGTCCTCGCGGACGGACGGCTGCTCCGGCACGGAGACGGCGGCGGCCGCGAGGGCGGCCTCGGCCTCGGCGGTGACCTCGGCGACCGCGGCCTCGGGGTCGTCGCCCCGCTCGCGGGCGGCACGGGCCACCAGGCGGTCGGCCTCCTCGCGCAGCTCGACGGCGCGGCGCTGGACGCGCTCCAGCTGCTTGGTCAGCTCGGCGGCCTCGCGCTCGGCCTGCTTGGCGGCGTTGTTCGCGGAGTCGGCCTGGACCTCGGTGAGCGAGCGGGCGCCGGTGATCTCGGCGACCTCCGGCTCGAAGACGCCCGCGCCCTGCACGATGTGGCGCGAGGCGTCCACGCCCGCGTCCTCCATCAGGCGGAAGATCTGGCGGCGCTGGTGCGGCAAGGCCAGCGAGACGACGACACCGGACTTGCCGGCCCGCGCGGTGCGGCCCGAGCGGTGCAGGTAGTCCTTGTGGTCGCCGGCCGGGTCCACGTTCAGGACCAGGTCGATGCCGTCCACGTGGATACCGCGCGCGGCGACGTCGGTCGCGACGAGCGCGTTGACGTAGCCCCGCTTGAAGTCCTCCAGGACGCGGGTGCGCGCGCCCTGGGTCATGCCGCCGTGCAGCGCGTCCGCCTTGACGCCCGCGTCGACGAGCTGCTCGGCGATACGGTCGGCGCCCAGCTGGGTGCGGACGAAGATGATGGTGCGGCCCTTGCGGGCGGCGATGGCGGAGGTGACCGGCGCCTTGTCCTTCGGCTTCACGACGAGGACGTGGTGCGACATGGTCGAGACGTTGCCCTGGGCGGAGTCCACCTCGTGGGTGACCGGGTTGGCCAGGTAGCGCTTGACCAGGGTGCCGATCTCGTTCTCCATGGTGGCGGAGAAGAGCATGCGCTGGCCGCCCTCGGGGATCTGGTCCAGCAGCTCCGTGACCTCGGGCAGGAAGCCCAGGTCGGACATCTGGTCGGCCTCGTCGAGGACGGCGACCTGGACGTTCTCCAGGGAGCAGGCGCCCCGGTTGATGATGTCGCGCAGCCGGCCCGGCGTGGCGACGAGGATGTCGACGCCGCGCTCCAGGGCGTAGATCTGGTTGCCCATCGAGGTACCGCCGCAGACGACCTTCATCTTGAGGCCGAGCACGTCGCCGTACGGCTGGAGCGCGTCCGCGACCTGCATGGCCAGCTCACGGGTCGGGGTGAGGATGATCGCGCGCGGCTTCTTCTTCTCGGTGTGGCCGCCCGCCAGCGCGGACAGGGTCGGCAGGCCGAAGGAGAGGGTCTTGCCGGAGCCGGTGCGGCCGCGGCCCAGGATGTCCTTGCCGGCCAGGGCGTCCGGGATGGTCGCCGCCTGGATCGGGAAGGGGGTGGTCACACCGTTCTGCGCGAGCTTGCGGACGATGCCCTCGGGCAGGCCCAGGTCGGCGAACGAGATGGCCGGCTCGGCGTCCGCCGCCTCGGCGGACTCGGTGAGGACGGCCTCGGCGGCCGGGGCGAGCTCGTCGTTCTCGACGCTCTCGGGCATGACGGTGTGGTCAGAGCTGGAAATTGACATGCGAAATGCGAAACCTTCCGGAGTCTCGGCACGCGCCCATAACTCCGTGATTTCGCAATGTCGACCGCCTCAATGCGGTCCAGCCACGGCAAGGGAGAGTACGCGCCACACGGCGCTCTTCTGTGTCGGCGCCGGGCAATGGGATCAAACGATCTACCACCATACGCACTCTCACCCCCATCGCGCAAACCGCCTGCCGCCGGACGCCCCTCAGACCGGCCCGGCCTGCGGTGACGCCTGCGGGGTCCGCAGCCCGACCATGCTCCGCGGCCACGCCATCGCGTCGGTACGCACCCCGGCGGCCGGGGACGCGGACGGCTCCGGCGGCGCGGGCTCCGAGGGCTGCGGCTCGGGCTCGGGCGGCTCCGGCGGCCGGGGCGTGTCCACCGGGTCCGGCGCGGGACCGGGGTCGACCGGAGCCGGGGGTTCCGGCCGCTCGGGCGCCGGCTGCTTCGGCGAGGCCGCCGGGACGGAGGGCAGCGCGGGCCCGGCGGCCTCGCTCCGGCCCTTCGCGCCGCCCTTGCCGTCCTCCGGCTCCGCACTGGCCGACGCGCTCTCCGAGGGCGAGGCGGAGGCGCTCGGGGACGCGCTCCGGCCGCCCTGCGACCGCATCCCGGTGCCGCCGAGACGGGCCCGGCCGGTGCCGGTGACCGTGGCGCCGTTCGGCTCGGCCGCCGCGCCCTCGGGCTCGGCCGACCGGGAGGGCTTCGGCTCCGCCCCGTCCGAGCCGACGCTCATACAGCCGGTGGCCGTGGCGAGCGTCACAGCGGTGACGGCCACCCAGCGGACGGGGACGGGGAACTGGCGCACGGGGCACCTCCGGGGCGCGGGAAGGACGGGGCCTGACATGAACAAGCCGGGCTCGCCGTGCCCAACTCCCGCCACCCCGCTCGGGACACGCCCGCCGGACAGGTTCGTGCGGCCCCACCCGTCACCGGACGGGTTCGCGCGCCGGGCCTCAGCCGTAACCGAGCGCGTGCAGCCGCTCGTCGTCGATGCCGAAGTGATGGGCGATCTCGTGGACGACGGTGATCTCCGTCTCCGCCACCACGTCCTCGCGGCTCTCGCACATCCGCAGCGTCGGCCCCCGGTAGATCGTGATCCGGTCCGGCAGGACGCCCGCGTACCACTCACCGCGCTCGGTCAGCGGCGTGCCCTCGTACAGCCCGAGCAGTTCCGGGTCGTCGGCCTCCGGTTCGTCCTCGACGAAGACCGCGACGTTGTCCATCAGCCGGGTCAGCTCCGGCGGAATCCGGTCCAGCGCCTCGGCGACCAGTTCCTCGAACGCTTCTCGCGTCATCTCCAGCACCCGGCCATTGTCCCGTACGCCCGCCCGGCGCGTCCCGGTCCCCGGCGGGGGAATACCCGCACCCGGGCCGGGGCACAGGCACCGAATGGCCCGCGTCCCCTTCCTCCCCCGCCGTCCCTTCCGCCGCCCGCCCGGCCGCCGCGCCCCCAGAGGACCCTTCGCCGCGCCGCGCCCGTTCCTCCGGGCGCTCGGCATGGTCGCCGTGGTGCTGTTCGGCGCGTGGCTCGGGCTGCTGGCGGTCGGCGGCGTACGGACGCCGGTGGGCCCGATGGACACGACGATGACGCTGCGGCCCTCGCTCGACGGCGGCACCCGGATCGACGTCTCCCCGCTCGGCTCCCTGGAACTGGACTCGCACCACGCCCCGGTCCGCCTGGACGTCGATGTGGACCGGCTCGACCCGGTCCGCTCCCAGGCCCTGGTCCGCCATCCTGAGCGGCTGGCCGGGCTGGAGGACGAGGTCACCGACGACGTGGCCGCCGGCACCCGGGAGCTGGCCCTGCGCTCCTGCGTGGCCGTGGTGACCGGGGCCACCGCGCTGGGCCTGGCCGTCTACCGCAGGCCGCGCCGGGCGCTGGGCGCGGGCGGCCTGGCCCTCGCGCTGCCGGCCGCGTCCGGCGTCGGCGTCTACGCCACCTGGAACCCGAAGTCGGTCCTGGAGCCCCGGTTCTCCGGGCTGCTCTCCAGCGCCCCGTCCGTCGTCGGCGACGCCCGCTCGATCGTCACCGACTTCGACGTCTACCAGCGGGAGCCGGCCCGCCTGGTCACCAACGTCACCAAGCTGTACGACGCCACCTCCACGCTCCCCGTCTACCGCCCGGACCCGGCAACCCTGCGCGTCCTGCACGTCTCCGACATCCACCTCAACCCGGCCGCGTGGCACATCATCGGCTCGCTCGTCGAGCAGTACGACATCGACGTGATCATCGACTCGGGCGACACGATGGACCACGGCACCGCTGTCGAGAACGGCTTCCTAGACCCCGTCACCGACCTCGGCGCGCCCTACGTCTGGGTGCGCGGGAACCACGACTCGGCGCAGACGCAGAAGTACCTGGCGGACCGGAAGCGGTTCCCCAACGTGCGCGTCCTGGACCAGGGGCGGGCGGTGAACGTCGGCGGGCTGCGGGTCGCCGGGGTCGGGGACCCGCAGTTCACCCCGGACCGGACCGGCCCCGAGCAGGCCGCGGACGTCCAGAGCGTGGCCGGGCGCACACTGGCCGCCGCCCTGCGCGAGCAGCGGCGCTCCGGCACCCCGGTGGACATCGCCGTGGCCCATGAGCCGGAGGCGGTACGGGAGACGGACGGCGAGGTTCCGCTGGCGCTGGCCGGTCATGTGCACCACCGGCGCAACGAGGTGCTCGACGGCGGGACGAGGCTGATGGTGGAGGGCTCGACGGGCGGCGGCGGGCTGCGGGCCGTCCAGAACGAGAAGCCGGAGCAGGTGCTCGCCTCGGTGCTCTACCTGGACCGTGCCACGCGCCGGCTCCAGGCGTGGGACGAGATCACGCTGGGCGGTCTGGGCCTGACGAAGGCGGAGGTCAGCCGCCATCTGCCGCAGGACGACCGGCCGGACGCGACGCCCTCCCCTATTCGGTTTGGCTGACATGGAAACGCCGTAGTACAGTCTCCGACGTGCCCAAGGGCGCCGGTCAGGGCTTGACCGTTCTGAAACCTCTCAGGGGTGGAAGAAGAAGCGGAACCCTCGGGGGAAGCGGAGTCACATGCTTCTCACGTTCCCTCGGGCAACAGACGCAGAAGCAAGCTGTAACAGCAGTTCTGCCCTCATCGTCTAGTGGCCCAGGACGCCGCCCTTTCAAGGCGGTAGCACGGGTTCGAATCCCGTTGGGGGCACGCAAAACCTGTGCGACACTTAGTCGCACAACGCTTGGTCCTGTGGAGCAGTTAGGAGTGCTCGCCACCCTGTCAAGGTGGAGGCCGCGGGTTCAAATCCCGTCAGGACCGCTGCAGCCCGCAAGTGCTGCGTGGCTGGGTAGCTCAGTTGGTACGAGCGATCGCCTGAAAAGCGATAGGTCGCCGGTTCGATCCCGGCCCCAGCCACTCTCGTGAAGAAGCCCCCGACGATCTCTCGTCGGGGGCTTCTTCGTGAAACGACTAAGTGGCTCAGCCGCTCACCGGTTCCGGTTCCCGCGCCGCGATCTCCGCGACGAGCGCCAGCTGCCGGGGCTGCACCCGTGCGGAGAGTTCTGTGACCCGGCGGGCGTGCTCGGCCGTGGGGCACCACAGGAGCTGGGCGAGCAGGAAGCGGCCCCGGTCCGGGACCACCACCAGATCCGGCCACAGCCCGCCGGCCCGTTCCGCGCGCCGCTCGATCTCGGGGCGCAGGTCGCCGTGGTGGCCCGGCGGCACGGCGAACTCGGTTGTCCGCGCCATCCGCTCGTACCACTCCACCGTGTCCGCGACATAGGCGCGGCGGAACTCCTCGTCGTGCGCCCCGCTCCGCAGCCGGAGCAGCGTCTCGTGGGCCCGGCGGGCGTCGTCGTGGGCGGCGAGCGGCAGCCGGTGGCGGCGGACGGTGCGGTGCCGGCGGGTGCCGCTGTCGTCCAGCAGGAACGCGGTGCGCTCGTGCACCGTCGCGAAGCGCAGGCCCCGGTCGGCCATCCGCAGCCACAGGTCCCAGTCCTCCAGCCCGTCGCCGGCCCGCCAGCCGCCCGCCTCCTCGGCGAGCGGGCGGCGGTGCGCGACCCGCGAGGGCTCGAACATCGGCCCGAGGAGCTGGATCTCGGGGTGCCAGACCACTTCGAGCAGGTCGGAGCGCGAGGTCGGCTCCCCGGCGGCGTTCCTGCGCTCGCAGCCGGTCGCGACGAGGTCGGCGCCCGTCTCGAAGGCGGTCAGCAGGACCCGCAGATGGTCCGCGCGCCAGGTGTCGTCGTGGTCGATGTACGCGGCGAACTCGCCGCGCGCCTCGCCCAGCCCGATCATGCGCGGCCCGCTGGGATGGCCGTGCCGGGGCGCCCGGACGAGCCGGACGCGCGGGTCCTCGGCGGCGGCGGCGCGCACCCAGTCGTCCGTGTCGTCGGTACTGCCGTCCGAGACGACCAGCAGCTCCCAGTCGGGGAAGGACTGCGCGCGCACGGAGTCCAGCGTGGGCACCAGCGCGCGGGAGCGGTTGTACGCGGGGCAGATGACGGAAAAGCGCGGGGCAGAGCTCACTCCCGGCCCACCCCGCGCGAGCCGCCCGCCCCCGAAGCCCCCGCGCCCGCGCCCGCCCCCGTCAGGAAGGGCAGACCGCCGCCCTCGCCGGTCAGCACGGTCTCCACGGCCAGCAGGACGCCCGCCGCGCCGGTCGCCAGGTCCGTGGACAGGCGCAGGCACTGGTCGCCCAGGAACGCGGGGCTCTCCCCGTACGGGACGGCGTGGAGGCCGAGACCCGCGAGATGCGCGGACGCGTCCCCCGGCCGGGCACCCGCCAGGGCGTGCTGGGCCAGCAGCGCGCCGGCCCGGCCGGTGAACACCCCGGCGTGCCCGAAGAAGGGGATGGCCAGCCGTTCGCGGGAGACCTCGCGGAAGAGGTCCAGCTCCGGGTCCGGCGCATGGGTCAGCACCCGGTCCGCGACGAGCGCGAGGCCCGCGCCGCCCGCGATCACCGGCGCGGACCACTGGCCGTGCGGGGTCCTGGCCTCCCGGTCGGCCGCCCAGCCGCACTCCGCGAGGTCGGCGCGCAGGGCCTCGACGGCCAGGTCGAGGTACTTCTGCTCGCCGGTGTGCTCGAAGAGGCGGACCAGGAAGAGCGCCTGCCCGGAACCGCCGTGCAGCAGGCCCGGCCGGCGCCGGCCGCTGCTCGCCGCGCCCGTCATCCGCTCGGCGAGGCGTACGGCCTCCTCGACGTGCGCGGGATCGCCGTGCCGCCCGGCGAGGTGCAGCAGGGCGAGCCCGATCCCGGAGCGGCCGCTGAAGAGGCTGTCGTCGACGTCGTCCGCGGCCCAGCGGGACCGGGCCCGCTCCAAAACCTCCCGGGCGGGTGCGGCCGCGCCGAGCGCGTCGAGCGCGAAGGCGATCCCGCACAGGCCGTCGTAGAAGCCCGGCTCGTCCACCCGGGCGGTCGCGGAGACCAGCCAGTCGAGGTGTTCGCCCGGCACCTCTACGCCGGCCCGCGCCAGGGCCCAGGCCACGCCCGCGGCCCCGTACGCGAAGTTCACGCCGCCGCCGCTGCCGTGGAACTGCGCGATGTCCCCGGGGTAGAGCCGGTCGGTGCGGCCGGGTGTCGCGGCGGCCAGAATCCCGTCCGCGAGGCGGCGCCGCAGCTCGGGCCAGGACGCGGCGTCCGGACCCTCCGCGGGCCACACGGACGCGGGGGTCCCGGCCGGCGAGGGCGGCGCCGCCTCCGGGAGGGCGTCCCCGGCGGGCGCAGGCGGGGCCAGGTCCGTGCGGACCCGCTCGGCGAAGTCCTCCGGTACGGGGAAGTGCCGGGCGATCAGCGCGAGGAACTCCTCCGTCTTCCGCTCCGACCAGGGCAGCACCTGGGTGAGCGGCAGGAACACCCCGAGCCGCAGGCACCCCATCGCATAGCGGTCCACGTCCGTGCCCGTGTACCCGGCCGGGGCCTGGTAGCCCGGCGCGGCCATCGCCTGCGAGGCACCGGCCACCGCCTCGCTGCTCGCCTCCAGGTCGATGAAGACCACGCTGCCGTCGGGCCGCAGGAGCACGTTGTTGGGGTGCAGGTCGCCGAAGACGACGCCCCGGTCGTGCAGGTGGCCCATCGCGCGCTCGATCGCGGCGAGGGTGTCCAGCGCCCACGCGGTGTACGCGGCGAAGGCCCCGTCCGTGGCCGGTCCGTTGCCCAGGAGCGGGTTGCGCTCCTGCATCTCCTGGCCCAGTGCCTTGCCCTCGACGTACTCGCGGGCCAGGTAGTAGTGCTCGTTGCCCTTGCGGAACTCGGCGTGCGCGGGCATGCAGTCGAGCCCGGCGAGTCTGCGCAGCGCCCAGTACTCGTTGCGCAGGCGGGCCACGGCGTCGGTGCCCTCGGCGTCGAGGCCGGCGAGCGGGCGGGCCTCCTTCAGCAGGACGGTCGAGCCGTCGCGCGCGTCGGTCGCGAGGTAGACGCCGCCGCCGTTGGAGAAGTGCAGCGCCTTGGTCGGGCGGTACGGGAAGCCGGTGAGCGCCCCGCTGTTGCGCTCCTCCAGCGCCTCCTTCACCCGTTCCGGCAGGGTGACCCAGGGCGGCGGCCGGAAGCCCGGACCGCGTACGTCGGGCACCCAGTTGCCCTCCGGGTCCTTGATGCAGTGGACCAGCTCCCCGGACTCGGTGCGCACGAGGTGGGCGACGAAACCGCCGTAGCGCAGGTAGAGGGGGCCCTGCCGCCAGCGCAGGTCGCTCAGGATGTACGGGCCCGACTCGCCGACGAGCAGCGGGTCGAGGGCGTCCAGGACGTTCCCGAGCATGTCCTCGTCCAGCGGGTAGAGCGTCACGAACTTCCCGCTGCTGCCCCGGTCGCCGTACTTGCTGTTGCGCCGCGCCAGCACGGCCCGGCTGCGGATGAACTTGAAGTACACGCCGTGGTCGAGGCAGTAGTCGCGTACCAGGCGGCTGATCCGCCCGGCGTTCTCCTGCGTCGCCGTGATGTGGATCTTCCAGCCCTGCTCGGGGAGTTCGACACCCGGCGGGCGGAAGACCACCCAGTCCTCGTTGGTGGCCCGCGTCCAGCCCTCCGGCAGCGGGGCGCGGGCGGCGGGGAAGTCCTCCTCGGCGGAACCGGGCGGCTGTATGTCGTAGAAGACCTCGCCGGGCCGGCAGAAGGTCAGATACCGGAAGTCCATCAGGGTCTCCTAGCAAGCCTGTGGCAGAGAGTGCGAACCGGCGGGTGCCGTGCTACCAGCGGAAGGCGGGCAGCACGTACTTGACGTACAGCCACTTCCCGGCGGGCATGCTGCCCGCGTCCACGACCGCTCCGCCGATCCGGGCGTCGGGGGCCTTCGTGAGCTCCAGCCGGTAGCCGTCGGCGGGGGTCGGCAGCGAGTCGGCCCGCAGCGGCAGGAACGCGGAGAGCGGGGCCGTGGTGGACTCCGGCCGGTCCGAGGCGATCACACCGTGCCCGGTCTCGGCCTTCGCGGCGAGCCCCACGCGGTAGAGGCGCACCTGCGCGCCCTTCTCCATCACGGAGCGGTCGGCGGAGGGCGGCAGCAGGAACACGGCGGTGCCGTCGTCGCGCACCTCGTAGCCCGCGGTCACCGTGTACGGGATCTGGACGAGCGCGAGCACGGCCGTGAGCGCCCCGGTGGCCAGCACCGCGCCGATGCCGAGCCGTACCGATCCCGCGCCGCCGGCCCGCGCCTCGCGCAGGACGCGCAGGAAGCCGCGGCCGAGGTGGTAGCAGAGGTAGCCGAGCCCGCAGAGCATGAGCCACGCGCCGATGATGCCGATGCGCTGCAGGGCGTCGCCCCACAGGCCGATCGCCGTGGCGATCAGATAGAGCGGGAAGGCCATGCAGACGAGCCCGAACGGCACGGCCCACCGGCCGAGTTCGGGAAGCCCCCGCGCGTACCGCCCGCCGAACAGCAGCCGGGCCACCGCGCGGCGCCCGTCGACGAGCGCCCGGTCGCGCAGATGCGGCACGTCGAGGTGGCTCATCAGCGCGATGTAGCCGTCGAGCTTGACGAACGGCATCAGGTTGAGGATGCCCGCGATGTACGTGACGAACGAGAAGATCAGGAGCCCGTCGCGGGCCTCGCCGGAGAAGAAGAGGGAGGCCGCGGCCGCGCCCCCGGCGATGACGACCTGGGTGGCGATCCCGGCCAGGGCGACGGCGACCCGCTGCCCCTTGCGCGGCAGCCGCCAGCCGTCCGTCACGTCGCAGAAGAAGGCGGGCGAGAGGTAGAAGAGCATGACGCCCATGCGCGCCGGGCGCCCCCCGTGGTGGGTGAGGACGGCTCCGTGGCCGAACTCGTGCACGGCGGTCGTGGCCAGGATGCCCACGAAGATCGCGAGGTACGTGCCGAGGCCCAGCGGCCGCCCGAGCGCGGCGTTCAGGCCGGCCGACTGGGCCGCGAGCACCATCAGCCCGCCCAGCGCGAGGACGGCGGCCGCGGCGGTCCCGGCCCGGCCCGCCAGCACCCGGACCAGCGGCGACAGGACCCGCAGCATGCGGTCGGGCCGCAGGATCGTGAACTGCACGGTCATCGGCGGTATGAACTTGAAGCGGCGGCCGCTCCTGCGGACCGTCTCACCGTTGTCGAGCAGCCGGCCCGACGCCAGCATGTCCACGGCGGTCGAGACCGCGTCGGCCGTCCACGGCTCGCCGAGGATCTCCGCCAGCAGCGCGTGGTCCCGCGTGCCGTTGAGCGCCAGGGCCAGCCGGGCCAGGTCGGGCTGGACCCGGAGGTAGCGCGCCGACCCCTGCTGGATCAGCCACGGCGCGCCCTCGGCGGCCGGCTCGTGCACCGAGACATCGGGGGCGAGCCGGGGGCGGGCGAGCAGTTCCGGGGGCACGGGCGGCGTCTCGGCCTTGGTGGACATACGGTCTGCCTGCCTTATCAGGTGAGGTCACGAACGCGATCGGATGAGGTCTCGAACGCGTTCAGGTGAGGTCTCGGACGCGGAAGAATCGGTAGGCGGCGAACCCGGCGGCCGCGAGCCAGCCCGCGATGACCAGGAGCGCGACCTGCGGCGAGAGCAGCACATGGCCCACGTCCCGGTAGATCGAACTCATGGCGATGGTGAACAGATAGCTCGCCGCCTCCGGCGCCAGCCGCTGGATGCCGGGGTCCATCAGCAGGGTCAGGGCCATCACCGCGACGACGGCCGCGATCTGGTGGCGGATGATCCAGCCGAGGAAGACGCCCCAGGGCGCGGCGAGCACGTTGCAGACGAACACGCCGAGGGCGATGAGCGTCGTCTCCTTCGTCCACTCGAAGTCCCGGCCGAAGGTGGACATGACGCCCCAGGCGGACAGCACCGAGCAGACCACGGCGAGCAGTCCGAAGACGGCGCCCATGACCGCGCCGATCGCCAGCTTGGCGCCGAACAGCCGGGAGCGCCCGGTCAGCAGGACGGAGCGGCTGATCGAGCCGGAGCCGTATTCACGGGTGACGACGACCGCGCCGTACAGGGACGCGAAGAGGAAGGTCATCATCCACGCGCGGACGACGTCGTCGGTCACCGACGCGAGGGTCGCGGTGCCGTTGTCGATGGCCTTGGAGCCCTCGGAGCCGTAACCGAAGCTCGCCATCAGCGACATGTAGATGCCGCAGAGCATCAGCACGAGCCAGGCCTTGCCGGTCCACGCCTTGAGCCATTCACCGCGCAGTGCGTCAGACACGGGCCCCCCCGGCGGTTCCGGCCAGTTCGAAGAAACGGTCTTCCAGGCGCTCGGCGCCGTCGCCGGTGAGCTGCGACAGCTCGCCCGCGAAGCGCAGCGTGCGCTGGAGGATCACGACGTCGTCGACGGTCTGCTCGACCTCGGCGAGGAGGTGGCTGGAGAGCAGGATGGTCCGGCCCTCCGCCGCGAAGGAGCGCAGCAGTTCGCGCAGCCAGCGGATGCCGTCCGGGTCGAGGCCGTTGACCGGCTCGTCCAGGACGAGGAGCTCGGGGTCGGGGAGCAGCGCGGTGGCGAGCGCCAGGCGCTGCTTCATGCCGGTGGAGTAGCCCTTGACCTTGCGGTCGGCGCCGTCGGTGAGGCCGACCTGGTCGAGCACCTCGTCGACGCGGGACAGCGGCAGGCCCAGGGTGCGCGCCCAGATCCGCAGGTCGCGGCGGCCGGTCGTGCCCGGCATCGGACCGGTCGAATCCATGCTGACGCCCACCCGTCGGGCGGCGTCCGGCAGCTTCTCGTACGGCTGTCCGAAGAGCGTGGCGTGCCCGGTGGTGGCGCGGGCGAGGCCGAGGAGGACGCGCAGGGCGGTGCTCTTGCCGGCCCCGTTGCGGCCGAGGAGACCGACGATACGGCCGGGGCGGACGGCGAAGGAGAGGTCCTCGACGGCGGTCAGCGCGCCGAACCGCTTCGTCACCCCGTGGAATTCGATGACCGCGGGCTCGCTCACGGCTGCTCCTGACCGCGGTTGCCCCTGACCGCGGCGGCTCCGACC
The DNA here is from genome assembly GCF_003248355.1 of Streptomyces sp. AC1-42W. Classification (GTDB taxonomy): domain Bacteria; phylum Actinomycetota; class Actinomycetes; order Streptomycetales; family Streptomycetaceae; genus Streptomyces. Next base: position 231,504 of record NZ_QKWY01000002.1, read on the forward strand.
AGGGCGGAGGCCCCCGCGATGGCAAAGACGATGACGGCGGTCACGACAATCCGTGACGAACCGTCCAGTTCGAGTGCGGTCGCGACGGCGGCCAGTGCGACCAGCACGCCGAGACCGGCGACGGACAGGGCGAGGCCGACGGCGCTCCTGCGGTTCATGTCTCTCCTCCACCTCATGGTGTTCGGTACTGTGCTCACTGGGCCGATGCCGTGGTGGCGGATGCTGCCCGTCACCACGGCATCGACGCTCAGCTACTTCTCAGCATCAGGTGGCGATGCTGACGGCCACGCTGACCGCGGCGCTGGCCGCGGCGACACCGCTGATCGCGACGCCGATCGCGACTCCGGTCCAGAACCCCGGAGCGTCCATGGCCTCCAGCTCCTGCATGCCCAGTTCGAGCAGCGGAGCGATCTCCTTGGTCTCTTCCATGATCATGTGTCACACCTCTCTTCGTGATGAGTGGTCGGTCGGTACCCGGAAGTGGTGGCCGCCCGGTACGGGGGCCGCCTCTCCCCGGAACTCAGGTGAGGAGCGACACCGAGACGGCGGCGCTGCCGTAGGCGGCCGAGGCGCTGACGATCACGCCGACGACCACGCCGATGCCCGTCGCCCAGCCCGGCGCGTCCATGGCCTCGAGCTCCTGCATACCGAGTTCGAGCAGCGGCTCGGGAGTCTCCTGCATGTCCCCTCCTTCTTGTCATGTTGCGTACTTTTCATCCCCCGCCGCGCCTCCCCGTCACCGGATGAGCGCGGTGGAAGTCCTAGGTGGCCGGGGCCAGTCGCTCCCCGGCGGGGCGGGCTGCGGCGCCCGCCCGCGGCCGGACCGGGCCCGGAGCGGGGCCGGGCTCCATCACGGTCGCCCGCAGCAGCCTCAGCACCTCCGCGTGGCCGAGGCCGCCCAGCATCGGCAGCCCCGCGCCCCACACCCGGACGATGCGGTGCGCGAGCGCCGCGGTCGCCCCGGGGGCGGCGGTGACGCGCCGTCCGACGCCCCAGGCGTCGATGAGCGCGGCCACTCCGTCCGCCGGGTCGGCGGGCAGCGGCTGCCCCGCCCCGGCGCGGACGGCGGACCACAGCCCGCGCAGCCGCCGCCGGGAGCCGAGGCGGGTCTCGCCCCGGTCGATGGCCCGCCACAGCGGTGGCAGCAGTGCGGCGACCGCCGTCATCTTCCGCAGTCCGAGCACGGTGGAGAGCTCGTTGGCGACCAGCCAGCCCTTGACGGCGTACGGGTCGCGCTCGTCGTGGAAGTGCCGGGTGTGGATCTCGGCGCTGAGCCGGGCCGCGCGCTCCCGCTGGGCCGTCGTGGCCGGCCCTCCGGTCCGGGTCGCGGCCACGACCTCGTAGCCGAGGCCCAGCAGCTCCGCCGCCACCGCCCGCACCCGCGCGTCCGGCTCCGGCTGGTCGGCGTGGTCCCCGATGTAGGGGCTGACCAGGCGGAAGAACGCCTCCAGGACGCCCTCGACGAACAGGTGCCTGGGCAGCGTCGCGGTGGCGAGCGGCTCGCGCACCGCGAACTCGGGCCGCAGTTCGGCCGCCATGACGAGCCGTTTGGCGTCCGGGTAGCCGAGGCAGGCCACCGCGCTGGCCTCCGAACCCGTGCCGATGGTGGTCGGCACGGCGATCAGCGGCATCGGGCGCGGCGGTACGCGGGTGAGGACGACGAGTCCGGAGCGCTGGGGCACGGTCAGCCGGCCCGCGACCGCCCGGCCGGCGGCGGCCAGCGTCGCCAGCTTCGCCCGGTCGAGCAGCGCGCCGCCCCCCAGGGCGAACACCCTCGCCGCGCCCTCCAGCCGGGTGGCGAGCGCGAGTACGTCGTCCAGGTCTCCGGCGCCGGTCAGCGTCAGGGACTCGTACGGGCGCGCGCCCAGCACCGCGGTCAGGCCGCGGTGGACCGGGGTGTCCAGGACACCGCCGTCCACGAGCAGGACGGTGCGGCCGGGGGCGTTCAGCCCGGGGTCCCGTCCGATGCGGGCGGCCAGCGCGTCGGTCCCGGTGAGGGTGACGCGGTCGGGTGGCGGGAGCACGGCCGCGGTCATGCCGTCGCCCGCCCGGTGTTCGCCAGGTGGGCGTCGAGCCCCGCCCGCACGCAGGCGAACAGTTCGGCGGCCTCGGCCTCGGTGTAGGTGAGCGCCGGGATGAGCTGGACGCCGTGCAGGCCGGGGTGGACGATCGCGCCCGCCCGCCGGATCTCCGTGACGAGCGCGGGGACCTCGGTCAGCGGGAAGGGTTCGGTGCCGTCGGGTTCCGCCGTGAGACGGACCGAGCGGAAGCAGCCGCGCCCCGTGGACCCGCTCACGTAGGGGTGGGTGGCGGCCAGCGCGTCGAGTTCGCGGGTGAGCGTCTCGCCGAGCACGCGGGCCCGCGCCACCACGTCCAGGCGGCTCATCTCGGCGAGCGTCGCGAGGATCGTCGCGCAGGTGACGGGCGTCCCGGCCTGGGTCTCGCCGTGGCTCAGGAGCGCCCCGGCCTCGTGGAAGGCGTCGGCGACGGTACGGGCGGCGATGACGGCGGCGGCCGCGCTGGTGCCGTTCGTCAGCCCCTTGGACACGATCATCAGGTCGGGCGGCGCCGGCCAGCGCTGCGAGGCGAAGAAGTCGCCGGTCCGGCCGAAGCCGGTCGCGACCTCGTCCGCGACGAGCAGGAAGCCGTGCTCCTCGCGCAGCCGGAGCAGGTCCGCGATGTACGCGTCGTCGAGCGGGATCGCGCCGGAGCCGAGCACCGGCTCGACGACGACGGCGGCGATCTGGGCGCCCTGCCGGGCCAGGAGCCGCTCCAGCTCCCCGGCGTCGTTCGGGGGCACGTGCCGCACGAGCCGCTGGTCGACCCCGTACAGCTGCTGGCCCAGGTCCTCGCCGGTGAGGGCGAAGCCGCCGAAGGTCAGCCCGTGGTAGCTGCCGCGCAGGCCGACGACGACCTTGCGGCGCTCCTGGCCGCGCAGCGCGTGGTAGTGCCGGGCGACCTTCATGGCGAGGTCGTTCGCCGCTCCGCCGGAGGTCGAGAACAGCACCCGGCCGTAGTGCCCGGCGCCCGCGACGTCCACCAGGGCCTCGGCGGCGCGGCGCGCGTACACGTTCTCGTAGCGGAAGGTGCTGAGGTAGGAGGCGTTGAGCAGGGCCTCGGCGCCGGCCCGGGCCACCGCCTCGTTGCCGTAGCCGAGGTTGGTGTTCCACAGGCCGCTGGAGCCGCAGAGCAGTTCCCGGCCGTCGGCGAAGCGGACCCGGACGCCCCGGGCCGAGACGGTGCACAGCTCGTCCTTGCCGTGGTGCTCGGGGGGCAGGAGGTTGGGCCAGAGGGCGGCGGTGCCCGGACCGGCCGTCTCCGGACCGGTGGCCCGGCCGGTGTGCGTATCCGTCGTGGTCATGCCGCGACCTCCACTTCGAGGAGTGTGCTGTGATGGCGCTCGCCGACCGGGGGCAGCGGGTGACGGGCGGCGACCCGAAGACCGCTCGCGTTCAGCTCCGCCTCCAGCCGGTCGGCGGGGAGCACCCGGATGCTGGTGAGGCCCACCCGTACCGGGCCCTCGTCGTACCGGGCCGGGAAGATCGAGACGACGCGGGCCTCCATGCCGGGTTCCCAGTACTCGAACATCCGGTAGTCGTTGCCCGCCGCCGTGCTGAAGTTCAACTCCCGCTCGGCGGGGCCCGATCCGTCCAGGTCGACCGTGGTGAGCAGGAACCTGCCGCCGGGTGCCAGGTGCCGGCGCACGGAGGCGTAGAGCCCCGCCCGGCCGGTCTCGTCCAGCAGCGAGATCGAGGTGGTGGCCAGGACCACGCAGGCGAAGGCGCTCCCCAGCGCGAAGTCGCTCATGTCGCCCTGGACGAGCGTGGCGCGGCCCCGCAGCCCGGCCGGGGCCTTGCCGAGGCGTTCGCGCAGCAGGTCGAGCATGCTCGGGGAGAGTTCGAGCGCGGTGACCTCGCGCCCCAGGGCGAGCAGCGGCATCGTGAGCCGGCCCGAGCCCGCCGCGAGGTCGAGCACGGGTCCGGGGGCGGTGCCCCGGACGAGGGAGATCAGCTCCCGCACCTCGTGGTGGTCCTGTTGTGCCAGCTCGTGGTAGATCGAGGAGCCGTCCTCGTCGTAGAGGCTGCAGCACTCGGCGCGCTCGCCGAGTTCGGCGAGGAGCGTGGCCGCCCGTCCGGCGATGCCGGCCTCCGGCAGCGCGATCCCGTCCGTTCTCATGCCCGCGTCACTTCCCCGCCGCTGCGAGGGGCCGCGTCGTGAGGGCGAGCCCGGCGGCGCCGAACCGCTCGCCCACGGTGTCGAGGCGGGCGCGCTCCACGTACGAGGCGGCCACGTCGGCCGAGTCGCACACGAGCAGTGCCTCGGCGGCCTCGGCGACATCGCGGCCGAGCCGGAAGCTGCGCCCGCGCCGGGGCTCGTGGGCGTACAGGTCCTCGCCGGCCCGCAGCAGCAGGAGCCGGTCGGCGTGCACGGTGTCGGCGGGGTCGCCGTGGTCGGCGAGCCCGGACACGAGGCGCTCGCCGAACCCGGAGACTCCGTCGACGACGATGCCGCGGGCGCGCAGGTCGCGCAGGGCCTGTACGGCGGCGAGGTAGCGGCCGAGCCAGGGCCGGGCGGCCAGCGCGGCGGCGCGGACCGGCTCCGGGACGGCGTTGCCCAGGCAGACGGCGCACGGCGCGTCGGACCGCTCGTTGGCCCGCGTCCACGCCTCGGTGAGCTGCCCGAAGCCGTCGCCCACGGTGCCGAGCGGGGTGCCGCCGGGCGAGGTGGACAGCGTTCCCGAGGGCCCGGCGTGGAGCCGGAGTCCGGGGCCGTCGCCGGCCGGTCCGGCGCCGAGGGCCGGGAGGTCGGCGAGCTGGATGGCCGGGTTGGTGAGGAAGTCCGCGAAGCCGCCCTCCTCGTAGGCGCGGTCGGCGTCGTTGAGGTACGCCTCGAAGTCGCCCTCGTCCGCCACCCGGACGACCGTGGGCCCGACGATCGACATGTACTCGCTGATGCCGTACGCCTGGATCTGGAGGTAGAAGCCGGGGTCGTGCGTGAACTCGGTGCCCGGCTCGGCGAGCGAGCCCTCGTAGGGCACGAGTTCGGGGCCGTCACCGGGCTCGGCTGCGGAGCCGGCCGCACCCGGTACGAAGATCATGGTGTCGTCGTCCACCGCGTCCGAGGCGAGCAGGGCGTCCAGGTGCGCGGCGTCCTCCAGCACGACGGTGCCGGCGGCACGCGGCGCGACCCGGGCCGTGGTCGCACGCCCCGTCGACCAGCCCATCAGGCGCACTTTCAGCGCGGACATGACACACCCTCCTCGATGACCCAGCAAGAAATAAATTCCATGACGGCAACCCCGCGCACATGAACGCGCGGAAATTCAGATCCGGAACCTAAACGGAAGGAAGAGCAGAAAGGATTTTCTTGAGATCGGACATCGCTTCCTGCGCACCGGCCGCATTGAATACCCCGGTCACATTGAGCACCACTTCGTCAACGCCCGCCTTTTCATAGGCCAGCAATTGATCGAGCACCTGACCGGTGTCCCCGCTCAGAAATGCGCCGCCCGCCACAAGTGCTTTCGCATCGGCTTCGACGTCTTCACCGCCCACGCCGACACCGGCCCGGCGCAGCATGTCGATGTAGTGGGGGCCCTTGAGATGCGCCATGTTGCTCGCGAGCGCGATCCGGTCCGGACCCAGGCCCTCGCGCTCCAGCGCCACCGGCACGATCGCGGTCAGCCGGGGTACCGGCCGACCCGCTCGCGCGGCTCCCTCACGCAGCGCCGGAAGCACGATGTCGGCCAGATAGGAGGCGGGGGTCAACCAGGTGATCGCCACATCGGCGATCTCTCCCGCGAGCCGCGCCATGGCCGGTCTGAGCACGCCGAGCCCCAGCTCGACGGGTGGGGCGGGGAAGGCGGGAAGTGCGCCCTGGAACGAGACGAACTCGCCCTTGACGTCGACGACTTCGTTGGCGAGCAGCCCGCGCACGATCGTCAGGTACTCGCGCGCCGCGGTCAGCGGACTGCGGTACGGCTCGCCCAGCAGGCTGCGCTGCATCGAGCGGCCGCCGGGGCCGAATCCGGCCACCACCGGCTGTCCCGTCGCCAGCGCCACGGACCGCGCCTGCACGGCCGCCTCGTACGGGTGCCGCAGCGGCATCAGCGTGACGCCGAGGCCGACCGGCACCCGGAAACCCGCGCCGGCGGCATGTGCGAAGCCCTGGTGCGGCTCCACATACAGTGCCTGCCCCTGCCACAGGCGCTCGGCCCGGGTCCACTGGACCAGGCCGGCATAAGGAAGCAACTGCTCGGGGCGCCGAGGTAAAAAAGGCACCAGAACCGAATAGCCAGTCACGTAAAGCCCCCCGATGATGAATAGCGCCGACCGCCCTCGGAATGGACACGACCATCACATGATGTCCGTGTTATTTCCATCACGCTCCCGGCGTGCGCCAATCATGGCACCCACGTGAAGGAGTGTAAAGAGTCTGTATTGAAGCGGAAGAAGATCACCGATTGTCCGATTCGGCGGGAATAACACTGCTGATCATGGACCACCCCAAGATGATCACATCCAAAAAACGGACAAAAGGTGGCGTGACGGCATCCGCCGAAACGTCCTGGCGACCCCGTCACGGCCGTCGGCGGCCCCAGTACGCCCACAAACGGAGCCCACTGCTCCAGTCGCCGCGGAACTTGTAAACGGAATTCACTTGACGGGGGCGTTCGCTATCCGGAGTCCGCCGCTGTAGGCACGGCACGCCGCGTACTCCGGCAGCGTCCCCGCCGCCCGCGCCCGCGCCAGCGTCGGCGCCGCCCGGTCCCGCTCGGACAGCAGGGGCCGCGCCACCGGCCAGTCGATGGCCAGCTCGGGATCGAGCGGATGCACCGCGTGCTCCGCCGCCGGCCGGTACGGCTCCGAGCACACATAGCTCAGCGTCGTGTCGTCCTCCAGCGCGCAGAACGCGTGCCCCAGCCCCTCCGCCAGATACACGGCCGCCCGCCGCACGTCGTCCAGGCGCACCGCCTCCCAGCGCCCGTACGTCGGGGAGCCCGTCCGCAGGTCCACCACCACGTCCAGACAGGCGCCCCGTACGCACGTCACGTACTTGGCCTGCCCCGGCGGCACGTCCGCGTAGTGCACCCCCCGCACCACCCCGCGCGCGGACACCGACAGATTGGCCTGGGCGAGCCGCAGCGGATGGCCGACCGCCTCGGCGAGCACATCGGCGCGGTACCACTCCAGGAAGAGCCCGCGCGGATCGGCCCTGCGCACCGGCCGGATCTCCCAGGCGCCCGCGATGCCCAGCGCACGCACGTCCATCAGGCCGTCCCCCCTTCGTCCAGCAGATCCAGCAGGTAGCGGCCGTAGCCGCTGGCGAGCAGGGGCCCGCTCAGCGCGCGCAGCTGGGCGTCGTCGATCAGCCCGCACCGCCACACGGTCTCCTCCAGACAGCCGACCTTCAGTCCCTGCCGCTCCTCGACGACCCGTACGTACTCCGACGCGCCGACCATCGAGGCGAACGTCCCGGCGTCCAGCCAGGTCGTGCCCCGGTCGAGCGCCGTCACCTTCAGCTCGCCCCACCGCAGATACGCCTCGTTGACCGCGGTGATCTCCAGCTCGCCCCGCGCGCTGGGGGCGAGACCGGCCGCGATCCCGACCACGCGGTTGTCGTAGAAGTAGAGACCGGGCACCGCGTAGCGCGAGCGCGGCCGCACCGGCTTCTCCTCTATGGACAGCGCGGTGCCGTCCGCGTCGAACTCCACGACGCCGTACGCCGAGGGGTCGGCGACCCGGTACGCGAAGATCCGCGCCCCCACCGGATCGGCGTACCGCCGCAGCCGCGTGCCGAGACCGGCACCGTGGAAGAGGTTGTCCCCGAGCACCAGCGCCACCGGCCGGTCCGCGATGAAGTCCGCGCCGATCAACAGCGCCTGGGCGATCCCCTCGGGGCGCTCCTGCACCCGGTACTCCAGACGCAGACCGAACTGCGAGCCGTCGCCGAGCAGCCGGCGGAAGTGCTGCCGGTCGTCGGGGCCGGTCACGATGAGGATCTCGCGCACCCCCGCCATCACCAGCGTGGTCAACGGGTAATAGATCATCGGCTTGTCGAAGATCGGCAGAAGCTGCTTCGACACCGCCCGCGTCGCCGGCCACAGACGGGAACCCGTACCGCCGGCGAGGAGTATTCCGCGCATCGTCACCGAGGGGGGCACGCCCTGCGGCGGCCGGCCCCGTATCCCTTCAGGTCCGAGTTGCGCGTGATCCTAACGGCTGGGCCGGTCCGCTACCAGGCTCCGCCGGGCCGCCCTTTCGCGCGAAATGGGTTCGCCGTTCCTCCGGCCCGGGTGAGACCCTGGGGTCCGTATGTCTACTTCCTTCGCCGATCTCCAGTCCCGGCTCGCACAGCTCTCCCTCCGCGATGCGAACCGGCTCGGCCGCCGTCTCGAGGGAGCCCGCCGCATCCGTAAGCCCGAGGCACAGCGGGCCGTGCTGGACGAGATCGCCGCCCAGGCGGACAAGGCGGCCGAACGGCTCGGCCTGCGGGCCGGCCGGATGCCCGCCGTCACCTACCCCGAACAGCTCCCGGTCAGTCAGAAGAAGGACGAGATCCTGGAGGCGATACGCGACCACCAGGTCGTGATCGTCGCGGGTGAGACCGGGTCCGGCAAGACCACCCAGATCCCCAAGATCTGCATGGAGCTGGGCCGGGGCGTCCGGGGCATGATCGGGCACACCCAGCCGCGCCGGATCGCCGCGCGCACGGTGGCCGAGCGGATCGCCGACGAGCTGAAGACCCCGCTGGGCGAGGCGGTCGGCTGGAAGGTCCGCTTCACCGACCAGGTGAACCCGGACGCGACCTTCGTCAAGCTGATGACGGACGGCATCCTCCTCGCGGAGATCCAGACGGACCGCGAGCTGCTGGCGTACGACACGATCATCATCGACGAGGCCCACGAGCGGTCCCTGAACATCGACTTCCTGCTCGGCTATCTGGCCCGGCTGCTGCCCCGGCGCCCCGATCTGAAGGTCGTCGTCACCTCCGCGACCATCGACCCGGAACGCTTCTCGCGCCACTTCGGCGACGCGCCGATCATCGAGGTCAGCGGCCGTACGTACCCCGTGGAGGTGCGGTACCGCCCCCTCCTGGAGGAGGACGGCGACGACGCCGACCGCGACCAGATCACCGCCATCTGCGACGCCGTGGACGAGCTCCAGGGCGAGGGCCCCGGCGACGTCCTGGTCTTCCTCTCCGGCGAGCGCGAGATCCGCGACACCGCCGACGCCCTCAACAAGCGCAATCTGCGCCACACCGAGGTGCTCCCCCTCTACGCACGCCTGTCGCACGCCGAACAGCACCGCGTCTTCCAGCGCCACACCGGACGCAGGATCGTTCTGGCGACCAACGTCGCCGAGACCTCGCTGACCGTGCCCGGCATCAAGTACGTGATCGATCCGGGCACCGCCCGCATCTCCCGCTACAGCCACCGCACCAAGGTCCAGCGGCTGCCCATCGAGCCCGTCTCGCAGGCCAGCGCCAACCAGCGCAAGGGCCGCTGCGGCCGTACCTCGGACGGCATCTGCATCCGGCTGTACTCCGAGGACGACTTCCTGACCCGCCCGGAGTTCACGGACGCGGAGATCCTGCGGACGAACCTGGCCTCCGTCATCCTCCAGATGACCGCCGCCGGCCTCGGCGACATCGAGAAGTTCCCCTTCATCGACCCGCCGGACCACCGCAACATCCGCGACGGCGTCCAGCTCCTCCAGGAGCTGGGGGCGCTCGACCCCACCGAAAAGGACCCCAAGAAGCGGCTCACCCCGCTCGGCCGCAAGCTCTCGCAGCTCCCGGTGGACCCCCGCCTGGCCCGGATGGTCGTCGAGGCCGACCGCAACGGCTGCGTACGCGAGGTCATGGTCATCGCCGCCGCGCTCTCCATCCAGGACCCGCGCGAGCGGCCCTCCGACAAACAGACGCAGGCCGACCAGCAGCACGCCCGGTTCAAGGACGAGACCTCCGACTTCCTGGCCTTCCTCAACCTGTGGCGCTACATCCGCGAGCAGCAGAAGGAGCGCGGCTCCTCCAGCTTCCGCCGGATGTGCAAACAGGAGTACCTCAACTTCCTGCGCATCCGCGAATGGCAGGACATCTACGCCCAGCTGCGCTCGGTCGCCAAGCAGATGGGCATCTCCCTGAACGACGAGGACGCGTCCGAGCAGTCGGTGCACACCTCGCTGCTGTCCGGGCTGCTGTCGCACATCGGCCTCAAGGACACCGAGAAGAACGAGTACCTGGGCGCCCGCAGCGCCAAGTTCGCGATCTTCCCCGGTTCGGCGCTGTTCAAGAAGCAGCCCCGGTTCGTGATGTCCGCGGAGCTGGTGGAGACCTCCCGGCTGTGGGCACGGGTCAACGCCCGCGTCGAGCCGGAGTGGATCGAGCCGGTGGCCCAGCATCTGCTGAAGCGCACCTACAGCGAACCGCACTGGGAGAAGGACCAGGCGGCCGTCATGGCGTACGAGCGGGTCACCCTGTACGGGGTACCGATCGTCGCCCAGCGCAAGATCAATTTCGGCCGGATCGACCAGGAGACCTCGCGGGACCTCTTCATCCGCAACGCCCTGGTCGAGGGCGACTGGCGCACCCACCACCAGTTCTTCCACGCCAACCGCAAACTGCTCGGCGAGGTCGAGGAGCTGGAGCACCGCGCCCGGCGCCGCGACATCCTGGTGGACGACGAGACGCTGTTCGACTTCTACGACCAGCGCATCCCCGAACACATCGTCTCCGGCGCCCACTTCGACTCCTGGTGGAAGCACAAGCGCCGCGACGAGCCCGACGCGCTCGACTTCGAGCGCTCGATGCTCATCAACGAGAAGGCCGGGGCCGTCACCAAGGACGACTACCCGGACTCCTGGCGGCAGGGGAAGCTCAAGTTCCGGGTGACCTACCAGTTCGAGCCGGGCGCGGACGCCGACGGGGTCACCGTCCACATTCCGCTCCAGGTGCTGAACCAGGTCACAGCCGAGGGCTTCGACTGGCAGATCCCCGGCCTGCGCGAGGAGGTCGTCACCGAACTGATCCGCTCGCTGCCCAAGCCGGTCCGCCGGCACTACGTGCCCGCGCCGAACTACGCCGCCAAGTTCCTGGAGCGGGCCGTCCCCCTCCAGGAGCCGATCACGGTGACGCTGGCCCGCGAGCTCCAGCGCATGGTCGGCGTCCCGGTCACCGCGGACGACTTCGACCTGGGCCGGGTCCCGGACCACCTCAAGATCACGTTCCGGATCGTGGACGAGCGGCGCCGCAGGGTCGCCGAGGACAAGGACCTGGAGGCGCTGCGGCTGCGGCTGCGCCCGAAGGCCCGGCAGGCCCTCTCCAAGGCCGCCGCGGCCACCGCGGGGCCCTCCGGCGAGTCCATCGAGCGCTCGGGCCTCAAGGACTGGACGATCGGCACGCTGGACAAGGTCTTCGAAACGCTTCCCCAAGCTCTCAGCTCCGTTCGAGCAGGGGAGACCCCACTGGCCGGTCAGCCGGTGAAGGCGTACCCGGCGCTCGTCGACCAGGGCGAGACCGTCGCCGTACGCCTCTTCGACACGGAGGCCGAGCAGCAGCAGGCGATGTGGCGCGGCACCCGGAAGCTGATCCTGCTGAACATCCCGGTGAACCCGGCGAAGTTCGCCTCGGACACGCTGACGAACCAGCAGAAGCTGGCCCTGTCCCGCAACCCGCACGGCTCCGTCCAGGCCCTGTTCGACGACTGCGCGACGGCGGCCGCGGACCGGCTGATCGCGGCGCACGGCGGCCCCGCCTGGGACGAGGCGTCGTTCCGGAAGCTGTTCGACAAGGTGCGCGCCGACCTGGTGGACCTGACCGTCCGCACGATCGACCAGGTGCAGCAGATCCTCGCGGCCTGGCAGGCGTGCGAGCGCCGGCTCAAGACCACCAACAGCCTGGTGCTGATCAACAACGTCACGGACGTACGCGACCACCTGGCGCGCCTGATGCCGCCCGGCTTCGTCACCGCGACCGGGCTGCGCAGGCTGCCCGACCTGATGCGCTACCTGGTCGCCGAGGACCGCAGGCTCCAGCAGATGCCGACCAACGTCCAGCGCGACACCACGCGCATGGACAAGGTCCACGAGATGCAGGACGAGTACGCCTGGCTGCTGGAGCAGCTGCCGAAGGGCCGGCCCGTCCCGCAGGAGGTCCTGGACATCCGGTGGATGATCGAGGAGCTGCGGGTGAGCTACTTCGCGCACGCCCTGGGCACCGCGTTCCCCGTCTCGGACAAGCGCATCGTGAAGGCCATCGACGCCGCCGCGCCCTAGGGGCGTCCGGGGGACGCCCCGGGCGCGCGCCGTGACGGAGCCGCCACCCGCGGTGAGTTCGACCGCACCCGCAGAACTCCTGTACAGTCTGTTTTCGCAGCCGGACGCGAGGAAGGCCGCGAAACCTGGTCCTGTGGAGCAGTTAGGAGTGCTCGCCACCCTGTCAAGGTGGAGGCCGCGGGTTCAAATCCCGTCAGGACCGCAGTACCGAAGGCCCGGATTCCATGAATCCGGGCCTTCGCGCGTCTTGACTCCGGCCTCCGCCGACGAGTACTCAGAAACCAGGGCCCGCCCCCGGATTCCCGGAGCGGGGCGGCGCGCATCCACCGGGAGGTGGCGCGATGGGGGCAACCACGGCCGAGTCGGCGCGGGAGCACGGGAGGGGGCCCCGGCACGCCGTCCGGGCATTGCTGAGGGCCCATCTGGCCGCCGCTTCCGGCTACCGTCACCTCACCCGGCGCTGCGCGGTCTGCGCCCGGCTGCTGCGGCTCGCCACGGAGCCCGTGACGGCCCCCCGGAGCGTCCGGCCGGGCGAGAGCCCCGCCGGACCGCCCACGGCGCCCGCAGGGCACCGGCGGGCCCCGGCAGGGGCTTCGGGGGCCAGGGACGTAAGTCCTCCCACGACATGACCTTCGGCTCCCCCCGTCGGCTTCCTCACAGTGGCAGGCTCGTAGATGGCAACAGTCATGCGGTGTGACGGGTGTCACTGAATCAGTTTTGAGAAGGGGGGACTTTACACCCTTCCTACAACTGGCGAATTTAATATGTGCAATTGCACCCCCGGAGGGATGTCGTCCGTTTGTCACCGCGACACCCCCCGGCGACCCCCGGGGCTCCCGGCCGCAGACCCCGGACGGCGCGCGGAACCGTACCGCGAGGTACGTACCGCGAGGTACGAACCGCGAGGTACGAACCGGGCCGCCGGCGGGCACAAAAAATCGCGCTGGACCCGGCGGAGTCCAGCGCGATCGGATGACATGACCCGCTTGGCACGGGTATGGCGCCCGTTGGGGCGGGCGCCCGTCATATGGAGCTATGAGCGGGCAAGCGGGTTGGGGGACCCAAAAGCCCAGGTGTGAAGGGGTGACAGGGGGTTTGTCAGCCCTCGCTGCGCTGCTGCGGAATGCCCGCCAGCAGGGCACGGACCTCCGCCTCGCGGTACCGGCGGTGCCCGCCGAGCGTGCGAATGGACGTGAGCTTGCCCGCCTTCGCCCAACGGGTAACCGTCTTCGGGTCCACGCGGAACATCGTGGCAACCTCAGCCGGGGTCAGCAGCGGCTCGGCATCAGGGGTGCGAGCGGTCATGAGCGGCCTCCTCGGGAGAACCGAACCATCTCGGTTCTTTCCTCTAAATTCTGCACCTTGACCCGCGTTGCCCGAAATGGCGGACGCGGGCCGAGTCGGTTATAGGACGAACGGCTTGTCCTCGGCACTACAACTACACCATCCGTCCAGCCACGTCGGCCAAACCGATGGAATTGCCCTCCCAGGTGTCCATCAGCGACGGAAAGCCGATGGACCATGCCATAGCGGACAGTCACACCACCGTGACGATCAGTCACAGAGCGATCAGGAGTCATCAGACCCCCCATAGCGTGCAATGCTGAGCGATCCGCCCATACATGGACGGATGGAGTCCTCGCCGGACTCCTTGTCCTATTTTGGCACGAGGGGTAGGGAAGGGCGCAAGGGCCCCGTAAGTGCTATCCATCACGGTTGAGACAAAGGCCCGGTTCGGGACGTAGGTCCCGCCACCCCCTGCGTCACAGGGGCCACTTCACCCCCACGGGTCACACCGGGAACAGGTTCACGCCCTCGCGCAGGAGTGATGTCCAGACCGTCCGGTCTCCTTTGGGACGGCTCCGCCCTCAGTTGGCGAACTGACGGTCCCTCACGGCCCGCCAACGCTCCGCGAGCCGCGCGTACGCCTCGGCGGCCCGCTCCGCGTCCCCTGCCCGCAGCGCGGCGATGCCCTCCGCCACGTCGGCCGCGCTCCGGTCGTCGCTCAGCTGCCGCTCCGACAGCGCGTGCACCAGCCCGCCGTAGTCCAGCTCCACCAGCGCGCGCGGGTGGAACTCCTCCAGCCACCGCCCGACGTCGACCAGGCCCGTGGTCAGCGGACCCTCGTCCATCGTCTCCCGCAGCGTCCGCAGCGACCTGGCCAGCCGGCGCCGCGCCTCGACCATCGGCGTCCGGTACCGGAACACCGGCGGCTCCCCGTCCGGCCCGGCCGCCACATGCTCCCGCTCCTCGTCCGCGAACAGCACGAACCAGCGGACCGGGACCTGCCACACCGCCGACCTGATCCACGGCCGGGCGTCCGGATGACGCGCAGCCCACCGCTCGAGGTCCGCCAGCGCCTGGCCGCGCACCACCGGCGGCAGCACCGCGTCCAGCACCGGACCGGGGAACAGCTCCGCCAGCCCGTCCAGCGCCAGCCAGCCCCGCAGCCGGGTCCGCCACGGGCACACGCACACCACGCCGTCCACCTCGGCCACGAACGCGTCGGCGCTCTCGTGCACCGGCACCCCGGCGGGCGGGGTCGCCGCCAAGTCGGCCAGCGAGCGCCGGAGTTCGTCCTGCGCCGTGGGCATCCGGTCGCGGGCCGCGTAACGGGTCCAGTGGGCGCGCTCGGGCTCCGGGAAGGCCGCCAGTGGCTCGTACACCCGGAGGTAGGACGCGTAGGGAACCAGCACCGAAGACACCACCGACATGCGGTGATCGTGTCACGGCCGGGCCCCCCAGGGGGGTGATCCTCGGCACTGGAACAGATCTACGTGGGGGTAGGACTTACGCTCTTGCTCACCGGGCCGTCCCACACGCGGGCGGGCCGGTGGGCCCTCCCCACCTTCAGGAGGGTCGTTCCGCCGCTTCGTACTTGGGAGTCACCACAGTGACCGATGTGACCGGCGCGCCTGTCGATGTCCTGCACACCCTGTTCCACTCGGAACAGGGAGGACACGAACAAGTCGTCCTCTGCCAGGACCGGGCCAGCGGCCTCAAGGCCGTCATCGCCCTCCACTCCACCGCCCTGGGCCCCGCCCTCGGCGGCACCCGCTTCTACCCGTACGCCTCCGAGGCGGACGCCGTCGCCGACGCGCTGAACCTCGCGCGGGGCATGTCGTACAAGAACGCCCTCGCCGGCCTGGAGCACGGTGGCGGCAAGGCCGTCATCATCGGCGACCCGGAGCAGATCAAGAGCGAGGAACTGCTGCTGGCCTACGGCCGGTTCGTGGCCTCGCTCGGCGGCCGCTACGTCACGGCCTGCGACGTCGGCACGTACGTCGCCGACATGGACGTCGTGGCCCGCGAGTGCCGCTGGACCACCGGCCGCTCCCCCGAGAACGGCGGCGCCGGCGACTCCTCGGTGCTCACCTCGTTCGGCGTCTTCCAGGGCATGCGGGCCTCCGCCCAGCACCTCTGGGGCGACCCGACGCTGCGTGGCCGAAAAGTGGGGGTCGCCGGAGTCGGCAAGGTCGGCCACCACCTCGTCGAGCACCTGCTCGCGGACGGCGCCGAGGTCGTGATCACGGATGTGCGCGAGGAGTCCGTGCGCCGGATCACCGAGCGCCACCCCGAGGTCGCCGTGGCGGCCGACACCGACGCGCTCATCCGCACCGAGGGCCTGGACATCTACGCCCCGTGCGCGCTGGGCGGCGCCCTGAACGACGACACGGTGCCGGTGCTCACGGCCAAGGTGGTGTGCGGCGCGGCCAACAACCAGCTCGCGCACCCGGGCGTCGAGAAGGACCTCGCCGACCGCGCCATCCTGTACGCACCCGACTACGTGGTGAACGCGGGCGGGGTCATCCAGGTCGCCGACGAGCTGCACGGCTTCGACTTCGACCGGTGCAAGGCGAAGGCCGCGAAGATCTTCGACACCACACTCGCGATCTTCGCACGTGCGAAGGAAGACGGCATTCCGCCGGCCGCCGCGGCGGACCGGATCGCCGAGCAGCGGATGGCGGAGGCGCGCCGCGGCTGATCCGCGACCCCCGTACGGCCCCGGCCCGCCGACCGGCGAGACAAGACTCACGCCGGTCGGCGGGTCGTCGGCCGATAAGAGGTTAAAATCGCAGTTGACCAGCGAGGACGGCGCGTCTCGCGGGTCCGCTTCCGGGGCGCTTGATGCGGGCGGCGTACCGTATGGCCGCGGAAGCAGGTACCGTTGAAGCACTACAGGCACGGTCTCTCGGCTGAGAGTCCGGTCTGAAACATGAACGCGTGTCAAGACTCTGGGGCCGTCGAGCCCCGTCACCGAGGGGGTCGAGCCATGGGGCGCGGCCGGGCAAAGGCCAAGCAGACAAAGGTCGCCCGCCAGCTGAAATACAGCACCGGCGGGACGGACCTGTCGCGTCTGGCCAGTGAGCTGGGCGCATCGACTTCGAGTCAACCACCGAACGCGGAGCCGTTCGAGGATGACGACGAGGAAGATGACCCGTACGCACAGTACGCGGATCTGTACAACAACGACGAGGACGAGGACGAGAACGACCAGTCCGGTCCGTCGTCC
The DNA here is from genome assembly GCF_003248355.1 of Streptomyces sp. AC1-42W. Lineage (GTDB taxonomy): Bacteria > Actinomycetota > Actinomycetes > Streptomycetales > Streptomycetaceae > Streptomyces. The sequence continues at coordinate 248,292 of NZ_QKWY01000002.1, forward strand.
AAGCGCCGCGGCGCTTGACCTCGCGCTGACACATCATCCCGGTCCGGAGCTGCTCCGGACCGGGTTTTGTGCTGTCCCGGTGCCGCGCGGTCCCGGACGGGAGGGTGAAGGCGGCCGGTGACCGGCCGGGCCCGTCGGCCCGGCCGTTCCCGCTCAGCGTGCGTACGAGCCCACCAGCTCGGCGCCGGTCGTGCGGTCGCCGCGCGCGGTGATCTCACCGGCGACCCAGGAGTCGACGCCCCGGTCGGCCAGCGTGGTCAGCGCCGCGTCCACGGAGTCGGCGGGCACGACCGCGATCATGCCGACGCCCATGTTGAGCGTCTTCTCCAGCTCCAGCCGCTCGACCCGGCCGGCCGTGCCGACGAGGTCGAAGACCGCGCCCGGCGTCCAGGTGGAGCGGTCCACCGTGGCGTGCAGGTGGTCCGGGATGACGCGGGCCAGGTTGTTGGCCAGGCCGCCGCCGGTAACGTGGCTGAAGCCGTGCACCTCGGTCGTACGGGTGAGGGCCAGGCAGTCCAGCGAGTAGATCCGGGTGGGCTCCAGGAGCTCCTCGCCCAGGGTCCGGCCGAACTCCTCGACCTGGCGGTCCAGCGTCCAGCCGGCCCGGTCGAAGACCACGTGGCGGACGAGCGAGTACCCGTTGGAGTGAAGCCCGGAGGACGCCATGGCGATCACGACGTCGCCCTCGCGGATGCGGTCGGGGCCCAGCAGGCGGTCGGCCTCGACCACGCCCGTACCGGCTCCGGCGACGTCGAAGTCGTCCGCGGCCAGCAGGCCGGGGTGCTCGGCCGTCTCGCCGCCCACCAGAGCGCAGCCGGCCAGCACACAGCCTTCGGCGATGCCCTTGACGATGGCCGCGACGCGCTCGGGGTGCACCTTGCCGACGCAGATGTAGTCGGTCATGAAGAGCGGCTCGGCGCCGCAGACGACGAGGTCGTCCACGACCATGCCGACGAGGTCGCGGCCGATCGTGTCGTACACGCCCATGCGGCGGGCGAGGTCGACCTTGGTGCCGACGCCGTCCGTGGCGGAGGCGAGGAGCGGGCGCTCGTAGCGCTTGAGCGCCGAGGCGTCGAAGAGGCCCGCGAAGCCGCCGAGGCCGCCGAGGCCCGCGACCTCGGGGCGCTGCGTCTTCCTGACCCACTCCTTCATCAGCTCGACGGCGCGGTCGCCGGCCTCGATGTCGACGCCCGCTGCCGCGTAGGAAGCACCTGTTGTCTCAGACATTGCCTGGGATCTTTCGTGTGGAAATACGGGGCTCGGGGAAGGGCTGCCGGACGGCCCGGGTCACGGACGCCGCAGCGCGTCGGACGCCGCGGTCGCCGCGGGGCCCGCCGCCAGCTCGGTCTCCAGCAGCTGCTTGCCGAGCAGCTCCGGGTCCGGGAGCTCCATCGGGTACTCACCGTCGAAGCAGGCGCGGCACAGGTTCGGCTTGTCGATCGTCGTCGCCTCGATCATGGAGTCGAGCGAGATGTACGCGAGCGAGTCGGCGCCCATCGACGTGCCGATCTCCTCGACGGACATGCCGTTGGCGATCAGCTCGGCGCGGGTCGCGAAGTCGATGCCGAAGAAGCAGGGCCACTTCACGGGCGGCGACGAGATCCGGATGTGGATCTCGGCGGCACCGGCCTCGCGGAGCATCCGGACCAGTGCGCGCTGGGTGTTGCCGCGGACGATGGAGTCGTCCACGACCACCAGGCGCTTGCCCTTGATGACTTCCTTGAGCGGGTTGAGCTTGAGGCGGATGCCCAGCTGGCGGATCGTCTGGGACGGCTGGATGAAGGTCCGGCCGACGTAGGCGTTCTTCACCAGGCCGTTGCCGAACGGAATCCCGCTGGCCTCGGCGTAGCCGATGGCGGCCGGGGTCCCGGATTCCGGGGTCGCTATGACCAGGTCGGCGTCGACGGGCGCCTCGGCGGCCAGCCGCCGGCCCATCTCCACCCGGGAGAGGTAGACGTTGCGGCCCGCGATGTCGGTGTCGGGGCGGGCCAGGTAGACGTACTCGAAGACACAGCCCTTGGGCTTCGCTTCCGCGAATCGCGAAGTGCGCAGACCGTTCTCGTCGATGGCGACCAGCTCGCCGGGCTCGATCTCGCGGACGAAGCTGGCGCCGCAGATGTCGAGGGCGGCGGACTCCGACGCGACGACCCAGCCGCGCTCCAGGCGGCCGAGGACCAGCGGGCGGATGCCCTGCGGGTCGCGGGCGGCGTAGAGCGTGTGCTCGTCCATGAAGACCAGCGAGAAGGCGCCCCGCACCTGGGGAAGCACCTGGGCGGCGGCCTCCTCGACGGTGAGCGGCTTGCCGTCGTCGTCGGTCTGGCCGGCGAGCAGGGCGGTCACCAGGTCGGTGTCGTTGGTCGCGGCGACCTGGGTGGCGCGGCCGTCCTTGCGCGGGAGGTCGGCGACCATCTCCGCGAGCCGGGCCGTGTTGACCAGGTTCCCGTTGTGGCCCAGGGCGATCGAGCCGTGCGCGGTGGCACGGAACGTCGGCTGCGCGTTCTCCCACACCGAGGCACCGGTGGTGGAGTAGCGGGCATGACCGACCGCGATATGGCCCTGGAGCGATCCCAGGGAGGTTTCGTCGAAGACCTGCGAGACCAGTCCCATGTCCTTGAAGACCAGGATCTGGGACCCGTTGCTCACTGCGATGCCCGCGGACTCCTGTCCACGGTGCTGCAGGGCATACAGTCCGAAATAGGTGAGCTTGGCGACCTCTTCGCCCGGAGCCCAGACACCGAAGACGCCGCAAGCGTCCTGGGGGCCCTTCTCTCCGGGGAGCAGGTCGTGGTTGAGTCGTCCATCACCACGAGGCACGCCACCGAGTGTAGGGGAGATCGACCACTGGTCCGAATTGGGGATGCCGCGCCGGACCGCCGGGAAGGCCCCTCCGGAACACGGTTCCACCCCCTCCCCCGCGGTCACGCGCAGTGACCACAACCCGTCCCTGATCTACGCGCGGCAACCGCCGCAGGGCAGGCGACACCCGGATCACCGGCCACCGGGCGACCGTTTCCGGCCACCGTACGCATCGGTCTCCGGCCCGCTTCGTGGCACTGAGTGAAGCGGTCGGCGGGCGCCGGACGGGAACGGGGCGAACGGTCTTTTCGTGGCGAGCCTCACACCGCGGCCGCCCGGAATGCGGCATCTGGGTGGCGCCGGTCAGCCCATCAGGGGCAGCAGTTCCGACAGGTCGGCGCGCTCGCCGCTGGCGGAGACCTTCGCCGCTTCGACCTCGCGTGCCCATTCCGTACGCCCGGTGGCCAGCCGAATCCAGGTGAGCGGGTCGGTCTCGACGACGTTGGGCGGGGTGCCGCGCGTGTGGCGCGGGCCCTGGACGCACTGCACCACGGCGTACGGCGGCACCCTGACCTCCACCGATCCGCCGGGCGCCCGCTCGGCCAGCGCGTCCGCGAGGAGCCGGCTGCACGCGGCGAGCGCCTGCCGGTCGTACGGGACGGAGAGCCCGGTCGCCGCGTTGAGGTCGTCGGTGTGGACGACCAGCTCCACGGTGCGGGTGACCAGGAAGTCGCCGAGGCGCATGGCCCCGACGCGGGTGGCCAGCAGGCGGTCGTCGGAGGCGCCCGGGACCGCGGCCTCGAACCGGGCGGCGACCTCCGCGTACAGCGCGTCCAGGTCGGGATGGGCGGCGGCCCGCGCGGCGGTGTCGTCCGCGACGGCCGGGGCACGGGAGGCCGTGGTGAACGGCCACTCCAGGAGGGACACCTCGGGTTTGGCCAGGGCCGGGGCGGGAAGCTCCAGCGTCCGGCTGACATGGTCCGGGGCCATCGTGAGGTGGACGGCCAGCTCGCGGACCGTCCAGCCGCCGAGGCCGCTCGGCGCGGCGAGCTGCTCCGGGGTCAGGGTGCGCACGGCATCCCGTACGTGCGTGAACTGGGCGAGGACCGCGGCGCGGGTCCTGGCCGGGTCGTAGCGACGGGCTCGCTTCTGCGAAGGCGGCATGCGGGGAGCCTACGTCGCGGCACCGACACGCCGGCCGGGCGGCGGCGCGACGTTCCCGCTCTCCGTCAGGTCGGGCCGGCGGCCCGCTCCCCCGTCAGCCCCGGGTCGCGTAGTCGCCGAGGCCCTTCTCCAGCAGGTCGAAGGCCCGGTGGGCCAGGACGACCGCGTCGGCGGCGACCGCGGCGGACGGTTCGCCGGCCAGCAGGCGCCTGCGGTTCTCGGTGAGCAGCGCGTTGCGGGTGCCGAGCAGCTGGGAGGCGACGATGCGCGCCATGGCCGGGTCCTCGCCCTCCTCGATCAGCGCCTCGGTGAGCCGGTCCTGGGTGCGCACGAAGAAGGAGTGGGCGCGGGCGAGCAGCGCGGGCGTCTCCATGATCAGCCGCACGATGCCGAGCGCCACCGGGGAGTCGCCCATGCCCACCGAGGGGTCGTGGCGCTCGACGGCCTCGATGAACTGCCGGCGCAGCGCCGCGACCGCCGACTCGCCGGGAGCCCGCTCCCGTACGACCCGGGCGGCGTCGTCCGCGTGCTCCTCCAGCGGCGAGAAGACCAGGTCTTCCTTGCAGTCGAAGTAGTTGAAGACGGTCATCTTCGATACGTCGGCGGCGTCGGCGATCTCCGCGACGGAGACATGGTCGAACCCGCGCTCGGAGAACAGCTTCGTGGCGGCCGCCAGCAGGCGGCGCCGGGTCTCGATCTTCTTGCGCTCGCGCAGGCCCATGCCCTCGGTCATGGCCTCACTGTACCAGGATGAAGATTTATCCGAGATAAAAACTTGACTCAGTACATAAATACCCGCGACAGTGGGAGCACCACGGTGGTGCGCCTCGGCACCGCCCAGGGAGGGGGCCATGCCATGTCCGCGACCACGACCGCCGCCGCACCGGCGCGGGAGGCGACCGCAGAACGACCGAACGCCGAACGACCGACCGCCGAACGACCGACCGCCCGCCGCGGATCGAGGGTCGCCGTGGCGCTCTGCGTCGTCACGATCCTGCTGGCGGTGCTGGACTCGAACATCGTGTCCTCGGCCACCGTGCCGATCGTCCGCGACCTCGACCCCGTGCACGGCGTGGACCGGATTCCCTGGCTGATCGCCGCCTACCAGCTCGCCGCGACCGCCGCGCTGCCGCTGTACGGCAAGCTCTGCGACTCGCTCGGCTCCAAGAAGGTCTTCCTCGGGGCGCTCGCCACCTTCCTGACCGGGTCGGCGCTGTGCGGGATGGCCCAGTCCATGAGCGAGCTGATCGCCGCACGCGCCTTCCAGGGCGCCGGGGGCGGCGGGCTGATGAGCGTCACCATGGTCGTCCTGCGCCAGATCTCCGCCGCCGGAGCGAAGAAGGAGGGCACGGGCGGAGGGACGGGGGGCGACAAGAAGGGCAACATCGGCGGGATCATCGCCGGCGCGGGCATGGCGCTCGGCCCCTGGCTCGGCGGCGCCCTCGCCGACCACGCGGGCTGGCGCTGGATCTTCTACGTCAACCTGCCGGTCGGCATCGCCGTCCTCGTCGCCGCCGCCCTCGTGGTCGAGCTGCCCGCCCGCACGACGCGCCACCGCATCGACTTCCTCGGCGCCGCCCTCGCCGCCGCCTTCTCCACCGCGCTGCTCCTGGTCACCGAGTGGGGCGGCGAGGAGTACGCCTGGACCTCGCCCACCATCACCGCGCTCGCCGTCGCCGCCGCCGTCGCGCTCGGACTGTTCCTGTGGCGCCAGGCCACGGCCGCCGAACCGATCCTGCCGCTCTCGCTCTTCGCGCTGCGGCCCCTGCGCTACGGCTTCGCGATCCAGGGGCTCGTCGGCGTCGCGATGATGGGCTCGATCGTCTACGTGATGATCTACCTCCAGGTCGTCCGGGGGGTCGCCGCGACCTCCGCCGGACTCTTCCTGGTCCCGATGGCGATCGGCATGACCGTCGTCGGCCTCGTGTCCGGCAAACTGGTGGCGGCCGGCTGGTCGCAGAAGACCTTCGTCGTCAGCGGCACCGTCTCCGCCGCGGCCGCCCTCGCCCTGCTGGCCACACTCGACACGGACACCGGCCTGTGGACGGTGCGCGGCGCGCTGCTGCTCATGGGCATCGGCTTCGGCCAGCTCATCGGCCAGCTGATCGAACTCGTCCAGGACACCGCCCCGCCCGGCCGGCTGGGCGTCGCCACCACCGGAGTCCGCTTCTTCCAGACCCTCGGCACCGCGCTCGGCGCCTCCCTCTTCGGAGCCGTCCTCAGCAGGGTGTACGCCTCCCGGGGCCCCGGCGGCACCACCAGCGACATCGCCGGGCTCACCGGCCGGGCCCGCCAGGAGGCGCTGGACGCCTTCGTCTCCTCCACCGACGCGGTCTTCGCCTGCGCCACCGGGGCCATGGTCCTCGCCCTGATCCTGGCGACCCGGCTGCCCGGACCCCGTACGACGACCTGACCGCCGCAGCGCGAAACCCCCCGACCGGACGAGCCGGTCGGGGGGTTTCGGTACGAGCGGTGCGGGAACTACGCCAGCAGCGCCGGGATCGTCTCCTCGTGCGCCGTACGCAGCTCGCTCAGCGGGATGCTGAACTCGCCCTGGACGTCGATCTCCTCGCCGTCCACGACACCGATGCGGGTCACGGGCAGACCGCGCGCCCCGCACATGTCGTTGAACCGCAGCTCCTCGCTGCGCGGCACCGAGACGACCGCGCGGCCCGCGGACTCGGAGAACAGCAGCGTGAACGCGTCGAGGCCGTCCGGCACGACCAGCCGGGCACCCTTCCCGCCGCGCAGGCAGGACTCGGTGACCGCCTGGATGAGGCCGCCGTCCGACAGGTCGTGCGCCGCGTCGATCATGCCGTCGCGGGAGGCCGAGATCAGGATCTCGGCGAGCAGCTTCTCGCGGCCCAGGTCCACCTTGGGCGGCATGCCGCCGAGGTGGCCGTGGACGATCTCGGACCAGGCCGAACCGCCGAACTCCTCGTGCGTGTCGCCCAGCAGGTAGAGGAGCTGGCCCTCCTGCGCGAAGGCGACCGGCGTACGCCGCGTGACGTCGTCGATCACACCGAGCACGGCCACGACCGGCGTCGGGTGGATCGCCGTGTCACCGGTCTGGTTGTACAGCGAGACGTTGCCGCCGGTGACCGGGGTGCCCAGCTCCAGGCAGCCGTCCGCGAGACCGCGGGTGGCCTCGGCGAACTGCCACATGACGTCCGGGTCCTCGGGCGAACCGAAGTTCAGGCAGTCCGAGATCGCGAGCGGCTTCGCGCCGGTGGCGGCGACGTTGCGGTACGACTCGGCGAGCGCGAGCTGCGCCCCGGTGTACGGGTCGAGCTTGGCGTACCGGCCGTTGCCGTCGGTCGCCATGGCCACACCGAGGTTGGACTCCTCGTCGATGCGGACCATGCCGGCGTCCTCCGGCATCGCGAGGACGGTGTTGCCCTGCACGAACCGGTCGTACTGGTCCGTGATCCAGGACTTCGACGCCTGGTTCGGCGACGAGACCAGCTTGAGGACCTGCTCGCGCAGCTCGGCGCCGTTCGCCGGGCGGGCCAGCTTGCCGGCGTCGTCGGCCTGCAGCGCGTCCTGCCAGGACGGGCGGGCGAACGGGCGGTGGTAGGTCGGGCCCTCGTGGGCGACGGACCGCGGCGGCACGTCCACGATCTGCTCGCCGTGCCAGAAGATCTCCAGGTGGGAGCCCTCGGTCACCTCACCGATGACGGTGGCGATGACGTCCCACTTCTCGCAGATCTCCAGGAAGCGGTCCACGTGCTGCGGCTCGACGATGGCGCACATGCGCTCCTGCGACTCGCTCATGAGGATTTCCTCGGGCGAGAGGGAGGAGTCGCGCAGCGGCACGGTGTCCAGCTCGACGCGCATGCCGCCGGAGCCCGCGGAGGCCAGCTCGGACGTGGCGCAGGAGAGCCCGGCGCCGCCGAGGTCCTGGATGCCCGCGACGAGCTTCTCCTTGAAGATCTCCAGGGTGCACTCGATGAGGAGCTTCTCCTGGAACGGGTCGCCGACCTGGACGGCGGGGCGCTTGGCGGGGCCGGTCGACTCGAAGGTCTCCGAGGCGAGCACGGAGACGCCGCCGATGCCGTCGCCGCCGGTGCGGGCGCCGTACAGGATGACCTTGTTGCCCGGCCCGGAGGCCTTCGCGAGGTGGATGTCCTCGTGCTTCATCACGCCGATGCAGCCGGCGTTGACGAGCGGGTTGCCCTGGTAGCAGGCGTCGAAGACGACCTCGCCGCCGATGTTCGGCAGGCCGAGGCAGTTGCCGTACCCGCCGATGCCCGCGACGACGCCCGGCAGGACGCGCTTGGTGTCGGGGTGGTCGGCGGCGCCGAAGCGCAGCGGGTCCACGACGGCGACCGGGCGGGCGCCCATGGCGAGGATGTCGCGGACGATGCCGCCCACGCCGGTGGCCGCGCCCTGGTAGGGCTCGATGTACGAGGGGTGGTTGTGCGACTCCACCTTGAAGGTGACCGCGTACCCCTGGCCGACGTCGACCACACCGGCGTTCTCACCGATGCCGACGAGCATGGCGTCGTTGGCGGGGACCTTCTCGCCGAACTGCTTGAGGTGGACCTTGCTGCTCTTGTAGGAGCAGTGCTCGGACCACATCACGGAGTACATGGCGAGCTCGGCGCCGGTGGGGCGGCGGCCCAGGATCTCGCGGATGCGCGCGTACTCGTCCTCCTTGAGGCCGAGTTCCTTCCAGGGCTGCTCGGTGTCCGGGGTTTCGGCCGCGTGCTCGACCGTGTCCAGGCTCATGCGTTGACCAGCTTCTTGATGATCGAGGTGAAGAAACCGAGACCGTCGGTGCGACCGGTGCCGATCAGCGGCTCCACCGCGTGCTCCGGGTGCGGCATCAGACCGACGACGTTGCCCGCGGCGTTGGTGACGCCCGCGATGTCGCGGAGCGAGCCGTTGGGGTTGCGGCCCACGTACCGGAAGGCGACGCGGCCCTCCGCCTCCAGCTCGTCGAGCGTGCGCTCGTCGGCGGTGTAGCGGCCGTCCATGTTCTTGAGCGGGACGGAGATCTCCTGGCCCTCGGCGTAGTCCGAGGTCCAGGCGGTGCCCGCGTTCTCGACGCGCAGCGTCTGATCGCGGCAGACGAAGTGCAGGTGGTTGTTGCGCAGCATCGCGCCGGGCAGCAGGTGCGCCTCGGTGAGGATCTGGAAGCCGTTGCAGATGCCGAGGACGGGCAGGCCCGCCTTCGCCTGCTCGATCAGTGTCTCCATGACCGGCGAGAACCGGGAGATGGCTCCGGCGCGCAGATAGTCGCCGTACGAGAATCCGCCGGCCAGGATCACCGCGTCGACCTGGTGCAGGTCCTTGTCGCGGTGCCACAGCGATACGGGTTCGGCGCCCGCGACCCGTACGGCCCGCAGGGCGTCCTGGTCGTCGAGCGTGCCCGGAAAGGTGACGACTCCGATACGAGCGGTCACTTCGACTCCTCGGCGTTCTCCACCTTCACGGTGAAGTCCTCGATCACGGTGTTGGCGAGGAAGGTCTCCGCCATCTCGTGAATACGGGCGAGGGCGGCGTCATCGACCGGCCCCTCGACCTCCAGCTCGAAACGCTTTCCCTGACGTACGTCCGCGATTCCCTCGAAGCCGAGACGGGGCAGTGCGCGCTGCACCGCCTGTCCCTGCGGGTCGAGGATCTCGGGCTTGAGCATGACGTCGACTACGACGCGTGCCACTGGCACTCCCGGTGTGGTGGTGTGGTGCGGCTGTTTCTCCGGAGGGGGTACCCCGGACCCCCGCGGGTCCTCTCAGCGTACCTGGCCGGAAATTCTACGCGGGTAGATATCAAACGGGACAGATCACACTCAGATTTCGAACGATCACCGGACGGCGGAAAAGCCGCGAAACAAATGCTCAAGGGCCACCCGCATAGCACCCGGACACGCGCAGGTAATTGGGCGGGCTTCACAATGCGGTCCCTCCCGCTGTACAAATGATTACCGGGGAATGCAGCATTGCCCCGGAGCGCCGACAACAGTCGGCCCGCATCCGCGCTCACAGCCGGAAGGCCGGCATCGGCGCATGCCAGACGCGTCGATGCCGTAGGAAAGGACCGATATCCGTGGCGCAGCGCGTAGTGGTCACACTCTCCGACGACATCGACGGGGGAGCGGCGGCGGAAACGGTCGGCTTCGCCCTGGACGGGAAGTCGTACGAGATCGACCTCAATCAGTCCAACGCAAAGAAACTGCGCGACGCCCTGGCCCCGTACATGGCGGCCGGTCGCAAGCAGACAAATACCGGCAAGAGCGGCAAGGCGCCCGTTCCGTACCGGCACACCGCGCTGGCACCCGACCCGGCGGCGGTGCGCGCCTGGGCGCGCTCGCACCGGATGGACGTGCCGGCCCGGGGGCGCATCCCCAAGAGCGTCTACGAGGCGTTCCGGGAAGCGAGTTAACTCCTCGACAGGTTCGGCCGGCCCCGGCGGGGGCCTCGCCGGGGACCTGCGGGGGAGCCGACTTGCGCAACACCCCCGCAGGTCGGCTAGAGTCTGGAGCACGCCGAGGGGCAAGGCCGAAAAGGCCGAACCCCACGCAGCGTGCGGGTGTAGTTCAGTAGCAGAACATCCCCCTTCCAGGGGGAAGGCGCAGTGTGCAATTCCTGTCACCCGCTCTGCGTCACTCCTGCAGGACCACTCCGGTGGATCAGGTAGGGTAGTGATCGCTCCACCGGTGAAAGCCGAGTGGCGGCAATGCGGACGTAGCTCAGTTGGTAGAGCGCAACCTTGCCAAGGTTGAGGTCGCCAGTTCGAACCTGGTCGTCCGCTCCAGTGAAGAAGGCCCCGGTCATTTCGACCGGGGCCTTCTTCGTGCATTCATGCACACGGCCCCCGCGCGCCGTCGGCCATGACATTTGTCATGCGGGGTGGTGACAGCCCGCACTGCCCCCGGCCTTCCGGCCGGGGGAATGTGGAGTCATGACCAGCGACGACATGGCCCGTGAGTGCGTGATCCAGGCGGAGGACGTCCGCCGCCGCTACGACGGCGGCTTCGAGGCCGTGAGCGGCGTCTCGTTCTCGGTGGCGCGTGGCGAACTGTTCGCCCTGCTCGGGACGAACGGCGCCGGCAAGACCTCCACCGTCGAGCTGCTGGAGGGCCTGGACCGCCCCGACGGCGGCCGGGTCCAGGTCCTCGGTCACGACCCGTACGGCGAGCGCGCGGCGGTCCGCCCCCGCATCGGCGTGATGCTCCAGGAGGGCGGCTTCCCCTCGGAACTGACGGCCGCCGAGACGGTACGGATGTGGGCGGGCTGCACCAGCGGCTCCCGGCCGACCGCGGAGGCCCTGGAGCTGGTCGGCCTCGGCCACCGCGGCCGGGTCCGGGTCAAGCAGCTCTCGGGCGGTGAGCGGCGGCGGCTGGACCTGGCGCTGGCCCTGCTCGGCCGGCCCGAGGTGCTCTTCCTGGACGAGCCGACGACCGGCCTGGACGCCGAGGGCCGCCGCGACACCTGGGCGCTGGTCCGCCGGCTCCAGGAGGAGGGCACCACGGTCCTGCTCACCACGCACTACCTGGAGGAGGCGGAGGCCCTCGCGGACCGGCTCGCGATCATGCACCGGGGCCGGATCGTCACGGCGGGTACCCCCGCCGAGGTGACGGCCGCCCGCCCCGCCCGCATCCGCTTCGAGCTGCCCGACGACGTACCGGCCGCGCGGCTGCCCCTGGACCTCCACGCCGCCGCCGAGGGCCGCCGGGTGGAGATCCGCACGTTCCGCCTCCAGGACTCCCTCGCCGAACTGCTGCGCTGGGCCGCCGAATCGGACGTCGTGCTGCACAAGCTCGACGCGCGCGCGGCCTCGCTCGAAGAGGCGTTCCTCGACATCGCGAAGTCCGCCGCCGAAACCGAAGAGGTACCCGTTCCATGACCACCGCGACCACCCCTGCGGCCGACACCGCCGCCCGCACCACGGCCCTCGGCCGGCTGACCGCCCTCGGGCGCGCCGAGCTGACGCTGCTCAGCCGGAACAGGACGGCGATCTTCGTCGCGCTGTTCGTGCCGGTGACCATGATCCTGGCCATGAGGTCGGCCTTCGAGAACATCGACCTGGACGGCACCGGCCTGTCCATGGCCGGGGCCGCGCTCATGGGCGGCGTCGGCATGGTGCTCATCCAGGCCGTCTACATGAACATGGTCGCCGCCTACGTCGCCCGGCGCGAGGAACTGGTCATGAAGCGGCTGCGCACCGGAGAGGTCAGGGACGGGGAGATCCTCGCCGGGACGGCCCTGCCCTCCGCCGCCCTCGCGCTGGCGCAGAGCGCGGTGATCGTCGCCGCCGGCACGTTCTTCTTCGACCTCGGCGCCCCCGACCGCCCGGAACTGCTGCTGGGCGGGGTGCTGTTGGGCCTGGTGCTGCTGACGGCCCTGGCCGGGGTCACCTCGGTGGTCACCCGCACGGTGCAGACGGCCCAGCTGACGACCCTGCCGCTGTTCCTGATCTCGATGATGGGCTCGGGCGTCTTCGTCCCGCTGGACGTCTTCCCGGACCGGCTCGCGGCGTTCTGCGAATTCCTGCCCGTGACCGGCGTGATGACCCTGATCCGGGCCGGCTGGTTCGGCGTCCCCGAGGGCACCGATCTGCTGGGCGCCGCGCTGACCGGACTGGCCTGGACGGCACTGGCGGTGTTTGCTGTGCAGCGATGGTTCCGCTGGGACCCGCGACGCTGAGAGGGAGGCGGGGCGTGATCCGCGTACAGGGCTGGCGCCGCAGCTGGCAGGAACGCAACAAAATGGAGCGGATCGACCTCTACTCGCGGTTCACCATCTCCGCGTTGCCCTGGTTCTTCGCCCTGGCCTGGCAGGGGGTGCCCTTCCACTCGGACATCCGCCACGAACCGCTCCCGCTGGCCCTGGGGGTGGCGCTGCTCCTGGCGAGCCTGGCGCAGTGCCTGCTGAGCAACCGCAACCTCCCCGCCTCCTACGAGCACTACCTCGGCGTCTCCGTCTTCCCGGTGCGGCGCCTGCTCGCCCCGGTGGCGCTTCTGCTGCTGGCCATCGGGCTGCTGGCGGCGCTGGCCGGGGTGGACGGGGTGAACGGCGCCGGGCTGCTGCTCATGGCGCTGAACGCCCCGATGGCCCTCGTGATCACCCGGGTGCTGCTGGTACCGGTCCGCCGCTTCCTGATCGAGTCGCTCGGCCTCACCGCCCTGATCACCGGGGCCCTCGCCGCGGCCGGGGTGCGGGACGGCACGCTGGCCGCCGTGGTGCCGTGCAGCCTCTTCGGCTGTGTGCTGGTGCTGATCTCGGTGCGGCCCAGCGCCTGGAGCATGAGCGTGATGTGGCAGGCGGAGGAGGCGCGGGACGTGCAGGCCAGGCTCGCCGTCGCCGAGGAACGGCTGCGGTTCGGCCGGGACATGCACGACGTGCTGGGCCGCAACCTCGCGGTGATCGCCCTCAAGAGCGAACTCGCGGTGGAGCTGGCGCAGCGCGGCCGGCCGGAGGCGGTGGACCAGATGGTCGAGGTGCAGCGGATAGCGCGGGCCTCCCAGCAGGAGGTGCGCGATGTGGTGCGCGGCTACCGCGAGGCCGACCTCACCACCGAACTGGCCGGTGCCAAGGGCGTGCTGAACGCGGCCGGCATCGAGTGCACGGTGACCGGCGACGGCGGGGAGCGGCTGCCCGCGCCCGTCCAGTCGGCGCTCGGCTGGGTGGTCCGGGAGGCGGCGACCAATGTGCTGCGCCACGGCGACCCGCGCGCGTGCGTGATCCGGGTGACCACGACGACGGACGCCGCGGTGCTCCGGGTGGAGAACGACGGGGCGGCGGCCGCCGCCGCTCCCGCGTCGGGCACCCCCGGCTCCGGGCTGGCCGGCCTCCGGGAACGGCTCGGCGCGCTGGACGGCACGCTGGAGGCGGGGCTCGCGAAGAACGGCCGCTTCCATCTGACCGCCAGCATCCCGCTGACCAAGGCGGAGGGCTGCCGCAAGCGGGGAATGCCGCCGGGGACCACGGTGGCCCCCGGCGTGATCGTGGGGCCGGGACGCGGCCTGCTGGAAGGAAGACGATGACCGCGGTACGGGTGCTGCTCGCCGACGACGAGCATCTGATCCGGGGCGCGCTGGCCGCCCTCCTCGCGATGGAGGAGGACCTGGTGGTGGTCGCGGAGGCGGCGACGGGGCCGGAGGCGCTGGCCATGGCCCGGGCGCACCGGCCGGACGTGGCGGTGCTGGACCTGGAGATGCCGGAGGCGGACGGTGTGAGCGTGGCCACATCGCTGCGGGCCGAACTCCCGGACTGCCGCACGATGATCGTGACCAGCCACGGCCGGCCCGGCCATCTCAAGCGGGCCCTCGCGGCGGGTGTGCGGGCCTTCGTCCCGAAGACCGTCAGCGCCCGCCAGCTGGCCGGCATCATCCGCACCGTGCACGCCGGAAACCGCTATGTGGACCCGGAGTTGGCGGCGGACGCCATCGCCGCCGGGGACTCGCCGCTGACCGTGCGCGAGACCGAGGTGCTGGAGCTGGCGGCCGACGGGGCGCCGGTCGCGGAGATCGCCGAACGGGCCTCGCTGTCGCAGGGGACCGTACGCAACTACCTGTCCGCGGCGGCCACGAAGCTCGGGGCCGAGAACCGTCATGCGGCGGTGCGTCTCGCACGGCAGCGGGGTTGGGTATAGTAGGTCTCGCGCTTCGGCGCTTGCGGACGTAGCTCAGTTGGTAGAGCGCAACCTTGCCAAGGTTGAGGTCGCCAGTTCGAACCTGGTCGTCCGCTCCAGTGAAGAAGGCCCCGGTCATTTCGACCGGGGCCTTCTTCGTGTCCGTACATCCCCGGCGGGAGTCCTCGCCGGCCGGGGCCCGGTCCGGGTCCGGCCGGCGAGGTGTCGCTCCTACTGCCAGGGGGTGCCGGTGAGCAGCTCGTACGCCTCCACGTACTTGGCGCGCGTCGCGTCCACGACCTCCTGGGGCAGGGCCGGGGGCGGCTGCTCGCTCCTGCGGTCCCAGCCGGAGGCCGGCGAGGTCAGCCAGTCGCGGACGAACTGCTTGTCGTAGGACGGCTGGGCGTGGCCCGGCTCCCAGGAGGCGGCCGGCCAGAAGCGGGAGGAGTCCGGGGTCAGGACCTCGTCGGCGAGGGTCAGTTGCTCGCCGACGTCCGCGGTGGGCGCGTAGCCGAACTCGAACTTGGTGTCCGCGAGGATGATCCCGCGCTCGCGCGCGATGTCGCGGGCCCTGCCGTACACGTCCAGGGTGGTCCGGCGCAGCGCGGCGGCGGTCTCCGTGCCGACCTGGCGGACCACCTCCTCGTAGCTCACGTTCTCGTCGTGGTCACCGACGGCGGCCTTGGTGGCGGGCGTGAAGATCGCGCCCGGCAGCTCGGAGCCGTCCACCAGGCCGTCCGGCAGGCCGATGCCGCAGACGGTGCGCGAGGCGTCGTACTCCAGCAGGCCGGAGCCCGTGAGGTAGCCGCGGGCGACGCACTCGACCGGGACCATCCGCAGCGACGTACAGATCATCGTGCGCCCGGCCCAGTCCTCGGGCGCCCCGGCGGGCACCTCGGTGGACAGCACATGGTTGGGCACCAGGTCGGCGAGCTGGTCGAACCACCACATCGACAGCCGGGTCAGGACGCGGCCCTTGTCCGGGATCTCGGTCGGCAGCACCCAGTCGTACGCGGAGATCCGGTCACTGGCGACCATGACGAGGTCACCGGCCTCGTTCCGGTACAGGTCGCGTACCTTGCCGGTGTGCAGGTGGGTGAGTCCCGGTACCTGCACGGGCTCGGGCTTTTCTACGAATCCGGACACGCTGCCTCCGCGTAGGTTGATCCAGGAACGGTTCCGATTCTCCCGTATCCGGGAACGCCCGGCTGCGGAGGGGTGCCGACCGGGTGGCCCGGCGACCCGCTGCGGAACGCCCGCGCTCAGGCCCGCTTGCAGATCCGGTCGAGCAGATTGGCGGTGGCCCGCTGGATGCGCGCGTCCACATGGCCGGGCCGGTCCAGCGCCGGGGACCAGGCGAAGGTGCCCGAGGCGAAGACGAGCGCGCCGGACGGGGCCCGGTACAGCGAGGTCTCCTGGTACCGCAGCACGCCCTCGCCGTCCTGGTACGGGGAGTGGGCGAGCAGGATGCGGTTGTCGTGCTCGGGCAGCGTGGTGCGCGGGAAGTAGCGGTCGGCCTCGCCCGCCACCAGGCCCGCGATCTCGTCGCCCTCGCCGGCGCCCGTGGCGTCCCACAGCCAGTGGTTCGCGTTCCGCACGACCATCGGATGCGGTTCGGGTACCCGGCCCGCGTACTGGATGCCGAGCAGCTGCTGCTCCGGGCGGTCGATCTCCCGCCACAGCGCGGGCTTGCCGGGGCCCCGGCGCTTGCGGCAGGTCAGCAGCCGGTCGGGCACCCCGGACGCCGAGGGTTTGAGGCCGACCTGCCAGTACATGGTGTTGGCGGAGAGGTGGACGAGCGAGGTGCCGTGGTCGCGGGCGCGCTCCGCCGTACGGCGCATGGGCACCGACCAGTACTCGTCGTGGCCGGGGAAGACCAGGCCCCGGTAGCGCGTCGGGTCCACCCGGCCCGCGTGCAGGTCGCGGGTGTCGGCGTAGGCGAGGTCGTAGCCGTAGCGCTCGGCCCAGCGGATGAAGTCGTACGCGTGTCCCACGTGCAGCGGGAGGCCGGCGCCGGCGTAGGGGCGGTCGAACGAGACGGTGACCGCCGCGTCCTCCTCGCCGAGCAGCCGGCCCTCCTCGTCCCAGGCGTGGTAGAGGCTGGCGCCGGTCCGGCCGTCCTCCGGGTAGAGGTTGTACGCCTGCCAGGTGACGTCCGGGAGCACCAGCAGCAGGTCGGCCGGGTGGTCGTCGCGGATGGTGAACGGGATGTGGGAGCGGTAGCCGTCGAGCGTCGTGAGCACGGCGACGTACGCGCCGATCGACCAGTAGGACGGGATCTGCAACCGCCAGGACAGCCACCAGTGGTGGCAGGAGACCGTGCGGTCGGCGGTGAGCGGGGCCGGCTGGACGATGCCGGAGAGCCGGGGGCTCGTGGTGATCTTCGAGGCGCCGTCGCCCCCGTAGTGGCCGATCCGGTAGACGTCCACGGTGAACTGCTGGGGCGGGTCCACCGTGATGTGGAAGTCGATCGCCTCACCGGGGGCGGCGGCTCCGGTGGAGGTGAAGCCCTTGATCTGCCGGTGCACGTCGTCGGCGGTGCGCGTGCCGCCGTCCGTGGAGCGGTGCAGGGTGGGGTCCGCGTACCAGGGCACGATCTGCCCGGTGTCGTCGAAGTAGTTCTCGCTGCCGCGCAGCCAGGGCAGCGGGCCCTGGCCGAAAGGATCGGTCACGGCGTGCGCCAAGGCACCCGATTCCCACCGACGGATCTGTTCCGCCCCCATGACGCTCCCCCTCCCTCGCAACCCCCGGAACAACAGTGACGCGCCGGCAGTCGGCGCCGTTCCCCAGCACATCACATAACGCACGCACTCCGTCACCGTTCGTCGCGAATTGACGTTTAACGGAACTCGATGCTCCGGTTACGTCCGTTCCGTGCCGGTGGCGACCGGTCGGGTCAGACCAGGCGTACGGGCTTGTCGACGCGTACGCCGACCGCGTCCAGCCAGGACCGCAGCGGGCCCGCGTCACCGTCCTCGATCAGGCTGAGCACCGGGCTCCCCAGATCCGCCCCGCGCTCCCCGCCGACGAGCAGCGCGGGCCCGTCGAGCCAGTCGAGCCCGGGGGCGGCCCCCGCCGTGTCCACGGCGGCACAGCAGACCATCGCCGCGACGTGGTCGACGAGCAGGTCGATCCCGGTACGGGGCGGCTGCAGCGGGAAGAGGGGGAGGGGGTCGGGGCCCCAGGGGGCGAGAAGGTCCTCGCGGGCGGGATGGTGGGCGGGGGCCGTGGAGCCGTTCGCGGGGGCCGTGGAGCCGCCGGGGGCACTCGGGGTGGGGGTGCTCGGAGTGGGGGCACTCGGGGCGGGGGCGCTCGCGCCGGAGTGCGCCTCCGCGCTGTGCGCGTCCGTACCGGCGTGCACGGCGTGGCCGTGAGCCCCCTCCGCGCTGTGGGCTCCGGCGTGCGTGGGCGCGTCCGCGCCGGTGGGGGCGCTCTGTACGGGGGCGTCCTGTACGGGGGCGCTCTGTACGGGGGCGTCCTGTACGGGGGCGTCCTGTACGGGGGCGCTCTGTACGGGGGCGCTCTGTACCGGGGCAGCGGCCCCGGTAGCGCCGGGCCGGGGCGTACCGGGCCCGTCCGCTCCCCGGGCTCCCGCCCGGTCCGCCGCCTCCTCGCGGGCCAGTGCCGCGGTGATCCCGGCCGCCAGCGCCTCGCCGCCGCTCTCCGCCGCCTCCAGGTGGTCGACGACGCGGGCCAGGGTGGGCACTCCGTCGTCGCCCAGGGCGTCCAGGACCCGGTGCAGACGGGCCGCCTCGGAGCGCCACTTCCGGTCGACCACCTCGTCCGGGTACTGCTGCCAGTCCACCGGCGCCCAGTCGGCGCCCGCCCCGGCGGGGCCGCCGTGGAACAGCCGGGCCGCCAGCAGGGAGACCGCCTCGTCGGCCGCGCCGGGCTCCTCCAGGAGGTCGCAGGCGGGGCGCTCGCCGAGCCGGGAGGCGTACCCCTCGGCCAGCCGGTCGCGGCGGGACAGCTCGGTGAGGGCGCAGACGACACCCGCGTCCAGCTGCGAGGGCCAGCGGCCCATCCGCCAGGCGGGCAGCGCGACCCGGGTGAGCAGCCGGTCCCAGCCGGCGTAGGCGAGGCCGACCTGCTCCTGCGCGACGATCCGCACCCCGTAGTCCACCGCCTGGGCGCGCGTGGAGGCGGCGGCGGCCACGCCCCGCTCCATCTCGGCGGCATGGCCGCGGCAGCTGCGCAGCAGCATCCGGGCGATCCGGCCGACGAAGGCGCGCGGCAGCCGCAGCACCCGGCCCACCGGGCCCCGGCCGGGGGCGGCCGCGTCCGCGACGGCCCCGTCGAGGCCCCGGACGAAGCGCCGGGCGGCGGCTATGTCGGGGTGGGCGGACGAGCTCGTCCCCGCGACGACCGGGGCGAGGACCGCGCGCAGCTCGCCCACCCGCATCCACCACAGGAACGGCGACCCGATGACCAGCACCGGGGCCGCCTCGGCCCGCCCGGCGGAGCCACCGCCCGGCGGGCGCGCCCGGTCCTCCAGCCAGCTGTCGCAGTCGGGCGTGAGCGCTATCGCGGCGGGCGCGGGCACATCGAGCCGGTCCGCGAGCTCACGGACCAGGCGGTAGAGGTCGGGGGCCGCCGTCTCGCTCAGCGGAACGGTCGGGCTGACCGCGGGCTTCGCCCGCGCGACCGCGACCGCGACGGCCGCCGCGATCAGCAGGACGACGAGCGCGCAGGCGGCCACCGCCCAGCGGGCCGCGTCCCAGCCGTCGCCGCTCGCGAAACCCCGCGCCCCGGCGGCGAACAGCACCACGGCCAGCGCCGCGGGCAGCAGCGCGGCCGCTGTCGCCCTGCCGCGAATGCGCAGCAGGGCGAGCGCCCGGACCCGCGCCGCACGCGCGCCCGGCTCCTCACCCGTACCGGTACCGGACATGGCTGGACCTCACCCCCTCTGCCCCCACGGCGGTGTTGCTCACTCCCCCACTGTGGCACCGGCCTCTGACATCGCAATGCCGGTGGGCCAAGTGCCGGAACGCCTGCGCCGCACCCTAGTTGGGGGTGCGGCGGGCGTCATCCGGATGGCTCAGCCGTCACTCGATGGAATGGCTTTGGGCAAAGCTGTTGAGGTGTGGGGGGCCTACGGGGTACGGGGGCGAGTCCTCGTTTTTGGCCGGATCAGGCCCGTGCGGTCGCCGCGTCCTCGGCGGCCTTCCGGGCGATGTCCGTACGCAGCTGGGAGCCCTCCAGCCGAATCCTGGCCGCCGCCGCGTAGGCGCGCTCGCGGGCGCCCGCGAGGTCCTCGGCCGTCGCCGTCACGGACAGCACCCGGCCGCCCGCGCTGACGACCGCGTCGCCCTCGCGGCGGGTGCCGGCGTGCAGGACGTACGCGTGCGGGGCGTCCTGCGCCGCGACCTCGCCCAACCCCTCGATCGCATCACCCGTACGGGGAGTCCCCGGATAGTTGTGCGAGGCGATGACCACGGTGACGGCCGCCTCCTCGCTCCACCGCAGCGGCGACAGCTGGTCCAGGGAGCCGTTGGCGGACGCGAGCAGCACTCCGGCCAGCGGCGTCTTCAGGCGCGCCAGGACGACCTGGGTCTCCGGGTCGCCGAACCGGGCGTTGAACTCGATGACCCGTACACCGCGCGAGGTGATCGCGAGGCCCGCGTACAGCAGCCCCGAGAAGGGCGTACCGCGCCGGCGCAGCTCGTCGACGGTCGGCTGGAGCACCGACTCCAGGACCTCGTCCACCAGCTTGGGGTCGGCCCACGGCAGCGGGGAGTACGCGCCCATGCCGCCGGTGTTCGGGCCCTCGTCACCGTCGAGCGCGCGCTTGAAGTCCTGGGCGGGCTGGAGCGGCAGCACGGTGGTGCCGTCCGTGATCGCGAAGAGGCTCACCTCGGGGCCGTCGAGGAACTCCTCGATGACCACCCGCTCGCAGGCGAGCGCGTGGGCGCGGGCCGCCTCGACGTCCTCGGTGACGACGACGCCCTTGCCGGCGGCCAGCCCGTCGTCCTTGACGACGTACGGCGCGCCGAAGGCGTCGAGGGCGGCGTCGATCTCGGCGGGCGTGGTGCACACGTAGCTGCGGGCGGTCGGTACGCCCGCCCCGGCCATGACGTCCTTCGCGAACGCCTTCGAGCCCTCCAGCCGGGCGGCCTCGCCGGACGGGCCGAAGCAGGCGATGCCGGCGGCGCGCACGGCGTCGGCGACCCCGGCGACGAGGGGCGCCTCCGGGCCGACGACCACCAGATCGGCACCCAGCCCGGTGGCGAGGTGCGCGACGGCAGCGCCGTCGAGGGCGTCGACCTGGTGCAGTTCGGCCACCTCTGCGATACCGGCGTTGCCGGGGGCGCAGTACAGGTCGGTGACCTCGGGGTCGAGGGACAGAGAGCGGCACAGGGCATGTTCGCGGGCGCCGCCGCCGATGACGAGGACCTTCACGGGGTGCAGCCTAGCCGCCGGGACGCGCGGGCCCGGACGGCCGCCGATCCGTGGACACGGGGGCGCGTGCCGCGCCGGGGCGGGGGCGGCACGTCGGAGCGCCGGGTGTCCGGCGTCAGGTGCCCAGTGCCAGGCGCCCGGCGTTCGGCGCTCGGCGTCCGGCGTTCGGCGTTCGGAAGGGTGTCGGTGCCGGCGGGCTATTCGTTCGTGTACTCCTCCACCACCGTGGCCCCCAGCTCGCGGACGATCAGCTCGTGTCCGGAGAGCGCGGAGTCGACCAGGTCGGGGTCGTCGGCCTCCGGGATGTCGTCCTCGGGCGCGACGGCCCTGGGCGGCTCGGGAGCGGCGGCGGCCGGCGGCGGCCCGGCCGGGGCCCCGGAGCCGCCCGGCTGCGGCGGGGCGGCGGGAGGCTGGGCGGGGGCGGGCCGCTGCTCGTACGACTGCGGCGCGGGGGCGGCGGGGCGCTGCGGGGCGGGCGGCGGGGTGTACGGGCGCTGGCCCCCGGACGGCGGCGGCGCGGGCTGCCCGGCGCCGCCGGAGGGGTCCACGATGGCCTCGATCTTCCACTGCGCGTTGAACCGCTCGGCCAGGGCCTGCCGCAGCACGTCCTCGCTGCCGCTGCTCGCGAAGTTGTCCCGCGCTCCGGCGTTGAGGAAGCCGATCTGCAGGGTGCTGCCGTCGAACCCGGTGACCTGGGCGTTCTGGCTGAGGAGAATCCACGTGAAACGTCGGCGGTTCTTCACCGCCTCCAGGATGTCGGGCCACATGTTGCGCACCTGCCCCGCGCCCTGCGCCATGCCCGGCGCGGTCTCGGGGGCGGCGTGGGCGCTCTGCGGCGCGGGGGCGGGCGCGGCCGGGGCGGGCGTGGGCGCCGGGGCGGGGCCCCTGCCGGGCGCGGCGGCGGTGGGCCAGCCGCCGGGGCGGCGTCCCTGGTCGGCGGCGGGCGCGGGCGCGGAGGCCGCGGCGGGCCACGCCCCGGGCCGCTGCCCGGAGCCGGGCGCTTCGGCGGGGGGTGGGGTGGGCGCGGGGGCGGCGGGCGGGGTCTGCGGGGCGGCCGGAGCCTGTGTGTACGGGGCGGCGGACTCCGGGGCCTGCGCGGCAGCCGGGGCGGGGGCCTGCTGCCCGTACGGGGCCTGCGGCGCGGGCGCGTCCCCCCGGACGGCGGCGCGTGCGGCGGCGGGCCCGGCGCCCGGCTGCGGGGCGACGGGGGCCGGTGCGTGGGCGAGGGCCTCGGGGCCGGGGACGTACCCCATGGCGGGACCGGGGCCGGTGGTGGCGAAGGAGGCGCCCCGCTCCAGCCGGTCGAGCCGGGCCTGGAGCGAGCGCTCGTCGTCGAAGGCGGCGGGCAGCAGGACCCGGGCGCAGATCAGCTCGACCTGGAGGCGCGGCGAGGTCGCGCCGCGCATCTCCGTGAGCCCCTGGTTGACCAGGTCGGCGGCGCGGCTCAGCTCGGCGGCTCCGAACACGGACGCCTGGGCCTGCATCCGCTCCACGACGTCGGCGGGCGCGTCGATCAGCCCCTTCTCCCCGGCGTCCGGGACGGCGGCGAGGATCACCAGGTCGCGCAGCCGCTCCAGCAGGTCGGCGACGAAGCGGCGCGGGTCGTTGCCGCCCTCGATGACCCGGTCCACGACCTCGAAGGCGGCGGCCCCGTCGCCCGCCGCGAAGGCGTCCACGACGGAGTCGAGCAGGGAGCCGTCCGTATAACCGAGAAGGGCCGTCGCCATGGCGTACGTCACACCCTCGTCGCCCGCGCCGGCGAGCAGCTGGTCCATGACGGACATCGAGTCACGCACGGACCCGGCACCGGCCCGTACGACGAGCGGCAGGACGCCCTCGTCGACGTGGCTGTTCTCCCGGCCGCAGACCTCGGCGAGGTAGTCGCGCAGCGTCCCCGGCGGCACCAGCCGGAAGGGGTAGTGGTGGGTGCGCGAACGAATGGTGCCGATGACCTTCTCGGGCTCCGTGGTCGCGAAGATGAACTTCAGATGCTCCGGGGGCTCCTCCACCACCTTCAGCAGGGCGTTGAACCCCGCCGAGGTCACCATGTGGGCCTCGTCGATGATGTAGATCTTGTAACGACTGGAGGCCGGTCCGAAGAACGCCTTCTCGCGCAGATCACGGGCGTCGTCCACGCCACCGTGCGAAGCGGCGTCGATCTCGATGACGTCGATCGACCCCGGCCCGTTGCGCGCGAGGTCCCGGCACGACTGGCACTCGCCGCAGGGGGTGGGCGTGGGCCCCTGCTCACAGTTCAGACAGCGGGCGAGGATGCGCGCACTCGTCGTCTTGCCGCAGCCCCGCGGGCCGCTGAACAGGTACGCGTGATTGACCCGGTTGTTCCGCAGGGCCTGCTGGAGCGGGTCAGTGACATGCTCCTGACCGATGACCTCGGCGAACGACTCGGGGCGGTAGCGGCGGTACAGCGCAAGGGACGACACACCTACGAGGTTATCGGGGCGCACTGACAACCCCACCCGCCCGGACACGCAAGGGCCCCCCACGCACCCGCCAGAGCCAACCTACCCTTGCTGCCTTCCGGCCCTGGGGGAGTTCAGTCAGATAGCGCCACGTGAGGGGCTGACGCCCACCTTAACCGATCCCCACCCCCACAAGTCCACCTCCCCCACCTCCCCGAACCCCCTCCAGCACCTCCCCGCGGATCGGGTTCGCGAGCACTCCCCAACGTCTTGTATTGTTTGCGGCGGAGGATTCGCCTAGTGGCCTAGGGCGCACGCTTGGAAAGCGTGTTGGGGGCAACCCCTCACGAGTTCGAATCTCGTATCCTCCGCCAGTGCCTCACCGGGCACGATGTCGAAGGGCCCCACCGCTCGCGGTGGGGCCCTTCGACGTTGTCTCACCCCTTGAGGGGCAGGTCCCTGGATGCGTAGTACACGCGCAGCGCTGCCTCGCTGCCGGAGCCCAGGGCGGTCATGATCCGTTGGAAGCGGGCGGAGCGGAGGTCACCGGCCACGATGACGCGGGGGTGCTGGTCGGTGGGCGGGCAGTATCCGTCCGTGCCGCGGATCAGGTCTCCGGGTGGGGCGGCGGGGGCACTTCCCAGGCTGAGGAAGGCCGCGTCCGCCGTGATCGTCCGGTGAATACCGTCCTGCCCCACTGCCTCGGCCGACAACTGGGCACCTTCTCCACCGTGCAGCGTCAGGTGATCGACGGGGAGCAGCGTGACCCGTGGGTCCTCGCGGACCTCGTCGATCTTGTACGCGTCGGCAGCCGGGTACGCCACGAGGAGGCGCGTGTCCGTGGTCGGATGGGCGCGCAGGAAGGTGCCAATAGGGCGGTCGCCACCGAGTACGAGGAGGGTCCGGCCCTGGGCGTCACCGGCGTCCGCCTGCCAGAGCGCGGGCAGAGTCAGACCGACGCAGGCGGTGATCCAGGGCGCGTCGCCGGGTTGGAGAGGGCCGACGCCCGTGGCGACGACGGCGTACGGGGCGGTGAGGGAAGCGCCCGTGTCCAACGTGACGGTCACCTGGTCGTCGTCCGCGCGAAGCTCGGTGACGTACCGGCCGAGTTCGAGCCGGCACAGCTCCGTGCCCTTCAGCTCGGCGACGATGGCGTCGGCCAGCTCGGGGCCGCCGGTGTAGCCGCCGAGAACGTTGTTCAAGGCTGGGATTCGGTACAGGTTCCGGCACAGCCGGTCCGGCTCGACCAAAACCGAGCGCATGCCGACACTGGCGGCCATGCGTGCGGCGGCGCATCCGGCGGGTCCGCCGCCGATGATGATCAGATCGGTGTCGTACAGCGTGTCGCCCATAGGGCTATTCCAGCATCGGAGCCCCTGCATACGCCGCGAGTTGGTCGACCACGTGCTCGGTGGTGACAAGTTGGCCGGTTCCGATCAGACGGCGCGCGACGACGAGGCCGGCGTCGTGTACGTCAGGGCCGGCGTCGCTGGCGCAGGCGTCGGTGACGATCCAGGGTGCGTAGCCGTGTTCGAAGGCGTCGGCCGCAGACTTCAGGACGCAGCTCTCGGTAGCGATTCCGCAGAAGACGAGGTCGGTCCAGCCGCCCCCACGGACCAGTTCGGCTGCCTGGAGGGTGAAGAGCGTGTAGCCGGTCTTGTCGACGACCGCGTGCGCGCGGGCTGCCGCCTCCGCGAGTTCGGGGACGATGTCGGTCTCAGGTGGTTCTTGGAGTCGGCGCCACTGGAAGAAGCGCTCGTACGGGCTGTCCGGATAGTTGAAGTACCGGGTGAAAATCACGGGTCGGCCGGCGCCGGTCCACTGGGTGACGAGATCGGAGACCGCCCGCACGGCGTGGCGGCTTCGCTCGTTCACGAAGCCGTTCTGCATGTCGATCACGACCAGCGCGGCGCTGCCGATGTCCATCCGTTGCTTCTCCTGCCCTGTGTTCTCACCGGACGCCCTCTCGCAGAGCGTCCTGCGCGGCGCGCAGCCGTTCGGCCAGCCCGCTGGTGTTCATGATGGCCTCCCGCATCAGAACGTGTTGAGCGGTCTCCTGGGCTCGGGCGGTGGTGAGCCGGGAGGAGGCGGCACGCAGGAAGCGCCAGCCGTACTGCTCGGGCATGAAGGGGTCCTGGCCGTCCTCGATCATCTGCTGCACCTGGCGGGTGAAGCACCAGAGGGCTTGGACGGTCAGTTCACAGGTGACCAACTCGTCGATGGTGAGGCTGCGCTCGCGGGAGTGAGAGGCATAGGCGACGCCGGACCAGCCCGCGTAGGCGGTGGACACACCCCGTACGCCGAAGGACACGATGTCGGGGTGGTCGAAGCCGGTGGCGAGGAGAGACTCCTCGACCGCACCGCCCAGAGGAGCTGGGCCGTCCGGGGCGCCGCGGTCGACCAGGACAGAGGGCGTGGACAGCAGGCGCAGTGCGGTGTCGTGGGCGTCGCCGGACCAGGGGCCCGAGGTGAGCCAGTAGAGGGAGAGGACGTACTCCGGGTTGGGGACGCGGGCGGGTTCCTCGTCCAGGAGGTCGCGGAGCTTGTCTCGTGCCCAGGGCAGGTCGGAGGCGTAGGAGCGGTACCGCCAGACCGCAAGGTCGGTGAGCGCGGCAGGCTGGTGCGGCTGAACGAGGTGAAAGACGGCCACCCCGCACGCGAAGACGTGAAGGACGCACTCCTGTGCCTCGGGGTGGTCGACGCGGGCCGAGGAGGACTCCAGCCACTCGCCGTGCGCACTCGGTCTCATGTGTGCACGGAGGCGGCCGGCGCGCTCGACGCCGATGAAAACTGGCAGGAACTTGTGGGAGTCGACTTCGATTCGGCCTGTCACGGGTGGCGCAGCGCCGTTTGTTCCCAGCGCCGCCGCGAACCGCGTCTGCGCTTCGCCCGACGCATGGTCGAGCGCGGTGTCGAGCACAGCCTGGGACTCTGCACGCGGCTGGTAACCCGCGCCGCCGCCCTCCCAGTTCGACACGGTGCGGTCGCTGACGCCGAGGTAGGCGGCGAAGTCACGCAGGCTCATGCGAAGGGCTTCGCGCAGCAGCCGTGCTTCGCGCCCGGACCATCTCTGCACAGTCACCACCGTCGTACCCCCCCCGTCCGTCACCTGGTGAAACGCCGAAACACCCTGTGCGGGCAGTCCTGTTCGGCATTACTGCGGCATCGCTGCAGCACTCGTGCGTCACACTCAGCGATCAGTTTGCACCATGCTGTATTCACGAACCGGGGAAAGTGGCCACAGCCAAAAAGCGCCCCTCCGCCCGTTCTCTCCGGTTACACACCCAAGGAGCAAACGGCATGACCGACATCGTCAAGCGCAACGCCCGCGCCATCCTTCTCGACGGCGACGAACTGGTCCTCATCAAGCGCACCAAGCCCGGCAGGGAGCCGTACTGGGTGTCCGTCGGCGGAGGAGTCGAGGAAGAGGATGCGACCATCGAGGCGGCTCTGCACCGGGAGGTGTTCGAGGAGCTGGGCGGCAAGCTGGAACGCGCCGAGCTCGTCCACCTCATCACCGATGTGCTGGAGGGAGGCGTCGGAGTCCAGCACATCTTCGCGGCGCGCCTGGAGTCGATGGACCTGGCCGCACGGACGGGCACCGAGTTCGACAAGCCGGAGCGGGGCGGGTACGAGGTGGTCCGGGTGCCCTTCACCGCCCAGGCCGTCCGTGAGCTGAACCTGATGCCGCCGGAGTTGGCCGAGTTCATCGCCACGAACACCCACGCGATCACCTCCGTCCTCGACACACCGATCCGCGAGGCATGAGCGGTGGAGCGGTTACCGGACTTCATCAGCCTCAACGGCCCTGACAACGTCGGCAAGACGACTCACCTCGATCGGCTGGCCACGCGCCGACACGTCTTCCAAGCGTTGGGAGCCGTCCACGAGCACGACCCCGAGCCGTGGGCGCGAGCAGCGGCCGGCGACTACGCCCGGTGGTGGTTCGAGACGTCCACGACGGTCGAGCTGACGGAGATGCTGCTCGTCGGTCACGCCAAGCGGGCCACCGCACGCGAGCCCGGTCGTACGGGACTGCTGGACCGTGGCCTGCCCATGCTCCTCGCTGTGGCCACCGCGACATGCGTGGTCAAGGACGAGCTGACGGTGGGCGAGGCGTTCAAGACCGTGACGGACATCGCCGGTTCGCGCGCCACCGCATCGGAGACCGCGGTGCTGCTGCTCGCATCCCTCGACGCCGAGCGCAGTTACGCCATCACCAGCGCCCGCGAGGGCCGCCCGTGGACCGGGATCTACCCGGCCTATCAGAAGACACTGCACGCTGTTCTGCTTCACCAGGCCGGCCACGGCACGTACGCCGCTGTCGTGGACTGCGAGAACCGCTCCCTGGACGACGTGCACAGCGCCGTACTCCATCACCTCGGCCTCACTCCACTCACCGACGGGAGTCCCCGATGACCCAGAACTCCCCGCCCTTGGTGCTGCCTCCGGGGCTCGCCCGCGCCATGGCCACCCTCCAGGACAAGGACCGGCAGCGCCTGGACGACACCGTCACCCGGCTCCACACCGTCAACGGGCGTCTGTGGGACACCGAGGACCGGGTGCGCAGTGCTTTCCTCTCCGCCGCCCAGGTCGCCGACTGCAAGCGAGAGATCGACCAGCTCAACGCCGAACGCAACGCCCTCGCCGAGCGCGCTGACGAAGTCCTCGGCTCGCTGGCGGACGCGGGCCGTGCCGATGTGCCGCTGCACACCGAGACGCTCGCCTCCGTCGTGGACCGCATGTCGGTGCTGACGCTGCGGATCTGGCACAGCGAGCGAGCGGCGACCCGCGATGAGCTGGCCCGTCGACGTGTCCCGGCACTTCACGGGCAACGTGAGGAGCTGTACGCCGCTCTCGACGCGCTGGTCAACGATGTCGTCGCAGGCCGTCGTCGGCTCCCCGTACCGGCCCGCTTCAAGCTGTACGGGCGGGAGGACATCGCTCCGACAGAGATCAAGCCGAGTCGGCATCTGCGCCAGGTACTCGCCTTCGGCGGGCTGAGCGAGTGCGGGAAGAGCACCAGCGCACAGTTCGTCCAGCGGACCTGCGGCGCCCAACGCCTCAAGATCGGCTTCCTGTTACGGCAGGCAGCCCATCGGGAAGGGCTCGCGGACCCGTACGCACTCTCGGCCCGTCGGCAGGCCGAACTGCTCCTCGGCGAGCTGAACCGCTTCGCGGACGCCCACGTCGACACGAAGCTGTTCACCATCGAGTCCGTCCACGACGATGCCTCGATCGCCGAGCTCAAGCAGCTCAGGGGCGACACGCTCCAGATCGTCTACCTGGACACCCCCTTCGCCGTACGCGTCGAGCGGTCCGGCACACCGGCCCAGGCCGTCGCCGCGAAGGACGAGATCAAGATGAGCCGTGGCGCCCACCAGGTCGCCGCTCTGGCCGACCACGTCATCGACAACACTGGCAGCATCGCAGCCCTCCGCGCCCGCCTCCGGCGCATCGCCGCCCCGCCCTCCACGACTGCGCTGCGCGTGGCCACCCCGTACGGGCTCGGTCTTCCGGCAGCAGTCGCGTCGGCGACGGCCGACTTCACCGACGCGGTGCGGGCGTACGGCCCCGGCGTACGGCTCGTCACCCTGACCGGAAGCCCCGGAGAGGGAACCTGGATCGCGGGCTGGTCCGACCTGGACCTCATGGTGATCGCCGAGCACGAGGTCATCGGCGGCATCCAAGAGGCCCTGGAGCAGTACCGGACGGCCCTCGGCGGTGCGGCCTCCCTCGGCCCCACCCTCGTCACGCCCGGAGAACTGACCGCCCGACGCCTCACTCCGCGCCTGGCTTTCGTCCTTCACCAGCTCCAGCAAGGCAGCCCCGTCCTGCATGCGGCATCCGACCTCGAACTTCCGACGATCAGCCGGGACGAGCTCGCGTTCGCCGCCGTCCGCGAACTGCCCCAGGTCATGCTCACCATGCGCCGTCTGCGTACTGCGGAGGGGGCGACCGCTCTGCGGCAGCTCTACAAGCACCTCGTGCTCGCCTGCCGCCTTCTCCTGCGCGAGCACAACCAGTGGGAGTCCGGCCCCGACCGGATCCTCGCCGCCGCCTCCCGCATGCCGGGCCTGACGGCCCTCGCGGTCCCTCCTCTGGCCGAGGTCGCGAACGCTTGGCGTGACGGTGACACCGAGCTCGTGCTCAAGCCCGTCACCGCAGCGGTCGACCAGCTCCTCACCTGGTACGCCCTCCAGCTCGCCGCCTGAACCACGCACCTCTCCTTCCTCCCTCTCACCGACAGGAGCTCCGTCATGCCCGAAACCGTCACCCTGCCGCCCTTCTCCGCCCGAATCGTCGAACGGCTCAGCGTCGGAGCCACCAGCCGCCGCGAGCGTGTCATCCACTCGTTGGACGGCCTGGAAAGCCCGGTGCATCCCGACACCCTTGCCAGCACGGGGGCCGATCTGTGGCGTCTGCTCCAGAAGCAGCTGCCGGACGGGGCCGGCCCCGTGGACTTCCTCCTGGGCCTGGACGCGGGCGGCATCCTGCCCACCGTCTCTCTCGCCGACGCCGCCCGCCTCCCGTACAAGATCGCCTGGAAGCTGCACCTCCCCCTGGACGGCGCGGTCCGCTTCAGCGAGCCGCACGCCATGCGCACCGACGTCTTCGCCTACGGCATCGCTCCGGGACAGCGCATCGTCATCGTGGACGACGAGATCACCACCGGTCGGACCCTGGCCGACCTCACCCGCCGCCTCCGCGAGGCCGGCGCCGTGCCGCTGGCGGCGGCCTGCCTGGTGGAGGACACCACGCGCGGAGCCCGCGCCCTGCTCGACGAGCTGGAGCTGCCGCTGGTCTCGCTCACCACGATCGAGGGCCCGGCGTGAGCTCGGTCGCCCCGCCAGGGGCCCGGTTCCACCACGGCTCCGTGGTCGTCCCCGCCGGGGCCGTCCACACCACCCCGCTGGGGTACGACCGTGGCAGCGTCCCCCTCGGCGCGCCGCTCCCGCTGCCCGCCTCCGCCGAGTTCGTCCACCGCCTGAGTGGGTGCGGCGAGGTCGTGGTGGCCTTCGAGGGGAAGCTCGGAGACACCCTCCTCGCTCTGTCGGGGGTCCGCGCGGTGCTCGACTGGCTGCGGCTGCGGTCGGTTCGCACGTCCGTCCGGGCGGTGGGGCCGTACGCGGGGCTGATCGCCCGGACCGGGCTGATCGCTCACCGCCCAGTCACCACGCCCCACGGTCGACGCGCCGTGATCGGAGACCGCGCGGGGATCGAGGCGCACGGCTCCGAGGCTGTGGTGAGCGTGGTACTCGATCCAGCGGCCCCGCCCTGCTGGTCGAGCGACGGCCGCGCCCACCCGGACCTGCCGGCCCGCCACTACCTGGCGCTGGAACGCCGCCTCGGTATCCGCCTCCCCGGCACGGCTCCCTTCGCGCCGACCCTCGCGACCGGCCCGAACGATCTCGTGGAGGAGCTGCGATCGGTGGGCTGGCTGGGCGGCCTGACCATCGCCGCCATCACCGCCACCAGCTGGCCGAAGCGCAAGGACTACACCGCCCAGCGGTACATCGCCCTCGCCGAGCAGATCGCCGAAGCCCAGCAAGCACAGGCCCGGCTGCTGCTCATCGGCGGCAACGCGGAAGACGGCTTCCGCGTCAGGGCAGAGGCCCCTAGGCGCCACGTTCAGGTGCTCCACCTGGACGGGGTGCCGGCCGAACAGCTCGCCGATCTCTTCCCGCACTGCGACCTGGTCGTCGGCAACGACACCGGCCTCACCCACCTCGCCGCGATGACGCGCAGTCCCGAGAGGCCCGTCATCGGCTTGTACGCGCGCCACAGCCACAGCAAGTGGCGTACCGGGCTCCCCCATCACCACGCCGTCGCCACCGACCTGTCCGACCGCATGCACCAGGGCGACCTCTGCCCCGTCCGAGACGCCATCCCTTCAGACGTCGACGTTCACATGGACGCCTTCCCGCCCGCCGAACTGGCCCGAGTGTGCCTCGATCTGCTCAACGGGGTGCGGCCATGACCTTCCGCAGCCCTCTGCGGCTCGGCCCGGTGCGGCGCTTCACCCGCAACCTGCTCTGTCCCGTCGACCTCCTCGGCCGCCCGTTGCTCCTGAAGTACACGCGCGACCCGGTGGAAAGCCTCGCCGAGGCGCGCGGGCACGCACGTCTGGCCCCGCACTACCGGGTGCCAACCCTCCACGCCCACTTGCGTGTGCCGGGCGGGCGAATCCTCGCGTACGAACGTCTGCCCGGCGGCACCGATCACGGGCTCCTGCTCGATCTCATCAACGCCGACGAGCCGAGCAGCGACCTCCGCGCCTACATGGATCAACTCACCGCCGCGTACCGCGAGGCCATCCTCGCGACGGCGAGACCCACCGACCCGACACGCGTGGTCCGCAAGCTGTACTGGGACCGTGCGGCCCCCGGCGGCCGACTCGACGAGTACTACGGCGGCAAGGACTTCCCGATCGCCGACGACCTCATCGACGTCCCGGTCTCCCGCCTCGACACCTACACCCTGTACGTCAACGGCCGTCGGCACCAGCTGGACTGGGTTGCCACCCTCCGCTGGCTCCGGGCCCACTTCGCCGCGACCGAGCCGGTCTGGGCAGCTCTCACCCAGGGCGACCCCACCGACGTCAACCTCGCCCAGCCGCTCGCCTGGTTCGACTACGACACCGCCGGGATGAACAGCGTCCCCGGTGAGTTCGCCAACTTCCTCTGGTACGCCTCCGCCCTCGGCGGCTGGCTCGTGCCCACGTACAACCCGGCGGCCTTCGCCGGCCACCCCGCCACGTTCGTCCGCGTCCAGGACAACATCCCCGAGATCCGACGAGCGGACGTCGAGCACACCACGAGCACTATCCACATCGACTACGCCCCACGGCTCGCGGCTCCCCGGCGGGCCGCCGTGACCACGTACTGGAACCAGCTCGTACGGCCGGTCGCCGACCGCCTCTGGCCCGGGGTCGACCTGGCGAACCTTCTCCGCCCCTACCTGGCCATGCGCATCCTCGGCGTCTACAACCTCGCCGACCTGGCCCCACCGGACCGGCTCGTCCTCCTCGCCCGGTTCGCCGAAGCGATGAGCCCCGACTTCAACCCCGCCACCTACTTCTGCCCCCTGGAGTCGTCATGCCCGGCCCCCTGAACGGCCGCACCTCCCTGGTCACCGGAGCCACCGGCGGACTCGGCACGGCCATCGTCCGCCGCCTCGCAGCCGACGGCGCCGCTATCGCGCTCGCCCACTACGACGACGACCGAACGGCAGGAGAGCTCTCAGCCTCCCTCCCCTCTTGCATCTCCCTGTCGGCAGACCTTCGAGACGCCGAGGCCGTACGGTCCCTGTGCCGTCGAGCCCAAGAAGCGTTGGGCCCGGTGGACATCCTGGTCAGCAACGCCGGTGCCTACCCGCGCCGATCATGGCCGGAGACGACACCGACCCACTGGGAAGACGCTCTGGCCACCAACCTGACCAGCCACTATCTTCTCGCCCACGAACTCACCCCCGCCATGACGGCCGCCGGCTGGGGCCGCGTCATCACGATCGGCTCTGTCCTGGCCTCTGCGGGCCGCCACGAGCTCGCCGGCTACATCAGTGCCAAAGCCGGCCTCGAAGGACTCACCCGCGCCCTCGCCCGCGAACTCGGCCCAGCCGGCGTCACCGCGAACTGCGTCGCTCCCGGCTCCATCCGCGTCCCCGCCGAAGACGCCGTCGTCGACGACCCGGAAGCCATGACCGTCCGCCAGCTCGCCCGCCAGTGCGTCCAACGCCGGGGCCGACCGGAAGACGTCGCCGCGGCCGTCGCCTTCCTCGCCACCGAGGACGCCGGCTTCATCACCGGCCAGACCCTGCGCGTCGACGGAGGCTGGATCCTTGGCTGACATCTGGCTCATGCGCCACGGCGCCTACGAAGGCCACCGCCCCGGCTACCACGCCCCACACGAGGCCACCCTCACGCAGGAGGGCCGCGACCAGGTACACCGCTCCCTCCCTCTCCCCAACGGCATCACCGCGATCGTCACCAGCCCCATCCCCCGAGCCCGCCAGACCGCCACCCTTGTCTCGCACCTCACGGGCCTGCCGATCGTCGCCACCTCCGGCCTCCTCGCCGAGTGGCGCGCCCCGAGCATCGTCCTCGGCCGCAGCGCCGAGACCTACCCGCCCGCCTATCGCGCCTGGCGGGCCCGGCGCCTCGCCAACCCGTCCCTACGCTGCGAAGACGGCGAAAGCCTCACCGACCTACACACCCGCGCCCGCCACTGCGCCACTTTCCTCCACCACACCGCCCAACGCCACGGCCCCCTCCTGGCGGTCTCCCACACCCTCTTCCTGGGCGTCCTCACGCGTCTCCCAGAAGGCCCCGCCGCCTTCGTCACCGCCTCGAGAACCCCGTGGCGGTTCACGGAACTCCGACTTCTGCCTGTCCATCGACGAGCGGCCCCCGGCCTTCAACGACCTGCCCAGTAGCTGGCTGGCCTCCAGACTGCCCCGTCGGCAGAACCCCCTACTCGTAGGTCTCCATCCAGCGCCCCCTTTACCGCCCGGCCCCTCGCCCAAGCCCATCCCCAGCGAGAGCAACGAGGCACCGTTGTGCCACAGCCCGAGTTGATCACAATGAACGGGAGGACGTCTTTCTCTACGGCGGTCTCTCAGCCTGCGCGTGGTGCTGGCGAAAATCGACGCGCCGGCCTCCAATCGCACCCATCGTGCCGAAAGCAGCAATCGGTCACCCTGCAATACGTCAAGTCCAGCTCCAGCTGGATGGCGACACGGCCTCAGGCGCCCTCCTCCGACGCAGTTCATAGCTGTACGCCACAGTCTTCGCAAGGCCGCCCGTCTATCCTGAATGTCGCCACTCGGGAGCATTTTGACTGGTCAGCCCCCTAAGGGCTGTCCCGTAAATGATCTCTGAGCCGCCTTGGGCGTGGTTGGCCGTTGTGCGGGCCGTGCGTCTATCCGGCGAGGGCGAGGTTGTGCATCCGGGCAATGCCGAGCATGGCGTGGTGGACTCCGTCGCCTTTGAGGCGGCAGTCGCGGAGGATCTTCCAGGTCTTCATGCGCGCGAAGACGTGCTCGACGCGGGCGCGGACCTGCTTGTGGGACTTGTTGTGTGCTTCCTTCCAGTCCGGAAGGTCTTCGCCCTTGCGTCGGCGGTGGGGCATGACGAGCCCGGTGCCGGGATAGCCGCCGTCGGCGATCGTGAGTGTTCTGCCGACGGCGGCTTTGGCGCCGGATTCCTCCCATGCCTTGCAGTCGTTGCGGTTTCCGGCAAGCGGCCGGCCCACCACGACGACCAGGCGGGTGTCGGCGTCGATGACGACCTGATGGTTGGTCGAGTACCGGTAATTCTTGGACTGCTCCGCCACCGTGTGGTCCCGGGTGGGGACCAGGGTGCCGTCCACGATGAGGACGGTGTCCTTGGCGAACCGCTTGCGGGGCTGGAGCGCGAGCATCGGCCCGAGGTGGTCGATGATGCGGTCCGCTGCCGACTTGGACACCCCGAAGAGCGGGGCGAGCTGGCGCATCGTCAAGTTTGTGCGCCAGTACGCCGCGACCAGCAGAGCCCGGTCCTCCAGCGGGAGGCTCCACGGCCGGCCCCTGCGGACCGCATCCGCACCCTCGCGCCGCAGTACGGTCACCAGCTTGCCGAACAGGCGAGGGCTCAGCCCGGTGAACGGGGCTATCCAGGACGGCTCCGACGCCGTGATCACACCAGCCACCGCAAGATCATCTCACCCGTGACCAGCAGTTACGGGACAACCCTTAGCCCCAGACAGTGACTGGGTAGCGCAACCACGAGAGGGCACAGGACGCGCATCCCACAGCGATGACGCTGTTCGATTGCTTCTGGCGTTGCGACGGAGCAAAATTGGTCTGCGTTGGAGTGCACATCCAGGGTTCCGGCGCTGGCTCAGTAGGGTGGGGGCATGGGCACGGACAGTCGGACTTTTGGATCTTGGCGCTTGCGAGGCGGGCGTTATGAGCAAGCGGGCCTACCCGTTGAGGTTTTGGCAGAGTTCGCTAGGTATGAGCGCTTGGTAGTGGACGTGGCCCGAGGTCTCTACAAGAAGCGCCATGCGACACGCCAACGCGTCCCCAGGGGGTTCGCCTCATCCTTTTCGCTTCGCCTGTCCGATATCCAGCGGGGCAGCGTCGTTCCCGTCCTGGAGCGGACCACCGTCGACGCCGACGCACTCTTCGACGATAGCGACGCAGACATCTTCGAAGAAGCCAGAATCGTTATTCAGGATGCACTCCTCTCGATTCAAAAAGGGTCCGGCATCCCTCGAGACTTCCCTCCGCATGCGTTGCGCGAGTTTTCCAGCTTCGGGAGAACCCTGCGAGGCGACGAGTTCATCGAGTTCGATAGCGGGACTCCTGATGCCGTAATTTACTCGCAACCCATTCGCCGCAAGATTCAGGAACAAGCACGCCTCGAAAGATTCGAGATCGAGACACTTGTTTTGGGACAAGTGACTGGCATCAGCGCGGATAGAGGCACGTTTGAGTTCCGCCTCACTCGGGGCGAGAAGGCAATCCTTGGACGTTTTTCATCGGATGACATCGTTGCAGACCTGAGACAGCATCTTGATCGCTCGACAATGGCACCTACTGTGGCCATCAGCGCTGTTGCCATTCAGTCAATGGATGAGGAGATCATCGAGATTCAGGATGTTCTGTCCATTGAACCCGTACTACCGACTGATTGGTCCGATCGCCTAAGCGAGCTGCACGACCTCGAATCAGGATGGCTAGATGGCGTTGGTCGGCAGGTAAGTCGAAAAGTCCTCCGGGAAGTAGAGTCGCTACTGCTCGAATTCATCGACACGCAGGTGCAGCGTCCCTACATATACCCAACAGAAGATGGCGGGGTACAGCTTGAGTGGCCTTACCCAGCAGGGGAAGTGACGCTGACTGTCGCAACAGACGGGAAGGTCGAAGCTTACGCATTCTCGAAGTCAGATGACGACGAAGAGGATGACAGGGCGTTTCACTGGCATCAGTTGAGTGAGATTACAGAGTTCGTGATCGGGGGGATCGCAAGGTATGTCGGCTGATGACTCAAATCTTCGACCTGGCGAATTCGAAATAGCGGATCAAGAAGAGAGGCTTTGGCGCCAAGTTCACCCAATCTGGATTCATGAAGGTCGAGTCACCAGTCAACTCTTCAGTCCCACCCCGAAGGACTCGGGCGAGGTATCTGTAACTAGAGCGTCGTTTGTTAGCCCCGAAGACGCTCACCAATATCACACCGAGACACTTAATTTGAAGTCGGCTGGCGTTTATTGCGTCGACATCGCAGAGGTTCAAGAGGTAAACCTCAGAGCCGTTGACGATTCTCAAGTTGAGGACGACGAAGAGCGTCCTCCGGCACATGCCTTCGTTGACTTCAAGGCTGTTGCGAGCCCCAAGCAACGGAAGAAGCGAGCGAGCCTCTTGCGCGACAAGGCAGAGAAGCGAGGGTGGCAATACGGGCCGACAGTTTGAGGGATTTTCCTTGGCAACCAGCCGGCGACCGCGGGCCGCGCCATGGCGTACTGGAACGACTGGGGGACACGCCGTGAACACTGGGATGCATCCTTCGGGCGCGGGCCTGGCCTCGTAGAGGTTGGATTTTGTGGTCTCAATTCTGGTCTCATTCATCCCCGTCCGACCGCGTTCAGACGAGGCCACCCCGAACGTTCCGCCGCAGGTCAGGACACGTACGGCCCCCGCCGGACCCCCATACGAACATTTGGAAAGCGTGTTGGGGGCAACCCCTCACGAGTTCGAATCTCGTATCCTCCGCCAGTGCCTCACCGGGCACGTTGTCGAAGGGCCCCACCGCTTGCTTCAGTTCTAGTCCCGTACTTCGCGGGTCGTTGATTCGTATGGTGTGACCGGTCTGGGAGTGTCCCGGGCCGGTCGTATGGCGTTGGTCCGGATGTGTCGATGACTTCCCGGTCCCCGCGGCCACGATCTGAGCGTCAGCGCCTTGAAGTGGTGGTGACGTCCGTGGTGGAGAAGCGTCTGGGCGCTCTGCCTGTCGCTGCCGAGTTTCTGCGCCGGCTGGACGTCGCGGGGATCGTCGACGAAGTGTGTCCAGGCGGTGCGAGCGCCCATCTGACGCACGGGCAGGTCATCGAGGCACTGGTGGCCAACCGGCTGACCTCGCCCGCACCACTGGTGCGCGTCGGGGACTGGGCGAGGACCTGGGCGGTGGAGGAGGTCTTCGGTATCACGCCGGACCTCCTCAATGATGACCGCCTGGCCCGCGCCCTGGACGCGATCGCTCCGAAGCTGGAGGTCATCGCGGGCACGGTCGGCGCTCGGGCGATCACCGAGTTCGGGATCGATGTCTCGCGGCTGCACTGGGACATGACCAGCATGTCCGTCCATGGCGCTTTCCCTGCCGAGGAGCAGGACGAGCGGTACCCGCTCATCGCCTGCAACGGGCATCCAAAGGACCGGCGCGTGGATCTGAAACAGATCCAGTCCGGGCTCGCGGTCTCGGCCGACGGCGGTATCCCCGTCCACTCCCGGGTCTTCGACGGCGCCGCGGCCGAGGCCAGCCAGGTCGTCGGGGCGATGAAAGACCTGCGGTCGATGGCCGGCACCCACGAGTTTCTGATGGTCGCCGACTCCAAACTGGTGTCCTACTCCAACATCACCGCCCTGCTTGAGGCCGGTGTGGAGTTCATCGCGCCCGTCCCGGCCGCGCAGATCAAGGACGAGGTCTACGCGGTCCTGGATCCCCAGCAGGCGCAGGCCGTCGACTGGGTGCCCGGGCGGGACGAGAGGAAACCGGAGACGGAACGGGAGACCTACCGAGTCCTGGAGGACATTCACACGCTGACCGGGCGCCGCAAAAGCGACCCGTCGCTGACGGTGCGCCGGATCCTGGTGCATTCCACCGCCGTCGCGGCCGGCCAGCGGGCGGCCCGGGCCAAGCGACTGGCCAAGGCCGCCGAAGACCTCGACAAGCTCGCCGGTGCGGCAGGCGGACGGCACTACAAGACCCGGGAGAAGATCGTCGCCCGGATCGGCGTCGTCACCGCCAAGCGCCGTGTCACCTCCTGCCTGCGCTGGCAGATCACCGCCGACGAGCAGGGCACCCCGGGCCTCACCTGGCACTTCGACCAGGACGTGCTGGAAGCCGAAGCCGCCGTTGACGGCTGGTGGGCGCTGATCACCAGCGTCCCGGCCGAGAAGGCCGGACCCGCCCACGTCCTGATTCAGTACAAGGGCCAGGGCACCGTCGAGCGGCGCTACCACGACTTCAAGGGCCCCCTCGCGGTCGCACCGGTCTTCGTGCAGCACAACCGGCGCGTCGCCGCGCTCATCCAGGTCATCTGCCTGGCCCTGCTCGTCTTCTGTCTGATTGAGCGGCAGGTCAGACGCGCTCTGGGCCCCGACGAGACCATGGCCGGCCTCTACCCGGACAACCGACGGGTCCGCCCTACCGGCCGCATGATCCTCTACCACCTCGGCGAACTCACCCTCCGGATCGGAAACGTCACCGACCCGCCAACCGTCCAGATCAACCGCGGCGTCCAACTCCACCTCCTCGACCTCCTCGACACCGACATCGGACAAACCCGCTGGCCACAGACCTGAAACGGTCACCCGCGAAGTACGGGTCTAGCCTCGGGCTTTCATGAGGTGGGCTGTCCGAAGCGTGATCGAAAACGTGAGAAGTGCTCCTGACCTGCAACGATGGGACTTGTCGAAGGTCCAGATCGTGCCGTGGAAAGAAGCACTTCTCAGGTGAAGAAGCGTATCGGGTCGTACCCGCGTATC
The DNA here is from genome assembly GCF_003248355.1 of Streptomyces sp. AC1-42W. GTDB lineage: Bacteria > Actinomycetota > Actinomycetes > Streptomycetales > Streptomycetaceae > Streptomyces. Next base: position 287,396 of record NZ_QKWY01000002.1, read on the forward strand.
CGCATCGAGGGCGGCGGCCGGGCGGTGGTCTCCCAGGCCGGGGGCGTGCTGCTGGTCGAGACGGTCCGCAAGGCCGGGCTGGACACCGCGATATCCGCGGCGCTGGCGCCGTGGCGGAAGGCTCGGGCGGTGCACGACCCGGGCAAGATCCTGCTGGACGTGGCCCTCGCGGTCGCGCTGGGCGGCGACTGCCTGGCCGATGCCGGGATGCTGCGGGCCGAGCCGGCCGTGTTCGGCCCGGTGGCCTCCGACCCGACCGTCTCCCGCCTCGTCGACACCCTGGCCGAGTCCGGCCCGAAGGCTCTGAACGCGATCCGGTCCGCGCGGGCCGAAGTACGCGAACGAATATGGAAGTTGGCGGGATCCTCGTCGCCGGACGCCTCCGGGCAGGTGATCGTCGACCTGGACGGGGTGCTGGTACTGGCCCACTCCGACAAGCAGGACGCGGCCGCGACCTGGAAGAAGACCTTCGGACATCACCCGCTGGTGGGCTTCGTCGACCACGGAAGCGGCGGCACCGGCGAGCCGGTGGCCGCGCTGCTGCGGCCCGGGAACGCGGGCAGCAACACCGCCGCCGACCACATCACCACGGCCCGACTCGCCCTGGCCCAACTGCCGAACAAGTACCGGCGCGGACGCCAGACGCTCATTCGTACCGACTCCGGCGGTGGCACCCACGAGTTCGTCGCCTGGCTCGCCCAGCGGGGCAGGTGGCTGTCGTACTCGGTCGGCATGACCATCACCGACGCCATCCACCAGGCCGTCCTCAAGATCCCGCCCGCCGCCTGGACAGTGGCCGTCGAACCGGAAGGTGAGATCCGTGACGGCGCCTGGGTCGCCGAACTCGACGGTGACGTCCTCAAGGGCTGGCCGCAGGGGATGCGGCTGATCGTCCGCAAGGAACGCCCGCACCCCGGCGCCCAGTTGCGCCTCACCGATGCCGACGGACTGCGGCTCACGGCGTTCGCGACCAACACCACCGGCGTTCCGATCGCCGCACTCGAACTCCGGCACCGCCAACGCGCGAGAGCCGAGGACCGCATCCGAAACGCCCGCGCCACCGGCCTGCGCAACCTGCCACTCCACGACGCCGCACAGAACCAGATCTGGCTGGAGATCGTCCAAATCGCCCTCGACCTGCTGGCCTGGATGCCCATGCTCGCCCTCACCGGGCAAACCCGCAGGTGGGAGCCCCGGCGGCTGAGGCTCCGACTGTTTTCCGCCGCCGCTCAGCTCGTCACCACCGCCCGCCGCCGACACCTGAGATTCGCAGGCCACTGGCCCTGGACCGACCTGATCACCGACGCCATCGCCCGACTCGAAGCTCTCCCGAACCCCGGCTGACCAGCACGTCCCCGCCCCTGCGAGCAGCACCACCCCGACCGGAGCCGTGGAACCCGGCGCCCACCCGACGCGACAGCCGGGCCATCAGCCTGCCCGCCACCCGCCCGAACAGCCGAAACGGCCCGCCGGAGGAACCGACGGACCGTCACGAAAGATCGAGGCTAGTGGTCGTCGCAACACCCCAGCTCAAGGGGTGTCATGGACTTCGAAATCCGCAAGGACAGGAACCGGCAGGGGCGCAAGCCGTTGACCCGGGAACGGGCCGCATACTTCCAGCTCATGGAGCAGGGTTACAGCACCCGGGAAGCGGCCCGGATCGTCGGCATCGACCGCCGCACGGGCAAGAAGTGGCGCAACGGTCACAAGAGGGGCCGCAAGGCAGTTCCTCCGATCTACCCGCAGCACGGGCACGGGTCCGTGGCTGCGGGAGATCTGGAGGCGCCGTCTTGCGGCCCCTCGCGGTTTCTCCAGGAGCGCGACCGCATCCACATTGCCGACCGGCTGCGCGAGAGGGCGTCCATCCGGCAGATCGCCGCCGAGCTGGGCCGCAGCCCGTCCACCATCAGCCGCGAGATACGCCGCAACCGGCGGACCATGCCCAAGGGAGGCTGGTACTACCGGCCTCACACCGCCCAGGCCCGCGCGGACGCCCGCCGGCCCCGCCCGAAGACCGGCAAGATCGGCCACAACCCCGAACTGCGGGACTTCATCCAGGACCACCTCACGATGCGGTGGAGCCCTGAGCAGATCTGCCAGGCTCTGCGGGCACGCTTCCCCGACCGGCCGGAGATGCACGTGACCCACGAGACGATCTACCAGGCCCTCTACGTCCAGGGCCGCGGAGAACTCCGCCGGGAGCTGACCAAGTCCCTGCGCACGGGCCGGGCCCGCCGGCGTCCGCGGCGCCAGGCCCACAAGCGCACCTCCCGCCCCATCAAGGACATGGTCCTGATCAGTGAACGCCCTGCCGAAGCCGCTGACAGGGCCGTCCCCGGTCACTGGGAAGGCGACCTCATCATCGGCAAGGACGGCCGCTCCGCCATCGGCACCCTCGTCGAGCGGGCCACCCGCTACGTGATGCTCGTGCACCTGCCGATCGGGCACAGTGCTGTCGCGACCCGCAACGCGCTCGCCGCCACTGTCCAGGCCCTGCCGCCGCATCTATGGCGTTCCCTGACCTGGGACCAGGGCTCGGAGATGGCCGCCCACAAAGCCTTCACCGTGGCCACGAACATCCCCGTCTACTTCTGCGACCCGGCCAGTCCCTGGCAGCGGGGATCGAACGAGAACACCAACGGCCTGCTGCGGCAGTACTTCCCCAAGGGCACCGACCTGAGCGCTCACACCCCCGACCACCTGGAGCTCGTGGCCGCCGAACTCAACAGCCGCCCACGCAAAACGCTCGGCTGGGAAACCCCAGCCGAGCGCCTCGCTAAGCTACTGGACCTAGCCAGCTGACCAGCAGTGTTGCAACGACCCCTCGAATTCGCCCCCGGACGGGCCCGCTTCCGCATGTTCCGGCGAAGTCCGCGCTCACGCCCGCCACGCCGTACCGGAGGATCTGCACCGGCTGGAACCCCCCGTCCACCGCGCCGCGCGGCCGATACCCGATCGGCTGCACGGCCGGGGCGGGCTATGCTCGGGGGTGATGTGCCGAGGGCCGTTAGCTCAATTGGTCAGAGCAGCGGACTTTTAATCCGTTGGTTGTGGGTTCGAGTCCCACACGGCCTACCGAACATCGGGGCGGAACGCTCCCCCTGAACAGCGAAGGAGCGCCCCGTCCGGCTTGTGCCGGGCGGGGCGCTCCGTCGTGTGCGGGGTCAGTCGCAGTAGTTGGCGGTGTACGAGGCGAAGACCGGGCTGCCCTGGTCGCGGTCGCCGTTCTTGTAGATGATGTAGCGGCCGGTCGTGGCGCGGAGCAGGTCGAGGTCGTGGGCGGCGCCGTCGTAGCGGACGCGGAGGGACTTGCCGTCGGCGGTGCTGCCGGAGACGTAGCGGAGCTTGCTGTCGGCGTGGCCGAAGGTGTTCTTGCCGACCCGGCCGTCGGCGCTCAGGCCCCAGGTGGCCTGGAGCTTCTTGGTGGCGTACGTGGTGTTGGGGCCGAAGTTCCCGTCGATGTCCGAGAGGTCGAAGTCGGAGCCGTTCGACTCGTTGGCGCCCTCGGCCCACAGGATCTGCTGCCAGAGGCAGACGGCCGACGAGCTGGAGTAGGACGAGCTGGTCAGCTCGCCCTCGTCGCCGAAGTCGTCCGTCCAGGTGCCGGCGCCGCTGATGTAGCCGCCGCTCGCCGAAGCGGAGGCGGGCGAGGCGCTGACCGCCAGGGCGGTGGCGGCGAGCGTGGCCACGACGGTGGCGCCGAGGCGGGTGCGTGTCATGCGGAGGTTCATGGGTCTGTCTCCCCGTTCGTCCGGTGCTGCGGGCGTCTGCAGGGACATCGTGCGGGCGGTGACCGGCCACGGGTACCTGCATAGTTGCAGGGTCCGGGGTCAGGACTCCGCCGGGCCCTCGCGCAGCGCGCGCCAGGTCGCGGGGCCGACCATGCCGTCGGCGTCCAGGCCCGCCCGGGTCTGGAACGTGACGACGGCCCGGTGGGTCATCGGGCCGAAGTCGCCGTCCACCTCGCCGACCTCCGTGACGCCGTGCAGGTACCGCAGGAGGCATTGCAGCTCGCGGACCTGGCTGCCGCCGTCGCCGCGCTGGATGGTGAAGTCCCAGGTGCCGCTGTTGCCGGCCATGTAGCCCGTACGGTGCGAGGCGTCCTCGTACAGCACCGTCCGTTCGCAGGTCGGCGGCTCGGCCGCGGCCGCGTCCGGGTCCCAGGGCGAGGCGAGCAGCAGCGCGGCCGTGCCCGCGACCCCGTGCCCGCGACCGCAGCCGCGAGGCCCGTGACGAGGGCGGGGCGCGTCCACTGCCGGGGCCGCAGCCTGGGCAGCCGGGCCGAGCGTGCGGCACCGGCGGCGGCCTCGACCCGGCGGAGCAGGTCCTCGGTGCCGGTGGCGCGGGCACGGTGGTCCGGGGCGAGGCAGTCGTGCAGGATGTCGCGCCAGGCGTCGGGGAGGGCGGGCGAGAGCCGCAGCCCCTCGGTGCCGCGCGCGTACCGGGTCGCCGCGTCGGCGCGGGCCTCGGCGGAGGCGCCGGGGAGCGGGAACTCGCCGGTCAGGACGACATGGGCGAGGACGCCGAACGCCCAGACGTCGGCGGAGGGGCGGATGCGGGTGCCGCGCTCGTCGACGACGGGCCAGAGCAGTTCGGGCGGGGTGTAGTCGGGGGTGGCGAAGGCCGGGGTGTAGGCGTGGGTGCCCTGCATCTCGGCCGCCATGTTGAAATCGGCGAGCCGGGCGGAGCCGTCCGCCATGAGCAGCACGTTGGCCGGCTTCAGGTCGCCGTGCACCCAGCCCGCGTGGTGCAGCTGGTGCAGGCCCTCGCAGACCTGGGCCAGCAGGGCGGGCCCGGCGTCGGGAACGGCGGTACGGGCCAGCAGGGCGTCCAGGGAGCCTTCCGCCCGTTCCAGTACGAGGACGGTCGCGCCGTCCAGTTCGGGGTGGTCCGGGTCGTCGACGGTCAGGGTGTCGTACATCCGGATCAGCCGGGGCGAGCGCAGCCGCCGCAGCAACTGCACCTCGCGCTCGGCGAGGTCGCGCAGATGCTCCAGCTGGCGCGGGGTGCGGGTGCCGGTGGGCAGGAACTTGAGCGCGGCCCGGAGCGGGGGTCCGCCGTCGTGCGCGTCCTCGGTGCTCCGCCCGGCCCGTGCGCCGCGTGCGCCCCTGACGCCCCGTCCGTCCAGCCCGTCCCGTCCGTCCCGCTCGTCCTTCGGTTCCCGGTCGCGGGTCGCTTCGTACACCGTGGCGAACGCGCCCGACGCGATGGGTTCGCGTACCTCCCACGGGCCGACGCGGTAGCCCCTGGGCACGGGCACCGCGTACGGCGGCGCGGTCATCGCGCGGCCTCGGCGCGCGCGGGGCCGAGCACCACGAGGTCGTCCTCGCGGACCAGGTCGAAGCGCAGGGCGAGGGAGGCCAGGGACTCCTTCTTGCCGTGGGTGCGGCGGCCGGGCTCGGCGGTGTCCGCGTCGGGCCGCAGCCGGAGCTTGAGGGCGAGGTAGTCGATGTTCCAGTACACCGCCGAGCGGCTGGCCTTGGGCCAGCCGGGGCGCAGCCGCTCCACGATCTCCTCGACGGCGGGCAGCGGGGCGTTCGGCTCACCGCGCAGCCGGCGTTCGCACAGGGCGACGAGGACGGCGAAGTACCGTTTGGTGCGGTCCAGGGCGAACGCCGGCAGCGTACCGACGCCGTCGAGGCCGTGGCGGCGCACGCTGCGGAAGGCGTGCCGGGGCGCCCAGACGTCGAAGGTGAGCAGATCGCCGGCGGCGGGCAGGGTCACCCGCGACAGCTCGAACGGAACGGGCGCTTCCACCCGGCCCGGCGGCACCTTGACGTGTTCGCCGGCGCCCTCCGGGTTCTCCACGACGTAGGTCTGGTCCTCGCTGAGGTTGCTCAGCAGCCAGAACGTCCGGTGGGCCGTGATCTCACCCGCGTTGCGCGGGACGCCCGGGTGGTCGATGAGGAGGTCGCCGGGCCCGTGGCAGGCCCGGCCGAAGGCGACGCGTTCCCCCGAACCGATCCTGAGCTGTTCGGCGACGCTGCCGCACGAGGGTGGCACGATGATGACGCTGTACATGGAGTCGTCCCCCTTCCCCGGCTGCCCGGGGTCGTTCTCTCCAGCCAACTTTTCGGCAGAGTAGGGGAGTCGCGGGGGGACGGACGACGCATTCGGGCGGCCCGGCGCGTCATCCGGCGCGGGGCGCCGGGGCCGCTCGCCGGGCCGCCGGGTCCGTTCAGACCAGGAGCTTCGACTTCGCCCGCTGGTACTCGTCCTCGGTGATCGCGCCCTTGTCCTTGAGGTCGGCGAGTTTCGACAGGTCCTCGACGTGGTTGCCGCGATGGCCGCCGCCGCCTCCGCCGCCGTCCGTTCCCGCCGCGTCCCTGATGTACGCCTTGAAGGCCGCGTCGCGTTCCTTCGCCTCCTGGATGTCCCGCTTGCCCATGGACTTGCCGCGGGCGATCACGTAGACCAGCACGCCCAGATAGGGCAGCACCAGCGCCAGGATCAGCCACCCCGCCTTGGCCCAGCCGCTCAGGTCATGGCTGCGGAAGATGTCCATGATGACCCGGAAGAGGAGGAAGAGCCACATGATCCAGAGGAAGAACCAGAGCATCGTCCAGAACAGGTTGAGCAGGGGATAGTCGTCCATCGTCCACTCCCGTTGTCGCCGTCGAATGACGGTGAATGACTGCGAATGACTGAATCCAAAATCAGTCATATCACCACATTCACTCCACTGCTCGGCGGTGCGGACCGGGCGAGGGGGCCCGGGCGATGAGAGGGGCGGGGCGGGGCCGGCCGTCGCGCCGTGGTCATCGGGGCCGCGAACATGCCGTAGAGTTGTGTTCACCGACGCGGGGTGGAGCAGCTCGGTAGCTCGCTGGGCTCATAACCCAGAGGTCGCAGGTTCAAATCCTGTCCCCGCTACTGAACGATCAGGCCCGGCACGCAGACAGCGTGCCGGGCCTGACGCATGGTGGGGCCCCGGCGGGCCGGTGGGTAGGCGCGGCTTCGCCCCATCGGCGGCCGAGGAGTCGCCCGCCGGCCGTGCTGCGGCGAGGCTGGAGGGGGTGCGCGGTACCGTCCGCGGCAGCACCGGGCAGGAGACCGCAGGTGGGGAAGTGGGCGCGACGGTGGCGAGGACGCGGCGGCGACGCGGGCAGCCGCCGGTTCGTCCGGGTGCTTCCGGTGGCCATGATCGTCGTCGGGGTGGTGTTCGACCTCCTCACCCCGGCCGCCTTCACCGCCGTCCCGATCTTCGCGGCCGCCCCGCTGATCGCCGCCCCCTTCTTCGGTACCTGGTCGACGATCCGGATCGGGGCCGCCGCGCTGATCGCCGTCGCCGGCATCCGGATCGGCACCGGGGCGCTGGCGGGCGCGGTCCCGTTCATCGAGATGCTCACCGTGCTCACGGTCGCCGTCCAGGCCGTCGTGATCAACCGGGTCGTGCTGCGCGGCAACGAGCGCCTGGCGTCCGCCCGGATGATCGCCGAGACCGCGATGCGGGCCGTGCTGCCGGTGCCGCCCGAGCGGATCGGCGGACTCCAGGTGGCCGCGCGGTACGAGGCGGCGCAGGCGGACGAGTTCGTCGGCGGCGACCTGTTCGCGGCGGCCGGCACCCCGTACGGGGTACGCCTGCTGCTCGGTGACGTACGCGGCAAGGGGATCGAGGCGGTCGGCGCGGTGGCGGTGGTGATCGGCGCGTTCCGGGAGGCGGCCGAGCAGGAGAAGTCGCTGGCGGGGGTGGCGCGGCGGCTGGAGCGGGCGCTGGCGCGCGAGTCGGCCCGGCGGGGCGATCCGGACGCCGGTGAGGGGTTCGTCACCGCCGTGCTCGCGGAGATTTCGCCGGGCGCGCGGACCGTACGGATGGTCAACCGCGGCCACCCCGACCCGCTGCTGCTGTACGGGGACGGGGCGGTGGAGGCGCTGACGCCCTCGGAGCCGGCGCTGCCGCTGGGCATGGACCTGGGGGTGCGGGCGGACCGCCAGGACGAGTGGGGGATGCCGCCCGGCGGGACGCTCCTGTTCTACACGGACGGCCTGTCCGAGGCGCGGGACGCGGACGGCGTCTTCTACGACCCGGCGGAGCGGTTGCGCGGGCGCCTGTTCCCCGGCCCCGAGGAGCTGCTGTCGGCGCTCGCCGACGACGTGCGGCTGCACACCGGGGGCGAGTCGACGGACGACATGGCGCTGCTCGCGGTCGCCCGGCAGGCGAAGGGACAGCCCGACCGGCGCAGGACGGTGAAGATCGTCAAGCGGGACACCACCCTGAGTGACTGAGGGGCCCCGCTGCGCATAACATTTGACGCACCGTCAGAAACCGCGTAGTGGGTGAACGCTGATCAACTCGCCCGGTTCCGCCCGGTTCTGTCCCGTAAAGTCCAGGCCGTAGGCATGAACGATCAGTGGGAACAGCTTGGAATCGGAGCCGTCTGTCTATTAACGTTCGATAACGCAGCGCGGTTGTCCCAGCCGCCGTCAGTGGCGGCACCGTGCGCGAGCGCCGAATTCCGCAAGGGAACCGGGGAACCACCAACATGGGGTGAATCGGGCGAACCTGCCTTCACAAGAGGCGGAGGAACCCGTAGGAGACCTTCCTGCTCCGAACCCGTCAGCTAACCCGGTAGGCGAGAAGGAAGGAAAGGAGTGCGCCCGCGTGGCGTCCAACAAGCCTGCCCCCGAAGCCCCCTCACGGTTCGTGCCCGAGTACGGCGCCGACTGCGCGGCCACCCCCGGCACCCCGTACTTCCCGGAACAGGGCGGCGACCACGCCACCGATCGGGGCAACGGCTTCGGCACCGACGCCGGTTACGGCAGCGGCTTCCGCACCGAGGAGACCGCCCCCGAGCGCAGCTGGGACGAGTGGAACCCCACCGAGGAGACCGTCCGTCCCGTCCGGGGCAAGCACCGTGTCGCCAAGCAGCGCAACGCTCTGGCCCGTAGCTCCACCGTCCTCGGTGTCGGTGTCATCGCGGCCGTCGGTGCGGGAGGCATGGCCACCGCGCAGAGCAAGCCGCCGGTCTCCATCTCTCTTCCCGATTCCATCCAGGACAATCTCCCCGACGCCAAGTCCCTTCCCGGCGTAGGTGCGTTGTTCTCCGGCGAGGCCGAGACCGAGGCCCCCGCCACCACCACGGCCGCCGCCGCTCCGCTGACCACCGCCGGTATCACCACCGCCGAGGCCGAGCAGGGCACCACGGACGCCGGTGAGGCGCTGCGTGCCCGCATCCTCCAGCAGGCCGAGCAGCAGTCCGCCGCCGCCGACGCGGAGGCCAAGGCGGCCGCCGAGAAGGCCGCGGCGGAGAAGGCCGCCGCCGAGGCGAAGAAGCAGCAGGACGAGGCCGAGGCCAAGGCCGCCGCCGAGAAGAAGAAGGCGGAGGAGGAGGCGAAGAAGAAGGCCGAGGACCTGCGCCTGGCCAAGCTCGCCGCCAGCTACTCCCTCCCGACCTCCTCGTACACGATCACCTCGACCTACGGCCAGGCCGGTTCGATGTGGTCCTCCGGCCACCACACGGGCCTGGACTTCGCGGCCCCGACCGGTACGCCGGTCAAGGCGGTCCACGGCGGCACCATCACGTCGGCCGGTTACTCCGGCTCGTACGGCTACCGCACGGTGCTGGAGCTGGAGGACGGCACCGAGGTGTGGTACTGCCACCAGTCCTCGATCGGTGTCTCGATCGGCCAGAAGGTCACCACCGGCGACACCATCGGCCGGGTCGGCGCGACCGGCAATGTGACCGGCCCGCACCTCCACCTCGAGGTCCACACCCCGGACGGCACGGGCGTCGACCCGATGTCCTGGCTCCGGGCCCGCGGTCTGAACGTCTGAGCCCCGCTCGACGGATCGCGGCCCCACGAACCCCGGCAGCCCTGACGCACACCCCCCGACGTCAGGGCTGCCGGTCTGTGTACGGGTAGGGCCCGCCGTACGGATTCGGGACGCGGTACGAGTACGGGACGCTCGCGTACGGGTACGGGTACGGGTACGGGTGCGGGGTGCCGGGCGGCCGGCGGTGCGTGGCGCGGGCCGCGTACGCCAGGGCGGGGCCCGCGATCTCCCGGCGCTGCCACAGATGGTGCAGCAGCTCCAGCTCGCGGGCGGCGAAGTCCGGGTCCGCCGTGCCCCGGCGGGCCTGCCGCCGCAGCAGGCCGAGGGACGTCGCGAACGCCTCGTACTCCGCGACCGTGCGCGCCGCCGCCCTGCCCCGCTCCTTCGCCCCGGGCGGGGAGAAGGAGGCCGCGTGGGCCGGGTGGTACGGATGTCCGGGGAAGCCGCCCGCCGCCTCGTACCTGCGGCGGGCCGCGTTCCGGGCGAGGGCGCGGGCCCGCATCGAGGCGAGGGCGAGCGGTTCGGCCGGGGAGATCCATCCGGCCTCGGCGTACGCGGGCAGCTCGACGGCCAGGGAGCGCAGCTCCCGGCGGCGGGCCCGGATCACCAGCCAGGTCACCACGCCGAAGACCGGCACCATGAACGTTCCGTAGACGATGTAGAAGCCGTACCGGCCGAAGGTCGCCGAGCCGTTCCACAGGGCGTGCATGCCCATCGCGAGGAGCAGCCCGCCGAGCGGCGCCGCGATCCGCCGGACCCGTCCGCCGGGCGCGGCGCTCGCGGCGATGCCGAGGCCGATGCCGGTCAGCACGGTGAAGAGCGGGTGGGCGAAGGGCGTCATCACGGCCCGTACGAGGAACGTCGTCACGGTCGCCGAGGCGAAACCGGAGTCCGTCTGCTGGTCCTCGCCGAAGGCGTTGCCCAGATAGAGGATGTTCTCGGTGAAGGCGAAGCCCGTCGCGGTGAAGCCGGCGGCGACCGCGCCGTGCACCACCCCGGTGAACTCCCGTCTGCGGAAGAGGAGGAGCAGCAGGACGGCGGCGCCCTTCGCGCTCTCCTCGACGATCGGGGCTATGACCGTGGCGCCCAGGGTGTCCGCGTTGGCCGGGTCGGTGCCGGCTATCCACCGGGTCGCGAAGGAGTTGGCGAGGATCGCGACCAGGGCCGCCGCGCACGCTCCCCAGGCGAACGCGAACAGCAGGTTGCGCCATGGGCCGGGATCGACCCGGTCCAGCCAGCGGAACGCGGTCATCAGCACCGGGACGGGCAGCACGGCCAGGCCCAGGCCGACGAGGAAGCCCTCGGTCCCGGTCTGGTCGCGGACGAGGGCGAGGATCACCACCCCGCACAGCGCCAGCAGCGTGAAGACCGCGACCACCCGGAACGTGCGGTTGCGCCAAAGCGCGCCGACGCGGCGGGGCCGGTAGCGCCACTGCTCCCGGCCCGGCACGGCGGCCAGGATCTCGCCGACCCGCTGCTCCTGGAGCACCGGGACGGACGGCTGATCCCGCCGTTGTCGCTGAACAGACCCGTCGGACACCCTTCGCACCCTAACGAGCGGCACCGACAGCGGCCACGGTGCGTCGGGACGGGTCAGACGCGGGCGAAGAGGAGGTCGTGGACCACATGGCCCTTCCCCAGGCCCTGGCCCTCGAAACGGGTCTGCGGCCGGAACGCGGGGCGTGGGGCGTAGCCGCCGCCGGCCACCGTGTTCTCGAAGCGGGGGTGGGCGGTCAGCACGTCGAGCATCTGCTCCGCGTACGGCTCCCAGTCGGTCGCGCAGTGCACGATCGCGCCGGGCTTGAGCGGGCCCGCCACCAGGTCCAGGAACTCCGGCTGGATCAGCCGGCGCTTGTGGTGGCGGCTCTTGGGCCACGGGTCGGGGAAGTACACGCGCAGCCCGTCCAGGGACTCCGGCTCCAGCATTTCGCGCAGCAGGATGATCGCGTCCCCGTTGGCGACCCGGACGTTGGTCGAGCCGTTGCGGTCGGCGAGCCCGAGGAGGTTGCCCTGGCCGGGCGTGTGCACGTCCACGGCGAGGATGCCGGTGCCCGGATCGTCGGCCGCCATCCGCGCGGTGGCCTCGCCCATGCCGAAGCCGATCTCCAGCACCACCGGGAGCCCGTCGAACATCGCGGGCAGGTCCAGGACGCGCAGCCCGTCGATGTCCAGGCCCCACTTGGGCCACAGCCGTTCCAGGGCGTTCTGCTGGCCGGGCGTGACCCGGCTGCGGCGCGGCTGGAAGCTGCGGATGCGGCGCTCGTGGTGCGAGCCGGCCGGGTCCGCCGCGGGTCCGCCGGGGAAGCGGGGCTCCTGGCGCATCCGGCGTGCCCGCTCCAGGGACGCGATCCGCAGGTCGTCCGGGATTCCGGCGGTGGTGGGCGTGGTGGTGCCGTCCGGGCCGGTGGGGGTGCCGGGCGTCGGGCGGGAGGGGTTCATGGGCTCAGACACAATGCCCTGATTCTACGGGGCGGCCCGGAGGCGGGGCGTCCGTTCGGTGGCCGCCCCGGCCCGGAGCAGCGCCCGGCGGGCCACCTCGCGGCCGATGGGCAGGGCGGCGGTGGCGGCGGGCGACGGGGCGTTCAGCACATGCACGGTGTGCGGGGCCTCGCGGATCAGGAAGTCGTCCACCAGGGTGCCGTCCCGGAGGACGGCCTGGGCGCGGACCCCGGCGGGCGAGGGGCGCAGATCGTCCTCGGTGACCTCGGGCAGCAGGCGCCGGACCGCTTCGGTGAAGGCGCGCTTGGAGAGCGAGCGGTGCATCTCGCCCGCGCCGTAGCGCCAGTGCCTGCGGGCGATCCGCCAGGAGCCCGGCCAGCTCAGTGTGGACAGCAGCTCGCGGGGCCGGACGACCGAGCGGTCGTAGCCCTCGCGGGCCGCCGCCGGCACCGCGTTCGGGCCGATGTGCACGGAGCCGTCGAAGCCCCGGGTCAGATGGACGCCGAGGAAGGGGAACGCCGGATCGGGCACCGGGTAGACGAGCCCGCGCACCAGCTCGGGCCGCGCCAGCTCGTAGTACTCCCCCCGGAACGGCACGATCCGCATCCCCGGCTCGTCGCCCGCCAGCCGGGCGACGCGGTCGCAGTGCAGCCCGGCGCAGTTGACCAGGACGCGGGCCCGGACCACCAGGCCGTCGGCCGTGCGCACGGCGACGCCCCAGGGGCGGCGGTCGATCGCCGTGACCTCCGCGCCGAACCGGATCACGCCGCCCGCGCCGCGCACCTCGTCGGCCAGGCGAGCGGCGACGGCCCGGAAGTCGCACACGCCGGTCGTGCCGACCCGGATCGCGGCGAGGCCCCGGACCTTCGGCTCGTACTCGGCGATCTGCGCGGGGCCCAGCTCGCGCACCGGCAGCCCGTGCTTCCGGCCGCGCTGGACCAGGGCGTGCAGCCGGGGCAGCTCGGCGCGGTCCGTGGCGACGATCAGCTTGCCCGTGACGGCGTGCGGGATGGCGTGCTCACGGCAGAAGTCGACCATCTCCGCGCCGCCGGTCAGCGCGTACCGCGCCTTGAGCGAGCCGGGCGGGTAGTAGATCCCGCTGTGGATCACCCCGCTGTTGCGGCCCGTCTGATGGCGGGCGGGGCCCTTCTCCTTCTCCAGGACCGTCACCCGCGTCCCCGGCGCGGTCCGGGTGAGCGCGTACGCGGTCGACAGGCCGACGATCCCGCCGCCGATCACCAGCACGTCGCAGTCGTACGCCGCGTGCGTCATCATCACGCCACCTCCCACCCCGATAGTGCACTGACCCACTGACAACGCACTCAAACCCGCACGGCCCCGGTGGCGCTTCCCCGGAGCGGAATCCCCCCGGCCGGCGCCGGCTCCCTACGCCTGGGCGACCAGCAGGGGGCGGGCGCGTTCGCGCAGCTCGGCGACGCGGGGCTCGTCCCCGTACGGCTCCAGCCGGTGCAGCAGGTCGCGTACGTACTCGGTGGTGCGCGCGGAGGAGATGCGGCCCGCCACCTCCACGGCCCGCGTGCCGGCCGCGCAGGCCGCGTCCAGGTTGCCCGACTCCAGCTCGGCGACGGCCGACACGACGAGCCGCAGCCCGTGCGAGCGGACGAACTCCTCGGTGGGCCGGGACAGCGCCTGTTCCGTGAAGCGGCGCACCTGGCGCGGGGCCTTGAGGTCGAGGTGGCACTCGGCGGCGTCGGCCGCGAATCTGTCGTACGAGTAGAAGCCCAGCCAGGCCGGGTCGGCGTCGCCCTCGCGGGACCGCTCCAGCCAGCTCTCGGACGCCTTGAGCGCGGCCCCCGCGGCCGGCGCGTCGTTCGCCTTGGCGTGGGCGCGGGCCTCGACCAGGCGGAAGAAGCTCATGGTGCGCGCGGTCGCGAGGCCCCGGTTGCGCTCGACGGCGGCCTGCGCGAGGTCCACGCCCTCGTCGGCGAAGCCGCGGTAGGTCGCCTGGAGCGACATGGACGCCAGGACGTAACCGCCGAGCGGTACGTCGGCCGCCGCCCGGGCCAGGCGCAGGGCCTGGATGTAGTAGCGCTGGGCCGCTTCCTGCTGGCCGGTGTCGAAGGCCATCCAGCCCGCGAGCCGGGTCAGCTCGGCCGCCGCGCCGAACAGCGCCCGGCCGACCTCGTCGCTGTACGAGCCGAGCAGCAGCGGAGCCGCGTCCACGCGTAAGCACTCCGGGACCATCGAGGAGCGCCAGTCGCCGCCGCCGTACTTGGAGTCCCAGCGGCGCGCGTCCTGGGCGGCCTCGCGCAGCTTGGACACGTCGCTGTGGCCCACGCGCAGCGACGAGGCGTCGGCCGCGGCGTCGGGGCCGGGCTGTGCGGGGATGAGCAGGCTGTGGCCGGGGGCCGGCGGGGCGCCGTTGCCGGCGGGGGCGCCGGGCTGCGTGGGTGTGCCGGCGGCGCCGTGCGCCCCCGGTGCGCCCTGTGCGCCGGGCGGCTGTCCGCCGACCGCCGCCGGGGTCCGCGCGACCGACGGGTCGGCGGGGGATATCAGCCAGCGGGACGCGGGCGTGGCGTACGCGCTCACGGAGAAGGAGCCCGCGAGCGACTGCCAGATGCCACCGCCGCCGGCCCGGCGTCCGGCCAGATCCAGCCGGTACAGCTCCGTCGCCGACCGCACCGCCGCGTCGACGTTGCGCGGGAAGGCCAGGCCGACCTCCGGCGCCGGATCGGCGTCGGCGAGCCCGATCTCGTGCAGCGGGACGGGCCGGCCGAGCTTGGCGCCGATCGCCGCCGCGATGAGATGGGGCGCGGCGCCCTGCGGGACCATGCCCTTGGAGACCCAGCGGGCCACCGACGTCTTGTCGTACCGGAGGGTCAGACCACGCTGCGCGCCGAGGTCGTTGACCCGCCGCGCGAGCCCGGCGTTACTGATTCCCGCGAGGGCGAGAACGGTGCCGAGCTTCTCGTTCGGTCCGCGTTGCTCCCTGGACATGGCCACCCCTCGACACACAGACGGCAGCCGCGTCACCGTCACGGCGCGCGGCATTCGTACCGTGTTCTCCCCAGGGACGAGGCCCGTCACTCCGCCCGCACACGCATTTGGCCGTGCCACGGGGAATATGCCGCCCTGCCGAGAACATCAGTGCACCCAGCGTAGTTCGTCGCATCCCTACCGTTAAGGGCTGGACGTCCGTATGGCGGGATTGTTGTCCACGCAGACGGGACGCGGGGAACGCGGGGACGACAGGCGACGCGAGTGGCGCATGGGACACCAGGGGTGAACACACGACGGAGGAGGGGCGGCGGACGAGCGGAGGCGGGGCGAGAGGGATGAGGGGGCGCGGGGGAGGGTACGCGGAGGTCCGCCGGCCCCCGTCCCCCACCGGCCCGGAGTGGTGTGCGGACCGCTCGCGCCGCTGCTCCGGGCCGCCCGCCGCCGCGCTCCCCGACCCCGCCGACCAGCGCCGACCGGCGCGCGGGTGTACGGGTGCGGAGCCGTTCCCCACCGCTCCCGGCCGCCGTCGCGAGGTCCGTCGGCGGCGGTCCGCGTGTGCCCCCCGGTGTGTGGCCGTGCGCCCGCATGTGCGCTCTGGCCGGGCCCCGGGGGCGGCGCTTGCATGGGTGCTGCGTGGATCGGCTCGCTGTGCTGGAAGCAGGGAGCTGGGGGAAATCGCCGCCTCATTCCCCGCAGGCGGTGGGACCGGTCCGGGAGGCGAGGCCCGCCTCCCGGACCGTGCGTTCGGGGGTGCGGGGGCGTCCTGCGGGGGAGGACGCCCCTGTGGGGCCGGCCGGGCGGGCCGAGCGCGGAAGCGCCGACCGAACACGGGCAGATGCGGATGAACGGGGCGGCCGGTCGGGAGGTCGGCGGTTCCCTCCTCGCGTGAGAATGGCCGGATCTCGACGGTCGGTCGGGGTCGGGCCGGGGGACGCGCGGGCATCCCGGCAGCCGCGCCCACCGCGTGCGGGCCCTGGCCGGAAGGGGGCGTTCGCACCCGGCGGGAACGGGGAACACAACGCCCGCCCGCCGCCCCCGCGTTGCCCTCCCGGACGACGCGCGGAGGCCGCGCGCGGGACGCGCGCCCCGCCGTTCGCCCCGCGGCCTTTGCCAGGGGCGCATGCGCGCACGACGTGCGCCGTCCGTAGCCACTCCCGCACGCCGTTGTCGTGGCAGCATGTCCGCAACGGCGCCGATCGCCACCGGAGTTCTCCGGGTGCCTGCCTGCCGCGCCGTTTTTGTCCACAGCCTGTGGAGGCGGCGATGCGTTGGTTGGTGGGTTGGAGCAGTATCGCCGCGCGCTTCGGCACGGCCGGGGCGGTCGGCGGCGGTGACGACGGGCGCACGATGCACCCCGTGGGCTCCCAACTCCTGTGGAGCGACCCCGATCCGCTCTGGGCGGTCGGCGACTGGCGGCCAGACGAGATCCGCACGATCCGGGTGGACACCGCCGAAGGCGCCCCCACCGTCCGGCTCGCCGTCCTCGGCTGCTGCGGCGCCACCGACGAACAACTGCGCGTCGGCCTCCTCGCCGCGCGCGGCGGCGCCCTGCGCCACCTCACCGCATGGACCGGCAGCTACACGGCCGTCGTCCAGATCGGCCGCCGCATCACCGTCGTCGGCGACCTCGCCGGAGCCCGCCCCGTCTTCTACACACCCTGGGCGGGCGGCACCGCGTACGCCACCGCCGCACTGCCGCTGGCCGACCTGATCGAGGCCCAGCTGGACATCGGGCACCTGGCCGCACTGCTGGCCTGCCCCGAGACCCCGGAGGCGCTGGGCGACGGCACCCCGTACGCGGGCGTGAAACGCATCCCGCCCGGCCACGCCCTGATCCTCCGCGAGGGCTCCCGCGAGATCACCGGCTACGAGGCCGTCGCCTCCCTCGCCGTCGCCGCGCCCGAACTCGACCCGGTGAGCGCCGTGGACGGCGTCCGCGACGCCCTGGTCGAAGCGGTACGCGCCCGGCTCCTGGCCCCCCGCCACGCCCCGGAGACCCTGCCCCCCGACCCCGGCCCGGTCCCCGGCATGGGGCCCGCCGAACGCCGTGCCGCCCGGGGCGCCCCCGTGCCCGGCATCGGCGCCGACCTCTCCGGCGGCAGCGCGTCGGCGACCCTCGCCCTGCTCGCCGCCGGACTCCCCGGACTGCCCGGCACGATCCTGGGCCACGGCACCGGCGCCGGGGAGCGGCTGCTCGCCGTCACCTTCAACGATCTGACGACCCGCGCCCACGAGCCCGAACTCGAACGCGCCCGCGCCATCGCCGCCAACCCCCGCCTGCACCACGTCGTCGTCGCGGCCGGTGAGGAGGCCCTGCCCTACGCCGCGCTGGGCACCGGCGCGCTCACCGACGAGCCCGCCCCCTCCCTCGTCCTCGCCGAACGCCACCGCCGCCGGCTCTCCGCAGGCAGCGCCGACCATTTCGTGGGCGCCGGTGCCCGCCAGGTGCTCGACGCCCACCCGGCCCGCCTCGCCGACCTGCTCATGGACCGGCGCCGACGCCACCTGCTGCGCCCGGTCGCCGCGCTCGCCAAGGCCGAAGGCCCCTCCGCCCAGTCGTTGTTCGTCCCGCTCACGGTCTACCGGGCGGCCCGCCGGCTCGCCCGTACGTCGTACCGGACCGGCCTCGAAACGGCCGCCGGACGGCTGCCCGAGGCCAACCGCCTCGCTCCGGGGCTCGACACCCCCGCCGACGCCTCGCTCGCCGCGCTCGCCTGGTCCCGGCCGGGGCCCGCCGCCCGCTGGCTGACCGGGGAGGCGCTCGCAGAAGTATCGGTTCGTCTCCAGGAGGCGGCGATCCGCCCCTCCTCCGTCCAGCGCCCCGGCGAGGCACGGGCCCGCGCCGCCCTCGCCCGCAGCGCCGCCGACCACCGCATCCTGGAGCAGGCCGCCGAGATCCGCTCCCAGCGGCTCCACGCCCCGTTCCTCGACAACCAGGTCGTACGCGCCGCCCGCGCGCTCCCCGAATCCCTGCGCGTCCAGCCGGGCGCCCGCGCGGCGATCCTGCGCCGCGTGCTGGCCGGCGCGGGCATCCACGAACTGCCTCCCGGCTGGGGCGCGCCCTCGCAGCACACCTCCACCACGGTGACCCGGACCGGGCTGCGCGCCGCGCTGCCCGAGCTGATCGCCCTCTTCGACGCCCCGCTGCTCGCGGACGCCGGACTGGTGGAGGCCCGCGTCGTCCGCAAGGCCCTGCGCGCCGCCTCCGAGGGCGAGCCGCTGCCGCTGGACGGCCTCGCCGATCTCGCCTCCACGGAACTGTGGCTGCGCCGTCTCATCTCCCGGCGCGGCACCTGCTGGACGGGCTCGGCGGCCCCCCGCCAGCGCGCGGTGGCCGGTGGAGTCGTCCCGGCCCGGCGCTCGCTCCAGGGATGAGCCGGGGGCGCCCGCGCCCTTCCGAGCCCTGCTGGCCGGGCACGGTGCAGGACACAATGGTGACGTGCGGTATCTGATCCTGGGCGCCAGCGAGGCGCGAGACGAGAACGGTGACGCGCTGCCCCTCGGCGGCAGCAGGCTGCGCGCTCTTCTCGCCGCCCTCGCCCTGCGGCCGGGCCGCCCCGTTCCCGTCGCCGATCTGGTCGACGACGTCTGGGCGGACGAACCCCCGGCGGACGCCCCGGCGGCCCTCCAGGCCCTCGTAGGCCGGCTGCGCAAGGCACTCGGCCGGGAGGCGGTGGCCAGTACGCCGGGCGGCTACCGCCTGACGGCGGGCCCGCAGGACGTGGACCTGTACGAGTTCGAGCGGCTGGCCCGGCAGGGCGGCGCCGCGCTCGACTCCGGGGCGCTGGAGGAGGCCGCCCACGATCTGCGGAGCGCGCTCGCCCTGTGGCGCGGCCCGGCCCTGGCCGACCTCCCGGACGGCGACCACGGCCACGCCCTCCGCCCGGAGGCCCACCGCCTGGCCACGCTGGAGCGCCGCATCGAGACGGACCTGCGGCGGGTGACGGCCGGCCGGTCCACCGCGCCCGCCTCCGCGGCCTCCGCCGCCGATCTGGTTGCCGAGCTGACGGAGCTGGTCGCCGCCCACCCGTACGACGAGCGCTTCCGGGCGCAGCTCATACGGGCCCTGCGCGCCGACGGCCGACAGGCCGACGCGCTCGCCGCGTACGAGGACGCGCGCCGCGCCCTCGCCGATGGGCTCGGCACCGACCCCGGACCGGAGCTGGCGGCTTTGCACCGCGAACTACTGGCGCCCGCGCCCGCGTTCACACCGGCTGCCGATGTGTCCGCCGCCGCGCGGGCTGCCGGGTCCGTACCGGCTGGTGGCTTCGCCCAGGCTGCCGGGTCCGCATCGGTATCCAGGTCCGCTGAGGCATCCGGGCTTGCTCAGCCTGCCGGGTCCGGTGCCGGGTCCGCGTCCGGTGAAACCGGGTTGTTTCACGTGAAACCCGCCCGGAGCAATCTGCGCCCCCGGCTCACCTCCTTCGTGGGGCGCGAGCCCGAACTCCGCGCCATCCGCGACGACCTGACGCGCTCCCGGCTGGTCACGCTCACCGGCCCCGGCGGCTCCGGCAAGACCCGGCTCGCCGAGGAGGCAGCGGCTCGCCAGGAGCCCGCCTCCGGGCCCGGCGCGGCCCCGCCCGAGGTCTGGATCGCCGAACTCGCGCCCGTGGAGGACCCGGAAGCCGTCCCGGACGCCGTGCTCTCCGCGCTCGGGCTGCGCGAGACCACGCTGCTGCGGGACAACACCCTCGACGGGGCACCCCCGCGCACCGACCCGGTCGATGTGCTGGTGGACCGGCTGGGCCACGGCTCCCGCCCCGCGCCGGTGCTCCTCATCCTGGACAACTGCGAGCACGTCATCGGCGCCGCCGCCTTACTGGCCGAGACCCTGCTGACCCGTTGCCCGCAACTGCGCGTCCTCGCCACCAGCCGGGAACCGCTCGCCGTCCCCGGCGAGTCCGTACGGCCGGTCGGGCCGCTCCCCGCCGACCCGGCGCACCGCCTGTTCACCGAGCGCGCCAGGGCCGTACGCCCCGGATTCGACCCGGAACAGGGGGCCGCGCACGACGCGGACGCCGTCGCGGAGATCTGCCGCCGGCTGGACGGGCTGCCGCTGGCCATCGAACTGGCCGCCGCCCGGCTGCGCCTGCTCGGGCCACGGCAGATCGCGGACCGGCTCGACGACAGGTTCCGCCTGCTGACGGGCGGCAGCCGGACCGTACTGCCCCGGCAGCAGACCCTGCGCGCGGTGGTCGACTGGTCCTGGGACCTGCTGGACGAGGATGAGCGCACGGCCCTGTGCCAGGTCTCCGTCTTCGCGGGTGGCTGGGACCTGGCCGCCGCCGAGGCGGTGATCAGCACCCCGGCCGCGCCCGGCAGGCCCGCCGCCGGCACCGCCGACCTGCTCGGCGCGCTGGTGGACAAGTCCCTGGTGGTGGCCGCCCCGGCGGCCGACGGCGCGATGCGCTACCGCCTCCTGGAGACGATCCACGAGTACGCCACCGAGCGGAGCGCCGAGACCCCGGACGTACGCGCCGCCGCCGAGCGCGCGCACACCGGGTACTTCCTCGCCCTGGTCGAGGAGGCGGAGCCGCGGCTGCGCTCCGGCGACCAGCTGCCCTGGATACAGCGCCTGGAGACCGACCTCGACAACATCCGGGCCGCTCTCCAGCGCACCACCGCGCCCACCGCACCGTCCGAAACGGAGGCCGCCCGCCTGGTGCTGGGCATGGGCTGGTTCTGGTGGCTGCGCAACTACCGATCCGAGGGCCTGTCCTGGACCCAGCGGGCCCGTTCGCTCGGCCCCGAGCCCACCGACGAGTCGGACCCCCGCTTCTGGCCCCGGATGAACCTGCATCTGCTGTGGTTCTTCTACGCGGCGGAGAGCGGGCACTCCGCGATGGCCCACGGCGACACCGGACTCCACGCGCTCGTGACACGGGTGGCCGACGTGTTCGCCGGCTCTCCCACCCACGGCGTGCGCTTCCCCGGTCTGCTCTGGCCGATGACCTCCTATCTCACCGGTTCCTCGGAGGACACGCGGGAGAAGATCAACGAGGCGGTCGACAACGCCCGTGAGCACGGCGAACCGTGGGAGTACGGCGTCATCCTGATGTTCCGCGCGCACATGCTGGTGGACATGCCCGGCGGGATGCCCGGCATCGACGACGACCTCGAAGAACTGCGCGACCTGAGCCGCCGCGTCGGCGACCGCTGGATGCGGGCCCAGGTGGCCAGCGCGGTGGCCGAGGCGGGCATGATGCGCGGGCGTTACGAGGAGGCCCGGACGGCGTACGAGGAGGCGCTGGTGCTGTGCCGGGAGGTCGGCGCCCACGCCGAGGCGCCGTTCCACCTGGCCCGCCTCGCCGAACTCTCCTACCGCACTGGTGACCCGGCCGATGCCCAACGGCGGCTGGATGCCTCGGAGGTCGAGGCGGAGCGCCACCAGGCGCACGACGCCATGGCGTACATCCGCTATCTGCGCGCCACCATGGCGTTCTACCGGGGCGACATCGCGGAGGCCCGGCGGCATATCACCGCCGCGATGGAGGAGGCCGGGCGCGGCGGGCCGCCGTCGCACTTCACGGTGACGATGGCCGGTCTGGCGGCCCGGATCGCCGTGTACGAGCCGGAGCCCGGGGGCGGTCCGGCCGTGGGTGCGCGCGGGCTGGCCGAGTGCCTCGTGGCGGCACGCGACGCGCAGTGCGCCGAGAGCGTCACGGGGCTGCTGGCGGACGGCGCGGTGACGGTCCTGGCGAAGCTGGGCCACCATGCGGCCGCCGTCCGCGTCTTCGCCGCCTCCGACGAGTGGCGGCGGGTGTCGAGCCCGAGGAGCGCGGGGGAGCGGGCCGAGATCGACGCGGCGGCGCACCTGTGCCGCGAGGAGCTGGGCGCCGCCCGCTACGAGCGGGAGCGCACCGCAGGCCGCGCGCTGACCCTGGACGACGTCATCGACGTGCTGGACGAGGTCGTCGCGGAGGGGCCGGCCCTCAGCGGCAGCTGATGCGGGACGCGGCCCAGTCCGCGAGGGCGATTCCGCGGAACGGCCGCTCCGGCTCCACGACGAGGCGAATCCGCTGCTGCCCCTCGACGTTCACCGCGACCGGCACGGCGGGTTCGCCGCCGCGCATCACCGGTGACTGCCACAGCCGCGTACCGTCACCGCCGAACACCGAGAACCGCATCGCGCCGAGCCCGCGCGTCAGGTCGTCGACCCCGGCCATCGCCTCGTACCGGGTGCACTGGCGGTTCAGCTGGATGACCACCGAGGAGCGGCTGCTGACGGTCACCCCGTGCGCGTACCGCGTGCCGCCGATGGACAGGTTGGAGCGCTGCCAGACCCAGCCGCTCTCGCCGATGACGACCTCGGGCGCGGTGTGGTCGCCGACGACGGTGTAGTCCAGCTCGTTGACCTGGTAGACCTCCGGCTCCGGCGCGGGAGGCGGGGGTGTCTGCGTGGGGCTCGGCGTTGGCGTTGGCGTTGGCGTGGGCGTGGGTGTCGGGGTGGGGGTGGGTGTCGGCGTGGGCGTGGGTGGGGGCGGTGTGGGCTTCGGGGGCGTGGGAGCCGGCGGCGCGGGGCGCGGCGGCGTCGGCGCGGGTTTCGGAGGAGTCGGCTTCGGCGGTGTCGGCGAGGGCACGGCCGGCGCCACGGCCGGTGGCTTGGGGACCGGCTTCGCCTCGGGCCGGGGGCTGTCGTCGCCCACCAGGGCCCAGACGAGCCCGGCCGCCGCCGCGACGGCCACCGCCGCCGCGATCCCGGCCTTGGCCGGCGCGCCGAGCCCTTCGGAGGCCGCCGCGCCACCGGCCGAACCCGCCGAGGAGCCCCCGCCGGTCGCCGCCGCGGCGGCACCCGCCCCGGCGGCCCCGGAGGCTCCTCCGGCCACCACTCCGGCGGCCTTGAGGGCGTACCCGGCGGCGAACCAGCCGATGACCGCGACCGGAAGCAGCGCGGGGATACCGGCGTTGACCTGGGCCAGTTCGCCCGCGGCCACCCGGCACTTCACGCACTCGTCCAGATGGCTCCGCAGCCCGCGCTCCGCCCGCATTCGCAGCCCGCCGCGCGCGTACGCGCCGAGCCGGTCCGCGTACCGTGCGCAGTCGCCGCCCGAGGTGAGCGCCTGGCTCACATGGGCCTGGAGGTAGGCCTGCTTGAGCCCTTCGCGGGCCCGGCTGGCCAGCACCGATGTGGCGTTCGCGGTCAGCCCGAAGAGCGGGGCGACGTCGCTGGGCGACTCCTCCTCGACGGTGGTGTGCCAGAGGACCGCCTGCCAGCGCTCCGGGAGGCTGCGGAAGGCCTGCATGGCCATCGACTGCTCGGCCTCGTGCATCGCCAGCACATCCGCGCCGAGGTCGAGGGTGTCCGCGTCCGACACCTCGGACGAGCGCGCGGCCTGGGCGGCGAACGCGGCGAAGTCGTCGACCAGTTGCTCGCGCTTGGCGGTCTTCGTCCAGGCGGCGGCCACATGGCGGACCGCCGTCATCAGATAGGCGCGCACCGCCTCCTCGGGCCCCTTGCCGCCCCGTACCGCCTGCAGGGTGCGGGCGAACACCTCGGCCGTCAGGTCGTCTGCGGTGTGCGCGTCCCGGCAGCAGGTGCGGGCGTAGCGGCGGACGGCCTGGGCGTGGCGCCGGAACAGCTCGTCGTACGCGAGGTCGTCGCCCTCGCGCATGCGCTGGATCAGCTCGGCGTCCGAGCCGCGTCCCGCCCGCTGCATCGGCACGGCGGCCGGCTGCTCCGCCGCTGCCCCTGCCGCCGCCGTGCCCGGGGCCCCGGAGGCGTCCGGTGCGTCGTCGTCGGCGGCGGGCGGCCAGGGGCCCGGCAGGACCGTTCCGCCACTGTCGTCCTCGTCGACGTCGTGGTGACCGGGGACGGCCTGGCTCGGCACCTGATGGCCGGGCGGGCCGACCGCTCTCGTACCGTCGCCCGTGACGGACACACCGTCGTGCGACTCTTCCCTCTGCCCGTCACCGCTCATCGCGGACGCCCCCGTATGCGCCATCGGACCCGAATACCGGGCAAGCGTGCCACAGAGCGCCGAGGAGGCGGGCCCACAGCCCCGCCAACCACTCATCCGGGGACGCCTTCCCCGAATATGAGCCCTGCGCGGCACTCATTCGGGGAAGGGGCGCACACTCGAAGTTGACGTCCGGACCCGCATCGGAGCCGGTACCCGCACGCGCGTCGCGCCCGCCGCCCGTCCCCCGGGCCGCGGGCGCGCACCCGTCACACGGGGCGGGAGCGCAGGCCCTCCAGCAGGATGTCCAGCAGCCGGGACGAGGCCGCCGCCTGCTGAGCCGCGTCCGGCAGCGAGGGCGCCGCCGTCGCGATGACCAGCAGCACGTCCGACACCGTCACATCGCGGCGCAGCTCACCCGAGGTCCGCGCGCGCTCGACCAGCCGCCCCACGACCTCCAGCAGTTCGGCAGCACCGGCGCCCAGGTCCTCGCCGCCCGTCTCCGGAGCGGGCCGCTGCCCGGCCACCCGAGCCGCGCCGGTCTCCTGGCGCTGCTGGGGCACGCGGGGCTCGTCGCCCGCGGCCTCCCCGGCCGCGAGGCCACCGGCCTCGCCGACCGCCGTCGAGTCCTCGGGCTCCACACCGACCCGCAGTATCTGCGGCGGCAGGAGCCGTCCGGCCCCCGACGCCACCGACGTCCGCAGGAAGCGGGAGAGCGCCGACCAGGGCTCGTCCTCCTGCCCGAGCGCGGACCGGGCCTGATCGGTCAGCCGGGAGGTCTCCTCCTCGGCTATCCGGCGCACCAGCACGTCCTTGCTGGGGAAGCGCCGGTAGACCGTTCCCACGCCGACCCTGGCGCGACGGGCCACGTCCTCCATCGGGGCGCCGTAACCCAGCTCCCCGAACACCTCGCGCGCGGCTCGCAGCACGTGTTCCAGATTGCGCTGCGCGTCCACCCGCAGCGGGGCCGACCGCACATGCGCCGACGCGGAACCCATGCCGTTGTTCAGGGGGCTGCCCGCCGCCTGAGACGTGGTCGCCGGGCCGCCCACCCCGTTGAGGGTGCCGACTGCCCCGATGTGTCCGCTTTCTTCAGGCGCGACAGCAGTTGTCGGCCAATGCGATTCCTGAATATCCATAACTGTTCCCCCGGTTATGACGTCTCCCCCCGGAGACTCCCGCCGTGTCTGTCGAGCGCGGACCGATCGTCACCGTCCGACACCCTGACGACATACGAACATAGTTGAGCCAGGGTCAATTCAGAAGAGGGCAGTTCCGCCCGGAGCGCCCCCCGATCGGAGCAAGGACCGGTTGGTCACCACTTGAACCCCGGCCCTGCCGCGTACCGCGATGCCTGACCTGCGGGGCTTGCACACCAACGGTCCGGCCCGCGGAGGCGACCCGTTCACGAAGTCCGGTCACACAATTTGCCGGGGCTGTGGACAAACTCCGGTGCACGTTGCGTCATGGGGTGGTGATGGCTTCAGCTTCCGGGGGCACACCCCCCGGCCCCCCGCCGGGTGCGCGCGTCCTCGTCGTCGGCGGAGGCTACGTCGGGATGTACACAGCGCTGCGTCTCCAGCGGAAGCTGAAGCGGAGACTCAGAAGCGGCGAGGCGGAGATTATCGTCGTCACGCCCGAGCCCTACATGACGTACCAGCCGTTCCTCCCGGAAGCGGCCGCCGGCTCGATCTCACCCCGCCACGTCGTCGTACCGCTGCGCCGCGTCCTGCCGCACTGCACCATCGTCATCGGTGAGGCGAAGAGCATCGACCACGTCAAGCGCACCGCCACCGTCACCACCCTCGCCAGCGGCGAGGACGGCACCGGCGCCCTGGAGATCGAGTACGACGAGATCGTCCTCGCCCCCGGTTCCGTCTCGCGCACCCTCCCCGTCCCCGGCCTCGCCGACCACGGCGTGGGTTTCAAGACGATCGAGGAGGCCATCGGGCTGCGCAACCACGTCATCGAGCAGATGGACATCGCCTCCGCCACCCGCGACCCCGACGTCCGGGACGCGGCCCTGACCTTCGTCTTCGTCGGCGGCGGCTACGCCGGAGTGGAGGCGCTCGCCGAACTGGAGGACATGGCCCGCTACACCTCGCGGTACTACCACAACATCAAGGCCGAGGACCTGAAGTGGATTCTCGTCGAGGCCACCGGCCGCATCCTGCCCGAGGTCGGTGAGTCCCTGGGCCGCTACGCCGTACGGGAACTGCGCGGCCGCAACATCGACGTACGGCTCGACACCCGGCTGGACTCCTGCGAGGACCGGGTCGCCGTCCTCAGCGACGGCTCCCGCTTCCCCACCCGGACCCTCGTGTGGACGGCCGGCGTCAAACCCGCCCCGCTCCTCGCCGCCACCGGCCTCCCCCTGGACGAGCGCGGCAGGCTCGTCTGCACCGCCCGCCTCACCGTCGAAGGCACCGAACACGCCTGGTCGGCGGGCGACGCCACAGCCGTTCCCGACCTCACCGCCGCCGAAACCGGCCGCACCACCGCGCCCAACGCCCAGCACGCCGTCCGCCAGGCCAAGGTCCTCGCCGACAACCTCGTCGCCGCGCTCGACGGCACACCCCTCACCGAGTACCGCCACGGCTACGCGGGCTCCGTCGCCTCGCTCGGACTGCACAAGGGCGTCGCGCACATCTATGGACGCCGGATGAAGGGCTATCCGGCCTGGCTGATCCACCGCATGTACCACCTGAGCCGGGTTCCCACCTTCAACCGGAAGGCACGCGTCCTTGCCGAATGGACACTCGCGGGCCTCTTCAAACGCGAAATCGTCTCCCTCGGCTCCCTGGAGCATCCCAGGGCCGAGTTCGAACTCGCCGCAGGCCGCCGGCCGCGGCCCGACGGGGACGACTGTCAGTAGGGTCCGACACACTGGACGTGTGACCATGGGTGGGCCCGCATCTGCACAGAGTGACCCGGCCGGCAGCAACCGACAGTGACCAGCGAAGACCGCCCCCCGGGGCCGCCGAACACCCTGGCAAGGTGGGACGCCCCGGCAGAGGAAGCAGCCCGCCCGAGCGGACCAGACCGACACATGAGGCCAGAAATTCCGTGAACTTCACGCGTTGGAGCGCCCGCCTCCCCGGTACGCAGCGTCGCGCCGCCCGGGAGGACCACAGCTCCGTACCGGCGGCCCGCGCCGAGTACAACCGGGCCGAACCGGGTACGGGCCCGCCCCGGGACAGACCCGCCGGAAGCCCCCTGCCCGGGGCGCCGGACCTGGAGGACCTCTCCGCCCGCGACATCCTGGGCCGGCTGCCCGCCCTCGTCGCCCTGGTGCACGGCCCCGACCACCGCATCGCCTACGTCAACGACGCCTACACCGCCGCCTTCGGCCCCCGCCCCTGCGGTGCCCCCGCAGCCGAAGCGATGCCCGAGCTGACCGCGATCGGCCTGCTCCCCCTCATGGACCAGGTCCTGCGCAGCGGCACCCCGCGCACGGTCAAGTCCCGCAAGGCCACCGACGGCCGCTCGTACACCGTGACCTGCACCCCCGTACGGCCCGACGAGGAGAAGGGCCGCGACAGCGGAGTCCTGGTGTACGCCGCCGACGTCACCGACCACGCCGAGGCCGCCGAACGGCTGCGCGCCAGCGAGGGCCGCCACCGCGAAACCGCCGTCACCCTGCAACGCTCACTCCTCCCGCAGGAGCTGGAACAGCCCGACGACCTGCGGATCGCCGCCACCTACCAGCCGGGCGGCACGGACGCCGCGGTCGGCGGCGACTGGTACGACGTCATCACCCTCGGCGCCGGCCGCACCGCCCTGGTCATCGGCGACGTCATGGGGCGCGGGGTGCGCGCCGCCGCCGTCATGGGCCAGCTGCGCACCGCCGTGCGCGCCTACGCCCGGCTCGACCTGCCGCCCCACGAGGTCCTCCAGCTGCTCGACGGGCTCGCCGCCGAGATCGACGCCAGTCAGATCGCCACCTGCGCCTACGCCGTCCACGATCCCAACGAGGGGCATCTCGTCTACGCCTCCGCCGGGCATCT
Organism: Streptomyces sp. AC1-42W; assembly: GCF_003248355.1. Taxonomy (GTDB): domain Bacteria; phylum Actinomycetota; class Actinomycetes; order Streptomycetales; family Streptomycetaceae; genus Streptomyces. Next base: position 315,475 of record NZ_QKWY01000002.1, read on the forward strand.
GCCGATCCTGGTGCGCGAGGAGGACGGCACGGTGCGCCGCGCCGAGGACCCGATCGGGCCCCCGCTGGGCACCGGCGGCTGGCTCCACACCTCGGGCACGATCCCGCTGCCGCCCGGCTCCACGGCCGTCCTCTACACGGACGGGCTCGTCGAGCGCCGCAGCGAGGACATCGACGAGGGCGTGGCCGCGCTGGAGCGCGCGCTGTCCGGCGCGCGGGGCGCACCACAGGTGGTGTGCGACCGGCTGATCCGCTCCCTGAACGTCACCGCCGAGCACGACGACGACGTGGCGGTCCTGGTCGTCCAGCACCCGGCGCGCACGGGCGCCGCCGCCGAACTGTTCCACAACGCCTCGCTCGATCTGCTCGGCGGCATCGAGGCGGCGCCCCGCGCCCGCTCCTTCGCGACGGGGGTGCTCACCTCGTGGCGCTTCCCGGTGGAGCTGCGCGACCTAGGGGTGCTCGCGGCGGGGGAGCTGGTCGCCAACTCCCTCCAGCACGGCACCCCGCCGATGCGCCTGGGGCTGCGGCGTACGGACCGCCGCCTGATCATCGAGGTGACGGACGGCGACGACCACCTGCCGCGCCGCCGCCGCGCCGACCCGGCGGACGAGGCGGGCCGGGGCATCGAGATCGTCGCCTCGATCGCCACGGCGTGGGGCAGCCGCCGTACGCCGGGCGGCGGCAAGGCGGTCTGGTGCGAGTTCGCCCTGCCGCGGTAGGGGGCGCGGTCAGCGCGCGGCGGCCACGGGGGCCGACGCGCTCTCCGGCATGGACACGGCCACCACACGGGACGGCACATTCGCGAGCGCCGGCTGGTCCTGTACGGGGGTGAGCCGCCGGCCCAGCTTGAGCGCGAGCGCGGTGATCCCGAGCGAGAACAGCACGAACGTCACGATGTACGGGCCGTGCAGCGAGGCGCCCATGGGGCCGCCGACCGCCGGGCCGACCGCCAGCGCGAGCTGCTTGCACAGCGCGAACGCCGAGTTGTACTGGCCCACCATCGACTCCGGCGCCAGGTCCGCGACCAGCGGCGCGACGGTCGGCGACAGCATCGACTCGCCGAGCCCGAACAGCGCGTACGTCGAGATCATCGCGGCCGTCGCCATGGTCTGGCTGCCGTGCCCGAGCCCCGCGTAACCGGCCACGATCCAGGCGAAGGCCCAGATCAGACCGACCGCGGCGATGACCCGGGTGCGCCGGCGGCGCTCCACGAGCCGCAGCACCACGAACTGCGCGATGACGATGACGGCCGTGTTGGCCGCCAGCGCCACGCCGAGCGTGGAGGGCTCGATTCCGGCCGCCTCGGTGCCGTACGCCGCGAGCCCGGACTCGAACTGCCCGTAGCAGGCGAAGAACAGCACGAAGCCCAGCACGCACAGCTGCACCATCGCCCGGTGCGAGAGCAGCACCCGCAGCCCGCCGCGCCCGGCCGCTGAACCCGCCGAGCCTTCCGGCACGGCCGCGGGGGTACGCGGCATCCGCACGGTCGCCGCGATGGCGCCGAGCACCAGGAACATCACCGCTTCGATCAGGAACAGCAGCGTGAACGACGCCGGGCTGCTCGTGTCGACGATCTGCCCGCCGACCAGACCACCGATGCCCAGCCCCAGGTTCTGCAGGAAGAACTGCATGGCGAAGGCCCGCGTGCGGGTGGCGGGGCCGGTGCACCGGACGAGCATGGTGGCCAGCGCCGGCTGCATCACGGCCGTACCCGCGCCGAGCACGGCGGCCGACAGCACAGCGCCGGTGACCTGCGAGGACAGGCCGAGCGCGACAGCGCCCAGGGAAGCGACGGCGGAGGCGACGACCAGGACGGGCAGCGGCCCGCGCCGGTCGATCACCCGGCCCGTGAACGGCAGGACGGCCAGCGCCGCCATGGCGAACACCGCCAGGACGATCCCCGCCGTACCGGCGCCCAGATCCCGTACCTGCGCCACATAGACGTACAGATACGGAACGGTGAACCCGAGCCCGAACGCGCTCAGCGCGCTCCCCAGCTGAATCCGCCGGAGCGCTGCGCCCATTTCCCTGGTCACACTCACCTACCTCAAGCTCTCGAAACCTCTGAGCCGTACCCAAGTGAACGACTCGAACCCGAAGATTTTATCACTAAAGTTAGACGTCGAACACTATGACTCGAAGGACTTCGACGGCTACGGGCGACGTGCCATACTGCGCGCCATGTCTGACACCAGCGAGCCCGGACTCCACGAGCCGAGCCTCGACGAGCAGATCGCCGCCTACCAGCGCGAGTACCGCGACCTGGACCCCCAGGTCGAACAGGTCGTCTCCGCCCTCGGCCGGCTGAACCGCCGGATGAACGTGGCGTACGGGAGACAGCTCGCCACCCTCGGCATCAGCAACGCGGAGTGGGAGGTCCTCAAGACCCTCGTCCTCAGCGGGGAGCCGTACCGGCTGGGCCCCGGTGAACTCGCCAAGCGGCTCGGCCTCACCCCGGCCGCCATGACGCACCGCATCGACCGCATGGCCGGTGAGGGACTGGTGACCCGCGACCGCGACGAGAACAACCGCGTCCGCGTCATCGTCGAGCTGACGGACGAGGGGCGGACGAAGTGGATGGAGGCGATGCGGATGGCGACCGCCTTCGAGGCGGACCTGCTCCAGGACCTCGGGGGCGAGGAGCGCGGACTGCTCGGCGAGATGCTGACGCACCTGCTGCGCCGGGTGGAGCACGCCCAGCCGGACGCCGGCGGCCGCCTTACCGACCTGGACTGACGGGGGCCTTGGGAGGGAGACGGGGCGGGGGTTGACACGCCCTTCCCCGATCCGTAGTGTTCTCCGGGTTGCCACAGAGCCTGAACGGTTCTGCGGCAACCGATCCCGCCGCAACAGCGGCCAACCAAAACTCCGCACGATCTCCCGGCTCGGGAAGATTTCGGCATGCCGAAATTCATTTCGAAAGACTCGATTATGAGTCGCCGGGAAAATCCGCTAGAGTTTTGGACGTCGGAACGGCCCAACGGCCGGGAGGACAAGCCCCGCTGACTGGGAATCAGGCCCGAAAGGATCTGATAGAGTCGGACTCGCCGGAAAGGGAAACGCGAAAGCGAAGACCTGGAACGCGAAAAAATGATTGACCCGCTTCGGCCGGGAATCGGACACGAAAGAGTCTGATAGAGTCGGAAACGCAAGACCGAAGGGAAGCGCCCGGAGGAAAGCCCCCAGAAAGTGTTCTGCGGGTGAGTACAAAGGAAGCGTCCGTTCCTTGAGAACTCAACAGCGTGCCAAAAGTCAACGCCAGATATGTTGATACCCCGGCCTGCTTCGGCAGGTTGGAGGTTCCTTTGAAAGCCCTGTGCGATCCCTTTGCGGATCGGGCAGGCAAAAAACACAGCGAGGACGCAGTGGACGACGGGTCATATTCCGACCCGGTTCGTTCCGCTCTCGTGATGTGTGGTCCCGATTACGGGAAAACATTCACGGAGAGTTTGATCCTGGCTCAGGACGAACGCTGGCGGCGTGCTTAACACATGCAAGTCGAACGATGAAGCCCTTCGGGGTGGATTAGTGGCGAACGGGTGAGTAACACGTGGGCAATCTGCCCTTCACTCTGGGACAAGCCCTGGAAACGGGGTCTAATACCGGATACCACTTTCTCCCTCCTGGGAGAAGGTTGAAAGCTCCGGCGGTGAAGGATGAGCCCGCGGCCTATCAGCTAGTTGGTGGGGTAATGGCCTACCAAGGCGACGACGGGTAGCCGGCCTGAGAGGGCGACCGGCCACACTGGGACTGAGACACGGCCCAGACTCCTACGGGAGGCAGCAGTGGGGAATATTGCACAATGGGCGAAAGCCTGATGCAGCGACGCCGCGTGAGGGATGACGGCCTTCGGGTTGTAAACCTCTTTCAGCAGGGAAGAAGCGAAAGTGACGGTACCTGCAGAAGAAGCGCCGGCTAACTACGTGCCAGCAGCCGCGGTAATACGTAGGGCGCAAGCGTTGTCCGGAATTATTGGGCGTAAAGAGCTCGTAGGCGGCTTGTCGCGTCGGTTGTGAAAGCCCGGAGCTTAACTCCGGGTCTGCAGTCGATACGGGCAGGCTAGAGTGTGGTAGGGGAGATCGGAATTCCTGGTGTAGCGGTGAAATGCGCAGATATCAGGAGGAACACCGGTGGCGAAGGCGGATCTCTGGGCCATTACTGACGCTGAGGAGCGAAAGCGTGGGGAGCGAACAGGATTAGATACCCTGGTAGTCCACGCCGTAAACGTTGGGAACTAGGTGTTGGCGACATTCCACGTCGTCGGTGCCGCAGCTAACGCATTAAGTTCCCCGCCTGGGGAGTACGGCCGCAAGGCTAAAACTCAAAGGAATTGACGGGGGCCCGCACAAGCAGCGGAGCATGTGGCTTAATTCGACGCAACGCGAAGAACCTTACCAAGGCTTGACATACACCGGAAAGCATCAGAGATGGTGCCCCCCTTGTGGTCGGTGTACAGGTGGTGCATGGCTGTCGTCAGCTCGTGTCGTGAGATGTTGGGTTAAGTCCCGCAACGAGCGCAACCCTTGTTCTGTGTTGCCAGCATGCCCTTCGGGGTGATGGGGACTCACAGGAGACTGCCGGGGTCAACTCGGAGGAAGGTGGGGACGACGTCAAGTCATCATGCCCCTTATGTCTTGGGCTGCACACGTGCTACAATGGCCGGTACAATGAGCTGCGATGCCGTGAGGCGGAGCGAATCTCAAAAAGCCGGTCTCAGTTCGGATTGGGGTCTGCAACTCGACCCCATGAAGTCGGAGTTGCTAGTAATCGCAGATCAGCATTGCTGCGGTGAATACGTTCCCGGGCCTTGTACACACCGCCCGTCACGTCACGAAAGTCGGTAACACCCGAAGCCGGTGGCCCAACCCCTTGTGGGAGGGAGCTGTCGAAGGTGGGACTGGCGATTGGGACGAAGTCGTAACAAGGTAGCCGTACCGGAAGGTGCGGCTGGATCACCTCCTTTCTAAGGAGCATCTAGATTCCGCAAGGAATCCAGAGCCACTACGTCGGCAAACGTCCGACGGTGGTCAGCTCATGGGTGGAACGTTGACTACTCGGCACGGCAAGTTGGTTGTCACTAGTACTGCTTCGGCGTGGAACGTGAACAAGTAACGGGTCGGGTCGGGCACGCTGTTGGGTATCTGAAGGTACGGCCGTGATGGTCGTCCTTCGGTTGCCGGCCCCAGTGAACTCGTCCCGGTTGGGATGGGGTGGTGGGTGGCTGGTCGTTGTTTGAGAACTGCACAGTGGACGCGAGCATCTGTGGCCAAGTTTTTAAGGGCGCACGGTGGATGCCTTGGCACCAGGAACCGATGAAGGACGTGGGAGGCCGCGATAGGCCCCGGGGAGCTGTCAACCGAGCTTTGATCCGGGGGTGTCCGAATGGGGAAACCCGGCAGTCGTCATGGGCTGTCACCCGCTGCTGAACACATAGGCAGTGTGGAGGGAACGCGGGGAAGTGAAACATCTCAGTACCCGCAGGAAGAGAAAACAACCGTGATTCCGGGAGTAGTGGCGAGCGAAACTGGATCAGGCCAAACCGTATGCGTGTGATACCCGGCAGGGGTTGCGCATGCGGGGTTGTGGGATCTCTCTTTCACGGTCTGCCGGCTGTGAGACGAGTCAGAAACCGTTGGTGTAGGCGAAGGACATGCGAAAGGTCCGGCGTAGAGGGTAAGACCCCCGTAGCTGAAACATCAGCGGCTTGTTTGAGAGACACCCAAGTAGCACGGGGCCCGAGAAATCCCGTGTGAATCTGGCGGGACCACCCGTTAAGCCTAAATATTCCCTGGTGACCGATAGCGGATAGTACCGTGAGGGAATGGTGAAAAGTACCGCGGGAGCGGAGTGAAATAGTACCTGAAACCGTGTGCCTACAAGCCGTGGGAGCGTCGCGCATCGAGCTTGCTCGGTGCGTCGTGACTGCGTGCCTTTTGAAGAATGAGCCTGCGAGTTAGCGGTGTGTAGCGAGGTTAACCCGTGTGGGGAAGCCGTAGCGAAAGCGAGTCCGAACAGGGCGATTGAGTTGCACGCTCTAGACCCGAAGCGGAGTGATCTAGCCATGGGCAGGTTGAAGCGGAGGTAAGACTTCGTGGAGGACCGAACCCACCAGGGTTGAAAACCTGGGGGATGACCTGTGGTTAGGGGTGAAAGGCCAATCAAACTCCGTGATAGCTGGTTCTCCCCGAAATGCATTTAGGTGCAGCGTCGTGTGTTTCTTGCCGGAGGTAGAGCACTGGATAGGCGATGGGCCCTACCGGGTTACTGACCTTAGCCAAACTCCGAATGCCGGTAAGTGAGAGCGCGGCAGTGAGACTGTGGGGGATAAGCTCCATGGTCGAGAGGGAAACAGCCCAGAGCATCGACTAAGGCCCCTAAGCGTACGCTAAGTGGGAAAGGATGTGGAGTCGCAGAGACAACCAGGAGGTTGGCTTAGAAGCAGCCACCCTTGAAAGAGTGCGTAATAGCTCACTGGTCAAGTGATTCCGCGCCGACAATGTAGCGGGGCTCAAGCGTACCGCCGAAGTCGTGTCATTCCAGCATGTACCCCCAACGGGGGCTGGGATGGGTAGGGGAGCGTCGTGTGCCGGGTGAAGCAGCCGTGGAAGCGAGTTGTGGACGGTTCACGAGTGAGAATGCAGGCATGAGTAGCGATACACACGTGAGAAACGTGTGCGCCGATTGACTAAGGGTTCCTGGGTCAAGCTGATCTGCCCAGGGTAAGTCGGGACCTAAGGCGAGGCCGACAGGCGTAGTCGATGGACAACCGGTTGATATTCCGGTACCCGCTTTGAAACGCCCAGTACTGAATCAGGCGATGCTAAGTCCGTGAAGCCGGCCCGATCTCTTCGGAGTTGAGGGTAGTGGTGGAGCCGACGAACCAGACTTGTAGTAGGTAAGCGATGGGGTGACGCAGGAAGGTAGTCCAGCCCAGGCGGTGGTTGTCCTGGGGTAAGGGTGTAGGACGCACGGTAGGCAAATCCGTCGTGCACATGAGTCTGAGACCTGATGCCGAGCCGATTGTGGTGAAGTGGATGATCCTATGCTGTCGAGAAAAGCCTCTAGCGAGTTTCATGGCGGCCCGTACCCTAAACCGACTCAGGTGGTCAGGTAGAGAATACCGAGGCGTTCGGGTGAACTATGGTTAAGGAACTCGGCAAAATGCCCCCGTAACTTCGGGAGAAGGGGGGCCATTCCTGGTGATAGCATTTGCTGCTTGAGCTGGGGGTGGCCGCAGAGACCAGCGAGAAGCGACTGTTTACTAAAAACACAGGTCCGTGCGAAGCCGTAAGGCGATGTATACGGACTGACGCCTGCCCGGTGCTGGAACGTTAAGGGGACCGGTTAGCTGCTCTTCGGGGTGGCGAAGCTGAGAACTTAAGCGCCAGTAAACGGCGGTGGTAACTATAACCATCCTAAGGTAGCGAAATTCCTTGTCGGGTAAGTTCCGACCTGCACGAATGGCGTAACGACTTCTCGACTGTCTCAACCATAGGCCCGGTGAAATTGCACTACGAGTAAAGATGCTCGTTTCGCGCAGCAGGACGGAAAGACCCCGGGACCTTTACTATAGTTTGATATTGGTGTTCGGTTCGGCTTGTGTAGGATAGGTGGGAGACTGTGAAGCGGCCACGCCAGTGGTTGTGGAGTCGTCGTTGAAATACCACTCTGGTCGTGCTGGATGTCTAACCTGGGTCCGTGATCCGGATCAGGGACAGTGTCTGATGGGTAGTTTAACTGGGGCGGTTGCCTCCTAAAGGGTAACGGAGGCGCCCAAAGGTTCCCTCAGCCTGGTTGGCAATCAGGTGTTGAGTGTAAGTGCACAAGGGAGCTTGACTGTGAGACCGACGGGTCGAGCAGGGACGAAAGTCGGGACTAGTGATCCGGCAGTGGCTTGTGGAAGCGCTGTCGCTCAACGGATAAAAGGTACCCCGGGGATAACAGGCTGATCTTCCCCAAGAGTCCATATCGACGGGATGGTTTGGCACCTCGATGTCGGCTCGTCGCATCCTGGGGCTGGAGTCGGTCCCAAGGGTTGGGCTGTTCGCCCATTAAAGCGGTACGCGAGCTGGGTTTAGAACGTCGTGAGACAGTTCGGTCCCTATCCGCTGTGCGCGTAGGAATATTGAGAAGGGCTGTCCCTAGTACGAGAGGACCGGGACGGACGAACCTCTGGTGTGCCAGTTGTTCTGCCAAGGGCATGGCTGGTTGGCTACGTTCGGAAAGGATAACCGCTGAAAGCATCTAAGCGGGAAGCCTGCTTCAAGATGAGTATTCCCACCAACTTGATTGGTTAAGGCTCCCAGTAGACGACTGGGTTGATAGGCCAGATGTGGAAGCCCGGTAACGGGTGGAGCTGACTGGTACTAATAGGCCGAGGGCTTGTCCTCAGTTGCTCGCGTCCACTGTGTTGGTTCTGAAATAACGAACAGCCGTGTCCATGTCCGGTTCTGTTCAGAATTTCATAGTGTTTCGGTGGTCATTGCGTTAGGGAAACGCCCGGTTACATTCCGAACCCGGAAGCTAAGCCTTTCAGCGCCGATGGTACTGCAGGGGGGACCCTGTGGGAGAGTAGGACGCCGCCGAACAATCATTGTGGGAAAGCCCCGTGCCGCTGGCACGGGGCTTTTCTGCGTTTCCGGGGCCTTTCAGCCCGGTGTCACCAGATGGGTGTCGTACGCCAGGATCACCGCCTGGACGCGATCCCTGGCCCCCGTCTTCGCGAGAACACGGGAGACATGCGTCTTCACCGTCGACTCCGCGAGGTGCAGGCGCTCCGAAATCTCGGCGTTGCTCCAGCCCTGCCCGATGACGGTGAGGATTTCCAGCTCCCGCCCCGTGAGCCCCGCGATCCGCGGGTCCTGGGTGGCGGGTTCGCCCGGCGCGGCCGGCAAGTGCTGTACGTACGCGTCCAGCAGACGGCGAGTCAGGCTCGGGGCGACCACCGCGTCCCCGCCGGCCACGGCCCGTACCCCGGAAAGCAGCTCCTCCGGCAGGGCGTCCTTGATGAGGAAACCGCTGGCGCCGGCGCGGAGCCCGTCGTACGCGTACCGGTCCAGGTCGAACGTGGTGACGATCAGGACCCGGGTGCGGGAGCCCGCCCTGATGATGCGGCGGGTCGCCTCGATGCCGTCCAGGAGCGGCATCCGGATGTCCATCAGCACCACGTCCGGCTGGTGCCGGGCGACGAGCTGGAGCGCTTCGTGGCCGTTGGCGGCCTCACCGACGACCGTCAGGTTGTCCTGGCTCTCCAACAGCATGCGGAAGCCGAAACGTTGCATCGGCTGGTCGTCCGCGATGAGCACGGTCGTCACGAGGGGGAGTCCTCCAGGGGGAGCCGCAGCCGTACCTGCCAGCCGGGTCCGGCCGGCGACGGTCCGGCTTCGAGTGTGCCGTCGTACAGGGAGGCGCGGGCGCGCATCCCGGTGATGCCCTGCCCGGTGCCGGTGGCGGATGCCTCCGAGGCCGGGCGCGGGCTGCCATTGTCCGTGATGAGGGCTTCGAGGGCGCCGGGCCGGTGGTCCAGGGTGACTTCGGCCGCGAGTTCCGGTGCCGGGTCCGCGTGTTTCATGGTGTTCGTCAGGGCTTCCTGCACCACCCGGTACACCGTCAGCTGCCGCCCCGGACTGGGCGCATGGGGCGGCGGTGTCCCCCGTACACACAGCCGTACGGGCAGACCTGCCCGGCGTACGCCGTCCAGCAGTGCGTCGATGTCGTCGAGCGTGGGCTGCGGGGTGCGGTCGGCGTCCTCCGGGTCGTCCCGCAGCACACCGAGCAGCCGGCGCAGCTCGGCGAGGGCCTGGCGGCTGGTGGTGCCGATGGCCTGGAACGCCTGGGCCGCGCGTTCCGGGTTGCGGGCTGCGGCGTACGAGCCGCCGTCGGCCAGGCCCGTGATGACGGAGAGGTTGTGGCCGATGATGTCGTGCATCTCCCGGGCGATGCGGGTCCGTTCCTCGGCGGCGGCGAGGCGGGCCTGCTGGTCGCGTTCGCGTTCCAGCCGGTCGGCCCGGTCGACCAGGGCCTCCGTGTACTCCTTGCGCGTGCGCACCACGATGCCGGCGAGGGCGGCGATGGCGAACATCCAGACGTGCGGGAGCAGCAGCTGCGACCACTCGTCCGGGAAGCGGGCCGAGGCGATGACCAGCGGGGCGGCGATCAGGGCGCCGGATCGGGCGAGGGTGCGCATCGGCAGCCGTACCGCGATGTTGAAGACCGCGATCTCCTGGAGCAGCGATGCCTGGACGACCGCGCCCGTCCAGGCGTTGGCCAGGGAGAACGGTGCCATGAAGGCGAGCACGGCCAGCGGGTGGGAGCGGCGCCACAGCAGCGGTGCGGAGAACGCGACGCTCATCGTGAGCACCAGCGGCGTCGGCACCTGCGCGTCGATGGCGACCGTTCTCCAGCCGCCGGTGGAGACGTCGAGTACGGCGAACAGCACCCAGAACGCCGTGAGCGTGCTGTTCCAGACGGCGGGGCGGCGGCGGTCGAAGGCGCGGACGCGCTGGAGCAGGCGTTGCAGGTGCCGGGTCAGCGGGGTGGGGCCGGAGGTGGGCGGCGGCAGCCGGTCCGTGGCGTCGTCCGTCACTCGTACCCTCCGGCGTTTCCGCTGCGTACGGTTCATGCGTCCCGGCGGCGCAGGAGTACGGCCGCCGCGACCAGTGTGGCCGAGGCCCACAGGAGCAGGGCGAGCAGGGCGGGGCCGGGTGCGGCGGCGTCCGGCAGCGGGGTCGAGGAGCCGAGGACGCCCGCGGCCTGGGTGGGGAAGTAGCGGACGGCGGTCTCCACGATGTCGTACGGGAGCATGGTGATGACCTCGGGGAGGATCATCACACCGCCGACGAAGGCGCCGATGGCTCCGGGGACGGAGCGCAGGAGGGCGCCGAGGCCCAGGGCGATCAGGCCGAGGAGGGTGACTCCGGCGGCGTTCCCCGCGATGGCGCGCAGTACACCAGGATCGGTGAGGGAAGCGGCCTGGTCCGTGTCCTGGAGGAAGTACTGGGCGGTGACGAAGGTGAGGAGCCCGGTCGCGAGCATGAGGATGAAGACAGTGGCTGTGAAGACGGCCGCCTTCGCCCACAGGACGGGGAGCCTGCGGGGGACCGCGGTGAGCGAGGCGCGGATCAGGCCGGTGGAGTACTCGCCCGCGGTGACGAGGATGCCCAGGACCACCGTGCAGAGCGAGGCGAGGAGTGAGCCGTAGAGGACGAGGATGACGGTGTCGACGTCCGAGTCGCCGCCGTCGGAGGAGTAGGTCGCGCCCATGGCGATGCCGACGCCGAGGACGAGGGCGACGGCCAGGCCCAGGGTGATCCAGCTGGAGCGCAGGGTGCGCAGCTTGTGCCATTCGGAGTGGAGCACCCGCGGAGGTGTGACCCGGTAGGGGTGGGGAAGGGCGGTGGCGGTCATGCGGGGGCTCCGGTCGGTGCGCTCGGTGTGGTGGATGCGGGGGCGGTGGTCCGGTAGTCGACGGACTCGTGGGTGAGGTCCATGAACGCCTGTTCGAGGGATGTGGTGCGTGGGGTGAGTTCGTAGAGGGGGATGGCGTGGGCGGCTGCGGTGCGGCCGATGTGTTCGGCGTCCGTGCCGCGTACGTCCAGCCGGTCGGAGCCGGGCGCGGTGGTGATGTCGATGCCGGGGCCGTGCAGCAGGTCGCGCAGGGCGGCGGGTTCGGGGGTCACGACGGTCACGGAGCCGCCGCCGGCGGTTGCGGTGAAGTCGGTGACCGTGGTGTCGGCGAGGAGGCGGCCGCGTCCGATGATGACGAGGTGGTCGGCGGTGAGGGCCATTTCGCTCATCAGGTGCGAGGAGATCAGGACCGTGCGGCCCTGGGCGGCCAGGTCGCGCAGGAGGGTGCGCATCCAGAGGACGCCTTCCGGGTCCAGGCCGTTGACCGGTTCGTCGAGGATGACGGTGGCCGGGTCGCCGAGCAGGGCGGCGGCGATGCCCAGGCGCTGGCCCATGCCGAGCGAGAACCCCTTGACGCGCTTTCCGGCGACGGCGGTCAGTCCGGCGAGGCCGATGACGTGGTCGACGCGGCCTCGCGGGATGCCGTGGGTGTGGGCGAGGGCCATCAGATGGTGGAAGGCGGTCCGGCCGGGGTGGACGGAGCGGGCCTCCAGCAGGGCGCCGACCTCGGTGAGGGGTGCGCTGTGGGTGGTGTAGTCGCGGCCGCCGATCGTGGAGCGGCCTCGGGTGGGGGCGTCCAGGCCGAGCAGCATCCGCATGGTGGTGGACTTCCCGGCGCCGTTGGGGCCGAGGAAGCCGGTCACGGTGCCGGGGCGGACGGTGAAGTCGAGATCCTGGACGACGGTGGTGTCTCCGTACCGCTTGGTGAGTGCGTGTGCCCTGATCATGTGCTCGACGCTACGGAGCCGGCGCGGGGCGGGCGTCGGACCGGGGGCGGGAGGTTTACGGCCGCGTAGTACCGGGGTACGACGCCGCGCCGGGGCGGTCGGCCGGGGCTGCCCGGCCGGGGGGAATCCGTTTGCGTGGTCGTCGCGGCGCAGGTCAGGATCGGCGCATGGACTACGAGATACGGCCGGTGCGCGCCGACGAGTGGCAGTCGGTGCGGGACCTGCGGTTGGCCGCGTTGCGGGACCCGGTCGCCCCGGTGGCGTTCCTGGAGACGTACGAGCAGGGCCTGGAGCGGTCCGATGAGGCGTGGCGGGAACGGACGGTGGACGCCTCCGATGAGGGTGCGGGCCAGGTGCGGCAGTTCGTCGCCGAGGGTCCGGACGGTTCCTGGGCGGGTTCGGTGACCGTGCTCGTCGAGGGCCCGGATGTGGAGGCGCGTTTCGGGGAGCCGGCCGCGGTGAACCAGGGGCATCTGGTCGGTGTGTTCGTACGGCCGGAGGCGCGGGGCGCGGGGGTGGCCGACGCGCTGTTCCGGGCGGCCGTGGACTGGGCGTGGTCGCTGGAGAAGCCGCGGCTGGAACGCGTACGGCTGTATGTGCACGAGCACAATCCGCGTGCCGCCGCGTTCTACCGGAGGTTTGGCTTCGCGCCGACCGGGGAGACCGTGCCGATGCCGGGTGATCCGGCGGTGCGGGAGCTGGAGTACGCGCTGGCGCGGCCCTGAGCGCCGCTGCTCACAGGGTGCTGGGTGTGCGGAGCTGCTGCGTCCAGTGGGAGCGGGCCTGTTCCGGGGAGCGGAGCAGGGCGACGGTGTCGAGGCCGCGGGTCTGGCCGGTCCGCAGGAGTTCCGGCAGCCGGGGCAGGGGTGCGACGGCCGCGATGTCGTCGAGGACGAGCGTCATTGGTGGGTCGAGCCGGCCGTCGGATGACCGTGCGGCCATGCGGCGGCCGTGCTCGACCACGTCTGAGGCGAGCGCGGTGAGCAGGGGCATGGTCCCCGGGCCGGTTCGCGGGGTCTCGATGGATTCACCCACCACATAGAGGCTGCCCCCTTCGGCCGCGAAGGAATCCAGCGCGAGGGTGTCGGCCCGGTTGGGGGTGCAGGCGTCCCGGACGTGGACGGAGGAGAGCGCGACGAAGGCCCGTACCGTCAGTTCCTGGGCCATTTCCCGGCGTTCGGGGTGTCCGGTGAGCGCGGATTCCAGGAGTCCGGCGAGGCCGGGGGCGGCCTTCGGGTGGGTGCGCAGCAGGCGGACCGGTTCGTGGGCGTTGCCGCCGCCGGCCCAGCGGTGGACCTGGCGGAAGGGGCGGCCGTCGATGGCGGCGGCGTGCAGCCAGCAGCGCAGCAGGGTTTCGGCGGTGTCGGCCGTGGCCGCGTCGGTACGGCCCTGGGGCCGGACGGGGGCGAGGAGCGCGGCGGCGCGGGAGGCCGCGCGGTCGGCGTCTTCGCAGCCGGTGGTGGGGGCCCAGTGCAGCCGGTCCGGGGTGTCGCAGAGGTGGCCGGGGTCGTAGACGAGGACCGGGCCGAGCTTGGCGCGGGCGTCCTTGGTCTCGGCCCACAGGCTGGGGTCGGCGGTGACCACGAGCACGGGTCCGTCGGCTTCGTGGATCGCCTGGAGGGCGGTGGCCCGGCGGGTGGGGGCGGGGCCGTAGAGGACGAGCGGGGTGCGCGGGGCGGGCACGGCGGCCGGCGGGGGGTGTGGTGCCGCGGGGTGCGGAAGGGCTTGGGCTTGGGTCTGGGCCTGGGGGACGGGTGCGGTTTCGGGGCTGTGTTCCGTGGGAACGGGGGGCGCCGGTACGGGGGCGGGGCCGGGGGCGTCCGGGGCCGTCTTGCCGAAGGGGTCGGTGGGCTCCGGTGCGGGTTCGGGGAACGCCTGCTCGTCCGCGTACTCCCGCTCCTTGTTCCACCGGCCGCGCTTGCGGCCGGTGGACTGCCGCAGACGGCGCTGTGCCCGCTGCTCGCGGAATGCCTGCTCGTGGCGGGCGAGGCGTTCGGTTCGTTCCGTGCGGCGGTGGGCCAGGACGGCCCGTGAGCGGGTGATGACGCCCATCACGAAGATCGACAGCACCGCGAGCACCATCAGTTCGCCGATGAGCAGGCCCCAGAAGAGGCCGTAGCCGGAGAGTTCGGCGGGTGGGGTGTTCGGCCAGGCGGCGGGGAGGTCGTGCGGGGCGTCCAGCAGCCGGCGCAGGGCCAGGGGTGTTTCGGTGAGGGTGACGCCTTCGGGCCAGGCGCCGTGGGCGAAGAGGCCGGCGAGGCCGGTGGCCGTCCACGCCATCAGGGTCAGGCCGAGAAGGAATACCAGCAGCCCGATGAGCAGGCCGTCGGGGATGCCGCCCCCCTTGCCGTCGCCGGACGTCGCGCCGCCGCTCCCTGCCATGTCATGCCACCGTTGACTCGGACGACTCGTTCAGCCGCTGTTGGTTCTCGATCCTGGCCGCGCGTTCCTCGGCTTCGAGGTCGGCGGCCCGTACGTCGTCCGGGATCTGGTCGTCGGCGGACGATTCGGTCATGGCGCGGTCGGTGAAGACGAGGGGGCGTTCGGCTTCGGTGATCAGGTGTTTGACGACCTGTACGTTGCCGTTGACGTCCCAGACCGCGATGCCGGGGGTGAGGGTGGGGATGATCTCGACCGCCCACCGGGGCAGTCCGAGGACCCGGCCGGTGGCTCTGGCCTCGTCGGCCTTCTGGGCGTAGATCGTGCGGGTGGAGGCCATCTTGAGGATGGCGGCGGCCTCCCGCGCGGCGGCGCCGTCGACCACGTCGCTGAGGTGGTGGACGACGGCGACGAAGGAGAGCCCGAGGCGGCGGCCGAACTTGAGCAGCCGCTGGAAGAGCTGGGCCACGAATGGCGAGTTGATGATGTGCCAGGCTTCCTCGACCAGGAAGATGCGCTTCTTGCGGTCGGGCCTGATCCAGGTGTGTTCCAGCCAGACGCCGACGATCGCCATCAGGATGGGCATGGCGATGGAGTTGCGGTCGATGTGCGAGAGGTCGAAGACGATCAGCGGGGCGTCCAGGTCGATGCCGAAGGACGTCGGGCCGTCGAACATGCCGCGCAGGTCGCCGTCGACGAGCCGGTCGAGGACGAGGGCGACGTCCAGGCCCCAGGCGCGTACGTCGTCGATGTCCACGTTCATCGCCTGGGCGGATTCCGGTTCGGGGTGGCGCAGCTGCTCGACGATGTCGGTGAGGACGGGCTGGCGGTCGGTCGTGGTCGCGTTGACGTAGGCGTGGGCGACCTTGAGCGCGAAGCCGGAGCGTTCGTCGAGACCGTGGCCCATGGCGACTTCGATGATGGTGCGCAGAAGGGCGAGCTGGCCGGTGGTGGTGATGGCGGGGTCGAGCGGGTTGAGCCGGATGCCGCCGTTGAGGGCGGAGGTGGGGTCGAGGCGGATGGGGGTGAGGCCCAGCTCCTCGGCGATGAGGTTCCACTCGCCGACGCCGTCCTCGCCCTGGGCGTCCAGGACGACGACCTGGCGGTCGCGGAAGCGGAGCTGGCGGAGCACGTACGTCTTCTCCAGGGCGGACTTGCCGTTGCCGGATTCGCCGAGGACCAGCCAGTGGGGGGCGGGGAGCTGCTGCCCGTACAGCTGGAACGGGTCGTAGACGTAGCCCTTGCCGGAGTACACCTCGCGGCCGATGATCACGCCGGAGTCGCCGAGGCCGGGGGCCGCGGTGGGCAGATAGACGGCCTGGGCCTGGCCGGTCGAGGTGCGGACGGGCAGCCGGGTGGTCTCCACCTTTCCGAAGAGGAAGGCGGTAAAGGCGTCCGACAACGCGGACAGCGGATCTCGCATGGCGTGACTGACCTCCCTCTCGGTGTCGCGGGCTGGTGGCTAGTGGCGGATGCCGGTGGCGAACGGCAGGGTGTTGACGAAGGCGCGGTGGTGCTCGCGGTCGCACCATTCGAGCTTGAGGTACGACTTTCCGGCGGAGGCGCGGATGGTCCGCTTGTCGCGGGCGAGGGCCTCGGGGGAGCGGGACGAGACGGTGATGTAGCCGACGAGGTTGACTCCGGCGGCGCCGCTGGCGAGGTCTTCGCCGCGCTGGTCGAGGCGGCCGTGGGCGGCGATGTCGCGGGGGTCGACGGTCCGGTTCATCTTGGCCTGGCGGCTGGCCTCGGCGTCGTCGTTGGTCTTCTCGGTCAGCATGCGTTCGATGGCGATCTCGGTGGGTTCGAGGTCCATGCAGACGGCGACCGTGCGGATGACGTCGGGGGTGTGGACGAGGAGCGGGGCCAGGAAGTTGACGCCGACGGGGGTCATCGGCCACTCCTTCACCCAGGCCGTGGAGTGGCACCAGGGGGCGCGGGTGGACGATTCGCGGGTCTTGGCCTGGAGGTAGGTGGGCTCGACGGCGTCGAGCTCGGCGGGCCAGGCGTTGCGCCTGGTCATGGCCTGGATGTGGTCGATGGGGTGGTCCGGGTCGTACATGGAGTGCACGAGGGAGGCGAGCCGGCTCTGGCCGAGGGGCTGGCGGACCCGGATGTCGGCCTCGGCGAGGCGGGCGCAGATGTCGGTGAGCTCGCGGGCCATGACGACGGCGAGTCCGGCGTCGCGGTCGAGCTTGCGGCCGGTGTGCGGGCGGGCGGCGCGGGCCATGGCGTTGGCCTCGGCGGCGAGCTCGCGGTTGAAGTGCATGCAGGCGACGAGGTAGGCGCGGTGCTGCTCGCTGGAGGTGGAGACCATGGACTGGAGCTGGTCGTAGGAGTCCTGCAGCCAGCGGGGGGAGTTGTGGTCGCCGCGCTGGGCGACGTCCTTGGCGTGGGCGTCGGGGTCGGCGGGGAGGGTGCGGGCGAGCATCTGGAGGCGGGTGACGAAGCCGTCTCCGTTGGCGACGTGCTTGAGGAGGGTGCCGAAGCGGTCGACGAGGGCTTCCTGGTCCTCGCTGTCGCGGAGGCCGACGCCGGGGCCCTCGATCTCGATGGCGGCGGTGACGGTGCGACGGTCGGCGTGGAGGAGGACGGCGATCTCGTCGGGGCCGAAGGGGGCGGAGAGCCAGTTGATGCGGCCGATGCCGGGGGGCGGGCCGATCTCGACCTCGCGGCCGTCCGCGCGGGTGCCGGCTTCCATGGCGGAGGAGCGGTAGGTGGTGCCGCGGCGCAGGGAGCGCTTGTAGCTGCGGTTGATCTCGAACCACTTGTAGAAGGTCCGGTGCCGGTACGGGACGTAGACCATGGCGATGGCGAGGAGCGGGAAGCCGGTGAGCAGCACGATGCGCAGGGAGAGGACGGGGATGAGTAGGCCGCTCATCATGCCGAGGAACGCGCCGGCGATGATCAGGGCGATTTCGCCGGTCTCGCGGTTCTTGCCGACGATCGCGTTCGGCCGGGCGCGGCCGATGAGATACGTACGGCGGGGCGCGATGGGATGGGACTGGGTGCTCAACGCCCGCCACCTCCTGTGCGGTTGTTACCTGTGTTGCCTGGACTGCCGGGTCCGCGGGTGCCGCGGCTGCTGTGCGGGGTGCCGGAGGTGGGGCCGGAGCCGCTGCGGGGCGGGGGTGCGGAGGTGCCGCCGCTGCCGGTGTTGCGGGAGCTGTGGGCGGCTACTCCGCCGCTGACCGGGTTGGCGGGGCGGGCGCCGCCGCTGCTGCTGGTGTCGCCGCTGTTCTGGCCGCCGCGGCTGCTGTGGGTCTTGATGCCCTGGGAGACGAGGGCGGCGGGGGAGCTGATCATGGCGGCGGCCTGGGAGCCGTCGGTGGCCTGCTTGCGGTTGGTGCGGGCGCCCTGGATCTCGTCGCCGAAGCCGGGGACGAAGCGGTAGATCATGCCGGAGGCGAAGATGGCCAGCAGGATGATGGCGAGGCCGGAGACGACGGCGGAGAAGGCGTCGGGGCCGTCGTCGGAGGAGAGGGCGCCGGCGAGGCCGAGGACGATGACGATGACGGGCTTGACCATGATGACCGCGATCATGATGCCTGCCCAGCGGCGTACGTGGCCCCACATGTTCTTGTCGACGAGGCCGGCGTAGACGGCGGTTCCGAGGAGGGCGCCGACGTAGAGGAGGGCGGCTCGGATGACGAGTTCGAGCCAGAGGATGCCGGCGGCGAGGATCGAGACGAGGGAGACGACGATCAGCATGATCGGGCCGCCGCCGATGTCGGAGTCCTTTTTGAGGGCTTCGGCGAAGGAGCCGAAGAAGACGTCGGTCTGGCCGCCGGAGGAGGAGGCGATGACTTCGGTGACGCCGTCGGTGGCGGAGACGATGGTGTAGAGGATGAGGGGGGTGAAGGCGGAGGCGAGGACGGTGAGCCAGAGGAAGCCGATGGCTTCGGAGATGGCGGTGGTGAGGGGGACGCCGCGGATGGCGCGCTTGGCTACGGCGAGGAGCCAGAGGACGAGGGTGAGGACGGTGGAGGCGGCGAAGACGATGGCGTATTGCTGGAGGAAGCGGGTGTTGGTGAAGTCGACGTTGGCGGTGCTGTTGACTGCGTCGCTGAGCTTGCCCACGATCCAGGCGGCGGCGTCGGCGCAGCCGCGGCCGAGGGAGGTGAGCGGGTCGAGGGCGGGGTCGGTGCTGTCGGGCGGAGTCGCCTTGCTGGGACTGGCGTCGCCTTCGCAGTAGTCCTTGGCGAGCCCGACGATGAGGTCGCAGGCTTCGTTGCCCTCCTTGCTGGGTGACGGAGAGGGCGAGGGCTCTGCCGAGGCTCGGGAGGCGAGCAGGATCAGCAGAGGCAGGACGCTCAGTGTGGTCAGGGAGCGCATGCTCCAGCGACGGCTATCGGGCATAGACGAAGCCTCCGTATCCGTCCACCGCACCGGCGATCTCGTCGGCCGAGGAAGCGCGGTTGTCACCACTGACCGGGGTGGGGCCCTCCGTCTGGCTCGATGACTCGATCTTCCAGTCGTTCCCGACCCACTTGAGTTTCTCGGAGATCGTGAACCAGGTCTCCGTCACCGGCTTCGTGGACCCCTCACCGGCCATACCGACGAGTCCGGTGCACCACACTTCCACCGTGGCCGAGTCTGCGGACTGTTCGACCACCTTCGTCCCCACGGGGACCGTACGTGAGACGAACGTCAGACCAGTGGGAGCACTGCCGTCCTCGTTCAGACCCACGTTCTTGAGGAAGCCGGGGGAGTAGGCCGTGTCGAGATCGGTGGTCAGCTTCTCGATGACACCGGGATCGTGAGTGGCCTGCACGATGGCCCGGCGGGAAGAGGCGACGAACATCTCGGCGGAGCCCAGGGCTACTGCGTAGTTTGCGGCTGCGCTTTCTGCGCCCTGTTTGTTGTGGGCGAAGCCCGAGGGGATCGTGCCGTTCTTCGTTGTCACCGGTTTGGTGCCCGTGGCCGACGTCGGGGCGGCGGCCGCCTTGTCGCCGGAGCCGGTGCCCGACTTGCCGGACGGGCTGTCGTCGTCGCCCATGTTCGCGAAGGCGATGGCGCCCAGCAGGAGGATCACCACGCCGGCGAAGGTGATGAGGGAGCGGGAGTTGCGGGCCGGGCGGCGGGGGCCGTAGGCGTCGCCGGCCGGCCCGTCGGGCAGGCGGGTGCGGGTCTGGCGGGTGCCGCCGATGGTGCTGTAGGCGTCGCTCGACCGACCCGCGTCGTTGCCGTAGCCGTCCTCGTCGCCGAGACTCATGCCGCGTACGCCCCCTCAACCGTTGCTCGAACCGTGTCCTGGTACGACGGTAGCCGTGCTGCTCTCCGCGCGGACGCGGTGTGGTGACTCGACATCAGGGGTACGCAACCTCTGCCGGTGGGCACGACGGACGGATGGGAGGGGTGACGCTCGGTCAGACGGCCATCCCGTAGACAATGGTGAACAGGGTCCCCAGCGATCCGATGATGAACACACCGGTCAGGCCGGCCACGATCAGCCCCTTGCCCTGTTCCGCGCTGAACGTGTCGCGCAGCGCCGTCGCGCCGATGCGCTGCTTGGCCGCTCCCCAGACCGCGATGCCGAGGCACAGCAGGATGGCGATCGCCATCACCACTTCGATCATCACGCGAGCCTCGTTGCCCAGGCTTCCGAACGGGCCCCAGTTCGGGGCGATTCCGCCGATGATGGTGGTGATGTCGCCCTTTTCAGCTGCCAGGATCATGTAAGTCACCGCCCCTGTTGGGTAGTTCGGCGCCCGTGCCGCATGGCACGGGTCACCCTCTATCTTCGCTGATGAAACTGCTTTCGTACGACGACTTCACGGCTCTCTTTACCCGGATCTCGCACGTTTGACCGGTCTGACCCCCCTGACCTGCGGATCGAATCGGTGTATGGGCGAAATGTGTATGGTTACTCTGTGTATCACGGAGAGTGACGTCGGGCAATGATCGTCATTTCGCCAGATCGGCCGAGAGGGCCCAAAGGGGTCGAATCGCACCCCTCGGGGCGCGGGATGTCAGGTCGCGGCGTCCGTGGGCCGGAGCAGGGGGTGACGCGGAGTGGGCGGCCGGGCCGGGGTCTTCCAGGACGGGGGTGGCCGGAAATCACACCAGGAGCCGTCGAAGGGAAAGGTTCCGGCCTCGGCGAGCTGTGCGACCGTCGCTCCTTCGGACCGGATCGCCAGCGCTTCCTCGGCCGTCCAGTACGCGGGGTGGCCGGTCTTCTCCGCGAAGGACTGCTCGTCCTTCCAGCTCCAGGTGCGGTCCGGTGCGACGTTGATGTCCAGCTCGTGGTCGGTGATGTCGATGTCGGCGCCGTGGTGGACGCGGCGTTCGAGGTTGACGTACCAGCCGCGGAATCTGTGTCTGCGGCCGAAGAGCCACAGCACCGAGTGCGCCGCTCCGGTGGGCTGGTAGAAGAGGGCGTCGCCCATCGGCCAGCGGCCCGGGACGACGGGGAAGCCCTCGGGTGGGCGTTCGCGCGGGTCGATCTCCCGCAGATGTGTGATGCCGCGCGGCAGGGCGGTGTGCCACATCGGGGTGCCGGATTTCATCCACACCAGCTGCCCCGCGTCCGTGCGTTCGACCAGGCGCACCGGGACGGAGGCGCTGAGATGGCCGCCTATGAAGAAGTTCCAGTGCAGGATCTGGCCCGGGACGCCGCTTGCGTTGTCCTTCTTGTCCTCTTTCATGTATTTGATCATGCCCGCCGTGCGGGCGGCGGACACGTACGGCCGGGCTCCGCACCGCCGGTGACGGTGTGTGAGCCCGTGCCGGCGCGTCAGTCGGTGGCGATACCCCGGCTCGCGAGGACGTCGGCGTCGAACGCCATACCCAGGCCGCAGTCGTCCACACCGCTGATCAGCCGCAGGTTGGGCAGCAGGTCCAGGTCGTCCAGGGAGCCCACGTCGAAGAGGTCGTCCTCGCCGTCCCAGACCGGGGCGCACTCCTGGTAGACCTCCAGCCCGCCGTCGAGGGTCAGGGTGTCCACGGTGGCCAGCAGCTCCGTGCTGATCTCCAGCGCCTCGAAGTGGGCGCGGGCCTCCTCGAAGACGGTGTGGGCGAGGTCGTTGTCGTAGGCGTAGGTCTGCGGGTCCGTGTCGATGCCCTTCGCCTTGAGGCAGTCGGCTATGCGGAACACCGGGGTGAGCTTCTCGTCCTCGTACATGAGTTTCTCGATGACGAGCAGCTTGAAGTTGAAATCGCGGAAAGCCGGCATGCCACGGATCGTAACGGTGCCCTCCGACAGACCGCCGCGGTCTGTCGGAGGGCACCGTCACCATGGCCGGGTACGGGTCAGGGCTTGGTGTTCGCCTGCTTCATGGAGGCCACCGCGTCCGCGACCGAGGACTCGTACAGGCCGAGCTTCGGGGTGCCGACCTTCACGTCCGGGCCGAGCGGGAAGTTGAGCTGCTCGGCGTTGGACATGTTGTCGCCGTCCGCGAGCACGTTCAGCTCGTTGACCCAGGTCACGCCGTTGCCGCCGCCCGGGTTGAGGTCGATGACGGCGATCGCGGCGGTCTTCGGCTTCACCGGGTACGCCGGGGGGCCGCCCAGGCCGCCGGGGACGAGCGGGGTGATGTCGCCGCTGTGGTCGGAGGCGTTCGCGGCGCCCAGGGAGACGCGCGGGTAGTAGCTGAGGCCGCAGGAGTTCTTGCCGGTGTTGTTGACCTCGATGACGTGCTGGGTGGCCGAGCCCTGGCGGGCGTACACGCGCACCGACAGGTCGGAGCTCTTGCAGGGGTGCTTGTACGCGTAGCTGTCGCTGGTGTCGCCGCCGCCCGTCGAACCGCCGGTCTTCGCGGTGCTCCCCTTGGAGCCGCCCTTGCTGGAGGTGACCTTCTCGGTGGTGCCGCCGGTCGTCTTCCCGCTTTCGGCCTGCGTGGAACCACCGGTCTTCGCGGCGTCCCCGCCCTCGGTTCCGGCGGTGTCGGTGGCCGTGGTCGTGGCCTCGGCGGAGACGGACGCGGCGCTGTCCGCGGGGCCGGCCGACTTGGTGCCGCTGCCGTCCCCGCCGCAGGCGGTGAGGGCGAGGGCGAGCACGGCGGTGACGGCGGTGCCGAGGGCGGCGGTGCGCTTGCGGTTGCGGATCGTACGCATGGGAATCCCCGATTGTGTGGCGGTCGATGGTCGGTCGGTGGCCAGAACCCGGAACCTGCGGCGAACCGCTCCCCCTCCGGACCTTCTGACATGGGAAGCTTCCCGCGCGCCGCTCATGTTCCGCTAACGCCTCCCTGACGTCCCGCTGACGTCCCTCGGGGCGGGCTGCGGGCGGGCTGCGGACGGGTCTGTGGGCGGGCTCGCGGGCGGGTCTGCGGACGGGGGCGCGGACGGGTGTCCGCCGTGTTCCGGGGGGTTCGGTACGGGGCGTGCGTGACTTCCGCGGTCCGATCACCGTTAGATGTGATGTGCCCAAGCCCGTCGTGTCCGCCGTGCCGCCCGTGACGACCGCTTCCACCGGGGACGGTGCCGTCGCCCCGCCGCCCTTCCTGCTCACACCGCATCAGGGCGAGAGCGCCCGTGCGCTCCTGTCGTACGTGGCCGCCCTGCCGCTGCAATCCGTCGACGCCCAGCTCCTCGCCGCCGTCGTGGCGATCCGGGCCGCCCGGACGGGGGTCGGCAACCTCACCGGTACGGACCTGCGGTCGCTGCGGCTGGAGGACCCGGTGGGCGCCGTGGCGGAACTGACCGCCGCGGGCTGGGAGGTGCCCGCCCATCTGGTCGGCGGCGACCCGGACAAGCCCGCCGGCATCCTCGTGCCGGACATGGCCCCCGGCCCCGGCCATGTGCTGCCGCTGGGCAAGGACGCGCGGTCGCGGGTGTCGGGCTGGTGCCTGCGTACGCGGCTGGCCAAGCCGGTACGGAAGGGCTCGTCGGCGGTCCGGCTGGCGGCGCTGTTCCTGGCGGCCCACTGCTCCGCCGAACTCGTCGGCCACGCCCCGGCCGATCTGCCCGTCGCCTGCTACCCGGCGGTGCCCGTGCTCCTGGAGAAGGGTTTCCTGGCGGAGGTGACCGGGAAGAGCTACCGGCTCGGCCCGGCCGTGGGGCACCTCGCGGGCCTGTTCCGTACGCCGGAGGAGATCGCCGCGCTCGCGCGCGAGGCGGAGGAGCGCAGGGCGGCGCGCGAGGCGGCGGTGAGCGCCGAGGCGACGCCGGAGAGCTGGGCGGAGTGGAAGGCGGACGTCAGCCCGGCGCTGCTGCGGCATGTGGAGGCCGTCGAGACCTGCCGGCTCTGCCGCCTGGCCTTCCCCCGGTTCGCGAACGCCTTCATGTCCCCGCCCACCCCGCTGCCCATGCCCCGGTCGGCGCTCGACGCCTACGAGACCTGGCGGACCGGCCACCCCGACTGCGGGCGCGAGGCGGCGCAGTTCACCGTGGCGTTCCGTACGGGGCACGGCCACGGCCCGTCGTACGGCCAGCTGTGCAAGGGCCTGGGCTGGAAGAAGCTGTCGCGCGAGCTGCGCGGGGTCATCGTGCGCACGCTCATCGAGGAGGGCTGGCTGACGTCCACGCCTCCGGTGCCCTGGACCCTGCGGCCGGGCAGGACCGCCCACGCCCAGGGCATCGTGCTGCCCGGCCAGATGACCCGGCCCGGCGGTCGCTGAACTGCCCGGCGGTCGCTGAGCGGGCCCGGTCCCCGGGTGTCAGTCCTGGCGCCGCCGGGAGGCCAGGACGTCCCATCCACCAGGGCAGGAAGGAGGAGGCGTTGAGGCGTAGCCGTCGGCGCTTGTTTACGTGACTGCCTGACTTGTTCTTTCTGCCGTTGTCGGTGGGGCCTGTTAGGTTGCGGATAATGGCGATGACAGCGGCAGTTGAGCGGGTTTCCGGGCAGGCCCGGCATACCTTCCGACTGCGTGTGTCGTCGACCGCGCGGGCGGGTCTTGAGGCGGAGTGGGCGCGGTGTCGGTGGGTGTGGAACGAGTGCGTGGCGATGTCCCGCAAGGTCCACGCCGCGAACCGGGACGCGGCTGAGAAGACGACGTGTGGTCCGGTGCGGCTCGACAGGTTGCTGACGGAGGCGCGGCAGTCGATGTCCTGGCTGCGCGCGGGTGCTTCGGTGCCGCAGCAGCAGGTCGTCCGTGACTTCGCCACGTCACGTGCCAAGGCGGTCAAGGACATCGAGGCCAGGGTGCCGGTGCGGCGGCGGGCCGGGATGCCCCGGATGAAGCGCAAGCGGGACGCACGGCCCACGCTGAACTACACCCGGCGCGGATTCCGCCTCAAGAAGGGCCGTCTCCATGTCGCGGGCGGCATCGCCCTGACGGTCGTCTGGTCCCGTGAGTTGCCGTCCGTCCCTTCCAGCGTGCGCGTCTACCAGGACAGCCTGGGCCACTGGTACGCGTCGTTCGTCGTCACCGCCGAGACCGAGCCGCTCCCCGCCACAGGGCGTGTGCTCGGCGTGGACTGGGGCGTGAAGGAGACCGCCACCACCACATCCGACGCCCACGACCTGCCCCATCCCGAACACGGCAGGAGCGCGGCGCAAAGGCTTGGGCGTTATCAGCGGATGATGGCCCGCCGCCGCCCCGCCAGGGGCAAGGCCGCCTCCAAGGGCTATCGCCACGCCCGGCGGCAGGCCGCGAAGGTGCACAGGAAGGTGGTCCGGCAGCGGCAGGACACCGCCCGCAAGTGGGCCAAGGCGGTGGTCCGCGACCACGACGCCATCGCGGTCGAGGACTTCCGGCCGAAGTTCCTGGCGAAGACCAGCATGGCCCGCAAGGCCGCCGACGCCGCGATCGGCGCCACCAAGACCGCCCTCATCGAGATGGGCCGCAAACACGCACGTGACATCCGTCTCGTGCATCCCGCGCACACCACCATGGACTGCGCACAGTGCGGAGCGAGAACCAAGCACGCACTACCTCTCTCGGAACGTATCTATACCTGCACCGCGTGCGGAGCCGTGTCCCCCAGGGACAAGAACTCCGCCCGCGTGATGCTGGTCCGGGCTGGTCTCAACCCGGCTGGTGCCGATCGTGCAAGAGCCGGCGGACCGCAGGTCCCCAGCCAACGTGAGCCAGAAATCCCCGCCCTTTCCTAGGGCGGGGAGGATGTCAAATAGCCCCAGGTGATGATTGCCGCCGAGCGGACGGCACCGTCCGTGTCCCGCCGGCTGGCGGCCCTCGACCCGCCGCTCAGGTATCGCTCCGTCCGCCTCGTGCTCGCCGGGCTGCCGGTGGAGGACGAGGAACGGGCGAGGGCCCTGGCGCGGGTCCTGGTGTGTACCGGTACGGGCCACCTGGCCGTCTGCACCGGGCTCGCCCTGCTCACGAGGCTGGGGGAGCCGCAGGACGTGCCGTACCTCCGCACGCTCGGGCTGCTGCGTACCCTCGCACGCCCCGTCATCCACGCGCTGGACGCCATCGACCGGCCCGCCGCGGCCGAGCTGGAGCTGCGCGGCCACGAGGGCGCGCCGGTCTTCCGGCCGCTGCTCGCCGCCGTCGCCTCCGGCGACCGTGGAGCCGTACGGGAGTGCCTGGTGGCGCTGCCGGGGGACCTGGCGCCGGAGGCGGCGCGGCGGGTCGCGGAAGCGGCCCGGTTGGCGGAGCTGATGGCCGCGGCGGACGGGCCGGTCGCGGCGGACGGGGCGGACGCCGGGCTGGTGGCGTGCGCGGGGCGGCTGCTGTTCCGCATGACCGGTCAGCGCGACTACCGGCCCGAGATCCTCTCCTACCGGGACACCCCTTACGCGTACGAGGCGTTCGCGCGGGGCGCCTCGCTCCTGGCGCCCACGCTCGACCACCAGGCGCTGCTGCTGTCCGCCCTCCAGGAGCTGCGCACGGGTCCTGCCATGCTGCACGACTGGGGTCCGGGGCGCTGGGAGGCGGCGCTGGCGGAGCTGACGGCCGTTCTGGAGCGGCCCGAGTGGCGGGCGCTTCCCGCGTACGAGGGGGAGGAAACCGGCGTACGGAGGCGGCTCGCGTGGATGCGGCGTACGCGGGCGCAGGTGCTGCGTGCCCCGTACGAGCCCGCGCCGACCGCAGTCCCCTCCGGGCCCCCCGCCGCAACTGCCTCCTCTTCCCCTTCCGGATTCTCGCGGCTGGCCATCGAGATCTGTGAGCGGGACCCTGATGATCCGGACACCATCGAGGCGCGTGTCCTCGTCGACGGGCTGCCCGTCGTGCCCGCCTACTTCGGCCGGGGGCCCGCCGACTCCCCCGAGCGGCTGCTCGACACGGGAGCCCTGTGGGCCACGGGCGAGCCGCGCGAGGTGCGGCTTGCCGAGGCGTACTGCACGGAGGGGTGCTGCGGCGCGCTGTACGTCACCGTTCGGCGCGACGGGGATCAGGTGGTCTGGTCCGGGTGGCGTTCCCCCGTGCCCCCGGGCGGTAAACGCGAGCTGCCGGAGTTGCGGTTCGAGGCCGCCGCGTACGACGCGGAGGTGGCCCGTGCGCGGGACGACGGCAGCTGGATGTGGCCGGCCCGCCGGACCGCCCGTCTGATCGCCGCCGGACTGCGCGAGCGGCCGGACCTCCTCGCGCGGTGGCACGTCCGGTTCGGCTGGGCCACCACGACCTTCCGGGAAGTGGACGAGACGCTGATCAGCCTCATGTATGACGCGGAGGACGGCTCCGTCCGCCAGCTCCTGTGGCGCGTCCCCGAGGACGGCACCCCGCCGGAGGACCGCGCGGCGGCCGCACTGCGCCGACCGCTCACGGAGGACCCGAGGGGGTACGGGCGCTGAGCGCCTGTCCATCGTTCGGGTGATCCCCGCGGGCGGGGGAATGCGCCGACCGGGCCGGGGAACGGGGGTCCTCCCGTTCCCCGGCCCTCCGGCGTGCGGCGTGTCGCGGGTGCCGGGTTTGGCACAGTTCCGCTCCACGATCCAGACGATCCGGCACGAACGGGGCGAACCATGAGCGATACGCGGCAGAGACCGGACGACGGGGCGAACGACGGCGGCCCCGGTTCCACGAGCATCCCCGCCCCCGCGAACGCCCCCACCGACCCCGCCCCCGGGGCCGAGCTGCGGCTCAGTGCCGGGGTGTGGTTGCGGGCCGCCGGGGGCGCCGAGGCCATGGGCGCCCACTTCGGCCCGGTACGCGGTGAGCTGGCGGCCGCGGCCGAGGGGGTGACGGCCGGGACCGCCGGGCTGAACTCGCCGGCCGAGCTGGGCGCCGTCCAGGAGTCCTGGGTGCGCCGCTTCGAGGCCGCGCGCCGGGAGTGCGGGGCCCTCGCGGGGAATCTGCGCGCCGTGGCACGGGCGCACGGCGAGACGAACGACGCCGTCCGGTCGTCGTTCCACCCCGTCGCCCGGCGCACCCACGGGGTCGAGCGGTGACGCTGTCCTCGTCCACGCTGACGTGGGCCCAGCTGCGCGACATCGCGTGCGCCGAGCTGGAGGGCGCGGCCGATGGCTGGGGCAGGGCGAGCAACCGGGCGGATGCCGGGCGGGACCGGATCGAGCGGCAGCTGATGCCGGGTCTGCGCGGGACGCAGCGCGGGGCGGCGGCCGATGCGGCGGTCGGCCGGCTGCGGGAGCTGGGGCGCAACCTGCAGTACGTGTACACCGAGTGCGGGCTGATCCGTACCGCGCTGAACAGCCTGGCGCACGAGATGCGGGGGCAGCAGCAGGTGTTGTCGCGGGCGCTGGCGGAGGCGGAGGAGCTGCGGTTCACCGTGCACGCGGACGGCTCGGTGACGTATCCGCCGGGAGGCGAGGGGGCGGTCGACGGGAAGCCGTTGCCGGGTGGCACGGCCCGGGTGACCGGCGCGCCGGGCCTGTATCCGTCGTCGGGGCTGGTCGCCGCGAACCCGAATGCGGTGCGGGCGCAGGACATCGCGGACCGGATCACCGGGGCGGTGCGGGCGGCGGCCGAGATCGACTGGCGGTTCACGCGGGTGCTGCGCGGGCTGAGGGCGGAGCAGGGCCTGAAGGTTCCGGACCGTACGTGGACCGATGCGGCGGGGGACGCCGCGGCGGTCCGGCGCATGGCGGACGGCTATCTGAAGTCCCTCATTCCGAGGGCCGCGTCGCCGGAGGAGCTGCGGGAGTGGTGGTTCGGGCTGACGGACGAGCAGCGCGAGGAGTACCTGGCGGTGTATCCGGATCAGATCGGCAATCTGGACGGCATTCCGTCGCTGATCCGCGATGTCGCGAACCGGGACAACCTGCGGCTTCTGATCGGGGAGCTGGAGGGCCGGGACGACGAGGTGGCGCGGGTGCGGCTGGAGGGGCTGCGGGAGATCGACCGTCAGGTGAACGGGGGCGGCCGGCCGCCGGTCTATCTCCTCGGCATCGGTGACGAGGGGAACGGCCGGGCGATCGTGTCGTTCGGCAACCCGGACACGGCGCGCAATGTCGCGGCCTATGTGCCGGGGCTGAATACGGCGCTGGACGGGGAGTTCGCCCGGTCGGACCTCAAGCGGGCGCGGGACACCGCCATCGGGATGCATCAGCACGATCCGTCGAGTGCCGCGATCGTCTGGCTGGGGTACGACGCGCCGCAGTTCCCGGACGGCTGGGACACCCTGGACGTGGCCGGTGACGAGCGGGCCGTCCGGGGCGGGGAGAGCTTCAACCGGTTCATGGGGGGCCTGGCGGCCACGAGCGCCTACGAGAACCCGCATATGACGGCGATCGGCCATTCGTACGGATCGCGCACCGTCGGTGCGGCGACCCAGCAGGGTGCCGGGATTCCGGGGGTCGACGACATCGTGCTGGTCGGGAGTCCGGGGGTCGGGGTGGACCGTGCGGAGGATCTCGGGGTGGGCCGGGACCATGTGTTCGTGGGCGCGGCGCGCAACGACATCGTGACCGGAGTGCCGTCGCCGCGCGAAGTGGTCCTCGGGTTCGCCGGCCTGACCAACCTCGGCCCGGCGGGCGGGAAGCTGCTCGGCTACGCGGCCGATCCGGGGGACGACGATCTGTGGTTCGGGCGGGACCCGGCCGGGGAGGAGTTCGGCGCGCGCAGGTTCGCCGTGGACGACGGGCCGTGGATGCTGAGCGGCGGGCGGCCGAACGCGGACGCCCACGCGCGGTACTTCGATCCTTCGCGGGACGCCCTGTCCGCCAACAGCATCGCGTTGATCGCGGCCGGGAGGGCCAGTGAGCTCAACGCCGAGGAACACCGGTGAGTGAAGCGGACATGGACATGCGGGAGGCCGCGGAACACGCGGACGGGATTCTGGACGCGACGCTCGCTGATCTGATGCCGCCGGTCCAGTGGGCGCACGGGCCCACGACGGCGGGCGGGCACGGCGTGACGCGCCGGCGCACGGTGATGACCGTCATCTCCGCCGAGCGCCGGGGGAACTTCCTGGGCGTGGTCGAGCGGGGCTGGCAGCGGCGCGGTATCCGGATCAGGGGGATCAACAACGATCGCCGCTCTCCGGCCGTCTACGCCCGGACGGAGGACGGATTCGGGGTGAGCCTGATCTTCGGGGGCGGCCAGGCCTTCTTCGAGGTGGACAGCCCGTGGGTGACCCTGTCCGAGGTGGCGGAGTGCGCTGTCGCGCCGCACGGGCCGTCGTACGAGGGGGTCTATCCGCTGCCCCGCCCCCATGTGCGCTGCGCCTTCTGGTCGGCCGGCGCTCCCTGAGCGCCCCCTGTGCCCCTGCCCACTCGTACACACCGTCGAAAACCCTCCCGAACCCCGGCCGGATGGGCCATGGTTGACGGGTGCGTAGATTCTGGGTGGCCGCAGGGGTCGGCGTGGGCATGGCCGCGTGTTTCGTGGCGCTGCTCGTCGTCGGGACGTACTCCGCCGCGGCCGGGCTGGTCGGGGGCGGCGGGGGTGCCGTGGCGCTGGCCAAGGGGGCGGTGCCCGCCAAGTACCAGGGGCTGGTCGAGAAGTGGGGCAACCTGTGCTCCGCCATCAACCCCGCCCTGCTCGCCGCCCAGCTGTACCAGGAGAGCGGCTGGAACCCGCGCGCGCAGAGCGCCGCCGCCGCGCAGGGCATCGCCCAGTTCATCCCGGGCACCTGGGCCGGGCACGGGATCGACGGGGACGGCGACGGGGACCGCGACGTGTGGGACCCGGCCGACGCCATCCCCTCCGCCGCCTCGTACGACTGCGAGCTGGCCGGGTACGTGAAGAAGGTGCCCGGCGACCCGACGGACAACATGCTCGCCGCCTACAACGCGGGCGCGTACCGCGTGATCAAGTCCGGCGGGGTGCCGAACATCTCCGAGACCCGGAACTACGTCAGGATCATCCGTTCGCTGGAGAAGAGTTTCGCCCGTCCGGTCGGCCGGGTGCAGCCCTCGCAGCAGGCGGCCGGGGCCATCTACTTCGCGCAGAAGAAGCTCGGTACCAAGTACCTGTGGGGTGGCAACGGCACGCCCGAGCAGGGTGGCCGGTTCGACTGTTCCGGGCTGACCCAGGCCGCGTACCGGACCGTGGACATCGAGCTGCCGCGCGTCGCGAACGACCAGTACAACGCGGGGCCGCATCCCTCGCGCGACGAACTGCTCCCCGGAGACCTGGTGTTCTTCTCCGACGATCTGACCGATTCCCGCGCCATTCATCACGTCGGCCTGTACGTCGGAGGCGGATACATGATCAACGCTCCGTACACTGGGGCCGTCATTCGGTTCGACAAGATCGACACTCCCGACTACTTCGGCGCCACACGTGTGACCAAGGACGGCGCCGCGGCCCTGCCGACCACGCGGCCCGCGGCCTGACCCGCGCATGAGGGCGTTCGGAACTCTCCGTGAAGCCCGGGCCCTGAGCTGCGACGATGTGTCACTCTTCGATAACGTCATCGTGATCATTCGGTGGAGAGTGGAACGTACGCACGGGGCGCGTCGTTCTCTGGTGGGCGCGTCAAGGATCGGCGTGGACGAACCGAACACGGGGGGTTCGTGAACCGCGGCGCACAGGAACGTGCGCCGCAGCAGCAGACAAGGCAAGGGGCCGCAGCAGATGGCTGGACTCGCACTGGATGGGTCGAACCCCGACGTCAGCCTGCTCTACGACATCAATGGGCTCGCCAAGTCCGCTCCGACCTGGTTCGACCGGGTCATGGAGTTCGTCGGAGAGTACGGGATCATGCTCGGCATGGTCCTCGTGGTCCTGTGGTGCTGGTGGAGCGTGCGCCGGCGCGGCACGGCCGAGGATTCGGTGGCGGGGGTGGCCGGGCTCGTCTGGGCCCCCCTCGCGGCGGGCGTCGCGTTGCTCATCAACATCCCGATCCGTGAGTTCGTGGAACGGCCCCGGCCGTTCAAGGACCACTCCGGCCTGGAGGTGCTGGTCGACGGGAAGAACGACTTCTCGTTCGTCAGCGACCACGCCACGATGGCGATGGCCCTGGCCGTCGGGCTCTTCGTCGCCCACCGCAAGTTCGGCATCGCGGCCATCGCGCTGGCCCTGCTGGAAGGGTTCTGCCGCGTCTACATGGGCGTGCACTACCCGACCGATGTCATCGGCGGATTCGCCCTCGGTACGGCGGTCGCGCTGCTCCTCGCGCCCCTCGCGATGATGATGCTGACGCCTCTGGTGACGGCCGTCTCCCGGTCGTCCCGGCTCGGCCCGCTCGTCCGCTCGCGCCGGCCCCTGCCCGAGGCCGCCGACCGGGACGACGCGCTGGGCATCCCCGAGCCCCGGCCCGGATCGGGCGGCGGCTCCGAGGGGGAGAAGGGCCTCGCCGCCTGACACCACCCGCGACCGCATGTGCCCCGGAGCCCCGGCTTCCGGGGCACAGCCGTGTACGGGGCGCGCCGTTCACAACCCCTGCGGGTACGTGAACAGGTCATCCGGGTCGTAGCGCTTCTTGAGCCCCGCCAGCCGGGCCGTCGCCGTCCCGTAGTACGCCGTGCGCCACTGGGTGAGCGAGGGGTCCGTGTAGTTCTGGTACGCCCCGCCGGAGGCGTACGGGCGCATCGCCGCGTGCGTGTCCCTGAGCCAGTTCCGCTGGGCGGTGCCTGGCGCGCCGGCCCGCCAGGCGCCGATGTACTGGGCGAGCATCCGGGAGCGGCGGTGCACGAACGCCGTCGCCCGCGGGTCCACCCGGTTCACCGCCCCGCCCAGCGCGGTCAGCGCGATGGAGCCGCCGCCGCCCTGGTCCGGGCCGAGCCGGGTGAACGCCAGGGCCGCCGCGAGCAGGGCCTCGACGCCCGCCGGGGGCAGTGAGCGGTCGTAGAAGTCGGAGGCGGCGGCGTACGTCTCGCGGTGCAGGGCGCCCTGCGGGGTGCGGCCCGGCGTGGTCCCCGGCAGGTGGCACTGCGCGTCCGTGATGCCCGAGCAGCCCGCGTACACGAGCATCGCCTCGCGGTAGCCGCGGCGGCGCAGCGAGACCGAGGTGGCGGAGGCGCCGATGCGGTCGGCGAGGCGGTCCACGGCGTTCTGCAGGTCCCCGTAGGTGCCGAGGCTGAACGCCGAGACCGAGACGGTCGGACGGGCGCCGCCGGGGCCGGCTTCGAGGTGCGCGGCGGACCAGATCTCGTCCGGCTGGTCCGGGCCCCACTCCTGCCAGGCGGTGACCACGTCCCCGGCGCGCGACCACGGCCACGACATATAGGCCATGACGGTCTGCGGGGCCGGGCGGGTGCGGAAGCGCAGTTCGGTGACGACGCCGAAGTTGCCGTTGCCGGCGCCGCGCAGCGCCCAGAAGAGGTCCGGGTGGCGTTTGGCGTCGGCGGTGAGGGTGCTGCCGTCGGCCGTGACGAGGGTGGCGGAGGTGAGGTTGTCGCAGGTCAGGCCGTAGGCGCGGGCGGCGACGCCATGGCCGCCGCCGAGGGTGAGGCCGGAGATGCCGACGGTGGGGCAGGAGCCGCCGGGGATCGTGACGCCGTGGTCCGCGAGGCCCTGGTAGACGCCGATGAGCTTGGCGCCCGCGCCGATCGTGCCGTCGCCGTTCACGCGGGAGAGGGACGAGACGTCGATGACCAGGCGGCCGGTGCCGCTCGACCAGCCGGCGTAGGAGTGGCCGCCGCTGCGGATGGCGACGGGCACCGAGGTGCGGCGGGCGTACGCCAGGCACTCGCGGACGTCGTCCTCGTGCCGGACGTAGGCGATCGCGGCCGGTTTCTGGTCGTCGAAGCGGGTGTTGTAGAGCTGGCGGGCGGTCGGGTAGGCGGTGTCGCCGGGCCGGATCAGCGGGCCGTCCAGGCTCTCGGCGAGGGCCGGCCAGTCGGTGGCGCCGGACGGGGAGCGGGTGGTGGTGGGGGAGGGGGCGGCGGTCCGGGTGGGTGGGGCGGGGGCCGGGGCGGCCGGGTCCGTCGTGTCGGTGCCCTCGCACGCCGTGGCGGTGGCACCGGCGAGCACGGCGGCGCCCGCCGCGAGGAGGGTGCGCCGGTTCGGCAGGGTCGTCATCGGACCTCCGGGTGGGGAGCGGCGAGGGGAGGGCCGGTGGTCAGGCCGTTGTGCGGTGCTCCTCGGCGTCCGTGCGGGCCCGGTCGCGGGACCGGCGGGCCGGCCCGTACCAGCCGCAGGCGCAGCGGGCGGTGCAGAACGAACCGCGTTCGACGGTGGTGGGTTCATGGGTGGGCCGGGCGGTGGGGGCCTCGGCGGCGTGTCGGTCGTACACCCGACCACGGTACTGGCCGCGGGGGCCGCGCCGGGAGGGTGCGTGAGGAGCCCGGGGCGCACGGGGAGGAGAGCGCGGGGCGCAGGGGGCGCACGGGGCCCCTCCGGAGGGCCCGGCGCCTCCGCCCGGTGGCAATCGGGGTGCAGGACGTTACACGTGACCTGGGTCGTCGTTATGCGAGGCGGGTGGGGCCTTGACAGGGCCCAGGGCATGGGCAAGCGGGACGTCGTTGGGGGATTGGCAGGCGATGGTGGTGCAGCAGCACAGGTCCGGTGGCGGGGCACGCGCGGTGCGTGCCCTCGCCGTGGTGGGCGTGGTGGCGGCCGCCGCCGGGTGCGCGGGCGGCGGGGGTGCGGACCGGGCCACCGCCGCGTCGGACGCCCGGGACGGGGCCGTCGACGCGGTGCGGCGGGCGGCGGTCGTGCTCGCCGGTGACGGGGCCGCGAGCGCCGAGGTGCTGACGTCGATGGAGACGGCCGCCGGCGGCACCCGGCTCACGATCAGGGGCTCGGGCTCGTACGACTTCCGGGCGGCGTCCGGCCGGCTGAAGGTGGTGCTGCCGCCGGACGCGGCGGGCGCGGAGGAGCACCGGCCGATCACGGAGCTGCTGGCGCCGGGCGCGCTGTACATGAAGAACCGGGGTGCCGGGGTGCCCGCCGACAAGTGGGTGCGGATCGACACGACGGCGCTGGAGGACGGCAATCTGGTCACCGGCGGGGTGACCGATCCGCTGGCCGCCGCCGAACTGCTGCGCGGCGCGGAGGCCGTGACGTACGTCGGTGAGACGGAGCTGGCCGGGGTGCCCGTGCGGCACTACCGGGGCACGGCGGACATCGGCCGGGCCGCCCGTACGGCGGCGCCGGGCGCGCGGGCGGCGCTGGCGGCCGCGGCGAAAGGGTTCCGCACCCGGGCCGTGCGGTTCGACGCCTATCTGGACGAGCAGGGCAGGCTGCGCAAGGTGCGCCACCGGTTCCGCTTCGCCAACGAGGGCCCGGCGGTCGAGGTGGTGTCGACGATGCTGTTGTACGGGTTCGGGGTGCCGGTGACCGTGCGGCTGCCGGACGAGCGGGACATTTACACCGGGGAGATCGGGCAGGGGCGGGCGTGAGATGAATCCCACCCGCACCGCAAAGATCCGGCCACCCCAGGAGCCCCGTAACGTCCCACCGGGCCCATCAGGCCCGCCGTTCCCGGCCCATCGGGGGGCGGTGAAATGGTCCGTCCGTGCCATGCGCGGCGCGTGTCGGGCTCTCTACCCTGGAAAGCCGGTGACGGCAGTGAGAGGTGAGTGACGTGGTGACGCTCAGCGCCCCGACCGTGTCGGACCATGTGGCGCTCGCCGAGATCGAGCTGTGCGGGGAACTGATGATCGCGGCGTCGGCGGCGATCGGCGAACGGCTCAGTTCCGAGCGGATCGACGAGGTGCTCGACGTGAAGGTGGGCGCCGACGTCGAGGTGAGCGCCGATGTCAGGGCGAGCACCGATGTGAGGGCGAGCACCGATCGCACCACCGTGCCCCGGCAGGGCGAGTACCGGGGCTGACGGGGCGCGGCCCGGCCGGCTCAGGTGCGCAGCAGGCGGGCGATGGCCTTGGTGGCCTCCTCGACCTTCGCGTCGATCTCGTCGCCGCCCTTGACGGCCGCGTCGGCGACGCAGTGGCGCAGGTGTTCCTCCAGGAGCTGGAGCGCGAAGGACTGGAGCGCCTTGGTGGACGCCGAGACCTGGGTGAGTATGTCGATGCAGTAGACGTCCTCGTCGACCATGCGCTGGAGGCCGCGGATCTGGCCCTCGATCCGGCGCAGCCGCTTGAGGTGCTCGGACTTCTGGTGGTGGTAGCCGTGGATGCCGCGGTCGTGGTCGGTCACGGCCGCGTCGGCGTGGCCCGCGCAGGTCGCCGCGTCCGGTGCGGGTTGCGTTCCCGTGGCCTCGGTCGTCGTCATTGCTGCCTCCCGTTTTTCCCTTTGCCCTGACGTCTATATACCCCTGGCGGGTATATCTTAACGAATTCAGCTGAAACGTGACCGGGGTCCCGTGCTGATCACTGTGCCTGATGCGCGACACTGACAATGCCGGTTAGCCGTGGCCGGATGATGCGCCTAGCATCAGCCTGACCGAATCCAAAGCACCCCGAGGACCCCACGTGCGCTTTCGTCTGACCCCCAGGGAGACGAGCTTCTACGACATGTTCTCCGCGTCCGCGGACAACATCGTCACGGGCTCGAAACTCCTGATGGAACTGCTCGGGGCGGAGCCTTCATCCCGTGCCGAGATCGCGGAGCGCATGCGGGCGGCGGAACACGCGGGGGACGATGCCACCCACGCGATCTTCCATCAGCTGAACTCCTCCTTCATCACGCCGTTCGACCGTGAGGACATTTACAACCTGGCCTCGTCGCTCGACGACATCATGGACTTCATGGAGGAGGCCGTCGACCTGGTCGTGCTGTACCAGATCGAGAAGCTTCCCAAGGGTGTGGAGCAGCAGATCGAGGTGCTGGCGCGGGCGGCGGAGCTGACCGCCGAGGCCATGCCCGGTCTGCGCACCATGGACAACCTCACCGAGTACTGGATCGAGGTCAACCGGCTGGAGAACCAGGCGGACCAGATCCACCGCAAGCTGCTCGCCCACCTCTTCAACGGCAAGTACGACGCCATAGAGGTGCTGAAGCTGAAGCAGGTCGTGGACGTGCTGGAAGAGGCTGCGGACGCGTTCGAGCACGTCGCGAACACGGTGGAGACCATCGCGGTCAAGGAGTCCTGAACCACGTGGACACCTTCGTACTGATCGTGACCATCGGCGTCGCGCTCGGCTTCACGTACACCAACGGCTTCCACGACTCGGCGAACGCCATCGCCACGTCGGTCTCCACGCGGGCGCTGACCCCGCGGGCGGCGCTGGCGATGGCGGCGGTGATGAACCTCGCGGGCGCGTTCCTGGGCAGCGGGGTCGCCAAGACCGTCAGCGAGGGCCTGATCGCGACGCCCGAGGGCAACAAGGGGATGGGCATCCTCTTCGCGGCGCTCGTCGGGGCCGTCATCTGGAACCTGATCACCTGGTACTTCGGGCTGCCCTCGTCGTCCTCGCACGCGCTGTTCGGCGGCATGGTCGGCGCGGCGCTGGCCGGCGGGACGCTGGTGCACTGGGACGGGGTGCTCGACAAGATCGTCATCCCGATGTTCCTGTCCCCGGTGATCGGCCTGGTGGTCGGCTATCTGGTGATGGTCGCCATCATGTGGATGTTCCGGAAGGTCAACCCGCACAAGGCCAAGCGCGGTTTCCGCATCGCGCAGACGGTGTCGGCCGCGGGCATGGCGCTCGGGCACGGTCTGCAGGACGCGCAGAAGACGATGGGCATCGTTGTGATGGCCCTGGTCATCGCCGACGTCGAGTCCCCGAGCGACCCGATCCCGGTCTGGGTGAAGCTCGTCTGCGCGCTGATGCTGTCGCTGGGCACGTACGCGGGCGGCTGGCGCATCATGCGTACGCTCGGCCGGAAGATCATCGAGCTGGACCCGCCGCAGGGCTTCGCCGCCGAGACCACGGGCGCGTCGATCATGTTCGGTTCGGCGTTCCTGTTCCACGCGCCGATCTCCACGACCCATGTGATCACCTCGGCGATCATGGGTGTGGGGGCCACGAAGCGGGTGAACGCGGTGCGGTGGGGCGTCGCGAAGAACATCATCCTCGGCTGGTTCATCACGATGCCGGCCGCGGCCCTGGTCGCCGCCGCGAGCTATGGGGTCGTGTTCCTGCTGTTCGGCTGAGGCCGCTGCCGCACGTGGGTCCGCCCCGCACTCCCGAGGGAGTGCGGGGCGGACCCTTTTCGCCTTGTGGTGGCACCGCCATGCAGCACCCCAAGGCCGTACGGGGCGGCTCAGCCGAAGCGGCCGGAGATGTAGTCCTCGGTGGCCTGGACCGACGGGTTGGAGAAGATGCGCTCCGTCTCGTCGATCTCGATGAGCTTGCCGGGCTTGCCGACCGAGGCCAGGTTGAAGAACGCGGTCCGGTCCGAGACGCGGGCCGCCTGCTGCATGTTGTGCGTGACGATGACGATGGTGAACCGCTCCTTCAGCTCGCCGACCAGGTCCTCGATGGCGAGGGTGGAGATCGGGTCCAGGGCGGAGCAGGGCTCGTCCATCAGCAGCACGTCCGGCTCGACCGCGATGGCGCGGGCGATGCACAGGCGCTGCTGCTGGCCGCCGGAGAGGCCGGAGCCGGGCTTGTTCAGCCGGTCCTTGACCTCGTTCCACAGGTTCGCGCCGCGCAGCGACTTCTCGACGATGTCGGCGAGGGCGCTCTTGCGGTACGAGCCGTTGAGGCGCAGGCCGGCCGCCACGTTGTCGAAGATCGACATGGTGGGGAACGGGTTCGGGCGCTGGAAGACCATGCCGACGGTGCGGCGCACGGTGACCGGGTCGACGCCGGGCCCGTACAGGTTCTCGTCGTCCAGGAGCACCTTGCCCTCGACGCGGCCGCCGGGGGTGACCTCGTGCATCCGGTTCAGGGTGCGCAGGAAGGTGGACTTGCCGCAGCCGGAGGGGCCGATGAAGGCGGTCACCGAGCCGGGTTCCACGGTCATGGAGATGTCGTCGATCGCCTTGTGGCTGCCGTAGTAGGCCGACAGTCCGCTGACGTCTATGCGCTTGGCCATCTGAATCACTGCTGCTTTCCGGCGGGCCTAGCGGCCGGCCTTGGGGGCCTTCCAGCGGGCGATGCCGCGGGCCACCAGATTGAGGATCATGACGAAGGCGATCAGGACCAGGGCGGCGGCCCAGGCGCGGTCGTAGGACGCGGCTTCCCCGACCCGGTACTGCTCGTAGATGTAGAACGAGAGCGAGGACTGGGCGCCTTCGAAGGGGTTGGTGTTGATCAGCTGGCTGCCGAAGACCAGCAGCATGATCGGCGCGGTCTCGCCGGCGATGCGGGCCACGGCGAGCATGACGCCGGTGACGATGCCGCCGATCGCGGTCGGCAGGACCACCTTGAGGATCGTGCGCCACTTCGGCACGCCGAGGGCGAGGGATGCCTCGCGCAGCTCGTTCGGGACGAGCTTGAGCATCTCCTCGGTGGAGCGGACCACGACCGGCATCATCAGGATGGTCAGGGCGAGCGCGCCCATCAGGCCGGACGGCTCCAGGCCGGCGATCAGCATGATCGAGAGGATGAACAGACCGGCCACGATCGACGGGATGCCGGTCATGACGTCCACGAAGAAGGTGACGGCCTTGGCCAGCGTGCCCTTGCCGTACTCCACCAGGTAGACGGCGGTGAGCAGGCCGAGCGGGGCGGAGATCAGGGTGGCGATGCCGATCTGTTCCAGGGTGCCGATCAGCGCGTGGTAGACGCCGCCGCTGGCCTCGGGTCCGAGGACTCCGGCCATGGAGTGCGTCAGGAAGTAGCCGTCCAGGCGTTCGGAGCCGCGGCTGATCGTCGTCCAGAGCAGGGAGGCGAGCGGGACGACGGCGAGCAGGAAGCAGACCCACACCAGGCTGGTGGCGAGGCGGTCCCTGGCCTGGCGCTGGTTATCGACGACGCTGGTGGTGATGTACGAGATCACCAGGAAGAACAGCGCGGAGAGCAGGCCCCACTGCACGCGGCTGTGCCAGCCGGCGGCGAGGGCGAGGCCGACGCCGAGGACGATGCCGGCGGCGGCGAAGCCGAGCGGGGCGAGCCGGGGCAGCGCCCGGCTGCTGAGTCCGGGCTTCGGGGCGGCGGGTGCGGGCACCGGGATCTCCTGGACTCCGGTGGTGGTGGCTTGGCTCATGCGTTGGCCCCCGAGTACTCCTTGCGGCGGGCGATGATGAGCCGCGCGGCGCCGTTGACCAGCAGGGTGAGGACGAAGAGGACCAGGCCGGAGGCGATCAGGGCGTCCCGCCCGAACGCGTCGGCCTCGCCGAACTTCGCCGCGATGTTCTGGGCGAACGTGCCGCCGCCCGGGTTGAGCACGTGCAGGGAGATCAGGAAGCTCGGCGACAGGACCGTGGCGACGGCCATCGTCTCGCCGAGCGCGCGGCCCAGGCCCAGCATCGACGCGGAGATGATGCCGGAGCGGCCGAACGGCAGCACGGAGAGGCGGATGACCTCCCAGCGGGTGGCGCCGAGGGCGAGCGCGGCCTCCTCGTTCATGCGCGGGACCTGGAGGAAGACCTCGCGGCTGACGCTGGTCACGATCGGCAGGATCATGACCGCGAGCAGGATGCCCACGGTGAACAGCGAGCGGGCGACGCCGATCTCGGTCTTCTCGAAGACGTACGTCCAGCCGAAGAACTGGTCGAGCCAGAGGTTCAGCCCCTCCAGGTACGGCACCAGAACGAGGGCGCCCCAGATGCCGTAGACGATGCTGGGGACCGCGGCGAGCAGGTCGATGACG
This sequence comes from Streptomyces sp. AC1-42W, assembly GCF_003248355.1. GTDB lineage: Bacteria > Actinomycetota > Actinomycetes > Streptomycetales > Streptomycetaceae > Streptomyces. The sequence continues at coordinate 356,005 of NZ_QKWY01000002.1, forward strand.
TACGCGATCGGGCCGGCCAGCTTGCGCGGGGCGTAGTGCGAGATGAACAGGGCGATGCCGACCGAGACCGGGACCGCGATGGCCATCGCGATGACGGAGCTGACGACGGTGCCGAAGAGGAGGACGGCGATGCCGAAGACGGGCGGGTCACCGGCCGGGTTCCAGTCGAAGGTGGTGAGGAAGTTGCCCTCGTTCTTCGAGATGGCGATCGCGGCGCGGTAGCTGAGGAACACGGCGATGGACGCCATGATCACCAGAAGCAGGATGCCGGAACCGCGCGACAGTCCGATGAAGATCCGGTCGCCTGCGCGGCCCGTGGACCGGGGGCGGGAGCGCCCGGCCGATGGGGTTTGTATCTGTGGTGTGGTGGAAGCCATGGTCTTTCCGGTCTGTGTGGGGGAGCGGCACGCTCCCCTGGCGGCGGTGCACCGGAGGGGCTGGGGCGCGGCCGGTCCGGAGGGGTGTTCCGGACCGGCCGCCGGGCGCGTCGTGCGCGTCGTTCGGCGTGTTCTCGTTACGAGAGGCCGGCGACGGTCTCGCGGACCTTGGCGTTGATCTCCTCGGGGATCGGCGCGTAGCCGGCCTCGCTGAGGAGCTTCTGGCCGTCCGCCGAAGCGGCGTAGCCCAGGAAGGACTTCACGGTGCCGAGGGTGTCGGCCTTGTTGCCGGTGTCGCAGACGACCTCGTAGGTGACCAGGACCATCGGGTAGGCGCCCTCGGCCTTGGTGGTGTAGTCGAGTTCGAGCGCCAGGTCCTTGCCGGTGCCCTTGACCTTGGCGGCGGCGATGGCCTTGGAGGCGTTCTCGGAGGTGGCCTTGACCGGGGCGGAGCCGCCGGTGTCGATGTCGACGGTGCTGATCTGCTGCGAGGTGGCGTAGGAGAGCTCGAAGTAGCCGATCGAGCCGTCCACCTGCTTGACCTGGCTGGCGACGCCGGAGGAGCCGGACGCGGCCTGGCCGCCGGGGGCGGGCCACTTCTTCTCGGCCTCGTACTTCCAGTCCTGCGGGGCGGCCGCGCCCAGGTACTTGCCCAGGTTCTGCGTGGTGCCGGAGTCCTCGGAGCGGTGGAAGGGCTGGATCGGCTTGTCCGGCAGCTTGGCGCCCGGGTTGAGCTTGGCGATCGCCTCGTCGTTCCACTTCTTGATCTTCGTGTCGAAGATCTTGGCGAGGGTGGGGGCGTCCAGGGTCAGGCTGTCGACGCCTTCGAGGTGGTAGCCGACGGCGATCGGGCCGCCGACCATCGGCAGGTTGATGCCCTGGCCGGTCTTGCAGATCTTCTTGGAGTCGGCGACCTCTTCGGGCTTCAGCGCCGAGTCGGAGCCGGCGAAGCCGACGGTGCCCTGGTTGAAGGCGACGATGCCCTCGCCGGACGAGGAGGAGTTGTAGTTGATCTCCACGCCGGAGCAGGCGGCCATGTACTCCTTGACCCAGAGGTCCATGGCGTTCTTCTGGGCGCTGGAGCCGGAGGCGCGCAGCTGGCCCTTGGCGCCGTCGCACTTGACGTTGGACGCGGCCTTCGTCTTGCCGCCCGTGGCGGAGGTGTCGCCGCTGTTGTCGTCGGAACCGCACGCCGTGAGGACCAGGGCGCCGGAGACGGCGAGGGCACCGAGCGCGGTGGCACGAAGCCGGTTCTTGCGCTGAAGCTTCACTTTCGGGTGTTCCTTCCAGGAGCCGCCGCGGCTTTTGTTGCGGGCGGCGTGCGACGCGGGTGGTGCAGTGGCTGGTGCCTGCACCCGGTAGGTCTGAAATTAGGCAGACCAGGTGACGTGGTTGACGGGGGTGAGTGAACGGCGGGTGAACCGTGGCGGGCGGCCCGGTTCCGCCGGCTGCGGGCCGGGTGCGGGGCCCGGAAACGCGCGGCGATCGCGGCGCGGCGGGGTTACGCGCGGGGCAGGGCGCCCAGGGCCGCGTCGAGCAGTTCGCGGTCGCGCGGCCGGCTGAGCCGGGTGCGGGCGGCGGCGGGCGGGAGCCACAGCACGGCGTCCACCTCGCGGTTCGGGACGAAGGAGCCCGCCGTGGCCTCGGCGGACCAGTACGTGACCTCCTTCGGGCGGCCGTTGACGGCGTACCGGACGACGGGCAGCACGTCACCCGGCACGCAGTGGTGGCCCGTCTCCTCCAGGACCTCGCGGACGGCCGCCTCGCGCGGGGACTCGCCGCGCTTCAGCTTGCCCTTGGGGAACGACCAGTCGTCGTAACGCGGCCGGTGTACGAGGCACAGCTCCACACCCGCGGCGGATGCGGGCGGGCGGCGCCACAGCACGCAGCCCGCCGCCCGCACCGGCCCGCTCACGACCGCACCGCGCCCGTCGTCGCGCCGGTCACCGTGTCCGCGGCCGCCCGGGGCCAGCTCTCCCGGAACACCGCGCGTGCCGCCTCCACCTCGTGGCGCTGGTCGGCGTGCAGCACCCCGAGGGCGTACGCGGTCGCCGGCGCGATCCGCGGCGTGCGGGCGGCGGCGGCCGCCGCGCCGGCCGCCTCCACCGCGTCCCGGTGCAGATCGAGGGCGTGGACCGGGGCGGCCAGCCGGGGATCGGGGGCGCCGTGCACCACTTCGTGGGCGTAGCGGTGGAGGCGCAGCAGCAGGCGGGTGTGGTGCCAGGGCGCGTCGTGCGCCTCGTTGTACGGCTCCGCCGACTCGTCCGGGGGCAGTGCGGCGACGGCCCCGCGCAGCCGCTGCTCCGCCCGGTGGGCCGGATCGCCGAGCACGTCGGCGGCGGGGCCGGTCGCGGTGGGCGCGAGGGGGACCTCGGAGGCCAGCAGCGCGACCGTGTCGGCCACGGCGTGGAAGCGGGCGGAGCCGAGGGCCTGGAGGGCGGCGGAGTGGGCGCGGGTCCGGGCGAGGGTGAGTTGGCGCTCCAGCAGCGCGCCGGCGCGGGCGGCGCCGAGGACGGGCCGGCCCTTGTCGCCGGGGGTGCGGGCGGCCGGGAGAGCGGTGCCGCCGGACAGGCCGTGCAGCGCGTCGAGGAGCCGGACCAGCCGGTCCGCGTAGGCGTGCTCGCGGGCCAGGGTGGTGGAGAGCCAGGTCAGCTCGGTGTGCAGCTGTTCGGCCCAGAGGGGGTCGAGTGCGGTGCGGAAGGTGCGCAGGGTGGCGCTGATCCGGCGGGACGAGCGGCGCAGGGCGGTGGCGGCCTGTTCGGCGGTGCGCGATCCGGCGTCCGTGGGGGCGGTGTTCTCGCGGTGCAGGCGCAGGCTGCGCAGGAAGTCCGCGGCCTGGGTGCGCAGATAAGGGCCGAGGACCGCCCCCGCGGTCACGCCGGTGATGCCGGGGGCGTGGGTGGGGGCGGTCTGGGGCTGGTGGTCAGGGCGTCGCACGCCGGCGCCTCCGGGCGTCAATGAGCATTTCCTGTACGTGCCGCAGGGGCTTGCCGTCCGGGTCCACGGAGTGCCGGGTCCAGTTGCCGTCGGGGCCCAGGTGCCAGGAGGCGGTGGTGTCGGCCATGCCGGTCTCCAGGAGGCGGCTGAGGGCGGCGCGGTGGGCGGGGTCGGTGACCCGGACGAGGGCTTCGATGCGGCGGTCGAGGTTGCGGTGCATCATGTCGGCGCTGCCGAACCAGACCTCGGGTTCGCCGCCGTTGCCGAAGGCGAAGACCCGGGAGTGCTCCAGGAAGCGGCCGAGGACCGAGCGGACCCGGATGTTCTCGGAGAGGCCGGTGACGCCGGGGCGGATGGCGCAGATGCCGCGTACCCAGATGTCCACGGGGACGCCGGCCCGGGCGGCGCGGTAGCAGGCGTCGATGATCGCCTCGTCGACCATCGAGTTGACCTTGATCCGGACGTAGGCGGGGCGGCCCGCCCGGTGGTGGGTGATCTCCTTGGTGATCCGGGAGACCAGTCCGTCGCGGAGCGACTTGGGGGCGACGAGCAGCCGGCGGTAGGTCTCGCGGCGGGAGTAGCCGGAGAGCCGGTTGAAGAGGTCGGAGAGGTCCGCGCCGACCTGCGGGTCGGCGGTGAGCAGTCCGAGGTCCTCGTAGAGCCGGGCGGTCTTGGGGTGGTAGTTGCCGGTGCCGACGTGCGAGTAGCGGCGCAGGGTGTCGCCCTCCTGGCGGACGACGAGGGAGAGCTTGCAGTGCGTCTTGAGGCCGACGAGCCCGTAGACGACGTGGCAGCCCGCCTCCTCCAGTTTGCGCGCCCACTTGATGTTGGCCTGCTCGTCGAAGCGGGCCTTGATCTCGACGAGGACGAGGACCTGCTTGCCGGATTCGGCGGCGTCGATGAGGGCGTCCACTATCGGGGAGTCGCCGGAGGTGCGGTACAGCGTCTGCTTGATCGCGAGGACGTCCGGGTCACCCGCGGCCTGTTCCAGGAACGCCTGTACGGAGGTGGAGAAGGAGTCGTAGGGGTGGTGCAGCAGTACGTCCCGCTCGCGGACCGCGGCGAAGATGTCCGGCGCGGACGCGGATTCGACCTCGGCGAGGTCACGGTGGGTGCCGGCGACGAACTTGGGGTACTTCAGCTCGGGCCGGTCCAGCGACGCTATGCCGAACAGCCCGGTGAGGTCGAGCGGGCCGGGCAGCGGGTAGACCTCGGCGTCGGACACCTTGAGCTCGCGGACCAGCAGGTCGAGCACGTACGGGTCGATGGACTCCTCGACCTCCAGGCGCACCGGGGGGCCGAAGCGGCGTCGCATCAGTTCCTTTTCCAGGGCCTGGAGCAGGTTCTCGGCGTCGTCCTCCTCGACCTCCAGGTCCTCGTTCCTGGTGACCCGGAACATGTGGTGCGCCAGCACCTCCATGCCGGGGAACAGCTCCTCCAGGTGGGCCGCGATGACGTCCTCTATGGGGACGTAGCGCTGCGGCGACGCCTCCAGGAAGCGGGTGAGCAGCGGCGGGACCTTGACCCGGGCGAAGTGGCGGTGGCCGCTGACGGGGTTGCGTACGACGACGGCGAGGTTCAGCGAGAGGCCGGAGATGTACGGGAAGGGGTGCGCCGGGTCCACGGCGAGGGGGGTGAGGACGGGGAAGACGCGCTGGCGGAAGAAGGTGAACAGGCGGGCCTGCTCCTTCTCGGTCAGCTCGGGCCAGCGGATGAGCTGGATGCCCTCGTCGGACAGGGCGGGGGCGATGTCCTGCTGGTAGCAGGCGGCGTGCCGGGCCATGAGTTCCCGCGAGCGGGTCCAGATCAGGTCGAGGACCTCGCGGGGCTGGAGGCCGGAGGCGGACCGGTTGGCGACCCCGGTCGCGATGCGGCGCTTGAGCCCGGCGACCCGGACCATGAAGAACTCGTCCAGGTTGGACGCGAAGATCGCCAGGAAGTTGGCCCGCTCCAGCAGGGGTGTGGTCGGGTCCTCGGCCAGCTCCAGGACGCGTTCGTTGAACGCGAGCCAGCTGCGCTCCCGGTCCAGGAACCGGCCCTGCGGCAGCTCGTCGCCGTCCTTGTCGGGCTCGTAGGCGTCGGCGTCCGCGTCGATGTCGGGGTCGAAGTCGGCGGCGGTGGACAGGGCGGCCCCCCGCGAGGAGGGGGCGACTGCGTGCGGCCGGTGTGCGGCGAGGGAGCCGACGGACGGCTGGGCGGCGTGCTGGACCGGGACCTCGGAGCTGGGCTGCTGGCTCATGAGCCCATTGTTCCGCGCGGAGCGCTCCGGGGGCGCGTCGGAGGCGGACGAGATCGCGTGGACGGCGCGGTCGGAGCGCGTTCTGCCGGGATTCCGACCGTTGCGGGGTGTCGGCACAGCTGGCTGCATCCTGCGAGGCTCGCAAGGCCGTCTGAATGCCCGGTAACGACGACATGACGTACGGGCAGCGCTGGGCGGACCGTGTGTGGGACCTCGTCCGGGGCGCCCGCCCCGGACGAGGTGCGCGAAGGCGTCAGGCGTGGTAGCGCCGCAACACCCGGAAGGCGAGCGCGGTGACCCCGGCGGCGAGCAGGAGGACGATGCCGGTCTCGGCGAGCTGGAGGGGCCAGAAGTTCCCGGCGGGCCGTACGGCGCGGGTGGCGAGGGCCACCAGGAGGCAGGCGACCGCCGCGAGCGCCATCGACCGCAGGGCGCGTCCGAGCAGCAGCGCGACGAGCGCGCCCAGGGCGAGGCCCAGCAGGGTGTGGGCGACGGGTACGGGCCCCATCGAGTCGTACACCCACCACTCGGACGAGCCCAGCGGATAGTGGGTGTCGTGTGTCCGGGACACGGTCCACGCGTACACGGCGGACAGCAGGGTGACTCCGGCCACGGCGAACGCGCCGGTCACGGCGAGCTTGGCGGCCAGCCACCGGGCCGGGCTGACGGACTGGCCGCAGGCGAACCGGTAGCTGCCGTCCTCCAGTTCCCGGCCGATCACGGGCCCGGCGACGAAGAGGCCGACGAGGGCGGGCAGGGCGGCGACGGCCAGGGCGGCGTACCGGAAGAGGTGGTTGTACTGCAGCTCGATGCTGAGCAGGTGGCGCACGGGGATGCCGCAGCCGGAGACCGTGTGCCGCACGGAGCATCCGGTGCCGGCGAAGTCGTCGGCCGCGGCGGACGTGAACCACCAGGCGCTCGCCGCCAGAGCGGCCCCGACGAGCGCGACGGCTCCCCAGCCCCACAGGACGAAGCGGTGCTGCCGGACCACGATCCTGGCCGGACCTCGCAGGTTCAGGGTGCTCATGCCGTCACCGCCTCTCGGGTCGTCGCGCTCGGGGTCAGGAGTGCTGGGGCGTCCGGGGAGCGGAGGTGGGCGAGGAGGAGTTCTTCCAGGGTGGGTTCGGAGCGGGTCCAGGACGGGTCCACGGTGCCCTCCGGGCGGACCAGGGCGGTCAGGGCGCGGCCCGTGGTGCGGGATTCGACCACCGTGTGCGGGGCGAGGTCGCGTACGGGGCCGGTGAGCAGCGCGTGGGCGGCGATCAGGTCGTCCGTCTCGCCGCCGAGGCGGATGTGGCCGCCGTCCACCAGGAGCAGGTAGTCGCAGGCGCCCTCCAGCTCGCTGAGGATGTGCGAGGACATGACGATGGTGGTCCGGTGCTCGGCGGCCTCGGCCATCAGGGCGCCCATCAACTGGTGACGGGCGAGGGGATCGAGGTCGGCCATCGGCTCGTCCAGGAGCAGCAGTTCGGCCCGTTTGCCGAGCGCCAGGGCGAGGGCGAGCCGGGTGCGCTGCCCGCCGGAGAGCGTGCGGACCCTGGCGTCGGCGGGGAGCGGCGCGGCGATGCGGGCGGCGGTCTCCCGGTCCCAGCGGGACGGGTTCAGCTCGGCGCCCGCCCACAGCGTTTCGGAGACCGTCAACTGCGGGTAGAGCGGCTTGTCCTGTGCCACGTAGGCGATGCGGGCGCGCACGTCGCCGGGTGCCTCGCCCAGGACCCGGAGCGTGCCGGCGGCCGGTCGCAGGAAGCCGGCGGCGAGGGCGAGCAGGGTGGACTTGCCGGCGCCGTTGGGGCCGACGAGCGCGCATACGGCGCCCGCGGGCAGCCGGAACGCGCAGTCGCGGAGCGCCCAGCCGCCTCCCCGGCCCCGGTATCTCATGCCGAGGCCCCCGGCCTCCAGCGCGGTACCCGTCATCGGTCCTCGTCCCCCTCGAATGTGCTGTTCAGTACGGCGGTGAAGAGCGCGCCCACGTCGTCCCGGTCGAGCCCCGCGGCCCGTGCCCGGCCCGCCCAGTCGGCGAGTTCGGCGCGCAGCGGCGCGTCGTCGGCGGCCGCCGCGCCGCCCAGGGACCGGGTGACGAAGGTGCCGAGCCCGCGCCGGGCCTCGACGAGCCCTTCGCGTTCCAGCTCGCGGTACGCCTTGAGCACGGTGTTCGGGTTGATCGCGGTGGCCTCGACCACTTCGCGGGCGGTGGGCAGCCGGTCGCCCGGCTCCAGCAGGCCCAGGCGCAGGGCCTGTTTCGTCTGCTGGACGATCTGGAGGTAGGTGGCGACGCCGCTGCGCCGGTCGATGCGGAACTCGACTGCCGCGGTCCGAGCCATCTGCACCCTTTCACTAATTGAGTAGTGAAAGGGTGGCGTAAGAAGGGGGCGGCGTCAAGCGGCGCCGCCCCCGGGCGAGTTGAGGGTCTCAGGACTCCGTGCGGTACATCAGGTCCACCTCGTGGGTGGTGAAGCCCATGCGCTCGTAGACCGCGAGGGCGGCCGGGTTGTCCGCGTCGACGTAGAGCATCGCGGTCGGCAGGCCCTCGGCGGCCAGATGGCGCAGGCCGATCGCGGTGAGGGCCTTGCCGAGGCCGCCGCCCTGGGCGTCGGGCCGGATGCCGACCACGTACACCTCGCCGAGCCGTTCCCCGGCGTGCACCTTCGTCCAGTGGAAGCCGATCAGTTCGGTGCCGCCCGAGCCGTCCTCGCGTTCGGCCAGGAAGAAGCCCTTCGGGTCGAACCAGGGCTCGGCCTTGCGGTCGTCCAGGTCGCGCTGGGTCAGGGAGCCCTGCTCGGGGTGGTGGGCGAAGGCGGCGCGGTTCACGGCGAGCCAGGCGGCGTCGTCCTCGCCCGGCACGAAGGTGCGTACGGTGACGCCCGGCGGCAGGGCCGGCTCGGCGAGGTTCAGCGGGCTCAGCGGACGGCGCAGCTGGCGCAGTTCCCGGAACAGGGAGAGGCCGAGGACCTGGGCCAGGTGGCGCGCCGAGGCCTTCCCGCCGTGCGCCCACACCCGCAGCCGCTTCCCGGTCGCGGCGAGCAGGGCGGCCCCCAGGGCGCGCCCGTGGCCGTGGCCCCGGTGCGCGGGGTGCACGACCAGTTCGGCGGCGGGGGCCTCCACGGGGTCGGTGTCCTCCAGTTGCGCGTACCCGGCGAGCACGCCCCCGGCGGACAGCAGGAAGTGCCGTACGCCCTCCCGCCGCCCGCCCCGCAGTTGCAGCCGGCCCTGCTCCGACACGGCCTGCCGGCCGTCGGACCGCGCGGCCTCGGCGAGCAGGTCGAGCACGGCCGCTGCCTGGTCGGGGGAGAGGGTGTCGAGCGTCTGGATCTCGCGTCCGGGGGCGGGGAGGGGAACGTCAGTCGTCATGGGTACGAGCGTAAGCGTCCGCCGGGCGGCGCCCCGGGTGCTCGCCCCGGTCCGGCCGGATGAGGTCACCGGCCCACTGGGCTCACCCATTTGGGCCATTGGTCCCGTTCCGACTGGGCGGCTACCAGTTCGTAACCCCGCACACCTGTCGCGCTACGCGCGTTGACTCTAGGCTTCGGCTCGAATTCCACCCGCTGAACTCACAAGGGGATCGATGTCAGCGACACCGCAGAAGAACCGCGCGTCCCGGCGGGTGCTCGCCGCCGCGGCCGGTCTCGTCACCGTGGGCGCGCTGGTCGCCGCCATGCCGGCCGGCGCCCAGGAGCGCGGTCACGGCAAGGGCCACGGCCACGGGCACCACACGCCGGCCCGGACCGTCGACGTACAGCTGCTGTCCTTCAACGACCTGCACGGCAACCTGGAGCCGCCGGCCGGCTCGGCCGGAACGGTCAACCGGACGCAGCCCGACGGCACCGTGAAGCAGGTCCCGGCGGGTGGCGTGGAGTACCTCGCCACCTCGCTGCGCAACGCCCGCAAGGGCCACCCGTACTCGATCACCGCCGCCGGCGGCGACATGGTCGGGGCGAGCCCGCTGCTGTCGGGCCTCTTCCACGACGAGCCGACCATCGAGGCGCTGAACAAGCTCGACCTCGATGTGACGAGCGTCGGCAACCACGAGTTCGACGAGGGCGCCGGCGAGCTGGCCCGCCTCCAGAACGGCGGCTGCCACCCGGTCGAGGGGTGCTACGAGGAGGGCAAGACCTTCCGGGGCGCCGACTTCCCGTACCTCGCCGCGAATGTGACGGACGAGAAGTCCGGCAAGCCGATCCTCAAGCCGTACACGGTGTGGAAGAAGAACGGCGTCCGGATCGGCTTCATCGGGGTGACCCTGGAGGGCACGCCGAACATCGTCACGGCCAACGGCGTCAAGGGGCTGAAGTTCCACGACGAGGTCGAGACGATCAACAAGTACGCCAAGGAGCTGGACCGCCAGGGCGTGAAGTCGATCGTCGCCCTGATCCACGAGGGCGGCGCGCCCGCCTCCTCCGCGTACGACTACGACTGCGACAGCCCGGGCGCCGGTGACGGCATCTCCGGGCCGATCACGGACATCGCCAAGGGCATCACGCCCAAGGTGGACGCCCTGGTCACGGGCCACACCCACCAGGCGTACGTCTGCACGATCCCGGACCCGGCCGGCAACCCGCGCCTGGTCACCTCGGCCGCCTCGTTCGGCAAGCTGTACACGGACACCACGCTCACGTACGACCGGCGCACCAAGGACATCGTGCGCACGGCCGTGAAGGGCAGCGGCAAGCACGGCTCCAAGCACCACGGCCCGCAGCCGTCGAACCCGGTCTCGGCGAACCACCTGGTCGGCCGCGACCAGAAGCCCGCCCGCGACATGTCCGACCTGATCGCCCGCTGGAACGCCCTCGCGGCCCCGATCTCCAACCGTCCGCAGGGCTACATCTCCGCCGACATCAACGGCCGCGGTTCGACCGCCCTGGAGAAGCCGCTCGGCGACCTCATCGCGGACGCCCAGCTCGAAGGACTGGCCCCGGCCGACAAGGGCGGCGCGGTCGTCGCCCTCATGAACCCGGGCGGCATCCGCTCGGACCTGGTGTACAAGGCGTCCGGCGGCGAGGGCGACGGCGTCGTCACCTACGGCGAGGCGTTCACCGTGCAGCCCTTCACCAACATGATGAACGTCGTGGACCTGACCGGCGCCCAGCTGGTGACCGCCCTCCAGCAGCAGGTCAGCGGCTCGAACGAGGCCAGCCCGAAGATCCTCCAGGTCTCGAAGGGCCTCACCTACACGCTGGACATGACGAAGTCCGGCGCGGACCGCGTCGTCACCGAAACGATCCGCCTGAACGGCGAGGCGATCGACCCGGGCAGGACGTACCGCGTCGCGATGAACGAGTTCCTGGCGGGCGGCGGTGACGGCTTCGCGGCGCTCGGACAGGGCACCGACAAGCTCGTCGGCGCCTCCGACCTGGACCTGTTCAACGCCTACCTGGCCGCGCACTCCTCGGCCTCGGCCCCACTGACCCCGCCGGCGGCGGACCGGATCACGGTCGTGAAGTGACCACAGCCGCTGTGCGGTAACAAGAGGGTGCAGTGCATGGAGGATGCGCGGGCCGGGGTGGATCGCCCTGGCCCGCGCATCCTCACGGTCTGCCCCTGGGCGTGCGTTTGCGTTTCTTTCGAATTGTGCGATGCTTGGTCCACTCTCATAAGGAGACCGAGCCATGCACAGTACTGCGGAAGACCGCACACTCCTGCCCGAGCACCGTAAGGAGATCGCCGAGCTCAGGTCCTTTCTCGACCGAACCCCGGCAGCTGTCGAGCCTGCTCTGCTCCGAGGTCCCGACGGGTCCACCCACAGCTTGCCTTCAGAAGTCTACGAGGCGCTCATGGCCGTCGTGCGTGCCCTGTCGGAGGGCAAGGCGGTGACGGTGGCGCCGGTGAACACCACGCTGACCACGCAGGAGGCGGCCGACCTTCTCGGAGTGAGCAGACCGACCTTCGTCAAGATCCTCGACGAGGGGGGCCTGCCGTACAACAGGCCGGGGAGGCACCGCAGGGTTCTCCTCTCGGATGTCCTCGACTACAAGGAGAAGCGGCGAACACAACGCCGTAGGGGACTGGACGACCTCGTCAGACTGACCGAGGAGTCAGGCCTCTATGGTGACTGATCCGCCTGACCTGTTCCCGCCGAGCCGACTGGAGCCATGTGCAGCGCGTCGTCCTGGACACGTGTGTCCTGTACCCGAACTACCTCAGAGACACCCTGCTCCGGTTGGCGGAGGCGGAGCTGTACGAGCCGCTCTGGTCCGCCGGAATTCTTGACGAGCTGACCAGGAACATCGCTGAGCGGATCGGTGACCTCAAGGCCAAGAACCTCGTCGCCGCCATGGCGGGAGCGTTTCCGGAAAGCATGGTGACGGGGTACGAGGCGCTCATATCCGTCATGACGAACGACCACAAGGACCGGCATGTCCTGGCGGCTGCGATCGGCGGTCACGCGCACGCCGTCGTCACGCTGAACCTCAAGGACTTTCCCGCGGCGTCGTCCGATCCGTACGGGATCGAAGTCCTGGACCCCGATGAATTCCTTCTCGACATGCTCGACCTCGCCCCCGCGGAGATGGTCATGGTCCTGCGTAAGCAGGTGGCCGACTATCGGCGCGAACCTCGTGACCTGCACGGGCTGCTCGACCGGATCGGCACCGGCGGGGCATCGCAGTTCGCGGCCGAGTTCCGCCGCCGCCTCTGAGCCACGGTGAGCGCGGGGACCCGCCGTCATCCCGCCGGCGGCGGCTGCGGTGCGCCCGGCAGGCTGATCGTGGCCTCCGTGCCTCCGCCGTCCGCCGGGTGGAGGGAGATCTCGCCGCCTGCCTGCCGGACCGTACGGGCCACGATCGACAGGCCCAGGCCGGAGCCCGGCAGCTGGCGGGCGGACGGGGAGCGCCAGAAGCGCTCGAAGACGTACGGGAGTTCGTCGGCGGGGATGCCGGGGCCGCGGTCGCGGACCGTGAGCCGGCCCCGGTGCAGCACCACGTCGATCGTGCCGCGTGCCGGGCTGAACTTCACCGCGTTGTCCAGCACGTTGACGATCGCCCGCTCCAGGGCGGCCGGTTCGGCCCGTACGTACCAGGGGGCCAGGTCCTCCGTGATCGTCAGCTCCGGGCCCCGCAGCCGGGCGCGCCGGAGCGCGGCGCGGGTGACGTCGTGCAGGGCCACCACCTGGAGCGGGCCGGGCTGGGCGGCGTCCGGGCGGGCCAGTTCCTGGAGGTCGCCGATGAGCGCGGCCAGCTCCGTCATCTGCGCCTTGACCGAGGACATCAGCGCCCTGCGGTCGTCCGGCGGGATGGCGCGGCCCGTCTCGTCACTGCGGGCCAGCAGCTCCACATTGGTCCGCAGCGAGGTGAGCGGGGTGCGCAGCTCGTGGCCGGCGTCCGCGATGAGCTGCGCCTGCCGGTCGCGGGAGGTGGCCAGCGAGGCGGTCATCGAGTTGAACGACCGGGACAGCCGGGCGATCTCGTCCTCGCCGTCGGCGGGGATGCGGACGGTCAGGTCCTCGGTGCGGGCGACGTGTTCGACGGCCCGGGTGAGTTCGTCCACCGGGCGCAGCCCGGACCGGGCCACCCAGAGCCCGGCGGCGCCGGCGCCGACGACGCCGATGCCGCCGACGAGCAGCAGGACCCACGCGAGCCTGGACAGCGGCTTGTCGATCTCGCCGAGGGGCCGGGCGATGGAGACGGCGAGGCCCTCGGGCGCCTTCACGGGAGCGGTGTAGACGCGCATCCGCACGCCCTTGACGTCGGTCACGGTGTGCATCGCGCTGGGCTCCCGGCGGTTCGCGACCGCGAGGTCGGCCGCGCTCACCGGGAGCCGCGAGGAGTCGGGCGCGAGGCAGACCCCGCCTTGCGCGGTGATGAGCTGGACGGTGAAGCCCGTGTAGGGGACGGGCTGGACCCGGCCAGTGCCCTGGCAGTAGTCGTACAGCTGGTTCAGATAGCGCTCGTCGACCACGGTGCTCCGCAGGGTGGCGTCCTGCTGTTCCTCCAGCTGTTCCCGCGTCAGGAACCAGCAGGTCACCGCGACCGCCGCGACCGCGACCGCGACCGCCGTGGCGACCAGCAGGGCGAGGCGGGAGCGCAGCGGCAGCGCGCGGATGCGGCCCAGGGGGCCCGGCCGGGTGGCCGTCATCCGTCGCCCCCGCCGGAGCGGAGCGCGTACCCCACACCGCGCACGGTGTGGACGAGGCGCGGTTCGCCGCCGGCCTCCGTCTTGCGGCGGAGGTACATCACGTACACGTCCAGGGAGTTGGAGCTGGGCTCGAAGTCGAAGCCCCACACGGCCTTGAGGATCTGTTCGCGGGTGAGGACCTGGCGCGGGTGCGCGAGGAACATCTCCAGGAGGGTGAACTCGGTACGGGTCAGCTCCACGCGCCGGTCGCCCCGGGTGACCTCGCGGGTGGCGAGGTCCATGCGCAGGTCGGCGAAGGCGAGCACGTTGTCGTCGGGGACGGGGCCGCCCGCGGCCGTCGCGTACGAGCTGCGGCGCAGCAGGGCCCGGATGCGGGCGAACAGCTCGTCCAGCTCGAACGGCTTGACCAGGTAGTCGTCGGCGCCCGCGTCGAGCCCGGTGACGCGGTCGCCGACCGTGTCCCGTGCGGTGAGCATCAGGATGGGCGTGGTGGCGCCGGTGGCGCGGATGCGGCGGGCGGCGGTCAGGCCGTCCATGCGGGGCATCTGGATGTCCAGGACGATGAGGTCGGGGTCGTACGACTCCGCCGCGGCCAGCGCGTCGAGTCCGTCCACGGCCACCTCGGTGCCGTAGCCCTCGAAGGCGAGGCTGCGCCGCAGCGCCTCGCGTACGGCGGGCTCGTCGTCGACGATGAGGATGCGCTGCGGATCGTCGTCGGCGGGGCTCATCGCTGTCTCGTCCTCTTCTCGTGCGGTACGGGGCCGGGGCGCGGGGCCCGGCCCCCAGTTTCGCAGCCCCGTCCGGCTCAGGAGCCGCTGCCGGACCGGAGGGTGTCGAGGTCGGCCTTGAGGGTGTTCACCGGGATCGCGAAGCCGAGGCCGACGCTGCCGGCGGCGGAGCCGCCCGAGCCACTGGCGGAGCTCGCCGCGTACATGGCCGAGTTGATGCCGATGATCTCGCCGTTCATGTCGATGAGCGCGCCGCCGGAGTTGCCGGGGTTGAGCGAGGCGTCGGTCTGGATGGCCTTGTACGTGGTGGTGGACTCGCCGGTGCTGCCGTTGAACTGCTGTCCGCCGAACTCGAACGGCCACTGCCGGCCGCCGCCCTGCCGCTGGTCCTGGCCGCTGTCGCCGTCCTTGGCGACCGTGACGTCGCGGTCGAGCGCGGAGACGATGCCGCTGGTGACGGTGCCGGTCAGGCCCTCGGGGGAGCCGATGGCGACGACCTGGTCGCCGACCGCGACCTTCGAGGAGTCGCCGAGGGTGGCGGTCTTCAGCCCGCTCGCGTTCCGGAGCTTGATCAGGGCGAGGTCCTTGTCGGCGTCGGTGCCGACGACATCCGCGGTGTACGTCCTGCCGGTGCTGAGGGTGACCTCGATCCCGGAGGCGCCCGCGATGACGTGGTTGTTGGTGACGATCTCGCCGTCCGGTGTGATGATCACGCCCGATCCGGTGGACTGGCCGGCCGTCGAGGTGGCGCCGATCTCCACGATGGTCGGGGAGAGGGCCGCCGCCACACCGGCCACGGTGCCCTTGCTGGTCTGCGAGACGGTGGTGCCCGGTACGACGCCGGAGCCGGCGGCGGTCGGGGCGCCGCCGTCGGTGAGCCGGCCGATCACGGTGGCGGTGCCGCCGCCGACGATCGCCGCCGCGACGGCCACCGCCGCGAGGAGCGCGACGGGCCTGCGGGCCCGGCGCCGGGGGGCGGGCGGGGCGGGCGGGACCGGCTGGTACGACGGCGGCGGGGGGTAGGCCGCCTCGCCGTTGCCGTACGAGGGGTACATCGGGTACTCGCCGCTCGGGCGCTGGCTCTCTGTCATGCCCTTGAGACTGTCCGGCCCAGATGAGAGAAGCGTGAGTACGCCCTGAGAAGCCCGGCAGAAGTGCGTATGCCCGATATAAAGGCCGGGCACCGGACAGCGGCCGGTCCGGTACGCCGGTGGAGGAGCCGGTCCGGTGCGTTCGTGCGGCGGCCCGTTACGGCAGGGCGCGGTCCGTGGGCTTCCCGCAGCCGCACGAGCGGCGGACCACCAGCGCCGAGGGGAACTGTTTCAGCCGCTCCCGGCGCGATCCGGACACCCGCAGCGAGTCGTCGAGGACCAGGTCCACCGCGGCCCGCGCCATCGCCGGGCGGTCCGAGAAGACCGTGGTCAGCGGCGGATCGGTCAGCCCGGCTTCCTTCACGTCGTCGAAGCCGGCGACGGCCAGCTCGCCGGGCACGTCGATGCGCAGCTCGCGCGCGGCCCGCAGGACGCCGATGGCCTGGTCGTCCGTGGCGCAGAAGATCGCCGGGGGCCTGTCGGGGCCGGAGAGCAGCTCCAGCGCCACCCGGTAGGCGTCGTACCGGTTGTAGGGGGCCTGGAAGAGGCGGCCCTCGGTGCTGCGGCCCGCTTCGTGCATGGCGCGGCGCCAGCCCTCGATGTGGTCGGCGACCGGGTCGCCGACGGAGGGGGTCTCCTCGGTGCCGCCGAGGCATGCCACGTACGCGTTGCCGTGCTCCAGGAGGTGGCGGGTGGCGAGCTGGGCGCCGCCGACGTCGTCCGTGACGACGGCGACGTCGTCGATGGCCTCGGGGCGCTCGTGCAGCAGGACGACGCGGGCGTCCCACGCCTCTATCTCGGCGGCGGCGCGCTCGCTGGGGCCCTGGCTGACCAGGATCAGCCCGGAGACCCGCATGCCGAGGAAGGCCCGCAGGTAGTGGACCTCGCGTTCGTCGCGGTAGTCGGAGTTGCCGACGAGGACCATTTTCCCGCGCTCGGCGGCGGCCTGTTCGACCGCGTGGGCCATCTCGGCGAAGAACGGCTGCCGGGCGTCCGGCACGATCATCCCTATGAGATCGGTCCGCCGCGAGGCCATCGCCTGGGCGACCCGGTCGGGCCGGTAACCCAGCTCCTTGATCGCGGCGAGCACCCGCTCGCGCGTGGCCGGGGCGACCGGCCGGGGTCCGTTGTTGATGACGTAACTGACCACCGCGGTGGACGTCCCCGCCAGTCTCGCCACATCGTCCCGCGTCACCTTGGCCACGCGCCGCAGTCTACGCGGATGGAACTACCTCTTGGCAGGCCGGACCGGCGCTTTCTCCGTGACGTCGGCTACGGCCGGCTGCTCCGAACGGGGGACACCCCGCGCGGCGGTCCTGTCCTCGTCGGCCGGCCGCTCGGTCTTCTCGGGGGCGACGAACCGGTAACCCACGTTCCGCACGGTGCCGATCAGCGACTCGTGCTCGGGGCCGAGCTTGGCGCGCAGCCGCCGTACGTGCACGTCCACGGTCCGCGTACCGCCGAAGTAGTCGTAGCCCCAGACCTCCTGGAGCAGCTGGGCGCGGGTGAAGACCCGGCCGGGATGCTGCGCCAGATATTTGAGCAGTTCGAATTCCTTGAACGTGAGATCGAGTACCCGGCCCTTGAGTTTCGCGCTGTAGGTCGCCTCGTCCACCGAGAGATCACCGTTGCGGATCTCCATCGGGGAGTCGTCGGCGCCGATCTGCTGCCGGCCGGTCGCCAGCCGCAGCCGTGCCTCGACCTCGGCGGGGCCGGCCGTGTCCAGCAGGACGTCGTCGACGCCCCAGTCGGCGGTGACGGCCGCGAGCCCGCCCTCCGTGACGACGAGGATCAGCGGGCAGCCGGGCCCGGTGGAGCGCAGCAGCTGGCAGAGCGAGCGGATCTGGGGCAGATCGCGGCGCCCGTCCACGAGGATGACGTCGGCGCCGGGGGTGTCCACGAGTGCGGGACCCTCGGCGGGCGCCACGCGCACGCTGTGCAGCAGGAGGCCGAGAGCGGGCAGCACCTCCGTCGAGGGCTGGAGGGCGTTCGTCAGGAGCAGCAGGGCACTCATCGCCGCCCACCTGCCCGGTTCGTCGGTCGTTGTTCGTGCTCGGTCGGCTCGCCCATGACTCGGTTCTCCTCGTTCCCTGCGAGAGGGGCACTCCCGGACGGGGGTCCGGGGGAGTATGCGGCTCTGCTTCGTACGCTGGTTCCGCTGAGCTTGTCGAAACGTCGCCGTAACAACGTCCCGGAAAGCACAAAAGGACTCGGGGGCTGCTTTGCCCGAGTCCTCTTCACAGGAGAATAACCCACATGAGTTCTGTGTCCGAGGGGAGAATTCCGGATTCCCCTGTTCGCTCGGTCACGCGCGGTCCGGTGCGGGCCGTGTTGCGCGCGGACGACGGGACCCGGATCGAGGCGGTGTACGACCCGTGTACGGCGGGCGACGGCGAGGGTGCCCCGGCCGGTGATCCGGGGCCGGCGATCGTCGTCGCGCACGGGTTCACCGGTTCGGCGGACCGCCCGGCCGTGCGGCGGGCCGTGCGCGCGTTCTCCCGGTACGCGGCCGTGGTGACGTTCTCCTTCCGGGGCCACGGCGGCTCCGGCGGGCTGTCCACGGTGGGCGACCGCGAGGTGCTCGACCTGGCCGCCGCCGTCGACTGGGCGCGCTCGCTCGGGCACCGGCGGGTGGTGACCGCGGGCTTCTCGATGGGCGGCTCGGTGGTGCTGCGGCACGGCGCGCTGTACCCGGGCGGGGCGGACGCGGTGGTGTCCGTGAGCGCGCCGGCGCGCTGGTACTACCGGGGTACGGCTCCGATGCGCCGGCTGCACTGGATGGTGACCCGGCCGGAGGGGCGGCTCGTCGGGCGCTACGGGTTCGGTACCCGCATCCACCACCGGGCGTGGGACCCGGTCCCGCTCTCCCCGGTCGGGGCCGCCGCCCTGATCGCCCCGGCGCCCCTGCTGGTCGTGCACGGCGACCGCGACCCGTACTTCCCGCTCGACCACCCCCGCATGCTGGCCGCCGCGGCGGGCGACGCGGGGGAACTGTGGCTGGAGCGCGGGATGGGGCACGCGGAGAACGCGGCCGACGAGAGCTTGCTCACCCGCATCGCCGACTGGGCGGTCCGGGCGTGAACGATGATGGGCAGCCGGTGCCCCCGAACCGGCACCGACCGAATGGGACGAAAGGAGCGCCGCCATGCCCGCCGGAACGATCCGATACTGGGCGGCCGCCAAGGCCGCGGCCGGGACCGCGGAGGAGCCGTATGCCGCCGCGACCCTCCAGGAGGCGCTCGACGCGGTGCGCGAACGGCACCCCGGCGAGTTGAGCCGCGTGCTGCTGAGGTGTTCGTTCCTCATCGACGGCGACCCCGTGGGGACCCGCGGCCATGAGACCGTACGCCTTGCCGAGGGCGGCACGGTCGAGGTGCTCCCGCCGTTCGCAGGAGGGTGAACCGCAGCACATGAGCAACAGCGATCAGCAGCATCCGTACGACCCGTACCGGGGCCAGGACGCGGCGTACCAGGACCCGTACGCGTACGGCCAGCAGCAGCCGCAGCAGCCTTACGGCCAGCAGCCCCAGCAGCCCTATGCGCAGGACGCGTACGCCCAGGACGCGTACGGACAGGACGCGTACGGACAGGACGCCTACGCGCAACCGCAGCAGGGTTACGGGTATCCGGCCGCCCCGTCCGGCCAGGGGGTCGCCGCGCAGACCTGGGAGGGGCAGACCTGGGACACGCAGTACCAGCCGCCCGTCCCGGCGGCGGAGCCCGCGCCACAGGCCCCGCAGTACCAGGCCCCGCAGGCCCCGGCCCCGCAATACGCGGCCCCGCTCGGCACGGGCTCGTACCCGCTGCCGCCGGAGGTCCGTCCGGAGCCCGAACCGGCACCCGAGCCCGGTGTGAACGCCGCCGCCGACGGGTACGGGCCGGCCACGACGCTCGGCAACGCCCGGATCACCGACGCGCAGCGCGCCCGGGCCGAGGGGCGTTCCCCGATCATCGCGCCGGGAATCCAGCCGGCCGCGATCACCGCGGCGCTCGGGCTGCTGCTGGCGCTCGGCGCGGCCATCGGCTCGTACGCCCTGCTCGTCCCGCTGGTGCTGCTCCAGGCGGTGACGGCGGCGGGCTGGTTCCGGCTCAACGGCATGTGGCCGGCCCGGCAGGGCATCGCGCTGGCGTTCGCCGGCGGTCTGGTGGCCGATGTGGCGCTGCTGGCGGCCGGCCGGGAGAACGGTCCGGCCGCGATCATCGGCACGCTCGGTGTGTGGGTGCTGCTGACCGTGGTCCTCCAGCTGCGCAGCCGGGCGGGCGCCGACGAGCGGATGCAGGGGCTGATGGCCACCGTCGCCTCCGCCGCGCTCGCGGTGCTGGCGGCCGGGCACCTCGCGGCCGTGCCGGACGCCGTGACGGTGGGCGCGGTCGCCGTGGCCGCCGCCGTGGTCGTACGGGCGCTGCCGCTGCCGGAGCCGGTCACGGCGGTGGCGGCACTGGCCGTCGCGGCGGTGGCGGGCGCGGTGGCCGGGGCGGTCACCGATCTGGGGGCGAAGGGCGCGCTGCTGGGCCTCGCGGCCGGGGTGTGCGCGCTGATCGGGCTCCGGGCGGCCAGCTACGACTACCCGTCACGCTTCGTCCACATGACGGCGGGTGTGGCGCTGCCGCTGACCGCGGCCGCTCCGGCCGTCTACCTGCTGGGCCGCGTCCTGGCGTAGTCGCGAACCGCTCGGATACGTAGCTCGTCGTACGCATGACGAAGCCCTCCGCGGGGAACCGTTGGGGGGCTTTCGTTCGTCGCTCTCGCGGGGACGTGCCGTGCGGTCGACAGGAGGCTCGCGGGCCCCGGGGGGCCGTGGGTACGGCAGGTGGGGGGAAGAGACAGCATGCGCGCACTGCGAATACCGGTCATCGTCCTGGTGGTCCTGGCGGCGTTGTTCATCGCCGTGGACCGGGTGGCGGTGTACGTCGCCGAGTCGCAGGCCGAGGGCCGGGTGAAGGTCGAGGGCGCGCGGATCGGGTCCACCGACATCTCCATCAAGGGCTTCCCGTTCCTCACCCAGGTCGCCGGCTCGGAGCTGGACGAGGTCGAGGTGAGGCTGACCGGGGTCGAGACCCGCGCCGGCGGCCGCTCGCTACGGATCTCCACCATGAAGGCCGAGCTGCGCGACGTCCGGCTGACCGACGGCTTCTCCGGCGCCACCGCCGCCCGCGCCACCGGCACGGCGGTCATCTCGTACGAGGACCTGACCAAGGCGGCCAGTGACGGGGTCACGGTCGAGTACGGCGGCAAGGGCAAGGTGAAGGTGACCGGGACCGTCGTCATCCCGATGCTGGGGCGCACGGTCTCGCGCAGCGTGCTGTCCACCGTCACGCTGATCGACGGCCGCACCGTCCGCGTCCACGCGGACAAGGTGCCGGGCGAGGGCATCCCCGGTCTGGAGCGGCTGGTCCGCGAGAAGACCGACTTCGAGCGCGAGGTCGGCGGGCTGCCGAACGGCCTGCGGCTGGAGAAGATCCAGCCGACCGCCGAGGGCCTGGAGATCGCGGTGACCGGCACCGATGTACGGCTGGCGGGTTGACCGGAGCGGTGCGCGGGTAGCGGCTCACCCACATAGTGAGACGGCCGCGTCCGGTCCGCAGATGGCCGATCGTTCCGGCGTGGCGCCCGGGGTGTCCGGGGCCGTCCGAGCGGTCGCTTATCCCGCACTACGGACAATCCTGTCTCAGAATGCGACACAACGGTGACATGTCCGCCCGTACATCCCTACGATCGGACCCATGCAGTGCTCTATTAGCGGTCTCCCGCAGCGGGGACGGGCGGATCTCACGAAGCGGCGGGCAGTTGACCTGTGCCGCGTCGCCGCCATGCTCTGTCGCACTGTCTGAGCGGGACGTCTCCCGCGTTCACCGGCCCTTCGACCGTACGTCGGGGCCATCGCTCCCGCCGCCCGTGGACACGGACGGCCCGCGCCCAGCACATCCGCATCACGCACGATCCGTGCACCATCTCGCCGCAGACTGCCCCGGAGGAGAAACAGAATGAGCCGCAGTGACGTCCTGGTAGACGCCGACTGGGTCGAGGCCCACCTCGACGACCCGAAGGTCGCCCTCGTGGAGGTGGACGAGGACACCTCCGCGTACGAGAAGAACCACATCAAGAACGCGATCCGGATCGACTGGACCAAGGACCTCCAGGACCCGGTCCGCCGCGACTTCGTCGACCAGGCCGGTTTCGAGGCGCTGCTGTCCGCCAAGGGCATCGCCAACGACACCACCGTCGTCCTCTACGGCGGCAACAACAACTGGTTCGCGTCCTACGCGTTCTGGTACTTCAAGCTCTACGGCCACCAGGACGTCCGCCTGCTCGACGGCGGCCGCAAGAAGTGGGAGCTGGACTCCCGCGACCTGGTGGACGGCGACCAGGTCCCGTCCCGCCCGGCCACGCAGTACAAGGCCCAGCCGCAGGACGAGTCGATCCGCGCCTACCGCGACGACGTCGTGAAGGCCATCGGCACCCAGAACCTGGTCGACGTGCGGTCGCCCGACGAGTTCAGCGGCAAGCTGCTCGCCCCGGCCCACCTCCCGCAGGAGCAGTCGCAGCGCCCCGGCCACGTGCCGAGCGCCCGCAACATCCCGTGGTCGAAGAACGCCAACGACGACGGCACCTTCAAGTCGGACGACGAGCTGCGCGCCCTCTACGAGGCCGAGCAGGTCGACCTGGCGAAGGACACCATCGCCTACTGCCGCATCGGCGAGCGCTCCGCGCTCACCTGGTTCGTGCTGCACCAGCTGCTGGGCCAGGAGAACGTCAAGAACTACGACGGTTCCTGGACCGAGTACGGCTCCCTCGTCGGCGTGCCGATCGAGCTCGGCGCCAACAAGTAAGGCCCCGTGCCACCGGGCCGGCACCCGCCGGCCCGCCAACGACCAGCATGACCACCGACCCGAAGGACTGAACCATGTGTGGAGCAAAGGCCGGCGGCCCCGACGCTTCGACGATCAAGCCCGGTGAGACCACCATCCAGGGCAGCGTGACCCGCGACGGCGAGCCCGTCACCGGCTACGTCCGCCTGCTGGACTCGACCGGCGAGTTCACGGCCGAGGTCCCGACCTCGGCGACCGGCCAGTTCCGCTTCTACGCGGCCGAGGGCACCTGGACCGTGCGCGCGCTGGTCCCCGGCGGCACCGCCGACCGCACCGTCGTCGCGCAGACCGGCGGCCTGGCCGAGGTGGCCATCGCCGTCTGACACGGCACCCGGCGACGCCGATGACCGGCCGAAGGGCCGTACCCCAGGGGGTTTGGACGCTTACCTGGCACGGGTACGGCCCTTCGTGCTGCCCGCACGGGCTCCCGGTTTCCGCCGGCGCAGAACCGGCCGCACGGGCCGATCGGGCCTACGCTGGAGACATGTACCGCCGACGCCGGCGCGCCTACTTCCTGCTGATGGGCGTATGTCTCGTCCTCTTCGTCTCGGCCTGGGCCTTCGTGAGGCTCTGGTCGATGCCCGCCGCCATCGCGATGTGCGTGGTCGCGATGGTGATCCCGCCCGTCGCGGCGATGGTGGGCAACCGCAAGGGGCCCGAGGACCGCTGGTGGGACGAGCCGGGCGCGGGGCAGGAGCAGCCGCCCGATGACGCCCGGCCCGGCGTCCGGCCCGGCAAGGGCGGCGGCGCCACCGGCGACCCGGAGTCCGACGCGTGGTGGGAGGAGCTGGACGGCAGGAGGCGGCGCCGCTGAGCGGCCGTCAGTAGACGAGCGCCTGCACGTCGTCGGCCATGACCTCGCTGACGAAGACCTGCGCCCCGGCGATGCGCACGCCCTCCAGGACGTCCTTCTCGGTGATGTCGCGCCGCGCCGCGCACTGCGTGCACAGCGTGATCCGGCCGCCCGCCTGGATGGACTCGATGAGGTCCGGCAGCGGCGCGGCGTGCGGCAGTTCGAACTCGGCGGCGCGGCCCGGCAGCGCGAACCACGCCGATTCCCCGGTCAGCCAGAGCGAAACCTCCACCCCGCTGGCGACGGCCACCGCCGCCACCGTGAACGCCTGCGAGCAGCGCTCGGCGGAATCGGCACCTGCGGTCACCTTGATCACGAGCTTCTTCGACATATACGGAACTGTAATCGTCGCCCGCACAACCCCATCCCGAACCTGTGGGTCAGTTGTGTGGGCGGATAGCGGAATTCGTGCTTCAAGGTCTTGTGGGGGACCCATTTTGCATCTGAAAGACAGCATTTCCGACGGGCAGCCCGAGCTGCCCGCCGGCACGGCCGAGTCCGAGGAGGGGGAGCAACCGCAGTCCGGGGCGGAGCCCGTCGCCGTCGTGAAGCGGCGCCCGCGCGGGCGTACGACCCTGATCATCGCCGCCGCAGCCGTCCTCGGCCTGGCGGGTGGCGTCGCCGCCGGGTACCGCGTACAGGCGGACCGGGCCCCGACGCCGCTCGCCGCGCTCTCGCAGCCCGGTCTCGCGTACCCGGCGAAGGCGCTGCCCGCGGGCAGCGAGCCGGCCCCGCTGCCGGCCTCGCAGGACCGCAAGGTCCGCACCGAGGGCGACCTGCGCAAGCTCATCGTGCCCCGGCCCAAGGGCTGGCAGGAGGACAAGGGCCTGACCGCTCTCTCCCCGGACGGGTGGCTGGGGGTGGAGGACTACGCCATGAACTTCGAGAACGAGGAGTACATGTACGGCGACCTCCTCGACCAGGGCCTCCGCCGGGTCGCGGGCGCGTCCTGGAAGAAGGGCGAGTACCGCGCGGCCGACGTGTACCTGGTGCAGTTCAGCTCGGGCGCCGCCGCCGCCGCGCACGCGGAGGACCAGCGCTCGTACATGCCCGGGAAGCGGGCCGCCGGCAACGAGGGCACCGCGATCGAGGGCAGCGCCGAGGGCCGCTACTACCTCTTCCCGGCCGAGCGCAAGGCCGGTTACCTGCCCTTCTACCAGGCCAGGGCCATCTTCAGCCGGGGCGACGTCATGGTCGACATCCACATCTACGACAGCGCCCCGATCAGCAAGAAGGACATCCGGACGCTGGCCGAGCGACAGCTGGAGCGCCTGTGAGCGACGAGAACACGCCCGAGCCCGCGGCGGCCCCGGAACCGGCGATCGTCCCCGAGCCCGCTCCCGTACGGAAGCGCCGGGCGCGGCGGGTGGCCCTCGCGGCGCTCCCCGTCGTCCTGGTGCTCGCCGCCGTCGCCGGCGCGGGCGCGTACACGAAGGTCACCGTCGACGGCGCGGACCGCACCGTTCCCACCCGGCTGTGGCAGAAACCCGCGCACGAGCCGGCCAAGGACCCCGCCGGGGACATCGAGCGGGGCCGGTCCACCACCGAACTGAGCAAGCTGCTGCTGCCCGTACCGTCGGGCTTCCGGCTCGGCCCCGACTCGGGCACGTACGGCAACGACGCCGAGATCAGCGGTCCCGCGGCCACCGCGGAGATGAAGGACGGCGGGCGCGGCCTGTCGGGCCGGCAGCGGCGGGAGTTCGAGAAGCGCGTCGACAAACTGCACGTCCAGGGACTGGCCGTGCGCACCTACGCCTCGGACGACAACGACCTGGTCGTCGACACGCAGCTGGTGTGGATGAAGGACAAGAAGGCCGTCCGGGACCTCTACACCTTCCGGCACGAGCTCCTCGACAGCATCGGCGTCCTGCGCGACGGCCCGAAGATCGACGGCCACCGGCGGAACGCCTCCTGCTTCCTCAACCCCAAGGAGGGCAAGCGGCGGGTCGAGGGCATGTTCTGCATGGCGTACGAGGGCGAGGTGATGGTCATCTTCTCGGCGTCCGGGACCGCGCCCTTCCGCAAGGCGGACGTCGCCGAACTGGTGAAGGACCAGCTGAACCACATCACGTCCCCGGGGGAGTACATATGAGCGAGCAGACGGCCACGCCCGCGGTCCCGGTTGTCCCGGTGCCCCGGCCCCCGCGCCGGATGCTGCGTGCCGTGGCGCGGTGGACCACCGCCGTGCTGGTGTTCGGTGCGGTCGGGGCGGGTACGGCGTACGGCATCACGTCGATGGAGCGCACGGACGTGCCCGGCCTGGCGACCGAGAGCGACGGGCGCTGGGACTACCCGAAGCTCAGCCTGCCGGCGCTCCCGGCGGACAGACCGCGCCCCGGCAGCGACGGCAACCCGCTGGAGATCCACTACGCCGACCTGCGCGAACTGCTGCTGCCCGCCCCGGCCGGGGCCACGGTGGACAAGAAGCTCAAGGGCGGCTGGGTCACCCCGGAGCGGTTCGCCTCCGAGTTCCACAAAAGCGCCCGGCCCAGCATCGTCACGCGCCTGGAGGAGGGGACCCTGCGGCACATCGCGGCGCGCGGCTGGACCATGCCGGACGGCACGTCGAACCGGATCTATCTGCTGCGGTTCGGCTCGGCGGAGGACGCCGACGCGTTCCGCGACGCGCGGTTCATCGGGTCGTCGTCGCCCGGTGACCCGCCGATCGACACCCAGGGGCACCTGAACCTGGACGAAAGCTGGAAGGGTGGTGGAAAGGTGGACACCACCGCCTCCTACGTCTACGTCGAGCCGAAGCCCTACGGTTCCGCGCAGGTGCGGGAGGCCTACGTGGTCGCGGGGGACACGCTCGCCCTCGTCGTCCAGTCCCGCGAGGGCGGCGGCGGCACGCCCCGGGTCCCGTTCCACCAGACGGTCATCCTGCAGAACCAGCTCCTGGGCTGACCGGACGCCCCGGAACGGCGGGGCCGGGTCCCACCCATTAGGCTGGGGCCCGGTCCGGTACTGCCCTGTACCGCGCCCTACCGCTCGTCCGAGGAGCTCTCCGTGCTTGAGGCATTCTTCTCCGCCCTGCTGGTCCTGGTCTGCGTCGGCGTCCTCGCCTTCGCCGCCGTGACCGTGAAGAAGCTGTACCAGGGCCAGCGCTGACCACCTGCCCCACCCGCCCGTTCCCGGCCCTCCCGCCTCCCGCCTCACAGATCGACTGAGCCGCTCATGATCGAGATCCCGTCCGACCTGCACCCGGACCTCGTCCCGCTGGCGTTCCTCCTGGGGAACTGGGTGGGCGCGGGCGTCTCCGACTTCCCCGGCGCCGAGAAGTGCAACTTCGGCCAGGAGGTCACCTTCAGCCACGACGGCCGGGACTTCCTGGAGTACACCTCGCACTCCTGGGTCCTCGACGCCGAGGGCGACAAGGTCCGCCCGCTGGAGACCGAGACGGGCTACTGGCGCATCGACAAGGAGCGCAAGGTCGAGGTCGTCATGGCCCGCGACCAGGGCGTCATCGAGATCTGGTACGGCGAGCTGGCCGACAAGAAGCCGCAGATCGACCTCGTCACCGACGCGGTCGCCCGTACCGCGGCCTCCGGCCCGTACAGCGGTGGCAAGCGGCTCTACGGCTACGTCAACAGCGACCTGATGTGGGTCGGCGAGAAGGCGACGCCCGAGGTCGAGCTGCGCCCGTACATGTCGGCGCACCTGAAGAAGACCGTCACGCCCGAGGAGGTCGAGGCGATGGCGAAGAGCCTGGGCGACCTGCCGGACGACGGGATCGCGTTCTTCAAGTAGGCACCTCCGATTCTTCAAGTAGGCACCTCCGAGCAGCCGGCTCCAAGTAGCCCGGGATTCCGCCGAACGGGCCCGCCGCCCGGATCTACACTGGGTCTGTGGTGAGCACCGACTGGAAGACCGATCTCCGGCAGCGCGGCTACCGGCTGACGCCGCAGCGCCAGCTCGTCCTGGAAGCCGTCGACACGCTCGAACACGCGACGCCCGACGACATCCTCAGCGAGGTGCGCCGGACCGCGTCGGGCGTGAACATCTCGACGGTCTACCGGACGCTGGAGCTCCTGGAGGAGCTGGAGCTGGTCAGCCACGCCCATCTGGGTCACGGCGCCCCGACGTACCACCTGGCCGACCGCCACCATCACATCCATCTGGTGTGCCGGGACTGCTCGGACGTCATCGAGGCCGATGTGTCCGTCGTCGCTGAGTTCACCGAGAAGCTGCGCGGCGCGTTCGGGTTCGAGACGGACATGAAGCACTTCGCGATCTTCGGCCGCTGCGCCGACTGCACGGCGAAGGCGGCGCGGCCGGAAGCGGAATCCGCCGGACCGGAGGACGGGCCCGCACCGGCGGCCGGGGCCTGAGCACCAGTCGTAGGCTGGTCGCATGAAGAGCCCCCTGCTGTCCCTGCCCGGCGCCGTCCCCGCCGAGGGTCGCGACGAAGGCGTCGCCGCGCACTACGGCGACCTGTTCCGCGAGCAGCGCGCCCTCGCCGACGGTTCGGGCCTGGTCGACCTCTCGCACCGCGGTGTCGTCACCGTCTCCGGGAGCGACCGGCTGGCCTGGCTGCACCTCCTGATCACCCAGCACGTCACCGAACTCGCCCCCGGCCAGGCCACCGAGGCGCTGATCCTCAGCGCCAACGGCCACATCGAGCACGCCCTGTATCTCGTGGACGACGGCGAGCGGGTGTGGATGCACGTCGAACCGGGAACGCGCCAGGACCTCATCGCCTATCTGGAGTCGATGAAGTTCTTCTACCGGGTCGAGGTCGCCGACCGCACCGAGGACTTCGCGGTGGTGCACCTCCCGGCCGGCTCGATCGCGGAGGCCCCGGAGGGGTCCGTCGTACGCGAGACGCCGTACGGCCGCGACCTGTTCCTGCCCCGCCCCGAGCTGGAGTCGTACGCCGCCGGGCACGGCCCGCTCGCCGGGGTGCTGGCGTACGAGGCGCTGCGCGTCGAGGCGCACCGGCCGCGGCTCGGCTTCGAGACCGACCACCGCACCATCCCGCACGAGCTGGGCCTGATCGGCGTCGCCGTCCATCTCCAGAAGGGCTGCTACCGGGGCCAGGAGACCGTCGCGCGGGTGCACAACCTGGGCAAGCCGCCCCGCCGCCTGGTCTTCCTGCACCTGGACGGCAGCGAGGTGCATCTGCCGGGCCCCGGCACCCCGGTCCGGCTCGCGTCGGACGGGCCCGACGGCCGGCAGCTGGGCTTCGTCACCACGTCCGCCCGCCACTACGAGCTGGGCCCGATCGCCCTGGCCCTGGTGAAGCGGAACGTGGCGGTCGACGCGGAACTGCTCGCCGGTGACACGGCGGCGGCGCAGGAGACCGTCGTCGAGCCGTAGGACGTACCGGAGCGGGGCTCAGACCTCGACGATGACGGTGAACGGGCCGTGGTTCGTGAGCGAGACGCGCATGTCCGCCCCGAACCGGCCCGTCTCCACCGTCGCCCCCAGGGCCCGCAGCCGCGCCACGACCTCGTCCACCAGCGGCTCGGCGACCTCGCCGGGCGCGGCGGCGTTCCAGGTGGGGCGGCGGCCCTTGCGGGCGTCTCCGTAGAGGGTGAACTGCGAAATCACCAGAAGCGGAGCGTTCACGTCCGAGCAGGACCTCTCGCCCTCCAGGATGCGGACCGACCAGAGCTTGCGGGCGAGCTGCGCCGCCTTCTCCGGGGTGTCCCCGTGGGTGACCCCCACCAGGACGCACAGGCCCTCGCCGGTTATCTCCCCGACGATCCGGGAACCCCCGTCGCCGTCCGCCGCGTCCCTCACCGAGACGCTCGCGCCATCCACCCTCTGTACCACTGCACGCATACAGACCAACCTATCTTGGGCCGAACGGGTACAGAGCAACCTCATCGGGGCCCTCGGGGTGGCACGATGCTCGGGAGGCGGTGCGCCGACGCACCGGTCGAGGGGATGGACACAAGCATGAGCACCCATGGAACCGGGCAGTTCCCGGCCGCAGTGCCGGTCGCGCGTCCCGGCGTCAGCGGCGGCACGGGCCCCGGTACGAGCATCAGCACCATGCGCCCGCCCGTACAGCGGACCGGGCAGGGCGACGAGGCGGGCGACGGCGCGGCCCGGCCCGACCTGGGCGCGCTGCGGCTGCCGGAGCTGCGCGCGCTGCGCCGCGACGCCCAGCGCGACGAGGCCGACCTCAGCTATGTGCGGCGGCTCGTGCAGGGCCGGATCGACATCCTGCGCGCCGAACTGGCCCGGCGCGCGGGCCCGGAGGCTCCGGTGGTGGACCGGCTGTCGGAGATCCTCGCCGACGCCCCGTCCCCGCAGCGCTCCTCCGCCCGGCACGTCACGCTGTCCACGCCGCGCAGCGCGGAGTACCGCAGGCTCGCGGCCGAGACGCTCGCCGAGGTCGAGCTGTCCGACCTGGACGCCCGGACGGACGAAGAGCTGCACACCGCGATGGGGCGCCTCGTCCGCTACGAGCAGCAGGTCTCCCGGCGCCGGCACCGGCTCCAGCGCACGGCGGACGGGTGCGGTGCGGAGATCGCCCGCAGGTACCGTGACGGGGAAGCACACGTAGACGACCTGCTCGTTTGAGGCGATCCCTCCGGGGGCGGGTCCACCGCCCGTTCCCGGAAGGCCGCCATGACCCCCAGCGCAGCCCGTACGCCCGCCCCCTCCGACGCCGCCCCCTGCCTGCCCGTGCTGGCCGAGGTCGTACGGTCCGGTTTCACCGAGGGGCACCACCGGGGCTCGCTGGTCGTGCTCGCCGCGGACGGCAGTGTGGAGCTGGCCCTCGGTGACCCGGCGGCCCCGGTCTTCCCGCGCTCCTCGAACAAGCCGATGCAGGCGGCGGCGGTGCTGCGGGCCGGGCTCGACCTGTCCGGCGAGCGGCTGGCCCTGGCCGCCGCCAGCCACTCCGGCGAGGGCTTCCACCTCGACCTCGTACGCAAGATGCTCGGCGAGCACGGTCTGTCGCCCGACGACCTGCAGACCCCGCCGGACCTGCCGCTGGACCCGGTGGAGGCGGAGACGTACCTCGCCTCCGGCCGGGTCCGCGACCGCCTCACGATGAACTGCTCCGGCAAGCACGCGGCGATGCTCGCCGCCTGCGCGGTCAACGGCTGGGACCTGGCCGGTTATCTGGACCCGGCGCATCCGCTCCAGCGGCTGGTCCACCAGGTCGTGGAGGAGGCGGCGGGCGAGCCGGTCGCCGCCGTCGGCACGGACGGCTGCGGGGCGCCGCTGATGGCCGTCTCGCTGGTGGGGCTGGCTCGCGCGTTCCGGAGTTTCGTCCTGGCGGAGCCGGGTAGTGCGGAGCGCCGGGTGGCGGACGCGATGCGGGCGCACCCCGAGTACGTGGCGGGCACCCGGCGTCCCGACACCTGGCTGATGCGCGAGGTGCCGGGCGCGCTGTCCAAGATGGGCGCGGAGGCCGTCCAGGCGGTGGCCCTGGCGGACGGCAGGGCGCTGGCCTTCAAGATCGACGACGGTGCGACGCGGGCGCTGGGCCCGGTCCTGGCCCGCGCGCTGGGGCTGCTGGGGGTCGATACGCCGGTGGTCGCCCGGATCGGCCGCGCGCCGCTGCTGGGCGGGCCGGCGGAGGTGGGGGAGATCCGGGCGGTGTTCTGAGCCTTCGCCCTTCCCCGCGTACGGGTGTCCGAACCGGGCGCGCCAAAACCAGGCGACATCCCGCGCCGCGCTCCTTAGCGTGTGGCGCATGACCGACCTCGATATCCGTCCGATCACCCCGTCCGAACTTCCCGACTGGCTGCGCGCCCTCAACACCGGGTTCCTGCGGCCGCCGACGCCCACCGACGAGCAGGTGGCCGGGCACCGGAGCCATATGGACATCGCCCGCACCCGGGGGGCGTTCGACGGGGGGCGGTGCGTGGCGACGTTCCGCTCGTTCGCCCAGGAGCTGACGGCGGTGGGCGGCGCCGCGGTGCCGGCCGACGCGATCACCAACGTGTCGGTCTCCGCCACGCACCGCAGGCGTGGTCTGCTGACCCGGATGATGGCCGCGGATCTGGCGGCGGCGAAGGAGCGCGGCGATGTGGCGGCGACGCTGATCGCCGCCGAGTACCCGATCTACGGACGGTACGGGTTCGGCCCGGCGGCGACGGGCACCGAGTGGGAGATCGACACCCACCGCACCGGCCTCGACCGGCAGCGCCGGGTCCCGGCGGACGGGGACGGCGGCCGGATCGACCTGGTGGACGGCGCGGAGGTCCGCAAGCTGGGCCCCGGGCTGCACGAGCGGCTGCGGGCCTCCCGGCACGGGGTGGTGGACCGCGACGAGCGCTGGTGGGAGCAGGCCACCGGCGAGTCGCCCTCCCCGTTCCACCCCTGGGTCGAGCCCTTCTCCGTCGTGTACCGGGGGCCTGACGGCACAGTGGACGGCCTGCTCAGCTACCGCGTCGACGAGACCTGGAGCGATGCCAAACAGCCGCTGAACGGTGCGAAGGTCAGCGACCTGATCGCGGTGACCCCGGCGGCGGAGCGGGCGCTGTGGCACTACCTGTGCTCGGTGGACTGGGTCTCCACCATCCGTACCGGCCTGCGCCCCGCCGACGACCTGGCGCCGCTGCTGCTGCCGAACCCGCGCGCGGCGCGCGTGGTGACGCAGGCGGACTTCCTGTGGGTGCGGGTCCTGGACGTCGTACGCGCCCTGGAGGCCCGTACGTACGCGGTGCCCGGCTCCCTCGTGCTGGAGGTCCGGGACGCGGCGGGCCTCGCGTCCGGCCGCTTCCACCTGGACGCCGGTGCGGACGGCGCCGCCTGTGCGCCCACGACGCGCTCGGCGGACCTGGCGATGGACGTACGCGATCTGGGCACGCTCTGGCTCGGCGACGAGTCGGTGCTGCGGCTGGCGGCGCTGGACCGGGTGGAGGAGCTGACGCCGGGCGCGGCGGCGCGGGCGGACGCGCTGTTCCGGGCGGCGCGGCGGGCGTGGTGCCCGGACGGGTTCTGAGCGCGATGGCGTTCGGGGTGGGGCGGTGTTCGGGGTGGGGTGGCCGGTGGGGCGGCCGGGGTCAGTGGGCTTGCGGCCGTGCCGGTTCCCAGACCGAGCAGTCGTGGGCGAACAGCACCCGGCGCGGGTCGAAGTCGGCGAGTCGGTCCAGCCACGGGCGGTAGGGCGGAAGCGGGGGCTCCACGCCCTCGCGGGCCGCCCGGCGGGCCAGGTGGTCGGAGGCGAAGTGGGAGGCGAAGTCGTGCGCCTGGCCGGCGAGGACGACGGTGCCGTCGCGCTGCCGCAGGACCAGGGACTGGTGCCCCGGTGTGTGGCCCGGCGTGGGAACGACCCGGACCCCCGGCCAGAACTCGGTCTCCCCGGCCACCACTTCGTAGGTGGCGCGGGGGAAGTCGACCAGTTCGTCGACGGTGTAGTCGCCCCGGCGGGCGGTGGCCAGTTCGACGTCCTGGACGAGGATGGGCGTACCGCCGAGGAGCGGGTTGCCGCCGCAGTGGTCGAAGTGCAGATGGCAGTTGACGACGAGGGAGATGTCGTCGAGGCCGACCCCCGCCGCCGCCAGGGCGTCCCGCAGCGGGCGGCGCCGGGGCCGGTAGTGCGCCTCGGTCTCGGGGCCCGCGTCCCCGATGCCGGTGTCGAAGAGGATCAGCCCGTTGTCGTGCCGGACCAGATAGGCGAGGACCGGCTCCACCCGCGGCTCCGGCCCGCCCGTCTCGGACGCGGGCCGGACGAAGTACCCGAGATCGAGCCGTCGTACCGGCATGTTCCCCATACCGGCGAGTGTGCCAGAGTCCCGGACGGCCGTTGACGAGTTGGAGGCTCTGCCCATGGAACTGATAGCGATAACGCTCGACTGCCCCGATCCGCCGGCCCTGGCGGCCTTCTACCAGGCGGCCACCGGCTGCGAGCCGCACCCGAGGTCGAACGCCGAGTTCGCCGGCCTCAACGGCGACGACGGACTCCTCATCGGCTTCCAGCGGGTCGACGACTACCGGGCCCCCAGCTGGCCCGACCAGAACGTTCCCCAGCAGCTCCACATCTGCTTCAAGGTCACGGAGAGCCTGGACGAGGCCGAGGCCCGACTGCTGAACCTGGGCGCGCGCAAGCCGGCCCACCAACCCCACGGCGACAGAGCCCGAGTCCTCACCGACCCCGCCGGCCACCCTTTCTGCATCGTCACGCACTGACGAAATCGCGCGGTGCCGTCGAGGTGTAGCGACACTTTTGCAAGCGGGTGCTTGCAAAAGTTAGCGGTGCGGGGCAGCATCGGGGTATGGCCTCACTCAACGTCGGCAGTCTCGGCGACTATCTGCGTGAGCAGCGTCGCAATGCCCAGCTGTCGTTGCGGCAGCTCGCCGATGCCGCCGGGGTGTCCAATCCCTATCTCAGCCAGATCGAGCGCGGGCTGCGCAAGCCCAGCGCCGAGGTGTTGCAGCAGGTCGCCAAGGCCCTGCGCATCTCCGCCGAGACCCTGTACGTACGGGCCGGGATTCTGGACGAGCGGCAGCAGGACGAGTCGGAGACGCGGGCGGTGATCCTCGCCGATCCGTCGATCAACGAGCGCCAGAAGAGCGTGCTGCTCCAGATCTACGCCTCCTTCCGCAAGGAGAACGGGTTGGACGACGAGGAGCACGCCGACGGCGGTGCCGCCGGTACGGCCTGAGAGTTCCGACCACCCTCACACGAGCCCGATGATCCGGGAGGACCACAGTCATGGCCATCACCGATGACCTGCGCAAGACCCTCACCGACCCCACCCCCCTCTACTTCGCCGCCGGTACCGCCGACCTGGCCGTGAACCAGGCCCGCAAGGTCCCCGCCCTCCTCGAACAGCTGCGTGCCGAGGCGCCCGAGCGCATCGAGGCCGTCCGCAACACCGACCCCAAGGCCGTGCAGGAG
Organism: Streptomyces sp. AC1-42W; assembly: GCF_003248355.1. GTDB lineage: Bacteria > Actinomycetota > Actinomycetes > Streptomycetales > Streptomycetaceae > Streptomyces. Next base: position 389,974 of record NZ_QKWY01000002.1, read on the forward strand.
AAGGTCGCCGGGCAGGCGCGGGAGGCGCAGGCCACCCTCCAGGCCAAGGTCGCCGAGGTGATCGACGCGCTCGACACCGACCCGAAGAAGCTCGGCGAGATGGCCCAGGACCTGGCGCTGCGCGGGGTCGGCGTGGCCGCCGAGTACGCCGTGCGGGCCCGCGAGACGTACGAGAAGGTCGCCGAGCGCGGTGAGCGCACCGTGCGGACGTGGCGGGGCGAGACCGCCGACGAGATCGTCGAGATCGCCGTCGTCGTCGAGCCGCGCGAGGAGGCCGCGCCGGCCGACGCGGAGGCGGCCCCGGCCGAAAAGCCCGCGACCGCCGCGAAGCCGGCCGGGACCGCGACCACCGGGAAGCCCGCCGCAGCCAAGCCCGCCGCCAAGCCGGCCGCCGCCAAGCCGAAGACCTCGGCCAAGAAGGCGCCCGCGCGCAAGCCCGCCGCGAAGAAGGCCACGCCGCCGGCCGGCGAGTAGCCGTGCCGGCGCCCGGCAGGTGTGCCGGGGCGACGGGTGGGCACATTCCGGGTGGCCCGGTCGTTGTCCCGGTACCTTGGCCGCGAGGCGTTACCCACTGACTAGGCGGTACACATCATGTTGCTCGAAGGCTTCAACTCGTTCCTCGGGCTGCTCTACACGGCCATGCTCGTCCTCGCCGTGGTCGCGCTGGTCATGGCCCTGCTCGCCCGGGAGGACGCATACCGCGCGGCGGACAAGCAGAAGAAGTCCTTCTGGCTGATCGTCCTCGGCGTCGCGGTGGCGGTGAACCTCTGGGTGCCCTTCCTGTTCCTCCAGCTCGCCGGGCTGATCGCCAGCATCGTCTTCTTCGTGGACGTACGGCCCGCCCTCAAGGCCGTCTCCGGCGGCGGCCGCCGCAGCGGCGGCTCCAGCAGCGACGGCCCGTACGGCCCCTACAACGGCGGGCGCTGAACCGACCCCGCCGACGACGGCGCCCGGCCGGGGCGCGGGCGCGGAATGCTCAGGTGCGCCCCGCCGCCGGCGGGGCGCAGCCGGGCGGTGGACTCGTCGCGGTCGAGCAGCAGGACCGCGACGTCGTCGGTCAGCTCCCCGCCGTTCAGCTCGCGGGCCCGGGTGACCGCGGCCTCCAGCAGGTCCTCGCCGGTCAGCCCCTCGTCCAGTAGCCGGTTGACCATCGCCACCATGCCGTCCTGGCCCAGCCGTCGCGTGCCCTCACCGACGCGGCCCTCGATCAGGCCGTCCGTGTACATCATCAGGCTCCAGGAGCCGCCGAGCTCCACCTGCCGGCGCGGCCACCGCGCACGCGGCAGCAGGCCCAGGGCCGGGCCGCCGTCCTCGTACGGGAGCAGGTGCGCCGCGCGTCCGTCGCGGGCGATCAGCGGTGCGGGGTGGCCCGCCAGGCAGAGGCCCGCGCGGCGGCCGTCCGGGGCGATGTCCACCATGCAGAGCGTCGCGAAGATCTCCTCGCTCTCCCGCTCGTGTTCGAGGACCTGCTGGAGCGTGGACAGCAACTCGTCGCCGCACAGCCCCGCCAGGGTCAGCGCCCGCCACGCTATGCGCAGCTCCACGCCGAGCGCCGCCTCGTCCGGGCCGTGGCCGCAGACGTCGCCGATCATCGCGTGCACCGTGCCGTCCGGGGTGCGGACCGTGTCGTAGAAGTCGCCGCCGAGCAGCGCCCGGCTGCGGCCCGGCCGGTAGCGCGCCGCGAAGCGCAGGTCGGAGCCGTCGAGCAGCGGGGTGGGGAGCAGTCCGCGTTCCAGCCGGGCGTTCTCCTGGGCGCGCAGCCGGGACTCGGTGAGCTGGTGCTGCGCGACGTCGGCGCGTTTGCGGGCGACGGCGTAGCGGATGGCGCGGCTCAGCAGCCGGCTGTCCAGCTCGCCCCGGAAGAGGTAGTCCTGCGCGCCGACGCGGACGGCCTCGGCGGCCAGCTCGGCGTCGTCCTCGGCGGTGAGGGCGAGCACGGCGTGCCGGGGCGCGATCCGCAGGACGTGCTTGAGCGTGGCCAGCCCGTCCGCCTCGCCCTCCCGGTCGCCCCGGGTCTCCGTGCCGGCGGGCAGGCCCAGGTCCAGCAGGATGCAGTCCACGTCGTCGGTGAGGAGGCGGCCCGCCTCGGTGAGGTTGCGGGCGGCGCGGATGCGGACCCGGGCACCGGCCGCGGCGGACAGCTCCGGGGCGGTGAAGGTGCCCGCCGGGTCGTCCTCGATGACCAGGAGCGTGAGGGCGGTGCCGGAGCCGTTCTCCGTGGTGGAGTCCTGCTGCGGTTCGGGTACGGGCATGGGTTCGGTCTTCCTTCCCTCCCCCCGAGGGCGCGGCGGAGCGACGATCGACGATCCGCCAGACGGGGACCATAGCGGTCCGGGGCGCGGGAACGGAATGGCGACCCGCAGGCGCCGTCCGGCATATGCGCCGCCCTAAGCCGCGTCCCCCTGCGGATCAGTCGTGATGAACCACCCCGAAGCCGCCCTCGACGTGCCCTCGAAGTACCCCCGGCGGGCCCTCGGCGGCATGACGAACCTCACGCCGCCGCCGTCCGCCCGGGGGCTCCTACGCGTCGGGGCGGACCACGCCGAGTATCCGCATGGAGCCCGCGCCCGCGAGGGTGACGTCGCGGCCGGGACGGGGGGCGTGCACGATCCGGCCGTCGCCCACGTACATGCCGACGTGCGTCGCGTCGGCGTGGTAGATGATCAGGTCGCCGGGGCGCATGTCCCGGATGGCGATGTGCGGCAGGAGCCGCCACTGCTCCTGCGAGGTGCGCGGGATGGGGCGGCCCGCCGCCGCCCACGCCTGGGACGTCAGCCCGGAGCAGTCGTACGACTCGGGGCCCTCGGCGCCCCACACGTACGGCTTGCCGATCTGCGCGGTGGCGAAGGCCACGGCCTCCTTGCCGAGCGGGCTCGCCTCGCGGTTGATCTCCTTGAGCGCGCCGGAGCCGAGCCAGGCGTTCTGCGCCTGTTGGGCGGCTTCCCGCTCCAGCGTGCGGAGGCGGGCGCGCTCCTCCTTCTCCAGCCGCGACTCCAGCTTCTTCGCCGCCGCTATCTGCGCGTTGATCTTCTTCTTGGCCTTGGCCTGCTTGACGCGGTCGGCTTCCAGCTTCTTCCAGTTGGTGCCGGCGTCCTTGGTGTACGTCTCCACGTCCTGCTGGGTTCTGGTCAGTTCACCCAGGAGGTCCTTGGTGGCCTGCTGGCCCTGGCGGGCGCGGTTGATTCCGTCGAGGAACAGCTGCGGGTCGCCGCTGAGCATGAGCCGGGCGCCCGGCGGGAGTCCGGCGTTGCGGTACTGCTCGCGGGCCTGGGCGCCCGCCCGGTCCTTGAGCTCGGCGATCTTCTCCCGGCCCTCGACTATCGACCGCGCCAGCTCGACCAGTTCGCCCGACTGCTTCTCGGCCTTCTCCTCGGCGAGGTTGTACGCGTCCGTGGCGGCGCCCGCCCGGCGGTACAGCTCGTCGATCTCCAGGCGCACCTCTTCGAGGCTCTTCCCGCCGGGCGACGCCGGTGTCGCGGAGGGCACGGGCGGATCGGCCGGCCCCGGCAGTGCCGGGGCGGCGAATGCCTGGACCGGCGAGGCGAGGACCGCCAGCGCGCACACCAGAGTGATCGCGGCGGCTCCACAGTGGCGTCGGTACACGAGCTCCCCCTCCGAGCGGTTCCCAACCGGTCGAGCTGTTCCCAAATGATCTGATTAACCGCCAGTAACATGTAGCGCTGGCGCGATCGTGCCACGCCGCACCGAAAAGCAACAGAGGCCGATACACCCCGGCCGTAGGGCACCCGCACACCCCGTCCGTCGCTCCCCGCCGCCCCCGCGATTCCGGTGCCCACTGACTCCGACGAACGATCGCCGTCCGCCGTTCCCACCTCATGGGTGAATCCCGGCGCGAAACGGCGCACCGCGGCGACCCGTGAACGCGCCTCTCACGCCCCCCTGGGCTCCAGCGCCGCCCACTCCACCGTCACCTCGCCCTGGCGCCAGCGCCGTACCCCGTCCGTCAGCGGCCAGTCGGCCGAGAGCGACCGCACCGCCGTGATCCAGCGCTGCCGGGCCCCCAGTGACGCGTACGGCGCGGCCGCCGCCCACGCCCGGTCGAAGTCGCGCAGGAACGCGTGCACCCGCTCGCCCGGCACATTGCGGTGGATGAGCGCCTTCGGCAGCCGTTCGGCGAGATCGGACGGCCGGTCCAGCGAGCCGAGCCGGGTCGCGAAGGTCACCGTGCGCGGACCCCCGGGCCCGAGCGCCACCCACACATGCCGGCGACCGATCTCGTCGCAGGTGCCCTCCACCAGCAGCCCGTCCGGCGCCAGCCGGCCGCACAGCCGCTGCCAGACGGCGGCCACCTCGCCCTCGTCGTACTGGCGCAGCACATTCGCCGCCCGGATCAGCACCGGCCGGCGGGGCAGCGGAATCTCGAAGCCGCCGTGCAGGAAGGCCAGGCCCTCGCGCGCGTACGGCTGCGCGGCGGCCACCCGGTCCGGGGAGATCTCGATGCCGACCACCTCCGTGCGCGGCTCGGCGGTGCGCAGACGGGCCAGCAGCTCGACGGCGGTCCAGGGCGCCGCCCCGTAACCGAGGTCGACGGCGACGGGGGCGTCGGCGCGGCGCAGGGCGGGGCCGTGCGTGGCGGCGATCCAGCGGTCCATGCGGCGCAGCCGGTTCGGATTGGTGGTCCCGCGCGTCGCGGTGCCGATCGGGCGCATGACACCGAGCGTAACGATCCGGGCGGATGCGGTCGCCGGGCGGTCGGGCGATGATCGGGCGACGCGCCAGCTTTCTGCCGTAACGATTCGGCAAAGTGGAAATGAAAAGGGCGGCCGCCGCTGTTCGCCACCTTCGAAGGGATCGTGCGCCCTTCGGTGCCATGCCGTGAACCGTGCCGGTACCGGGGCCCAGCGAGGAGGACGGACGACGTGACCCAGTACGTCTCTCGGCTCGGCACCAGCCGTGGCGCACCGCGTCGCAGGTTCCCCGCAGGACTCGCCGGCTCCTTCGCCGCAGGCCATCGCAGGCCGCGCCGCATCGCGATGCTGTCCGTGCACACCTCCCCGCTGCACCAGCCGGGCACGGGCGACGCCGGCGGCATGAACGTGTACATCGTGGAGCTGGCCAGGCGGCTCGCCGCGATCAACATCGAGGTCGAGATCTTCACCCGCTCCACCACCGGCGGGCTGCCCGCCGCCGTGGAACTGGCGCCCGGCGTCCTCGTCCGGCACGTGGACGCGGGGCCGTACGAGGGACTGGCCAAGGAGGAGCTGCCCGCCCAGCTCTGCGCCTTCACGCACGGCGTGATGCAGGCGTGGGCCGGTCAGCGCCCCGGCTACTACGACCTCGTGCATTCCCACTACTGGCTCTCCGGACACGTCGGCTGGCTCGCCGCGCAGCGCTGGGGCGTACCCCTCGTCCACGCCATGCACACCATGGCGAAGGTCAAGAACGCCGCGCTCGCCGAGGGCGACACCCCCGAGCCCGCCGCCCGCGTCATCGGCGAGACCCAGATCGTCGACGCCGCCGACCGGCTCATCGCGAACACCGCCGAGGAGGCCGACGAACTCGTCCGCTTCTACGACGCCGACCCGCGCTCCGTCGCCGTGGTCCACCCCGGCGTCAACCTCGACCGCTTCCGCCCGGCCGACGGCCGCGCCGCCGCCCGCGCCCGCCTCGGCCTTCCGCAGGACGCCCTGATCCCGCTCTTCGCGGGCCGCATACAGCCGCTGAAGGCCCCGGACGTGCTGCTGCGCGCCGTCGCCGTGCTGCTCGACCGCAACCCCGCGCTGCGCTCCCGCGTCGTGGTGCCCGTCGTCGGCGGCCCCAGCGGCAGCGGTCTCGCCAAGCCGGAGGGGCTGCAGAAGCTCGCGGCCCGGCTGGGCATCGCGGACGTCGTACGGTTCCACCCGCCGGTCGGGCAGGACCAGCTCGCCGACTGGTTCCGGGCCGCGTCCGTGCTGGTCATGCCCTCGTACAGCGAGTCCTTCGGCCTGGTCGCCGTCGAGGCCCAGGCGGCCGGCACGCCGGTCGTCGCGGCGGCGGTGGGCGGCCTTCCGGTGGCCGTGCGCGACGGGGTGAGCGGCTTCCTGATACCGGGGCACGAGCCGGCGGCGTACGCGCGGGCGCTGGAGCGGTTCGCGGCGGCGCCGGAGCTGGTCGCCCGGATGGGCGAGGCGGCGGCGGAGCACGCGCAGCGGTTCGGCTGGGACACGGCGGCGGCCGGTACGGCCGAGGTGTACACGGCGGCGGTCCAGGGCCACCGCAGGCGTACCCGCACCCGCCTCCCGTAACCCTCACCGCACCCGCCCCCGACCGCGCGGCCTCACCGGCTGACGTACGCTCGAAACATGGCTGACGCACCCGTACCGGCAGACGACGAGGGCGTCCGCGCCGCGCAGGTCCTCGAAGCGGTGTTCGCGGATGCCGGGCTCGACTGGGAGAGCCCCGCCCCCGGCAACTACGTCGTCCAGCTCCCCGGTACCCGCAAGCTCGCCACCACCTGCTCGCTGATCGTCGGCGCGCACAGCCTCTCCCTCAACGCCTTCGTCATCCGCCACCCCGACGAGAACGACGCGGCGGTGCACCGCTGGCTGCTGGAGCGCAATCTGCGCCTGTTCGGCGTCGGTTACGCGATCGACCGGCTCGGGGACATCTACCTCACCGGCAAGCTGCCGCTCTCCGTGGTGACGCCCGACGAGGTGGACCGGCTGCTCGGCTCCGTCCTGGAGGCGGCGGACGGCGCGTTCAACTCGCTGCTGGAAATCGGCTTCGCGACCGCGATCCGCAAGGAGTACGCCTGGCGGGTCTCGCGCGGTGAATCCACCCGCAATCTGGACGCGTTCGCCCACCTCACACAGCGCCCCGCCGGCTGACCGCGCGTCACCCCGTACGGCCGGTAAGACCGTTTCGCCTTGGCAATGGGCGCGAACTGATCACGACGACGTCACGATCAGCTGCAATGCCCAAGGTAAAGGATTGCCAAACCACAGCGGCCTCATAGAGTTGGCTCACCCCACGAACACCCCCCATTTCAGGCCGCGCCGAACCCGGTACGGCTGCTCACGTGCGGGCGAAACACCTTGAGACAGAAGGACGGTCCATGCGACCCACTGCCATACGCCGTACCGCCGTTGCCGCCACCGTGATGTCCCTCGCCCTGTTCACCGCCGCCTGCGGTTCGGACAGCGACGACAAGGACAGCGGCAAGGCGGCCGGTTCGTCGGCCCAGCCTTCGGAGAAGGCCGCCGACAAGGGCGCGGACCAGCCCGCCGCGAAGGTGCTGTCCGCCGCCGAGCTGGAGAAGGTCTCGCTCGAGCAGGGTGACGTCAAGGGCCACAAGGTCACGAAGGCCGGCGCGGTCGACAAGATCGACGCCAAGGACGTCACTGCGGACAAGGAGTCCTGCGACGTCCTCGCCGACCTGCTGATGGGCGCCAAGGCCGGTTCGCCCGCCGCCTCCACGCAGCGCAAGGTGATCAGCGAGCCGAAGGCGGACGCCGCCAAGGACAGCGAGGACCTCGACGAGGCGTTCGGCGCCGCCTTCGACATCACGACGACCATGACCACGCTCGCCTCCTACGAGGGCAAGGGCGCCGAGGAGGCGCTGGCCTCCCTGCGCACGGCCGCGACCGACTGCGCGGGCGGCTTCACGATCACCGCCGCCGGTGACAAGCAGAAGGTCACCAAGATCCAGGAGGAGCAGGTCGAGGGCGGCGAGGAGGCCGGCGCCTGGACCGTGACGATCAAGGCGGACGACGGGAACATGGCGCTCAAGCTCGTCGCGCTGCGCCAGGGCAGCACGCTGGCCTCGTTCAGCGCCATGAACCTCGCGGCCGCGGGCACCGGCAAGGACTTCGACCTGCCGACCGCGGTCGTCGACGCCCAGGCGAAGAAGCTCGCCTGACGCGCGCTCAGGGCAGCGGGACGAGCCGTACGACGGTGACGGTCAGGACCGACCCGGAGACGTAGTAGAGCACGATCGCCCCGGCGACCGTCGCCTCACGGCGGTCGTGCTCCCCCTTGACGGCGGTCGAGCCGTGCCCGTACGGCTCGGCCCCCAGGGTCGCCGCCATCCGGTCCCGGAAGGCGTCACCGTCCCGCATCTTCGCCAGGGTGTCGTCGGCGGGCGGTGCGAAGGAGATCCGGAAGCTCAAGCGACGCTCCGCCTCTCGGCCTCGTCCCGCGCCAGCCGGTCCAGAATCCGCTCGGCCTCCGGATCGGGGACGGCCTCCAGCATCCAGTGCCGCATCACGGCCTGGATCTCGTGCACCCCGGCCTCGTTGATGGCCCGGTCGAACTCCGCCCGCCGCCCCTCGGGCAACGCGTCCCGGATGGCCGGAATGCTGTTGGGCACCTCGACCTCGGCACCCCCGACAAAGGTCTTCAAAGGCTCACCCATGTCCGCCCTCCCACTCTTCCCCGCATGCCGCACAGCGTACGGCGAGGGGTGAGCGGCGTCACACGGACCCGGGGTCCGGGCAGCGAAGAGCCCCCCGTTCGCGGATCGCTCCGCGAACGGGGGGCTTCTCCGGGCGGGTTGTTACTTCTTGCCCTGGTTCTTCACGGCTTCGATGGCGGCCTTGGCGGCGTCCGCGTCGAGGTAGGTGCCGCCCGGGTTCAGGGGGCGGAACTCGGCGTCGAGCTCGTAGGAGAGCGGGATGCCCGTGGGGATGTTCAGGCCCGCGATGTCGGCGTCGGAGATGCCGTCGAGGTGCTTGACCAGGGCGCGGAGGCTGTTGCCATGGGCGGCGACCAGGACCGTGCGGCCGGTCAGGAGGTCCGGGACGATGCCGTCGTACCAGTACGGCAGCATGCGCGTGACGACGTCCTTGAGGCACTCCGTGCGCGGGCGCAGCTCCGGCGGGATCGTCGCGTAGCGCGCGTCGCCGCTCTGCGAGAACTCGGTGCCGTCCTCCAGGGCGGGCGGCGGGGTGTCGTACGAGCGGCGCCAGAGCATGAACTGCTCCTCGCCGAACTCGGCGAGCGTCTGGGCCTTGTCCTTGCCCTGGAGGGCGCCGTAGTGGCGCTCGTTCAGACGCCAGGAGCGGTGTACGGGAATCCAGTGGCGGTCCGCGGCCTCCAGGGCGAGCTGGGCGGTGCGGATGGCGCGCTTCTGGAGCGAGGTGTGCAGCACATCGGGGAGCAGACCGGCGTCCTTCAGCAGCTCACCGCCGCGGACCGCCTCCTTCTCGCCCTTCTCGGTGAGGTTGACGTCCACCCAACCGGTGAACAGGTTCTTCGCGTTCCATTCGCTCTCGCCGTGGCGGAGGAGGATCAGCTTGTACGGTGCGTCGGCCATGAGTCCGAGCGTAATCGAACCCGTCCCGGCGGCGCGCGACCGGTCACAGGGCGGACAGGGGAGCGGGACGGCCCGCGACGTTTGACGGCGGCCGTCAATCGAGTGGCCGGGGAACCTTTCGGGTTCGTAATGTTCGGAGCGCCGATGGGCCGCTTACGCCCCGGCTCCGTCCTTCGTGCGTCCCCGGGGGGAACCCGTATGTCTGCCACCGGTCTCGGACGGGCCGCCCGGGCCACCCGGGAGACGGTCTCCGGCCTCCCCCGGGAGTTCTGGTGGCTGTGGACCAGCACCCTGGTCAACCGCCTCGGGGCGTTCGTCGCCACCTTCATGGCGCTCTATCTGACCCTGGACCGCGGCTACTCCGCCTCGTACGCCGGTCTCGTCGCCGCCCTGCACGGGCTCGGCGGGGTCGTGTCCTCGCTCGGGGCCGGGGTGATGACGGACCGGTTCGGGCGCCGGCCCACCATGCTGGTCGCCCAGCTCGCCACCGCCGCGTCCGTCGCCGTGCTCGGCTTCATGACGCATCCGGTGGCCATCGCCGGGGTAGCCTTCCTCGTCGGCATGGCGAGCAACGCGTCCCGCCCGGCGGTCCAGGCGATGATCGCCGACATCGTGCCCGCCGAGGACCGGGTGCGGGCCTTCTCGCTCAACTACTGGGCCATCAACCTCGGCTTCGCGGTCTCCTCCGCCGGCGCCGGGTTCATCGCCGAGTACAGCTACCTCGCGGGCTTCGTCGGCGAGGCCGCCATGACGCTGGTCTGCGCGATCGTCGTCTTCCTGAAGGTGCCCGAGTCCCGGCCGGAGCACTCCGGCGCTCCCGCGGCCGGCGGGACAGCGGCGGACGACGGCGTACGGCTGTCCACCGTGCTGCGCGACGGCCGGTTCATGGGCGTCGTCGGCCTGTCGTTCGTGATCGCGCTCATCTTCCAGCAGGGCTACGTGGGCCTGCCGGTGGCGATGGGCACGGACGGGCTCAGCAGCTCCGACTTCGGCACGGCGATCGCCGTCAACGGCGTCCTCATCGTCGTGCTCCAGATCCCCGTCACGCGGTTCATCCAGAGCCGCGATCCGCGTCGGCTGCTGGTCGCCTCCTCGCTGCTCGCGGGGTACGGGTTCGGGCTGACCGCCTTCGCCGGCTCGGTCGGCGTGTACGCGCTGACCATCTGCGTGTGGACCGTCGCCGAGATCATCAACGCGCCCGTGCAGAACGGCCTGATCGTCCAGTTGTCGCCCGCGCACGGCCGGGGCCGCTACCAGGGGATGTACACCCTGTCCTGGTCGGCCGCCGCGTTGATCGCGCCCCTGATGTCCGGTGTGGTCATCGACCACTTCGGCGCCGGCTGGCTGTGGGCGACCTGCGCCGTCCTGGGCACCGTCGCCGCCGCCGGGTACTGGCTGCTCATGCGCGGGCTGCCCGCGACGGGGACCAGCGGCCCGCAGGAGACCGTGCCCGAGGTGCCCGCGCCGGAGCCCGGGGTACGGGTCACGAAGGCGGAGGCATCGCCCTCGTGACCCGTACGGTCCGGGGCTCAGCCCGAGCAGCCCCCGCACTGGCACGGCGCACCGGACTGGCAGCCGCACCCGCAGCCCGATCCGCAGCCGCAGGCGCCCAGAACGGTCAGGTGCACCACCTCGACAGGGGCCTCCTGCTCGGATTCGGTCATGGGGGAATCGGCCATGGTTCCTCCTCAAGGCGTACGTCGGGCCGCAGGCCCACGCGGGACGCGCGACCGGGGCGTACGGACACGTCGTGCCGCCCCACCCCATTCCATGCCCACCCGTACGGGCGCATCAACGGCGCACTTGCGCAGGAACGTCTGTACGAGCCGTGCGCGCGGGCGTGCGCCGCGGCTCTCCGCGCCCCGCCCTTCCCGCGCCGAGGGCGCCCCACACCTCCGTACGCCTACGAGCCCTCCACCGGGGCCGGCTGCTGGATCTCGTCCGCGTGCTCGCCGGTCACCAGGTAGACGACGCGCTTGGCCACCGACACCGCGTGGTCGGCGAACCGCTCGTAGTAGCGGCCGAGCAGCGTCACGTCGACGGCCGTCTCGATGCCGTGCTTCCAGCGGTCGTCCATCAGGTGCTGGAACAGCGTGCGGTGCAGCAGGTCCATCTCGTCGTCGTCCTGCTCCAGCTGGAGCGCCAGGTCGACGTCCTTGGTGATGATCACCTCGGCCGCCTTCGCCATCAGGCGCTGCGCGAGCTGGCCCATCTCCAGGATGGTGGCGTGCAGGTCGTGCGGGACCGTGGTCTGCGGGAACCGCAGCCGGGCCAGCTTGGCGACGTGCTGGGCGAGGTCGCCCGAGCGCTCCAGGTCGGCGCTCATCCGCAGCGACGTCACCACGATCCGCAGATCGGTCGCCACCGGCTGCTGGCGCGCCAGCAGGGCGATCGCACGGGCCTCCAGCTCGTGCTGGAGGTCGTCCACCTTCTGGTCGGCGGCGATCACCGACTCCGCGAGCTTGAGATCGGCGTCGAGCATCGACGTCGTCGCCCTGCCTATCGCCGACCCGACGAGCCGGGCCATCTCGACCAGGCCCTCGCCGATCGAGTCGAGTTCCTCGTGGTATGCGTCACGCATGGGTGTCCCTCTCCAGTCCTTGACCGAGGCCGGGGGCCGCCGACGACCGGCTCCGAACCCCACGGCAATCACCGTGACGGGCGTACGCGTCGGATTCCGACCGGCCAAGTGAACCGTCTCTTGCCCCTCGGTGAACTCTGGGCGACGAGTGGCCGAGGAGGCCACAGGACGGCTGGGAGAGTGTCCGAGAAGCCGCATAACCTGGACACATGGACGTGAACGCGGCGGTCGCCGCAGCTGCCGCGATCGCCGGTGTCGGTACCGGCGTGATCGCCATGCTGGCGTTCCGCTGGAGCGAGCGCGACCAGAAGAAGCCGACGCGCACCTCCCTGCGGCCCGACAGCAACACGCCCCTGCCCCCCGGCGTCGACACGGTCCTGTCCGTGCTCAGCTCCTCGGCGGTCGTGCTGGACGAGGGCGACGGGGTGGTCAAGGCCAGCTCCGCCGCGTACGCGCTGGGGCTGGTCCGGGGCGGCCGGCTCGCCGTGGAACCGATGCTCAACATGGCGCGGGACACCCGGCGGGACGGCGAGATACGCCAGGTCGAACTGGACCTCCCGCGCCGGGGCACGGGCCGGGGCGAGGCCCTGGCGGTCTCCGCGCGGGTCGCCCCGCTGGGTTCCCGGCTGGTGCTGCTGCTGGTCGAGGACCTCACCGAGGCCCGGCGCATCGAGGCGGTCCGGCGCGATTTCGTCGCCAACGTCAGCCATGAGCTCAAGACGCCGACGGGCGCCCTGTCGCTGCTCTCGGAGGCCGTGCTCGACGCCTCCGACGACCAGGAGGCGGTGGAGCACTTCGCCCGCCGCATGCAGATCGAGGCGACCCGGCTCACCAACCTCGTCCAGGAGCTGATCGACCTCTCGCGGGTGCAGAACGACGACCCGCTGGAGGACGCCGAGCCGGTCCGGGTGGACGAGCTGGTGGCCGAGGCCATCGACCGCTGCCGCCAGCAGGCCGGCACCAAACAGATCACCATGGCCGCCGGCGGCACCGCCGACCTGCGGATATGGGGGAACCGCGGCCAGCTCGCCGCCGCCCTCGGCAATCTCGTCGAGAACGCCGTCAACTACAGCCCCGCCCGTACCCGCGTCGGCATCGCAGCCCGCCGCGTGGTCGTCCCCGGCGGGGACGAGATCGAGATCGCCGTGACCGACCAGGGCATCGGCATCTCCGAGAAGGACCGGGAACGGGTCTTCGAACGCTTCTACCGCGTCGATCCCGCCCGCTCACGCGCCACCGGTGGTACGGGTCTCGGCCTGGCCATCGTCAAACACGTGGCCGCCTCGCACGGCGGGGAGGTCACCGTATGGAGCTCCGAAGGACAGGGCTCCACCTTCACCCTGCGGCTGCCCGAAGCGGGCTCCGCACGCGGCCGGGACCGCGCATCGGGCGGCCCGCTCATCGTCAACGGCGACGAGGCGTCCCACCCGGACGCCGCCCCCGATCCCTTCGAACCGCTTTCTTCCCCGGAGGCTCTTCCGTGACCCGAGTGCTTGTCGTCGAGGATGAGGAATCCTTCAGCGACGTCCTGTCCTACATGCTCCGCAAGGAGGGCTTCGAGGTCGCCATCGCGGCCACCGGGCCCGACGGCCTGGACGAGTTCGAGCGCAACGGCGCCGACCTCGTCCTGCTCGACCTGATGCTTCCCGGGCTCCCCGGCACCGAGGTCTGCCGCCAGCTGCGCAGCCGGTCCAACGTGCCGGTGATCATGGTCACCGCGAAGGACAGTGAGATCGACAAGGTCGTCGGCCTGGAGATAGGGGCCGACGACTACGTCACCAAGCCCTTCTCCTCGCGCGAGCTGGTCGCCCGCATCCGTGCCGTGCTGCGCCGCCGGGGCGAGCCCGAGGAGGTCGCGCCCGCCGCCCTGGAGGCGGGCCCGGTCCGGATGGACGTGGACCGGCACGTCGTCACGGTCTCCGGCGGCAAGGTCGACCTGCCGCTCAAGGAGTTCGACCTGCTGGAGATGCTGCTGCGCAACGCGGGCCGGGTGCTGACCCGCATGCAGCTCATCGACCGGGTCTGGGGCGCGGACTACGTCGGCGACACCAAGACCCTCGACGTCCATGTGAAGCGGCTGCGCGCCAAGATCGAGCCCGACCCGGGCGCGCCGAGGTTCCTGGTGACGGTGCGCGGCCTGGGCTACAAGTTCGAGCCGTAAACCGCGGGCCGGTATACGGCTGAGGCGCCTCCCCCGGTGGGGAAGGCGCCTCAGCCGTTATGCGTGGTGCGGGCGGGACTTTCAGAACACGCCTCAGCTCGCCGAGGACTCGCCGGACGGGGTGGTGGAGGCGTCGGGAGCGGCGGAGCCGGTCGCGGAGGCGGACGGCGAAGCCTCCGGCGCCTGCGGGGGCTCGGGCAGCGCGCTGGGGCCGAAGTCCTTGAAGTAGCCGGACGACGGGACGACGGAGGCGCCGAGGGAAACCTCGCCCGTCTCGCTGAAGTTGAAGACCAGGGGCTGGACGTCGCCGTTCTTCGGGGCCTCGTCGCCGTTCTCGATGACGGCGGAGGCGTTGCCCCGGCCGCCGAGGATGACCCGGCCACCGGCCGGGACGACGACCGGGCCGGAGCCCTCGGCGGCGTGCAGCCGCACCGAGCCGCTGCCACCGGTCAGGGTGATGGATTCGAGGGTCTCGGCCTTGGGGCCGGCGTTGAAGACCGTGGCGGTGACGGCCGCGGGGCCCTGGGCGCCGGCCTCGGCCTGGGTGATGACGTTGACGTTCTGGACCTTGATCGCGCCGGACTGGGTGGACGCGTTGTCCGGCCGGACTCCGAGCGTCGCCGCGTTGTTGCCCGCGGCGCACGCGGAGAGCGCGGTGATCGAGAACGCGATGGCAGTGGCGGCGAGAGCGCCGTGTCGAAGGCTGCGGCTCACGGCGGCGGCAACTCCTTGAACGAGCGGACGGTTACGGACGGGTCGGGCGCGTGGTGTAAAGCCGCCCTAAGAGTCTGTCAGCCGCCAGGTTACCGAGCCCTCCTCGCCGCTTCGCACCCGACCCGCCCCTGACGCGACGGCGATCCCGGGCCCCGGTCGTGTTCGGGCATTCGCGGTCTCTTCACAAAACGCGCGTGATCAAATTCCGGCCCGGCGTTCACCGCGGGCTCCGTGGCTGTTCACGGACGGTGGCGCATTCCTTGCGCATAATCCCCGGCGCGGCCGTACGTTGATCAATTTCATTGGCCATCGGCAGTTACGCCCGAACGAGTGATCCAGTGCCGAACGGACTACGGAAAGCTCGGTAACCGGAACCCGACAAAACGGGACTTTCGCCCCCTTCGGCGTGCGTCGGAGTGCGTGTAGGGTCCGCGTTTCCCTGTCCCCGTACTACGGCTCCGACCTGCGAATACCGTCTTCCGGAGGCTCTCCGCAGCACGTCCGTGTCGCAGTTGTCAAGCCCCGAGATATGCCCTGACCTGCGAAAACGCCATTCAGGAGTTGCGATTCTCGTGTTACGCTTGATAGCCACGGAAGGGGTACCTGTCACATGACGTTCAAGGTTGGCGACACCGTGGTCTATCCCCATCACGGGGCCGCGCTGATCGAGGCTATCGAAACTCGCCAGATCAAAGGCGTGGACAAGACCTACTTGGTGCTCAAGGTCGCTCAGGGCGACTTGACGGTGCGTGTGCCGGCGGACAATGCGGAGTTCGTGGGCGTGCGCGACGTAGTCGGGCAGGAAGGGCTGGACCGCGTCTTCGAGGTGCTGCGCGCACCGTATGCCGAGGAGCCGACGAACTGGTCCCGGCGCTACAAGGCAAATCTCGAGAAGCTCGCGTCCGGCGATGTCATCAAGGTCGCCGAAGTGGTGCGCGACCTGTGGCGCCGCGAGCGTGAGCGCGGACTCTCCGCAGGTGAGAAGCGCATGCTCGCCAAGGCCCGCCAGATCCTGGTGAGCGAACTCGCCCTCGCGGAGAACACCAACGAGGACAAGGCCGAGGCCCTCCTCGACGAGGTTCTCGCATCCTGAACCGGACGGCACCGGTCGTCGTGACGACCACCGGATCGCACCGGCCGTAGAGAATATGCCGCGGTGCCCGCTGACCACCCCTGTACAGGGAGTGTGTCGTCGGGCGCTGCGGCATGTCCGGACCGCAATCCAACGGCGAATTCCAGCCATCCGCCCGTGCCCGGCGTCCCGGTGCACGACCTTGGTACGTTGCTCGCGATCTTGCTGGACCCGGCGTGCGGAACCGGCTCCGAGCGGCCACGGCGTGCCCCGGCCCGCCCGGGGTCACGGAAAGGGTCCCGGTCGAGTCATGGCGCAGCGCCCCGGCTCGCTTCTGGCCATACCCACGTCGGCCGTGGACACAAACATGCCGAAGCCTCGGAGTGCAACCGATGTCTGAACAACCGCGACCTTCCCGCACGGCCGCCGTGATTCCCGCGGCCGGCCGCGGCGTACGGCTCGGACCGGGCGCCCCCAAAGCGCTCCGGGCGCTCGGCGGTACGCCCATGCTCATCCATGCCGTTCGGGCCATGGCCGCCTCGCGGCACGTGTCCCTCGTCGTCGTCGTCGCCCCGCCGGCGGGCGCGGCCGAGGTCCGCCACCTCCTCGACGAGCACGCGCTGCCCGAGCGCACCGACTTCCTCGTCGTGCCCGGCGGCGACACCCGCCAGGAATCCGTGAAGCGGGGCCTCGACGCCCTCCCCGACACCGTTTCCACCGTCCTCGTCCACGACGCGGCCCGCCCGCTCGTCCCCGTGGACACCGTGGACGCGGTCATCGAGGCCGTCCGCGACGGCGCCCCGGCCGTCGTTCCCGCCCTGCCGCTCGCCGACACCGTCAAGGAGGTCGAGCCCGGCGCCCCCGGCGCGCCCGAGCCGGTCCTCGCCACCCCGGTCCGCGCCCGGCTCCGGGCCGTGCAGACCCCGCAGGGCTTCGACCGCGCGACCCTGCTGCGTGCCCATGAGCAGGTCGCCGTGGACGGCGAGGGCGCGACCGACGACGCCGGCATGGTCGAACAGCTCGGCGAGCCGGTCGTCGTCGTGCCCGGACACGAAGAGGCGTTCAAGGTGACCCGGCCGCTGGACCTCGTCCTGGCCGAGGCGGTTCTCGCACGCAGGAGGGCGAACGATGGCTTCTGAGACCCCCGCACCCGACAAGGCCCCCGCGCCCGACCGGAGCCCCGCACCCGCTGCGGCCCCCGCGCCCGTGATTCCGCTCGTCGGCATCGGCACCGACATCCACGCCTTCGAGGAGGGCCGCGAGCTCTGGTGCGCCGGGCTGCGCTGGGACGGCGAGGGCCCCGGGCTCGCCGGCCACTCGGACGCGGACGTCGTCGCGCACGCCGCGTGCAACGCCCTCTTCTCCGCCGCCGGCCTCGGTGATCTCGGGCAGCACTTCGGCACCGGGCGCCCGGAGTGGTCCGGCGCCGCGGGCGTCACCCTGCTCACCGAGGCCGCCCGCATCGTCCGGGCGGCGGGCTTCGAGATCGGCAACGTGGCCGTCCAGGTCGTCGGCGTACGCCCGAAGATCGGCAAGCGGCGCGACGAGGCGCAGCGGGTGCTCTCGGACGCGGTCGGGGCCCCCGTCTCGCTGTCCGCCGCCACGTCGGACGGGCTCGGTTTCACCGGGCGGGGCGAGGGCATCGCGGGGATCGCGACCGCCCTGGTGTACCGCACCGGCTGACGCGGCCGGGACGGGCCGGTCGGCTGACCCGCCCGTCCCGGTGTCGCGGGCCCCGTCCTTGTTGCACATCCTTCGCACGTACGCTGGTACGGCAATGATGTGGCGGGCGAGGATCGGTGGGACTGCGGGATGACGACTGCCATGGGAACCGCGGCGGTGCGGGCCGGTGCCGGGGAGTACGTCCTGCGCACCGCGGGGCCGGCGGACATCGGCGGGGCGCGGGCCGTGATGCTCGACACCGTCTACCGCGATCTGCGCTCCGGTTACGTGCCGCGCTGGCACGCCGACATCATCGATCCGGAGGCCGCCTATCTGCGGCCGGCCCGCTGCACGCTGCTGGTGGCCGAGTACGCGGGCGAGATCGTCGCCACCGGCGCCGTGCGCGACCGGGGGCCGCAGGCGCCGCCCAATCCGCAGTGGGTCGCCGACCGCTTCCCGTCCGGCACCACGGCGCAGCTGTGCCGGATCTATGTGCGGCCGGAGCACCGCAGGCACGGCCTGGCCCGCCGCATGGTGCGCGAGCTGTGCGCCTTCGTGGCGCGGGCCGGTGGCTACGAGGCGGTCTATCTGCACACCGACCCGGCCGTGCCGGGCGCCGAGCCGTTCTGGCGGTCCCTCGCGCGGGAGGTGTGCGACGAGCGCGCGCTGCCGGGCGGCGGCCAGGGCATCGTCCACTTCGAGCTGCCGCTGCCACGGGCCGGGGACCCCTCGGAGTCG
This sequence comes from Streptomyces sp. AC1-42W, assembly GCF_003248355.1. Classification (GTDB taxonomy): domain Bacteria; phylum Actinomycetota; class Actinomycetes; order Streptomycetales; family Streptomycetaceae; genus Streptomyces. The sequence continues at coordinate 408,155 of NZ_QKWY01000002.1, forward strand.
TGAACGGGTCGCACCCCGCCGAGTAAATGACAATGATTTTCATATAAGGTCGTCGCCATGCCCACCCCCCGCCGTCGTCGCTCCGCGCTGCCGCTGATCCTGTCCGCGACCGCCCTCCTCGTCCCGCTCGCCACCGCCTGTTCGAGCGGCTCCGACGCAGGCGGCGCGTCCGGCGACGGGCAACGCCTCCGGGTCGTCATGGCCTTCCCGCCCGCCCAGGCCATGTCCCCCTACGGGGACGACGCCGTCACCCTGAGCCGCCTCGCCGTCATCGAGGGCCTCACCGCCCTGAACCGCGAGGGCGCGGCTACACCCGCGCTGGCCACATCCTGGAAGCGCGACAACCCCACGACCTGGACCTTCACCCTGCGCAAGGCGACCTTCCAGGACGGAACCGCCGTGGACGCCGCCGCGGTCGCCCGCTCGCTGAACGCCGCCGACAAGGCGTCGCCCGGCCCCCGCGTCCTGTCCGACACCGGCGTCACCGCCACGGCACGGGGCGCCGACACCGTACGGATCGTCACCGACGAGGCCGACCCGCTGCTGCCCCAGCGCCTCGCCAACCCCTCCCTCGCCATCCTGTCCGGGGCCGCCTACGCGGACGGCAAGGTGAACCCCGCCGGACACGCCACCGGACCCTTCACCCTCACCGCCGTCAAGGGCGCCGTCAGCGCCACCCTGGAACGCAACGACGCCTACTGGGGCGGCAAGGCCGAGGCCCCCGGCGCCGACGTCACCTTCGTCGCCGACGGCACCGCCCGCGCCAACGCCCTGCGCACCGGGACCGTCGACGTCGCCGAGTACATACCGGTCTCCCAGGTCTCCCTGCTCGGCGACGGGCTCGCCCACTCCTTCTCCTCCGCCCGCACCAACGGCCTCTCCCTCAACACCCGGCGCGGCGTCTTCGCCGACCCGGCGATGCGCGCCGCCGCCCGCGAGGCCATCGACTCCCCGGCCCTCGTCAAGGCCGTCTACGAGGGCCGCGCCGACGCCGGACAGGGGCTCCTCGGCCCCGGCGTCCCCTGGGCCGACACCGTGCGCAAGGCCCCCACCGGACGGGCGGACGCCGCCGACAGGGCGCGGGTCGCCGCGGCCGGGGAGATCGTCCTCGCCACCTACACCAACCGGCCCGAACTCCCCGAGGCCGCCACCGTCGTCCAGGAACAGCTCCGGAAGCGCGGCTTCACCGTCAAGCAGGTCGTCCGCGACTACGCCCAGATGGAGGCCGACGCGCTCGCCGGCGAGTACGACGCGTTCATCCAGGCCCGCAACACCCTCCTGGACACCGCCGACCCCGTCTCCTACCTGGCGTCCGACTTCACCTGCGACGGCAGCTTCAACATCTCCCAGCTGTGCGACGAGCACGTCGACGCCGCCGTCGCCGAGGCCGCCGCCACCGCGTCGGCCGACGCCCGCCGTCGCGCCGTCGCGACCGCCGAGGCCCGCGTCCTCGGCACCGACGCCCTCGTCCCGCTCGTCCACGAACGCTTCGTCCAGGGGTACGACGACTCCCGCGTGCGCGGCGTCGCCCTCGACCCTCTGGAACGCACCCTCATCACCGCCGACACCCGCGTCGGGTGACCGGGGTGAAGCACCTCGCCGGACGGGGCGCCGCACTCCTCGCGGTCCTCGCCGTCATCGGACTGCTGCCCCGCCTCACCCACACCGACCCCGCCCGCACCGTCCTGCACGCCCGTTACGCGGACCGGGCCCCCACCGCCGAAACCCTCGACGCCATCCGGGCCGAAACCGGACTCGACGGCAACCCGTTCCGCCTCCTCGGCGACTGGCTCACCGGACTCCTGCACGGCGACCTCGGCACCTCCTGGGTCTCCGGACAGCCCCTCACCGCCGACACCCTGTCCGCCCTCGGCGTCTCCCTCGCCCTGATGGGCGTCTCGCTCACCGCAGCCCTCCTCACCGCGGCCGCCCTCGCCGCCCGCACCCTGCGCCGGGGAGCGCGCCGCCGCACCGCCCCCGCCCGCGCCGGCACCGCGGCCGCCGTGCTCGCCGCGCTCCCCGAGTTCCTCATCGCCGCCGTGCTCGCCGCGGTCGTCGCCGTCCAGCTCGGCCGGCTCCCCGCGCTCGGCTGGGGCACGCCCCGGCACGCCGTGCTGCCCGCGCTCGCCATGGGCATCCCGGCGGGCGCCCTCATCGGCCGGCTCCTGGACGACGCGCTGCCCGCCGCCTTCGCCGAACCCTGGGCCCGCGCCGCCACCGCACACGGCCTGCCCGCCCATCGCACCGCGCGCCACGCGCTGCGCCGCACCCTGCCCGGCCTGCTGCCGCAGATCGGGCTGACCGTCGTCGGGCTCACCGGCGGGGCCGTCGCCGTGGAGACCCTCTACGCCATCCCCGGCCTCGGCTCCACCGCCCTGGCCGCCGCAGCCGCCCAGGACCTGCCCGCCCTCCGGGCCTGCGTCCTCGTCCTGCTGCTCCTCGGCGCCGCCGCCGGGCTCGCCGCCCGCCTGGCCACCCGCGCCCTCCTCGGCCCCGCGCTGGACGACCGCGCCCTCCCCGCCCTGGTCCCGCCCGCCGCCCGCGCCGGCCGGTCCCTCCGCGTCTGCGCCGTCCTGCTCGCCGCCCTCTTCGCCGCCACCGTCCTCGCCGGACTCCTGCGCGACCCGCTCCACATCGACGCCGCCGCCCGCCTCGCCGCCCCCACCTCCGGGCACCCCCTCGGCACCGACTCCCTCGGGCGCGACGTCCTCGCCCGCCTCGGCCACGGAGCCGCCCGCACGGTGGTGACCGCCCTGGCCGTCGCCGCCGCCACCCTCGTCATCGGCCTCGTCCTCGGAGCCGTACGCGCCACCGCGCTCACCGAGACCGCCAACGCCCTGCCCGCGATCCTCACCGGCCTCGTCGTCGCGGGGATCGCCGGACCCGGCCCGTGGAGCGCGGCGATCGCCGTCACCGCCGTCGCCTGGGCCCCGCTCGCCGCCCACACCAGCGCCCTCTGCGCCCAGGAGCGCGCCGCGCCCCACCTCGCCGCCGCCCGCGCGCTCGGCGCGGGCCGGCTCCATCTGCTGCGCCGCCACCTCCTGCCCGGCGTCCTGCCGCCCGTGGCCCGGCACGCCGCCCTGCGCGTGCCCGCGCTCGCGCTGGCCCTCGCGTCGCTCGGCTTCCTCGGCCTCGGCGCCGCGCCGCCCTCGCCGGAGTGGGGCCGCATGCTCTCGGAGAACCTGCCCTACGCCGAACGCGCGCCCTGGGCCGTACTCGCCCCCGCCGCGGCCCTCGCCGTGCTCGGCGTCCTGACCGTTCTCACGGCCGCGGCCGTGCGGGGCCGGACCGGCCGGCGCGTGCCGTGAGCGGGCCCGGCCGCGCCGAGTAACAACTGTGATCGCAATATCCACAGGGGCGCCGGGCACTGGTGCGGGCCCACTACCCTTGAGGGGTGACTATTCGCCTGTACGACACCAGCGCCCGGCAGATCCGTGATTTCGTCCCGCTCACCACGGGTTGCGTCTCGATCTACCTCTGCGGCGCGACCGTCCAGGCCGCCCCGCACATCGGGCACATCAGGTCCGGACTGAACTTCGACATCATGCGCCGCTGGTTCGCGTACCGCGGCTACGACGTGACGTTCGTCCGGAACGTCACCGACATCGACGACAAGATCATCACGAAGTCCGCCGAGCAGGGCCGCCCCTGGTGGTCCATCGGCTACGAGAACGAGCGGGCGTTCAACGACGGCTACGACGCCCTCGGCTGCCTGCCGCCCACCTACGAGCCCCGCGCCACCGGGCACGTGCCCGAGATGATCGAGATGATGCGGGGCCTCATCGAGCGTGGCCACGCCTACGCGGCGGACGGCAACGTCTACTTCGACGTCCGCTCGTTCCCCGGCTATCTGGAGCTGTCCAACCAGGAGCTGGACGATCTGCGCCAGCCCTCCGGCGAGGGCGAGACCGGCAAGCGCGACCAGCGCGACTTCGCCATGTGGAAGGCGTCCAGGCCCGGCGAGCCCAGCTGGGAGACGCCCTGGGGCCGCGGCCGCCCCGGCTGGCACCTGGAGTGCTCCGCCATGGCCCACAAGTACCTCGGCACCGCCTTCGACATCCACGGCGGCGGCCTCGACCTGATCTTCCCGCACCACGAGAACGAGATCGCCCAGGCCAAGGCGTTCGGCGACGCGTTCGCGACGTACTGGGTGCACAACGCCTGGGTCACGATGTCCGGCGAGAAGATGTCGAAGTCCCTCGGCAACTCCGTCCTCGTCAGCGAGATGGTCAAGCACTGGCGCCCCATCGTCCTGCGCTACTACCTCGGCACCCCGCACTACCGGTCGATGATCGAGTACAGCGAAGAGGCCCTGCGTGAGGCCGAGTCCGCGTTCGCCCGCATCGAGGGCTTCATCCAGCGGGTCACCGAGAAGGCCGGCGAGACCGTCGCCGCCGCCCCCGAGGTGCCGCCGGCCTTCGCCGAGGCGATGGACGACGACCTCGGCGTCCCGCAGGCCCTGGCGATCATCCACACCACGGTCCGCCAGGGCAACTCCGCCCTCGCCGCCGACGACAAGGAAGCCGCCGTCGAGCGCCTCGCCGAGGTCCGCGCCATGCTCGGCGTCCTCGGCCTCGACCCGCTCGATGACCACTGGGCCGTGGACAACGACCGCGGCGACGACCTCCACGGCGTCGTGGACACCCTCGTCCGACTCGTCCTCGACCAGCGCCAGTCGGCCCGCGCCCGCAAGGACTGGCCCGCCGCCGACGCCATCCGCGACCAGCTCAACCAGTCCGGACTCGTCATCGAGGACAGCCCGTCCGGCCCCCGGTGGACACTCGGCCCGCGCCAGTAGCTCCTCCGCATGCCGCCCGGTCCGCCGGGCGGCACACTGCACTTATACGTACGCACGACGAAGCAACGAAACAGGTAGGTCATGGCCGGGAACAGCCAGCGCAGGAACCGCCGCACGTCCAACAAGAAGGGCGCGCAGGTCGGCAGCGGTGGCCAGCGACGCCGGGGCCTGGAGGGCAAGGGCCCCACCCCGCCCGCCGCCGCCCGCAAGGGGCACAAGAAGAACCGCGTCGCCAACGCCCAGGCCAAGCACGCCGCCAACCGCCGCCCCGTCCCCCGGCGCGGCGGCGTCAAGGGCACCTCCGAGATGGTCGTCGGCCGCAACCCCGTCTACGAGGCCCTGCGCGACGGCGTCCCCGCCACCACGCTCTACGTCCAGCAGTACATCGACAACGACGAGCGCGTCCGCGAGGCCCTCCAGCTCGCCGGCGAGCGCGGCAACATCAACCTGATGGAAGCCCCCCGCCCCGAACTCGACCGCATGACGGGCGGGCTCAACCACCAGGGCCTCGTCCTCCAGGTCCCGCCCTACGAGTACGCGGACCCGCAGGACCTCCTCGAAGCCGCCCACGACAACGGCGAGGACCCGCTCATCGTCGCCCTCGACGGCGTCACCGATCCGCGCAACCTCGGCGCCATCGTCCGCTCCGTCTCCGCCTTCGGCGGCCACGGCGTCGTCGTGCCCGAGCGCCGCGCCGCCGGGATGACCGCCGGAGCCTGGAAGTCCTCGGCCGGCACCGCCGCCCGTACCCCGGTCTCCAAGGTCACCAACCTGACGCGCGCCCTCGAAGCCTTCAAGAAGGAGGGCATCGCCGTCGTCGGCCTCGCCGCCGACGGCGAGCACACCGTCGAGGACCTCGAAGCCCTCGGCGGTCCCGTGGTCGTCGTCATCGGCAGCGAGGGCAAGGGCCTGGGCCGCCTCGTCGGCGAGACCTGCGACTACCGCGTCCGCATCAACATGCCGGGCGGAGCCGAGTCCCTCAACGCCGGTGTCGCCGCCGGCATCGTCATGTACGAGGTCGCCCGCCGCCGCGCCTGACCGGCCCGGCGCGGTCCGCGGGGGCGTGCGCGCACACCTGCGCGCCCCCGCGCACCACGCCCACCACCTGTTGACGGGTCGCGGACACTTCGGCGCCGTCAAGGCAGTGTCCTAATCACACATCACTCGGTTAGATGAGTGTGGACACCAGAACGCCTCGGTTCGACGAACTACCCGCCCTGAGCATGACCAAGGTGGACTGCGACCCTGCGCAGGTCATCGTCAACCACGCCAGCTTCCGGGTGCAGCTCGCCCCCGGCCAGCGCGCACGGCTGCGCGGTGTGACCCCCGCAGGCGCGCCCAGGATTCCCGCCATGAGCGCCCCCGGAGCCGGACGCGGCCGGCGCGCCCCCGTCGTCTGGAGCGGCAAGTCCGCCCCCGGCGACCCCGGTGCGACCGGGCTGCTCCAGGCCGTACGCAACTCCACCAACGGCCGCCCGGACAGCGCGTACGACCCCTACGAGCCGTACGCGCCCTACGAGTTCGGCGGCGAGCGCGGCGGTGCCGGCACGCAGGTCATCCCGCGCCTCGACGAGTCCTCCCTGGAGGAGACCCAGCCGAACCCCGTCATCGGCGCACCCCGCTCCGGCGGGCCGCTGCTGCCCCCGATGCGCCGGGCGGTCGGCGCCTACGACGCCGTGGACTCCGGCCCGTACGACCCCGACCGTCACGAACCGTACGACGACGACCTCGGCGACGGGGACGACGACGCGCGCGGCAGGCGCCAGGGCGGCACCGACGACGTGCGGCACGCGTACTACCCCGGCCGCCGGATGAACCTCGGCGTCGTCCTCCTGCCCATGCGGGTCTTCCTCGGTTTCATCTCCATCTACGCGGGCATGGGCAAGCTCTGCGACCCCGTCTACTTCGACGGCGGCGAACGCGGCTCCATGGTGAAGTGGCTCAACTCGCTCCACCCGTGGGCCCTCGCCGAACCCCTGCGCGACTTCGCCCTCTCCCACCCGGTGGGCGCGGGGCTCTCCATCGCCTTCCTCCAGGTCGTCGTCGGTGTCCTCACCGTCCTGGGGCTCTGGCAGCGCGTCGCCGCCATCGTCGGCGCTCTGCTGTCCGCCGCCCTCCTGGTCACCGTCAGCTGGCGCAGCGTCGCCGCGTACGACGCGCCGGACATCATCTACCTGGCCGCCTGGAGCCCGCTGATCATCGCGGGCGCCCCCGTCTACTCGCTGGACGGGCGGCTCGCGGGGGAGGCCTGGCGCAAGCTCGGCCCGCGCTCGGAGATCTGGGACCTGCGCCGCCGTGTGCTGCGCCGGGGCGCCGTCGTCGCGAGCATCGTCGTCGGCCTCACGCTGCTGATCGGTTCCGTCCTCGGCGGCGCCGTCCGCTCCTCCGGTGTCGTCACGGTCCCCGGCCCGCACGGCGTTCCCACCAACCGGCTCCCCGGCTCCCCGCTCCCGGAGAAGTCCCGCGACGACAAGCCGTCCAAGAGCCCGAGCGACGACCGGCCGACCCCCGTCCACAGCACCGCGCCCTCCACCCCGGCCGCCGAAGCCTCCGCCCCGGCGTCGGAGACGGTCCGGGAGACGGGCGGCCAGACCGCGGGCGCGAGCACCGGACAGCCCAGCCAGACCCAGGGCACCGGCCAGCAGCCCCCGCAGCAGACCACCCCCCAGCAGCCCCCCGCCACCAGCACCGGCCCCAGCTCCTCCGGGACCACCGGCACCGGCGGCGGCTCCACCACCGGCGGCTCCGAGCCCGACCCGGGCTCCACCTCCGGCGGTACGGACGGCACTTCGAGCGGCCGCAACCCGATCGGCGGCCTCCTGGGCTGAGCGCGAGCGCCCGCGAGGGAAGAGGGGCGGGCCCGGAGGACTTCCTCCGGGCCCGCCCCTCTTCCCCGTACTGCGGGTCGTCCCACGGCTGTCCTGTGCGCCGCCGCTACCGGCCCTCCAGCTCCTTGGCGGCCTCCGTCAGGTCCTTCGCGGTGTCGATGGCCCGCCAGTACGCGCCGTGCGGCAGCGGGTAGCCGGCCAGCCGGCGTTCGCGGGCCAGCCGGGGGAACGTCGTCCGCTCGTGGTCGCCCCGGTCCGGCAGCAGCGAGGTGAACGCGGGGGAGAACACGTACACGCCCGCGTTGATCAGGTACGGCGACGGCGGTGCCTCGATGAAGTCCGTGATGTGGCCGAAGGCGTCGGTCTCGACCGCGCCCCATGGAATCCGCGGCCGCGCCAGCGCCAGGGTCGCGGTGGCGTCGCGCTCCGCGTGGAAGGCCGCCATCTCGCGCAGCGAGAACCGGGTCCAGATGTCGCCGTTCGTCGCGTACCAGGGCTCGTCCGGCTGCGGCAGGTGCGCGGCGGCGTACTTCAGGCCGCCGCCGCGTCCCAGCGGCTCCGGCTCCACCACCGTCGTCACGCGCAGCGGCAGCACCGCGTCGGCCAGCCACTCCTGGAGCACCTCGGCGAGATGCCCGCACGACACCACGGCGTCGGTGACGCCCTCGGCGGCGAGCCAGGACAGCTGATGGCCGATGATCGGAGTCCCCGTACCGGGGATCTCGACCATCGGCTTGGGGCGGTCGTCGGTGTACGGGCGCAGCCGTGACCCCTGGCCACCCGCCAGGATCACGGCCTGCGTCGGAAACGTATGCATGCCAGGCACGATATGTCGTGCCCGGCAGCGTGATGAGTCGCTTCGGTGAGCGGAACTTCGGGTCGCTCCGGTCAGCTGAACTGGGCGACGCCCGAGGCGAACGAGGTGTCGCAGACGGGGCGCGAGAAGCGGTGCGCCCGGGTCGGGCCGTACTTGTCGACGGCGGCCTTGCCGAGGGTCTTCGCGATGGACATGCAGTGCTTGGCGAGCGAGGGGCGGCCCTCGACGGCGCGCTGGAGGTGCGTCAGGGCGACGCCGGGGTCCTTGGCCCGCAGCTCCTGGACGAGCCGGTCGCGCAGGACGTCCTGCGGGGCGCGCGGCTTGGCGGCGGCGTCGGCGTCGGAGACGGAGCGGGCCGACGCGGCGAGGAGCTGCGAGTCGGAGTTGCTGGCTGCCCACGGCACGGCGGTGACCGCGAGGGTCCCGGACAGGACCATGACGACGGGCAGTACGAAAGCGAGAGTTCGGCCGATACGGCGCACGGAGTGGGTCACGCAGCGAGCGTAGCGGTCGGTGATGGCGAGGCGACAATACGTCACCCTGGCGGGGGACGGTTCGAGTGTGCTTTTCGAATCGCGTGTTGACGATCGCGGGTGAAATGACCGTTGTGGAGGGGAATCGGTGGGGCATCGGTGGGGTATCGGCTCTCGCCGGTTCAAACCTTCCGGCCCTCCCGGACGCGCGGTGGCCCCGCACGAAGCTCGTGCGGGGCCACCGTACAGCGTGTGCCGGATCGTCAGGCGGTGAGGCGCTCACCGGTCGACGTGGCGAAGACGTGCAGCTCGTCCGGGCGGGGCACGACGTGCAGCTTGGTGCCCTTCTCCGGGACGGCGCGGCCGCCGACGCGGACGACCAGGTCCTTGTGCTCGCCACCGACCTCGGCGGCACCGTAGACGAAGCCGTCGGCGCCCAGCTCCTCGACCACGTTGACCGAGACGGCCAGGCCGGCCGGGGCCTCCGAGGAGTCCTTGCTGAGGCCCTTGGCGGCGGCGCCGCCGTGCTCGACGATGTCGAAGTGCTCGGGGCGGATGCCGACCGTGACCGTGGTGTCGCCGCGGTTGGCGGCGGCGGTCAGCGCCTCGCGGGAGACCGGGACGACGCTGTTGCCGAACTTCACGCCGCCGTCGGTGATCGGGACCTCGACGAGGTTCATCGCCGGGGAGCCGATGAAGCCGGCCACGAAGAGGTTCGCCGGCTTGTCGTACATGTTGCGCGGCGAGTCGACCTGCTGGAGCAGACCGTCCTTGAGGACCGCGACGCGGTCACCCATGGTGAGGGCCTCGACCTGGTCGTGCGTGACGTACACGGTCGTGATGCCCAGACGGCGCTGGAGCGAGGCGATCTGCGTACGGGTGGAGACACGGAGCTTGGCGTCGAGGTTCGACAGCGGCTCGTCCATGAGGAACACCTGCGGCTCACGCACGATGGCGCGGCCCATCGCCACACGCTGGCGCTGACCACCGGAGAGCGCCTTCGGCTTGCGGTCCAGGTAGTCGGTGAGGTCCAGCATCTTGGCGGCCTCTTCGACCTTCGCCCGGATCTCGGTCTTGTTGACACCGGCGATCTTGAGCGCGAAGCCCATGTTGTCCGCGACGGTCATGTGCGGGTAGAGCGCGTAGTTCTGGAACACCATGGCGATGTCCCGGTCCTTCGGCGGCAGGTGCGTGACGTCGCGGTCGCCGATGCGGATGGCACCGCCGTTGACGTCCTCAAGACCCGCGAGCATGCGGAGCGAGGTGGACTTGCCACAACCGGAGGGACCGACGAGGACGAGGAACTCGCCGTCCGCGATGTCGATCTCGAGCTGGTCGACCGCGGGCTTCGTGGAGCCGGGGTAGACGCGGGACGCCTTGTCGAACGTGACACTGGCCATGCTGATGCTTCTCCTCCACCGGCAGGTACGTGCCGGACGATCCGTGGTAAGGGAGTGGTCTGGTCCATCCGAGTGGACCTGCAAGGACGCTACCTGGCGGTTTGGAATCTGTCAGCACTTCCCAGGGTGTGAGATTTCCGCACCGCGCGGGTGACCGGTTTGGTTAGACTGCTCCGACACGCCTCCTTAGCTCAGATGGCCAGAGCAACGCACTTGTAATGCGTAGGTCGTCGGTTCGAATCCGACAGGGGGCTCCCTCACCGGGCCGGCTCTTCGCCGGCCCGGTTTTTTCGTGGTTCGTTTTCTAGGGTTCGGGGTGTGATCGAGATCCCTGATGCCCTTGTCGCCAGTCAGTCCGCCTTCAACGGGGCCGCCGGGCGCGGTTTCGTGGCCGCGCTGCCGGGAAGGGCGGCGGAGTTCCTGGAGCGCTGGGAGCTGCGGCTGGACGGCGATGCGATGTACGGGGTGTGCGCGCTGGTCCTGCCGGTGGTGCGGGTGGGGGACGGGCGTCCGGCGGTGCTGAAGTTGCAGCTGGTGGACGAGGAGACCGCCGGGGAGCCGGTCGCGCTGCGGCTGTGGGGTGCGGCCGGGGCCGGGGCCGGGGCCGTGCGGCTGCTGGCCCATGATGCGGCGACCGGGACGATGCTCCTGGAGCGGCTGGACGGGCGCCGTTCGCTGGAGGGCATGGCGGACGCGGACCGGGCGGTGCGGGTGATCGCCGGGCTGCTGGCGGGGCTGACGGCGGTGCGGCCGGGCGCGGAGTGCGGGCTGCGCGGGCTCGGGGAAGCCGCGGCCCGGATGACCGCCGCCGCGCCCGGGGTCGCGGCGGCGCTGGCGGACGAGGGCGAGCGGGGGCTCGTACGCGACTGTGCGGCGGCGGTGCGCGAGGTGGCGGGGGAGCCGGGAGACCGGCTGCTGCACTGGGACCTGCACTTCGGGAACGTGCTGGCGGGCGAGGACGGCGGGGGCGGCGAGGACGGCGGAGGTGGCGGGGGTGGCGAGGACGGCGGGGGCGGTGGTCGGCGTTGGGTGGCCATCGATCCGAAGCCGCTGGTGGGGGATGCCGGGTTCGAGCTGCTGCCCGCGCTGGCGAACCGGTTCGACGCGGACGCGGTGGGGCGGCGGTTCGACGCGATGACCGGGGTGCTGGGACTGGACCGGGCGCGTGCGGTGGCGTGGACGCTGGGCCGGGTGCTCCAGAACGCGTGCTGGACGGTCGGGGACGGGGCGCGGCGGCTGGCGCCGGAGCAGGCGGAGATCGCGCGCGTACTGCTGGGCCGGCGCGGGTAGAGCGTCCGGCGGCCGGCGGGGCGGGGGCCCTGCCGGGAGCGGGGAGGGGCTGTTTACGCTGCCCCCATGATTCGTACCGCGACTGCCGCCGATGTCCCCCTGATCTACGCCATGGTCCGTGAGCTGGCCGATTACGAGAAGGCGTTGCACGAGGTCCGTGCGACGGAGGAGCAGTTGCGGGAGGCGCTCTTCGGCGAGCGTCCGGCGGCCTTCGCGCACATCGCGGAGTCGGACGAGGACGGCGAGGTCGTCGGCTTCGCGCTGTGGTTCCTGAACTTCTCGACGTGGCGCGGGGTGCACGGCATCTACCTGGAGGACCTGTACGTGCGGCCGGAGCGGCGCGGCGGCGGGCACGGCAAGGCGCTGCTGACGGAGCTGGCGCGGATCTGCGTGGAGCGGGGCTACGAGCGCCTGGAGTGGTCGGTGCTGAACTGGAACGCCCCGTCGATCGCCTTCTACGAGTCGCTGGGCGCGCGCCCGCAGGACGAGTGGACGGTGTACCGGCTGACGGACGGCGCGCTGGCCGCGCTGGGCGGGGCCGAAGGGGCCTGACCGCGCGGCCCCCGCGGGCGTTGTCAGTGGCGTGCGTCACGATGGGGGCATGGTGCGTGGTGGTGGTTCCGGTGGCGGTATCGCGGCGGCTCGGCGGCCGGAGGTGCGGTTGCCGCCGCTGGTGGAGTTCGACGGGGACGGCCTGGAGCCGGACGGGGATTACGACGGGGTGCGGTTCGGGTCCGTGGACCTGGCGGACGCGTCGGGGCGAGGCGCGCGGTTCATGGACTGCGCGCTGGAGGCCTGCGCCCTGGACCGGGCGGCGCTGGGCCGGGCGCGCTTCATCGACTCGGTGCTGACGGGCGTACGGGGGGTGGGCACGGATCTCGCGTCGGCGTCCCTGCGGGACGTGGAGGTCGTGGACGCCCGCCTGGGCGGGGTGCAGCTGCACGGCGCCGTGCTGGAACGGGTGCTGGTGCGGGGCGGGAAGATCGACTACCTGAATCTGCGCGAGGCCCGGCTGACCGATGTGGTGTTCGAGGGCTGTGTGCTGGCGGAGCCGGACTTCGGGGGCGCCCGGCTGAAGCGGGTGGAGTTCCGGGACTGTGTGCTGAGACGGGCGGACTTCAGCGCGGCGCGGATGGAGGCGGTGGACCTGCGGGCGGCGGCCGAGCTGGACATCGCGCGGGGGGTGGAGCGGCTGGCGGGCGCGGTGATCAGCCCGCTGCAACTGATGGAGCTGGCACCGGCGTTCGCGGCCCAGATCGGGGTGCGGGTGGAGGCGTAGGGCGCGCCCGCGCGGGTGTTACGGGGGCGCGCGCCGGTGTGTACGGGGGGCGGCTCCGGCCCGTACGGGTCAGAGGCGGGGGAAGCGGGACTGGAGGGTCCAGATCGTCGGGTTGTCGGCCAGGCCCTCGTGCATGTCGGCCAGGTCGGCGATCAGGTCGTGCAGGAAGTCGCGGGCCTCGCGGCGCAGCAGCGAGTGGCTGAAGGTGAGCGGGGGCTCCTCGGCGTCCATCCAGTCGGCCTCGATGTTCACCCAGCCGAAGCGGCGCTCGAACAGCATGCGGTCCGACGATTCGGTGAAGTCGAGTTCGGCCTGCTGGCGGCGGTGCGAGCGGTTGCCGCGCGGGTCCTGGTCGATCCGCTCGACGATGTCGCACAGCGCCCAGGCGAAGTCGAGCACCGGCACCCATCCCCAGGCTGTGGACAGTTCCCGGTCCTCCTTGGTGTCCGCGAGATAGACGTCCCCGGAGAACAGGTCGTGGCGCAGGGTGTGGACGTCCGCGCGGCGGTAGTCGGTCTGCGGGGGGTCCGGGAAGCGGCGGGAGAGGGAGTAGCCGATGTCGAGCACGGGTCGATGGTGTCATGCCCGGTGCGCCGGTCCGGCACCCGCGGTTCAGGACAGCAGGCGCTGCTCCTTGGCGACGGCCACGGCTCCGGCGCGGGTGTCCACGCCGAGCTTGTCGTAGATCCGGCCGAGGTGGGTCTTGACCGTGGCCTCGCTGATGAACAGGGCGCGGGCGATGTCGCGGTTGCCGAGGCCCCGGGAGAGCTGGCCGAGGATGTCGCGTTCGCGGTCGGTGAGGGTGGGGCGCGGGGCCCGCATCCGGGCCATGACGCGGCTGGCGACGGGCGGCGAGAGCGTGGTGCGGCCCTGGGCGGCGGAGCGGATGGCGGCGAAGAGTTCCTCGGGGCGTTCGGCCTTGAGGAGGTAGCCGGTGGCGCCGGCCTCGATGGCGCGGGTGATGTCGGCGTCGGTGTCGTACGTGGTGAGCACGAGGACGTGGGTGCCGGTGCCGGCCGCGATGCGGCGGGTGGCCTCGACGCCGTCGATGCCGGAGCCGAGCTGGAGGTCCATCAGGACGACGTCGGGGGTGAGCCGGGCGGTGAGGGCGACGGCCTCCTCGCCGCTGCCGGCCTCGCCGATGACCTCGATGTCGGGTTCGCTGCCGAGGAGGGCGAGGAGCCCGGCGCGTACGACGGCGTGGTCGTCGCAGAGGAGGATGCGGATGCGGTCGGCGGTCATGCGGGGTCCTGGGGTGTGGGGGCCGCGGTGGCGGCCGGCGGGGTCGGCACGGTGGCGGTGACGACGGTGCCTTCGCCGGGGGCCGATTCGATGGTGAGGGTGCCGCCGAGCTGGCGCAGCCGGGCGCGCATGGCGGGCAGGCCGTGGCCGCGCACCCCGGCGGGGGCGGTGGGCCCGGCGGCGGGTGTGAAGCCGCGGCCGTTGTCGGCGATGTCGAGGACGGTGCGGTCGTCCAGGTGGGTCAGGGTGAGGGCGGCCTCGGTGGCTCCGGCGTGCTCGGTGACGTTGGCGAGGGCGCCCTGGGCGATCCGGAGCAGCGCGGACTGGGTGCGGCCGGGCAGGACGGTGTGCGGGGCGCCCTCGATGTGGCAGCGGACGGTGAGCCTGCCCTGTGCCTGGGCGGTCTCGCGGGCGGCGATGGCGTGCAGGGCGGCTTCGAGGCCGCCGCCCTCGGCGAGGTCGGCGGGGGCCAGGTCGTGGACGAAGCGGCGGGCCTCGGCGAGGTTGCGTTCGGCGATGCCCGCGGCGGTGCTGACGTGGCGGCGGGCGGCGTCCGGGTCGGTGTCCCAGGTCCGGTCGGCGGCCTGGAGGAGCATCTGCTGGCTGGACAGGCCCTGGGCCAGAGCGGTCAGGGTGTCGTGGATCTCCGTGACTCCTCCCCGCACTGGGGCGGGGCTTCTCGCTATGCCGTGTTGGCGTCGCGACGGGCCAGCCCGGCCCGTAGAACGTTGAGTGCCCCGACTTCGTCCGCGTGGGCCTGGTGGCCGCAGTCGACGCAGCGGAACTTCTCTTGCGTGGGCCGGTTCTCCCTCGCGGTGTGCCCGCATTCGGGGCACCGCTGCGAAGTGTTGCGGGGGTCCACGGCGACCACTTCCCGCCCGGCACTTTCAGCCTTTGCGTTCAGGATCGTCACGAATACCCCCCACCCGGCATCGGTGATTGAACGGTTCAGCCCCGCCTTGGACGAAGCCCCGTTGGGCAGGAACAGACCCGGTGCATCGGCAGAGGGCTTCGGCGAGGGGGCCTTGAGCATGTTGCGGATCTTGAGGTCCTCGTACGCGATAAAGTCGTGCCCCCGCACCAGAGTGAGCGCGGTCTTGTGAGCATGGTCGATCCTGCGACGCCGTGTCCTGCGGTGCAGGGCCGCGACTTTCTCCACTGCCCGCTGGTGACTACGGGTACGGTCCTTGGCCCTGCACCGGGGGAAACGGGACAGTGACCGCTGCGCGGCCTCCAACTTGCGGGCGGCCTTGCGGGCGTGGTGCGGGTTGGAGACGTGGGTGCCGTTGGAGTCGGTGAGGAACGACGCGATCCCGAGATCGATTCCGATGGCGGAACCGGTTGCGGGCAGTGGTTCGGGCAGGGGCTGTTCGGCAGTGAGCACGACGAACCATTTGCGGCCCTCGCGTTTCACACTGATGGTCTTGACCGTGCCGGTCACCGCGCGATGATGGTTGACTCTGACATGCCCGATGCCCTGGAAACGCACACGAGTGACCGGGGTATGGGGAGTGGAGTCCCAACGACACCCATCCCCGTTCCGGGGAAAATCCACCGTGTCGAACCAGTTCACCCCGCGAAAGCGCGGATATCCTGGCTTGTCCCCTGCCTCGACTCTGCGGAAGAACGCGGAAAACGCCTTGTCCAGACGTCGAAGTGTGGCTTGCTGGGAGCTGAACGACCAGCGACCCTGGTGTTCGGGATCGAAGGCACGGATGTCCTTGAGTTGTCCGGACTGCATGCCGTACCGGACGCTTGTCCTCGACGGATGCCGGTAGGCATCACGACGTTCTTGCAGCGCCCCGTTGTAGAGCGAGCAGTGATCGCGCAGCATCTCGCCGAGAGCGATCGCCTGCCCCGCGGTGGGCCGCATGAGAAACTTGTACGCACGAATCAACCAGCCCACCGCCTTCGCTCTCTGCGAACGACAGTACCGTTGTCAGACGCCAACACAGCGGGAACGTAGGCTATTCCACCCGCACGGGTGAAACGTCTGCATTGGGGGTATCCCCTGGGGAGACGGACATGAACGCCCTCGATCACCGGTTGCTCGACGCCGCACGCGCCGGCGACACCGATGCCGTGCGCGCCGCGATCGAGGGCGGTGCCCGTGTGGACGCCCGCGACGAGGAGTTGCGCACCCCGCTGCTCCTGGCCGTCCACGGGAACCACGTCGGGGCCGCCCGGCTGCTCGTCGCGGCCGGCGCGGACCCCGACGCGCAGGACCGGCGCGAGGAGAGCCCCTGGCTCGCCACCGGTGTGACCGGCAGCATCGAGATGCTGCGCGTCCTGCTGCCGGCCGGCCCGGACCTGTCCCTGCGCAACCGGTTCGGCGGGATCGCGCTGATCCCGGCGAGCGAGCGCGGCCATGTCGCGTACGTACGGGAGCTGCTGCGGGCCACCGACATCGACGTGGACCACGTCAACCGGCTGGGCTGGACCGCCCTGCTGGAGGCCGTGATCCTCGGCGACGGCGGCCGGGCGCACCAGGAGATCGTGGAGCTGCTGCTCACGGCGGGCGCGACGCCGGGGCTCGCGGACGGAGACGGGGTGACCGCGCGGGAACACGCGGAGCGGCGCGGTTTCACCGCCCTCGCGGAGCTGCTGCGCGCGGCGACGGCCTCGGAGCGGGACGTGGATGAGGGCGCGGGGACGAACGAGGGCGCGGACCCGGCCTCGGACCCGGGCGCGGACCCGGGAGGCCCTCGATGACCCGCCGCCGTACTCTGCGCGCCGTTCCTCCCCTGCTGGCCGCCGTCGCGGCGGCGGCCCTGCTCGCCGGCTGTGCCGCGGACGAGCCCGCGCCCGCCGCCTCCACCTCCGCCGCCGCCGAGGCGCCCGCCTCGCAGGCGCCCGCGCCCTCCGTCACGCCGGAGTCCGGCGCCACCCCCGAGGGCACCCTGCTCGTCGCGGACTTCGGGGGCGACACCGTCACCTTCGTCGATCCGGAGCGCGGCGCGTTCGACCGCGTCGAGGTGGGCACCGCCCCGTACGGGCTCGTGGTCGGGAAGGACGGCCGGGCGTGGGTGGCCACCGCCGAGGGCGTCGCGGTCGTGGACACGGAGAAGCGGACCCGGCTGGACCGCATCCCGTACAAGACGCGCACCGGACCCGCGACCACCGGCGAGTACCGGGGCGGCGGGATGGGTATCGCGCTGGCCCCCGACGGCCGGCGGGTGTACGTCGGCGTCAACGTGCCCGGCGACAACGGGGTCCTGGAGGTCATCGACACCGGCACCCGGAAGGTGACCGACACGGTTCCGGTCGGGCGCCGGCCCTTCGACGTGGACGTTTCGCGCGACGGCGCGGAGGTGTACGCCACCGGGCACGACTCGTTCGACGTGACGTCCGTCCGTACGGACACGCTGCGCACCGAGCGGATGGAGGTCGCCCCGTACGGCACCGAGGGCGGGCTCGGCTCCTGGCTGAAGCCGCACTACGCGGTGGTCCGGCCCTCGGACGGGAAGCTGCTGCTGCCGTTCGAGGGGGAGCGGCTCGCCGTCCTCGACCCGCGCACCGGGAAGGTGACCGTGGAGCGGATGACGGCCGACACGCACCAGCACGGGGCGACGATGGCGCCGGACGGCACGCTGCTCGTCGTCGGCACGGGCCCGATCGCGTCCGACGACCAGGATGTGTCCCTGACGATCCGTGACCCGGACGGCTCCGAGCGCGTCGTGGACCTGGACGGCCCGCACGAGGACGTCGCCGTGTCACGGGACGGCCGTACCGCGTACGTCACCGGCGGGTTCACCCGCGACGGGTACTGGAACGGGATCACGATCGTCGACCTGGACGGCACGGCGTCCCCGGTACGCCTCGCGGCCGGCGAACGCCCGCTGGGCATCGCGGTGCTCTGAGCGGCGGCGCTCCCGGTCCGGACGCCGCTCCGGGTCCGGACGCCGCTCCGGGCCCCGGCGGCGCGGGCCCTCCTTCGACGCCCCGGATTACGACATTCCGCACATAGGATCATCCGTGTGGATCATCGAACTCCGGTACGTCGAAGGACGGCCCGCGCCGCCTTCCCGCTGCTCGCCCTCGCACTCCTCGCGCCCGCCTGTTCAGGCGGGGTGGAGGGCAGGCCGGGCGCGGCCGGGGTGCGCGATCCGTACTTCCCGAAGCTGGGCAACGGCGGCTACGACGTCTCGCACTACGCCATCACGCTCGATGTGGACCCGGCCGGGCAGACGCTGCGCGGCACCGTGGAGATCACCGCGCGGGCCACGCAGGACCTCAGCTCGTTCAATCTGGACCTGGCCGGGCTGACCGTGGACTCGGCGACCGTGGAGGGGCGTCCGGCCGCCGTGAACCGGGCGGGCAACGAGCTGACGCTCCGTACGGAAGCGGAGGTCGAGGACCGGCTGCACCGGGGCGAGACCTTCCGCGCCGTCGTGCGCTACTCCGGCTCCCCGAAGACCGTCACGGACCCGGACGAGTCCGAGGAGGGCTGGCTGCCGACCGACGACGGGGCGGTGGCCCTCGGCGAACCGACCGGCTCGATGGCCTGGTTCCCGGGCAACCACCACCCGAGCGACAAGGCGGCGTACGACCTGACGGTCACCGTCCCCGAGGGGCTTACGGCGGTCTCCAACGGTGTGCTCGCCGGACCGCCGGCGACGAAGAAGGGCCGCACCACCTTCCGCTGGCACACCGCCGAGCCGATGGCGAGCTATCTGGCGACGCTGGCGATCGGCCGGTTCGAGACGAAGACGTCCACGATGCCGGGCGGCGTCACCGTGTTCACGGCGGTGGACCCGGAGGTGGCGAAGGAGAGCGCGCGGACCGTGGCCCGGGTGCCGGAGATCGTCGCCTGGGAGACGGAGCACTTCGGCCCGTATCCGTTCTCGGCGACGGGCGCGATCGTGGAGCGCGAGGACGACGCCGGGTACGCGCTGGAGACGCAGACCCGGCCGTTCTTCCCCGGCCCGCCGAGCGCCGGGCTGCTCGTCCACGAGATGGCGCACCAGTGGTTCGGCGACTCGGTCACACCGGAGAGCTGGCGCGACATGTGGCTGAACGAGGGTCTGGCGACGTACGCGGAGTGGCTGTGGGAGGAGGAGAAGGAGGACACCCCGGCCGCGGAGTCCTTCCGGGACGCCTACGAGGACGAGGACAACTGGGCGTTCGCCCCGGCCGCTCCGCCGTCCGCCGCGCGGATCTCGGACGATCCGGTGTACGGGCGCGGGGCGATGGTGATCCACAAGATCCGCGAGGCCGTCGACGACGACGAGGAGTTCTTCGCGCTGCTCAAGGGCTGGACGCGGAAGTACCGGCACGGCAACGCGTCCACGGCGGACTTCACCGCGTACGTGGAGCAGGCGACCGGGCAGGATCTGTCGGGGCTGTGGAAGACCTGGCTGTACGGCGGGAGCCGGCCGGCCGCGAACGGCTGACCGGCTCCCGGACCGCTCGTGGGTCAAGGACCGATGTACTCGGCCGGAGACCGACGCGCTGGGTCAGAGGCTGACGCGCTGGGTCAGAGGCTGACGCCGAAGTCCGAGGCGATGCCGCGCAGGCCGGAGGCGTAACCCTGGCCCACGGCACGGAACTTCCACTCGGCGCCGTTGCGGTACAGCTCGCCGAAGACCATGGCGGTCTCGGTGGCGGCGTCCTCGCTCAGGTCGTAGCGGGCGATCTCGGCGCCGCCGGCCTGGTTGAGGATGCGGATGTACGCGTTGCGCACCTGGCCGAAGTTCTGGCTGCGGGTCTCGGCGTCGTAGATCGAGACCGGGAAGACGATCTTGTCCACGTCGGCCGGCAGGCCCGCCAGGTTGACGTTGATCTGCTCGTCGTCGCCCTCGCCGGCACCCGTGAGGTTGTCACCGGTGTGCACGATGGTCTGGTCCGGCGTCGCCTTGTTGTTGAAGAAGACGAAGTGGGCGTCGGAGTAGACCTTGCCGCCCGCGTTGACCGCGATCGCCGAGGCGTCGAGGTCGAAGTCGGTGCCGGTGGTGGTACGGACGTCCCAGCCGAGGCCGACCGTGACGGCGGTGAGGCCGGGGGCCTCCTTGGTGAGGGAGACGTTGCCGCCCTTGGACAGGCTTACTGCCATGGGAAGTCCCTTTCATCTGTCGGGTGCGGGCTTCGCGGTCACGAAGCTACCGTCATCGTTCATAACGCCGACAGGGGACCACGAGGTTCCGCGTGCCTTTACTTTCTTTGCCGAAGGGGAGACCCGGCGCCGCAAAAAGAGGTGACGAACCCCCGGCGGGGCGGGGAACATGGGTGACATGTCCGGGCCCTATGTCATCCGCGGTTCGGTCTCCCTGCCGGAGGCCGAACTGATGTGGCGTTTCTCCAGGTCCTCGGGGCCGGGCGGGCAGCACGTCAACACCAGCGACTCGCAGGTGGAGCTGCGGTTCGACCTCGCGGCCACCGAAGCGCTGCCGGAGGTGTGGAAGGAACGGGCGCTGGAGCGGCTGGCCGGCCGGCTGACGGGCGGCGTGATCGCGGTCCGGGCCTCCGAGCACCGCTCCCAGTGGCGCAACCGCGAGACGGCCGCCGTGCGGCTGGCGTCCCTGCTGGCCGAGGCGACCGCGCCGCCGCCCCGGCCGCGCGTGAAGCGGAAGGTGCCCCGGGGCATCAACGAACGCCGGCTGCGGGAGAAGAAGCAGCGCGGCGAGACGAAGCGGGGCCGCACGGGCCGCGACTGGTGAGCGCTCAGCCCAGTTGGCGGTAGCGCCCCCGGAAGTACGTCAGCGGGCCGCCCTCCCCGCTCGGCACCCGCGCGCTCAGCACCCGGCCGATCACCAGCGTGTGGTCGCCTGCGAGCACCCGCTGCTCCGTCCGGCACTCCAGCGTCGCCAGCGCGCCGCCCGCCAGCGGGGCGCCGGTGACCTCGCCGCGCACGTACGGGATGTCCTCGAAGAGCAGCCGGTCGCTGATCCGGCCCTTCATCGCGAACCGGCCCGCGATGTGCCGCTGGCTCTCCGCCAGCACGGAGACCGCCCACAGTGGCTGCTCCGCCAGCAGGTCGTCCATCCGGGAATCGTTGCGCAGGCTCACCAGGACCAGCGGCGGATCCAGCGAGACCGACATGAAGGCGGTCGCGGTCATGCCGACGTCCTCGCCGCGGCCGTCCTCGTCGAGCGGCGGCTCCTGGGCGGTGACCAGCACCACGCCGGCCGCCAGCCGCGACAGGGCGGCCCGGAACTCTTCGTTGCTCACCCCCTCAGCATGGGGGACGGACTCGGTACGCGGGGTGGGGGGCTTCGTCTGCTGCAACACACCGGGAACGCTAGTGCCGCGCTCCGCGCCCCCGCATCGGGCCAGGGGACCAGCCGGGTCCTAGGACCGGCTCCGGACCTGCTCCGCCTCCCGAGCCGCTGACCTGCGACGATCACTCCCTGCTCGTTTGTGACTTGAGTCACAGAGTGCGATATTTGTTGACCCTGTGTACCGGGTGCACAGCTCGCTGTGATTCAGTTGCCGTGACACTGCAGTAAGTACGTCATGTACGTCGATATGAATTCTGGAGTGCTGTCGAGGTCTCGGGGAGTGCGAGCAATGGAGGCCGAGTCGGAGCCCTACGTCCGCCTCGCGACGATGCGGCAGCTGCACCAGGCCGTCGCCGATCTCAACACGGCACGGAGTCTGGCCGACACCCTGCAGACCGTGGCCGACGGGATCGTCGCCCACCTCGGCTACGAGCTTGCCTGCGTCAACCTCGTCCGCCACGACGGCGACCTCGTCGTCGCCTCCCTCGCCGGCAACCACGCCGCCGAGGCCCTGATCACCGGCCGGGTCGGCTCCCGCGCCTCCTGGGAGCGCCGGCTCGTCATGGGCGAGGCGTGGGACGGGCTGCGGTTCATACCCCACACCGAGGGCTGGGTCCTCCTCGACGACGACGTACCGCAGTGGCACACCGAGGGCCCCGAGCCCCGCTTCGAGGACGAGTGGCACCCGCAGGACCGCCTCTACGCCCCGATGTACACCTCCGGCGCCGGCTCGGACCTGCTCGGCGTCATATCCGTCGACCGGCCCCGCAACGGGCGCCGGCCGGGTGCCTGGGGGCGCGAGGCGCTCCAGATGTACGCCTCGCAGTCCGCCATAGCCATCAGCAACGCCCGCCTCCGCGCGAATATGCAGCGGGCCCTGGTCCGGCTGGAGCGCGAGCAGCAGGCGCTCCGGGCCAGCGAGGAGTCCTTCCGCCAGGCCTTCGAGTACGCCCCCAGCGGCATGGCGATCGCCGAGCTGGGCGGGGACCAGCAGGGGCGGCTGCTGCGGACGAACGACGCGCTGTGCCGGCTGCTGGGCCGCCCCGCCTCGGTGCTGCGCCGCTACTCCTTCGCCGACCTGGTCCACCCCGAGGACATCGGCACCCTGCTCCGTACCTCCGCCGAGGGCGGCCGCGCCGAGCTGCGCCTGGGCCGCCGGGACGGCACCTATCTGTGGGTCTCGCTGCGCAACTCCGTCGTCGCGGACACCACGGACGGGCCCCGGTTCCTGCTGACGCATGTCGAGGACATAGAGGAGCGCAAGCGCCACGAGCTGAACCTCGCGCACCGCGCCTCGCACGACGCGCTCACCGGCCTGCCCAACAGCGCGGAGCTGCGCGCCCGGCTCGGCGCCCGGCTGTGCGCCCGCCCGGACGCGGCGGCCACCACCGACGTGGAGGCGCTGGACGCGGCGTACGGGGACGACGGACGCGGGCCCTACCCGGCGACCGGCCCCGGCGCGCACCCCTTCGACCACCATGTGCACGCGGTGGCGCCGGACACGGCCCGCGACGACGGCGCGAAGGGGCTCGCGGTCCTCTTCTGCGACCTGGACGGCTTCAAGTCCATCAACGACCGCTTCGGGCACCACACGGGTGACGCGGTGCTCATCGAGGTGGCCCGCCGGCTCAGCACCTGCGTCCGGGACGGGGACACCGTCGCCCGGCTCGGGGGTGACGAATTCGTCGTCCTCGCGGACGGGCTCGGCGCGGCGGACGCCGCTGACCTGGCCGTTCGCCTGCGGAACGCCATCATTCCGCCGATCCGGGTGGACGGGCGCGCGGTGCGCGTCGGGGCGAGCTTCGGGATCGGCTGGGCGGAGTGCGGGATGACCGCCGAAGAGGTGCTGCGCTCCGCCGACCAGCGGATGTACATCGAGAAGCGGTCGAGGGCGAAGGTTCACCGCAGGGCCGGCTGATGTTTCCCCGCGCTGCCGCGCGGGGATTCCGGCGGCGATCCGTGTCAATTCTTGACATCGGCCATTCGGGGTAGGCTCGCCCGGTCGGCGACGGCTGGCGATATTCGGCGACGGCTGGCGACATGGTGAGGAGTGACCCAGGGATGGCCGGGAACAACGGCGCGAGCACACCCGAGGACGACGATCCGTTCGGCTACCTCTACGCGGACGGGCAGGCGGCCGGTGCGCAGCCGCCGGGACAGGGCGGCTACGGCTACCCCGGCCCCGCCGCCCAGCCGGGTGTGCCGAGGACCTCGTACAACCAGGTGCGCAACGTGGGCGAGCGCCAGTACGGGCAGCCGCAGCAGCCTTCGCAGCAGGGGTACGGCTATCCGCCGCCGCAGGGCGCGTACAACCGGCCGAATCCGCAGTACGCCGCGCCGGAGACGTACCCCGGTGGCGCGACCACCGCGCAGGTGCCGCAGCCGGGCGGGCGCGGCGGCGCGGGCGGGTCCGGCAAGGGCGGGCCGAACACCAAGGGTCTGCTGATTGCCGCTGTCGCGGTGGTCGCCGTGGTGCTGATCGGCATCGGCGCGGCGCTGCTCACGGGCGACGGCGACAAGGACAAGAAGAAGGACGAGGCCACGTCCACGCAGGGGCCGGGCTCGAAGGTCGAGGAGTCCCCGACGCCGACCCCGTCGCAGAGCGCCTCCGCCCCGGCCGACCTGCCGAAGCAGGACGCCGCCATGCTGAAGCTGGGCGGCACGGCGAAGCTCGACAACTCGGTCAAGGGCGCGGAGGGTCCTGGAGGGTCCTATGTGAAGGACTTCAACGCCGTGGGGTCTTCTGTCACCTGGGAGGCAAGCCTCAAGCGGGGCGGCGAATACAAGCTGTACGTGCGCTATTCCATTCCGGCCGAGGACGCGGACGCCACCCTGACGGTGAACGGCAAGGAGAATGGTTCTCCGATTGGCCTCAAGAACTTCATCAACAGCGATGACCCTGACTTGGAAAAGAACTGGCAAACCACGTGGGCGCCGGTGACCCTTCAGGAGGGCGAGAACACGATCAAGCTTTCCTGTGAAACCGGAAACAATTGCAACGCTATTCTGGACTGGCTGAAAATCGCCGATTCGTAAAATTTGTTGCAAGGGGCGTGGTGGAGGCGGTCTGTGGCATTGCGAGTCACGGACCGCCTCCACGCATGTGTTGCCGTCAACAGGGTGGCGTCAGGGGGACCTGAGGTCCAAGCAACTGTTCAGAACGGTGGATTTTTCCGCTCTGGCCGCTTGAATTCCCAGCTTGATGATCCCGCTGCTGGTGTCTTGTGCGGTGGTCTCGACGACCACTGTGCCCGGCCCGCCGTAGTTGTAGTGCCAGGCCCAGTACTTGCGCTTGCCATTGGCGGTGACGGACACGAAGCGGGCTCGGGCGTGGTGTCCATCGCTGGCCGTATCGGTGATTTCCATGTGCAGCGTCCATTTGTTGGACGGGCCGTCGTTCTGGGTGGTGCTCATTCTTATGTATGCGGCAGCGCCAGTGGTCGTGCAGCCGGCCGACAGGGTGTGAACCTCAGCGTGGGCTGAGCTTGTCAACCCTGTAGCGAGAAGCGGGGCGGCTGTCCCTGTTCCTGCTGCCCGAAGCGCGATTCCCATCTTGTTTGTCATGTGCCAACAGTATTTGTGTGGGTGCGCATTTCCCAGGGGAATTCCGGTCAACCAATCGAACAGGAGGTTCGGCGGTGTCGGAGTTCGGTCACTGTGGAGTGCTCAGCCCATCAGGGCGAGGAAGCCGGTGACCGTGGTGGCCATGGCCTCGCGGGCGGGTGCCAGGTACTTGCGGGGGTCGACGCCGGTGGGGTGCTCGGCGAGGTGGGCGCGGACGGCTCCGGTGAACGCGGTGTTCAGGGCGGTGCCGACGTTGACCTTGACCATGCCGGACGCGGCGACGGCCCGGCGGATCTCGTCGTCCGGGACGCCGCTGGAGCCGTGCAGGACGAGCGGTACGGGCACGGCGTCGCGGAGCCGGCCGATCAGCTCGTGGTCGAGGGCGGCGGTGCGCTCGGTCATGGCGTGCGAGGAGCCGACCGCGACGGCCAGGGCGTCCACACCGGTCGCGGCGACGTACGCGGCGGCCTCGTCCGGGTCGGTGCGGACGCCGGGGGCGTGGGCGTCGAGGGGGGCCTCGCCCTCCTTGCCGCCGACCTTGCCGAGTTCGGCCTCGATCCAGACGCCGCGTTCGTGGCCCCAGGCGACGGCCGCCGCGGTGGCCCGTACGTTCTCCTCGTAGTCCAGCTTGGAGGCGTCGAACATCACCGAGCCGAAGCCCGCCTCGTGGGCTCGGTGGAGCAGGTCCACGGACTCGACGTGGTCGAGGTGGAGGGCGAGCGGGGCGCTGGAGGCGCGGGCGACGGCGGCGGCAGCGGCGGCGATGGCGGTGAGCCGGCCGCCGTGGAACTTCACGGCGTTCTCGGAGATCTGGAGGACGGCGGGGGCTCCGGCGCGTTCGGCGCCGGTGGCGATGGCCTCCGCGTGTTCCAGCGTGATGACGTTGAAGGCGGCGATTCCGCGTCCCCGCGCCTGGGCGGCGGAGACGAGTTCACCGGTGCTGACGAGCGGCATGGCTGACCTCTGTGTTCGTGGTGCGGTGTTCAGACCGCTCCCGGTCCGGGTTCCTCGATGACGACGCGCGGCAGCAGCTCCTCGTACGCCGCGTGGTCGAAGTCGCCCGCGGTGGGGGCGAGCACGGTCGCCGTCGACAGTGCCACCGCCCGGCGCAGCCGCTCCGGCCAGCTCAGCGACTCCACCAGGCCGGAGAGCAGTCCGGCGACCGCGGAGTCGCCCGCGCCGGTCGGGTTGCCCCTGACGGCGGCGGGCGGCGAGGCCCGCCAGACGCCGTCCGGGGTGACCGCGAGCAGGCCGTCGGGGCCGAGGGAGGCGACGACGCCGTGGGCGCCCCGGCGGCGGGCGTCGCGGGTGGCGCGCAGGGGTTCGCGGGAGCCGGTGAGCTGGGCCAGCTCGTCCGCGTTGGGCTTGATCAGGTCGGGCCGGGCGGCGATGCCCCGGCGCAGCGGTTCACCGCTGGTGTCCAGGAGTACGGGGACGCCGGCGGCGCGGGCGAGCCGGACGAGTTCGCCGTAGGCGCCGACGTGGATGCCGGGCGGGAGGCTGCCGCACAGGGCGACGGCGTCCGCGGTGTCCAGCAGCCCGGTGTACGTGTCCAGGAGGGCGGCCCACTCGTCGGCGGTGACCTGGGGGCCCGGCTCGTTGAACTGGGTGGTGTCGCCGGTGGCCGCGTCCACGACCGCGAGGGTGCGGCGGGTGTCGCCGGAGACGGGGACGAGCGCGTCGGTGAGGGTGGCGGCGGGGCGGGGGAGCGCGGCGAGCAGGTCGCGCAGGACGGCTCCGGTGGTGCCGCCGGCGAAGCCGGTGACGACGGTGTCGTGGCCGAGGGCGGTGAGGACGCGGGCGACGTTGACGCCCTTGCCGCCGGGGCGCTCGGAGGTTTCGGTGACCCGGTGACTGGAGTGCGGTACGAGGGCGGGGACGGCGTAGGTCAGGTCGAGTGCCGTGTTCAGCGTGACCGTGAGGATCACCGCGGCCGCCCTTCGATCCGTGCTGTGCGCCGGTTCCTCGCCGGAACGCGCTTTCCGTGCTGGTTTCCCAAAGGATCATGCCAAAGAGGCGGCGGCCGGCCCAGACCTCGGGGCCAACCGCCGTCTCTTCGTTACGTGTGCGACCGGTCGCGGAACGCGTGCCGCCGGGCGCTCTCCGGGGCTGCGGTGCTCAGGGGCGGACGATCCATTCGCCCTTGCGCATGACGCCCTTGAGCCGGAACTCCTCGTCCAGGACGACCAGGTCGGCGTCCTTGCCGGGCTCCAGCGAGCCGACCTTGTCGTAGACGCCGAGGAGGCGGGCCGGGTTGGCGGAGATGGAGCGGACCACGTCCTCGACCGGGATGCGGTCGATGGTGACGGCGCGGTGGAAAGCGGTGTCAAGGGTGAGCGTGGAGCCGGCGATCGAGTTGCCCTCGACGAGCCGGGCGACGCCGTTCTCGACGTTCACGGCGAGCGGGCCCAGCTGGTAGCGGCCGTCGCCGAACCCGGCCGCGTCCATGGCGTCGGTGATCAGGGCGACGCGGTCGGCGCCCGCGTGGTGGTAGGCCAGTTCGAGCGCGGCCGGGTGCAGGTGCGTGCCGTCGTTGATCAGCTCGACGGTGACCCGCTCGTCCTCCAGGAGGGCGGCGATCGGGCCGGGGGAGCGGTGGCCGAGGGTCGGCATCGCGTTGTAGAGGTGCGTGGCGACGGTGGCGCCGGCGTCGATCGCCTCGGCGGTCTGCTCGTACGTGGCGTCGGTGTGGCCGATGGCCGCGATGACGCCGTGCTCGGCGAGCAGCCGTACGGAGTCGATGCCGCCGGGCAGCTCGGTGGCCAGGGTGAACATCTTGGCGGTGCCGCGCGCGGCGTCCATCAGCTTGCGGACCTCGGCCGGGTCCGGGTGGCGCAGCAGGTTCTCGCTGTGGGCGCCCTTGCGACAGGGCGAGATGAAGGGGCCCTCGAAGTGGATGCCGGCGAGGTCGCCCTGCTCGACCAGCTCGGAGAGGATGCCGGCGCGCTCGGCGAGGAAGTCCATCTCGCCGGTGACCGTGGAGGCGACGAGGGTGGTGGTGCCGTGCTCCCGGTGGGTGCGGACACCGGTGAGGACCTCGTCGACGGTGCCCGAGGTGAAGGAGGCGCCGCCGCCGCCGTGGTTGTGCATGTCCACGAAGCCGGGGACGATCCAGTGGCCGGAGAGATCCAGGACCGGGGTGTCCGCCGCGGCCCGGGAGCCGGAGATGCGGGTGCCTTCGACGGTCACCCGGCCGTTCTCGACGGTGCCGGTGGGCAGCACCACCCGAGCCCCTGCGAGAACGGTGCTGTCAGCGCGTCCGGCCATCAGGCGGATACCTCCGTCGAGAGAAGATCCCAGGCGAGCAGCCCTGCGCCCAGGCATCCGGCGGTGTCCCCGAGGGCCGCCGGGACGATGTGGGGCAGCTTCTGGAACGTGACGCGTTCCTCGACGGCCGCACGGAGTGGTGTGAACAAGGTTTCCCCGGCCTCGGCGAGCCCGCCACCGATGATGAGCGTGCGCGGGTCCAGCAGGGTGAGCGCCGTGACGAGGCCGGCGGCAAGTGCCTCGACGGCCTCGCGCCAGACCTCCACGGCCCTCGGGTCGCCGGACTCGACGGCCTTGGCGCAGTCGGCCGCGTCGGCGTTCGGGTCGCCGGAGGCGGCGGCCCAGGCGCGGCTGACGGCGGAGGCGGACGCCAGGGTCTCCAGGCAGCCGCGCTGGCCGCAGCCGCAGTCCGGCCCGTCCGGCCGGATCACGATGTGCCCGATCTCGCCCGCGTAGCCGTGGGCGCCCTCCTCGATGGCTCCGGCGATGCCGATGGCCCCGGCGATGCCGGTGCCGAGCGGGATGAAGAGGAAGCGGTCGGCGCCCCGGCCGGCCCCGATGCGGCCTTCGGCGAGCCCGCCGGTGCGGACGTCGTGGCCGAGTGCCACGGGCACCCCGCCGAGCCGTTCGCCCAGCAGTCGGCGCATGGGGACGTCGCGCCAGCCCAGGTTGGCCGAGTAGACGGCGATTCCCTGCGCGGCGTCCACGATGCCGGGCACGGCGACGCCGGCCGCGAGGGCGCTCTCCCCGAAGTGCTCCTCGCCGTACGCCCGCAGGTCGGCGGCGAAGCCGAGGATCGACTCCACGACGGCGTCGGGACCGCGCTCTCTGCTGGTCGCGCGACGTGCCTCGTAGAGCAGGGCACCATCGGCCCCGACCAGTGCGGCCTTCATTCCGGTGCCGCCCACATCGAGGGCGATGACGTGTTTCACGTGGAACAGTTTCGCCCGAGCGACCCCAAAAGGTCTAGTCCACTATCGCTGTTTGTTGCGCACCCATACAAAATGCCCGGTACCGGTTACGGGGAGCGGGTCCGGTTTGTCGAGAAGGCCCCCCGGACGGGCCGGGCGTACCGGGCCCGTCCGGAATCATGCCCCGTTCGGAGCGTGATCACGCTCACCCCGGCAGGATCACGCTCCGCGAGAGGTTGCGGGGGTGGTCCGGGTCGTATCCCTTCGACTCGGCGAGCGCCACCGCCAGCCGCTGCGCCCGGATCAGATCGGCCATCGGGTCCGCCGACCGGTGCGCGACGAGCGTGCCGCCGACCGCCGCCACCTCACCGGCCAGCCCCTCGGGCAGCGCGCCGAAGACCCAGGCGACCCGGTTCGGCCCGGTGATCGAGATCGGGCCGTGGCGGTACTCCATCGCCGGGTACGACTCGGTCCAGGCGCCGGCCGCCTCGCGCATCTTCAGCCCGGCCTCCTGGGCCAGCCCGTACGTCCAGCCGCGCCCCAGGAACGTCCACTGCTCCGCCGCGACCACCGCCTCGTCCAGCGGTTCGGTCACCGCCGGCTCCGCGTCCACCGCCGCCTCGGTGACCGTCTTCACGCCCGCCGGGAGCGGACCGGCCGCCTCCAGGCCGGCCCGCAGGAAGGCGAGCGCGGTGGTGGCGAACCGGGTCTGCACCACGGACTCCTCGTCCGCCCAGTCCAGCACGGCCACCGCGTCGGCCGCCTCCATGACCGGCGTCTTCGGGTCGCCGGTCAGCGCGACGGTGGCCGTACGCCCGCGCAGCTCGCCCAGGAGCGCCAGCACCTCGCTCGTCGTGCCCGAGCGGGTGATCGCGACGACCCGGTCGTAGCGGCGGCCCACCGGGAACTCCGACGAGGGGTACGCGTCCGTCTCGCCCTGGCCGGCGGCCTCCCGCAGGGCCGCGTAGGCGATGGCCATGAACCACGAGGTGCCGCAGCCGGTGACCGCGACGCGCTCGCCCGGCCTCGGCAGTCCGCCGAACTCCGCGCCCGCCGCGGCGGCGCGCCGCCAGCAGCTGGGCTGGGTGGCGATTTCAGATGCGGTACGCGACATGCGGAACGACTCCTTGCGGCCGGGCGGGCGGGACGGACGGGCGAGAGGTGCGGGCGCGACGGGCAGACGGGAGAGTTGACGGACCGTCGGTTAAAGGTCTGGATCAACAAGACCCTTATATCGAGACCTACTTAGTGGTCGGCTCCGTAAGTCCTTCGGGGGTTGATCATGGTGCCGGGGCGGCGGAGGATTCTTCGTGTCGGCCGGCGGGGTGCTGGTCGAGTCTGGCCAGCAGATCGTCCAGGTCGGAGGTGGTGAACTTCCACTGGAACGGCTGTGCCGTGGCGTTGTAGCGGTCTTCGAATTCTCGGAGCCGGTCTGTGACCTGGGTGAGGTCGGTGAAGTCGTTGGGCGAGACGACCTTGCGCTGGACGACGGAGAAGTAGATTTCCACTTGGTTCAGCCAGGAGGCGTGCACCGGGGTGTGGACCAGGACCGCGTTCGGGAACGCGTCCGACAGTCGGTCGGCGGCCTTCTTGCCGCGGTGGGAGGAGCCGTTGTCGACGATCCAGAACACGCGTTTCGCGCTGGCGTAGGGCTCGCGGGTCATGACCTGGGTGACCAGGTTCATGAACGGGGTGATGCCGGTGGTCGGCTCGCAGCGGCCGGACACTTTCGCGGAGTGGACGTCGTAGGCGGCCAGGTAGGCCAGGGCGCCGCCGCGCCGGTAGGTGTGGTTCACGCGCATCGCGCGGGCCCGGCCGGGCGGCAGGGTCGGATGACAGCGGCAGCGGGCCTGGATGGAGGTCTTCTCGTCCGCGCTGATGACGTACTCGTCGTCGCCGAGCGGGACGCCCCGCCAGGTACGGGCATACAGGTCCAGTACACGCTCGGCCTTCGGGCGGAAGTCCGGGTCGGTGACGAAGATCCAGGATTGGTACTGCCACGGTTTGATCGCGTCGTCGCCCAGCCAGCGACGGACAGTGGAGGCGGAGATCGAGCTGGCGATGGACCGGGCGACGACTTCGCGGGCAAGCTCCGGGCACGACCAACGCGCCAGCGGCACCCCTGTCTCGGCGGGCAGCCGGCAGGCCAGAGCCTTGACCTGGGCGGCCTGGAGCGCGGTGAACGAGGGGGGCCTGCCCGACCGGTCGAGGTCGCCCAGCCCGGCGAGCCCGTGCTCGGCGAACCGGCCGCGCCAGCGGCGGACCGTGTCCAGATGCAGACCCGTCTCCCGGGCGATGCGCGCGTTGGCGCGTCCGCGCGCCGCGTGCAGCACCACCTGCGCGCGCATCCGCAGCCGGTACTCGGTCTTGTGGCCGTAGGCCATCAGCTTCAGTCGCTCGCGCTCGGCGGCGCGCAGGGTGATCGTGCGGGCGACGGCAACAGGCAATGCAGGCGGGCCAATCCGGAGAAGTGGATCACAACAGGCCGAAGCTTGCCGTATCCGGTCCGTGGCCCCTCGGGCAGGATGGGCGCCATGCCCACGCCCTCGGAACACACCCGCCTCTCGCTGGAAGCCCGCCTCGGCGAGCAGGCCCGCGCCGTCTGGCCCCAGATTGCGCAGTTGCATGTCCGACACCGCGGAGCGTTCGCCTACGTGGAGGCCGAACTGGCCGACGGCGAACGGGTCAAGCTGATGCGACTGCGCTACACCGGCACCGTCAGCAAGAGGTGGGGCTTCGCCCCCTACTACGCCAGTGGCGACCGCTACGAAGACTCCCTGCTGCCCACCGGCAGCCCCACCGGCACCCCCGCGGAGGCGCTCGACTGCGCCTGCGAGCTCCACATCGCTGCAGTCGACATCTGACCCACTACCAGGCACAACGCCGGATCCGAAGTCAACCCCCGAAGGACTTACGGAGCCGACCACTTAGCGGTCGCCGCACGGCCCGTGCAATGCTGCGACGTTGTGGAAGCGATACCTCCGTGGTGTAGATCCCTGCGCCAATGGCGGGAAAAATCGCAGCTCACCCGAAGTGTCCCGAGTGGACCTGGGAGCGGTGGACGAAGCAGGACGAAAGAACGGACTGAGCTGTGCAGCGGCGTTACTTGGGACTGACGGCGGCGGTCGCCGCACTGGGAATGACGGTGACTCTGTCCGGCTGCGGAGGCAGCGGCGGCTCCGGAGACGTCACGCTGAAACTGGTCGCCGCCGACTACGGCACGAGTGACGCCAACAAGTCCGACAAATACTGGGAGGGCGTCGCACGCGGTTTCGAGGAGTCCCATCCCGGCATCAAGATCGACATCACCGTCCTGCCCTGGACCGACATCGACCGCGAGGTCGCCAAGATGGTCAAGGACGGCAAGGCGCCCGACATCGCACAGATCGGCGCCTACGCGGACTACGCCAAGGCCGGGAAGCTCTACTCCGCCAACCAGATGCTCAGCATCCCCACCCAGGCCAACTTCCTGCCGAAGCTCGCCGACGCCGGGCGGGTCAACCGCATCCAGTACGGGCTGCCGTTCGTCGCCAGCACCCGGCTGCTCTTCTACAACAAGAAGCTCTTCCGCCAGTCCGGTCTCGACGCGCCCCGCACCTGGAGCGACATGGCCGACGACGCCGCCAAGCTCGAACAGGCCGGTGTGAAGTACCCCTTCGCCCTGCCCCTCGGGCCCGAGGAGTCCCAGGCCGAGACCCTGATGTGGATGCTCAGCGGGGACGGCGGCTACACCGATGACGCCGGCTCGTACGACATCGACTCCCAGGAGAACATCAAGACGTTCAACTGGCTGAAGTCCAATCTCGTCGACAAGCGTCTCGTCGGACCGGTCGCCCCCGGCAAGCTCAACCGCGCGAAGGCCTTCGCGGCGTTCACGAAGGGTCAGGTCGGCATGCTCAACGGCCACCCCACGCTGATGGAGGAGGCCGAGCAGCGGGGCGTCGAGGTCGGCATGGTCCCGCTGCCCGGTGCCGAGGGCCCCACCGACCGGCCGATGGGCGTCGCCGACTGGATCATGGGCTTCAAGCAGAACGGCCACCGGGCGGAGATCGGGAAGTTCTTCGACTTCCTCTTCACCGACAAGAACATCATCCAGTTCGCCGACATGTACGACATGCTGCCGGTCACCGACAGCGCGTCCGCCGCGATGGAGGACGACCCCCGGTTCAAGCAGCTGCACCAGTTCCTCGCCGCGCTCTCGCAGGCCGAGTTCTACCCCTTCGGCAAGACGTCCTGGGCGAAGGCGAGCGAGTCGATCAAGGAGAACATCGGCACGGCGGTGGAGCCGGGGGCCAGCCCGGAGACGGTGCTCGGGCGGATAGCCCGCGAGGCGATCGCGGCGGAGGCGGCGGAGTAGGCCGCGCCATATATTGGCTGATATGACCGCCCAGCCCCCGAACGGCCCCACCGGCCCTCCCGGCCCCACCGGCCCCGACGAGCCCGCCCCGCTGTCCGACCGCGACCGCGCGGTCCTGGCGGTGGAGCGGCAGTCGTGGGCGGGGCCGGGCGCCAAGGAGCGGGCGATCCGGGAGCGGCTGGGGCTGTCGCCCACCCGGTATTACCAGCTGCTGAACGCGTTGCTGGACGATCGGCGGGCGCTGGAGGAGGACCCGGTGACGGTGAACCGCCTCCGGCGCGTCCGCGAGGCCCGCCGCAACCGCCGCTGAACGCGGGGCGCCCCGATACGCTCGGGCCCATGGACAGCCATCCGTACCGCCCCGCCACCGCCGCCGGACTCCGCGGCCTGGACGCCGTCCTCGCCCGGCCCGACGAGGCGCTCGTCGCGCTCGACTTCGACGGGACGCTGGCGGACATCGTGCCGGACCCGGAGCAGGCGCGGGCGCACGCGGGAGCCGTCGAGGCGCTGGCCGCCCTCGCGCCCCGCGTCCGCGCGGTGGCCGTGATCACCGGCCGCCCGGCCGACGTCGCCGTGCGGTACGGCGGCTTCGCCGGGGTCGCCGGCCTCGACCACCTCGTCGTCCTCGGGCACTACGGTGCCGAACGGTGGGACGCGGCGACCGGCGAGCTCCACGCCCCCGACCCGCACCCCGGCATCGCCGCCGTGCGCGCCGCGCTCCCCGCCGTACTCGACGGGTCCGGGCTCCGGCAGGAGACCTGGACCGAGGACAAGGGCCACGCCCTCGCCGTCCACACGCGCCGCGCGGCCGACCCGCAGGCCGCGTTCGACGCGCTGCGCGGGCCCCTCGGCGAACTGGCCGCCGCGCACGGGCTGATCGTCGAACCGGGCCGCCTCGTCCTGGAGCTGCGCCCGCCGGGCATGGACAAGGGCGTCGCGCTCACCGCGTACGTGCACGAGATCGGCGCCACGTCCGTCGTCTACGCGGGCGACGACCTGGGCGACCTCGCCGCGTACGCGGCCGTCGAGAAGCTGCGCGCGGACGAGGCGCGCCCCGTCCCCGGCCTCCTCCTCTGCAGCGGCAGCGCCGAGGTCCCGGAACTGGCCTCCCGCGCCGACCTCGCACTGCCGGGCCCCGCCGCGGTCGTGGACTTCCTGCACGACCTGGCGCGCCAACTCGGCGCCGAACAGGGCTGATTGGGCGCAGTGGCGCCTTCGTTTCCCGGTGCGGCTGTGGCATTCTGTTGCGACTCCGATTCACGCGGCGGCGGGGGGCGTCATGGGCGAAGGTGCGGACGACGGGCTCGATCTGACGGACGCCGTACGGCTGTTACGCAGACAACTGGCCGCCGCCCAGCGGGACGCCGAGCACTCCGACGTACGGTTCCGGGTGGGTGAGGTCACCGTGGAACTCGCCGTCGAGCTGACCCGTTCCGGAGGCGGCGGCGGTTCCCTCCGCTTCGGCGTCGTCGGCGTGGACGCCAAGCGGGAGCGCGCCCACAGCACCACCCACCGCATCGAACTCACCCTGCACCCCGTATCCGGCACCGGCGGCGATCTGGAGATCGGCGACAGCGACGACTGACCGAGCGGGGCCGAGCGGAACGCGGTGGGGGCGGCGGTGAAGTTCGAACGCGTGGTGCAGGTACGGGGGAAGAGCGGCACGGCCCCCGGCTCGTTCGGCACCGGCTACCTCGTCGGACCCGGCCTCGTCCTCACCGCCGCGCACCTCCTGCGCAGCCGGGACGGCGCCCCCCTCACCCCCACCGTCACCTTCCCCGCCGACGGCGAACCCGGCCCCTGGCCGGCCCGGACGCTCTGGCTCCGCTACGACGGCGCGGGCGGCAGCGTGGACGCCGCGCTCCTCGCGGTGACCGGCCCGGCGGCCCTGCGCACGGCGGACGCCGAACCCCAGCGCTGGGGCGACCTCGTCACCCGGGCCGCCCGCCACCCCGTCGTCTCGTACGGCTACCCCCGCAGCCAGCGCGTGGAGCGCGACGGCGGCGCCCCCGTGCGCGCGGAGGAGCAGTTCACCGGACACATCAACCCCGGCACCGGCGCCGCCGCCCGCCGCTGGGAGCTGCTGAGCCGTGACCCGATGCCCGCCGGGGGCCCCGCGGCCCGGGGCTGGGGCGGCATGTCGGGCGCCCCCGTGTTCAGCGGCGAGCTGCTGCTCGGCGTGGTGACCGTGGACCGCGACGCGGCGGCCGGCAGCAGACTCGTCGCGACCCGCAGCAGCGAACTGCTCGCCGACGCGGGCTTCCGCACCGCCCTGCGCACCGCGCTGCGTACCGCCGCACCGCCTGGCCGGTACGGCGATCCGGTCGCCGAGCCGGCCGAACTCACCTCGCTGCTGAGCCCGGCGGACCCCGAACGCGACCTGCGCTCACCGGCGATGCTGCTGCGCGCCGATGTGGAGGCCACCCCGTTCCGCGGCCGCCGCACCGAGTGGGAGAGCCTGCGGGAATGGTGCCTCGGCGCCCCCGGCGCCCCAGCAGCACCCGGCGCCCCAGCATCCCCCGGCCCACCGGCCGCCCCCGCCGCCCGGCTGGCGGTCCGGGTGCTCACCGGCCCCGGCGGACAGGGCAAGAGCCGCATCGTGCGCCGGCTCGTCGCGTCCGTGGGCAAGGAGCCCGGCTGGGTCGCCGGACTGCTCCGCAGCGAGCTCACCGACGACAACCTGCCGCCCCACCGCACCGACCCGCACTCCGACGGCCCGCCGGGAGCCACGGCGCTGGACGCCATCGGCGGCTGCCTGCGCGACCTGCTGCTCGTCGTCGACTACGCGGAGACCCGGCCCCGCTGGATTCGGCGGCTCATCGACGGGGCCCGTGCGGCGGCCGGCGCCGGGCGCACCGTCCGGGTGCTGCTCGTCGCCCGCTCCTCCGGCGGCTGGCAGCGCGACCCGTACGACGCGGCCGCCGCCACGCACGACATCCTCGCCGAGGCCCCGGCCACCGAACTCGGCCCGCTGGACGTCACGTCCGACTCGCGCCGGGCGGCCTTCCGGGCCGCGCTGCACGGACTCGCCGGACACCTGGGGCGCACCGAGGGGTACGAGGAGTGCGACTGGAGCGCCCTCGCCGCGCGCACGCCCGTACCGGCGGACATGTCGGGACGCCGGTACGCCACCGCCCTCAACGTGCAGATGGAGGCCCTGGCCGCGCTGCTCCAGCGGGGGCCCGCCCCGCTCGCCGTGGTCCCCGGCGAGGTCGTCGAGATGACGCTGCTGCGGCACGAGGAGCGGTACTGGACGCGCACCCTGGCCGCCGCCGGCGGACGGCCGCTGGCGATGCCGCTCACGCACCGGGTCGTCGCCGCCGCGACCCTGTGCGGGGCCGCCGACGAGGACGAGGCGATGGCGGTCGTCGCCAGGATTCCGGCGATCGACCGGGACCGCGAGTGGGAGCTGGCCGACGCGGTCGGCCGGCTGTATCCGGGCAGCGGCGACGCCTACTGGGGGACGCTGCAACCCGACCGCGTCGCGGAGCACCAGGCGTCGCTGATGGTGGCGGACGTCCCCGCGCTGCTCCCGGCGCTGATGGCGGGCGCGGCCCCCGCCCAGCAGGTGCAGGCGCTGACCGTGCTGACCAGGGCCGTCGTGGCGCACGCCAACGCCGGCCGCACCCGGCAGCGCGACCTCGTCCTCGGCCGGCTCGACGCGCTGCTGGACCGGCAGCCCTTCACCGCCGAGGTGCTGCGCGCCGTGGCGGCGGCCCTGCCGGAGGCGTCCGACGCGCTCACCCGGTTCGCGGCCCGGCTCACCGGGCGGCTGGTCGAGCAGTACGGCGACCCCGACGAAGGGGGCGCCGACCAGGACAAGCTCGCCTGGGCCCTGGCCGAGTGGGCCAAGCGCCGGGCGAGGCTGGGCGACTGGCGGTCGGCCGTGACGGCCATGGAGAAGTCGGTGGCGGTCCGGCGTGAATCGGCGGCCGGCCGGACCCCCGCCCAGGAACGGCTGCTCGCCGACGCGCTGATCCAGCTGTCGGCCTATCAGTGGAACGCGGGCGACCGGCACGCCTCGCTCGCGCTCGACGAGGAGGCCGTGCGGCTGTGCCGGGGGCTGGAGCGCGGCGGCTCCGACGCGGACCCCGCCCTGCTGGCCAAGGCCCTGAACTCGCTGGCCGTCGTCCACGATGAGCTGGGGCGCGTGCCCGAAGCGGTGGCCGCCGCCGAGGAGTCGACCGCCCTGCGCGAGGAGTTGGCCCGGCACGACCCGTCCGCCGCCGGCGCCTACGCCGCATCGCTGCGCACCCTCGCCGGCTGCCGTACGGCTGCCGGGCAGGCCGACGAGGGCCGGGCCATCGTGCAGCGGGCGCTGGCCATCGAGCGCCGGCTCGCCGCCGAGAACCCGGACGCCCACGCGGACACCCTGGCCCGCACGCTGAACAACCTCTCCTGGCACTACTGGCGCGCGGGCGCCGGCTCCGAAGACATACGGACCGCTCTGGAGGAGGCGGTGGCTCTGCGCAGACGGCAGGCCGCCGACAACCCGGACACGTACAACGACGACCTGGCGCTCTGCCTGGTCAATCTGGCCACCGAGCAGCCGCACGAAGAGGCCCTGCGGACGCAGGACGAGGCGGTCGCGCTCTACGAATCGCTCACCGACAGCCCGCCGCTGGTGCGGGCCCGGCGACTGCGGCTGCCGTTCAGCAACCGGGCGTGGACGCTGCACGAGTTGGGCCGGGTGGACGAGGCGGTGGAGGCGATCGAGGAGGCGCTCGGCCATGTGCGGCTGCTGTACGGGGACAACCCGGTGGGCAACGGGGACGACCTGGCCAACGACCTGTCGAAGGCCGCCAGGTTCTACGGGTCCGCCGGGCGCGGGGACGAGGAACTGGCCGCCCACGAGGAGCGGATCGAGGTGCTGCGCGCCCACGAGCGGCGGCTCGAAGCGCTGCGCGGCCCCGACGGCGCGCGCTCCGTCGCGAACGAGGTGGCGCTCGCCGAAGCGCTGCACAACCACGCCCTGGACCTGATGGAGCGCGGCCGGCCCGAGGACGCCGTGGCGGCGGGCGACGAGGCGCTGGAACGGTACGAGCGGCGCTGGCGGGCGGCACCCGAACTGGAGCGGTTGGACTACGTGGCGGGGCTGATGCTCGTGGCGTGGCTGCGCGAGCGCACCGGGCTGGGCGGCGATTCGGTGCCGCTGCGGGAGCGTGCCGTCGCCGTGCTGCGCCCGGCGGTCCGGCGCGGCGAGGCGGACCGGGACCTCCTGGCCACGTATCTGCTGGAGCTGGCCGAGCGCCTGGCGGCGGCCGGTGGCCTGCCGGACCTGCTGCGGGCGCTGCCGTTCTTCGCCGAGGCCACCGAACACCGGGTCCGGACGGCGGCGGGCGATCCGGAGGGACGCGAACGGCTGACCTGGGCGGCGACCCGCTGGGCCCAGACGCTGGAGTCCTGCGGACGGACCGCCGAGGCGCGCGGCGTACGCCATCGGCACGGACTGCCGGCGGCTTGACCACCGGCCGGAACGACACACAACGCTTTGCCGGACTTCGTGAGCATGCGGGAAGGAGTGGCAGATGTCGCCACAGCAGGGTGAAGAGGGCGCGGCCGACGACCGGAGCGAGCCGGCCCCGGGGGAGCCCGAGCAGGGGTCGGCGCAGGCCGATGAGGACGTCGACATGGTCTTCACGTCGGTGGACGCGTTCTACGACGAGTACCTGTCCCAGGTGGTGCGGCGCCGGGTGGACGGGGTGTATCTGGCCTGGTGCGCGGACTGGTGGAGGCATGCCGAGGCCATCGCGCGGATCGCCGCCCTCTGGCGCGCCTTCGAGTACCTGCGGCACGACGCGGCCCTCGGCATGACCCACTGGTGGCTGCACCACGCCGATCCGCATCTCGCCGTGCTGATGGACCCGCGCACCGGGCCGTTCGCCCTCTGTACGGGGCCCGAGGGGCACAGCGAGGGGATCGGCCCGCTGCCGGGCAACCCCTCCCCGCCCGAGATGTGGGACCACCCGGCCTTCTCGCTGTACGCGACCGACCCGCAGGAGCCGGGCGGGTCCTAGTCGCGCCGCAGCGCCTCCAGCTGGTCCAGGAACCACTGCTGCGGCGGGAGCGCCGTCGCCGCCTCCGCCAGGCGCTCGGAGCGGGCCGCCCGTACGTCGTCCGGCAGCGTCAGCGCCTCGTGGAGCGCGGTCGCCGTGGCCGAGACGTCGTACGGGTTGACCGTGAAGGCGTGCTCGCCCAGCTCCTCGTACGCGCCGGCCTCGCGGGAGAGGACCAGGGCGCAGCCCTCGTCGGAGACGACCGGGACCTCCTTGGCGACCAGGTTCATGCCGTCCCGGATGGGGTTGACCAGGGCCACGTCGGCCAGCCGGTACGCGGCGAGCGAGCGGGCGAAGTCGTCCTTCACGTGCAGGACGACCGGGGTCCAGTCCGCCGTGCCGTACGTCTTGTTGATCGCGTCGGCGACCTGCCGGACCTCCGCGGTGTACTCCCGGTAGACCGCGAGGTCCTGGCGCGAGGGGTAGGCGAACGCGACGTGCACGACGCGTTCGCGCCACTCGGGGTGCTCGTCGAGCAGGGCGCGGTACGCGTGCAGGCCGCGGACGATGTTCTTGGACAGCTCCGTGCGGTCGACCCGGACGATGGTGCGCCGGTCCGGTCCGATCTGGGCGCGCAGCGACTCCATCCGCTCGTCCACGTCGGCCTCGTGCGCGCGGCGGCGCAGGAATCCGGCGTCGGCGCCCAGGCCGTGCACGCCGATGCGGGTGCGTCCGGTGCCGCCCAGGATCTCCGTGCAGCAGCCGATGAAGGCGTCCGACCAGCGGCGGGTCAGGAAGGCGGCGCGGTCGGCGCCGAGGATGCCGCGCAGCAGCTGTTCGGCGATGTCGTCGGGGAGCAGCCGGAAGTAGTCGACGGGCGCCCACGGGGTGTGCGAGAAGTGGCCGATGCGCAGGTCGGGGCGGAGTTCGCGGAGCATGCCGGGGACCAGCGAGAGGTGGTAGTCCTGCACGAGGACGGCCGCGCCCTCGGCCGCCTCCTCGGCGAGCGCTTCGGCGAAGGCGCGGTTGTACGCCTCGTAGGACGCCCACTGCCTGCGGAACTCCGCATCGAACACGGGTTCGACGGGGGTCTGGTACAGCATGTGGTGGACGAACCACAGCACGGAGTTGGCGACGCCGTTGTACGCGTCGGCGTGCGTCCCGGCGTCGATGTCGAGCATGCGGACGCCCGGTTCGCCGACGCCCCGGCGCACCGCCTCGCGGTCGCCGTCGCCGAGGGCCGCGCAGACCCACATCTTGTCGTCCACGGCGCTGAGGCCGGAAACGAGCCCGCCCCCGCCCCGTTTCGCTTCGAGTGAGCCGTCCTCGCGCAGCGCGTACGACACGGGGCCGCGGTTGGACGCGACGAGGACCTGGGCAGCGGGCTGGTGGGGGGCGTGCTCGGAGACCATGGCCGGAATCTAGCCCGATCCGTAACCGTCCAAACGTACGAAGTCGGACGGGCGGGGGCGTGATCAGGCCGCGCGGCGTGCGATGTACTCCTCGATCTCCCGCATCGGCGGCCTCTCCTGCGTGTCCACGGGGTACGTGTGCGGCACGAATCCGTGCGGCCCGCGCTCGAACTGGGTGAGCGAGGGGCGGATCAGATGCCCCCGCGAGAGCCGTACCTGCGCGGTCCGGTAGATGGCGGCGGCCATCCGGCCCAGCGCCTGCCCGTCCTGGTGCCGGTGGACGCGCCGGCCGACGTCCACCTGGGCCAGCGCGTCCAGGCCCACGGTGTGCAGCGCGTCCACGAGCAGGCCGAGCTCGACCCCGTAACCGACCGGGAAGGGCAGCCGCTCCAGGAGCGAGCGGCGCACCGCGTACTCGCCGCCCAGCGGCTGGACGAAGCCCGCGAGCAGCGGCCAGTGGAGGTTCAGCAGGGGCCGGGCGACCAGCTCCGTGACGCGGCCGCCCTGACCCGCGAGCTCGCCGAGCGGACGGTCGTACATCGCCTTGACGAACTGCACCTCGGGGTGGACGAGCAGCGGGGCGACGATCCCCGAGACGAAGTCCGCCGAGAAGTCCCGCAGGTCCGCGTCGACGAAGCACACGATGTCGCCGCCGGTGACCAGGAGCGAGCGCCACAGCACCTCGCCCTTGCCGGGGACGGCCGGGATACGGGGCAGGATCGCGTCCCGGTGGACCACCCGGGCGCCCGCCCGGCGCGCGACCTCGGCGGTCGCGTCCGTGGAACCGGAGTCGATCACCACCAGTTCGTCCACCAGCCGGACCTTCTCCATCAGCTCGCGCCGGATGGTCGCGACGATGTCCCCGACGGTCGCCGCCTCGTTCAACGCGGGCAGGACGACGCTCACGCCCGTACCGTGCGCACCGCACTCGGCGGCCTGTTCGGCCGCCGGCGGGTGGTCGGCGGCGGACCAGGAACGCCTGGTCAGCCAGCGTTCGACCTCTTCGAGCACGGGCGATACTCCCTGTATGTGATCCATCTCGCGGTACGGACGACTATCTCAACAGTCCGCTCCTTCGGTTACAGTCTTGAACAACGCGGACGACCATCGCATGCCGGGGTCGATCCGCCGACAAACGCTCGGATCATTCGTGATCCGGTGCCACAGCGCTCATCCAGAGGGACAGAGGGAACGGCCCGTTGAAGTCCCGGCAACCCTCCTGCCGACCGCGAGGTTCGGTGGGGAAGGTGCCAATTCCGTCTCGCGGCGAAACGCGTCGTGAGGAAGATGAGGAGAAAGGGCCTCGCCATCATGGCTGTTGAGACTGTCGCAGCATCCGCCGAATCCACCGTCGACCTCGGTCCCGCCGCAGCGCTTTCCTGCCGCGAGTGCGGTGAAAGGTTTGCTCTCGGCCCGATCTTCGCCTGTGCGTCCTGTTTCGGGCCGCTCGAAGTGGCGTACGACCTGCCGAGCGGCTCGCCCGAGGAGCTGAAGAAGCGCATCGCGGCCGGCCCGAACAACATCTGGCGCTACGCGCCGCTGCTGCCGGTCCCCGCGAACGTCGCCGACAAGCCCAATCTCAACCCCGGTTTCACCAAGCTGGTCAAGGCCGACAACCTCGCCCGCGAGCTGGGCGTCACCGGCGGCCTGTACGTCAAGGACGACTCCGGCAACCCGACGCACTCCTTCAAGGACCGCGTCGTCGCCATCGCCGTCGAGGCCGCCCGCGCCTTCGGCTTCACCACGCTCTCCTGCTCCTCCACCGGCAACCTCGCCGGAGCGGTCGGCGCCGCCGCCTCCCGCGCCGGGCTGCGCTCCTGCGTGTTCATCCCGCACGACCTGGAGCAGGGCAAGGTCGTCATGGCCGCGGTGTACGGCGGCGAGCTGGTCGGCATCGAGGGCAACTACGACGACGTCAACCGCTTCTGCTCCGAGCTCATCGGCGACCCGCTGGGCGAGGGCTGGGGCTTCGTCAACGTGAACCTGCGCCCGTACTACGGCGAGGGCTCCAAGACCCTGGCGTACGAGATCTGCGAGCAGCTCGGCTGGCGGCTGCCCGACCAGATCGTCATCCCGATCGCCTCCGGCTCGCAGCTCACGAAGATCGACAAGGGCCTCCAGGAGCTGATCAAGCTCGGCCTCGTCGAGGACAAGCCGTACAAGATCTTCGGCGCCCAGGCCGAGGGCTGCTCCCCGGTCTCCACGGCCTTCAAGGCCGGGCACGACGTGGTGCGCCCGCAGAAGCCGAACACGATCGCCAAGTCCCTGGCGATCGGCAACCCGGCCGACGGCCCGTACGTCCTGGACATCGCCCGCCGCACCGGCGGCGCCGTGGAGGACGTGAACGACGAGCAGGTCGTGGACGCGATCAAGCTCCTGGCCCGCACCGAGGGCATCTTCGCCGAGACGGCGGGCGGGGTGACGGTCGGCGTGACGAAGAAGCTGATCGACGCCGGCCTGCTCGACCCGGCGCTCACCACCGTCGTCCTGAACACGGGTGACGGCCTCAAGACGCTGGACGCCGTGGCCGACACCTCGCAGGCGACCGCCACCATCCGCCCGAGCCTCGACGCCTTCCGCGCCGCCGGCCTCGCCACCAGCTGACCACCCGAGACTTCAGGAAGGCACCCGCCATGAGCGTCAAGGTCCGTATCCCCACCATCCTCCGCACCTACACGGGCGGCCAGGCCGAGGTGCCCGCCGAGGGCGCGAACGTCTCCGAGGTCATCGCCTCGCTGGAGCAGAACCACCCCGGCATCGGCGCCCGCGTCCTGGACGACCAGGGCAACCTGCGCCGATTCGTCAACGTGTACGTGAACGACGACGACGTCCGCTTCGAGGGCGGCCTGGAAGCGGCCACCCCGGACGGCGCCAACATCTCGATCATCCCGGCCGTGGCCGGCGGCTGCTGACCCCACCCCCGCACCGGCCCCCGGCTGCGCAGAGTCACAAGAATTGCCCCCTCCGCAAGAGAAGCGGAGGGGGCAATTCTGCATGGTTGAGCGGGGTAGAGTGTGGGAAGTCCCCTTCGCTGCGTGTGCCGCCCGCATATGAGAATGCGCCGCCGCACGATCAGATGCAGCCAAAGTGCCTGAGCCTCTTGCGGCTTAAGTCACCTTTGCCTGGCCCGACTTGCCCCGCAATTTCGGCAATTCCTCATATTCGGGCGTTCGGTGCTGCGCAGAATTGTCGTCCGATTGACCTGTTGCAGAGGGCAGTTGGGCAGATACATTCAGCCGCGGTCGGCGCGTTCCGGCGCACACACGTAATAGGGGAGTTAGGCATGGCTCAGGGCACCGTCAAGTGGTTCAACGCGGAGAAGGGGTACGGCTTCATCGCGGTCGACGGTGGTGCGGATGTATTCGTCCACTACAGCGCGATCCAGATGGACGGCTACCGCACCCTCGAAGAAGGTCAGCGAGTCGAGTTCGAGATCTCGCAGGGCCAGAAGGGGCCGCAGGCGGACATGGTCAAGCTCGCCGTCGGCTGAGCCCGGCACGACACGTCGGCCACGACGCACGCACCTGTGAAGGGTCCGTACCGCGACGGTACGGACCCTTCGCGCGTGCCTGCGCGTGCCCGCGCGCGTGAGGGGTGGAGTGGGCGAGCTGTCCACACTCCGGCCGGAGGCGCTTGCACTCTCGGGGGTCGAGTGCTAATCATTGGGCTTAGCACTCTCCAGGTGAGAGTGACAGAATTTTGGACCGGGCCGGTGAGGCCCGCACGCCGGGCGGGGAAGGAACCGACCGGCACGCAGGCCGTCCGTCGCGGGCGCCACTCGGTCCGGAGCAATCCACCCCTGTCCGGGAGGACCACTTCACATGGCCAAGATCATCGCGTTCGACGAGGAGGCCCGGCGCGGTCTCGAGCGCGGCATGAACCAGCTCGCCGACGCCGTCAAGGTCACCCTTGGCCCCAAGGGTCGCAACGTCGTCCTCGAGAAGAAGTGGGGCGCCCCCACGATCACCAACGATGGTGTGTCCATCGCCAAGGAGATCGAGCTGGAGGACCCGTACGAGAAGATCGGTGCGGAGCTGGTCAAGGAGGTCGCCAAGAAGACGGACGACGTCGCCGGCGACGGTACGACCACCGCCACCGTTCTCGCCCAGGCGCTCGTCCGCGAGGGTCTGC
Source organism: Streptomyces sp. AC1-42W (assembly GCF_003248355.1). Classification (GTDB taxonomy): domain Bacteria; phylum Actinomycetota; class Actinomycetes; order Streptomycetales; family Streptomycetaceae; genus Streptomyces. The sequence continues at coordinate 453,137 of NZ_QKWY01000002.1, forward strand.
GCAACGTGGCCGCGGGTGCGAACCCGATGGCTCTCAAGCGGGGCATCGAGAAGGCCGTCGAGGCCGTCTCCGCCGCCCTCCTGGAGCAGGCCAAGGACGTGGAGACCAAGGAGCAGATCGCTTCGACCGCCTCCATCTCCGCCGCCGACACCCAGATCGGCGAGCTGATCGCCGAGGCCATGGACAAGGTCGGCAAGGAAGGCGTCATCACCGTCGAGGAGTCCCAGACCTTCGGTCTGGAGCTGGAGCTCACCGAGGGTATGCGCTTCGACAAGGGCTACATCTCGGCGTACTTCGCCACCGACATGGAGCGCATGGAGTCGTCCCTGGACGACCCGTACATCCTGATCGTCAACTCCAAGGTCAGCAACGTGAAGGACCTCCTTCCGCTGCTGGAGAAGGTCATGCAGTCCGGCAAGCCGCTGCTGATCATCGCCGAGGACGTCGAGGGCGAGGCCCTGTCGACCCTGGTCGTCAACAAGATCCGCGGCACCTTCAAGTCCGTCGCCGTCAAGGCTCCGGGCTTCGGCGACCGCCGCAAGGCCATGCTCGGTGACATCGCCATCCTCACGGGCGGCACCGTCATCTCCGAGGAGGTCGGCCTCAAGCTGGAGAACGCCGGTCTCGACCTGCTCGGCCGCGCCCGCAAGGTCGTCATCACCAAGGACGAGACGACGATCGTCGACGGCGCCGGTGACAGCGACCAGGTCCAGGGCCGCGTCAACCAGATCCGTGCCGAGATCGAGAACTCCGACTCGGACTACGACCGCGAGAAGCTCCAGGAGCGTCTGGCGAAGCTGGCCGGCGGCGTGGCCGTCATCAAGGCCGGTGCCGCCACCGAGGTCGAGCTCAAGGAGCGCAAGCACCGCATCGAGGACGCGGTGCGCAACGCCAAGGCCGCCGTCGAGGAGGGCATCGTCGCCGGTGGTGGCGTGGCTCTGCTCCAGGCCTCGGCCGTCTTCGAGAAGCTGGAGCTGGAGGGTGACGAGGCGACCGGCGCCAACGCCGTGAAGCTCGCCCTGGAGGCCCCGCTCAAGCAGATCGCCGTCAACGGTGGTCTTGAGGGTGGCGTCGTCGTGGAGAAGGTCCGCAACCTGGCCGTCGGCCACGGTCTGAACGCCGCGACCGGCGAGTACGTCGACATGATCGCCGAGGGCATCCTCGACCCGGCGAAGGTCACGCGCTCCGCGCTGCAGAACGCCGCGTCGATCGCCGCGCTGTTCCTCACCACCGAGGCCGTCATCGCCGACAAGCCGGAGAAGGCCGCCGCGGCCGCTCCGGGCGGCATGCCGGGCGGTGACATGGACTTCTGATCCTGACGGATCGGGATTCCAGCAGTACCAAGACACCGGCCCCCGGGGACTCGTCCCCGGGGGCCGGTGTCGTCGTGCGTACGCACATGGGTACGGGCTCAGCCCGCGTCGAGGCCGTCCACCAGCCGGGTGAGGAACCGGTCGAACATGGCCTCCGCGGTGACCGGCCGCCCCGCCGTCGCCAGCGCCTCCGCCAGTTCCGGATGGCGGCCGTCCGCCGCCACCTCGGCCAGGTACAGCGCCTCGGCCGCCGCCCGCCCCGGCTCCCCGGCCGCCCGCGCCTGGCCGATCTCGTAGGACGCGTGGGCCGCCACGAACGAGGTGAGCTGGGCGAAGACCTCCAGCCGGGCCGCCCCGTCCAGCCCGCTGGGCCGCAGGGCGGCGAGCGCGTGTTCCAGGAAGTCCAGCGTGCGGGGCCCCAGGGTGCGGCGGGCCTGCACGGCGGCCGGCAGCCACCGGCTCCGACCCAGCCCGCCTCACCGTCCCCCTGGGCCACACCGCCCACGTCTTCGCCCCCGGCCACCGCATCCGCTGGCAGATCACCCCGGGCGCCCACCCCCGCTACGCCCCGAACCCCGGCACGGACGTCCCCCGCGCGGAGGCGACGGAGTTCGTCCCGATCCGCATCACGGTGCACGCGGACTCGGAACTGAACCTGCCGGTGGCGGGGGAGTGAACAGGACGCGCCGGACCTTCCTCTGTCAGTCCGGGCTGGTAGACATACGACTGGCCATCGTGAATCAGGTCAGTAAAATAGATTCAACTAGGAGGTGCTAAGTGGATCTCGTGCTTGTGGGGGAGCGGATCCGCCGCGAACGTGAGCGCGCTGGGCTGAACCAGCGTGAGCTCGCTGGGCGCGCCCAGCTCTCCCAACCCACTCTGACTCGTATCGAGACCGGCGCCCGCGCCCATGTGACGCTCGCCGAGCTGGACCGTCTCGCCGTCGCCCTGGACATTCCGGTACGACTGCTGACCAGCGGTGATCCCGTGCGCGAGAGGGTCCAGATCGCGGCGCGGACCAACGAGCTGTCGGCCGAGGCGCGCGAGAAGGCCCTTCGGCACACCCTCGAAGTGCTCGAACTGGACGCTCGTCTGGACAGGCTGGGGACGGATACGGCGCAGCAGCGAAAGCCGCAGGGGCGTCTGCCGGTCCCGGACGAGCGACTCTCCTGTGAACGGCAGGCCGCAGAGCTGGCCGCTCAGGTCCGGGTGGCTCTTCGCCTGGGCTGCGCGCCGATCGCCGATGTGGATGAACTGATCGAACAGCTCACGGGCGTGGACACGGCGGTATTGCGGCTCCCGAAGGGCGCCGAGGGCTTCACGGCCACGGACCCCGTTCGCGAGACGACACTCATCGCCGTTCGAGCGTGCGACGTTCCGGAACGTCAGCGGTTCAGTTTCGCGCACGAACTCGGCCATTGGCTGTGGAACGACGGTGCCCAGGTGCACGAGCTGAATGACGGCAGAACACCGGGCGAGAGACGATGCGATGCCTTTGCCCGGCATCTCCTGGCGCCGGACGAGGGCATCAGATCCTGGCTCGCGGCCGAGGGCTTCGCGGAAGGCGACCGTGTCGAGGAACGCTCCGCCGCACTTCTGGCGCGTCATTTCCGGGTCAGCTTTCCCGTCATTCTGATTCAGCTGGAAGAGATGGGGATCATCACGACTGCGCGGAAGGACGAGTTGTGGGGCCCGACGGGCGAGCAGCTGGCGCACCGCTATGGCTGGGGTCCGGCGTACGAGCAGGAGAAGGAGGCCGCCCAGGCGGTGCGCGCTCCTCGGCGCATCCTCGAACGTGCCGTCGACGCGTATCGGCAGGATCTCCTCGGTGTACGTGCCCTGGCGATGCTTGAGGGACGCAAGCCGGAAGATGCCGAGGCCAGGCTCACGGAAGCGGGTATCGTCCCCGACCCGCCGAGCCCCAGGCGAGCCGACCTTTCCCGATTGGTCGCCCGGGGGCTGGCGAAGGACGAGTAAAGTAGTCCGACCGGGGGATCTCGAAGGGTGGGGGCTTGCCCAGGAAGCACGTCGAAACGTCGAAGGAGACGGTTTCGCCGGATCAACGTGAACCGCTTTGCATTCTCGACGCGGTGATCTGTGTGCACTTCGTCGGTGCGAACGTCCACCGCTTGCTGGTGGGCGTTCTCCAAAAGGCGGATCTGACGCTGCTGGTGCCCCAGGAAGTGTGCGACGAGGTAGCCCGCAAGGACCGCAAGTATCCCGGTCTGGCGCTCAAGTGGGCGCGGCTGACGGGGAGTCCGTACGTCCGGGTTCTCCCCGCCCTTGAGGCCCGGACGGCTCCCGCCCGTGTCGTCGAAGTGTTCGAGGACGTACGGGGGCGGCAGATCGAGGAGGCATTGCGGGGGCCGAAGGATCTCGGGGAAGCGGTGGTGGTGGCCCATGGGGTGCACTACCGGGACCAGGGCCATGAAGTACTCGTCGCCATCGACGATCAGGGGGGTCAGGCCATCGCGAGCGCCCGCGACCTGGACGTCATCACCATCGAGGACGTGCTGGTGCTGGCCATCGAGTTCGGCCACTTCCCCACCGAGGGGGACCTGAAGAAGGTGTACCGGAAGCTCCGGGAGTTCGGCGACGGGCTTCCCTCGTACGGGCAGACGCCGTTGGCCATCTCCTACAAGGAGTGGCGAGGCCGGCAGCCGACGGACGACGCATAGCGTCGCCGGTGGCGGGGGAGTGAACGGTCCCGGCGGGTGTCGGAGGTCGTAGGGTCGGGGGGTCGGACGGGTTCGGCAACCGGGCCCGTACGGAAGGGAATCCGTCGTTCGTACGACCCATGGGAGAGGCTTCCGGTATGGCTGTCATCCACCGCACCACCCTGGCTCCGACCAAGCTCGAAATGCTCACCGCCTGGATGCCCACCCGCCCCTGGTACGTGGGACCCAGCCGGCCGAACCTCGTCAGGTCCGGCGGGTTCCGGCTGGACGATCCGCAGGGGGAGGTGGGCATGGAGCTGATGGTGGTCACCGACACCTCGGGCGACGAGCCGACCGCGTACTTCGTGCCGCTCACCTACCGGGGCGCCGCGCTCGGCGGGGCGGAGGACGCCTTCGTGGGCTACCCGACGCACGGCGTGCTGGGGAGGCGGTGGGTGTACGACGGCTGCCACGACCCGGTCCTGACGGCGCAGCTGCTCGCCCTCCTCGACGGCCGTGTCGAGGCGCAGGCCCAGAGCGTGAGCGACACCCCGGACCCGAGCATCGAACACGCCTCGGAGGCAGGGCCGTTCGACTCCGTCACCGCCTCGGCCGCCGACGGCCCGGACGGTACGGACCTCACCCTCACGGGTGGCGCCGTTCTCCACATCAACCGCGTCCTGCGCCCCGGCGCCCTGTCCCTCCCGGAAGGCGCGACGGGACACGTCTCGGGCCCGTGGCGCACCCCGGACGACGAGGAGGTCCGGGGGGTCTTCGCGGTGCTGCGCACGGCGTAGGCCCGAAGGGTTCGGCGGTCAGTCGGTGGCGTACTGGTCGCGGTACTCCTCCGTGGGGGCGATCGGCGTGATGACGTCGATCAGGACCCCGTTGGGGTCGGCCACGATGAAGTGCCGCTGGCCGAAGTCCTCGCTGCGCAGTTCGAGGACGGGGTGCAGTCCTTCGCCGGTGACGAGGCGGTCCCACTCCGCGTCCACGTCCTCCACCTCGAAGTTGAGCAGCAGGCCCTGCGCGGGGACGCGGTGTCCGGCGGGGACGGTGGGGTGGGTGTGGTCGAGGAGGGCGAGTTCGTAGCCGGGGGCCTCCGGGCGGCGCAGGCTGACGTACCAGTCGGCCTCGAAGGTCGTCTCGAACCCCAGGAGGCGGGTGTAGAAGGCGTGGGACTCTCGCAGCTTCGCTGTGCCGATCACGGGATAGAAGCCGGTCAGCTTCATGTCTGAACCCTTTCGCGTACCGTCAGTATGCGAAGAAGCTATTCACATACCTTCGGTATGTCAATGAGGAGTGCGATGCGACAGGACGGCATCCGGGCGCAGCAGCGGGAGCAGACCAGGCAGACGTTGCTGCGGGAGGGCCGGCGCCTGTTCTCGGCCGGTGGTTACGGTGCGGTGGGCCTGGCGGAGATCGTCGGGGCGGCCGGGGTGACCAAGGGGGCGCTGTATCACCACTTCACCGGCAAGGCGGAGCTGTTCCGTGCCGTTCTGGAGGAGATGCAGCAGGAAGTGGGGCGCCGGGTGGCCGCCGCGGCCGATGCCCATGACGATCCCTGGGATCAGTTGGTCGCCGGCTGCCAGGAGTTCCTCACGGTGACGACCGATCCGGACATCCAGCGCGTCATGCTGGTCGACGGGCCCGCCGCGCTGGGGTGGAGCGAGTGGCGGGCGATGGACGAGGCCGCCTCCGCCCGCCACCTCGCCGACGCGCTGTCCTCCCTCGTCGACGCGGGGATCATCGCCCCGCAGCCGGTCGCGCCCCTGGTCCATCTGCTGTCCGGCGCGATGAACGAGGCGGCCCTGTGGCTCGCTTCCTCCTCGTCCGGCCCCGAGGACCTGCCCCACACGCGAGCGGCACTCACGCGACTGCTGCAGGCGCTGCGCGCGGGTACGACGCCGGGGCGCGGAGGAGAGCGTGATAGGTAGACCGGCGGCCGGTGGGCCGTACTGGGTCTGGGCTCTGCGCGCGGTTGCTCTGGTGGTCCTCTGCCTGGGGTGCCTGAGCGCGATGTCCGCGGTGTGTCCGCGGGGCGTGGGGATGGACGAGTTCCGGGAGGACGTGCGGGGCGGGCGGGTGGACGTCGTGCACGTGGTCTACGTGTCCCCGGTGGAGGTCCAGGCGCGGTGGTCCGTGGGGCTGTTGGGGGACAGGGCGGTCACGTACCGCTTCGAGGAGCTGGGGGGTGGGGTCGAGGAGGAGTTCATCGCTCTGGCCCGGACGGAACTCGGCCCGGCGGGCGAGGGCGTTGCCTTCGACACGGTGGACCCGCTGGCCGGCCTCGGCGGCCTCTCCGTCCTGGTGCCCGTTCTGTACTGGCGGTTCATCGAGCCCGGCCTGCTCCAGTGGGCGGTGCTCGCGGTGTTCCTGGGCGTGCTCGTGGACGCGTGCTTCCGGAGCTCGCTGCGGAGTGTGAACGCCGGGTACTGGCTGGTGGCGTGCGTGCTCACGGGGTCGGGTGCGCAGGCATACCTCTGGTCGGAACCCGCCTCCCCACGGCACCTGGGCAACCCGGCGGCAGCTCCCCGCATCTCGGGACTCGGCGTGGCCGCGAGGACGCTGCTCTGGTCCGGAGCGACGCTGCTCGGCGGATGGGCGGTGCTACGGGGGCTGCCGTGGGGGCGTTGAGGTGCGGTGCTTGTACGGGTTGGGTCCCAGGTGGGGAAGGTTCGATACCCGGAATAGTGAGGTGCTGGCATGGGTGGGGACGGTTCGGTGGCGGCACGGGGTCTTGTTGAGGGGCATTCGGGCCTTTCTGCGGATTCTCGGGCTGCGGCGCTGCGTGTGTTCGTGCCCGGTGAGGGGGACGCTCCCGAGCTGACACCGTTCCTGCTGGGGGTGGCCGCCGACCCTGGTGAGGAGGATCTCGTGCGGATCGCGGCGATTCGGTTGCTGGAGATCGTGCATCGGTACGACGACGGGCTCGCCGCTGTCGCACGGGACGCACTGATCCGGCTGGCCGGGGAGGACGAGGACTGGGATGTGCGTAATGCCGCCGGCTGCGCGGTGTTCAGCCTGCCGGGGGCCGAACGCGAAGTCACCCGCATGCGCGCCCTGATCGCGGCGGAGGAAGACGACTTCGTACGGGAGAACATCGAAGCGGCCCTACGGCTGAGGTCATACAGGGGTCAATGAGCGTGGCCGGGCGGGCCGACTTCAGGGCCGGTGGAGTTCAGGCATGACGGCGCAGGACCGTGTATGCCGCAGCCCGAGGGTGGCAGCCGCATCGCCGTGCAGCGCAGATGGCGACCACCAAGTGAAACGCTGCCGACCCAGCCTTTCCGGCCTCACGGGTAGCCTTGTTCACCACATCAACCATGCCCTGCGCCCCGGCGCCCTGTCCCTCTCGGAGGGCGCGACGGGACATGTCTCGGGCTCGTGGCGCACGCCGGATGACGAGAAGGTCCGCAGGATCTTCGCGGTACTGCGTACGGCGTAACCCCAAGGGGCACGGGTCTCCGCATCCTGCGGGCACAACCCACATGGCGCGGCGGCCGGTCAAGGTTGCGATGATCTCGAAGTCTCCGTCGTAGTGCAGGATGCCCAACTGGTTCAACTCGGCCGTTGCAGCGATCAGTAGGGCGGGCAGGGGCAGGGGTCGACGGAAACCCGCGCCAAGGGCTTGGCGCTGGATCTCCAGTGCACGTGCGAACGCATCGTCCGTTATGTGCAGGTAGTCAAAGGCGCGGAGCCAGGTGCTGATCCGGGTCGCCTCCGCACTGTTACGGCAGCTGTAGATAGGTCTGTCGGTGCTCGTTGCTGCTGTTCAGCGGCTTGAGGGGGCGGGTGAGGGCATGAGGACGGCCGCCTTGATCATGACGTGGTGTGACGCAACATCAGAGCGAGACGGCCGCTTCGGCCACGGTAGACCACGAAGGCCACGACAGCGCGTTCAGGGGCCTGTTGGCCTCGGTGGCCGACTGCTTCGCCCGCTGTGAGACCCGGGAGACGTTCGCGCGGATGACCCGGGGCATGCTGATGGAGCTTGAGGACGTTAATTGCTGGAGCTTGTCCGAAGCGATCGGTGAGCGGGGCCCGCACCGCCTGCATCATCTGTTGTCCCGCGCGGTGTGGGACGAAGAAACGGTGCTGACGAGGACGGCGGCCTGGGCCGTGGGCCTGCTCGACGACGGCGACGGGATCCTGATCGCGGACGAGACGGGCGATGCGAAGTCCTCCACCGACGCGGTCGGCGCGGCCCGCCAGTACTCCGGCTCGGTCGGCGGCGTGGGCCTGTGCCAGGTCGCCGTGCACCTCACCTTCGCCACGACCGCCGGGCACTGCCTGATCAACCGGCGCCTGTACTTCACCCAGGAGTGGGCCGGTGACGAGGAACGCCGTGAACTGGCCGGCGTCCCCGACGAGCTGTGCTTCGCCACCAAGTCGCAACTCGCGGCGGACATGCTCCGCACCGCCGCCCAGCAGGGCATATCCGCCTCTTTCTTCCTGGGCGACGAGGTCTACGGCGGGCAGGAGCTGCGTACCGCCTGCCGCGAGCTTCACCTGGGCTACGTCGTGGGAGTGCGCTCCAACCACCACGTCACCACCCCAGCCGCGAAGCTGAGCGTGGCCAAGGCCGCCGCCCGGCTGCCGACACGGGCCTGGCAGCGCATGCGAACCGGGGCGGGACAGAAAGGCATCCGCGACTACGACTGGGCGATGATCGAAGTCACCGCCGACGACACCCCCGACGGGCACGACGACAAGGCGGGGACCTCGGTGCTGCTGGTCCGCCGGCACCGCTACACCCGCACCGTGTCCTACTACCGCTGCTACGCCCCCGGGCCGGTGACACTGGCGCGACTGGTGTCACTGGTGTGTCTCAGGTGGCGGGTGGAGGACGACTTCCAGGACGCGAAGGAGATCTGCCACCTCGACAAAGGCCAGGTCACCTGCTGGAACTCCTGGCACCGCTGGAGCGTGATCGCCCTGGTCGCCTACGCCTTCCTGGCCACCGCGGCCGCCCTGGAGCGCACCGCACAGGCCGACCGCGACGAACCCGGCGAGGCCGACCTCGTCCCCCTCAGCAGCCACGAACTCCACCGCCTGTTACGGGCCTTGACCCTTCCGCCGCCCCAGCGGGACCCCAACCACCTGCTGTGGTGGTCCACCTGGCGCCGCCGCCACCAACACCGCGCCCGCCTCTGCCACCGCCGCTGGCACGCGTACGCCGACACCGCACCATGATCAGAAGGCTCAGCGGCTATCTACAGCTGCCGTATCAGACCTGCTGGCGGCGCCTGGATCGCTGGCAACAGGCCGGGGCCTTCGCGCAGTTGCACCGCATCTTGCTCGCGAAACTGCACGCGGCCGGCGAACTCGACTGGTCTCGCGCGTGCGTGGATGGCTCCCACGTCCGCGCAAAAAAAAGGGGCTCTCCTGCCGTATGCGTGGGTGCCCTGACCAGGACTGATACGGGAAACACGCCGTCCCCTGCCATCCTTTGAGTTCTCTAAGGGCTGTCCCGTAATCCCCGGTGGATCAGCGCGCGGCGTCAGATGCGGTGCATCGCAAGGCGGAGGGGCGTTCGCATACTGGACGTATTCGGACGTTCCGACAACGCAGCGAGGTGCCGTAGCTGTCGTCGTGCGCCCGCCGGGGATTACGGGACAGCCCTTAGGCTCAAGTTGGATCAAGCAGGAAAACGGCGTGTCCCTCTTCAGGATATGGAAGCGGACCCTGACGGCCGAACACACGGTGGTCGAGGGCGTCCGGATCGATGAGAGTGAACAGTGTGTGGTGGTGTCGGTACGGTCTGATGCCCGACGTCGGCAGCGGTGCGGCCGGTGCGGACGGGCGGCGCCCTGGTTCGACGCGGGGCGGGGCCGGCGCCGGTGGCGGGACCTGGATCACGGCGTGATGCGGGTGTTCCTGGAGGCCGACGCGCCGCGGGTGGACTGCCGCGGGCACGGGGTGACGGTGGCGGCCGTGCCCTGGGCGAGGCACGGCGCCGGGCACACCTACGCCTTCGACCAGCAGACCGCCTGGCTGGCGGCCGAGTGCTCCAAGACCGCGACCGCGCGGTTGATGCGGGCCTCGTGGCGGACGGTCGGGGCGGTCGTGGAGCGGTTCGTGGCCGACCGGGACCGCACCGTGGACCGGCTGGCCGGCCTGCGGCGGATCGGGATCGACGAGATCAGCCACCGCAAGGGGCAGAAGTACATGACGGTCGTCGTCGACCACGACACCGGCCGGGTGGTGTGGATGGCCGACCGGCACGGCAAGGACGTCCTGAACACCTTCTTCGACGCCCTGGGCCCCGAACGCTCCGCGAAGCTCACCCACATCAGCGCCGACGGCGCCTCCTGGATCGCCGACACCCTGGCCCGACGCGCGCCGGACGCCGTCCGCGTGATGGATCCCTTCCATGTGGTGGCCTGGGCCACCGATGCCCTGGACACCGAGCGCCGCGCGAGCTGGAACCGGGCCCGCCGCCAGGCCGACGGCAAGGACACCGCCCGCGCTCTGAAGGGCTCCCGCTTCGCGCTGTGGAAGAACGAGGCGGACCTCACCGACCGGCAGGCCGCGAAACTCACCTGGATCGCCGCCACCGACCCCCGCCTGCACCGCGCCTGGCGCCTGAAGGAGGCTCTGCGGATGGTGTTCGCCCTGGCCAGGACCCGCCCCACGGCTGCCCTCAAGGCCCTGGACCGTTGGATCGGCTGGGCACGGCGCTGCCGCATCGACGCCTTCGTCGACCTCCAGCGCAGGATCACCCGCCACTACGAGGCGATCCGGGCCGCCCTGACCACCGGCATGTCCAACGGCCTCGTCGAATCCACCAACACAAAGACCCGTCTGATCATCCGCCGCGGCTTCGGCTTCCACACCGCCGACGCCATCATCGCCCTCGTCATGCTTACCCTCGCCGGCCCCCGCCCCACCCTCCCCGGACGCCAACCCGCCACAGAGTGACCCACGGAAGCGACAGGAGAGCCTGAATTTACGAAATGCGCCCGGCGTGCTCGGGCGTGCGGAAGCATATTCGAGCCCCGAGCCCCACGCCCCGTCAGCGGCCTGGGCGGTCGGCCTTGGGGATCAGGCCCGCTCGGGCGGCTCGGGCCTGAGCCCGGACCTTGTGCGGCGGGAGCGCGGGCGCGGCGGCCCGGGTTCGCGGCCTGGCGCCTCGGCAGGGGGCGCACTTGCCGCCCAACAGGGCCTCCGGCGGCCCCGGTACGCGGCATTCGCTGCACTCCAGTGTGCGCAGCACCGTCCGGGGCGCGGCCTCGCGCGCGGGCGGGAGCTTCGTGCGGAGACGGTTCGCGACGAACGCCGCCGGGTGGTGGATGCGGTCCGGGAGGCCCGTGGTGAGGGCGTTCAGGATCTCCGGGGGCGTCGCGCCCCGCCGCAGCCACTCGCTCATCGAGGGCTCCAGCGCCACGCAGTCCCGCTGCGCCAGCGACAGCGCGGGGGCGGTGCGTCCGAGCGCGGCAAGCAGGATGAACGCCCTTGAGCGCGTGGACCGTTCGGGCTCCGTGGGGGCGTCGCCCCGGGCGAAGGCCGTCCACCACGTGTGGTCCCGCGCGGTCCGCGAGAAGAACGTACGCGTCACCCACACGAGTTGTTCCCCGCTCGCCACGCAGTCGCTTCCCCGGCGCAAGTGCCCGGCTTCCTGAAGGCGGTTGAGGCTTGTGCGGACCGCGCACTGCCCGTACGGGAGGGTCTTCGCGAGCGTTTTCACGGAGATGTCGGCGCCGTCCGGCAGGGCGTCGATGTACGAGGCGATGGCCGCGTCACGCGGTACGAGGTGCGTGAAGTCGGCGCCGGTACGGGGGCGTTGGTCGGGTGCCGAACGCTTGCCGTAACCGGGGTTCGCCATCGGGTGGTCGGGCGAGGGGTCGCCACTAAACTGGCTGTCAGCCATCTGATCGTTTCCCTTTAGCTGTCGATTGAGGTGGTCAGGCCCCTGGCGGTGCGCAAACACCGGCAGGGGCCGTCTGTGTTCAAGTCCTTGCCGAAGCTAGAACGGGACTACGTTCCGTCGCAAGTCAATCGCCAGAAGTCACCCTTGCGGGTCACAAGGGTGGGCGGGTGGGTACAAGTCCCCCCAACCATTCCGCTGAAAGAGCGCTCGGAGCCCGAAACTTGAGCTTCGGGCCGACCTGCGTCAGGCGAGCTTGAGATCCGCGAGATGGCAGCCTCTGTCGGCTGCTGCTCCCGCCGCTGCGGCCGACAGGCACACAACCCTGTGAGAAGAACCCGCCAACCGGCGACAGGGGACCCCGTCACAGACGGTGACTGTTTAGGGGTTTCAGCTGGTTGCGGGCAGCGTCCAGGGCCGTCCGGCGAAGAGGTCGCGTAGGGCGGTCAGGGGGTTGAGTCCGTGTTTGCGTACGGTGGAGATGTACGAGCGGATCCGGGCGAAGCGTCTGGCGCCGGTCAGGGTCCGCCAGGATCCGGAGATCTTCTGTTGCACCTTGATCATTCGGAGGTCGCGCTCGGCGGCGTTGTTGTCGAACGGGATCGTGAAGTCGACCATGTACCGCTGGTACTCCTCGGTGCGGTCCCTGAGCCGACAGGCCAGGGCTCTGGCTTTGGAGCGGGGCCCGGTGCCGGGGTAGGGGTTGGCGGTGATGCCGCACAACGCCGCCTGGCGGTAGCGGTCTTGGAGGCCGGTAAGGGTGTCGACGGGCAGGGCGTCATGCCCGCCGGCCACAGCGTGGGCGACCGCGTCCTTGGCCTCCAGCAGTACGTCGATCATCGACTGGGCCCAGGCGGGATCGCGGCGGGTGTCCTCGGTTACCGCGATCAGTTCGCGCAGCACGTGCGCGCCGCACAGGGCCTGGGCATTGCCGTAGATGGTGTAGGAGGCCAGGGCGTCGGTGACCAGGGTGCCGGTGAAGGCGGGCAGCACGCCGAGGTCGTCCATCGCGTCCCGGCCGCGCTGGGTGTGGATGCCGTAGTAGGTGACCAGGTGGGTGCACATCACGTGCAGCCAGTGCAGCTTGCCCGCGACCCGGACCCCGGACTCGTCCGCGTGTGCGACAGGAGCCGCGGACAGGTGTTCCTTGAGCTGCTCCTCGAAGTCGGCCAGGTGCTCGTGGGCGCGGGCCGGCACGGACAGGACGGTGCCGGTGGAGACCGGCAGGGCGAACAGGTTCTCCATCGTCTCGGCCAGGCGCTTGGCCGGGAGATGCTGGTATGCCGACAGGTAGGCGATCGCGGCGCGGACCCCGGGCCCGTACACAGCCTGGCCTGTCACCTGGTCCGGAGCCGTCGCCGAGGTGGTGTGCCCACAGCCGCAGACGGCCTGATGCAGCCGGTGCTCGGTCACCTCGGGGCGGATCTCGGGCAGATCGAAGACCTGCCGGGCCCGATAGCCCGTGCTCACGGCCCCGGAAAGTTCGTCGCCGCAGCCGCCGCAGGCGGCCGGATGGTGATCGACTATCACGTGGGGGTCGGTGACCAGCTCCAGCCGGCCGCCCGGATCACCCTTGGCGCGGCTGGGCTTGCGTCCGGTGGCCCTCCGCAGCGACTTCGGTGCCGGCTTCTTCCGCAAGCCGTCGCTGGAAGACGGCTTGGACGAGTTGTGCGAGTCGGTGGCCAGCCGCCGCTTCAACTCCGTGATCTCGGCGTCCTGCTCAACAATCCGGGCTTCGAGCCGCTCGATCGTCGCGGCCTGGGCGGACACCACGAGCTTCAACTCCACGACCAGCGCGGCCAACTCCTCGTACGAGGGTGGCGGCGGGGGCGAAGTCACAAGATCAACCTACCGGAGCGCCGCGATCACTCCGCAGCGAGTCGCCGCAGGTCACGCACGGTCGTAAACAGTCACCCGCCGTCAGGATGGAATCAGCTCACTCTTCACACAGATTGTCCCAGTAGTTGCCAGGAGATGCATTCAGGTCGGTCACCCGTTCGCATCCGACAGAACTCCTCTACCCCTTTGCGAAGCTCCACCAACGGAATAGCTGCTCCGGGCTCGTAGTATCTGGGACCTCCAGGGTCTGCGATTAGCTCCGGATCGACTGGCGGAGGGGTTTCCCCCTTCGACGTCCAAACAAATCTACGCATATCACCTTCGGCAACGCCTTCGGGAATTCGACTCGTCCACCATCTCAAAGCACCGTAGCCAATCTTTGAATTTACTGATACGTAGAGGTAATTATTGGGCCACCTTTCGTTGGTCTCATCCGGGTAAACCCCGCCGACAATGCTGAAGTCAAATCTGTCAGGAACAACCTCAAATCCCTCTTCGGTCAAACTCCTTATGGTCGAACTATTTATTACCTGATCAATGACATCTGCAACTTCTTGATCCGAGCGAGCATACACTTCCCCACTCCCGGAACCACAGTAGATAATCATAAGATTATTTCCATCTCCCTTTGTTTTAGTTCAGTCTACCAGGGAAAGCGTAGTGCCTTGCGGTGCACTGCCCAACAAGTTGGGCAGTGCACCGCAAGGCGGAAGCGCTAGAACGTAAAAACTCTACACTTCGCAACGATTTATTGGCGGCTTAACCCAAGTGGAGTTGGGTCGTTTGACCACGCCGGTGAGAGGGACTGCCGTCTTGGCGGCCGGTAGCCAGACGCATAGTACCTGGTCCTCGTAGAGGATTGCAGGGACGGCTTGCTGACATCCCATTGCCCCTTTTCGATTCACCCGCGGACAGACGTAGTTTTTATTTATGACAACGTGGAGAACTTTCCCTTTCTCCATCCTGTTTCGCATCTCCCATGCAATTTTCGCTTCCACATGTTGTGCGGAATCTGCATAGGTTGAGAAATTAGGAAAATCGTCGGACCCTTTGAGGAAATCGTTTATCGCATTTGCGCGTTCGCTGGGGCCGCTCCGGACGAGTCCTTCCCAGACCTGTGTACCATTTGGTTGGTATACGTACCCGGCGGCCTCTTCTCCATATCCCGAAATGGGAAGCTTACTTCGCGCCTTGATTACCCACGCTGGACAACTTCCCGTGTTGTGGACGAGGACATCGAGACTGCCGGTGGAAACGTAGTATGTGTGAATCCCTCGAACAGTGAGGTCGTATGCATCCTGGATGCCGCGCCAGTTTCGCTTTTGCGTGACCGAAGTAGTGGTGCTTTCCGCCGTACGCAGTGTGTCGCCGACTGCAAGCGCGCTGGCTGCCTTCCACCTTTGTTCGTTCTCCGACCAATAGGGGTGGTGGCTGGTAGACATGACAGAGGACCCATCGGAAATTGTAACTTCCGTAAAATCGCGGTCATCTGGCGTGCGGATAGTCTGGGTAACCTGCCGACTGCCGGTTACTCCCGTCACCGGGTCAGTAGCTGTTACGGCGTCGCCGATGCGGATCTGTTCGATGGCTCGATGGGAACCATCGGCCATAAGGACTCTGGTGCCAGCAGGGAAGCTATGCGTGGCACCGACCAGGCAACTAACGGTACGGCGTACCGCACGTCCGGCCTTGACCGCCTCGATACCCTTACCGATTTTGGCAACGATTTTAAGCTTGCCTGCCGGCGTGATTGCGGCTACAGCCATGATGCAATCGAGAAGGGTTGGGTCTTCTATGCATGCCTCGATGTCGGCGAGACCCGAAAGTTCCCATGCGAGCGTCTTGTACGTCTCTGGGTCTGTTAGGACATCTTTGACTTTACTGAAGAAGTCGGTGCAGTAAGTTGTATTCCAGCCAGGAATCTTTATCTTGCTGTCGAGGAGATCAAGACAGAAGTAATCATGCCCCTCGGGCTCCTCGGACTTACGTCTTTCCTCTTCTTGGCGTTCCGCCTCGTCCTTTTCTTGCTCGGCAAGGGTGAGAACCAAATTCCAGGCGTCCTTTGCTGCCTGCTCGGCCTCAGCTGAACTCTCACCTGCGGCAATGGCTGATGCTTTGGCATCATCGGCGGCCTTTTTAGCCTCGGCAGCCGAGTTGCGGGCATAGTTGGCCGAGAATTCTGCCTGGTAAGCGGAATTCGCGGCAGCTTCTGCCTCCGCTTCTGCCCTGTCGGCAGCATTGCGTGCTGTGGTGGCTGATTGGGCCGCCGCTGCCGCACTTTGTGCAGCCAAGTCAGCAGACTTCTTCGCAGCATCCTTGTATTGATCGGCCAAATCTGCCGACTTTTGGGCTTCGGTGGAGGCATTTGCTGCGTCAGCAGTAGCTTGCTTGGCTGAGGCGGCTGCCTCAGCGGCGCGCCAAGCATCAGCCTTTGCCTGTGCTCCGATTAGGGCGCCTTCGTCGAGGAGACGCTGTACTTGGTGAATGTGGAAACTGGCGAGCTCATCCTTGCGCTGGGCCATGTAATGGCCCGCAATGACAAAATCGTGTATGAGGTTGGGCGGGCCGGCGAGTGCCACCTTGGCCGCGGCTCTGAGTTCAGGCCCGCCGGTCTGGGCAAAACGAGCGGTGAGGACTCTCTCATCTGTGAGCCGTTCACCATACTGGCCGATCTGGAGAAATGCTGCGAGTGCCTTCCCTGTGCCGTTGGCCAGTGCGGCCTTGGCCTTGTCGCTGACGTTGGTGTCACCATTTTCGGCAAGTCGGGCGACATCGACCTTCATATCGTCGAGACCGACCTCGTACTGGCCATCGGTATAGAAGTTGTCTACTTGCTCGGGTGTGCCCTTGAGTATTTCCCCTGCCGCAGTGCGCACGGTCGCGTAAGGACTGTGGTTGCTGAGGTCAAGAACGCGCTCGCGTACATCTCTGTGGTTGGCTTCCTTCCAATGGGTGCAAAGGTAGTCCAGAACATCTTGATCGGTTCCGGAGAGTGCATGGCCTGCGGCTTCCTGGTGCCAGGGGCCCAGCAGTTTCATGGCTTGGAGAGCCAGCCGGCGTCCCTTGGCTGCGGTGGCCTGGGTGTCTACATCCGAGCGTCTGGCCTCAGCTGCGAGCTGTACTGCTGTGTCGTTAAGTGAGAGGGCTTGGACCTGGGCTGCTGCGGAAGCAGAAATGCCAGCCTCGGTGGATATTTTCATCGAGCGGGCTCGCTCGATTGCCGCGTCTGTGCGGGTCTGGAGATCGGCGGTTTCAGTTTCCCGAGCCAGGTCGTAGATGCTCTTGGCCTTGGTGACGGCAGCGTCCACGTCATCAGACGCTGCCAAAGCCGCTTCGGCGTTCTTCTGGGCGACATCTGCGTAGGTGGCTGCATTGCCTGCCTGCGCTGCAGCCTCGTCGGCAAATTTTGCTGCCTTCTTCGCGTGCGCGGCAGCTGCGTTCGCCGCATCACGTGCGCCAAACGCAGCTGTGGCAGCGCGAGTAGCCAGGGCTGTAGAGCGAGCGGCAGCGGCATCGGCCACAGCAGCATGCCGGCGGGCTTCGGCAGCAGCCTGCCGTGCTGCCTCAGAGTGCAAGCCGGCAGCGTCGGCGTAGCTGTTCGCCTCGTCAGCAGCATTTGCGGCTGCGCGCGAGTGGGCTGTTGCGCGCGTGGCGGCCTCGGCGGCCTCGGCGGCCTTTGCCGAGGCTTGGCCTGCAGCATCTGCCGCTCCGGCCGAAGTTACAAGAAGGGCTGCGACAACACGTGCCTGTTTTGCGGCTGCTGTCGCTTCGTCGGCCTTGGACTTGTCCCCGGCAGCGGCGATGGCGGCCTTGAATGCCTTGTTAGTGGCCTTTCCCGCAGCTGCGGCTGCAGAGGCGGTTTGAGCGGCAGCAATAGCAGCTCGGCGTGCTGCACTGCTGGCCGCGTTTGCCGCACCGATGGCCTCCTGAGCGGCATCAGCGGCAGCGTGTGCGGCATCTGCCGCTTGCTGTGCCTTGACAGCAGCCTTCTTGGAGTCGTTCTTGGCCGCCTCAGTTTCTTTGGCGGCTTTCTTGGCCGCCGCTTCAGCAAGCTCGGACGCTGTGACTGCTTTGGCCGATGCTTCTTCTGCCTGCTTCGTGGCATCCTCGGCGAGCTTTCCTGATGCCTTGGCGCTGTCAATCAACTCCGCGATGGACGCATGTTCCTGGTCGCGGTTTCGGGCAACGAACTGTCCGACATCCAGAAATTCTTGGATATCTACGGGAGTGCCACGCAGCGCTACCTTGGCTGCGGCTTTTACGTTCGGACCACCTATGGTCGCCAATCGCGCGGTCTCGACACGGTTGTCATCCTCGACGGCCTCATACTGACCAGTATTGAGGAACAGTTCCCGATCGTCAGCCGTTCCTTGGAGGGCCTGCTTGCCTGCCTCCCGCACGCCGTATTCCCCGAGAGCCACCAGTCGGGCAATGTCGACCTTGCGGTCATCGTCCAGCGGCGATTCGAAGCCGTGGAGAAGAAATTCCTCCAACTCCTCTGGTGACTTCGCTAGAGCATCCTTGGCCGCTTTTCGCAGGCCCGGACCGCCCGTCATAGCCAAACGTGCGGCATCGATTCGATTGTCATCAAACTGGATGGCTTCCGCTTCGTCCAGGAACTGCTGGACTTCTGTATCACCTCCGAGGAGTGCTTGCTCAGCTGCGATCTTCAGCCCGGCACCACCAGTCTCCCAGTACTGAAGAATCTGAGCACGCATATCGACCGGAATTTCTGGTGTTCCCGCTGCTGCGGCGGGAACGCCGAGAAGACCTGAAATCAATCCTGCGCATAGAAAAACCCTTAGAAGGCGCTGACGAACCGACAGGTGCCTATCGTTGCTAAAACCAGATATCCGTCGACCGGATCTTTTTGTTTTATTCACTATTTCTTTACTTTGCATGAATGGTTTTCCGTGTCGGAAATTGCATAGTTGTACTAGTGGTGTTAATTCAACTGGTTCCCATTTGCGCAGATGGGCCGACCTTGGGAGGGATTGCCGGGGCTGCTCGATCGTACATGCAGCCGTGGCCATAAGTGCTCGCGAGTGGATAACGCTGCAGACGAAAACAGCAGGTCAGGTAGGTATGGGTTGGGGTTGCCGAGATTGCCACATGCGCCTGATGGGCGGAGTAATGTGTCATATCGCCTTAATTGGGTGATTGGTGCATCTATGGAGTATCCGTCTCGCCGCAAGCCGGGCTCCGCGCCTGCAATGAGGCGCAGTCATATCGACTAATTCCGGGTGGCTGTGATGCGCATCACCATAGAATCTTCACATTCTTGCCTCTGCGGATGGTTCAATTTGTAATGCCCTGCGCGGGTGGGAATTCATTCGTTCGCAGGTATCTTTGGAAGGGCAGGAAATGATAATGTGCCATGTGCGAAGCGTCCTCTTGGCTGTGCTTTCTGTGCTGTTCGTAGCCACTGCGGCAGCATTCGTCGTACCCCAGCTCCTCAATGACGGTTTCGCTGAAGCTGCGACGGGAAGTGAAATGCCTTATGTGGTGGAGGATTTCAATTACCCGGGTGCGGCAAAGATTGAGCAGGAGGCTGGTGCGGTCCTCAAGCGCGGGGATGGGCATATGGTGATGGTTGCATGTGACGGCACCGAAGACATTTCAGTCATGAGCCGTGCAGGGCAGAAGGATTTCTGCTTCGACGTGACAGCGAAGCCCGCTTTTCTTACGCTTGAGATACCGCAAGCGTACGGTATCTGGACTTCAGACGATCCCGTAAAGACCACGCTCAAGGACGGGGACGGTGCAACGACTGTGATCGACGCGCCTGCTAATAATTTCACCGGGTACGGAGAGGCCGGCCAGATCGACGGTGCACCCACGACCCTTATTGAGTTGCGGGTTGCTGATTGATTGGATGTGACACTGTCAGGTGCTCCCACCCAATATCTAGCCAATAGCCGTCCGCAGTTTAATTCCAGGATACGGGTCCATCTTTTGCGGGTGGTCGCACATCTTCTTCGGTCCCAAGCTCCCTTGACATGAAAGTCGCAAAATAATGCGTAGTTACAGACGTGGCAGCAGGTCCGCTTTTGCGGTTGGTCTCGCATTCATGGTGTCAACCCCTATGCTCATCATGGTTACACCAGCTCAAGCCGTGGTCGGAACTGGTGTAACCGAAACCGCCTACGACTTCACCGCCCGGTTGAATATCGGAAACGGTGTGCGTGCGTGTTCAGCTGCACTCGTAGCACCTCAGTGGCTCGCGGCTTCAGCGAGCTGTTTCAGCGACGACGGCGCCAGTGAGCAGGTGGCTAGCGGTGCACCGAAGTGGAAGACCACGGCTACTCTCGGGCGCTCGAACCTCAACGCTACGGGTGGTCAGGTCCGCGAGGTCGTAGAGATCGTGCCACGCCCCGGCCGGGACGTAGTTATGGCGCGGCTATCCGCGCCCACCACCGGTATCACGCCCGTCCCTACGGCCATAACGGCCCCCGGTACGGGTGAGGAACTGCAGGTTGCCGGTTTCGGCCGAACCAAGGGCGAGTGGGCGCCCATTAAGCTCCATAAGGCTACCTTCAAGGCTAGCTCTCTTACGCACAGCACCCTTGGTATCAGCGGAAAGACAGCCGCGGACGCCATCTGCGCAGGAGACGCCGGCGCTCCGATCGTGCGTACAGCCGGTGATGGTGGATTTGAGCTGGTGGCTCTGGTATCGCGTTCATGGCAAGGGGGCTGCTTCGGCAGCGAGGAGACCCGCACGGATGCCATCGGGGCACGCCTCGACAATATTGTCGTGGGCAACAAGATCATCACGGGTACCACGCTTTTCCCGGGTGACAACCTCGTCTCCAACTCGATGCGTCTGACAATGCAGTCGGATGGCGATCTTGTGATCACTGCCAATGGCAGCGGCAAGGCACTCTGGTCGACAAAGACGGCCGGCCATGCCGGTGCCACTGCCCGCTTCACGGTTGGCGGGAACCTGATCGTCGTGGATGCCGACGGTACGACAGTGTTGTGGGAGTCCAAAACCTCTGCAGCTAACGGTACTGTTGTCCTGCAGAATCGAGGGAATCTGGTCATCTACAACGGCAACAACGAGTCCCAGTGGTCGAGTGGCACGGTGGTTCGCCACGACTACGACGGTGACGGCCGCAGCGATATGGCAAGCTGGTACGACTACTCTGACGGCAGCGACAAGATCCATACATTTCTCGCCGATGCCGCCGGCAAGTTTCAGGAGCCGGGGTCTGGATATGTGAAGGCCAAGGGCACCTGGTGGGCGGAGCACATGAAGTTCGCCACCGGTGACTTCAACGGTGATGGCCGCGGTGATGTCGCCGCGTTCTACGGTTACGACAACGGCAGCGTCTCCCTGTTCACCTGGCTGGCCACTGGGGACGGCAAGTTCGCGGAAGGCATTACATCTTGGACGGTTCCCGCCGGGAACTGGACTTGGAGCCGCATAAAGGTGCAGTCCGGTGACTTCAACGGTGATGGCCGTGACGATGTCGCCGCCTGGTATGACTATGCCGACGGCTCAGACAAGCTCTTCACCTTCACAGCCAAGGCGAATGGCGGGTTCAACGCACCGTTCTCGTCGTTCTCCAAGACCAGTGGCTGGACCGCGTCCAGGATGAAGTTCACCACCGGTGATTACAACGCCGACGGCCGTGATGACATCGGCGTCTTCTACGGCTACGCCGACGGGAACTCCAGACTCTTCACGTTCACCGCCAAGCCGACCGGTGGCTTCGGTGAACCACTCGGGGGCTGGGAAGATGCCAAGTGGGGCAGCTCCGACCGCACCAGCGTCTTCTCCGGCGATTTCAACGGTGACGGCCGTGACGATTTCGGTACTTGGTACGACTACGCCGACGGTCACGACACCGCATTCAGCTTCAATCCCAGCAGCACTGACGGAAAGTTCGGCAACCGCACCGAGATCTGGAACGTCGCGGAGGGTCAGTACTGGCGTGACCACATGCAGATCAGCACCGGTGATTATAACGGCGACGGCCGTGATGACCTCGGAGCCTTTTACGGCTACGACAACGGTACTGTGCGGACCATCACCTGGACTGCCAAGGCTGACGGCACTCTGAACGAACCTGTCAAGAGTTGGACAGCTGAAACCGGCTGGGCCTACAACCGGGTAACCCTTTTCGAGCGCTACAGTTCATAGCAGCCCGACCAGAGGGAAACACAGGCACGTTCGCCCGGTCCCGTCGACCGGGCGCATGCCGGCTATCGCCTCGTCCGTGCGCCTATGACGGACAAGAAGCGCTGCCGACTCCCATGCATCCGTGAGCTGATTCCATCCTGACGGCGGCGTCCGCCCGCAGGCCGGCAGGCCCTGCTCGCCCTGGCTCACCCGCGATGCTGTGATACCTACGCCCAGTTCGCCGCCGGGTTCCGCACAGTCACCGCCACGGTCCACCGCTGCATACACGAGGTCATCGACGTCCTGGCCGCCCCCGCCCCGACCCTGACCGAGGCAATTGGGGCACGGGGCCGCGGAGCTCGCGCTTCGGGCCCCGTGAGTCAGGCGAGCTTGAGATCCGCGACGAACGTCTGCCAGGCGCCCGCGCCGAAGATGACGGCCGGCCCGTCGGTGACCTTTGAATCGCGGACGGGGACGATGTCGGGGACGCCATCGAGGACTTCGAGGCAGTCGCCGCCGCTGCCGCCGCTGTAGCTGGACTTGTGCCAGATGGCCGTGGAGAGGTCGTAGTGCGTACCGGTGTGCTTCATGCTTGCAATCCTCCGCCGCTCGGTCGAGTGAGACGCGCTGTTCGTTGCAAGAGGGCACGGGGCCGCGGAGCTTGTGCTCCGGGCCCCTTTTGCGTCAGGCGGTCTTGACGTCCGCGACGAACGTCTGCCAGGCGGCCGCGCGGAACACGACGGCCGGACCGTCCGTCACCTTGGAGTCGCGGACGGGGACGGCATCGGGGATGCCGTCGAGCACTTCGAGGCAGTCGCCGCCACTGCCGTCGCTGTACGTGGACTTCCGCCAGGCGGCCGTGGCCAGCTGGTAGTCAGAACTCGTCTGCTTCATGCTCGTAATCCTCCGCCACCGACTCGATCAAGGCCAGTGACGCTGTCGGTGAAAGCGCGCTGGCCACAACCAAATTGTAGGTCAGTTCGTACTTGCGGACCGTTGCTGGATCGTCCCGCAGCTGCCCGGTTTCCAGGCCCTGTAGGTAGGCCATCGGCGGTGCGTCGGAGAACGACATCAGTTTGAGGGCACCCCCGAGAGCCATGTGGGCGCCTGCGGAGAACGGCAGGACCTGCACGATGACCCGGTGTTGCCCTATCAGGTTCGCGATGTGACGAAGAGCCTCCGCCATGACCTTCGGGCCGCCCACTCGCCGACGTAAGACCGATTCATCCACCACGGCCCACAACAGCGGGGTTGTTGGATCGGCGAGGAGCTGCGCGCGTTCGAGACGGCCCGCGACCAGGTCGTCGATCACGCTTTCAGCGGCCGTTGGCTGGTTCGCCCAACACACTGCACGCGCGTACGCCTCTGTCTGTAACAGGCCGGGGATGAGCTGAGGCGCGTACTCGCGGATCTCCGTCGCACGGGCCTCCGCCTCAGCGGCATCGGCGAAGTGATCCGGGTACTTGGACTTCGCCAGCGCCTTGCAGTTCCGTACGAAGAAGCCGTCGGCGTTGAAGAAGTCATCCAACTGGACGGCGTGTTCCATCTGCATCCGCCGTACGCCGGACTCCAGCTGGCCGATGAACGAGCCGCTCACGAAGAGGCGGTCGGCCAGTTCCGTCTGGGAGAGGCCCGCCTTCTCTCTTCGGTGGCGCAGTTCGGCGCCGAGTAGGGCGCGCGGCGAGGAGGAAGGGTCCAGCTTCTTGGGACCTGGCATGACTACTCCCGGTTGCACAGATTGCGTTGTTGGGCAGGAACCTCTTCCACCGTAGCGACAGGATCACCACTCTGGGTATGCATCGTCGTTACTCAGTGTGGAAGGAATGGATCATGACGACTACGGAACGGCGCGAGACGGCAGTGGAGACGATCAAGCACGCGGAAGAGGTGGTGGCGCTGTTGCGCGAGGGGTTCCTGAAAGCCGGGGTGAAACTCCCGTCCCTCCGGATCGACGCGGCGTCGTGCGTGGGTGAAACCCCGGCGATCCTCGTTGACCTGGGCCGCTGCAACATGGCGGCGGCGACCCGCCTGGCCCAGGTTCTGGAGCAGAAGGCGGCGGCCTCATGACACACGGCGAGCCGACCGGGCCGGCGGCCTTCGCCCCGGAGCGCGGCTCCTTCGCGGTGGACGGCCGGGACGGCCGCGTGGGCCGGGTGATGGGCCACGTAGGCCCGTCCGTACAACTGCGCCCACCGGGGGGTGGCACCGAGTGGGACTGCCCCCTGGAACTGCTGAAGGTCGCACAACCGGCGGACGTACTACGCGCACGACTGAGCGAAGTGAACTGGGAGGGCCAGCTGCCCCGGTGAGGCGGCGACGTCCTACCCGTACGCGCGGGGCTGTCGGGCCCTGCGCGAGCGGGCGGCGCCGATGTTCGGCTCGCCCTCCGCCTCACCGCTACCGACGCCGACGCGTCGATCGGCACCGGCCCGGTGTGGGGCCGGGCCTTACCGGTTGGTGCCCCCGTGCCGCGTAGACCACTCGGAACGGGGGCGGGTTCTATTCCATCTCAGCCATGAGCTTCACCAGATGCTCAACGGCCGTTTGCTCGTCCTCGCCTTCGGCGCTGATCGTCACGACGCTTCCTTGCGCCAGCCCCAATGTCTGGAGCTTGAACAGGCTTTTCGCGCTGACGCTTTTTCCGTTACATGCAATAGTAATATCGCATGTAAATCCTCTCGCCTCTTTGACGAACTGTGCGGCTGCGCGTGTGTGGACCCCGTTAGGTGCGGTGACAGTGACTTCCTGCTGAAACATGGCGAGTTCCCCTCACGAGAACGGGCGGTCTGTTATCTCCGGTCTGCAGGCTAATGGTCGAGGGGCGCATTTGCGGTCGGGTTGAGCTGCCCGGCGCATCCCCAACCCCACGCACACATGTGCGTCATTTCACAAGGGGCCGCCAGCCGCCACCCGCCGACCGGTGAGCCCGGGCGCACGTTCTGTCGGCGGCGTGGAGAGAGGCAGGATCGAGACCAACGTCGCTCTATTAGATGGCCGTCGCCATGTCTTTGAGTGTCGGTGACGTCGTTTCCTGCGGGGCGAGTTGCAGGGGTCTCGGCTTCGCCCGCGGCTTGCGTGGTCGTCGTTCTTCGGGGAAGAGCGAGAGGCTGATCGTGTGGGTGACCTTGGTGGTGGCGGGCTCGTCCGGTTTGAGGGTGCGGTATCCGGTGGTGCTGCGTTTGGTGGCGCGGGGTGCGGCACGTCCGGGGCGGGGACGGACGGCCTCGCGGGTCAGGTCGGCCTGGATGTCACGGATCCTGGCGGCCAGTTGCCGAGGGGGGAAAGTCCGCGCCGACGGAACGTCGGGCGGCGGCGAGGGTGTTCTTGAAGCTGATGTGCGAGACGGGGAGGTTCGCGTGGTGGGCGGCGTCCACGGCCAGGTCGTGTACGGCCTGGTAGACGCAGAGCATGGCCCACAGTTCCTGCTCGACCATGGCGGGACTGTTGGACCGGAGGGTCGCGGTGCGTCCTCCCCGCTGTTCGATCTTGATGTGCTTGAAGATCGTCTCGCTGGTCCAGCGGGCGGTGTACAGCTCTGCCAGCTCTGCGGCGGGTGCCGCCTCGGGGTCCAGGAGCGTGGTGATCAGGCAGAACAGCTCCGAGGTCTCCTCACTGTCGCCGTCCGCGCCGATCGTGGTGGTGACCACGGTGTACTCCACGGCGCGCACGGTGATCCGGGCGCCGCGCGGCCCGTTCAGGCGGGTGAGGAAGGTGCCGTCGGCCAGAACCTCATGCGGCCGCAGGGTGAAGGAATCCGAGACCCGCCACAGGAGTTCGGCCCCGGTGACCGCGGCTGCCCGCCACAGCTCATAGGCTGGAAAGCCCCGGTCGGCCATCAACAGGATGCCTTCCCGCAGGTGCACCAGGAGGCGGGCGGCCAAGGTGCGCTCGCCGACGGCGAAGGAGTCGAAGACCGCACCGATCAACGCCTTCGTGCCGCACTCCACCAGCGCGAGGAGCCTCACCTGCGGGTACGGTCCAGGCCGATTTCCGTTGGAGGCACGGGTGTAGGCGGCAGCGTTCGCCTCGCTGTCAGGAACGTCCAGCAGTGTGCCGTCCATGGAGGTCAGCCGCAGCCCGCGCCAGAAAGCCCCCGGCGTGGCCGCAGTGCCGGTGCAACCGGCGACCCGGTCGAAGAGCAGTCGCAGCGGCCCCGCACCCAGCCGGGCCCGCGCCGTTGTCAGAGACCCCGTGCGCGCCGGACGCCACACCTCCCGCGCCCGGCGCGGCCAGTGCTCCACCAACTCCCGCAGCACCAGGCCGTATCCGTCACCGCTGAACAGCCACATCGTCAGGACGAAATACACCATCAGCCGGGCCGGCAACGACCGGGTCCGCTCCTCGCGCGCCCCCGCCTCATCGACCACGAAGTCGACCAGCTCGGGCGTGAACGTACGCGACAGCACCCCCATCCGGACCCGCTCCGGGTACGTCTCACCAACTATGTGATCTCTCGGCACAAGACCGAGACTCTACGCGATCATGAACTAAGCGAGCGACGTTGGGATCGAGACAGTCTGGGGTGCCGTGGAGGGTGGGTTCTCGTGGTGGTGATCACTCATCGTGGGGGCGGAGTGGCGGTCTCTGCGTGCATTGTCCGTCTTGGTCGGCTCGCCGATGACGTAGAGCAATTGTGGAGGCTTTCCGTCCGGCGGGGTGCGCCAAAAGCGACGCAGCCGTGAACCAGCCATCGCTTTAATCGTCGTTGACCCTTCCTGTCGCTGTCGTGAAAAGGTTGCCTCTTGGTGGGCGTACAACAACGGCGGCAGTATGCGGCCCCACACCAGAAGGCGAACCAGGAATGCGTAATCATCTCGCGTCGTCGCTGGCCGCAGCCGTCCTGGCAGCGCTGATGCTGTCGGGCTGCGCCACGACCGACGGTGAAGCGAAGGGCTCCGGCGCCGGGGCGGGGGAATCCGCGGACTCCCGCGATGCGATGAGGGATCTGCCGCGCGGAACTCCCGTCGCCTTCTCCGACCTCAAGGTGGGCATGTGCTCCAACTTCCAGGGTGATGTCCGGTCGGACGAGCAGGTCGGGACGGTGAATTGCGCGATTCCGCACCGATTCGAAATCGTCTCCGAAGGCAAGCTCCCGGCGGACGAGAAGAGCCCGTTTCCCGGTGATCGTGGTGTCATGAGCGCCATGCGCGAGGTGTGCGATCCCGTGCTGGAACCCCTCGTCTCGAAGAACAAGGGGTCAGTGATCGGCCTGCTCTTCGTGCCGCTCAACAAGGAATCCTGGGAATCCGGAAACAGGACCGGCTACTGCGCCGTGACCTTCCCCGAACCCAAAACCGGAAAGATCGGCAACGCGGCGTGACACGGGAACCCGAAAACACCGGGCCCTCCGACGCTCTCGTCCGATTCGACAACGTACGAAAGTCCTTCCGCACCGCGCGCGGGCGCAGGCAGCAGGCACTCGACGGATTTTCCATGTCCATTCCGCGAGGCTCGATCGTGGGACTCCTCGGACCGAATGGCTCGGGGAAGACCACCGCTCTCAAGACGCTGCTCGGCCTGGTGCGGCCCGACAGCGGCACGGTCCACGCCTTCGGCCACCCGCTGCCCAAGGACCAGCGCCATGTCGCAGGGCGCATGGGGGCGCTCATCGAAGGCCCCGCGTTCAACGCGTCGCTCACCGGTGAGCACAACCTCCGGCTGATCGGCGAGCTGCACGGCGCGGGCGCCGCCGAGGTGTCCGAGGTGCTGGAACTGGTCGGGATCGCCCATGCCGCCCGGCGCGCCTACTCCGGCTACTCACTCGGCATGAAGCAGCGGCTCGGTGTGGCCGGGGCGCTGATCTCCGGCCCCGAACTCCTCGTGCTCGATGAGCCGATGAACGGGCTCGACCCCGAAGCCGTACGCGACATGCGGGAACTGCTCAAGAGGCTGCGCGACGAGCGCGGTATGACCGTGGTCGTCTCGTCCCACATCCTGGCCGAGGTCGAGCTGGTCAGCGACTGGGTCACCATCGTCAGGAACGGCCGCGTCATCTGCGACGCCGGGATCTCCGAGCTGATCTCGCGGGGGACCGAGCACCTGGTGGTGCGGCTGCACGACACGGTCGCCGAGCAGGCCGTCGCCATACTGGAGCGCAACGGCCACACCCTCACCCGGACCACAGGCCCGCGCGGCACGGACGAGCTGCGCATGGCCGCCCCGCAGCCACCCGCGTATGCGCCCGACGTGCTGAAACTGCTCACCTCCCAGGACGTGTATCCGCGCGAACTGCTGGTGGAGGCCGTGTCCCTGGAGGACATCTACGTCGCGGCCGTCCGGGCCGCCGACGCGGCGGCGAAGGACGTCTCCCTTGACCGACGTTGACCAGGCGCGCGGCCACGGCGCCCCGCCCTGGCGCCGCCTCGTACGCTCCGAGCTGCGCCGGCTGACCGCGCCCCCGGCCGTACGCCGCGTCGCGGTCGCGCTGCCGCTGCTGACCCTGGCCTTCGGCCTGTCGAAGCTGTTCACCCACAGCCCGGACACCGGCCCGGCGCTGCGCGAATCGGAGGCCCGCTACCGGGAGTTCCTCGACCAGGCCGCCCGTACGGGCATGCCGACCGGCAGCATCGGACGCGACAACTTCTTCGACGACCCGCGCTATCTGATGGAGTCGCTCTCCTTCGGCGATCTGCGCACCGTCCTGCTCGGGCTCTGCGTGGCCGCCACGGTCTTCGGGATCATCGGCGGCGGGGCCGACTGGGCTTCCCGCGTGATGCTCACGCTCACCGCCGCCGAACCCCGGCGCGCCCGGCTCTTCCTCACCCGCGGCCTGCTGGCCGGTGGCCTGGCGATGGCGGTGGCCGCCCTGTGCGGGCTGCTGCTCGTGCCGTGCCTGCTGCTCGCGGCGCGGTTCCGGGGCAGTACGGCGGGCCTGGACGCGGCGTACTGGGCGGTGCTGTCCGGCCAACTCCTGCGGGGCGTCGTGCTCGTGGGGCTGCTGGCCCTCCTCGGCTACAGCCTCGCGGCGATGACGCGCCATGTCCCCGCCGCCCTCGCCGTCG
Organism: Streptomyces sp. AC1-42W; assembly: GCF_003248355.1. Taxonomy (GTDB): domain Bacteria; phylum Actinomycetota; class Actinomycetes; order Streptomycetales; family Streptomycetaceae; genus Streptomyces. The sequence goes on from NZ_QKWY01000002.1 coordinate 481,942, forward strand.
TCCTCGGCTACCTCGCCGGCGCGGGCTGGATCTTCGAGGGGCGGGGGCCGCGACTGGCCGAGTACGACATGGACGGGCTGACCTTCGCCGTTCTCAACGAGAAACCCGTGATCCCCATGGCGGAGTCCGACTGCGTCGCGGGGCCCAGCTGCGAGGCGGTCCACGTCGACCTGACCTCCGCGGACGGCTTCGCCGGCATCCTCCTGTACCTCCTCCCGGTCCTCCTCCTGGCCCTGTGGCGCGCCACCCGAACGGACGTTCGCTGATGACGACGACTCTCCTGGCGAAGCCCTCGTCTCTCCTGGCGAAGCCCTCGTCGCCGCCCCTGGGACGGCTCGTCCGGGCCGAACTGCACCGGGTACTGAGTCCGAAGCCCATCCGGTACGGCCTCTACGCGCTTCCCGTGATCCTGCTGGCCCTTGCCGTATCCGCCTTCGTCGGCCACCACACCGATGTGGCGGCGGCGTGGCGGGCGGCCGAAGCGGCCTACCGTACGTACGCGGAGGAGGCGGCGACCCGGCCTGCGGGGTCGGTCGAGTCCTTGTCCCCCCGCGAGTTCTTCGACGACCCGCGCTACCTCATGGCGAAGGCGTCGTTCGTCGACCTGCGCGCGGTGCTGTCCGCGCTGTCGCTCGCCGCTCTGGTTCTCGGGGTCCTCAGCGGGGGCGCCGACTGGTCGTCCCGCGTGATGCTCACCCTCACCGCAGCCGAGCCCCGGCGCACGCGGCTCTTCCTCACCCGGGGCCTGCTCGTCACCGCCGTCGCGACCGGCGTCGCCGCCCTGACCTCGGTCCTCTTCGTGCCCCTCCTGCTGGGCGTGGCCCACTTCAAGGGATCGCTGGACGGCACGGACGGGCGGTACTGGACGGTGCTCGCCGTCGTCGGGGCGCGCGGCGCGGTCCTCGTCGGGCTGATGGCGCTGCTGGGCTACGCCCTCGCCATGCTGACCCGCCGTACGACCACGGCCCTCGGCATCGCCCTCCTGTACCTGGTCGCCTCCGCCCGCGTCGTCCAGGAGTACGCCCCGGCCCTGGCCGCGCATCAGCTCTCCGGGATCACGTTCGCCGTCCTCAACGAGCGCCTTCTCATGGAGACGGACCGGACCACGTGTTTCGGCGAGGCCGCCTGTCTGGCGATGCGGGAGGGCACCACGGCGACTACGGCCTTCCTCGCCCTGGCCGTGCACCTGGTTCCGGTGGTGGCGGCGGCGTGGTGGCGGTTCGCACGCCGGGATGTCGGCTGAGGCTTCGTGTATGCGTGCATGCTGCATACCGGCGGTTCCCGGGCGGGTGCGGGAGGACAGTGATCATGGGCGTGGAGAGCGACGCGGCGTTGGCCGTTCGGGCGGCTTGGGCGGGGGCGGCGGTGGTTCGCCGCATGTACGGGAGTGCGCTGACGCGGTACGAGAAGGGCGGCGGTGACTTCGCCACGACCGCCGACATCGCGGCGGAGGAGGCGGTGCTCGCGGTGCTCCGGGAGGCCCGGCCCGGTGACGCGGTGACGGGGGAGGAGAGCGGGGCGGCGGGGGCGGCCGATGCCGGGCGGCGGTGGCTGGTCGATCCGTTGTGCGGCACGTTGAACTACGCCGTGGGCAACATGCTCGTCGCGGTGAACGTCGCCCTGCGCGAGGGCCCGGCCGTCGTGGCCGCCGCGTCGGCCGATCCGTTCAGCGGCGAGGTGTTCTGGACGGACGGGGCGGGGGCCCGGGTCCGGTCGGAGGACGGCCGTGACACACCGCTCGCGCCCTCGGCCGGCTCGCGGCTGGTGGACGTCAACCTGGACCCGCCGTTCCCGCACGCGCCGGGCTTCCGGGCGGTGGACCTGCTGGCCGCGCCGGAGTTCGTCGCCGGGTTCCGGCCGCGCGTCGTCTCCAGCACGGTGGCCGTCGCCTGGGTCGCGGCCGGTCGCCGCGCGGCGTACGTCACGGACGGCGGGCCCGGCCTCCGCCTCGACAGCGTCCACTTCGCGGCCGGCATCGCGCTCTGCGAGGCCGCGGGCTGCGTGGTCACGGGGCTCGACGGCCTGCCGGTGGACCGGGGGACGGGCGGGCTGATCGCGGCGGCGGACCGGGAGACGCATGGGGAGCTGCTGGGGTTGGTGGCGCGGGGCGGGGGACGCTGAGGGGTTCGGTGCCTTCGGGGTGGGGCTCCCCCGTGCGGTGGAGGCCCTCCTTCTGCGAGGCGACGCCCCGCCCGGCCCCGGGTCCTAGCGTCGAGGCCATGCGAACCATGCGAACCGAACCTGGGAGCACCCGGCGCTGGGCGTACGCCGCCGTCGCCTGGTTGGTGGTGTGCTTCGGATGGCACGTCCAGATGGGCGTCATGTACGAGGACTCGATGGGTCCCGACGACGGCACCCCGGTGTGGGTCTTCCTCGCCTACGACATCCTGATCGTCCTCATGTCGGCCGCCGGCGTGGCGTGCGTGCTCGCGACGATCCGGCCGTGGGGCCGGCGCGTACCGGCCCGGCTGGTGCGGGTGCCGCTGTGGATCGGCTGCGCGGTGCTGACGTTGCGGGGTGTGCCCGGCCTGGTCGAGAACATCACCACGGCCACGGGGCTCACCCCGTACGGCCTGCTCGGCCTGGAGGAGGAGGCGATCGACACCGGGTCCTGGCCCTTCTGGAAGACCATGGTGATCAACGGCTACTTCTTCCTGGGCGCGATGTTTCTCGTACCGGCCACCCTGCTGTCCTGCCGGAGCGGGCGGGGGAGGCGGGAGCGGGAGGTCATCGGCTGAGCAGCGCGTCCGTGATCGCGACGGCGGACGGGGCGAGCCGGGTCTCACCGTCCTCGATGTCCCAGAGCGCGTTCTGCAGCAGCCGCCCCAGGGTCCAGCCGGTCGCGCGTGCGCGGTCCAGGCCGAGGGCGTCGGTGAGCAGATCGAAGCGGCGCCGCACGATGCGCGGGGTGTCGCCCTTCGCCACGACGTCGTCCCACCTGCTGTCCAGGGCGGGCCACAGGTCGAATCCCGGGTCGCCGGCGAGCGGCTCGGGATCGATGGCGATCCACGGCTCGCGCCGCGCGGCGAGCACGTTGTCGTAGTGCAGGTCCCAGTGCGGCATCCGGTCCCCGGGCTCGCCGGCCAGTTCGGCCACCGCCGAGGCCCAGCCGCGCAGGAGCCCGCGGTCGTCCGGGGCGGCCAACCTGGTGACCGCCTGGGGGAGTTGATCCAGCATCTCGGAGGCGATGGCGCCGAGACCGCGCAGCCCCTGCGGCGCCGGGACCGCGACCAGCCGCGCCAGGAGTGCGGCGAGGGTGCTCATCGCCACGTCGTCATCGTCGACCGAGGCCAGCGTGCGGGCTCCGTCCAGGCGCTCCAGGAGCATGCTGCCGCTCACCGGGTCGTGATCGAGCAGCCGCACCATCCCGTCGCCGTTCCAGGTACGGAGGCCGATCAGCGCGGCGGCGGTCTCCTGCCGGGGCATCTGGAGTCTCAGGACGGCGGCCGTACGGTCGGGGCGCAGCACCGGCAGGACGAGTGCGGCCTCCCCGGCTCGCGCTGCGCCGTCCCGTTCCAGGTCCCAGTGTTCCAGCATGCTCGCCGCGAGCGCCGGCAGGCCGGCGATCCAGGCCCTCCCATGCTCCCCGAAGCCCGTGGCGTACGACGCCGCCAGGCGGTGCGGGACCTCGACCGCTTCCCACGTGCCCACTTCGAACCCCCTTCGCGGCGAACCGTGTTCGCGCCGCAACCTACCCGAGGCCGGCTCCGGAACGCGGCCCCGGAAAGCGGCAGCGGATTGGTGCGGTCGTTGGTCTGGACCTATGGACGAAGGGCTGGCTACGCTGCCCCCGGCTGCGACGGGATGCCTTTCCGGGGCTACTGATACGCAGTCAAGTCGCCTACTCATTCAGGGAGTTCTCATGAAGCGACGCATTGCCATGATCGCGGCCACAGTCGCGGCCGCGGTCGCCATTCCGCTCGCCGGAGCGACCACCGCCCAGGCTTCCTCCTGGCACTTCCAGGGGGCCTACTACACCGCCGCCGAATGCAACGCCGCAGGCCGGCAGGGAGCCATCCTGTGGGGCCCGCTGTTCAACTGCAGCCCGATGCAGATGGACGGCCACACCTGGTACGCCCTCTACGTGCACTGATCCTTCCCCGTACACGAGCCGCCCCCGGCACGGCCTCCGGGGGCGGCTCGCGTACCGCTGTCGGCCGCCCCTCGAACTCCGGCACGTCGGTGACGCGTCGCTCGGTGCGCCCTTCACACGAACGTGGGACGCTGAGAAATGCGGCCCCGTGCCGTGAAACCGTCGATCTACGCTCCTCGGACAGGCTTCGAAGAAGGGACCCGCTATGACCGCCGCGATGGTCGAACACCAGCAGGACCCTGACGGCCGCCAGTGGGACTACCTGCTTCGTACCTGGCAGGAACTGGACGTGCCCGAGGGGTGGCGCGCCGAGATCGACGAAGGGCAGATCGTCTTGGTACCGCCGCCGCATGCGCATCACAACGGGATCGCCGCAAAGGTGCAGCGCTGCTTGTACAGGAACTTGCCGGAAGAGCTGGAGATCTACCAGACGCTCGGCGTGCACATCGCGCCGCTCGGCAAGCTCTACGTGCCCGATCTCGTGGTGATGCCGTCCGCGCTGATCGATGCCGTCGATCCCGATGCCAGCGCCCCCATGGACGCGGCGGACGCCCTGCTCGTCGTCGAGATCACCTCGAAGGGGAACGCCCGCGAGGACCGTACGAAGAAGTACCGGGCCTATGCTCGCGCCGGGGCGCCGATGTACCTGCTGATCGACCGGTTCGACACCCGCGGCCCGATGTCCACCCTGTTCACCGAGCCGAGCGAGCACGGCACGTACAAGCACTCCGACGCGGCGCCGTTCGGGAAGCCGCTCGAACTTCCGGCCCCCTTCGACGTAACTCTGCCCACGGACGGCTTCCCGGCCTGACGGGCGTCCCAGCGGCGACACCTCCTCCGCGCACCCGGAGTCAGGCAGTCGCCGGGGCCTTGGCGGTCCCCGGTTGCGCGGGCGGCTGGGGGGCCGGGGTCGGGTCCTCGGGGGCGTTGAACTCTGTCAGGAGGGTTTTGCTGAAGCCGAAGAAGTACGTGGCCAGGAAGCCCGTCAGGTAGCCGGTCAGGAGGCCGCCGCCGTAGATCGCGGCCGTTGCGGCCAGGCTGTGGTTGCCGTCCAGGAGGGGGAACAGGGCCCAGCCGGAGGGGCCGATCGCCGTGGAGCCGACCGCGTCGCCCAGTTGGTTGAAGAAGCCGACGAACGCGCCGCCGAAGGCACCGCCCACGCAGGCCGTGATGAACGGGCGGCCCAGCGGGAGCGAGACGCCGTAGATCAGGGGTTCGCCGACGCCCAGGAAGCCTGCGGGGAGCGCGGACTTGATCGTGCGGCGGATCGACTCGTTGTGGGGGAGGCGGAAGTACGCCGCCACCGCCGCGCCGACCTGGCCCGCGCCGGCCATGGCGAGGATCGGGAGCAGCACCGTGTACCCCTGCTGCTCGATCAGCGTCGTGTGGATCGGGATCAGCGCCTGGTGCAGGCCCAGCATCACCAGCGGGAGGAAGAAGCCGCCCAGGATCAGGCCCGCGCCCGCGCCGCCGTTGGACAGCAGCCAGTCCGCGAAGTCACCGATCGCCGTGGAGACCTCGCCCGCCACGTACATCAGGCCGAAGATCGTGACCAGGCCCGAGACCAGGACCGTCAGCGTCGGCGTGACCAGCACGTCCAGCGCCTCCGGCACCCAGCGGCGGCACCACTTCTCCACGTACACCGCGAGCACCGCCGCGCCCAGCGCGCCGAGCACGCCGCCCTGGCCGGGCGAGAGCTTCTGGCCGAACGCCTCGATGTTCGCCACGCCGGGGAACACGATGATCGCCGCGACCGCGCCGCCCAGGATCGGGGTGCCGCCGAACTCCTTCGCCGTGTTGTACCCGACGAACACCGCGATCAGCGCCATGAAGCCGGAGGCCATCGCCGCGAGCGCCGGGGTCACCGAGGGCAGCCATTCCAGGTTGACCAGCAGGCCGTTGAGCCCGGCGATGATGCCGCAGCCGATCAGGGCCGGGATCAGGGGCACGAAGATGTTCGCGATCCTGCGCAGGAACAGCTTGAACGGCGTCGCGTTCTTCTCCTTGCGGGCCGCCTTCATCGCGGCCCCCTGCGCGGCCAGCTCCCCCGCCGTGGGCGGGGTGGCGGGCGGGGCCTCCGTTCGCCCCTCCTCGACCAGCTTCTCGAACTCCGGGGTGACCCGGGCGACCGTGCCGGGGCCGAGCACGATCTGGTACGTGTCGTCCTCGACCACGCCCATCACCGCGGGCACGGCCTTCAGCGCCTCGTCCTGGACGAGCGAACGGTCGCGCAGACCCAGCCTGAGCCGGGTCATGCAGTGGGCGATGGAGCTGACATTCGCGGCGCCACCGACGAGCGGAAGGATCGCGGCGGCAGTGGCGCGGTTCTTGTCTTCTGTAGCCATGGTGCGTGGTGCCTTGCTGTGCGGGGGGTGGTGGTGCGGTGGGGGTCAGGTGGTGCCGGATGCGGTGGCCGCGAGGGCCGCGCGGAGGTGGCCGGACGAGTCGGACAGCAGCGCGGCGGCCGTGGGGCCGTCCACCCGGCCGAGGATCGTCAGGATCGCGTTCTTCACCTCGCCGTCCGTCGCGGCGAGCGCCGTCTCGATCTCGTCGTCGGACGCGCCGGTCGCCAGCGCGACGATGCGCCGGGAGCGGGCCCGCAGCTTCTCGTTGGAGGCCCGGACGTCGACCATGAGGTTCCCGTACGTCTTGCCGAGCCGGATCATCGTGATGGTCGAGATCATGTTGAGCACGAGCTTCTGCGCCGTGCCGGCCTTGAGGCGGGTGGAGCCGGTCAGCAGTTCGGGGCCGACGACGACCTCGATCGGGTGCTCGGCGGCGGCGCCCAGCGCGGAGCCCGCGTTGCACGACAGGCCCAGGGTCATCGCGCCCTCCGCGCGGGCGTGCTCCACGGCCCCGATCGCGTACGGCGTACGGCCGGAGGCGGAGATGCCGACCACCGTGTCGTCGGCGGTGAGCCCCAGCGCCGTCAGGTCGGCGGCGGCCAGCTCCTTGCTGTCCTCCGCGCCCTCCACCGCCGTCACCATCGCGGACGGGCCGCCGGCGATCAGGCCGACGACCACGGCCGGGTCGGTGTTGAACGTGGGCGGGCACTCGCTGGCGTCCAGCACGCCGAGGCGGCCCGCCGTGCCCGCGCCCGCGTAGATCAGCCGGCCGCCCCGGGCCATGCGCTCCGCCACGGCGTCGATGGCGGCGGAGATCTGGGGCAGCCGGTCGCCGACCGCGTCGGGCACGGTGCGGTCCTCGCCGTTCATGATCCGGGCTATCTCCGCCGTGGACAGCCGGTCTATCTCGGCCAGCTCAGGGCGGAACGCCTCGGTGGTGAGGGTGTCGAGCTGTGCGCGCAGCTCGCCGTAGCCGTAGCCGTCGGCGTCGGCGTCGGTGAGGGAGGTCATGAGGAGCGGTCTGCTTTCTCGTACGGCGTGGGGTGGGGGGTTCGGAGTGCGGTGGGCGGGCCCGGTGGTTCAGGGCCTCGGCGGCTCAGCGGCTCGGTCGCCCGGGGGCTCGGCGGCTCAGCGGGTGCGGGGTGTGTGGCGGTGGGCCAGCGCCTCGTACGAGGCGGCCAGGGCCGGGGCCGCCGTCTCGTACGTACGCTGGGCGACGCCTATGAACAGGCAGTCGACCACCAGCAACTGGCTGGTCCGGCTCGACATCGCGGCCGGCCGCAGCTCGCTCTCCCGCGCCGTGGATGTCGTCAGCACGTGGTCCGCGTACTGCGTGACCGGGCCGGCCGGGCGGCCGGTGATCGCTACGGTCGTCGCCCCCCGGTCGAACGCGACCCGCAGCGGTTCTATGACGTCGCCCGTCGAGCCGGAGTGCGTGATCGCGATCGCCATGTCGCCCGAGCGCAGCTGCACCGCGTTGGTCACCGCGAGGTGCGGGTCCGTGTGGGCGTGGGCGATCAGGCCGATGCGGGCCAGCTTCTGGGCCAGGTCCTGGCCGACGAGGGAGGACGCGCCCACCCCGTAGATGTCGATCCGCCGCGCCGTGGCCGCCGCGGCGACGGCGGCCCCGAGCTGCACGGTGTCCAGCCCGGCCGCCGTGTCCGCGAGGGTCTGCTGCTCGTCGTACGCCAGCTTCGCGACCACGTCCGCGATCGGGTCGTCCACGGCTATGTCCGCCGTGACCGCCGGGGCCCGGCCGGACTCCTGGTGGGCGGCGAGACCGGCGAGCGCGAGGCGCAGATCGCGGTAGCCGGGGTAGCCGAGGAGACGGGCCGTGCGGACCACCGTCGCCTCGCTCGTCCCCGTCAGCTCCGCCAGACCGGTGACCGTCAGGGCGGCGCAGCCCGCCGGATCGCCGGCGACGGCCTCGGCGACCCGCTGCATCGAACGCGTCATGGACGGCGACAGCGTCCGCACCTTGGCGGCGAGGGCCGCCGGCGCGGGCGGAGAGTCCACGTTGAAACTTTCCTTCAAGTCATGGGTCACCTTTGAAAGATATTTTCAACGCTTGGGCCCGTCAACCCCCTTTGGTACGACCTGTGGAAGAAGCGGCGGATGTGACGGATGAGGGGTGCGCAGAGGGGTGGACAATGGCTGCATGGAGCAGAACCCACCCGAGCCCGGCTCGCCCGAGCCCGGCCCGCCCGAGTCCGGCCCGTCGGAGTCCAACCCGACCGGGCCCGATCACCTGGAGCGGGCGCTGCACACCGCCCGCGCCCTCGTCATGGCCGACCTCGCCGCCGGGGACGTCGCCGAGGCGCAGATCGTCTCCATGGTCGAGGACGCCGTGACGCACCGCCGCTGGTGGGTGGAGCAGTGGCCGGAGGGCGCGGAGTTCGTCGTGGGCCTCGTCGCCCAGGACGTCCAGGACGCGCTCCTGGAGCGGTACGGCCGGTGGCCGCTGTGCCCCGTCTGCGACGCGGGCGACCCGCACGCGCTGGACGTCGAGCCGGAGCTCGGCCCCCACCCGCACTGGGTCTGCGCCAAGGCCGCCGTCGCCGTCGCCCCGGTCGGCGCGCTCAGCGGGATACCGCGGCCGTGACGCTCTACATAGACCCGCCGACCTGGCCCGGTCACGGGCGGCTCTGGTCGCACCTGGTCAGCGACGTGTCCTTCGAGGAACTGCACACGTTCGCGGCGTCCATCGGCGCCCCGCCGCGCGCGTTCGAACGGGACCACTACGACATCCCCTCCATCCGGTACGGGGACGCGGTGCGGGCGGGGGCGCTGGAGATCGGCTCCAAGGAGTTGGTCCGGCGGCTCACGGCGGCGGGGCTGCGCCGCCCGAAGGGACGCCCGGCGCCGTAACCCGACGCCGTACCCCGCCCCCGACGCCGTACCCCGCCCCCGGCACCGTAACCGCGCCGCCGCCCCCGTAACCGCGCGGGCGCTCAGCCCGTCGCGCAGTCCGCCGACTCCACCGCCGCGCCCTTCGGCGCACCCCGCGCCACCAGCCGGGACGCCGAGGTGTGCGACCGCTGGAGCCGCAGCGAGACCACCACGACGGCCAGCGCCACCACGGTCATCGCCGCCCCGGCCCAGGCCGTCGCCTCGAACCCGAAGTCCGCGTCGATCACCGCGCCGCCCAGCCACGGGCCGCCCGTGTTGCCCAGGTTGAACGCGGCGGTCGTCGTCGCGCCCGCCAGCGTCGGGGCCGCCCCCGCCACGTTGAACATGCGGGCGTTGAGCGCGGGCGCGGTGTAGAACGCCGACAGGCCCAGCAGGAACGACAGCGTGATCACCGCCGCCTGGTTCGACGCGAACAGGGCCAGCGCCCCCAGGAACACCGTGGACGCCGCGATCCCGCTCAGCAGCACCCCGAAGAGGTGCGCGTCCGCGACCCGGCCGCCGATCGTCGTACCGACCAGGGCGCCGGCTCCGAACAGCGCCAGCACGGTCGGCACCCAGCCCGAGTCCAGCCCGGCGACATCCGTCAGCAGCGGGGCGAGGTAGCTGAACGCGCAGAACACGCCGCCCGCCGCGAGTGCCGTGATCACGATCGACAGCCACACCTGGCGGTCCTTGTAGATCCCCATCTCACTCCTGAGCTGCGGCTTCTCCGCCGGGAGCGGGATGCGCGGGATCAGCGTCACGACGCCGACCAGGGCCACCGCCGAGGCCGCTCCGACCGCCCAGAACGCCGACCGCCAGCCCAGGTTCTCGCCGAGGAACGCGCCCAGCGGCACGCCCAGCACGTTCGCGATGGACAGCCCGCCGATCATCACGGCCATCGCCCGCGCCCGCGCGTTCACCGGCACCATCGCGATGGCGACCGCCGCCCCGACCGCCCAGAACCCGGCGCACGCGAACGCGCTGATCACCCGGGAGGCGAACAGCACCTCGTACGTGGGCGCCAGCGCGCCCGCGACCTGGCCGACGCCGAAGACCGAGATCAGCGAGATCAGGGTCGTCCGGCGGGGCAGCCGCAGCGTCGCCACGGCGAGCAGCGGGGCGCCGACCACCATGCCGATCGCGAACGCGGATATGAGGAGCCCGGCGCGCGGAATCGATACGCCCATGTCGTCGGCGATCGGTGGCAGCAACCCGGAGAGCATGAACTCACTCGTGCCGAGGGCGAAGACCGAGAGGCCGAGGATGTAGACGGCCAGAGGCATACGGGAACGGCCGCGCGCGGCAGAGTCAGGCATAACAGCCCCCAACGCGACCGGACGGTTCCGCATTCCCGCCGGACCGTGGTCCGGAGCACACCGGACCGGGCATCGGGGCACGTCAGCGGGTCAGCAGCGCCAGTTCCGTCAGCAGGTTCTGCCGCGCCCTCGGCTCCCACTCCGCCACCCCGTACGGAGTACGGAACAGTCGCGGCAGGTCCAGGAGCTGCCGCAGCACCTGCGCGCGGCCCTCGCGGAACGCCTCCTCCGGCACGAAGCCGTACTCCTCGCGGACCTGGGAGGCGTACGCCGCGTACTCCGCCGGCGGGGACGCCAGGATCGCCAGGTCCGCGTCGCACAGCACCTCGCCGTTGGTGTCGCCCGCGGCCGGGTCGTGCGTGACCGTGAGGCGGACGAGGCGGGCGACCTCCGCCACGACCGGGGCGGGCACACCGGCCTCCGGCAGGGCGCGCTCGGCCAGGGCCGCGCTGCGCTCCTCGTTCTCCGAGCGGTCGGGCCGGTAGACCGCGTCGTGGAACCAGGCCGCCAGGCGTACGGCGTCCGCGTCGGCGGCATGGTCCGCGAGCGTGTCGACGCGGTCCAGGACCGCCGTCAGGTGGGCGGTGGTGTGGTACTTGCGCTGCGGCTCCGCCCAGCGGTTCAGCAGGTTCTCTGCGTACGGAAGGGGGTCGGGGCCCTCGCCGCCGCGCCGGGCCGCGACGAGGGCGTCCTGCCAGCGGGTGCGGAGACTCTGCGCGCTGTCGTCGGTCATGACGGCGACTCTAGGCCGTGTCCCGAAGGCCCCGCACCGCCCCGCACCGCCCCGTCACGCCCCGCACCGCCCCGCGCCCGTCAGTCCGGTGGGCTGTCGCCCGGCCGGTCCACGCAGGACAGGGCCATGATCTCGTCCTCGGTCGGCTTCGCCTCGTCCCGCGTCTCCTTGGGGACCGCGCCCAGGCTGTTCTGGAAGTCGCGTTCCCAGGCCGTGGCCTGGCGCACGTACTCGATCAGTGCGTCGCGCAGCCGGACGCAGTCCTTGCGGTGGCCCTTGGCCATGGCGATGCCGTAGTCGTTCGGCTCGCCGAACTTGATGCCGGGCACTACCCGGAGCGTCGGGTTCGCCGCCTCGAACCCGTAAAGGATCAGCTGGTCCGTGGAGACGGCGGCGACGTCCTCCTTCCCGTCCTTGAGCGCCCGTACACACGCACTCGCGTCCTCTTCCGTCCGCAGGACGATCTTGTCGTGCGAGGGCTTGCTCAGCTCGTTGGCGGAGGTGGTGCCCTTCCATACGCAGACGACCCTGCCGTTGAGGTCGGCCAGCTTCCGGATGCTTTTGTCGTCGTCGCGGATCAGGAACCCCTGCTGGGTGGAGGCGTACGGGCCGACGAAGTCGAGGCCGTCACCGCCCTCGTCCTGCGGCGCCATCCGGCTGGGGGTGATCGAGTACGTGGCGGCCACCAGCTGCACATCGCCGTCGTGCAGCAGCCTGGCGCGGTTCTTGGACAGCACCCCGCTGAAGCGCGGGGTCTCGTAGCCGAGCATGTTCATGAGGTTGCCGACGACGGAGATGTCGAAGCCGTTGTACTCGCCGTCGTGCGGCGAGTAGCTCGTGCCGGGCTGGTCGCTCTTGGCCGCGACCTCCGTACGGTCGCTGAGGATCGACTCCGGTTCGGAATCGCAGCCGGTCGCGGTCACGTACAGCGCGGCCGCCGCGACGGCCGCCGTGACGGTCACCGCCCGCCGGTGCCGGACTGCTCGTGTCATCTGTGCCTCGCTCCCTGTGCGTTGTCGCCCTGCGCGTTGGCGGCGTCAGTCGTTGTGGAGGACGGCCCGCCAGTCGACCAGCCGCAGGGTGCAGCCCTCGACGGTCCGGACCTGTAGTTCGAAGGAGGTGCCGGACCGGTCGGCGAGATCGCCCAGCGCGAAGTCGGTGGTGGAGCGGGCGGGCAGCTGCGACCGGCGCGGGCTGACGCCCTGGGTGACCGCGGTGAGCAGGACGCGCGTCTTGTGGGAGCACGCCGGGGCGTCCGGATCGTCCTCCCCGATCTCCAGGGTGAGCCGGAGCCGGTCCCGCCGGTCGGCGCGGTCCGGCTGGGGCAGCGTGAGGGTCAGGGCGCTGCCCGGCTCCCCGGTCAGCGGCTGCTCGCCGGTCACCCGGATCGTCGCCGGGACCTCGCCGTTGCGTACGACGTTCTGGAAGGACCACCAGCTGACCAGGGAGAGGACGAGCGAGGCGATGAGCAGCCAGGTCCGCGCCCGGTACCAGAACCTCCGGCCGCGCGGCTGGTTCGTCCCGATGTGGATGACGGCGGTCAGGAAGGCGAGGATCAGGAAGGTGAAGAAGGCGGTGTACTGCTTGCGCGGGCCGCCCGGCCAGTTCCAGGCGGCGTAGCCGGCGAGGACGGTCGCCAGGACGAGGAAGAGCCAGCCCGCGACGGAGGGCACCCGCTGGAAGAAGATCTGGAACATGGTGCCGACACGGCTGATGACCGTGCCGCCGTCACCGTAGTTCTTGCCCTCGAACGAGCTCCCTCCGCCGGTGCCGTCGCTCATGACCGGTCGTCTCTCAGGTGCTGGTTGAACGTCCCGACGCTGCCGACCACCGTGTTGTAGTCGCCGCGCGACTCGACGCTGATGTGCGGGGCGGGTGCGGTGGCCCTGACCACGTTCACGAGGCCGGGGTCCTTCTCCGGGTCGGCCAGCCAGGTGGTCAGCGCGGTGGCGAGCCTGTCGCGTTCCTCATCGTTCAACCCCGCCAGCATGGCGTCCAGTCGGTCGGCGTCCCGCGAGGCGAGCGCGCCCTCGTCGGCGGACGCGGGATCGTCCCGGCCGATGAGGCGCCGGAACGTGCCCTCGCCCGCGTCGAGGGCACGGTCGGAGATCCGGTCCACGGTGCCCTGCAACACGCCGTCGGCCGCGCGGGAGGCGAAGAAGGAGAAGTAGGGGGCAAGCTGGCCGGCGAGATCGATCAAAAGGGACACGATGGCTCCAGGAGGGGCGTGAGGACACTGCCAACTCTCTTGATGCCCAAGGGTAGTTGAGTGGACACAAATCCGGCATACGAAAATTGGTACGTCCGGTGGGTGTACCGCTCAACTGGTGACGGACGGCAGGCCGAAGTATGCGGCTATCGCCCGTGCGTCCCGGTCGTCCCGGTCCCCGTCGTGCTCCCAGCGGTCGTGGGAAGGGTCCGTCTCCCACACCCGGCACTCCGAGTCCGGCCCGATGAGGTTCGCGGCGAGCAGACCCGCCTGTAGTCGACGTCGTCGTAGTGGAGTTGATGCGGTCCCGCCGGGGCGACAGGGCCCGGCATATTCGCGCGACACGTCGTCGGGGGCTCTGGAATTCTGCGGGCGGACCGCGTGCGGCTCCGTTTCGGTGTTCCTTTTTCCGGACTTGAATGGGTGAGCGATGACTTTTGTGCTGGAAGGGCCGGTCCTGCGGGGCTCCCGGGTACGGCTGGAACCGCTGGAACACCGGCACGCCGAGGGGCTGTCGCGGGCCGGGCAGGAGAACCGGGACGCGTACGGATACACCTGGGTCCCCGAGCCCGACGAGGTCGAGGGCTACATCGAGGCCCAGCTCGGCCGGGCCGCCGCCGGGAAGCTCGTGCCGTACGTCCAGGTGGACCCGGCGTCCGGGCGGGTCATCGGGGCCACGGCCTTCTGGGAGCCGCGGTACTGGATGGGCGAGGACGACCTCACCGCGATCGAGGTCGGCTTCACCTGGCTCGCCGCCTCCGCACAGGGCACCGGCGTGAACACCGAGGCCAAGTACCTGCTCTTCCGGCACGCGTTCGAGGAGTGGTACGTCGAGCGCGTCGATCTGAAGACCGACGCCCGCAACGCGCGCTCACGGGCCGCGATCGAATCCGTGGGCGCCCGCTTCGAGGGCGTCCTGCGCAACTGGTCCCGGTCCTGGGCGCCCGGCGAGGGCGACCGGCTGCGGGACTCGGCGATCTTCTCCATCACGTCCGACGAGTGGCCGGCGGTCCGGGAGCGCCTGGAGGCGCGGATGCGGCGGACACCGGCCGGAGGGTGAGCGGACGCACGGAGCCGCCCGCGCCGGGTTCGGCGCGGGCGGCTCCGTCGTGCGTTGCGCTGCGTGCTGTGCGTGGCGTACGGGGTACTGGCGTACCGGTTACGCCTCCGCCCGGAAGCCCCGCAGGCGGAGCGAGTTGCCGACCACGAAGACCGACGAGAACGCCATCGCCGCGCCCGCGATCATCGGGTTCAGCAGGCCCGCGGCGGCCAGCGGGAGCGCCGCCACGTTGTAGGCGAAGGCCCAGAACAGGTTCGTCCGGATCGTGCCCAGGGTCCGGCGGGCCAGGCGGATCGCGTCCGCGGCCGCCCGCAGGTCGCCGCGCACCAGGGTCAGGTCACCGGCCTCGATCGCCGCGTCCGTGCCGGTGCCCATCGCGAGGCCGAGGTCGGCCTGGGCGAGAGCGGCCGCGTCGTTCACGCCGTCCCCGACCATCGCGACCGAACGGCCCTCCGCCTGGAGGCGCTTGACCACGTCCACCTTGTCCTGCGGCATGACCTCCGCGTACACCTCGTCGATCCCGACCTCCGCGGCGACCGCCTCCGCGACCGCACGGTTGTCACCGGTCAGCAGGATCGGCTTCAGGCCCAGCCGGCGCAGCCGCTTGATCGCCTCCGCGCTGGTGTCCTTCACCGCGTCGGCCACCTCCAGGACCGCACGCGCCTCGCCGTCCCAGGCGACCGCGATGGCCGTCCGGCCGGCGGCCTCCGCCTCCGCCTTGCGGCGGGCCAGTTCGGCCGGGAGACGGATCTCCCACTGGGCGAGCAGCTGCTCGCGGCCCACGAGGACCGCGTGGCCCTCCACGATGCCCTGGACGCCGAGTCCGGGGACGTTGGTGAAGTCCTCGGGGGTGGGGAGGGTGGTGCCGGTGCGGTCGGTGGCGCCGGTGGCGACGGCTTGGGCGATGGGGTGTTCGGAGGCGTGTTCGAGGGCTCCGGCCAGGCGGAGGACGTCGGTTTCGGTGGTGCCGGTCGTGGTGTGGATGGTCTGGAGGGTCATGCGGCCGGTGGTGACGGTGCCGGTCTTGTCCAGGACGATGGTGTCGACGCGGCGGGTGGATTCGAGGACTTCGGGGCCCTTGATGAGGATGCCGAGCTGGGCGCCGCGTCCGGTGCCGACCATGAGGGCGGTCGGGGTGGCGAGGCCCAGGGCGCAGGGGCAGGCGATGATCAGCACGGCCACCGCCGCCGTGAACGCCGCCGTCAGCCCGGCGCCGTTGCCCAGCCAGAAGCCCAGGGTGCCCAGGGCGAGCGCGATGACCACGGGGACGAACACCGCCGAGATCCGGTCCGCGAGCCGCTGCGCCGCCGCCTTGCCGTTCTGGGCGTCCTCGACGAGCTTGGCCATCCGGGCGAGCTGGGTGTCCGAGCCGACCCGCGTCGCCTCCACGACCAGCCGGCCGCCCGCGTTGAGTGTCGCGCCGGTCACCGCGTCGCCGACGCCGACCTCCACCGGAACGGACTCGCCGGTGAGCATGGACGCGTCCACCGCGGACGAGCCCTCCACGACCGTGCCGTCCGTGGCGATCTTCTCGCCGGGGCGGACCAGGAAGCGGTCGCCGACCTTGAGGTCCGCCGTGTCCACGGTCACCTCGCGGCCGCCGCGCAGCACGGTGACCTCCTTGGCGCCCAGCTCCAGGAGCGCCTTGAGCGCCGCGCCCGCCTTCCGCTTGGAGCGGGCCTCGAAGTACCGCCCGGCCAGGATGAACGCGGTGACGCCCGCCGCCGCTTCGAGGTAGATGTTGCCCGCGCCGTCGCTCCGGCCGATCGTCAGCTCGAAGGGGTGCGTCATGCCGGTCATCCCGGCGGTGCCGAAGAACAGCGCCCACAGCGACCACAGGAACGCGGCGGACGTGCCGACGGAGATCAGCGTGTCCATCGTCGCCGCGCCGTGCCGGGCGTTGGTCCACGCGGCCCGGTGGAACGGCCAGGCCGCGTAGGTGACGACCGGGGCCGTCAGGGTCAGGGCCAGCCACTGCCAGTAGTCGAACTGGAGCGCCGGCACCATCGACATCGCGATCACCGGCACCGCGAGCAGCACGGACGTGACCAGCCGCTGCCGCAGGGGGCGCAGCTCGTCGGCCGCCGCGTCGGCTTCGGCCGATCCGCCGGTCGCGCCGGGCTCGGCGGTACGGGCCGGGGGCGCGGGCTCGTGCGCCGTGTACCCGGTCTTCTCGACCGTGGCGATGAGGTCCTGGACGGAGACGTCCGCGCCGTCGTAGCTGACGCGGGCCTTCTCCGTGGCGTAGTTGACGGTCGCCGTGACGCCGTCCATCCGGTTGAGCTTCTTCTCGATGCGGGCCGCGCACGAGGCACACGTCATGCCCCCGATGGCGAGCTCGACCTCTGCGGCGCGGGTGGCGCCTTCGGCGCCGATGGCGCCGGTGGTGGCTGTGGTCTGCGCTGACACGGGGGCCCTCCTCGATCGGCTGTCTGTTGTCGCTATCCGTCGCAGATACCCCCTGGGGGTATCTGCTTCTGAGTCATGTATACCCCCTCCCCCTATCCTCGCGCAAGGGTGATCCGGCATGGATGTGCCGTTTGCCGGTGGCGGGTCGGACCCCCCCGTGTTCGGCCTCGCGTATCTTCACGTTCGCAGTGCGGCTGCGCGCGGGCCTACCGCCCCGTAGGCTGGGCCATTGGACTAGACCTGTAGCTGCTTCCTGGAGGATTGGGTTCCCATGAGCAACCGTGCAGTCCTGGAGGTGATCGCTCTCGACGCGGAGGACGCGGTCGCCGCCCAGGCGGGTGGTGCGGACCGGCTTGAGCTGGTCACCGACATGGCGGCGGACGGCCTCACCCCGTCCTGTGCGACCTTCGCGGCGATCCGGGAGGCGGTGGACATCCCGCTGCGCGTGATGCTCAGGGTCGCCGACGGATTCGCGGCCGGTGACATCGACGTCCTCGTGCGCAAGGCGCGTGAGCTGCGTGCGGAGGGGGCGGACGAGTTCGTCCTCGGCTTCCTGGACGCGGACGGCAACCCCGACCTGGTCGCCGTCGAGCGGCTGGTGGCCGAACTGGACGGATGCCGGTGGACGTTCCACCGGGCGATCGACCGGGCCGCCGACCGCGACGCCCTGCGCAAGTCCCTGGCGGACCTGCCCGGCCTCGACACCTACCTCACGGCAGGGGCGGCGGCCGGCGTCGACGAGGGCATCCCCACCCTGGTCGCGGAGGCCGCGCGCAAGGGCGAGCCGGGGTACGAGCCCCAGATCCTCGTCGGCGGCGGCCTGCGCCTCGACCACCTGCCGCAACTCCTGGCCGCCGGCATCGACGCCGTCCACATCGGCGGCGCGGCCCGCCCGACCGGCTGGTCCGGCCCGGTGGACGCGGCAGCGGTACGGGAATGGCGGTCGGTGCTCGACGCGTAGCGCTTCGGGCCGGGGCGGGGGCCTGCCGCGCCCCGGCGCGCGGCGCGGGTTTGCGGGGGCGCTGCCCCCGTACCCCCGCTCCTCGACGGCGGAGGTGCTGATTCTCACGTCGATTCGCCAGTGCTGGAGGGTCGCCGAGGACTTACCGGCGATCGGTGAGGTACGTGCGTGCTCGTTCGTCCAGCTCGATCGCGCATCGCAGTCCGCGTGCGCGGAAGCGGGTGAGATCGCGGCGCATGTTTCCGACGGCCTTTCTGGTGCGTCCGGACCGGACGCCCTCCATGTGGTCCATCGCCCGCCCCCAGGTGGTGCATGCCTGCTCGATGCGGCCCCCGGCGGCCTGCATCTCGGCCTGCGCGACCAGGTCCAGGGCGACGATCCGGGCGTACGTGCCGGTCGGTCGGCTGGCTGCGGCCGCCCCGTACATCGCCGCCGCCTTCGACCGGTCGCCGAGTGTTTCCCAGACCTTGGCCGACCGGCTGTGGACGGTTGCGGTCGGCGGACCCCACGAAAGCGCCCAGAACGGCACCTCGTCCCCCTTGGCCGCGCCCAGCGCCGTACGGGCCCGCTCCACCTCCCGTACGGCCTCCTGCCGCCGGCCCGCCTTGGCGAGGGCGTGAGCGTGGGTGACAGCGAACAGTGCCTCGGTCTGGGTGTCGACCCGCCCGTGGACGCGGTCTACGGCGGTGGCGGCCAGCGAGAGGCAGTGCTCGGGGCGGCGGAGTTTCATACCCTGTTGCGACATCGTCCGCATGACGAAAGCGCTGTGGCCGGTGATCCCGGACTCCTGGGCCAGGGCGTACGACTGGAGGTAGTACCTCTGCGCGAGGCCCTGTTCGCCTCCGTCGTAGGCCCGCCATCCGGCCTGGTGCACGCCGACGGCGGCGGCCGAAAGCATCTGTTGGTGGTCGTCCTCGGAGGTGAACCGGCCCCGGCACAGGGTCGCGACATCGGTCATCAGGTACTGCACCAACGCGGACCGGCCGTGCTGGCCGCCGTGGCGCTCGTCCATCACCGCGAACATCGAGATCATGTCTCGCACTGCCGCTACGTCCGCGTGCCCGACCCGGGCCCCGGTCCGGGCCTTCGAGGCGCGGGACGCGATGTCGGCGACGTGCTCCAGTGGTAGGACAGCGGCCGCGACCGAGTACGCGGCACCGGAAAGAAAGCCTCGGCGGTCCAAGTCACCCCTCCAGATCGGCACCAGCGCGTCCAACGGGTCGGCGCCGATGGACAATCCGATGCTGTCACTGTCCCAGCCCGGCGGTAGCGGCAGGCCCAGATCCTCGGGGGTAAGTACCTTGCCGAGGCGGCGCGAGAGGGCGGCGGTCAGGTATCGGCCCGTCTGCCCGGACGGCACAGCCCCCGCGATCCAGTGATCCACTGCCGATTTGTTCGTCCGCAGCATCTGGCTGTTCTCGGCCGCGACTTGGCGGACGGCCTGTGCGACGCCCGCGTAGGTCCATCCCGACTCCGCGATGGCGGACCGAAGCTTCTCGTTCGGCAAGCGCTGGGTCATGACAGCCCCCTCGTATACCTCGTATACCCATCCGTCGGCTGCCACCGTACCGACGATCCGTAACTGACGCTTGACTGTTAGTCATGTCGGGCAGGGCAGGCGGGCCCACCTCCCAGCCGGGCGAACAACCGTGCACGCACACCATCGCCGGCATCCGTCCGGATGCGGGTTTCCAACTGGTCGCAGGAGTTCCCATGCCGAACCCTCCCGAGCCGGGTCCCCCGCCACCGCCGCCGGGCCCGACCCCGACGCCTCCCCCGGTCGGCGGCGGCCGATAGTTCCAGCCCCGGCCGCGCGTCCCGTCTCCGGCGGGGCACGCGGCCTCGCTGTCCCACCCTCAGCACCGACAAGGAGCCTGCTGTGCAGGGATTCACCGTGCTCAACCCCGACGAGCTGGGCCAGGACCCCGCGGTCGGCATGGACCTGGCCCTCGCCCTCGGCGTGCGCCACCTGGAGATCCGTACCGCTTACGGATCGAACGCGCTCGTGCTGGATGACGAGCAGCTACGCGGCATCCGGCGGTTGGCCGACATGAGGGGCCTGCGGGTGGCAGCGTTGGCGTCTCCGCTATGGAAGTGGTGCCGTCCCGAAGGCACTCCGGGCCGCGTCGACAGCTTCGGCTTTCCGACACAGGTCCCTGTCGAGGACCGGGAGCGGTGGGTGGACCGAGCGGTCACGGTCGCCGGCGTTCTCGGTACGGACCGGGTCCGTGTCTTCTCGCACCTGTCCGTGGGCGAGCAGACGGAGACCTTCCGCGACGATCCGCTGCTGCCGTACGCGCTCGAGGTCGCCGAGCGAGCCGGGGTCCGGCTGTTGTTGGAGAACGAGCCGGTGTGCACGGTTCACGAGCCGGCATCGCTCCTCGAAGTCCTCCAGGCGCACCCCGGGCTGGGGCTGTGGCTCGACCTGGGGAACCTGTTCGAGTCCGGTCACGGTACCGCCGAGGCGGTGGACGCACTTGCTCCGTACACCGAGTACGTGCACATCAAGGACTACCGGCCCCGCGACGACGGCACGAAGGACTTCGTCGTGGCGGGCACCGGGGCCGTGCCGTACAGGAGGCTGCTGCCCGCCCTGCACCAGGCGCGACCGGGGCTGCCGTATGCCCTGGAGACACATGTGCGCGAGACACCGGGCCAGGCGCTGACGCGTGGAGCCGCGTTTCTGCGGAGCATGGTTCCGGGCGGCCTGGCGTGAGGCGAGTGCTGCTCATCGGCTGTGGCGAGGTTGGCGCCAAGCACGCTGATGCCCTCACCTGCGCAGACGGGCTGGACCTGGTGGCGATCGCCGACCCTTCGCCGGTCGTAAAGCCTCCCCCCGGTGTCCCGCTGGTCTCCAGTTGGGAGACAGCAATGAAGGAGTACGCCCCCGATGTGGTCGTGGTGGCCACCCCGCCGGGCTCCGCCCTGCCGGCAGCCCGCGCGGCCGCCCGGGCCAGTGCGGCTGTTCTGGTGGAGAAACCGACCGCGATCGCCCCGGCGGACCTAGAGCCGGTCGAGGAGGACCGGCGGATCTTCGTCGCCTTCCAGCCGCACTTCGCCCCTGGCCTCGCCTGGCTTCTCAGCCAGTGCCCGACGGCCCGCCGGGCCGCGGTGCGGCTGGTGTGCCGTCGGGACCGCGGCTATTACCGGGACTGGCGCACCCGGTACGCGACCGCCGGCGGCATCCTGCACCAGCAGGCCATCCACGGCCTGGCACTTGCGCTGCGTCTCATGCCGCAGGGGCCGATCCGGTCCTCCACCGCCGTGGTGTACCGCGTCCGGCAGTGGAGCGAATCCGAGGACCGGGTTACAGCCACGATCGTCTTCGAGACCGGGGCCGTGCTGACGGTGGACGCCCGGGTCGACAGCGACGAGCCCCGATGCCACGACGTGGCCCTTCAATTCGACGGTGGCCAGGAGCTGTACGTACGCGGCCGGAACCTCGAAGCCGGGCTCGGCCGCCCGCATTCCGCACCCGACGACCGCGCGCTGCGCTTGGCCATGTACCGGGCCCTGCCTGCCGACGGCGCCGGCCCGCTTCACCCCTGCCTTTTCCCGCTGTCCGAGCTCCGCCGCCCCCTGGAGGTAATCGACCATGCCTACCGCAACGCGCGCACCGTTCATGAGGCCCGTACTGCCTCATGACCTCGACGTCGAGGTAGTCGAGCGCAAGGGCATCGGACACCCCGACACCCTGGCCGACGGCATTGCCGAGCTCGCCTCGATCCGCTACAGCGAGTACTGCCTGCGCGAGTTCGGCGCGGTCCTCCACCACAACCTCGACAAGGTCGCAATCCTCGGCGGTCGCGCCCGCTTCGGCGACGCGGACGGCACGTACGACCGCCCCGTGCGGGTCGTCTTCGGCGGCCGGATCTCCACAACCTTCGGCGGTCGGGTGATCCCGGTGCGCGAGATCCTGGAGGCGGCCGCCGCCGAGCAGTTGCGTACAGCGCTCCCTGGGCACGAACGCATCACCTGGGTGGCCCGCCACGAGACAACCGACTCCTCCAAGTTCCGGTACTGGTTCGCCCCGCGCGGGCTGGAAGACCTGCCGGAGCGCCCGAGGGCCTTCTCCAACGACACCGCATTCCTCGTCGGCACCGCACCGCGCACCACTGCCGAAATCGTGGCACTGCTCACCGAATCGTGGTTTCGCCGCCAGCCCTGGGCCGGAAGCGACATCAAGGCACTGGTCATCCGAACCGGCCATGCTCTGACCATCACGGTGTGCGTGCCGGCCGTGGCCGGGCACCTGGCCGGCAGCGCCGAGTTCGACGACGCGGTCACCGGCACCGCGCAGGCCCTCACCGCGCAACTGCGTGAGCGCCTGGACAGGCCGGTGACGGTGGTCTGCAACACCCGCAACACCCGCACCGGTCCGCTGTCCGGTCAGTACTTCACCGTGTCGGGGTCGGCCGTCGACTTCGGCGAGGACGGACTCGTCGGCCGCGGCAACGCCCGGTCCGGGCTCATTACGCCGGGCCAGCAGGCCGGAAACGAGGTCCTGTTCGGGAAGAACCCCGCCTACCACGTCGGGAAGGTCGGCGGGTGGCTCGTGGACGAGGCGAGCCGAGCGCTGGCCGAGAAGACCGGCGCCCCGTGTCGCGTCGCGGTGACGTGGCGCAACGGCAGCCCCTACCCAGAGCCGGCCTCCGTCGACCTCGCGGTCTCGCACGCCGACCCGGACCACACCGACGTGGTCCGCAGCGTGCTCCGGCGCACGGACTGGGTGTCCGACCTCGTCGGGCACCGGCGCTATCTGCCCACCCTGCTGCCGGTGCCCAACCTGTTGGCCGAGCTCGATGCCTCGACGCTGTCATGACCTGGGCCGCCGTGACGACCGGCCACCTGACCGCCGCACTGGAACTGCCGCCGGGGCTGGATACGGGCCCGGCCGTCACGGCGGCCGACCGGCTCCCCGGCGGCTGGTCCCTCACCCCTCCGCCGGCCAACAGCGCCATGGACGGCCCGATCCTGACCATGTCCGACACGGAGCCCGAGCCGACTGTCCGCGTGGAAGGGCAGACCGTGCACCTGACCTTGCCCCACCAAGCCGCCCACACCTCAACGCTTGCGTACGTCACCTACACCGCCCTGGAGCGAAGCCGCCAGCAGCGGCAGATGCTCACCCTGCACGCGAACGCCATGGTCACCCCAAGTGGGCTGGGCATCCTCCTGCTGGGGAGCAAGGGTGCGGGCAAGACCAGTGTGGTCCTGGCTCTCGGCTCTCGCGGCTGGACTCACGCCGGTGACGACTTGGCCGTCTTGGCCGAAGCAGCCTCGGGACTGCTGGTCCTGCCCGGCAAGCCGACCGCCGCCGTCCGTTCGAATGACCCGGTCCTGTGGCAGGCCCCGAAACCGGTCGTCACCTTGGCGCCTTTCCTCCGCGCCCCCGTGCCGCTCGTGGGCATCATCCGCCTGACCGTCCACCCCGCCGTTCCGGGCCCGCTCGTGGCTTCGGCCACCCCGTTCTCACCGAACGAGCAGTTGCGGCTCCATGAGGCCCTGGCCCGCTACATCAGTGGGCTCCCCACCCCGCTGACCGGCCCCGCAGGCGCACCGTACGGACCGGTCTGGCCGCTGGACGACCCATCGCTCGCCCGTTGGCGCACTCACCTGATCACCCGCCTCGAACAGCATCCGTACAACTACCTGTACGCCCCCGACCCGCGAATCGCAGCCGATCTGATCACCAAGAGGTACACGTGAGCCCGATGCCCGCCGCTGTGATCCTCCCCAGCCGGAACGAGCCGTTGACGATCTCCGCCGTCACCACCGCCGTGGACCTCGCGCTGAACGATGCGCACGGGGTGATCGTGCACGCCGACTCGTCCGACGGCCCCGACACGGCTGACGCCTTCGCGGCCACACCCACCCGTGCGAAGACGCTCGTGCTGACCGGGCTGGAGCGCGGCAAGGGTGCGCAGATCCTGGCCGCGCTCCAGCGTCCGGAGATCGTGGAGGCCGATGTGGTGCTGATTGCCGACACCGACACCCGTGCCCCGGAGCCGGGCGTCTACCGTGCGCTCCTCGACCACGTCCGTGCCGGGGCGGCCCTCGCAATCGCCGACTACCCCCGGTACTGGGACGAGGCCAATCTGACCAATCACGTGGCCCGGCCGATGATCGCCGCAGCCACCGGGCTCGACATCCCACAGCCACTTGCCGGCGACCTCGCCGTCTCCGGCCGGGCCCTCGCTGCAGCCCAACATGCCGCAGTCGAACTGCCGGACGAACTCGCGCGGTGCGTCGCCGGATACGGGATCGACGCGTTCCTTCTCCTGACCGCCGCCACGACCGGCCTCGTCACCTCAGTTCCGGTCAAGGGACCCAAACGTCATGCGGGTTCCTTCGATCACCTCCCGGCGATCTACGACCAAGCCGTCCCGGTCTTGTTGCACCTGACCGCAACGTGGCCGCTGCCGCCCGCACCGGCCCGCAGCGGCACAGGCTACTACCGTGCGACAGACCGGACTCTGCCCTCCGGAAGGGTCCGGGAGATGGTGGCCGTGCTCAACCGCCTCGACCTCGCCCCGGGCAGATACGATGGCGATCTCTGGCCGCTCCACCTCGGCAGAGCCTGGCGGGCCGTCACCTCCGGTACGCCGCCGACCGAAGCAGCAGTACAACTGTGGCCGCACTACGTGCGCCGCGTTCGTGCCTGGCTCACCAGCGCGGAGCACGCCACTCCTCGGCAGCGAGCCCGCATGCTGGCCGCCGCACACAACTGCCTATGCGCGAACCTCAGATCCACGGCAGGAGCAGCATGACCACCGCACCGTCCCCCACTTCCGGATTCTCCGCGTTCGCCCTGGAGCCCTTTCCCGAAGTCCGGCCCGGCGACGATGTCGCGAGCATGATCATCGACGTGCTCACCAGGACCGGCACCACCCTGCTGGGCGGGGACGTGGTTGTGGTCGCCAGCAAGGTCGTGTCGATCGGGGAGAAGCGCTACGTCGACCTGACCGACGTTACCCCTTCCGCCGAGGCCCTGGATCTGTCAGCCCGGACGGGCAAGCCCGCAGCCCTGGTCCAGCTCATCCTGGACCACTCCACCGAGCACTTCCTCGCGACCGAACGCGGCCCGATCATTGCCCGACACCACCTCGGTCACCTGCTGACATCGGCCGGAATCGACCGGGCCGGGGACGGAAGGGCCTGGCTGCTGCCCGTGGACCCCGACGCTTCCGCCCGCCGCCTGCGCGACGCCCTGGTCACTCGCACCGGCGCGGCCGTCGCGGTCGTCATCGCCGACTCCGACGGCCGTGCCGACCGCCGCGGTGCCACCTGTATTTCCCTCGGTGCTGCCGGAGTCGCCCCTCTGCGGCTCACCGAGCACGGTGGCAAGCGCCAGGAAGAGACCTTCACCGACATGATCGCCGCAGCGGCCGGAATCATCCTCGGGCAGCGCGGCCGTGGAGTCCCCGCTGCCGTCCTGCGAGGCGTCGGCTACGTTCCCTCGGACGTCGGAGTCGCGGCGATGTTGCACCGTGCGCCCACCCAGTAACCGGGTAGGCCAGCAGCGCCGGCCCGGCCGCGCCGGACCGGGCGGATCGGGCCTGCTGGTCCAGGCCGAGTTCGGCAAAGGGCGAGACGGACCTGCTCACCCCGCCGGAATCCGCCACCGCAGAACGTCGTTCTGTCATGGCCCTGGCGTAACTGGGGTCTCGCCGTTCACAATGGGCGCGCGGTGATGGGAACGCTCCCATGATGCGCCTCCCCGGCATGCCCGTGTGTTGTGGGAGCGCTCCCATTTCTTCCTGTCGTCCCTGACGAAAGGCTCTTCCGGTGAATGCCTTCTCGCCCCCGTCCCCCGTACGGCGCAGACGCCGCGTCGGGGGAGTGCTGGCCCTTGCCGCTCTGTTCGGCGGTGTGCTCACCGCGCCCGGTGCCGTCGCGGCGGACGGTGACGAGCCGGCGCCGGAGCAGATCGTCAACGGTGACTTCTCCGCCGGTACGGCGCCCTGGTGGTCCACGGCCAACGCGCCGGTCGCCGTCGTCGACGGGCGGCTGTGCGCGGAGGTGCCCGCCGGAACCGTGAACCCGTGGGACGCGATCGTCGGGCAGAACGACGTCCCGCTCGTCGCGGGCGAGTCGTACACCCTGACGTACACGGCGAGTTCGACCGTACCGCTGTCCATTCACACCAACGTGCAGATGGCGACCGAGCCGTACACCACCGATCTGGCCGAGACGGATCACATCGGCACCGAGGACACCGCCTTCACGCACGTGTTCACCGCGACCGCCGACCGGGACGCCGCGCAGGTCGCCTTCCAGGTCGGCGGCGGCACGGCGGCGACGACCTTCTGCGTGGACGACGTGTCGCTGCGCGGGGGCGCCGAGCCGCCCGTGTACGTACCGGACACCGGCTCGCCGGTCCGGATCAACCAGGTCGGCTATCTGCCCGAGGGCCCCAAGACCGGCACCCTGGTCACCGACGCGACCGACCCGCTGCCGTGGACGCTGAAGGCGGCCGACGGCTCGACGGCCGCGAGCGGGACGACCGTGCCCGGCGGCGAGGACCCGACCTCCCGGCAGAACGTGCACACCTTCGACTTCAGCGACGCCACCACCACCGGCGACGGCTTCACGATCGAGGCGGACGGGCAGGTCAGCGAGCCGTTCTCGATCCGCGGCGACCTCTACGACGGCCTGCGGTCCGACGCGCTCGCGTACTTCTACCAGAACCGCAGCGGCGTCGCGATCGACGCGGACCTGGTCGGCGAGGAGTACGCCCGCCCGGCCGGGCACCTGGGCGTGGCGCCCAACAAGGGCGACACGGACGTGCCGTGTCAGCCGGGCGTCTGCGACTACCGGCTCGATGTGCGCGGCGGCTGGTACGACGCCGGGGACCACGGCAAGTACGTCGTCAACGGCGGCATCGCGGTCGCCGAGCTGATGGCCACCTACGAGCGGACCCTGACCGCGGACGGCGCCGAGTCCGCCGAGCTGGGCGACGGCGCGCTGCGCGTACCCGAGCACGGCAACGATGTCCCCGACATCCTCGACGAGGCGCGCTGGGAGCTGGAGTTCCTGATGCGCATGCAGGTCCCGGCCGGGCAGCCGCTCGCCGGCATGGCCCACCACAAGGTGCACGACGCCAACTGGACCGGCCTGCCGATGCGCCCCGAACTCGACCCGGAGCAGCGCGAACTGCACCCGCCGACCACTACGGCGACCCTGAACCTCGCCGCGACGGCCGCCCAGTGCGCCCGGCTGTACGCCCCGTTCGACGAGGCGTTCGCGGCGAAGTGCGAGACCGCCGCCGAGACGGCGTGGGCCGCCGCGCAGGCGCACCCGGACGTGCTCGCCAGCCCGGCGGACGGCGTCGGGGGCGGCACGTACGAGGACGGCGACGTGCGCGACGAGTTCTACTGGGCCGCCGCCGAACTGTTCACCACCACCGGCGAGGACACCTACCGGCAGGCGCTGCTCGACTCGCCGCTGCACGGTGACGTGGACGCGGCCTTTCCGGCGGACGGCGGGATCTGGTGGGGCGGCACCGCCGGGCTCGGCGTGCTCACCCTGGCCACCGTGCCCAACGACCTGACGGCGGGCCGGCTCGCCGACGTGCGCGCGGTCGTCACGACGGCCGCCGACCGGTACCGGGCGCAGACCGAGGACCAGCTGTACGGCGTGCCGTACGTGCCCAAGGGCATGAACTACGCCTGGGGCTCCAACAGCCAGGTCCTCAACAACATGATCGTGCTGGCCACGGCCGCCGACCTGACCGGCGAGGCCGGCTACCGGGACGCCGTCCTGCGCGGCGCGGACTACCTGTTCGGGCGCAACCCGCTCAACCAGTCGTACGTCACCGGCTACGGCGAGCGGTCCTCGCAGAACCAGCACCACCGGTTCTGGGCCCACCAGTCCGACCCGTCCCTGCCGCACCCGCCGGCCGGCTCCCTCGCGGGCGGACCGAACCTCACCGCCCCCACCTCGGGCGACCCGGAGGCCGCGCAGAAGCTCACGGGCTGCGCCGCCGCGATGTGCTACCTCGACGACAACGGCTCGTACGCCACCAACGAGGTCGCCATCAACTGGAACGCGCCGCTCGCCTTCATCGCCTCCTACCTGGACGACGCGGGCGACGGCACGGGCCCGGACCGCACCTGCGAGGTCACGTACTCCTCGCACCCGTGGAGCACCGGTTCGACCACCACGGTCACGGTGAAGAACACCGGCACCGAGTCCGTCAGCCCCTGGTCCCTGACCTGGCTGCTGCCCGGCGACCAGAAGCTCAGCCACACCTGGAGCGCCGAGATCGACCAGTACGGCAGGACGGTGACGGCCGCGCCGCTGTCCTGGAACCGCTCCATCGCCCCCGGGGCCTCCGTGGACTTCGGGTTCAACAGCGGCATCACCGGGCCGGCGGCCGATCCCGGCACGGTGAAGCTCAACGGGCGGGCCTGCGCCGCCGGATGACCGGGCGGGGGCGGGGGTGGACGAGGGTCCCCCCCCGCCCCCGCTCCCTCTCTACTGCGTCAACTCGTCCGGCAGCGACGCGGCGTGAAGCACCGTCAGGCCGGACACCGCGCGGGTCAGCGCCACGTACAGCCGGCGCAGGCCCGTGCGCTCGTCCGGCTCCCCGTCCACCACGGCCGCCGGCTCGTCCAGCACCACGTAGTCGTACTCCAGGCCCTTGGCCAGCGAGGCCGGGACCAGGGTCAGCCGGGTCTCGGCGGTCGTCTCCTCACCGGGCGAGAGATACGTGTGACCGGCCGCCGTCAGCGCCTCCGCCAGCGCGGGGACGCGCGCGTCGGCCGCGATCAGGCCGATGGACCCCTCATGGCCCAGCGCCTCCTCGCACGCAGCGACCACCGCCGCGTCCAGCGCGTGCGCGTCCGCCACCTTCCGTACGGACAGCGAACCGGGCGACTCACGCACCGACTCCACCGGGGTCAGCCCCGGCGAGATCACCGGCAGCAGCCGGGACGCGTACGCGATCACATCGCGCGGCACACGGAAGCCGGCCGTCAGCTCCTCCACCACCGCGTCCGCCTTGCCCAGATGGCCCAGCGCCTGCTCCCAGCTCTGCGTGGACCAGGGTCGTGCCCTGCGCCAGGTCGCCGAGGACGGTCGCCGAACCGGTCGAGCAGCGCCGGCCGACCGCGCGGTACTGCATGGGGGAGAGGTCCTGCGCCTCGTCGATGACGACATGGCCCAGTGAGTGCGTACGGGAGACCAGGTCGGCCGCCTCGTCGATCAGCACCGCGTCGGCCGCCGACCACTTCGCGGACTTCACACCGCGCACCGGCCTGGCCCAGAGGATCGCCTTCCGCTCGTCCTCGGAGAGCAGCCCCTCGGAGTGCTCCGCCAGGAAGTCCGCGTCGGACAGCAGCCGCAGGACCAGCTTGGCCGGGTCGACCGCCGGCCAGATCGCCTTCACGGCCGCCTTGACCGCCGCGTTGCGGGCCACCGCGTTCTGCACCCGGTCGTCGGGCGCCTCGCCCGCCTGCTCCATCCGCACCAGCACGGCGTGCGCGATGCGCTGCGGCAGCGCCTCGTGCGCGGCCCCGTACCGCATGTCGCGGGTCAGCAGCTCCTGGACCATCTCCTCGATCTCGTACGCCGGAACCCGCCAGCGCCGCGAGCCGCGCACCACCATGACCGGCTCGGTCGGCGGGGTCACATGCGACCGCAGCGCGCGGCGCAGCACCTCCGCCATCCGCGCGTCGCCCTTCACCACGGCCGACGCCGCCTCGTCCGTGCCCCGGACCTCGATCTGCCCGGTGACCAGGTCCTCGACGGTCGCCTGCTTCACCTCCAGCTCACCGAGGGCCGGCAGCACCTGCTCGATGTAGTGCAGGAAGGAGCGGTTCGGCCCGACGACCAGGGTGCCCGTGCGGGCGAGGCGCTCGCGGTGCGCGTACAGCAGGTACGCCACCCGGTGCAGGCCGACGGCCGTCTTCCCGGTGCCGGGCCCTCCCTGCACGCAGACCGTGCCGCCCAGCTCGCTGCGGACGATCTCGTCCTGCTCCGGCTGGATCGTCGCCACGATGTCCCGCATCGGCCCGACGCGCGGGCGCTCGATCTCCGCCTGGAGCAGCTTGCTCGTCCGCTCGGCCTCGCCGGGATCGGTCAGGTGCTCGTCCTCGTACGCGGTGAGGTCGCCGCCCGTGTAGCCGAAGCGGCGCCTGCGGCCCACGTCCAGCGGGTCCTTGCGCGACGCCCGGTAGAACGGCTGCGAGACCGGGGCGCGCCAGTCGATGACCATCGGGTCGCCCTGCGCGTCGTGCACATGGCGGCGCCCGATGTAGAACCGCTCGCCCTCCGCGCCCTCCGCCTCCTGCGCCCCGACGACGTGCAGATAGTCCAGCCGCCCGAAGAACAGCGGGGTGTGCGCGAGGTCCGCGAGGGATTTGATCCGCTCGTCGATCTGCGCCTGGAGCACCGCCGCGTTCACCCAGTTCGCGGTGACGTCGCGGATGTCCAGGTTCTGGGCGTCCTCCCGCATGGCCCGCAGCGCGGCGCGCGATGCCGCGAGATGGGCGCGTTCATGGGCGAGGGGGTCGGTGGTGGTGTCGCTCTCGAATTCGTGCGCGGGCACGGTGTTGCCTCCGCATTCAACGCAGGACGGCGGACCGCGACGTGCGCGGTCCGCTCGGGGATCGATCACTGGTACGCACGGGAGTACGTACGGTTGTCGGCCGGTTTCCGTCCGGTCGGCGGCGCTCCCCCGGCTGCCGGCACGACCCGTCACGGGCCGCCGGTACCACGGTTCGGGAGGCGGGCAGACCGGGGAGTGTACCGGGGCGCGGGGGTACGGCGCGAACCGTTTTCGCGGGGGCGTCCCCGACCCGTGCGGGTACGTCCCGTAGGGGATGCCGTGCGAGGCCGTGCGACCGGAGGCGTACGCGCGCGGCGGCCCGCTTCCGACTCCGGGGCGACGCCCCGGCACCCCCGTCCGGAGCACCATGGACATATGAGCACCGTGACTCTTGACCCGCGAAGGACCGGCGCCACCCAGGCCCCCGGTCACCCCCACAACCGCGCCTACGGCGCCCTGCGCGCCGTGAAGGCGTTCGCGCAGGCCGCGTTCGGCGTCGTCGTCCTCGGCGAGTACGCGGAGGAGGCGGGGGTACGGCGCCGCTGACCGCGCCCGCCGCCCCCGCCCGCCCGGCTTTTCCGCCTCAGCTGTCCGACAGCAGCTCGTCCGCGTCCACGATCCGGTACGCGTACCCCTGCTCCGCCAGGAACCGCTGGCGGTGCGCCGCGAAGTCCTGGTCGATCGTGTCGCGCGCGACGACCGAGTAGAACCGCGCCTCGTGCCCGTCCGCCTTCGGCCGCAGCACCCGGCCCAGGCGCTGCGCCTCCTCCTGGCGCGAACCGAACGTCCCCGACACCTGGATGGCGACCGTCGCCTCCGGCAGGTCGATGGAGAAGTTCGCCACCTTCGACACCACCAGTACGTTCAGCTCGCCGCGCCGGAACGCGTCGAACAGCTTCTCGCGCTGCGCGTTGCTCGTCTCGCCCTTGATCACCGGGGCGTCCAGATGCGCGCCCAGCTCGTCCAGCTGGTCGATGTACTGCCCGATGACCAGCGTCTGCTCGCCCTTGTGCCGGCGCACCAGCGCCTCGGTGACCTTCCGCTTCGTCGCGGTCGTCGCGCAGAACCGGTACTTCTCCTCGGCCTCGGCCGTCGCGTACGCCAGCCGCTCCGAGTCCGTGAGGTTGACCCGTACCTCCACGCAGTCCGCCGGGGCGATGTAGCCCTGCGCCTCGATCTCCTTCCACGGCGCGTCGAACCGCTTGGGGCCGATGAGCGAGAAGACGTCCGACTCGCGGCCGTCCTCGCGGACCAGCGTCGCGGTCAGCCCGAGGCGGCGGCGGGCCTGGAGGTCGGCGGTGAACTTGAAGACGGGCGCGGGGAGCAGATGCACCTCGTCGTAGACGACCAGGCCCCAGTCGCGGGAGTCGAACAGCTCCAGATGCGGGTAGACGCCCTTCCGGCGCGTCGTCAGCACCTGGTACGTGGCGATCGTGACCGGGCGGATCTCCTTCTTCGTCCCGCTGTACTCGCCGATCTCGTCCTCGGTCAGCGAGGTCCGCTTCACCAGCTCGTGCTTCCACTGGCGGGCGGAGACGGTGTTCGTCACGAGGATCAGCGTCGTCGCCTTGGCCTGCGCCATCGCGCCCGCCCCGACGAGGGTCTTGCCCGCGCCGCAGGGCAGCACGACGACCCCGGACCCGCCGTGCCAGAACCCGTCCACGGCCTGCTGCTGGTACGGGCGCAGCGCCCAGCCGTCCTCGTTCAGCTCGATCGGGTGCGCCTCGCCGTCCACGTACCCCGCGAGGTCCTCGGCGGGCCAGCCGAGCTTGAGCAGCGTCTGCTTGACCTGGCCGCGCTCGGAGGGGTGCACGGCGACGGTGTCCGGGTCGATCCGGGCGCCCACCAGGGGCTGGACCTTCTTGGACCGGAGGATCTCCTCCAGGACCGGCCGGTCCGTCGTGGTGAGGACGAGCCCGTGCACGGGGTGCTTGGAGAGGGTGAGGCGGCCGTAGCGGTCCATCGTCTCGGCGATGTCGACGAGCAGCGCGTGCGGTACGGGGTAGCGGGAGTACGTCACGAGCGCGTCCACGACCTGCTCGGCGTCGTGCCCGGCGGCGCGGGCGTTCCACAGCCCGAGCGGGGTGAGCCGGTAGGTGTGGATGTGCTCGGGCGCCCGCTCCAGCTCCGCGAACGGGGCGATGGCACGGCGGCAGGCGTCGGCCTGCTCGTGGTCGACTTCGAGGAGGAGCGTTTTGTCGCTCTGGACGATGAGGGGTCCGCTCACGCGCGTTGGCCTTTCGGCTCGGGGGAAACCTCCAGTGTGCCGCATGGGCGGGCGGTGTGTCGTGGGGCCGGGTGCCCGGACTCAGGCGGCCGGCGGGCGGTGGCCCCGGCCGCGCGGCAGGCGGCCCTCGTGCACCGCCGCGTGCACCGTGCGCGCGAGCCCGATGGCGTCCTGCGTGAACGTGTCCACCCGGATCGCCCGCCCCTCGCGGAGCCGGAACACGCAGGTGAAGCCCATGCCGCGCGCCTCGGCCAGCGGCCGGCCGTCCTCGCCGCGCGCCTCGACGGACGCGATGTCCTCCCACGGGACGAGGGTCGCGGTGCCCGCGATCCGGTGGGTGAGCCCCCGCTCGTGGACGTCGAAGCTCTGTTCCCGGGTACGGAACCCCTGGATGAACCGCCAGACGGCGAGCCCGAGTCCGATGAGCCCGACCCCGAGGAGCAGTCCGGCCAGTTCCGGGGCGCCGTCCGTGGAGCCGACGGTGGCGAGCGTGACCGGTATCCCGAAGGCCAGTCCGACCGCCCCGACGACGGTCAGTAGGACCGGCCTGCGGATGGGGGGTGGGGAAGGAGCGGGTCTGGGTGCGTGCGGCTGCAAGGCGGAGGATTGAGGCATGGCGGAGCCATGGTGATTGACGACAACGCCGCAGACGTGCGTGCCCGGGCCCGCGACGCCGCCCCCCATCCGCAGGCCGGTCCAAGGCGGCCTGGGTCAGCCGCCGGCCGCCGTCGGTGCGGTGTTCGCGGACGAAGCCGCCGAGTTGCCGGGCGGCGTCGGTGCGTCGCATGTGGATTCCCCCGTAGTCGCGGACACGCCGAAGTGTGCCCGTGCGGGGTGCGGGGCGAAACAGTTCCGGCGCGAGCTTCTGCCCGGCTCCGGCGGGCGGCCCTACTCCGCGAGTTCGGCCACGCCCGTGATCCGGTGCAGCGGGTACGTGCGCAGCTCGTCCGCCGTGTGGTCGTACGCCGTGACGAAGCCGCCCTCCACGCGGACCGGGGCGATCACCCGCTGGCTGGCCGCGCCCTCCGCGTTGACGTAGCCGATCCACACCGCGGACCCCGTCATCGCGGCGGCCTGCACGGTGACCAGGGTCTCCGCAGGGGTGGTGCGCGGCAGCGCGCCCGGCGGCGCCCCGGGGGCGTCGGACTCCTTCCGGACGTGGGCGACCGTGGCGGCCGTGTCACCGGCCCGGATCGCCCGGACCGCCGCACCGAGCAGGGTGGCGTCCGGCACGGGCGGCCCCTCGGGCACGGGCGCGGGCGCCGACCGGGGCGGGGTGCGGCGCGCACCGGCGCGGGTGATCAGGACGTCCCCGTCGGCGGACTCCGCGGCGGGCGCGTACCCCATCTCGCGCAGCCCGTCGAGGAGCGACGCGGGGTCGGCCGCGGCCGCCAGCACGGTCGGCGCGATCCGCCGCAACCGCAGCGCGGCGGCCCGCTTGTCGGCCAGGATCTCGCCGAGCACCGTCTCGTCGTCGCAGCGCACGTACGAGGACGCGGCACCGATCCGCAGGCGGCCGTGGCGGCGGGCCACGTCGTCGATGAGATAGCTGAGCGGCTGCGGCACCGGCGTACGGCTGTGCGTGGCCAGGAAGGCGTGCAGGTCGCCTGCGGTCTTCCCGGCGTCCAGGGCGCGGCGGACCGAGCCGGGTGTGAAGCGGTACACCGTGGCCCCGCCCTTGGACTCGACGTCCGCGAGGATGCCCAGCAGGTCGGCGAGCGGGCGCTCCAGCGGGCCCGGCGCCACGGCGGTCAGGTCGGCCTGGAGCAGTACGTGGTCCAGGGGCTCGGGCAGCAGCGGGGCGAGCAGGGCGGCGGCCTTCGCGGGCCCGGCGGTGAGCAGGGCGCGGGTGTGCGAGGCGAGGGCGCCGCGGCCGGTGATGCCGAGGACTTCCGCGTCGTTGAGCGTCCACAGGGCGATCCGGGACCGCAGGTCCATGCCGTCCCCGGCGGCGGCCCCGCGCAGCGGGCGTTCCCAGCGGAGCCGGGCGAGGACGGATTCCGGGTCGGGCGCGGTGCCGTCCGGCAGCGCGTCGAGGAGGGCCAGGACCCGCCCGCGCACCTCGGGCGCGGCGGAGCGGTCCAGGTCGGGGCCGAGGGCGGACAGCGCCCGCCCCTTCGCGTCCTGGCCGCCGACCAGACCGGCCGTGCGGGTCGCGGCGAGCCAGGCGGTGGCGAGGGCGGTCCAGCGCTCCTGGGCGGGCAGGTCCAGCCATTCGTCGGACGCGGGCGTCGGCGCGTACCGCTCGTCCGCCTCGCCGTCCGAGGCCAAAAGGCCGGCGCCGTAAGCCAGTTCGGCCCAGAACGCGGCGAGGGGTTCGCCGACGTCCAGCGCGGCGGCGGTCCTGCGCAGCTCGCGGACGCTGAGCCCGCCCGCGCGCAGGACGGGCGGCCCGCCGCCGTTCCACAGCTTCAGCAGCTCCTCGACGGTGGACACGGCGAGGAACGCCTGCCCGGCCGCCGCGCTGTCCACAGCCTGTGGATCGCGTTCGGCGACGGCGGTCACGGCCGGCGGCCGGGGCTCGGGCACCCGGTGGGCGCGCCCGGCCCGCAGATGCAGCGCGGCCTCGCGGGGCAGGACGACGGTCCGGGTCGACACCGGCAGCAGCAGCCCCCGGTCGCGCAGCCACCGCACCGGCGGCGTCGGGTTCGGCGTGACCTCCCCGTACGGCGGCCCCCACACCAGCCGGTCCAGCACCGCCAGGGCCTCCATGGGGGCGGTGTCCAGCAGCTCGCCCATCCGGGCGCGGTCGGTGAACAGCGAGGTCAGGGCGGTCACCGCGGACACCGGGTCGTGCGTGGCGGGCAGCCCGGCGGCGGCCAGGATCTCCTGGAGTCGGCCCGGCGACATGCCCGCGGTGGCCTCGGCGACGGTCGGGCCGAGGCCGGTGGGGGAGGGGTGCTGCGGGGACGGCGCCAGCAGCTCCCGCGCCGTACGGACCAGGCGCAGCCGGTCGTCGTCGCCCCACACCAGGGCCTGTTCGCGCAGGGTGCCGAGCGCGCCGGGCAGCGCGGCCGCGATGGCGGCGCCCGCGTCGTCGCGCTGCTCGCCGTCGTCCTGCCCGTCGCCGGTCAGCAGCCCGAGCAGCGTCCCGTACGGGGCGGGGTCGGGGGCCACCGCCAGCGCCTCGGCGGTCTGGAGCGCGAACCGGTCCAGATGCTCCACGGCCCGGACCACGGAGGCGCGGGTGGCCGCGCGGGTGGCGAGCTGGGTGATGTCGCCCGGCACGGGGGAGAGGAGATCGGGCCGCGCCCGCAGCAGCCCGGCCAGTGACTCGTCGTCCCGGGCGCGCAGCGCCTCGGCGAGCGTCCGCGGTGGTGTGGTCGTCCCCATCCGCCCCACGGTAGTCGCTCCGGACAGCCCCGAGGGCGCTACCGTCGGTGCAGGCCGGCAGCGCGGAACCGAGGGGAAGCATCGGGTGGGGATCGAGAGCGAGCAGCTGGTCCACGACTATCTGAGCCGGGTCGGGGACCTCGCCCTGCAGCAACAGCTGTCGTCGGGCGACCGGATGAGGCTCGTGGCGGACCTCCGCGCCGAGATCGACCGGCAGCGCAGCGCCCAGGCGGCGCACACACCGGGCCAGGTACGGCGCATCATCGGCACGCTCGGCACGCCCGACGAACTGGTCGCGGAGGCGGCGCGCGCGGGCATACGGAACGCGCCGGAGGCGCCGGGGGGCGCGGGCGCCCCGGACATCCCCGCACCGCGCGCCGAGGGCGGCCCGCACCGGGCGGGCACGGACGAATGGGGCCCGGATGGCGGCGGGCCGGACTGGTGGCGTGTCGAACCGGGCTCGTTCGGTGAGACGGGCTCCTTCGGTGAGGCGGGGCCGTGGGGCGAGGCGGGCCCCTTCGGCGAGTCGGGGCCCGGAGCGTTCGGCGAGTTCGGTCCCGGTACGGAGGTGGGGGGCTTCCGGGGCGGCGTGGAGATCCCGGAGCTGCTGCGCCCGCCGAAGGAGGAGCCGGAGCCGGACGCGGACGAGGGGGACGAGGGGCCGGACGCGGACGAGGCCGGGGACGGGGACGGGGACGGGGACGGGGGCGCGGTCGCGGGAGGGGCTTCCCCGCAGAAGCCGCGCCGCCGTCTGCCGAAGCTCCGCCGCAGCCGCCCCGCGCCCGAGGCCGCGGCGGCTCCGGCGGCTCCGGCGGCCGCCCGCCGGGGCTTCGGCCACCCGGTGCTGCTGCTGGCGGCGGCGCTGCTCGTGGTGGGCGCGGTGATGGGCTCGCTGCTGGCCCTGGCGGGCGGCTGGCTGCTGGCGTACAGCTCCCGCAAGCTGTCGCGCGCGGAGGCGAAGTGGGCGGCGCTGGGCCTGCCCGGCGTGGTCGGGGCGTCGGCCCTGGTCTGGCTGTGGGGCCGCATGGACGGCCGCTGGGGCGACCCCATCGCGGAGAACGGAATGAAGGACGCCCTGGCCGACACCTGGCCGCTGACGGTACGCACGGCGGCGGTGGCCTCGGCGGTGTTCCTGCTCTGGCGTGCGCGGCGGAAGTAGGAGGGCGGGGCCGGGGAACGGGGGGCCGGGAGCGGAGGGCCGGGGGCCGGGGGCGCCACAATGGTGGGCATGACCCCTCCCATAACCCCTTCTCCCACCACCCTTTCCCTGACGGTCGGCTTCGACCTGGACATGACCCTCATCGACTCCCGCCCCGGCATCAGGGCCGCGTTCCTGGTGCTCGCCGCCGAGACCGGAGCCACGATCGACGTCGACCTGGTGGTGAGCCGCCTGGGCCCGCCGCTGGAGCAGGAGATAGCGCACTGGTTCCCGGCCGACCGGGTGTCCGCGATCGCGGACCGGTACCGGGAGATCTACCCCTCGTACGCGATCACCCCGGCGCTCGCCATGCCGGGCGCGCGGGAGTCGGTAGAGGCGATCCGGGCGCTCGGGGGCCGCACGATGGTCGTCACCGCCAAGTACGAGCCGAACGCCAAGCTGCACCTCGCCCACCTCGGCATCGAGCCGGACGTCGTCGTGGGCGATCTCTGGGCCGAGCAGAAGGCCCTGGCCCTGCGGGAGCACGGCGCGACGATCTACGTGGGCGACCACACCGGCGACGTACGCGGCGCCCGCGCCGCGAACGCCCTCTCGGTGGCCGTGGCCACGGGCCCGTGCGACGCCGGCGAACTCCGCGAGGCGGGCGCGGACACGGTCCTCGCCTCGCTGACGGAGTTCCCGTCCTGGCTGGAGGCGTACACGGCGACGCAGGCCCGCTGAAACCCCACCCCGCTCGCTACCGGACTTCACCCGGCGAATCGGCCGACGCGGCCATGTGCGCATGAATCCTCCGCAGCCCGTCCCAGCCGGACGGGTCGGTTCCGTCGCCGAGTGCGTAGTGGAGACCCGGTCGTGCGGCCGGGCCGAGGCGCACCGGCACGATGTCGGAGAGGGGAGCGCCGGTGAGGCCGAGATCGGTGACGGCTTCGGACCCCAGTGTGAAGGAGACGGGTGCGGCGGGCGGCTGGTGCCGGGCCGGGGTCGTCAGATCGGCCCGGGCGGACCGCAGCTGGGCGACCATGGTGGCGAGGCCGTACCCGGCGGACAGGGACGCCGCCAGTTCCTGGAGGAGACCCAGGGGTACGTCGCGCCCCGACGTGTAACCGAGCGCGAGAGTGAGACGCTCCTCGACGCCGGCGGAGGTGTGGGACACCCGCAGGGTGGCGACTGCGGGTTGGCCGGCCCCGCCCACCGCGACCACCCGGGTGGGCAGGGACAGCCGGGCGCGACCACGCGCGAGATCGGTCAACTGGCGCGGAGACCAAGGTACGTTGACCGGCTCGGCACTGGCCCATCCGGCGGGCGGCTCGCCCGTGAGGATGCGCCAGACCAGCTCCGCCGCACCGCCGAGGACGAGGTGGTCGTGGGCTGGGTGGATGGTGCGGAGGGAAACGAGGAGCTGCCGTTCGTTCGCCGCTTCGACCACGTGCCGGAAGGCGCCGGAGATGACGGGCACGCCGTCGTGGTCGGTGACCGGGGCGAAGCGCCCGTCGTGCCAGTCGAGTACGACGCCGGAGAGCCCGTCGTAGTAGCCGCACTCCGGGTCCCGGACGATCCAGCGCGAGGGCAGCCCGTCGAGCAGGGTGTGGGCGGGGAACGTGAGCCGGGTGCCGGGCGGGGTGAGCAGCTGCAACTCCCTCCCCGTACGGGAGGCATTGCGGGCGACGTCGCTCAGCCAGGCGGTGGCCGCGACGACCGGACGGCCCTGGATCACCACGGCGGCCCGTTCGGTGAGCACGTCCACGCCCGGAGGCGCGGTGTCGGCCCGGGCCTCCGCGAGACCGCCCACCACGTCGGTGTGCCGGGCGTCGCGGGGCCAGACGGTCCCCCCGAGAACCGCTGCCAGCCGTCCCGCGACGGACCCCGCGAGCCGCCCGGCCTCTTCCGTCGCGCTGGTCGCCCGTGCCTCCGTCCACCACACGGGCGACTCGTCCCAGACGCCCTTGCCCAGCAACCATGCCACCTCCCCCGGCACTTGGAGGTACCGGGGCGCTTCCAGCGACACGAGCGTCTGCCCGGAATCCGTGCACAGCTCGGCTACGGAGCCGCCCCCGGCCTCGTTCACCCGCAGATCGGGCCCGCCGGCGTACAGCGCGGCCAGCAGGGTCTTGGTGTCGGGCATCCGGGGAGTGAGGGCGACGACGTCCTGGGTCATGCTGCTCCGTTTCGTAAGAAGGGAACGCACCGCGGGTCAGTCCCGGCCGGACAGCTCCTCCAGGGCGTCCAGGGACGGTGCTGTCGCGAAAGCCGCCGCGCTGACGACACCTGCCTGCGGCCCTGCCGGACGGCGGGCGAGTCGGTCCAGCGCGCGGAGTGGCCGAAGCCCTTCGCTGCAAGCTTCCCGCAGGCTCGACAACCAGACCGCCCCCGCGTCGAACGCCGCGTCACCGGCGGCGGTACGGGGCACGTACCCGGCGGCGGAGTCGTCGGTCGCCGCCCAGACGTACCCCAGTGTCACGCCGTCACGCCGGACCGTGGTGTACCTGACAGGTGCCTCGGTGACCTGCTCGTACTCCTCATCGCACCGGGGCAGCCGGGCGTCGAGCAGGCGGGTGCGGTCGAGCCGCTCGAACGTCCCCCAGGCGTCGTCGTAAGCGGGGCCCTCGATCCGTGGGTCCGCGAACCCGGTCTCGTTGGGTGTCGCGTACCGGTTCTCGTCACCCGGCATCGGCGGGGTACCCAGGAAGGTCGAGATGCCGTCGAGCGCGGCAGCGAGTCGGGGTGCGTTCAGAGCGTGTACGTCGGGCTGCTCCCTGCCGCGTGTGTCCATCGTGAGCCAGGCATCGGAGAAGGTCTCGAGCGTGACGACGAGCAGGGTTCCACCCCACACCTCCACCTGAATGGCGAAGAGCTTCTCCGCGCGGTGGGAGCGTACCGGCTCCAGCCACGTGCCGGGGCAGTCGACGCGCAGGACGGCGACGAGGTCGCCCTCCAGCGCTTCCGTCTGCTCCAGCGCCCGAACCACCGGCGAATTCGGCGCCCACGGCGGCGTGCCGAGCCCCAGCCCGCTCAGTTCCACGTGGACGTCCCTCGGGTCGGTCTCGTCGGACACGCGCAGAGTGGCCGAACCACCGAGAGTGGCGAGGTCCCGGTCTGCCAGTTGGTTCCACAATCCCGCCGCAGTGGGTGTGGCACTGCTGGGGCGAAATGCGGCACCGCTCGGGGAGATTTCCCACACCCACTCGCCGACTGGAGTAGTGGTGATCACAACATGTCCTTGGGGTCGGTGCGGCTCCCCGGCGGGATGACGAGATTGCCGTCTTCCAGCCGGATGACGAACGTGATGCCTCTGCCTTTTCGCCCGCGCGCGCCGCTATGGATGGCCAAGAGGTCATCGTAGGAGCCATTGGTCAGCCAGTCCCGTACGGTGCCACGGCCTCCGTCCACGAGCATCACCGGGTGGTCGGCGTCGGCGACCGCCAACTGCAACAGGTACTTGCCACGCGTGATCTCGCTGACGGGATCCTGCGGATCGTTGAGGTGCTTCATCTGGTACGCATAGATTTCGCCGGATTCGTCTCTGATGCGGACGTCCACGTCGGCACCGACCGGCACCTTCTGTTCGAAGTCGATGGCGTGGGCCGGCACACCGTTCTCCACCAACTCGTCCGCGAAAACCAACTGGTCGGCGGACGACTGAAACATGTTCGTCTTGTTCGCTCCCAGAGCGGAGACGACCTGACCGTACTCATCTGCTTGATTGAATCGGCCGGAAGCGATGATGTCGGCGACGCGCTGTCCGTTCGGCTCCGACGCAAGCCGATCCAGGACCCGCTCCAGCACATTCGGTTTTGGGCGTTTCTTTCCCGGAATCCCTTGGACGGCATCGCGGATGCGTTGTTCCGTCTCGCTTCCGCGTACGAGAGGCTCGTTCTCGGGCGGGTGGCCACCGGGCGCGCCGGGGACGTTCTCGCCGCCGGAACTCCCTGACCCGCCGTCGGAGCCACGGCCGGTGCCGGCGTCCTCATCCACGTTTCCGTCGGAAGCGTCACCTCGTTCGCCCACTGGCCCATCGCGGTGAGTGCGGTGTGTTCCCTCCCTGGCAGGGTGTGGACCGGTGCTCTGGTGCGCGTGAGCTGCGTGGTGCTCCGCCTGCCTGCCGACAGCGACCGGCCGGCGTTCGGGTTCGGCTGCCCGTTCGGGCCCCGAAGGTTCGTGTCGTGCCGGTTGTGGGTGGGGGTTGCCGTCGGGGTCGAGCGCGACGAAGGTGCCGTCCTTGTCGATGCGGTAGCGGTGGTCGAGGTCCAGGGCTCCGTCCGGGAACCTCGTGGGCGGGATGCTGAGGTGGGCGCTGACGTCGGCGAGGACCCGGGAGACCTTGGGGAGGTCGGACAGGGCCTTGGCGGCCTTGAAGGCGCCACCGAGCGGGTCGAGCGCGTCGCCGATACGGGCCACGGTGCCCGCGGCCTTCGCGAAGCTGCCGCCCTTGCCGAGCTTGGCCGCGACCCCCAGCGGGCCGGCGAAGAGGGTGAGGATGTTGAAGGTGATGATGGCGTGGCCGCGTGCCGGGTCCTCGGGCACGACGTCGTACGCGACGAGCTGCTTGCCGAACTCCTTCGCGTACGCCTTGCTCTCCCGCTGCCAGTCCGACAGGTGCTCGCCCTGGCCGAGAAGATCCATGCCGTACGCGTAACCGCCGACGGCGGTGCGACGTAAGCCGTTCCACGCCTCGTCGCGTGCCTGGGTTCCGTGGAAGCCCGCCAGCGTGCCCAGGCCGTCGATGCCGCCCCAGATACTGTCCTTGGCGAGGCCGTCCCAGGCCCAGCTCTTGGCCTAAGGGCTGTCCCGTAATCCCCGGCGGGCGCACGACGACAGCTACGGCACCTCGCTGCGTTGTCGGAACGTCCGAATACGTCCAGTATGCGAACGCCCCTCCGCCTTGCGATGCACCGCATCTGACGCCGCGCGCTGATCCACCGGGGATTACGGGACAGCCCTTAGTCCCCCCACCAGCCGAGGCTCCAGCGTTCGTACGTGCGGCCTTCCGGGCTGCCCCACGGCAGGTCCTTGATCCCCGCGAGCAGTTCCGCGTCCGGGCCGTACATGCGCGACCCGTGGGAACCGTCGTCGGCGGTCCAGCGGGGCCTGCACACGGCCGGGCTGATCGCCTCGATCGCGTTCGCGGCCTTGCGCTCGGCCTCGTGGAAGCCGTCCTGCGCCGTTGCCACGGCATCCATCAGCGCCTGGTGCTCGTCTACCTTCTTCTGGTCCTCGGTCCAGTCGTCGTCGCCCTCGACACCGTCCACGAAGTGGATCGCGTCCAGCTTCAACTGCTTGAGCCGGTCGGCGTGCGGCTTCGCGTCGTGGATGAAGGTGTCCAGGGCGTCGGCCAGTGCCGAGATGTCCGCGGCGAACTCGTCGGCCGTGTCCATGACCGGCTGTGTGGAGGAGAACAGCCGGTCGGCCTCCGGCGCCCGGTAGTAGATGGCCGTCGCCTGAAAGCGGGAATGGACGTCCTTCCCGCTGACGCGGATGCCGACCGCGTGGGTACGGAGACGGGAGGTGGCGCGTTCCAGCTGGGTGAAGTCACCGGTGTACTGCGGTATGCCCCCGGGATTGATCACGCAGGCTACTCCCCGCCCCGCTCGTCGGACGGCTGCCCGGCTGCCCGGATCTCGGCAGGGGTGGGGGCCTTCGCCGCCTCGCGCTGGGCCCGCGCGGCCATGGCGAGATCGCCTTCGAGGTACTCGGCGGTCGCCTTGACCGTGCCGTCCATGGACTTCTTGGCGCGGGCGGCCATGAAGGTGATCTTGTGCTGGGTGTCGTACACGAAGTTCAGCACGGCGGCGCCCACCGGGCCTGCCGGAGCCTCACCGCAGTACGGCCCGCTGATCGTTCCCGCGGCCAGCGCGGCGTCCTCCACGCTCGTGCCGTAGCCCTTGACGTCTTTGCTCAGATCCTCGGCTGCAAGCCCGACCAGGGACAGGATGGACTCCACCCCGCCCGGCTGGATGTCCCACCCCGTCATGCCGACCCCCCGGCGTGCGCTCCGCTTGGAGCTCCATCTCTACCAAGGGGTACGTTGCACATGCAACGTAGTTCCGGCCAAAGGCGCGCCCGGTGTCAGGGTTCCCGGGAGGTGGCGCGAGCCGTGCGGATCACGCCCGCCGCCGCGATCAGGAAGCCGACGCCCATCAGCATGCACAGGGACCAGGCGATGGGCGGCAGGGGGTCCGTGCCGAGGAAGAGGGGGGCCATGGTGGCGAGGGTGGAGAGGGCGCCGACGAAGAAGACGATGGCGCCGATCCGGACCAGCCGGTCGCCTGCGCCGGAAGTGGGAGTGCTCACCCCGTCAGGGTAGTTCCCCGGTGCGGTGGAAACGTGTCCGGGTGAAGCAGGTGCCGTTTCCGGACACAGTCCGGATGACCAGGCTTGACGAGGGGTACGTCACCTGTGAAGGCTTTAGCCAGCAGGGGAGCACGACCACAGGACGGCCTGACCTGCTGAGGGCATTCGTTCCGGCACACGGGTTGAGATGGGGTGCGTGCTTTGCCGACTGGCAAGGTCAAGTGGTTCAACAGTGAGAAGGGCTTCGGCTTCCTCTCGCGCGACGACGGCAGTGACGTCTTCGTGCACTCGTCCGTGCTCCCGGCCGGGGTCGACGCTCTCAAGCCCGGCCAGCGGGTCGAATTCGGTGTGGTCGCCGGCCAGCGCGGTGACCAGGCGCTCTCCGTGTCGATCCTCGAACCGACCCCCTCCGTCGCGGCCGCCCAGCGCCGCAAGCCGGACGAGCTGGCGTCGATCGTCCAGGACCTGACGACCCTCCTGGAGAACATCACCCCGATGCTGGAGCGCGGCCGCTACCCCGACAAGGCGGCGGGCGCCAAGATCGCCGGCCTCCTGCGCGCGGTCGCGGACCAGCTCGACGTCTGACCCCGCCGTTTCGGTCGGGGTGATGAGGCGTCGTTGACCGGACATTGTTCTGCGGCAGGAGATGCTGGGCGCTGACGCGAGGGGCCACACGGTCTTGAACGATCAGTGCCGGGCGCTCGGCATGCGCGGCGTCCTCGGTCCCGGATTGTGCACCGACATCCTCTATACTCCGTCGCGGTTCGACCTCGTGCGCGATTGGTCGGACGGCCGTGGCCCGCACTTCGCCCTCCCGCCCACCGCGATCACCCTCCGCCCGAAGGAGGGCGGGCCCGACGCGTTGCCCTTCAACGTGGTCAGCTACCGCCTTGCCTACGCCAGCGCCCAGCAGCGCCAACTGGAAGCCGAGTGGCTGACCACCTGGGCCGACAAGGGGTGGAAGGCCCCCGACGGAGGCCACCGCGTACTGCCAGCCATCATCGGTGGCGACAACAACAGCTACCCGGAGCCGGGCACCCCGGGAGACGTGCCCGTGCCCGACCTCTCCGCCATCGAGGACCGGCCTCACCGCCCGCACCGCTCGCGCCGAGGCCCCGATGGCGTCTGCGTCCCTGACACCGAACCCGACCACACGCTCCGCACTGCGGGCCTCGAAGGCATCGCCCGCTACTGGGTCAACAGGACGGCGAAGCAGGCGCGCCGGCCCGAACCGTCAACGCCAGTGAGACCCACGGACCCGACAGCCGGATCGACCGCGTCTACCTCACACCCGGCCTCCTGCCCGCCGTGACGGGCGTCGAAGTGCACGAGGTTCCTCTCGACGTCTCCGACCATCACATTCCCGTCATGACCCTGGCCAGCAGCAGTTTCGCCGACGCACTCACCAGCTA
This sequence comes from Streptomyces sp. AC1-42W, assembly GCF_003248355.1. Classification (GTDB taxonomy): domain Bacteria; phylum Actinomycetota; class Actinomycetes; order Streptomycetales; family Streptomycetaceae; genus Streptomyces. The sequence goes on from NZ_QKWY01000002.1 coordinate 526,932, forward strand.
CGCCCCTGGCCCGCACCTGACCGTCTGAACTCCGCCGTACGGCCTTGACCGCTGCCGGGCCGTACGGCGGACTCGGGGTTCCCCCAGTACGCAGAGTCCGCGTGCTGCACAGTCATGCAGGACCGTGGGCTGAGGGAGCGGCGCCCCCGCGCCCCGGCCCATCGGGCCGGTACAGCCAGAGCCTCAACCTTCCTCGCTATGCCCGATCGTCAGCGCACCGGAGAGCACTGCCTCTCAGAAACGCCAACGAGTCGACTTCAGTTGTCATCACACGAACCATCACCGAGAGCGCCCTGGTTCAGGACCCGACGGCCGGCCAGTCGAACGAGTTCGCCCTGAACCCTTCCCTACCGGTGGTTCTCGACGCAGCGGAAGCCGGTGTCGTTGTCCTTCATCGATTCAGCGGCTGTGTTGAACAGCGATGGTGCTGCCCGGGCGATCGGGGACGTGAAGGCCGAGCCTTTCAGGTGGTAACGGCCGTTGCCGGGCTCTTCTGCGGTGGAGCACCACTCCCATACGTTGCCGCAAAGGTCGAAGACTCCGAACGGGCTGGCGCCGGACTGATACCGGGAAACAGGGGTCGTGGCGTCGATCCCGGACTCGGCCGTGTTCGCCTTGGCGGCCGTCGGCTCATTTCCCCAGGGGTAGATGCGTCCCCTCGGTCCGCGGGCGCCCTTCTCCCACTGCTGCGCGGAGGGCAGGGACTTGCCGGCCCATCGGGCATACGTGGTCGCGTCGTGCCACGTCACCCACACCACGGGGTGAGTGGCAAGCGTGATCGGGCAGCGGCCACCGGGCCAGTGCTGGGGTGGCCGATGCCCGGTGGCCAGCACGAACTTTGCGTAGTCCTCATTCGTCGTCGGGTAGACATCCATAAGGAATGGCTCCAGCCACACCGAGCGGTTGCCGGGGCCGGAGAGGTAGATGCCCTCTTCGACGAGGGCCATGACCTTTCCGTCGACCGGATGCCGGCGAGTGGTCGGATCCCTTCGCAGGAGTTCTTCGGCCCGCTGGTCGTGCTCAACAGCGGCGCGTTCGGTCATGAGCTCGGCGAACCGCTGCTGGACATCGGGCGAAGCTTGAGCGAGAAGCGTGTCCAGGGCCGACTGGTTGTCGAGTTCGAGTTCGATCGTCTCCCCCCGACTCTTCCATCGTGGGATCTGGCGAGGGTTCACGCCGACTTGATCGGCGAAGTCGCGCTGCTTGCTGCGCATCGCTATGCGCAGCAGCTCGGCCTCTCGCCCTGTCCATCTGAGTACCCCTGCCATGGACTTGGTCTACAGGATTTCGCCGGGGATCGACAGATACATCTCTTGGAGCTGCCTCAAAACCGGGTGGTCTACAGGGAACTCGGTGTCGTCGATCGAGGCGAGGGGACGGACGCCGATCGAGGTGTTCGTGGCGAAGGCCGCAGCCATGCCTTTCGCCTGCTCCAGCGTGACGGTCGCGGTGCGATGGTCGCCTCGCTGCTGGAGCAAGGCCATGGTGACGCCGGGAAGTACAGGAGCCTCGGGCCACACGACGGTACCTGCTTGGTCCACGAACGCCACATTCCAGGTTCCGCCTTCGGAGACGAATCCGTCGCGGCCGACGAACAGAGCGTCGTCGTAATCCACCCGCTGGGCCGTACCCCGGGCGTGCAGGGCACCGAAGAGGCCAGTGTGCTTTACCTGCGGCAAGTCACGCTCGTATACCTGGCTCTGGGCTCGCAAGGGGGCCGGAGGCAGTGTGCCGGCGCCGCGAACGGACACGAGGATGTGCGGCTCGTTGGCGGCGGCCGGGTGGCCCATCTCGATCCCCGGGTCGTAGATGGTGACGCGCACGACGCACGGGAGCGTCTGTCCCTCCAGCGCCTGGCGGAGGCACTCGCGAACCCGGCCGATGTCCAGGGCCGAGCTCCACACGATCTCGCAATCACGTGTGAGGCGTTCGAGGTGAAGGGCCAGACCGCGAATGCTGCCGTGGGCATCGACGCGCATGGACGTGAAGTGCCCGACGTTCGTGAGCGCCAGGGGAAGCAAGTCATCTACGGATACGGGCTTTCCATTGAGTGTCGCCATGCCGCCCAGCATGTCAGGACCGCCCACTCCGATGGCACCCCGAGCTTGGTTACTGATGAGTCAACGTCATCTGAAAGTCATTCCCAAGCCATTGCGGCGGGGTGTTCGCTGGTCACCGCGCAACTACGTCGAGTGATCGACGGTGCGATCGATTCTGCGGGCCGCAACAGACCGGCAAGGCCCCTAATCGCAGAACGCTAGCCGACCCTTCCACTGACGAGGACGCCCATGTCCGAGAGTGTGTTCCCGACCCGGTCGGCCGCCGTCAGCCACCGCCGACGGCGGTCGCTACGGACCGATGCCTTCACGTTGCACCATGTCCGTCGTGCCGTGATCCTGCCGGTGCTGCTTCTCGCGGCGCTGCCGGCCGTCGTCTTCGCCGTCTGGTCGATCAGCGCGATGCCTCCCGGCTGGTTACTGGTCGGCCTGCTCGGTGGGGTGGCCGGCGTCGCGCTGGTCACGGCCCGCGGAGTGCATACCACCGCCGACGCCGCCGAGACAGCGGATGAACACGTCATCTGCCGAGCCGTCGCACCAGTCTCCGCTCCAGACCGCCCCGGCAACCATGTACGAGATGCACACCCTGAGCACGGACGCCGAGCGGGCGGAGGCGGTCGCGCTTGTACAGGACCGTCAACGCCAGCTCTCCGTAGGCGGCCTGCCCAAACCCGCCCGAGCAGACATACCGGCGCTGTTCCGCGACCCGCAGTCCGTACTGGCCGGGCTGTTCGAGGAGGGTGTACTGCTGGCCTGCATGATCCGCCAGCGTACGTCCAGGCACGGATGGGATGAGGGCCCGTGCCTCTTCCTGAGCTGCTTCCACACTCTGCCCGGCCACGGCGACAACGCCGTCCAGCTGATCACACTGTGGACCTCCGGCTTCGCCACCCGGCTGGGCCTGCTGCTCGTGCGAGCGGAGGTCTTTGCCCGTGATCCCCTTCACGATGATCCGATCGCCCCTTTCCTCCGTTGCGTCATCGACATGGGCTGGAACCTGCGAGGGACTGGCAAGGGGCAGCACGGCGAGCCGGTCGCCCGGCTCGAACTCATCGCCGATTGTCGGCCTGGGCTGAGAGCCCTCATCGGCTGCCAGGTGCAAACCCCGCGGCCCGCCCCAGCCTGACAGCTCGGCCCACCGACTCCAGGCGCCTCGGCCGAGGCAACTTCGCCGGCCTGCCCGTCTGGTAGCAGGCCCCGGGGCCCGACCGGGTTCCGGTATCCCCACCGCACCAGGAGGCATGCATGACCGCTATCCGGACCGAGAAGCCGACCACGCCCGCGCAGGCGGACCTCGTGACACCCGACGACCCGTTCGGGCTCAACATCACCTTCATCGAGGGCACGCCCGCGACCGAGACGGTCCTGATGTGCAGCACCGGCGACACCTGCGGCAGCTCCTGCCCCAGCGCCTGCACCACCTCGTAAGCCGGGACAGCCCGGTACAGCGTGCCGGACGGGGACTTCCCCGTCCGGCACGCCCCGCCCGTCACACCAGAAGATGAGGAGAGCGCTGATGACACGGCAACGGCCCAGACGGTACGAGGGCACAGGACAGGCCATGCTGCGCGCGGCGGTTCACGTCAACGCTCCCGCGATGCGGCCCTGGCCGGGGTCCACAGCGCCTGCCGAGGTGTGGCGCGCGTGGCTCAGCACGGTGTGGTCGGATACCGCCTTTCGAAGCGCCGTGTCGCACGCGAGTCCTCACCTGGCCGAGCAGGTGCAGGCCATCATCACGGGCCGCACTCCGAAAGTGCGCCGGATGCGCCGAGCGGCGCTGGCCACCGCCCGCTACGCGATCCGCCACGCCCACCGCTCAACCCCTTTCGGCCTGTTCGCCGGAGTCGCGCAACTCGACTTCGGCCAGTCCGGCTCCATCCGGTTCGGGAATGACCACCAGGCCGTCACCCGGCCCGACCCCGTCCGTCTCGACGAGATACTGACCGCCTGGGAGAGCGATGCCGGGCGCATGGCTGACGCCGAGGTCTGCGTCAACCCCCTTCTCCGGAAGAACAGCCAGCAGGTCTACCTCTGATCTTGGCCAGTGCTCCGCCCTTCAGGGCGGGGGTGAAGGCCATCCTTGGCGCGGAGGCGCGCAGCGCCGGAGTTCGCTGCGAGCCTCCGGGGCAACGGTCAGATGGGCCGCTTCTGGTTCTCGATGTACTGCTTGACCGCGGTCAGCGGTGCGCCGCCGCAGGAGCCTGCGAAGTAGGAGCCGGACCAGAAGTGTCCGCCCCACAGATATCGGCGCACGTGGCTGTCGTACTCCTTGCGCAGCAGCCGGGCCGAGACTCCCTTGAGGCTGTTGACCAGCTTGGAGAGCTGGACCTTTGGCGGGTGGTGCACCAGGAGATGCACGTGGTCGTCCTCGCCGTTGAACTGTTTCAGCTCGGCCTCGAAGTAGCTGCACACCTCCCGCATGATCTCTTCGCACCGCGTCAGCATGGCGTCGGTCATGGCCTTGCGTCGGTACTTCGTTACGAAAACCAAGTGGACGTGCAAGTTGTAGACGACGTGACGTCCTGTGCGTACATCGGGATTGGGGTTCCATCGTGGTGACATAAACCTATGCTAGGGTGAAGATCATGGGTCAGGAAATCGCGTACGAGAAGCGGCAGTTCGGGCACCGCGCCCGACTGGCGCTCACTCCTGCGCAAGTCCGGCTCATGGACGACCAGGGCCACGCGGCGCGTACGACGTGGAACCTGCTGCACGACTTCTGGACGATGACGCCGAAGTACCGCCGCGACTTGAAGGCTGCGGACGAGGCGATCCGGCAGGCCCGCAAAGAGATCGACTGGCTCGGTGTGCTGCCCGCACAGGCGGCACAGGCCGTCCTCAAGACGTATTTCCAGGCATGGAAGAACTGCTGGGAAGGACGGGCGGACGAGCCGAACTTCAAGGCCCGCATCCGCACTCCGCTGACGGTGGACGTGCCGCAGGGCCGGGATCTGAACATCGTTCGGATCAACCGCCGCTGGGGCGAGGCCCAGATCCCGAAGATCGGACGGGTCCGGTTCCGCTGGACCCGCGACCTTCCCATCGGCAAGCGGGCCGACACCGACAACCGGATCACCGGGGCACGGCTGGTCAAGGACTCGCTCGGCTGGCACATCGCCTTCCGCGTCCAGACCCGAGAGGCCGTCCCGGCCCCGCACACCGGTCCCGAGATCGGCATCGACTTCGGCGTGAACCTCCCCCTCGCCCTATCGGACGGCAACCACCAGGACCACAGCCACGCGCCGCGCCTTCCCGACGGCACCGCCGACCGGGACAAGTGGCTCACCGAGAAGGAAAAAACCGTGCTGCTCCGCCTTGAGCAGCACGCCGCACGTCTCAAGCAGCACCGCAAGCGCGGAGAGAAGTTCTCAGGCCGCCTGCGCGCTGTGTACCGCCGGATCGGCAGACTCCGAGCAACAGCCACGCGACGAGCAACCGACTGGCAGCACCAGACCACCACCATGCTCGCCCGCACGTATGGCGTGATCGTGGTGGAAGACCTGCACATCACGAACATGACCAAGAGCGCCAAGGGCACCATCGAGGAGCCGGGCAGGAACGTCGCGGCCAAGGCCGGACTGAACCGCTCCATAGCCCAAGAGGCATGGGGCCGGACCATGACCATGCTCGGGTACAAGACCGCCCGAAACGGGGGCACCCTGGTCAAGGTCCCGGCCCCGTACACCTCCCAGCGCTGCCACGCCTGCGGGCTCGTCACACCCGGCAGCCGCGAGGACCAGGCCACGTTCGTGTGCAAGAACAGCATGTGCGGATGGACCGGCAACGCCGACGAGAACGCGGCCCGGAACATCCTGCACCTGTACCGGATCGGCCACACCGTGGTCATCCCGGCTGCCGGGAGGGCAGTCGTCAGGCGGCGTAAGCCGTCCAACCCACCGGCGCAAGCCAGGCGGGAATCTCCCTCGTTCACGAGGGAGTGAGCTTCAAGTGCCGTCCGAAGGAAATGCCGAGTTCCTGCTTGCCCTCGGCCCCGCGCTGCGTCTCGTCCTAGATCTGGCCCGGACACCGATCGCGTACAGCCAGTTGGCCGACAAACTGAGCGCGGAGTTCCCCGCCGTGAGCGGCGTACAGCGCGACCGGTTTCTGGGCGAGCTGCTACAGGTCCGGCTGCTGCGCTCCTCCCTGCGCTCCCCCGCGACCATTACCAACCCAGCAGACGTCCTACCGCCTGCGGTGGATTTCCAGACGACGGACCTGATGACAGCTAGCGACCTGCGGCTGGACGCCGACGTGCGACTGCCCGTGCAGGTGCTGGCCGAGGCGGAGACGGCAGCGACCGTCCTGGCCCGTCTGGTCACCCATCCGAACGGGACACCAGCCTGGCGTCGGTGGACCAAGCAGTTCACCGAGCGCTACGGGGAGAACTCCACAGTGCCGGTGGAGATGGCCACGGATCCCGACCACGGCCTGGGCTTCCCGGCAGGGTTCGTCACAGCGAGCGAACCGCCCCGGCCGATGTCCCGGCGTGACCGCCTGCTGCTGGAGCTGGCCGGTAGCGCCGCCGCCGAAGGCCGTCACAGCATTGCGCTGACCGGGGCGATGATCGAGGAGCTGGAAGCTGCGGCCGAAGGCGAGTCGCAAGGGCTGGCGCCCCACCTCGAACTGGCCGCCCAAGTGCACTCCGCATCCGTCCAAGCTCTGGACCGGGGCGACTTCCGGCTGCGCGTTCTGACCGTGTCCCGCTCGGCCGGATCGATGACCGGCCGCTTCTGGCACCTGTTCCCCGGCACTGAGACAGCGTACGCGAGCCTTCCCACGGTCGATCCGGAGGCGGAGCTCGCGCAGCTGTCCTTCCACGCCGGGAGGGTGCCGGCTGACCTGCTCACGCGCGCACCGCAGGCCCTGCCCCGCGTGGTGAGCGTCGGTGAATTCCGTCACCCAGCCCCGCACGTCCTGTTCCCCCGCGACCTGTCGGTCACCGTCACCGGGGGCAGCGCGCGACTGGTGGAGTCCGTGACGGGCAAGCCGCTGGAGTTGCTGGCACCCACCGCCATCAACTTCCTGTGGAACAACTACACCCCGCCGATGGCCCGCTTCCTCGGCGAGATCAGCAGGGCCGCCAGCCCGCAGGTGACCTGGTTCGACTGGGGCGCCGCTTGGGCCCTGCCCTTCACTCCGGCCCTCACCTACCGGCGTATCGTTCTTACAGCCGCCCGGTGGAAAATCCGCAGCCGCACGCTTCCCCACCGCACCGCACCACTCCATGAATGGGCGGACCAACTTGGCTTCTGGCGGGCGCGAATGAGGGTGCCGGAGCGGGTCCTGCTCGCCGAGGACGACCAACAGCTCCCGCTCGACCTGTCCCGCGACGTCGACCTGGACATCCTGCGCGCGCACCTGGACGCCAGCCCCTTCGGTGTCGCCACCCTGCACGAGGCGCCCCCGACTGGCGCCGACGGGTGGATCGGCGGCCGGGCCCACAGCATCGTGCTCCCTCTGGCCAGGCGCTCATGACCACGACGACCGTGCCCCGTACGCAGGACCTGTCCGAGGGTGCCTTGGGGATGGCCCTGCTCGACATCGAGCGCCGTGACCTGCCCACAGCGCGCCGCCACCTCGCCCAGGCCACCGCCCGGGGGGTCAGTACGGGCAGCAACGCCAGCCTCTTCCACGGCGCTCCCGCCCTGGAGTTCGTCCTGGCCCGCGCCCACGGGGCCGGCGACGGTGTCCGGATGGCGGTCGACCGCGTCGTGGACGCCCGGCTCGCCGCCGCCCACCACCGTCAGGCGGCCGGCGAGTTGCCCCACCTCGCCGAGTGGGACCTCATCCGCGGCCTGACAGGGCTCGCCGCCCTGCTGCTCTCCCGCCAACCTCCCGCTCCCCGGTTGCCCGACGTGCTCGCCTGCCTCGTCGCACTCGCCCGCCCCACCCGGGGTAGCGGCCGGCTGCTGCCCGGATGGTGGTCGGCACTCGGCCCGGACGGGAAAGAGATGCCCGGCGGGCACGGCAACAACGGCATGGCCCACGGCATCGCCGGGCCCCTGGCCGTGCTCTCCCTCGCCCTGCGAGAAGGAGTGACCGTCCCCGGTCAGGAAGAAGCCGTCGGCACGATCGCAACCTGGCTCGACCGGCACGGCACCCACTACTGGTCCACCGCAGCCCACCTGGATGCAGAGCAACCGCCCGCACCGCCGGAACCGGCCCGCCAGTCCTGGTGCTACGGCCGGCCCGGCATCGCGCGCGCCCAGCAACTCGCCGCGCTCGCCCTCGGCGACACCGCCCGCCGCCGCGCGGCCGAGGACATCGTCGTGACAATCCTGGCTGACCCGCTGCGCCTCGCCCACATCACCGACTCCACGCTCTGCCACGGCTGGGCCGGGCTGCTGACGCTCACCCGCGCGGTCGCCGCCGACAGCCCCGCCCCCGCACGTTTCACCCCGATCGTCCAGGACCTGCGCCGACGGCTCGCCACCACCTGGGAACACCTGCCCGGAACAGGCTTCATGGAGGGCCGTGCCGGAGCCCAACTCGCCTTGCACGCCGCCGACATCACCGGCTGGAGCCGCGCACTCCTGCTCACCTGACTCCTGAACCCGAACCTTGCGAGGAGCTGCCGACTGATGACCTTCAACGACGAGAACCTGCCGGTCCCTGAGAACACGTCCTGGTGGCACGCATCCGTGGCCTTCCCTGCCCAGCACAGTGACGCCGCCCGAGCGTTGGCGACCGCACTGGCCGAACAGCGCTTCCACTTCCTGCGCAAGAACGCCGGCGTGCGCCTGCGCACCGAACAGCCCGCCACTGGCCTCCTGGACCAGCTCGTCGCTGACCGCCTGCTCACCAGCTGGACGGGCGGGATCTACGAGCCGGAGACTCATGCCTTCGGCGGACCGGAAGGCATGGCGGTCGCCCACGACGTGTTCTGCGCCGACAGCCCGGCCGCGCTCGCCCAGACAGGCGCCCCCGGAGCCCGCGAGCGCGCCGTGATGCTGCTGTCCGCCATGATTCGCGCGGTCGGGCTGGACCCGTTCGAAGCCGGCGACGTCTACGCCCAGTGGGCGGTTCTGCGGCCCCCCGTCGCCCCGCCGCACGGGCCCGCCCTCGACACAGCCCTCTCCGCGATGCGGCGGCTGATGAACGCGGACGCCGCTCTGCGCCCCGACGCGGAAGCGGGCTGGGCAGAGCGCGTCGCCGCGTTTGAGGACGCCGGCCGCCGCCTGCGCCTGCTCGCCGACGACGGCCGGCTGATACGCGGAATCCGGGGCGTCCTCGCCCACCACGCGATCTTCGCTTTCAACCGCGCGGGCGTACCTGTCGAAGCGCAGGCCGCCACCGCGTGGCTCGGCCGTCACGTCGCCTTCTCCGGCGGAGAAGGCGACGTGTCTACCCGCAGGTCCGCTCTGGCGGAACCTAAGGGCTGTCCCGTAATCCCCGGCGGGCGCACGACGACAGCTACGGCACCTCGCTGCGTTGTCGGAACGTCCGAATACGTCCAGTATGCGAACGCCCCTCCGCCTTGCGATGCACCGCATCTGACGCCGCGCGCTGATCCACCGGGGATTACGGGACAGCCCTTAGCCTCCCTCGAATGGAGACCACCGTGACATCCGCAACCGACCCTCACCAGTACCGCGAAGCCCTCGCCCAGCGGCTCGTCGACAGCGGCCGCCTGCGCAGCCAAGGGGCCATTGACGCCTTCCGCACCACCGACCGCCACGCCTTCCTGCCTGATATCGACCTGGAGAACGCATACAAGGAGGACGCGGTCCCGATCAAGCACGACGTGCACGGCGAGATGATCTCCTGCATCTCCGCGCCGTCCATCGTCGCCACCCAGCTCGAACAGCTCGGCGCCCAGCCCGGCCACAAGGTCCTGGAAGCCGGAGCCGCCACCGGCTACAACGCTGCTCTCCTCGGCAAGATCGTCTCCCCCGGCGGACAGGTGTGGACCCTCGACGTCGACCAGGACCTCGTCGCCGGGGCAGGCAAACACCTTGCCCAAGCAGGCGTCGACAACGCCACCGCGGTGATGGCCGACGGCGCGGCGGGCCTGCCCGAACACGCACCGTACGACCGGATCATCTTCACCGTCGGCGCCGGCGACGTACCCGTGAAGATCCTCGACCAGCTCGCCCCCGGCGGGCGCCTGGTCCTGCCGATGCGCATCCGCGGCAGCATCTCCCGCAGCTTCGCCTTCGAACGCGACGGAGAGACGTGGAAAACCGTCTCCTGCGAGATGGCCACCTTCATCCCGTTGCGCAAGGGCGTCTGCGACGACATGTACACCCTCGTGCCCATGGCCGGGGACGGCAACGTGCGCCTGGAGACGTTCAGCGAGCAGGACATCGACCGCGACGCCCTGCGCACCGTTCTCGACCAGCAGCAGACCAAGCTCTACACCGGGGTGAAGTTCCGGCAAGGCTCCGCCTGGGAGTGGCTGTACCTGTACCTGGCCTGCGTGCTGTCCAACGGCCTCTCTCGGCTGCCGGGACAGCGCCCCGGGTTCACCCCGCACTTCGGCTGGGGCTCCATGGCCGCCCTCGACGGCGGATCACTCGCGTACCTGACCATCCGCGAAGGCGAGGACACCGAGGGACGGTACTGGGAGATCGGCGTGATTGGCCACGGCGAGGCGGGTACCGACCTCGCCGAGCGCGTCGTCGACGAGATCCGCGCCTGGGACGCGACCGGTGGCAACGGCGCCCCCGAGCCGGGCTTCCGAATGGCCGTAGCCGACTCCCGTGACCGGCTGGCGTCCAGCGACCCGCGCTTCGTCGTCGACAAGCCCTGCAGCCGCCTGGTCGTCGACTGGACGCGCAAGGGCTGAACCGATGATTCCCGCGATAGCCAGCCGTATCCCCCTGGTCCGCCGCACCAAGGCGCCCGCGCTCCCGCTCCGGGAGCGCATCAACCACCTCACCGGGCTGACCGTCGCGCCCGCAGGTGCGGGCCACCATGACCTGGTGGCCCGCGCCTGCGGGGTCCTCAACTACGCCGCGCTGATCGCTTCCGATATCGGCCTGTCCGGTCTGGCCGAAGACTTGTGCTGGCGCCAGCACCAGGTCTTTGCCGACGCCGGACGCCTCAGTGGACGGGTTGCTGTGATGTCGCTGATGCCACTGGTCAACCTCTCCCGGCTACTAACCCGCGACGGCCGGGGTGAAGCCGCCTACGACCTGCTGATCCGCCTCAACCACGCCGCGCGACAGCAGGAGAAGACCGAGGTCGACGGACGCGCCGTCGACCTCTCGGCCCTGACCGCCACGGACGAGGACCACCGCACGGTGTGCCAGGAGCTGTACGTCGCCCTCCTCGTGGACGGCGCCCGTGCCCTCGCCCGCATCGGCCGGTGGGCCGAGGCCGCCGACGCCATGACCCAGCACCGTGGCATCGGCAACCGCCTCCTCGACGGCCGTCAGATCAAGGTCATGGCTCTGATGGAGCAGGGCCGGGACCGACAGGCTCACGACCTGATCGACACTACGCAGCCCGCCGAGCCCTGGGAGGGCGCCGTCGCCGACCTTATGCGCGTCCACTGCCTATCCGGCGCGGCCCCGCTTCCGCCGACCGATCTCGACCGGGCCCAGCGTGCAGTGACCACACTGCTGGTCAACCCCGAGCCCCCGTACGCCGTGTTCCAGACTCGAGCGGGCCTGGCCGCGCTGGACCTCGACGGATGCGGGCCGCATACCAGCTCACTGGCCTCCGCCCTCGCCGAAGCGGCCGGCCTCGACGCCTATGCCGCGCGTGAGGTGCTGGACCACGGAGCCGCCCGGGCAGCCCTCGGTACCGCGCGGGTATCCGCACTCGGCGCGGTGGTTACGAACGCAGGTCTCGGGACCGGCGCCCTGCCCGCGAACCACCACCGAGCCCTGTCCAAGTCCGTCGCCCTCGGCGAAGCCGAGCTGAGGCGGCTGCTCCGAGAACAACAGCGCCACCACGCAATCCCCTGAAGGAAGTGCCGCAACCCACACGAGTGATCGAACGCAGCATCACAGCCCGCCCGACCAGTCCGCAGAAGGCGAGAACCTGGAAAACGCATACAGGTTCTAGTCCCGTACTTCGCGGGTCGTTGATTCGTATGGTGTGACCGGTCTGGGAGTGTCCCGGGCCGGTCGTATGGCGTTGGTCCGGATGTGTCGATGACTTCCCGGTCCCCGCGGCCACGATCTGAGCGTCAGCGCCTTGAAGTGGTGGTGACGTCCGTGGTGGAGAAGCGTCTGGGCGCTCTGCCTGTCGCTGCCGAGTTTCTGCGCCGGCTGGACGTCGCGGGGATCGTCGACGAAGTGTGTCCAGGCGGTGCGAGCGCCCATCTGACGCACGGGCAGGTCATCGAGGCACTGGTGGCCAACCGGCTGACCTCGCCCGCACCACTGGTGCGCGTCGGGGACTGGGCGAGGACCTGGGCGGTGGAGGAGGTCTTCGGTATCACGCCGGACCTCCTCAATGATGACCGCCTGGCCCGCGCCCTGGACGCGATCGCTCCGAAGCTGGAGGTCATCGCGGGCACGGTCGGCGCTCGGGCGATCACCGAGTTCGGGATCGATGTCTCGCGGCTGCACTGGGACATGACCAGCATGTCCGTCCATGGCGCTTTCCCTGCCGAGGAGCAGGACGAGCGGTACCCGCTCATCGCCTGCAACGGGCATCCAAAGGACCGGCGCGTGGATCTGAAACAGATCCAGTCCGGGCTCGCGGTCTCGGCCGACGGCGGTATCCCCGTCCACTCCCGGGTCTTCGACGGCGCCGCGGCCGAGGCCAGCCAGGTCGTCGGGGCGATGAAAGACCTGCGGTCGATGGCCGGCACCCACGAGTTTCTGATGGTCGCCGACTCCAAACTGGTGTCCTACTCCAACATCACCGCCCTGCTTGAGGCCGGTGTGGAGTTCATCGCGCCCGTCCCGGCCGCGCAGATCAAGGACGAGGTCTACGCGGTCCTGGATCCCCAGCAGGCGCAGGCCGTCGACTGGGTGCCCGGGCGGGACGAGAGGAAACCGGAGACGGAACGGGAGACCTACCGAGTCCTGGAGGACATTCACACGCTGACCGGGCGCCGCAAAAGCGACCCGTCGCTGACGGTGCGCCGGATCCTGGTGCATTCCACCGCCGTCGCGGCCGGCCAGCGGGCGGCCCGGGCCAAGCGACTGGCCAAGGCCGCCGAAGACCTCGACAAGCTCGCCGGTGCGGCAGGCGGACGGCACTACAAGACCCGGGAGAAGATCGTCGCCCGGATCGGCGTCGTCACCGCCAAGCGCCGTGTCACCTCCTGCCTGCGCTGGCAGATCACCGCCGACGAGCAGGGCACCCCGGGCCTCACCTGGCACTTCGACCAGGACGTGCTGGAAGCCGAAGCCGCCGTTGACGGCTGGTGGGCGCTGATCACCAGCGTCCCGGCCGAGAAGGCCGGACCCGCCCACGTCCTGATTCAGTACAAGGGCCAGGGCACCGTCGAGCGGCGCTACCACGACTTCAAGGGCCCCCTCGCGGTCGCACCGGTCTTCGTGCAGCACAACCGGCGCGTCGCCGCGCTCATCCAGGTCATCTGCCTGGCCCTGCTCGTCTTCTGTCTGATTGAGCGGCAGGTCAGACGCGCTCTGGGCCCCGACGAGACCATGGCCGGCCTCTACCCGGACAACCGACGGGTCCGCCCTACCGGCCGCATGATCCTCTACCACCTCGGCGAACTCACCCTCCGGATCGGAAACGTCACCGACCCGCCAACCGTCCAGATCAACCGCGGCGTCCAACTCCACCTCCTCGACCTCCTCGACACCGACATCGGACAAACCCGCTGGCCACAGACCTGAAACGGTCACCCGCGAAGTACGGGTCTAGTGTCCTGCGTCGATAGTTCGCGTGCGGTTATAGGGTGGGGTGATGCCTGGCCCGAAGCCGTTGCCGCTGGAGCTGTCCGATGGCGAACGCCGGGTGCTGCGGGGCTGGTTGCGCAAGCGGACCGAGTCGCAGGCCCTGGTGCTGCGGTCGAGGACCGTACTGGAGTGCGCGGAGGGCCTGTCGAACGCGCGGATCGCGGACGGCCTGGGTGTCTCGCGGGAGACGGTACGCGAGTGCTCGAAAGTCTCTCTGTGGGCGCCCCTGCCGGGGCGCCCACAGGCGTGTTTGGCGCGCCCGGGGAAAAAGCGGCAGGAAGCCGGCCTCAGTCGAGGGTGACGCGGCCGTCCAGGATGCGCTGACCGGTCTCCTCCGGACCGAGGATTCGCTCCAGATCCGCGAGTACCGATGCGAAGAACTCCGGCAGATCCGCGAAGAGATCCAGGTCCTCCACGTCGCCGTCACTCCACTGCCCCACCGAACCCGTCTCCGCGTCGATGAAGAAGCCGTACATCTCACCGCACGCGTAGGACTCGGCGGCGAAGGGAATCCACTCCTTGCGCCAATAGGCCGTGTCCTCGTTCGGGCCGGGCATCATCTGGTGGTGGAGCCGCTCGATGCTCGACAGCGGCAGCAGCGCCCATCCGCCGGCGAGGAACTCGCCCTCCGGGCAGGAACCCGTCAGCCCGTTCGACTCGTCGAGCCGGGTGACGGTCCCGTTGTTGGCCTTCAGATAGGTACGCAGATCCGCCGGGAACCGCACGCCCGTCTTCTCCTCGACGACGGCGATCTCCTCCTCGCTCGCCGCGTCCCCCAGCGCACGGTGACTGACCGGCGCGTTCTCACGCAGCCAGGACACGACACGCTGCCACGACTCGCCCACACCACTCGGCACGCATACCCCCATCGGAGACTCGGAGAATCGGAGAATCCACTGATCCAGCGGACGCTACGGGAACGCCAGCGCGCCCGGGCCCAGGGCGGGCACCAGGCCCTCGGCCGCCGCACGGGTCAGCAGACCGCGGATCGCGGCGTAGCCGTCCTCGCCCAGGTCCGCCGTGAACTCGTTCACGTACAGGCCGATGTGCTGGTCCGCGACGGACGGGTCCATCTCCTGGGCGTGGGCCGCGACGTACGGGCGGGACGCCTCGGGGTCGTCCCAGGCCATGCGGACCGAGGCGCGCACCGACTCCGCGAGGAGCTTCAGCGCGGCCGCGCCCAGCGAGCGCTTGGCGATGATCGCGCCCAGGGGGATCGGGAGCCCGGTGGTGTCCTCCCAGTGCCGGCCCATGTCCGCGAGGTTGTGCAGCCCGTAGTTCCGGTACGTGAAGCGCGCCTCGTGGATGACCAGGCCCGCGTCCACCTCGCCGTCCCGGACCGCCGGCATGATCCGGTCGAACGGCATGACGACGATCTCGCCGACCCCGCCCGGCACCACCTCCGCCGCCCACAGGCGGAACAGCAGATACGCGGTCGAGCGCTCGCTCGGTACGGCGACCGTCTTCCCGGTCAGGTCCGTGCCCGGCTCGCGGGTGAGGACGAGCGGCCCGCAGCCCCGGCCCAGCGCCCCGCCGCACGGCAGCAGCGCGTACTCGTCCAGCACCCACGGCAGCACCGCGTACGACACCTTGAGGACGTCCAGCTCGCCGCGCTCGGCCATGCCGTTGGTCAGGTCGATGTCCGCGAACGTGACGTCCAGCGCCGGCGCGCCGGGGACCCTGCCGTGCGCCCAGGCGTCGAAGACGAAGGTGTCGTTCGGGCAGGGCGAGAAGGCGATGCGCAGCGCGTCAGTCTGCGGTGTCGTCGCGGTCATGGCGGGTCCAGCCTTCCAGTACGGGGATGAGCTTCCCGAACGCCCCGGTCAGCGCGGTCAGCGCGTCGCCGATGCGCCAGGCGTCGCGGTCGCGCGGGCCGACCGCGTTCGACACGGCCCTGAGCTCCAGGACCGGTACGCCGGCGAGGTCCGCCGCCTCCGCGACCCCGAACCCCTCCATGGCCTCGGCCAGGGCGCCGGGGTGGGCGGTGAGCAGGGCGGCGGCGCGGTCGGCGCTGCCGGTCACGGTGGAGACGGTGAGGATGTCGCCGACGGCCGCCCCGGTCGCCCCGGCGGCGGCGCGGACGAGGGAGGCGGGCGGGACGTGCCAGCTGCGGCCGAAGCCGAGGTCGGTGACCGGCACGAAACCGGCCGACGTCTCGGCGCCCAGGTCCGCCGCGCCGATGCGGCGGGAGACGACCAGCGAGCCGACCGGCGCCACCGGGGCGAAGCCGCCGCCGATGCCCGCCGAGACCACCAGGTCGTAGCGGCCGGCCGCCAGCGCGAACGCCGCCGACGCCGCCGCGGCGGCCGGGCCCGCGCCGCCCGCGAGCACGTCCAGCGGCCCGGCCCGGTGGAGCTCCGCGCCGCGCACCGGCCGCACCCCGGGCTCGTCCCCGTACGCACGCGTGACCGCGTCCCGTTCCACCGGGACCGCGGTCACGACCAGCACACGCATCAGGGGCAGCCCTCCGAAGGGGCGGTCAGTCCGTCTTCACCAGCTTGAAGTGCCAGATGCCGGCCACGCCGGTCTTCTCGCCCTCGCCCTTGGTCTCGACGACGCTGATCTGCGTCTCGTCGGCGGCCTCGCCGGTCTGGCTGGAGAAGAAGGCGCTGCCCGAGATGGAGCGGTAGGTCTTCTTGAACGGCTCCTGCTCGGCCTGCTGGCCGTTGATGAAGAGCGTCCAGCCGTTGTCCGCGATCTCCGGGTCGACGCCGAAGTGCACGGTGTCCGACATCGAGACCTCGATGGTCTTCTCCGCCTCCTTGTTGAGACAGGACTTGACCTCGGAGGGCTTGATGGTCTTGCCGTCGTTGTAGCAGGCGGCCTCGGTGTGCACCGAGTTGTCGCCGACCGTCACGGTGGCGAGCGGCGTCGGCTTGTCGCAGGCGGAGAGGACAAGGAGTCCCGCGGACACGGCACCAAGAGCGACGCCGATTCGACGGCCCTTACCGGAGAAGAACGCAACGGTCATGGGCCGAAGGCTATCGGTCGCTCCCGCTCACGCCACGCGGGGGTGCGGCGAGCCGCGCCGCGCGGCGCCCAGCAGCCCCCGTACGGACGCGGAAGCGCCGAGCGCCAGCAGCCCGGCGGCGACCGACATGCCCAGTACGCCGTTGAGGGGGAGGGCGATCCCGATCGCGCCGCCCACCACCCAGGACATCTGGAGCAGCGTCTCGGACCGGGCGAACGCCGACGTCCGCACCTCCTCCGGCACATCGCGCTGGATCATCGCGTCCAGCGACAGCTTCGACAGGGCCTGGGTGAGCCCCGCCGTCGCGGCGAGCGCGGCCACCATCACCGTGCTGAAGAAGACGGCCGCCAGGATTGCCACGCCCAGCGCCAGGCCCAGCACCGAGGCGACGATGATCTCCGGGCCGCGCGCCCGCAGCCAGGAGCCCACCGCCGTGCCCAGCGCGTTGCCCACGCCCGCCGCCACGCCGACGATGCCCAGCGAGATCGCCGCACTCTGCCCGGCCAGCGGATGCTCGCGCAGCAGGAACGCCAGGAAGAAGATCAGGAAGCCGGAGAGCGCGCGGTGCGCGGCGTTCGCCTGGAGGCCGTGCAGCACGGACGGGCCGACCGACCGCAGCCCCGGCCGCCGCTCGCCGTTCTCCCGCCGCCTGCGGCCCGAGAGCGTCGACGCGGACCGGGACGGCTCCGGGCGGGGCGCGGGCTCGCCCGGCGGCGGGACCAGCCGCACCCGGCGCTCGCCCTTCGCCGAGTCCACCTTCGGCGGCAGCGTGAACGCCAGCACCGCGCCGCCCGAGAAGATCGCGCACGCCCCGTACAGCGGCCACGGCGGGCCGATCAGCTGGAGCGCCGCGCCGATCGGCGCGGCGGCCCCGGTGGCCAGCAGGCCGGCCAGGGTGACCCGCGAGTTCGCCTTCACCAGCGAGAACTTCGGTGGCAGCAGCCGGGGCACGACGGCGCTGCGCACCACCCCGTACGCCTTCGAGCAGACCAGCACGCCGAGTGCGGCCGGATACAGCTCCAGGCCCCCGGTGGCGACCGCGCCGGACATGGTGAGCGCCAGGACGGCCCGCGCAAGCATGGAACCGGCCATCGCCATGCGGCGGCCGTGCGGCAGCCGGTCCAGGAGCGGGCCGATGACCGGGGCGAGCAGGATGAACGGCGCCATCGTGACCGCGAGGTACAGCGCGACCCGGCCGCGCGCCTGGTCGGTCGGTACGGAGAAGAACACGGTGGACGCGAGGGCGACCGTGATCATCACGTCGCCCGCGCCGTTCACCGCGTGCAGTTCGATGAGCTTGCCGAGACCGCTCTCACCGGCCCCGTGCGCGTGGGTGGCCCGGCGGATGCCGCGCGCGGTGCCGGTGAACGGCGTTCTCAGGGCACGGCCGACCGCCCGCCCCGCCCTGCGGAGCGGGCCGGGACCGTCGTGCGACCGGGCAGAAGCCACTTGGTCATAGTGCCCCAGGACCGCGCGATGCGAACCGGCATCCCGGCGGGACGCGGGCGGGACCGCCCCGTCGGGTCAGTGATCTGCCAGGTGACGGGGGGCGTCGGGGCATGGCCGATACGGCGTCGTTAGGGACGGCAGGTGGGCGGGGAGCGGCGGAGAGGGTAGCGTGCTTAGCGCGCCACCGGCGGTTGTTCTCGGCCGCGCGCCTCTCGGCGATCCCGCAGAATGGATCGCGGAAGGCGTGCCCGAGGTCGGCTCAACGGGTACGGACGTCGACGCGGCCCCCAGGTCCGCTCCGTCCGTGACCGTATGGCCGAAATCGATGGTCGATGTGCTGGCGCGCTCGTGAGACTGGCGTATGGAGAGAAGCGAGACCTGTGAGTGCTGCGACGACGCGAGGCCGTACGGCCCGTACCGCCCGTACCCCCGCTCCCGACCGGTTGTGCGCCGAGGCCGTTGACCTCGCCCGCGCGGCGGCCGAGGAGGCGGCCGCTCCGGGGGTCGTGGGTGAGCATGTGGCCGTGGTCTCCGAGGGGGACCGCGTCGTCACGCACTACTTCGAGTGCGAGGACCCCGGCTACCGGGGCTGGCGCTGG
This sequence comes from Streptomyces sp. AC1-42W, assembly GCF_003248355.1. Lineage (GTDB taxonomy): Bacteria > Actinomycetota > Actinomycetes > Streptomycetales > Streptomycetaceae > Streptomyces. Next base: position 545,839 of record NZ_QKWY01000002.1, read on the forward strand.
GCGGTGACGGTCGCGCGGGCCTCCCGCGCGAAGAACGTCACGCTGGACGAGACGGTGCTGCTGCCCGGCAGTGACGCGATCCTGGCGCCGGAGTGGGTGCCGTGGAGTGAGCGGCTGCGGCCCGGCGACATGGGGCCCGGCGACCTGCTGCCGACCGAGGCGGACGACCTGCGCCTGGAGCCGGGGTACACCGGCGCGGACGAGGTCCCGCCGAACTCGGCGGTCGGCGAGGTCAGCGGCGAGCTGGCCGACCTGGTGGACGTGGAGGACGCCGAGCTGACGACCCGCCCGGACGCGACCGCGCGAGGCTCGATCGCCTCGGTGGCCGACGAGCTGGGCATGCGCCGGGCGCGGGTGCTCTCGCGGTACGGGCTGCACTCGGCGGCGGACCGCTGGGACGAGGCGTTCGGGCCGAAGACGCCGATGGCGCAGGCCGCGCCGGCCTCCTGTGTCTCCTGCGCCTTCCTGATGCCGCTCGCGGGCTCGCTGCGGCAGGCGTTCGGGGTGTGCGCCAACGAGTTCGGTCCGGCGGACGGGCACGTGGTGTCACTGGCGTACGGGTGCGGTGGGCACTCGGAGGCGGCGGTCATGCCGAAGCCGCCCGCGGCGGTGCCGCACGCGTTGGACACGGTGCGGGTCGACGAGTATCCGTTGCACGGTGAGGCTTCCGCCTCGGGGACCCCGGAGGACTAGGTGCTCCGGGGGCGGTGAGTGGGTGGGTTCGGGCGGTACCCGGTAGCTTCGCGGGGTACGCGTTCCGGACCGGCAGAGGGAGCACCCCATGGGCATCAACGCGACGGAGGGCGACCCGTTCGGCACCGCGCGGCTGCGGCGCGGCGTACTCGACGCCTGGGGCGCCGGGCCCGCCCGGTTCCGGGAGGACGCCAACGCCGAGGAGGACCTCGCGCTCGGCGGCTACCGCGACCGCCTCGTCGTCGAGCTGGCCCAGAACGCCGCCGACGCCGCCGCCCGCGCCGGAGTCCCCGGCCGCCTCCGGCTCACCCTGCGCCCCGCGACGGACGGCGCCCCCGCCGTCCTCGCCGCCGCGAACACCGGCGCCCCGCTGGACGCCACCGGCGTCGAGTCGCTGTCCACGCTGCGCGCCTCCGCGAAGCGCGAGGGCCACGAGGGCGCCGTGGGCCGGTTCGGCGTCGGGTTCGCCGCCGTCCTCGCGGTCAGCGACGAACCGGCGATCGTCGGCCGGCACGGCGGCGTCCGCTGGTCCCTCGCCGAGGCCCGCGAACTGGCCGGGCAGGCGGCGATCGGCAGCCCCGGACTGGGCGACGAGCTGCGCCGCCGCGACGGCCACGTACCGCTGCTGCGCCTCCCGCTGCCCGCCGAGGGCACCGCGCCCGACGGCTACGACACCGTCGTCGTGCTGCCGCTGCGCGACGGGGTCGCCGAGGACCTGGTGGGCCGGCTACTGGCCGCCGTGGACGACGCGCTGCTGCTCACGCTGACCGGCCTTGACGAGGTGACCGTCGAGACGCCGGAGGCCGTACGCACGCTCCGCCGCTCGCAGCACGGCCCGTACACGCACATCGAGGACTCCGCGCACGGCACCCACCGCTGGCGCACCGCCGCACAGCACGGCCCGATCGAGCCCGCCCTGCTCACCGGCCGGCCGCTGGAGGAGCGGCTGCGCCCGCACTGGTCGGTGACCTGGGCCGTCCCGGTCGACGCGGACGGCGCCCCGCTCCACCCGCGCACCGCCCCCGTCGTGCACGCGCCGACGCCCACCGACGAGCCGCTCGGCCTGCCCGCGCTGCTCATCGCCACGCTGCCGCTGGACACCACCCGCAGGCACCCCGCGCCCGGACCGCTCACCGACTTCCTGGTCGAGCGCGCGGCCGACGCGTACGCGGAACTGCTCGCCGACTGGGAGCCGGTCTCCGTCGCGACGATCGGCCTGGTGCCGGGCCCGCTGGGGCAGGGCGGGCTGGACGGCGCGCTGCGCGGCGCGATCCTGGAGCGGCTGCCGCGCGTGGCGTTCCTGGCGCCCGCCGCCCCGCGCGACCCGGCCGCCGAGCCGGAGCGCTGGGACGGCTGGGACGGCGAGGAGAGCGTCCGCAAGGACACCGTCGCGCTGCGGCCGGTCGAGGCGGAGGTGGTGGAGGGCGTCGGCGAGCGGACGGTGACCGTGCTCGCCGAGGTGCTGCCGTGCCTGCTGCCCGCCGGGCTCGAACGGCGCGTGGAGCTGCGCACGCTGGGCGTCGCCCGGGTGCCGCTGACGGAGGCGATCGACCGGCTGGCGGGCCTGGAACGCGATCCGGCCTGGTGGCGGCGGCTGTACGACAGCCTGGCCGGTGTGGACCCGGACCGTCTGTCGGGGCTGCCGGTCCCGCTGGCGGGCACGGGCTCGGCGGGCGGCGACCTCGAAGCGCCCGCGCCGCCGCGCACCACCATCGGCCCCCGTCAGGTCCTGCTGCCGGTCCCCGACGCGCTGTCCGGGCCCGTTCTCGACCGGCTGGGCCGCCTCGGGCTCAAGGTCGCCCACCCCGACGCCGCGCATCCGCTGCTGGAGAAGCTGGGCGCCCTGCCCGCCACCCCGCGCGCGGTCCTGACGACCCCGCAGGTGCGGGCCGCCGTCGCCGGTTCGCTGGACGCGGGCGAGATCTGGGACGAGGACGCGCTCGACGGGGACGAGCTGGTGGAGACCGTGCTCACCCTCGTCCGGGACGCCGGTCTGGAGCCGAGCGACGAGCCCTGGCTCGGGGCCCTCGCGCTGACCGACGAGGACGGCGAACTCGCCCCCGCCGGGGAACTCGTGCTGCCGGACAGCCCGTTCGCCGCCGTGATGCGCGAGGGCGAACTCGCCCTGTGCGACGCGGAGCTGGCCGACCGCTGGGGCGAACAGCCGCTCACCGCCTGCGGGGTGCTCGCCGGCTTCGCCCTGGTACGGGCCACCGACGTCGTCCTGGACCCGGACGAACTGGAGCCCCGCGACGGCGACTTCGCGGAGCCGGACGACGCCGGGCTGCTGGACGCGGTGGACGTGTGGTGCGAGGACATCCTCGACCAGTTCCCGGACAGCCCGGTGCCGCCGGTCGCCACCGAACTGGTCGCCGTACGCGATCTGGACCTCGTGGACGACGACGCCTGGCCGCAGGCCCTCGCGATGCTCGCCCGGCCGCCGCTGCGCGACGCGCTCACCCAGCCGGTCCGGGTGCTGCTGCCGGACGGCACCACGCGATCCGTCCGCCCGTACACCGCGTGGTGGCTGCGCGGCCACCCCGTCCTGGACGGCCGCCGCCCGGCCGGTCTGCGCGCGCACCGCGGCGACCCCCGGCTCGCCGGGCTGTACGACCCCGCCGACGCGACCGGCTTCGAGGACGCCGAGGTGCTGCGCGCCCTGGGCGTACGGACCTCGGTCGACGCCCTCCTGGACGAGCCGGGCGGGGCCGCCGAGCTGCTGGGCCGGCTCGCCGACGAGGACCGCCCGGTCAGCGGCGTACAGCTGCACGCCCTGTACACGGCGCTGGCCGCGCTGGACCCGGAACAGGTGACGCTGCCGGACGCGCTGCGGGCCGTAGTGGACGGCGAGGTGCGGGTGGTGGACGCGGCGGACGCGGTGATCGCGGACGCGCCGGACCTGCTGCCGCTCACCGAGGGGCTGCCGCTGCTGCCGGTCGCCCCGGCGCACGCGGCGGAGCTGGCCGAGCTGTTCCAGGTGCGGCGGCTCGGCGAGAGCGTCGAGGCCGGGGTCACGAGCGACGGCGAGGAGCACGAGGTGCCGGAGTCCGTCCGCGTACTGCTCGGGCCCGCGACCCCGGACACCTACGTCGAGCACGGCGAACTGCGGGCCGGCGGCGTCGAGCTGGACTGGCGGCGCACCCCGGACGGGGTGGTGCACGCCGCGACGCTGGAGGGCGTCGCGGCCGGGCTGGCCTGGTCGGCGGGCCAGTGGCCCCGCCGCTTCGAGGTCGCGGCCCTGCTGGAGGACCCGTCCCGCACGGAGGAGCTGGCCCGCGACCGCTGGTTCGACTGAACCCGTACCGCACCGCCGCTCCTCCGCGCCGGGGGAGCGGCTACGCCCCGAACCGGCGGCCCACCAGCCGCCACGCGTACTCCAGCGCCGCCGCCGCGACCACCGCGATGCCCACGGCCGTCCACGGCATTTGCGTGCCCACCAGCTTCAGCGCGAAGAAGTCCTGGAGCCACGGCACCGCCAGCACCACCAGGAACGCCAGCCCCATCGCGGCCACCAGGCAGATCCGCCACCAGGTGTAGGGCCGGGCGATGATCGCGAGCACCCACATCGAGACCAGGAACAGCGTCAGCGTGGCCGCGCTCGTCTCCGCGTCCAGCGCGCCCGTACCGGCGTAGTGGCTCCGGGCGATCAGATACGTCACGAAGGTCGCCGCGGCGGCGATGACGCCCGAGGGGATCGCGTACCGCATGACGCGGCGCACGAAGTGCGGATGGGCGCGCTCCTTGTTGGGGGCCAGCGCCAGGAAGAACGCCGGGACGCCGATCGTCAGCGTGGACAGCAGCGTCAGGTGGCGCGGCAGGAACGGGTACTCGACCTGGAAGCAGACCACGAGTACGGCCAGCAGCACCGAGTACACGGTCTTCGTCAGGAACAGCGTCGCCACCCGCGTGATGTTGCCGATCACCCGGCGGCCCTCGGCGACCACGGACGGCAGGGTCGCGAAGCTGTTGTTCAGCAGCACGATCTGGGCGACCGCGCGGGTCGCCTCGGAGCCCGAGCCCATCGAGACGCCGATGTCCGCGTCCTTGAGCGCGAGGACGTCGTTGACGCCGTCGCCGGTCATCGCGACGGTGTGCCCGCGCGACTGGAGCGCGGCGACCATCTCCCGCTTCTGCTGCGGGGTGACGCGGCCGAAGACCGCGTTCTCCTCCATCACCGTGGCCATCTCGTCCGGGTCCGCGGGCAGCCGCCGCGCGTCCACCGGGTGCTCCGCGCCCGGCATCCCGAGCTTCGCGGCGACCGCGCCGACGGAGACCGCGTTGTCCCCGGAGATCACCTTCGTGGCGACGCGCTGGTCCCCGAAGTAGGCGAGGGTCTGCCCGGCGTCCGGCCGCAGCCGCTGCTCCAGGACGACCAGGGCGGCCGGTTCGGCGCCCTTCGCCGCGTCCGCGGCCTCCAGCTCGCCCCGCGCACGGGCCAGCAGCAGCACGCGCAGCCCCTGCTCGTTGAGCCGGTCCACCTCCGTGAGCGCCGGATCGTCCTCGGTGAGCAGCACGTCGGGGGCGCCCAGCAGCCAGGCGGAGGACGCGCCGCCGTCCTCGGTGAACGCGGCGCCGCTGTACTTGCGGGCGGAGGAGAACGGCAGCGTGCCTGTGACCTGCCAGCCGCCCTCCGCGGGCGCCGGGTAGGCGTCGATGATCGCCTGGAGGCTGGCGTTGGGGCGGGGCTCGGACGCGCCGAAGGCCCCCAGCACACGGCGCAGATACGGTTCGTCGGCGTCGCCGCCCAGCGCCCGCAGCTCCGTGACGTCCATGCCGCCCTCGGTGAGCGTGCCGGTCTTGTCCAGGCAGACGACGTCGACCCGGGCCAGGCCCTCGATGGCGGGCAGCTCCTGGACGAGGCACTGCTTGCGGCCCAGGCGCACGACGCCGATCGCGAAGGCCACCGAGGTCAGCAGGACCAGACCCTCCGGGATCATCGGGACGATCCCGCCGACCGTGCGGGCGATCGAGTCCTTGATGTTGTTGTCCTTGACCACCAGCTGGCTGATCACCAGCCCGATCGCGGTCGGCACCATCATCCAGGTGACGTACTTGAGGATCGTCGAGATGCCGGTGCGCAGCTCGGAGCGGACGAGCGTGAAGCGGGACGCCTCCTCGGCGAGCTGCGCCGCGTACGCCTCGCGCCCGACCTTCGTCGCGGTGAACGCGCCGCCGCCGGCGACGACGAAGCTCCCCGACATCACCGTGTCGCCGGTCCGCTTGAGGACCGGGTCCGCCTCGCCGGTGAGCAGGGACTCGTCCACCTCCAGGCCGTCCGCCTCGGCGACCGTACCGTCCACGACGACCTTGTCGCCGGGGCCCAGCTCGACCAAGTCGCCCAGGACGATCTCGGAGGTGTGGATCGGGGCCGCCGTGCCGTCGCGCCGGACCACGGGCTTGGCCTCGCCGATGACCGCGAGGCTGTCCAGCGTCTTCTTGGCCCGCCACTCCTGCACGATGCCGATGCCGGTGTTGGCGACGATCACGAACCCGAACAGGCTGTCCTGGATCGGCGCCACGAACAGCATGATCACCCAGAGCACGCCGATGATCAGGTTGAACCGGGTGAAGACGTTGGCCCGGACGATCTCGGCCATCGACCGCGAGGACCGCACCGGTACGTCGTTGACCTCGCCGCGCGCGACCCGCTCGGCCACCTCCGCCGAGGTCAGCCCGCCCCCGGCGGGCGGGTCCGGCAGCTCGACCGGGTGGACCGGGTCGAGCTCCGCCCCGGCGTCGATCGTGGCCGGCCGCCCGGTGGCGCCGGTTCGCTGCTCCCCGGAGGGATTGGATGCCCGCTGCGTCATGGTTCAGACGGTACGGGTGGAACGTCCGCGACACCCGCCGGGGGTACGAAGATCAGACCGGGGGAGGAGAGAAATGGTCCCGTGGTTGTACGGGCGGGGCCTTATTCGGCCTGCGGGCCCGCCGCCGTCTCCGTCTCCGCCGCGGCTGCCGCGCGCTTGAGGGCCGCGTCGCGGCCGCGTACGTACCAGATGCCGATCAGGCCCAGGCCCGCGCCGGCCAGGCAGGTCCACACCCACCACAGGCGGCCGTGGTCGTCGAACCAGTTGTAGAACGGGATCTGGACGAGGAAGAGGACGAACCAGAGGATCGTGCCGCCGGTGATCGTCGCGACGATCGGGCCCTCCAGGGGCTCCGGTGCCTCGTGCTTCGGTGTCCACTTCGCCATGCGGTCAGTGTATGCGGCCCATACACGAGCGTCGCCGGGCCGGTCGGGCGAAGGGTCTACGCGCGGAGATAGCGATCTTCGCCTTATGTATTCATACTGAATCTGCTTCAGACTGGCTCGAATTATTCGTGTGAAAGTCCAAAGCTGACCACTTTTAACCCCTTGTGCGTACGTACTGATACTGAGGTCATCCATGTCCCCCTCGGCCACCGCCAAGGTCGATGCCACGCCGCCCCCGGCTCCCCAGCCCTCCGGCGGCCTGGACCGCTTCTTCAAGATCTCCGAGCGGGGGTCGACGGTAGGCCGCGAGATCCGTGGCGGATTCGCGACCTTCTTCGCGATGGCCTACATCATCGTGCTGAACCCGATCATCCTCGGCAGCGCGAAGGACGTGAACGAGCAGTTCCTCAACGGCGGCCAGCTGGTCACCGCGACCGTCATCACCGCCGCGTTCTCCACGCTGCTCATGGGCGTCATCGGCAACGTGCCGATCGCGCTGGCGGCCGGGCTCGGCGTCAACACCGTCGTCGCCCTCCAGCTCGCCCCCCGGATGACCTGGCCGGACGCCATGGGCATGGTGGTCCTCGCGGGCATCGTGGTCATGCTGCTGGTCGCGACCGGCCTGCGGGAACGGGTGATGACCGCCGTACCGGGGTCGCTCCGCAAGGGCATCGCCATCGGTATCGGCCTGTTCATCCTGCTGATCGGCCTGGTGGACTCGGGCTTCGTCTCCCGCATCCCCGACAAGGCGATGACCACGGTCCCGCTCCAGCTCGGCGGCGACGGCCACCTCAACGGCTGGCCGGTCCTGATCTTCGTCCTCGGCGCGCTGCTCACGCTGATCCTGCTCGTCCGCAAGGTGCCGGGCGCGATCCTGATCTCCATCGTGGCGATGACCGTCCTCGCGCTGGTCGTCAACGCCGTGGCGGACCTGCCGGCCAAGGCGTGGGGGCTGACCGTCCCGGAGTGGCCGGGCAATCCGGTGTCGACGCCGGACTTCGGGCTGCTGGGTGAGTTCAGCCTGTTCGGCGGCTTCCAGAAGGTCGGCGTGCTGACCGGCATCCTGTTCGTCTTCACCGTGCTGCTGTCCTGCTTCTTCGACGCGATGGGCACCATCCTCGGCGTCGGCGACGAGGCGAAGCTGACGGACCCCGAGGGCAACTTCCCCGGCATCAACAAGGTGCTGTTCATCGACGGTGTCGCGGTCGCCGCGGGCGGTGCCAGCTCCTCGTCCGCCTCGACCTGCTTCGTGGAGTCCACGGCCGGCGTCGGCGAGGGGGCCCGTACGGGGCTGGCCGGCGTCGTCACGGGCCTGCTGTTCACGGTGGCGCTGTTCCTCACGCCGCTGGCGACCATGGTCCCGTCGCAGGCGGCCACCCCCGCGCTGCTCGCGGTGGGCTTCCTGATCATCGCCGGTTCGGTGCGGGACATCGACTGGAGCGACTACACGCTCGCGATCCCGGCGTTCCTCGCCATGGTCATGATGCCGTTCACGTACTCGATCACCAACGGCATCGGCATCGGCTTCATCGCGTTCAGCGTGCTGCGGCTGGCCGCCGGGCGCGGTCGCGAGGTGCCGGTGGCCATGTACGTCGTGTCGGCGGTCTTCGTCTTCTACTACATGATGCCCGCGCTGGGCCTCACGTAAGGGCGTCGCGGGGCCGGCGGTCAGCCGGCCTCGTCGGCGTAGAACTTCTCCGTCTCCTCGACGGCCGACTGGAAACGTTCGTCGAAGTCGTCGCGAATGAGCGTCCGGACCACATAGTCCTGGACGCTCATTCCGCGTTTTGCGGCATGCTGCTTGAGCCGGTCGAGCAGCTCACCGTCTATGCGCAGGCTGAGCACTGTCGATCCCATGGCATGCAGGGTTACGTCCCGCAGGCCCGTCGTGCGTGATTTTCCACCGCCGACTCACTCGTTCGGGTGATCGATTGGTGGTCTCGCCAGGTGATCCCGCTCTCGCGCGTGTAACACAAGTGGTCTTTAGAGTAGGTAATGAGTTACGCTAACAAACATGCCTGACCTGATCCACGACAGCGACAGTGCCGCCGCCGTGAGCTCCCTTCGTTCCGCCGTCATGCTGCTCGGCCGGCGCCTCAAGCACCAGCGCGTCGACGAGTCGCTCAGCCCGACCGAGATGTCGGTGCTCGGGACCCTCGCCCGTTGTGGTTCGGCCACTCCCGGTGAGCTCGCCCGCAAGGAGCACGTACAGCCTCCGTCGATGACCCGCATCGTCGCGTTGCTGGAATCGAAGGGCCTGGTCAGGCTGGAACCGCACCCCGACGACCGTCGCCAGAAGGTGGTCAGCCAGACCGAGCGGGCCGAGGCCATGCTCGCCGAGAGCCGCAAGAAGCGGAACGCCTGGCTCACCACCCTGGCCGAGGGCCTGGACGAGGACGAGTGGGAGACGCTGCGCAACGCGGCGCCCGTGCTGGAGAAGCTGGCCCACCTGTAGGCCCGTACCGGGCCCTCGTCAGTCACACACCGTTCACGCCCGAGGAGGCGAACCCTTTTGAGTACGGGAACCGGAGCAGACTCCGCCCCCGCACCGACTTCCACCCACGAGAGCAAGACCGGCGGGACCTTCTCGTCGCTGAAGATACGCAACTACCGCCTGTTCGCCACGGGCGCCGTGATCTCCAACACCGGTACCTGGATGTCCCGCATCACGCAGGACTGGCTCGTCCTGAGCCTCACCGGGTCCGCCGCGGCCGTGGGCATCACCACGGCCCTCCAGTTCCTCCCCATGCTGCTGTTCGGCCTGTACGGCGGTGTCATCGCCGACCGGGTGCCGAAGCGGCAGCTCCTGCTCGTCAGCCAGGCGGCCCTCGGCGCCTGCGGCGTCGTGCTCGCCGCCCTCACGCTCTCCGGCGTGGTGCAGGTGTGGCACGTCTATCTCATCGCGTTCCTGCTCGGCATGGTCACCGTCGTCGACAACCCGGCGCGGCAGGCCTTCGTCTCCGAGATGGTCGGCCCCGCCCAGCTGCGCAACGCGGTCAGCCTGAACTCGGCGAACTTCCAGTCCGCCCGGCTCATCGGCCCCGCCGTCGCCGGTGTGCTGATCACCACGGTCGGCAGCGGCTGGGCCTTCATGTTCAACGGTCTCTCGTTCGCCGCCCCGATCATCGGCCTGCTGATGATGCGCCCCGCCGAGCTGCACAAGGCCGTCATCGTGCCGCGCGCCAAGGGCCAGCTGCGGGAAGGGCTGCGGTACGTCTCGGGCCGCCCCGAGCTGGTCTGGCCCATCGTCCTGGTCGGCTTCGTCGGCACCTTCGGCTTCAACTTCCCGATCTGGCTGACGGCCTTCGCGGACGAGATCTTCCACGGCGGCGCCGGGATGTACTCGTTCTTCAACATCCTCATGGCCGCCGGCTCGCTGGCCGGCGCCCTGCTCGCCGCCCGCCGCCGCTCCTCGCGGCTGCGGATGCTGGTCGTCGCCGCCACGGCTTTCGGCCTGCTGGAGATCGTCGCGGCGCTCGCACCGGCCGTCTGGATCTTCGCGCTGCTGCTCGTCCCGATCGGCATGATCGGCCTGACGACCAACATCAGCGCCAACACCAGCGTCCAGATGGCGTCCGACCCGGCCATGCGGGGCCGGGTGATGAGCCTGTACATGATGGTGTTCGTCGGCGGTACGCCGGTCGGCGCCCCGATCGTCGGCTGGATCAGCGACGCGTACGGCGCCCGCACCGGCATGGTGTTCGGCGGCGCGCTGTCCATGCTGGCGGCCCTCGTCATCGGCGCGATCCTGGTCCGCGTCGGCGGCCTGCGCCTCAAGGTGGGCCTGCACCAGGGCCGCCCCCAGGTGCGCGTGGTGCCGCGCGAGCGCCTCGCCACGGTGGCGTAGCCCTACGCGGACGCCTCGGCGGCCCCGTCCCGGTGCTCCGGGGCGGGGCCGCTTCGTGGTCACGGGGGCCAGTCCGGTTACGCTCGTCGGGTGGACCCGAAGACCAGAAACCGCGTCATGGCCGTGGTGCTCGTGCTGATGTTCGCCGTCGTCGCCGTGGCAGCCGCCTTCGGCTAGGCCAGGGCAGGCCCTGCCCTGCCAGGAGTGTGCGTCCCGGAGGCCCCTGTGGGCCTCGCGCGTCGCGTCGTAGAGGCATCCGGGGGGACTTCCGTCGGCATCGCCGGGCTTCCTTGCCTGGAGGGCGCTCGAAGCAGTTGGCTGGTGGACCATGAAGTACACCCAGCTCGGACGTACTGGTCTCAAGGTCAGCCGACTCGTCCTCGGCACGATGAACTTCGGTCCGCAGACCGACGAGTCGGCCAGTCACAGCATCCTGGACGCCGCGCTCGACGCGGGTCTGAACTTCGTGGACACCGCAAATGTGTACGGGTGGGGCGAGAACAAGGGCCGCACCGAGGAGATCATCGGTAACTGGTTCGCCCAGGGCGGCGACCGGCGTGACAAAACCGTGCTCGCCACCAAGGTGTACGGGAACATGGCGGGCGACGGCGAGCCGTGGCCCAACCACGACAGGCTCTCCGCAGCGAATATCCGCCGGGCCGTCGATGCCTCCCTCAAGCGGTTGCAGACCGACTACATCGACGTCTACCAGTTCCATCACATCGACCGGTCGACGCCGTTCGAAGAGATCTGGCAGGCGATCGACGTCCTGGTTCAGCAGGGCAAGATCCTCTACGCGGGGTCATCCAACTTTCCTGGCTACAAGATCGCCCAGGCCAATGAGGTCGCAGCCCGGCGCGGAACGTACGGCCTGGTCAGCGAGCAGTGCCTCTACAACCTCGCCGAGCGCCGTGCCGAGATGGAAGTCATTCCAGCCGCACAGGATTACGGCCTGGGTGTCATTCCGTGGTCCCCGCTCCACGGGGGGCTGCTCGGCGGTGTCCTGCAGAAGGAGTCCGGGCAGGGACGTCGCGCCGGCGGTCGCGCGGCAGAAGCCCTCAAGGACGCCGGAACGCGTGAGCAGATCCAGGCGTACGAAGACCTCCTCGGCGAGAACGGCCTCCAGCCCGGCGAAGTGGCGCTCGCGTGGTTGTTGACCCGTCCTGGCGTCACCGGCCCCATTGTCGGTCCCCGTACCGCTGAGCAGCTGGAAAGTGCCGTCAGGGCCCTGGAACTGGAACTGAGCGACGAGATTCTTGCGGGGCTGGACGACATCTTCCCGGGACCGGGGCCATCCCCCGAGGCATTCGCCTGGTGAGCGGACCGGGCAACGTGGTGGGGCGCCGCTGCCCGACCTGTCGGTGAAGAGTGTGGGCATCAGCCGCTCGGGGCCTCCCTGCGGCTGTACACCCAGTAGCCCGCCGTGGTCAGCACTGTCGTGTAGAGCAGGAAGACCATCAGAGCCACGGGCGTCGAGAGATCCGAGCCCACCATGGCCGTCGCGAATGATTGATCCTCTTCCGGCAGCGCCGAGATGTCGGTGAGCATCGCCCGGCCGGCCGCGAAGGGTAGCCAGTCGGCCACCCCATCCAGGCCAGGCACGAGTTCCAGCAGCAGACCTGCCAGTCGCTCGGCCAGCAGCGGCCACATGCAAAGCACCAGCACCGGAACAATTCTGTTCCGCATCAGCGCCACCAGCGCCATGCACAGCAGTGCCCAGCAGCCCATCCACAGCACGAACCGGAGCACCGGGACCAACACCGCGCCCCACGTCGGTTGCGGTGCTCCGGAAACAGCGAGAACGATGGCTGCCGAGATCGCGCCCACCAGCGCGCTGGCGGTCGCGACGAGAGCGCCCACCAGGAACCCGACCGCTCCCTTTGCCGCGTATGCCACTCGACACCCGTTGACAGCCAGCCATGTCGTGCGCGCCGCGCCCCGGACCAGGTCGGTGGAGACCGGGCCCGTACCGAGAATCAGCACGAAGAAGCACAGCATGGGGAGCTGGGTCGCCATGGGTGCCCATGCCAGCAAGTCGCCCATCGACGCGGCGCTGATCTCCCGCGTCCTGTCCAGGTCGAACAGGAGGCCAGGTCCGGTCAGCAGGCTCAGCGTTGCCACCACACCCAGAAGAACCCATGTGGAGCGCAGGCCTGTGAGATGTCGCCACTCGTATCGGCACGCGTTGCGGAACGCTTTGTTGACCGGGATCACTCGCGGCATAACAGACGGGGGTACGGATACACCGGCGGAGGGAGAAGTGCGTGCCGGGGACTCGGTCATGAGATCCTGAACTCCTCTTCCGCAATGGAGAGATAGAAGTCCTCCAGTGACGGCATTTCCTCGGACAGCCAGTGCAGGGGCACACGGCTCTCCGCTGCCATGGTGGCAACCTTGATCCGATCCAGGCCCGTGATGCGCGCGCTCGACCCACCCGCCGGTTCGAGTTCGCCACCCTTCTCCTTCACCAGACGCGAGAGTTTCGGCATGTCCGGCGTCTGCACGGTTACCACAGCCTGGCCGCGCGCTCTCGTTAACAGGGTTGCGATCGACGAGGCGGCCACGACGCGGCCCCGCGACAGCACCACTACACGGTCCGCGAGTTGCTCCATCTCGCCCAGCAGGTGACTGGACACCATCACTGCCCTGCCCTGAGCGGCCTGGGCCCGCAAGAAGTCACGCAGCCAGCGGATCGCGTGCGGGTCGAGACCGTTTGCGGGCTCGTCCAGAATGAGTACCGGGGGGTCGCCCAGCAACGCTTGCGCGATTCCCAAGCGTTGTGCCATTCCGAGGGAGAGCTGTGACAGTTTCAGCCGGGCGGCCTGCGCGAGCCCCACCTGCTCCAGCACATCCTCGACACGTCGGTCGGACGCGCCGCAACCGGCTGCCACCATCCGTAGGTGCGACCGGACCCGGTGCTTCGGGTGGCCCGCCACTCCACCGAGCACTGCGCCCACGATGCTTCCGGGGGAACCCCAATCATGCAGCGGCCGGCCAAGGAAGAGTGTTTTCCCCCCACCCCGGGCAAGATCCAGCATCAACCGGATGGCGGTCGTCTTCCCAGCACCATTTGCGCCGACCAAGCCGGTTACCTTGCCTGCGTGCAAGGTCAATGACACGTCATCAAGCACAGACCTGCTGCCGAACGAGCGCCGCAGGTTCCGCGCCTCGGCCAGTACGTCCCCTCGCGGCACAGCATGTTCCTTACGTTCCACATGTGATCCTGGCTCCTGGTCAGGGCCAGGTGAATCCCTTGGTGAGGCCGAAGAGCACTGAGATCAGAGCCACCGCCCCGAGTGGGAAGATCACGAACGCGCCAGGCCATTCACGGCGGACAGCGCTCCAGACCGCAGCAGCGAACGGCCCCAGAAGACTGGTTGCCATCAGGCCCCAACCCCAGCCTTGGCTGTCGAACACGTTGAACGAGATGAACGCCGGAGTGATGAAGTAGGCGGACGAGAGCCACAGGTGTATCAGGCCGGGAGGTGGTTTGGTGGTAGCCATCGGAATGCTTCTCTCCAGAAACCGCGGTCTGGACGCACGCCGCAGGGACATTGCGGCGGCGGGTGGTGCCCCGGTGCCGGGGCACCACCCTTCTCCTACACCGCCAGGTCGCGGAGGAAGAGGTACAGCTGGTAGTGGGTCTCCCCGCTGGCCGCGATCCAGGCAATGCGCGCCGGGTGATACCAGGGCAGACCCTGCATGTACGCCCGGAGCTGGCTGTACCCGGCCTTGGCGGCCTTGGCCGCCCGCTTCAGGGTCTTCCCGCTCTTCTTCAGCAGATTGAAGATGGCCTTGGCGGCACCACCCAGGCCGCGGAGGGTCTCAGCCTCGGTGGCGGTGCCGTTGGCGACCGAGCGCAACGCCTGCGCTTCCCCCGCCGTCAGTTCGGCCGTGATGGCCGGGCTTGCGAGGAGGGCGCGGGCGTCGGCTGCGGACAGGGTTGTCTGGATGGTGGCCGGACGCGTGTTGGTCTCCGACGCCTGAGCCAAACCGGCGCCGGTGCCGACGGTGAGAGCGGCCACGGCCGAAACCGCCGCCATGCGGACAGTGTTTCGGTTCATGTAGAATCTCCTTGCGTTAAATCGCAAGGGGAGGAAGCCCGCTTGGGCGACCTGAACTGGCGTGGAAACCTAAAAGGTCCCCCGCAGGCTTGCTCCCCCTCAACTCTTCCCGTATGCAGACCCGGTTGGTCTGGCCGGGATGTGCTCAAGGAACGTACCCCGCGACACTGTCCCGATCAACCACGGATAGCGGGAGGCAAGTTGTGTGCGACACGCGGCGAAACCCTTTGCGCACGCAAGCCGATGGCCACTCACATGTGGCCCCGCTGAAGCCGTCTACTGTCGGGCGACCCGCAATGTCAGTACTATCGGCCACTGTGGCGCAAAATCGTTGGGCGATTCCTCTAGATTCGACGGATGAAATTGGATAGCCGACCCGCTCTGGTTGAAGCAGAAGCGGAATTTCGCGAGATCGGCGGTCGGTGCTTTTGGCGTAACGCCGAAGGAAATGGCAATAAATCAGTGGTCTGTTGACGTGATTCCTTCTCTGGTCGAGCCTGCCGAACGGATGTGCTGCTGCTGAGGCACGCGTACCGACACGGACAGGTTGCTGCCGATCCTGCAGTGCTCCTGAGCGGTCGGCGTAAGGCCGAGGTGGATATGGGGCTGCCGGAACCCTCGGCGGCCGGCGAACCGGTTCAGTGCCGCGATGAGCGCCCGGCGGGTCGCCGTTCCGCCGAGGTGGCCGGCGTCGTCGATCACGGTGAGTTCGGCGTCCGGCCACGCCCTGGCCAGCTCCCACGCGGTGATCAGCGGTCCGCCCATGTCCATCCGCCCGTGCACCAGCACTCCGGGAATCCCGGCGAGCCGCCCCGCGTCCCGGATCAGCTGCCCCTCCTCCAGCCAGGCGCCGTGCGAGAAGTAGTGCGCGCAGATCCGGACCAGGGCCTGCCGCGCCCGGTCGGGCCGGCCGCTGAACGGGGGCGGGCCGGTGTACGCCTCCTGGGACAGCACCGCGTCCTCCCAGGCGCACCAGTCGGCCGTCGCCCGCGCCCGGACCTCCGGGTCGGGGTCCGCGGTGCGCCGGGCGTACGCGGCGAGCACGTCCGGTGTGGCGTCGCTCGCCGCCTCCGGGACGCCCGCCCGGAACAGCTCCCACGCCTCCGGGAAGAAGCGGCCCGCGCCCCGGTACAGCCAGTCGATCTCGGAGCGCCGGGTCGTGGTCACCGAGGGGATGACGATCTCGCTGACCCGCTCCGGGTACCGCTCGGCGTACGCCAGGATCAGCGTGGAGCCCCAGGAGCCGCCGTGCAGCAGCCAGCGGTCGATGCCCAGGTGGACGCGGAGGCGTTCCATGTCGCCTATCAGGTGGTCCGTGGTGTTGTGCCGCAGGTCCACGGCCGGGTCGCTCGCGTGCGGGGTGGACCGGCCGCAGTTGCGCTGGTCGAAGAGGACGACCCGGTACCGCTCCGGGTCGAAGACCCGCCGCGCCCCCACTCCGCAGCCCGAACCGGGCCCGCCGTGCACGACGGCGGCGGGCTTCCCCTCGGGGTTCCCGCACACCTCCCAGTACACGTGGTTGCCGTCACCGACGTCGAGCATGCCGTGCTCGTACGGTTCGATCGGCGGGTACTTCTCATCGGACATGACGCGGCGTCTCCTCGCTGGGGTGCGTACGGCCGCGTGCGGCGGCGTGCGGCGGCGTGCGGCGGTTTCGGCGGTGGGGCGTACGGGAAGGGCGCACAGCTTACGCGCGGTCGTAGCCTGGGCGTCGTGAACGCGACTCCCGAGATACTCGCCGTGCTGGATGACCTGCTCGCCGCCGCGGGCCCCGATGACCGGGGTGCTCTGTGGCAGCTCGACCGGCGGGGGAGGGAGCTGGACGCCAATCTGGTGCGGCTGCCGCCGGGGGCCGAGGTGGGGGAGCACCAGGAGGACGCGCTCGACGTTCTCCTCGTGGTTCTCGCGGGCGGCGGCCGGCTCGTTCCCGGTGACGGCTCCGAGCCCCTGACGCTGACCCCGAGCACCGCCACCTGGCTGCCCCGTACGTCGCGGCGCTCCCTGACGGCGGGCCCGGAGGGGCTGGCCTATCTGACCGTGCACCGCCGCCGCCCCGGCCTCGCGATCAAGCCGGCGGTGCGGGCGTACGAGGGTGGCGAGGCGCCGTGCTCGCTGGACCGGGTCTGCCCGGAGTGCGGGCGGATGTCCCAGGAGTCGGCGCCGGTGTTCTGCAGCGCGTGCGGGGAGCGGTTTCCGGGGCGCTGAGCGGGGCGGGGGCGCGCCCTTCCCCGTGACGGCCGCCCCAAGCATTTGAGCAGTCGCTCAAACTCCTCTACTCTCTGCCGGGAAACGATTTGAGCGACCGCTCAAACCGTCTGTACGGGGGTGGGGCCGATGGCCGGTGGTCTGTATGTGGAGGCCCGGATACGGGCCGGCCTGGAGTGCGTCTGGGAACGCAGCCAGGACCCGGCCCAGCACCAGCGGTGGGACCTGCGGTTCACGCGCATCGTGTATCTGCCGGTCGCCGAGGGGGAGCCGCAGCGCTTCACGTACGGGGTGCGGGTGCTGCCCGGCCTCCTCGTGGCCGGCACGGGCGTCTCGGCCGGCGAGCGCCACCGCCCGGACAGCACGCGCACCTCGGCCCTCCGCTTCGCCTGCGCGCATCCGCTGTCGTTCCTCACGGAGGGGCGGGGGTACTGGCGTTACGTGCCCGGCCCGGACGGGCTCCGCTTCCTCACCGGGTACGACTACGAGCCACGCTGGGGCCGGCCGGGCCGGCTCGCGGACCGCCTGGTCTTCCGGCCGCTGATGGGCTGGGCGACCGCCTGGTCGTTCGACCGGTTGCGGCTGTGGTGCGAGCGGGGGGTCACCCCGGAACGGGCGCTCCTGCGGGGCCTCGCGGAGGCGGCGGTCCGCGCGGGGGCGGTGGCCGGAGCGGTGTGGGTGGCGGGGGCGTCGGCCGCCGGGGCATGGGCCGCCGGGGCATGGGGCGCCGGTTCCTGGGGCGCCGGTTCCTGGGGCGCCGGTTCCTGGGGCGGAGGGCCCTGGGCCACCGGGCTCGGCTCCGTGCCCGCCCTCCTCGTCGCCGTAGCCGTCCTGCTCGCCGCCCTCCTCCTGCCGCCGCTGCCCGGCACCCCGTCCGCCCGCCGCTGCCTGCGCCGCCCGCCGGGGCGCGGCACCGGCACCGGCACCGACGCCGGCGCGCCGCCCGCCCTTCTCGACCGCCTGGAGCAGCCGTGACCTCGATCTTCCAGCAGGCACTGGGGGCCGACTTCGACCGCCTCCACCCGCAGATCCGGCGCCGCTTCTCCGTGGGGCTGGCCGGCGGCGAGTCCTGCACGGGGCGCGGGGTGATGGACCGGGTGTGGCACGGCGGCAGCTGGGTACGCCCGTTCCTCGCGCTGGGCGCCACCCGCAACATCCTGCTCCCGCGCTCCGGCCGGAACATCCCGTTCACCATCGAGAACGTGCCCTTCACGGACTCCTACGGCCGCGAAACGGTCACCTTCGTCCGGACGTTCGCCTTCCCGGACGGCCCCCGGCGCTTCGACGCGACGATGGTCCACAGCCCGGAGCGCGGTTGCGTGGTCGACTACCTGGGAACACACCAGCACCTCGCCACGGATCTGCACCTCTCGGTGGACGGGGCCGGCGCCCTCGTCATCCGCTCCGGCGAACACCGCTTCCGGGAGGGCCGCGTGGACGCCCGGGTGCCCGCGCTGATCGGGGGCGACGCGGTGGTGCGGGAGTCGTACGACGAGGCGGCGGGCCGCTTCCGCATCCGGGTCGAGGTCACCAACCGCCGCTTCGGCCCGCTGTTCGGCTATCAGGGCTCGTTCACCGCCGAGTACGCGCCGGCCGGCCGCGTACGGCAGGATCTGCGGCCGGTACGCGAGGAGGCACGGGCATGAGCGAGGGCGTGAGCGCACGCGTGAAGAAGGCGGGCGGGGACTTGAAAGGTGCGGGCGGCGGCGGGGCCGAGACCCGTACGAAGCTGTTGGACGGTGCGCTCGCCACGCTCACCGAGCAGGGCATCGCCAAGACGTCCGCGCGGAGCATCGCCGCGACCGCCGGGGTCAACCAGGCCCTGGTCTTCTACCACTTCGGCACGGTGGACGAGCTGCTGGCCGCCGCCTGCCGACACGGCGCCGAACAGCGCCTCGCGACCTACCGCGAGCGGCTGGATCAGGTGCGCTCGCTGGGTGAACTCCTTGCCGTGGCCCGCGAACTGAACGCCTCCGAGCGGGCAGGCGGCCATGTCGCCGTACTCGGTCAGCTCCTCGCCGGCGGCCAGACCCAGCCCCGCCTGGCGACCGCCACGGCCGCCGGGCTCACGCTGTGGACGGACGAGATCGAAAACGTCCTGATCCGCGTCCTGGCGGGCAGTCCGCTGGCGGAGTTCGTGGACATTCCGGGGCTGGCGAAGGCGGCATCGGCGGCCTTCGTCGGCCTGGAACTGTACGAGGGCGTGGACCCGGCGGGCGCCGAACGCGCCCTGGCCTCCCTCGACCAACTGGCCGCCCTGGCCACGGCGCTGGACGACCTGGGCCCGGTCGCCCAGCGGGCGGTGCGCTCGCGCCTGCGCAGGACGACGGGGAACCGGGGGCGGGGGTGACACGGGAGGCCGACGCGCCGTCGCGGTGGCGGCGCGGCAGGGTCCTGGCCGGGCTCGCCGCCCTGACGGCCGCGCTGCTCGTCGGGCACCGGGCCGTGCCCAACACGCCGGGCCGGCTGGGCAGTCTCCTGGAGGCGTTCCTGCCGTGGCTCGGGCTCGCCGTCGTCCCCCTGCTCGCGCTCGCCGCGCTGCGCCGGGCGCCGCTCGCCCTGCTCGCGGTGGTGCTGCCGGTCACGGCGTGGGCGTACGCGTTCGGCGGGCTGCTGCTCCCGGCGGCGGACCCGGCCGACGGGGCGCGGGACCTGCTCGTCGTGCAGCACAACGTGAGCGATGTGAACGCCGACCCCACGGGCACCGCGCGCGTCCTGGCCGCCGAGGGCGCCGACCTGATCGCCCTGGAGGAACTGGTGCCGGACGCGCTGCCCGCGTACGAGAAGGCGCTCGCGCCCGCGTATCCGTTCCACGAGGTCCGGGGCACCGTGGGCCTCTGGTCGCGGCACCCCCTGACCGGCACCCGGACGGTGGACATCCGGCCCGCGGACATCGAGGAGCCGTGGAGCCGGGGCCTGCGCACGGTGGCCGCGACGCCGCACGGCGAGGTCGCGGTGTACGTGGCGCACCTGCCGTCGATCCGGATCGGCGTGACCGGTCTGGCGTCGGCCCGCCGCGACGAGAGCGCCCGGCTGCTGGGCGCGGCCCTGGACGCGGAGGAGACGGCCGGCCCGCTGCTCGTGCTCGGCGACCTCAACGCGACGGTGGACGACCGGGGCCTGGCGCCCCTGACCTCGCGCCTCTCCGTCCCCCGGCGCGGCTTCGCGTTCAGCTTCCCGGCGTCCTTCCCACTGACCCGGATCGACCAGGTGCTGGCCCGTGACGCGACGGTCGACCGCGTACGAACCCTCCCCAGGACGGGCAGCGACCACCTCCCGGTGGCGGCCAGGGTGACCCTGGACTGAGGACCGGGGCGGCGTAGCCGGTGCGCGGGAAATCGGGGTGCGCCGCGCGTACGCGCTTCCTAGGATGCGCGGGTTCGCCGCCAACAGACCGGAGACGTACGGATCATGGCCCTCCACCTCTCAGCGATCGGCTTCCACGCGAGCGACCCCGAGGCCCTGTCCCGTTTCTGGGCCGACCTTCTGGGCCGGGAGCGGGCGGCCGACGGCACGGTCCTGCCGCCGGACGGCGGCGAGGGCTTCGCCCTCCGCTTCACGGCGAGCCGGGAGCCGAAGACCCGCCAGAACCAGGCCCACTTCGACCTGACGAGCGCCACCCCGGAGCAGCAGGCGGCCACGGTGGCCCGCGCCCTCGAACTGGGCGGCCGGCACATCGACATCGGCCAGTCCCCGGAGGAGACGCACGTCGTCCTCGCCGACCCGGACGGCAACGAGTTCTGTGTGATCGCGGCGGGCAACAAGTTCCTCGCGGACACCGCGTTCATCGGCGCGGTCGCCTGCGACGGCACCCAGGCGGTCGGCTACTTCTGGAGCGAGGCGCTGGGCTGGCCGCTGGTGTGGGACCAGGACGAGGAGACGGCCATCCAGTCCCCCCGGGGCGGCACGAAGCTCACCTGGGGCGGCCCCCCGGTGAACCCCAAGACCGACACCAACCGCCTGTACTTCGAACTGACCCTCCCGCCGGACGCCGACGAGGCGCAGGAGATCGCCCGCCTGACATCCCTGGGCGCCCACCACACGGAGTCCGGCACCCTGCTGGACCCGGACGGCAACGAATTCATCCTGCGCCGGGCGCCGGCCTGACCAGCACACGGGCCCGGCGGCGAACCTACCTAGCGGAGCGCGGCAGCGACCCGCGAGCGCAGGACATCATCAGAGATCGTGTCCACGCTGCGCCACGCGTACCCGCTCACCTCTTCCTGTTGCAGCTTCACGGCCTGGTCGCCGCTCATGCGGAAGAGGAAACGGAAGTCCGCGTGCCAGTGGGCGCCCTCCCCCTTGCTGTCGTTGGCGGGGATGGGGTGCACGTCGATGTGCACGGGGGTCGCTTGCACGGGGGAGACGCTGAGCGTAATTCCCGTTTCCTCGATGAGCTCACGCAGCGCCGCGCCCGTCAGGTTCGCGTCTTCGGGTTCCAGGTGCCCGCCGGGGGTCAGCCATTTGTCGAGTGCCACGTGACGGATGAACAGAGCTTCCCCCTGGTCGTTGACGAGAACCGCCCCGGCGGTCACGTGCCCCCGGAACTCCTTCCGGCTCGTCACGTCGGCCCCCAGGTCCAGCAGCTCACCGAGCGGGGCCAGCGTGTGCTTGTCCTCGGGGTGCGCGTTGGCGTACTCGGCGACGGTCGTACGGATGTGGTCTGCTGTGATGGGCATTCGATCACCTGTTGTAGTAGTGGAGCCAGGCAGCCGCGATGGCTTCCCGGTCGGCGGTGGACACCTCATGCATAGCGCTGTTCAGGTCCCCCCGGGCGAGTTTGGCGGCGCCTGCCAAGAGTTCGCCCTGAACGAGCGCGATGAACGGTCCAACGCTCGCGCCATGGATGAAGTTGACCGCTTCACCCCCGTTGAGCAGATGGAAGTAGTGCCCCCGAGTGCTGTAGCAGGTCACGTGCTCGCCGGCACTGTCGCGGGTGTAACCCGAGGGGAGCCCGCTCAACTCCAACGCGTCTTCCGAGCTGGTCACGGTCTCGGGCCACCTCGAACCCCTGCGCCATGGCCTGTGCTCGGCGCACGGGGTCCACGTCGTGGACGATGACACGAACGCCTTTGACGTGCGGCAGCCGCGCGATCGAACTCCCCAGCTTTCCGGTGCCGATGACCAGGGCGGGGCGCCCGTGCAGGATGTCGTTCCGCTGTCGCAGAAGCGCTTCCGTGGAGAACACGACAGGCTGCCCGACCAGGAAGTCTTCCGGTTCCTTGAGCGGCGAGCGAGCCACGCTGACGACGGGGCACGGAAGCTTGCCCCGCTCGGTGTAGCGACGGTGCCCGTTCTCCAGGTAGCCCACGGTCGTGTCGGGGTCGCTGAACAGCTCCCGGGACAGCTCGTCGCACGGGTGCGCCCTTTCGATCTCGCGGCCGGCGCTCGCGTGGATGGATTTGGGCTTGGGTAGCACCGCGCGGAGCTGTGTCACTCGTGAAGAACGGGTCAAGTCTCGCGCGCTCGGTGGTTCCTTCGGGAAATCCTCGCGCTAGCCGAAGAAGTATGTCGCGACTTCGCAGGGCCGGACGCGGTTGCTATCGCAGACGGTGGCACCACGTATGTTGTTGAGTGCAAGTCCTATCGGCAGCAGACGAAACGGGCGCACGCTCGCCTTTGGGTGGCGGCCAACCTGCAATCGCCTACAACGGCGCGTGAACGTCGCCAAGCCGTACCGGAGTTCTGCGCAGCAGCCGCCGAGTTGATTGCACAGATTCTCGCGTACCTGGCATGCGTACTCTTACGCCTTCTCTCGGGTTCTCGGCCGCACGGCCACCGCCGATGTAGACGTGTAAATGCCCAAACCGCTGAGCGAACACCTGATATCGCCCCCCCGAGGGCCGTACTCTGCCTTCCCCGTGAGCATGCA
This sequence comes from Streptomyces sp. AC1-42W, assembly GCF_003248355.1. Taxonomy (GTDB): domain Bacteria; phylum Actinomycetota; class Actinomycetes; order Streptomycetales; family Streptomycetaceae; genus Streptomyces. Next base: position 568,713 of record NZ_QKWY01000002.1, read on the forward strand.
CCAGGGCGGGCACTGCCGCAGCACGCTGGGGGAGCGTCGTACTAGGAATTGTCCGGGCGATCTCTGACCAACGCATGTGCAGCTCGTTGTCGAGGGCCTCGACGAGTGAGATAGAAATGCAGTATGGATACCGCCGCACTTGAAGAGATGCTGAACGAGACCTTCGACCGCGCTGTCGTGCACCACGGATACACCAACTACATGCGCGACTACGAGGTCATCATCTACGCGACCGCTGCACCCAGTACTGGCATCGCGCCCGCCTAAGGGCTGTCCCGTAATCCCCGGTGGATCAGCGCGCGGCGTCAGATGCGGTGCATCGCAAGGCGGAGGGGCGTTCGCATACTGGACGTATTCGGACGTTCCGACAACGCAGCGAGGTGCCGTAGCTGTCGTCGTGCGCCCGCCGGGGATTACGGGACAGCCCTTACCTGCGGTATCTCTTCCGGTACTGCGTCGAGGCCCAATGCGAGACGTCAGTGACCGCGGAGACTTGGCGAGACTCCTTGGACGATCGTCTCCTTGACCACGAGACCGCTGACCCAGATCTCGGCGGTTACGTCTGGGGCGTGAAGTGTCACAGCATGTATCCAGGAGCTGCGCTTCTCGCTGAGTCCGAGGCGACCCGCCGCTGGTCGAAGGCCGTCGGGATCGACTTCCATGGGGTGCGCATTGAAACAAACGCGCACAACTTGACCTTGATCTTCTCAGACCTGCAGGTGAGTGAAGTCCCGGTCGGATACGCTCCCTTTGTCACGGATTAGGGATCAGGGATTCGCGAGCTTGCATGCGGCGGGCAGCGTCGCGTGCTGGTCCAGCGGGGCAACGAGATGCCCGAGGCGTCGCTGCGGGCCTGGGTCGGGCTGATCGCTTCCTATGCGCACCGGCCGTCGCCGTCCGTCGTCGAGATCGGATCGGGAACGGGCGTCTTCTCGGCCGCGATGGCGCGTTGGATCGAGGGAAGTGAGGTGATGGCCGTCGATGCGTCGGAGGCGATGCTTGCCGAGGCACGACGGCATCATCCGCATCCCGCGGTGCGGTATCTGCCGGGGGAGGCGGAGGCGGTGCCCGCCGCTGGGGGCGCCTTCGACCTGGCCCTGATGTCTCGCGTGATCCATCACATTCCCGACCGCCGGCGAGCGGCCCGGGAACTGGTCCGCGTGCTGCGCGTCGGCGGAAGGGTTGTCGTGCGCACCACGTTCCGCGAACGGCTGGACGCGCTGGTGTACGACTTCTGGCCCCGGCTCCGGGCGATCGACGAGCGACGCTTCCCGAGCGAAGGGGAAGTGGTCGGCGACTTCGTCGCTGCCGGGCTCACCTTGGACGAGGTGACCTCCTTCGCCCAGCCGGTCGCGGCGAACCTGGCGGAGTACCACGCCAGGCTGGTCAGCCGGCCTCAGTCGAAGTTCACCCATCTCACCGATGAGGAATTCCATCGGGGCCTGGTCCGCTTGAAGGCCGAGGCCGAGGCCCAAAGCGAGGCGTTGGGCGAGCCCCGGCCAGTCCTCGAACGCTACGACGTGGCCGTCTTCACCCGCTCGTAACCGACGAGATCAAGAGCGCAACCGCCGGGTGGGGTTGAGGGTCCTTCTGGGTATGAAGATCTGTTTCCTCATACACAACGCGTACGCGATAGGAGGGACGATCACCACCACCTTCAACTTGGCCCGCGCGCTGGCCGAGCGGCATGACGTGGAGGTCATCTCCGCGTTGCGGAGCCGGGAGCGGCCGAGTGTCGTGCTCGATCCGCGGGTGCGGCTGCGGGCGTTGGTGGACTTACGGCATGAGAAGGACGACCCGAGGCACCGGGCGCCCGCGAAGGTGTTCCCCGCGGCGGAGAACCGTTACGGGGAGTACAGCGCGCTCACCGATGAGCGCATCGGCGCGGCGCTGGCGGGCATCGACGCGGATGTGGTCGTGGGGACGCGGCCCGGGCTCAACGTGCACCTGGCGCTCCAGGCCCCCGAGCGGGTGGTCCGGGTCGGGCAGGAGCACCTGATGCTCGACCAGCACGCGCCGCGCCTGCGGAACGCGTTGCGCAAGGCGTACCCCCGGCTGGACGCGCTCACCCCCGTCACGGAGGCCGACGCGGCCGTGTACCGGCGGAAGATGCGGCTGCCGGGCGTCCGGTTGCAGGCACTCCCCAACAGCGTCCCCGCACCGACGCTTCCGCCGGCGGACGGCCGGGGCCGGATCGTCGTCGCGGCCGGGCGGCTGACCCCGGTGAAACGATTCGACCTGCTGATCGAGGCGTTCGCGGCGGTCGCGGCCGCGCACCCCGACTGGACGTTGCGCATTTACGGCCGGGGCGAGGAGAAGGACCGGCTGCGGGCGCTCATCGACCGGCTCGGGCTGTACGAGAACGTCTTCCTCATGGGCGCGGTCACCCCGATGGAGGCCGAGTGGGTCAAGGGCTCGATCGGGGCGGTGGCGTCCTCGTACGAGTCCTTCGGCATGACCGTCGTCGAGGCGATGAGCTGCGGCCTGCCCGTGGTGAGCACGGACTGCCCGTACGGCCCCGGCGAGATCATCAGCCCCGGCGAGGACGGCCTGCTCGTCCCGGTCGGTGACCGGGAGGCGCTGTCCGGCGCCCTGCTGCGGCTCGTGGCCGACGACGAACTGCGCCGCCGCATGGGCCGCACCGCGCGGGACAACGCCCTCCGCTACCGCCCCGACACCGTCGTCGCCCAGGCCGAACGGCTCTTCGAGGAGCTGTTGGCGGCCCGGCGGGACGGCCGCGCGGCAGCGCGCACACATGACCGCGCCCTGACGACGAGCGGCTACGCGGCCGGGGACACCCTGCTCGCGGCGGCCGGTGCCGTCGTACGGGCCGCACGGAAGGTACGACGATGAGCGGCGAGCACGTGACCGACCCGGTGGAGAGCCCGCGCGCGGCGGTGACGGCGGAGGAGGACGGCCGGCTGCTCATCCGGGTCCGCCTCGCCGGCCAGGACGAGCCGCCCCGGCTCCTGCTCCAGCGGCGCCCCGGAAAGGGGAAGCCGGAGGAGCCCGGCCGCCACCTCGTACTGGAGCGCGAGGGGCCGGAGGAGTGGCGGGCCGTCCTGGAAACGGAACCGGCCCTGGAGGAGGGCCGCTGGGACGCGTACGTGGTGGACGCGCCGGACGGGGAGCGGGTGCCGCTGCTGCCGGGCCTGCGCGACGTGCGCGCGCTGATGCCGGGCGGCGGCGCCCACGGCGTACGGGCGGTGGCCACGCCCCTGGCGGTACGCATTCCGTACGCCACCAAGGACGGCCGCCTGGCCATACGCGCCTGGCATCGCGCTACCCACGCCGAGGCCGGCCGAATCACCCTTTCGGGCGACACGATGACCGTCGCAGCCCGGCTGTACGGTGCCCGCCTCGGCGAGGGCGCGGAGGCGTCCCTTCACCGCCGCGGCCGCAACCCGGCCGAGATCCGCGTCCCGCTCCGGGCCACGGACGACCGGGAGTTCACGTTCACCGTCGACTACGGCACCCTGGTCCCGAAACCCGGTGAGGGCGGGCAGCCAGGGGACACCCCGGTCGTCTGGGACGTGTACGTACACCCCGCGACGGGTACGCCGCGCATCCGGGCCGCCCGCCTCCTGGACGACCTGGCGGACCGCAAACAGGTCTTCGTCTACCCGCACACCCGCGTGGGCGACTGGTCGGCCCACCCGTACTACACGCTGGACAACGACCTGTCGGTGCAACTCACCCGAAGCCGACCGGGGGAGTAGCCCCGCAGAGCGTCGGCGGGTTCGGGGATGCCGAAGCGTAGGGCGGTCCGCCGGGCGCCGAAGCGCATTCTGCGGGCCGCCAAGGCGCGCGCTCCGGCGACGGACTCGTTCGGGGCGAGTTCCGTCAGTTCGGCGAACTCGATTTGATGAGCTGGATGTGAGACTCCTGCATTCCTTCCGGGAGTGTGTCCGGGCTGAACCACTGTGCCTCCAGGATCTCGAAGCTGTCGATCTTCAGCGTTCCGCCGACATACAGAGCCTCGTACGCGATCTCCACGCGGAGCTTGTAGCCGCTGGTCACCCGAACCAGCCGCCCCGGCACCACGTCCAGACCCGTCTCCTCCCGGACTTCCCGGACCACGGTCTGCGGGAACTCCTCGCTTTTGACGGCGTACCCGGTCGGCAGACCCCACGGGCGGTCGGCCGGCCACATGCGGTGTTTCAGCAGCAGGACTTCGCCCGCCTCGTTGCGTACGACGCCCGTGACACCGACCATGAACTTGGCGTGGGCGAACCACAGCACACGCCATTGGAGCGGGCCCCGGATGAGCCGCCAGAGCCGGGCCACGACACGCTTCATGAGCAAGCCTTTCGAGGGGAGACGGTCCGAAAGAGTGCCGGACACGGCGCCAACCCGGCAGATGCCTCGGCCCGGAGCGCGCGGCGTCGGATCGGGAAGCGCCGGGAGTCGTCCGGGAGTCGTCCGGGAGAGGCTATCGGGCGAGGGTGGCGAGGTAGGACTCGGCGGCGCTCCACGGAGTGAGCTCGATGCCGAAGCCGGAACGTGCCCCGTCCTCGGTATGGACGAGCCGGCCCGACAGGTAGACCGTGTCGCCGGTGCGGAACGCGCCGGTGTACGCGCCCAGGTAGGAACGCATGTGGGTGATGCGGCGGGCGAAGACTTCGGGGTCGTCGACGGTGGACTGGATGACGGTGTCGACGCCGATCCCGTACAGCGCCGGCGTGGCCAGGCCCTGGGCGTCGTCGGTGACGGTGGCGACGACGCTGATGGCACCGACCTCCTTGGTGGTGACGCCGGTGAAGGTGGCATCACCGTCCTCGCGCAGGGGCTCGCAGTTGATGTGCGCGTCGGCCCCGGCCGTGAGTCCCTGTAGCTTGCGGGCTTCCTGCCGTATCAGGACGTCGAAGGAGCTGCCCGTCATGTACTTCGCGCGGCGCAAGTAGAGCTGGGTCAGCGTGTCGCCCTCGTAGGGGCGGATGAGCGTACGGTCGGAGAAGAGTTCGCGGGCGGCCTCGTAGCCGCGGGGCCCGTAGCAGACGAGGTCGATGTCGGAACGTGCGTTGAAGCAGCCGACGAGGAATGAGCCGGTCACACCGATCACGTCCTGGGCGTCGAGTTCAGCGACACGGTCGATGACGGCCTCAAGGTCACGGGAGACGCCGAATTCGCCGAGGAGCTCGGGCACCTGGTGAAGGACGGCCAGGGCGTGGCGGCACGAGTAGTGCCGGGTGACGTCCTGGCGGGGCACTCCGGTGATGACGCAGCCGATCGTGTCGGAGTACAGGTAGCACTCGGGCCGGTTGGCGAGGATGCCGAACGCCTTGGAGACGACTGTGTTCTGCCGGTAGGTGCGCCCGAACAACTGCCGGTCGCCTTTGTCGTCCGGGTAGTACTTCACGTACCCGAGGTAGTGGGTGGACGGGTGCACATCGCCGATGACCTTGAAGACCACGCCGTGGCGGTCCAGGAGGTAGTCCCGGTCACGCACCGTCGGCACGGCAGTGCTCAGGCTGAGCGGCGAAGTCGTCGAGGCTGGGGAAGGCGGCGGTGTCGATGCGGCCGGTGCGCTCATACTGCTCGACTCCCATCGTGAACAGGGCACGGCGGTAGTGCCATTTCAGGACCTTGTCGGTGTTTGCGAGGTCGGCCGGCTTCATGAGCGCGAGGAAGAACATGGCCTTGACGAGCAGGAATTCGCCCAGGTGCCGGCCCGGCCTGGTCCCCAGGGCGCGCAGGGCGGCTTCGTCGAGCGCGGCCGTGTACCGCTCGCGCTGGGCGGCGGTGGCGTAGTAGCCCTTGGCGCCGCCTTTGAAGGCGATGATCTCCAGGGCCGGGTAGGTGTCGTAGCCGATCGGGGCGAGCCCGTGGTGCTGCCAGTCGATGACGCCTGCGGGGAACGCGTTGGGCAGGCCGTAGTCGTAGTGGGCCCAGCACATCGGCGTATAGGTGAGCCGGTTCAGCGCGGTCTCCAGCATGACGCGGGTGTGGGGGGTGTCGAGGTCGGGGTTCTCGTTGAAGACATTGCCCGTCCAACCCGCCTCGGTCACCCAGGTGTCGAGCGCATCGCGGGTGGCCGGTTCGGCGTGGGCGGCCTGGGCGGCGAGCAGCCGTGCGCCGGTGGCCGCAGCCGCGTCGACTACCTCGTCGGGCATCGGCCCGGTGGCGTCGCCGACGGCGTTCCGGGCCGCGTCATGCAGTGACGTCGGCCCGAGCGAGGGCTCTACGAAGAAGAACTCCGCATCGTCGGAGCCGGTCTCCAGGACAGCTGGGACGGGGTATCCCAGGATGGCGACCCGCTGCTGGAACATCGCCTCGCTCTTCAGCTGCCGGCCCCCGGTGCGCCGGTAGCGGGAGCGATCCTGGTTCACCCAAACGGAGCCTTCGGCCGCAGTCCGCTTCTTGACGAACATCCACTCGTCTTCCACCGCATTCCTCTTTTCTCGGGAGATATCAAGGCTTATCGTTCGACGGCATGAGACTGGCGGTGGTACGGCACGCGGAGTCGGTCGAGAACGCCGACAAACACAACGGCTTCTACCAGGACCCCCGCCCGTGGTCGGGCACGGCCGCGCACGCCCTGTCGCGGGACGTCATCGGATTGACGGCGCGGGGCTTTCGCCAGACGGTGTGGCTGAGCGAGACCTTGCCTCGGATAGTGGGGGAACGGCCGCAGGTATTCGTCTCGCAGTACCGGCGGGCTCGGGACACTGCCGAGCTCGCTCTGCCGACGATTCAGGCGGAGGTCACGGGGCTGCTGAACGAACAGCACTACGGTGACGCCACCTACATGACGATGCGGGAGTTGTTCGACACCTTTCCCGGAGGAGCGGACGACCGCCGCAGCCGCAAGCACATGTGGACCCCACCAGGTGAGGATGGTGAGTCCCTGGCGGGCGGAGTCCACGCACGGGTAACCGAGTTCCTGGCCCTGCTCGCCTCCGCTGCCGTCGAGGGCGGCCGGAACGTGGCCGCCTGCACCCACCACACCGCGATTCTCGGCCTGCGCGCTGTCCTGGAGCAGCGCCCCGTGACCGAGATCGTCGAGGAATCGCGCGCCCGCAAGTTGCCCAACGCCGCCGTGCTCGTCTACCGGGCGGTCACAGTCGGATACGAGTTGGAGCAGGTCATCGAGCCTCCCGCATAAGGAGAGATCGTGCGCATCGTCTTCTTCAACGGACCCGTCCAGAACGGTGACTTCATCTTCGCCGACAAGCCTGGCAAGGCAGTCGGCATCCGCGCGGCCGCCGCCCTCAACAGCCTCCTCGGCGAGCCCGCAGTCCCCCATCTGTGGAACACGGTCACCCTTGTAGGCGACTTGCGCCATCAGGCAGAGCTCGCCTCCGGCGTGGACCGGTACCAGCATGAGCATGACCTCATCCGCGCGAAGTACCCCGAGGGTGTGCTTCCTGCGGCGGGGGTGTTCACCGACACGGACCCGGTAGTCGCGCGACTTGCCCATGCCCTGATCCGGGACCGGCTGGAGACGGGTGTCCTGAGCGTGGAGAGGACGGCCACCGTAGTGTGCTCGTCCTGCGCTCACATGGCGGGCATCGGCTCGTTGGTCTGCAAGGCATGCGGCAGTACCGACCTGGTCAGACAGCTCGCGCCCCAGCTCACGGCCGGCAGATCCGCCGACGCCCCGGTACTGGGTCCGGACGATGTGCACGGGCGGCGTCTGGTTCACCTGGAGAACATCGCCCGCAACGTTCCCGACCAGCTCATCCTCTCCCGCACCCGCGCGCACGGGATCAGCCTGGCGCCGTTCGGACTGGCCGGGACGGTCCTCGACCCCCGTGCCGCTCTTCACATCGCGGTCCTGGCCGCGGCCGAGCGGCATGGCGCTGAGCGTGCCTTCATGCTGGCCACCGAGACCGCCGTCGCGCACGTCGCCGCCTACGGCCTGCCGTTCAGGAGCCACAGCGGTATCCGGCTGGGCTACGCCGTTCACGGAAAGGTGCCCTACGGTGACCCGCTGCTCCCACGACTCTGCGAGGTCCACCGTTTGGGCGAGGTGCAGCGCACGCTGTTCGAGGAGTGGTTCCTGCCGCTGTACGCGCTGCGCGAGCGGGGCGGCATCCACCCCGGCAAGCTGCCCGCGCTGGTGAAGTTCTTCCGGAAGGTCTCCCTGGCCCTTCGCGGGCCCGAGGCCGAAAGGGGTGTCGGCAGCGTGCGGCGTGCGGTGCGCGGAGGGGACATGGGCTGGCTGATGGACGTGCGGACCGTGCCACATCTGCTTCCAGCCTTCCCCGGCCGGGACGTCGTCGGCCGATGGTAGTGAACCTGACTGACCCGGTCTGGCGGCGACGTCCTTGAGAGCGATGGTGTTCCTCGAACGTAGGGAAGCCCCGGTAAGCTGTCAATACAGTCCGCTTCTGCCTTGTCAGCAGTGACTGGTTCTCAGCGACCAGCACTGTCAATACAGTTGAAGTCCTGGCTTGACACAGCATCAGGGCCCGAGCCAGGCATCGCCGCCGAGCCGGAGGACACACATGGACGCCAGCGCGATCGCAGCGCAACTACGGCAGAAGATCATCGAAGGCGAGTACCCGCACGGGAGCAAACTTCCGACCGTGCGGGACCTCGCGGCAGAACACGGAGTAAGCCAGCAGACGGCATCCGCCGCCTACGCCGCACTGGGCGCGCTCGGTTTGGTCCGTACCGACGCCCGCAGCGGAACCCGCGTCACGGCGTCCCGCCAGACCGACGCCCATTTGGGCACCTTCACGCCCCCGGACCTGTCGATCGCCCAGGCATGGAAGCCGACCGCTCAGGGAACCGCGACGGAGGAGACGACGCTGGTACGACAGCTCGACGCCCCGGCCCAGATGACGGCGTGGGGCATTACGGAGGGCGCGACCGTTGTTGAACGCACCCGCATCCGGTCGGTTGACGGCGTCCCGGTGCAGCACAAGATGACTGTGATGCCTTATGGAATCGCCGCCAAGGTGCCCGATGGGTACGAAGGCACCCCTCCGATGCTCACTCCTGCCGGTGAGGCGTCACCGAAGGCCCCGGCCGGCATCCGCGTCGCGGACTGGCTCGGGTGGGACATCGCGCGCACCGAATCGGCAATCACCGCCGAACCGATGGACGAGGCCATCTGCGCGGCCCTCGGCATCCCGGCCGGAGCGCCCGGATTCCGGATCGTCGGCATCACCCGTAACTCCGAGGGCGAGACGGTGTTTGTGACGATCACCTCGGCGCAGCTCCACCACCGCGTGACCCTGGACATCATTGGATGAACAAGCGGGCAATGGCCCCCAGGGTTCGTACGGGTCCCCTTACGCGTCCACCCACGCAGGGTCCCCCACCAACTCCTCCAGGTCCCGGACCAGGCGGCCCACGTGGAAGCCGTCCGTGACCGCGTGGTTCACCTGGGCGGCCAGGGGGAGGAGGACGCGGCCGTCCCGTTCTGCGTAGCGGGCCAGGGTGAAGATCGGGGCGAAGTGGTCCGCGTCCTTCGCGATGTTGAGGTTGAAGGAGGTGAAGGAGGTCCACGGGAGGCTGGAGATGTCGAAGGTGTTCGGGGGGAACGTGTCCTGGGGGAAGAAGGACGTGGCGCGGGCGTGCTCCGCGAGCAGCGGGGCCGTCGCCTCGTGGAACGCGCCGAAGTCCGGGTCGTAGCGCGCCCATACGCACGCGAACGTCTCCCGGTCCGCGTTGAACACCGTGAACGCCGGATGCGCCACCGGCCACACCGCCGGGTCGCCCGACTCGGTGAGGCACATCCTGAACTCCTCGTGCCGGTTCACCACGTTGGCGAGCGCCCAGACCTGCGCCACGTACGACTTGCGCCGCGAGGCCCGCAGCGCGGCCGTGAACGCGGTGACGTCGATCTCCACCGTCATCGAGTACGTACACGGCACACGCTCGCGGTAGTGCGTGAAGTGCTCGCGGCGCGGCCAGGCGGCCAGGTCTACGGGGATCGGGGCGTCCATCGGCGCATCATCGCAGCCGCCCGATCGAACGCGAAGTCGTTTTACCGCCAGCGCGGGCGCCCCCGGCCGCGCACCCTGGAGCCATGACAAACGTGACTTTCCGGCCCACCGCCATCGCCCCCCACGTCCTCGACCGGCTCCGCGAACGCGACGACGCGGGGGCGGGCGTCCACAGCCGTGTGGACGACGCGGGCGGCGCGCCCCTGCGCTGCTGCCTGCGCCGCAGCCGTGTCGGCGACCGGATCGCGCTCGTCTCGTACGCACCGCTGCGCCGCTGGGCGGCGGAGACGGGCGCCGAGCCGGGGGCGTACGACGAGGTGGGCCCGGTCTTCATCCACACCGACCGCTGCACCGGCCCGGACCCGGCCGCCGGGCACCCGTTCACCGAGACCGGCGCCCGACGTGTCCTCCGCCGCTACAGCGGTGACGGCCACATCGCCGGGGGCACGCTCGTCCAGCTGCCCGACGACCCCGACAAGGCCCAGGCCGTCATGGACGCGGCCCTGTACGAGGCGTTCGCGGACGCCGCCGTCGCCCTCGTCCACGTACGGGCGGTGGAGTACGGCTGCTTCCAGTACGAGGTGCGCAGGCTCAGGCCGTAGCCGCGTGCTGGACGAACACCGTCCAGGCGTCGGGCGACACAGCCAGGGCCGGGACGGTGATGTCCTTCGAATCGCGCACGTGGATGGTGTGGGGGCAGGTGGCGACCTCAACGCAGTTGCCGCCGCCCTCGCCGCTGTAGCTGGACTTGGACCAGGAGAGGGCGACCTCGACGCAGTTGCCACCGTTGGTCCCGCTGTAGCTGCTCTTGAACCACTTCAGGTCAGTGCTCATAGTCCTTCTGCTATCCGCTCGATCAACTCGCGTGATTCTTCCAGCCCGAGAGCCTGGGTGCGCAGCATCCCATACAAGGCGAACAGGTCTCCAAGCTGCGGTTGTTCGCTGACAAGGAAGCTTCGAGCCTGCACCTCCAGGTACGCAAGCCTCCGCCGGTCATCGGTCTCCAGCAGGACGAAGGGCCCGTTCAGACCGACGTGAGTCTCCCGGTCGGGGGACATCACCTGAATGTGGACATTCCGCAGCTTGCTCAGCTCAAGCAGGTGCCGGAGCTGAGCCCGATGTACTTCGCGTCCACCGATGGGTCGTCGGAGCGCGCTGGCTTCCAGGACGAAGCTGATGTCAGGCAGAGGCTTGCGCGTCAGCAGGGCCTGCCGTGCCATCCGCCCCGCTACCAGGCGCTCGATCTCGTCATCGTCGAGTGGCGGGCACGCTCCCCTGTGCGCGGCGTACGCGTGTGCCTCCGTCTGGAGCAGGCCGGGGATGGTGCTGGAATCGTACTCGTACCGAGCCACCGCCTTCGCCTCCTCCTCGGCAAAGGGTTCGAACCACGAGGCCAACACGCCGAACGACATCTTCGACGCCGCCCTCACCAGTGCACCCCGTGCATTGAGCGCGTCGTCCGCCTTCTGGACGAAGTCCTCCTTCGGTGGTCGATGGCCCCGTTCCACCATCGCCACCTGCGACTTCGAGAAGCCGATCCGCTTCCCCAGGCCCTCTTGCGAGAGGCCGGCCAGCTCTCGGAAGTGGCGTAACAGCACGCCGAACATCTCTGCGGTCCCGCCGCCAGTACTACTGGAGTGCACAGCGCCACCTCCAAGTGCACAGTGATGCACAGTTCCCTTGTGTCCCTGGTCACAGTACGTGCGGGCGCCGACGCTTTCCGTATGGACCAGAAAAATTCACCGGACCTGATGCACGCCTGGATTCCCGCGAGCGGTCACGTCCTGCGTCACGCCGGCATCCACTTCGACGCCGTCCGGATCTCCGGCATCTTCGGCGAGCAAGTCGCGTACGAGATCATGCAGTTCACGGACTTCCAGGCCGGGCCGATCGTCCGCTCCCGGATCGGGATGCGGAGCATGTACTTCCTCGTGCCGCCCGGCACCGCGAGTGCCTATCGCTGGCCGGCCGGGGCGGATGCCCTCGTGCGCAAGGGGTCGGACTTCGTCGGCGTACCGGCGCTGCACGGGCACACGTACCCGCTGGACTGGCGCTCTCGCCCGACAGTTGACGATCCGTTCGTGGAAACGAAACTGCTGTTCGAGCTGGTGAGGAAGGTGGTGGAGGACTCGATTTTTGCGGTACGGTGATTGCGTAGTTACGCTCCGTGTGCACGGCACACGGAGCGGCCCCCGGCGGTGCAGCAACACCGGACCGAGGGCCTTCACTCGTCGATGGATACAGGAGTCCACCGGAATGCTTTGGCATGCTATCGCGCCTTCCTACGGTTATGTGAAGGCCGCGCACGAAATCGTGCGTCATCCGCGACTCGGCAGTGACGCGAAGGTTCTGATCACGTACGTGCAAGGGCTGCCGGAAAGCCGCCTGACCGGCATGGCGTTGAGCGATCACGCGAAGAAGCTGGGGATCAAGGGCCGCGCGTACCAGAGGGCCAAGGGCCAGCTCAAGGACGAGGGGTTCGTCCACGAGTGGCGGCGGCAGGGTGAGGGCGGGCTGTGGGTGACGGACCAGCTGTTCTCCAACGTTTCGCTCTCGGAGGCCGACGCGCGGCTGCTGCGGGACGCGAACGCCCAGGTGGCACCGAGTGAGCGGGTACCGACGGGCGGTCAACCGGTTACCCGGTCGGTCGGTGGTTATCCACCAGAGGTGGAAGAAGAACGCGAGGAGAACTCTCCCCACCCACCCTCCAAGGCGCAGGCGCCGGAACCGCCGCGGCGACCGGAGCGACCGCAACGACCTCCTGCGGCGGAGCCCGCCGCCCCGGTGCAGCCAGAAGTCGTAGCGGCCGAGCGCGTGTTGCTGTCGCTGCGGCACGCGAACCCACAACTGCACCTGGGCGTACGCGAGGCGCGCGGCCTCGCCGAATCGGCGGCGGACTGGCTGCGACGCGGCGTCAAGGCGACGGAGCTGCGGCTCGCGCTGGTGAGTGAACTACCGGCGGATGGGGTTCGTTCGGCGGTAGGGTTCCTGCGTCATCGGCTCGTACACAAGCTGCCGGAAGAACCGGCGTACGCGCCCGAGGTGCGGCCGTGCGTGCCGTGCGAGGGCGAAGGGCCGGAGCATGTGTTCCGCCCCCACGCGGACGAGACGTTGTGCGGGCCGTGCGCGCAGAAGGCGGCCTGGGAGAAGCACAACGCGAAGTGGGCGCCTGCGCGGGCGGACGAGAATGCCGAGGACGCCGAAGAACCGGAACGCCTTTCCTGGCGGGAGCGGGTCGCGGCGGTCCTGGAGAAGGATTCCGACGAACGGCCGGAGGTACGGCCGTTCGGCGGTGTGGCGGTTCCACCGCGGACGCGGTGGAGCGAGCAGAGTGGGCGCGGGGGCCTGACGGTCTGAGGAGGACCCGTGGTGGATGCCGTGGTGGAACTTTGGGACGGCGTACGAGCGGTGCGCGACCCCGCGCAGTGCCGCGCGCGACTCATGACGGCCGGGCGGACGTTGTTCGCCGTGTACGGCTACGTACACACCTCCGTCAAGGACCTGTGCGCTGCCGCGCAGGTGGAAGTACGCGACTTCCAGCGTGAGTTCGAATCGCGCGAGGCGCTGCTCACCGACCTGTACGACGAGGTCGCGATGGCCGGAATGCAGGCGTCGCAGGCGGAGTTGTCGGCGAAGGGCATGGACACGTGTCCGACCGAGGAGCGGGTGTACCGGCTGTTCGACGCGTATGTGAAGGCGGTGACGCGTGAGCCGCACGCGGCGCGGGTGGCGTTCGTGGAGGTGCTGGGCGTCAGCCCGGCGATGGACGAGCACCTGACGATGTGGCGCTCCGTGTGGACGGAGTTCCTGTCCCACGAGGCGGAGCGCGCCCGGGGGCGCGGGCACGCGGTGGACGGTGACCTGGCGGTCGTCGTGAAGGTGCTCACCCGTTCGGTGGACGAGCTGCTCGCCCACCACGGACGGCGGCCCCGCCAGATGCCGCCCCGGCTGCTGACCAGCGAGCTGACTCGGCTGTCGATGGCGATGATCGGTCCGGCGGAGCCGGGGTCGGTGGGGGCGGTGGGGGGCTCGGCGGGCTGAGGGCTCGGGGGCCGGTCCGTTTGACAAGGCCGCTTGCCGGGTCGGCAAATGGAGTCATGGCGGACAACGGACGGAACGGGTCTGGGCGCGGCGAGGCGGCCTCCGGGGGCGGGGCGGCCTCCGGGGGCGGTGCGATGCGGGGCGACGAGCTGACGGCCGTCCTGACGGGCGTCGGGCCCCGGCTGCGGGCCCTGCGCACCGAGCGCGGGACGACGCTGACGCAGCTCAGCGAGCTGACCGGGATCTCCCTGAGCACCCTCTCCCGCCTGGAATCGGGCGGCCGCAGGCCCACGCTCGAACTGCTGCTGCCGCTGGCCAAGGCGTACGGGGTCCAGCTGGACGAACTCGTCGGCGCGCCGGAGACGGGTGACCCACGGGTCACGTTCCGCCCGTTCAAGCGCCACGGGATGACCTTCGTGCCGCTCACCCGGCACCTGGGCGGCGTCAACGCGTACAAGCAGGTCATGCCGGGTGCGACCGACCCCTCCAGCCCGTCCGGCCCCGTCGAGCAACGGGTGCACGAGGGCTACGAGTGGCTGTACGTCCTCTCCGGCCGGCTCCGCCTGGTCCTGGGCGACCACGACCTGGTCCTCACGGCGGGCGAAGCGGCCGAGTTCGACACCCACACCCCCCACTGGTGGGGCCCGGCGGGCCCGGAACCAGTGGAGTTCCTGAGCCTGTTCGGCCCCCAGGGCGAGCGGATGCACGTACGCGCAAAACCGGGCCGGGGCCCGGGCGCGGGGGAGGCGTGAGCCGGATGTTGGTTCGGGGGGTGAGGGGGACGCGTGGCGTTGACTGGGTAGGGCTCGGCCGAGGTCCGCGTCGCATGGGCTCGGGTCGGCATCCTGTTGCGCGTGCCTATCGCTTGACGCGCTGGGGCCTTGGCGGCTGCCAAGGCCCCAGCACCCTTGGCCTGAGTCCGGCTGCGAAGAGCCTGGTCAGGTCAGCGGTTGCAAGGCAGTTGGTTGTTCACCCACTGCCTGCTGACGATCTTTCCGCGGGACGTGATGTATTCGCCGGGCTTGAGAGGCAATTTCGGTCGCATCGACTGGTCCACCCAGTCCTCTCTGGAAGAGGTGGGATCACCGTCGGCAGTCTCTTCTTCTGCTGCGACGTAGAAGCCCTGGGGAAGCGCCGTTCGGAGGCGTAGCTTCTCCGTCCCGAAGCTGCTGGATGTTCCGACCGAGAAGACGCCTCTCTCCACTTCCTGAGAGACGGGCTTCTTGGCGCTCCACAGTGTTTTGAAATCCAGTTCGTCGCCATGCGTCTGCTCCACGGTGACTCGCGCTCCAGTCACCTTGTCTCCTGGGCAGAGAGGGTAGGCGATCACGACGTTCCCCGAGCCGTCCCAGCGGTATCCGAATCTCACCGAACTCGGGCCGGGGCCCTGGCACGAACTCATGGTCGCGACGACAAGCAGGGCGCCGATGGCTGATATGCCCGGCCGTTTCAGCACTTGTATCCACCCTTCTTCAGGCCGGCCTCGATCTCGTACGAGTTGTGACAGGGGTTGATTCCCTGCCCGAAGATGCCGAAGTACTGGGGGATGTAGAAGAAGCCGTTTTCGTTCCACTGCTTCGTGTGAACCCGCTCATGCTCCAGCCTCTTCTGCGTAACGTATGCTTTATCCTTACCGGTCACGTATGTGCCGCCCACGTTGGTGCCGCCTCGCCCGTACATGGGCTGAGCTGTCTGGCAAACCGTCAGGCCCTTGTTTTCTTGGCATTCTGCCCCAGCCACAAGCGCTAGAACTTCGTAGGTTTCGCCGGCAATGCGGCTTTCGAACCTGGCGACAGCCTGCGACATGCTATTGATCTTTTCTTTTCCAGCTCCGAAATCACCCTTGAGGATGCTGACAAGGACGCCATCTCGTCGCCGCCGCTCTGCTTGTGCTCTGGCCCGGGCTGCTGCCTCAGCCTTCTTCCTTGCCGCAGCCGCTGCCTTGGCGTCGTAGTGGAAGACCTTGTAGTTGCGGGGGTTCGCCCGGTAGGCCCGGTAGCGGAGGTCGAACCAGCTCCTGGGGGTGAAGTGCCAGACCCACTTGCCGCTCTTGTAGGTGTAGCCGGAGTATCCGCCCCGGTCCTCAGACCATCGGTCGTCGTTGTAGCTCGCGCCGCCGGCGGGGCCGTCGGGGCGGAGGCCGTCGGGGTCGGACTTGGTGAGCGGGTTGTTGTGGGCGTAGCTGTAGGCGTTCATCTGCGCGGGTTCCGCTGTGTCGATGATGGGGTCGACGCTGAGGAAGCGGCCGAGAACGGGGTCGTACTCGCGGGCGCCCAGGTGGGTGAGGCCGGTGGGGTCGTTGGTTCCGCCGACGAAGCCGTGGTTCCCGAAGGCCGCTGACTGCTGGGACCTGAGCTGCCCGAAGGGGAGTTGCTTTCTTCGGGTGATGGCGAGGGTTCCGGCGGCGACGGCGGTCATCGCGGTGCCCTGGTGGTCGTTGATCAGGTAGGAGATGGTGCTGCCGGTGCGGACGGCGACGGTTTCGCCGTTGTGGGTGTAGTAGCGGGTGGCGGTCTTGGTGCCGTTCGCGGCGACGTTGAGCTGGTCGCCGTTGGGCAGCGTCAGGATGCTTGATCCGTCGGCATTCCTGGTGATGAAACGGTTGCCGTCCGCGTCGTACAGGTAGCTGCTGGTCTTGCCGCTCTCGGCGAGGGCGGCAAGGTGACCTTCCGCGTCCCAGGTCAGGTTCTGGGCGGTGGCGCCGATGGTGCGCTTGGTGGTGTTGCCGGCCTCGTCGTACTCGAAGGTGCTGGTGCGTCCGTTGTCGGGCCCGCCGGCGACGGTGGCCTGCTGCACCCCGTGCGGCAGACCCGTGCCGGGCGCGGGGTGGGTGTAGGTGGTGGTCGCGTCCGCGCCCGCCGTCGTGGTGGCGTGGTCGGTCAGCTTCGTACGGTTGCCCAGCGTGTCATAGCCGAAGCTCTGCCAGTAGGCGTCCGGTCCACCGACGGTGGTCTTCGAAGGGGCGGTTGAGCAGTCCGTCTTCGCGGTCCACGCCTCGGTGAGCCGGCCCAGGACATCGTTGGTGAAGCACTGGGTGTCCGTGGACTTCTGCGCGTCCTGCCCGCTGACCGAGGTCACCCCGGTGACGTTACCGGAGGGGTCGTACGCGTACGAGGTGTCGTCCACGCGCTGGGGGGCGAGATCCCGGTCCGTGATCTGCTGCGTGACGCGGCCGGTGTGCTCGTCGTAGACCTGGGTCCGGTAGACCTTCTTGCCCACGGCGGCACCGAACTCAAGGCGCTGCGAGCGGGAGTACACGTCGTAGGAGGTGTTGGACACCAGCGCGCCGGGTGCGCCGCTGGTCCGGAAGGGCAGATCGTCGCTGTTGTAGTTGGTGGTGACCCGCTCGGCGGCGATGTTGCCGATCGCGGGGTTCCGGGTCCAGAGCGTGGCTCCGGTTTCGGGGCTGTATCCGTAGGTCCAGGTGTACGTCCCGGCGAGGCCCATGGCTGCGGAAGGGATGGTGGTCGTGGTCGAGGTGGGCTGGTAGCGGTCGTTGAACGCGTCGGTCGCCGTCGTGTACGCGGCGCCGTCCACGTAACGGGTACTGCTCGTGAGCTGCCCCTTCGCCAGCGTGTCGTAGGTCCACTTGGCCAGGACGGTGCTGCCCTTCTTCACGGCGGTCTTGCGGCCGAGCTCGTCGTACTGAGTGGTCAAAGTGACATTGCGGGCATCGGTGACCGCGGTGATGCGGCCCTCGGCGTCGTAGGTGTTGCGTGCCACGCCCTGGTCGGGATCGTCGATCACCGTCTTCTGGCCGCGGCTGTCGAAGGTGTACTTCCAGGTGTTTCCGGCCGGGTCGGTGACCGACTTCGGCTCGTCGTACTTGCCGTAGGCGTACGTCGTCTTCTGCGAAGTGGTACGGGCCGCGTCGGTGTACTCCAGCAACGAGGTCGTACGGCCGCGGGCGTCGGTCACGGCGGTCGAGGCGGTGCCGCCCTTCGGGGGGATCACCGTGGTGCGGTCGCCCTCGTACACCTTCTTCGTACGCCACTGCTCGTCGCCGTACTTCAGCGACAGGGCGTCGGTGACCCGGCCCGTGCCGTCGTACAGATTCTGCGTGGCCGCCGGGACCTTGTTGACCGTTGTGGACTGAAGAGTGGCAGACGGAAGGCCGGACGCGTAGTAGGCGGCGAAGGACTGCCAGGCCCAGCCGCGGGTGTCGTACATCGTCTCGGTCACGATGCGGTCCTGGGTGCCCGTGGCAGGGGCCTGCGTCTGGCGCTCGCGCAGGAGACCGTCGTAGATCTGGTAGGTGGTCCGGTAGTCGCCGTTCTGCTTGAGCGTCTTGGTGGCGACGGCGTTGGCGGCGGTACGGGAGATGGTGTAGGCGTACTCGACCGACGGCTTGTCGGCGTGGTCGGCCTTGGCCCAGCCCGGCTGCCACACCTTCAGCAGACGGCCGAGACCGTCGTACGTCGCATCGGTCCGCTTGCCGTTGGCGTCCACTTCCGCGACAGCGACGCCGCGGGCGGGGTCGTACGACGTGGTGGTCTCGTGCTGGGCCGCGTTGGTCACCTTCACCGAGGTCGGTGCCTCGGTCGTGCTGGGTGTGTACGCGGTGGTCGTGGTGTTCTGCAGCGCGTCGGTCGCGGTCAACTCGCGACCGTGCTGGTCATAGGTGTGGGTGGCGGTCGTGAGGTACCCGGTGCCCTCGGCGTCCTGTTCGTCCAGCCGGGTCACGTCACCCTTGACGGGGGCGGTCGAAAGGCTGGTCGCACCGTCGTAGTAGTTCCGCTGGGCCGAGATCAGGTCCGTAGGCAGGTCGGGGGGAGTCCCACAGGCCTTGGCGACGGTCTTGGCCTCGGAGACGAGGCCCAGGATGTTCTTGGCCGTGTTGCGGGCGTAGGTCGTGGTGGTACAGCGCTCGTCGCCGGACTTCGAGGTGTCCCCGAGCTCCGATTCGGTCAGGATCTGGCCGACCGTGTCGAAGGTCCGCTCGATCCGGGTGGTGCGCCAGTCCTCGCCCACCGCGGTGCGCGTCTCCTGGTTCCCGGCGGATGTGGCGTACGCCTTGCGCGCGGGCAGCCCTTCGGAGCGGGTCTCGGTGGCCGTCGCGGCGGAGATCCAAGGTTCGTAGCTGGTGGTGGTCTCCAGCTTGCCTCCGACACCGTTGTAGGTCGCCTCTTCGCGGGTCATGCCTGCGAAGGCTTCCTTGTCAGTGATAGCGGTGCCCTTGTGGTCCTTGACAGCCGCCCCGTCGATGCCCCTGAAGTAGCGGTACTCCTTCAGCGTCTGCTTGTCGGGAGCCGCTCCGGTGCGGACCTGGACGCGGCCGTAGCCCTTGCGATCGCTGTAGGTGAGGTGCTTGGCCGTGGTGAACTCGTCGTCCTTGGACTTCGCCCAGGCCATGCCGTCCAGGTAGCTGTAGTCGGTCTCCTTGACCGGCGCTCCGCCCGTGTTGTCGGACTCCAGGATCTGCGTCACGACATACGAGTGGAACCAGTCCAGGTAGGGCTCGTAGTTCGCGGCGGGTGCGTCGGGCGGCGACCACTTCACCGGGTAGCAGCGCCGCTTGTTGTTCTCGGGGGTGGGTACGTCCCCCGCCTTGCAGTCGGTCGGCGAATAGGTGATGCCGAGGGTGCTGCCCGATTCCGTGCTGATGCCGTAGACGCGGTAGCGCCACATCGCCGGCACGGGGTCGGGGTCTCCGCCGGTCGTGGCGCCTTCGACGCGGTTCGGCAGCGTATGGCCCTTGAAGGTCACGGGGGGCAGTTCGACGTCGCCTGTGCCCGTGTGTCCGGTACGGGTGATGGAAGCCAGCCACAGGGCCGGGTCGCTGCCGTCACCGGTGCTCGGGAACTGATGAGTAAGGGCCCAGGTGTCGACCGGCTTGTACGTGCCGCCGGTGAGCACCGAGGTGTCGATCTTGGTGATGCGGTTACGGCTCCAGAAGGACGGCGAGTACCGGTCCTTGCACTCGGTGCCCGAGGCGCAGTAGCGGTCGAACGGGACATCGGGCCAGTTCTTCGCGTGCGCCTTGTCGAAGGTGCTGCAGTCGCTCAGACAGCGAGGCGATAGGGTGAAGTCAACCTTGGCCGCGGGCTTCGCGTAGAAGTTGTCGGAGCGCAGACCGTACTCGATGCGCTTGAGGGAGCCGCCGCGGTCGTAGACAGTGGCGGTGGAGCCACCGGTCGACGGGTTGACGTTCCGGCCGTAGTAGTTGGATTCCTTGTCCCAGTAGTACGTCATGGCGTCGCCGTGCCGGTCGATGACGGCGTCGAGGTTCCAGCGCCATGCCTGCTGGCACCATGAGTCCTTGAAGGCGGTGGCGTGGCACGGCTCGCCGGACTGGTTTCCGTAGACGGGCACGGTCCAGGTCGACTTCGTCTCGTCCTTGCCGGTGGCCCAGCCGTTGGGGCGGTTGTAACCGAAGTAGTAGCGGGTTCCGTCAGGGGTCGTGACGCGCCAGTACTCCCCGTCGTTGTCGCCGTTCTTCAGATCGGTGTTGGTGAGCTTGACGACCTTCGTGCCGTCGTCGCTCTCCAGGTGCCACTCGCCCGATTCCGTGTCCTTGACCAAAACGTTGGACTGGCCGCCGAGATTGATCACGGCGTTGTCCTTCTTCCAGCACAGGTCACCGACCTTGGCGGTGGTGTTGCTGTTCTTCGTGTCGTCCGTGCACGAGATGTACTGGCGCTCGATGTACCCCGGCTCCATCGACCAGCCGTCGCCGATGTTGTTGGCCTGGTTGTTCGTGGAGGCGGTACGCCCGTCAATTGACTGCGATGAGTAGGCGAGTTTCAGGTCCGGCGCTGTCTCACCAGGCACGTCCGGGACGGTGATGGGGTAGTTCCATGAGAACGCGCCGTTCGATCCGCCGGCCACCCAGGAAGCGGACGGGGAGAGGGAAGTCGCCTTGAAGTTGCCCGAAGGCCCTGACTCCGCTGCGGTCGCGGCGAGGAGTACGGTCCCCTGGGCCACCGACAGGTTCTGGCCGGACGCCGCCACAGGCGCGGTCGGCGCTGGGGCCAGCGTGGCGGGTGCGGGGGCCGGAAGCTCCACCCGGGTGCTCAGGGAGCCGACCTTGACGTCATTGTCCGTGGGCAGCGTGCGCCCGACGGCACACCCCTTCTTGCCAGGGGTGGTGACGGCACAGACGGGCAGTTCGCGCAGGGTCAGGCGGGAAGCCCAGTCGCCGCCGTACGCGTTGCGGAAGCCGGAGTAGTCGACCTGGACGTCAATGGCGCCCTTGGTGCCTTCGGCGGGCCTGAGCGCGAGCACGATCCCGTCGACGCCCAGATCCTGCGTGGCCGCGCGGTCGAGTACCTGGACCTGGACCGAGTCCGGTCCCGTCCCACTCGACCGCCGCTCCTTGCCCGAAGTGCGCGCCAGGCGTACGGGCAGTTCACCGGTTCCGAGAGCATCGGCCCCGGAGAGCCTGGCGGTCGCGGTGCCAGACTTCGGCCAGGTGACCTTCGGCTTCTTCCACTGATGCCGAAGCGTCTCATCGTGTATCGAAGCGGGCTGCTTCTTGACTTCGGACGTCGGCACGGGATCGCTCTCCCGTAGCTTCTCCAGGTGCAGTTCGGCTGCTGCCACGACAGGCCCGGACAGCAGACTTGCAAAGAGAAACCCGACCAGCGCGACGGCTATCAGCCGTGTCCGCTGCGCTATGCGTCTCATATCGACGCCCCCACCCCAGTGCATGTGCGGAAATCCCCCAACTACTCGACTTATGGAACACAGTTGGGCACGGAAGGTAGCAGCAATGTTTACACGATCTTCGCGCTAACTGTGTAGAACGTCGAGCACTTTCGGCCAATCTGAACGTGTAGGGCGCATCAAATCTTCACCATTTGCCACTTTACGCCCGATTTTATGAGGCGTATTTACGTCAAGCTGTGCTGGATCTGAAACCGCGTCCTCTTCGCAACGGCAAAATCGCACCCTTCACGACTCCGTCACGATCTAGTGTTCGACTCGATCGGATCCGGGAGGGGATTTTGTTATGGCTCATTGGAGACGCA
The DNA here is from genome assembly GCF_003248355.1 of Streptomyces sp. AC1-42W. Classification (GTDB taxonomy): domain Bacteria; phylum Actinomycetota; class Actinomycetes; order Streptomycetales; family Streptomycetaceae; genus Streptomyces. The sequence continues at coordinate 590,623 of NZ_QKWY01000002.1, forward strand.
AATGCAGGAAAAGGACATTGTGGAAGGTTGCGGTACGCGTCGCGGCGGTGGCTGTCGCCGCGACGGTCTGCTTGCCATTGCAAACAGCTTCTGTCGCGGCGGCCGCGGCGGGGCCTCAGCCTGGGGGGCCGGCGACTGGCCAGCGGCTCAGTGCGGATGAGAGCGCGTTGGTCGAGGCGGCCGACACCGGCCAGCCGGCTGAGGTGCTCGCGCGACGCTCGGAGACGTCACAGGTGTTCGCCAATCCGGATGGAACGTTCACGCAGAACACCTATGTCCTGCCGCAGTTCGTACGGCAGGACGAGAAGCTCGTGCCGATCGACACCGATCTAGCACCCAACCCGGATGGAACGTATTCGCCGAAGGCTGCCGAAGTGGGCGTGCGGGTCTCCGGCGGCGGTGAGGGGCCGTTGGCGACGATCACGCGCAACGGCCGTAGCATGTCGTGGTCCTGGCCCGCCGCCCTGCCGGAACCCGAGGCCGACGGGGACACCCTGACTTTCGCGAACGTTTTGGATGACGTGGACCTCAAGGTGAGAGTCGGCTCGTCGGGCACAGGTAGGAACAAGGAGAGAGTCATGGAGAAGAACATCTGAGCAACCTTGTCAGGTAAGGGCTGGAGGATGGGGTGTGGGAGGTTGCGGGTCAGCTCACCAGCTCTCGGACGGAGATGTATATGAAACTCAGGAACAAGAGGACACCCAACCCGATGGTGAAGCTGCCTGCGACCCTGGCTCCGTGCCAGGACCAGGACCTTTCGTGAAGCAATGGTGTGCGGCTCACGTGTTTGCCCGAAAGCTCATCCGTGAGTCCCCGCCAGTTCCGTCGTAGTGCCAATCCGGCCGTAATGAAGATGGCAGAGGCTACGATGAGCATCGCTCCGTGCCTTTCCAGTGGAATATGTCTGATTGCGTGGGATCGTGTAGCGCCGTGGCCATGGTTCCGGGTGTGCTCATCGGGTGAAGTAGTCCGCGCAGCGGTAGGGGCCCTGGGTGGGGCCTTGGGTGGGGGTCAGGGTGACCTCCACCTTTTCGCTGTCCACCTTTGGGTCGGCCACCGACAGGGCGCTTGTCAGGGTGCAGACCATTTGGCCTGTGCCCAGGTCGCGGCCCGTCCCTCCGTAGGTGCCCTCGATGTGGACCGTGATCCGCGAGCCCTTGGCGGAGACCTCGTAGCCGTTCAGTTGGAGGAGGTTGACGAATCCCTCGGGGGGCTGGAAGAGCAGTTTCAGGACGCCGCCGAAGTTCTCGCCGACCTCCCGGTCGATCAGCGGGACCGCGCGCAGGCCGCTCGACGAGACGTAGTAGAGGCGTAGCCCGCGTGTCAGGCCCGACGCCGGTTCGCCCGCGCCGATCACGCCCGTCGGCTGGACCCCGCACCCCGCCACGGACAGGGCCAGGGCCAGGGCGGCGGCCGGGGCGCCTCGCCGGATCACTCGCACTCCGGGTCCTCCTCCTGCCGCCGCAGAGGCAGCCGCAGCGTGAACACCGCGCCCGGCTCGCCGTCCACGTCCGACACCTCGATCGTGCCGCCGTGCAGCCTGGCGTTCTCCAGCGCTATCGCCGTGCCCAGGCCGCTGCCCTGCCCGCTGTCGTCCGCCGCGCCGCGCGTACGGGCCGCGTCCGCCTTGTAGAACCGGTCGAAGACCCGCGCCCGCGTCTCCGGGGGCAACCCCGGACCCCGGTCCGCGACGGACAGCAGCACCCACTCCCCGTCCTCCGCCCGGCACGTCCGCAGGGCCACCGTGACCGGCGGGGCGCCGTGCCGCAGCGCGTTGCCCACCAGGTTCGCCACGACCACGTCGATCCGGCGCCGGTCCACCACCGCCCACAGCTCCTCCGGCAGGTCCACCCGTACCCGGTCCGTCCAGCCGCGCAGCGCCAGCGACGAGCGCACGGTGGCGGCGAGGTCCGTCAACGCGTCGTTCAGCCGGGCCGCCTTCGCGTCGAAGCGCGAGATCTCCATCAGGTCCTCCACCAGCCGGGCCAGCCGCGCCGTCTCCGCGCCCACCGTGCGCGCCGCCTGCGCCGCGTCCGGGGGCAGCTGGTCGGCCTCCTCCTCCAGGACCGTCACCACCATGGTCATCGCCGCGAGCGGGGTGCGCAGTTCATGGGACACGTCCGCGACGAAGCGGCGCGCCTTCGCCTCCTGCTCCCGCAACTCGGCGTCCGACGCCTGGAGCGCGTCGGCCGTCTCGTTGAACGTACGGGCCAGGTCCGCGAGTTCGTCGTTGCCGGTGACCTCCGCCCGGATGCCGAGGTCACCGGAGGCCAGCTCGCGCGTCGCCCGGCCCAGCGAGCGCACCGGCCGCAGCACCGTCCCCGCCGCCAGCAGCGCGAGCACCGCCGTGAGCAGGACCACCGGCACGATGCCGTCCCGTACGGAATCGATCAGGGCGGCCGTGTCCGCGCTCTCCGCCCGCAAGCTGGTCAGCGTGTACACCTCCAGGCCGGAGGCGCTCCGGTCCCCGTCGACGTAGCGGACGGGCGTCCCGACGACGAGGTACGGCTCCTCCTGCCACCGCACCCGCTGGAACACCGCCCGATCGCCGGCCGTGACGGCGGCCCGCAGCTCGGCGGTGAGCCAGGGCGTCGGCCCCGCGAATGTGTCGGAGGTGGCGGACAGGGAACGGTAGCGGGCGACGACGGTACGCCCGCCGGTGCGCTCCGAAACCTTCGCCGTGAACCGGAACAGCGACTTCTGATCGGGCGGCAGGTCGAAGTCGGCGGACACCGTGCCGACCTGGTCCCGGAAGTCCTTCACGGTCGCGTTCTGGGCCCGCTGGAGCACGGCGGTGCGGGCGTCCCGGTAGGCGAGGGCGGTCGCCGTCGCCGCGCTGAGGAGGGCGACGACGACGAAGGCGAGGACGAGGCGCAGCCGCAGCCCTCCGGTGACCCGCCTCACCACGGCCCTTCCGGTGCCCCGCCTCACCACGGCCCCTCCGGTGACCCGTCTCACAACGGCCCGAAGCGGTAGCCGAAGCCCCGCACCGTCTGCACGTACCGCGGCTTGGCCGGTACGTCCTCCAGCTTGGACCGCAGCCGCGCCACCGCCGCGTCCACCAGCCGCGAATCGCCCAGGAAGCTGTGGTCCCACACCGATTCCAGCAGCTGCTCCCGGCTGAGGACCCGGCCCGGCGCGGCCGACAGCTCCAGCAGCAGCCGCATCTCGACCGGCGGCAGCGGTACGGGCACGCCGTCGCGGGTGACGGTCAGCCCGGCCCGGTCGATGACCAGCCCGGCGAGGTCGCCCTCCTGGCCCCGGCCCGGCGACGGCTCCACCCGACGCAGCGCGGCCCGGATGCGGGCCTCCAGCACCGGCGCGGTCAGCGGCTTGACCACGTAGTCGTCGGCGCCCGCCTCCAGCCCCGCCACGATGTCCTCGTCGTCACCGCGCGCGGTCAGCATGATGACCGGCAGGACTGCCGTCCGTTCCCGGATGCGGCGGCACACCTCGATGCCGTCCATGCCGGGGAGCATCAGGTCCAGCACGGCCAGCTCCACCCTGCGGCCGGCCGGGCCGTCGAGCAGGGCGAGGGCCTGCTCACCCGTGGCGGCGGTGTCCACCTCGTACCCGTGGCGGCGCAGCACCAGCTCCATTCCGTCCCGTACCGACGCGTCGTCCTCGATGAGCAGCACACACGGCATGGGCACGATTATGGGCGCTGCCCGTGCCGCTTCCAGCCCTTCCGGCCTGCGAAAAGACCGGGCCGGGGTCATTGTTACGTTCCCATCATGCGGCCATGGAGCGGCCATCACGTGCGGTCGTGACCGTGGGGCCCATGAGCTACTCGAAGCGGCCCCGAGCCGCCCTCCGACTGCGTGCCACCGCCCTCGTCACCCTGCCCCTGCTCGCCCTCGCGTCCGCCTGCGGCGACGACGGCTCCGGGACGAGGGCGGAGAACGGCACCACCTCCGTCGCCGACGTCCCGGCCCCCGAGACGTCCAAGACCTCCAAGTCCTCCGACGATGCCGGCGCTTCCAAGCCCGCAGGCAAGAGCGCCTTCTACGACGCCCAGGTGAAGTACGTCCAGTGCATGCGCGCCAAGGGCGGGTACAAGGACTACCCCGACCCCAAGCTGAGCGGATACCTCGACTGGGGCAAGATCGAGGAGATCGTCGAGCGGACCGGCGAGAACGAGGCGTACAAGGGGGGCAAGAACGGAGTCTGCGGCGACGAGATGGTCGCCGCCATGGACCTCGCGCCCGAGGTCGACCAGCAGAAGGCGTACGAATCGCTGCTCGCCCACGCCAAGTGCATGCGCGACAACGGGGTCTCGCGCTTCACCAACCCCACCATGAGCGGCGGCAACGCCATCCCCGGCGGCGACCCCAACCCCGCGTCGCCGGTGCTCGACTCCGACTCGCCCGCGTACGAGAAGGCCGAGGAAGCCTGCCGGTCGAAGCTGATCGACGCCGTGGAAGGCATGCAGTGAGGCGACGCACCGTGCTCCTCGCGGTGGCCGTGACCGCCGCCGCGGCCACCGGGGGCGTCCTGCTCCTCGGGACCGGCGGCGGCGCCGCGCCGGCGGCCGGCGGCGACCTGCCGCCCGCCACGGCGGCCGTCGTCCGTACCGATCTCGTGGAGTCCAAGACGGTCGACGGCAAGCTCGACTTCGCGCGGCGCCGCCCGATCAGGACCGCCGTCGAGGGCACCATCACGGTGGCCGCCGCCGAGGGCACGACGGTGTCCGCCGGGCAGGCGCTGTACGAGCTGAACGACAAGCCCGTCACCCTGCTCAGCGGCCCGGTCCCGATGTTCCGCGAGATGAAGAAGGGCGACCGCGGCAGCGACGTGCTCCAACTGGAGCGCAATCTGCGGGACCTGGGGTTCGGGTCGGGGCTGTACGTCGATGTCTGGTACGACCAGAACACGGAGACGGCCGTCAAGCAGTGGCAGAAATCCCTCAACCGGGAGATCACCGGCAAGGTCGGCGCCGGGCATGTCGTCTTCCAGACCGGTCCGGTCAAGGTCGTCTCCGCCGACGCCTCGCTCGCCGACCCGGTGGCACCCGGTGACACGGTCCTGACCGTGGCCTCTCCCAAGCCCGTCATCCGGGCCGAACTGGAGTCGACCGACGGCGCCCTGACGGCATCCGGCACCAAGGTCGAAGTCGCGCTGCCGAGCGGGAAGACCGTCAAGGGCAAGGTCACCGGGACGGTGCGCCCCGAGTCGGACGCCGGCGGGGAGTCGTCGCAGGACGGGATCATCGTGGAAATCGTTCTGGACGGCGGGGCCAAGGCCGCCTCCGGCGAGGACACCCGGGCGACCGCGAGCGTGCGCTTCGTCAGCGAGGCGCACAAGGACGTCCTCGCGGTTCCGGTGGAGGCGGTCGTGGCCCTGCGGGGTGAGAACGGCGGCTACGGGCTCCAGATCGTCGAGGGCGGCAAGTCCCGGCTGGTACGGGTGGAGACGGGCATGACCGCCGCCGGGAAGATAGAGGTCAGCGGTGCCGGGCTGCGCGAGGGGATGAAGGTCGGGGTGGCCGCGTCATGACGGCTCCTCCGGCGCCCCCGGCACCGCTCGTGGTCGAGTTGCGCGGCGCCACCAAGTCGTATCCGGGCGGCGTCCACGCCCTGCGCGGCGTGGATCTCGCCGTCGCGGCCGGTGAACTGCTCGCCATCGTCGGCCCGTCCGGCTCCGGCAAGTCCACGATGCTCAACATCATGGGCACCCTCGACAAGCCCACCAGCGGCACGGTCCGGATCGCCGGATACGACGTGGCCGCGCTGTCCGACGCCCGGCTCTCGGTGCTGCGGGCCCGCCACATCGGCTTCGTGTTCCAGCACTTCCACCTGGCGGCCGGCCGCGACGCGGTGGACAACGTCGCGGACGGACTGCTGTACGCGGGTGTGCCGCGCGGGGAGCGACGCGTCCGGGCACGGGACGCGCTGGCCAGGGTACGGCTGGACCACCGGGCCTCGCACACGCCCAACGAACTGTCCGGCGGCGAGAAGCAGCGGGTGGCCATCGCCCGCGCCCTGGTGGGCGAGCCCCGGCTGCTGCTGGCGGACGAACCCACCGGGGCGCTGGACACCGCGTCCGGCGAGATCGTCATGGAGCTGCTGCGCGAGCTGAACGCGGGGGGCACGACGGTGTGCGTGATCACCCATGACCAGGAGATCGCGGAGGCGCTGCCGAGGCGGGTGCGGTTCAGGGACGGGGAGATCGTGTCGGACACGGGTGCCTTGGCGGCGGGCGGTGCGGGGGCGGGTGGCTCGGGGGCACCGGCCGGTGCGCGTACGCGGGAGGGGGAGTCATGAGCGGCAACCTCAGACCCTCCCGGCTCTCTCCCGGCGACGTCCTGCGCGTCGGTGCCGTGGGCCTGCGCGCACGGCGCGCGCGGGTGGTGCTGTCGGCGCTCGGCATCGCCATCGGCATCGCGACGATGGTCGCGGTGGTCGGCCTGTCCGAGTCGAGCCGCGCGGACCTGATGGCCCGGCTCGACCGCCTCGGCACCAATCTGCTCACGGCTGAGGCCGGCAAGGACCCCGGTGGGGGCGACATCAAACTCCCGAAGAACGCGGTGGCGATGGTCGAGCGGATCGGCCCGGTGCTGCAAGCCACGGCGTCCGCCGACATCGACGCGCGTATCCGCCGCAGTGACGTGGTCCCCGAGGAGCGCACCGCGGGGGTCACCGCCCAGGCGGTCCGCCGTGATCTGCTCACGACCCTCGGCGGCGAGATGTCCCGCGGAGTCTGGCTGGACAAGGCGTCCGAACGTCTGCCGACAACGGTGCTGGGCTCGGTCGCCGCCAAGCGGCTGGGGGTGACCCGGGTCGGTGAGACGATCATGATGAACAACACCCGGGTGGTCGTCGTCGGCATCCTGAAACCCATCGAACTGGTCCCCACCCTGGACCGGCTGGCCATGGTCGGCTTCCCCTCCGCCGAGCGGTACTTCGGCTTCGACGGGCATTCGACCACCATCTTCGAACGCTCCACGGACGCCTCGGTCGAGGATGTGTGGGCGGTTCTGGCCCGCACCATCAACCCCGGCCAGAAGGGGGGCATCAAGGTCTCCCGCCCCTCGGACGCGCTGGCCGCGAAGGCCGCCACCGACGAGGGCCTGACCAAGCTCATGCTCGGCCTGGGCGCGGTGGCGCTGCTGGTCGGCGGGGTGGGCGTGGCCAACACCATGGTCATCTCGGTGCTGGAGCGCCGCCAGGAGATCGGACTGCGCCGCGCCCTGGGCGCGACCCGGGGCGCGATCAGGCTCCAGTTCCTCACGGAGTCGCTGCTGCTGTCGGCGCTGGGCGGCGTGACGGGCGCGCTCCTCGGCACAGTGGCGACGTATGGGTTCGCCCGCTTCCAGGGCTGGACGGCGGTGGTCCCACCGGAGTCCCTGGCGGCCGGCGTGGCGGCGACCCTGGTGATCGGCGTGATCGCGGGCCTCTACCCGGCGATCAGAGCCTCCCGCCTGCACCCGACGGTGGCCCTGAACACCACCTGACCCCCCACCCGCGCCAACACCGGACCACGGGCGGTCTCAGCGGCTGCCCGCGGTTGCCGGTTGCAGGGGGTTCGAGGCCGCGTACGGGGTGCCCATTGCCCAGGCTTCGTGCAGGGCGTTCGCGAAGGTGGCCGCCAGGTGGTGTTCGCCCGCGGGGTTGGGGTGGGTGCCGTCGTACGTGGCGGTGTGGATGTCGTACGCCGGGGGGTGGGGGAGCAGGAGAATGGGGGAGGCGGGGGTGGTGAGGGCGGCGACCGTGTCCGCGAGGAGTGCGTTGAAGCGGGCGCACTCCGCCGCGAACGGGGCGTCCGACTCCGCGCGTATGTTCGGGATGACGGGCAGCAGGACGCACCGGATGCGCGGGTTCGCCGTGCGGGCGGCCGTCAGGAAGGCGCGGGCGTTCTCCGCGGTCTGGGCGCTGTTCGTGTAGAAGCCGAGGTCTATCAGGCCCAGCGATACCAGCAGCACGTCCGGCCGGTGCGCGGTCACCGCGTCCGCGATGACCGGGGCCATGTGCAGCCAGCCCTCGCCCCAGCCCGCGAGGTGGCGTCGGGCGGCCGGCGGGAAGTCGTCGGCGGCGTACGCGGACGAGGTCGCCGCGCCCGTCTCCGCCTCGTACACCTCCGTACGCGGACCGACCAGTTCGTGCGGGCCGTCCGGCGCGGCCGTCAGGTGCTGCCACATGCGGTAGCGCCACGTGAAGTCGCCGGCGCGCCCGATGGTCATGGAATCGCCGACACACATGAAACGCATGGCGCCCATCATGGCCGATCCGGGCTACGCGCCGGTACGTGACGGTGGACACTTGTGCCATGCGTTCGTACCGACTGACGTCCTCCCTCGGCGCCGCCGTCCTCCTCGCCCTCGCCGCGGCCCCCGCGCTCGCCGCCGACGACGGCGGGGCCGACCGGAGCTTCACGATCGAGGACCCCCGGATCACCGAGTCCAGCGGTCTCGCCGCGAGCCGCGCCCACCCCGGGATCTACTGGACGCACAACGACAGCGACGACGGCCCCTACGTCTTCGCCGTCGACTCGCGCACCGGGAAGACGGTCGCCACGATCACCATGAAGGGCGTCGGCTCCCCGCGCGACGTCGAGGCGATCTCCCTCGGCCCGGACGGCAACCTCTACGTCGGCGACATCGGCGACAACCTCAACGGCAGCTGGGACCACGTCTGGATCTACCGCTTCCCCGAGCCGAAGGTGCTCAAGGACGCGACGATCCGGGCCACCCAGTTCGACGTCACGTACGCGGACGGCCCCCGCAACGCGGAGGCGCTGATGGTCCACCCCAAGACCGGCCGCGTCTACATCGCCTCCAAGAACGAGAACGGCGGCGGCCTCTACGAAGGGCCCGCGAAGCTCATGGCGGGCGCCGACAACGTCTTCCGGCGGGTCGGGGAGGTCCCCTGGGTGACGGACGGGGCGTTCTCGCCGGACGGCAAGGAGCTGGTCCTGCGCTCGTACTTCAGCGCCCGCGGCTACGCCTTCGCGGACGGCCGCCTCGGCAAGGACTACCCCGTCGAGTCGCCGCTGCTGCCGCAGTCGGAGTCGGTCACGTTCACGGCGGACGGCTCCGCCCTGATGTACGGCTCCGAGGGCGAGCGGAGCGATGTCGTACGGGTGGATGTGGAGAGGAAGGACGATTCCGGCGGGGGCGGTGCCGTGCACCGGGGCGACGGCAAGACGACGGGCGGCTCGGCGTCCGGCGAGGACGGGGTACCGGTGAAGGGCACGACGCTGACGGGCGTGGCCGTACTGGCGGGGATCGGACTGCTGTTCGTACTGGGGCGACGACGCCGGAAGGGGTGAGGGCGGTCAGCCTTCGGGGGTTTTCGGGCGGATCTCGTAGTGCAGGGTGCGGTCCCGTTTCAGGCGGTGGGCCAGGGGGACGAGGACGCCCTGCGACGCCGGGTACTTGCGGGAGAGCATCCGGGACGCGTGGGTGTCCTCCTTCGAGCCGGCCGGGAGGAGGCGGGCGTGGGCCTCGACCTGGGGGCCCGTGGGGCGGCCGCGCACCGTGCAGGGGCCGATGCGCACCACCGGGTGGTTGCGCATCCGTTCCACCTTCCACGCCGAGGAGAAGGTGCGGATGTACGCGTGGTCGCCCTCGACCGCGATGTGCACGGGGGTGTCGGCGTGCGTCCCGTCCTGCCGCCGCGTGCTCAGCAGGACGGTGTACTGCTTCACGAAGGGTTTGAGCTGCGGGATCGTATTCATGCCTCCATGGTCCGCCGCCACGGGCCCGTGCTCATCCGGGCAACGGGCGCCGGACGGCGTTTCGCGTAGGGTTCCCGTCTCATGACGAACGACCCCGGCCCCGAGCCCTTCACCACGCCCCGCCTGGACGCGCTGCCGCTGCGCGTGGAGTACGCCGACGAGATGGCCGCCGTACTGGGCGACCCCGCGCTGCACACCTTCACGGGCGGCGCCCCGGAGGCCCCGGAGGCCCTGCGGGCCCGCTACGAACGGCAGACGGCCGGTTCGCCGGACCCGGACGAGCTGTGGTGGAACTGGGTGCTGCGCGAGCGCGGCGAGGGCCGCCTGATCGGCTACGTCCAGGCCACGGTGCGCGGCCCCCGCGCCGAGATCGCCTGGGTCATCGGCACCCCCTGGCAGGGCCGCGGCTACGCCCGCGAGGCGGCCCGCGCCCTCGTCACCCACCTGCGCGACACCGGCCCCCGCACCGCGTACGCCCACATCCACCCCGACCACACCGCCTCCGCAGCCGTAGCCGCCGCGGCGGGCCTGCACCGAACCGGTGAGTGGGAGGACGGCGAGGAACGCTGGGAGCCGGCCGGGGCGTGAGTCTCAGGACTCGGGCGTACGGGACGGAGGCCGGCCCGCCTTGATCAGCTCGGCGACATCGAGGCTCACCTCGGCGCCGATGGAGGCGGGGAGCGGCGCCTGCTGGCCGGGCGCGTACACCTCGTGCCGGTCGTACGATCCGCCGCCCGGCTCGGTCAGGACGTGGACGCGGCCGTGCTTCCGGTCGAGGATCACGTACACCGGGATCTTCGCCTCGGCGTACGCGGCGACCTTGTGCCGCAGGTCGCTCCGGTAGTTGCTGGAGGTGACCTCCAGGACGAGGCGGAAGGCCGCCGGGTCGTAGCTGTTGTACTCGATCAGGTGCTCGTCGAAGTCCGCGTCGACCAGGGCCAGGTCGGGGATCGCGTAGTCCTCCGGACCACCGGGCAGCCATAGGCCGATGCCTTGGAGGACTCTCGACTCCGTGCCGTGAAGTCCTGCGGCGAGGAACGGAATCATGAGCGTGGTCAGCGCGTCCGCGTGCGGGCCGTCCGGGGGTGGAGTCACGGTAACGAGGCCTCCGATGATCTCGACGCGATGGCCGGGAAGCTGCTCGTTGAGCCGGCTGGCGGTGACGAGCAGGGGCTCCGGTTCATCGTCACAGGGGTACTCGACTGCTGCTGCAGACATTGCGTGCCTCCTGGAATGGCTGGTGTCGAGACCATCATCGTAGGGCGAATCGACCCCGGACCGTGTTTCTGGCATATGCCACTCGGCCGAGTGAAGCAGAAACGGCCCCGCACGCCGTGAGGTGTGCGGGGCCGTTTCTGCGCGTACGCGTTACAGCTTTTCGATCACGTAGTCGATGCAGGCCGTCAGGGCCTGGACGTCCGACGAGTCGATGGCCGGGAACATCGCGATGCGGAGCTGGTTGCGGCCCAGCTTGCGGTAGGGCTCGGTGTCCACGATGCCGTTGGCGCGGAGGGCCTTGGCGATCGCGGCGGCGTCGATCTCGTCCGCGAAGTCGATCGTGCCGATGACCTGGGAGCGCTTGGCCGGGTCCGTGACGAACGGGCTCGCGTACTTCGACTCCTCGGCCCAGCCGTACAGGTGGCCGGAGGAGGCGGCCGTGCGGCCGGTCGTGAACTCCAGGCCGCCCTGGCTGTTCATCCACGTCAGCTGCTCGTTCAGCAGGAACAGCGTGGCGAGCGCCGGGGTGTTGTACGTCTGGTTCTTGAGCGAGTTGTCGATCGCCGTGGGCAGCGAGAAGAACTCCGGGACGTGCCGGCCGGAGGCGTGGACGCGGGCCGCGCGCTCCAGGGCGGCCGGCGAGAAGACGCCGATCCACAGGCCGCCGTCCGAGGCGAAGGACTTCTGCGGGGCGAAGTAGTAGACGTCCGTCTCGGTGATGTCCACGGGCAGGCCGCCCGCGCCGGAGGTGGCGTCCACCAGGACCAGGGCGCCCTCGTCGGCGCCCGCGACGCGCTTGATCGGGGCCGCGACACCGGTCGAGGTCTCGTTGTGCGTGAAGGCGTAGACGTCCACGCCCGCCTCGGCCTGCGGCTCCGGGTGGGTGCCCGGCTCGGAGGCGATGACGGTCGGCTCGGCCAGCCACGGGGCGAGCTTGGCTGCCTTCGCGAACTTCGAGGAGAACTCGCCGAAGTTGAGGTGCTGGGACTTCGACTCGATCAGACCGTGCGTCGCGATGTCCCAGAACGCGGTGGAGCCGCCGTTGCCGAGGATCACCTCGTAGCCCTCGGGGAGGGAGAAGAGGTCGCGTACGCCGTCGCGCACCGATCCGACCAGGTTCTTCACCGGGGCCTGGCGGTGGGACGTACCGAGCAGGGACGTGCCGGTGGCGGCCAGCGCGTCGAGCGCCTCGGTCCGCACCTTGGAGGGACCGGCGCCGAAGCGCCCGTCCGCGGGCTTGATGTCAGCGGGAATCTGGATGTCGGCCACGAGTCGGAGCGTAGTCCTTCGCTGCGGTGCTCACGCACCCTGTCCGTCCGATGAGACAGGGTTTCCGACTCGTGGCCGTCGGAGCTACGTGCGACCCCCGGTCAGGGCGTGGGCTCCGGTTCCAGCGCACCGGCGACCTCCGGCACGGTGTCCCCGGCGTCCCCGGCGGCCGCCTCGGCGCTCCGCGCCGACAGCCGGTGCAGGTACTCCACCAGCGTGATCAGCACGTACTTGCTGGAGGACCGGTCGCGCGCGTCGCACTCCACCAGCGGCACGTCCGGGGAGATGTCGAGCGCCTCCCGGAGCTGCTGCTCGGTGTGGAGCGGGCCGCCGAAGTCGTTGCAGGCGACGATGAACGGCGTGCCGTGGTGCTCCAGCCGGTCTATCGCGTACCAGGAGTCGGCGAGGCGCCGGGTGTCCACGAGCACGACGGCGCCCAGGGTGCCGGAGAACAGCCGGTCCCACAGGAACCAGAAGCGCTCCTGGCCGGGCGCGCCGAACAGATAGAGCACCGAGCGCTCGTCCAGGCTGATCCGGCCGAAGTCGAAGGCGACGGTGGTGGACGTCTTGGACCGCACCCCGTCGAGGTGGTCCACCGCCTCGCCCGCACGGGTCATCGTCTCCTCCGTGTTGAGCGGACGGATCTCGCTCACGGATCGGACCATGGTGGTCTTGCCGACCCCGAAGCCGCCGACCACGACTATCTTCAGTCCGTTGTCGGCCGTCGCCTGCAGGGTGGCGCGGTCAGAGGTTGCGGAGTCCAACGAGCACCTGTTCCAGGATGTCGGGGGCGGGAAGCCGGTCCGATACGCGTGCGGTACGCGGATGGCGGGCGCTGATCCGGCCGGTGTCGAGCAGGTCGCAGAGCAGGATGCGCACGATGCTGACGGGCAGGTCGAGATCGGCGGCGATCTCGACGACGGCGGTGGGCCGTTGGCACATCCGCAGGATCGCCACGTGCTCCGACTGCATGCCGGGCGTCGGCTCGCACTCGGAGACCACGAGCGTGACCAGGTCGAAGGCGGCGGAGTCGGACCGGGTGCGGCCACCGGTGAGGGTGTAGAGCCGGTCCGGTCCGTCGTCCCTGCCGGGGCGCAGGCGCGGCGTCATACGGCGGTGCCCCGGCCGGCCACCGCGTCGGCGGGTTCGCGGGGCGGGGCGACGAGATGCTCGCCGAGCTGTTCGACCAGCTCGCTCATGTTGTGGCCGACCAGGCCCACGTCGGCGGTCTCGGCGGCGACGACGGCGAGATGGGCGCCCGCGCCCGCCTCCACGATGAACAGGATGCCGCCGTAGAACTCGGCCATGGCGGAGCGGACGCCGCCGGTGCCGTTGCCGAACTCGACGGACGCGCCGTGGGACAGGCTCTGGATGCCGGCGGAGATCGCGGCCAGCTGGTCCGCCTGGTCGACGGACAGCTCGGGGGTGCGGCACAGCTTGAGGCCGTCCCTGGACAGCACGAGGGCGTGCCGGGCGCCGGGGGTCCGTTCCAGGAGCCCCTCCAGCAGCCAGTTGAGCTTCTCGTCGGTGGTCGCGGTCATCGGGAGTCGCCTTCCGGGTGTGGGGAGTCGGGCCGTACGGCGTTGCGGAAGCTGCTGAAGCGGGCCGCGCGCGCCTTCGGGTCCGGGGCGGGGGTGGTGGACGCGGCGTCGTCGGCCGCGTCGGTGTCCCGCGCGGAGCCGGCGGCGCGTGCCCTGGCCTCGGCGGCGGCCAGGGTGCGGCCGCGCGAGCGCTTGGGCAGGCCGCTCTCGCCGAAGCGGGGGAGGTTGCCGGTGGTGTCCGAGGCCGAGTCGGAGCGGAGCGGCCCGGAGCCGGACTGCCCGGCGGGGGCGGTGTGCCGGTCGCCGGGGGCCGCCGCCGGTTCGGTGCCGGAGGTGTGTACGGGTTCCGGCTCGGCGGCCGGGGCGGGGACGCCCGGGGTCGCGGTGGCCGGGGTCCGGGTGGCCGGGGTGCTCGCGGCCGGGGCGGCGGTGCCGGTCGCGCCGGTACGGGTCTGGGTGCGGGTGATGATCTCCTGCGGGAGCATCATCAGGGCGCCGGTGCCGCCGCGCGCGGAGGGCCGGAACGAGACGGTCAGCCCGTGCTTGCGGGCCAGCCGGCCGACGACGGCGAGCCCGAGCCGGGTGCCGGTCAGGCCGGTGAGGTCGTTGTCGCCGGCGGAGACCGCGCGCTCGGCGCGGCGCAGCTGCACATCGCTCATGACCAGGCCGCTGTCCTCGACGGTGATGACGATCCCGGCCGGGACCTCCTCCACGTACACATGGACCTCGGCCGTGGGCGGCGAGAAGGCGGCGGCGTTGTCCAGGAGTTCGGCCAGGGCGTGCATGACGCCCTCGGCGGCGTGCCCGGCGACGGCGACGTCGCTGGTGGAGTGGAGCCGGACGCGCTGGTAGCCGCTGATCCGGCCCATCGCGCCGCGCAGCACGGACTCCATGACGATGGGCCTGGCCCAGCGGCGGCCGGAGCGGGCGCCGGTGAGCACGGCGATGGAGTCGGCGAGCCGGCCGGCCTGGGCGGTGCGGTGGTCCAGGTGGAGGAGGTCGGTGAGGACGTCCTCGGAGGTGTGCCGGTGCTCCATCTCGCGCAGGTCGGCGAGCATGCTGGTGGCCAGCGCCTGCATCCGGCCGGCCGCGTTGGCGCAGGCGGTGAGGGCGGCGGAGCGCTCGGTCTCGGCGCGCGAGACGCGGGCCCGCAGCTGCGCGGTCTCGGCGGTGAGGCGGCTGCGGAGTTCGGCGCCCTCGGCGGTGAGCCGGGCGGCCTCGGCGGCGGCCTCGTCCTTGGCACGGGCCGCCTCCGCGGCGGCGGCGGCCCTGACGCGGGCGTTCTCCGCGGTGAACCGCTGCGCCTCGGCGGCGGAGGCGGAGACCAGGCGGGAGACCTCCGCCGTGAACCGCCCGTTCTCCGCGGTGTGGGCCTCGCGGAGCCGGCGGATCGCGACGCGGGCGTGGACGGCGGTGGCGACGGCGGCGGCGAGCAGTACGGCGGCCGCGCCGGAGCCCCAGGCCACCGCGGCCCTGGCCGATTCGGGAGCGGCGAGGGCCGCCCAGGCGCACAGGGGTGCGGCGAGGGCCACCGTGACCAGAAGGGCCAGTGCGGTCGGCCGGGATGTGGGACGCAAAGCGGAGTCCTTGAGGGCGGACGGTGGCGGACGGGCGGTTCGAACGCGCGTGGTGCGCGGGGCGGTTCGGTCGTGCGTGGCACCTGGGGCGGGTGGGACGGGTGAGACGGGGGCGCCAACTGGAACAGGTGATTCCCAGCTAAGTCACCGTCACTATATGAGAATTGACGATCTCTTTGGGAAGAACTGGTGGTGATCCGCGTTCTGTTTAGGTTTTCAACTTGTCAATTTCCGGCTGAATAATGTCGGGCTCGGCCCCGTGCGGCGATCTTCGGCGGCATCCTTGACGCATGGCATCCGGCACCGCAGCGCATGGCAGCACCGCGTCCCCCGCCCCCGCCGACCTGGTCCGCGACCTGCGAAGGGCCATGCGCGGCGAGGTCGCCTTCGACGCCACCGCCAGGGCGCTGACCACGATGGACGCGTCCAATTACCGGCGGGTGCCGCTCGGCGTGGTCGCCCCGCGCGACGCCGCCGACATCACCGCCGCGCTCGCCGTGTGCCGCGAACACGGCGTGCCCGTCGTCCCGCGCGGCGGCGGCACCTCCATCGCCGGGCAGGCCACCGGCACCGGCGTCGTCCTCGACCTCACCCGCCATCTGCGCTCCCTCGTGGCACTGGACCCCGCCGCCCGGACGGCGGTCGTGCAGCCGGGGCTCGTCCTGGACGACCTGCGGGCCGCCGCCGCCCCGCACGGCCTGACCTTCGGCCCCGACCCCTCGACCCACAGCCGCTGCACGCTCGGCGGCATGATCGGCAACAACTCCTGCGGCTCGCACTCCGTCGCCTGGGGCACCACCGCCGACAACGTCCACGCCCTCACCGTCGCCCGCTACGGCGGCGAAACCCTGCGCCTGGAACCCGGCGGCTGGGGCCCGCCCGGCGTCCGCGAACTGATCACCGCGCACCTCGCCCCGCTGCGCACCGGCTTCCCCGCGCTCCCGCGCCGCATCTCCGGTTACGCGCTGGACGCCCTGCTGCCCGAGAACGGCCCCGACCCCGTACGCGCGTTCTGCGGCAGCGAGGGCACCCTCGGCATCGTCACCGAGGCGACGGTCCGGCTGGTCGAGGCGCCCGCCGCCCGCGCCCTCGCCGTCCTCGGCTACGCCGACGAGTCCGCCGCCGCCGAAGCCGCCCCCGGCCTCCTCGCCCACCACCCGCTGACCGTGGAGGGCATGGCCGCCGACCTCGTACGCGAACCGGCCGGGCTGCCGCGCGGCGGCGCCTGGCTGTTCGCCGAGACGGGCGGCGCCACCCCGGCCGAGGCACGGGCGCACGCCGAACGGATCGCCCGGTCCGCCGCCGGTGACGCCGTCGACACCCTCGTCGTCACCGCGCCCGGCGAGCAGCGGGCCCTGTGGCGCATCCGCGAGGACGCGGCCGGCACGGCGACCCGGATCTGGGGGTCCCCCCTGGACGGAGTCCTTGGGGGCGGCAGCGAGGCGTGGCCCGGCTGGGAGGACTGCGCGGTGCCGCCCGCCCGGCTCGGCGGCTACCTCCGCGACTTCCGCGCCCTGCTCGCCGAACACGGCCTGCGCGGCAGCCCGTACGGGCACTTCGGCGACGGCTGCATCCACGTCCGCATCGACTTCGACCTGCTCACCGGCGACGGCGTGGCCCGCTTCCGCCGCTTCTCCGAGGAGCTGGCCGCGCTCGTCGTCGCGCACGGCGGATCGCTCTCCGGCGAACACGGCGACGGCCAGGCCCGCGCCGAACTCCTGCCGAAGATGTACGGGGACGAACTGGTCGCCCTCTTCGCCCGCTACAAGGACCACTGGGACCCGGACGGCGGCCTGAACCCCGGCATCCTGGCCCGCCCGGCCCGCCTCGACGAGAACCTGCGCTTCGACGTCCTGCCGCGCCGCCCCGTCGACGTCGCCTTCGGCTACCCGCACGACGGCGGCGACTTCTCCGCCGCCGTCCGCCGCTGCGTCGGCGTCGCCAAATGCCGTACGGAGAAGACGGCCGGACCGGCCGTGATGTGCCCCTCCTTCCGGGCGACCGGCGAGGAGGCCCACTCGACGCGCGGCCGGGCCCGGCTGCTGCACGAAATGCTCGCCGGGGACGCGGGCGGCGTGATCACGGACGGCTGGCGCTCCACGGAGGTACGGGACGCGCTCGACCTGTGCCTGTCCTGCAAGGGCTGCCGCAGCGACTGCCCGGTGGGCGTGGACATGGCCACGTACAAGGCGGAGTTCCTGCACCACCACTACCGCCACCGGCCGCGCCCCGCCTCCCACTACGCGCTGGGCCGGCTGCCGCGGTGGCTCCGGCTTGCCGCGCCCCTCGCCGGGCCGCTCAACCTGCTGGCCCGCCGGCGCCCGCTCGCCGCCCTCGCCAAGCGGCTCGCCGGAATCGCGCCGGAGCGCGGGATTCCGCCGCTGGCGCGTGAGACGTTCAGCCGCTGGTTCCGGCGCCACCGGCAGGAGCCCGCCGGGGACCGGACGGTCCTGCTGTGGCCCGACACCTTCACCGAGCACCTGTCGCCCCAGGTCGGCCGGGCGGCCGTGCGCGTCCTGGAGGCCGCCGGGCGCACCCCCGTACTCCCCGGGAACGGGCTCTGCTGCGGCCTCACCTACGTCTCCACCGGCCAGCTCGACCGGGCCCGCGCCGTGATGCGGCGCACCCTGGACCGGCTCGGCGACACCGGCGGAGCGCCCCTGGTCGTCCTCGAACCGAGCTGCGCCGCGACCCTGCGCACCGATCTGCCCGAGCTGCTGCCCGACGACCCGCGCGCCGCCCGGCTCGCCGCCTCCGTGCGCACCCTCGCCCAGTACCTGGAGGAGTACGCCCCCGACTGGCGGCCCCCGCGTCTGGACCGGCCCGTCACCGGCCAGACCCACTGCCACCAGCACGCCGTGCTCGGCGACGAGGCGGACCGGCGGCTGCGCGCGAAGGCGGGCCTGACCGGCGAACTGTCCGGCGGCTGCTGCGGGCTCGCCGGCAACTTCGGCTTCGAACGGGGGCACTGGGAGGTGTCCGTCGCCTGCGCCGAGGACCAGCTGCTCCCGGCCGTCCGGGAGGCCGCCCCGGACACCGCGATCCTGGCCGACGGCTACTCCTGCCGCACCCAGCTCGACCAGCTCGCCGGCGTACCCGGCCGCCACCTCGCGGAACTGCTGGCGGAGGGGCTGGAACGGGACCTGGGGCCGGGTTCGGCGGACTGATCCCGCGCCGGACCCGGCCGCATTTCGCACGTCTTGCGCGATTCCTTACCGTGGACGGGCGGGTCCGCACAGGGTGAGTGCAGTACCGTGCACTGTGGAGTACTTCATGGTGAACTATTGATGTGCGTCGAATCGCGAAGGACAGGCCCCAGGTGAACGAGCAGACCACCGCCGCAGAACCGGTAGCAGCCGCCGTCGCCGTGCCGGAGGCGGTCGCCGCGCCCGCGCTCGCCGGGCCGGGGGGCGGGCGGGCAGGCGGGCGGCGGGCCGCGCTCGCGCCGGTCGCCCTGGTCGTCGCCGGTGGGCTCTCCGTGCAGTTCGGCGCCGCGATAGCCGTGCTGCTCATGCCCCGCGCCGGAGCGCTCGGCGTCGTCACGCTGCGGCTGGCCGCCGCCGCGCTCGTCCTGCTCGTCGTCTGCCGCCCCCGGCTGCGCGGCCACTCGCGAGCCGACTGGGGCACGGTGGCCGCCTTCGGCGTCGCCATGGGCGCCATGAACACGCTGTTCTACCAGGCCGCCGACCGCATCCCGCTCGGCGCCGCCGTCACCCTGGAGGTGCTCGGCCCGCTCGCCCTCTCCGTGATCGCCTCGCGCCGCCTGGTCAACGTCGTCTGGGCCGCCCTCGCGCTCGGCGGGGTCGTCCTGCTCAGCGGCGGCGGCTTCGACCGCCTCGACCCGGCCGGAGCCGCGTACGCGCTGGGCGCCGGCGCGATGTGGGCGGCGTACATCGTCTTCAGCGCCCGCACCGGCCGCCGCTTCCCCCAGGCGGACGGCCTCGCCCTGGCCATGGTCGTCGCCGCGCTCCTCTCGCTGCCGCTCGGCATCATGGACGCCGGCTCCCGGCTCATCGACCCGACGACGCTCGGCCTCGGCGCGGCCGTCGCGCTGCTCAGCTCCGTCCTCCCGTACACGCTGGAGCTGATCGCCCTGCGCCGGCTGCCCGCGCCCACCTTCGCCATCCTGATGAGCCTGGAGCCCGCCATCGCCGCCCTGGCCGGCTTCCTGGTCCTCGACCAGGCCCTGGCCACCACGGACGCCCTCGCCATCGCTCTGGTCATCGGCGCGAGCATGGGCGCGGTCCGCAGCCAGGTACGGGGCGTCTCCGCCCAGTGAGCGGGCCGGTCAGCGGTCCGCCGGGGCCCACCACGACAGGTTCGCCGCCGCTGCCGCCACCGGCTCGATGATCTCCCAGCCCTCCGCGATCAGCCCGCCCTCGACGCGCCAGATGTCCACCACCACGATCTGCGGGCCGCCCGGAAGCTCGCGCCGGGAGTGGACCACCACGTGCTCCTCGTCCGCCAGCAGATGATCGATCTCCACCTTCATCCCGGTCGTCGGGCCGATCGCCGCCTCCACGGCCGCCAGCCACTCCGCCTTCGTCGCGGTGTGCCCGCCGGGCCGGTGATGCCTGAAGCCGTCGCTCAGCACCGGGGCGAACGCCTCCGTGCCGCCGGTCTCCAGCAAGGTGGCCAGGGCCCAGCTCACCAGGGTCTTGTTGTCCGAGCTCTTGATGCCCGAGGTCGTGTTCCGTGCAGTCATGGGGGCAGTGTGGGCCGCCGCCGGGGCCGCCGTCGATGACATGCCATGTCATGGCGGACGGCCCGCCCGGCGGGTACGGTCGGCCCCCGTGACAGTCGGCGAACTCCTACGGCGGTGGCGGCACCGCAGGCGCGTCAGCCAGCTCGACCTCGCGCTCGCGGCCGGCGTTTCGGCACGCCACGTCAGCCTGGTGGAGACGGGGAAGACGAACCCGAGCGCCGACATGGTCCTGCGGCTCGCCGAGCGGCTGGACGTGCCCCTGCGCGAGCGCAACCGGCTGCTCCTCGCGGCCGGCTTCGCGCCCCGGTACCCGGAACGGCCCCTCGGGGACGGCGCCCTCGCGGCGGCCCGTGAGGCGGTCGAGCGGGTGCTCCGGGCGCACGAGCCGTATCCGGCGGTGGCCTTCGACCGCCGCTGGGACATCCTGCGCGCCAACCGGGCCGTCGAGCCGTTCTTCGCCGGCGTCGCCCCCGAACTGCTGCGCCCGCCGGTCAACCTCGTACGCCTCGGCCTGGACCCGCGCGGTTTCGCCCCGCTGGTCGTCAACCTCGCCGACGTCCGCGCGGTGTTCCGGGCCCGCGTCGGCCGCCAGCTCGCCGCCGCCCCCGATCCCCGGCTCGCCGCGCTGTACGACGAGCTGCTGGGACCGGCGGCCGGGGACGGCGACGACGCGGAGGCGGCGGAGCGCTCGATCGCGGCCGAATCCGACGTGGTCCTGCCGATGATCCTGCGGCTCGGCGGGCGCGAGGTGCGGATGTTCTCCACCATCACCACCTTCGGCACCCCGATGGACATCACTCTGGACGAGGTCGCCATCGAGCTGTACTACCCGGCGGACGCGGAGAGCGCGGCGTACTTCGAACAGGGCTGAGGGTCGGGGGTCGGAGCAGGGGCCCCGACAAAATCATGCAAGCATGCTTGATTGTTTTGCTTCGCGCTGGCAGGCTCCCCAGACACACCGCCACGCCCCGAGGGGAGCGCACCGTGTCCGATGCCGCAGCCGTGCTCGACGATCTGCGCGGGGAGAGCGAGGAACTCGATCTGCTGGTCGCCGGGTTGAGCGCGCCGCAGTGGGCGGGGGAGACACCCGCACCGGGGTGGACGATCGCCCACCAGGTGGCGCACCTGAGCTGGACGGACGGGGTCGCGCTGAAGGCGGTCACCGATCCGGCGGGGTTCGGCGGCGAGGTCGAGAAGGCGCTCGCGGACCCCGAGCACTTCGTGGACCGGGCCGCCGGGGAGATCGTCGCCGCGTACGCCCCCGACGCCCTGCTCGTCCGCTGGCGCGAGGGCCGCGAGCGGCTGTACGAGGCGCTGGCCGCCGCCCCCGCCGGCACGAAGTTCCCCTGGTACGGCCCGCCCATGAGCATCGCCTCCATGGCGACCGCCCGGCTCATGGAGACCTGGGCCCACGGCCAGGACATCGCCGACGCGATGGGAGCGACCCGCGCCCCGACCGCCCGGCTGCGCCATGTCGCCCGCATCGGCGTCCGGGCCCGCGACTACGCCTACTTCGTCCGGGGCGAGCGGGCCCCCGCCGAGGAGTTCCGGGTGGAACTGGAGGCGCCGGACGGCCAGTTGATCACGTACGGGCCCGAGGACGCGGCCCAGCGCGTCACCGGCCCGCTGTACGACTTCTGCCTGCTGGTCACCCAGCGCGCCCACCGCGACGACCTCGCGGTGCGGGCCGAGGGCCCGGACGCGGACGCCTGGCTCTCCATCGCCCAGGCATTCGCCGGCCCGGCGGGCGCGGGCCGGCCGCCGAAGGCGGAGCGATGAGGGGGCCGGCCGGGGAGGGGGCCGCCTCCGGGGCCGGGAACGGGGCCGGGGAGGCGCCCGCCGCCCCCGCCCCCGGCTCCGCGTCCCCACCCCTCCGCATCGGCAACGCCTCCGGCTTCTACGGCGACCGCTTCGACGCCCTGCGCGAAATGCTCACCGGCGGCCCCCTCGACATCCTCACCGGGGACTACCTCGCCGAGCTGACCATGCTCATCCTCGGCCGCAGCCGCCTCAAGGACCCGGCGCGCGGCTACGCCACCACCTTCCTGCGCCAGCTGGAGGAAGGGCTCGGCCTCGCCCGGGAACGCGGCGTGCGGATCGTCGCCAACGCGGGCGGCCTCAACCCGGCCGGGCTCGCCGACGCCATCCGGGACCTGGCCGCGAAGGCCGGGGTGCCGGTGCGCGTCGCCCATGTGGAGGGGGACGCCCTGCCCGTACCGGAGGGGTTCCTCACCGCCAACGCCTACCTCGGGGGAGCGGGCATCGCGGCCTGCCTGCGGGCCGGTGCCGAGGTCGTCGTCACCGGCCGGGTGACCGACGCCGCCCTCGTCACCGGCCCCGCCGCCGCCCACTTCGGCTGGGGCCCCGACGACCACGACGCGCTGGCCGGTGCCGTGGTCGCCGGGCACGTCCTGGAGTGCGGCACCCAGGCCACCGGCGGCAACTACGCCTTCTTCCGCGGCCACGACCTGCGCCGCCCCGGCTTCCCCGTCGCCGAGATCCACCCGGACGGCAGCTCCGTCATCACCAAGCACGACGGCACCGGCGGCGTCGTGGACGTCGGCACCGTCACCGCCCAGCTCCTGTACGAGACGGGCGGCGCCCGGTACGCGGGCCCGGACGTCACCGCCCGGCTCGACACCGTACGGCTGGTGCGGAACGGCCCGGACCGGGTCAGGATCTCCGGCGTACGCGGCGAGGCCCCGCCGCCCACCCTCAAGGCCGGGCTCACCCGGCTCGGCGGCTGGCGCAACGAGGTCGTCTTCGTCCTCACCGGGCTCGACATCGAGGCCAAGGCCCGCCTGGTGAAGACCCAGTTCGCGGACGCCTTCGCGCGCGCCGGGCGCCGGCCGCAGGACGTCCGCTGGGAGCTGGCCCGTACCGACCGGCCCGACGCCGGCACCGAGGAGGCCGCGAGCGCGCTGCTCCGGCTCGTCGTCCGCGACCCGGAACAGGAGCCCGTGGGGCGGGCGTTGTCCGGCGCGGCGATCGAGCTGGCCCTCGGCAGCTACCCCGGCTTCCACGTCACGGCGCCGCCCGGCAAGGGCGCCCCCTACGGCGTCTTCGAGGCCCGCTCCGTACCGGCGGGAGACGTCGAACACACCGCCGTACTGCCCGACGGGACCCGGCTCGCGGTCGCCCACCCCGTACACACCCGGCCCCTGCGTGACGTCGAACAGCCGCCGCTGCCACCGCCGTTGGAGCCCGGACCCACCCGTCGCGCGCCGCTCGGGCGGATCGCCGGGGCGCGGAGCGGGGACAAGGGCGGGGACGCCAACGTCGGCGTCTGGGTCCGCAGCGAGGACGCGTGGCGGTGGCTGGCGCACGAGCTGACCGTCGACCGCTTCCGCCGGCTCCTCCCGGAGACCGCCGAGCTCACCGTCGTACGCCATGTCCTGCCGAACCTGCGCGCGCTGAACTTCACCGTGCACGGGCTCCTCGGCGAGGGCGTCGCCGCGCAGCACCGCTTCGACCCGCAGGCCAAGGCCGTGGGGGAGTGGCTGCGCGCCCGCCATCTGGAGATCCCCGTGACCCTGCTGGACCGCACCGCGCACCCGGAGGTGCCCGCATGACCGTCCTGCCCACCGGGCTCGACACCGCGAGCCCCGACTACGCGGCCAACCGGGCCGCCATGCTCGACAAGCTCGCCGAACTGGACGCCGCACACGCCAAGGCCCTGGCGGGCGGCGGCGAGAAGTACGTGGAGCGGCACCGGGGGCGCGGCAAGCTGCTCGCCCGCGAGCGGATCGAGCTGCTCGTGGACCCGGACACACCGTTCCTGGAGCTGTCGCCGCTGGCGGCCTGGGGCAGCGACTACGCGGTGGGCGCCTCGCTCGTCACCGGGATCGGGGTGGTGGCGGGCGTGGAGTGCCTGATCACCGCCAACGACCCGACCGTACGCGGCGGAGCCTCCAACCCGTGGACGCTGAAGAAGGCGCTGCGGGCCAACGAGATCGCCTTCGCCAACCGGCTGCCCGTCATCAGCCTCGTCGAGTCCGGCGGCGCCGACCTGCCGTCCCAGAAGAAAATCTTCATCCCCGGCGGGGCCCTCTTCCGCGACCTCACCCGGCTCTCCGCCGCCGGCATCCCGACCGTCGCCGTCGTCTTCGGCAACTCCACCGCCGGAGGCGCGTACGTCCCCGGCATGTCCGACCACACGGTCATGATCCGGGAACGGTCCAAGGTGTTCCTGGGCGGGCCGCCGCTGGTGAAGATGGCCACCGGCGAGGAGAGCGACGACGAATCGCTCGGCGGCGCCGCGATGCACGCCCGTACGTCCGGGCTCGCCGACCACTTCGCCGTGGACGAGCACGACGCCCTGCGCCAGGCCCGCCGTATCGTCGCCCGCCTCAACCGGCGCAAGGCGCACCCCGATCCGGGTCCGGGCGAGCCGCCGAAGTACGACGAGGACGAGCTGATCGGCATCGTGCCCGGCGACCTCAAGGTGCCGTTCGACCCGCGCGAGGTCATCGCCCGGCTGGTCGACGGCTCCGACTTCGACGCGTTCAAACCGCTGTACGGGACGAGTCTTGTCACCGGCTGGGCCGCTCTGCACGGCTACCCGGTCGGCATCCTCGCCAACGCGCGGGGCGTGCTGTTCAGCGAGGAGTCGCAGAAGGCCGCCCAGTTCATCCAGCTCGCCAACCAGCGCGACATCCCGCTCCTGTTCCTGCACAACACCACCGGCTACATGGTCGGCAGGGAGTACGAGCAGGGCGGCATCATCAAGCACGGCGCGATGATGATCAACGCCGTCTCGAACTCGAAGGTCCCGCACCTGTCGGTTCTGATGGGCGCCTCCTACGGCGCCGGCCACTACGGCATGTGCGGCAGGGCGTACGACCCGCGCTTCCTGTTCGCCTGGCCCGGCAGCAAGTCCGCCGTCATGGGCCCGCAGCAACTCGCCGGGGTGCTCTCCCTCGTCGCCCGCGCCTCGGCCGCCGCCAAGGGCCGCCCGTACGACGACGAGGCGGACGCCGCCCTGCGCGCCATGGTCGAGCAGCAGATCGAGTCCGAGTCCCTGCCGATGTTCCTGTCCGGACGGCTGTACGACGACGGGGTCATCGATCCGCGCGACACCCGGACCGTCCTCGGGATGTGCCTGTCCGCCATCCACACCGCACCGATCGAGGGCGCCCGCGGCGGTTTCGGCGTCTTCCGGATGTGAGTTGAGATGATCACCAGCCTGCTCGTCGCCAACCGGGGCGAGATCGCCTGCCGGATCTTCCGCACCTGCCGGGCCCTCGGCATCGCCACCGTCGCCGTGTACTCGGACGCCGACGCCGGGGCGCTGCACGTCCGGGAGGCCGACACCGCCGTACGGCTGCCGGGCGCGGCCCCCGCCGACACCTATCTGCGCGGCGACCTCGTCGTGGCCGCCGCGCTCGCGGCCGGGGCGGACGCCGTGCACCCCGGCTACGGCTTCCTCTCCGAGAACGCCGGATTCGCCGCCGCCGTCCAGGACGCCGGGCTGCGCTGGATCGGGCCGCCCGCCGAGGCGATCGAGCTCATGGCGTCCAAGACCCGCGCCAAGGAGCTGATGGCCGCCGCCGGAGTACCGCTCCTGGCGCCCGTCGACCCGGCCGCCGCGACCGCCGGCGACCTGCCGCTGCTGCTCAAGGCGGCGGCCGGCGGCGGAGGCCGCGGGATGCGGATCGTACGGGAACCGGCCGCGCTGGCCGCGGAGTTGACGGCCGCCCGCGCGGAGGCGCTGTCCGCGTTCGGGGACGGCGAGGTGTTCGCCGAGCCGTACGTGGAGCGCGGCCGGCACGTCGAGGTCCAGGTGATGGCCGACGCGCACGGCGGCGTCTGGGCGCTCGGCACCCGCGACTGCTCGCTCCAGCGCCGCCACCAGAAGGTCATCGAGGAGGCCCCCGCGCCCGGCCTGTCCGACGAGCTGCGCGAGCGGCTGCACGAGGCCGCGGTGGCCGCCGCCCGCGCCGTCGACTACCGGGGCGCCGGAACCGTGGAGTTCCTGGTCACGGCGGACGGCCGGCCGTACTTCCTGGAGATGAACACCCGCCTCCAGGTCGAGCACCCCGTCACCGAGGAGGTGTACGGCCTCGACCTCGTCGCGCTCCAGCTCCGCGTCGCCGAGGGCGCGCCGCTGCCGTCCCCCGCACCCCCGCCGCCCGCCGGGCACGCCGTGGAGGCCCGGCTGTACGCGGAGGACCCGGCCAGGGACTGGCAGCCGCAGACCGGGACGCTGCACGCGCTCGCGGTGCCGGACGAGCCGGGGCTGCGGCTGGACACCGGATACACCGGGGGCGACACGATCGGCGTCCACTACGACCCGATGCTCGCCAAGGTGATCGCGCACGCCGGGACGCGCGCCGAGGCCGTACGGCTGCTCGCCCGCGCCCTGGAGCGGGCCCGCGTCCACGGCCCGGTCACCAACCGCGACCTCCTCGTCCGCTCCCTGCGCCACCCGGACTTCGCGGACGCCCGCCCGGACACCGGCTTCTACGATCGCAACCTGCCAGGGCTGACGGAGGTGGCCGACACGGTCGCCGTCCGGCTCGCCGCCACCGCGGCCGCCGTGGGCGAGGCGGCGCGCAACGCCACGGACACCACCGCGGGCGGCTTCGCCCGGTTCGGCGCCTGGCGCAACCTCCCCTCGCAGCCCCAGCTCCGCCGCTACCGGGCCGAACCGGACGGCGCCGAGCACGAGATCGCGTACCGGCGGACCCGGGACGGGCTGAGGGTGGAGGGCGGCGGGGGCGTCGAGGACGTCCGCGTGGTCGCCGCCGGCCGCGCCCGCGTCACCCTCGAACACGGCGGGGTCACCCGCCACTACGACGTACTCGCCCGCGACGGCAGGGTGTACGTGGACACCGCGTCCGGCGCGTACACCCTCACCGCCCTGCCGCGCTTCACCGACCCCGCCGACCGCACCGAACCCGGCTCCCTGCTCGCCCCCATGCCCGGCACGGTCGTCCGCCTCGCGGACGGCCTCGCGGAGGGGGCCGCCGTGGCCGCCGGGCAGCCGCTGATCTGGCTGGAGGCGATGAAGATGGAGCACCGCGTCCTCGCCCCCGCCGCCGGCACGCTCACCGCCCTGCACGCCGCGCCCGGCCAGCAGGTGGAGGTGGGCGCCCTGCTCGCCGTCGTCACGGAATCCGCAGACCCCGCTGAGGAGCACGCATGAGCACGAGTACCATCCTCGAAACCGAAGAGCACCAGGCCCTGCGCGCCGCCGTCGCCGCCCTCGGCAAGCGGTACGGGCGGGAGTACATGACCGGCCTCGTCAGCGGGGGCGGCCACCCGCGCGAGCTGTGGGCGGACGCCGCGAAGGCCGGCTTCCTCGGCGTGAACCTCCCCGAGGAGTACGGCGGCGGGGGCGCCGGAATGGCGGAACTGTCCATCGTGCTGGAGGAGTTGGGCGCGTCCGGCTCGCCGCTCCTGATGATGATCGTGTCGCCCGCCATCTGCGGCACGGTGATAGCCCGCTTCGGCACCGACGAACAGAAGCGGCAGTGGCTGCCCGGCCTCGCGGACGGCAGCCTGACCATGGCCTTCGGCATCACCGAGCCGGACGCCGGCTCCAACTCCCACCGCATCACCACGACCGCCCGCCGCGACGGCGACCACTGGCTGCTCACCGGCCGCAAGGTCTTCGTCTCCGGCGTGGACATCGCGGACGCCACCCTGATCGTCGGCCGCACCGAGGACGCGCGGACCGGCAAGCTCAAGGCGTGCCTGTTCATCGTCCCCCGCGACACCCCCGGCTTCCAGCGGTCCCCGATCGACATGGAGGTCCAGGCACCCGAGAAGCAGTTCGAACTCGTCCTGGACGACGTACGGCTGCCCGCCGACGCACTGGTGGGCGACGAGGACGCGGGGCTGCTCCAGCTGTTCGCCGGGCTCAACCCCGAACGCATCATGACCGCGGCCTTCGGCATCGGCATGGGCCGCTACGCGCTCGGCCGGGCGGTCGAGTACGCGAAGACGCGCCAGGTCTGGAAGGAGCCCATCGGCGCCCACCAGGCCATCGCCCACCCGCTGGCCCAGGCCCACATCGAACTCGAACTCGCCCGCCTGATGATGCAGAAGGCCGCCCGCCTGTACGACGCGGGCGACGACCTCGGCGCGGGCGAGGCCGCGAACATGGCGAAGTACGCGGCGGGCGAGGCGTGCGTACGCGCGGTGGACCAGGCGGTGCACACGCTGGGCGGCAACGGCCTCACCCGCGAATACGGGCTCGCCTCGCTGATCACGGGGGCGCGGGTCGCCCGGATCGCGCCGGTGAGCAGGGAAATGATCCTGAACTACGTGTCGCACCAGACGCTGGGGCTCCCGAAGTCGTACTGAGGGACACACACCGCTGTACGGGCGGCGGCGCCCCGCCGCCGCCCCACCCCGGAGCATCGAAGGGACCGAGATGGCGCACGTGTTCCGCAGCGACTACCCCGACATCCAGCCGCTCGACGCCGCGATCCACGACGCGGTGCTCGGGCACGCCACCGAACGGTTCGGGGACACCGTCGCCCTGATCGACGGTACGAACGACAGCAGCCGCCTCACCTACGCGCAGCTCGACGCCTTCCACCGCAGGATCGCCGCCGGGCTGGCCGCCGCCGGGGTCGTCAAGGGCGACGTGCTCGCCCTGCACAGCCCGAACACCATCGCCTACCCGGCCGTCTTCCACGCGGCGACCCGCGCGGGCGCCACGGTCACGACCGTGCACCCGCTGGCCACGGCCGAGGAGTTCGCCAAGCAGCTCCGCGACTCCGCCGCCCGCTGGATCGTCACCGTCTCCCCGCTCCTCGCGACCGCCCGCAGCGCCGCCGAACTCGCGGGCGGCGTCGAGGAGATCTTCGTCTGCGACCAGGCGGAGGGCCACCCCTCGATCCTGGACATGCTCACCACGACCGCCCCGGAACCGGTGGTGCCCGTGGACCCGGCCGAGGACATCGCGGCACTCCCGTACTCGTCGGGCACGACGGGCGCGCCGAAGGGGGTGATGCTGACGCACAGGTCGATGGCGACGAACCTGGAACAACTGAACCCCTTCGTACCGCTGGGCGAGGGGCATGTGATTCTGGCCGTCCTGCCCCTTTTTCACATCTACGGCCTGACGGCCCTGATGAACGCCCCCCTGAGACTGGGCGCCACGGTGGTGGTCCTGCCGCGCTTCGACCTGGAACAGTTCCTGGCGGCGATCGAGAAGCACCGGATCAACGGCCTGTACGTGGCCCCGCCGATCGTGCTGGCCCTGGCGAAGCACCCGGTGGTGGACCGGTACGACCTGTCCTCGCTGGAGTACATCGTCAGCGCCGCCGCCCCGCTGGACGCGGACCTGGCCACCGCCTGCTCCCGCCGCCTCGGCCTGCCCCCGGTGCGCCAGGCGTACGGCATGACGGAGCTGTCCCCCGGCACCCATGTGGTCCCGCTCTCCGCCGAGAACCCGCCACCGGGCGCGGTCGGCCGGCTGCTCCCCAGCACCGAGATGCGGATCGTGTCCCTGGACGACACCGGCGAGGACGCGGGGCCCGGCGAACCTGGCGAGATCCTGATCCGGGGCCCCCAGGTCATGAAGGGCTACCTGGGCCGCCCCGACGCCACCGCCGCGATGATCGACGCCGACGGCTGGGTGCACACGGGCGACATCGGCCGCGTCGACGAGGCGGGCTGGCTGTTCGTCGTGGACCGCGTGAAGGAGCTGATCAAGTACAAGGGCTACCAGGTCGCCCCCGCGGAGCTGGAAGCGCTGCTCCTGGCCCACGAGGACGTGACGGACGCGGCGGTGATCGGCGTCCAGGACTCCGAGGGCAACGAGATCCCGAAGGCGTACGTGGTCCGAACCCCGGACACGTCCCTCACGGAGGCCGCCCTGATGGCGTGGGTCGCGGACCGGGTGGCCCCGTACAAGAAGATCCGCCGCCTGGAATTCACGGACACGGTGCCGAGGGCAGCCTCGGGGAAGATATTGCGCCGGGAGCTACGGGACCGGGGGTGACGGGTTGCCTCGCCCGAGGGTGCGCCTTTGTAGCGCGTGGCGGAGGGGGCACACCCTCGGGGTGTGGGCTCATTCACCTGTCGGAACTAGCCACTCCGTTCCCGGATGACCCGTGACCCGCCCCTGCTTCAGCAGATAGTCAAGAACATTTTCCATGTGGTCCGTCTGCTGTGCGCCGCGTCCGCCAAGCATGGCACCGGCAAGATGGACGATGTCGTCGGGCGTTACGTTTCCGCATACCCGAACGACCTCGAATACCATTTCTGCGTCAAAAGCGAATTTTATGTCAGCAGGAAGTGGCTGTTGTACCGGAGCTTGCCGAGTCTCCCAGATCGACGTCTCGCGTGGAAGCGGCTTTCCGTTCGCGCCGAGAGCTATTTCCGTCCGGCTTAGAACGTGTACCATGAAATTCTCTAGGCCACGCCAGTCGTACCTGTCCCTCGGCAAGTCATCGCCATTACGTCGAGGGAAGTGCTCGGGAGCGTTGGACCGGACTTGGGCGACCGCCCTTCGCGCCAGTGTCCGCACGGTGAGCTCGGCAGATGAGTCCTGATTCTCCTGCGTGATCGCGATGATCCTGTCGTAGAGATCGTGTCGAACCTCTGGGTACGGCCCCAGCCGCAACTGCCGGAGGACGTTGGCGAAGTGCCATGACCGGGTGTCGTTGACGGAAGCGGTTGGAACGGCCGAGGCGTGAGCCTGAGCGGGGATGCCGGCGGCGGCCGTCGTGGGCGTTGTCGCCGGATTGGCAGTGGCGGCTGTCGAAGCAACCGCGGTCACGGATCGTGTGGACGCGGGCGATGGGACCATGCCGCGGGAGGGGCCCGCGGGTTCCTGGAGAGCTACGCTGATGGTCGGTTCGGTTCCGAACTGGGCGATCATCCCCCGGCTCAGTGCCTCCTGCAGCAGTAGCGAGATGAGGCGATGAGTCCCCGCGAGCGGGTATCGATTCTTGTCGAATCGCGGCTCTTCCATGGTCAAGAGGGTGCGGAGCTCTGTCTTGTAGACGGGGCGCCGGGCACCCGACGGCGCTTGGGCCCGCTGGAGGGCTGTCCTGAGGGCCTTTAGCGCGTCTTCCAGCGGCATGAGCGCAACGGGCCAGGAGGAGCCTTGCGGTCCGACCCGACCGGGGACGTGGTCTCGGAGGCTGTACGTGTTGATCGGCTTGTCGAGTAGAGCCAGATCTCCTTGCTTGCCGAGAACCCGGTAATGGAACGAGTAGACGGTGAAAGCGGCGTCGTCGAACTCTGCGGAATAGTTCTTGATGAGATCCGCCACAGCCTGGGCGGCCTCCAGGTCACCCGGCAGGCCGACCAGCGTTCGGTTCTCCGTTCCGATGGGAAGTGAGCTGAACTCCTCTGCCTGGTCGGCCCGTGTTACGAGGGCCAGCTTGGCGAGCCCAGGATGCCTTGCGACGACAGAATCCGTGATGGCTGCCGCTGTTCCGTTGTTGGCGCGTGTCGTGTCGACGATCAGAACGTCCAATTTGGCTCCCGGGAGCTACTTGGTAAGAAATGATGAGGGGCCGCCGCAGGGCGGCGGCCCCTCATCGCGCTACTGGTCGATGTTGTTAGACTTGAGGTGCTTTACGCAGACCTCGGTGACCACGGCGCAAATAATCGCCCATCCGAATTCTGCGGAGAAGGCGAAGGAAAGGGAAACCATCGTCACGAGGGTGATGATGGCGGTCCACTTGTCGTTCATAACGTACTCCAATGTCTGAAGGGATTTGGAGTGCGGATGTGAACGATGCGCGCTGCGAGTGGCGTGATGAGGGCTGAATGATGGATATGTTGAGAGATGATATTCGGAAGGATGTGCGATGCGTGATGCGCGGCGAAGCGATGGAAGATGAGGGCGGGAGGCTCCCGCCGTGCCGAAGTTTAAAGGCACATCGCTACGGTGAACAAGAGCGTCTAGCAATTTATCTGACTGGCAGTTAGTGACTCAGGTGGTGATCACTTACGGAGGAGGATCGCAGCCTTGTTGTGGAGCCACTTGGGCTTGCCATGGGCTGCCCCGCAATCGCAGGAAGCTGAAGGCCACCCGGGCGGGCAGCTCTGCTCCACAGGATGGGGAACAGGTCACCTCATCCTGATGGCTAGGGGAATTCCGGCCCCACGGCCCGCCCAGGGCATTTGACCTGTTCGGTCGAGGGTTCCCAGTTCCGCCGGGGCCGATCTCGTGGCCCGGACCCGGCTGAGTCGATACGGTTGAGGCATGACCGCACTGCCCGACTGGATGCGCCCGCCCCGCGCGGAAGGCTGGTACGCGGAGGATCTGGACCGCCTCCCGGAAGCGCCGCGCCACACCGAGCTGATCGACGGAGCACTCGTCTTCATGATGTCCCCGCAGCGGTGGTGGCACGGCCATCTCGTCACGATGCTCACCGTGGCTCTCATGGAGCAGGCACCGGCCGATGTGCGGGTCGGACGGGAGATGACCATCAAACTCGACCAGCGCAATCGGCCCGAGCCGGATCTGCTGGTGACGACGGCCGACTTCGACGGCGACCGCACCTGGTTCGCACCGGACGAAGTGCGACTGGCCGTAGAGGTCGTCTCCCCCGAGTCCGCACACAGGGACCGCACGGTGAAGCTACGGAAGTACGCGGAGGCCGGCATCCCGCACTACTGGTGCATCGAGGACGAGGACGGGGCACCCGTCGTGCACGTCTACGAGTTGGACGGACCGACCGCGACCTACGTACCCGTTGGCATCTTCAGGGGCTCACTCACCCGGCCGGTGCCCTTTGAGATCGTCCTCGACCTGGCGAAGCTCGCCCCGCCCCGCCGCGGCTGAGGCGACAGGGGCCCCGGGCGTGATCGCCGTCACGCCGTCGGGTCCCAGAGGCCGGTCGCCTCGCCCCGCGCCAGGTGGTCCGCGTAGACGCCGACCTTCCAGGTGATGACCGAGCGGCACTCCTCCAGGGCCGCGATTTGGGCGTCGACGCGCTGGCGGTGGGTGTCCAGGAGCCGGAGGCGTTCGGCCTCGTTGCCCGGGCCCTGGCGCACGAGTTCGGCGAACCGTTTCAGTTCGGCCAGGGGCATACCGGATTCCCGCAGCTTCACGCAGATGAGCAGCCATTCGACATCCGGCACGCTGTACCGGCGCCTGCCGCCGGAGGTGCGGTGCACCGGGCCCACGAGCAGGCCCTCGCGTTCGTAGAAGCGGAGGGCGTGGACGCTGAGGCCGGTGCGGTCGGACACCTCGCCGATACTCAGCGTGTCCGTGGTGGTTGCCATGCGGGGATGCGTAGGACTTGATCTAGAACGAGGTCCAGATCGTAGCTTCGCATCCATGACCGCCACTGAACAGCAGCCTCTCGGCTCTCCCTTTTCCGTCGCCAGCACCGCCCAGGACGTCATCGCGGGCCTCGACCTCTCCGGCCGGAACGCCGTCGTGACCGGCGGCTACTCCGGGCTCGGGCTCGAAACCACCCGGGCGCTCGTCGGCGCCGGGGCGCGGGTAGTCGTTCCGGCGCGGCGGCCCGACGCCGCCCGTGCCGCGCTCGCCGGGCTGGGCGGTGACGTGGAGGTCGTCCCCATGGACCTGTGCGACCTCGGAACCGTACGGGCGGCGGCCGCGCACCTGGGTGCGTCGCTGACCGCGCTCGACCTGCTCTTCGCCACCGCCGGAGTCATGGCCACCCCGGAGCGGCGCGTCGGGCCCGGGTGGGAGAGCCAGTTGGCTGCCAACCACTTCGGGCACTTTACCCTCGCCTGCGAGCTGTACCCGCTCCTGGCCGCCGCCGACGGAGCGCGGGTTGTGGCCTACAGCTCCGCCGGGCACGGGATCACCGGCATCCGCTGGCACGGCCCCCATTTCCGTACCGGATACGACAAGTGGCACGCGTACGGCCAGTCCAAGACCGCCAACGCGCTCTTCGCCGTCCACCTCGACGCCCTCGGCCGCGAGGACGGCGTCCGGGCCTTCTCGCTCCACCCGGGCAAGATCATCACCGCGCTGCAGCGGGAGATGACGCTCCAGGAGCAGATGGACAACGGATGGGTGGACGAGCACGGCAACGTGATCGGCGAGGACTTCAAGACCGCCTCGCAGGGCGCCGCCACCGGCCTGTGGGCAGCCACGTCACCGCTGTTGGCGGACCGGGGCGGCGTGTATCTGGAGGACTGCGAGATCGCCCCCGTCACCGGGCCCGAGGACGAAGCGGGCGTCCGTGCCTACGCGGTCGACCCCGACGCGGCGGCCCGCCTGTGGGACCTGTCCGTCGCGGCCACGGGGGTGGGGCCGGTCGGGGGGTAGGACGCGGGCGCGCCCTCTCGCATTCACCCCGCAGTAATCCCTCTGGGCGTTGTCGCGGAGTGCAGTCTCACGAGGCGCGCGGCTTCGTCGTCGCGGAAGGCCGCCACCTCGCGGCAGCGCGGGCTCATCACGAACTCGCCGAGGCTCATAACAGAGGTCCATGCGCTGGATGCACACCCCGACCATGAACGGCCCGTTCGTGGCCCGGTACAGCCGGACGCCGTAGTACCCCTCCTGGCAGTCCCGGTCGTTGTTGAAGCGGCACCCGGCGCAGGTCTCGGGCAGACGTACGGGCCGGATGCTCTTGGCGTACAGGGTGCGTCCGTCCGGGAGGCGGTAGCGCACGCGCTGGTCGGACGCACCGGCCGTGACGATACGGCGTACGGGGACGGCGCCCAGGTGGTCCACGACGGCCTGCATGGCGTCGAGGGACGCACCACCCGTCTCAAGGGACACGAGCATGCGGACGACGACGGAGTGCCCGTGCCGCTCGATGATGCGGAGCACGCGCTCGACGTGGCTCTGGTCCGGGATGACGATGTTCGCCGACACCTTCACCCCGTGCGCGACGGCGGTCTCGATCGTGGCGTCGAGCGCGGCCAGCTTGCGTGCGGCCAGCTTCGGGGACGCCAGGCGGGGCCCTTGGACGGCGGTCAGCTCCTCGGGTGTCGTACCGAAGACCGACAGGTTGATGCGGTCGAGCCCGGCGGCAGCGGCGGCGGGCAGCACCTCGGCGCTGGCCTCCCCGTTCGACGTGATGCCCACAGCGAGGCCCATGCGGCAGGCGATCGAGACAAGGCCCGGCAGGTCCGGATGGAGCGTGGGTTCGCCTCCCGTGAAGTGAACCTCGTTGGTCGGCAGAGCACCCCGTACGGCGGCGAGTGCCAGGGCGAAGTCGGCGTCGGCGGCGAGTGCCAGGGCGAAGTCGGCGTCGGCGGCGATCTGGGCGGGGATGAAGTCGGCGCCGTTGGTGCGCAGAAAGATGGAGACGCGCCCGGAGCGGCCGGGCGTACCCGTGAACGCCGCAGCAGGGCGATTCACGTTGTCGGTCGCCACAGGTGTGCCCTCGTTGTGGCAGAAGGAGCAAGCGAGTCCGCATGCGTCGATGATCTTCACGCGTAGCGTCCGGTCCGGTCGTACTTCGACCGGCAGGTTCGACAGGTCGTGCATGGGTGGGTGTCCCCTCTTCGAGGGGCCGGGGCCGCTGCCCCGGCCAGGAGGCGCAGGTGGCTTCGGCCTACTTGAACCGGAGGTCCGTGATCGTTTCGAGGTCGATGCCGTACAGGGCGTACACCTTCGTCGTGTTCAGCGACGTCAGCCGCTCGCGGTCCAGCCCGAGCGCTGCCGCCGCCTCCCATACCTGGCCCGCCTCGTCCGCCTCGATCTCCAGGTACGGCGGGATACCCGGCCACTCGTCGATCTCCAGGCGGGCCGCGCCGAGCGAGTAGGACGTGCGGCGGTTCTCCTGGTACCCGCGCGGCACGAGCCCGGCGAGGCGCAGCAGGGCGGCGGCCTCGCCGAAGTCGTCCACCGTCACCTCCGTCTCACGCGTGCCGTCGACGGCGTCGGTGGTGATCTCCTTGACGCACAGCGTGGTGGAGTCGCCCGTATCCCGCAGACGAACCCAGCGGCTGGGCACGGGCGGGACGGTGTCGTAGACGAAGCGGCGCATGAGCCGTCGGGGCGACACCTCGATGCCGCCCGCGTCGCAGATCCTGCGGGTGATGTCCTGCACGTCGATGTCGAGGGCCTTCGCCTCGTACTCGATGCTCGTCACAGCGATTGCTCCTTGCTCTTGGGGCCGGTCAGTTGGTTCAGCAGTCGTACGGCACCTCTGCCCAAACGAACTTGCCGAATGGCCGGTCACCGACGCCCCACCGCTGCGGGCAGAGCACGTCGAGGATGAGCAGGCCGCGTCCACGCGTGCGTTCGTGGCCGCATTCCTCCACGCCCGACCGTCGCCGGGGCGCACGCCGCACGGGGTCGTGCACCTCGATGCGGGTCCGGCCGCTGTCGATGTCCAGGACGACGGAGATCAGGTCACCGGGTTCGGTTCCGTACCGGTAGGCGTTGGTGACGAGTTCGCTGGTGATCAGGATGGCGATGTCCGTGTGGTGCTCCGTCGCGTGCGGGGCGTGGTGGGCGATGTGCTCACGGGTGAACGTCCGCGCATGGCGCACGGATTGCGGCTCGCTGGCGAGCAGCAGGGAGCGCGGCGGGCCGGCGGGGGGTGCGCAGGGGGTGGGGTCAAGGGGGGCCTGGGGGAGGTCGAGCACGAGTTGTCCTTACGGGAATGGCCGTACACGGCAGGCGAAGCGTGCGCGTCGGCACGGCTGCTTCACCCACTCGACGCTCACGGAGAGTGGTTCTCAGACTGCACAGCGATGCAATTTCCATGCAAGACTTCATGGCGATGTATCGCTGCTAAAGCATCGAACGGATGTCTTGTGCTGCGTAACGAGCATCAGCCTGCTTTCATCGCGAGGGGCAAAAGTCCTTCATACTGGGGCGTGTAAGGGGAGTTGAGATGGCTGAGGGTCCGACTGGATCGACCGTTCCGAGGCGTCAGCTGGGGAGAAACCTTCGAGAGTTGCGCAACCGCGCCCGCCTGACCGTGCGTGCGGCGGCGGCGAAGCTTGAGTGGTCCGAGGCGAAGATGTGGCGCATCGAGACGGGGCAGACGGCGTTAAGAAGTCTCGACGTCCAGGCCATGTGCCTTGTGTACGGAGCGCCCGCAGATCTCACTCAGGCATTGATGGGGCTGGCCAAGGAGACCAAGGCGCGCGGCTGGTGGCACGCCTATGGCGACCTGATCCCGGAAGGGTTCGACGTCTACGTGGGCCTGGAAGAGGCGGCCTCGTCGCTGTCGATGTACGAGAGCGACATCGTTCCGGGGCTGCTGCAGACGGAGGGGTACGCGCGCGAGGTCACCCGTACGCACATCCGTGACATCGGCGAGGCGGATCTCGACGGGCGTGTGAGGCTGCGCATCGAACGGCAGGCGCTGCTCACTCGCGTGACCGATCCGCCAGTGTTGCGAACGGTCCTGGGCGAAGCGGTGCTACGACGGCCTGTTGGCGGGCGCGACGTGATGGCACAGCAACTCGCGCACCTGATCTACGTCTCAGAGCGGGCGAACATCTCCATCAGGGTGGTCCCCTTCGAGGCCGGTATGCACGCCGGGGTGGTGACGGGATCGTTCGTCATCCTGCGATTCCCTTTGACAGGCGAGGGAGTTGCCACAGAGCCGCCGACGGTCTACGCGGACGGGTATACCGGCGGACTATATTTGGACAAGGAGCGGGAGGTGCAACAGTACGACGCAGCCTTCGACGACGTCTGGAACACATCGTTGGATGAGCAGGCGTCACGGCGCCTGATCGGTGAGGTAGCAGGGAGCTATGGAAAAGGTTGACGAAGCCCAGTGGTTCAAATCGAGCCACAGTAATGGAAACGGCAACTGCGTCGAAGTCGCGCACCTCGGTGCGGCGGTCGGCGTGCGGGACAGCAAGGTGCAGGCCGGTCCGGTGCTGACCTGTGCTGTACGCGGATGGCGCGCGTTCGTCGGAAGTGTGGTCCGGGACGCGCGGTAGTGCAGGACCAGGGCGGCCTTCGGTCAGGTCACTGCGGCTCGGATGCCGAGGGTTATCAGGATTGCCGAAGTCGCCCTGGTGGCCGTCCGCTTGAAGCGGGGGGTGTGCAGGAAGTGTGAGGCTCGGGCCAGGAGGAATGTCCAGGCGGTGAGCCAGAGGGTGATCAGGAGGGCGTGGGCGGTGGCCAGGGTGAGGATCTGGCCGCCCAACGGGTGTGCGGGCGTGATGAATTGAGGGACCAGCGTCAGGTAGATGGCGGCGGCCTTCGGGTTGAGGACGTTCGCGAGGAACGCCTGGGCGTACACGGAGTCCGTTCCCCTCGGGCGGCGGCGGGACGGGGCCGCCGCGCGCGGGGTCGCGGAGCGCCAGGTCCACAGGCCGAGACCGATCAGATAGACGGCGCCGACGAGTTTGATCACCGTGAAGGCCACGCTGGAGTGCATCACCAGGGCCGACAGGCCGGCGACGGCCAGGGCGGCGTGGACGTACAGGCCGGTGACCGTGCCCAGGACGACGGGGAGCGCCCGGCGGCGGCCGCCGCCGGTGACGTGCTGGACCAGCAGGGCCAGGCTCGCCCCGGGGGTGGCGATCAGCGGAAGGATCGCCACCAGGAAACCGGCGACGGCTACGGGATGGACCACGGTGCCTCCGGTGCGTACGGGCGGGGGATCAGAGCACGACCCGGTAGTGGGTGGTCAGGCGCCGGTCGTCGGACAGGACGTGGAACGCGAGGCCGGGCGGCTGGTCGCGGTCGGCGGCCTGGTCGCCTTCCCACGGCATGCGCAGGGTCCAGGTGATCGCCGGGCCGACGACCAGGGGGCGCCCGGCGAACACCGAGGCGGCCGCGGTGTGGGCGTGGCCGGTCAGGACGGCGACGACCTGCGGGTGCGCGGCGATCAAGTCGGCCAGGTCCCCCGGCTGTTCGAGCATGTGGGCGTCGGGCAGCGGGTGGTGGAGCTCGACGGGCGGCTGGTGGAAGGCGATCAGCGCGGCGGCGTCCTGCGGCAGCGCGGCCAGTGTGGCGTCGATCCAGGCGAGCGTTTCGGCGTCGAGCCGGCCCTCGTCGCGGCCGGGAACGGTGGAGTCGCACATCAGGACGGTGGTGCCGCCGACGCGGTGCACCCGGTTCACGGGGCCGTCGCCGGGCGCCTCACCGAGGAGGGCCTTGCGGTACGCCGGTCGCGCGTCGTGGTTGCCGGGGCACGTCAGTACGGGGAAGGGGGCGGCCAGGATCTGGGCCGCCTCCTCGTACTCGGCCTCCGCGCCGTGATCGGCGATGTCCCCGGTGACCAGGAGCGCGTCGACCGGGCGGGGCAGGGCGCGCAGGCAGTCCATGACGCGGATGGCGCGCCGGGTCGCCCGCGCGCTGCCGTCCAGGTGCAGATCGCTGATCTGTGCGAGCAGGGTCATTCCGCAGTCGCCTCCCCTGGCGGGGTCACCCGCCTCAGTCTCTAACGGAAGTTTTCAGTTTTACCGTTAGGGACTTTAGGGTGTGCGGAGCGGTGTGATCAAGTGGGTGGCGGCGGGGGGCCGGGCATCGAGAGGGGAAGGGGCGCGTTGTGGAACGCTGGCTGGCGCTGGAACTGGCGAGCACGATCCGCCACGACGGAGACGGCGGCGTCGCGGACGACCTCGCCACGGTCCAGGGGGTGACGCGCTGGCTCCGGGAACAGGCCGATCTGCTCACGGGCGTCGTCCCGGCCGAGGGTGAGGCCGAGGGCCTGGTCGCGGACGAACGCCTCCGGCTCGGCATCATCGAGCTGCGCCAGGCGGTCCGGGCCCTGTTCGCCCGAGCGGTCAGCCCCGCACCCGCCAGCCCGGCGGACGCCCACCGCCTGCTGCCGGCCCCCGAGGCGCTGGCCCGCGTCAACGCGGCTGCCGCGCGCGAACCGGTCGCCCCGCAGCTCGACTGGCCCGAGGGCGGCGACCCCGCCGCCGGTCCGCTGTCCGCCGAGAACGATCCGTACGTACGCCTGACGGCGGCCCTGGCCCGCGCCGCGATCGACTTCCTCACCGGCCCGCAACGCGCCCAGCTGCGCTCCTGCACGGCCCCCCGCTGCGTGCGCTACTTCGTCAAGAGCCACGGCCGCCAGGAATGGTGCAAACCCTCCTGCGGCAACCGCGCCCGCGCGGCCCGCCACTACCGGCGCAGCCAGGCGCGGGGCGAGGAGGTGGACGGCTGATCTCCGGTACCGGCCCGCTCCGGCCGGGCCCGGACGCTACAGTGCGCGCGTGGAAACAGAGGTCACCTACACGCGCTTCGAACCCGCCACCGACGCGGACGAGTTGGTCGCCTTTCTCTCCGGTGACACCTGGCCCTTTCACGGGCGCGATGTCGTCGAACCGGGCGTGGCCCGGCAGTGGGTCGACGAGGGGCGGTTCTGGGGCGAGGACAACCGGGCGTTCTGGGTCATGTGCTCAGGGGAACGCGTCGGGCTGGTACGCCTGATGGACCTGGGCGACAACGCGCCCCTCTTCGACCTGCGCATCCGCTCCGGGCACCGGGGCCGCGGCCTCGGCGGACAGGCTCTCGCCTGGCTCACGCGGTACGTGTACGACGCGTTCCCCGAGGTCCGGCGGATCGAGGGCCACACCCGGCAGGACAACGCGGCGATGCGCCGTACGTTCGAGCGGTGCGGCTACGTGAAGGAGGCGCACCACCGCGACGCCTGGCCGGCCGCCGACGGCACGGTCCACGACGCCGTGGGGTACGCGATCCTGCGCCGCGACTGGGCCTCGGGCACGACGACGATCCCGGACTGGAACGACGAGAACCTCGCGCGGCGCTGACCGCCCGGGTGGTCAGGCGAACGGGGTTTCCGGGAAGTCCAGTTCGTCCAGCAGCGCGGCGAACCGGTTCACCGTCAATCTCACACAGTAAGAGGTGAGCGAGCCGGCGTTCTGATGCACTGAGAGGGTGAGGGGCCGACCCGCACGGGTCGGCCCCTCACCCGGCGATCGGAGGGAGAAGCCCCGTGGGCTTTCTTTACCTGGCCTTCTTCGGCCTACTTCTCTACCTGGGCCCCGCGGTCCTGCTCTGCAGGAAGGTGGCGGCCAGGACGATCAAGCGGTTGGGCTGGCTGATGGCGGGCGCGCTGATCGCGGTTCCCGCCGTTCTTCTTATCGTTGGGGGATTGATCGACGCCCGGAATGCCGCGTCTTGACCCGTCCGTGATCAACTGCGACTTCGCTCAGCTCGACCGGCCGCCGGTCAGGTGAACGGAGTCTCCCAGGCTGGGCGCCGCCGCTGGCATCATCGCCCCTGACCGCGCCCTCCGCTGGACTTCCGAACACGTTCCGAATACGATCGATGCATGAGTATCACGGCTGACCTCTCCGCTGCCGTCCGGCGCTCCTCGGACCTGAGTAAGCACCCGGCCGAGGTCTTCGCCGAGGCGGAAAATCACCCCGTCACGGTGACCCGCCGCGACGGGGCGGCGCTGGTGCTGATGTCCCAGCGCG
This sequence comes from Streptomyces sp. AC1-42W, assembly GCF_003248355.1. GTDB lineage: Bacteria > Actinomycetota > Actinomycetes > Streptomycetales > Streptomycetaceae > Streptomyces. Next base: position 631,887 of record NZ_QKWY01000002.1, read on the forward strand.
AGGCGGAGGGCCGCGCCCATCTGCTGGACTTCGCCGCTCAGCTCATCACCGTGACGCTCGACGAGAGCGGCACGCTGGCCGCTCGCATGGCCAAGGCGTTCCCCTGGATGCTCGCGCTGTCACCGTCCGACAGGGAGTCCTGCGCACGGGACCTCGTCGATGCCGCGCGCGCGTCGTTCTCCACCAACCAGCCGCATCTGGCGCTCGCCGAGCTGCGGTCCTGGCGGGAGACGGCGACAGCGCTGGCCGCCGGGCTCGGCAGCGCGGACGTCGAGTGGCTCGACGAGGACGAGACCGTGGAGCGTCCCTGACCGTGGTACCCGCGAAGAAGAAGGGTGAGTTGGTCCCCCGGCCGCCGAGGAAGGCCGAGTACGAGATCCGTTTCGCCACCACCGACGCGCAAAAGGGGTGGCGGGATCTCGTCGCCACGATCCGTAACCCGATGACGGAGACCTGGGACTTCCTCACCCGGACGCCCTTGTCCGCGACGTCCACCAACTACCGGCTGCGGGGCGCGCTCGGGACGATCCGGCGCGGTGAGGCGACGCACGACCGCTGGCAGCACAAGCCGACCGCGAAGGGTACCGCCCGCATCTGGTACTTCGTGGACGAGCGCACGGTGTACCTGGAGCAGGTGCACACGAGCCATCCGAACGAGACGAAGTAGCCACGCTCGCGGCGTCCGCGTGCAGGGGAGCGCACCGCCTCCGTCGACCCCGTACCTCAGCCCCCAGCCCCCCAGCCACAGCGAGTCGCTCGTCTCCGCGGACCCCCGTGTGTGGGCGGATTCGGGCGGGGGATCATGGGGTGTCGGGTTCTGCGGAGGGGCGTACGTGTTCGGCAAGGTGGCGCGGATGGTGGGGCATCTGGAGGCGACCGGGGTCGGGTTGGTGCCCGATCACGCGGTGGTGGTCGACGCGCCGGACGCGCGGGCCGTGGAAGCGTTGGCGGGGGTGCGCAGGGGCGCGTACGAGCAGGCCCGCAAGCTCCTCGCGGTCACCCGTGAGGAGGCCGACTGGGTGCTGCGCGACGAGCTCGTCGGCGCCCTCGCCAGGCACGCCGTGGACGACGCGGCCTGGCTGGAGGCATGGCTCGCCGAGGCGCCGGAGGACCCCGACGCCCTGGTCGTGGAGGCGTTCCGGCGGGTCAAGGAGGCGTGGGAGGTCCGTACGGCCGCGGCCGCGAAGGACGTGGGCCAGGAGCGGTTCCGCGCCTTCCACGCCCTGCTGGACGACGCGCTGCCGGTCATCGAGGCGGCCGTCACGGCGGACCCCGCCGACCCCGTGCCCTGGTCCGCCGCCCTCACGCACTGCCTCGGGGCCGCCGCCCCGCGCGACGTCTTCGACGGCTGCCTGCGCCGGGCGCTCGCCTGCGCGCCGCACCACCCGCCGACCCACCTGGACGCCCTCCAGTACGTCAGCGCCAAGTGGTACGGCAGCAACGAGGAGATGCTCGGCTACGCGGCCCGTGTCGCCGCCGAAGCGCCGGAGGACTCACCGCTGCGCGCCCTGGAGATCGTGGCGCTGACGGAGGCCGGGCTCGCCGCGCAGCGCCGCCCGCGCGGCAAGGGCGGCAGCGGCGCCCCCGACGACGCCCGGACCGACGAGATCATCGCCACCGCGCAGGCGTACTCCGTGTCGCGCCCGCCCGAGGACCGCGCCGCGCGGCTCGTCCGCAACCACCTGGTGTGGGCGCTGAACCGGCGGGAGCGCTGGGCCGAATCGCTGGACGTGTACCGGTCCATCGGCCGGTACGCCTCCGCGTACCCGTGGGCGTACGCGGAGGAGCCGCTGGAGGCGTTCGTGCGGTTCCGGGACCACGCCCGGTCGCGGCTCGCCGCCTCCATACCCCGTAACGGCACCGTCCCCGCCCCCGCCGTGCCGCTGCCCGAAGCGGCGCGGGAGCGGGCGGCCCACGAGATCGCGTACGTCCCCGCCCCGCCGCAGCGCGCCTCGCAGGAGTTGCTGCTGTGCGGCGCCACCGTCCGGCTCGCCCCGGCCGGGCGCTGGACGCTGATGGAGTCGGCGCCCTCGCAGGCGCCGCCCGGCAAACGCGGCCGCCGGGCCACGGTGCTGCGCCTCGGCGACCTGGCGAACGTAGCCGAGACGGCATTCGACGCCCCCGGCCTCACCACGCTGGTCGCCCGCTGCGAGGGCGGCGACGCCCGCGTCCTCGCCGTCGTGTCCAAGGGCCGCACGACCGCACGGCACCGGTGGGCGGGGCCCGGCTCGACGCCCGCCCAGGAGGCCGCCCGCCGGGACGCGGAGCTGCTGGTCGAGGCGGCCGGCGGCGGCGACGCCCACGAGGTGGCCCGGCTGCTGCGCGACCCGGGCGACCCCGCCGAACTCCTGGTCCGCACCCTGCACACGCTGGGCCTCCCGCCGCTCCCGCCCGGCTTCGGCGAGCGCCCGGAAGTCCTGGCGGACGCCCGCGGCGCCACCGTCCACCGCGCCCGCTCGCTGTGGCAGGGCATGAAGGACTTCATGAACGAGGACAACGACCCCAACCCGCCGCTGGAGCTGAACGGCCGGTGAACCCGCTCGCCCCCGAGGCGAGTTGACCGGAACGGCTCGGCTCCCGGGGGTTGCGGGTATACCCGTCACCGTGCCACTCTTTCGATAGTTCGCGGGGCGGGGAGCCCTGGGTATACGGCTATGCGGCCATTCGGTTGTTCAGGCCGTCCGGCATTCGTTCATTGGGGGCAGATCATGATTCACATCACCCTGGGCGCACGGCGTTACGTGAACCCGCAGGAGGACCAACTCGGGCGCAACATCGTCGGCTTCGACCCGGTCATGGACGACGACGCCCTCTTCCACGCCAACCGGGGCTGCTGGGTACTGGGCGAGCGTGCCGAGAAGGAGCGGTACGCGCTCCTCACGCACGAGGGCGAGGTCCGCATGGCCATCGAGATCGACCGGCTCGTCCCGGTCGCCGGTGGGCGCAAGGCGATCGAGGGGCGGTACCTCACGGCGGGTGAGGAGATCCACGACGCGTACGTGGGCAAGCCCACGCCCGTCGAGACGACCCGTAACCCGGTCACGTACTACGACTCCCCGCTGGGCGCCCGCACCTGTTACTGCGGCTGCGGCGAGACGGTGAACGGCGGCTGGTTCGTCATCGGCCACGACCAGCGCGCGCTGCACGCCCGGATCGCGAAGGTCGGCTCCGTACGGGAGTTCATCGACTGGTTCGACAGCGTCTACGTCGAGGAGCCGGGGGAGTAGCCGCCCACGCCGCCCCCCGCGCCCTCTACGCCGCCCCCTACGCCGTCCCCCGCGTCCGGGCCCAGCAGCCCCGCCGCCGCGCGGCAGCGGTCCGGCCGGGTCAGGATCTCCACCGAGTCCACGGCCTGGTCGATCGCGCCCGGCAGCGTGAGGCGGCCGTTGCCGAGGCGGACGACCAGAGCACGGACCGCGGGGTCGGTGACGCGGTCGGCCAGGGCGGCGGTGAAGCGGTCACCGAAGAGGACCCGGAGGTCGCGGGTGTGGAAGCGGCGCGGCTCCGGGTCCACCGCGTCGGCCAGGCCCAGCCGGTTGGTGGCCACCGCCAGCTCCCGCTGGGCGGCGCAGAGGGCGGCCTCGCGCTCGCGCCAGGCCGTCGCCCGCACGGCCGCCGTGAGATGCGGGCCGACCCGCCCGGCGAGCGGCAGACGGGCGAAGGCACTGCCGAGCCATTTGCTGTACGGGGCCCAGCGCCGCTCCACGAGGAAGGCGAGGCGGACCAGGTCGCGCGCGACCCGTGCCGTCACCAGGGCGCTGCCCAGGTCGTCGCCCACGGAGCCGGTCCGGCCCACGAACGCCTCCTCCTGCGACACGCGCAGCCAGGCCGCCGCCAGTACGTAGCGCCAGACGTCGTCCGGGTACCACTCCAGGGCCGTGCGGCGGGTCGCCAGGGCGCCCTCCGGGTCGTGGAAGACGGCGCCGCCGGTCAGGGTGGCCAGGCGCTGGGTCGGGGTGGTCAGCCAGTCCGTGACGGTCATGCCGTCCGCCGGGTCGCGGCCCATCAGGTCCGTGAAGAACCGGGGTGCCGTGACCACCTCCACCTGGTGGTGCGCGGCCCCGCCGTGAAGCGTGCCGCGCGTGAACGCGACGGGGAAGTCCTCGAAGCGGGGCGGCAGTTGCTCCAGGGCCCGGTGCGCGCGCTCCGCGTCCGCCGCCGCGGCCACGAACACCTGCGCGCGCGGCCCGAAGTCGTGGTCCGGGGAGACCGCGTCGTCGAAGCCGAGCACCTCGGAGCCGTCCCCGAGCAGACCGGCCGCATGCGGGACGCCGGTCAGCAGCGGGGCGACGGCCCGGTCGTAGAAGCGGTGGCAGAGCTGGAGTCCGGTCATGGTCACCAGGCTACGAAGCGCCTCAACCGGATTTTCGCCGCGTGCCGGGAGCCGCGTGCCGGGAGCCGGGCGCCGGGAGCCGCGTAAAATCATGCAAGCGTGCTTGATTGTTCTTGGGGCGGCTGCCACGCTCGATGCGTCCGCCGGCCCACCGCAGTCAGGAGCGCCTCCCATGAGCCAGCTCGCCCCGCCCGTCCACGCGCGCGGCATCACCACCCTGACGCTCGACTCGCCCGTGAACCGCAACGCCCTGAGCGCCGGGCTCGTCGCCGAACTGGCGGCGGCGCTGGACCACTGCGCGGCCGACGCGCGCGTACGGGCGGTCGTCCTCACCCACACCGGCACCACCTTCTGCGCCGGTGCCGACCTCCGGGCGCCCGCCGACCCGCACGACTTCGTCGCCCTGATGCGGCGCGTCGTCGCCCTGCCCAAGCCCGTCGTCGCGCGGGTCGACGGGCACGTCCGGGCCGGCGGGTTCGGGCTGCTCGGGGCGTGCGACATCGCCGCGGCCGGGCCGGGCGCCACCTTCGCCCTGACCGAGTCGCGGCTCGGGCTCGCCCCCGCCGTGATCTCGATGCCGCTGCTGCCCCGCATCGACCCCCGCGCCGCCGCCCGCTACTACCTCACCGGCGAGCGGTTCGACGCGGCGGAGGCCGCCCGCATCGGGCTGGTCACCCTGGCCGCCGAGGACGTGGACGCGGCCCTCGAACCCGTCCTGGACGGGCTGCGCCGGGCCTCCCCGCAGGGGCTGGCCGCGTCCAAGGCCCTGGTCACGGCTACTGTGCTCCAGAGCTTCGACCAGCACGCCGAAGACCTCGTCGCCCGCTCCGCCCGGCTGTTCGCCTCCGCCGAGGCCCGCGAGGGGATGACGGCCTTCCTCGAACGACGGGACCCCGCATGGGCGTTGTGAGTACGGGCAGCGGCAGCCCCGGCCCCAAGCAGGACCGCAGCCGCGCCACCCGGCGGCGCCTCCTGGAGGCCGCGGTGGCCTGCCTCGCCGAGCACGGCTGGGCCGGGTCCACCGTCGCCGTCGTCGCGGAACGGGCCGGCGTCTCGCGGGGGGCCGCCCAGCACCACTTCCCCACCCGCGAGGACCTGTTCACCGCCGCCGTCGAGTACGTCGCCGAGGAGCGCTCCGCCGCCCTGCGCGCCGTGCCCGACCAGGACCGGGCCGCCGTCGTCGCCGCCCTGGTCGACCTCTACACCGGACCCCTCTTCCGCGCCGCGCTCCAGCTCTGGGTGGCCGCGTCCAACGAGGAGCAACTGCGGCCCCGCGTCACGGAACTGGAGGCGCGGGTGGGCCGCGAGACGCATCGCATCGCCGTGCACCTCCTGCGCGCCGACGAGACGAGGCCCGGGGTGCGCGAGACCGTGCAGGGGCTGCTCGACATGGCCCGCGGGCTGGGCCTCGCCAACGTGCTCACCGACGACACCGCGCGCCGCCGCCGGGTGGTGTCCCAGTGGGCGGCGCTGGTCGACGCCGCGCTGGGGTAGGACCCACCCCTCGGGCCCGTGCCTCTCAGGCCCGTACCGCCGTGATCAGCAGCCCGTCCGCCGCCTCGATCCGCAGCTTTCCGCCGTCCCACACCACCGGCATCGGGGTGGCCGTCGTGTCGACCGGGGAGCCGGGATCGACCTCGCCGGACTCCGCGCTCAGCCCCCACCGAAGCGTCAGCGAGGCCCGCTTGCCGACCGTGGCGGGCAGTCCGGAGGCCGCCCACACGTTGTCCGTGTCCCGGCCGTCGAACCGGACCACCAGACCGCTCCCGTCCAGCTCGTACGACCCCGTCTCGTCGTCGCCGTCCAGGCTCCAGCGGCGGCCGGTGAACTCGATCCGCCGGTACTCGTCGTTGACCTGGCCCCGCGGCTCGTACGAGAGGTTCCAGGCGCCGCTCACGAACGCTTCGAGCGCCGCGCCCGTGACGGTCGGCTTGGCCGCCGGGCGGCCTGCCGAGCCCGGCGCCTCCAGCGAACCGTCCGCGCGCTTCTTGTCCCTGCCGCAGGCCGCCGGCGCGACCGTGAGCAGGCCGATGCCCCCGTATCTGAGCACGTCCCGTCTTCGGACGATCTTCCGCAACTGCCGTATGTCGTTGAGCATGTGTATGCCGTCTTCCCTGATACGACCCGGTCTGTCATGGTCCGGGAGCCAGAGTGTGGCGCAGGAAACGCCTTGGTGTCAGCCGATCGCGCGGATAGGGTCCGCGCCATGACGACGAGCGCCACACCTCCTTTTCCCGAGCACATCGAACTCACCGGAGAGGGGCTCGTGCTGCGCGACTGGCGCGAGGACGACACCGCCGCGATGCCGGCCCTGTTCGACCACCCGGACATCGCGTACTGGACGCCGATCGTCTCGCCCTTCGACGACGCGGCCGCCCGCCACCGCCTGGTCCGGGCCCGCCGGCTGCGGGCCGAGGGGACGGCCGTCCTGCTCGCCATCACCCTGGACGGCGGGGCGCCGCTCGGCGAGGTGATGCTGCGGCGCTCACCCGAGGGCACCGAGCTGGGTTACGCGGTCGGGCCCGCCCACCGCGGACAGGGGCTCGCCGGGCGCGCGGTACGGGTGATGGCCGCGTACGCCTTCGGGGAACTGGGCGCGGACCGGGTCATCCTGGAGCTGGAGGCCGAGAACGCGGCCAGCGTCGCCGTGGCCACCGCAACCGGCTTCCGGCTGCTCGGCGTCCCCCTCATCGAGGGCGAGGAGAAGGGGCGCTCGTACGCCCTCCAGACCTGGGCGCTCGACCGCCCCGGCGCCTGACGGACCGAGGGGGAGCGGAGCGGACATGGGTGACTGGTTCCAGACCGTCGTCGATCTCGACGCCACCGAGCAGGAGGCGGCCGGGCTCGCCGACCGCGTCCTGGACCGGCTGATCGCCGACGGCATCGTGGCGGCCGACGCGACGGACTGCGTCCTGGGCGGCGGCGGACAGGGGCACGCGCCCGGCCCGCACTACGCGAAGGCCGTCGACGACCCCGCCCCCGTCGACCTCTGGACCAACGGCCTGCACATCCTGACCGGGCGCACCGTCTTCGACAGCGGCCAGGGGGACCCGGCCGCCGCCGGCTGCCCGCTGTGCGCGGCGGAGGTCCGGCTGCTGGACGAGGACACCTGGGAGGAGATCGACGGGGCCTGGGAGCCGTTCGCCGGGAAGTTCGACGCGTGGGCGGAGGGCGGCGAGGACCTCGTGCGCTGCCCGGCCTGCGCCCGCGAGAGCTCCATCGCGCGGTGGAGCTGGGAGGACGACTACTTCGCCTGCGGCCTGCTCGGCCTCACCTTCTGGAACTGGGCGGAGCTGACCCCGGCCTTCGTCCGCGACCTCGGCCGGCACCTCGGCGGCCACCGCACGGCGGTACTGCGGGGAAAGCTGTAGTACCGGTTACGGGGTCGGCGCCAGGGCGTTCGTCAGCGCGGCCACCATGGCGGCCGGGTCCTCGTGCGGATAGTTGTGGCCGCCGGGCAGCAGCGTCAGCGAGAACGACGCCCCCGCGCAGTCCCGCCACCCCGGCAGCACGTCGGCCCGCGTCACTTGGTCGTCCGCGCCGCCGAACACGTGCAACGGGCCGGGCAGCGGGTCGGGCGCGGCGAGCAGATAGCTCTCCGCCAGCCGCAGATCGGCGCGCATGACCCGCATGATCTGCTCCAGGAACGTGCGGAACGCCAGCAGTTCGTCGGGCAGGCCCCCGTTGCGCCGCAGCCAGTCGACCAGTTCGGCGTCGGAGGCCAGACCCATCGGCGAGGTGGGCGCGACGTGCGGGGGCCGGAAGCCGGAGACGACGGTCGCGACCGGGGCGGGCAGCCCCCGCGTCGCGATCCGGCGGCTCAGCTCGTAGACCAGCGCCCCGCCGAAGCTGTGCCCGAACAGGACGTACGGCATGGAGAATTCGGGGGTCAGCCCGGCCAGCAGCCGGCCGGCCAGCGCGTCGAAACCGTCCGGCATCGGCTCGGCCTCCCGGGCGCCCCGGCCGGGCAGTTCGACGGGGGCCAGCTCCCAGCCCGCCGGTATGTGCTTGCGCCACCCCGCGAAGGCCCCGGCCCCGGCACCCGCCTGCGGGACGCAGATCAGCCGCGTGCGCACCGCGCCCACCGGCAGCCGGCCGAAGACCCAGCGTTCCTCCTGCGGCTGTGCCGTCGCACCCATGCGCTCCCCCTCTGCTCCGCCGCCGGACCTGGCGGCCTCCTGCCCGGACACGGTCGGACAGGATTGTGGCAGCCGCGCACCCGCCCCCGCGAGGCCCTGCGCGGGGGCGGGCCCGCTCAGGGCCTGTCCGGCAGCTCCCCGTACCCGTCGATCTCCTCCGGGCCGCGCGCGGCCGGGCCCACGTACCGCGCCGACGGGCGCACCAGGCGGCCCGTCCGCTTCTGCTCCAGGATGTGCGCGGACCAGCCCGCCGTCCGGGCGCAGGTGAACATCGACGTGAACATGTGCGCCGGGACCTCGGCGAAGTCCAGCATGATCGCCGCCCAGAACTCGACGTTCGTCGCCAGGACCCGGTCCGGGCGGCGCGCGTGCAGCTCCTCCAGGGCGGCCACCTCCAGCGCCCGCGCCACCTCGTAGCGGGGCGCGCCCAGCTCCTCGGCGGTGCGCCGCAGCACCCGGGCACGCGGGTCCTCGGCGCGGTAGACGCGGTGGCCGAAGCCCATCAGCCGCTCGCCCCGGTCCAGGGTCCGCCGCACGTACGCCGCGGCGTCGCCGGTCCGCTCGATCTCCTCGATCATGCCGAGGACGCGGGACGGGGCGCCGCCGTGCAGCGGGCCCGACATCGCGCCCACCGCGCCGGACAGCGCGGCGGCCACGTCGGCGCCGGTCGAGGCGATGACGCGGGCGGTGAACGTCGAGGCGTTCATGCCGTGCTCGGCGGCCGACGTCCAGTACGCGTCCACGGCCTTCACATGCCGGGGGTCCGGCTCGCCGCGCCAGCGGATCATGAACCGCTCCACGACGGACTCCGCCCGGTCGATCTCGCGCTGCGGGACCATCGGCACCCCCTGCCCGCGCGCCGACTGCGCCACGTACGACAGCGCCATCACGGCGGCCCGCGCCAGATTCTCGCGGGCCGTCGCCGCGTCGATGTCCAGCAGCGGTTTCAGCCCCCACACCGGGGCGAGCATCGCCAGCGCGGCCTGCACGTCGACGCGGACGTCACCGGAGTGCACCGGGATCGGGAACGGCTCGGCCGGCGGCAGACCGGGCTCGAACGCCCCGTCCACCAGCAGCCCCCACACATTGCCGAACGAGACGTGACCGACCAGCTCCTCGATGTCGACGCCCCGGTACCGGAGCGAACCGCCCTCCTTGTCGGGCTCGGCGATTTCCGTCTCGAACGCGACGACTCCTTCGAGTCCGGGTACGAAGTCGGACATCAGGCGGCTCCCTCGGATCGACGGTTGCGCCGGGCGGGCCTCCTGCCCGTCCGGCCACTGCGGCAGGATGGCACCGTGCCCACCCCAGACTCCTCCTTCGATTCCACCACCGATCCGGCCGCGATGCGCGAGCAATACCGATCCGAGAGCTTCACCGAGGACTCGCTCGCGCCCGATCCCATGGACCAGTTCGCGCTCTGGTTCCGTCAGGTCGCCGCCGGCGGCACGCTCCACGAGCCGAACGCCATGGTGGTGTCCACGGCGACCCCGGACGGCCGCCCCTCCTCCCGTACGGTGCTGCTGAAGATGTACGACGCGCGCGGCTTCGTCTTCTTCACCAACTACGGCTCCCGCAAGGGCCGCGAACTGGCCGCCAACCCGTACGTCTCGCTGCTCTTCCCCTGGCACCCGCTGGCCCGCCAGGTCATCGTCACCGGCACCGCGTCGCGGGTCGCCCGCGAGGAGACCGTCGCCTACTTCCGTACCCGCCCGCACGGCTCCCAGCTCGGAGCCTGGGCCAGCGACCAGTCGGCGGTGGTCACCGGCCGCGACGAGCTGGTCCGGCGTTACGAGGAGTTGTCGGCCCGCTACCCGGAGGGCGAGAAGGTCCCGGCCCCGCCGCACTGGGGCGGCTTCCGCGTCGTCCCCGACACGATCGAGTTCTGGCAGGGCCACGAGAACCGCCTCCACGACCGGCTGCGTTACGTCCGCGAGGGCGGCGACGACACCGGGTGGCGGGTGGAGCGGCTCTGCCCGTGACGCGGTACGCGTAGTACGGGGCCCGTGCGCGTACGGGCCCCGTACACGCGGAAACCCGCAGGCTCTGGGTCCCCCCTCGCGGAGGGAGCCGGCCGGATTCACCGGCGAGCCTGCGGGTCGGTGGCTGCTTGGGTTTCGGCGGACAGCCCGCCGAGGTGCACGAAGTGCGACGACGGGCTGTCAGCCCGCAGCCACCTCACGAATCCGATAAGACTGCACTTTTCGGATCACCTCCTTTCGCGTGTGACACCAGCGTAGGAATCGGCCGGAGCCCGTACAAGCGAATTATTGGGAGACGGGGTCAGTGCCGGTAGAAGATGCGGTCCGCGTACTGGGTCATCACGCGGCCGTTCCACTCGTGGCCGCCGTCCACGTTGCCGGAGCGCAGCAGCGGCGGCTCGATGCCGCGGGCCAGCAGGTTCTCGGCGGCGGCGGCCATCACGCCCTGCATGATCGCGCTGGTGACCACGGTGGACGCGGGGGCGAACGGCGCCTCGATGCCGTCCACCTCCAACTCCGCGTCGCCGATGGCGATCTTGCTGTCCAGGACGATGTCGCAGTGGTCGCGCAGGAACCCGCCCGAGCTGTGCCGGGAACGGGTGTTCTCCGCGTACGCGACCGAGGTGACGCCGATGACCTTGAGGCCCAGCGCACGGGCGTTGAGCGCCATCTCGACGGGCAGCGCGTTGCGCCCGGAGAGCGAGATGATCACGAGGACGTCGCCGGCCTTCGCGGGGCTGGAGTCGAGGACCGCGCCCGCCAGGCCGTCCACCCGCTCCAGCGCCGAGCCGAGCGTCGCCGGCATGACGTCCACACCGAGGGCGCCGGGCACGACCATCAGGTTCATCAGGGCCAGGCCGCCCGCCCGGTAGACGACGTCCTGGGCGGGGAGCGAGGAGTGTCCCGCGCCGAAGGCGAAGAGCCTGCCGCCCGCCTCGACGGTGTCGGCGATCGCGGCGCCGGCGGCCGCGATGTTCCCGGCCTCCTCGTCGCGTACTCGCCCCAGCAGGCCGATCGCCGCGTCGAAGAACTGACCGGCCAGCTTGCTTTCGCTCATCGATGAGGGCCTTTCCGGCGGGGGTGAGATGTCCAGGGGGCGTCCGTACCGCGATCACGGTGCGGTCTGGACCTGTGACCTGTCAATACCGCGGCGTGCACGGCGCGACCGGCGAGGCACGGTTCTCGCCACGATGAGTCAGAATTGGTTGAGGGCCAGCGCACGACTGCATCGAGGGGCACGAATGTCCGGACTGATCGACACCACGGAGATGTATCTCCGCACCATCCTCGAACTCGAAGAGGAAGGTGTGGTCCCCATGCGCGCCCGGATCGCGGAGCGGCTGGACCAGAGCGGTCCGACCGTGAGCCAGACGGTGGCGCGCATGGAGCGCGACGGCCTGGTCCAGGTCGCGGGCGACCGCCACCTGGAGCTGACGGAGGAGGGCCGCCGGCTGGCGACCCGCGTGATGCGCAAGCACCGGCTGGCCGAGTGCCTGCTGGTGGACGTGATCGGCCTGGAATGGGAGCAGGTCCACGCCGAGGCGTGCCGGTGGGAGCACGTCATGAGTGAGGCGGTCGAACGCCGGGTGATGGAGCTGCTGCGCCACCCGACGGAGTCGCCGTACGGGAACCCGATTCCGGGGCTGGAGGAGCTGGGCGAGAACGCCGAAGCCGATCCGTTCCTGGACGAGGGCATGGTGAGCCTGTCCGAGCTCGACCCGGGCAGCGACGGGAAGACGGTGGTGGTCCGCCGGATCGGGGAGCCGATCCAGACGGACGCCCAGCTGATGTACACGCTGCGGCGGGCGGGCGTGCAGCCCGGTTCGGTGGTCAGCGTGACCCAGTCGCCCGGTGGCGTGCTCGTCGGCAGCAGCGGCGAGGCGGCGGAGCTGGACTCCGAGATCGCCTCGCACGTCTTCGTCGCCAAGCGGTAGACACCGGACGTCCAGAGCTAGGACGTCTTTTCGAAGGCCGGGTGTCGGCGGTCGAGGCCGCGGACGTCCGGTCTTCGCCTTTTCCGGTCGGAACCGCAGCGCTCCGCCGCCGTACGTGCCACGCTGTGGCGGAAGGGTAGCCGTGCGTGTCGGCCGCCGGTCCGTCCGGCCGGGGAGGGGAGTGCGATGCGCCCGTCGTACGGGAGCGCGGCCGTCGTCCGTGAACATGCGGGCGGCCCCGGCGCCGCAAGGCACCGGGGCCTGTCCTCCCCTGTGTCCGACCTGGAGCCCCGAGCTCTCGAGGTCGGTCCCGCGGGCCCTCATCCCCGAGTGGCCCGCCTCCCGGTGAACATCTCCCCGCGGCTGCCGCCGTCAATCCTGGGAAGCAGTCACTCGTACGAGCGGTGTTGTCCGCCGCACCCCGGTGTTCGAATAGGAGTTCGATAGTCTGGCCGAGATGACCGACCGGTGACCCAGGGAGAGAAGGGGGTGCCAGCAGCTATGGCGCGGCGCATCGATGTGACCGGAACGGACGGCGTACGCCTCGCGGCCTGGGAGTTCGCCGGGCCGCCCGAGGCGGGCGCGGACGGCCCTCGGGCCCCCGCCGTCTTACTGCTGCACGGCCTGATGGGCCGGGCCTCGCACTGGGCGTCCACCGCCGCCTGGCTCGCCGGGCGCCACCGCACGGTCGGCCTCGACCAGCGCGGCCACGGCGACAGCGGGAAGCCCGCCGACGGCCCCTACACCCGTGACGCCTACGTGGCGGACGCGGAAGCGGTGATCGAACAACTGGACCTCGGGCCGGTCACCCTCGTCGGCCACTCCATGGGCGCGCTCACCGCCTGGCAGCTCGCCGCCAAGCGCCCCGACCTGGTCCGCGCCCTGGTCATCTGCGACATGCGCGCCTCCGCGCTCGGCGCGGCCTCGCAGCGCGAGTGGGAGGACTGGTTCCGGACCTGGCCGCTCCCGTTCGAGTCCCGGGAGGCCGCCCGGCGCTGGTTCGGCGAGGAGGACCCCTGGGTGGAGCAGCCCAACCCCTCGCGCGGCGCCTTCTACGCCGCGGTGATGGAGGAGGCGGCGGACGGCTGGCGGCCGGTGTTCTCCCGCCGCCAGATGCTCGCGTCCCGCGCCACCTGGGTGTACGACGCGCACTGGGAGGAGCTGGCCCAGGTCCGCTGCCCGACGCTCGTGCTGCGCGGGCTCGACGGCGAGCTGGGGCGGGCGGAGGCGCAGGAGATGGTCCGGGTGCTGCCGCGCGGGCAGTACGCGGAGGTGGCCGACGCCGGCCACCTCGTGCACTTCGACCGGCCGGAGGACTGGCGCGCCGCGGTCGAACCGTTCCTGGAGCAGTCGGCGGAGGACAGCCGGGACGACCGCGAACCGGTCGCCCCGTAACGGCCCCGCCTCCGCCTCCCCGTAAAAGCCCGCCGCCCGGCGGTCAGCCCTTGCTGACCGCCCACAGGATCTCCGGCAGCCGTCCCGCCATGCGTGGGGCCGCCAGCCGCAGCCCGGCCCAGGCGATCAGCGCGCCGTACCCGCCGCCCACCGGCAGCAGCACCCACAGCCAGTCCGTGCGCCCCGTCACGTGCAGCGTGACGGTCAGCGCGATCACCGGCGCGCTCAGCACCGCCGCCGAGACCATCCCGCCCAGGATCGAGATCCAGGCGATCCCGGCCTGCCCCGGCGCCACGTTCTTGAACGCGCCCTCCTGCGGCACCGAGTACGGGAAGCTCACCGACGCCAGCGCGCCCGTCGCCAGCATCGCGCCGAGCAGCGCGAACGACAGCCCCACCACCCCCGGCAGCACCGGCCAGTCCGCGAGCAGCGCCGCCGTCACCACCGCCACCAGCACCGTGTACGGCAGCGTGATCAGCAGCAGCGCCAGCGCCCGCGCCCGCAGCTCCAGATACGCGTCCCGCGTCGAGGACACCGTCTGCGCCACCATCCAGAACGCCGAGGTGTCCTGGCCGAACTGGTTGTACATCTGGATGCCGAGCATCCCGGACGCGAAGCAGGCGAAGTACACCGAGCCCTGCCCCTGCACGGCGTTGATCAGCGGCACGATCAGCCCGACCGCCAGCGCGGTCACCCAGGCCGCCTTGGTCTTCGGATCGCGCGCCACATAGCGCAGGGACCGCTGCATCACCGTGCCGGTCCGGCCCTGCGGGAGCAGCGCCCACAGCCCGGCCCCGGTCCGGCCGGTCCGCTCGCGGCCCGGCTCGGCGGCGGCGGTCGTGGAACCGTCCGGCGCGGTCATCAGCCGGGTCAGCGTGCGCTGCCACAGCCACAGCAGCGCCACCAGCGCCGCCGCCGCGAGCAGCAGTTGGGCGGCGGCCCGTCCATACGCCTCCTCGGCGGCGGAGCCCACCGCGCCCACGGCCGACGCGGGCGGCAGCCAGCGCACCACGTCCGCCGCCGGTTCGAGCGCGGACAGCCCGCCGGCCCGGCCGAGCCGCTGGATGCCGAAGTTGACGACCTGGATGCCCACCGCGATCAGCAGGCCGCTCAGGACCGCCAGGTCGCGGCCCTTGCGCGAGGTGAGCAGCCGGGTGTTGGCGGCGGCGACCGTACGCGCCAGCGCCACGCAGACCAGCAGCGTCAGCGGCACCGCGAGCACCGCGCAGAACACCGTGGCCGCCCCGCCCGCCAGCGCCGCCACCCCGCCGGCCGCCAGGCACAGCGTGAACAGGGGACCCAGCCCGATCAGCGACGACACCAGCAGCGCGGTGATCAGCGGCCGGGGCCGCAGCGGCAGCATGACGAGCCGGGTCGGGTCCAGGGTCTCGTCCCCGGCCGCGAAGAACAGCGGCATCACCGCCCAGCCCACCGCCACCACGGCGACGAGCAGCACCACCAGCGCCTCGGCGTGCGCGTGTCCGCGCAGCAGGACCAGCCCGAACACCTGGCCCGCCGCGACCAGCAGCGCGGCGACGACCGACACCACGTAGACGGCCCGGCGCCCGGCGGACTGGCGCAGCCCGTTGCGCAGCAGCGCCAGTTTGAGCCGCGCGAAGACGGGAACCAGCGCCGCGGCCCCGCCCGCCCCACCGGCAACCCTCGTGCCACCGGCTCCCCCCGCCGGGGCGTCGAGCACGCTCATCGGTCGCCGCCCAGCCAGTCAAGCCCCTCACCGGTGTCGCGGTCGCCCGCGCCCACCAGCTCCAGGAAGGCGCTCTGCAACGACGGCGCCTGACCGCGCACCTCGGCCAGCGGGCCCTGCGCCCGGATAATGCCGGCGGCCATCACGGCCACCCAGTCGCACAGCGACTCCACCAGCTCCATCACATGGCTGGAGAACACCACGGTCGCCCCGGACCGCGTATAGCGCTCCAGGACCTTGCGGATGGTCTGCGCCGAGACCGGGTCCACGCCCTCGAACGGCTCGTCCAGGAAGAGGACTTCGGGATTGTGCAGCAGCGCGGCGGCCAGCCCGATCTTCTTCCGCATCCCGGTCGAGTAGTCGATGACGAGCTTGTGCTGCGAGCCCGCCAGATCCAGCACGTCGAGCAGCTGGGTGGCCCTGCTGTCCACCTCCTGCCCCGGCAGCCCGCGCAACCGGCCGGTGTACGCGAGGAGTTCGCGGCCGGAGAGCCGTTCGAACAGCCGCAGCCCCTCCGGCAGCACCCCGATCCGGGACTTCACCGCGACCGGGTCGCGCCAGACGTCGCGCCCGCCGATCTCGATGCTGCCCCCGTCCGGCCGGAGCAGCCCGGTGACCATGGACAACGTGGTGGTCTTCCCCGCCCCGTTGGGCCCCACGAGCCCGACGAACCGGCCCGCCGGCAACACCAGATCGATGCCGGCGACCGCCGTCTGCTCACCGAACCGCTTCCACAACCCCTCGACGCGCACCGCGGGCGGCGTCGCCCGCGGTGCGCCGGCCTCCGCGTCCCGGCCCGTCTCCCCGTGTGCTGCCCGGTCCGCCATGTACACGCCCTTCGAAGCCGGCCCCGTACGTACGTGGGGACCAGCCTACGAAAGGCCGTCGCGGGCGTCCGCCGCCACCCGGCCGCAGGCGTACGCCAGCGGGCCGATCAGCTCCTCCACCTCGGGCAGCCAGCGGTTGGCGGTGGTGGGGCAGCGGGCCCACTGCACCGCGCCCGCGCCGCCGATCCGGGTGGGCGGCGCCACCACGTACGCGCCCTCGCCGACCCCGCGCAGCCCGATCGCCGGCGCGTTCCAGCCGACCCGGCGCGCCAGGTCCTCCGTCTTGGCGGCGGCGCCCGGCAGCACGAAGAACTGCATCCGGCGGTCCGGGGTGCGGGTGACCGGGCCCAGCGGCAGGCTCATCCGCTCCAGCCGGGCGAGCGCCAGGAAGCCCGCCGACTCCGGCACGTCCACCGCGTCGAAGGCGCGCCCGGTCGGCAGCAGCACGGCCGCGTCCGGCTGCCGCGACCACATCCGGCGGGCCGCCGCGCCACTGCCGGTGGCCCCGCCCGCCCAGTCGTCCCCGACGGGATGGCCGCCCGGCGCGGCGCACCCGTCGTCGCCGCACGAGCACCGCCGGCCGGAGCCGGCCGGCTCCAGCCAGGTGCCGGGGCAGACCTCCCAGTGCCGCTCCTCCGCGTACCGCACGGCGGCTTCGAGTAACGATTCGGCGCGCTGGCGCGGGACCTGCGCCGCTTCCCTGACTCCGATGGGCTCTTCCACGCCCGGCTCAACTACGGGCTTCACGAAGAGTTACGGCCCGGTCTCCCACGGTTCCGCACGCGGGGCGCACGGATGCATGGGCGGGGGCGCGCGGGAGAGGGCCGCCCTCCGGGTGGGTAGCTGGATACGGGACATCCGGGCGGGGGCGATGCGGCGCGGCATTTTAGTGACCGCACGTGACGAATCGAGGCGAGTCGCGCGGAAAGTGACCAACACGATGAATCAGCGCATTTCTCAGTCATATGTCGGGCAGTGATCCGCCATCGATCACCGCGGCCCCAGGGGGATACACCATGGCAGCCAGGCCACTTGTCGCACGCCAGCCGAACGAACGGCTCCAGGCGCTCATCCAGGAAGCCGGATGCTCCAACGCGGGCCTCGCCCGCCGCGTCAACATGGTCGGGGCCGAACGCGGCCTCGACCTGCGCTACGACAAGACGTCCGTCGCCCGCTGGCTGCGCGGCCAGCAGCCGCGCGGCCGGGCCCCCGGCACCATCGCCGAGGCGCTGGGCCGCAAGCTCGGCCGTACGGTCACGATCGACGAGATCGGCATGGCCAACGGCAAGAACCTCGCCTCCGGCGTCGGCCTCCAGTTCGCCCCCACGGTCATCGGGGCGATCGAGCAGGTCTGCGAACTGTGGCGCAGCGACGTCGGCCGCCGCGACTTCCTGACCGGCTCCTCCGTCGCCTCCTCCGCACTGGTGGAACCCAGCCGTGACTGGCTCATCACCGGCGCCGACCCGCAGGTCGAGCGCACGGCCGGCTCCCGCGTCGGCATGCCCGACGTCGAGGCGGTGCGCGCGACGACCGCCGCGCTGGTCGACCTCGACCACCGCTTCGGCAGCGGCCATGTGCGCCCGGTCCTCGTCCACTACCTCAACAGCGTGGTCTCCGGCCTGCTTTCGGGCGCCTACCGCGAATCGACCGGCCGTCAGCTCTTCGGGGCCGTCGCGCGGCTCACCGAACTCGCCGGATACATGGCCGTCGACACCGGTCAGCCCGGCCTCGCCCAGCGCTACTACATCCAGGCGCTGCGCCTGGCGCAGGCGGCCGGCGACCGCGCCTACGGCGGTTATGTGCTGGCCGCCTCGATGAGCCATCTCGCCGCCCAGCTCGGCAATCCGCGCGAGATCGCCCAGCTCGCCCGCGCCGCCCAGGAGGGTGCCCGCGGCCGGGTCACCCCGCGCGCCGAGGCGATGTTCTACGCGGCGGAGGCGCGCGGCCACGCGCTCCTCGGGGACGCGCGGACCTGCCTGGAGGCGGCCGGTCGGGCCGAGGCCGCCCTCGACCGGGCCGACCCGGACAGCGGGGACGACCCCGACTGGATCGCCCACTTCGACCACGCCTACCTCGCGGACGAACTGGCCCACTGCCACCGCGACCTCGGGCAGGCGGAGGCCGCCGCGCGCCGGGCGAAGGAGTCCCTGGACGGCCACCCGGAGTCCCGCGCCCGCCGCCGGGGCATCGGCCTCGCGCTCCTGGCCACGGCCCAGGTGCAGATGCGCGAGGTGGAGCAGGCATGCCACACGGGGACGCGGGCGATGGAGCTGCTGGGCACGGTGCGTTCCAGCCGGGGCGCGGAGTATCTGGAGGACCTCCAGCAGCGTCTGCTGCCGTACGGGGACGAGCCCGCGGTACGGGAGTTCGGCGCCCGGCTGGAACTCCAGGCGGCCTGAGAGCAGTCGCCTTGTCACACCTGTGTCACGGGCCGGTGAAGGACAACGGGCGCTTGGCAAGCGTCCGCTGCCACCCGATAGCGTGAGCCGACGATTCCGTAGTTGACGTGTAGGAGTCCCGGTGACACAGAGCGGACAGGGCGACGAGCAGCAGCCCCCTGCTGTACGGCCCCCGGACGGCGGTCAGCCGTGGGGCCCCGGGCCCGACGCCGGTCGGCCCCCGTCGTACCAGCCGGGTCAGCCCCCGCAGCCGCCGTACGACGGCGGGCCCGCCTACGGCCAGGCGCCCCAGCAGCCCGCGCCCTACGGCCAGGGCGGACAGCCGGCGTACGGCCAACAGCCCCCCGCGTACGGCCAGGGGCAGCCGCTGCCGCCCGCGCAGCCCCAGCCGTACGCGCAGCCCCTGCCGCCCGAGGCCGGGCCCGCCGCCGCGCCCGGCGGCGACGCCGACGCCACGCAGTTCATCGCGCCGATATCCGGCGGGCTGCCGCCCGAGAGCCCGGCGGAGTCCACCCAGTTCCTCGGGCGCGCCCCGCAGTACCCGCAGTCGCCGCAGCCCGGTTTCCCGCCGGGCGGGCCGGACGCCGAGGCGACGCAGTACATCCCGCCCGTGCCCGGCGGCGGCGCCCCGTACGGCGAGCGGCAGCCGCCCGCCGAGTTCGACAACCTCTTCCGCAGCGACGTGCCCGAGGGCGCGACGCAGCAGATGCCCCGGATCGACCCGGCCCCGCAGGCCCCGCGGCAGCCGGGCCACCCGCAGCAGCAGGGCCACCCGCAGCAGGGTTTCCGGCAGCAGCCGCCCCCGCCCCCGTACAACGGGCCGGCGCACGACGACGAGGACCGCGGCGGGCGGCGCAGGAAGTCCGGCGCGGTGCCCCTGATCGCGGCCGTCGTCGTCGGCTGCGCGGTCATCGGGCTCGGCGCGGGCGCGCTGATGAGCGGCGGCGACGAGGACGACAAGGCCAAGGAGCCGGTCGCGTCCGCCAGTACGCCGGGCGCGAGCGAGCCCGCGAAGGAGAAGGAGCAGCCCCCGGCCGACCCGGCGAAGCCGCAGGCCGAGGCGCTGGACAAGCTGCTCGCGGTCAGCAACAACAGCCGGGCGGCGGTCGTCGGAGCGGTCGAGAAGACCAAGACCTGCACCGACCTGGACAAGGCGGTCTCCGACCTCAAGGGCGCCGCCAAGCAGCGCCGCGACCTGGTCACCCGGCTCCAGGGCCTGTCCCTGGACAAGCTGCCGAACCACGAGCGGCTGAGCGCCTCGCTGACCAAGGCGTGGCAGGCGTCGGCGTCGGCCGACGACCACTACGCCGCCTGGGCCGCGCAGGCCAAGAGCAAGAAGGTCTGCAAGCACGGCCACGCCCGCGCGACCTCGCACACGCGGGCGGCGACCGCGAAGAGCGGCGAGGCCAGCGCGGCGAAGCGGCAGGCGTCCGCGCAGTGGAACAAGATCGCGGAGAAGTACGGGCTCACCAAGCATCAGGCGACCGAGCTCTGAGCACCCGGCGCCCGGTACGCCGCGCGGCCCGCACCACCCCCCACCGGTGGTGCGGGCCGCGGGCGGCCCCGGACGGCCGGCTCAGCGGCCGGCGCTGGCGTCGACCAGGGTCTCGGTGACGTCCACGAAGCCCTTCCGCGTGGCGACCAGCCGCCCGTTCCGCACCACCTGGAGCGTCACCTTGGTGTTGACGATCCGGGGGTACGACTTCGAGCCGATCATGTCCTCGTAGTGCCAGCGCAGCGCGGGCGTGAGGCCGCCGGTGTCCACCCTGGCGCCCTGCTGGAGCGCCGCGGTGACCTTCCCGGCGGTGATGTCGGGCTCCCGCATCGCCTCGACGAGCGACCGCAGCACGGTGTACGCGATCCAGGTCGTCTGCACGCCCGTGTCGTCCGGGTCGATCCGGTTGTCGCCGAAGGCGTGCTCGCGGATCACCCGGCGCATCTCGTCCCACCGCGCGTCGCCCGGCGGCGGGTACCAGCCCGTGACGTACGCCCCCTCGAACGGGCTGTTCCGGCCGCCGGTGCGGTCGATGAGCGGCTGGTCGACGCTGCCGAGCACCGAGGCCACCCGCACCCGGGTGCCCTCCGGTTCCAGCCGCCGGAACGAGTCGAAGAACGTCTCCGTGCGGTCCCCGAGCACGGACGTCACACAGCCGCCGCCCGTACCGGCCACGGACAGGGCCCGTTCCGCCTCCCGGCCGTACGAGGTGGCGTCCTCGGCCGCCGGTATGTCGAGCGGCTCCGGGCGCCCCGCGCCGTCGAGACCGGTGGTCAGCAGCCACGCCTGGCTCCAGCCGGCCAGCGTGTCCGGCCGCACCAGCGAGACCCGCTCGCAGCCCCGGGCGAGCTGCACGGCGGTCCCGGCGAGCAGCGCGGGCTGGCCGCCGGTCAGCGGATAGGAGCTGTAGCTGCTGTACTCCTCCTCGGAGGCGCCGTAGCCGCCGATGTACGGGATGCCGGCGACCTGGAGCGGCGCCATGAACGCCTGCCCGTGCCGGCTGTACGAGCCGAGGACCGCGACCGCCTTCTCCTTGACGGCCCGCCGGGCGCAGTCGCCGGCCCCGGTCGCGGTGTCCTGTTCGTCACAGGTGACGACGCGCAGCCTGTGCCCGTCGATGCCGCCGGACTCGTTGACCCAGCGCCCGTACGCCTGGGCCATGGCGGTCATCCCCGCCATGTTGGCCGCGTCCGGGCCCGTGGCGCCGCTCGGCGCCCACGTCATGACCGTGACGGGCTTCCCGGAGGCCCCCGATCCGCCGGGGAGCGCGCCACAGCCGGTCAGCAGCAGCGCCCCCGCCGCCACCGCGCCGGTGAGCGTTCTGAAGGGGCGGGTGGGGGAAGAGGGGCGTCGCCGTCCGGTCATGGGCCCTGAGCCTTCCGCGTGCCGGGTAACACCGCGCTGTGGACTCGTCAACGCTCGGTGACGTCACGGTGAACGCCAGGGGCCGGTCGGGACCGCCGGGAAGGGAACGTACGATCGACAACCGTGCAGCAAGGTTCCGAGAACTCTTCCCGTCGCGGCCGTCGCTCCTCCACCATGGGCGGCATGCCGCTCAACGACCTTCCGTGGTGGCGCTGGCGCAGCAATGTGCGTTCGGCGCTGCACATGCTCTCCGACCCCGTCTTCCACCGCGAGTACTGGCTGGCCGGCCGCGAGGGGTACGGCGACGTCACCGACGCCGTGTACCGCCTCGTCGAGGACACCTGGCTCGACAACTGGTCCGCCGAGAAGTACGTCGGCACGATCTTCCGGGACGCCACCGAGGCCGCGCTCGTGGACGCCGCGGTGCTGCGGGTGCTGCGCATCCTGCACCAGGTCGGGGCGGACGCCCACGTCTCCGTCTATCTGGACCATCCGGGCTGGCCGGAGGCCGTCACGGCCGCGCGCGAGGCCCACGTCCTGCTCTCCACCAACGACGGCGAGGACCCCGACGTCGCGCCCCGGTCCCTGGACGTGCTCCGCATTTTGACGAGGACGCCATGACCGGCCGACGGTGTGGCACGCTACGGGGATGACCGCTCCGCAGCCCACCGCCTCCGAACAGTACGTCCTCACCCTGTCCTGCCCCGACAAACAGGGCATCGTGCACGCCGTGTCGAGCTATCTCTTCATGACCGGCTGCAACATCGAGGACAGCCAGCAGTTCGGTGACCACGACACGGGACTGTTCTTCATGCGGGTCCACTTCTCGGCGGGCTCCCCGGTCACCGTGGACAAGCTGCGGGCCAGCTTCGCCGCGATCGGCGACTCCTTCGCCATGGACTGGCAGATCCACCGCTCCTCGGAGCGGATGCGGATCGTGCTCATGGTCAGCAAGTTCGGCCACTGCCTCAACGACCTGCTGTTCCGGTCCCGCAGCGGCGCCCTGCCCGTCGAGATCGCCGCCGTCGTCTCCAACCACCCGGACTTCGCCGAGCTCGTCGCCTCCTACGACGTGCCGTTCCGGCACATCCCGGTGACCCGGGACAACAAGCCGCAGGCCGAGGCAGAGCTGCTGGAGCTGGTGCGCGCCGAGAACGTGGAACTGGTCGTCCTGGCCCGCTACATGCAGGTCCTCTCGGACGACCTGTGCAAGCAGCTGAGCGGCCGGATCATCAACATCCACCACTCGTTCCTGCCGAGCTTCAAGGGCGCCAAGCCCTACCACCAGGCGCACGCGCGCGGCGTGAAGCTCATCGGCGCCACCGCCCACTACGTGACCGCCGACCTCGACGAGGGCCCGATCATCGAGCAGGAGGTCGAGCGCGTCGGCCATGGCGTCACCCCCGACCAGCTCGTCGCCATCGGCCGCGACGTCGAGTGCCAGGCGCTGGCCCGCGCGGTGAAGTGGCACGCGGAACGCCGCATCCTGCTCAACGGCCGCCGCACGGTGGTCTTCGACTGAGCCGGACCGTCACAACCGGCTGAGCGAGGCGGCCGCGAACAGCACGTCGCGGATCGCCTCGCGGTCCCCGCGCTGACCGGCCGCCGCCTCCACCGGCTGCACCCGCCCCGCCACCAGCCGGCAGAACTCCACCCCGTCGAGCGCGACCTGCGCCACGCTGTGCTCGGCGGAGCCCAGGGCGGCGGGGGAGTCCAGCGCGACGTACCAGTCGCCGCCGCCCGAGCCCTCGATCTCCAGATGCAGCGAGCGCCCCGGCGAACCGGCCGTCACCAGCTGCCGGGCCGGGCCCGCCAGCCCCGACCTGCGCCGTACCGCGAGGGCGGCGGGCAGCATCCGCACCGCGAGGTCGATCATCCGGTGCAGATGCCCGGCGGACGGCGGTTCGTACGGATAGTCCACCGCCTTCGCGATGTCCCAGGCGTGCACCCAGCACTCGAAGGCCCGGTCCAGCAGGGCGTCCTGCAACGGCAGCGCGAAGTCCCCGTACGACACGGACAGCTCCGCCACCCCGCGCCCCGCGAACGACACCGTCCGGATCAGCGTGTGGCTCTGCTCGCGCCACGGGCCCCGGACGGCGCGGGTGGGCGGGACGCGGGTCGAGGCCCAGTACGCCTCGGTGCGCGCGGTGGGCGTGAGTGGGGCGCCGGGCAGCGGGTCGCCGAGCCCCAGGGCGGCGCCGATCAGCGCGTCCACGGTCGTCAGATGGCCGATCACCCCGGCGACCGTGGTCCGGCGGCTCGCCGGGCGCTCGCCCTCGAACCACTGGAGCCGCACCGGGGCGTGCCACTCGGCGTCCGCGATGTCCCGCAGCAGCGCGTCGAGCCGGGCCGTCTCGGCGTCGTACGGGGCGGCCCAGTCGGGCACCGGGATCTTCGCGGGCCGCCGGTTCAGACAGGTCTCCAGCACGCGGGCCCGCAGCAGCGGATCGAGGTCCAGGCTGCGGTCGGTGTGCAGCAGCCCCACGGCGTCCCGCAGCCGCAGCGCCTCCTCGGCGCAGGGCGAGCAGTCGGTGAGGTGCGCGTCGACCGCGGCGGCCTCCTCCGGGGAGCAGGCGGCGAGCGCCCATGCCCCGAGCAGCGCCTGGAGCACGCGGTGCGGCAGTACGGGGGCGGGTGGTGCGGACGGTGCGGGCACGGCCGCCTCCGGTGGTGGCTGGGGCTGCGCCGGTGGCGGCAGCGGTACGCGGCTCAGGTCGCCGAAGTCGTCGGCGGGCGGCCGCGGGCCCGGTATGCGGCGGGCGCCGCGTACCTCCTCCTCGCGGCCCTCCTCGTCCCGGCTGTCCGTACCACCGCTCACAGCGCCCTCCCGTACCCCGGCGGCGGGGCGCCCTCCGGCGGGCGGGTCCGGGCGGTGGCCAGCAGTTGCAGCCCGAGCCGCAGCCGGCGCCGCGCCTCGTCCTCGGTGACCCCGAGGTCCGCGGCGGCCTGCCGGTAGTCCCGGCGCTGCGCGTACGCCAGCTCCAGGGCGGCCCGCAGCGGGGCGGGCATGGACGCGACGATGTAGTCGGCACGGGCGGCCGAGGTGGCCCGGCGCACCCGTTCGTCCAGCTCGTCCGGGGCGTCGGGGCCACCGTCGGCGTCGGCGCGCAGCCGGCGGACGGACTCGCGGTGGGTGAGATGGGCCACCCAGGCCCGCATGGAGCCCTGCTTCGGGTCGTACGCCTCCGGATGCTCCCAGACGTATCCGAAGACCTCGCGGGTGACCAGGTCGGCGGCGTCCTCGTCGTCCAGCATCCGGTTGGCCTGGCTGTGGACGAGCGCGGCGAACCGGTCGTACATCTCGCCGAGGGCGGCCGCCTCGCCGCGTGCCAGCCGCTGCTGAATCCTGCGATCCCAGCGGGGTGGTGCGATTTTGGCCATCTGACCTCCCGCCTCCGGCCGCGGAAACCTGGTGTCCGTCCTCGTCGTTCCGTCCGAATGTAGTCGGCCACCCCCACTGAACACGCCCCTTTACGGCAAGTACGTCCCTCGGGGCGTCCTGGATGGTAGGGAATGCGACCCCGCCGTCTGACGGAATCGGACCCGAAGCGATCATTTCTGCCGGAATCGTTTCCGGACCGGTCCTTCGTGGCCGGTGTTTCGCGAGAGGCCCATGGGGGCAGCGGCGAAAGGAGGAACGCAAACTTCCGGATCACCGGGCTCGCCGGAATCCCCGGAGCGAGAGGCCCAGTCGTGACCCTGAAAGTCTCGGAGACCGAGCGGGGCGGATGGACCGTGCTGCACATAGCCGGTGAACTGGACCTCCTCACCTCCGCCACCGTCCGCCAGTCCGTGCACGACGCGGTCGCCGCGGGCCGCCACGACGTGGTGCTCGACCTGTCCGGGGTCCGGTTCTGCGACTCCAGCGGGGTCGGCGTGCTGATCGCCTCGCGCCGCCTGATGCGGTCCTGCGGGGGCCGGCTGCGGCTGATCCTTCCGGCGCGGGGCGCCGAGGAGGGCTCGCACGTCAACCGGGTGCTGGCCGCGCTCGGGGTGCGCCGGCTGTTCGACGTGTATCCGGACTGGGATGCGGCCGTCGATGAGGAGTCCGAGCCGCTGACGGCCTGAAACAGCCGTATCCGGGGGTGCGGACGCGAGCTGTCACGGGGCTGAATCAGGTAAGTGACACGTGACGCCCCGGGGCGTCGTACTCTCCCCGCATGGACAGCGCAGAGTATGAGCGCAAGATCGCCTTCCGCTTCGCCGCCTTCGACCAGGACGGCAGTGGATACATCGATCGCGCGGATTTCAACGCCGCCGCGGCCCGGCTGCTCACCGAGTTCGGTACGACGGCCCGCTGCGACAGGGGTCAGGCGCTCTACAGCGGCGCCGAGGCGTTCTGGCAGGGCATGGCCGGCATCGCCGATGTGGACGGGGACCAGCGGGTCACCCGTGAGGAGTTCGTCGGGGGCGCGGTGAAGCGGCTCCGGGACAACCCGGAGCGGTTCGCGGAGATCGCCCGCCCGTTCCTGCGGGCGGCGCTCGCGGTGGCGGCCGGGCCCATGGGCGACGGCGGGGCGCCGGTGGCCGCGGTCGAGCGGGCGCTGCGGGTGCTCGGGGCCGGGCCGGAGGCGGCGGCGTTCGCCGCGCAGAGCCTGGACGTGGACCGGGACGGCGGGGTCGTCGAGGACGACGCGGTGGCCGCGCTCGCCGCGTACTTCACGGTGATCGAGCCCGAGTAGCGGGGCGGTCGCGGGGGAACGTCACGCCCGGGGGCATTCCGCCCCTGGGCGTGACGCAGCGCGACCATCGACGGGCGATCACGGCTTGTGCCGTTTGCGTGCTTCGTCACGGGGTGGAGTCGGTGCCCGACTCAGGTACCCTCCGAGGCATGCGAGTGGATCTGGAACCTGGCGGTCCGGGTGTGGCCTGTGCGGCGCGTCGGGTCCGCGAGGGGTGCTCCGCCCGTGGTCGGAGCGGTGTGGCCGGGTCTGCGGGGGAGACGATTCTCCGGCCGACGCGGTGCCGTTGTTCGACTCTCCGCGATGTGCGTCGCACAGTATGCACCACGCGTACTCCTTCGCGCTGGAATATGCCCGAAGCGCTTGTTGCGGTGACTGTACGTCAACCATGCTGTGGTGCAAGGGAATCACGTTCCGTGACCCTGATGAGGAGGCGCGAGGCGATGTGTCCGCCGGTTCGGATGGTGTGAGCGGTGCAGGTGCTTCAGGTTCAGTTGGAGGTCGGGCCCGACCCCTCCGAGGTCGGACGGGCCCGCAGATGGGCGCGCTCACGGCTCGCCGGGTCCGGTCTGGCGGATGACGAGCCGCTGGCCGAGACCCTGATCCTGCTCATCTCGGAGCTGGTCACCAACGCGGTCGTGCACACCGGCTGCCCCGCCGTGCTGCGCATGCTGTTCGGCTCGCCGGGCGGGCCGGGGAGCGTCGGGACGGTCCGGGTCGAGGTCGCCGACGCCAGCTGCCGCCCGCCCCAGCAGCGGCACGCACGCGGTGAGGACACCGGCGGCCGCGGCCTGGAACTGGTGGACGGCCTGGCCGACCGCTGGGGCTGGCAGCCGGAGGGCGCGGGCAAGCGGATCTGGTGCGAAGTGGACCGCGCTGTCCCGCTCGTCCAGGTGCGGCTCCAGCCCGGCACGCACGGGGTCGTCCAGGGCGCCGAACCGTCCCACGCGGTCCCGCGGGGCGGCTGAGGCGGCTGCGCCGGGCGGCCCTTCGAGCCCTTTGACGCCGCCGGGCCCTCAGAACCGGTTCCCGGCCGCCGGGCTGCCCGCGGCCGGGCTGCCCGCCGTCGCGCGGAACGTACGGCGGTACACCATGGGCGAGACGCCCAGGGCCGCCCGGAGATGCTGCCGCAGGGACGTGGAGGTGCCGAACCCCGCGTCCCTGGCCACCTGGTCGATGGACAGGTCGGTGGACTCCAGCAGCCGGCGCGCCAGCTCCACCCGCTGCCGGGTCAGCCACTGCACCGGGCTGACGCCGACCTCCTCGCGGAACCGCCGGGTGAACGTCCGTACGCTCATCGACTCCTGCTGGGCCATGTCCCGCAGCAGGATCGGCCGCTCCAGCCGGGCCAGCGCCCAGGCCCGCGCGGTGGTCGTCGTGGCGAACTGGGTGTCCGGGACGGGCCGCTGGATGTACTGCGCCTGGCCGCCCTCGCGGTGCGGCGGCACCACCGTGCGCCGGGCGACATCGTTGGCGATGGCCGTGCCGTGGTCGCGGCGCACCATGTGCAGGCAGAGGTCGATCCCGGCGGCGACCCCGGCGGACGTCAGGACGTCCCCGTCGTCGATGAACAGGACGTCCGGGTCGACGCGCACGGCGGGGAAGACCCGCTGGAAGTGGTCGGCGTAGGCCCAGTGCGTGGTGGCGGGGCGCCCGTCGAGATAGCCGGCGGCGGCCAGCACGTAGCTGCCGGTGCAGATGGACACCATCCGGGTGCCCGGCCGTACGTACGCGAAGGCGGCGGCCAGCCCCTCGGTCAGCCGGCCCTCGCTGTGCACGGGCCCCAGCTCGTAACTGGCCGGGACGACGACGGTGTCGGCGGTGGCGAGCGCCTCGGGGCCCTGGCCGACCATGATCGTGAAGTCCGCGTCGGTACGGACCGGGCCCGGCGGACGTATGGAACAGGTCACGACGTCGTACAGCTTGCGACTGCTCCGGCCCTGGGTCCCCAGAGGGCGGGCGAGCCCGAAAATCCTCTGGGGAATGCCCAGTTCGAAGGGGAGAAGCCCATCAAGGGCGAGAACGACGACCCGGTGCGGCACAGCGGACTCCCTTCGGCCCGGCCCGGCCCAGCAAAAAGGCCCTAGCTGGTATAGACCATAAGCTGATACATGTCCTCGGTGTGAAGGAAAAGTCAGCAGATCCCGTGTGCGTTCCCGCCGCGGGCCCCCCGGCCGCCCCCGGCGGCCCACCCTCGCTCCCGCACGTCGAAGAACCGGGCCGGCAACTCTGGAACCGTGGATTCCGGCTGTTCTTCGTCGCCCGGACCGCCGCCGTCTTCGGCGACGGAATGATCCCCGTGGCGCTCACCGCCGGCCTGCTCGACGCGGGCCGCCCCGCCTCCTCGGTCGGCTACGCGCTGGCCTGCTGGATGGGCCCACTCGCCCTGTTCGTGCTCTTCGGCGGCGTCCTCGCGGACCGGTTCACACCCCGCCGCATGATGCTCATCGCCGACGCGCTGCGCCTGGTCGGCGCCGCGGTGCTCGCCGTCTCCTTCTCCACCGGCAACCCGCCGCTGTGGACGGTGTACGCGCTCAGCTCGGTGGCCGGCGTCGGGGCGGCGCTGTTCCAGCCGGGCGTCGCCTCCACCGTGCCGCGCGTGGCGCCGGACGTGCAGCGCGCCAACGCCGTACTGCGGGTCTCCGAGGCGCTGATGACCATGGCGGGCCCGGCCTTCGCCGGCATCCTCGTCGGCCTGGCGAGCGCCGGCGCGGTGTACGCGGCCAACGCCTCCACCTTCCTGGTCTCCGGAGCCTGCCTCTTCCTGCTCCGGCTGGCCCCGGCCCCCTCGGACGACGCGCCGCGCGGCTCCTTCGCCGCCGAACTGATCGGCGGCTGGAAGGAGTTCACCGCCCGCAGCTGGCTGTGGGGCGTGATCGCCGTCTGGACGGTCTACGGCTTCGCCGTCCTCGGCCCGATGCTCCCGCTCACCGCCGTCCGGGTCACCGAGGCGCACGGCTCCGGCACGTACGGCGCGATGATGGCGGTGAACGGGGCCGGCAGCGTCGTCGGCGGCCTCCTCGCCCTGCGGCTGCGCCCCCGCCGCCCGCTCGCGGCGGGCGCCGTCGCCCTCACCGGCGTCTGCGTCAACCTGGTCGTCCTGGGCCTTGGCCTCTCCGTACCGGCCCTGGCCGTCGGCCAGATCGTCGCCGGCGCGTCCGCCGCCTTCTGGCTCGTGATGTGGTCCACCACCGTCCAGACCCACATCCCCCCCGAATCCCTCAACCGCCTCCACGCCTACGACGTGGCCGGCTCCCTCCTCATGGTCGCCGCGGGCCGTGCCCTGGCCGGCCCGGCAGCCGACCGACTGGGCACGGCGGAGGTCCTGATAGCCGGCGCGGTGATCAACCTCGCGGTGGTGGCCGTACTCCTGGCATCCCGCCCCATCCGCAACCTGGAACGCATCCCCTGACGGGGCCGCGGGAGCCCGCCGCGACCGCCGGCGAAGCGGTCGCGGATCAGCCGGGTCAGGGCGTCTCCAGAGCGCGGAGGCCCGCGCGCACGGCGGCCGCGGCCTCGTCGAGCTCCCGGCGGTCCCGCTCCCGCCAGTCGGCATCGATCCTGAAGCCATCGCCGGCGAAGCGGGGAAAGACATGCAGATGGACGTGGAAGACCTCCTGGAAGGCGGCCTCCCCATCGGCGAGGAACAGATTGACCCCGTCACACTCCAGCCCCGACCGACGCAGCGCCCGCCCCAGCCGATGGGCCACCCTCCACATCCGGACCCCGACCTCCTCCTCCAGATCCTGCAACCCCACCGCGTGTGCCCTCGGGACGACGAGCAGATGGCCCGGGGTCACCGGCTGAAGGTCCATGAAGGCCACCACCGACTCGTCCTCGTGGACCAGACTCCCCTCGGCCTGCCCCCGCACAATCCCGCAGAAGACACATCCCCCGCCTGTCACGACCCGGCTCCTCCCCACGCAAGTTGCCCACCGCTCCAACGGAACCGGAAACGCGCCGAACCACGCAAACGAGTTACGCCCGGCCCGGGCCGGCATCGGCCAGTTCATGCGACAACGCGCATACCCGCGTCCCCGCATGGACGCGGCGCCCCACCCCCCTCTAGCGTCGTCGGACAGCCGGCCCGACCGGGGCCGACAGTGAGGGGCTCGTGGAAATCCCCGAGTCGGTTCTCAGGGAGGCGTTTCGTGCACTTGGCTGGTGACGCGTGGAACGACTGCTTCGATTCGATGGAGCGTGAGGCGTGGCGGCTGGAGACGCTGCCCGTCTACACGATGCCCCAGGAAGCGGAGAAGCTGACGCGGTTTCTCGCGGGGGAGAAGTCGCCGGACGATTACACCTCGGCGTGGATGGACGAGGTCCGGCAATGGACGTCGGAGGGAAAGAGCGTCGGCCGGGTGCACATCGTGACCCGCCCGCTCTCGGATTACCTCCGGTTCGAGTTCGAGTACTACTACCGGCACCACGTCCGGGCGGGTGAGGACATCAGAATCCTCGACCTGACCGACGGCGAGAAGCCCGCCCTGCCGGACCAGGACTTCTGGATGTTCGACGAGTCCACGGTGGTCCTGATGAACTACCGGCCGGACGGCACGCAGATCAGCCGGGAACTGTACGAGGGCGACCCGGAACCGTACCGGCGGTGGAAGCGAACCGCCGTCGCCGCATCGGTTCCGTTCCTGGAGTACGTGAGCGGGTGACGATCGATGCCCGGTGTTGCACGGAACGGGCCCGGGGCTCGTCGGAACAGGTGGATCAAGAACCGTCACCCGGCGTGGGGCAGGTCTGTGAGCAGGTCCCGAACGGCGGAGTGAGATCCATGCTGGTGGCGGAGCGTGGCGGTCACCTGCGTCAGGTGGTGATGAACGCGGTGGGAACCGACCTGTCCTGCCAGCGCAAGGGCTTTGCGGGCTGCGTCGACGGCTCCGGTGATGTCGCCGGTCTGGGCTCGGGCATTGGCCAGCTCACTGGCGAAGAGCATTCTGTCGCGAGGGTAGCCCTCGGGGTCGTCGACAGTGCGGCCACCGAGGTAGGGCTCGGCGAGCTCGGGGTGGTGGGCGGCGAGCAGGGCCCTCCCGGTTTGGGCGTCGACGGCCGACGGGTTGAGCCACAAGGTCCACCAGGGCTCTGCGCCGTCGCGAGCCGAGGCCAGGTGGGCGCGGGTCTGCCCATCGGCTCGGTGCAGGGCCTCGGTGTCGCCCATCCTTCCTGCCAGGGCGATGCGGCGCATTTCCACGACGGCCCGCAGACGCGGGGTGAGCGCCTGGGGGCGACGATTCTCCGCGACATCCAGGAGCGTTGAGGCTTCGTGGTATTGGCCGAGCCAGGACTCCTGATACGAGGCTGAGGCGAGGAGGTTTACGGTGGCACGGTGAATTTCGGCGGCGTCCGCAGCCTCACGGGCAAGACGCAGGCCGGTCTGGTAGACGCGTTGAGCCTGCGGGTGATGGCCGGCGTCGAAGAGCATCCAGCCGTAGGTCTCCGACATTTCGATGTACGCGGTATGCAGACGCAAACCTTCAGCGGCCCCATAGCGGCACTCCGTGGTCAACTTGCCGAGGTTCTGCCAGACCCCGCCGGCCCAGAGCAGGGTGGAAGCACTGCCTTCGCTGTCGTCGAGTTCCCGAGCTTGCTGTACGGCGCGCTCGACGGTGGTCGTCAACTGCGGAGACACACGGTCGCCGTCCTGAGCCGCGCGCAGTAGTGGTGCTCCGCTCATCAGCAGGTCCAGGGCAGGTGCGGTGGCGACAGCCCCCGACAGCAGGATGAAGGAGCGTCGCTGCATGGGGACCTCTCCCTGGATGTCGCGGAGTAGTTCGGTGGCGGTGGCGTCGTAGGGGTGATCCAGCGGGCGGTGGCGGCGCGGCCGGGGACGGTCCCAGCCCAGCAGAGCCGGCGTCAGCGCACGGCCGGTGTATTGCGAGAGCACGGCGAGGACATCGGCCCCCACCTCGGCGGAGGGCCGCCCTCCACGCATCCACGGATAGCCGGTCTTGCGGTGAAGAGGTAATGAGCCGCGCTTTGCACGGTGCTGGTTGACACGAGCAAGGAGTTGTTCGGGACTCCATCCGAGCCCGGTCAGCAGTTCACGGAGCGGGCTGGGTTGTGGTGTGTGGCTCACCGGACTCCCTTTGCTGCGGGGCTGCCCTCAAGTGGACGTTAGCACCGAGGGAGCTCCGCAGGCAGGGCCGCTCACGGGCTTCGGGTGTAGTTACACCAGGTGGTGCAGCACACGATGTCCGTGTGCTGCACCGGGTCCACCGCTTTCACCGCCGCCTTCTCTTTTCAAGTGTCGGGCGTGTGGGCTGTGATCGATCTCCAGGGGACCTCGGCGCAGCACCGTGAGTGCTGCGAATTACGGGAGTTCACACGGCATTCAATACTGCGGACATCAAGGGCAGGGAGAGCACCATGCACTTCCCGTACGAGGCACTGGAACTTTCGCCGACTCTGGCAATGCGGTGGGAGCGCTACGTCAGCCGGCGCGACCGCCCCCGCGACCAGGAAGAGGGGCTGTGGCGGCGCACCCAGGACCCCCGCAACGCGGTGGAATCGGGCTGGACCGGCCCAAAGGACGGCCGCCGCCGCATCCTGCATTACCGCTACCGCTACCGCTACGACACCAAGCGGACCGGCGGCGGGACGGTGCTGACCGTCCCCGAGCTGTACGTCTTCCACAGCGCCTCGTACCCGGCGGCGGAGTTGGCGTTCCACTTCGACCTGGTGCGCAAGGCGCTCGCGGACGGCGGGTGGCAGCCGGGGGCTCGGGCCCGGTGGCGGCGCGGGGGCCTGGAGTGCACGGTGGTGCCGAACCGCGTGCACCCGCAGGACGAGCTTGCCGGGCGCACGCTTCCGTCCGGGTACGAGAGCCTGGACGTGACGATCACCTCCGCCGGACACATGCCCGCGCTGCGTGACCAGGACATGCCGTGGACGGTGTTGGCGGCCGGCATGCGGATCAAGGAGGAGCGGGGTAACCCGACGCTGATCCCGGACCTGTCCCGGATGGTTGACTTCCTGCCGTTCCAGGTCGAGGTGGGGTGCGGCATGTCGGTGGAGGCCGGGGTGCCGCCGCTGCACCGGCTGCACGAGGTCTACCGCGTGACGAACATGGACGACCACCGGTTCGTGCTGTCGCCCGGAAAGGACACGTTCCTGCCGGAGATCCTCGGTGCGCCGGAGTCGAAGATGCCGGAGCTGACCGAGATGACCCGGGCATGCCTCCAGGCGGAGCCGACCATCGGGCACCGGACCCTGCGCGGCCTGGCGGACTCCGGGCACTTGGTGGGGCCGGTGATCACCAACAACTTCGACGGTCTGACGGCACGGGCGGGGTTGGACGAGCACTACGTCCGCCGCTACCACGAGCAGATCCCCGACATCCCGCTCCTTCCGGGGGCAAAGTCGCTGCTGGTGATCGGCAGCCACGCCGACCGCCGCCGGGTGCAGACCCGTGCCCGCGAGCGCGGCATGAAGGTGTTCTTCCTGGACCGTGAGGGCTTCGAGGAGGGGTCGGTGTTCCGCCCGTACCTGGTCGAGGGCGCGCGGGACGAGGACTTCATGTGCCGCCGCGAGGCGACCCCCGCGCTGCTCGAACTCGCCGCCCACCTGGACGTCAAGGTGCCGGCCGCGGCCTGACGCCCCTCCCCGCGCGGTGCCGGGTGGCCGGCTCGAACCGGAAGAGAGAAGGACGATGAGTAACGTCCCCGAGTTGATTTGGCGCAACGGGAAGGTGCGGCCGTGGGAGGAAGCCACGGTCCACGTCACCGCCGAGACCGCGATGCGGGCGGTGAACGTCTTCGAGGGCCTGCGCGGCTACCGGCAGCCGGACGGCCGCCTCGCCGTCGTCCGGCTGGACGCCCACCTGGAGCGTTTGGAAACCTCCGCCGCCCTGATGCATATCCCCCACCCCGGCCTCGCCGCCGAACTGCGCGACGGCATCGTGCAGTTGCTGGCTGCGCTCGCCCCCCAGGGCGACGTGTACGTGCGTCCGTCGGTGTACGTGGACACCGGCCGCTACACCGCGGACCGCACCGAGATGACCACCGGCACGATCGTCACCTGCTTCCCCGCCCCAGCGCGGCCGGTGGAGCCGATGCGGTGCATCGTCAGCAGTCGGCAGCGGATCGCGGACGACGCGCTGCCGACCGCCGCGAAGACCGGCGCCGCGTACTCCGGATTCCGCCTGGCCCGCCTGGAGGCGCTGGAGAAGGGCGCGGACGAGGCGATCCTGCTCAACCAGCACGGCAACGTCGCCGAGACGGGCGGCGCCGCCGTGTTCGCCGTACGGCACGGCCGGATCAGCACGCCGCCGCTCACGGACGGCATCCTGCCCAGCATCACCCGCGCCACCGTGCTGGCGCTGGCGGAGCGGCTCGGTATCCCGGCCGCCGAGCAGTCTCTGACCCCCGGCGACCTGCACGGCGCCGACGAGGTCTTCGTCACCGGCACCCTGGACGAGGTCCGCATCGTCGGCCAGGTCGACGGCTACCGCCCTCGCCACGATGACCACCCGATCGGCAGCGCGCTGCGCGAGGAGTACCTGGCGATGTGCACCGGCACCCGGCCCGCGCTCGACGCCTCTTTCCTGGAGGTGCTCGCGTGACGACCCCGAAGGCCGTGCTGTTCGACATCGGGATGACCTTCATCCATCCCAGCGGACAGGTGATGAGCGAGGAACTCGCCGCCGTCGGCGCACCCGGCGTCGGCGCGAAGATCGCCGAAGCCGCGCTCGCCACCGCCGCCGAGGCCCACCACCTCGATTTCCCGCAGGGACTGAGCCGGCCGGAGAAGGTCGGCGCGGTCTGGGGGAGCTGCTGGGTGTCGGAGCGGAGACCGGCCGCCGCGCCTGGCGGCGCTGCACCGACCGCACCGACCTGTACCGCGACCTCGACCCGGACGCGGTCGCGGTACTCCGCGAGATCTGCGGGCGGGGCCTGGCGGTGGCGGCGGTCTCCAACTCGGACGGCACCCTCACGGAGGAACTCGCCCGCTTCGGCCTGCTCGACTTCTTCGACGTGGTCGCGGACTCGACCCTCACCGGCGTCGAGAAGCCGGAGCCCGGGATTTTCGCCTCCGCCCTCGGCCGGCTCGGCTGCGCGCCCGCAGACGCCCTGTTCGTCGGGGACGGCCTGATCAACGACATCTTCGGCGCGCTGCGGGCCGGCATCGCCTCCACCGTCCTCTACGACCGCCATCAGGTGTACCGCGAACTGCCCGTCCCGGTGATCACCGCCCTGCCCCAGCTCCTGGACCACCTGCCCGCAGCCTGAGCAACTTCCGCAAGAAGGAGGAGGTACAGCATGCATGTCGGCCTGGTCAGCACCACCTACCGCCCGCGCCGCGGCGGTATGGAGACCCACGTCATCACCCTCGCCGAACACCTCACCGCAGCCGGCCACGAGGTGACCGTCCTCACCAACCGCGACTCGCCGGACCAGCCCGCCACCACCTTGGAAAACGGAGTGCGGGTCCTGCGCGGCGGCGCGCTGCTCCAGCCGCCGGACCCCAACGCGGTGCCGTGGGAGCGCGGCCTGTTCGCCGCCCTGGACGACTTCGCCCCGCTCCTCGACGCACCGCCGGACGTCGTCCACACCCACACACAGGCCGCGTTGCTGCTGACGCACATGTCCGGCCTCGCCCAGACGGCGCCCGTCGTCGCTTCCTTCCATGAGACCCGGCCCGAGACGGAGCCGGGCGGGTGGCCCCGCTCCCGCTTCGTCGCCAGGACCTGCACGCCCACGCTGGTCCTCGCCGGCAGTCGTGCCTTCGCCCGGCAGGCCGAGGGCTTCGGCTACCCCGCCGAGCGCATCCGCACCGTTCACCTCGGCGTACGCCACCGGCCGCGCGTCCACGACCGCCGAGTGGCCCGGCACTTCCTCGCGCAGGCCGCGGGCGTGCCCACCGACGGCCTGCTGATCGCCCTCACCGGCCGCTACACCCCCCGCAAGGCCCAGCACCGGCTCCTGGACGCCTTCGAGCTGATGGCCACCCGCGCCGACTGCCGAGTGGTCCTGTTCGGCTCCACCAACGGCTCCGACGCCGCCTACCTCCGGTACACCGCCGAACGCGCCGCCCGGCACGGCGACCACGTCACCCTCCTGACCGACCGGAGTGACGAGGTACGCGACCTGCTCGCCGAGGCCACCGACCTGGTCACCCAGCCCAGCACCGCCGAAGGACTCGGGCTCGCCGTCATCGAGTTCATGCAGCACGGCGCCCCGGCCGTCGTCAGCGACATCGACGGCCTCGACGAGGTGGTCACCCCCGACACCGGCCGACTCGTCGACACCACCGACCCCGCCACCTACGCCACCGCGCTGGACGAACTCGCCGCCTTCCCCACCCTGCGGGCCCACACCGGCCGGGCCGCCGCCGACCGCGCCACCCACAACTTCGGCATGGCACGCTGCGTCGCCCACACCGTCTCCGCATACAGCGAGGCGATCAACACCGCCCGCCCCCTCGTCGGAGCGGCCCATGTCTGAGCAGCGGCTGCCCACCCTCGGAGTCTGGGGCCCAGCCCCGCGCGACAAGAGCGGCGTCGCCGGGTACATCACCCAGTCCCTGCCCCACCTCGCCCCGCACTTCACCACCCGCCGGATCGCCGACCCCGGCACCGACCCGGCCGCCTTCGACCACGTCCTCTACCACCTGGGCAACAACACCCTCCACCACGGCGCCTTCCGCGCGCTGGCCGCCCGGCCCGGAACGATCCTGCTCCACGAGTACAACAACCTCGACTACTACTACGAGGCGTGGGACCTGCTGCCCGCCGCCGAGCAGCGGGCCGTCCTGACTCGGATCTCCACCGCCGTCGGCGCCCGCCTGGACACCCGGGCGGCCATGGAGCGGTACTTCGCCGACCACCCGCACGTCGACCGATACAGCCTCAACGCCCACATCGAGGACCTGGCGATCGAAGCGGCCACCCGCGTCCTGGTCCACTCCCCGCTGCTGGCCGAGCACCTCGCCGACCGCCATCCGGCCGCCGACATCCGCCACCTGCCCTTCCCCGTGCACCCGCTCACCCCCGTGCCCGGCACCAGGGCCCGCCACGGCCTGCCCGAGCAGGCGTTCATCTTCGCGACCTTCGGATTCCTCGGCGCATACAAGCGAATTCCCGTGATCCTCGACGCCTGGCGGAGCTGGACCGACCGCCCCGCCGACGCCGTGCTCCTGCTCGCCGGTGAGGCCCGTGACGGCCTCACCGTCCCGGACGACCCCACTGTCCGTCACACCGGATACCTCACTGACGCCGAGTTCGACGCTCTGTTGCTCGCCGCGGACTGCGGCATTCAGCTGCGCGGACCCTGGTTGGGCGAGACCTCCGGCCCGGCCAGCGCACTGATCGCCCACGGGCGCCCGACGATCCTCAGCGACATCCCGGGCATGCATCCACGCCGCCCCGCACAGATTCACCTGACCGTCGGCCAGAGCGAACGCGAGAGAGCCGACCTGATCGACGCGATGCGCACCCAGTACCGCCGGCCGCGCGCACCAGCCGCCTACGACCCCGCGTTCTCCTGGCTCACGTGGGGCGAGCACATCGCTGCCGCGCTGACGGGAAGCCCCCGGTGATGCTCCTGGGCGGGGCCCCGTACTGGTCGCGCGGCCTCGTCCCCGCCGTGGACCAGGCCGCCGCCCGCCTGCTGAGCACCTGGCCCGGCACCGGCATGGCCTGCCCGGAAAACGTACGGCGCAAGGCGGACGGCACGCTCGTCTCCGCCGCCGACACCGACGCCGAACAGATCCTCGTCAAGGCGATCACCCACCTCGACCCCACCGGCGTGATCCTCACCGAGGAGGACCCCGCCACCCACCAGGCCAACCCCAATCACCGCGCACTGACCTGGTACATCGACCCCCTCGACGGCACCCGTCAGTACCTCGACGGTTCCGCCGACTTCGCCATCCTCGTCAGCGCCTGGCGCGGTCAGGTGCCGGAGTTCTCCATCGCCTCCTTCCCCGCCGCGGGCGTCCTCGCCATCGCCGACCGCGACCAGGCGACGTTCCGGCCCGCCCCGCAACCGCCCGACCAGCCACCCGTCCACGCCTGCTACTTCGAGCCGGCCGCACTGCGCGAGCGCCTGCCCGCCCGGCACCCGCTGCTGGTCGACGCCTTCGAGTCCACCCGAGCCCTCACCGAAGTGGCCCGGGGCACCGCCGCCGGAGCCGTCGCCGAGATGTGCGGTCACCGGGCGTGGGACATCGCCGCCCTGTGCCACCTGATCACCGCCACCGGCTGCCACATCACCGACGAGCACGGCCGTCCGGTCCGCTTCGAGGGCCCCGACGTCACCGCTCGCTACCTCGTCGCCGCCGACACCCGAGACCTGCACTCCCTCCTGCTGAACACCTTGGAGTCCACGCTGTGAACGACACCGCCCTCGTAGCCGCTCCCGACGACTGGGCCGACCGCTTCTTCGACCCCGGCTTCGAAGCGACCTTCCGCGCCCTCGGCAAGTACGACAGCACCGAAGCCGACCTCGACGTCCTCTGCGCGAAGGAGTTCATGACCCCGGGCACTCGGGTCCTCGACATCCCCTGCGGCTTCGGCCGGCACACCGGCCCCCTTGCCGTCCGCGGACTCCACGTCACCGGCGTCGATGCGTCGCCCCATCAGATCGCCCGCGCCCGCGTTCTTCACCCCGGCGCAGACTTCCACCAGGCCGACATGCGCAACCCGCCGCCCGGCAAGTTCGATGTCGTCCTCAACCTGTGGACCAGCTTCGGCTACCTCGACACCGACGCCGACGACCTCGCCGCCCTCACCGCCTGGGCAGGCGCCCTCAAGCCCGGCGGCCACCTCGTCATGGAGCTGACCACCCGCGAGCGCGCCGAGCACGAGAACCGGCACGGCACGGAACCCATCAGCACCAAATCCGTTACGCAGGGCGGAGTCACCGAGAGCGCCTGGTACGACTGGGAGGCCAAGTACGCCCACGTCACTTACACCCGGCCCGGCTGGGCCGCAACCTGCCGCACCCGCATGTACTCCCGACCCGAACTCGAAGATCTCCTGCACCAGGCCGGATTCGCCGCCGTCTCCTTCGCCGGGGACTTCACCGGCGGCCCCGTCCGGGCCGAGAACCGCACCGTCGTCACCGCCATCACCCGGAGCACGCCGTGATCACCCGCCGAGACGCCAGCAGTATCACCGCCGACGCCGAGAACCAGCTCCTCGCCGCCCGCGGACTCACCCCCGCCGACCTGATCGCCGCCGGCACCGAGGCCCGCGTCTACGCCCTCGGCCACGACCGAGTCCTCAAGGTCTACGCCGATCCCGACCAGCTCGGTGCGCTGGGGACCATCGCCGACCTCTACCGGCGCTTCGACCGCACCAGCGTCCCCTTTGCCCTGCCCGATATCCAGAACATCGAGCAGCACGGCCCCCTGCTGGCCGTCACCGAGACCCGCCTGCCCGGCACCCCCATGGGCGAGGCCCTCGACCTCACCGACCCGACCACCGAACACACCTACCTCGGCGCCGTTCGCGACTTCACCGGCCTGCGTCTGAGCACCCCACTCGATCGGCGCATGCTCCTCGCCCCCGACCCGGCCCACCGGAACGAGGACTGGAACGCCTTCCTGCTCCGCCTCCTCCTGCACAAGCTCCCGAAAGTCCTCACCCATCTGCGTCACGACGTCCCGGCCGTCGACAGAACCACCGACCTGCTCACCGCGCGACTCGCCCGCCCCTACGACGGCCCCGAAGGCGTCATCCACGGCGACCTCTACCCGGACAACATCCTTGTCGCAGACGGCCACATCTCCGGCATCATCGACTTCGGCACCTTCACCCTGCTCGGAGACCCGCTCTACGACCTCGCCGGAGCCTGCGCGTACTACCGGATGTACGACGACGACCGCGTCGAGGTTCGAAACCGCCTGCTGGCCGCCGCCGCCCAAGAACTCCCCGCCGACCGGCGCGACGACCTCGCCGACTACCTGCACACGATCGCCCTGCTCAGCTGCGACCTCTACCCCGAGCAGGACAAGCACATCCGCGACACCGGCCACTGCCAATGGGCCGCCAACGTGCTCAACACCCCCACCGACTGGAGGGACCGATGACCAGCTTCCTCCCCGAACCCGATCCGGAGGCCGGCAACTGGCTCCCGCCCGCAGAGTTCATCGCCACCCTCCCCCGGGCAACCGTGTACGCCTCCCTCTACATCACCGACCAGCACGGTCGGCCGGTGCTGCTCAACTCCTCGGTCTACAAGCCCGACAAGGGCCAGATCTGGCAGTTCCCCGGCGGCCAGATGGACCCGCATGAGACCCCACGCCAGGCTGCGATGCGCGAGACCATACAGGAGACCGGCCTGACGCTGCAGTGTGGCCGACTGCTGGCCGTTCACTACCTCCCGCCCGAACCGACCTGGCCCGCGAACAAGTTCGGCCTTGTCTTCGACGGCGGCCCACTCAGCCCCGAGCAGCTCGCGGCGATTCGTCTGGACCCTGCCGAGCACAGCGAATGGGACGCCCGCCCGGTGGAGGACTGGAGCGACGTGCTCAACCCCCGAAGCCTCGACCGCCTCCGCCAGGTCGCCGCTTCCGCCGGCTCCGGCACGACGGCCTACATCGAGCACGGCGAATGCGGGTTCGTCGACTACATCTGACGGCCGAGAGACGGAGTTGTCCGAGCGCCTGGCCCCCGGAACGTGGACGGTACGGCGTCGCGCGTCGTACGCGTACGCGGGCGGGTGGCGTGGCCCGAATCTTGCGGAGGGTGGCCCTTGGGCCACTCGTGAGGGAGTGGGGGCGGTCCGATGCTGAAGGAGTGAATCCGACGATCGAGAGCACCCGCGCCGCCGCCACCGGGCGGCCCAACGCCCCGGACGCGCCCAGCCGTTGGCGTATTCACCGGGCCTGGATCGTCGCCGCCGTCACCTTTGTGACGATCATCGGCGGCGCCGCCTTCAACTCGCTGCCCGGCCTGCTCTTCGACCCGCTCCAGGACGACTTCGGCTGGTCGCGCGGGGAGATCGGGTTCGCCGTCTCCATCGACATGGCGCTGTACGGGCTCACCGCGCCGTTCGCCGCCGCGCTGATGGACCGGTTCGGTATCCGCCGGGTCGTCGCGGTGGCGCTCACCGCGATCGCGGCCGGGGCGCTGGCCAGCGTGTGGATGACGGCCGCGTGGCAGCTGATGCTCTACTGGGGGGTCCTGGTCGGCCTCGGCACCGGATCGATGGCGCTGGCGTTCTCCGCGACCGTCACCGACCGCTGGTTCACCACCCGGCGCGGCCTGGTCACCGGGATTCTGACCGCCGCCGGGGCCTCCGGGCAGCTGGTCTTCCTGCCGCTGTGCGCGTGGATCGTGGAGGAGCACGGCTGGCGTCCCGCGTCGGTGACCGTGGCGCTCGCGGCCCTGGTCGTCGTCCCGTTCGTGTGGCTGCTGATGCGCGACCACCCGGCCGACGTGGGGCTCGCCCCGTACGGCGGGGAGTACGTCGAGAAGCCCGCGCCCGCGCGCGGCGCGGCCGGCCGGGCCGTACGGGTCCTGTTCGACGCGGCGCGCGGCGGACCGTTCTGGCTGCTGGCCGGGTCCTTCGCGATCTGCGGCGCCTCCACCAACGGCCTCATCCGTACGCACTTCGTGCCCTCGGCGCACGACCACCACATGCCCGCCACCGTCGCGGCCTCGCTCCTCGCGGTCATCGGGATCTTCGACATCATCGGCACGGTCTTCTCCGGCTGGCTCACCGACCGCTTCGACGCCCGTCGGCTGCTGGCGGTCTACTACGCGCTGCGCGGCGTCTCGCTGCTGTTCCTGCCGATCCTGATGCAGGCCACCGTCGAGCCCCCGATGGTCTTCTTCATCGTCTTCTACGGCCTGGACTGGGTCGCCACCGTCCCGCCCACCCTGGCCCTGTGCCGGGAGCAGTACGGCGAGGACAGCGCGGTCGTCTTCGGCTGGGTGCTGGCCTCGCACCAGGTGGGCGCCGCGCTGGTGGCCTTCCTGGGCGGCGTGGCGCGGGACGTCTTCGGGACGTACGACGTCGTCTGGTACGCGGCCGGCGCGCTGTGCGCGGTCGCCGCGCTGATGGCCCTGGTCATCCGCCACCCCCGCCCGCAGGCCGCCGCCGCGCGCGAGTGAGAACGCGTGCGAGGGGGCTCGCATGACGAAGAACACCGCGGGGGACGCGCGCGAGCCGTCCGTCTGGTCGGGGCGCTCGATCGTCGCCGGGGCCGCCGCGCTGTTCGTGGGAACCGCCCTCGCCGCAGAGGTGGCCGGCTTCGCCCAGCTTGCCGCCGAGACGCCCGCGCCGCCGGACGGGTTCGGCGGGATGCTGCTCGTCCTGCCGTTCCTGTCCTGCTTCGGGGTGCCGTTCGCGTTGCTGGCGAGCCTGCTGGTGGTGCTGCCCGTGGTGTGGGCGGCCCGCCGGGTGGGCGACCGGGCGGCCGGGCGGGACGCCTGGTGGTGGGTGCCCGCCGTCGCCGTGCTCCCCGCGGTCCTGGTCACGGCCGCCGCCGGCCTCGCCCCGCGTCCGGGCCCCGGCGACCTGGCGCTGGTCTGGCTGACGGCCCAGTCGCTGCTCACCGGCGCCGCCCTCTGCGCGCGCGACGCCGCACTGCACGGCGGCCGGCTTCTGCGCGTCCTGGGGTACGGAGGGCCGGCCGCGACGGCCGTCTTCGGCGTCGGCGCCCTCGCGTACGGGACCGGGCTGGTCACCGAGTACAGCCCGCCGAAGGCGACCGCCGCCCAGCTCGCCGGAACCTGGCGCGACGGACACGGCGGCACGCTGTGGCTGTCCGCAGACGGCACCGCCCGCGCCGAACGGCTGACGGACCACGACGCCGCGTACGAGGACCACGAGGACCACGCGGACACCGGCTCCGACCGCTACCGCTGCACGGGAACCGGCCGGTGGACGTACGAGCCCGGCGACTCGAACACCTGGGACCAGCGCCTGGAACTGACCGTCGGGGAGTGTGCGTTCAACGCCGACGCGTGGTCGATCGGCGGTACTCCGGGCCACCTGAAGCTCCTTCAGGAGTACGGGGACATCGACGACCCCCACTGGTACACCCTCACCCGCTGACGGTCAGCGGCCGGACCGG
The DNA here is from genome assembly GCF_003248355.1 of Streptomyces sp. AC1-42W. Classification (GTDB taxonomy): domain Bacteria; phylum Actinomycetota; class Actinomycetes; order Streptomycetales; family Streptomycetaceae; genus Streptomyces. The sequence continues at coordinate 675,177 of NZ_QKWY01000002.1, forward strand.
GCCGAGCGCCGGGCTATCCGCTTCGCGATCTTCCGCGCGTCCCGGGCCAGTTCGCGCAGCATGCCGCTGATCGGGTTGGTGAAGCCGGTGAAGTAGAGGCCGGGGGCCTGCTTCGGGGCGCGGGTGCCGCGCACCCGCGGGCGGCCCCGCTCGTCCAGCACCCCGAGGTGGCCGACCAGCGGTTCGAGGCCCCGCAGATAGCCGGTCGCCGCGATCACGACGTCCGGGGTGGCGCGCGTGCCGTCCGCCAGGACCACCGCGTCCCCGTCGAACGACTCGACGGCCGCCACCGGTTCGACCCGGCCGCGCTTCACGGCGTCCACCAGGCCGACGTCCAGGACCGGCACCGCGCCCTGCCTGATCCGCGCGTGCAGGGCCGTGTCCGGCCGGGGCAGGCCGTACGCCGACAGGTCGGGCGTGGCGACCCGGGCCATCAGACGCCCGGCCCGGTTCACCAGGAACGCGGGCATCCGGCGTATCAGGATGCCGTTGGCCTGCGAGGGCCAGCCCAGCGTGGAGCGCCGTACGACGAACGGCGCGGTGCGCACCGCGAGCCGTACCCGCTCCGCCCCGCCCTCCACCAGATCGACGGCGATCTCCGCACCCGTGTTGCCGACGCCGACGACCAGCACGTCGCGCCCGGCGTACGGGGCGGGGGAGCGGTACTGCGCGGCGTGCAGCAGCTCGCCGGTGAACTTCTCGCGGCCCGGCCAGTCCGGCAGCTTCGGGGTGTGGTTGAACCCGGTGGCCACGACGACGGCCCGGCCGGTCAGCTCACGGCCGCCGCTCGCGCTCAGCCGCCACCCGCTGCCGTCCGCCGCCGGGTCCACGCGGGAGACCTCGACGCCGGTCACGACCTCCAGCTCATGGTGCTCGGCGTACTTCTCCAGGTAGCGCACCACGTTGTCGCGGGCGACCCAGCGGCCGAACTTCCTGGGCATCGGGAGGCCGGGGAGCGCGGACCAGCGCCGGGTGGTGTGCAGGCGCAGCCGGTCGTAGTGGTTGCGCCAGGACGCGCCGACGTCCCCGGACTTCTCCAGCACGACGGCCCGGACGCCCCGCGCGCGCAGGGCGGCGGCGGTGGCCAGTCCGCCGGGGCCGCCGCCGATGACGTAGACGGGGCGGTCCTCGGTGAGGTCGGTGGGGGTTGCGCTGTCGGCCATGCTTCGGAGCGTAATCGCGTGACTCCTTGATGGGTATCGGTCAAGACCTGAATCGGTTGCGAATTGGTCACGCCGGGCGGCGGGCGCGGTACGTGCGGACCGGACCGGGGCGGTACGTACGTGTGGCAGGGGTCACCCCGCCGCCCGGCGCGGCCGGTGGCACGCTGGGAGCTCCTGATCCGTACGGCCGCGAGGGACGCATCCGGTCAACTACCCGGCTCTGAAGGGCCGGGCTTGGAGGTAGAGCCCGACTGGCTGCCGGGTGGACTCCTCCGTCCAGCACCCTATGAGGGTGCGGGGGCGTGTGACTCCGCCCCGCTTCGCCACAACTCCAGCGCTCGCGCGCGGACGTTGCGGGAGGCATTGCGGTCGGCGTGATCAACGAATCCGCACGACCGGCACGCGAACCGTCCCTGAGAGACACGGTTCAGCTTGTCCGTGTACCCGCACTCCGCGCACATGCGGGAGGTGTGGGCGGGGTCGACGAACAGCACGGGTACCCCGGCGCGACGCGCCTTGTACTCGACAAACTGTCCGAGCTGGGCGAAGGCCCAGGAGTGCAGCGCGACCCGTTGGGGCTTTCTCAGCCGTACCCGTTGGCGGATACCGGCAAGGTCTTCCATGCCGATCCCGCGCCCGGTGCGTTCGGCCTCGGTCACGATGCGCTTGGCGATGATGTGGTTGGCCTCGGTCGCCTTGCGCCGCTCCTTGCGGCACTGCCGCTTGAGGACCCGCTTGGCTGACTTGGTGCCTTTCTTCTGGAGCTTGGCCCGCAGGGCGAGCTGACGCTTGCGGTAGCGGTTCAGCTCACGTCCGGCGTGGATCTTCCCGTCGGATGTGGTGGCGATGTTGACGATGCCGAGGTCCACACCGAGGAAGTCGGTCGGCTCGTACCGCTCGGCCTCGGGAATCTCGCACGTGGCGATGAGGAACCACATGCCGTCGCGGTGGACAAGATCGGACTCACCCTTGCGGTGCTCGGCCAGGAGCTTGCGGGCCTGCCCGGAACAGGCGAACCGCACCCCGCGCACGCGCCCGGACGTGGTCCAGATGGACACGGTCTGCTCGTCCACCTGCCAGGACAGACACCGGTCGTCGTACGGCTGCGCGGCACCGGGCCGGAAGACGACCTGCTTCGATTCGGCCCCGGCCCGGCGCTTCGACCCCGGCTTGCCGAGATTCCCCGCCCGGATGTTCGCCCGCAGGGCACTGTAGGCATCGGCGACCTTCCGCAGCACGTGCAGCGCGGGCTGAGCCGACAGGCCCCGGTCTTTCAAGTCGCGGTAGGCAAAGCCCTGCAACGCCTTACGCGAGGTCTCGCCCCGCCGGTGCGCCTCACCGGAAAGCCAGTTCGCCGCATCGTTCGCCGTGCGCAGGGTCACCTCAAGCGCCGACGCCACCTCCGGCGACGGTATGAGCCTGACCTGCACCACGACCTTCACGCGGATCACCGTAGCAGCGTGTCTATGTCACCGAGATGGGAATCAGACCCGGACATCCGCAAGGGTCGTAGTGTTGTCCACACCCTCCACGTGCATCTGGTCTTCGTCCCGAAGTACCGGCGCGGTGTCTTCACCGACGAGATCCTGGCCAGGTGCGAAGAGATCATGCGGGAGGTGTGCGCCAAGGCGAACGCCGAGCTGCGCGAGTTCAACGGGGAACGCGACCACGTGCACCTGCTGATCCACTACCTGCCGCAGGTCAGGTTGTCCGCCCTGGTCGGCTCCCTCAAGGGCGTCTCCGCGCACTACCTGCGCAAGGAGTATGCCGACCACATCCGAAAGCATCTGTGGGGCGAGCACTTCTGGTCCCCGCCTCACCGTCCGCCCCCTCTGAACCTCACCGTCCGCCGCTGCCGGGGTTCCGCGTCCGCCGCAGCCACGGGCCGAACTCGCTGTCCAGGACCAGCCGTCCGAGCTTGCGGTACTCCGCCAGCACCGCGGTGACCAGCTGGTCCGTGTCCAGCGGGCGGCCCGAGTCCGCCGCCTGGTACGCGGCGGTCACCGCGCACGCCCGGATCGAGCCGCCCGTCAGCTCGAACCGCTCCGCGCACGTCGGCAGGTCCAGGTCCGGGGCGCGGGGGATCTCCGTACCGAGGCAGCGTTCCCACAGGGCGAGCCGCTGTTCGGCGTTGGGCACGGGGAAGTCCGCGACCACGTCCAGCCGGCGGGTGAACGCCTCGTCCAGGTTGGCCCGCAGGTTCGTCGTGAGGACGGCGATGCCGTCGAAGGACTCGATGCGCTGGAGCAGATAGGCCGACTCCACGTTGGCGTGCCGGTCCTGCGCGTCCTTGACCTGCGAGCGCTTCCCGAAGACGGCGTCCGCCTCGTCGAACAGCAGCACCGCGTTGACGTCGGACGCCTCCGTGAAGATCCGCTCCAGGTTCTTCTCGGTCTCCCCGACGTACTTGTCCACCACGGACGACAGGTCCACGACGTACAGCTCCATGCCCAGGTCCGCCGCGATCACCTCCGCCGACATGGTCTTGCCCGTCCCGGACTCCCCGGCGAACAGTGCGACGATCCCGCGCCCCCGGCCGCCGCCCGGCCGCATCCGCCACCGGCCCAGCACCTGGTCGCGGTGGCGGGCGCGCAGCGCCAGGTCGGACAGCTGGCGGCGGGTCGCCGGGGGCAGCACCAGGTCGTCCCAGCCGACCGCGGGCTCGATGCGGCGGGCGAGCCGGGCCAGCCCGGCCCCGTTCTGCGCGCGTACGGCCGTGCGCAGGTCGCCCGCGGCGACCGGGCGGCCCTCCAGGGCGGCCAGCCGGGACGCCACGGTGGCGGCGCGGCGGATCTGCGCACTGTCCAGCCGGTACGCGCGGATGGCGTCCACCAGTTCGGCGTCGTCGCCGGCGGACCCGGTGCCGACAGCCGTCCCGTCGTCGGCACCCGCGCCCACCCCCGCGCCCATGCCCATGCCCGCGCCCGCGTCGGCGAGTGCGCCGCGCCAGCGCCGTATCGCGTCGGCCGGGTCCGCCGGGGCGACCGGGATCGTCACCGGGCTCTCGGCCGCCCACAGCGGGTCCCAGTTCTTCTTCCCGTACAGCAGCAGCGGCGCCCCGCCGCCGGCCGCCGCGCACAGGGCGCCGAGCAGCGCGGCGCCCTTGGGCCGCTCCGGGGCGAGGGTCTCCAGCGGGCCCAGGACGAGCCCGGCGCCGCTCAGCCGCGCCTCGGTCGCCAGGACGCGCACGGCCAGGTCCGGTTCGGACGCCGCCGCCAGCGCGGCCGCGTCCACGACGAGCGGGCGCAGCCCGGCCGCGGCGAGCGCGCCCGCGGCGAGGCGGGCCGGGTCGCCGCCCCGGTCCAGGAGGTGCACGAGACCGCTGCCGGTGCCGGCCGCCGCCGCGACGCGCCGGGTCACCGGGCAGCCGCCGGGCCCGTCCGGCCCGTCCGGCGGCGCGGCCACCCGCACCAGGCCGTGCGCCCGCGCGTCCACCTCGTCGTCGCCGAGCAGATGCGCGGTGACCCGGTCCGGGACGCGCAGCACCCGCGACAGCAGCGGGCGTTCGGGCTCCAGGATCTCCACCAGACCGGCCGCGACGAGCGGCGCGGACGGCGAGAACCGGAACCGGCCGGGGCCCGCGCCGGGCAGGCCGCACAGTTCGAGGGCCAGGCCGATCGTGGCCCGGCGCCGGGTCAGGTCGTCGTTGAGATAGCCGTACAGCCGCTCGAACCGGGCGTCGATGTCCGGGGCCATGGCGACCAGCAGGAGATCGACGTCGGGCCCGGCCAGACCGAACCGGGCCACCAGCGCGCCGATTCGGCCACCCTCCGGCGACGGCCCCGGGTCCTGCGGCCCGTATCCGGGGACGGGCCGGAACGCGTCGCGCGAGTCCAGCACCCGTTCGGCGGCGGCGGGCGTGAGGTACTGCCCCAGGAACGGATCGTCCGGCTCCGGATCGACCTCGCGGCGCAGGGCGACCGCGATCCGCACCCGCCGCTCGACCTCCCCGAGCCGCGCCCAGAGTTCGGCGACGGCCGCGTCCGGCCCGTCGAGCCCGGCGGGCGTCTGCTGTACGGCGGTCACCGGGTGCCGCCTCCGTACAGGTCGCCGCGTACGGTCCTCATCGCAACCCGCTCCCGCTCCCGCTTCCGCCCCCGCGCCTGCGCCGGCCCGGCGGCAACTGCCGTTCGCGTTCGGCCGCGAAACCCTCGCCCCGCCGGTCCGGCGCGCCGTTCTCGTAGCGCAGCCGGCGGCCCGGGTCGGTCGCCTCGCCGTCCACGGCGGCGGCCGTGCGCACCACCAGGCCCTCCGTGACCGGCGGCCCGACCGGTTCCAGCTCGCCGGAGAGCGGCGCCCAGACCCGCAGGTCGATGGCGGCCTTCAGCTCGCCGCCCAGCGCCGACCACACGTCCACCGTGGAGGGGCGGTCGCCCGAACCGGCCGACGCGGCCTCCATCTCGACCGTGAGGCCGAGTTCGGCGAGGCTGCCCGTGAGCATCCGCTCGGGAAGCGCGCTCGTCCGGATCAGACAGCGCAACACCTCGGAGAGCAGCCGGTGTTCGTCCTGGGGGCGGTTGGTCCAGGCGGTCACCAGGTACGTCAGCTCGAACCAGCGGGCGGGTGCGCGGCGGCCGGTGACGACGCCCTCCCCGTCGTACTCCTCGGCCGTGCCGCTGCGGCGGCGCGCCGCGTCCTCGCGGATGCCGTACAGGAACACGCTCACCGTGGGGGCGTTGCGCCGCGCCGACCAGTCCTTTGTCGGGGCGTCGAAGACCAGCTCGACGCCGCTGTCCTGGAGTCCGGCGTCGACCAGCAGCAGCCGCAGCCCCTCGTCGACCTCGTGGATCACCGGCGCCCCATCTCGTCCGGCGGCACCAGGTTGCCCGTGACCACCAGGAAGTCCGTGTCCACCGGCGAGAAGCCGGGGCCGGACGCGATGATGGTGCGCGGCCCGGTCCGGTCCTTGACCATGATCAGCAGCTGGGCGATGAACGTCCCGTCACCGGCCGGCCGGGTGGGCGCGGCGGCGGCCGTGATGCCGGGCTTCCAGGTGAGTTTCACCGGCACACCGGGCGGGAAGTCCTTGCCGCGCACCGAGGTCACGAAGCCGGGCTTGCCGACCTCGGGCACGGACACGATGCGCGGCTGGAGGATGCGCAGCGGGATGCGCGAGACGTTGTCGCCCCGGTCCGCGTCGGTGCCGCTGGTGGTCAGGGTCGCGGTGATGGTGGTGCGCAGGGCGCGGTCCGGGGCGAGCACCACCCGCAGCACCGACGAGGCGCCCGGCGCCAGGTCGGCCAGCCCGCACACCCCGCCCGAGCAGCCGGCCGGGAGCGTGTCCACGGGGATGCGGGCGGGCAGCCCGAGCCGCAGCCGCAACCCGGTCGCCACGGCGTTCTTCCCGTTGCGCACGGTGTACGTCACCACGACGCGTCCGCCGACGTAGCCGGGGCTCGGCTGCGCCCGTACGACGACGCCGGGTCCGGCCTCGGGTTCGGGCGCGGGCGGTTCGGCGGGCGGCTGGGGGGCGGGCGGCCGGGGTGTCGGGAACGTGGGCGGGTCGGCCGGTCCGGGGGTGGGCGCGGGCGGCCGGGGTGTGGTGCGGACCCGGACGTCCGTGCCGGTGGCGTTGTCGGTGGGGTTCGGGTCGAGGACGGTGCCGGTGACGGACCAGCCGAGCTGCCAGGGGCCGTCCGTGACGCCGGTGAGCCGTGCGGTGATCTCCACCCGGGCGCCGGGTTCGAGGAGCCCCAGGTCGCAGGTCGGCGTCCCCGCGTCGCAGGTGCCCCGGGTGCTGGTCAGCTCCTCCAGGCGGACGCCCGGCGGGAGGTCGGCGACGAACGTGGTGCCGGGCGAGGGGGCCGGGCCCCGGTTGGTGACGGTGACGGTGACGTCCACCGATGAGCCGCTCTCCACGGCGGGGAGGGTGGGCGGCGCGGTGACCGTCAGGTCCACCTTCCACTGGAACGCCGGCTCCTTCTGGCGGCCGGGCAGCTCCGCGGTGAGCGGGGTCAGGGTGCCGGTCGCCAGGTCGAGCTGGGACAGCTGCTCGGGGGAGTTCGGCGCCCTGCCCCGGCGGTGGCTGAGGACCAGCCGGGAGGCGTCCGGCGACCAGGCCACGTCACGCGGCTGGTACGGGCCGGTCGTCTCGACGTCCGGGATCTTCGCGCCGCACGCGGCGGGGTCGTCGCGCCGGTCGGACGGCAGCACGACCCGGCAGTTCTCGCCCTTGGGCGAGGTGACGACGACACTGGCCCGCTGGTTGATCTGGTCGGCGCGGTCCTTGCGGTTGAAGGCGATGGAGGCGCCGTCCGGCGAGAACGCGGGGCTGTCGTCGATGACCTTGCACTCGCCGGGGCAGGCGGTGGCGCTGAGGTCGTGCTGGTCGGCCAGGTCGCCCACCGGGGCCGTCCAGACGTGCTTGATGCCGCCGAGGCCCCGGATCACCTGGTTGCGGGTGAAGGCGATCAGGGTGCCGTCCGAGGACCAGGCGGGCTGCGCGTCGGAGCCCTGCACCTGGTCCGCGGGCGGGACGACCCGGCCGGTGACGCGGCCGGTGGCCCGACCGGTGTCGACGTCCGCGATCAGTACCCGGCTCGTGCGGACGCCGTCCGCGCCTGGTGTGGAGCGCGTGAACACCAGCCGGGTGCCGTCGGGTGAGAACGCGGGGTCGGTGTCCCAGTCGCTCGGGCCCCGCCCCAGGTCCAGCGCCTTCGCGTGCTCGCCCTCGGTGTCGGTGAGCCAGATCCGCTGGATGCGCTGCCCGTTGTCCGTCTCGAACCGGGTCACGGCGATCTGCCGTCCGTCCGGGGTGTACGTCTGCCGCTCGGTCCAGGGGTCGTAGCCCTCGCCCGGATGGAACAGCGGGTCGTCGGCGGGGTCGTCGCTGGTGTTGTCCTTGGCCTTCGGGTCCTCGCGCAGCACGTCGAGCCGGAGGTCGCGGGGGTCGGAGCCGTCCTGCCGCATGTCCTGGAGGGTGACGAGCGCGGCGTCCTTCGTGGTACGGCGGGTGACGACCGGGACCGGGGCGCCGGCCGGCCCGAGCACCGCCGGCGGCCCGACCTCGCGGTCCTCGTCGAGGACCATCTTCGGGTCGGGGCCGCCGATGGACGTGAGCCGGTAGACGTGGTCGTAGACGGAGCACCCGCAGTCCGTGTTCGGGCTGAGGAAGTACAGCCCCTCGCCGTCCGGCAGCCAGGCCGCCGACCGGGTGCCCCAGTCGGCGCCGAGGCCGGCGAAGACCTCACGCCCCTTCCCCGCCTCGTCCGAGACCCGCAGCCGGTGGCCGGTGTCCGTGTCGGAGGTCGGCTCGACGTGCAGCGTGTAGACGACGCGGGACCGGTGGGCGGCGTCGTTCAGCGGGTTCCACTCGGGCTCGTCCGCGTCGCCCTGCGTGCTGTCGCTGAGGCAGGTCACCGGGCCGCCGGCCAGGTCGCGTGCGTAGACCTGGGTACCGGGCTCGGGGCCGCCGTCGCTCGCGTACGCGATCCGCTTGCCGTCCGGGGAGAGCGTCGGGGACGTCTCGTTCGCGGCCGTGTCCGTCAACCGCTGCGGCTCGCCGCCGGTCACCTTCACCGACCACAGGTCCCGCTGCCCGGTGTCGTCGGCGGAGTCGAACACCACCGTCTGCCCGTCCACCGACAGTTCGGGGTGCGCGGCGTCCATGCCGGAGGTCAGCCTGCGTACGTCGCCCTTCGCGTCGCGTACGTACACCTGCGGCCGCAGTTCGTCGCGCAGGCTGGTGAAGACGAGTACGTCCCCGCGCCCGTACGGGTCCTGGTCGTAGTGGGCGGGCCCGGAGGTGAACAGGTCCTCGGTCACCTTCTCCGGCGTGGCCTTGCCCAGGCTGCGGTGGCCGGTCCCGGCGAACACGATCCGTCCGGTGTCCGGAGCCTTCGTGTCCGACGCGGCGGCGGCCGGCTGCGCGGCCTGCGGTGCGGATACGGACCCCGCCACGAGCAGCGGCGTCAGCAGCACCAGCGCACCCCCGAGCCGCCGCCACCGGGCACTCCTCGCCGGGCCAGCAGGACCGCCCACGGTCCACCTCGCAGTCTGTGTCGATGGATCTCCACATCGAGCATCACCCCCAAGGGGGCGAGGGAACAGGGCCCGCGGTACCGGGGACGGGGAAGAACGGCTGCCCTTTGCGGCTCCGCGCCTCCCCGCCCCGGCCACCGAGGGGGCAACGACGGCTGCCTCCCCGGTGCCCCGGTCCGGTGTGTGTGTCAGATGAGGCCGTGGCGCATCGCGTAGCCCACCGCGTGTGCCCGGTTGCGCAGGTTGAGTCTGGTCGCGACCTCGTGCAGCACGTTCTTGACGGTGCGTTCGGAGTACGAGGTCTTCTGGGCGATCTCCGCCGTGCCGTAGCCCTCCGACACCAGCCGGATCATCTCCGCCTCACGCGTCGTGAGCGTGGACAGGGAGAGCCCCCTCGGGTCCAGGACCGAGCGGTGCAGGCTGCTGACGTGGTCGATGAGCTTGCCGAGGAGGTCGCCGGGAAGGACCCCCTCGCCCTTCGCGACGGCCGTCACGAGATGCACGAGGCGGTCCTGGTCGGCCTCGCCGCGCCGCAGCACGGCCGCGACCCCGTACTCGATCAGGGTCTGCAGGGCGCCCGCCTCGAAGTAGCCGACGACCAGGCCGGTGCGGGTCGCGGTGTTGCGCTGGAGGCGGTGCAGGAGCTGCACGGCCGGTTCGTTCACCATGTCCACCACGACGAGGGAGACCTGGGCGCGGTCCGCCTCCTCGTCCGGTACCAGCTCGATCTCCGGGCGCTGGCGCAGCTGCTGCACCACCCCGGTCCGCAGTATCAGGTCCTCCGCGTACACCGCGACCGCGATCCGGCCGAGTGCGGGGGCGTGCGGGGCGGGTGCGGGGAGTTCGGGCGGCGAGAGGGCGCGCAGGCCCGCCGCCTCCTTCGTCGTCATGTCTGTCGTGATGGTCGTCATGTGCTCGTCCTTCTGGGCCGCTTCCGTCGCTGTCCGTTCCGTCCGGTGCCGTACGCGTTCGTCCGGTGTGCGCAGGGCGACCGGGCCCGGGGATGCGGTGCGGGCATCCGGCGCGGGTGTGCCGCCGGGGCACCGCGCGTGCCCGCACATTGCCCTCGCGCCCCTGCTGCCGGGAGCGCGGTGCGGCCTAGCGTCGCATCGTGACCACATCTGCCGAACTCGACATGCCCACGGTGACGGTGTCGCCCGGCGCCGAAGCGACGACCACGCTGACCGTGCGCAACGACGGCGACATCGTCGAGGCGTACTCCCTCGACGTGGTCGGCGACTGCGCGGCATGGACCACGGTGGAACCGGCACGGGTCTCGCTCTATCCGGGCACCTCGGAGACCGTCACGGTGCGGTTCGCGCCGCCCCGGTCGCACGAGGTGCGGGCAGGCGAACTGCCCCTGGGGATAAAGGTGCTGCCCGCCGAGCACCCCGAGGCGGTGGCCGTCCCCGAGATGACGGTGGTCGTCGAGCCGTTCCACGAGCTGCGCGCGAGCCTGGAACCGGGCCGCCGCCGGGGCTGGCTGGGCGCCCGCTTCCGTACGGCGGTGCAGAACCGGGGGAACGCTCCCGTCGACATCGCGTTCGCCGGGCGGCAGCAGGGCGAGGAGCTGCGGCTCGCGTTCACGCCGGAGCGGCGGCGCCTGGAGCCCGGCGAGTCGGCGGAGTCGGGGCTCAAGGTCCGGGCCCGCAAGCTGATCTGGTTCGGCGCCCCGGCGGACTGGCCGTTCGAGGTCGTCGTCGGGGAGCCGGAGGCCGAGGGTGGCGCGCCCGTCGAGGACGCGCGGGCCGACCGGGCGCGGGCCGAGACCCTGCAGGGCGAGTTCGCCCAGCTCCCGCTGCTGCCGCGCTGGCTGCTGATCCTGCTCGCGGCGATCCTGGCGCTGCTGCTCGCCTGGTTCGCGCTGGTGCGGCCGGCCATCCGGTCCACCGCCGAGGAGGCGGGCGCCAAGGCCGCGCAGGAGGAGAACCGGCAGGCCCGGCAGGAGGGCGGAGCCGCGTCCGGCGGTGCCACCGGGGGCGGCCAGGGCCGGCCGAAGGGGCAGGGGCAGGGGAGCACGGCGGGCGCGGACGGGACCGGCGGAGGCGGCGGCACGGGCGGCTCGGGCGCGACCGGGTCCACCGGCGGAGCCGGCGAGCAGCAGAGCTCCGCGACGATCGACGTGCAGACGCGTCCGGGGGGCAAGGAAACCCGCACCTATGTGGTCCCGCAAGGCAAGACTTTCGGTGTCACGGACATCGTCGTGGCCAATTTCCAGGGCGACGAGGGGCTGCTGACCATCTCCTTCGGCGAGCGGAAGATCACCACGATCGCGCTGGAGACGTTCAGGAACCAGGACTATCACTGGGTCACCCCCATTCAGATTCCGGAGAACGCGGCGGTCACCGCTTTTGTGACCTGTGCCAAGCCCGGGACTCCGGCCACCGGCAGGCAGGCTTCCCGGTGCCACCAAGTAGTCAATGTCAGCGGTGTGCTGACCGATGTCTCGCGGGATGAACGATAGCGCCGGGCGCTCGTACTTCTGTTCCGGTGATGGGAACGGCAGCCGGTGCTACCTGCGCTGATGATCCATCGGGCGTTCATCCGGATGTGTCCCTTCCCACATCAGGACACACGCGCAAGTGCTGGACGCGTAAATGCGCGGAGTACGGGCAGCCGGTGAATGAAGCCGTTCCCGGGGCGATTCCCGGTCATTTCCGGTCGCATTGAATGGACTGGACCACTCCGGTGTGCGCAGGCCGGAGCGGATTCGGCTTCCTCCGGTTGCTCCGGACCACGGTGGAAATCCGGCCGATCTCGCTGCTTCGGCCGATAATTTCTGGCTGAAATTCATCCCTTGCGGCGGTGTCGGCGTGTGACCGGCCCCACAGGCCCGGAAAGGCAGCGGCCCTGCCCCCCGGCCAGGACTTTGGGGCCTACTGCCCGCGCGCACCCGCTGGGAAGACTGGGCGGGCGAACGACTGACCAGCCGAAGGAGCGAGCATGCCGTCGTACCTCACCCCAGGTGTTTACGTGGAGGAGGTGCAGTCCGGAGCACGGCCCATCGAGGGAGTCGGCACCGCGGTCGCCGCCTTCGTCGGCTTCGCCGAGACCGGCCCGTTCCACCGGCCGACGCTGGTGACCAGCTGGGACCAGTACGTTTCGACCTTCGGCACCTTCACCCCGGACACGTACCTCACGCTCGCCGTCCACGGGTTCTTCAGCAACGGCGGCGGCGCCGCGTACATCGTGCGCGTCGGCGGCCCCGCCGAGGGCGCCCCGCAGGAGATCGCCCCGGCGCCCTCCGTGGCCATCGGCGGCTTCCTGGTCTCCGCCCGGCCCGGCGCCGGCGACGGCATCTCCATCGAGGTCGCCGACGCCGAGGGCGAGAACCCGCCGGAGGACCGGTTCCGGCTGCTGGTGAGGCAGGGCGGCAAGGTCGCGGAGACCTTCGACACCTCCGTACGCAAGAACGTCAAGGGCTACCTGGTCACCCAGGCCCGCCAGTCCAAGCTCATCGAGGTCACCGAGCAGCCCGGCGCCGCCCAGAGCCGCCCCGAGAAGCAGAGCCTCACCCTCGCCCCCGCCACCCCGGGCACCGCCACCGGCCGCACCGGCGCCGTCGAGTTCGTCGGCGACGCGGCGGAGCGCACGGGCATCGCGGCCCTGGAGGCGATCGACGAGATCACCATGGTGGCCGTCCCCGACCTGATGAGCGCCCACCAGCGCGGCGACCTGGACGACGAGGGCGTCCGCGCCGTGCAGCTCGCCGTCATCGCGCACTGCGAGCAGATGGGCGACCGGGTCGCCGTCCTGGACACCCCGCCCGGCATGAACGCCCAGCGTGTACGCACCTGGCGCAACGACGACGCCGGCTACGACTCCCGCTACGCCACGGTCTACTACCCCTGGCTCAAGGTCCTCGACCCGGCGTCCGGCCGGCAGACCCTGATGCCGCCCAGCGGCCACGTCGCCGGTGTCTGGGCGCGCAGCGACGGCGAGCGCGGAGTCCACAAGGCGCCCGCCAACGAGGTCATCCGGGGCGCCCTGGACCTCGAACTCCGGCTCAGCCGGGGCGAGCAGGACCTCCTCAACCCGATCGGCGTCAACTGCGTGCGCGCCTTCCCCGGCCGGGGCATCCGGATCTGGGGCGCCCGCACCCTCTCCTCCGACCCGGCCTGGCGCTACCTCAACGTCCGCCGGCTCTTCAACTACCTGGAGGAGTCCATCCTCCTGGGCACCCAGTGGGTCGTCTTCGAGCCCAACGACGACCGCCTCTGGTCGAGCATCCGGCGCAACGTCACCGCGTTCCTCTCCGAGGAGTGGCGCCGGGGCGCGCTCTTCGGCCGTACGGCGGAGGAGGCGTTCTACGTCAAGTGCGACCGGGACAACAACCCGCAGGAGTCCATCGACCTCGGCCAGGTCGTGTGCGAGATCGGCGTCGCCCCGGTGAAGCCCGCCGAGTTCGTCGTCTTCCGCCTCTCGCAGTTCTCGGACAGCACCAGCCTCGTGGACGAGTGACCCACCCCTTCCCAGGGGTGACCCGGCAGGCAACAGACAACGAACGGAACAGGTGACACACAGTCATGGCAGAGGGCGATGCTCTTTCCACCCACGTCTTCGGCGTGCAGCTCGGCGGCTACCTCGTGGAGTCCATCCAGGAGATCAGCGGGCTGACGGTCGAGGAAGAGGTGGTCGAGGTCCGGCAGGTGACCTCCACCGGCAAGCAGATCATCCGCAAGCAGCCCGGCGCGCGCCAGGCCGGCGAGGTGACGATCACCCGAGGGCTCGACAAGAGCAGCGAGTTCACCAAGTGGATCAAGGAGACGCTGAACAACGGCGCCGTCGACACCGCTCGGCAGAACCTCACCATCGAGATCAAGGACTCCAAGGGCGAGACCGTCCGCCGCATCCAGCTGATGCAGGGCTGGGCCAGCCGCTGGGAGGGCCCCTCCCTCAAGGCCGGCGAGTCCAGCGCGGCCACCGAGACGGTCACCATCACCTTCGAGGAGATCGTCGTCGAATGAGGCGCAGGACCGTTTCCGGCGGCGGCCTCGAAGAGGTCCTGGACTCCCTGGCCGCCGCCGCGCCCGCGCAGCGCGAGGCCGCCCCGGCGGCGGCCCCCGCGCCCACCCCGGCCGCCCCGCCCGTCCGCCGGCCCGACGAGTTCGACTTCGAGCTGCCGCGCGGCTACGTGGACGACGAGGGCCGGGTCCACCGGACCGGCACCATGCGGCTGGCCACCGCCCGCGACGAACTGCGCCCGCAGATCGACCTGCGGGTCAAGGAGAACCCGGCCTACCTCAGCGTCGTGCTCCTCAGCCAGGTCATCACCCGGCTCGGCACGATCACCGATGTGCACGCCGGGGTGGTGGAGCGGATGTACGCCACCGACGTGGCGTTCCTCCAGGACTTCTACCGCCGCATCAACAGCGAGGGCCACACCCACGCGGCCGTCACCTGCCCGCTGTGCCAGGGCACGTTCGAGGTGGACCTGTCGGGTGAGCGCCTGGGGGAATCGTGACGTACGCGCCTTCCCGGCTGCGGGAGGAGCTCGCGTACATCGCCTACCACTTCCACTGGCAGCGTGAGGAGATCCTCGACCTCACCCACGGTGAGCGGCAGGAATGGGTGAGGGAGATAGCGCGGATCAACACCCGCGTCAACGAGAGCGGGTGAGGGCGTGGAGTTGAAGGGTTGGTTCCGGCGGAGCACCGCCCGCGCGGAGCGTACGCCGGTGCCCGAACCGGTCGCGCCCGAGCCCGCGACCGCGCCGCCCTCCCCGCGCCCCGGCGCGGACTGGGACGGCGGCTGGCGCCGCGTCGCGCCCCCGGTGGTCACGGTCGCCCGCTCCTCGATCGGCGTCAGCGACGGCCTCCGCTTCCGCTCCCGCCTGGCCTCGTGGCAGAACGTGGCCTACAGCGACGGCGAACTGGGCCACGCCGTCCTGCCGACGGCCCCGGTGGGCCGCATCCACGGCGTGACCCACACCCCGGGCACGCCACGCACGGCCCCGGAAGGCACCCCGTTGGTGCTCCGCACGGTACCGGCGGCGGAGCCCGCGCCTGCGGACGGCGTTACGGGTACGAGCCCGGCGCCCCGGACCGGTCGGGGCGCGGACGCGCCCAGGCGCGCGGTCCGGGTGGTGTCCGGCTCGGCGCGGGCCGCCGGGACGACGGCGGGGACTCCCCGGACGAGCGATGCCCCGGTACGGGCCCGGCGCACGGCGCCCCCGTTGATCGTCGCCCGTCGCCCGATGACGGCCCCGCGCACGGTGCCCGCGATCGCGGCGAGCGCGGTTCCGGCGCCTGCGCCGGGGTCGGGGTCGGCCCCGGTGGTGCAGCGGTCGGCGGAGGCGCCGGTGGTACGCCCCGCGCTGGGCGAGCCGGTGACCGAACTGCCTTCCGGGCCGCCCGTTTCGGCCCCCGCGGCCGGGGGCGAGCCGGCCCCTGCGGCGGAGCGGGAGCTGCCGGTGGTGCAGCGCCGGGCGGACGGGCCGGTGGCGCCGGTGTCGGGGGCGGCCCCGGAGCCGGTCCCGCCGGTGGTGCAACGGCACGTGCGGGCGTCCGCGCCTTCCGTGCCTTCCGTGCCGGAACGGTCCGCCGAGGGGCCGGCTGTCCAGCGCCCGGCGGACGCTGCTCCGGTGCGTCCTGTGCTGGGTGAGGCGCCGTCCGGCGCGGAGCCGGTGGTGCAGCGGCAGTTGGCCGCACCGGGGGAGGCTTCGGAGCCGGTCCTGCCGGTGGTTCAGCGGAAGGCGGAGGCGCCTGCGGTGCGTCCCGAGCCGGTCGTCCGGGACGCGCCTGCGGGGCCCGTCGTGCAGCGGCGGACCGAAGCACCCATGGCCCCCGTGCTGGGCGCAGGCCCGGAGCCTCGTCCGGTCACCGCTGGGGCGTCCGACGTACCTGTGGTGCGTCCCGAGCCCACCGCACCGGAGACGCCCGCCGGCGCGGGTCCGGCGCTGCCGGTGGTGCAACGCCAGACCGACGACGCGTCCACCGTGCCGGAACGGCCCGGCAGTGGCCCCGCGTCCACGAGCCCGGTCCCGCCGGTGGTGCAGCGCGAGGTGAACGCGCCCGCGCGCCCCGCGCCGGAGCGGTCCAGCAACAGCCCCGCCCCGACGAGCCCGGTCCTGCCCGTGGTGCAGCGCCACGCAGACGCGCCCGCGCACCCCGCGCCGGAGCGGGCCGGCAACAGCCCCGCGCCAACGAGCCCGATCCCGCCGGTGGTGCAGCGCCAGGCGAGCACGCCCGCGCGCCCCGCGCCGGAGCGGTCCAGCAACGGCCTCGCGCCAACGAGCCCGATCCCGTCGGTGGTGCAGCGCCAGGCGAGCACGCCCGCGCGCCCCAGCAGCGGCCCCGCGCGCCCCGCGCCGGGTGTGGCCGACGCGCCCAGCGCCGCACCCGCCCCTCCCGCTCCCGCCGTTCAGCGGCGTACATCCGACGCGCCGCCGGTCCGGCCCGCCCTGGGGGCGCCGCTCGGCGAACTGCCCGCCACCGCGCGCCCCTTGGGCGCACCCGCACCCGCACCCGCGCCCCAGCCCGCCACCGAGGGCGGCCCCGCGCTGCCCGTCGTACAGCGGCAGGCCGACGCACCCGCGCCCGCGAGCCCCGACGCACCCCCGGCGCCCCAGCGGCCCTCCACCCGGCCCGCGTTGGGCAAGCCGATGCGGGCCATGCCGTCCGCAGCGGCCCCGTTCGCCGGTCCCCTGCCCGTCGTGCAGCGGCAGGTGCTCGACGCCCCCGCCCCGCACCCGGCACCGGGCGCCGCACCCGACTCCGCGCCCCCCGCCGGCCCCGGCGCGCAGGCGCGTACCCGAGGCGGGCTCGGCGCGCCCATGTCCGCCCTTCCGCCCACCGCCGGCACTCCGAGCGGCCCCGCGCCGACGCCCCCGGCCATGCCCCTGCGCAGCACGCCCGCCCCGCAGCCCCCCGCCGTACAGCGCACCGCCATCGCCCCCGTCCGCATCCGCAGCGTCCGCACGCCCTCCGCCGGCACCGCGCCGACCCCCGCCCCCGTGCAGCGGGCCCGCGCGCTGCTCACCCGGCGCACACTCGCCGTGCGTACCGGCGCCGCCGAGGGGTTCACCGCACGTCCGTCCGCCGCGCCCACCCGGCCCGTCGTCCCGGCGACCTGGCCGCGCCAGCAGGCTCAGCAGCCACAGCAACCCCAGCAATCACAGCAACCCCAACAGTCACCACAGCCACATCACCCCCAGGCGGCCCCCGTCGCCCACCCCGCCCCCCTGCAACGCGTCGCCGTCCACCCCGCTGCCCCGCCCGCACCCCACGCGCCCCTTCCCGCGCGTCCCACGCCGCACTTCGGGCAGGAGCCGCCGCCCCCGGAGAACCTGGTCGCGCCGCACGAACCCCGCGTACCGCAGAAACCGCAGAAGCTGTCCGCGCGACCGGCGACGGGCCGGGCGCCCGGCGCGGTGCCCGTGCAGCGGCTTGTCGCGGGGGTGCCGGTCACCGTGGTGCAGCGGCAGCCCGCGCCGGGGGCCGCCCCCGCGCCTGAGCGGGACGCGGCCGAGCGCCCCGCGCCCCCGGACGTGGACGTCGAGGACCTGGCCCGCCGGCTCATCGACCCCGTCGCCCGGCTGCTCCGGGCGGACCTGCGGCGGGGCAGGGAACGTACCGGACGCCCGTACGACGGCCGCCGCTGACAAGGGAAAGCAAGCAGATGACGGACAACATCTTCGCGACGAGCGTGTTCTTCACGCTCGCCATCGGCGGAAACGACCTCGGCGCGTTCCACACCTGTTCCGGCCTGGGGGCCGAGGTGGAGGTGGAGCAGTACGCCGAGGGCGGCAACAACGGCTTCGCCTGGCAGCTGCCGGGCCGGATCACGTGGACGAACATCACGCTCACCCGCCCGGTCACCGCCGACACGCTCAAGATCGCGCGCTGGCTGAACGAGACGACGCAGCGGGTCGAGCGCAAGGACGGCGAGATCGTCGCCCTGCGCCCCGACCTGACGCGGATCATCAGCTGGCAGATCCAGGGCATCGTGCCGGTCCGCTGGCAGGGCCCGTCGTTCGACCCGGCCAGCTCGCAGGCCGCGATCGAGACGCTGGAGATCGCGCACGAGGGCCTGGTGCCGTCCTGATGCCCCGCAGCGCCCCGTACGTACGCGCCCCGTACGCCCACCACGCCCCGGAAGGAGGGACACCGTGGCCGCCGCTGCCCGCACGAGCCGTGCCCGCGCCCAACTGACCATCATGGAGCCGCCGTCGGACGTCGGCGCCAAGCCCGGCGGCACGCTCGCCCGGCTCACGCTCCAGTTCAACCCGGCCTCGCTCTCCCTGAGCAAGACCACCGAGTGGCGCCGCACCCCGTCCCGTACGGCGGGCGAGTCCGCGCTGCCCGAATTCGTGGGCAGCGGGCCGCGCTCGCTCTCCCTCGACGTGTTCCTGGACGCCACCGCCACCCACGACAACTCCGTGGAGAAGGCGGTCGAGCAGCTGATGACGGCCTGCGTGCCGACGCCGACCAGCCTGGGCCGGAAGAAGCCGTCGAGCCCCTGGGTGCGGTTCGACTGGGGCACGTCCACGACCACGTCGTTCGACGGCGTGCTGGCCGGCCTCTCCGTCTCGTACACGCTGTTCGACGTGGACGGGAAGCCGCTGCGCGCCACCTGCTCGCTGTCCATCGAGGAGGCGAGCGTCGACCCGGCCGGGCAGAACCCGACGTCCGGCTCGCGGGAGGCCCGCCGTACGCACACGGTCGTCGCCGGGGACAGCCTGCCGCTGCTGGCCTGGCGGGAGTACGGGGACGCCACGGCCTGGCGCACGATCGCCGAGGCCAACGACATCGACGACCCGATGCAGCTCGCCCCCGGCAGCGAACTCCTCGTGCCCGCCCTGGAGGACGACGCGGCGGAAGCGGGCGTACGGGAGGCGGCCCGGTGACCGGCCCCGCCCGCTCCTTCGCCGCCGACCCGATCGTGGAGGCCCCCGCCGAGCTGCCCGCGGCCTGGGCCGCCCAGCTGGTCAGCTGCGCGGTCGACGAGAACGTCGGACTCCCCGACAGCGCCGTACTCACGTACCGCGACCCGTACCACACGCTGCTCACCGCCACCGGGATCACCATCGGGACGCCGCTGAAGATATCCGTGGTCACCGTCCAGGAACGGGCGCGCGAGCGGCTGTTCACGGGCGAGGTGACCGCGCTGGAACTCGACAGCGACACCACCGGATCGTTCACCGTCGTCCGCGCCTACTCCAAGGCGCACCGGCTGCGGCGCGGCCGGAAGGTGGTCGCGTTCCGCAACATGAAGGCCGCCGACATCGTCCGCAAGGTCGCCGCCGGCGCCGGGCTGCCGTGCGGGAAGGTCGAGGCGGCGCCCGTCATGTACAAGCAGCTCACCCAGCCGAACATCTCCGACTGGGACTTCCTCCAGTACCTGGCGGGGGAGTGCGGGGCGCATGTGCGCGTCGACGAGAACGGCGTGCTCCAGTTCGTGAAGCCGAAGCCCGCCGCCTCGGCGCCCGCCCCGTCCACCTCCGCGTCCAAGCACCCGATGGTGCTGGAGTACGGGCGCAACCTGCTGGCGCTGCGGGCCGTGCTGACCGGCGCGGACGGGGCGGACAGCGTCGAGGTGCGCGGCTGGGACGTGGAGACGAAGACCCGTCTCGTCGCCCGCGAGCAGTCGATCCGGTCCACCACCGTGGTGCCCGGCGCCAGCCCGGCCGCCGCGGCCGGGGCCTTCGGCCCGAAGGCCCGGATGACCGTCGCGGACACCCCGTACCGGACGCAGGCCGAGGCGCGCGCGGTCGCCGGGGCGGTCGCCGCGCGGGTCTCCTCCGGCTTCGGCGAGATCGAGGCCGTCGCCGAGGGCAACCCGCGCCTGCGCGCCGGGGAGCCGGTCGCGCTCGGCAACGTGGGCCCCGCGTTCGCCGGGCGCTACACCGCGACCGCCGCCCACCACACCCTGGACCCGCAGGGCGGCTACCGTACGACGCTCCTGGTCAGCACCGACCCGGACCGCTCGCTGGCCGGGCTCACCGGCGCCGGACCGGCGCCCGTGCCGGGGCCACGCATGCCCGGCCTCGCCATCGGCGTCGTCACCGACATCCGCGAGGGGCGGGGCGGCGGCGAACGCGGCTCGGTGCGGCTCAAGTTCCCCTGGCTGGACGACACGTACGTCACCGACTGGGTCCGCACCGTGCAGTGGGGCGGCCAGGGCGGCGGCGGGGTGTTCAGCCCCGAGGTCAACGACGAGGTCCTGGTCGGCTTCGAGCAGGGCATGCTCGACAGCCCGTACGTGCTCGGCGGCCTGTACAACGGCGTCGACAAGCCGTCCCCGCACGACGTACCGCTGGTGGACCCGACCAGCGGCAAGGTCAACCGCCGCTCCCTGGTGTCCCGTTCCGGCAACCGGATCGAACTGCTCGACACCCCGCGCGGCCCGTCCGGGGTGCGGCTCGCCACCGGCGACGAGCAGCTGGAGATCACGCTGGACGAGCGGCGCGGCGAGATCGCGCTCAAGGTGTACGCGCGCGGCACCTCCCGCGTCCTCAGCTCCCTGTCGCTCGACCGCTCCGGCATCACGCTCGACGCGGGCACCGGCGACGTCCGGATCAAGGGCCGGCAGGTGAACGTCAACGGCAAGACCGGCGTCACCGTCGACGGCGGACTGCTCGCCGTCCTCAAGGCCGCACTCGTCCGCATCAATTGACGCCGTCAACTGACGCCACCCACTGACGCCCACCGACGCCCCGAACCGCATCACCGAGGAGAGCAACCGTCATGCCCCAGGCAGCCCGAACGGGCGACCCCACCGTCCACGGGGGCGTCATCGGCACCCCGCCGCCGGGCGCGGTGGCCGTGGCCACCGTCCTCATCGGCGGCAAGCCGGCCGCCGTCACCGGCAGCCTGCACGTGTGCGTGGTGCCGCCGCACGCCCTGCTCGGACCGGGCAACGTCATCATGCCGAACCCGGCCGCCGGCACCGTCCTCATCGGCGGGCTGCCCGCCGCCCGCATGGGCGACACCACCAGCTGCGGCGCGAAGATCATCATGGGCGCGCCGAACGTCCTCATCGGAGGCCCGGTATGAGCGAGGGATTCATCGGCCGGGGCTGGGGCTTCCCGATGCGCGTCGGCGCCACCGGCGGCATCGGCATGGTCGAACGCGAGCAGGAGATCGAGGAGGCCATCGGCCTGATCCTCGGCACCGCGCCCGGCGAACGGCCCATGCGGCCCGAATTCGGCTGCGGCATCCACGAGTACGTCTTCGCGCCCGGCGACGGCGCGACCGCCGGACGCATCGCGCACGAGGTGCGGATCTCGCTGGAGCGCTGGGAGCCGCGCATCGAAGTCCGGGACGTCGTCGTCGCGTTCGACACCGTCGAGGAGGGCACCCTCTACATCGACGTGCACTACACCGTGCGGTCCACCAACGACCTGCGCAACCTCGTCTTCCCCTTCTACACCATCCCGGAAGCGGGAGCCCGCTGATGTCCCTTCCCCCGCCCAACCTGGACGACCGCCGCTTCCAGCAGCTCGTGGACGAGGCCAAGCGGTACGTCCAGCAGCGCACCCCCGAGTGGACCGACCACAACGTCTCCGACCCCGGAGTCACGCTGATCGAGACATTCGCGTACATGGTCGACCAACTGCTGTACCGGCTCAACCGGGTGCCCGACCGCAACTACCACGCCTTCCTCGACCTCCTCGGCATCCAGCTCTACCCGCCCGCCGCCGCCCGCGCCGACGTCGACTTCTGGCTGTCCGCGCCACAGCCGGACACCGTGCGCCTGCCCGCCGGTACGGAGGTGGCGACCGCGCGCGGCGAGACCGAGGAGGCGGTCGTCTTCTCCACCGACGAGGACCTGGCCATCGTGCCCAGCTCCCTGGTCCGCCTCGTCACCGTCCCGGCCGGCGGCGAGCAGACCGACCGCACCGGGCCGCTCGGCGAGGGCCGCGACATCCCCTGCTTCCAGACCCGCCCGCAGCCCGGCGACGCCCTGCTGTTCGGGCTGCCCACCGCCGTGCCCCGCTGCATCGTCGCCGTACGCCTGGACAGCCGGGTGGAGGGCGTCGGCGTCGACCCCCGGCAGCCGCCGCTCGCCTGGGAGGCGTGGGACGGCGCCCGCTGGGTGACCTGCGCGACCGGCACCGACTCCACCGGCGGGCTCAACAAGCCCGGCGAGATCACCGTGTTCGTGCCCGCCGGACACACCATGTCCGTCGCCGCCGGCACCCGCGCCGGCTGGCTGCGCTGCCGCGTCACCGAGGCAGAACCCGGCCAGCCCTTCTACTCCGAGTCCCCGACGATCCGCGAGGCCGAGGTGTTCACCGTCGGCGGCACGATCGGCGTCGAACACGCGGAGACCGTCCACGACGTGCCCCTCGGCACCTCCGAAGGCGTCGCGGGCCAGACCTTCGCCGCCCCCCGCACCCCCGTCCTGCTCGACGGCGAACCCCCGCTCGTCGAGGTGTCCTCGGACGACGGCTGGCAGACCTGGACGCCCGTCGAGCACTTCGGCGCCTCCGGCCCCGGCGACCGGCACGTGCGCGTGGACCCCGTCGCCGGCCGGTTCGCCTTCCCGCCGGAGGTCCGCGAACAGGACGGCACCATGCGGGCGTACGGGGCGGTGCCCGCCAAGGGCGCCCACATCCGCCTCGCCCGCTACCGCACGGGCGGCGGCGCCGCCGGCAACGTGGCGCGCGGCGCGATCCGCGTCCTGCGCAGCTCCGTCCCGTACGTCGCCGGCGTCACCAACCGCGAGGCCGCGCGCGGCGGCGTGGACGGCGAGACCGTCGAGAACGCCAAGCTCCGCGCCCCGCAGATCCTCCGCGTCCAGGAACGGGCCGTCACCGCCCAGGACTACGAGGCCATCGCCCGCGAGGCCGCGCCCTCGCTGCGCCGGGTCCGCTGCCTGCCCGCCGCCCCCGGCGAAGGCGGCGCGGTCCGCGTCCTCGTCGTCCCCGACGCCGTCCCCGACGACGGCGGCCGGCTCCGCTTCGAACAGCTCGTCCCGCCCGACCCGGTCCTCGCGGCCGTGGCCGCCCGGCTCGACGAACGGCGGCTCGTCGGCACCCGCCTGGTCGTCGAACCCCCCGCCTACCAGGGCGTCACCGTTGTCGCCGGACTCGTCGCCGACGAGGGCGAGACGGACCGGGTGCGGGCCGCCGCGCTCGACGCCCTCTTCGCCCACATCGACCCGCTGCGGGGCGGCGCCGACGGCACCGGCTGGGCGTTCGGCAGACCCGTGCAGTACGGCGAGGTCTTCGCCGTCCTCCAGGCCGTGCCCGGCGTCCGCCTGGTCGAGGAGGTCCGCCTCTTCCCCGCCGACCCGCTCACCGGCAGGCGCGGCGGGGCGGTCGACCGGATCGACGTCGCCGCCAACGCGCTCGTCTTCTCCCACCAGCACCAGATCGCTGTCACCGCCACCGGGCCCGGTGAGCGCCCATGACCAGGGCCGCCGTCCCCGGACTCCCCAGCCGCTACCCGATCGGTGCGCAACTGCCCGCGATGTACGCGGACGACGACTTCGCGCAGCGCTTCACGGCGGGCCTGGACACCGTCCTCGCCCCGGTCCTGTCCACCCTGGACAACCTCCCCGCCTACTTCGACCCGGAGCTGACCCCGGAGGACTTCCTGCCCTGGCTGTCCTCCTGGGTCGGGGCCGGCATCGACCCGGCCTGGCCCGTCGAGCAGCGCCGCGCCGCGGTCGCCCGAGCCGTCGAACTCCACCGCCGCCGGGGCACCCGCCAGGGCCTGGCGGACCTGCTGCGCCTCTGCTTCGGCGGGGAGGCGGAGATCGTGGACGGCGGCGGCGTGACCTGGTCGCCGGAACCGGACTCCCCGCTGCCGCCCGCCCCGACCGGGGAACTCCTGGTACGCCTGCGCCCCGCGCACCCGGTGGACGAGTCCCGCGTGCTGACGGTGGTCCGCGCCTCGTGCCCGGCGCACCTCACCTGCCGGGTGGAGATCCTGCCGCCCCACGACACCCCAGGGAGCCCGACATGACCCGCCCGTGCCCGGCCTGCGGCGCCGCGAACGCGGAGGACGAGGACTTCTGCGGAAGCTGCGGTACGTATCTGGGCTGGTCGTCCCGACCGGGAGGCGGGGGACCGCGGACGACCCGAACCCCGGACCCGGAACCGGCACCGGAACCGCCGGCGCCCGCCGTACCGGAGGGGGAGCGGCGTAGGGCCCCGGAACCGGCGGCCCCGGCCCCGGAACCGTCGGTACCGGAACCGGAGCCGGAGCCGGAAGCCAGGCCGGAGCGGCGGCCGGAGCCGAGCCCCCGCCCCGAGCGGCGTACGCCGCGAACCCCGGCACCGCGCCCGGCCCCGACACCGGCGCCTGCGCCGGAGCCCTCCCCGGCACCGCGGCCGGAGGCACGCCCCGCGCCGCCGCAGAGCCCCGCGCCGACCCCGACCCCAGCGCCGCCCCCGGAGCCGCCGCGCCCCGCGCCCGCCCCGGTACGGCCGGCGCGGCCGGAACCGCCGCGCCGGGAGCCGGCGCGCCCGGAGCCGGAGGAGGAGCCGATCGGGGCCGTGCGCCCCGGCGTACCGGTCGCCGCGCGCCCCACCGTGCGTACGGTGGCGGCCGAGGAGGAGGCGGACGGTGAGCCCTGCCCGTCGTGCGGGACGAAGAACCGGCCGGGCCGCACGTTCTGCCGGAACTGCGCCGAGCCGCTCAAGCCACGGGCGCAGGCGGCCGCGTTGCCGTGGTGGCGGACCCGCTGGCCGTTCAACCGCAGGGTGCGGGCGGGCTCGGGCCGGCTGCTGCGGGGCACCCTGATCGCGCTGGTGGTCGCGGGGCTCCTGGTGGGGGGCTTCCTGCTGTTCCCGGCCGGGCGCTACGTCGTGGAGGACGTACGCGACAAGCTCGGCGGCACGGGCGAGGTGAGCCCCGCCCACGTCACCGCGAGCGCGTCGGCCGCGGGCCACCCCGCGAAGGAGGCGGTGGACACCCTGACGAACACGTACTGGGGCGCGCCCAAGGTCGGCGACGCGCTGACGGCGGAGTTCGAGAACCCGTTCCGCCTGGTCGGCGTCACGGTCTACACGGGCATCTCGAAGAAGCCGGAGAACTTCCGAAAGGGAGCCCGCCCGACGAGCGCGAACCTGCTCATCAAGACGAAGGACGGAAAGACCCACGAAAAGAAGATGCCCCTGGCCGACAAACCAGGCGAACAAACCCTGCGCATGGGCATCAGCAACGTCATATCCATCACCTTCGTGATACGCGAGGCCACAGGCCAACAAGACGGCCACCCGATAGCCCTGGGCGAAATCGAGTACTACAAACGAACGTGAGACCCCGCCCCCAAGACCGTCCCCGACACCGTCCACACCCCACGTCTTCGTCACCCTCACGCCCCTCCTTCGGGCCCATCGCAACCGCCCCGACACCCAGCCCTGCCGCCGCGGAACCCTCCACGAACCACGGACTCCGTGCTCGGTACGCCGCTGAACCCGGCGACGTACGACTAGGCGGGGCGCGGTCCTCGTCAACGCCCACGCCGGGGCCTTGTGGGACCGCTTCACCACCTACCTGCACCGCCAACTCGCCGCCCGGCTCCGTTTCACCCGCAAGGCCGCTCGCACAGTTCTGCGGGTGTCCTTCGCCAAGGTTGCCGAGCATCAGAAGCGCGGCCGGGGCAACTTCCACGCCGTGATCCTGCTCGACGGCCCCGACGGCAGCACCCAGCCTCCTACGCCACCGTCGGCGTGCTCACCGAAGCCATCCGGGCTGCCGCACCCCGCGCCTGTCACTCAGTCGTCTCAGACGCGGTCGGGGAGCGCGAACTCGTCTGGGGCCAACAGTTCGATGTACGCGAGATCGCCGCCTACGGCACCGACGCCGAACTGACCGACCAGGCAGTCGCCGCGTACGTGGCGTAGTGCGCCACCAAGTCTGCCGACGCCTCCGGCACTCTAGCCTCGGGCTTTCATGAGGTGGGCTGTCCGAAGCGTGATCGAAAACGTGAGAAGTGCTCCTGACCTGCAACGATGGGACTTGTCGAAGGTCCAGATCGTGCCGTGGAAAGAAGCACTTCTCAGGTGAAGAAGCGTATCGGGTCGTACCCGCGTATCCGCATCGAGGGCGGCGGCCGGGCGGTGGTCTCCCAGGCCGGGGGCGTGCTGCTGGTCGAGACGGTCCGCAAGGCCGGGCTGGACACCGCGATATCCGCGGCGCTGGCGCCGTGGCGGAAGGCTCGGGCGGTGCACGACCCGGGCAAGATCCTGCTGGACGTGGCCCTCGCGGTCGCGCTGGGCGGCGACTGCCTGGCCGATGCCGGGATGCTGCGGGCCGAGCCGGCCGTGTTCGGCCCGGTGGCCTCCGACCCGACCGTCTCCCGCCTCGTCGACACCCTGGCCGAGTCCGGCCCGAAGGCTCTGAACGCGATCCGGTCCGCGCGGGCCGAAGTACGCGAACGAATATGGAAGTTGGCGGGATCCTCGTCGCCGGACGCCTCCGGGCAGGTGATCGTCGACCTGGACGGGGTGCTGGTACTGGCCCACTCCGACAAGCAGGACGCGGCCGCGACCTGGAAGAAGACCTTCGGACATCACCCGCTGGTGGGCTTCGTCGACCACGGAAGCGGCGGCACCGGCGAGCCGGTGGCCGCGCTGCTGCGGCCCGGGAACGCGGGCAGCAACACCGCCGCCGACCACATCACCACGGCCCGACTCGCCCTGGCCCAACTGCCGAACAAGTACCGGCGCGGACGCCAGACGCTCATTCGTACCGACTCCGGCGGTGGCACCCACGAGTTCGTCGCCTGGCTCGCCCAGCGGGGCAGGTGGCTGTCGTACTCGGTCGGCATGACCATCACCGACGCCATCCACCAGGCCGTCCTCAAGATCCCGCCCGCCGCCTGGACAGTGGCCGTCGAACCGGAAGGTGAGATCCGTGACGGCGCCTGGGTCGCCGAACTCGACGGTGACGTCCTCAAGGGCTGGCCGCAGGGGATGCGGCTGATCGTCCGCAAGGAACGCCCGCACCCCGGCGCCCAGTTGCGCCTCACCGATGCCGACGGACTGCGGCTCACGGCGTTCGCGACCAACACCACCGGCGTTCCGATCGCCGCACTCGAACTCCGGCACCGCCAACGCGCGAGAGCCGAGGACCGCATCCGAAACGCCCGCGCCACCGGCCTGCGCAACCTGCCACTCCACGACGCCGCACAGAACCAGATCTGGCTGGAGATCGTCCAAATCGCCCTCGACCTGCTGGCCTGGATGCCCATGCTCGCCCTCACCGGGCAAACCCGCAGGTGGGAGCCCCGGCGGCTGAGGCTCCGACTGTTTTCCGCCGCCGCTCAGCTCGTCACCACCGCCCGCCGCCGACACCTGAGATTCGCAGGCCACTGGCCCTGGACCGACCTGATCACCGACGCCATCGCCCGACTCGAAGCTCTCCCGAACCCCGGCTGACCAGCACGTCCCCGCCCCTGCGAGCAGCACCACCCCGACCGGAGCCGTGGAACCCGGCGCCCACCCGACGCGACAGCCGGGCCATCAGCCTGCCCGCCACCCGCCCGAACAGCCGAAACGGCCCGCCGGAGGAACCGACGGACCGTCACGAAAGATCGAGGCTAGGTCGCTCCGCCGTCTACGACCTGCTCCGCACCGGCGCACTCCGCCCCCGCCGCTTCGAACCCCTCACCGCTGACGAAGCGCGCAACTTCCTGACCGCCACCAGCGGTCACCGGTTGCAGACGTTGTTCGAACTTGCCCTGTACACCGGGCTCCGCAAAGGCGAAATCCTCGGCCTGCGCTGGAGAACCTAAGGGCTGTCCCGTAATCCCCGGCGGGCGCACGACGACAGCTACGGCACCTCGCTGCGTTGTCGGAACGTCCGAATACGTCCAGTATGCGAACGCCCCTCCGCCTTGCGATGCACCGCATCTGACGCCGCGCGCTGATCCACCGGGGATTACGGGACAGCCCTTAGACTTTGCCTGCGGAACCGCCAGCATCCGACGCACCCTCCAACGCACCAACTCCAGCGGCCTGACCCTTCTCCCGACCAAAGCCCAGAGCTCTGAACGACGCATCGCCCTACCGACACCGTGCCTACACTCTCTCGAACAGCACCGAGGCCGGCAGCGCAAGGAACGCGAGACGGCGGGGACGGGCTGGAAAGACAGTGGCTACGTCTTCACCCGTCCCTGCGGCACCCCGATCGAAGGGCCCGCCTCACCCGGCACTTCAACATCCTGCTCCGCCGGGCCAGATTTCGCCGCATCCGGTTCCACGACCTCCGCCACTCGACCGCGACCCTCCTCCTGGAGCAAGGAGTGAAACTCGTCGTTATCAAGGAGCTGTTGGGTCACGGCCACATCAGTGTCACCGCCACCGTGTAGGCCCACGTCCGACTCCGCCTCCAACGCGACGCCATCGACCTCCTTGGACACGCTCTCCGCAACCCCGCCGAGATCACTGGCAAGCCCGATGACGGCGACGAACCACCCTTCACCGGAGCCGCCGTCCGCTGACGCTGCCATCAATTACTGCCGTCAGACCACGCTGAAGCCCTGCCAGATGAAACTGGCAGGGCTTCAGATCTGCATCCGTGGATTCCTCCAGGTGCTGCTGACTGTGCGTTCTCGCCGGAAATGTCGAAACGCATCCACAGCGGCCCTCTTCCCTTACGGGAGAGAATTAGAGTGTATCGATTTCATTCCCCTTTGAGTCAATGATCGCGTAGTCGCCGGGATAGGGGACCCAAACCCCAATCCCGTTGGGCCACGAGACAATCTCAAGCGAGGCCACGTTCGAGATTGCGGTCCGGAGAAATACGGCCTCGCCGTCGCTCAGGGAGAAGGTGGTTCCTACCGGTTCGAAGCACACCTCGACGCTTTCCCCCCGCGCCGCCGCAAATTTCAGGTCTACGACCTTTCCTCCCTCGTTCACCTGGCTATCTCCAAGCATCGATAATCTCCTGAGTCAGTGTCACGCGCGCCGGTGCGGTCTTGCCGCCCTTTCCTGCGAGCGCTGCACTCTGGTAGAAGTCCTGCAATTTCTCCGCGTCACCCCTACTTGCCAACCCTCGCAATTCAGTCGGAGAGCGTGTCCCTATAAGGTGAGAGGGATCTCCGGAACCCCAGACGCGCCCGCCCACTTCCTGTAGAGTGCCACCTTCAAGTTTCGGGACGCCGACCCTGCCGCCCGGATTGGCGAGATCGGTGGCATTCCCCCTGGAGTCGACCGAGAAACGAGGGTCACAGTTGCTGTTGTGAACGAGTACCGGAGTCTGACCAGCGAGTACGTAGTACGTGTGCAGACCCTCGACGGTCAGGTTGTAGGTGCGTACCGAGTCCTCGTAGTGCCTAGAGTGTACGACCTCGACGGTGCGACCGTCCGGTGTGCGCAAAGCAGCACCGGGCCTAAGGCTGCCGGCCTCGATCCACTTCTTCTCAGCAGCAGACCAGAAAGGATGCTCACTCGTGGCCACAAGGCGCTCTTCACCTGCGCCCGTCGCGATCGTCAACTCAGTGAACTTTTTGTCACTTTCCGTGACAATTGTTGCGGTGACTTCACTCGCGACAGTTTTGCCCGTTTCTGGATCAGTAGCAAGAACCTTATCGCCGAGTTTGACATCTTCTATGGGCTTCGCGGTGCCGTCACCCATGCGAACACCCGTTCCGGCCGGGAAGCAGCGGCATCCAGCGAGCGTCCTATTAAGCTCTGTCCCCTTCAGTGGCCCAACCTTGGGTCCACTCCCTTCATACAATCCAGCTTTCGCCCCGAAGGCCATGTCGACAGCCCAGGTGTAATCCACCATAGCCTTCGAGCAAATGCCCACATAGAAGCAAATGTTCACGGCAGTCGCGATAACGTCTTCGACGTCATCGCCATACTTCTTCCAATTCTTCTGCATTTCGACGCGATATCTCGTCATCCAGGCCTCGTACTGCTCTGGAGTGGATCGCGCCTCGACGGCCCGGTAAATGAGAAGACGCGTCGCCCGTGCTTCGTTGCGGGTAGCGGTGGGGTAGCCCACTTCGAAAGGATCGACACTTCCCTGATCGCAGGTGTAGTAGCAGCCGTTCGTCCCGGTACCCCCAGGCGCCTTGCCGGCGCCCTTGCGCTGTTTCCCTGTGCGCCGCTCACTGTGGCCGGTACCGTCGTCCAGGTACAGGCCAGTGGGATCGGAGAACGTAGCGGGGTTGTTGTTGCTGTAGGTGTAGCCGTTCATCTGTTGGGGGTCGGTGAGGTCGAGGACCGGGTCGACGGAGATGAAGCGGCCGAGGCCGGCGTCGTATTCGCGGGCGCCGAGGTGGGTGAGGCCGGTGGCCTTGGTGTCGTCGGTGCCGCCCACGAAGCCCTTGGTCCCGGGCCAGGCCGTGGGTGCAGTTCCGCGCTCTCCGCCGAACGGGAGGGAGCGGCGCTGCGAGATGGCGAGGCTGGACGCCTGGATGGACAGTTCGCCGGTGCCGTGGTGGTCGGCGATCGTGAAGGCGAAGGTGCCGTCGTTGCTGCGGATGGCCATGTTGCCGCCGCCGAGGTCGAAGTACCGGGTGGCACGCGGCGTGGTGGTGCCGGTGGGGAGGGTCACTTCGGTATGACCCAGATAGAGGGTGGTCTCGGTCGGGGTTCGGCCGATGAGGCGGTTGCCGGAGGCGTCGTAGAGGTAGCTGGTGGTCTCGCCGTTCTTGGCGACGCTTGCCAGGTGGCCTTCGGCGTCCCAGGTCAGTGACTGGCCGGGACGGCTGATCATGTTCCCGCTGGGGTCGTAGGTGTAGGTGTCAGTGGTGGACCCGGCAGGTTCAGTGGTGGTGCGGGAGCTCAGGCTGTGTGCTTGGGCCGTACCGGGTGTCGGGTAGGTGTAGGTGTCCTTGATGTCCTTGGCTGTGTCACCCGTGATGTCGTGCTGTGTCCGCGTCGTGCGGTTGCCGGATTTGTCGTAGGTGAAGCTGTGCCAGTACGGGGCGGGGCCTCCGACCTGGGATGCTGCTGGTGCGGCGGCGCAGGTTGTTGTGGGCTGTGCCCAGGCTTCGGTGAGTCGGCCGAGGTAGTCGTAGGTGTAGCACTGGTTGTCCGTACCGGTCCGGGACGTGTCCGAGATCGAGCGGACGTTGTCGGCCTCGTCGTAGTGGTAGGTGGCGTACCGGTCGACTCCGGGCTGGTCCTGGCGGTCGACGCGGGAGGTGGCCAGGCGCTGGGTGCCCCACTCGTAGGTGTTGGTGACCTGGGTGATCTTGCCGCCCGAGGTCAGGCTCATCTGGTACTGGAGCGGCTTGCCGGTGAGGCTGTAGCTGACGCTGGAGGTCATGCCCTCGCCGTAGACCGTGGCGGGGCGGAGCGTTGCGTTGTCGTAGGTGTAGTTGGCGGAACCGCCCGGCAGGGAGCCGGCCGCGGAGTAGCTCACGCCTCCGGTGAGGCCGGAGGGGAGGAAAGTGGTCACGGTCTGGTAGGTGCCCTGGAGGGCGCCCTCGGCGGCGGGGATGACGACCGCGGTCCGGACAGGACGGTAGAGCCTGTCGTAGGCGGTGATCTTGGAAGTGTATGCCTGGCCGTTCACGTACCGGGTGGATTCGGCGAGCTGCCCCTTGGCGCCCGTGACCGTGTCGTAGACCTGCTTGGTCCGCAGGGGTCCGGTGGCGGAGCCCTCACGCACCTCGGTCTGGCGGCCGAGGCCGTCGTACAGGTACGCCAGTCCGGGCACGTCGGTGCGCGATCCCTGGGTGAACGTGACCTGGCCGCGGTCGTCGTACGTGGTGGTGGTCGTGCCCTGGTCCGGGTCGGTCGAGGAGATCTTCCGGCCGAGCTGGTCGTAGGTGTACGTCCAGTGGTTCCCGGCGGGATCGGTGACCCTGTCCAGCTCGTTGCGCGGTGTGTAGTGGTACGTGGTGCTGTCGTAGGCCGCGTCGGCCGAGCGGGTGTGGTGCTGCCGCAGCTCCGTGGTGTTGCCGCGAACATCGGTCAGGGTTGTAGTGGCTGTTCCGCCGACCGGAGGAATGACGGTGACGCGGTCGCCGCCGTAAGTCGTTTCCGTGGTGCGGAGGACCTGGCCGCCGTCACCGTTGCCGGCTATCTGCCGGGTCTGTACGGCGCGGTTCAGTCCGTCGTACGTCGTACGGGTCTGGGTCTCGACGGACAGTGCGTTTTCCGGCTTGAACAGCTCGGTGCTGGGCGCGTCCGTGACGTAGTAGGGGGCGAAGGTCTTGGTGACGAGGCCGCGTTCGTCGTAGAAGGTGTCGGTGATGACGCTGCCGCCGTCGGGCCCGGGTTCCTGGGCCTGACGGCTTCGCAGGAATCCGTCGAACAGTTCGTACGACGTGATCTGCCCGCCGGTGTTGTTCAGCGACTTGGTCGCGACCGCGACCGGCTTGCCCTCGACGATCGTGTAGACGAACTGCTTGGTCGGTGTCTGGGTGTTGCGGCGATCGGCGGCCCAGACTTTGGTCGTCCGGCCGAGTGCGTCGTAGGCGTACTCGGTGACCTTGTCGTTCGTGTCGCTCTGCTTGGCGACCAGCCCTCGCACAGGGGCATAGCTCGTGGTTGTGACCTGGGCCGTTGTCGCGTCGGATGCCTTGGCCGGTGGGGTGGTCACCTTCATCTGGGTGGCGAAGCCGGTAGCGGGTGTGTAGGCGGTTGTGGTTGTGCGGCCGTCCGTGCGGGCAGTGCGGACAGGGGTGCCGTCGTCCGTAACCGTCACATCGGCGGTCAGGTCGGTGGCGGTCAGCTGCCTGCCGTAGATGTCGAAGGTAGCCCCGGCTTCCAAGTACGTGGCCTTGGCGCCGTCATGGTTCTTGAGAGAGGCGACCGCGGTGACGTTCCCCTTCGTGGGGGCGGCTCCGTAGGCGCCATTGTCGTAGACCGAGCGGATGTCGCTCAGAACGTCCTTGGTCCGGTCGACCGGCGCGTCACATGCTTTCGCGACCGTCTCCGTGCGCACCGACTTGCTGAGGATCGCGGTGGTTGCGTCACCCGCATAGGTGGTACGCGTGCATGTGTTGTCGGCAGAGGTGGAAGTGTCGCCGAAGTCGTCGGCTTCGATCACTCTGCCAGCGATGTTGTCATGCTTGGTGGCCGTTGAGTTGGTACGCCATTCCGTGCCTGCGCCCGCGTCCAGTGATGTCCAGGTCTTACTGCTGGAAGTACCGGTGAAGTTCGAGGTTACGGTGCCCCAGTCCCGGACCTTTTCTCCAGTCTGCTGGTACCAGGGACGGCTGACAGTTTTACTGAGAACCTTGCCGCCGGGTTTGTCGAAGGAAACTGTTTTGTAGCCGAAGCCGGGAACGGCCTCGTGGTCGGTGATGGGGTCGCCCTCACCCTCGCCCAGGGTCACGGAGACGGACTTGGTGCCTCCAGTGGTGTTGAGGCGGTCACCGTTCATACCCCGCAGGAAGTAGCTGTCCTGCTGGGTCTTCATCGAGGTGGCGCCGCCCTGGCCGCCGGTCCTGACCCTGACGTGCCCGTAACCGCGCCACTGGGACCAAGTCTTCTCCTTCTCCTTGGTCAGCCCGTCGTCATCGTCGTAGTGCCAGGCGGCGCCGCCCAGGTAGTCGTACAGGGTGACCTGGTCCGGCGACCCGCCGGTGCGATCCGTCGCGGTCACGGACGTGGTGACGTACTTGTTGAACCACTGCAGGTCCGCGTCAGCGGTATTGTCCCCGCCGATGTACTGGGGGAAGCACCTTGTGGTGTTCGTTTCGGGAGTCGGCAGGTCGCTCCAGTCGCATGCGGGAGCGGAGTAGTTGGCGTCGATCTGCCCACCCGACTCGTCGGCAACGGTCGAGAGCCGGGCCTTGATGAACGGGGCGTAGCCGTCTCCGGTCTTGTCGAGGCGGTTCTGCAGCTGTGTGTAGTCGAAGGTGGTCTTGGGGAGGGTGATGGCAGGGGTCGCCGATTCACCGGTGTGCTGGATGCTGTCCAGCAGGAGCTGGTAGTCGGTGTCGGCGGTGCCCCAGTGGTGCTCAAGCTTCCAGGAGTCGGCCTTGTCGTAGGTGCCCGCGGTGTTGAGTACCTGGGTGGTGATGCCGGTCAGGCGTTTGCGGGTCCAGAAAGACGGGGACAGCCGGCCGTTGTCGCAGCTGGTGCCGGCCTCGCAATTCAGGTCCCAGGGTGTGTCGTACCAGTAGGCGGACTTGGAGTCGATCGTGTCGGACTCGCAGGTCACGCCGGTCTGGGGCAGGCAGCGTTCCTTGCTGTCGAAGACGACCTGGGCGAGCGGCTTGGCGTAGTAGTCGCTGGACCGCAGGCCGTAGTTGATCTTCTTGAGGTACCCGCCGCGAACGTATGACGTGTCGTCGTCGGCCTCGAGGTTACGGCCGTAGGAGTTGTTCTCCTTGCCGTAGTGGTAGGTGATGGCGTTGCCGTGCGTGTCGACGACGACGTCGAGGTTCCACCGCCAGCCCTGCTGGCACCAGGACTGGGCGAACGTCGCGCCGTGGCACTTCTCGCCGCTGTCGTTCCCGTAGACCGGGACCGTCCAGACCGAGTCTGCGGACTCCTTACCTTCAGCCCAGCCACTCGGCCGGTTGATACCGTAGTAATACTTCGTGCCGTCCGGAGTGGTAACACGCCAGTACTCGCCGTCGTTGTCCCCATTGGCGTTACTGGTACTGAAGAAGCGGGAGATCTTCGTCCCGTCGTCGTTCTTCAGCTTGAAGTTGTTGGTGCTCGTCTGTACGAGTTCGCCGCTTGCACCGTTGAACGAGAGGTAGGCGTTGTCATACGCCCAGCACAGGTCGCCGGGCTTGTTGCCGTCGGCGTGCTCCTCACCGTCGTCGGCACACGGCTTGTAGCTGCGCTCGATGGAGCCGGGCCACAGGCTGAACCCGTCACCGGCCCAGGAACCCTGGTTGTTCGTGTTTCCGGTGCGCCCGTCGATGGCACCCGACGAGTACGAGAGACCGACGCTCGGCTTCAGCCCGCCCGGTACTTCCGGGGTCTGGAAGTCGTAGGACCAGGTGAAGTCACCGGTGTTGAGGCTCGTGACCCAGGTAGAGGAAGGCGAGAGGGAAGTGGCCTTGTAGTCGCCCTTGTCCCCTTCTGCTGCCGCCGTGGCAGCCAGGACCGTGGGGGTGCCCGCCTGGAGAGACACGGCGTTGGCGGTCAGCGTCTGCTGGTCCGTGTCGTTGACCGCCGCGACCGGCCGTGCCTCGCGGCACTTGTCCTGCTCCGGCGTGGTCAGCGCACAGGCGGGCAGTTCGACCAGTTGGATACGGGAGGCGTAGGAGCCGCCGAAGGACTGGGCGAAGGAGGAGTAGTCGACGGCGACGTCGACGGGCGCCGTGCCCTTGTCAGAGGAGCCGTTGGCCTTCGGGGTGAGGGCGAAGAGCAGTCCCTTCACACCCGCCCGCTTGGCGTGCGTGGCATCGAGTACGCGGGAGGTGACGCCGTTCAGCGCCAGAGCGTCGCTGGCTACGCTGCTCTTCGCCTTGCTCCGGCCAGCCGCAGGCTTCGTGGCGCGTGCGATCCCGATCGGCTGCCCCTTCGGCGAGGCGAACCGTTTCGCACCCTTTGTTCCTGGGGCCGGAAGCGTTGTGGTGGCCTCGGTAGCCTTCGGTAGCGTGTCGTGCGGGGCAGTTTTCGGAACGCGGGACCCCGTGTGCTGTGCGCGCGGCTTGATCTTCGCGTTCTTCGAGCCGGCGACCGGTTTCTCTGAGGCGGGCAGTCCGGGCAGGCTGGACGCGGCAGCCGCGACAGGAGCAGCCACCCCTTGTAGCAGACTGCCTATGAGGACCGTGGACAGTACAAGTGACATTTTGCGGAGCGATCTTGCCCCGGGGGCGGCTTTCATACGTGAGATGCCCTTCAAGTTGGGCGCCTGACCACCTATATGGGTCAAACATGGAAATTGATGAAAATTCCGCAGGTGGTTCCTGCGTGCCGGGTGGACGGACCATCGACAGGTCCGCCCACCCGCCGCTTGTGGATCAGCTTTGGTTGCCGCTGGGGACATCCGTGGGGAAGTCAGGACCTGCCCCGGTCAGTTGCTGCACCTGGCTCTCGTTCAGGGCGCCCTGGAAGGCCCAGACGTCGTCGATGACGCCGGGAAAGTACTGCCCGAAGGCGTCACCCACCTTGGCGCGGCCGACCTGCAGGGTGCCGCCTGCCTTGAACGCGAGGACGTTGTCGGCCCAGGCGATCAGGTCCTGGCAGGAGGCGTCATCCGCGTCACCGTTCCCGTCGGCGTCGGCGCAGGCGACCTCCTGCAGCGTGCCGTTGACATACAGGCTGGCTTCCTTGGCGAAGCCGTCATAGACCAGGGCCAGGTGGTTCCAGTCCGTTGCGCTGTAAAACGTGGTACTCGCGACGCTGTCGGTGGCCGCACCGACAGCGTCGCTGGAACGGATGTCCACGCTGTAGCTGCCCATCCCGTCGGTGTTCGCGACATCCGGGGTGAAGTGCAGGTCAAAGGCGCTGGTGTGAGTTCCGTCGGCGGAGACGACAGTCGTGTTCTGGGTGGGGAGAGCCGCGGCTTGCGCCCAGGCCGTGACGGTGAAGCTGGTGGAGGTGTCCAGTGGCTGGCTGTTGGCGGTGGCGTAGTCGGCCACGCCATCAAGCTGCAGGCCGTTGAGGTCGATCTGGCCCGAGCCCTGCTGGGCCTGGCCGCCCAGGGTCATCGTGTTGGCGTTGTCGGAGGAGTCCGGGCTGGTGGCCGGGGTTCCGGTGGTGACGGTTTCGAAGTTCCAGCGGGCCTTGACCAGCGGGCGCTGGCGGAACATCTGCGCGACCTCTTCGGCGGAGACGGGCCGGTCCATGATCCGGACGTCGTCGATGGTGCCGGGGAAGTAGGAGCCCATGGCTCCGCTGTAGTTGGACGCACCGATGTACATCGACTGGTTCGCGTAGAAGGCCCCCGACAGCGTCGTCGAGCCGGCCTTGGCCCCGTTCACGTACAGGGTGAGGGTGTTGGCGACGACGTCGTGCACACCTACCAGGTGCACCCACTCACCCGTCCGGGCGGTGGTTCCGTTCGGCTGCATCGCGCGGACGGGAGTGCCGTTCGTGCTGTCGCTGGAGTACTGGTTGAACACCCACCGGTCGTAGGCGGCCGAGTAGTACAGCTCGAAGCCGGGGGCGACCTGGCCGGCCTGGGCGGTGATCACTGCGGCGCTGGTCGGCTTCGTGTCGAGCTTGGCCCAGGCCGAGACGGTGAAGCTGCGCTCGGTGTTGACGTGCGGGCCGCTGGTCTGGCCGATCTTCGCGTAACCGTTGGTGCCGTTGAACTTGGCGGCCTTGCCCGCGATGCCTGCCACGCCGGTGGTGACGGTGCCGTTGTACTTGGCGGGCAGAACGCCGCCGTGTCCGCTCAGCACGGTTTCATCGGCCGCGTCGTCCATGTCGAAGATGGCGATGGCCGGACGGCCGGGGTCGCCCACGCTCTGCTTGACCTTGAGCTTGTCGACCTCGTCCTGCGCGAGCGGCTTGTCGAAGATCTGCAGATCATCGATGGTGCCGGGAAAGAGGGCGCTTGGAGTGCCGGTGAAGTTCTTGCCGCCCACCAGCAGGCCGCGCCGCGCGGTCCACGGCGTGTCGTAGGGCACCGTCTGGACCAGCACGCCGTCCACGAACAGCTGCAACTGTTGGGTCGAGGCACTGTTCGTGTAGGAGCCAACGAGGTGGGTCCAGGTACCGGCCTGCACCTGGCTGGTGTCACCCTGGGCGGCACGCGCCAGACCGGCCGAGGCGCTATCGGACCTGTACTGGTTGAACGACCAGCCGTACGTTGTGGAGTAGTACAGCTCCATACCGGGTGCGTTGTTGCCCGGAATCAGGGCGACGTCCGCGGTCGCGGTCGGAATCGTATCGAGCTTCACCCACGCCGAGACGGCGAAGCCTCTGCTGGTGTCGACGGGCGAGAGGTCGGTGGAGGCGTAGGCGTCGGTGCCGTTGAAATGCACCGCCGTACCATCCGCCCCTGCCACACCCGGAGTCGCGCCGCCGTGCAGGGCCAGCGCGCGCTCCGGTGTGGAGCCCTTGGCCTCGCTCGCGCCGGCGCCCTCGTCCAGCTGCCACGTCGCACGGGCCGGCTGGCCCGCCTTCACCCGGAACTGGTAGGTCCGGATCTCACTGCCGTTGCCGACCGAGTCGAATGCCTGGGCCGTCACGAAGTTCACGCCGGGCTTGGACGGCAGCACCTTCGCGATCTCAGCGGCCCCGCCCGACGTCGTGATCTTGTTCTTGGACGACGGGTCCGTGTTGATGCCGTACCAGTATGTGGTCACATCCGTGCTGGCCGAGTCGATCGTGAACGACCCGTACTGCCCCACCCCGTCGTACCACGGGTCCTGCGGGTCCTCCGGGTCGGAGGCCGGGTACTCATTCGAAGACACGGTCGGCGCCTTGGGCACGGCCGTGTCGTAGATGAAGTAGCAGGCTTGCGCGTCACCAGCGTACGACCACGGTGAGTACTGCCCGCCGTCATAGACGCGGGCGTACCAGTTGACTGTCTTGTTGGTCGGGATCGACGAGGGCAGGCTGATCGTGAAGTCGGAACCCGACTTCTTGGCACTGGTCCTGGCCGGGCTCCACGTACCCCCGTCCCAGTGCGCCTGGAACTGCACCGAGACGCTGTCGCCGTCCGGGTCCGTCACATTGTTCGCTGTGATCTTGCCGAGGGTGCGTACCCGAGCAGGCTTCGAGGCGGGTTTGCAGGTGCCGCCGTACTCCATCGTCAGCTGCGAGGACTTCAGCCGTGACGGAGGCCGGTTGTACTTCACCCGCAGGAACGCCTCGTCCGAGAACCGCTTCCACCCGTAGCCGTCACTCTCGCTGCCCGCCCGCAGACCGAACGTCATGGCGGAGTCGTGCGCGTTCGCCGCCGCCTGCACGGCCGACTTCACACTGAACTCGGCATCCTTGGCACTGCAACCCGAGAAGCCGTACGCGAACGAATCCGAGGCCAGCTTCTTGACCCAGAACCCGGACGCGTTCTGTGAGTTCCACGTCGTCGACGACGAGATACCCTTCGTCTCCCACAGCTCCACCGAGCGCGCCGAGCACGACGCTGACCAGGTGTTACGCACCACGAACTCTGCCGACAGGATCGACTTACCCGCAAACCTGGAAACGGGTATACGGTAGAAAAGCCTCTTGGTGTCATGGGGCTGGCAATACGCCCAATTGCAGTAGCCCATGCCGGCGTCCGATTCGCCGTTGAACTTCCACTGCGGCGACGACGCCCAGTACTTCGACGCCATCGTCCACGCCGACGCACGCGGCGAATACCACTGCGGATCGATGAACACTGGATAAGCGGTGTTCTCTCCCTTGAGCACATCAGTGTCCGGGGTCAGCACCAACTCATCGTCCGGGGTGACCTCCACACCGACCGGCGCCAACTGCCCCGACTCGGCCGCGCCCGGCTCCTCGCGCCCGCCGCTGGCACCGTCGTCGTCACCGGTCGCACTCAGGGGCTGCGCCAACGTCGCTCTATTAGATGGCCGTCGCCATGTCTTTGAGTGTCGGTGACGTCGTTTCCTGCGGGGCGAGTTGCAGGGGTCTCGGCTTCGCCCGCGGCTTGCGTGGTCGTCGTTCTTCGGGGAAGAGCGAGAGGCTGATCGTGTGGGTGACCTTGGTGGTGGCGGGCTCGTCCGGTTTGAGGGTGCGGTATCCGGTGGTGCTGCGTTTGGTGGCGCGGGGTGCGGCACGTCCGGGGCGGGGACGGACGGCCTCGCGGGTCAGGTCGGCCTGGATGTCACGGATCCTGGCGGCCAGTTGCCGAGGGGGGAAAGTCCGCGCCGACGGAACGTCGGGCGGCGGCGAGGGTGTTCTTGAAGCTGATGTGCGAGACGGGGAGGTTCGCGTGGTGGGCGGCGTCCACGGCCAGGTCGTGTACGGCCTGGTAGACGCAGAGCATGGCCCACAGTTCCTGCTCGACCATGGCGGGACTGTTGGACCGGAGGGTCGCGGTGCGTCCTCCCCGCTGTTCGATCTTGATGTGCTTGAAGATCGTCTCGCTGGTCCAGCGGGCGGTGTACAGCTCTGCCAGCTCTGCGGCGGGTGCCGCCTCGGGGTCCAGGAGCGTGGTGATCAGGCAGAACAGCTCCGAGGTCTCCTCACTGTCGCCGTCCGCGCCGATCGTGGTGGTGACCACGGTGTACTCCACGGCGCGCACGGTGATCCGGGCGCCGCGCGGCCCGTTCAGGCGGGTGAGGAAGGTGCCGTCGGCCAGAACCTCATGCGGCCGCAGGGTGAAGGAATCCGAGACCCGCCACAGGAGTTCGGCCCCGGTGACCGCGGCTGCCCGCCACAGCTCATAGGCTGGAAAGCCCCGGTCGGCCATCAACAGGATGCCTTCCCGCAGGTGCACCAGGAGGCGGGCGGCCAAGGTGCGCTCGCCGACGGCGAAGGAGTCGAAGACCGCACCGATCAACGCCTTCGTGCCGCACTCCACCAGCGCGAGGAGCCTCACCTGCGGGTACGGTCCAGGCCGATTTCCGTTGGAGGCACGGGTGTAGGCGGCAGCGTTCGCCTCGCTGTCAGGAACGTCCAGCAGTGTGCCGTCCATGGAGGTCAGCCGCAGCCCGCGCCAGAAAGCCCCCGGCGTGGCCGCAGTGCCGGTGCAACCGGCGACCCGGTCGAAGAGCAGTCGCAGCGGCCCCGCACCCAGCCGGGCCCGCGCCGTTGTCAGAGACCCCGTGCGCGCCGGACGCCACACCTCCCGCGCCCGGCGCGGCCAGTGCTCCACCAACTCCCGCAGCACCAGGCCGTATCCGTCACCGCTGAACAGCCACATCGTCAGGACGAAATACACCATCAGCCGGGCCGGCAACGACCGGGTCCGCTCCTCGCGCGCCCCCGCCTCATCGACCACGAAGTCGACCAGCTCGGGCGTGAACGTACGCGACAGCACCCCCATCCGGACCCGCTCCGGGTACGTCTCACCAACTATGTGATCTCTCGGCACAAGACCGAGACTCTACGCGATCATGAACTAAGCGAGCGACGTTGGGGGCTGCGCTGTCTGCGCATCGCCCTCACTGGAGTCCCACATCAGCGGCTGCGGCGCCTCGAAAACGGTGCCACCCGCACCACTGTCAACCGCGCGCAAACCGCCCTGGCTTGTCTCCTCGACATCCAGGCCTTCGGTACCGAGCTTGAGCCGCAGCTCAGCCAGCTCCTCGCTCTGCGCCGCCTCGGCCGTCTTGACCACCAACAGCTGCGAGAAGCCGTCCTCCTGCGCCGTCATCCGCAGATCCACGCCCGGCAGCACCGACGGATAGGTAGCCACCGCGCCGTCCAATACCGGTGCCGGCAGCGACGCCGGCCAGGTCAGGCTCGCCGCACGGCCTGCTCGCTCCATACGCACCAGCGGCTCCTCGGCCCCGCCACCGGAGAACGCCAACTTCACCGTGGTCGCGGCCGGGGCGATCGTGCCGTCACCCTGTCGCGCCAGCGTGGTGTCGACGTGCTCCCAGCCCTCGCCCGACCGAGTCCAGACCGGACGCAGGTACTCCCGCGTCTCCAGATTCCCGTCCGCCGTGGCGAAGACCTCCCGCGCCTCACCCCGTTGGGCAAGCACCTCCACCGGCTTGCCCGACTTCTTCGCCTGAGCCAGCGCCTCGGTCTCCGATGCCACTCCGGCCGGAGTGGCACCGCTGTCCGGAGCCGTGTCACCAGACGCGGCAGCTGCCGGAGCAGACGCCGCCATCGACAGGCCCGGCAACACCCCAGCCCCCAGCGCAACCGTTAGAGCCACCCCCAACCAACGCTGCTTTCTGTGATGCCTTCTTCGCATACTCTTCCCGCCCCACTCACAACGTGCCTTTGTTTGCGGTGTGAACTTAAGTGATCTTTAGGAAGGCTGGCCAGTCGCTATCAGGGCAGAAATTTCGCCGTATGCGCGAATCCGTCAGGAAGCTCCATCTGTGATTTTCGTTGCATGATGAAAAGGTTTACCTTCGAGTGTGTTTCTGGTCACATGCTCGACTGCCGGCCGTGAGGTTAGGGGTATCCGCGAGCGCCCGCACTCGCCAGGAAGTGCTTGACCACACCCGCTGTTCTTGGAGTGATCCGGCTCGAATCCACGTGGTTGCGGAACATTCGGGTCCACCTGCATCTATCGGTCTTTCCAGGGCGATCTTCATGCCAGTCCGGCGCCGGTCGGGCCCGGCAATCTGCCGGCCGTCAAGGGAAATGGCTTATTGCCGCGACGGAGGATGGGGAGTCATTTGGCGAAGATGATGCCCCTGGCTGACAAACCGGGCGAACAAACCCTGCGGATGGGCATCAGCGACGTCGTAGCCATCACCTTCGTCATCCGAGAGGCCACAGGCCAACAGGCCGGTCACCCGATAGCCCTGGGCGA
The DNA here is from genome assembly GCF_003248355.1 of Streptomyces sp. AC1-42W. Lineage (GTDB taxonomy): Bacteria > Actinomycetota > Actinomycetes > Streptomycetales > Streptomycetaceae > Streptomyces. The sequence goes on from NZ_QKWY01000002.1 coordinate 717,493, forward strand.
GATCGAGTACTACAAACGGACGTGAAACGTCCCTGTCGTCGCGGGAGTCAAGCCAGGCCGCACATCGGAGCACGGCCGGTGGCGGTGGGCTGAGGCAGGCGTAAGGCCGCAATCTTCATGTACCGAATTTCGTACAAGAGTGGTACTGTTTTAAGTACGTTCTAGGAGCCTGGCGACATGCGCAGGAGGAGCTCATGACCATCAACGCAAGCGAAGCGCGGAAGGACTTCTTCGGTCTGATCCGTCGCGTCACCGAAGACCACGCGCCCGAGCGGGTCACGTCGAAGGCGGGCACCGTCGTGATCATGTCCGAGGAGGACTACAACGCCTGGGAGGAGACGATGTACCTGATGCGCTCCCCCCGCAACGCCGCCCGCCTCATGCGCTCCATCGAGCAGATGGACGCCGGCCGCGGCACCGTACGAGACCTGATCGACACGGAGGACGAGTGAAGACGTCGTTCTCGGACGACGGGTGGGAGGACTACACCCACTGGGCGGACACCGACCGCAAGACGCTCCGCAGGGTCAACGACTTCATCAAGGAGGTCAAGCGGACCCCTTTCGAGGGCAGGGGTAAGCCCGAGGCGCTGAAAGGGAACCTGTCCGGCTGGTGGTCCCGCCGCATCACGCAGGAACACCGGCTGGTCTACCGCGTCACCGACTCCGGCGGCCTGGAGATCATCCAGGCCCGCGACCACTACTGACCGACCCGGGCAGGAAGAGGCTCGGCAAGCGCACCGAGAACCGCCCCAGGCTTGTCCCTGGTCCGGTGGACGGTGTTCTCGATGATCCCGTCGCCTCAGCCGGGCCGGGGTGGGGGCACAGCGTTCCGGTGGCGCGCGACATCGGCGCGGCTCAGGCGGCTTTGTCGTGCGGGGCGAGGCTGATGGTCAGGTCGGCGCCGAGAGCCTGAGCCAGGCGGCGCAGGAGGGGAAGCGTGGGCACGGTCCCGCCGCCTTCGAAGCGGGAGATCTGCGGCTGCTTCATCCCGCACCGCTCGGCCAGCTCGGCCTGGGACAGCCCGAGCTCGATGCGCCGGTCGTGGACGAGCTGTCCGAGCTCACGGGCGAGAGTGGAAGGCGGGTCCTGCATGGTGCCTCCCCGCATCAGGCCGCTGGCGCGACGATGGTGACGGTGGGCTCGTCTCCACCGGCGAGGTGCACATCCACCGTGAGGTCCAGCGCGCGGGCCAGGCGCATGATGACCGCCATGGGCGGCAGCTCGGTGGCCGTCTCGATGCCTTCGATGTCATCGACGTCGACGTGCATACGCTCGGCGAGAGCGGCCTCGCTCAGGCCCAGCTGCTTGCGCCGGTTGTAGACGGCCTTGCCCAACGTCATGGCGAGGCCGGCCTCCTCGTAGACCCGGTCGTACTCGGGGTCGGCGTCCAGGTGCTCGCCCAGCAGCCGGCGGTGGCGACGGGTCCTCCATTCGCTGTGGTTCATCGGTTCTCCTTGAGGTTGCGGCTGTATAGGTCGTGCTCGGCGGCGGCTTCATGCTCTGCCTCGCACAATCGCTGTGCGGCGTGGGCGCGGTCCACTTCGGCCTGCTCGCGCATCTTGGTCTTGCGGAACACGGTGAGCAGCACGACACGTCGGCCGGGCGCCAGCCAGTAGGTGATCCGCTGATGGGCATCGCCGAGGCGGAAGCGCAGCTCGCGAAGCTTGCCGCCCAGATGGCGGGAGTGCGGTTCGTCGAGCGTGGTGGGCTGCTCGGCGAGGAGATCGGCAATGCGTTCGGCCTGCTTGTAGTGATGGGCGGGAATGTTCTCCAGCCAGAGCCGTACCTCCGACTCGATCTCGATCGAGTAGCGCCCGCCGTCCATAACGTCGATGATATATCGCGCCGGGTACGAGTGCAGCCGCGCTGCCGGGGGTCCGTATCGTTGGCGCGACGGTTGCTCGCATGTTCGGGGGTTGGGTGCGCGTCGCAGAGCACGCCGCGTGGGGCCGGGGTTTTCCGGTGAAGTACCTCCTGGTTCAGGAGGACGAAGACGGCGTGGAACAGCTCTGGGGGAGGTGCGCGGGGGTCGAAGGGCTCTTCGCCGACCCGGTCCCGCCGCCGCGAGAGGTCTTCACCCTCCGCGGGTGTCGCCCCGACGGCCTTCTGAGCGAGGTATTGGCCGAGCCCGGTGTCTCGCTACGGGGTCCGGGCGACGTGTGTGTCGAGGTCTGGGACGGCGAGCAGCCCGTGCAGTGGTGGACTCTTGTCGATGCGGTCGTGCTGGCCTGCCAGCCCCACCCGGCCGATCCGGAACGGTACGACATCGTGCTCGGCGCCGGCGTCAGGAACGAGGAGGGCTTCTTCGAGCCACCCGCGAGGCCGCGCTTCGAACTGTTCGCGGGAACAGCGAGTGCGGGCCGGTGCTCCGGCGTGGACGGCCTGTTCAGGGCGAGAGTGGACCCGGCCCCCGTTCCGATGGAGCTGATCGGCTGCGAGCCTGCGGAGCCCCTGCTCGCGGCGCTGCGACGACCCCGTCGATCGGAGCGGGACTGGGCAGACCTCCTGGTCCTGGACCGTCATGGTGCCGTGATGGCCTCCCGCCCCGTGGGCCTGGCCATCACCGGAGCGCGACCGTCCGTGCTCGGCGGCGCTCTCGTCGACATCACCCTCACCGACGGCGGTGACGACCGGCCGTCCCCGGCGGTCCGCCCGGTCTGGGCGGAGTGGTACCAGGGCCCGCCTGCCCACCCCAACCTGTGGGCGCCGTACGACTCGCGGGGCAGGGACGCGTGGCTGGACCTCACCACCCGTGCCTGGCGGATGCCCGCGCCCCGGCCGGACCGGTCCGGCGGTGAGCACCACCTCGACGGCCGGTTCGTCACGGACGCCGCCGGACTGCACTGCGCGATCGCCGAGGCCCTGCTCGGACCCGGCCGCTACTTCGGCCGGGAGTGGAACTCGTTCAAGGACTGCCTGCACGGAGGATTCGGAGTAACCCCTCCCTTCACCCTGACCTGGCACAACTCCGAAATCGCGCGCCGAGCCCTGGCGAACGTCGTGGATGATCCGAAGGACGGACGTTCCTACTTCGAGGACATCGTGCGACTCCTCGAACAACGCGGCGCCACGGTCAACCTCCGGTAAGCCGCAGGCGCCCGAACGCGCGCGGCGCGCGAGCTGACCGGCGTCCGGCGGCGGCCACCGTCATGCCCGCCATCGACCCGAACAACCGAGACGGCTCGACGAAGAAACCGATGGACTGTCACGAGAGATCAAGGCCAGTCCTCGATGACTCGGCGGGCCGGTGATAGGAACGGATCCAAGCGACTGTGCAGCTTGCCCCTGGCCATCACTCGAACGTGGAATTTTCCCTGGCATTGCGCACTTTTAGTGCGACCTGGGCTCATTCTTCTGGCAAGCGACCGCTCTCGTCTAGTATCGCCCGGCCACGCTAAACCCAAGAGCTCTCAGGCCCAAGCTGAAAAGTCCTCCAGCGTGATCTCCGCGACGGCTGTGTCCGTAACGGCCTCGATATTCGGAATGTAGGGGCGAACACCGGGAAGCGGGGTGCAGAAGGTGACGTTCGAGGTGGGAAGGGCCTCTTCAGTATCAGCGAAGGAGAGGGATACATATGCCTTCACCTGAGTGTCACCGAAATGCTCATGTGCCTTCCGGAGGCAGGCGCACACATATGCCATGCACCGCCGGGTGAGGAGGGGAGTGCGTTCGTCTGGTGCGGCAGGGAGGTCATAGTCGGTCATCCCCCTCCCGTTGATCGTTGCTTCCTCAGCGAGTCGGTCGGCATAGGTATTGGATGTCTCCGGACGGAGGTCGGTCAGCACCCTCCCCCCAGACGGAGTGACGGACCAACCGCGTTCAGCGACCTCGCGGAACATCGGAGGAATTTCCTCATCCGTCAGGTCGGAGACCTCCGTCGTCCGTAGGATCTCCCGCATCCTGGGATTGCTTCGCATACCTATCCCTCGCCGAGTGCGGCGAGCCCCTTTCTGATCCCTGCGATGAAGCCCGGACTGCTTCCGACAGCCTTCTCGATGCTGCGTGGAAGCCCTTCGAACTTTCCTGTCTCGAAGTCGTACTGGTGCTTCGCACCCTTGTTGCTCTGATCCTGGAAGTGGAGCTGCCCCGCTCGCCCGCCAGGGTCTGGGTTCTCCACGTCGATCCGGTACGGCCCATGGTTCCACGAGGTCTTGCTGTGATTTGTGTGCTGTTGGCCCCGATCATCCCCTTGGCGTCTGGGTCCTTGACACCGTAGAGCTCGCGATTCGCCTCGATTCGGCTCTCGACGACGTCAGGGTGGTAAGGGTCTTTCTTGAAGTCTGGGGAGGAGGTGTAGCCCTCACGAAGCGGTTCGCAGGGCAGCCACGAGTTGGACGCTCCTGCGCAACGACGAAGCTCCTGGTAGACGGTGTCACGACCAAGATCCACCGTGCTGCCAGGAGCTTCGCGTGCTTGTCTCCGTCGTCGATCGACCTGTCCAGTCGCGCCCTGCGATATCTGGCCGGACATCTCACCTCCCGGCGGCAGGAGATCGGCACGCGGTGGCGACGACTGGCACCAGGGCGCCAGGCTCTGCTCGCCCTCGCCCACCTGTGGTGTGGTGACACCTACGCCCAGCTTGCCGCTGGATTCGGCATCGGGATCGCGACCGCCTTCCGGTACATACGCGAGGCCGTCGACGTACTGGCCGCCCTCGCCCCATCCCCGGCCGAGGCGATGAAGAGGATCCAGATGAAACACAAACGCCACGGCATGAACGTCCAGGTCCCCACCGACCCGTTCGGACACCTGCTTCGGGCCTCACCGGCTCTGCCCGGCTCGACTCACGACCTGACCGCCGCACGCCACCATGGGATCACCAAAGCCCTCGCTGAGGCGGACCTCAAATGCTGGGCGGACAAGGCGTACCAGGGAACCGGCGGGCCTGTCCGGGTGCCCTTTCGTGGCCGCCGCCTCAAGCGATGGAAGCGTCGTCACAACACCACCCACGCCACAATCCGCTGCCCCGGCGAACGCGCCATGGCCACCCTCAAGGGCTGGCGCCTCCTCCGGAAGCTCCGCTGCAGCACGAACCGGATCACGGACGTGGTGAAGGCGGTCGTCGTCCTTCACCACGTTTCGACGTGAGGTTGGAAAAGGCTCACTGTGCCGTGCTCAGGGCCGGTGAGCTTCGAGAGTGCTGCCGTTGCGCGCCGGGCAAATTTGGCGCGGCGGAGATCGGAAATGCTGGGCTGTGATGCCTTACGTCGATTCGGGCTCCGAGCTTGGGAATCAATGCGGTCCATGAACGGCTAAAGCGGCTATTACCTGCATGTTTGGCTGAAACGGTCGGGGTGAGGAGTTCCTCTTGGATATCGGCAATGGAGAAGAAGACAGGTGTCTTCACCCGAATGGCACCGAAACCGGGCTCAACGTGCCGGTCCTGCCTCCGCCGACCACACCGTGGATTTCTGGAGGGTGGGGCCGTCGACCCGAACCGCGCCGGCCACGTACGCGGCCCAGAGGAATTCCTGACAGCCGAAGAAGGATTCTCCCCAGCTGTCCACCCAGATGTGGATGCGGGACGGTCCGACTGGTGTGGCGTCCCACCACTCCCAGCCCCGGGAGTCCTCCTCGGGGTCGAAGCGGTACAGCCAGTCCTGCGTTTCCCACGGCCGGCCGCCCCTCGTGTGCGCCAGGTATTCCTCGCGGCCGGCCCTGGCGAACTGCGGGACGCGCTCCTCGTGACCGGAGCCAACAGCGGCGAACCAGGCCGGAACGTCGTTGACTGCCAGGCTTTCCTGCTCGAAATCCGCAGTGGCCCCCAAGTGGACGGCAGGCGAAAGGACCGAACGCAGACGCTGCTCGTACTCTGCGGCGTCGCCGGAGACATCGACGGCGAAGAGAGAGAGGACAGGCGGCGCGGATCCGGCATCCGGGCGAACCTGAAGTCGCTGGAACTCTGCCGCCAGGCTGTCGCTGTTGTGCATCATTTCAGGATGTTCACCCTTCTCGAACCACGCGCCCGGATCCGGGGATAATAGCATCCCTCAGGCCGTCGAGCATTTTATCGGGAATCCCGTAGAGGTGTGGACCCTTTGTTGGGTCCGAAATCTCGGGATATTCTTTGAGGAGCGCCTTCCATTCCTGTCGGGTGAACGCTGAGCCGTCGGGGTGATCGGCCTTGTTTTGTGGAAGTGCATTCTCGTGAATGAAATCCCGATAGGACTTCGGGATCTCGTACGAAACAATCTGCCCGCTGTCGGAGCGAAACTCTATGGTGTGTTTCATGTCGCCGCTCATATTAAGGTATAGCTTGCCGTGGCCGGTGATCGTCACCTCTCCGTTCTCACCGATATGAATGCGCTGGCTCAGTGGATGGTCCGTCTGCTTGCGGTAGACCGTCACCGTTGAATCCGGGCAATCGACGGGGGCGAGCCCGAGGGGGTCGGAGGCCGTGTGCGGGTTGTTGACGTAGGTCGCGGGATTCGGGGCGGGTGCGAGCCCGAGGGGGTCCGGTGTCAGATAACGGGCGGTCTCGGGGTCGTAATAGCGGAAATAGTTGTAGTGCAGACCCGTTTCCGGATCGAAGTACTGACCCGGGAAGCGTAACGGTGTATACGCGGTGGAGGTGCGTGACCAAGTGGTGGTCCCCCACAGCGTGGTGCGGGTGTGCCAAGCAATACGGCCGGACTCGTCGACGAGTTCGGTCGGCGTACCGACGAGATCGGTGACGATGGCGAAGAAGCGCTGGCCGACTTCCTCTTGAGAGGCGTCGGATGCAGTGATGCGTTCGGTCTGCGCCAACGGGCGCATCCCGAGGTGGTCCCAGGTGAGAATGACCGGGTTCGGGAGGTCGGTGGAGGTGGTGGTCTCTTCGCAGAGAGTGCTGCCGTCCCACGTGAAGCTCACCTGCTCGGCCAGAGTGACACCGTCTGCAGCGATTCGCTGCTTCGAGGTTCGGCGGCCGAGCGGATCGTAGAGGTAGCGCCATCGGGAGCCGTCCGGGGTGGTGACGGCGGTAAGGCGGTCCTCGGCGTCCCAGGTGAAGCTCCAGGTGTCGGGCTTGCGGGAGAGCCTGGTCTTCTGGCGCAGGATGATGCGGCCGGCGGCGTCGTGCTCGTAACGGACGTTACCCGCGCGGGTTATGCGGGTCCCCGCGTACGTGCGCGGGCCGATTGCCTCCTGACCAGGCATGGACGCGGGCCACGAGGCCGCCGTCTGATTGCCCGCCTCGTCGTAGGCATACGTTTCAGTCCAGTTGGTCGCATGGACCGCGGTGACGCGACCGGCCGGGTCGAGATCGAATCGCCGGGACCCGGAGAGTGCGTCATCGACACCGGTCAGTATTCCGTCGGAGCGATAACTGTACGTACGGTGACTGAGGCTGCGCCCGCCGGACGAGGTCTCCTGTCCGGCGACGCGTCCGGCAGTGTCCCACTCGGTCGTGAACGTGAGCATCTCGCCGAACGTACGGGTCAGTTCACGGCCGTTGGCGTCGCGGTCGAAGGTCACATCCTGTCCGCCACTGGTCTGCCGTACGAGGTTCCCGGCTATGTCGTAGGTGTAGTCGGTGACCTGCCCGGTGGGGGTCATCCGGCGGGTGCGGCGACCCAAGGCGTCGTAGGCGTACGTGGTGGCCCGTCCGTCGACCAGCTCCGTCTTGATCCGCCCGACACGGTCGTACTGATAGCTGATTTCCCCGTCCGGACCGGACGCGTGCAGCAGTTGGCCGCCGGAGGTGTACGCGTAGGTGGTGGTCCGGCCGGACGCGACCTTGCGGGTTACCCGGCCACCGATGTCGCGTTCGTAGTGGATGGTCTCGCCCGTCGGCGTGATGCGGCGGATCACTTGGCCGACGGGGTCGAGCCCGTAGCGGAGCGTGCGTCCGTCGAAGTCGGTCTCGGCGATCACCAGGCCCGCGGAATCGTACTCGTAACTCCAGGTCAGTCCCTGAGGGTTGGTTACCCGTGTCAGGCGCAGCTCGGCGTCGTGGCCGAATGTGTAACGACACCCGTCCGGGCCGGTTCGCGCCGTGAGAAGGTCGAAGTGGGTGTACTCGTAGTGACTGGTGCGGCCCGAGAGGTCGCTGTGGGTGAGGCAGTTGCCCTCGCCGTCCCAGGTCCAGGATTCGGTGGCGCCGTTGGGCGCGGTCCGTCGGGCGAGTAGACCGTCGGCGTTCCACTCGTAGCCGGTGACCGCTCCCAGGGCGTCCGTCACGCGCAGAAGGCGCCCGCAGACGTCACGCTGGTAGCCGGTGGTGCCGCCGAGCGGGTCGGTCATTTCCAATGGCAGGCCGGCCGGGTCGCAGCGCAAGGTCGTCACCTCGCCGGCGGCGTCGATAACGGTGTGGAGGCGGCCGTGGGCATCGTAGGTATAGCGCGTGGTCTGCCCCCCAGGGTCGGTGAGGGAGGTTCGGTTACCGCGGTCGTCGAATGTCTGCTGCCATCGGGTACCGCCGGGAGCGATGATTTCCGTCGCCTGACCCAAGGAGTCGCGCTCGGCGCGGATGGTGCTTCCGTCGGGGCGGGTAAGGGTGGAGAGCCGGCCATCCTCGTCGTAGGAGAAGAGAGTTGTCCGCCCGAGCGCGTCCGTGCGGCTGAGCCGGTTTCCTTGAGTGTCGTAGGTGAAGCGGGTGGTGTGGCCGAGCGGGTCGGTGGTCGCGAGGACACGGCTGCCCAGGCCGATGACGTGGCGGGTGGTGTGTCCCTCGGCGGTAGTCAGGGTGGTGGTGCGGTGGCCCGTCGCCGGGTCGGGTTCGCCGTAGTCGAGGGTGACGTGGAAATGCCCGGCCGCGCCGCCCTCCGAGGTCACCCGATGCCGTTCGTCGTACGTGTAGGCGTAGCCGCAACCGTTGGAGTCGACCCAGCCGGTCACCCTGCGGTGGTTGTCATACGTGAGGGTGAGGGTGGCGCCGGAGGGTTTTGTGACCTCGGTGAGATTGCCATCCGTGTAGCCGTAGGCCATGACGGGGCGGGCCGGTCGGCCGTCTGCCCCGTCGTCCGGCCCGGTGAGCGTCAGAGCTGTGACACGGCGGTCGGTCGTCGTCAGGGACAGGTGGTAGCCGGCGGAGTGGACGAGTGCGAGGGGTGTGCCGTCGTCGGTGCGGTCGAAGGTGATGGTGTTGTTGTTGCGGTCGGCGATCTCGCCGAGCCAGGCGGTGCCGTCTTCGCCGGGGCTGGTTCCGCGAGGGGCGTCGAAGTGGCGGGTGAGGCCGGTGTCGGGGTCGGTGAGCCGGTAGTCGCCGGACGCCTCGCGTTCCAGGACGCTGCGTGAGGTGCCGGTTTCGGGCCGGGTGGCCAGTCCTGGGGCGGGGTGGGGGTAGGGGATGAGGCGGCCGTCGTCGGTGACGTGGATGACGCCGTTGGCGTCGATTTCCAGGTGTTCGTCGACGGTGGAGGACCAGGAGGGGCCGAAGAAGCGGCCTGCGGTGTAGCCGGACTCGACGCGGCGGGTGAAGGCGAGCGGCAGCACGCCGGGCAGGACCACATCGGTCTGGGGCAGGAACATGCGGCCGGAGGCGAGGTCGACCGGGTCGGTGCCCTTGGTGGTGCGTTCCTCGGGGGTGCGGTTGTGGGTGCCTTCGGGGGCGTCGTCGACGAGGCGGCGGGCCTTGTTCGCGTCCTGGGCGAGGTCGGCGAGTTCCTTCGCGGTCCTGGCTCCCTTGACCGCGGCGCCTCCGCCGCCGGTGGCGGCGGTGAGGACGAGGTCGGGGACGAGGCGGCCGAGCCCTTCGGCCGGGTCCTTCATGAACTCGGTGACCATCTGCCTGCCCGTGCCCCAGGGGTCGTTGGCGACCTGGACGAGCCCGGCGGCGGTGTTGCTCAGCGCGAGACCGTACTCGGCGGGGTGCGTGATGTTGTACGGGTCCATCGGGTTGACGGTGCGCACGAAGTTGAGGAGCCCGGCCGTGCCCTTGGCGACCCCGCCGACGAAGTGGGTGTTCATCAACTGAGTCTCGGCGAGCCAGTCGGCGACCTGGTCGGCGTACTTCGGCTTCGCCGACGCGGCGTCCCGTGCGGCGGCCACCGCGGTGCGGGCGGTCTCCGCCGCGGTGTTGCGCTGCGTACGGGCCTCCGCGAGGAGCTGCTGCGCCTCCTCCATGCGCGCCTTGCCCGGGTCGGTGAACTCACCGGGCCGGGGCGGCAGCGTGGACGGGTCGCGTTTGTCGGCGGGCAGGGCGTTGTACGTGTCGACGGCCTTGTTGAAGGTGTCGCACCTCTCTTTGTGGGCGTCCATCGCCTCTTCGGAGGCCTTGGTGCCCGCCTTCCACTTGTCGATCGCCAACTGGGCCTGGCCCTGGGCCCATTCGACCGTACCGGCGAACGACTCCAGCGCGCCCGCGGCCTTCTCGAAGGCGTCGGCGGCCTTGAACCACTGGGGCGGCTCCACGGACACCGACTCCCGGAACGCGTCCGCCGTCTGCCCCTTGAGCTCGGAGGCGTCCAGCCCCTTGAGCCCGTCGCCGACCTTGTCGAGCGAGCTCCGCAGGTTCTTCAGGTGCGTGGCGGTCGAGCGGATCTCGGACGGGCTGCCATAGACCAGCTTCTTCTTGTCCTCCGTCTGACCGAGGTCCATCTCCTCGGCCTCGGCGCCCATCCGGTTCGCCACCGAGCGCGACTGTTCGCGCACCCAGTCGGCGCCGGAGTCCCAGCCCACGTCCTCCAGCCGGTCGGCCGTCCAGTCCCCGGCGTCCTCGACCCGGTCACCCACCCACTTCTTACCGCCGTCGACGGCATCCTCGATGAAGTCCGGTGTCAGATCGCCGACAAGATCCCCGAGCCCCATGGATCAGTTCCCCCCGTCGTCAGGCCGCTGCTGCCGGGCCCGCTCCTCGGCGGAAGGGCCGAACGCTTCGTCCACGTCCCGGTCGAAGGTCTCCTGGTCGCGGCCGAGCAGGCTGTTCATCACGTCGTTGTGCAGGCCCCCGACGCCCTCGGTCATCACCGCCCGACCGGTGTCATTCCAGGTCTGCCCGGCCTCGTCCCCGGCCCGCTCGAACGACTCCACGCTGTAGTCCGGGCTCAGGTAGTCCGGGGTAAGCACCTCGCCCCACCCCTGGTTGACGATGTCGTCATCGGACGCGTTCGGATTGCCCACACCCGCGTTGACCACGATCTTCAACGTGCCCTCGATGTACCGCTCCTCCTCCCACAGCACCCCCGCCGACAGACCCAGCTTCGCAGCGATGGCGTTGGCGTCCTGGACCAGCGCCCGCACCCCCCACTCCCACCGCTCACAGAAGTCCCCGAAGGTCACCGACAACCCGTAATGCCCGGCCTCCATACCGGTCATCGACAGCCCCGACACGCCCTTGCCCAGCGCCGCCCCCGTACCGGAACCGATCTCCTCCAGCTCGTCCACCGTCGCGCGCAGCCCACTGGTGATCTTCTGGACACTCCCTGGATCAACGTGCAGATCCCCCGTACCGCCACCGCTCACAGCCCACGCCCCATGCCTTCACTCGGCGCCACCACGGTGCCTTCCTGGCCGACGGCAACGGCGTCCGGCACGATCCCCGCCACAGGCGGGAAGAACATCGACCCCTCGGGATCAGCGATGTTCACCGCGATCCCGGCCGGCACCCCCATCGCCGGTACGACCTCGTCCAGCAGCCGCGCTCCCCGCAACTCCGCGAACTCCCACGACCGCCCAGCCGCCTCAGCGCCATCAACGGAACCCCGCCCCTGCGCGAACCGAGCCAGTGCCGTCTCGTCCGTGAACCCGCACACCCAGCGCACCCCGCCGAACTCCGCAGTCCACAACCCGCCGTCAACCAGCGGCACCAACACCAGAGCCCGCCGGAACTCCCCCAGCAACGCCCGCGGATCACCCACCCCGGCCCGCTGATCGGCAATCCGATCCGCCAGCGTTGACCCCTCAGCCATGGCCCCCCGTTCGCATTCGCTATCGACCTCGAACACCGTAGGACACCACGCCCGCCACCATCAGCGGTTCCACGACCCTGACTGCTTTCGACCGGTGAGGCGTACGGGGCGGCGGCATGGGAGCGAGCGCAACCGCGCGAAAGGAGGGTCGAGCAAGCGAAAATCCCGCGGTCAACCACCAAGGTCTTCATTAGCCTTGATCTTCTGTGACGGGCCGTCGGTTCCTTCGGCGGGTTGTTTTGGCTGTTCGGGTCGGTGGCGGGCATATGGAGGGCCCGTCTGTCCGCCGGGTGGGTGCCGGGTTCCACGGGTCCGGTCGGGCGGTGGTGACGATCTGGGCGGCGGCGGAGGGAAAGCGGACCCGGAGATGGCGGGGCTCCTGCCTGCGGATTTCGCTGGTCAAAGCGAGCATCGGCATCCAGGCCGGCAGGTCCAGGGCGAGCTGGACGATCTCCGGCCAGACTTGGTTCTCAGCGGTGTCATGCAGGGGCGGGTTGCGCAAGCCGGTATCCTGCGCGGTCCGGATGCGGGTTCGGCCCGTGCCCGCTGGCGGTGCCGCAACTCCAGTGTCGCTATCGGCATGCCGGTGGTGTTGGTGGCGAAGCGGGTCAGCCGCAGTCCGTCGGCGCTGGTGATCTGCAACTGGGCGACAGGAACGGGCCGTACCTTCCATGCGATCAGCCGCGTGCCCTTCGGGCAGTCGCCGGGCGGTTCGGCGGCCCAGGGTCCGTCCCGGATCTTTCCGCCGGGCTTCATGGTGTGGTGCTGCATCTTGGGCAGTGGTACGAGCGCAGCGCGTCGGCCGAGATGGCCCGTGCGCTGGACGGGGATGTCGAGTCCGCGCAGTTCCATTTCGATGCGGCGCATCAGGAGGCTCTTGCCGGTGGAGTGGGCTCCCATCAGGCCTACGCGGACGCGTTTGTTCGGGGTTGTCGTCACCACAGCGTGGGCTCCTGTTCTGGTTCGGGGGCGCCGGGAAGGCCCGGCGGGACGGCGGCGACCACGAGCTGTTCCCAGCTGTCGTAGCGGTCGGCCATGACGATCAGGAGCTGAGCGGTCGCGTAGGCGTCGAAGGTCGCGCGGTGACGCTGTCCGGGCGCCTCGCTCAGGTCCGGCGCCGCGTGCTTGAGCAAGGCGTCGAGGCTGTACCTGGGCAAGACCGGGTAGGTGGCCTTGGCCAGCCGGAGCGTGTCGATGACTCCGGCCGGCTGCCACTGCGGCAGGTGTGCGGAGAGTACGCGGTAGTCGACGTGGGCGTGGTGGGCGACGATCCACGCGGTGCCGAGCAGTCCGTGGACCGCGCCCTTGATCTCATCCCAGCCCGGCTTGTCCGCGAGGACCTGGTTGGTGAGGCCGTGCACACGGGCGGCGAACGACGTGACGGGCCGCTTCGGCCTGGTCAGCCACGCACCGGCGGTGCCCGTGTCGGGCCGCCCGTCGCGTACGGGGAGCGCGGCCACCTCGACCAAGTCGGGCGGATGGCCGCCATTGCCCTCGACGTCGACAACGAACAGCGCGGGCCAGGAGGAGAAGTCCATGGGGGTTGATGTTCCGCCCCCAATCGTCCAGCCGCCGCCCGGCACGCCGCGGCGAGCGGGTGTGAACGGCTACTCGCCGGCTACTAGTTGGGCGGTCACTACGCCGTGCAGTAGTTCGGCGTCCACGAAGTCGCCTTCCTCCGGGGGGCCGCAGCGCCAGCTCAACGGGTAGGTGTTGCCCTCGGCTGCCGGGATTCCGACGTACTGGTCCCATGCCGCCGGTCCGAAGCACTTGGCGCCCGGGGGCCAGTCGAAGTCCTGGCTGGTGCCGGGCTCCAGCAGGAAGTAGGTCCACCGCGCCCCGGAGATCTCCCGTACGACCGGCCCCGGATCACCGTCCGTGAGGGTCATCAGGTGGTGCACGGTCGCCTCGCCCCGTACGCCCCGCATCCGGATGGCGTCGAAGTGGATGCCGGTCAGGTGGAGTTGATGCCCCGAGGAGGGAACCCATTCGGGGAGTTTCTTCTGCTTCATGGCTATGAGCATTCCGCCATATGCGTAGCGTGACCAGAAGGACGCGATCCACATCAAGGCGATGTGGGGAAGGGGTGGTGAGCTGTGGGGTCGAGCGAAGAGGTGAGTCACGGGCGGAGGCTCGTAGGCGAGTTGATGCGCATTCACCGGGTGCGGGCGAGGTTCACGCAGAAGGCGGCCTCCGAGAAGCTGCTCGTCTCGGAATCGCTGCTGGGCGCGGTGGAGCGCGCGGAACGCATCCCGTCGCTGGAACTGCTGACGGACTCCGAAGTGCTGTACCAGGCGAACGGGGCGTTGAAGGCGTGCTGCGACTTGGTGGACGAGGAGAAGTACGCCCCCAAGTTCCTGAACTGGGCCAAGCTGGAGCGGACGGCTCGGGTCATCAGCGCCTACGAGACGATGCTGATTCCGGGGCTGCTGCAGACGGAGGCGTACGCCCTCGCGCTGTACCGCGCACGCGTCCCGGCGTACACGGAAGCCGAGATCATCCAGCACGTTGAAGCGCGATTGGAACGGCAGGCCGTGCTGGATCGCACGCCGCCGCCGCGCGTGGGCTTCGTCATCGAGGAATCGGTGCTCGACCGAACACTGGGCGGCCCGGAGGTGCTCAAGGAGCAACTGCGGCATCTGCTGGACTGCATTGAGCGGTACAACCACCTGACGGTTCAGGTGATGCCGTCCTCACAGCACACGCACGCGGGGTTGAACGGCCCGATGCAGCTGATGACCACGGCGGAAGGCCGCGCTCTGCTGTTCGCGGAGGGGCAGGGCGGCGATAGGTTGATCTCGAAGCCGGAACAGGTGGGCGACATGATCGACCTCTTCGGCATCCTGCGGGCTCAGGCGCTCAATCCTTGGAAGTCCGTAGAGGTCATCGAGACGAAGGTGAGACAACTGTGAGCCACGTGTCCGGGCTGGCCTGGTTCAAGTCCAGTTACAGCGGCAACGAGGGCGAAGCCTGCATCGAAGTCGCCTACGACTGGCACAAGTCCAGTTACAGCAACAACGAGGGAGGGGCCTGCGTAGAGGTCGCCACCTGCCCCCACACCGTCCACGTCCGGGACTCCAAGGTCACCGACGGTCCGACCTTCGCCGTCGCCCCGGATGCCTGGGTCGCGTTCCTGGGTCACGCGACGGCGGGCTGACCGCCGAAGGCGGTGATGCGCCCCGCACAAAGATGGCTCTGGAGAACGGCTAGGCCGCTCTCCAGACAGCCTGTGCCTTCGGCTACACCACTGTGGCAGCGGCGATGAGTTCTCGCAGCCTTCCGCCGCTTCGTCCGCCGGCGAAGGGCTTCGCCTCGTCATGGAGCTCCACGAGGCGGTCGGCCACACGGCGGGATTCGATGACGCCGAAGAGGTCGAGCGCGCGCTCGGTTTCCAGCAGTGCGCCGTCGAGTTCTTCGGCCACGAGATAGGTGCGGGCCAGGCCGAGATGGTCGAAGGCTTTGCTGCGTACGCGGTGCTCGGGCCGGTTGTCGAGCGCGTGACTGATCAGCGAGACGGACTTCTCGGCGCGCCTTGCGCGATGCGCGGCAGTGCTGTGCTTGGCAGCGATCTGGTGCGCTACTCCGATGGTGGCGGACAGCTCCGCGGTGTCGAAGAACGTCATGTGCGCGGGTTCGGCGCCGGGCGTTACGCGAGTGAACGCCTCTTGGGCGTGGTCGGCTGCCCGCTCGCTCTCGTCGACGTTGCCCAAGATGGCGTGGAAGCGGGCTTCGAGGGCGGCGAGCATCGAAACAGTAGCGGGCGACATGCGGCGGCGGGCGCCGAACCGGGCAAGCGCGATCAGATCGAGTGCGTCCTCGTAGCGTTCCAGGTGGGACATCTGCCGGGCCATGCATTGCAGGATGTGAGCACCCAGGGCCTTGTCTCCGCCTTCGGAGGCGGCGTGCAGGGCGGTGACGAACAGCCGTTGTGCGGCGGCGTGGCGGCCGGCGTCGAAGGTCATCCATCCGGCCACGGACCCGAGGTCGGCGACGGCGGAGAAGAGGGCCTGGCCGGTCGCTGTGGTGTAGGAGCACGAGTTCAGCATGGCGACGGCGTCGTCCAGCTGTCCGAGGACGGCTTTGCGGGAGAGGGCTCCGCCGTGGCGATTGTCCAGGTCGCGGAAGGTAGCCGTGGCGGCTCGGATGCCTTCGACCTGAGCGGCTCCAATGTGCCCTGAGCGTCTGGCCCCCACTTCGGTTCTGTCGCCGGTGGGGGTGGCCGAGACCCAGTGCTGGAGGGGCGCGAGCAGGTCGTCGCCGGCGTGTACGCCTTGAGCGTCGGAGCCGGTGCGGGTTGTCGGCAGCATGAATTCGCTCCGGGTGATGTCCGCCAGGGCGTCGATGGTGCTGGGGGCCTTCCACGGGAAATCCGGATGGCGGCGGGCGCCTTCGGCATCTCGGGGGCCGGGGAAGCCGAGGTCTGCGCAGGTGAGACGCAGGCCGAGGCGGGCGTTGATGACGTCCGTGATGAGCTGCGGTACAGGTGGCCGGGGTGTCTCGCCATTGAGCCAGCGGCGTACGCGGCTTTCGTCCGTGCCGATGCCCCGGTGTCCGAGGGCGACGGCACGGTCGGTGACGGCGCGCGCCAGTCCTACGCGGGACATGCCGGTGCGGGTGAACCAGTGAGCCAATAGCGCGTTGGGTCGCCGGCCGGTCGGGGGCCTTGCCATGGACGCCTCCGGGTGCTGAATCCGACCAGCGTAGAAGCTGAGTGGGCGGCACGGAGCAAGGCTGAGCAATTCGCCGGAATTCGCCGAGATCGCCACCGTTGCGCGCCGGGCCCTTCGCCGTTCTTCGCCACCGTTCGCCGAGTCCCGGTCATCGGTGATCAGTGGTGATCTGTTCATGGCCGCAGTGAACAGGCGCTACGGCAAGACGTACTGCCGGGCATGCAAGCGGCAGATCTGCCTGTGAAGACTCCGCCCCCTGCCGGGGCGGGTCCTGCACGACACCGTAGGAAGCGACCAAGGAGGAGACTTGCAGACAAGCGCCACAGGTACGCAGACGACCGCACAGGCCCCGTGGGGGCTGCGCCGTATGGCTCCGTTGCGCAACGGTTCTCCCTCGCCGTGGCGATACGCGGGCATTGACCCGGCCACGCAGACCGGCCGATGGGTCGGGGAGGGCGGAGCGATGACGCCGGCCGAACTCGGCAAGCACGGCACGTCCGTCAACACCTATCCGCCCACACAGGTCGGCAAGGACGGCAGGATGGACGCCGATTCCGGTCACGACGCGACACAGGACTAGGGGGTAGAGCCATGGACGGGCACCCGGTGCTGGTCTGCACGGAGTACGAGGACGCCACCGCTGATCTGGTCATCGCAGAACTGAACCGGCGCCGGGTGCCTGTCCTCCGGTTCGATCCTGGGCGCGACTTCCCGGCACCCGCGGTGCTTGCCGCGCACATGGGGGCGGACGGATGGGGCGGGCGGCTCACGGTCGGGGAGCGTACGGCCGACTTGGCCGCAGTGCGCGCCCTGTACCACCGTCGCCCGAGTCCTTACCCCACGGGGAGCGGCGAGCAGGCGGCCCGGTTCGCCACGCAGGAGAACCGGCGCGGCCTGGGTGGCGTGCTGGGCGCGCTGCCGGGGTGCCTGTACCTGAGCCACCCGCAAGCCATCGCGCGAGCGGAGTACAAGCCCGCGCAGTTGGACGCGGCGACACGGGTCGGGCTCACGGTTCCCGCCACCCTGATCACGAACGACCCGATGGAGGGCAAGGCGTTCTGCGCCGAACGGCCGACCATCTACAAGCCCCTGCACGCCGGGGCGTACGACGTCGAGGGTGAGCCGGCCGGAATCTGGGCGGCCCCGGTCGAGGCGGGCGAGATCGACGGAGCGGTGAGGCACAGCGCGCACCTGTTCCAGGAGCGGGTGCCGAAGGTGGCGGACGTGCGGACGGTCGTCGTCGGCGAGCAGGTGTTCAGCGCGCGCATCACCGCGCCGCCCGGGGTCGTGGACTGGAGAGCCGAATACCGGAGCCTCACCTATGAGCCGGTCGCCTGCCCGGACGGGATACGCGGGGCGCTGGCGAGGTTCCTCGCCGACTTCGGGCTGAACTTCGGCGCCTTCGACTTCTCCGTGACCGCTGACGGCGCATGGTGGTTCCTGGAGTGCAACCCCAACGGCCAGTGGGCGTGGCTCGAAGACGCGGCCGGACTGCCCATCACACACGCAATCGCAGACCTGTTGGAGAACGGAGCGAGTCAGCATGACTGACCCCCTGCCCTCGGAACACCTACGGGCCGACCTGGCGCGGCGCCTGTCCAAGTCCGGCCCGCTGCGCAGCGCGGACTGGGAGGCGGCTGTCATGTCGGTGCCCCGCGAGGCGTTCCTCTCGCGCGGCTGGTTCGAGTACGAGGACGGCGGTTGGTACCGCCCTGTAGCCGGGGACTCCCCGGAAGGACTCGCGCGGGTCTACGAAGACGACAGCCTCGTGACGCAGGTGGCTGGGGGCGTCTTCCCCGACCAGGTCGAGGGGCGCATCGCGGCGGCCCCGTCGTCGTCGTCCACCTTGCCGAGTCTGGTCGTGCGGATGCTCGAAGACCTGCGGGTGACCGAGGGGACGCGCGTCCTTGAGATCGGCACGGGCACGGGCTACTCGACCGCGTTGCTGTGCCATGTCGTGGGCGAGGACAACGTGACCACGGTCGAGGTGGACGCGGAGGTGTCCGCCCGTGCCGGAATGGCCCTGGCGGGCGCCGGATACTCGCCTGCCCGCGTGGTCGGTGACGGCCTGGCGGGCTACAAGGCGGCAAGTCCGTATGACCGCGTGATCGCTACATGCGGCGTGCACACGGTGCCGGCCGAATGGCTGACGCAGACACGGCCCGGCGGTGAGGTCCTGGTCACGGTCGGCGGATGGATGCACGCATCCGAACTCGTACGGCTCACGGTCGCCGACGACGGCACGGCGAGCGGCCCGGTTCTCGGTGGGCAGGTCTCGTTCATGCTGGCCCGTCCCCACCTTCCGCCCCCGCTCGGGATGCTGCCGAACCTCAGCGAGGGCGACGCGGTGTCCGCCGAGCTGGGCGCGGATGCGCTCGACGACTGGGAGGTCCGGTTCGTCGCGCAGTTCGCCGCACCGCGTGCGCAGCGGCTCAGGCTGGAACGGGAGGGCCGGACGGAGCACGTCATCATCGACGTGGACGCCGGGGCATGGGCGGTCCTCTTCCAGAACGGCACGCGGTGGATGGTGCGACAGGGTGGCCCGGCGCGCCTATGGGATCAGATCACCGAACGCATCACGCGGTGGCAGACGGATGGGCGACCGCCGGCCGACCGGATGTGGCTGCACGTCGGTCCCGTCGGACAACGCCTCACCTGGGTGTGACCCGACCTTCGCCGTCGCCCCGGATGCCTGGGCCGCGTTCCTGGGTCACGCGACGGCGGGCTGATTCTGCGCCGTCGAGGCGAACAGGTTCATGCCGAGCGCCCCGGACAGGAAGTGGGCCACGCGCTGGCCGCGTACGCTGTTGCCGGCCTCGTCCAGGCGGGGTGAGAACACCGCGAGGCTGCCCTTGCCGGGGGCGACGGTGATGATGCCCCCGGACACCCCGCTCTTGCCGGGCATGCCGACCTCGTACAGCCAGTCGCCGCTGCGTTCGTACAGGCCGGCCGTGGCGAGCGCGGAGAGGGTGTCGCGGCAGACGCCGGCGTCCACGACCTGCTCGCCGGTGCGCGGGCAGACGCCGCCGTTGGCGAGGGTCGCGCCCATGGTCGCGAGGTCGCGGGTGGAGACGGTCAGCGAGCACTGCCGGGTGTAGAGGTCGGTCGTCGTCACGGGGTCCCCGGCGAGGGCGCCGTAGCTGTCCAGCAGCCGGGCGATGGACTCGTTGCGCTGGTTGGTCGCGGCCTCGGAGGTGTACACCCGGTCGTCCACGAGCAGGTCCCGGCCCGCGAAGCGGGAGAGGCCGCGCCGGACGAAGTCCCAGCGCTCCTGCGGTGTCGCGCCGGGCACCAGCGCGGTCGTGGCCAGGGCCCCCGCGTTGACCATGGGGTTCATCGGGCTGCCGTGGTTCAGCTCGACCGCCAGCACGGAGTTGAACGGCAGGCCCGTGCTGTTGACCCCGATCCGCTGCCGAACCGTCTCGCGCCCCAACTCGTGGTTGACCAGGGCGAACACGAACGGCTTGGACACGGACTGGATCGAGAACATGTGGTCCGCGTCGCCGGCCGTGTAGGTGCTGCCGCCGACATGGGCGACCGCGATGCCGAACAGTTCCGGGTCCGCCTCGGCGAGGACCGGAATGTAGTCGGCGACCCGCCCGCCCCGGTCGCCCTGGAACCGCCGGTGCACCCCGTCCAGCGTCGCCCGTACGGCCTCCGCGGTCGGCAGCCTCCCGGTGGAGACGGCGGCCCGCGCCGTCCCGGGGTCCGCGACGTCCCCGGTGTCATGGATCACCCCGGCCATCCGCCACCTCCTGGTCTCCGAGTGGTGTGCCGCCCGGCGCGCATGGCCGGCGGCACACCTTCCCGTTCGTGCTGTCGCGGGGGCCGGGCGCGGATCAACCGGCTTCGGTCACCGGGAGGCACACCGCGTACACCGTGTACTCGCCGCCGGTGCTCGCCGAGTTGTTGAAGGACACCGTCCAGGTGTCGCCGCTGGACGGGTAGGACTCGTACACCTGAGCCGTGAGGTTGTTGCCGCCCAGCGGAGTCGTCAGACCGCCGCCGGTGATGCTCGTACCGGCGGGGCATGTGGCCGTACCGGTGTTGAGGCCGCTGGTGAGCGGGTACGTCTCCTGAACGATCTCGGTCGGACTCGTCGGCCCGGCGGGTCCAGCGGGTCCAGCGGGTCCAGCAGGACCTTCCGGCCCAGCCGGCCCAGCAGGACCAGGCGGGCCCGGCGGGCCCTGCTCGGGCTTCGGGCAGTCGTGGTGACAGCCACCGTCCGAGGCCACGGGCGCCGCCGACGCCACCGACGTCCCGGCGGCCATCAGCGCCGCCGTCAGAACGGGCACCGCGGCGCACCGCAACAGAAGTGCACGACCTTGCTTCACATCGCCTCCACGATTCGCAGGATGTCTCGATGTCAGCACGCGGGAGTGCTCGCCGCGCGCGATGCGCGACCATGGGAGTTATCCCTTCTCGGGGCACCGCCCGCGTTGTTGCCGGGCGCGGAGGGGCCGCGTCCATACACTCACGCGAGTGCGTCGCGACGAGGAAGACGAGAAACCGGCAGGTCGGGGGAGCGGCGGCGAGGGGCGGGCCGAGGGCGTGGGGCCGTTCACCACGCGGCTCACACTGCGCGGGGCCGACGGCAGCGAGGCCGTGTGGGACTCCCGTACGGTCCGCAGGCGCGGCGCGCTGACGGTACGGGCGGCGGGTGACACCCGGACGGTGGTCCAGCGGGCCGACGCCCCGGGGCTCGCCCGGATGCGGGCGCTCAACTCCGTCGCGGCGGTGGCGTTCACACTCGGCGGGCTGCTCTTCGCCGCCGGGGCCACGCTCGCGATCGACGGGGCACCCGCGAACTCCGTGTCGAGCACGTACTTCGCCGGTGGTCTCCTCTTCAACGCCGGGGGCTACGCCTCACTCCTCCAGGCCGTCAACACCCCGCGCCGGACCGATGGCAACCGGCTCAGGACCGGCGCGTGGCGGTGGTGGAGCTACGAACCGATGCGCATCGACTGGCTCAGCACGTTCCTGCTCTTCGCCGGCACGCTGGTCTTCGGCCTGAACCTGCTGGACTCGTTCCTGCACGGCCTCAGCACCCAGCAGGCGGCCCGACTCGTGTGGGCGCCGGACGTGATCGGCTGCGTGCTGTTCCTCGTCTCCGGCCAGCTCGCCCTTGCCGAGGTCTGCCACGCGCCCACGGGCGTCCGCCCGCACGACCTCGGCTGGTGGATCGTCACCGTCAACATGACCGGCTCGGTGCTGTTCATGATCGCCGCGCTGGCGGACCTGGTCAGCCCCGGCGAGGACGCCCCCGTGAGCATGGCGATCTCCAATGCCGGCACCCTGGCGGGAGCCCTGTGCTTCGCCGTGACCGGCGTACTCCAGTGGTTCGAACGCCCCTGACCGTAGTGAGGCCCTATCGGAGCCGGTCCGAAGGCTGGGCAGGCAGGGTGTCGTGGGCGGCGTCGGCCTGGGCGGGCAGGGAGAGTTGCCAGGTGTAGTCGTCCGGGTCGAAGGCGTGCAGGCGCTTGACGAGTCGGGCCGTCGACCAGGGCCAGCAGAACGTGTTGACGCCGGGGAGGCCGAAGTAGTAGCCGGTGCCGCCGCCGGCGTTGTAGACCGTGCCGGACAGCGCCTCGTGCAGAGCCCGCTGGTAGGCCGCCTCGGTCCCCGGCCTGACGTCCAGGGCGGCGGACGCCCCGCCCGCGCGCAGCCGGCCGAGGGCATCGGTGACGTAGCGGAGCTGGGCTTCGAGGACGGTGGGGACGGCCGTGGTGCCGGTGAGCAGGTTCGGGCCGATGAGCAGGAAGAGGTTGGGGTATCCGCTGACGCTGGTGCCCAGGTAGGCGCGGCGGCTGTCGGCCCAGCTGTCGGCCAACGTGCCCTCGGTGCCGTGCAGATGGGGGGCCAGCGGGATGTCGCCGATGTGGAACCCGGTCGCGAGGACGATGACGTCGGCACGGGTGCGGCTGCCGTCGGCGCCGATGACGTCGGAGCCGTCCACGGCCGTCACCCGGGTGGGACGCAGCCGTACGTTGGGCCGGGTCAGGGCGGCGTAATAGGTGCTGGAGGTGATCAGGCGGCGGGCGCCCAGGCGGTAGTCGGGCGTCAGGGCGCGGCGCAGGGCGCGGTCCCGGACGGAGGTGCGCAGGTGGAGCCGGGCCAGGGTCTCCAGGGGCCGCAGCAGGCTCGGGTGGCGCAGCGGGAACCCGATGCTCTCCTGGGTCCAGTGGTGCAGGCCGCGTAGCGCGCGGCGGGCCGCCGGGTGGCGGGCGAAGTACCGGTGGAGGCCCGGCGGGAGCGGGTAGTCCGGCTTGGGCAGGACCCACTGCGGCGTGCTCTGGAAGACGTCGACATGGGCCGCCCTCGGCTGGATCTCGGGCAGGAACTGGACGGTGGACGCCCCGGTGCCCACCACCGCCACGCGCTGCCCGGCCAGGTCGACCCCGTGGTCCCAGCGGGCGGAGTGGAAGGCGGCGCCGGTGAAGGTGTCGAGGCCGGGGATGTCGGGGATGCGGGGCCGGTGCCAGGGGCCGGTGGCGACGATCACCGCGCGGGCGGCGCAGGTGCCGGACGTGGTCCGCAGCCGCCAGCGGTGCGCCGCCGGCTCCCAGCGGGCCTCCAGCACCTCCGTGTCGTAGCGGATCGCGCCGTCCACGCCGTGCGCCGCCGCGGTGGTGTCGAGGTAGTCGAGGATCTCCGGCCGGCCGACGAATCCCCGGCTCCAGGTGTGCGGCGCGAAGGTGTACTCGTACAGCATCGCCGGTACGTCGCAGCCGCAGCCGGGGTAGGTGTTGTCGCGCCAGGTCCCGCCGAGGCGGGCGGACTTCTCCAGTACGACGACGTCGTCGAAACCGGCCTCGCGCAGCGCGATCACGGCGGCCAGGCCGGAGATCCCGGCCCCGATGACGACGACTTCCGCTTCGTAGTGCTGTCCGATGCTGTCGTCGGCCACCAGTACGCGCCTCCTGTCTGCGTCGCGAGCACCCCGGCGCCACAGCCGAACCGCTCCCGCCCGCTTGCCCGGATTGCCGAGCCTAGGGAGGTTCGCGGTCTCGCACGTGGATACGACGACAGATGGCTCGAAGGAGTGGTATTGCTGGGCTATCGGAATACAGGGGCGGCCTTCTCTGCTTGGATGCCGACCATGGCGAAGAGGGGCGGACAGCCCGAATCCGGGAGAGTCCAGGCCGCCGTCGACGAGCCCGGACGGCGACTGCCGTACCCCAGCGGCTGGTTCTGCCTGGCGCGTTCACGGGAGCTGTCGCCCGGCAAAGTCGTGACCCGCCGTTTCATGGACGAGGACGTCGTCCTCTACCGCACCCGTGACGGCCGCGCCCACGCCGTACGTCCCTACTGCCCCCACCTCGGCGCCCACCTGGGCGCCGGCGGCACGGTCGAGGGCCGGAACCTCGTATGCCCCTTTCACGGCTTCGCCTTCGGCCCGGACGGCACCTGCGTCGGCACGCCGGACGGCCCGCCCCCGCGCGCCCGTCTGAGCCACCACACCATCAGCGAGCGCAACGGCTTCCTCTTCGTCTGGTACGCACCCGGCGGCGCCGCGCCCACCTGGGAGATCCCTGGCATCGCGCGGCCCGGAATCGCCCCGACGGCCGCCTGGAGCACGGAAGTGCGCACCTACCCCCAGGAGATCATCGAGAACACCCTCGACTTCCAGCACCTCCCGGTCCTGCACCACGTCTCCGTGCGGCAGCTCGACCCGCCCACGCCCCAGGGCCCCCTGCTGCGCATGCGGCTGCGCCTCGGGCCGACCAGGCCGGCCGTCCTCGCGCACCGGGTCCGGGCCGACCACACCTTCCTCCTGGCCGGGCTGGGATACCTCTGCGTCGAACTGCCCGTGCCCTCGCTCGGACTCACCAGCTACCTCTGGGCGATGCACACCCCGACCGGGCCCCGGCGCACGCGCATGCTGGTCGCGACGGCCTGCGCGGACCTCCACGGGCGGGCCGCCGACGCGGCGTCGCTCCCGCGGCGCGGCCTGCACCGGGCCTTCGCCCACGCGATGCTGCGCACCGCGGTCGGCAAGGTCCACCAGGACCTGACGATCTGGAACACCAAGCGCTACGAGCCATACCCCCGGCTCGCCCCGAACGACCGTGCCATCGGCCTGTTCCGCCACTGGACCCGCCAGTTCTACCCGGAACCCTGAACGAACCCGGCGCCACGGCCTCCGTGCCCGCCCCTCACAGCCCCGGCGCCCCCCACACCGGGAACCAGCGGGACAGGTCCGGCTCGACGCGGAGGTCGTCGGCCAGCGTGGCGCGGACCTGGAGTTCCAGTTGGTTGTCGCGCCTCTCGGCGGCGCCCGGCACCGGGGCGAAGGGGTAGAACGTGCCGCGTTTGTAGAGGTAGACCAGGGCCAGGGCGCGGCCGGCCGGGTCCTTGAAGGCGACCAGGGAGCAGAGCAGCTGCGGGCCGAAGCCGGCTTCCTGGAGGAGCGTGTTGACGGCGTGCAGGTCGTTGACCAGGGCGGCGCTGTCCTCGGCCGGCCGGCGGGCCAGCAGCCAGGTGTAGCCGTACGAGTCCTGGCTGAACTCCACCGGGATGCCCCCGCGCCCCGTATCCGCGTCGAGGAGTTCGCGTACGTCCTGCCGGATGCGGGCGAAGGCGGAGCCCTCCACGCCCGCGAAGCACACCGAGCCCCGGCCGGTCGGGGCGAAGCCCGTCGCGGCCCGCAGGGTCAGCGCGGCGGACGGGACGGCGAAGAGCTGGTCCAGATCCGGGCGGACCGGCTTGCTGCGGCCCAGGATCGTGTCGAGCAGGCCCACGGGGACTCCTTGAGAGGGAAACGGGCGCCCTCACGGGCGGGACAGGTCGGCCGAGATACGGGCCAGCTGGTCCAGACGCTGTTCCAGCGTCGGATGCGTGGAGAGCAGCCGGCCGATGCTCTCCTTCGACGCGAAGGCCGGAACGAAGTAGAACGCGTTGTACGGCTCCGCCTTCCGCAGGTCCTCCGTCGGAATCCGGGCCATCTGGCCGCTCACCTTCGTCAGCGCGGACGCGAGGGCGGAGGGGCGGCCCGTCAGCAGGGCGGCGGTCCGGTCCGCGGACAGCTCGCGGTAGCGCGACAGCAGCCGGGTCAGCAGAAGGCTCAGCGCGTAGACGACCGCGCTGACCAGCGGGATCAGCATGAGGATGATGCCCGAGGGATCGTTGCTCCGGTTGCTCCGGGCGAAGCCGCCCCACAGCGCGACGCGGGTGATGATTCCGGCCAGGACGCCCAGGAACGAGGCGATCGTCATCACCGCCACATCCCGGTGCGCGACATGCGACATCTCGTGCGCGAGGACCCCCTCCAGCTCCTCCGGCTCCAGTCTGCGCAGCAGCCCCGTGGTCGCGCACACGAGCGAGGACCTCTCGCTCCGGCCGGTCGCGAACGCGTTCGGCACATCGCTCTCCGCGACCGCCACACGCGGTTTCGGCATATCGGCAAGAGCGCAGATCCGGTCGATCGCGCCGTGCAGTTCGGGCGCCTCGGCGGGGGACACCTCCCGCGCGCCCATGCTGAACGCCGCGATCCGGTCGCTGAACCAGAACTGGGCGACGAACATGCCGCCGACCAGAACCAGGATCAGCGGCCAGGACCCTCGCAGCACGGCCAGCAGCACCCCGACCAGGACCACGTACAGCAGCCCGATCAGAAACATGGTGGTCACCATGCGGGTGGTCAGTCCCCGGTCGGTGGCGTACCGGCTACGCGTACGGCTCATCGGGCGCCCTCCAGTCCTCGCCGCCCCCGGTCTGTCCGGTCTGTCCCGCCCGTCTTCCATGGTGCGCCTCACCGGCCGAAAACGACGGAAACCGGATGGGTGGGGAGATGTGGCCGAAGAGCGTCTGGTCCCGATAGGTGCCTGGGGCATCTAGTGAGGGTGATCGGCAGGACCACCCCCCTCGCTGCGAGGTCCGCATGACACAGATCCAGTCCGAGATCCAGTCCGAGACGATTCCCTTCCCGCAGGACCGCACCTGTCCGTACGAGCCGCCCGCCGGATACCCCAGGGCCGGCCGGGACCGGGGCCCCGTGACCCGGGTCCGGCTCTACGACGGCCGTACGGTCTGGCTGGTGACCGGGCACGCCGAGGCGCGCGCCCTGCTCGCCGACCCCCGGCTCTCGTCCGACCGCGCACACCCCGCGTTCCCGCTCTTCGCGCCCCGGCTGGCCGCGGTCAGACAGCGGCGCGTCGAACTGCTCGGCGTGGACGACCCGGAGCACAACGCGCAGCGCCGCAAGCTCATCCCGAGCTTCACCGTCCGCCGGACGGCGGCCCTGCGCCCGCGCATCGAGCAGATCGTGGACGGGCTGCTGGACGCGATGGTCGCGCAGGGCCCGCCCGCCGAGCTGGTCGGCGGCTTCGCCCTGCCGGTGCCGTCCATGGTCATCTGCGAGCTGCTCGGGGTGCCGTACGAGGACCACGACTTCTTCGAGGACCGCTCGCGCAGGCTGCTCCGGGGCCCCGGACCGGACGACGTGGTCGCGGCCCGGGAGGACCTGGACGCGTACTTCCGCGAGCTGATCGACGTCAAGCGGCGGCGGAAGCCGGAGCCCGGCGGGCAGGGCGCGCCGGGCGGGCCCGGCGACGGGCTGCTGGACGAGCTGATCGCCGGGCAGCTGGAGGCCGGGACGATGGACGGCGGGGAGCTGGTCCGGCTGGCCGAGATCCTGCTCGTGGCCGGTCACGAGACCACCGCGAACATGATCGCGCTCGGTACGTACACACTGCTGCGGCACCCGGACCAGCTGGCCCGGTTCACGGCGGGCGACGCCGACGCGGTGCCGGCCGCCGTGGAGGAGCTGCTGCGCTTCCTGTCCATCGCGGACGGGCTCTCGCGGCTGGCCGTCGAGGACATCGAGATCGGCGGGGAGACGGTCCGGGCGGGGGAGGGCGTGCTGCTGTCCACCTCGGTGATCAACCGGGACGCGTCCGTCTTCCCGGAGCCGGACGTGCTGGACCTCGGGCGCGGCGGGCGCAACCACGTGGCGTTCGGGTTCGGCGTCCACCAGTGCCTGGGCCAGAACCTGGCCCGCGCCGAACTGGAGATCGCGCTGCCGGCCCTCTTCCGCCGCCTGCCGGGGCTGCGGCTCGCGGTGGAGCCGCAGGAGGTCCGGGCCAAGCCGGGGGACACGGTGCAGGGGTTGCTGGAACTGCCGGTGACCTGGTGAGGAGGGGAGGACGATGAAGATCGCCATCGACAAGGACCTGTGCATCGGCGCCGGGCAGTGCGCGCTGGCCGCGCCGAAGGTGTTCACCCAGGACGACGACGGCCTGAGCGAACTCCTCCCCGACGCGGAACCGGGCCCGATGGTCGCGGAGGCGGCCCGCGCCTGCCCGGTGGGGGCGATCAGGATGGAGTAGGGCACCGGGAGACAGGACCTGGGGGCGCGGGGTCGCCGCGCGTGGCCCGCAGGGGTTCGCTACTTCGTCGGCTTTCTGCCGGTGATGCCGAGGTGCACCAACAGGGCGAGGTTCGGCTTGAGTTCGGCCTGCTTGACGCCCCAGGCGGTGAACCCCTTCTGGTGCGAGGCGACGCCGGCCAGCATGACGACCAGCGAGCCGGCCATCGCGGCGGCGCTGACGTCCTTGTCGACCTTGCCCTTCGCCTGGAGTTCCTTCACGGACTCCGTGAGGGAACCGGTGACGGAGTTGAGGATCTTCATGCGGATCTTGTTGAACCGCTTGTCGCCCTCGGCCGCGCCGAGATCGACCACGCGCAGAATCGCGTCGTTCCGCCGCCAGAAGTCGAGGAATCCCTCGACGAGTTGTTCGGCGGTCTGCCATCCCGACTTGCCGACCCAGGAACGCCCGGCGACAAGTTCCGTCAGCCCGGAGCCCTCCTTCGCCATCTCTTCGGCGATTTCGAGGACAGCGCCCTCGACGTCCGGGAAATACTGGTAGAAGGTAGCCGGTGAAGTCCCCGCCTTACGGGCGACGTCGATGACTTTGACGTCCCGGTACGGCGAGGAGCTGAGCATCTCGCTGAGGCAGTCGAGCAGCTTCTGCCGCGTCGCCTGGCCGCGCCGACCGGCCACGCGGCCGTCGACGGTGCGTACTTGTCCTGTCATGCCGTCAGCTTACCGACGGGTGAACGGAGCGCGATTTGGCGAGAGCAAATGGGGAATGCGGCCCGCTCGGGGGCCATTTCGCGGCGGTGCCAAGACCTTTTTTCCGGTTCCTCCTTCTCGCTCATTTCGATCGCGTTCCACCACCCCGCGAACACGGTGTGACGAGTATTGTGAACAGCCTGTGGATAACTTCGGTGGGTAACTTTCGAACGCGCGTTTGCCCGGCCGGGTGGCGCCCGGAGCGCGCGCCGTGCGCCGCGCCGTTACGTTGGGTGGAGCGGGGGACGACGGAAGGATTCGGGCCCATGGCCGCGTTCGCACACTCCGCACCGTGCTGGGTGGATGCGCAGCTCCCCGACCTGGAGGCGGGCAAGCGCTTCTACGGCGAGCTGTTCGGCTGGACCTTCCGGCCCGCCGAGGGCCGGCGCGCCGACGCCCTCAGCGACGGCAGGCTCGTCGCCGCGCTGGCCGCCAAGAAGGACGGCCGGATGCCCACCGCCTGGGGCGTCTACTTCGCCACCGACGACATCGAGGCGTCGGTCGCCCGTATCCGCGCGGCCGGCGGCCAGGTGATCACCGAACCCGTCCCGGCCGGCCGCTACGGGGTCCTCGCCCAGGCGGCCGATCCGGGCGGCGCCGTCTTCGGCCTCTGGCAGGCCGGGGAGCGCGCGGGCTTCCAGAAGCAGAACGAACCCGGCTCCTTCTGCTGGACCGAGGTCCACACCCGGAACAAGGACCGCGTCGACCCCTTCTACGAGGAGGTCTTCGGCTTCCGGGGCGCCGACGTGGACGACTCGCCCCTGGACGTCCCCGACACCGACGAGCACCGCGTGGACTTCCGTACCTGGTCCCCGCCCGGCACCGAACCCGGGCCCGAGACGGCGGTCGGCGGGCGCGGCGTCATCACGGACGCGTTCCCGGCCGAGTTGCCCAGCCACTTCCTGAGCTACTTCAACGTCACGGACTGCGACGAGACCGCCCGTACCGTCCAGCGCCTGGGCGGCCGGGTCACCGAACCGCCGCTCGACATCCCGTACGGGCGGATGGCCGTCCTCCAGGACGACCAGGGTGCCGAATTCGCCGTACTTCAGGAACCTGTGTCCTGATACGGGGAGAGTGGTACGGGACACCCCGATCCGCCCCCGAGTTCGCAACCGGGGGCCCGGCCAGGAACAATCGGGGTGCGCACCGCCGGGGGGCGCTCGGTGATGAGACGCTGCACGCGGCGGGATTTTCGCGGACCTCCGTGCCCGGAGGCCCGTACGGGGAGGTGGCAAGTAGTGGAGCAGCTGACGCAGCACGACCCGAGGCGGATCGGCCCCTTCGAGGTGCTGGGACGACTCGGGGCCGGCGGCATGGGGCTGGTCTATCTGGCCCGTTCGGCCTCGGGCCGGCGGGTGGCGATCAAGACCGTGCGTACGGAGCTGGCCGAGGACCAGCTGTTCCGGGTGCGCTTCACCCGTGAGGTGGAGGCGGCCCGCGCCGTGAGCGGCTTCTACACCGCCGCCGTCGTGGACGCCGATCCGCGCGCCGCCGTGCCCTGGCTCGCCACCGCGTACGTGCCCGCCCCTTCGCTCGAAGAGATCGTGAACGAGTGCGGGCCGATGCCCGCCCAGGCGGTGCGCTGGCTGGCGGCCGGCATCGCCGAGGCCCTTCAGTCCATCCACGGGGCGCAGCTCGTCCACCGCGACATGAAGCCGTCCAACGTGCTCGTGGTCGAGGACGGCCCCCGGGTCATCGACTTCGGCATCGCGTCCGGCGTCTCCAACACCCGGCTCACCATGACCAACGTGGCCGTCGGCACGCCCGCGTACATGTCGCCCGAGCAGGCGCGGGACTCGCGGAGCGTGACCGGGTCCAGCGACATCTTCTCGCTCGGCTCGACGCTGGTGTTCGCCGCGACCGGCCACGCGCCGTACCGGGGCGCCAACCCGGTCGAGACGGTGTTCATGCTGCTGCGCGAGGGCCCCGACCTCACCGGCCTGCCGGAGGAGCTGCGGCCGCTGATCGAGTCCTGCATGCAGATGGACGCCTCGCTGCGGCCCACCCCGGCCGACCTCCAGGCGCAGCTCGCCCCGCACCTCTTCGCCTCCGGCGGGGGTGACGACGGCGGTACGGCGTCGGCCTGGCTGCCGGCCGCCGCGACCGCGCTGATCGAACAGCGCCGGGGCGGCGGCCGTACCGTCCCGCCGCCCGCCCCGCCGCGCCCGGCCGACCCCGCCCCCGTACGCCCCGCCGACCCCGGCCCGACCGCCCCCCACCGGGCGCCCGACGCCGACTGGGACGGCCCCTGGCACAGCTCCGCGCCCACCCGTCCGCCGGCCCCGCCCGCCCCCGTGCCCGACGCCGGGGGGCCGGTGCGGCTGACCGGCGTCCAGGTGCCGATCGGGCCGGGACCCCGCGCCCAGGACGTCCGCGCGTCGGCGGTCGCCGCCGGTGCCGGGCCCGCGACCGGCTGGGTGCGCCCGCCCGCCGGGGCGAGCGAGGGCTCGCACATCGCGCCGGCCGCCCCCGTGCCCGCCCCGGCCCACGCCCCCGACGCCGGGCCGTCCGGCCCCGCGCGCTGGCGGCCCTGGCGGTTCCGCATGTCCAACGACGTGTGGGGCACGCCCGTCGTCGTCGGCGACCTGCTCTACGTCACGTCCTTCGAGGTCCACGCGCTGGACACCGGCAACGGGCGGCGCCAGTTCAAGACCCGTGACGTCGCCTGGGCGATGGCCGTCGAGGGCGGCCGCATCCACGCATCGGACGGCCCCTCGCTCTACGCCCTGGACGCCGCCACGGGCGCCGAGCGCTGGCGGACCGCCGCCGACGCCTGGGTGTACGCGCTCAAGGCCGACCGGGGCACGGTCCTCACCGCCACCCGCGGCGGCGGGGTCCAGGCGTGGGAGGCGGCGACCGGCGAGAAGCTGTGGGACCTCACGGGCGCGCAGACGGACTTCGAGACGCCCGAGGGCGGGCCCGTCATCCACGAGGGCACGGTGTACGTCTGGCAGGACGCCCGGCTCAAGGCCCTCGACGCCCGCACCGGCGCCGAGCGCTGGACGTACCCCATCGGCGACGCGGCCTCCTGCGGGGGCGTTCCGGTCCGGGTGACCCCGGCGCCGGACGGCTATGTGTACGTCGCCGCCGGGACCCGGGTCCTCGCCGTGGACATCGGCTCCGGGCACGTCCGCTGGCACTTCGAGTGCCCGGCGGTCTTCCTCTCGCCGCCCGCCTTCGCGCCCGGCCCGGCCGTCACCGGCGGCGGGGTCTACCTCGCGGACTACCTCGGTACGGTGTACGCGCTCGACGCCGCGACCGGCAAGGACCGCTGGCGGATCGCCACGGAGGCCCGGCAGTCCGCCGAGCCGGTCCTCGTCGCCGCGGGCAACGTCCATGTCGGCAGCGGCAGCGCGCTGTACACCCTGGACGCCGTCACCGGCACCCCGAAGTGGCGGTTCGCCGCGGGTGGCGAGGTCGTCGGCGCCCCGGTCGTCGCGGACGGCCGCGTGCACTTCGGGTCGGCGGACCACGTGCTGTACACCCTCGACGCGACGGGCGGTCAGCTCCGCTGGAAGCTGGCCACGGGCGGCGAGATCACGGGCACGCCCGTGGCGCGCAACGGCGTCGTGTACGCGTGCAGCAAGGACCGCTGCGTGTACGCGCTGGACGCGCAGAAGGGCACGGGGACGGGCGCGCGGGCCCACGCGTAGCCCGTACGCGCGGGCCGCGCCTCACGCGCCGGGCGGCCCGGCCCCGTCGTCGTCGGGCCGGCGCGGGGCGCCCGGCCGAGGACCGGTGTACGTGTCGTCGCCCTCCGGCTCCGGCCACGGGCTCGTCTGCACGGACGGGCCCGGCTCCCGCGTCGGCGGCCAGGTGTCCGGCGTACCGGCCCCCGGCGCGTCGTAAGGCCGCCACCGGGCCCCGGACCGCCCCGACATCACCGCGGCCCCGGCCAGGATCAGCAGCCCGCCGCCCCCGGCGAGCGCCACGCCCGGCCCGAGCCCGGAGCCGTCGCCCGTGACCGCCAGGCTGTCGGTCGTCTGGAAGACGCGGACCATCCACAGCACCGTGAACCCGAGCACCACCACGCCCCCCAGGGCGACGAGCGAGCGCGAGCGCAGGGCCACCCCGACCGCGGTCACCGCCGCCGCGCACAGCAACGGCAGCCAGAGCGAACCGAAGAGCCCGCCGGGACGCGCACCGGTCGCACCGGTTCCGTCGAAGAGGTCGCCCAGCCGGTAGTGCCGCCCGAGGCGGCCGTCGTACCAGTCACGGAAGGGGCTCAGCACGGCGGCCGCCGCTCCGGCGAGAGCGAGGACCGCACCGAGGACATTGCGGATCATTTCCGTACCTCCGGGACCTCCGGGTGCGTATCGGCGCTCTCGCTCCGACGCTACGCCGCGCGTGTGACGGCCGCCACCAGACGGAGACGAGACCGTGACAGGGCCATGACCGGGCTGCCGGAGCCGCGCGCCATGCTGTGCGCTACGGTGCCGTGTCGCCCGGCCGCAGGGCCGGCAACACACCGAAACGGAAGAGAAGCGGACAAACGGGGGTTCGATGAGACGGCAGCACGTGAAGCTGACGGTGGTCCTGGTCGCGGTGGTACTCGCGCTGACCGGCTTCTCCAGCGGCAGCCACGGAGGAAAGGGCAAGAGCAAGAGCAGGTCGAGCCACGGCGGGGGCGGCGGCGGATGCTCCAACTCCAAGAAGAGCAACGGCACGTACCACGACACGGACTCGGACACCGACTACGGCTCGTCGAGCGGCTCCTCGGGCTCCACGTACGCCGACCCCACGCCCACCGCGACGGACGCGCCGAAGGTGTACGTGTTCCGCTGCGCGCAGCCGGCGAAGGGCAAGCGCAAGGCGTACACGGCCTCCACGGTCCGGCTGACGGCGGTCACCGCCGGGACGCACACCTACGAGGTCGACGTGTCCTTCCTGGACGCCATGGGCAACCTGGTCGACACGGGTGAGGCGACCGTGGAGGCGGACGGCGGCGAGACGAAGACGGTCTCGGTACGCATGGACAGCCCGCGCACGGTGGCCCGCGTGAAGAAGTGCAAGGTCACGGCGGAACTCAGCTACTGACCCGGAACACACAACGGCCGCGACGGCTCCCCCTCCGCGCCGCCGCGGCCGTTCCCCCCGTACCCCCGTCGATGTGCGGCTTAGTTGGCCGGCTCGCTCGTCGCGTGCGTGTCGAGCGGCTTTATCTCGCCACCGGTGGCGTGGATGTCCAGCGGCTCGACGGTGGCGTGCGTGTCCTGCGTCGTCAGATCCGCGTCCCCGCCGGTGGCGTGGGTGTCCGCGGGCTTGAAGATCGGGTCGGTCTTCTTCTTGTCACCCATGTGGCATCTCCGTTGTGGCTGGCGTTGTTGCGTGGAGGGGCCCGTCCGGCTGTTCCCCCGTGGACTGCCGGATGGGCCCCTGTCAGGGCCGCTCACCTTAGTGGTCTGGCCACTGGTCGTCCCGCCTGCCCCCCGACGCGACGGATCGACAGGCATGAGCTTGCCGTCCGGTGATAAACGAACGATGAACGCGAGGGTGGGCGGGAACCGAGTTCTTTCCGGCCGACCGCCGACCGGGGTTCACGCGGGAGCGAGACCGGGCGCCGTGCGCCGGCCGTGGTGGCGCCGGAGGGCGGTGAGGGCGGCGTAGTAGCCGCACATGCCGTGTACGGAGGGGCCGGGCGGCGTGGAGGCCGAACAGAGGTAGACGCCGGGGAGGGGAGTGGCGTAGGGGTTGGGCCGCAGGGCCGGCCGGGCGAGGACTTGGCGCAGGGTGAGGGCGCCGCCGCCGATGTCGCCACCGATGTAGTTGGGGTTGTAGGCGGCGTACCGGGTGGCCGGGATGCCTCGGGAGGCGAGGATGGTGTCGGTGAAGCCGGGGGCGTGTTCCTCGATGCGCCGGCGGATGAGGTCGACGGGGTCGCGGGAGTCGCCGTGGGGGACGTGCGCGTAGGCCCAGACGGGTCGCTTGCCCGCTGCGGCGCGGGTGGGGTCGGTGACCGCGGGGTCGACGACCAGGATGAACGGGGTGTCCGCAGGGTGACCGGCGGCAGTGGTGTTCTCGGCGCGGTGGATGTCGTAACGGGTGCCGCCGAGGTGGACGGTGCCGGCCTGCCCCGGCAGCGAGTGGGTCCAGGGGATGGGGCCGGAGACCAGGAAGTCGGCCTTGGCGGCGCCGGGGCCGTGCCGGAAGCGGGCCAGGGCGCGGGCGTAGCGGGTCGGCAGCCGGGGTCCGGCCAGGTCGATCAGGCCGGTGGGGCTCGTGTCGAGCATGATCAGGGGGATACCGGAGAGTTCGGCGAGGTCCCGGACCCGGTGACCGGTGTGGAAAGTACCGCCGTGCGCGGTGATGTCGGCGGCCAGGGCTTCGGCGATGCGTACGCTGCCGCCTTCGGGCAGGGGCCAGCCTGTGCTGTGAGCGGTGTGCCCGAGCAGCATCGCGACGGCTGCTGAAGCCAGTGAGGGGAGTCGTCCGACGGCGTGCGCGGCGACTCCCGCGAACAGGGCCCGGGCTTCGGGCGTGGTGAAGGGCGAGCGGCGTCGTGCGTGGGCGATGACGCGCGGGGCCAGCAGAGCCGGTGCGGCGGGCCCCGGGGGGAGGGCGCGTTGGTTGGAGAGGAGCAGGCCGGACACTTCCCGGGTGCGGGCGACGAGCGGGGCCATGAGCCGGGTCCAGTGAGGCCCATCGGGTCCGAGATGCTCGGCGGTGCGGGCGAGGCTGCGCCAGGCGGCGGTGGCGTGTCCGGCGGGCAGGGGATGCGCGTAGGGGATGTCGGGTTGCAGGAGACGCACGCCGCGCCGGGGCAGATCGAAGGCGCGGAAGAACGGGGAGGCGGCGGCCATGGGGTGGATCGCGGAGCAGATGTCGTGCACGACGTCGCTGTCGAACAGAGAGGTGGTCCGCAGGCCGCCGCCGATGGTGTCGGCCTGTTCGAAGAGGGCGACCTTCAGGCCGGCTCGGGCGAGGGTGACGGCGGCGGCCAGCCCGTTGGGGCCGGTACCGACGACGGCGGCGTCAGTCATGAGGCGTGCCCGCGGGAATGAGCTGCTGGCCGGCCAGACGCCGGTAGGTGTCGTCCGCCTCCATGAGTTGGGTGTGCGTCCCCTCTGCTCGCAGTCGCCCGTTCTCGACGACCAGGATGCGGTCGGCCTCCAGGGTGGTGGTGATGCGGTGCGCGATGGCCAGGACCTGGCAGCGGGTGCCGATGGCGGTGATGGCCCGGCGCAGTGCCGTCTCGGAGTCGGCGTCCAGGTTCGAGGTGGGCTCGTCGAGGAGCAGTACGTCGGGTCGGGCGAGCAGGGCGCGCGCGATGGCCAGCCGCTGGCGTTGTCCGCCGGACAGGCCGATGCCGCCTTCGCCGAGTGCGGTCTGCAGACCTTGGGGGAGACCGGCGACGACATCGGTCAGGTGAGCCGCGGCGAGTGCGTCGCGGATCTCGGAGTCGGAGGCGTCGGGGTGGGCGTAGGTGAGGTTCTCGCGAACCGTGCCGCGCATGAGCGGGGCGTCCTGTTCGACGAGCCCGATGCGGGAGCGCAGGTTCTCCAGCGGCAGGGTGGTGATGTCCACGCCATGGACGCGTATGACGCCCTGGTCGGGGTGCTGGAAGCGTTCGAGGAGTTGGAAGAGCGTCGTCTTTCCCGATCCGGACGGCCCCACGATGGCGGTCAGCCCGGTGGGCGGCAGTGCGAAGGAGACGTCCGACAGGGCCGGGGGGCTCTGTGCGGGGTAGGCGAAGGTGACGGCGTCGAACTCGACGGCCGGTGTGTTCTTCCCCGGAGCCGGCCGGGCCTCGTGGCGTCCGGAGGGTTCCTGGTCGATGGTGGCCAGGTCCTCGATCCGGTCGATGGCGGCGCGTCCTTGCTGGTACTCGCCCATGGCCATGAACAGCATGACCAGAGGAGATACCAGATAAAACAGGTACATGATGAACGCGGTGAGGTCCGCGATCATCATGTCGCCGGTGGCGGTGCGGGCCATTCCCCAGGCGATCACGACCGCGAGGGAGACTTGGGTGCCGACGTTCATGACGGGCATGAGCATGGCAGAGAGCCGGGTGACCCGGATTCCGCTCGTTCGAGCCGCGTCGGCCAGGCCGCGCAGGTGGTCGGCTTCACGCTGTTCGGCACGGGAGGCCTTGACGGTCGTCAGCGCACCGAGTACGCGCAGCATTCCGGAACCGTAGCGGCTGGTGTCCTCCCGGTTTGCCACGGCCGCGGCGCGGACGGCGCGAGCCAGGGTGAGGGCGGCGGCCGAGGCGATTCCCAGGCACACCGCGGTGGCCAGCAGCATCCGCCAGTCGAGCCAGGCCATCACTGCGATGCAGCCGATGGTAGTGAACCCCGCAGTGACCATTTGCGCGACGGACGAGGACAGCGCGACGCGGGCCAACGAGGTGTCGGAGATGGTGCGGGTGAAGACGTCCCCGTGTTCGCGCTGGTGGAACGCCCGCAGCTGCGCGTGCAGCAGCCGTCCGGTGAGCGTCGTGCGCAGGTCGAAGACGATGTTCTCGCCGGCCCGGCCGATCAGGTAGGCGTGGCCGGCGGCGAGTACGGCGTCGGCGGCGAACAGTGTGGCGATCAGCACGATGGGGCCGGTCAGGGCGTCGTCCGCGGAGACCGCTTCGATCAGATCGCCAATGAGCAGCGGCTGCAGGAGGGTGGCTGCCGTGCCCAGGAGGCCGAGCAGGGCACCGAGGACGAGCAGCAGTCGCTGACGGCCGACGACGGCGCGGAGGTTCATGCCGGCTTGGTGTACGTCGCGATGAACATCGGATACTGCTCCAGGTAGGGGGCCAGGTCCCAGCCGCTGTAGTGGTTCTCGGGGACGAGACCGGCGGTGACGGCGTAGGTGTCGACTTCGTCCGGCGTCGTCAGGCGGGACAGTTCTGTGCCCACCCGCGTCGTCCCGTCGGCCTCGTACCAGACGTGGGAGCACTGCCACAGGTCCGAGCCGGGCGGCAGTGTGGAATGGGTCTGCAGGCCGGTGCCCGGCTCCGGATAGGGCGTGAACAGCGTGGTGCGGGCCAGGCCTTCGTGAAGGCTGTCCACTGCGGGCCGGTTGCCCGTCTCGATCACCAGACGCCCGCCCGGGATGAGGAGCTGGGCCGCCCGGCTGACCGCCGCCTGCTGGTCCTCGGCGGTGAGAAGCATCGACAGGGTGCCGCACACCGCGTAGACGAGGCCGTAGCGGCGGTCGTCGGTATAGGTGCGGATGTCTCCGTGGATTCCGGTGACCCGGGCACCGCCGGGTTCTTCGGCCAGCCGACCGAGCATCTCGGGGGAGGAATCGACCCCTGTGACCGTGCCTGTCCTGCGGGCCAGGGGGACGGCGATGCGGCCGGTGCCCACGCCGAATTCCAGGGTGCCGGATTCCGGGTCGGGGTGGAACCGCCCGAGCACGTCCGCGAGGGCAGCGGCCTCGGTCCCCTTGGGGAAGATGCGGTCGTACCAGGAGGCGAACTGGCGGCCGTAGCCGATGTCGTCGACGGTGTTGCTCATGGTGCGGGAATGGTCCTAACCGGCCGGTGCGGCCATGGGAGCGGGAATCCGGACGAACCGTGTCCTCGGCGATCCGACGGGCTCAGGCGGGCCAGTAGCCGCTGGCGGTCTGCATGACGGAGCGGAGTCGGCTCACACGGCCGTCCTCGGCGAACTGTCCGAAGGCGAAGACCTCCAGGTCCCCGACTCCGCGCGGCCCTTGGGCCGGTGCCATCGTGTAGCGCGCGGCGAAGCGGAGGCCCTGGCTCACCGAGGAGTGGAACGAAAGGTCGTAGGCGGTGCCCTTCCTCCGGCTCTCCGCAAGCGCCTGCAGGACATCCTGGCGCCGCATGGCCGTGCCGTTGATGTACTGGACCGTGTTCGGTGCGTGGTACTGGTCGTACGACTCCTCCAGCGGGGCACTCGGATCGCTGGACAGACGCGCGAAGTCGGTCAGGTAGACGGCCGCGTCGACCTCTCGCGGTGCGGCGCCGGCGTTCGCGGGGCGGCCGTCATCCTCCGGGGTGTCGTCGCCGGGCTGTCCCCACCCGTAGGTCATCCGGGCAGTGGAGACCGTGGAGGCGATCCGTCCGTCGTCGCCGATGTCGGCGAAGATCGCGACTTCGGTGTTGTAACGGACCTGCAGCAACAGCGTCCGGCTCACGGTGTACCGCGCTGCGGCGCGGCGGCCGTCCGCGACGACCTCGTGGACCTGCAGTTCGTACGGGGACCGGTCGGCGCGCCAGTCGGCCAGGTGGTTCAGGCTCGCCGCACGGTCGCGGTGCCGTCGGTTGACGGTGTGGTCGGAGTCCGGCAGGTGGTAGCGGTCCCAGACGTCTTCCAGCGACGTCCGGTGGTCCAGTGATTCCTCGGTGTAGGAGCGGAGGTACGCGGCGAAGTCGTCAGCGGGCGTGGGGGGAACGGGCACGGTGTTCTCCAATGTCTTGCCGGGCAGGGGGAGTACGGCCGGCGGCCGAGGGGCGGGACCCGGAGTCCCGCCCCTGTGTCAGGCGGCCGACAGATGAGGCCGGTTGTCCGGCTCCATGAGGGTGTACGGGGAGACGAAGAGGGTCTCGGGGGCTTCGGATGCGTCGTGGCCGGACGCGCGCACCACTCCGAACTGGAAGCCCCGCACCAGGGTCGGTTCAGGTTGGGATTCCCGGATCGTCCGGCGGATGAACTCCGCCAGTACCCGGTAGGAGGAGTTCTCCTGGACCGAGGAGATCCCCCACCGCGCCACGTGCTGGAGGATGGCGGTGCACAGGTCGAACACCGCCTTCTCGGGACGGCGGGTCGCGAACCAGAACGCCTGGTGCCACCTGCGCGGCTCGATCATCTCGATCTCGTGCCACTGGCTCGTCCTGCCCTCGGCGTCGAGGGTCCGGTACACGTAGTGGAAGTCGTGCACCGCGGGGTTGGGGGCGAAAAACTTCCAGTTCGGCACCTGGGAGAAGACATCCCTGGCGATGGCCCGGCCGAACGCCGGGTGGGGGTGCTGCGCAGCCACGGTGGTCACCAGCATGGCCGCGCCGGCCAGCCGGGCCAGGGCGCCGGGACCGGTGAAGACGTCCCGGACCAGCATCGCTGCCCTCACGACACGGTTCCCTTCTGCGGGGCAGGCGCGGGTCCTTCGGTCCGCGCCACCGGTCCGGCCAGGAATTCCGCCATCATCTCCGCCGCCTGGTGTGCGAAGCGGGCATCGGTCAGCAGGGAATCGTGATCCGCGCCTTCGACGACCCGCACACCGGTGTCGTCCACATCGCGGTGGACCTTGACGAGCTCGTCGTACATCAGGAGCTGCTCGGGCTCCTGGTCCACCGTGTGCTGGGCGGCGATGACCAGGCCCGGAACGGAGATCGGGTCGAGGTCTCCGTCGAAGGAGCGGAACTCCTCCTCCACTGCCCGCCATTCACGTCTTGCCGCCTTCCACAGGCGGGCATCGGTGTACTGCGCGAAGACCTTCTCCCGGTAGCGTGGAGGCAGCGAGTCCACCCACTTCGGCCGGCTCATCAGCATGCCGGTACCGCACCGCAGGTAACGGGTGGCGTGGGTGATCGTGCTTCCCAGGTCCGCGGCGCCGGCGTTCTGCCTCTGGGAGCGCCGCAGCTCGGCGGGGTGGGCGGGATCGAGGTAGACCAGCCCGGCGATGCGGTCCGGCAGCCGGGCCGCGACCTGTCGGACCAGCTCACCACCCAGCGAGTGGCCGACCAGAACCGCCTTGCGGTGCGCGGGGATCACCTGCCGGACCAGGTCCTCGAGGTCGTCCACCGACTCCCGCAGCGAGTAGGGCGCCGTGCGGCGCCGGTGGCTGCCCGCGTATCCGGCGCGGGCGTAGGCCACCACCGCGTACTCGGAGCCGTGCACGAACTTCTCGGTGATCCAGGCGAAGTGCTCCGAGGTCGAGGACAGGCCGGCGCAGAACACGAGGACCGGCGCATCGGTGTCCTCTCGTCCACCCGTCTCGTACTGGAGTTCATTGCCGTGCCGGGTGGTGATCGACCGTGAGGTGGGCCACCCCTCCAGCACTGCCGAGCGGCGCTGCGCGGCCAGGGCCGCGCCGACCGCGACCCCTGCGGCCAGGACAAGCCCCGCGGCCTTGACCGCACGGTCGTCACGGCCCACGACGGCAGGGTGCGATGCCGGAGCGGAGGTGTAGGCGACCATGGGATGCATGGATGTGAATGCCGTGAGAAACCGGCCGAGGCCCATCACGAAGGCGTTGGCCGTGTGGAATCCCGCGGCCCCCGCCAGGAACGGACGCGTCAGCCGCCCGCCTCCGACGTACACCAGGGGGAAAAGGCATTCCAGCGCCAGCACGCCGTGCTGCACGGCCTTGGCCGACCGGGGGTACTTCTGGGTCAGCCGGAAGGCCCCCTCGAAGCCGTAGGTGCGGGTGCGCATGACGCCCGGCAGGGCGGCACCGCTACGCCATTTTTCGCCGATGAGCTTTACCCAGCCGGAGGCCGCGTACGACAGGCTCGCCTGTAGCGCGACGTACCAGAGCAGCGCGTCCTGCGTTTGAGGCCGGGAGGAAAGCCGGGCCGCTCCCGTTGCCGTCTGCACCAGAGTGGCGACCTGGTCGGACCCATCGGTTCCGTACCGGTGGCGGGCCTGCAGCAGAGAAGTGGTCCCACTCAGAAAGAGACTGCCCGCACCTCGCCACCGGCTTTGTCCGGGTAAGAGAAGGCCGACACTGACTGCCGCGCGCACCGCGTGAAGGGCAATGGTTGTCCTGCGGCCACTGATGAGATCTGCGAATTTACGGACCGCTATGTTGCTGGATTCTGGAGTCTCCCGCATGATCTCCCAGTCGTTGAGGCCGCCGGGCTCCAGTTGCCTCCGCTGGTGCACGTACTCAAGAGAAGAGGAAAGCGTGGTGAGTGCGGTGAGCCTCTCCGATATCCCCATGGCCCTGTTGCGGCTGATCGGGACGGGGGAAAACACTACAGAAGCGAGTTTCTTGAATGTTCTCAAAATCAAGCCTCTCGACACGACAAGGGTGTGAGGTAAAGTCGAGAGGCGGTCGGGCCGCGATTGAGGCGCGGCCCGACCGCCTTATGTGCCTCGCAACGCATTTCAGCCGGGGGCTCGTGGCCCCGGACTCGCCGCGAGGGCCTCGTTCACCCGCAGGTGGCGGCTACTTCCCGGCACCGGCCGCACGGCCGGCCTCGTAGGCGGCCACCGACGCGGCGCCGGCCGCGAGGCCGCCCGCCGCGTAGGGAGTGGTCACCAGGATCGCCGGAGTGAAGGTCA
This sequence comes from Streptomyces sp. AC1-42W, assembly GCF_003248355.1. Lineage (GTDB taxonomy): Bacteria > Actinomycetota > Actinomycetes > Streptomycetales > Streptomycetaceae > Streptomyces. The sequence goes on from NZ_QKWY01000002.1 coordinate 759,256, forward strand.
CCGGCATCATCGGCTTGAGGCTGATACCGGCGTCGCCGGTCAGCGTCGGCGTCGTGACGGTGCGCACGCTCTCAATGATTCGATTCATCTCAGTCTCCCTCGTCTGTGGGTTACGAACCGAGGTCGTCTCGGCCTCAGTTGACGACCCGGCCGGCCACGTAGGCGCCCACCGGAATGGTGAAGGCCACGATTCCGGCGGTGATCTTCACCGTGACCGGAACGGCCACGGCCGGGGTGGCCATGACCGGCACACCGTCGGTGTTGGTCAGCCCCTGCTCGATCGGCCCGAGCTGCTGCGTGTTCATGAAATCGGCGATTTTTGCCATGATTCCCATCCTTGAGTCCTGGTACGCCGGGAGGTGGTGGAACCGAAATGTAAAACGGTCGCTTCGGAGAGAATTTATGGCAGCACAAATGTGGTGCCGTGGATTCTCTCCCTGTTGCGCGTGGCGCAGAATCTATGCACCACCGACTTTCGGAACCTCTGGCTGCCGACGATCTCGGTCAACGTTTCGCCTTGCGCTTTCCAGCTTACGTTCCAATGCCTGATCTAGACCAACACTTTACCCACGTGATGCGCGTCACACTTGCTGTGGTGTTGAGTGTCCGGGGAATCGAACGCTTTATCCCATTGTCTTTCTGGCCAAAATGCAACCTTGGCGAGATTCGATCGGGCCGCCGTTTTCGCAGGTGGTGGTGGCGTGTTGGCGCAAATGAAGCGATCCGCTCCGGAGTCGAATGGCGGGATTCAGATCGGGGCCGTAGGCGGCGCGCGCGAAATACTCTCCCCGCGTGTTCTCCTGGCAGGGACCACTCTGCGGAATGCGACAGTTCGGACAGTCATGACCATAATTGCAGATAGTCATATTCATGTTGAGGACTTGTGGCGTAGCTACTCAAACGGGAAGAACAGGTTCGACGCGGTCCGGGGGATCGGCTTCACGGTCGGCCCCGGTGAGCTCTTCGCCCTGCTCGGCACCAATGGCGCGGGGAAGACTTCCACGGTCGAACTGCTGGAAGGGCTGGCCCGGCCGCGCAGGGGCCTGATCCGCCTCTTCGGGTCCTGTGATCCCGTCACCGACCGCCGCCGTGTTCGCCCACGTACCGGTGTGGCGCTCCAGGACGGCGGATTCATCGCGCATCTGACCGTGGAGGAGACGCTCCGGATGAGGGCAGGGCTGATAACCGGGCCCCGCCCGATCCCCGACGTCTTGAGGCACGCGGGTCTCACGCATCGTGCGGCCGTTCCCGTGCAGAACCTCTCCGGCGGCGAGAAGCGGCGCCTCGGTCTGGCCGTCGCGGTCCTCTCCCACCCGGAGATCCTGTTCCTCGACGAGCCGACTGCCGGTATGGACGCCGAAGGCCGGCACGCCACCTGGCGACTCATCGAGGAACTGCGTGAGCGGGGAACGACGATCCTGCTCACGACCCACTACCTCGAAGAGGCGGAATCCCTGGCGGACCATCTCGCGATCATGCACCGGGGCAGGATCGCGGCCGCCGGAACAGTCACGGACATCGTCGCCGGCCACGCCTCGACCCTGTCCTTCGGCCTCGGCGCCGCCTACGGCGTGCACGACCTTCCGGTCGGGGGCGCCACCGTAGGCGGCAACGGCCGTATCACCCTCGTCACGCCCAACCTCCAGAAAGACGCCGCACGGCTCCTGGCCTGGGCCGAGGAACGGGGTGTGGAACTGGACCGGTTCACCGCGCGGCCGGCCTCCCTGGAGGAAGCGTTCATCACCATCGCCGCCGGGAATGACACCGACCACCAGGAGCAGTCCGCATGAGCGCACATTTCGCCCAGGACATCCGGCATCTGAAGGTGCTGTTCCTCACAGAGTGGAAACTGTTCAACCGGCTGAAGGCCAACTATGTCTACGCCGTGTTCGTCCCCGTCATGCTTCTCGTCGCGCTCCAGTACGCGCAGGAGCAGATGGGACTCGCGCAGGACGCGTTGGCGCCCGGACCCGTCATGGTGTCCACCTCCACCGGCGTTCTGCTCATCTTCTCCCTCTACTCCTTCATTACCAGTCTCTACGTCGTACGCCGGGACGAACTCGTCCTCAAGGGGCTGCGCACCGGAGAGGTCTCCGATCCCGTGATCCTCGCGGGCGGCGCCTCCGTGTACATCGTCATCTGTGCGGCACAGATCGTGGTGGTCGCCGCAGGCGTCTCCGTGATCTTCGGCATCGCCCCGGCCCACCCCCTCACGGCGGCGATCGGCGTACTCGTAGGCATCACGCTGATGACGGCGATGGCCGCCGCCACCGCGGCCCTGTGCCGCAGTGCCGAATCCGTCACCATAGCCACCCTGCCCGCGATCCTCCTGCTGCCTCTGATCTCCGGCGTCTACATCCCCCGCGAAATCCTGCCCGTCGCACTCGGCGACATCCTGCTCTTCGCTCCCCTGTCCCCGACCGTCGACCTGGTGCGTGCCGGGTGGACCGACGGGATGGCTCCCGGCACAGCGCTCGGCCGGGTTCTGCTCGGTTTCGCCTGGACCGCCCTGTTCGCATGGGTCGCCGCCCGAAAGTTCCGCTGGGAACCGCGAACGTGAGGCGCCGAGACCGCCGAGGTCAGGGCCGTTCGGTCGGTACGCGGGCCAACAGGGCCCGGATCTGGGCCGCTTCCTCGGAGCCGTCGGTGTCGTAGATGGCGAGTGCCTCGCGCCAGCAGGCCTCGGCCCGGCCCGTCTGCCCGATGCCGTCCAGGGCCTGTCCCAGAACGGTGAGCACATTGCCCCGGCGCCACTCCCCGCCGATGCCGCGCAGCACCGTCAGCGCCGTCTCCGCCTTGGACGCGGCCTGCGCCGGGTTCTCGGCGGCCAGATCCGTCTCGGCGAGGCGGAAGATCGTCATGCCCTCCCACAGCCGCTGCCGGCTGTCGCGGAAGACGTCCAGCGCCTTCAGGAAGCTGCTCGTCGCCTCCGCGAGGTCCCCGCTGCGGGTCAGCGCGATGCCCAGGGCGTAGCGGGCGTTCGCCCCGCGCAGGGAGTGGCCCATGCCGTCGTAGATCTCGATGCCCTTCCGGGCCAGTGTGACGGCGCTCGTCATCCGGCCCATGGCCAGGTGCACGCGGGACAGATTGCACAGCGCGGACGCCTCGCCGGGACGGTTCTCACCGGCCTGGAAGGCCTCGATCGCGCGGGTCAGATACTCCTCGCCGTCGTTGTGACGGCTCTGGTAGATCGCGATGACCCCGCGGTGGTTGTACGCCCAGCAGTCGGGCAGCGGATCGGGCGCGTCCAGCGCCAGTTCCAGGACGTGGCTGGCTTCCCGGTCGGCCTGGGCGAACCGGCCGGCCACGAGGTGCGCGTTGCTGAGCGTGACCAGCGCGCGCCGTTCGGCCCGGCGGTCGCCGCAACCGCGCGCGGCGTCCAGCATGAAGGAGGCGGCGGCCTCGTACTGCTTGGAGTTGGCCCCCGACTCGGCGAGGTCCAGGGCCGCCCACAGCAGGTCGATCGACCGGCGGAGCATCGTCGGCGCCGTCGACTGGCGCAGGCACGCCAGCAGCGGACCGGCCTCCGTGTAGAGCCAGTCCTGCGCGTCGTGCCGGTCGCTGAACGAGAGGCCGGGGCCCTCCGTGCGCTCCAGGTGGTCCACCAGCCGGTCCCCCGGGCGTTCCAGGGCGTAGACGCCTGCTGCTGTGGCCAGGTAGAAGTCCAGGAGGCGCGACAGCGCCTCCTCGCGTTCGTCCGGGCGCTGTTCGTCGCGTTCCGCGCAGGAGCGGGCGTACAGGCGGACCAGGTCGTGGTAGCGGTAGCGGCCCGGAGCGGCGGACTCGACCAGGGACGTGTCGACCAGCGCCTCCAGCAGGTCCTCCGCCGTGTGCGGGTCCAGGTCCAGGAGGGCGGCCGCGGCGGCCAGCGAGATGTCCGGGCCGTCCGCCAGGCCGAGCAGCCGGAAGGCGCGGGCCTGGGCCGGTTCCAGCTGGCCGTAGCCCAGTTCGAAGGTGGCCTTCACCGCGAGGTCGCCGGCCTGGAGCTCGTCCAGCCGGCGCCGCTCGTCCGCCAGCTTGGCGGCCAGCACGGAGACCGTCCAGGTACGGCGGGAGGCCAGCCGGGAGGCGGCGATCCGGATGGCCAGCGGCAGGAACCCGCACGCGGCGACGACGTCGAGCGCCGCCTCCCGCTCCGAGTTGATCCGCTCCTCGCCGACGATCCGGGTGAACAGCTGAAGCGCCTCGTCCGGCGACATCACGTCCAGGTCCACCAGATGGGCGCCCGCCAGGTCCACCATCCGCACCCGGCTGGTGACCAGCGCCGCGCAGCCCGCCGTACCGGGGAGCAGCGGGCGTATCTGGGCGGCGTCATGGGCGTTGTCCAGCAGGACCAGCACCCGGCGCCCGTCGAGCGTGGACCGGTAGAGCGCGGCGCGCTCGGCCGGGGTGTCCGGGATCGCCGAGTCCGGGGTGCCGAGCGCCCGCAGGAACGAGCCGAGGACCGTCTCCGGTTCGGCGGCCCGCGCCCCGGCGCCCTGGAGGTCGACGTACAGCTGCCCGTCCGGGAAGTGCTTGCGGGCCTGGTGGGCGACGTGGACGGCGAGGGTCGTCTTGCCGACGCCGCCGATGCCGGCCAGCGCGGAGACCGCCATCACGGACCCCTCCGCCGTGGCCAGCCGGTCGCCCAGCTCGCGGACGAACGCGGCCCGGCCGGTGAAGTCCGGCACGGTCGCGGGCAGCTGGGCCGGGCGGACCGGGGCCGCCGCCGGGGCCGGGTTGTCGGCCGGGCGGGCCAGCTCCTCGTCGGCGCGCAGGATGCGCTGCTGGAGCTGGGCCAGCTCCTGGCGCGGGTCCACGCCCAGCTCCTCGGCGAGCAGCCGCCGGGTGTCCGCGTACACGGCGAGCGCCTCCGCCTGCCGGCCGCTGCGGTACAGGGCGACCATCAGCAGCTCCCGCAGCCGTTCGCGCAGCGGGTGCGCCGCGGTGAGCGCGGTCAGTTCGGAGACGGACTCCGCGTGGCAGCCGGCCTCCAGGTCGAGGTCGAGCCGGGTCTCGGTGAGCTGGAGCCGCCACTCCTCAAGACGCGTGCGCTGGTACTCCGCGTAGGGGCCGGGCACGGAGGCCAGCGCCTCGCCGTCCCACAGCCCGAGCGCCTTGTTCAGCAGGGCCCGCGCCGCGTCCCGGTCACCGGACGCCCGCGCCTTCTCGGCGCCCACCGCCAGCTCCTGAGCGACGGTCAGGTCCAGCGCGTCCGGCGCGTTGCGCATCGCGTAGCCGCCGGAGTCGCTGACGAGGGTGTCGGGCCCGAGGACCTTGCGCAGCCGCGAGGCGTAGGTGCGTACCGCGGCCAGCGCCTGCGACGGCGGCTCGTCGCCCCAGATGCCGTCGATCAGCTCACCGGCCGTCGCGGTGTGGCCGCCGCGCAGCAGCAGCGCCGTCAGCAGCGCGCGCTGCTGCGGTGATCCGGATGCCAGCGGCTCACCGCCGCGCCGCACCCGTACGGGACCGAGTACGGAGAAGTGCAGCACGCCCTCGTCCTCCGGGCGCCGCTCCGGGGTTCGCTGCTGCGGAACGCGTACCCGTGGCCCGTCGTCATGGCCCATTGCTGCCTCCTGTCCCCTGCGCACGGCACGGCACGGGGCGGTGTGTCCGGATCGGTCACAGGCCGTCCGGATTGCTCCATACCGTTGATATCGCCGTCAACAGTCTGCCTTGTGAAGGGTCGGCCCGTCAGCAACGGGCGGGCCTCTGCACAAGCCCTCGACAACGATTGTGGAACGGGGCAGTTGGGGCGAGCGGGGCGTACGGGAGGGGCGCCCGCCGACGCACGGCGGACGCCCCCGCTCTCAGACCGCCGAGCGGACCACCGGCTCCTGGAGCTCGGTCACCCAGGCGTCCGGGTCCTCCGGGCACTCCAGGCTGATCTCGCGGGCGTACCCGGCGGACCGGTAGCCGTTGGCGTCGATCCAGCGGGCCAGGGTCTGGGTCGTCGGCAGCACGGCGTCCATGGAGCCGCGGTGCACGATGGTCGCCGCCTCGAACGCGGGCAGCTCCACCACCGTGACCCCGGTGTCGCCGACCGGCCCCACCGGGGCGGAGACCGTCACCCCGGCGTGCACGACGACCCGGCCGCCGCCGTCCGCCGCGTCCTCGTAGTGGGCGATCCCGGGGCCGGAGGGGCAGAGCCCGGCCTCCCCGAGGAGCGGGAAGAGCCGGTCGTACAGCGGGCCGATGACCGGCCCGATGTCCTGCGGCTCGTAGCTCCCGGCCACCCCGGTCAGCTCCGCGACCCGTACCGCCGGCACCTTCTTGATCACGACGTCGTCCGTGGACATGTGTCCCTCGCTCTCGATCGACCGGAGCCTCGCCTCGACCTGGGCCAGCCGGGCGGCCGCCGCGGCCATCGCCGCCTCCAGCTCCGTACGGCGCAGCCGCAGCATCCCGCGCAGCTCCTCCGGGCCGATCTCGTCGTCCAGGACCGACCGCACCTGCTGGAGCGTGAAGCCGAGGTCCTTGAGCGCGATGATCCGGTTGAGCCGGGCGAGCTGGGCGGCGCCGTAGTAGCGGTAGCCGGTCGAGGGGTCGGTGCGGTCCGGGCGCAGCAGCCCGATCTCGTCGTAATGACGCAGCATGCGGGCCGAAACGCGCCCGTACCGGGCGAAGTCTCCGATGGTGAACATGACGTCCTCCACTGCACGGCTTCACACGGTGTGAAGGTCAAGGGGCGGCCGGGACGGGGCCGGGCAAGGCAGGAGCCCCGCCCTCCGCCGGTGCGGGGGAGCGGGGCTCCTTGGGTACTGCTCTCACGGCCGCGATCGGCCGACCCTGGGCAACTCAGGCCGGGGTGACGTTCTCCGCCTGGGGACCCTTGGGGCCCTGGGTGACGTCGAAGTTCACGACCTGGTTCTCCTCGAGGGAGCGGAACCCGGACGCGTTGATCGCGGAGTAGTGGACGAAGACATCCGGGCCGCCGCCGTCCTGGGCGATGAAGCCGAAGCCCTTTTCAGCGTTGAACCACTTGACGGTTCCGGTAGCCATAAGCCCTCCTTGGGCCAAAGGGTTGCCCTGCTCCAGAACCTGCAATGAAGTCTGAAAACTACAAAAGCCTGCGGGGTCACATGCTCCGCAGGCTCTGTACTGCAAGGGAAACCAAACTGCAACTTGATGTCGAGCCTAGCACGCAGCATGTGGGGAGGGGTAGAGGGAAAGATCACCTCACCCGGATGTTTGATAGCCGCGCGCATGAGCCATCCGGATGGCTCATCCGAGAGGCCCTTCCCGTGTGCCGTACGCCCCCGGTGGGGCGGTGCGGCGGTGACGGGTCTAGCCTCGCGATGTGGACAATTCAACCGTTTCAAACGCCGCGGTCGACGACCGTCGCCCCCGCCCGCGCGTCGGCCACATCCAGTTCCTCAACTGCCTTCCCCTCTACTGGGGGCTGGCACGGACCGGAACCCTGCTCGACCTGGAGCTGTCGAAGGACACCCCCGAGAAGCTCAGCGAGCAGCTGGTGAGGGGCGAACTGGACATCGCCCCCGTCACCCTCGTCGAGTTCCTGCGCAACGCCGACGACCTGGTCGCCTTCCCCGACATCGCGGTCGGCTGCGACGGCCCCGTCATGTCCTGCGTGATCGTCTCGCAGCGGCCCCTGGAGGACCTGGACCGGGCGCGGGTCGCCCTGGGCTCGACCTCCCGCACCTCCGTACGCCTGGCGCGCCTGCTGCTCGCCGAGCGGTACGGCGTGAGCCCCGACTACTACACCTGCCCGCCCGACCTGGGCGTGATGATGCAGGAGGCGGACGCGGCCGTCCTGATCGGCGACGCGGCGCTGCGCGCCAACCTGCACGACGCCCCCCGGCTCGGGCTCCAGGTCCACGACCTGGGCGCGATGTGGAAGGAGTGGACGGGCCTCCCGTTCGTCTTCGCCGTCTGGGCCGCGCGCAGGGACTACCTGGCGGCCGAGCCCACCGCGGTCGAGCAGGTCCACGAGGCGTTCCTGGCCTCCCGCGACCTGTCCCTGGAGGAGGTCACCAAGGTCGCCGAGCAGGCGGCGCGCTGGGAGGCCTTCGACGCGGAGGTCCTGGAGCGCTACTTCACGACCCTCGACTTCCGCTTCGGTCCGGACCAGCTCAAGGGCGTCGCCGAGTTCGCGCGCCGCACCGGCGAGGCGGGGGGCTACCCGGCGGACGTGAAGGTGCGGCTGCTCGGCGGATGAGAACATCCCGCCGCCGGGGAAAGCCATTTTCGATTCAACTGAACACACGGTGAATGGCCGATTGCGGGAGCCATCGGGTGCGTACTCCCGATGGCTCCCGCAATCGGCTGCGGCGCCTCCCGCAATCCACCGGCGGACGACCGGCGCATTCACGCCTTTTATCGCGGTGAATGACGTCGTTCGTTCCCTTGGGGGCGAAATCGGCGGATGGTTTCTCCCGTGGCCGGACGAGACTTCCGGACACGAACTAGGCTTCGGTCGGAGGTCAGGCCGGTTCACAGGGGGAGTCCTTAATATGCAGCCGCTGGAAGCCGGGGAACCGCTGAGCATCGGCGCCTACCGGCTGCTCGGCAGACTCGGCGCCGGCGGCATGGGCCGGGTGTACCTCGGGCGCAGCGCCGGCGGGCGCACCGTCGCCGTCAAGGTCGTCCACCCCCACTTCGCGCTCGACGAGCAGTTCCGCGCCCGGTTCCGGCGCGAGGTGGAGGCCGCCCGGCGGATCGGCGCCCAGTGGACCGCGCCCGTCCTGGACGCCGACCCGGACGCCCCCGTCCCCTGGGTCGCCACCGGATACGTGGCCGGCCCGCCGCTCTCCGCCGCCGTCACCGAGCACGGCCCGCTGCCCGAACACGCGGTACGGGTGCTGGGCGCCGGACTCGGCGAGGCGCTGGCGGCCGTGCACGAGCGGGGCCTGATCCACCGGGACGTGAAGCCGTCCAACGTCCTGCTCGCCCTCGACGGCCCCCGCCTCATCGACTTCGGCATCGCGCGGGCCATCGACGCCACCGCCTCGCTCACCTCCACCGGGGTCTCCGTCGGCTCACCCGGCTACATGGCGCCGGAGCAGATCCGGGGCACCGACCTCTCCGGCGCGGCGGACGTCTTCTCGCTGGGCGCGGTCCTGGCGTACGCGGCGACCGGCTCCGCGCCCTTCCTCGGCGACTCGTCGGCCGTCCTCCTCTACAAGGTGGTGCACGAGGAACCCGAGCTGGGCGAGCTGGAGGGCCCGCTGCGCGAGACCATCGCCGCCTGCCTGGCCAAGGACCCGGCGCGGCGGCCCACCCCGGCCGAGCTGGCCCGCCGCCTGCTGCCGGGCGGCGCGGCGGCGGCGGTGGCCGCGGGCTGGCTGCCGGGCCCGCTGGTGCGCCAGGTCAGCCGCTCGGCGGTGGCCCTGCTGGACCTGGAACCGCAGGAGGCCCCGGACCGGTCGGGCCCGGTCCCGTTCAGCAACCCGTCCTTCGGCGCGTTCACCGGCGGCCCGGCGGTCCCGGACGCGGGCGACCCGCAGTCCGGAGCGGCCGGTGGGTACGGGGCCTTCGGCCCGCCGCATCCGCCGACCGCCGGGGCGGACGGGCTGCCGGGGCAGCGGACCGGCGGGCGCAGCCTGACCTTCGGCGCCACGGCGGGCGGGGACGGCGCGGGGCGGCGCCGGGTGAGCTGCACGCTGGCCCTGGCGGTGGCCGGGGCGCTGGCCGCGGTGACCGTGGGCAGCGCGTTCCTGCTGGACCTGATGCCGGGCAGCGGCGGCGACACCACCAACGTCGGCCAGGGCGAGTCGCGGCCCACCCCGTCCGCCCCGTCGAAGCCCTCGGCGGCGGCCACCGGACCGGCCACCCAGCGCCCCACGGCGACCCCCGGCGAGGCCGCCGAACTGCCCGAGGCGTTCGTCGGCACCTGGAAGGGACCGCTCACCGAGAAGACCAGCGGCCAGCCGCACGGCACGCTCACCGCCGTGTTCGAGAAGGGCCGCACGGGCACGGACGTCCTGCGCCTGACGACCAGCCTCTCCCTCGGCATCGAGGTCAACTGCTACAGCGTCGCCACCCTCACCGCCGTCTCCGGCGACGAACTGGAGCTGCGCGAGCGCGCCGACCCCGACCGCCCGAGCACGGCCGGCCTCTGCACCGTCAACCCGGCCGATCTCCACTTCACCCGCCAGGACGACGGGACGCTCCGGTTCCGCTCGGACGAGAAGGCGGCCGGACTCCCGTACGGCACGCTGACCCGGTCCGGCGGCTGACCGCCGAGCCCGCTGGCGTACGCTGAACCGGTTCGTAGATCCGTTGGAAAACCGCCGAAAGGTGACAGCCGGTGACCGAGAAGGTTGACCTTCAGCCCATCCTCGACCGCGCCGCCGAAGGCGGCCGGATCACCCCGGAGGAGGCGCTCGACCTCTACCGGTCGGCGCCGCTGCACGCCCTGGGCGCCGCGGCCGACGCCGTACGCCGCCGCCGCTACGCCGGTACGGAGCACATCGCGACGTACATCATCGAGCGCAACATCAACTACACCAACGTGTGCGTCACGGCGTGCAAGTTCTGCGCGTTCTACGCCGCCCCGAAGGACACCGCCAAGGGCTGGTCCCGCGACCTGGACGACATCCTGCGCCGCTGCGCGGAGACGGTCGAGCTGGGCGGCACACAGATCATGTTCCAGGGCGGGCACCACCCGGACTACGGCGTGGAGTACTACGAGGAGCACTTCTCGGCGATCAAGAAGGCGTTCCCGCAGCTGGTGATCCACTCGCTGGGCGCCTCCGAGATCGAGCACATGGCCCGTATCTCCAAGGTCTCCGCCGAGGAGGCGATCAGCCGCATCCACGCCGCCGGTCTCGACTCCTTCGCGGGCGCCGGCGCCGAACTGCTGCCCGCCAGGCCGCGCACCGCCATCGCGCCGCTCAAGGAGTCCGGCGAGCGCTGGCTGGAGATCATGGAGATCGCGCACGGCCTCGGCGTGGAGTCCACCTCCACCATGCTGATGGGCACCGGCGAGACGAACGCCGAGCGCATCGAGCACCTGCGCATGATCCGGGACGTACAGGACCGCACCGGCGGCTTCCGCGCCTTCATCCCGTACACGTACCAGCCGGAGAACAACAAGCTGAAGGGCCGCACGCAGGCCACGCTCTTCGAGTACCTGCGGATGATCGCCATCGCCCGGCTCTTCCTGGACAACGTCGCCCACATCCAGGGCTCCTGGCTCACCACCGGCAAGGAGGTCGGCCAGCTGTCGCTGCACTACGGCGCGGACGACCTGGGCTCGATCATGCTGGAGGAGAACGTCGTCTCGTCGGCCGGCGCGAAGCACCGCTCCAACCGGCTGGAGATCATCGACCTGATCCGCAAGGCCGACCGCGTCCCGGCCCAGCGCGCCACCACGTACGAGCACCTCGTCGTGCACGACGACCCGGCGAACGACCCGGTCGACGAGCGCGTCGTCTCGCACATCTCGTCCGTGGCGATCGAGGGCGGCACCGCCCACCCGGAGCTGAAGCTCCTCGGCGCGAAGTAGGACCGTGCTGACGATTCATACCGCCGCCCTGCTGCTGCCGGGCGGCGGTCGCGCGGCCGTGGCCGGCGGCGCCGTCGCCGTACGGGACGGGGCGGTCGCCGCGTTCGGACCGTACGGGGAACTCGCCGCCGCCCACCCCGGCGCCCGCGTCCGGCGCTGGCCCGGCGTCCTGACCCCCGGCCTCCTCCAGCCGGACGCCGTCCGGCTGCTGGAGCAGTGGTACTTCCCCGACCCGCGCGAGGCGGACACCCTGGGCACCGAGCCCCTGACCGGCGCCGCGCTCGACGCGCTGGGCCCCGGGGACACCTGGCGGGCCGGCAGCGTGCGGCGCGGGCTGCAGCGGATGCTCCGGCACGGCACGACGCATCTCGCGGGCCGGTTCACCGATGCGGCGGCCGGTACCGTCGTCACCCGCTCCGGGCTGACAGTGGTCCCGCCTTCCGGAAACCACGGCCTGCCCGGCGAACCCGCCCTCGATCCCTTCGTGCGAGGCCATGACGTGCCCGGCTCGGAGCACGGCCCCCTCGCCGCGGGCGGCCGCGCCGACTTCGCGGTCTTCGACGTGCCGGATGTGACGACGCTCTGCGCGGCGGGTGCGCGGACGTGCGTGGCGACGGTGCTGGGCGGCCGACTGGTGTACCGCCGGCGGTGAGGGGAAACCTCCTGCACTCAGAGCGCCGGCGGGCCGGAAAGGTTGAAGACGATTTCTTCATCGTCCTGAATAGTGTGCCCACCGACCGAAAATCGCCTGTGCGCTCTGAATTAGCTCGGGCGCACTTTCCAGCGTGTAGGTGCAGGTGAGGCAGACGGCCGGGATCTCCAGCTTCTCCAGTGCGGCGAGGAGGCAGACCTGTAAACGGCTGAGACCGCCGAGCTTGGTGCGGAGGTTGGCGATGTGGAACTTCGCGGTGCGCGGCGTGATGTGGAGGGATGCCGCAAGATCGTCATTCGACGGCCCGTTGTGCAGAGCGGCGAATACCTGACGTTCCATCGGAGTGAGGTGGTGGAGCGGGGTCCGTGTCAGCTGTGTCCAATGGTTTCCCTGGTGGCGCCGTGTATTGCTGTGATCTGTGCACACTAGGCAGTGAATCCTCATGATCCCCCCCCGGGCAACGTCGCTCTATTAGATGGCCGTCGCCATGTCTTTGAGTGTCGGTGACGTCGTTTCCTGCGGGGCGAGTTGCAGGGGTCTCGGCTTCGCCCGCGGCTTGCGTGGTCGTCGTTCTTCGGGGAAGAGCGAGAGGCTGATCGTGTGGGTGACCTTGGTGGTGGCGGGCTCGTCCGGTTTGAGGGTGCGGTATCCGGTGGTGCTGCGTTTGGTGGCGCGGGGTGCGGCACGTCCGGGGCGGGGACGGACGGCCTCGCGGGTCAGGTCGGCCTGGATGTCACGGATCCTGGCGGCCAGTTGCCGAGGGGGGAAAGTCCGCGCCGACGGAACGTCGGGCGGCGGCGAGGGTGTTCTTGAAGCTGATGTGCGAGACGGGGAGGTTCGCGTGGTGGGCGGCGTCCACGGCCAGGTCGTGTACGGCCTGGTAGACGCAGAGCATGGCCCACAGTTCCTGCTCGACCATGGCGGGACTGTTGGACCGGAGGGTCGCGGTGCGTCCTCCCCGCTGTTCGATCTTGATGTGCTTGAAGATCGTCTCGCTGGTCCAGCGGGCGGTGTACAGCTCTGCCAGCTCTGCGGCGGGTGCCGCCTCGGGGTCCAGGAGCGTGGTGATCAGGCAGAACAGCTCCGAGGTCTCCTCACTGTCGCCGTCCGCGCCGATCGTGGTGGTGACCACGGTGTACTCCACGGCGCGCACGGTGATCCGGGCGCCGCGCGGCCCGTTCAGGCGGGTGAGGAAGGTGCCGTCGGCCAGAACCTCATGCGGCCGCAGGGTGAAGGAATCCGAGACCCGCCACAGGAGTTCGGCCCCGGTGACCGCGGCTGCCCGCCACAGCTCATAGGCTGGAAAGCCCCGGTCGGCCATCAACAGGATGCCTTCCCGCAGGTGCACCAGGAGGCGGGCGGCCAAGGTGCGCTCGCCGACGGCGAAGGAGTCGAAGACCGCACCGATCAACGCCTTCGTGCCGCACTCCACCAGCGCGAGGAGCCTCACCTGCGGGTACGGTCCAGGCCGATTTCCGTTGGAGGCACGGGTGTAGGCGGCAGCGTTCGCCTCGCTGTCAGGAACGTCCAGCAGTGTGCCGTCCATGGAGGTCAGCCGCAGCCCGCGCCAGAAAGCCCCCGGCGTGGCCGCAGTGCCGGTGCAACCGGCGACCCGGTCGAAGAGCAGTCGCAGCGGCCCCGCACCCAGCCGGGCCCGCGCCGTTGTCAGAGACCCCGTGCGCGCCGGACGCCACACCTCCCGCGCCCGGCGCGGCCAGTGCTCCACCAACTCCCGCAGCACCAGGCCGTATCCGTCACCGCTGAACAGCCACATCGTCAGGACGAAATACACCATCAGCCGGGCCGGCAACGACCGGGTCCGCTCCTCGCGCGCCCCCGCCTCATCGACCACGAAGTCGACCAGCTCGGGCGTGAACGTACGCGACAGCACCCCCATCCGGACCCGCTCCGGGTACGTCTCACCAACTATGTGATCTCTCGGCACAAGACCGAGACTCTACGCGATCATGAACTAAGCGAGCGACGTTGCCCCCCCGGGAGTCAGCACGGATTCTTGAACCTAGCACGCGGATCGGTCGGCCAACGGGACAGTTTTGCGATGCGGATTCGTCGGGCCTGGACGTGCGGGCGGGACGCCGCTGTCCCGGACTGACCGTGGCCGCGTCCGGCGTCAGGGCGACGCCCCCCATTCATCGGGTCACTCGAGGTCGGCCGTGGAGACCGAGGAGATCCGGTTCTTGAAGGTGCTCGATGCGTTTCCCTTGTAGCCTGCCGGGAGGTAGCCGAAGGACCCGGTGAAATTCGTGCCCGTGTAGACGAGCAGTGAATTGTTGGTAGTGCGGTTCCAGTACGAGGCGACGTTGTTGTCCACTTTCTGCCCCGCGCAGCTCAGCGAACCCTTGAAGTAGTCGTTTCCGAGGTTGCTGTCCGAGCCGTAGGCGGCGATGTCGAGCACGGAGCTGCCCTGGTTCGAATTGCAGAACAAGCCCAGCTCTCCGGCGGTGAGCCAGCCATCCTTCGCTGAAGCCGAGGCTGTGCCGCTCATGGCCAGGGAAGAGGCGGCGACCGTTGCAGCGAATAGTTCGGGGGTGACCCTCCGCATCAGAGATCCGGTGCGCATGAAATCTCCTCTTTCCGGGGTCTTGGAAGTGTGCCGAATGGGTGGTGCTGTCTTCATGAGGTGAGCTGCGCGGCGAGCCGAAGCCGGGCATCCAATTGCTTCTTGACGGAGTCGAGCGTCTCTGCGTTCTGCTCGATCAGACGCTTCTGATAAGCGGTCTCGACGGTGAACCAGATTCCGACCAGATTGGTTTTCCTCTTGCAGGACACGTCCTGGCGGGCCGCGGTCATCGCCTTCGGCGAGCCCAGCGCACCGTCGTCGAACCCGAGGTCGTCCTGAGGGCTCACCGGATCGTCCGTCGTGTAGCCGTGCTTCTTCATACAGGCCGACCACGCCTTGATCGCCTTGCGTACCCGGCTGTCCTCGCGGGAGCGGCTGTAGGCGTCGAAGCCGAAGTTCTGCGGGACCATGATGTCCACGGAGTCCTTCTTCGGCGCGTAGAGCTTGAGGTACCCCTCGCGCAGGCAGCCGCCTGCGGGTACCTTCTGCCCGCCGACGGTGATCGCCCCCTTGCCGGTCTGCTCGGCCTCCTCCTGGCTCATCGGGACCGGGTCCGAGGGATTGACCTTGTCCTTGCCGTTGAGTACCAGCTTCTCGTTGGGGCCGAGGGCCTGCTGTGCCGGCTTCTGCTCGGTCTTGTTCACCTCGGGGTTGTCGTAGCCGTCCCGCTCGGCGGCTGCGGCGCTGCTGACCCCGTACCGCCTTGCGTTGTCACCGCTGCTGCGCCCCTGCTTGCGTACGGCGAAGCGGTACCCGTAACGCTTCATGCACTGATCGATGAGCATGTCCTGAGCCTCATTGAGCGTCCCGCGCTGCTGAGCGGTGGGCATGTACACGTCGAGGGGGAAGCGGAGGGAGGTGCTGTCCAGGAGAGCCGGCACGTTGCCGACCGGCGGCTCCTTCGCGGTGTCGTCGGCCTTCCCGTCGGACGACGAGCAGGACGTGAGGGCGAGTACGAGGACGGCGGTCGCCATGCCCAGGCGGGCGGTCGGGCGGTGGCGTTGCGAGGGCATGGTGGCTCCGTGGGAAAGCGGGGTAGTGTTCCTCGACCACACTGCTCCGCCCGGCGCTTACGGGCGGAGCAGTGTGCGTTGTTCCGGCGGCCGGCCTGTGGCTGTGCTGGTCGGTCGCACGGGATGCCGTGCGGGCCGGTGTCAGTTGAGGTATGCCGACGAGATGGTGTTCCGGAAATTGGACGAGGCGTCGCCGCGGTAGCCGGCGGGGATGAAGCCGTCGGTGCCGTTGCCGTTGGAGTCGGTGTGCACACTCCACTCGTAGGTGTCCAGGTTCAGGTAGGACTCGGTCCAGTCGTTGGTCGTGTGACCGGCGCAGCTCTGGGAGCCCTTGAAGTAGTCGTTCGAGAAGTTGTCGTCGTGGAGGTAGAGGTCGAAGACGGAGTTCCCCTGGTTCTGGAAGCAGAACAGGCCGAACTCGCCACTGGTGAGCCAGCCGTCCTTCTCCGCGGCACCGGCGCTGCCGGTACCCATGGCGACGGCGGAGACGACGATGCCGGCCGCGGCGGCGGCGCGCAGGAGTCTGCGAGTGTTCAAGAGACAGCCCTTTCGGTGTGTACGGAACTGCGGGCGTGGTCGTCGGACCGGCCCGGCCGGAGGGTCCGACGTCCTCCGGCTCGGGCCGCCGGACAGTGAATCAGCAACAACTCGCCTGCTACCACTGTCCATTGGGCCAGTGTGCTGCCGGCGGCGCGTGGATTACCGTGACGGAATGGTGCGGGACCGGTCCGCGCCTTGCTCCGGAGCCGGTGCGCGGCGGGAGCATCGCGAAGGAGTTCTCTCTGTGTTTCCTCGACGAGTCCGGACGGCTGCTGCCCCGGCTCTGTTCACGCTTGCCCTGGTCCTTACCGGATGCTCCGGCGGGTCGGACGGCGGTGACGCCCCCGCCGCGAAGTCCTCTGCCCCCGGGCCCGCCGAGACGAAGAAGGATGCGGCCGACCCTCAGCAGGCCGACTATTTCGCCTGCCTCGGTGAGAAGGGGCTCCCCATGCGGGACACCGATTCGGGGGTCCCCGTGGTGGACGAGGCGAAGGCCGATCCGGCGAAGGTGAAGCAGGCGGAGAAGGACTGCGCGGACAGACTGGTCGTGCCCGACGCCGACGCCTCGGAGCTCGCCCACGCACAGGAACTCACCGATTGCATGCGGAGGAACGGTGTCGACGACTTTCCCGACCCCGACCCGAAGACCGGTGAGGTCGATGTCGAGGACCTGGACTTGAAGAGCTCACCGAAGGCGATGGCGGCCTTGAAGAAGTGCGGTGGTGAGGACCGGAGCAAGACCAACGGCACGGTCGGCGGATGACGGAGCCGGGGCAGTCCCGGCCACCGGAGCAGCCGGTCGGTTCGGCGCTGACGAAGCGGCGACGCTGGGTGGCCCTGGTCGTGGCCGGCGCGGTGGTCCTGTCCGGCGCCGGTATAGCCGCGTCCCAGTTGATCAAGTCTCCCGGACAGGTGGCCGCCGACGCGGGGCCGCCGCCGATGGACGTGCTGGTGGCCAGAGTCGAGAAGCGGGTGCTGAAGGACACGGTCATCGTGCGGGGAACGGCCACCGCCGCACAGACCGTGCAGGTGACCCCTGTGGCGGGAGCCGAGGGATCGGGTACTCCCGTCGTCACCAAGATGCCGTTGGCCGCCGGTGACCGGATCACCCCCGGGCGGGTCCTGCTGGAGGTCTCTGGGCGGCCGGTGTTCGTTCTGCCCGGCAGGCTGCCCGTCTACCGCGATTTGAAGCCCGGCGCCACGGGCGAAGACGTCAAGCAACTGCAACGTGCTCTCGCCTCGCGGGGACACGCGGTGGGCTCCGACCGCCCGGGCACTTTCGGAGCGGGTACCAAGGCGGCGCTCACCGCGTTCTACACGTCGATCGGCTACGACCCGCTTCCCGCGATCGCGGACGGCGGCGCGTCCGTGACGGCGGCGGAGGAGGCGGTGACGAACGCACAGCGTGCGGTTGAGGACGCCGAGGACGCGGCCGCCGATGGCGCCGGGGGCGAAGCGAAGGGCGAGGACGGCGGGGTGGACGCGAACGGGGCGGCGAAGGGCGTCGGCTCCACCGGTGGGTCCGACCGCTCCCTGAAGCGGGCCCGGGAAGACCTCACCAGGGCACGGGCCAAGCTCACCGAAGCCCGCGCGTCCGCCGGGCCGATGCTGCCGGCGGGCGAGGTGGTGTTCCTGGACGGCTTCCCCGCCCGGGTGGACTCCGTGCAGGCTCGTACGGGATCCCAGGTGACGGGTGCCGTCATGACGGTCTCGGCCGGGGCCCTCGTGGTACGCGCCCAACTGCAGGAGCAGCAGAAGGGGCTGGTCCGTGCCGGTCAGAAGGTGCAGATCCTCTCGGAGGTAAGCGGGGTCACGGCCTCGGCGAAGGTGCTGACGGTGGCCTCCAGCATGTCCCGGCCGCCCGCCGCCGGCCCGGTGGACGGATCCGCTTCGGGAGGTCGGACGCAGGGACAGGCGGGCGAACGCGGCTACGCGATGGTGGTCCGCCCCGACAAGCCGCTCAGCGGCGAACTGGTCGGCCAGGACGTGCGGCTGACCATCGAGGCGGCTGCCACGGACGGTGCCGCTCTCGTGGTTCCGGTCAGCGCGGTCTCGGCCGGTGCGGACGGACGGACCACGGTCACCGTCGTCAACGGCTCGGGCCGCAGGCAGGTCGAAGTGCGTCCAGGCACCAGCGGCGACGGGTACGTGGAGATCAAACCCGTCACCCCGGGCGGGGTGAAGGAGGGAGACAACGTCGTGACGGGCGTCAATCCGGGCGCCCCCGCGGACGGCGCGGAGACGGGCCAGTGATCCGCCTCCCGCCCGGCGCCGCGCCGGAGACGGGCCCGGCTTCCGTGGGCGCGTCGGACGGCACTGCCGCGCACCCCGTCATCGAGTTCCGCCGGGCCGGTCTCACGTACCCGGGCCCCCCGCCGGTTCCCGCACTCGAACCCTGCGATCTGCGGATCGAGCGGGGCGAGTTCGTGACCGTCGTCGGTCCGTCGGGCTCCGGCAAGTCGACGTTCCTCAACATCGCGGGGCTGCTGGACGTGCCGACGTCCGGTGCGTATCTGCTGGACGGCATCGACACGGGTGCGCTGAAGGACGGGGATCGCACTGCCCTGCGGGGCCGCCGTATCGGCTTCGTCTTCCAATCGTTCCATCTACTGCCGCACCGCTCGGCCCTGGAGAACGTGACCCTCGCCATGCTCTACAACGGCTTCCGCCGCCGCGACCGTACGGGTCTGGCCCGCGAGGCGCTGGAACGTGTCGGTCTCGGCCACCGCGTCGGTGCCCTGCCGACGCGCCTGTCCGGCGGTGAGCGCCAACGGGTCGCCATCGCCCGGGCCCTGGTGGCGCGTCCCTCACTGCTGCTGTGCGACGAGCCGACCGGAAACCTCGACTCCGTCAACGCGGAGACGGTCCTCACGCTCCTCGACGAACTGCACGCCGGCGGCATGACCGTCCTCGTCATCACCCATGACCCGGACGTCGCTGCCCGGGGAAACCGGACGCTGACCATCCGGGACGGCCGCCTTCATGAGAGGGCGGCCACCGCATGAGGCGCCCGTCCGGCCGGAGGAGGACCTCGGGAAGTGCCGTGGAACCATCCCGGTTCACCCCGCGGGACGCCCTCGCCGAGTCGCTCGCCGGTGTGCTTCAGCGTCCTGCGCGCTCGGCCCTCACCGCCCTCGGGACCGTGCTCGGGGTCGGCACCTTCGTCGCCGTCCTCGGGCTGACTGCGACGACCTCCTCGCAGATCGATGCCCGCTTCAACGTGCTCAGCGCCACCGAGGTGGAGGTCGAGGACGTCGCCGTCGACACCAACGAGTTCGCCGGCCCCGGCTTTCCCGCAGACGCTGACGTGCGGGTGGAACGCCTCGGCGGCGTCCAGCACGCCGGCGTCTACTACTCCGTGCGCCTTGACGCGGGGGAGGCGGTCCGCTCCGCACCGGTCGGAGCCGGTGCGGAGGGCGGGAAGACCGATGTGGTGGCGGCTTCGCCGGGGGCCCTGGCCGCGGCCGGCCCGACGCTCACGCAGGGCAGGCTCTACGACGACTACCACTCCCGCGCCAGGGAACGCGTCGCGGTGCTCGGGGCCTCCACCGCGGCGCGCCTGGGCATCACCACCCTGGAGACCCGGCCCGCTGTCTTCATCGGGGACGAGCCGTTCACCGTGATCGGGATCATCGGCAACGTCAAGCGCAAGTCGGACCTGCTGATGTCCGTCCTCGTCCCCCGCACCACGGCCGAAGACGTCTGGGGGCCGCCGAAGGAGTCCGGCAGCCGGATGCTCATCGCGACCGATCTGGGTGCCGCCCAGCAGGTGGCGCGGCTGGCCCCCACCGCATTACGGCCGGACCACCCCGAGTACCTCAAGGCGGTGGCACCCCCCGACCCGAAGACGTTGCGGACAAACGTGACGTCCGACCTCGACCAACTCTTCCTCGTACTGGCCGGGATCTGCTTGGTCATCGGAGCCGTGGGCATCGCCAACACCACCCTGGTGGCCGTCCTGGAACGGACGGGGGAGATCGGGCTGAGACGTGCGCTCGGGGCACGCGGCAGGCACATCACCGCACAGTTCCTCGCGGAGTCCGGGGCACTGGGCGCCCTCGGCGGCCTGATCGGGACATCCCTGGGCACCCTGACCGTGGTGACGGTCGCGGTGATCCGGGACTGGACCCCGGTGATCCACCCCGGCACGGTTGCGGCGGCGCCTGTCATCGGACTGGTCACCGGTGTCGTGGCCGGGCTGTACCCGGCGTGGCGGGCGGCCCGCGTCGAGCCCGCCGAGGCGCTCCGGCGCTGAACCGCCCCGCCTCGGACGTTCCGGTCCCGGGGCGGGACGGTTCCTCAGGAAACGGGCGGCCCGCCGAGGTAGGCGCCGTCGGAGTCGTACGGCCAGGCGTTGGCGACGCAGCCCTTGAGGCCGTCGATCTGCTGCATCATCGCGGGCGCCGGGCGGCCCTTGCCGGGGCAGGTCTCGTGGCCGTGGCCGAGCCAGTGGCCGACCTCGTGGTTGATGATCAGCGCCCGGTACTCGCCGAGCGGTCCGTCGAACTCCGGCGAACCCGTCTGCCAGCGCTTGAGGTTGACTATCACATCGGTGCCGACCCGGCAGTTGACCTCGCCGTGCGTGTCGAGCCCGCTCTTGCCGCAGATCCGGTCCGTGGTCTGTGGGGTGGCGATCCGTATGACCAGCCCGGCCGGGCCGTCCGCGACCTGCCGGAAGGTCTGCTCGCCGCGGTGCGCCCAGCCCCTCGGCGCGGCCAGGACGCGCGCGACGACGGAGGCGGCCTTGTCCGCGTCGACCCCGGAACCGTCCTCCACCTCCACCCGGTAGGCATGGCCCCGGCCGCCCTCGGTGGCGGCGGCCCGCGCCACGGTGAAGGTGGGCGTGGAGCCGGGCCCGTGCGTGCTGTTCCAGCGGAGACCGGCGACGACGACGGCCACCAGGACGACCGGGACGACCGTCAGTGCCGGCAGCCGGCTCCGGCCGCCGACCCCCCGCTCGCCCCGGCGCCGTGTCCCATCGGGCATCGGTGCCCCTCCCCAGTGATCGGCGGTTCCGTCCCCCGCTGTAGGACCGGTGAGCGGAGCGATTGGTTTAGTCCACATCCATATGAGTGGGTTCGCCGACCACTGAAGAATCGTTACGGCACCGCTGGTCCGCCCAGGTATGCCCCGTTTTCGTCGTACGGCCAGGCGTTGGCCACGCAGCCCTTGAGCCCGTAGATCTGCTGCATCATCGCGGGCGCCGGGCGGCCCTTGCCGGGGCAGGTCTCGTGGCCGTGGCCGAGCCAGTGGCCGACCTCGTGGTTGATGATCAGGGCGCGGTAGTCGTCCAGCGGCCCGTCGAACTTCGGTGAACCCGTCTGCCAGCGCTTGAGGTTGACCATCACCACCTCGTCCACCCGGCAGTTCACCTCGCCGTGGGTGTCGAGGTGGTGTTCCCCGCAGATCCGGTCGGTGGTCGCCGCAGTGGCGATCTTTATGACCAGTCCCGCCGGACCTTCGGAGACCTGGCGGAAGGTGTGCTCCCCGTTGTGCGCCCAGCCGCGCGGTGCGGCCAGGATGTCGGCCACCCGCGCGGCCGCCTCATCGGGGTCGACGTGGGAACCGTCCTCCACTTCGACCCGGTAGGCGTTCCCGCCGCCGGACGACGCGCCGGCGCGGGCGACGGTGAACGTACCGGGGCCGGACGCGGGGATGACGGGGGGCGCCGACTTGGTCGTCCGGGTGGTGGGAGAGGCCCCGGGGGAGGTGGACGAGGTGGCAGAGGCCGTCACGTCCGGCGAGGGTGACGGTGTGGGGGGCGCGTCGGTGGGTCGTGTGGCGCTCGCCTGCTGACGGTCGGCGGCCGCGGCGGGGCTCGCGCTCTCCCAGGGGGTCGTGACGACGAGGTACGTCGCGGTGACCGCGGCGGCGAGAAGCAGCGACACGAGGAGCGCCCGGCGTCCCTGCCTGCGCCTTCTGCGCGCCCGGGACTGCCGGCGTGTCTGCCCGCGTCCGGTGTGCCGGTCCGGATGAGCGCTGTGCGAGGGCCGACCCCCGCGGCCGCGGCGCGATATGCCTCGTCCGTGCTGCTCCGCGTTCATTCGGAGGACCCACCGTCTTTCAGTACAGGATGTTCGTCGGCATACGTCATCAGTTTTCGGATCCGCCGGTCGCCCACCGCTCTCACCAGCTCGGAGGGAGTGACGGGGGCGGGAGCGGCGGAAGAGCTGTCGGGCGATACGGTCAGGGACACGTCACTCCTGCCGAACCGGAACTCGAGCGAGATCTCCGTGGCGCCGTGCGCGTTCGAGGGCAGTTGTCGAACGTGGGCCGGTGAGCCGTCTTCCAGCGAGACCAGTTCGCACGTC
Source organism: Streptomyces sp. AC1-42W (assembly GCF_003248355.1). GTDB lineage: Bacteria > Actinomycetota > Actinomycetes > Streptomycetales > Streptomycetaceae > Streptomyces. Next base: position 781,802 of record NZ_QKWY01000002.1, read on the forward strand.
GCGTGCTTGCGCGGCTCGTCCTCACAGGATTCGGGGACGGCCCCTGGACGGGACCGCACACTGAAGACCACCGTGATGGTCCTTTCCGCCGTCTCCCCCCGGTAGTAGCGGACGTCGTTGTCCTGCGGGCGGATGGTGCCGACCGAGGCAGGGAGCGCGTCGTCCAGCGCCACGGCGACCTTCTGCTGGAAGGCGTCCTGCCGTGCGCGTTCGGCCTTGGGCAGCCGGGCATTGGGGAAGGTCTGGCCCGGCGCGGGTTCCACGTGCACGGGAGCACGCTCCGGGGTGGCCGGGGAGGGGGATGCGGACACGGGCGGTTGCGCGGGGGGCGCGTCCGTGTCCGGTCCGGACCATGGACGCTGTATGGACAGGCCCAGGGCCACGGCCGTCACCACACCGAAGACGCTTCCGGCCATCGCGCGTCTGGCCCTGGCCTTTCGACGCCGGCCCAGGCTCAGCGCGGTCGGCACCAGGTCGGGGAGTGGCGGCAGCGCGTCCGCCGCTTGGCCCATCGCATCCCTGAGTACGTCTTCTTCGTGCTGCCTGGCAGCGGACAGATCGGCATCCATGATCGCGGTCAGCTCCCGGTGGCGTAGAGATGGGCGTCGCCGAGCCGGGCACGCAGCCTGGCCAGGGAGCGTGAGCACTGGCTCTTGACGGTGGACTCGCTGCACCGGAGAAGGGAGGCCACCGCGCTGACGCTCATGTCATCCCAGTAGCGAAGGACGACGATGGCTCTCGCCTTCGGTGGGAGTTCGTCGAGCAGAGCGAGCAGTGTGACCCGCAGGTCGGCGGCGGCGGACGGGGGGTCCTGGGCGAGTGGCGCGCTGCGGGTGTGGGCCAGCAGGTCACGCAGACTGCGTCGGCGTTCGGCCACGTAGGTGCGGACCAGCACCGTTTTGGCATAGGCGTCGATGTTGTCGGCGGCGCCGGCGCGGCGCCAGTACTGGAAGAGTTTGGCCAGGGTGGTCTGGGTCAGGTCCCGTGCTCCTTCGGGGTCACCGCACAACAGATAGGCCGTCCGGTAGATGCGCCGCTGGCCTACGCGCGCGTAGGCCTCGAAGCTCATGTCGCCGGGGTCGGTGACCCCGTGGCCGGGCCCGGTTCCTGGGTCCGCCGGCATCCGCACCCCCTTCCACTCGCATGTCCTGTGTCACCACTTCAGAGCAGCCTTCCGCGGAAAAGGTTGAGAACGAGTTCCGGGAGTTCTCAGGGCGGGGCCGGTCCCGCTACCGCGCGGACCGGGCTGCTTGAATGGGGGAGTGACCCGAGCATCCCTGGACAAGCAGCCGCACGAAGTCGCCTCGATGTTCGACGACGTGGCGGCGAACTACGACCTCACCAACGACGTGCTCTCGCTCGGCCAGGACCGGCTGTGGCGCAAGGAGGTCGCCAAGGCGGTGAACGCCCGGCCCGCCGAGAAGATCCTCGACCTGGCGGCCGGTACGGCGACGTCCTCGCTGCCGTTCGCCGCGACCGGCGCGTACGTCGTGCCGTGCGACTTCTCCATCGGCATGCTCCGCGAGGGCAAGAAGCGCCACTCCTGGCTGCCCTTCACCGGCGGCGACGCCACGAAACTGCCCTTCCGCGACGAGGTCTTCGACGCGGTGACCATCTCCTTCGGCCTGCGCAACGTCCAGGACACGGACGCGGCCCTGCGCGAACTGCACCGGGTCACCAAGCCGGGCGGCCGGATCGTCATCTGCGAGTTCTCCCAGCCCGTCTGGACCCCGTTCCGCACGGTGTACATCGAGTACCTGATGCGGGCGCTCCCCCCGGTGGCCCGCGCGGTCTCCTCCAACCCCGACGCCTACGTCTACCTCGCCGAGTCCATCCGCGCCTGGCCCGACCAGCCCGGTCTGGCGAAGAAGCTCCAGCGGGCCGGCTGGTCCGAGGTCGCCTGGCGCAACCTCACGGGCGGCGTGGTGGCCCTGCACCGGGGCGTGCGCGTCTGAGCCTGGCACGCCGGGTGAAAGCGGTTGCTCGGATTCCGAGTTGACGGGAACCGGTGGGCGGGGAGGATGTGTCGTTGACACCGCGCGTCATCCCCGTTTCGCCGTGTCAGCGTCCCCGCTCGTCCCCGTACCGCTGCGGAGCCCTCATGTCGTCGTACTGCCCCTTCTGTGGAACCCAGGCGCCGGACGAGGCGCGCTTCTGTATGAAGTGCGGGCGGGAGCGGCCCGCCGCGCCCACCGCTCCTCCGCAACCGGCCGGGCCGCCGCCACCCGCCGGGGCGCCCTCCGCCGAGCCCCCGCAGCCACCGGCCATGCCGGCGTACATGACGCGGCCCTCCGCGCCGCCACCGCCCGGTTACGCGCCGGTGCCGGCCGGGCCCTCGCCGGCCGCGGTGTTCTTCGGGCGGGTCATGCGCGGCGACTGGGCGGGTTCGCTCAAGGCCGCCGCCTGGCCCACCGGACTGGTCGTGGCGCTCGCCGTGGCCCTCGCCATCCCGAACTACGGGCAGGACGACGAGGTCGTCGTCGGCTGGAGCGACCGGCTCCGGGTCGCGCTGGCGATGCTGCTCCAGGCGTTCGGCGGCGGCTTCGACATACGCGCCGCCTCGCCCGGTGGCATGAACGACGGCGGCTACCGGGGCGGCTCGCCCTACGAGAACGGTTACGGGGACTTCGACCCGGGCGGGCAGGGCCAGATGACGCTCTCGCTCGTCCCGCTCACTGTCACCGTTCTGTGGATCGGCGCCATGATCCTCGGCGCCCGGGGCCTGCGCCGGCAGGGCGCCGGGCTCGACGCGGGCGTCCGCGTCGGCGTCCTGTCCGCCGCGGCCGTCCTGGTCCTCGGGCTCTACGCGCAGCCCGAGATCGAGGACGTCTCGGTGCACTCCTCGCCGGTCCTCGCGGCCCTCGGCGCCCTCGCCATCGCCCTCGTCACCACCTGCGCCGTCCTGCAACGCGACGCCGCCGCGGCCTGGCTGGCCCAGCGGCCGGGCACGCTCGCCCTGGTCCGGGCCGCCGGAACGGCCGTCCGCGCGCTCGGGTTCGTCCTGCTCCTGTGCGGCCTCATCGGCTATATCACCTACTGCGTCGAGAGCGACGCCGACGGCACCGCGATGCTGGTCGCCCTGGCGGTGCTGCCCAACATCGCGCTGACCGTCCTCTCCGTCTGCTGGGGCGGCTCCGTGGAGTACGACCTGCGCGGGCAGACCAACTTCATCGGCGGCGGCTCGGAGCACGGCTCGTTCGGCCTCGGCGAACTGGGCGACGCGTACAACGACTGGGCCGTGGTCGGCGCGCTCGCCGCCGGTGTCGTCAGCGCCCTCATCGTGGGCTTCCTCGCCGGACGCCGCTCCGCCGACCGGCGCGAACAGGTCACCGCGGGCGGCCTCTTCCTCCTCGGATACCTGGCGCTGACCGGCATCACCGGCGTGTCCGTGGAGTACACCGGCAGCGTGTCCGACCTCAACGGCCGGGGTATCGCGGAGATCGCGCCCAGCGTCGCCGACGCGCTGCTGTTCGGGCTGCTGTGGGTGGGCGGCGCGATCCTCGTCGCCCCGTACCTGGCCCGGATGGGCGGCGGCCCCGGCGGCGGCGCCCCCGCCTACCCGGCGCCGCCGAGCCCGTACGGTCCCCAGGGCCCGTACCAGCCGGGCGGCCCGAACCCGTACGGCCCGAACCCCGGCCCGTACACCCCGCCGGGCCCGTACACCCCGCCCGCGCCGTACAACCCGGCACCGGGCCGGCAGTCACCGGGCCAGGCGCAGCACGAGGCACAGGCGCAGAACGAGGCACAGGCACAGCACGACGCACAGACGCCGAGCGAGACACAGACGCTGAGCGCGGCGCAGGCCCCCGAGCAGCCGGCCGCCCCCCGGCGCCGGCGGCCCGCCTTCGTCTGGGCGCTCACGCTGGTCGCCGCCCTGGTCCTCGGCGGCGGGGCCACCGCCGGCACCCTCGCGCTGCTCGACCGGCCGGACGACGCGCCGGCCGCCTCGGAGAACACCGCCCAGGACGCCACGAAGAAGCGGGCCACCCCGGCCCAGGACCAGGCCGGGGAGCCCGCGAACACGGAGACGGACACCGGCACCGACGCCACCCCCTCCGCGCCCGTGGTCCCCGACGGCTACCGGCTCGTCGCCGACACCGCCGGCTTCGCGCTCGCCGTGCCGGAGAACTGGGAGCGGCTGGGCGAGGAGAACCACCAGGTCACGTACGCCAACGAGGCCGGCAACGAACTCCTGCTGAAGGTGGGGGTCATCGCGAACGCCCCGTACACCTCGTACGAGAACTTCAAGACGCTGGAGAAGACCGCCGACGCCAACCAGCGGAACTACCGGCGGATCGAGCTGACGGCCAACACCTTCCAGGGCCGGCCGGGCGCCCGGTGGGAGTACACCTACGAGAACAAGGACGGCGTCACGATCCGGGCCGTCGACCAGAGCTACATCGCCGAGGACGGCACCGAGTACGCCGTCTACGTCACCCAGCGGGACATGGACTGGGCCGGTGCCCGCGAGATCTTCGACACCGCCCTGTCCACGTGGATGCTCAACGACGTCGACTGAGACCGGCCGGTCCGCGTCTCACAGCTCCAGCCGGAAGCACCGCACCTCCTGGCCCGGCCGCGGCGTCGTGAACGTCTCGGCCGGCTCCATGCCCAGCCGGCGGCACACCGCGGCCGACCGGTCGTTGAGCACGTCCACCGCCGCCACCACCCGCTCCACCCCGGCCGCGCGCAGCCGCTCCAGGGTCAGGAGCGCGGCGGCGGTCGCGTAACCCCGGCCCCAGGCCGACCGGGTCAGCCGCCAGCCGATCTCGGTCTCGCCCACCGGGCCGTAGCCGGTCGGACCCCACGGCTGCGCGCCGGTGAAGCCGATGACCGTGCCGTCCCCGTCGAGCACGGTCCACAGGCAGTAGCCGAGTTCGGCGTCATGTCTGCGCTGACGGGCGGTCCACTCCTCGTACATCGACAGTTCGTCCGACCGGCCGCCGAAGAACCGCATGACCTCCGGGTCGTCGAACACGCGGTGCCAGGCCACCGCGTCCTCGTCGGTCGGGACACGCAGCTGTACGACGGGGGGTGCGGCAGGCGCGATTGACATGAGGCAGCCCTTCGGAGGGTTGATCAGCAGGCCCCCATAGACTGCCTTGGACCTGTGCCGCGCGGCACGCGAATTCGAGTCTTCGGGAGAACCGACCGTGACCGAACCCCTGTCCGAACACAGCGCGGACGTCATCGTCGTCGGGGCGGGCCCCGCCGGCTCCACGACCGCCTACTACCTGGCCAAGGCCGGTCTCGACGTCCTGCTCCTGGAGAAGACGGCGTTCCCGCGCGAGAAGGTCTGCGGCGACGGCCTCACGCCGCGCGCCACCAAGCAGCTCGTGGCCATGGGCATCGACATCTCCGAGGAGGCGGGCTGGCTGCGCAACAAGGGCCTGCGCATCATCGGCGGCGGCGTCCGGCTCCAGCTGGACTGGCCGGATCTCGCCTCCTACCCGGACTACGGCCTCGTCCGCAAGCGCGACGACTTCGACGAGCAGCTGGCCCGGCAGGCCCAGAAGGCCGGTGCCCGGCTGTACGAGCGGTGCAACGTCGGCGCCCCGATCACCGACGAGCGCACCGGCCGGATCACCGGGGTGCACGCGAAGCTCGGTGAGGAGAAGACCCCGGTCACCTTCCACGCCCCGCTCGTCGTCGCCGCCGACGGCAACTCCACCCGGCTCTCCCTCGCGATGGGTTTGCACCGCCGCGAGGACCGCCCGATGGGCGTGGCCGTGCGGACGTACTTCACCTCGCCCCGGCACGACGACGACTACCTGGAGTCCTGGCTGGAGCTGTGGGACCGGCGCGGGCCGCAGGAGAAGCTGCTGCCCGGCTACGGCTGGATCTTCGGCATGGGCGACGGCACCTCCAACGTCGGCCTCGGCATCCTGAACTCCTCCTCGGCGTTCAAGGAGCTGGACTGGCGCGAGGTCCTCAAGGCGTGGTGCGCCTCGATGCCGGAGGACTGGGGGTACACCCCGGAGAACATGACGATGCCGATCCGCGGCGCCGCCCTGCCGATGGCCTTCAACCGCCAGCCGCACTACACCAAGGGCCTGCTGCTGGTCGGTGACGCGGGCGGCATGGTCAACCCGTTCAACGGCGAGGGCATCGCGTACGCCATGGAGTCGGGCCAGATCGCGGCCGACGTCATCGTGCAGGCGCACGCGCGGGCGACCCCCGCCCAGCGGGAACTCGCGCTGAACAACTACCCGAGGGTGCTCAAGGAGACCTACGGCGGCTACTACACGATGGGCCGCGCCTTCGTGAAGCTGATCGGCAACCCGAAGGTCATGAAGGTCGCGACCCAGCGCGGGCTGACGCACCCGCTGCTGATGAAGTTCACGCTCAAGATGCTCGCCAACCTGACCGACCCGGCCGGCGGCGACGCGATGGACCGCATCATCAACGGTCTGGCGAAGGTCTCGCCGCGCTCGTAACGCCCGTTCACAAGCGGACGGCGTTCACAAACGAGAGGAGCCGTCACTCCCGAGCGGGGGAGTGACGGCTCCTTCGTGCGCCTGACGTGCGGAGCACGCTTGTGAATCCGTGAACGCGGGGGTGCCGCGCACGGGTCGGGGCCGGGTCCTACAGGACGCGGACCGCGCCGGTCGGCGGGTCGTACGACAGCGGGCGCTGCACCACACCGGTGGAGGAGTTCTGCGCGCCGACGAACTGGCCGCCGCCCACGTAGATCCCGACGTGGTACGCGCTGCCGGCGCTGCCCCAGTACAGGATGTCGCCGGGCTGGAGGTTGCCGAGGCCGACCTGGGTGCCGAAGGTCGACTGGGACTGCGAGATGCGCGGCAGGTCCACGCCCACCGTGCGGAACGCGGCCTGGACCAGGCCGGAGCAGTCCCAGGAGTTGGGGCCGGTGCCGCCGGACACGTACGCGTCGCCGACCTGCGCCTGCGCGAACGCCACGACGGAGGCCGCGGAGCCGGTGGCGCGGGAGGACGTCGACGTGGTCGAGGTCGAGGTCGTCGTGGTGGCGGTGGAGCCGGAGGACGACGAGCCGCTGGTCGACTGGAGGGTGGTGCGGGCCGCGGCGCGGGAGGCGCGCTCGGTGGCCTCCGCCTTGGCCTTGGCGGCCGCCTCGGCCTTCTTCTTGGCCTCGGCCTTGCGGACGGCCTCCGCCTTGGCCTTCTTGGCGTCCTTGGCGGCACCGGCGGCCGCGGCGTCCTCCTGGGCCTGCGTCGCCAGGTCCTGGGCCACCTGCTGCGTCGCCGCGGCGGATGCGGCGGCCGTGGTGGAGAGTCCCGCCGTGATGGTGGGCATCTCGATCGTCTGGGTCACCGGTTCGGCCTGGGCCGGACCGGCGGCACCCGCGACCGCGATGGTGCTGAGGACGCCACCGGCAACTCCGGCACGCAGCGCCGTCGTCGAGGCGTTCCGGCGGGGCTTCCGGTGGCTGGGTATGAGAGCGGTGTGGGACATGGGTACTAGCGCTATCAGGGCGTGCGGGGTCCCTTCAAGAAACGTGTGTTGCGACACAGTTACGTCCGGAATCTGTGAATCCGCTTTCTGGCGGCCTTTATTGACGCCGTAACGGGCAAATCAGGCAGTGGTGATCACGCCTGTGATCACGGGTTTTCTGCAATACGCCCGAATTGCCCTGTGCTTACCACTCGTTCACACAGTTGGCCAAGCCCGCTTCTATAACGGTCCGTGAGGAGTGACGCAGGTCACAGGGTGATCTAGCCGAGTCGGGCACACGGGCGCGCGGCGCGGCCGGTCGCCGAACTCGCGGACACCGCCGGTCGGTTCGCCCCGTTAAGGGGCTTATGTCGGTACGCGTCCACTTCGTTCCCCCGGAACCCCCGCGCGGGTGACCCCCGGTCCGTCCGGCCCCGCTCCGGAGGAGGGTCGGACCCTTTATCACCCGGTCGCGTCCATCGCCAATTTTGCGCGTGACGCCCCGGCTTGATAGTGCGACACCCTTGTGACCAGCGATAACAGCAGGAGATGTCACCTCTCGTGATCACTCGGCCGCTTCGTGTACGAAGATCACCGCTCATCCGACTTCATGATCGTTCGTCAGGTGGTGGAGATCACAAAGACGTTGTCGTACCCCGTGTCGCAGATCACAGGACGACGGGCATAGGATGCGGGGCAGTCGGGCTTGTGAACTGCCTCACATATGCACGATCTTGGTGAGGCGGGGACCCTGTTCGCCCGATGCGGTCCAACGGTCAAGGACGACTGGAAGGAGCGAGGAGCGTGAATGCCTACGCGCCCATCCTCGTGCTCGGCGCCCTCGGGGCAGGGTTTGCGATCTTCTCCGTGGTCATGGCCACGCTTATCGGCCCCAAGCGGTACAACCGGGCAAAGCTCGAAGCGTACGAGTGCGGTATCGAACCCACGCCGACGCCGGCCGGAGGCGGCCGCTTTCCCATCAAGTACTACCTGACGGCGATGCTCTTCATCGTCTTCGACATCGAGATCGTCTTCCTCTATCCCTGGGCGGTCAGCTTCGACGCCCTGGGGATCTTCGGGCTCGTGGAGATGCTGCTCTTCGTGCTCACCGTCTTCGTCGCCTACGCGTATGTGTGGCGGCGCGGCGGCCTGGAATGGGACTGAGGGGCTGAGGGGCACACCATGGGACTCGAAGAGAAGCTGCCGAGCGGCTTCGTTCTGACCACCGTCGAGCAGGCGGCCGGCTGGGTGCGGAAGTCCTCCGTCTTCCCGGCGACATTCGGCCTCGCCTGTTGCGCCATCGAGATGATGACCACCGGGGCGGGCCGCTACGACCTGGCCCGCTTCGGCATGGAGGTCTTCCGCGGCTCGCCGCGGCAGGCGGACCTGATGATCGTGGCCGGGCGGGTGAGCCAGAAGATGGCGCCCGTCCTGCGGCAGGTCTACGACCAGATGCCGAACCCCAAGTGGGTCATCTCCATGGGCGTCTGCGCGTCATCGGGCGGAATGTTCAACAATTACGCGATTGTTCAGGGCGTTGATCACATCGTCCCGGTTGATATCTATTTGCCGGGCTGCCCACCGCGGCCCGAGATGCTGATGGACGCGATCCTCAAGCTGCACCAGAAGATCCAGGGCTCCAAGCTCGGGGTCAACGCCGAGGAAGCCGCCCGCGAGGCGGAGGAAGCGGCGCTCAAGGCCCTGCCCCTCATCGAGATGAAGGGGCTGCTGCGATGAGCGACGAGCACAACGGCTCCGCCGTCCCCGCCCCGCGCGACGTGCACGGCGAGGTCATCGGCGTACGCAAGGGCATGTTCGGCGCCAACAACGGCGGCGACACCTCCGGCTACGGCGGCCTCGTCCGCACCGTCGCCCTGCCCGGCGCCTCCTCCCGCCCCTACGGCGGCTGGTTCGACGAGGTGGCCGACGAGCTGGAGGGCGCCCTGGAGGAGCAGGACCTCCTCCCGGAGAACGCGATCGAGAAGACCGTGGTCGACCGGGGCGAGCTGACCTTCCACATCGCCCGCGAGCACCTGGTCACCGTCGCGAAGACCCTGCGCGACGACCCGGCCCTCCGCTTCGAACTGTGCACCGGCGTCAGCGGCGTGCACTTCCCCGGCGACAAGGGCCGCGAGCTGCACGCCGTCTACCACCTGCGCTCGATCACCCACGGCCGGCTCATCCGGCTGGAGGTCTCCACGCCGGACGACGACCGCCACCTGCCGTCCCTCGTCCCGGTCTATCCGACCAACGACTGGCACGAGCGCGAGGCGTACGACTTCTTCGGACTCGTCTTCGACGGGCACCCGGCCCTGACCCGGATCATGATGCCGGACGACTGGCAGGGCTTCCCGCAGCGCAAGGACTACCCGCTCGGCGGCATCCCCGTCGAGTACAAGGGCGCCCAGATCCCGGCTCCGGACCAGCGGAGGTCGTACTCCTGATGACCACTCCCCATGCCACACCCCGCGCCACCACCGAGGGGACTGTATATACAGTCACCGGCGGCGACTGGGACGAGGTCGTCGAGACCGCGGCCAAGTCCGACGACGAGCGCATCATCGTCAACATGGGCCCGCAGCACCCGTCCACGCACGGCGTGCTCCGGCTCATCCTGGAGATCGACGGCGAGACCGTCACCGAGGCCCGCTGCGGCATCGGCTACCTCCACACCGGCATCGAGAAGAACCTCGAATACCGCAGCTGGACGCAGGGCACCACCTTCGTCACGCGCATGGACTACCTGACGCCGTTCTTCAACGAGACGGCCTACTGCCTGGGCGTCGAGAAGCTCCTCGGCATCGAGGACCAGATCCCCGACCGGGCCGGCGTCCTGCGCGTGCTCCTGATGGAGCTCAACCGGATCTCCTCGCACCTGGTGTGCATCGCCACCGGCGGCATGGAGCTGGGCGCCACCACGATCATGATCTACGGCTTCCGCGACCGGGAGCTGGTGCTCGACCTCTTCGAGCTGATCACCGGGCTCCGCATGAACCACGCGTTCGTCCGCCCCGGCGGACTCGCCCAGGACCTGCCGCCCGGCGCGGTGGACCAGATCCGCGAGTTCGTGAAGACCATGAAGAAGAACCTGCCGGAGTACGACGCGCTCGCCACCGGCAACCCCATCTTCAAGGCCCGCCTCCAGGACGTCGGCTACCTCGACCTCACCGGCTGCATGGCCCTCGGCGCCACCGGACCCATCCTGCGCTCCGCCGGCCTCCCGCACGACCTGCGCAAGACCGACCCGTACTGCGGCTACGAGAACTACGAGTTCGACGTGCCCACCGCGGACACCTGCGACTCCTACGGACGCTTCCTCATCCGCCTGGAGGAGATGCGCCAGTCGCTGCGCATCATCGAGCAGTGCGTCGACCGGCTCGAACCCGGACCGGTCATGGTCGCCGACAAGAAGATCGCCTGGCCCGCGCAGCTCGCGCTCGGCCCGGACGGCATCGGCAACTCGCTCGACCACATCAAGAAGATCATGGGCACCTCCATGGAGGCCCTGATCCACCACTTCAAGCTGGTGACGGAGGGCTTCCGGGTTCCCGCCGGACAGGCGTACACCGCCGTCGAGTCCCCCAAGGGCGAACTCGGCGTGCACGTCGTCTCGGACGGCGGCACCCGCCCCTACCGGGTCCACTTCCGCGACCCGTCCTTCACCAACCTCCAGGCCATGGCGGCGATGTGCGAGGGCGGCCAGGTCGCCGACGTCATCGTCGCCGTCGCATCCATCGACCCCGTGATGGGAGGCGTCGACCGGTGACCGAAGCACGTCAGGAAGTCAGTCTGGGGATGCCGCAGCTCCCCGCCCCCGCCTACCCGGCCGAGGTGCGCGCCAGGCTCGAAGCGGATGCGAAGGAGGTGATCGCCCGCTACCCCGGCAGCCGCTCCGCGCTGCTGCCGCTGCTGCACCTCGTGCAGTCCGAGGAGGGCTACGTCTCCCGTACGGGCATGGCGTTCTGCGCCGAGATGCTCGACCTCACCACCGCCGAGGTCACCGCGGTCGCCACCTTCTACACGATGTACCGCCGCAAGCCCAGCGGCGACTACCAGGTCGGCGTCTGCACCAACACGCTCTGCGCCGTCATGGGCGGCGACGCCATCTTCGACCGGCTCAAGGAACACCTCGGCGTCGGCAACGACGAGACCACCGAGGACGGCAAGGTCACCCTCGAACACATCGAGTGCAACGCCGCCTGCGACTTCGCGCCCGTCGTGATGGTCAACTGGGAGTTCTTCGACAACCAGACCCCCGAGAGCGCGACGCAACTCGTCGACGACCTGATCGCCGGCCGCACCGTCGAGCCCACCCGCGGCGCACCCCTGTGCACCTACAAGGAGACCGCCCGCATCCTGGCCGGCTTCCCCGACGAGCGCCCCGGCGCCGTCGAGGCGTCCGGCGGCGCGGGGCACGCCTCGCTCATCGGCCTCAAGCTCGCCAAGGGCGAGGCCGCGCCGAAGGCCCGCGTCGTGGGCCCGCGCGGTGAGGCACCCGGCGACCGCCCGGCCGGGCCCGCCGCCGAGGAGGGGGAGTGATGACGGTGGCCACCGAACTCAACCAGAACGGGACCAGCCCCGAGAAGCTGCTCGCACCCGTCCTGTCCGCCTTCTGGGACCAGCCGAACTCCTGGACCCTGGACACCTACCGCCGCCACGAGGGGTACGAGGGACTGCGCAAGGCCCTCGCCATGTCCCCGGACGACCTCATCGCGTACGTCAAGGACGCCGGTCTGCGCGGCCGCGGCGGCGCCGGCTTCCCCACCGGGATGAAGTGGCAGTTCATCCCGCAGGGCGACGGCAAGCCGCACTACCTCGTCGTCAACGCCGACGAGTCGGAACCGGGCACCTGCAAGGACATCCCGCTTCTCTTCGCCAACCCGCACAGCCTCATCGAGGGCATCGTGATCGCCTGCTACGCGATCCGCTCCTCGCACGCCTTCATCTACCTGCGCGGCGAGGTCGTCCCCGTCCTGCGCAGGCTGCACGAGGCCGTGCGCGAGGCGTACGAGGCGGGCTACCTCGGCAAGGACATCCTCGGCTCCGGACTCGACCTCGAACTCACCGTCCACGCCGGCGCCGGCGCGTACATCTGCGGTGAGGAAACGGCGCTGCTCGACTCCCTCGAAGGACGGCGCGGCCAGCCCCGGCTGCGCCCCCCCTTCCCCGCGGTCGCCGGTCTGTACGCCTGCCCCACCGTGGTGAACAACGTCGAATCCATCGCCTCGGTTCCCGCGATCCTGAACAAGGGCAAGGACTGGTTCAAGTCGATGGGCAGCGAGAAGTCCCCCGGCTTCACGCTGTACTCGCTCAGCGGCCACGTCGCCGGACCCGGACAGTACGAGGCCCCGCTCGGCATCACGCTGCGCCAGCTCCTCGACATGAGCGGCGGCATGCGCCCCGGCCACCGCCTCAAGTTCTGGACGCCCGGCGGCTCCTCCACCCCGATGTTCACCGAGGAGCACCTCGACGTCCCCCTCGACTACGAGGGCGTCGGCGCCGCCGGGTCCATGCTCGGCACCAAGGCGCTCCAGTGCTTCGACGAGACGACGTGCGTGGTGCGGGCCGTCACCCGCTGGACCGAGTTCTACGCCCACGAGTCCTGCGGCAAGTGCACCCCCTGCCGCGAGGGCACCTACTGGCTCGTCCAGCTCCTCCGTGCCATCGAAAACGGGGCCGGCACCCTCAGCGACCTCGACAAGCTCAACGACATCGCCGACAACATCAACGGTAAGTCGTTCTGCGCCCTCGGCGACGGCGCCGCCTCGCCGATCTTCTCCTCGCTCAAGTACTTCCGCGACGAGTACGAGCAGCACATCACCGGCAAGGGCTGCCCCTTCGATCCCGCCAAGTCGACCCTCTGGGCCGACGACAAGAACGCTCACCAGGGGGTGAACGCATGACAGTCACCACGAGTGCGCCCTCCGGGGGCGGCGAAGCGGCCATCCCGCCCGAGGACCTCGTCACGCTGACCATCGACGGCATCCAGATCAGCGTGCCCAAGGGCACCCTGGTCATCCGCGCCGCCGAACTCCTCGGCATCGAGATCCCGCGCTTCTGCGACCACCCCCTCCTCGACCCGGCCGGCGCCTGCCGGCAGTGCATCGTCGAGGTCGAGGGCCAGCGCAAGCCGATGGCGTCCTGCACCATCACCTGCACCGACGGCATGGTCGTCAAGTCGCAGATCACCTCGCCGGTCGCCGAGAAGGCGCAGCGCGGCGTGATGGAGCTGCTGCTCATCAACCACCCGCTGGACTGCCCGGTCTGCGACAAGGGCGGCGAGTGCCCCCTGCAGAACCAGGCCATGTCGCACGGCGACGCGACCTCCCGCTTCGACGGGAAGAAGCGCACGTACGAGAAGCCCGTGCCGATCTCCACCCAGGTGCTGCTGGACCGCGAGCGCTGCGTCCTGTGCGCCCGCTGCACCCGGTTCTCCAACCAGGTGGCCGGCGACCCGATGATCGAGCTGATCGAGCGCGGCGCGCTCCAGCAGGTCGGCATCGGCGAGGGCGACCCGTTCGAGTCGTACTTCTCCGGCAACACCATCCAGATCTGCCCGGTCGGGGCACTGACCTCGGCCGCGTACCGGTTCCGCTCCCGCCCCTTCGACCTGGTCTCCACGCCCTCCGTGTGCGAGCACTGCTCCGGCGGCTGCGCCACCCGCACCGACCACCGGCGCGGCAAGGTCATGCGCCGCCTCGCGGCCGACGACCCCGAGGTCAACGAGGAATGGCTCTGCGACAAGGGCCGCTTCGGCTTCCGCTACGCCCAGCAGCGCGACCGGCTCACCACCCCGCTGGTGCGCCGCGAATCCGGCGAACTGGAACCGGCGAACTGGCCCGAGGCGCTGGCCGCGGCAGCCGCCGGACTCTCCGCCGCCCGCGGCCGGACCGGCGTCCTCACCGGCGGCCGGCTCACCGTCGAGGACGCCTACGCGTACAGCAAGTTCGCGCGGGTCGCCCTGGACACCAACGACATCGACTTCCGGGCCCGCGTGCACAGCGGCGAGGAGGCCGACTTCCTGGCCTCGCGCGTCGCCGGGCGCGGCCGGGACCTGGACGGATCGGGTGTCACGTACGGCTCGCTGGAGAAGGCGCCCGCCGTGCTCCTGGTCGGGTTCGAGTCGGAGGAGGAGGCGCCCGGCGTCTTCCTGCGGCTGCGCAAGGCCCACCGCAAGCACGGGCAGCGCACCTACTCCATCGCCTCGCACGCCACCCGCGGTCTGGCGAAGGCGGGCGGCGTCCTGCTTCCCGCCGCACCCGGCACCGAAACCGAGTGGCTGGACGCCATCGCGGGCGGCGTCGGCCTGGACGGCGAGGGCGCAGCGGCGGCCGAGGCGCTGCGCGGTGAGAACGCGCTGATCGTGGTCGGCGAGCGGCTGGCCGGGGTGCCCGGCGGGCTGACCGCCGCGATCCGGGCCGCGACCGCGACCGGGGCCCGGCTGGTGTGGATTCCGCGCCGGGCGGGCGAACGCGGCGCGGTGGAGGCGGGCGCGATCCCGTCGCTGCTGCCCGGCGGCCGCCCGGCCACCGACCCGCGCGCCCGCGACGAGGTCGCCGCCGTCTGGGGCGTCGCCCAGCTGCCGTCCCGCTTCGGCCGCGACACCGGCCAGATCGTCGAGGCCGCGGCCACCGGCGAACTGGGCGCGCTGCTCGTCGCCGGAGTCTCCACCGAGGACCTGCCGGACCCGGCGCGGGCCCTGGAGGCGCTGGACCGGGTCGGCTTCCTGGTCTCGCTGGAGCTGCGCCCGAGCGAGGTCACCGACCGCGCCGACGTGGTGCTCCCGGTCGCCGCGGTGGTCGAGAAGTCGGGCACCTTCCTCAACTGGGAGGGCCGGGCGCGGATGTTCGAGGCCGCGCTGAAGCCCGACCAGATGACCCGCAACCTCGCCCCGGGCGACGCGCGGGTGCTGCACATGCTGGCCGACGCCATGGACGTGGGCTTCGCGCTCCCGGACCTCGCGGCCGCCCGCCGCGAGCTGGACCGGCTCGGCGGCTGGCAGGGCGGTTACGCGGACGAGCCGCGGACCTCGGCGCAGCCGCTGCCCCGGCCCGGCGACGGCGAGGCGATCCTGGCCGGCCACCGGATGCTGCTCGACCTGGGCCGCCTCCAGGAGGGCGACACCGCGCTCGCCGGCACCCGGCACGAGGCGGTGGCCCGGCTCTCCGCCGCCACGGCCGCGGAGACCGGCGTGAAGGAGGGCGACCTGCTCGCCGTGTCCGGCCCCGCCGGCAGCGTCGAACTGCCGCTCCGGATCACCGACATGCCGGACCGGGTGGTCTGGGTGCCGCTGAACTCCACCGGGCGGGGTGTGCCGGCCGCGACCGGGGCGAGCCCCGGCGGCGTGGTCCGGATCGGCCCCGCCGCTGCCGGTATCCCCGACGTCACACCGGAGGTGCGGGCGTGACCGCCTTCGCTCAACTGGCCGCGGCACCGCACGGTTCGGTGCTCGCCGCCGAGGACCTGTCGATGTTCGGCAACGACCCCTGGTGGCTCGTCGTCATCAAGGCCGTGTTCTGCTTCGCGTTCCTGATGGTGACCGTGCTCTTCTCCATCGTGTGGGAGCGCAAGGTCGTCGCCTGGATGCAGCTGCGCATCGGCCCCAACCGGCACGGCCCCTGGGGCATGCTCCAGTCGCTGGCCGACGGCATCAAGCTGATGCTCAAGGAAGACGTCATCGTCAAGCGCGCGGACAAGGTCGTCTACGTCCTCGCCCCGATCGTCGCCGCCATCCCGGCGTTCATGGCCATCGCGGTCATCCCGTTCGGCCCGGCCGACAACCAGGTCTCGATCTTCGGCCACCGTACGGCGATGCAGCTCACCGACCTGCCGATCGCGATGCTGTACATCCTCGCGGTGGCCTCGGTCGGGATCTACGGCATCGTGCTGGCCGGCTGGTCGTCCGGCTCGACCTATCCGCTGCTCGGCGGGCTGCGCTCCTGCGCGCAGATGATCTCGTACGAGATCGCGATGGGCGCCGCGTTCGCCTCGGTGTTCCTCTACTCCGGGTCGATGTCCACGTCGAAGATCGTGGAGGCGCAGGAGGACCGCTGGTTCATCATCCTGCTGCCGGTCTCCTTCATCATCTACATCGTCACGATGGTCGGTGAGACCAACCGCGCCCCGTTCGACATGCCGGAGTCCGAGGGCGACCTCGTCGGCGGCTTCAACACCGAGTACTCGTCGATCAAGTTCGCGATGTTCATGCTCGCCGAGTACGTCAACATGGTCACCGTCGCCGCCGTCTCCACCACCCTGTTCCTGGGCGGCTGGCGGGCCCCGTGGCCGATCAGCACCTTCTGGGAGGGCGCGAACCAGGGCTGGTGGCCGATGCTCTGGTTCGTCGTCAAGGTCCAGCTGCTGCTGTTCTTCTTCATCTGGCTGCGCGGCACCCTGCCCCGCGTCCGCTACGACCAGCTGATGAAGCTCGGCTGGAAGGTCCTGATCCCGGTCTCCGTCGTCTGGCTGATGCTGGTCGCGACGGTGCGGGCGCTGCGCAACGAGGGCTACGACTTCTCGAAGATCCTGCTCTACGTGGCCGGGGCCGTGATCGCGATCCTGCTGATCTCCTTCGTCGCCGACATCTTCCGCGACAAGAAGGAGAAGGCCGCCGCGGCCGAGGCGGAGCCCGAGCCGGCGTTCGACCCGATGGCGGGTGGATTCCCGGTGCCGCCGCTGCCCGGACAGACCCTGCCGCCGGTACCGAGGCGCAGGCCGCGCCGCGAGCGGGAGCTCGTTGTCAGTGGCGGCATGGATACTCAGAGTGACGGAAATCCGAGTGACGGAAAGGAGGCCGACGGTGTCTGAACTGCCTGATTCGCCGGGGTCCAAGAGGCCGGCGAAGTCCACCGGGCCTACGGGGTCGGCGTCCTCGCAGTCCTCCCAGTCCTCGGAGGACAAGTTCCTGAATCCGGTGGCCGGCTTCGGCGTGACCTTCAAGGCCATGTTCAAGAAGCGGCTGACGGAGCAGTATCCGGAGACGCCGAAGGTGACGGCGCCCCGCTTCCACGGCCGCCACCAGCTCAACCGCCATCCGGACGGGCTGGAGAAGTGCGTCGGCTGCGAGCTGTGCGCCTGGGCCTGTCCGGCCGACGCGATCTACGTGGAGGGCGCGGACAACACCGACGAGGAGCGCTACTCGCCGGGGGAGCGCTACGGCCGCGTCTACCAGATCAATTACGCGCGCTGCATCCTGTGCGGACTGTGCATCGAGGCGTGCCCGACCCGCGCGCTCACGATGACCAACCAGTTCGAGCTCGCCAACACCACCCGCGAGAGCCTCATCTACACCAAGGACGAGCTGCTCGCGGGCCTGGAGGAAGGCATGGTCGACAGCCCGCACGCGATCTTCCCCGGCACGGACGAGCAGGACTACTACCGGGGCCTGGTCACCGAGGCCGCCCCCGGTACGGAGCGTCAGGTCGCCGTGTCCAAGGGCGAGAAGCCGACCGACGAGGCCGGCGGGAACCGCGTCGCCGCGCGGGAGCAGGAGGTGGACGCATGACCGGCCTGGCCGCAGCGGCCTCACAGACCTCGACCGGCGAGGCCGTCCAGTTCTGGGTGCTCGGCACGATCGCCGTGATCGGCGCCCTGTCCACGGTGCTGTTGAAGAGGGCGGTGCACAGCGCGCTGAGCCTCGCCGGGACGATGATCATCCTGGCGGTGTTCTACCTCGCCAACGGCGCCTACTTCCTCGGCATCGTGCAGATCGTCGTCTACACCGGCGCGATCATGATGCTGTTCCTCTTCGTGGTCATGCTCGTCGGCGTCACCGCGGCGGACTCGCTCAAGGAGACGCTCAAGGGCCAGCGCTGGCTGGCCGCTGGATGCGGCCTCGGCTTCGGCGTCCTGCTGATCGCCGGTATCGGCAACGCCTCGCTGACGACGTTCAGCGGCCTGGGCACCGCCAACACCGCGCACGGCGGAAACGTGGAGGGGCTCGCCAGCCTCATCTTCACCAAGTACGTCTTCGCCTTCGAGATCACCGGCGCCCTGCTGATCACCGCCACGGTCGGCGCGATGGTGCTCACGCACCGCGAGCGCACCGAACGCGCCAAGACCCAGCGGGAACTGTCCGAGGAGCGCGTGCGGAGCAACCACCTCCCGCCGCTGCCCGCCCCCGGTGTCTACGCCCGGCACAACGCCGTGGACATCGCGGGCCTGCTCCCCGACGGCACCCCGTCCGAGCTGACCGTCATGGGGACGCTGCGCAAGCGCGGCCAGATGCGTGACGTGTCCCAGGAATCACTGGCCGGCCTCAAGGCACTGGAGCAGCGCTCCGGTGAGCGGCTGGGCCGGGACACCGAAGAAGAGGAGGTCGCCAAGTGAATCCGGTCAACTACCTCTATCTCGCCGCCCTGCTGTTCACCATCGGCGCGGCGGGGGTGCTGATCCGGCGGAACGCGATCGTGGTGTTCATGTGCGTGGAGCTGATGCTCAACGCCTGCAACCTCGCGTTCGTCACCTTCTCCCGTATGCACGGCAACCTCGACGGCCAGATCATCGCCTTCTTCACGATGGTCGTCGCCGCCGCGGAGGTCGTGGTCGGGCTCGCGATCATCGTGTCGCTGTTCCGTTCCCGCCACTCGGCCTCGGTCGACGACGCCAGCCTGATGAAGTTGTAAGGGGCGCTTGAACTGTGGAGAACCTCATTGCGCTGCTCGTCGCGGCGCCCCTGCTCGGGGCAGCGGTGCTGCTCTGCGGCGGCCGGCGCCTCGACCGCGCCGGGCACTGGCTCGGCACCCTGCTCGCCGCCGCCTCGTTCGTCGTGGCCGTGGTGCTCTTCGCCGACATGCTCGGCAGGGGCGCCGAGGACCGCGCGCTGCACCAGAAGCTGTTCAGCTGGGTGCCCGTCGAGGGCTTCCAGGCCGATGTGGCCTTCCAGCTCGACCAGCTGTCGATGACCTTCGTCCTGCTGATCACCGGTGTGGGCACGCTGATCCACATCTACTCGATCGGCTACATGGAGCACGACGAGCGCCGGCGCCGCTTCTTCGGCTACCTCAACCTGTTCCTCGCGGCGATGCTGGTCCTGGTCATCGCCGACAACTACCTGCTGCTGTACCTCGGGTGGGAGGGCGTCGGCCTGGCGTCGTACCTGCTCATCGGCTTCTGGCAGCACAAGCCCAGCGCGGCCACCGCCGCCAAGAAGGCGTTCCTGGTCAACCGCGTCGGCGACATGGGCCTGTCGATCGCGATCATGCTGATGTTCACCACCTTCGGCACGTTCGCCTTCGGCCCGGTCCTGGAGTCGGCCGGTGAGGCGAGCGAGGGCAAGCTGACGGCCATCGGCCTGATGCTGCTGCTCGCCGCCTGCGGCAAGTCGGCCCAGGTGCCGCTGCAGTCCTGGCTCGGTGACGCGATGGAGGGCCCGACCCCGGTCTCCGCCCTCATCCACGCCGCCACCATGGTCACCGCCGGCGTCTACCTCGTCGTCCGCTCCGGCGCCATCTTCAACGGCGCCCCGGACGCGCAGATGGTCGTCGTGGTCGTCGGCGCGGTCACGCTGCTGTTCGGTGCGATCGTCGGTTGCGCGAAGGACGACATCAAGAAGGCCCTCGCCGGTTCCACGATGTCGCAGATCGGCTACATGATCCTGGCCGCCGGGCTCGGCCCCATCGGCTACGTCTTCGCGATCATGCACCTGGTGACGCACGGCTTCTTCAAGGCCGGGCTCTTCCTCGGCGCCGGTTCGGTCATGCACGGCATGAACGACGAGGTGGACATGCGGAAGTTCGGCGGCCTGCGGAAGTACATGCCGGTCACGTTCATCACCTTCGGCCTCGGCTACCTCGCGATCATCGGCTTCCCCGGCCTGTCCGGCTTCTTCTCCAAGGACAAGATCATCGAGGCGGCCTTCGCCAAGGGCGGCACCGAGGGCTGGATTCTCGGCTCCGTCGCCCTGCTGGGCGCCGCGATCACCGCGTTCTACATGACGCGCGTGATGCTGCTGACCTTCTTCGGCGAGAAGCGCTGGCAGCCCACTGAAGCCGATGGCGGCTCCGCCGCGGGGGAGGGCAACGCGCCGCATCCGCACGAGTCCCCGAAGTCCATGACCATCCCGATGATCGTGCTGGCCTTCGGCTCGGTCTTCGCCGGTGGCTTCTTCTCCATCGGGGACCGCTTCCTGAACTGGCTGGAGCCGGTCACCGGCCACGACCACGGGGACGCCCCGATCGGCGCGGCCACCGTCACCGCCGCCACCATGGTGGTGCTCGTCGTCGGTGTCGCCATCGCCTGGGCGATGTACGGCCGCAAGCCGGTTCCGGTGACCGCCCCGCGCGGCTCGCTGCTCACCCGCGCCGCGCGCCGCGACCTCCTCCAGGACGACTTCAACCACGTGGTCCTGGTCCGCGGCGGCGAGCACCTCACCCGCTCCCTGGTCTACGTCGACCACACCCTGGTCGACGGTGTCGTCAACGGCACCGCCGCCGCCATGGGCGGGCTCTCCGGCCGGCTGCGCAAACTGCAGAACGGCTACGTCCGCTCCTACGCGGTCTCGATGTTCGGCGGTACGGCGGTTCTCATCGCCGCGACCCTGCTGATGAGGGCGGTCTGATCACATGTCCTTTCCCCTCCTGACAGCGACGGCGGCGCTCCCGGCGATCGGCGCCGTCGCCACCGCCGCCGTCCCGGCGGCCCGGCGCACGACGGCCAAATGGCTCGCGCTGGCCTTCTCGCTGGGCACGCTCGTCCTCGCGGGCATCGCGCTCGCCCGCTTCGAGCCCGGCGGCGACCGCTTCCAGCTCACCGAATCGCACGCCTGGATCAAGGACTTCGGCGTCCGCTACGAACTGGGCGTGGACGGCATCGGGGTGGCGCTCATGGCGCTCACCGCGCTGCTGATCCCCTTCGTCATCCTGGCAGGCTGGCACGACGCCGACGACCTGGAGACGAAGTCCTCGCGCTGGCGTCCCACCCAGGGCTTCTTCGCCCTGATCCTGATGGTGGAAGCGATGGTGATCCTCTCCTTCGAGGCCACCGACGTCTTCCTCTTCTACATCCTGTTCGAAGCCATGCTCATCCCGATGTACTTCCTCATCGGCGGCTTCGGCGACCGGGCGCACTCCGGCAGCGACGAGAACGCGGCGGCGCAGCGCTCGTACGCCGCGGTCAAGTTCCTCCTGTACAACCTGGCCGGCGGGCTGATCATGCTGGCCGCGGTGATCGGGCTGTACGTGGTCGCGGGCTCGTTCTCGCTCTCCGAGATCGCCGAGGCCCGCGCCAACGGCTCGCTCTCCATGTCGACGAGCACCGAGCGGTGGCTTTTCCTCGGGTTCTTCTTCGCCTTCGCGGTGAAGGCCCCGCTGTGGCCGCTGCACACCTGGCTGCCCAACGCCATGGGCGAGGCCACGTCCCCGATCGCGGTGCTGCTCACCGCCGTCGTGGACAAGGTCGGCACGTTCGCGATGCTCCGCTTCTGCCTCCAGCTGTTCCCGGAGGCCAGCAAGTGGGCGACGCCGGTGATCCTGGTCCTGGCGCTGATCAGCATCGTGTACGGGGCGCTGCTCGCGGTCGGCCAGCGCGACATCAAGCGGCTGATCGCCTACGCGTCCATCTCGCACTTCGGGTTCATCGTGCTCGGCATCTTCGCGATGACCAGCCAGGGCCAGTCGGGCGCGACGCTGTACATGGTCAACCACGGCCTCTCGACGGCCGCGCTGATGCTGGTGGCGGGCTTCCTGATCACCCGACGCGGCTCCCGGCTCATCGCCGACTACGGCGGGGTGCAGAAGGTGGCCCCGGTGCTCGCCGGCACCTTCCTGATCGGCGGACTGGCCACGCTGTCGCTGCCGGGGCTCGCCCCGTTCGTCAGTGAGTTCCTGGTCCTGGTCGGCGCCTTCGCCGCGTATCCGGCGGTCGGCATCGTCGCCACGGTCGGCATCGTGCTCGCCGCGATCTACGTCCTGGTGCTCTACCAGCGCACCATGACGGGCCCGGTCAAGGCCGAGGTGCAGGGCATGACGGACCTCAAGGCCCGTGAGCTGGTCGTGGTCGTCCCGCTGATCGCGCTGCTGCTGTTCCTGGGTGTCTACCCGAAGCCGCTGACCGACATCGTCAACCCGGCGGTCCAGCACACCATGTCGGACGTACAGAAGAAGGACCCCCAGCCCGAGGTGGAGGCCGCCAAGTGAGCGCAACAGCTGTCCACAGTCTGTGGACGACGGCGAGCGGGGTGACGACCTTCGCCGCGGACAAGAAGTTCGAGGCCCCGGTCATCGAGTACACCCAGCTGGCCCCGATCCTGATCGTGGTCGGGGTCGCCGTCCTCGGGGTCCTGGTCGAGGCATTCGTGCCGCGCCGCGCCCGGTACCACACCCAGCTCTTCCTGACCGTGGCCGCGCTGGTCGCCGCGTTCGCAGCGGTGGTCGGCCTGGCGACCGACGGATACGCGACGACGAAGGCGCAGCTCGCCGCGATGGGCGCCATCGCGGTGGACGGGCCCTCGCTGTTCCTCCAGGGCCTCATCCTGCTGACGTCCCTGGTCGCCGTGTTCACCTTCGCGGAACGGCGGCTCGACCCCGAGTCGCATGGAGATGGGGTATCCCCTGCTCGAACGAAGTTGAGAGCTTGGGGAAGGGTGGACTCCTTCGCCGCGCAGGCCGCGTCCGTGCCCGGCAGCGACAGCGAGAAGGCCGCCGTCCGGGCCGGGTTCACCACCACCGAGGTCTTCCCGCTGGTGCTGTTCTCGGTGGCCGGCATGCTGGTCTTCCCGGCGGCCAACGACCTGCTGACGCTGTTCGTGGCCCTGGAAGTGTTCTCGCTGCCGCTCTACCTGCTGTGCGCCGTCGCCCGCCGCAAGCGGCTGATGTCGCAGGAAGCGGCCGTGAAGTACTTCCTGCTCGGCGCGTTCTCCTCGGCGTTCCTGCTGTTCGGCATCGCCCTCCTCTACGGGTACGCGGGCTCCGTCTCGTACGCCCGCATCGCCGAGGTGGTCGACGGCTCGATCCAGCAGATCGACCCGGTGCTCGCCGACACCATGGGCAACGACGCGCTGCTGCTCATCGGCGGCGCGATGATCCTGACCGGCCTGCTCTTCAAGGTCGGCGCCGTCCCGTTCCACATGTGGACCCCGGACGTCTACCAGGGCGCCCCGACCCCGGTCACCGGCTTCATGGCCACGGCCACCAAGATCGCCGGGTTCGGCGCGCTGCTGCGCCTGCTGTACGTGGTGGTGCCGGGCCTCACCTGGGACCTGCGGCCGGTCATGTGGGGCGTCGCGATCCTCACGATGGTGGGCGGCGCGGTCGTCGCGGTCACCCAGACCGACATCAAGCGGCTGCTGGCCTACTCCTCGATCGTGCACGCCGGGTTCATCCTGGCCGGTGTGATCGCGGCCACCCCGGAGGGCATCTCGTCCGTCCTCTTCTACCTCGTCACCTACTCCTTCGTGACGGTCGGCGCCTTCGCCGTCGTCACCCTGGTGCGGGACGCGGGCGGCGAGGCGACGCACCTGTCGAAGTGGGCCGGGCTGGGCCGCCGCTCGCCGCTGGTCGCCGCGGTCTTCGCGGTGTTCCTGCTGGCCTTCGCCGGTATCCCGCTGACCTCGGGCTTCTCCGGCAAGTTCGCGGTGTTCAAGGCGGCGGCGGACGGCGGCGCGAGCGGCCTGGTCGTGGTCGGTGTGATCTCCTCGGCGATCGCCGCGTTCTTCTACATCCGGGTCATCGTGCTGATGTTCTTCAGCGAGCCGAAGGCGGACGGCCCCACGGTCGCCGTCCCGTCCCCGCTGACGATGACCACGATCGCGATCGGCGTCGCCTTCACGGTGGTGCTGGGCGTGGCCCCGCAGTACTTCCTGGACCTGGCGAGCCAGGCCGGGGTGTTCGTGAGGTAACCGCGCGGCCGTACGAGATCGCCGGACGGGCTTGGCACCCTTGGGGGAAGTCAAGCCCGTCCGGCGTTGTCACAGGCGGCGCTTAGGGTGTGTCCGACGGATCAGGGTCGGGAAGGGCGCGGCGTCTGGTGTGGTGCATCGCAAGGCGCCGAAGCGCGGCGATAGCGGAGCTATCGGGGTGTTTCGGTAACGCGGCGAGGTGCCGCACCAGGCGTCGTGACCCCGGCCCTGATCCGTCGGACACACCCTAGGGTGGCAGGGAGAGCGCTGGACGCAGCGGGAGCGGTGCGGTACCGGGGGAACAGAGCGATGAGCGGGACGGGCGTGACGGACATGACCATCGACGGGACCACGGGCGGGGCGGCCGCCGCGGCCGAGAGCGAGGCGCGGCGCACGCTGCACCGTGTCTTCGGTTACGAGGCGTTCCGCGGCGAGCAGGAGGCGATCGTCGACCACGTGGTGGCCGGCGGGGACGCCGTCGTGCTCATGCCCACCGGCGGCGGCAAGTCCCTCTGCTACCAGATCCCGGCCCTGGTCCGGCGCGGCACCGGCGTCGTGATCTCCCCGCTGATCGCCCTCATGCAGGACCAGGTGGACGCGCTGCGGGCGCTCGGCGTGCGGGCCGGCTTCATCAACTCCACGCAGGACTTCGACGAGCGCCGCTCGATGGAGGCCCAGTTCGTCGCCGGCGAGCTGGACCTGCTCTACCTCGCCCCGGAACGGCTGCGCCTCGACACCACGCTGGCGCTGCTGGCGCGCGGCGAGGTCTCCGTCTTCGCGATCGACGAGGCGCACTGCGTCGCCCAGTGGGGCCACGACTTCCGCCCCGACTACCTCGCCCTGTCCGTCCTGGGCGAGCGCTGGCCGGACGTCCCGCGCATCGCCCTGACGGCCACCGCGACGAACGCCACGCACCAGGAGATCACCCAGCGCCTCGGCATGCCCGACGCGAAGCACTTCGTGGCCAGCTTCGACCGGCCCAACATCCAGTACCGCATCGTCGGCAAGGCGGACCCGAAGAAGCAGCTGCTCTCCTTCCTCAAGGAGGAGCACACCGGGGACGCGGGCATCGTCTACTGCCTGTCCCGCGCGTCCACGGAGAAGACCGCCGAATACCTCTGCCGCAACGGCATCGAGGCCGTCCCGTACCACGCGGGGCTCGACGCCGGGACGCGCGCGGCCCACCAGTCCCGCTTCCTGCGCGAGGAGGGCCTGGTCGTCGTGGCGACGATCGCCTTCGGCATGGGCATCGACAAGCCGGACGTCCGCTTCGTCGCCCACCTGGACCTGCCCAAGTCCGTCGAGGGCTACTACCAGGAGACCGGCCGGGCCGGCCGTGACGGCGCCCCGTCCACGGCGTGGATGGCGTACGGCCTCCAGGACGTCGTCCAGCAGCGCAAGCTCATCCAGGGCGGCGAGGGCGACGAGGCCTTCCGCCGCCGGGCCGCCGCCCACCTGGACTCGATGCTGGCCCTGTGCGAGACCGCGCAGTGCCGCCGGGCCCAGCTCCTCACGTACTTCGGCCAGGAACCGGCCGCCGCCTCCTGCGGCAACTGCGACACCTGCCTCACCCCGCCCGAGACCTGGGACGGCACGGTGGCCGCGCAGAAGCTGCTCTCCGCAGTGGTCCGCCTCAAGCGCGAGCGGAACCAGAAGTTCGGGGCCGGCCAGATCGTCGACATCCTGCTCGGCCGCCGCACGGCGAAGGTCATCCAGTTCGACCACGACCAGCTCTCGGTGTTCGGCATCGGCGAGGAGCTGAACGAGGCGGAGTGGCGCGGCGTGGTCCGCCAGCTCCTCGCCCAGGGCCTCCTGGCCGTCGAGGGCGAGTACGGCACGCTGGTCCTCACGGAGGCGAGCGGCGCGGTCCTGGGCCGGGAGCGCGAGGTCCAGCTCCGCAAGGAGCCGAAGAAGCCGGCCGCCTCCCGGTCCTCGTCCGGCCGGGGCGAGCGCAAGCCCAAGGCGGCGGTCGCCGCCGATCTCCCCGAGACGGCCGTCCCGGTCTTCGAGGCCCTGCGCGCCTGGCGCGGCGCCCAGGCCAAGGAGCTGGGCCTCCCGGCCTATGTGATCTTCCACGACGCGACCCTGCGCGAGATCGCCACGGTCCGCCCGGCGACGCTCGGCGAACTGGGCGGCATCAGCGGCCTGGGCGAGAAGAAGCTGGCGACGTACGGCGAAGCGGTGCTGGAGGTGCTGTCCGGCCTCGCCCCGGCCACCCCGGCCACCCCGGACACCCCGGACACCCCGGCCCCCAGCACCCCGGACACCCCGGCCCCGGCGGCGAAGCCCCCGGCCCCCAGCACCCCGGCCCCCGCCGCCCCCGCTCACGACGCCGAGTTCGGCTGGGACGAGGAGCCCCCGGAGTACGAGTGAGCCGGCCCCTGCCGTCTCGGCCGCTCCGGCCGCCCCGCAGGCCCCCTCAGCCGGTCGGGGTCACCCGGCCCGATACCTCGCCGAGGCCCACCCGCGTGCCGTCCGGTCCGGGGGCCCAGGCGGTGAGGGTGACCGTGTCGCCGTCCTCCAGGAAGGTGCGCTTGCCGTCCGGGAGGTCCAGCGGGTCGCGGCCGTTCCAGGTGAGTTCGAGGAGGCAGCCGCGCTGGCCCGGCTCGGGTCCGCTGACAGTGCCCGAGGCGTACAGGTCGCCGGTGCGCAGCGAGGCGCCGTTGACCGTCATCTGGGCGAGCTGCTGCGCGGCCGTCCAGTACATCGTGGCGAACGGCGGCTCCGCGACGACGTGCCCGTTGATCGCGACGGACATCCGCAGGTCGTAGCCGCCGGGCTCGTCCTCGGCGGAGTCGTCCAGATAGGGGAGGACCGGGAGGTCGCGGGCGGGCGGCGCGGTGCGGGCGGCGTCCTGGGCCTCCAGCGGGGTGACCCAGGCGGCGACGGAGGTCGCGAAGGACTTGCCCAGGAACGGGCCGAGCGGGACGTACTCCCAGGCCTGGATGTCGCGCGCCGACCAGTCGTTGAGCAGCGAGATCCCGAAGACGTGGTCCCGGAAGTCGGCCAGCGGCACGGGCGTGCCCTGCTCGGAGGGGGTGCCGACGACGAAGCCGACCTCCGCCTCGATGTCGAGCTTCCCGGACGGGCCGAAGACGGGCGCCGGGTCGGCCGGGGCCTTGCGCTGTCCGGCCGGGCGGACGACCTCGGTGCCGGAGACCACGACGGTGCCCGCGCGCCCGTGGTAACCGATCGGCAGGTGCTTCCAGTTGGGGGTGAGGGGCGACTCGGCGTCCGGGCGGAAGATCCGGCCGACGTTGGAGGCGTGGTGCTCGCTTGCGTAGAAGTCCACGTAGTCCGCGACCCGGTACGGCAGATGCGGCGTCACCGTGTCCAGGTGGTGCAGCAGCGGTTCCATGTCCGCGCGGTGGGCGGGGACGGTCACCCAGGCGGTCAGCGCGCGGCGCACATCGCGCCAGGCGGTGCGCCCGGCCCCGAGCAGGGCCATCAGGTCGGGCTGGGCCAGCAGCCGGGCGTAGGGCGAGCCGAGGGCGAGCGCGGCGGCCCCGGCGTCCAGGACGTGGTCGCCGATGCGGACGCCGACGCGCGGCTCCGGCCGGTCGGGGGTGGTCAACTGTGCGCCTATACAGTCGATTGAGTGAGTGTTAAAGCGCTTGAGCGATGTTACGATCTTGCTCGTGAACCTTACGGAGTGGGCTGAAGCGAACGGTGTGCATCGGCAGACCGCGTATCGATGGTTCCGTGAGGGAACGTTGCCGGTGCCTGCGGAGCGGGTCGGACCGCGCACGATCCTGGTGAACATCGAAGCGAACTCCTCACCGTCCGTGACGGGTGGTGTGGGCTTGTATGCCCGTGTCTCCTCGCACGATCGGAAGCAGGACTTGGAGCGCCAGACGGCCCGGCTCGCCCAGTGGGCCGCGAAGGC
This sequence comes from Streptomyces sp. AC1-42W, assembly GCF_003248355.1. Classification (GTDB taxonomy): domain Bacteria; phylum Actinomycetota; class Actinomycetes; order Streptomycetales; family Streptomycetaceae; genus Streptomyces. Next base: position 809,935 of record NZ_QKWY01000002.1, read on the forward strand.
TGGGCACCGGGTCGTGCGGATCGAATCCGAGATCGCTTCCGGTATGAACGGCTCGCGTACCAAGGCCCGTCGTCTGCTCGCCGATCCGGACGTGGCCACGGTCGTGGTCGAGCACAAGGACCGGCTTGGCCGGATGAACGTCGAACTGGTCGAGGCCGCGCTTGCCGCTTCCGGGCGTCGTCTGGTGGTTCTGGACGAGGGCGAAGTCGAAGACGATCTGGTGCGGGACATGGTCGAGGTGCTGACCTCGTTCTGCGCCCGCCTGTACGGCCGGCGCTCCGCGAAGAACCGGGCGGAGAAGGCTCTTGAGGCGGCTGCCGCCGATGACTGAGCCGAAGAAGAAGCAGCTCCGCACCATCGACGCGCCGTTCGTCGCCCCGGCCCGTCCGGTGTCGCGATCCGCGACCGGCTCAAGCACCTCACGCCGGAAGACGACAAGGTGCTGCGCCTGGTCGGCGGACACCTCGGACACCTGGCGTCCCGCGATCTCAAAGCCCGCTGCCAGGACGCGGGCGACCATTCCACCGATACGTGGGCGGCGCGTAAACAGGGCCTGACGGCAGCCTCGTCCTCGCGGTGGGCCGGAGCCATTACGAAAGCCACGCACGATCAATGGGCGCTCTCACGTCGCTGCCGGCTCGCCCACATCCAGGGCCTTGAGGCCGGTGTCCGCACGCTGACGCACCGCCTCTCGCAACCACTCGGCGAGAAGGGCACCAAGCGTGCCCTGGGCGGCTACCGCTCCAAGAGCGAGTGGTTCCGGAAAGCTCGACGCCTGACGATCCTGGAACACCGCCTCGACGTCGCGCGTGCCGACCGTGAGAACGGTGTCGTGCATGTCGTGCGTGGCGGCCGGAAACTGCTGGGCAACCGGCACAACCTCGAAGCCGCCCGGCTCACCGAGGCCGAGTGGCGGGAACGCTGGGAGGCCGAGCGTTGGTTCCTCGCGGCCGACGGCGAGTCGGGGAAGCGGTATGGGAACGAGACGATCCGCGTCACCCCCGACGGCGAGGTGTCCATCAAGCTCCCGGCCCCGCTCGCGGAGCTGGCGAACGCCAAGCACGGACGCTACGTCCTCACCTCGAAGATCGCGTTCGCGCACCGGGGCCAGGAATGGGCCGACCGCATCGAGAGCAACCGGGCTGTGGCCTATCGCATCCACCTCGATGTGGAGCGTGGGCGCTGGTACCTCACCGCCTCGTGGCAGCGACCGGTGGTCCGGACGATCCCACTTCAGACCGCACGCGCAGCAGGCATGATCGGCGTCGACACGAACGCCGACCACTTCGCCGCCTACCGGCTCGACATCCACGGCAACCCGGTCGGAGACCCGCGCCGCTTCTTCTACGACCTGTCCGGCACCGCTGAACACCGTGACGCGCAGATCCGGCACGCCATCACCCAGGTCCTGTACTGGGCGAAACGCTGTGGCGTCGCCGCCATCGGCATCGAGAACCTGGACTTCACCACCGAGAAGACCCGCGAGAAGCATGGTCGCAAAAAGCGGTTCCGGCAGCTCATCTCCGGCATTCCCACCGGGAAGCTGAAGGCCCGACTGGTCTCGATGGCAGCCGAGGCCGGTCTGAGTATTGTCGCGGTCGATCCGGCCTACACCTCGATGTGGGGCGACCAGCACTGGCGCAAGCCGCTGACCGCCCCACGACGAAAGATGTCCCGTCACGATGCCGCCGGCATCGCGATCGGGCGACGCGCCCTCGGGCACCCGATCCGGCGACGGACGGCACCGCCCCCGCAGCACCAGAGTGATGCAGCGGGGCATCGGACCGTACAGGCCGATCGTGGTATCCCAGGGCGTGAGGAAACCCGCCCACCCGTCACGGAACGTGCACACGATGCACTCTGCCAAACGGGGACACAACAGGGAACGCGGGGGACCAGCGCATCCAAAACCGTTCGGGATGCGCGCAGTACCAGGCAGTGGGTCCAAGACCCACTCCTGCTCACTGATTAGGAACGGTGGAGAACACGCCGTAGGGCAGGTTGTGCGGGCCGAAGGGATCGTCCTCGGGCACATCGAGCGGGCTGCTCTGCTCGGGCATCTGTCGCTGCCTCGCTTTCCGGGTCGCTTGCATGACACGTCGGGTCGCTTGCACGACACGTTACGTCGGGGCCGTTGCCCGGGCGGTGTGCCTGACGGCCGCCACCCGGACGGTGCCCCGACCATCCCCAGTGCCCCGGAAAGTACGCCCTACCCGTCGTGTCACCCGGAGGTGCGCGGGATGCTCTTCTCCCAGGTGCGGTGGAAGACGACCTCGCCGCCCTCGGTGCAGACGACCTCGTCGGTGGTGTGGAAGGCGTCGGCGTCGGCGGTGATCTCGGAGCGGGTGTCGATCTGCACGTCCCAGGACATCTCCGGCCGGTGCAGCCGGATCGTCCAGTCGGAGCGGGTGCGTGCGGAGAGCGGGTCGTCCTCGCGGACGGTGTACGTCTCCCGCGCGTCCTCGGTGAACTCCAGGCCGTCCGGGTAGACGCGGGTGCCGCCGTAGCGCGGGTCCACCTCCAGGCGCCACTCGCCCGCGGCGACATCGCGGACCACCAGCCGCTCCGGGCGCGGCGTGTCCAGCGTCTCCGGGTACACCACGCCCAGCGGTTCGGCCTGCTCCGGCTCATCGAAGGAGATCGCGGGGTCCTCGGTCTCCCCGCGCACCGGGAGTTCGACGAGGCTGCCGTCCGCCTCCAGGGTGAAGCCCGCCGAGCCGGCCTGCGGCCAGATCCAGGGCCAGTACGAGGAGGAGACGGCGAGCCGGATGCGGTGGCCGGGCGGGAAGGTGTGGCCGATGCCGTTCAGCTCGAAGGTGACGTCCTCGGTGGCGCCGGCGGGCCAGTCCTCGGTGCGGTCGCGGCCGTTGCGGGCGGCCAGGTTGAGCGCGCCGCGCGTGACGAGGGTGGAGGAGCCGTCCGGGGCGACATCGCAGAGCCGGGCGATCGCCTGACCGCGCGGCACGTCCATCCGGATGCGCAGCCGCACCCTGGGCCGGCCCAGGATCTCGATGGGCGCGTCGGCCACCGGGAACTCGAAGCAGAGCGACTTGGCGTCCTCGTCGCGCTGGTCGGGCGGCAGATCGGCGTCGTTGCCGAAGGGGAAGAAGCGCCCGGCGTCGAGCCCGGTCTGCTGCGGCGAGCGGACGAGCTGCGGGCCGCCCTGGAGGGCGTACGCCACCGGGGTGATGTTCTCCGAGGGCCAGGCGTTCTCGGCGGCCCAGCGGCCGGGCAGCGTCTCGTAGACGGTGGCGGGCGGGTGCGACTCGCTGATCCAGGCCCGCAGCAGCGGCTCCTCCAGGACTCCGGTGTCCTTGTCCTTGAGGTGCTGGTCCCACCAGCGCAGGGTCTCCTGGAGGAAGCCGATGGCCGGTCCGGGCGGCAGCCCCCGGTCGGGGTACTGGTGCGACCAGGGCCCGATGATGCCGCGCACCCGCGCCGGGTCCAGGTGCTCGACGAGCCGGAGAACGGTGTCGCGGTACGGGTCGTGCCAGCCGCCGACCGCGAGGACGGCGGCCTCGACGGCGGAGTAGTCCTCGCAGACGCTGCCGTGCTTCCAGTAGGCGTCGCGGGTCTGGTGGGCGAGCCAGGTGTGGATGAAGGGGTTCACCGCCTCCAGCCGGTCGAGCCACATCTTCCGCCAGTCGCCGCCGACGTCCGCCGGGTCGGGCGGCCGGCAGACGAAGGCCAGCATGGTGGCCGCCCAGGCGTGCATGTCCACGGCGAGGACCGAGCCGCCCATGTAGTGGACGTCGTTGTCGTAGCGGTCGTCGGTCGAGCACACGGTGACGACGGCCTTCAGCGGCTCCGGGGCCAGCGCGGCGATCTGGAGCGAGTTGAAGCCGCCCCAGGAGATCCCGAACATGCCGACCCGGCCGGAGCACCACTCCTGCTGGGCCAGCCAGTGGATGACGGCCACCCCGTCCGCCAGCTCCGTCGCGTCGTACTCGTCGCCCGGCATGCCCTCGCTGTTGCCGTGGCCGCGCACGTCCACCCGGACGGAGGCGTAGCCGTGTCCGGCGTACCAGGGGTGGCGCTGCCAGTCGCGCGGCGCGGTCCAGTCGCTCAGCCGGTACGGCAGGTACTCCAGGAGCGCGGGCACGGGCTCGTCCGTGACCGGCCGCCAGATCCGCGCGTACAGCTGGGTGCCTCCCCCAGAGCTTGAAGCCTGGGAGGTGCCCCCTTCGAGCGGGATGTAGAGGTCCTCGTGGGTCGTCTCGTACGGGAACGCGGTCTGGATGTGCATGGGCGTACCTCAGTGGACGGGGTGCATGGTGCGCTTGAGCCAGGGGGCGGCGGCGATGACGGCCGCGCCGGCCGCCACCGCGACAGCGCCATTGACACCGAAGTAGGCGGGGTTGGACACCTCGCCGTACAGCTTCACGATCTGGGCCTGGATGCCGTTGGCGAGGGCCAGCGAGAGGAACCAGAGCGCCATGGTCTGGCTGGCGAACGCCTTCGGGGCGAGCTTGGTGGTCGCCGACATGCCGGAGGTCTCCAGCAGGATGTCGCCGAGCCCGAGGAGCAGATAGGAGCCGACGATCCACCAGGCGGCCATCTTGTAGGTGTCGCCGGAGTGCCCGGAGGTGGGCAGGACCATCAGCAGGAAGGAGAGCCCGCCCAGGATCACTCCGATGGCGATCTTGTTGGAGGCATGCGGCTGGCGCGGCCCCATCTTCGCCCAGACGGCCGCGACCACCGGGGCGAGCGCCACCTCGAAGGCGCCGAGCGCGGAGGCGTACCAGCTCGCCGGGAAGTGGAAGCCGAAGATCTCGGTACGGGCGTTGGTCGAGGCGAGCAGCATCATCGTCGAGTACGCCTGGAAGAGGATGAAGTTGAACACCACGGAGGCCAGGAACAGCACCACGTACGGGCGCAGCCTGCCGCGTTCGGCGGCGGTGACCCGGGGGCTGCGGAACATCACCGCGAAGTAGACGACGGGCGCGATCACCGAGATCAGGGTGAGCAGGTCCACGAACCGGTCCATGGTGAGCCACCCGGCCAGGGCCAGCGCGGTCGCGACGGCCGCGACGACGACGGCCCCGGCGGCGATCAGCCGGACGGCGCGGCGCATGGGGCCGGGGGCCAGCGCGAATTCGGCGGTGTGCTTTCGCCCGGCCAGGTGACGGCGGCCCGCCACATACTGGATGAGGCCCAGCGTCATGCCGAAGGCGGCGGCCGAGAAGCCCCAGTGCCAGCTCGCGTGGTCGCCGAGCCAGCCGGTGATCAGCGGTCCGAGGAACGCGCCGATGTTGATGCCCATGTAGTAGAGGGCGAAGCCCGCGTCCCGGCGCTCGTCGTCCGTCCGGTAGAGCTTGCCGACCATCGTGGCCACATTGGGCTTGAGCAGGCCCGTCCCGGCGCTGATCAGCCCGAGCCCGACCCAGGTCATCGCGTCCGTGGGCACCGCCATGGCGTAATGGCCGCAGGCGATCAGGATGCCGCCGTAGAGCACCGCCCGGTACGAGCCGAGGATGCGGTCGGCCAGCCAGCCGCCGGCCACCGACACCAGATAGACCAGCGTGCCGTACGCGGCCGAGACGGAGGCGGCGGTCCCGGCCTCCATGCCCATGCCGCCGTGTGCGACCGTGTCCGCGAAGTAGAGGACGAGGATCGCCTGCATGCCGAGGAACGAGAACCGCTCCCAGACCTCCAGGCCGGACAGGGTCATCAGGCCGCGCGGCTGGCCGAAGAAGGCGTGGTCGTCGGCCGGCGGCGGCTGCTCCGGTTCCGTGGCGGCGGCGGTGTGGGACAAAACGGCAACTCCTGATCGTATGAGCTGATCTCGAACATACCGGCGGTGGCGGGAAGGCGCCCACGGTGATCCGAAGACGACCGGATACGCTGACATCAGTGGTTGACAACGACACATCGACATTCCGTGTGATCGTCAGCAGACAGGAGATCCCCTCGTGACCGTCGTCGGGCCGTTCGGACTGAGCGTGCGGGACCAGGCTCTTGAGGCCGGTGTCCAGGCCGGTTTGGCTGCTGTCGAGTCGGGCCTGCTCGAAGCCACCAAGAGCGACGTGCCCTTCATCACGGAAGCCGCCCAGCACCTGGTGCGCGCGGGCGGCAAGCGGTTCCGTCCGCTGCTCGCGATGCTGGCCGCCCAGTTCGGCGACGCCGACGCGCCGGGCGTGGTGCCCGCCGCCGTCGTCGTGGAGCTGACCCACCTCGCGACGCTGTACCACGACGACGTCATGGACGAGGCCGATGTGCGGCGCGGTGTGCCCAGCGCCAATTCCCGCTGGGGCAACTCGGTCGCCGTACTGACCGGCGACTTCCTCTTCGCGCGCGCCTCGCACATACTGGCCGACCTGGGCCCGGAGGCCGTCCGCATCCAGGCGGAGGCGTTCGAACGCCTGGTCACCGGCCAGATCCTGGAGACGGCCGGCCCGCGCGACGGCCGCGACCCGGTGGCGCACTACCTGGAGGTGCTCAGCGGCAAGACCGGCTCGCTGATCGCCGTGGCCTGCCGGTTCGGCGCGATGATGTCCGGCGCCGACGAGTCCACGACGGACATCCTCACCCAGTACGGTGAACGGCTCGGTGTCGCCTTCCAGCTCGCCGACGACGTCCTGGACATCGCGTCGGACTCCCACGAGTCCGGCAAGACCCCCGGTACGGACCTCCTGGAGGGCATCCCGACCCTCCCCGTCCTGCATCTGCGGGCGCAGGCGGCGGCGGACGGCAAGCCGGACGACCTGGCCCTCGTCGAACTGCTCGACGGCGACCTCGGCGACCCGGACCGGCTCACCGAGGCGCTGCGCCTGCTGCGCGCGCACCCGGCGCTGGCCCGGGCCCGCCGGGACACCGTGCGGTACGCGCAGGAGGCGCGGGCCACGCTGGGGCCGCTGCCCGAGTGCTACGCCAAGCTCGCCCTGGAAGAGATGTGCGACGCGGTGGTCCACCGCGCCGGCTGACGCCTCTCCCGGAGCCCGGAGCCCGGAGCCCGGAGCCCGCGCGGCCCCAACCCCTACTGGACGGGGGAGAATCGGCGCTCCATCGTCATACCGAAGAGGTACGCGGAGTTGCTCCCCCGGGTTGACGCTTTCCGCAGCCCGTTTTGGTCGGATGGAGACACAACCACTCCTGACCAAAACGGGTGAGAATGGCGGCACGGAGTGGGCGAGCGCATCCCGAGGAAGCCGCCGACCACGGAGGTAGGGCACACATGGCACCGAACGACAGCGCGGAGACCACCGGCACGGCCGCCGGCCGGAGCGCCGGGAGCCGCCGCAGGGCGGCCCGCTACATCGTCCCCGTCGCGGTGGCGGGGGTGGCGGCGGCGACCATCGGTCTGGTCCCGGCGCTCGCCAGCTCCGGCGACCCCGACCTGCCGGAGATCACCGCGCAGGAACTCATCGAGAAGATCGCCGCTTCGGACACCGAGCAGTTCTCCGGCACGGTGAAGATCAGCACGGACCTGGGCATCCCCTCCGTGGGCGGCCTGGCCGGCTCCTTCCTGTCCGACGCGGGCAAGAGCGGGCGCGGCGGCGAGGACACGTCGAGCGCCGACCCGCAGAGCAAGCTCACCGAGCTGGCCTCCGGCACGCACACCCTGCGCGTTGCCGCGGACGGCCCCGACAAGCAGCGGCTCTCCATCCTGGACGACGCCGCCGAGTACAGCCTGATCCACAACGGCGACCAGGTCTGGGCGTACGACAGCGCGACCAACGCGGTGTACCACGCGGAGGCCGACGCCAAGGACAAGGCCCCGCGCCACCAGGACCGGGCCGTCCCCGAGGGCGTCCCGACCACCCCGAAGGCCCTGGCCGAGCAGGCGCTCGAAGCCGCCGACGGCACCACGTCCGTCACGGTGGACGGCACCGCGCGGGTCGCCGGGCGCGACGCGTACCGCCTGGTCCTCAAGCCGGAGCAGAGCGGCTCCACGGTGGGCTCGATCACCGTCGCCGTGGACGCGGAGAACGGCGTGCCGCTCAAGTTCACGCTCCGGCCGAGCGGTGGCGGCAAGGCCGTCGTGGACGCCGGTTTCACCTCGGTCGACTTCGGGAAGCCCGCCGCGTCCTCCTTCACCTTCACCCCGCCCAAGGGCGCGAAGGTCACCGAGGCCGACGAGGCGGCCGAGCGCCACGAGAAGGACGCCCGCGAGGCCACCGAGAAGGCCCGCGGCGACCTGCGCGCCTTCGAGGACGAGGGCGCCCCGAAGATCATCGGCAAGGGCTGGAACAGCATCGCCGAGATCAGGACCCCGGGCGGCGCCGCCCTGCCGACCGAGGCGACGAAGGGCGTCCCGCCGCAGGCCCAGCAGTTCCTGGACGCCCTCGGCGACAAGGTCACCGGCAAGTTCGGCTCGGGCACGGTCTTCAAGACGCGCCTGATCAACGCGCTGATGACGGACGACGGCCGGATCTACGTCGGCGCGGTCACCAAGGACGCGCTGGTCGCCGCGGCGAACGACGCGAGCTGACGCACTGCCGTACCCCTTCCGCCCGCCCCGCCGCGCGCACCTCGCGCGGCGGGGCGGGGCGGGGTGCGACCGCCGGCTGAAGTGACCCCTCGAAGTCCGACACTTCCGTTCTATGCCGCGAGGTCGAGTCGTTGTCGGTAGCGGGTTCTCGCTTCGTACGGCGTGATGTAGCCGATGGTCGAGTGGATCCGCTTCCGGTTGTAATGTTCCGCGATCCACCGGAAAACGTTCTGCCGGGCCCTCCTTCACGCGGGCGACGGTCGGCCTGCTGATCACCGTCCAGATCGTGGACAGCATCCCGCAGCTGAGCGGCATCCACCCCTACCTGTTCCCGCACTACTGGCTGTCCTTCTCGGACCTGGTGCGCGACCCCGTCTACCTCTGATCTTGGCCAGTGCTCCGCCCTTCAGGGCGGGGGTGAAGGCCACCCTTGGCGCGGAGGCGCGCAGCGCCGGAGTTCGCTGCGAGCCTCCGGGGCAACGGTCAGACGGGCCGCTTCTGGTTCTCGATGTACTGCTTGACCACGGTCAGCGGTGCGCCGCCGCAGGAGCCTGCGAAGTAGGAGCCGGACCAGAAGTGTCCGCCCCACAGATATCGGCGCACGTGGCTGTCGTACTCCTTGCGCAGCAGCCGGGCCGAGACTCCCTTGAGGCTGTTGACCAGCTTGGAGAGCTGGACCTTTGGCGGGTGGTGCACCAGGAGATGCACGTGGTCGTCCTCGCCGTTGAACTGTTTCAGCTCGGCCTCGAAGTCGCTGCACACCTCCCGCATGATCTCTTCGCACCGCGTCAGCATGGCGTCGGTCATGGCCTTGCGTCGGTACTTCGTTACGAAAACCAAGTGGACGTGCAAGTTGTAGACGACGTGACGTCCTGTGCGTACATCGGGATTGGGGTTCCATCGTGGTGACATAAACCTATGCTAGGGTGAAGATCATGGGTCAGGAAATCGCGTACGAGAAGCGGCAGTTCGGGCACCGCGCCCGACTGGCGCTCACTCCTGCGCAAGTCCGGCTCATGGACGACCAGGGCCACGCGGCGCGTACGACGTGGAACCTGCTGCACGACTTCTGGACGATGACGCCGAAGTACCGCCGCGACTTGAAGGCTGCGGACGAGGCGATCCGGCAGGCCCGCAAAGAGATCGACTGGCTCGGTGTGCTGCCCGCACAGGCGGCACAGGCCGTCCTCAAGACGTATTTCCAGGCATGGAAGAACTGCTGGGAAGGACGGGCGGACGAGCCGAACTTCAAGGCCCGCATCCGCACTCCGCTGACGGTGGACGTGCCGCAGGGCCGGGATCTGAACATCGTTCGGATCAACCGCCGCTGGGGCGAGGCCCAGATCCCGAAGATCGGACGGGTCCGGTTCCGCTGGACCCGCGACCTTCCCATCGGCAAGCGGGCCGACACCGACAACCGGATCACCGGGGCACGGCTGGTCAAGGACTCGCTCGGCTGGCACATCGCCTTCCGCGTCCAGACCCGAGAGGCCGTCCCGGCCCCGCACACCGGTCCCGAGATCGGCATCGACTTCGGCGTGAACCTCCCCCTCGCCCTATCGGACGGCAACCACCAGGACCACAGCCACGCGCCGCGCCTTCCCGACGGCACCGCCGACCGGGACAAGTGGCTCACCGAGAAGGAAAAAACCGTGCTGCTCCGCCTTGAGCAGCACGCCGCACGTCTCAAGCAGCACCGCAAGCGCGGAGAGAAGTTCTCAGGCCGCCTGCGCGCTGTGTACCGCCGGATCGGCAGACTCCGAGCAACAGCCACGCGACGAGCAACCGACTGGCAGCACCAGACCACCACCATGCTCGCCCGCACGTATGGCGTGATCGTGGTGGAAGACCTGCACATCACGAACATGACCAAGAGCGCCAAGGGCACCATCGAGGAGCCGGGCAGGAACGTCGCGGCCAAGGCCGGACTGAACCGCTCCATAGCCCAAGAGGCATGGGGCCGGACCATGACCATGCTCGGGTACAAGACCGCCCGAAACGGGGGCACCCTGGTCAAGGTCCCGGCCCCGTACACCTCCCAGCGCTGCCACGCCTGCGGGCTCGTCACACCCGGCAGCCGCGAGGACCAGGCCACGTTCGTGTGCAAGAACAGCATGTGCGGATGGACCGGCAACGCCGACGAGAACGCGGCCCGGAACATCCTGCACCTGTACCGGATCGGCCACACCGTGGTCATCCCGGCTGCCGGGAGGGCAGTCGTCAGGCGGCGTAAGCCGTCCAACCCACCGGCGCAAGCCAGGCGGGAATCTCCCTCGTTCACGAGGGAGTGAGCTTCAATGGGACGAGGTGGTCAACTTCTCGGCCTTGAAGGACCGGGCTTGTCACCCGATCGTCCAAGGCTGTGATTGCAAGTGGAGCGCGACTGGCTGCCGCGTGGTCCCCTGCGTCCGGTCCTACCTTGCGGTGGGACTGGGGCGGTTGACTGCGCCCCGCTGCCACACAGACATCGCCCGGTGGGCGATGTTGCGGGAGCCGTTGTGGTCCGCGTGCGTAATCACGCCGCAGGACCGGCACTCGAAGCGGGCCTGGGAGACCCGGTTGGCGCGGTGGGTGTGCCAGCACTCCGAGCACTGGCGGGAGGTGTTCCTCGGGTCCACGTGGACCACCGGGACACCGGCCCGCCGTGCCTTGTAGGCGACGAATGCGCCGAGCTGGGCGAATGCCCAGGAGTGCAGCTTGGCCCGCTGGTCCTTCTTGGCCGTAACCCTGGCGCGGATACCGGACAGGTCTTCCAGTCCGATTCCCCGCGAGGTGCGTTCAGCGGTGGCAACAAGCGTCTTGGCGATGATGTGGTTGGTGTTCGCCGCGTGCCGGGCTTCCCGGCGGCGGACGCGCTTCAGGACCCGCTTGGCGGACTTGGTGCGCTTTTTCTGCAACTTCTGCCGCAGGTCACGGTGCCGCTTGCGGTACCGGTTCAACCGGCGCCCGGCAAGGATCTCGCCGTCGGACGTGGTGGCGATGTTGACAATCCCGAGGTCCACACCGAGGAAACCGTCCGGCTCGAACAGTTCGGGTTCGGGCACGTCGATGGTGGCGACCAGGAAGAACATCCCGTCCCGCGCCACCAGGTCCGACTCGCCCTTGCGCGAGGCCAGCAGGCGCATCGCTTCGGGCGAGCAGACGAACGGAATCCGCTTGAGCCTGCCGGCCACCGTCCAGATGGAGACGGTCCGGGTGTCCAGGTTCCAGGTCAGCATCCGGTCGTCGTACGGCTGGGCCGCACCTTCCCGGAAGCCGATCGGCCTGGACTCGGCACGGGCGCGCCGCTTTGAGCCCTCACGGCCGAGGTTCCCGGCCTTGATGTTGGCCTTGAGCGTGGTGTACGCGTCGCACACCTTCGTGATCGTGCGCACCGCCGCCTGCGCCCCGAGGTCGAAATCGGTCCGGAGCCGGTGGTAGACGGCGTCCTGCAACACGTTCCGCCGCTTGAGGTCCTCGGCGAACGCCACCTCGGAGGCCGCATTCGCGGCCCGGTTGCAAGCACGCAGGGTCGCTGCCAGTGCGTCCGCGTCATACGCGGACACGGGCATTAGTTTCACCTGCGCGACAATCTTCAAGCAGAAAACCCTAGTAGGGCTGACCGCAGGAGATCCAGTTGAGGTACCGGCAGATGCGCGGCGAACTCCGGCGCTTTGCGCCTCCGCGCCAAGGATCAATTCCTCCCGGGGCCGAACCCCGGGCTTCCTTGGAGAAGTCAGGTGAAGAACCTGGGGCTCCAGGCGGTGTACGCGGCGGTGTTCGGCTCGGCGGCCTGGGCGCGGTTCACGGCGAAGGACATCACGGCCTGAGAACGGCCTGAGAACGGCCTGAGAACGGCCTGAGAACGGCCCGAGAGGTGGGGGCGGCAGCCGTACCGTCGGCCGGCGAGCCGTCCCCCGATCGGCTCGTCGCGGCACGAACGGCACGAACGGTGCGAAAACGAAAGGAACGAGCCGACACGGTACGTTCCGTTTCCGCCAGAGCATTGTTCGGGTTATCACGACGGGCTGTCAACAAGGATTGGCTCGAACACACCTATGCTCACCGAATGAACACATCGCCGAGTTCGCTGCGCCGGAGCGAGAGCTCACGCAGGGCGACGCTGCAAGCGGCCCTGGACCTGTGTACGGAGCGGGGCTACGGCCGGGTCACGATCGAGGGCATCGCGGCGCGGGCGGGCGTCAGCAAGAAGACGATCTACCGCTGGTGGCCCTCGAAGAGCGCGATTCTGCTGGAAGCGTTCACGGAGATGCTGGTGTCCGCGACCCCGTTCATCGACACCGGGGACATCGCGCAGGACCTGCGCACCCACATCACGGGCGCGGTCGCGGTCCTCGGCGTACCCCCGTTCGGCCCGGCCTACGCGGGCATCCTCTCCGAGCTGCACCACGACGACGAGCTGGCCGAAACTGTACGCACGCAGCTCATCGGACCGCGCTTCGATGAGGCGGTCGGTCGGCTCCGCAGCGCGCAGGACCAGGGGCAGATCCCACCGGGCGCGGATCTGCGGCTGGCGGTCGAGATGCTGTACGGCCCGCTGTACTACCGCCATGTGCTGCGCAAGCCGATGCAGACGGAGCAGGAGGTGTCGAACCTGGTGGACCACGTGCTGCGGTCGCTGGGGGCGGCGTCGGGCTGAGCGCGCCTCAGCGGAAGAGGCGTTCCAGCACGACGGCTATGCCGTCCTCCTCGTTGGACAGCGTGACCTCGTCGGCCGCCGCGCGCAGGGCCGGGTGGGCGTTGCCCATCGCGACGCCGTAGCCGCAGGCGCGGAACATCGGCAGATCGTTCGGCATGTCCCCGAAGGCGATCGCGGACGCCGGGTCCACCCCCAGCTCCTCGGCGGCAAGCGCGATTCCGACGCCCTTGTCGACGCCGTACGGCTGGAGCTCGACGGTCCCGGGACCGGAGTGCGTCACGGTCACCAGGTCCCCGACGACCGCGCGGGCCTCGGCGGTCAGCGCCTCGTCGCTCAGCTCCGGATGCCCGATGAGCACCTTGATCACCGGCGCGGCCCACAGCTCGCCCCGGTGCCGGGTCCGCTGCGCGGGCAGCGTGGCGTGCGCCGGCCGGTAGCCGGGCTCGGCCGGCGTCAGCCCCTCGGGCCCGTCCTGGTCCACCGCCGCGAACACCGGGCCCACCTGCGCCTCGATCTTCCCCAGCGCGGCGTCGGCCGCCTCCCGGTCCAGCGTCACGGCCCGGACCGTACGCCGCGCCCCGGCGTCGTACACCTGGGTTCCCTGCCCGCACACGGCGAGCCCCCGGTACCCGAGCCCGTCGAGCAGCGCCCGTACGCCCGGCACGGGCCGCCCGGTGACGACGAGATGCCGGGCCCCGGCCCCTCGTACCCGGTCCAGCGCGGCCCGCGAACGCGGACTGACGGTGTCGTCGCCACGCAGCAGGCTGCCGTCCAGATCGGTGGCGACGAGGGAGTACGGGGGCGGGGTGGGCATGCCGACCAGCGTAGGCGGTGCCGGGAACCCGGCTCAGACCGCGTGGAACCCGCCCTGCTTGGCCCCGGCCACGAAGGCGGCGAACGCGTCGGCGCGCAGGGCGAGGGCGGGCCCGCCCGGGTTCTTGGAGTCCCGGACGGGCACGGTGCCGGTGGTGGCCACGAGGTTGGTGGCGACTTGGACGCAGTCGCCGCCGTTGTCGCTGTACGAGGAGGTGTACCAGCGGGGCGTTTCAGTGGCCACGGAGCTTCCCTTCGTAAGGGGGGCGGGTCAGACGGTGGTGTCGAACCCGCCGTCCTTGATACCCGTCACGAAGGCGGTGTACGCGTCGGCACGGAGGCCGAGGGCGGGGCCGCTCGGGACCTTGGAGTCCCGGACGGGGACCGTGCCGGTGGCCGGGGCGAGGTTGGTGGCGACCTGAACGCAGTTGCCGCCGTTGTCGCTGTAGGAGGACGTGAACCAGCGGGGGGATTCGGTCGTCACGAGGTGCCCTTTCGCAGTTGCCTGATCATGGCCACGGACGCTCCTTGGGAGAGAGCTTCGGCCTGTAGCTGATGGTAGGCCGTCAACATGGGTAGTACTGACGTACTTTCACGGTCCAGATGCCCTTGCGTCTGAGACTCGGCATAGCAGATGACGGACCGATCCGGAAGAGTCAGGAGATTGACGGGCAGGTTGAGGGTGCGCCGTTCTCCTATCGCGTACGGTGCGATCTGGAGCAGGGTGTTCGGCATCTCGGCGAACTCGATCAGGCGCGCCAGCTGGGCGTCCATGACGTCCGGTCCACCCACGGGGCGACGGATGCAGCTCTCGTCCATGATGACGAACAGCATGGGCGGCTTGGGACGTACGAGGGCTGCCTGGCGCTCGGCCAGGAACGAGACGCGCTCGTCTGCCTGTTCCTGTGTGATGGTCCCGCGCCGCACCGCGCTGTCGGCCAGCACGCGCGCGTACTCGGGTGTCTGCAACAGCCCCGGAATGATCCCGATGTCGTACAGGCGGAGTTCGGCGGCTCGCCCCTCGTAGCCGACGTACTGCGGGAAGCCCTCCAGGAGTGAACCGTGCCGGATCTTCCGCCACTCCTGTTCGAACGTGTCAACGGTTTCCTCGATGCCGAACGCCCTGTCAGCACTGCGCGAAAATCGGAGGGTTGGCATCTTGCGACCAGTTTCCACGGCCGAGACGTGGGTGGCGGAGTAGCCCGTCCGCTCGGCCAGCTCCTCCTGCTTCCAGCCGCGAGCCTCGCGCAGTCTGCGGATACGTGCTCCGAAGGCTGCCTGCGGGCTGCTGTCGGGGTCTAACTCCTTGCGGTTCAAGAGCTGTCACCGACCTTTCGTTCGTAACCGGCACGTTGAACAGTCCCCGACTCTAGGCCACTCTGAACCCGCTTGGTAGTGGAATGGCTACGGAGAGGAATATCTCGTGTGCGCTGGTACCGAACAGACCGGGCATAACGCCCAGAATCCCCCAACTCCCGTTGTGGGGGCGATCGTCGTGGACGTCGCCCGCTGGGAGCAGCCCTTGGTCGGTGAGTTCCGGGGGGTCGTCGGCCCCTACTGGATGCTCCGGGCTCCCAGGGGTGGCACCGAGTGGGAGGTGCGCCCCGAGCACACGCGGGAGGCCACGCCGGCCGAGCGTCTGGCGGCGCGGACCGCGCGGGAGAACGCCCGGAGCCGGGGTGAGGTCGCATGAGCGCTCAGCCGGACCGGGAGGCGGCCGAGGGCTGCCGTACGTGCGAACAGTTCGACCTGGAGGAGGCCGTGGCCCGCGCGGAGGGAGACGGCAGCCGCGAAACGGACTGCCGCGTACTGCGCCGCCGCCACGTCACGGCGGACCACGACGACCGCGCCTGAAACCACCCGCCTCGACGGCCGGCCGGCCGGCCGGTCAGACCGGCCGCCAGGCCCTCGCCTCGTCCGCACCGTCGGCGCGGTGAGTCGAGCAACGACACCACCAGCGCCGTCGCGGTGCTCCACGACCTCAAGATCGACTACGCGTATTCACGGAACAGCTCTCGGCTCTGGCCTGCTGCGAGGTCCAGTGCGCCGGCGTGGAGCGGACGAGACACCCTCGCGTCGTGTTTTGCTCCGAGGCGATGGCTTCCGGGACTATGACCGCATGGCCTCCATGAAGCAGTTCGACCCCGCATCCGGGACCCGCGATTTCCTCGCCGCCGAGTTCGAGCGGCGCGAACGCGCTTTCGCGACCATCCGTGCAGTGTTCGCCCGGTACGGCTTTCAGCCACTCCAGACCCCGGCGTTCGAGCGGCTGGACGTGCTCACCGGCAAGTACGGAGACGAGGGCGACAAACTGATCTTCAAGATTCTTCGGCGCGGTGAGCACGAAGCCACCGGAGAGGCCGACCTTGCCCTTCGCTACGACCTCACGGTCCCTCTGGCCCGCGCGGCGGCAGCGTACGGCAGTCAGCTTCCGTCGCCGTACAAGCGGTACGCCATCGCGCCGGTGTGGCGGGCAGACCGGCCGGGCAAGGGGCGGTTCCGCGAGTTCGTCCAGTGCGACCTGGACATCGTGGGCTCGTCCTCGCCACTGTCCGACGCCGAGATCGTCCTGGCGCTGCACGACGCCCTTGAGGCGCTCGGCGTGCCCGAGTTCCGTTTCCTGGTGAACTCGCGGCGCGCCCTGTTCGGTCTGCTGGAGGCGTACGCCGTCCCGGAGGAGCTTGGTTCCGGTGCGCTGATCACCCTCGACAAGCTCGACAAGCTTTCGCCGGAAGCCGTCGTAAACGAGTTGGTAGCCAGTCGTGGCCTGTCATCGGAGGTGGCACAGGGCTTGGTCGATGATCTCACCGCGCCCGATGCGGTCGAGCGGGTCAGGGGAGAGCTGAAGTCCAATGAAACCGGTCAGGCTGGTTTGGCGGAGGTGGATCGACTGCTGGAACTCACCAAGGGCGCGATCCCGGCCGAGCGCATCGCGTTCACGCCAAACCTCGTGCGCGGGCTCGACTACTACAGCGGCATCATCTTCGAAGTAGTCGCCCCCGGCATGCCCGGATCGATTGCGTCCGGTGGCCGGTACGACGGTCTCATCGGCCGCCTTGGGGGCAAGGAATCCCCCGCCTGCGGCGGCTCACTGGGCATTGAACGCATCCTGCCCCTGCTCTCACAGGCAGACGAAGCCACCTACTCACAGATTGATGTGGCCGTCACGGTCATGGGCGAGGAGCAGGCAGCCGACAGCTTTCGGCTTGCGGCCGAGATTCGCCGTGTCGGAGTTCGTACAGGTGTCTACCTCGGGTCAAGTGGGAAGTTCGCCAAACAGATGAAATGGGCCAGCGACCAAGGAGCCCGTTTCTGCGTGATCTACGGCGCGAACGAACGCGAAGCCGGTACGGTCACACTGCGGGACATGGATAGTGGAGAACAGGTCCAGGTCCCGCTCGACCAGGCTGCCGCAGAACTCTCGCGGCGGTGCGCACCATCCAGTTGACACGCAGTGGACCTGTTCCGTTGCCGGCTCGTTCCGAGGAGGAACGGATGGGAACGCAAGGAGATCGCATCTTCCGGGTCACTGCCGAGAGGGGGTTTCCGGACCCATGGCTCAGCTTCGGGGACTCCCTCTGTGATGAGGCTGCCCTGAGCACGGAACTGACGCGTGCCATCAGCAAGGCGCGTAAGGAGCCCGCAGACGGGACGCGCGCAGAGGTGACCCGGCTTTTCCAGGTGAAGAAGGCGAACCTTCGCCTCTGCGCGGGCATTCTTGATCAGGTTCTGAGCGACTACGACGCATCCGGTATGTGGGGCGTGCTGGACGAGCGAGCCGGCAGGCTCGACATCGTGGACGTGTTGGAGACCTGGGGCCGCACCCAAGCGCTGCACCCGTTCCCCGTCGTGCTCAGGAGCCTTGAGTTCAACTGGGGCTACATGAAGGAGCACGGCGTCCGGGTGTTCTACGAGATGACGCGGGGCTACGTCTCACGGCTCCAGGAGAACACCGAGCGGTGGCATGAAGCCTGGAACGGTGAAGTCGCTACCGGGGTGGTGGACCGCATCACGTCCGTCGAGTGCGACCTTGCCAGCATCGAAGCGCCGATGCACTGCGACGTGTGCAAGAAGACGATCACGGCGTTGCTGTACCTCGACGAGTAGCCCGCGGTGACGCACTGGGCATAGCGGAGGCCCCCGCTCCGGCACGCGACCTGCCCAGGGTTTGCCGGCCGGAACGGGGGCTTCTCTGCCAATCTCCCGGCCAACACAAGACTGCAATTTTTGCTGGCAAACCAGGAAACTCTTCCCCGAGCGGGCACCTGTGCCGCTCTTCAACGGGAGGATTTTCATGTCGGACGTCTGGGACCCGCACGGCAGCCTGCGGCGTGCGCTGTGGATCGGGGGCGCGCAGTGGGCCGGGAAGAGCACGGTCGCCGAACTCGTGGCCGGGCAGTACGGGTTGACCGCGTACCACTACGACTACCACGACGCCCGCGGCCACCAGGACCGCCGGATCGCGCGGCGGGTGGCTCGCGGGGAGCCCGTGGCGGACCCCGCCCCCGAGCAGGTCTGGGTGGACCGGAGCCCGGAGGAGATGGACGCCGAGACGCTGGCCGGCTTCCCGGTCCGGTTCGACTGGGCGCTGGATGATCTGCGCGCCCTGTTCACCGGCCGCCCGGTGATCGCCGAGGGATGGGGGCTGCGGCCGGAACTCGTCGCGCCGTTGCTCGACTCGCTCCGGCGCATGGTCGTGCTCGTCCCCACCGAGGAGTTCCGGCAGCACCAGCTCCGGACGCTTCCCCGCGCGGGGGCCCTCGGCGTCCCCGTCGCCGACCCGGCCCGCGCCCAGGCCAACCGCCTGGCCCGGGACCGGCTGGTGGGCGAGGACGCGGTACGGAACGCCCGCCGCCTCGGCATCCACGTCATCGAGGTGGACGGAACGCGCGACGCGACGGCCGTGGCGACGGAGGTCGCCGAGCGGTTCGCCCCATACCTCCCCCCGAGACCGTCGTGCGCCGGGTCATGACCCGTAGGTGTGCGAAAACCCGTTCCGGGTAAGCGAGTCGGATGGACTCTGCGGCGGGGGCGGGGGCGGGGATGGCTGCGACGGTGGGCAGAGGGCGGCGTTTCTGGAGGGCGTTGACCGATACGGACGCGTGGACGCCCCGGCGGCCCCTGCTCTCCGGGGCGCTCGCCGCGCTCGGGTGCGGGCTGCTGCTGACCGGGGCCGGGGTCATGGCGGTCTTCGCCCACGGCGTGCCCGGATACGTGCAGATCCTGTACCTGGTGCCCGTGCTCGGGGGCATGTTCGGCGTGCTGCGGCTCGGGATTCCGGAGGTGCGGTACGCGCTGCCGATGCTCGTACTCGCCGTACTTCTGATCGCCACGGTGCCGGCCGGCTTCCGCAGCGCGATCCTCGACCTGCGCGGCGAGCACGTGCAGGTCACGGTCACCGAGGTCGTGCACGAGGGGGGCCGGTCGTACGCCTCCTCCAACCAGTACCACCGCTGCAAGGTCGAGGCGGTGGACGGCCCGCTCTGGGTCAAGAGCGACGACTCCAAATGCGGCGCCGCCACCCGCCCCGGTGACCGCTTCCAGATCCTGCGCGACCCCGGCAACCTGGTCAGCGCCTCCACGGACGACAGCACCCCGGTCAGCTTCACGCTCCTGGTGCCGGCGGTGGCCGGCGCACTGCTCCTACTGACGATCCTGGGCGCCCGCAGCCTGAACCACACCACCACCAACCAACACCAAAAAGCCTGACGCCTACTCGACGCAGAACTCGTTGCCCTCCGGGTCCGTGAGGATCGTCCACGTGCCGCCCGGTTCGTCCACCTCGCGCTGGACCTTCGCGCCCAGGGCCTCCAGGCGGGCCACCTCGGCGGCGCGGCCGGCCGGGCCCGAGCGGAGGTCGAGGTGGAGGCGGTTCTTCACCGTCTTCGGCTCCGGGACGCGCTGGAAGAGCAGGCGGCGGCCCCGGCCGGCCCCGCTGTCCTCGTCGTAGGGGTCGTCCGGGTGCCGCGCGGCCGCCAGGTCGAGCCAGGCGCGGCGGCCGTGGGCCATGGTCGTCACGGCCTCCGGTACGGCCCCGAGGCCCAGGAGGCGTTCGATCTGGGGGCTGTTGTCCTCGACCTCGTACCCCAGGGCCCCGGCCCAGAAGCCGGCCTGGGCGTGCGGGTCGGCGGCGTCGATGACGACCTTCCATTCAAGAGTCATGCCCCGCATTCTGTCCCGGAGCGACGGCCGCCGCTCGGATATTCGGCGACCGCCTCCGCCTCGCCGGTCAGGTCACCCGGGCCGCCCGCCGCGACCCGGTACGCGCGCCGCCCGGACGGGCGGCCAGCGCCCTGGCCCGCGTACGCCGGGCGGTCCGCAGCGCGTCCCACGTCAGCACCGCCAGGGCCAGCCACACCAGGCCGAAGCCGGCCCACCGCTCCGCCGGCATCTCCTCGTGGAACCAGGCCACCCCGAGGATGAACTGGGCGACCGGCGTCATGTACTGGAGGAGCCCGATCGTGGACAGCGGGATGCGGATCGCGGCGGCCCCGAACAGGATCAGCGGCACCGCCGTGACGACACCGGTCGAGGCGAGGAGCGCCAGGTGCCCGGGGCCCTCCGACGTCAGCGTGGCGGCTCCCCGTGCGCTCAGCCACACCAGATAGCCGAGCGCGGGCAGGAAGAGCAGCGCGGTCTCCACGGTCAGCGACTCCAGGCCGCCCATGTCGACCTTCTTCTTGACCAGGCCGTACGTCGCGAAGGAGAACGCCAGGATCAGCGAGATCCAGGGCGGCTTCCCGTAACCGATCGCCAGCACGAGCACCGACGCGGCGCCGGTCGCGACCGCCGCCCACTGCGCGGGGCGCAGCCGCTCGCCCAGCAGCAGCACGCCCATGCCGATGGTGACCAGCGGATTGATGAAGTAGCCGAGGGACGCCTCGACCACATGGCCGCTGTTCACGGCCCAGATGTACAGGCCCCAGTTGACGGTGATCGTCGCCGCCGCCACGCCCAGCATCCCCAGCTTGCGCGGCTGCCGCAGCAGCGGGCCGATCCAGGACCAGCGGCGCAGCACGAGCAGCAGGATCGCCACCACGCCGAGCGACCACACCATGCGGTGGGCCAGGATCTCCACCGCCCCGGCCGGTTTCAGCAGCGGCCAGAACAGCGGCACCAGGCCCCATATGCCGTACGCGCCGAACCCGGAGAGGAGCCCGGCCCGCTGGTCATTCGTTCCCTGCACGGGCCCTCCCGGTGCTGTCTGTCGTACAACCCTCAACCAGAGGACGGTAACGCCGACCGGGGCCGGTGTCATAGCCGTATCGCCAGACGGTCATGACAGCGGGCGCGGGGGGCGAATGCGCGAACGCGCCGGTCCGCCCGCGAGGGGGCAGGTCCGGCGCGCTCGCGCGGATCGGGGGCCGGGTCAGCCGACCACCGTCCAGTTGTCGTTGCCCGCGAGCAGCGAGGCCAGGTCGCCCTTGCCGCTCTGCTCCACCGCGAGGTCCAGCTGCTCGGCCATCTGCGTGTCGTACACCGGCCGCGCCACGTCCCGCAGCACCCCGATCGGGGTGTGGTGCAGCGTGTCCGCGTCGGCCAGCCGCGACAGCGCGAACGCGGTCGTCGGGCTGGGGTTGTGCGCGTCGTGGACAAGGATCTGCGACTTGTTCTCCTCGGTGACCGCGACGACCTGGAGGTCACCGGTCAGCGAGTCCCGGACGACACCCTTCGAGCCGTCCGTCCCGAAGACGATCGGCTGCCCGTGCTCCAGCCGGATCACCGCCTCCTGCGCCAGGTCCCGGTCCTTGAGGACCTCGAACGCGCCGTCGTTGAAGATGTTGCAGTTCTGGTAGATCTCCACCAGCGCCGTGCCCGGGTGGTCGGCGGCGGCGCGCAGCACGCTCGTGAGGTGCTTGCGGTCGGAGTCGACCGTACGGGCGACGAAGGACGCCTCCGCGCCGATCGCCAGGGACACCGGGTTGAACGGGGTGTCCAGCGAGCCCATCGGCGTGGACTTGGTGATCTTGCCCAGCTCGGAGGTGGGGGAGTACTGGCCCTTGGTCAGCCCGTAGATCCGGTTGTTGAACAGCAGGATCTTGAGGTTCACATTGCGGCGCAGCGCGTGGATCAGGTGGTTGCCGCCGATGGACAGCGCGTCGCCGTCACCGGTGACGACCCAGACGGACAGGTCGCGCCGGGAGGTGGCCAGGCCGGTCGCGATGGCCGGGGCACGGCCGTGGATCGAGTGCATCCCGTAGGTGTTCATGTAGTACGGGAAGCGGGAGGAGCAGCCGATGCCGGAGACGAAGACGATGTTCTCCTTGGCCAGCCCCAGGTCGGGCATGAAGCCCTGCACGGCGGCGAGGACCGCGTAGTCACCGCAGCCGGGGCACCAGCGCACCTCCTGGTCGGACTTGAAGTCCTTCATGGACTGCTTGGCCTCGGCCTTGGGCACCAGCTGGAGCAGTTCGTTCTCAGGCATCGATGGCCTCCTCAAGAGCTGCCGCGAGCTGCTCGGCCTTGAACGGCATTCCGTTGACCTGGTTGTAACTGTGCGCGTCCACGAGGTACTTGGCGCGGATGAGCGTGGCCAGCTGCCCGAGGTTCATCTCGGGCACGACCACCTTGTCGTAACGCTTGAGGACCTCGCCGAGGTTCTTCGGGAAGGGGTTGATGTGGCGCAGATGGGCCTGCGCGACGGAGCGCCCGGAGGCGCGCAGCCGGCGCACGGCGGCCGTGATCGGGCCGTACGTCGAACCCCAGCCCAGCACCAGTGTGTTCGCGCCGGTGGGGTCGTCCACCTCGACGTCCGGGACGTCGATGCCGTCCACCTTGGCCTGGCGGGTGCGGACCATGAAGTCGTGGTTGGCCGGGTCGTACGAGATGTTGCCCGTGCCGTCCTGCTTCTCGATGCCGCCGATGCGGTGTTCGAGGCCGGGCGTGCCGGGGACGGCCCACGGACGGGCCAGCGTCTGCGGGTCGCGCTTGTAGGGCCAGAACACCTCGGTGCCGTCGGCCAGTTCGTGGTTCGGGCCGCTCGCGAACTGGACGCGCAGGTCCGGCAGCTGGTCCGGCTCCGGGATGCGCCAGGGCTCGGAGCCGTTGGCCAGGTAGCCGTCGGAGAGCAGGAAGACCGGGGTGCGGTACGTCAGCGCGATCCGGGCCGCCTCCAGCGCCGCGTCGAAGCAGTCGGCCGCGGTGCGCGGGGCCACGATCGGCACCGGGGCCTCGCCGTTGCGCCCGTACATCGCCTGGAGAAGGTCGGCCTGCTCGGTCTTGGTGGGCAGCCCGGTGGACGGGCCGCCGCGCTGGATGTCGATGATGAGCAGCGGCAGCTCCAGCGACACCGCGAGGCCGATCGTCTCCGACTTGAGGGCCACACCGGGCCCGGACGTCGTCGTCACGGCGAGCGCCCCGCCGAACGCGGCACCCAGCGCCGCGCCGATGCCCGCGATCTCGTCCTCGGCCTGGAACGTGCGCACGCCGAAGTTCTTGTGCTTGCTCAGCTCGTGCAGGATGTCCGACGCCGGGGTGATCGGGTACGAGCCGAGGTAGACCGGCAGGTCCGCCTGGCGGCCGGCGGCGATCAGACCGTAGGACAGGGCCAGGTTGCCCGAGATGTTCCGGTACGTACCGGCGGGGAACGCCTGCGAGGCCGGCGCGACCTCGTAGCTGACGGCGAAGTCCTCCGTGGTCTCGCCGAAGTTCCACCCGGCCCGGTACGCGGCCACGTTCGCCTCGGCGATCTGCGGCTTCTTGGCGAACTTGGCCCGCAGGAACGCCTCGGTGTTCTCGGTCGGCCGGTGGTACATCCAGGACAGCAGCCCCAGCGCGAACATGTTCTTGGAGCGCTCGGCCTCCTTGCGGGAGAGCCCGAACTCCTTCAGCGCCTCGATCGTCAGCGTGGTCAGCGGCACCGGATGGACGTTGTACGCCTCCAGCGAGCCGTCCTCCAGCGGATTGGTCTCGTAGCCCACCTTCGCCATCGGCCGCTTGGTGAACTCATCGGTGTTCACGATGATCTCGGCGCCGCGCGGCACATCGGCGATGTTCGCCTTCAGCGCCGCCGGGTTCATCGCCACCAGGACGTTCGGCGCGTCGCCGGGCGTCAGGATGTCGTGGTCGGCGAAGTGCAGCTGGAACGAGGAGACGCCCGGCAGGGTGCCTGCGGGGGCGCGGATCTCGGCCGGGAAGTTCGGCAGCGTGGAGAGGTCGTTCCCGAAGGACGCCGTCTCCGAGGTGAACCGGTCACCGGTGAGCTGCATGCCGTCGCCCGAGTCACCCGCGAAGCGGATGATCACCCGGTCCAGGCGGCGGACCTCTTTCCCGTCTGCGGCTGCGGACTGGGGGGCACGCTGTCCCCCTACGAGTGCCTCACTGGCCTCGTCGGCCTGCTCGGCTGGGCTACTGACCTGGCTGGTCACTTACTGGACCTCCCTCGGCACGGCGGCTCGGAACCGTCCGGCCCGCCGGAGGTCCCCCGCCCACCCTACGTCCGTAAGGGTCGCCTTCCTCCGGCCGATCACATGGTGGACGGCATTTTGAGACGCGTCGTATCTGGATGCTGAGACGTTCCCGGCGCTGTGCCGCCATGATTCATCAGCCGCCTGGTTCCGCGTCGGCCCCTCGCTGGAGACACACCCGGCCGCGCCCCGCCCGGCAGCCGGGCAGGTCAGGAGTTCAGATACGTCAGCACCGCGAGCACCCGGCGGTGGTCGCCCTCGCTCGGCGCGAGCCCCAGCTTCTGGAAGATGTTGCTCACATGCTTCTCCACCGCGCCGTCGCTCACCACCAGCTGCTTGGCCACCGCGGAGTTCGTCCGCCCCTCCGCCATCAGGCCCAGCACCTCGCGCTCACGCGGCGTCAGCCCGGCGAGCACGTCCTGCTTGCGGCTGCGCCCCAGCAGCTGGGCCACCACCTCGGGGTCCAGCGCCGTACCGCCCTGCGCCACCCGGACCACCGCGTCCACGAACTCCCGGACCTCGGCGACCCGGTCCTTGAGCAGATACCCGACGCCCCGGCTGGACCCGGCCAGCAGCTCGGTGGCGTACTGCTCCTCCACGTACTGCGACAGCACCAGCACGCCGATCCCGGGGTGCTCCCGGCGCAGCCGCACCGCCGCGCGCACCCCCTCGTCGGTGTGGGTCGGCGGCATCCGCACGTCCGCGACCACCACGTCCGGGAGCGCGTCCTGCCCGGCGAGGTCGCCGATCGTCTTGATCAGCGCCTCCGCGTCCCCGACGCCGGCCACGACGTCG
Organism: Streptomyces sp. AC1-42W; assembly: GCF_003248355.1. GTDB lineage: Bacteria > Actinomycetota > Actinomycetes > Streptomycetales > Streptomycetaceae > Streptomyces. The sequence goes on from NZ_QKWY01000002.1 coordinate 835,019, forward strand.
TGCCCCAGATCCGTCAGCAGCCGGGTCAGTCCCTCCCGGAGCAGCACCGAATCCTCGGCGATGACCACGCGCACCCTGTCCTCCGTCACGACGCAATTCCCCCGCTGTCCGCTCGCTGATCCGATTCGTATGCCGTCCAGCATCCCAGCATCGGCAGTGACGTCGCGAGCGTGCGCGGGGTTGAGCGCGGGCCCGCCCCGGAAGGGGGTCCCTCCGGGGCGGTACGTCTGCCGGTTCGTCCTGCGGGTCAGCCGCGCCAGGGCAGCTCCGCGGTGATCCGCGTCGGGCCGCCCGTCGGCGAGTCGACGACCAGCACCCCGTCCACGGCGTCCAGCCGCTCGGTCAGCCCGGCGAGCCCGCTGCCCGCCGCCGTGTCGGCGCCGCCGCGCCCGTCGTCGGTGACCTGGAGCATCAGCCGGTCGTCCGAGCGCCACACGTCCACCGAGGCACGGGTGGCGCGGGCGTGCTTGCTGACGTTCTGGAGGAGCTCGGAGACCGTGAAGTACGCGATGCCCTCGATGGCCTGCGCCGGCCGGTACGGCAGGTCCACCTCGACGGTGACCGGCACGGTGCACCGGGACGCGACGGCGGACAGCGCCGCGTCCAGGCCCCGGTCGGTGAGGACGGCCGGGTGGATGCCGCGAGCCAGGTCGCGCAGCTCCTGGAGGGCGACCTTCACCTCACCGTGCGCCTCGTCCACCATGCGGGCAGCGGCGTCCGGATCGTGGGCAAGCTTCTCCTTCGCGAGACCCAGGTCCATGGCGAGGGCGACCAGCCGGGCCTGCGCCCCGTCGTGCAGATCCCGCTCGATGCGGCGCAGGTCGGCGGCGGCCGTGTCCACGACGACACCCCGGTCGGACTCCAGCTCCGTCACGCGCTCCGCCAGCCGGGACGGTCCGAGCAGCCCGGCGACCAGCAGCCGGTCCACGGTCGCCATGCCCCGGATCACCCACGGCGTGGCGAGGACGACGCCCAGGCCCATCACGGCGGTCAGCGCCAGGTCGGAGAACGAGTCCAGGTAGACCTCGTGCCGCGCGTCGCCGTACAGCTGGATGCCCGAGACGCCCGAGTGCGACGGAACGGTCCAGTGCCACAGCGGGTACGTCAGCGCCGCCCAGCCCCACACCTGGAGCGTCAGCGAGACGCCGAACGCGAACACCGCCCACGGCAAGTGCAGCAGCGAGTAGAGCAGGTGGCGCCAGGAGACCCCGCTCTTGAGCACGGCCCCCATCCACGACATCAGCCCGCCGGTCCGCCCGCGCGCCGGCGCCGGATCGGCCACGTCCACGCCCAGCAGCACCCGCGCCCGCGTCCGCTCCAGCGTCCCGAAGCCCCGGCACATGGCCAGCCCGGCGGCCAGCACCGGAATGCCGACGAAGGTCACCAGCAGCCCGGCGCCCAGCGACACCATCGTGATCGCGAAGGTGAACATCACGATGCTGATCGGCAGGCTCAGCTGGAGGTAGAGGAACTCGCGCCAGGTCCTGCCCTCCACCGGCGCCCGCAGCGCGGCCGGCACGAGGTGCCGCCTCGCGGGACGGGGCCCGAGGCTGCTGCCCGACCGCTGGTGGTCCCGTGTGTCCGGTCCGTGTGCCGTGGCCATGGGGTTCCGTCCGTTTCTTCTCTGCGGCGTCCGCGCCGACTGTCTGCTTCAAGAGTGCGGGGTGGTGCGCCGGCGCACCATGAGGGCGGTATCCGTTCCGGGCGGGGGGTTTTCCCTACCCCGGGGCGGGGGAGCGGCGCCCCCGGGGGTGTCCCGGCCCGGGGGAGCGGGTCTCAGGCCGTGCGGGAGGCGGGCGCGCTCTTCTCCGCGCCCCGGTCGCGCCACGGCAGCTCCGCCGTGACGGTGGTCGGCCCGCCGGCCGGGGAATCGAGCACGAAGACCCCGTCCACGGCGCCCAGCCGCTCGGCGAGCCCCGCCATCCCCGTACCGCCGTCCAACGAGGCCCCGCCGTGCCCGTCGTCGCCGACCTGGATGAGCAGCCGGTCGCCCGTGCGCCACACGTCCACGGTCGCCGTACGGGCCCCGCTGTGCTTGCTGACGTTCTGGAGGAGTTCGGAGACCGTGAAGTACGCGATGCCCTCGATGGCCTGCGCCGGCCGGGCCGGAAGATCCACCCGTACGGTGACGGGCACCGTGCACCGCGAGGCGATGGCGGACAGCGCCGCGTCGAGCCCCCGGTCGGTGAGGACCGCCGGATGGATGCCGCGGGCCAGGTCGCGCAGCTCCTGGAGGGCGACCTTCACCTCGCCGTGCGCCTCGTCCACCATCCGCGCGGCGGCCTCCGGATCGTCGGCCAGCTTCTCCTTGGCCAGGCCGAGCCCCATCGCCAGGGCGACGAGCCGGGCCTGCGCCCCGTCGTGCAGATCCCGCTCGATGCGGCGCAGGTCGGCGGCGGCCGTATCGACGACCACACCCCGGTCGGACTCCAGTTCCGCGATACGGCGTTCGAGATCGTCGGAGGGCGAGAGCAGCCCGCGCACCATCCCCCGGTCCGCGTTGCCCAGCAGCCGCGCGACGTAGGGGAGCGGCGGCCACACGATCAGGCAGATCAGCGTCAGGGCGAAGGTGAGGATGCCCCACGGCAGCCGTACGAACGAATACAGCGCCGTCCGCCAGGCGACCGGATCGCGCAGCGCGCTCCACAGCCAGACGAAGAAGCCGCTCTCGCGACTCCCGCGCGCCGGCGGGCTCGGCTCCTCCACCACGACCCCCAGCAGCTTCCGCGCCCGGCTCCGCTCGGCCCGCCCGATGAACCGGGAACCCTGGAGCCCGGCCGCGAGCAGCGGCAGGCCGACGACGGTCACCGCCAGGCCCACGCCCACGGCGATCATCAACACTGTGTAAACAAATCCGATGATCGCCATCGGCAGATTGGAAAGCAGGTGCGCGACCTCCTTCCACGTCCACCGGCCGAAGGCGAAGCGGACAGGAGGCGGCCCGTCATTGGCGGGCACCTGGGGGCTCATGGTCATGGGACAAGCCTGCCGGGCGCGCCATGGGGATGCCATGGGGCTCGTGGGTGAGACGAAGTAGGGATATCCCCACCCGCGCGCCGCTCACCCCACCCACGCCCCACTCGTTCCCATCCGTTGTCCGACGCAACTGCTTACCCGTCCTTTACAGGGCCTAGACTCCCGTGCGTACAGACCGTCGAACGGGTTGATCGTCGAACGGATTGATCCAGGGAGCGAGGGGCGGACGTGGCGGACCTTCCGGGCGTGACGCCCACGCGGGCGGTGCTTGCGGCATCGGACTACTTCCACGGCTACTCGGTCGTCGGGCTCCTCGCCGTGCTCGGCGTCCTGTTCGTCGCGGCCGCCTTCGCCGGCAACCGGCTGCTGAGCCCCGTCGTCCCGACGCCGGAGAAGCTCCTCACCTACGAGTGCGGCGTGGACCCCGTGGGCGAGGGCTGGGCCCACACCCAGGTCCGCTACTACGTCTACGCGTTCCTGTACGTGATCTTCGCCGTGGACTCGGTCTTCCTGTTCCCCTGGGCCACGGTCTTCGCCGCGCCCGGCTACGGCGCGACCACGCTGGTGGAAATGTTCATCTTCCTCGGTTTCCTGGCCGTGGGACTGCTCTACGCATGGAAGAAGGGCGTCCTGGAATGGACGTGACGAGCCCGTCGCCCGCCGCAGCGGGGGACGAACCCGCCGCCGTACCGACGTTCCTCCCGGAACCGAAGCGCCTGGGCGTCCTGTCCCGGCTCGCGCCGGAACCGATGAAGGTCGTCCTCAACTGGGGCCGCCGCTACAGCCTCTGGGTCTTCAACTTCGGACTCGCCTGCTGCGCCATCGAATTCATCGCCGCCTCCATGGCGCGCCACGACTTCATCCGGCTCGGCGTCATCCCCTTCGCACCGGGCCCGCGCCAGGCCGACCTCATGATCGTCTCCGGCACGGTGACGGACAAGATGGCCCCCGCCGTGAAGCGCCTGTACGAGCAGATGCCCGAGCCCAAGTACGTCATCTCCTTCGGCGCCTGCTCCAACTGCGGCGGCCCGTACTGGGACTCGTACTCCGTGACCAAGGGCGTCGACCAGATCATCCCCGTCGACGTCTACGTCCCCGGCTGCCCGCCCCGCCCCGAGGCGCTGCTCCAGGGCATCCTCAAGCTCCAGGAGAAGATCGCGCGCGAGTCGCTGGGGGAGCGTTACGCGGCTGCCGCCGGGGCGCGCCCGACGACGTCGGCGCTGCGCAGCGGCCTGGTGACGCCGCCTCCGGCCGCCGGAGAGGGGGAGAAGCCGTGACCGCCTCCTTCGACCGGCTCCCGGACGCCGCCGCCGAGATCTTCGGCGAGGACGCCACCGCCGAGCAGGCGTACGACCTGCTGACCGTGGACGTCCCGCCCACCGCGTGGATCACCGCCCTGGAGACCGCCCGCGACGCCCTGGGCTGCACCTACTTCGACTGGCTGAGCGCGGTGGACGAGCCGGGCACGGGCTTCCGGGTCTGCGCCCACGTGGCGGCGCTTCCGGCGGAGCCCGGGGCCGGCGTACGGCGGCTGCTGCTGCGGACGACGGTGCCGCACGAGGCCCCGGCCCTGCCGACGGCCATCGGCGTGTACGCGGGGGCCGCCTGGCACGAGCGCGAGACGCACGAGATGTTCGGCGTCGCCTTCGAGGGCCACCCGCACCTGGTGCCCCTGCTCCTCCCCGAGGGCTTCGAGGGCCACCCCCTGCGCAAGGACTTCGTGCTGGCCGCCCGCGTGGCGAAGGCGTGGCCGGGCGCGAAGGAGCCGGGCGAGCCGGAACACGGCGGCCCCAAGCGCCGCACGATGCTCCCGCCCGGCGTTCCCGACCCGAACGAGTGGGGCCCGCTGAAGGGCCAACTGCCGGCGGCCCCGGCCCGCCCGGCCCGGCGTACGAGGACGGCGGGCGCGGCGACCCCGGCGGGGGCGGCGGCTCCGGCGCGACCGGGGGCTTCTGCTCGACCAGGGGCCGAGGGCGCCCCGGAAGCCCCGGCACCCCGCCCGCGCCGTACCCGCAGCGCATCGCAGGGCTCGGCGAGCCAGCAGACCCCGCCACCGGCTCCGGCACCGGCGCCCGCCCCGGCTCCGGCACCTGAATCGGACGCACCGTGGCACCACGCCCGCCCGGCGTTCGAGGACACCCCCGAGCCGGCCCCCGACAAGCCGGCTCCCGACGCGCCGACCACTGACGCGCCGGCCCCCGACAAGCCCACCCCCGACGACACCCCCGGAGGCGATCAAGCGTGAACGACGCACTGGACGTCGCCCTCCGCCTCCTCGTCGTCTTCGCCGCCTTCCTCGTCCTCCCCCTGGTCGTGGGCCAGACGGAGCACAAGGTGATGGCCCACATGCAGGGCCGCCTGGGCCCCATGTACGCCGGCGGCTTCCACGGCTGGGCCCAGCTCGTCGCGGACGGCGTGAAGTTCGCGCAGAAGGAGGACATCGTCCCGGCCGGCGCCGACCGCAGGGTCTTCCGCCTCGCCCCGGCCGTCGCCCTCCTCCCGTACCTCCTCGTCCTCGTCGCGATCCCGATCGCCCCGGGGGACGGCGCGGTCGGCCAGGTCCTGGACGCCGGCATCTTCTTCGTGCTCGCCGTCATGGGCATCGGCGTCCTCGGCTCCCTGATGGCCGGCTGGGCGTCCGCCAACAAGTTCTCCCTGCTCGGCGGCCTCCGCACGGCCGCCCAGCTCCTCGCGTACGAGCTGCCGATGCTGCTCGCCGCCGCCTCGGTGGCGATGGCGGCGGGCACGGTGTCGCTGCCCGGCATCCTCGACGCGTTCGAGTGGTGGTGGCTGCCCTGGCAGATCATCGGCGCCCTGGTCTTCTTCGTGGCCGGGCTCGCCGAACTCCAGCGCCCCCCGTTCGACATGCCGGTCGCGGACTCCGAGATCATCTTCGGCGCCTACACCGAATACACCGGCCTGCGCTTCGCCCTGTTCCTGCTCGCCGAGTACGCGGGCATCGTCGTGCTGTGCGGGCTGACCACCGTGCTGTTCCTCGGCGGCTGGCACGGCCCCCTCGGCGACGACGGCCTCGGCTGGCTCTGGACCCTGCTCAAGACGGCCGTCCTGGCATTCGTCGTGATCTGGCTGCGGGTGACCTACCCGCGCCTGCGCGAGGACCAGCTCCAGAAGCTCGCCTGGACGACCCTCATCCCGCTCGCCCTCGCGCAGATCGCGCTCACCGGCATCGTGAAGGTGGCGATCGACTAGTGCCCCCGATCCCCGGCTCAGGACTGGCCAAGGGCCTCGCCGTCACCCTGCGGACGATGACGAGGAAGACCGTCACCGCCCAGTACCCCGACGTGCAGCCCGAACTCCCGCCCCGCTCCCGCGGCGTCATCGCGCTGTTCGAGGAGAACTGCACGGTCTGCATGCTGTGCGCCCGCGAGTGCCCGGACTGGTGCATCTACATCGACTCCCACAAGGAGACGATGCCCCCGGCCGCCCCCGGCGGCCGCGAGCGCAGCCGCAACGTGCTGGACCGGTTCGCGATCGACTTCTCGCTCTGCATGTACTGCGGCATCTGCATCGAGGTGTGCCCCTTCGACGCGCTGTTCTGGTCGCCGGAGTTCGAGTACGCCGAGACGGACATCCTCGACCTCACCCACGAGCGCGACAAGCTGCGCGAGTGGATGTGGACGGTGCCGGAGCCGCCCGCGCTCGACGAGCGCGCGGAGGAGCCGAAGGAGTTCGCCGCCGCCCGCAAGACGGCCGACAAGCTCCGCGCCCAGCGGGAGCAGGAAGCGGCGCGGGACGACGCCGCAGAGGGAGGCACGGCATGATCCCCGCCCTCGCGGCCGCCCCGGCGGCCCCCGGCTTCCTCTCCCCGACCGGCGTCGAGATCGCCTTCGTCCTCGTCGGCATCGCCACCCTCGGCGCGGCCCTGGTCACCGTCACGACCCGTCAGCTGGTGCACGCCGCCCTCTGGCTGATCGTGGCGCTCGGCGGCCTCGCCGTCGAGTACCTCCTGCTCACGGCGGAGTTCATCGCCTGGGTGCAGGTACTGATCTACGTGGGCTCCGTCGTCGTGCTTCTTCTGTTCGGGCTGATGCTCACGCGCGCCCCCATCGGCCGCTCCCCGGACGCCGACTCCGAGAACCGGTGGGCCGCCCTCGTGGTCGCCGCCGCCTCCGCCGGCACCCTCGTCTGGGTCGTCGTGGACGCCTTCCGCACCACCTGGATCGAGCTGGACGGGCCCGCCCAGGGCACCACCAAGGCCACCGGCGCCTTCCTCTTCCGGCACTGGGTGCTCCCCTTCGAGGCGCTCTCCGTCCTGCTGCTCGCGGCCCTGGTCGGCGCGATCGTCCTCTCCCGCAAGGGCCGGGCCGACACCGGCGCACCCCAGGCCGCCACCTCGCCCCGAGAGGACACGCGCTGATGCACCTCGCCTACCCCGCCGTGCTCTCCGCCCTCCTCTTCTGCACCGGGCTGTACGGCGTACTCGCCCGCCGCAACGCGATCCTCGTCCTGATGTCCGTCGAGCTGATGCTCAACGCCGTCAACCTCAACATGGTCGCGTTCGACGTCTGGCTCCGCGACACCCTGCACTCCGGCCAGGCCCTCACCCTGTTCACCATCGCCATCGCGGCGGCGGAGATCGGCATCGGCCTGGCGATCGTCCTCGCCGTCCACCGCAACCGCGGCACCTCCGACATCGACCGCCTCCGCGACACCGCCGAGACCGACGAGGCCGAGACCGTCCCGGCCGGCGACGACGAGGGCGACGACCCCGAGGGCACCGCCCGCCCCGAAGACCAGGCCACTGCTGCGGCAGGGAAGGCAAAGAAGGCAGAGGCCACCGCGTGACCACCACGACCCTCGCCGTCCTCGTCCCCCTCCTGCCGTTCCTGGGCGCCGTCGCCGGGCTGCTCGTCGGCCGCACCGCCCCCGGCTACGTCCGGCCGCTCGCCGTACTGCCCGCCCTCACCTCCCTGGTCCTCGCCGCCGTCGTCGCCGCGCGCCAGGGCGGCGGCCGGGCCATCGACGCGGCGACCCAGCTCACCCCCACCGGCTCCGTCCCCATCGACCTCGCCCTGCACCTCGACGGCTTCGCCGTCCTCGTCGCCGTGCTGGTCGCCCTGGTCGCGAGCTGCGTGCAGATCTACTCCACCGCCTACCTCCGCGACGACCCCCGCTACCCCTCCTACGCGGCGCTGGTCTCCCTCTTCACCTCCGCGATGCTGCTCGTCGTCTACTCCGGCGACATCATGGTGCTCCTGGTCGGCTGGGAGATCATGGGCATCTGCTCCTACTTCCTGGTCGGCCACTACTGGGAGACGCCCGAGGCGCGCGCCGCCTCCCTCAAGGCGTTCCTGGTCACCAAGCTGGGCGACGTCCCCTTCCTCATCGGCCTGTTCGCGCTCGCCGCCGACACCGGCTCCTTCCGCATCACCCGCATCCTGGGTGCCGTCGCCCACGGCGGCCTCGACCACCCCACCGTCATCGCGCTCCTGCTGCTGGCCGGGGTCGCGGGCAAGTCCGCGCAGTTCCCCCTGCACACCTGGCTGCCCGACGCCATGGCCGGCCCCACCCCCGTCTCGGCGCTGATCCACGCGGCGACGATGGTCGCCGCCGGCATCTACTTCGTGGCCCGGCTCCTCCCCGTCTTCGCCGCGTCCGGCGCGGCCCTCGTCGTCCTCGCCGTGATGGCCGCCGTCACGATGATCGGCTCCGGGCTCGCCGCGCTCGCCCAGGACGACATCAAGCGCGTCCTCGCCTACTCGACCATCGGTCAGCTCGGCTACATGTCCGGCGCCCTGGCCGTCGGCGACCGGGGCGCGGCCGTCTTCCACCTCGTCTCGCACGGTGCGTTCAAGGCCGTCCTCTTCCTCGCGGCCGGCGTCGTCATCCACGCCGCCGGCACCAACTCACTGGCCGCCATGTCCCGGATGCGCGGCCTCGCCGGCCGCATCCCGGACGCCTACTGGACGATGACCGTCGCCCTGCTCGCCCTGGCCGCCATTCCGCCGTTCGCCGGCTTCTTCTCCAAGGAAGCCGTCCTCGTCGCCGCCGAACACACCGCGCTCGGCGACCGGCACGTCGCCCCGGCCGCCGCCGGCTGGACCGTCCTCACCGCCGGGCTGCTGGCCGCCGTGCTCACCGGCGCCTACGCCATCCGGCTCTGGCTCCTCGCCTTCCGGGGCCGGGGCGCCGAGGCCCCCGACCACGGCAGGCAGCCCGCCGCCATGTCGGCCGTCCTGTGGGTGCTGGCCGTCCCGACCCTGGGCCTCGGGCTGACCGCGGGCGTCATCGGCGACTGGTTCGACGGCCACGCCCTCACCCCCTCGCTGACCACGGCCGTCCTGTCCACCGGCCTCGGCCTCGTCGGCGGACTGGTCACCTACGGGGCCTGGCGCCACACCACCGCGCTCGCCGCCCGCTTCCCCATGGGCTCGGTCGTCGCCCACCCCGAAGCCGAACCCGCCCTGGTCGAGATCGAGGCCATCGAGGCCCGGACCGCCGCCTACGGCCCGGCCGGCGACGCGCCCGACCCCGCCGACCCCGGACGCCTGCTGCTCGGCCCGCTGCACCGGCACGCGGCCACCGGCTTCCACCTGGACGCCCTGTACGCGGCGCTGTTCGTCCGCCCGCTCCAGGCGGCGGCCCGCCTCGTGCGCTTCCTGGACCGCGAGGTCGTCGAGACCTACGTACGCGGCTCCGCCACCGGCGCACGCTGGTTCGGCACGGCGGTCCGCCGCGCCCAGACCGGCAATGTGCAGACCTACCTCAGCGCACTGCTCGCCGGTTCCCTGGTCCTGGCGGTCGCCGCCGTCGTCTACGCCAACGTCAACGCGGGGTCCTGAGCCGTGATCGATATCAGCCCGTCCGTGATGCAGTTCCTTCTGGCGTTCACCGTCGCCGGACCGCTCATCGGCGCCGTCAGCGCCCTGCTCCCCGCCCCGCCCGGACTCAAGGGCCGCAACCCGGACCAGGCCGTCCTCCGGCACGGCGTGACCGTCACCGGGGCCATCCTGCTGGCCACCCTGGCGCTGGCCGTCGGCTTCGACCACGACCAGCCGTCGAAGATGCAGGCCACCACCGACATCAGCTGGATTCCGGCGCTCGACGTACGCATCCACCTCGGCATCGACGGCATCTCGCTCCCCCTGCTCGTCCTGACCGCGCTGCTGACCTTTCTCTGCGCGCTCTACAGCTACTTCAAGCTGCCCGAAGGCCCCTCCGCCAAGGCATTCGTCGCCCTGCTCCTCTTCCTGGAGTCCGGCACCCTCGCCACCTTCGCCGTCCTCGACCTGATCCTGTTCTTCCTGGCGTTCGAGATGGTCCTCATCCCGATGTACTTCCTCATCGCCCGCTGGGGCGGTGCGCGGAGGCAGGCGGCCGCCTGGAAATTCATCCTCTACACACTGCTCGGCTCGGTCGTCATGCTGCTGGGCCTGCTCCTGATCGGACTGAAGAGCGGCACCTTCGACATGGTGGCACTCACCACTGACAACGGCCGCGGGCTCACCTCGTCCGTGCAGGTCACCGCCGTTCTGGCGATCGGGATCGGGCTCGCCGTGAAGACCCCGATGTGGCCGCTGCACAGCTGGCTGCCCGACGCCCACACCGCCGCCCCGACCGTGGGCTCGGTGCTCCTGGCGGGCGTCCTGCTCAAGATGGGCACGTACGGGTTCGTCCGCATCCTGCTCCCGGTCGCCCCGGACGGGATGCACACCTTCGCCCCGTACCTCGCGGCCTTCGCCGCCGCCGGCATCGTCTACGGGTCGCTCGCCTGCCTGGCGCTCGCCCGGCCCGGCGCCAAGGGCGACCTGAAGCGGCTCATCGCGTACTCCTCGGTCGGCCACATGGGCTTCGTCCTCCTCGGCATCGCGAGCATGACCCCCACCGGCGTCAACGGCGCGCTCTTCGCCAACATCGCCCACGGGCTCATCACCGGCCTGCTGTTCTTCCTGGTCGGCGCGATCAAGGACCGCTACGGCACCGCCGACCTGGACACCCTCGCCGGGGCCACCGGCGCCGCCCTCTACGGCCGCGCGCCCCGCCTCGGCGGCCTCCTCGCGTTCGCCGCGATCGCCTCGCTCGGCCTGCCCGGACTCGCCGGGTTCTGGGGCGAGATGCTCGCCATGTTCGGCGCGTTCGACCCGGCCGAAGGGCTCAGCCGGCCCGCCTTCCTCACGTTCATGTCCGTCGCCGCCTTCGGCACCCTGCTCACCGCCGCGTACCTGCTGATCGTCGTCCGGCGCGTCTGCATGGGCGCGACCGACGGGGAACCGCGGCCGGTCGCGGACGTGCGGAGCTACGAATTCGCCGCCTGGACCCCCCTCGCGGCCCTCACCGTCCTCGCCGGCCTGTGGCCCGCCGTCCTCCTCGGCCTCACCGACCCGGCCGTGCAGAAGCTCCTCGCGGGAGGCAAGTCGTGAACGTGACAGCCGCAAGCGCCTCCGGCGCGGACGGTCTCGTCCAGTCCGTCGACTGGCTCGCCATCGCGCCCCCCGTCACCGCCGCGGCCGTCGCCCTCGCCGTCCTGGTCGCCGACCTCTTCGTACCCCCGGAGCGCAAACCGCTCCTGGGCTACGGGGCCGTCGCCGGACTCGTCGCCGCGCTCGCCCTCATCGTCCCGCTCCACGAGGGCGACCGTTCCACCTTCTGCCTCACCGCGGGCAGCCGCGCCTGCAGCTACACCGCCGACCACTTCACCCTGGTCATCCAGGCCCTCGTGCTCGGCGGCGCCCTGCTCACCGCGCTGCTCTCCATCGGCGACACCCGCAGACTCCCGGCCGGCGAGTTCTGGTTCCTGCTGCTGTCCTCCGCCGCCGGAGCCGCGCTGCTGCCCGCCGCACGCGACCTCGCCACGCTGGTCATCGCCCTCGAAGTGGCCTCGCTGCCCGCCTTCGCGCTCGTCGGCATCAAGCGCGGCGACCGGCGCTCCTCCGAGGCCGCGCTGAAGTTCTTCCTCTCCTCCGTCACCGCCACCGCCGTGATGCTCCTCGGCGTCAGCTTCGTGTACGCGGCCACCGGCACCCTGCACCTCACCGAGCTGACCGGCCGCCTCGAACACGTGGACGGGCAGCTGTCCACCCTCGCCGGGGCGGGCGTCGCGCTGACCCTCGTCGGCTTCGCCTTCAAGACGGCCGCCGCGCCCTTCCACTTCTGGGTCCCCGACACCTACGTCGGCGCCCCGCTGCCCATCGCCGCCTACCTCTCGGTGGTCGGGAAGGCGGTCGGCTTCACCGGGCTCATCCTCGTCACCGTGATCGCCTTCCCGGCCTACGCCGACGTGTGGGGCCCGGCGCTCGCGGTCCTGGCCGCGCTCACGATGACCCTCGCCAACGTCGCCGCGCTGCGCCAGAGCGTCACCCGCGCGCGAGGCGCCGTACGCCTGCTGGCCTGGTCCTCCGTCGCCCAGGCCGGGTATCTGCTCGTCCCCATCGCCGCCGCCGCGTACGCCGGGGAACGCGCGATCGGTTCCACCGTCGCGTACGCCCTGATGTACGCCGTCGTGAACCTCGGCGCGTTCGCGGTGGCCGCCCTGGTCGCCCGTACCCGCCCCGGCAACCGCGTCGACGACTACCGCGGCCTGTACGCGACCCGGCCCCTGGCCGCCCTGGCGCTGGCCTTCTTCCTGCTCTGCCTGGCCGGTCTGCCGCCGGGGATCATCGGCCTGTTCGCCAAGGTCACGGTCTTCTCCGCCGCCGTGGACGCCGGACTGGGCTGGCTCGCCGTCGTGATGGCCGTCAACGTCGTGGTCGCGCTGTACTACTACCTGCGCTGGACCGCGATCCTCTTCCGCGCCCCCGCGCCGGAAGAGGGCTCCCGGGACGACGCGCCCGCCGTACGCCACCACGTCCCGGCGCCGCTCATCGCCGCGCTCGTCCTCACCACCGCCGGGGGAGTCGTCCTGTCGGGCGCCCCGCAGGCGGTGCTCAGGTTCGCCGCCGTCAGCCTTTTCTGATCGCCCGCCCCTTCCGGCATCGCCCGTCTGTTCGATAAGCGATTCGATAAGTAACAAGATCGGTTTGCCCCGAGCCGCCCCCACAGGGCAGGGTCGGGGCCGCGCGACGCGTATGGACGTCGCACCACCGTCGCACCACCACAGAGGAGCCAGAGCAGTGCTGAGCGGGTTCAAGGACTTCATCCTGCGCGGAAACGTCATCTCGATGGCGGTCGGTCTCGCCGTGGGAGCCGCGTTCACCGCGGTCGTCACCGGGTTCAGCAACGGCTTCATCGTGCCGCTGATCGGCATCATCACGCGCGGCACCGGCGACTTCAGCAAGGCCCACTACACGGTGGACGGCGTCAAATTCCCCTACGGCCTCTTCGTCAGCGCCGCGATCGCCTTCCTCATCACCGCCGCCGTCCTCTACTTCTGCGTCGTCGTGCCCATGGCCAAGGTGCAGGACCGCTTCACCAAGAAGGAGCAGGAGGCGCAGATCGACATCAAGGCCGCCCAGCGCGACTGCCCCCGCTGCTACACCGCGATCCCCGCCATCGCCTCCCGCTGCGCCCACTGCACCAGCGAGGTCGAGCCCGACCCGGAGGCCCTGGCCCTCGCCGAGCTCCCCGCCCAGCGCTGAGCACACCGCACGCCCCACCCGTACGGCCCAGAGCCGCCCCCGCGCGTACAGCCGGGGCGCTCGGGGCCGTACGGCCGTCCGCACAAGGGAACTAGCTCTCCTCGCCTGGCGTTGACCGGTACGGGAGGCTCCACTGGGGAGTGGAGCCGCACCCAGCAAGGGTTCCCCTGCTGCACGATTTGGAGGGCGTACCGTGCACCGCCGGCACAACGGGCTGAGAACCGCCGTACTCCTCGGGGGCCTGTCCGCCCTCATCATCGTCATCGGCAGCTTCTTCGGACGCACGGGCCTGATCGTCGCCCTCCTGGTCGCGATCGGCACCAACGCCTACGCGTACTGGAACAGCGACAAGCTGGCGCTGCGCGCCATGCGCGCCCGCCCGGTGAGCGAATTCGAGGCGCCCCAGCTCTACCGCATCGTCCGCGAGCTGTCCACGTCGGCGCGCCAGCCCATGCCCCGCCTCTACATCTCCCCGACCCAGGCCCCCAACGCCTTCGCCACCGGCCGCAACCCGCGCAACGCGGCGGTCTGCTGCACGGAGGGCATCCTCCGGCTGCTGGACGAACGGGAGCTGCGCGGCGTCCTCGGCCACGAGCTGAGCCATGTCTACAACCGGGACATCCTGATCTCGTCCGTCGCCGGAGCGCTGGCCTCCGTCGTCATGTTCCTGGTCAACTTCGCCTGGCTGATCCCGGTCGGCCGCTCCAACGACGACGAGGGCCCCGGCCTCCTCGGCATGCTCCTGATCATGATCCTGGGCCCGCTCGCCGCCTCCGTCATCCAGCTCGCCGTCAGCCGCTCCCGCGAGTACGAGGCGGACGCCTCGGGTGCCCGGCTGACCGGCGACCCGCTGGCCCTGGCCGGCGCCCTGCGGAAGCTGGAGGCCGGTACGCAGCAGCTTCCGCTGCCCCCGGAGCCGAGGATCGAGACCGCGAGCCACATGATGATCGCCAACCCGTTCCGCGCGGGACGGGGCATGTCCAAGTTGTTCTCGACCCACCCCCCGATGGCGGAGCGCATCGCCCGACTCGAACAAATGGCAGGTCCTCGCCCGTGAAAACCATTCTGAACGTCATTTGGCTGGTCCTCTGCGGATTCTGGATGTTCCTCGGCTACCTGCTCGCCGGACTCCTCCTCTGCATCACGATCATCGGCATCCCCTTCGGCCTCGCCGCCTTCCGGATCGGCGTCTACGCCCTGTGGCCCTTCGGCCACCGCGTCGTCGACCGCCGGGACGCCGGCGCGCCCTCCTGCGTGGGCAACGTCCTCTGGCTGGTCCTCGCCGGCTGGTGGCTGGCCCTCGGCCACATCACCACCGGCATCGCCCTGTGCATCACGATCATCGGCATCCCGCTGGGCATCGCCAACTTCAAGCTGATCCCGGTGTCCCTGATGCCCTTCGGGAAGGAGATCGTCCGCACCGACCAGCAGTTCGCCGGCTGGTAGAAGCCCCGGCTCCCGCTGCCGGAAGCCCGGTTCCGCAACCACCCGCCCGTCTCCCGCGTCTTGGATTCCAGGACACAGGGACGGGTAGGTTCGCACGCATGACCATTATCGGCTGGATCATTCTCGGGCTCGTCGCGGGCGTCATCGCCAAGGTCCTGCTGCCGGGCCGCGACCCCGGCGGCCTCGTGGGCACGACGCTCATCGGGATCGTCGGCGCGTTCCTCGGCGGCTGGATATCCGCGCGCTTCCTGGACCGCGAGATCACCAAGGACTTCTTCGACCCGGCGACCTGGATCGCGGCCATAGGCGGCTCGCTGGTCCTGCTGATCGCCTACCGGCTGCTCTTCGGCAACTCCCGCGAACGCCGCTGAGGCCGGCCCCGCAGCCCCGTCTCACGCAACGTCACATTGAGCCGGCCGCCGCTCATCCCCGTACCGGGCGGAGCGGTGCCCGGCCGGACGGCCGGCACCCCGTGGAACGCCCGCCGCGAGGGCCCGCCGAACACGAACAGATCCCCGGACGCCAGCTCCACATCGGTCCACGGCCTGCCCCGGCCCCCGCTGTTGCCGAACCGGAAGACACAGGTGTCGCCGACGCTGAGGGACACGACCGGCGCCCCGGACGCCTCCTCGTTGTCCTGATGCATGCCCATGCGGGCGGCCCCGTCATAGAAGTTCACCAGCGCGGCATCGGGCGCGAACGCCTCCGGACCGCCACCCGCCACCCCGTCCGTCCCGTACGCCTCCGCCACCGCGGCGCGGCCCAGTTCGGCCAGCCGGGCGGGGAACGGCAGCACCCGCGCGCCGTTCACGTCGTCCGCCGTACGCGAGTAGCGGTACGGCTGCCAGTGCCACCCCAGACACACCGTGCGCACCGACATCACCCCGCCGCCCGGCAGCGCCGTGTGCCGCAGCGGTACGGGCCCCAGGGCCCATTCCCGGCACGCCGCCACCAGCCGCCGCTGCTCCTCGGGCGACAGCCAGTCCGGTACGTGCACCGCGCCCGGCGCGACGACCGTACGCGGCCTGGGGAACAGCCCCTCCATCAGCGCGCGGCGAGGGCGGTGAGGGACCCTTCGAGTCCGAGCAGCCGTTCCTTGCGCTCCAGCCCACCCGCATACCCGCGCAGCGTGCCGTCCGCGCCGATCACCCGGTGGCAGGGCCGTACGACCAGCAGCGGGTTGCGGCCGATCGCGGTGCCGACGGCGCGCACCCCGGCGCCGCTCGCGCCGACCCGCTCGGCGATCTGCCCGTACGAGACGGTCTCGCCGTACGGAACGGCCTCCACGGCCGCCCAGACGCGCCGCTGGAACTCCGTACCGCGCCCCTGCGCGTACACCAGCTCGAACCGGGTCCGGCGCCCCTCGAAGTACTCCCGCAACTGCTCCGCCGCCCCGTCGAACGCCGAGGGGACGTGCGCCCAGCCCTCCTGGCGGACGGCGCCGCCCTTCTGACCGGGCAGGGAGAGCGAGACGAGCGCGGCCTGCCCCGCCTGTCCGGCCCCGGGCAGCCGCTCGCCGACCAGCAGCAGTTCGCCGAGCGGGCTGTCGACCGTCGCGTACATGGTCATGACCGAGCCTCTTCTCCATCCGTACGACCGGCCGAACCACCGGCCGCCACGCCCCAGTCTGCTGCCGCCGCACCGCCACGACCGGCGGTATTCGGACACGCAGCCCGGGAGGGCCGGATCGGGGCGCCGGTCGCGGTTGCGACCTCGCGCCCCGACGCGCCCCGCCGGCGGGCGACCCGGCGGACTACCGGTAGTTCACGAACTGGATGTCGAAGTCGAAGTCCTGCCCCTTGAGCAGCGCCTGTACGGCCTGGAGGTCGTCCCGGCTCTTCGAGGTGACGCGCAGCTCGTCGCCCTGGACCTGGGCCTTGACGCCCTTGGGGCCCTCGTCGCGGATGATCTTCGCGACCTTCTTGGCGTTCTCCTGGGTGATGCCCTCCTGGATGGAGGCGAACAGCTTGTACTCCTTGCCGGACAGCTGCGGCTCACCGGTGTCCAGTGACTTCAGCGAGATCCCGCGCTTGATCAGCTTGGACTGGAAGATGTCGAGGATCGCCTTGACCCGCTCCTCGCCATTCGCCTGCATCAGGATCTTCTCGCCGGACCAGGCGATCGAGGCGTCCGTGCCCTTGAAGTCGTAGCGGGTGGAGATCTCCTTGGCGGCCTGGTTGAGGGCGTTGTCGACCTCCTGCCGCTCGACCTTCGAGACGATGTCGAAACTGGAGTCGGCCATGACGTGTGGCTCCTTGGATCGGGGGTGCTGGGAATGGACGTGCCTGGCGCGACGGGCCGCGAACCCCGCGAGCCCCGCCACCGGCCAAGCCTAGCCACCCCCGCCCCCGGCAACCGCCGAAGAATCCGGTGGCGAAGCACCCCCGGTCATCAGGTATTGTTTACGTCGTTGCCAGAGAGCACCGCAGCACAGCGGAACTCGAAGGCGGCATCCCTTGGCGGTGTGCCCGAGTGGCCAAAGGGAGCAGACTGTAAATCTGCCGGCTCAGCCTTCCCAGGTTCGAATCCTGGCGCCGCCACAAGCAAGACCCCCGTCCTTCCGGACGGGGGTCTTCTTCGTTGGGGCGGTCAGTTGCCCGCGATGTCCTTCACCGCTACCGGCAACGGGACCGGGCCGGCGATCAGTTCCAGGGTCAGGCCCGCTGTGGCCGGGGTGTCCAGGAGTTCCAGGAGGGTTGCCGCCACGTCGTCGCGGGGGATCGGGCCGCGGCCCGTCTTCGCGGCCAGCAGGACCTGGCCGGTGCCGGCGTCGTCGGTGAGCATGCCGGGGCGCAGGATCGTCCAGTCCAGACCGGACCTCGCCCGGACGTCCGCGTCCGCCGCGCCCTTCGCCCGCAGGTACACGTCGAACACCTCGTCCCCGGCGTGCTCCGGGTCCGCGCCCATCGAGGAGACCACGACGTAACGGCGCACCCCCGCCCGCTCCGCCGCGTCCGCGAACAGGACGGCCGCGCCCCGGTCCACCGTGTCCTTGCGGGCCGTACCGCTGTTCGGGCCCGCGCCGGCCGCGAAGACCGCCGCGTCGGCGCCCCGCAGCACCTCCGCGACCTCCTCGACCGCGGCCGACTCCAGATCCAGCACCACAGGCTCGGCGCCCGCGTCCCGGAGGTCCCCCCGCTGCTCGGGGTTGCGGATGACGCCGACCGCCTCGTCCCCGCGCGCAGCGAGCAGCCGCTCCAGCCGCAGCGCGATCTGACCATGTCCACCTGCGATGACAATGCGCATGCGATCGACGGTACGCCGGAGCGCGCCCCCGCGCTCACGCCCCGCCGGTGGATTCCGGCCGTCCCTGGCGCGGCAGTCCCAGGCCCCGCCCGGCGGCCGGTGCGTCGCCGTACTCGCGCACCGCGCTCGTCCGGGCGACCACCCGCCCCCGGTGCACCACGATCCGGCTGTACGCCTGCGACAGCGCGTCCGCGATCCCCTCCCCGCGCACGGCGAGCAGCTCGGCCGGGAAGCCCGCCTCGACCCGGACCTCGGGCAGCCCCAGGACGTGCCGGGCCCCGGCGGACACCGCCGCGTACGCGTCCGCCGGGCTCAGGCCGCCCTGCGAGGCCAGCAGGTACGCGGCCTCCAGCGGATCGCCGCGCCCCACCGGGTTGGCCGGGTCGCGCAGCGCCCCGCTGCCCGCCGCCACCCGCACCCCGGCCGCCCGCAGCAGCCGGACCGGCGCGGTGCCCCGGTCCGCCGCGTCGGCGCAGGCGCCCTGCGGCAGGACGGTCACGGCCACCCCGGCGCCGGCCAGCCGGTCCGCCAGCCGGGCTGCGGTGTCGGCGGGCAGCCGGGCGAGCCCGGCACAGGGGCCGATGGCGACCCTCTGGCGCAGTCCGGCCGCCGACGCGGCCAACCGGGCCAGCAGGGCGGGGTCGCCGCCGTCCGTGTGCAGGTCCACGGGGCAGCCGTGTTCGGCGGCGACCGTCAGGACGGCCTCGGCGTACCCGGGCGGGTCCGGGGCGAGGTCCGGGCAGCCGCCGACCGCGTCCGCGCCCGCCCGCAGCGCGTCGCGGAGCAGCGCCGGGCCGTCCGCCCCGCTCGGCGGCCGGGGCACGGCGACGACGGTCAGCTCGACCAGGCCGCGCAGGGAGCGCCCGGCCCGCAGGACCGCTTCGAGCCCGGCCAGGCCCCGGCCGCCGCCGATCCGGACGTGCGCGCGCAGCGCGGTGGCGCCGTGGCCGAGCTGGAGCAGGGCGGCCTCGGTGGCGCGCCGCTGGATGTCCTCGGGGCGCATGGAGGCCGGTCCCGCGCGGTCGGCGGTCAGGGCGGTGTCGGCGTGGGCGTGCGGTTCGGCGGGCGCGGGGAGCAGCAGATGGCCGCGCAGGTCCAGCCGGGCGCCGGGGGCGGTGAGGCTGCCCGCGGTGCCCACGGCCTCGATGCGGCCGCCTCGGACGTGTACGTCCACCATCCGGCCGTCCGCGAGCCGGGCGTCGCGGAGGGTCAGCGCGCCGCTCTCCGGGGCACCGGCGGCGCCGGCCGGGTGGTCGTCGGGTCGCCGCGGCTGGTCGTCGGGCATCGCGCTCCAGGAGACGGCTCAAGATCACAGAGAGTGAGTAGAGCCTAGAGGTGTGGCCCACCCCGTTCCGGGAAGAGCGCAATAGTCGTACCGGTGCCGCCTTGCTGATCAGCGGTGTGCGGGCGGCCTGAGCGGGGTACGGGACGGGGATGGCCGGGCGCCGCGAAACGGATTTGGGCGATGGGCCACCGAGCGTGTAATGTCTTCCTCGCTCGCCCCAATAGCTCAGTCGGTAGAGCGTCTCCATGGTAAGGAGAAGGTCTGCGGTTCGATTCCGCATTGGGGCTCTGGTGATCGAGAGTCCCCGCTTCGGCGGGGAGGATCAGTCATCAAAGCGGTGTAGCTCAGTCGGTAGAGCAAGCGGCTCATAATCGCTGTGTCACCGGTTCAAGTCCGGTCACCGCTACAAAAAGTAGCCGATTGTGGGGTCGGTCCTTCGATCGGCTACTCTTTTCTGCGTTCATCCGTTCATCCGTCCAAGGAGCACTCACGTGGCTGCCACCGACGTCCGCCCGAAGATCACGCTGGCCTGCGTGGAGTGCAAGGAGCGGAACTACATCACCAAGAAGAACCGGCGCAACAACCCGGACCGTCTTGAGATGAAGAAGCACTGCCCGCGCTGCAACTCGCACACGGCGCACCGCGAAACGCGCTGAATCAGGCTCGTGCACGAGGCCGTCCCCTCCGGGGGGCGGCCTCGTGTCGTTGTGCGGGCTTGCCGTTGAATGGGGCGGGACGCCGCCACAGGCCGGCCCAGTCGTCTTTCATCCAGGAGGTTGCGAGTTCATGGCGCTCGACCAGTCCTTCGTGGGACGGACCTATCCGCCCACCGCGCCGTACGAGGTCGGACGGGAGAAGATCCGCGAGTTCGCCGAGGCCGTGGGCGACGCCCACCCCGCGTACACCGACCCCGAGGCCGCGGCGGCGCTCGGCCACGGCGATGTCATCGCCCCGCCGACCTTTGTGTTCTCGATCACCTTCAAGGCCGCGGGCCAGGTCATCGAGGACCCCCAGCTCGGGCTGGACTACAGCCGTGTGGTCCACGGCGACCAGCGGTTCGTCTACACCCGCCCGGTGCGCGCCGGTGACCGGCTGACGGTGACCTCGACCATCGAGGCCGTGAAGTCCATGGCGGGCAACGACATCCTGGACGTCCGGGGCGAGGTCCACGACGCGTCCGGCGAGCACGTGGTGACCGCCTGGACGAAGCTGGTGGCGCGCGCCGCCGAGGAGGCGTGATGACGGCGAAGGTGAGTTACGAGGCGGTCGAGGTCGGCACGGAGCTGCCGGCCCGGTCCTTCCCCGTCACCCGTGCGACGCTCGTGCAGTACGCGGGCGCCTCGGGCGACTTCAACCCGATCCACTGGAACGAGCGCTTCGCCCGCGAGGTCGGCCTGCCCGATGTGATCGCGCACGGCATGTTCACCATGGCCGAGGCCATCCGGATCGTCACGGACTGGGCCGGCGACCCGGGTGCGGTCGTGGAGTACGGGGTGCGCTTCACCAAGCCCGTCGTCGTCCCGGACGACGACAAGGGCGCGCTGATCGAGGTCAGCGGCAAGGTGGCCGCCCTGCTGGACGACCGGCGGGTGCGGGTGGACCTGACGGTGATGAGCGACGGCAAGAAGGTGCTGGGCATGTCGCGGGCCGTGGTGCAGCTCGCCTGAGAGGCGCCGCGTCACGCGTCGGTAAGGGGCACGGTCCATGGGCCGTGCCCCTTACGCGTAACCCCGCCCCGCCGACACCGACACCGGAGCCCCGCGCACGGGCCGCCCCGCCGCCCCTTGACCAAGTTAGTGATTGAGTACTAACTTACGAGCATGGCAAGGATGAGTGCAGACGAGCGGCGCGAGAGCGTCATCCGCGCCGCGGTCACCGAGTTCGCCCGCGGCGGGTACAGCGCGACCTCCACCGAGTCGATCGCCAAACGGGTGGGCGTCTCGCAGCCGTATCTCTTCCGGCTCTTCCCCAACAAGCAGGCGATGTTCCTCGCCGCCTCCGAGCGCTGCCTCCGCGAGACCCGCGAGGTCTTCGCCGAGGCCGCCGAGGGGCTGGAGGGCGAAGAGGCGCTGCACGCCATGGCCCGCGCTTATCAGCGGCTGATCGCCGACGACCCGGACAAGCTGCTCATGCAGATGCAGATGTACGCGGCGGTCGCCGCCGCCGAGGCGGCCGGCGACCACGCCTTCGGCGAGTCGGTACGGGCCGGCTGGCTGGAGCTCTTCGACTCCGTCAACCTCGCGCTCGGCGCCGACGCCAACGACGCCACCACCTTCCTCGCGTACGGCATGCTCGCCAACACGCTGACCTCGCTCGGCTTTCCGGCCGGACACCGGATCTGGTCCGGCTTCTACGACTCGGCCAGGCCGCTCACCTGAGATGACCGTCGTCCTCTCCGGGTTCGGACCGGTTTTCTGCCCAGAAAAGTTAGTGACCAATTACTAACCCTCCAGGGGGAGCAGTGAACCAGCACACGAAAGGCCGCGCGGGAGCGGCCTGGGCCCTCGTCATCACCAGCGTCGCCGGCTTCATGGCGGCCCTCGACAACCTCGTCGTCACCACCGCCCTGCCGTCCATCCGCGAGAGCCTCGGCGGCGAGATGGAGGAGCTGGAGTGGACGGTCAACGCCTACACCCTGACCTTCGCCGTCCTGCTCATGTTCGGCGCCGCCCTCGGTGACCGCTTCGGCCGCCGCCGGCTCTTCCTCGCCGGGCTCACCGTCTTCACCGGCGCCTCCGCGGCCGCCGCCCTCTCACCCGGCATCAACGAACTCATCGCCTTCCGCGCCGTCCAGGGCGTCGGCGCCGCGATCATGATGCCGCTCACCCTCACCCTGCTCACCGCCGCCGTGGAACCGGCCCGCCGGGGCATGGCGCTCGGCATCTTCAGCGCCGTCACCGGCCTCGCCGTGGCCGGCGGACCCCTGATCGGCGGCGGCCTCACCGAACACATCTCCTGGCAGTGGATCTTCTGGCTCAACGTGCCCATCGGCCTGCTCCTGCTGCCGCTCGCCCGCTTCCGCCTGGCGGAGTCCTACGCCCCCGACGCCCGGCTCGACCTCCCCGGCACCCTCCTCGTCAGCGGCGGCCTCTTCGGCCTCGTCTACGGGCTCGTCAACGCCAACGCCGACGGCTGGACCGACCCCACCGTGCTGACCTCGCTCCTCGCCGGCACCGCGCTCCTCGGCGCCTTCGTCCACCACGGCTTCCGCAGCCGCAGGCCCATGCTGCCCATGCGCCTCTTCCGGGACCGCGGCTTCTTCGGCATCAACATCGCCGGCCTGCTGATGTACCTCGGGATGTTCGGCTCGATCTTCCTGCTCAGCCAGTACTTCCAGGGCGTCCTCGGCTACTCGCCCACCGAGGCCGGACTGCGCATGCTGCCCTGGACCGGGATGCCGATGCTCGTCGCCCCGATCGCCGGAATGCTCTCCGACCGGTTCGGCGGCCGCCCCGTCGTCGTCACCGGACTCGCCCTCCAGGCCACCGGACTCGCCCTCTTCGCCCTGGCCATCGCCCCCGACGCCTCCTACGTCTCCCAGCTCCCCGGGCTCGTCGTCGGCGGCATCGGCATGGCCCTCTACTTCGCACCGGCCGCCGGCCTGGTGATGTCCAGCGTCCGCCCCGGCGAACAGGGCATCGCGTCCGGCGCCAACAACGCCCTGCGCGAGGTCGGCGGCGCCCTCGGGGTCGCCGCGCTCACCACCGTCTTCTCGGCCCGGGGCGGCTTCGGCTCCGCGCGGTCCTTCACCGACGGGACCGTGCCGGCCGTCTGGATCGGCGCCGGGGTCGTCGCCCTGGCCGCGCTCGTCGCCCTGATGATCCCCGGCCGCCGCGCCGCCACGACGCCGGAACCCGGAACCGCCGCTCAGGTCGAGGGACACACCGGGGAGCGGGTCTCCGTACCCGCCTGACGTACCCCGCACACCCGGTACGGTCCGTGGCCCCGCCCAGCGGCGGAGCCGCGGACCGTATCCTTGTCCCCGTGCAGGAACTCCACGACGCGCCCCTCGCCCCCCTGACCACCTTCCGGCTCGGCGGCCCCGCCACCCGGCTGCTCACCGCCACCACGGACGACGAAGTGGTCGAAGCCGTCCGCGAGGCCGACGACAGCGGCACCCCGCTCCTGGTCATCGGCGGCGGCAGCAACCTCGTCATCGGGGACAAGGGCTTCGAGGGCACCGCCCTGCGCATCGCCACCAAGGGCTTCGTCCTGGACGGCGGCTCCCTGGAACTGGCCGCAGGCGAGGTCTGGACCGACGCCGTCGCCCGCACCGTGGAAGCCGGGCTCGCCGGCCTCGAATGCCTCGCCGGAATCCCCGGCTCCGCGGGCGCGACCCCGATCCAGAACGTCGGGGCCTACGGCCAGGAGGTGTCCGCCACCATCACCGAGGTCGTCGCCTACGACCGGCGCAGCCGGGAAACGGTCGTCCTGCCCAACTCCGAGTGCGCGTTCTCCTACCGGCACAGCCGCTTCAAGGCCGAACCCGACCGGTACGTCGTGCTGCGCGTCCGCTTCGGCCTGGAGGAGTCCGGCGGGCTGTCGGCACCCCTGAAGTACCCCGAGACCGCACGGGCCATGGGCGTCGCGGAGGGGGACCGCGTTCCTGCGGCGGACGCCCGCGAAACCGTGCTCCGGCTGCGCGCCGGCAAGGGCATGGTGCTCGACCCGGAGGACCACGACACCTGGTCGGCCGGGTCCTTCTTCACCAACCCGATCCTGGAGCGGGACGCCTTCGACGCGTTCCTGGCCCGCGTCGCCGACCGGCTCGGACCCGACGTCACGCCCCCCGCCTTCCCGGCCGGTGACGGGCGTACGAAGACCTCCGCCGCCTGGCTCATCGACCGGGCCGGCTTCACCAAGGGCTACGGCACCGGACCCGCCCGCATCTCCACCAAGCACACCCTCGCCCTCACCAACCGGGGCGCGGCGACCACCGAGGACCTGCTCGCCCTGGCCCGCGAGGTCGTCGCCGGGGTGCACGCGGCCTTCGGCGTCACCCTCGTCAACGAGCCGGTGACCGTGGGCGTCAGCCTGTAGGGCTCGGAAGCCCGCAGGGCTCAGACCGGAGGACCGGCCAGCCAGGCGTCCACGCCCGCCAGCAGCTCCGCCCGCACCGGCTCGGGCGCCGTGGACCCGCGCACCGACTGGCGGGCCAGCTCGGCCAGCTCCTCGTCCGTGAACGCGTGGTGGCGGCGCACCAGGTCGTACTGCGCGGCCAGCCGGGAACCGAACAGCAGCGGGTCGTCCGCGCCGAGCGCCATCGGCACGCCCGCGTCGAACAGAGTGCGCAGGGGGACATCGGCGGGCTTCTCGTAGACGCCGAGCGCCACATTGGACGCCGGGCACACCTCGCAGGTCACCCCGGACTCCGCCAGCCGGCGCAGCAGCCGGGGGTCCTCGGCCGCCCGCACGCCGTGCCCGACGCGCACGGCGTCCAGGTCGTCCAGGCAGTCCCGGACGCTGGAGGGGCCCGACAGCTCGCCGCCGTGCGGAGCGGCCAGCAGCCCGCCCTCGCGCGCGATGGCGAAGGCCCGGTCGAAGTCGCGGGCCATGCCCCGCCGCTCGTCGTTGGAGAGGCCGAAGCCGACGACGCCCCGGTCCGCGTACCGCACGGCGAGCCGTGCCAGGGTCCGCGCGTCCAGCGGGTGCTTCATCCGGTTCGCGGCGATCACCACCCGGATCGGCAGCCCGGTCGCGCGCGAGGCGGAGTCCACCGCGTCGAGGATGATCTCGATCGCCGGGATCAGACCGCCGAGCAGCGGCGCGTACGAGGTGGGGTCGACCTGGATCTCCAGCCAGCGGGACCCGTCCGCCACGTCCTCCTGGGCGGCCTCGCGCACCAGGCGCTGGATGTCCTCGGGGGCCCGCAGACAGGACCGGGCGATGTCGTAGAGGCGCTGGAAGCGGAACCAGCCCCGTTCGTCCGTCGCCCGCAATTTGGGCGGCTCGCCGCCGGTCAGGGCCTCGGGCAGCCGCACCCCGTACTTGTCGGCGAGTTCCAGCAGCGTCGTGGGACGCATCGACCCGGTGAAGTGCAGGTGCAGGTGGGCCTTGGGCAACAGACGTACATCACGCTCCATCCCCAGATCCTGCCGCACGGAAGGGGCGGCGCGGTAGCCGCTTTCCCCATCGGAGTGCCCCTCGAACGCGAAAGCGACCCCCGGCCGGGGCCGGGAGTCGCTCGTACGGCGGGGGAGGCGGGCCCCCGCTGGGGTTACGCCTTCGCCTCGGCCAGCAGCTTCTGGAGCCGCGAGACGCCTTCGACGAGGTCGTCGTCGCCCAGGGCGTACGACAGGCGCAGATAGCCGGGCGTGCCGAACGCCTCGCCCGGGACGACCGCCACCTCGGCCTCGTCCAGGATGAGCGCGGCCAGCTCGACCGAGGTCGCCGGGCGCTTACCCCGGATCTCCTTGCCCAGCAGGTCCTTCACCGACGGGTACGCGTAGAAGGCGCCCTCCGGCTCCGGGCAGAACACGCCGTCGATCTCGTTGAGCATCCGCACGATGGTCCGGCGGCGGCGGTCGAAGGCGGTGCGCATCTCCGCGACCGCGTCCAGGTCGCCCGAGACGGCGGCCAGCGCGGCGGCCTGCGAGACGTTGGCGACGTTCGACGTGGCGTGCGACTGGAGGTTGGTCGCGGCCTTGACGATGTCCTTGGGGCCGACGATCCACCCGACGCGCCAGCCGGTCATCGCGTACGTCTTGGCGACGCCGTTGACGACGATGCACTTGTCGCGCAGCTCGGGCACGACGGCCGGCAGCGAGGTGAACTTCGCGTCCCCGTAGACCAGGTGCTCGTAGATCTCGTCCGTCAGAACCCACAGGCCGTGCTCGACGGCCCAGCGGCCGATCGCCTCGGTGTCGGCCTCGCTGTACACCGCGCCGGTCGGGTTGGACGGGGAGACGAACAGGACGACCTTCGTACGCTCCGTACGGGCCGCCTCCAGCTGCTCGACCGAGACCCGGTAGCCGGTGGTCTCGTCGGCCACGACCTCCACCGGGACGCCGCCGGCCAGCCGGATCGACTCGGGGTAGGTGGTCCAGTACGGCGCCGGCACGATGACCTCGTCGCCCGGGTCGAGGATCGCGGCGAACGCCTCGTAGATCGCCTGCTTGCCACCGTTGGTGACCAGGATCTGGGACGCGTCCACCTGGTAGCCGGAGTCGCGCAGCGTCTTCTCCGCGATGGCGGCCTTGAGCTCGGGGAGCCCGCCGGCCGGGGTGTAGCGGTGGTACTTCGGGGTGCGGCAGGCCTCGACCGCGGCGTCGACGATGTAGCCGGGGGTCGGGAAGTCGGGCTCGCCGGCACCGAAGCCGATCACCGGACGGCCGGCGGCCTTGAGGGCCTTGGCCTTGGCGTCGACGGCGAGGGTGGCGGACTCGGAGATCGCACCGATGCGGGCGGAGACCCGGCTCTCGGACGGAGAAGTAGCAGCGCTCATGCCCCCCATGCTCCCAGACCGTTTTCCTTGTCGGCACACGGGTTTCAGGGACCGGACAGCACTCGGACGGCATGCGGACACGAAGCGGTCGGGAGCGGTCAGGATCTTTCTGTTCGACGCCGGGCCGCTGAGCACGTACACTCACCTGTCGTTGGCCTTCACCAGCCGCACCGTTCCTGCACTCGGGTCTTCCGGGAACATGCGGTAGGTTGGTGGAAACCACAAAGGGTCGTAGCTCAATTGGTAGAGCACTGGTCTCCAAAACCAGCGGTTGGGGGTTCAAGTCCCTCCGGCCCTGCTACACACCCCTTCGCCAGGGGGTGTGCGCATGTACGTACTTCAATGCACCGCCGTGCGGCTCCACCGGGCGCGGCACGGCCACGACCCGGAATCAGGTGAGAAGCGTGACGGACGCCGTGGGCTCCATCGACAAGCCTGATGCCGAGGACGAAGCGCCCGAGTCCAAGAAGAAGGCCCGGAAGGGCGGCAAGCGCGGCAAGAAGGGCCCCCTGGGCCGTCTCGCGCTCTTCTACCGTCAGATCGTCGCCGAGCTGCGCAAGGTCGTCTGGCCGACGCGCAACGAGCTGTCGACGTACGCCACTGTGGTGATCGTGTTCGTGGTCGTCATGATCGGGCTCGTCACTGTGATGGACTTCGGTTTCGCGCGGGTCATCAAGTACGTCTTCGGCTGATCCACGCGAAGGGCGCCTGCTGGGCGCCCCTTTCGCATGTACCACCCATTTGTATCCAGGAAGAAGCCACCGTGTCTGACCCGAACCTGAACGACGCCGGCGAGCCGACGGCGGGCGACTTCGAGTCCGCCGAGAACGAGCGGCCCGACATCGTCGAGGCGGCGGACGCCGAGGAGTCGGACGGGGCCGAGGCCACCGAGACCGACACCGACGAGGCGGCCGCCGAGGAGCCCGCGGACGCCGAGGCCGAGGAGGAGGCCGAGCCGGCCGAGCCCGTCGACCCGGTGACCGCCCTGCGCGAGGAGCTTCGCGGACTGCCGGGCGAGTGGTACGTCATCCACACGTACGCCGGTTACGAGAAGCGTGTGAAGGCCAACCTGGAGCAGCGCGCCGTCTCGCTGAACGTGGAGGAGTTCATCTATCAGGCCGAGGTGCCTGAAGAGGAAATCGTCCAGATCAAGAACGGTGAGCGCAAGAACGTCCGCCAGAACAAGCTGCCCGGCTACGTCCTGGTGCGCATGGACCTGACGAACGAGTCCTGGGGCGTCGTCCGCAACACCCCCGGTGTCACCGGCTTCGTGGGCAACGCCTACGACCCGTACCCGCTGACCCTGGACGAGATCGTCAAGATGCTCGCCCCGGAGGCCGAGGAGAAGGCCGCCCGCGAGGCCGCCGAGGCCGAGGGCAAGCCGGCTCCGGCCCGCAAGGTCGAGGTCCAGGTGCTCGACTTCGAGGTCGGCGACTCCGTCACCGTCACCGACGGCCCGTTCGCGACGCTGCAGGCGACGATCAACGAGATCAACGCCGACTCGAAGAAGGTCAAGGGCCTCGTCGAGATCTTCGGCCGCGAGACCCCGGTCGAGCTCAGCTTCGACCAGATCCAGAAGAACTGAGCGTTCCGCCCGCTTCTGGACACATGCCTACCGAGCAGGTCAGACAGGCTGTCGCAGCCGGTCTGACCTGCTTGGTTTTTGGTCGCGCAGCTATACCCGTTATCGTTGTGCGGTATGCCTGCATCCGGATGACCGGATGACGGCGAAACACTCTCACTAGGACCCGGAGAGAGCACATGCCTCCCAAGAAGAAGAAGGTCACGGGGCTTATCAAGCTCCAGATCAACGCCGGTGCGGCCAACCCGGCCCCGCCGGTCGGCCCCGCACTGGGTCAGCACGGCGTCAACATCATGGAGTTCTGCAAGGCCTACAACGCCGCGACCGAGTCGCAGCGTGGCATGGTCGTGCCGGTGGAGATCACGGTCTACGAGGACCGCTCCTTCACCTTCATCACCAAGACTCCGCCGGCCGCCAAGCTGATCCTCAAGGCAGCGGGTGTGGACAAGGGCTCCGGCGAGCCGCACAAGACCAAGGTCGCCAAGCTGACGGCCGCCCAGGTCCGCGAGATCGCCACGACGAAGCTCCCCGACCTGAACGCCAACGACCTCGACGCCGCGTCGAAGATCATCGAAGGCACCGCCCGCTCCATGGGCATCACGGTCGAAGGCTGAATCAGCCCCACCCCCTCAGTGGCAGGACCAAGCGCTGGTCCGCACCACGACTCCACACTCTGAAACCATCAGGAGTAGAAGTGAAGCGCAGCAAGAACCTCCGCGCTGCGGACGCCAAGATCGACCGGGAGCGCCTGTACGCCCCGCTCGAGGCCGTCCGCCTCGCCAAGGAGACCGCCACCACGAAGTTCGACGGCACCGTCGAGGTCGCCTTCCGCCTGGGTGTCGACCCGCGCAAGGCCGACCAGATGGTCCGCGGCACCGTGAACCTCCCGCACGGCACCGGCAAGACCGCCCGGGTCCTGGTCTTCGCGACCGGTGACCGTGCTGCGGCCGCGGAAGCCGCCGGAGCCGACATCGTCGGCGCCGACGAGCTGATCGACGAGGTGGCGAAGGGCCGTCTGGACTTCGACGCCGTCGTCGCGACCCCGGACCTCATGGGCAAGGTCGGCCGCCTCGGCCGCGTGCTCGGTCCGCGTGGTCTGATGCCGAACCCGAAGACCGGCACCGTCACCCCCGATGTCGCCAAGGCTGTCACCGACATCAAGGGCGGCAAGATCGAGTTCCGCGTCGACAAGCACTCGAACCTGCACTTCATCATCGGCAAGGTCTCCTTCGACGACACCAAGCTGGTCGAGAACTACGCGGCCGCGCTGGAGGAGGTCCTCCGGCTCAAGCCGTCCGCCGCGAAGGGCCGCTACGTCAAGAAGGCCGCCCTGGCCACCACCATGGGCCCCGGCATCCCGCTGGACCCGAACCGCACCCGTAACCTCCTCGTCGAGGAGGACCCGGCCGCCGTCTGAGCCTCCGCGCTCGTACGACCGTCGCGTCACGTGTGACATAGGGCGGGCCCCGCAACCTTTCGAGGTGCGGGGCTCGTCCTCATTCGTACGTGGACACGACTGTCGGCGCCCTGCACTAGCGTGTGCGATCGAGAGTCGAACGAGGGGTGGAATCGCAGATGCAGAGCAATACCGTACGGCGCGTGGGCCTGGCCGTGGCTGTCGCGGCGGCACTGACCTCCGTCGCTGCCTGTGGCGGCTCCGACGACGCCGGCACGAGCAAGGACGCGGGCAAGAAGAACGACCGCGGCAGTTCCGTGGTGAAGGTCGACCCGATCGCCGCGCTGGTCGCCGTGCAGAAGAAGACCGGCCAGGCGCAGTCGGCCCGGATCGAGGGCGAGACCTCCATGGGCACCATGATGACCATGAAGCAGAAGGGTGTCATGGACTGGACCGACGGGGTCACCGGCACCATGGAGATCTCGTACACCGGTGGTTCCATGGCCGACACCATGAAGCAGGCCGGTGGCAGCGGCACCATGGAGGCCCGCTACTTCAAGGACGGCTACGCGGCCAACATGGGCGACGCCCTGGCCCAGCAGACCGGCGGCAAGAGCTGGATC
Source organism: Streptomyces sp. AC1-42W (assembly GCF_003248355.1). Taxonomy (GTDB): domain Bacteria; phylum Actinomycetota; class Actinomycetes; order Streptomycetales; family Streptomycetaceae; genus Streptomyces. The sequence continues at coordinate 865,552 of NZ_QKWY01000002.1, forward strand.
AGCTACAGCTACGACGACCTGGCCCAGCTGGCCGGCGCCTCGGGCGCGGTCCTCAAGGACCAGATGCAGAACAGCACCCCCGAGCAGGGCGTGAAGTCGCTGCTGGCCTCCGGTGACGTGAAGAAGGTCGGCCAGGAGGACGTCCGCGGCGTCAGCACCACGCACTACTCCGGCACGGTCGACGTCGCCGACCTGACCGCCAAGAACAGCAGCCTCACCGCCGACGAGCTGGACGCGCTCAAGAAGCAGCTGGCGGACGCCGGAATCACCACGGAGACCATCGACATCTGGGTCGACGAGAACGACCTCCTGGTGAAGAAGACCGAGCGCGGCGAGATGAAGACCGGCGAGCTGAACTCCACGGTCTACTACAGCGACTACGGCACCGAGGTCACGGTGGAGCGCCCGCCGGCCGCCCAGACCGTCGACTTCACCGACCTGATGCAGCAGGGGGCCGGCACCGGCGCGGCGTCCTGACCCCCGTACCCGTCACCGAGCCCCGGAGCCGGGCCGATTTGCCCGGCGCGACTTCGGTCGCGTACTCTTCTGCAGAAGCCAAAGACCGCTGGTCGTTGCCCGGATTCCGCAAGGAGTCGGCAACCGAAGGCTCCGTTCATACGGACGACCTGCGCAGGTGACTGTGGAAAGCTCCCGGACTTCGTTTCGGTCGAGCTACGCCCTGGCGCCTGCGCCGGGGCGTTTCGTCTTTCCGGGTCCTTTTGAGCGGTCCTCATCACCCGGAAGGAGGCCGACCCTATGGCGACGCCCGACAAGGCTGCCGCGGTAGCCGAGCTCGCGGACCAGTTCCGCAGCTCGAACGCCGCCGTGCTGACCGAGTACCGGGGTCTCACCGTGGCTCAGCTCAAGCAGCTGCGCCGTTCGCTCGGTGAGAACGCCCAGTACGCCGTGGTGAAGAACACGCTGACCAAGATCGCGGCCAACGAGGCCGGGATCAACACGCTGGACGACCTGTTCGCGGGTCCGACGGCGGTTGCCTTCGTCACCGGTGACCCGGTGGAGTCGGCGAAGGGTCTTCGTGACTTCGCCAAGGAAAACCCGAACCTCATCATCAAGGGCGGTGTCCTTGACGGCAAGGCGCTGTCCGCCGATGAGATCAAGCAGCTCGCGGACCTCGAGTCCCGCGAGGTTCTGCTCGCCAAGCTGGCCGGTGCCATGAAGGGCAAGCAGACTCAGGCTGCGCAGCTCTTCCAGGCGCTGCCGTCGAAGTTCGTCCGCACCGCGGAAGCGCTTCGCGTCAAGTTGGAGGAGCAGGGCGGTGCCGGTACGCCGGCTCCCGCCGAGGCCGCCGAGTAATCACGCTCAGCGGTCCAGCGGGCACCGTGTACGCCCGCCGACACATACATCCGGCACCTGCCGAATAGTGGAAGGACGCCTGTCATGGCGAAGCTGTCCCAGGACGAACTGCTCGCTCAGTTCGAGGAGCTCACCCTCATCGAGCTCGCCGCCTTCGTGAAGGCCTTCGAGGAGAAGTTCGAGGTCACCGCCGCCGCGGCCGTCGCCGTTGCCGCCGGTCCGGCCCAGGGTGGCGGCGACGCCGCCGCCGTTGAGGAGCAGGACGAGTTCGACGTCATCCTCACCGCCGCCGGTGACAAGAAGATCCAGGTCATCAAGGTCGTGCGCGAGCTGACCTCCCTCGGCCTGAAGGAGGCCAAGGACCTCGTCGACGGCGCCCCGAAGCCCGTCCTCGAGAAGGTCGCGAAGGAGGCCGCCGACAAGGCTGCCGAGTCCCTCAAGGGCGCCGGCGCCTCCGTCGAGGTCAAGTGACCCTGAGAGTCCTCTGACTCCCCAGGACACCCGTGCCGCGAGGCACGGAGTCACATCGCGAAAGGCGATCACCCGTTCGGGTGGTCGCCTTTCGGCGTACTGGCGGAGGGTGCCTTGCCCTTCCCGCGTTGACGAGTATGGTGATCTTCGCCGTGCCCTTCACGCGGGGCACGCGGCCGCCGTCGAGGGGCGGTGTCCGCGGGGGCCCGGGGGCCGGTCGGGCCGAGGGGGCCTTGACGAACCGCACGCGGCGCGCAATTCTCAAGGCGCGTCGCCGAATCGATCCGAATCCGAGGCATGGATCGGTGGCGGAGCGGGCAGTAAAGAAGAGCGCACCCCGCGCAGGGCTGGACATAGGTGTTGAGAACAGCTGGTGAGCGATACGTGGGTCTTTGAGAACCCCGACTGGACATCAGTGTGGCACTTGGCTACACTGACCCTTTGCGCTGCCTGTTAGCTGCCTCCTGCCCGTCACCAGGGGCATACCCATCTTGTGCACCGTGAGCCGGACCATCCCTGACCTGGGATATCTGCCCACATGTCCAACCTGGGACCGGTACGCGCGTAGTGAGTCCGAGCCCTCGGAAGGACCCCCTCTTGGCCGCCTCGCGCAACGCCTCGACCGCGAATACGAACAACGGCGCCAGCACCGCCCCGCTGCGCATCTCTTTTGCAAAGATCAAGGAGCCCCTCGAGGTTCCGAACCTCCTCGCGCTGCAGACCGAGAGCTTTGACTGGCTCCTCGGCAATGCCGCCTGGAAGGCTCGCGTCGAGGCTGCTCTGGACAGTGGACAAGATGTCCCCACCAAGTCCGGCCTGGAGGAGATCTTCGAGGAGATCTCCCCGATCGAGGACTTCTCCGGGTCGATGTCGCTGACGTTCCGCGACCACCGCTTCGAGCCCCCCAAGAACTCGATCGACGAGTGCAAGGAGCGCGACTTCACGTTCGCCGCCCCGCTCTTCGTCACCGCCGAGTTCACCAACAACGAGACCGGCGAGATCAAGTCCCAGACGGTCTTCATGGGCGACTTCCCGCTCATGACCAACAAGGGCACCTTCGTCATCAACGGCACCGAGCGTGTCGTCGTGTCGCAGCTGGTCCGCTCGCCGGGTGTCTACTTCGACTCGTCGATCGACAAGACGTCCGACAAGGACATCTTCTCCGCCAAGATCATCCCCTCCCGGGGTGCCTGGCTGGAGATGGAGATCGACAAGCGCGACATGGTCGGTGTCCGCATCGACCGCAAGCGCAAGCAGTCCGTCACCGTCCTCCTGAAGGCGCTCGGCTGGACCACCGAGCAGATCCTGGAGGAGTTCGGCGAGTACGAGTCCATGCGCGCCACCCTGGAGAAGGACCACACCCAGGGCCAGGACGACGCGCTGCTCGACATCTACCGCAAGCTCCGCCCGGGCGAGCCGCCCACCCGCGAGGCCGCGCAGACGCTGCTCGAGAACCTCTACTTCAACCCGAAGCGCTACGACCTCGCGAAGGTCGGCCGCTACAAGGTGAACAAGAAGCTCGGCGCCGACGAGCCGCTGGACGCCGGCGTGCTCACCACCGACGACGTCATCGCGACCATCAAGTACCTGGTCAAGCTGCACGCCGGTGAGACCGAGACGGTGGGCGAGTCCGGCCGCACGATCGTCGTCGAGACCGACGACATCGACCACTTCGGCAACCGCCGCCTGCGCAACGTCGGCGAGCTCATCCAGAACCAGGTCCGTACGGGTCTGGCCCGCATGGAGCGCGTCGTGCGCGAGCGCATGACGACCCAGGACGTCGAGGCGATCACGCCGCAGACCCTGATCAACATCCGGCCGGTCGTCGCCTCCATCAAGGAGTTCTTCGGCACCAGCCAGCTGTCGCAGTTCATGGACCAGAACAACCCGCTGTCGGGGCTCACCCACAAGCGCCGTCTGTCGGCGCTCGGCCCGGGTGGTCTCTCCCGTGAGCGGGCCGGCTTCGAGGTCCGAGACGTGCACCCGTCCCACTACGGACGCATGTGCCCGATCGAGACCCCCGAAGGCCCGAACATCGGTCTGATCGGTTCGCTCGCCTCGTACGGCCGCGTCAACGCGTTCGGCTTCATCGAGACCCCGTACCGCAAGGTCGTCGACGGCCAGGTCACCGACGAGGTCGACTACATCACCGCCGACGAGGAAGACCGTTTCGTCATCGCCCAGGCGAACGCGACGCTCTCCGACGACCTGCGCTTCACCGAGCCCCGCGTCCTGGTCCGCCGCCGCGGCGGCGAGGTCGACTACGTCCCCAGCGACGAAGTCGACTACATGGACGTCTCGCCGCGCCAGATGGTGTCCGTCGCCACCGCGATGATCCCCTTCCTGGAGCACGACGACGCCAACCGTGCCCTCATGGGCGCGAACATGATGCGCCAGGCCGTGCCGCTCATCAAGAGCGAGGCGCCGCTCGTCGGCACCGGCATGGAGTACCGCTGCGCCACCGACGCCGGTGACGTGCTCAAGGCCGAGAAGGACGGTGTGGTCCAGGAGGTCTCCGCGGACTACATCACCGTGACGAACGACGACGGCACGTACACCACGTACCGCATCGCCAAGTTCACGCGCTCCAACCAGGGCACCTCGGTCAACCAGAAGGTCGTCGTCTCCGAGGGCGACCGCGTCATCGAGGGCCAGGTCCTCGCCGACGGCCCGGCCACCGAGCACGGCGAGATGGCGCTCGGCAAGAACCTGCTCGTGGCGTTCATGCCGTGGGAGGGTCACAACTACGAGGACGCGATCATCCTGTCGCAGCGCCTCGTGCAGGACGACGTCCTCTCCTCGATCCACATCGAGGAGCACGAGGTCGACGCCCGTGACACCAAGCTCGGCCCCGAGGAGATCACCCGGGACATCCCGAACGTCTCCGAGGAGGTCCTCGCCGACCTCGACGAGCGCGGCATCATCCGCATCGGTGCCGAGGTCGTCGCCGGCGACATCCTCGTCGGCAAGGTCACGCCCAAGGGTGAGACCGAGCTGACCCCCGAGGAGCGCCTGCTCCGCGCGATCTTCGGTGAGAAGGCGCGCGAGGTCCGCGACACCTCGCTCAAGGTCCCGCACGGCGAGATCGGCAAGGTCATCGGCGTCCGCGTCTTCGACCGCGAAGAGGGCGACGAGCTGCCGCCGGGCGTGAACCAGCTGGTCCGCGTCTACGTCGCGCAGAAGCGCAAGATCACCGACGGTGACAAGCTCGCCGGCCGCCACGGCAACAAGGGCGTCATCTCGAAGATCCTGCCGATCGAGGACATGCCGTTCCTGGAGGACGGCACCCCGGTCGACATCATCCTCAACCCGCTGGGTGTTCCTTCCCGAATGAACCCCGGACAGGTTCTGGAGATCCACCTCGGCTGGCTCGCCAGCCGCGGCTGGGACGTCTCCGGCCTCGGTGACGAGTGGGCCAAGCGGCTCCAGGCCATCGGCGCCGACCAGGTCGCCCCCGGCACCAACGTCGCCACGCCCGTCTTCGACGGTGCGCGCGAGGACGAGATCTCCGGCCTCTTCCAGGCCACGATCCCGAACCGCGACGGCGTCCGCATGGTGCAGCCCTCCGGCAAGGCCCGGCTGTTCGACGGCCGCTCCGGCGAGCCGTTCCCGGACCCGGTCTCGGTCGGCTACATGTACATCCTCAAGCTGCACCACCTGGTCGACGACAAGCTCCACGCCCGCTCGACCGGCCCGTACTCCATGATCACGCAGCAGCCGCTGGGTGGTAAGGCGCAGTTCGGTGGGCAGCGATTCGGTGAGATGGAGGTGTGGGCCCTCGAGGCCTACGGTGCGGCGTACGCCCTCCAGGAACTGCTGACGATCAAGTCCGACGACGTCACCGGCCGCGTGAAGGTCTACGAGGCCATCGTCAAGGGCGAGAACATCCCCGAGCCGGGCATTCCCGAGTCCTTCAAGGTGCTCATCAAGGAAATGCAGTCGCTCTGCCTCAACGTGGAGGTGCTGTCCTCGGACGGCATGTCCATCGAGATGCGTGACACGGACGAGGACGTCTTCCGCGCGGCGGAGGAGCTCGGTATCGACCTGTCCCGGCGCGAGCCGAGCAGCGTCGAAGAGGTCTGACGGGTTGGCCGGCCGGATCTCCGTGATCCGGCCGGCTCTCCCCGGACCCGTTCAGACCATTGCTGAAGTGCCCCGATTCACTCGCGTGACGCGAGGGGGCTCGAACCCCCGAAAGAGGGATTGACGACAAGTGCTCGACGTCAACTTCTTCGACGAGCTGCGGATCGGCCTTGCCACCGCGGACGACATCCGGACCTGGTCCCACGGCGAGGTCAAGAAGCCGGAGACCATCAACTACCGCACCCTCAAGCCCGAAAAGGACGGACTCTTCTGCGAGAAGATCTTCGGTCCGACCCGGGACTGGGAGTGCTACTGCGGCAAGTACAAGCGTGTCCGCTTCAAGGGCATCATCTGTGAGCGCTGCGGCGTCGAGGTCACCCGCGCCAAGGTGCGCCGCGAGCGCATGGGCCACATCGAGCTCGCCGCTCCGGTCACCCACATCTGGTACTTCAAGGGCGTCCCGTCGCGCCTGGGCTACCTGCTGGACCTCGCGCCGAAGGACCTGGAAAAGGTCATCTACTTCGCCGCGTACATGATCACGTTCGTGGACGAGGAGCGCCGCACCCGCGACCTCCCCTCCCTGGAGGCGCACGTCTCCGTCGAGCGCCAGCAGATCGAGAACCGCCGCGACTCCGACCTGGAGAACCGCGCCAAGAAGCTCGAGACCGACCTGGCCGAGCTGGAGGCCGAGGGCGCCAAGGCCGACGTGCGCCGCAAGGTGCGCGAGGGTGCCGAGCGCGAGATGAAGCAGCTGCGCGACCGCGCGCAGCGCGAGATCGACCGCCTCGACGAGGTGTGGAGCCGCTTCAAGAACCTCAAGGTCCAGGACCTGGAGGGCGACGAGCTGCTCTACCGCGAGCTGCGTGACCGCTTCGGCACGTACTTCGACGGCTGCATGGGCGCCGCCGCGCTGCAGAAGCGCCTGGAGTCCTTCGACCTCGAGGAGGAGGCCGAGCGTCTCCGCGAGATCATCCGCACCGGCAAGGGCCAGAAGAAGACCCGTGCGCTCAAGCGCCTCAAGGTCGTCTCCGCGTTCCTGCAGACCAGCAACAAGCCCAAGGGCATGGTGCTCGACTGCGTGCCGGTCATCCCGCCGGACCTGCGTCCGATGGTGCAGCTGGACGGTGGCCGCTTCGCGACCTCCGACCTGAACGACCTGTACCGCCGCGTGATCAACCGCAACAACCGCCTGAAGCGGCTTCTCGACCTCGGCGCGCCCGAGATCATCGTGAACAACGAGAAGCGCATGCTCCAGGAGGCCGTGGACGCGCTCTTCGACAACGGCCGTCGCGGCCGTCCCGTCACGGGCCCCGGCAACCGCCCGCTGAAGTCCCTCAGCGACATGCTGAAGGGCAAGCAGGGTCGCTTCCGTCAGAACCTGCTCGGCAAGCGCGTGGACTACTCCGCGCGTTCCGTGATCGTCGTCGGTCCGCAGCTCAAGCTGCACCAGTGCGGTCTGCCGAAGGCGATGGCGCTGGAGCTGTTCAAGCCGTTCGTGATGAAGCGCCTGGTGGACCTGAACCACGCGCAGAACATCAAGTCGGCCAAGCGCATGGTCGAGCGCGGCCGCACCGTGGTGTACGACGTCCTCGAAGAGGTCATCGCCGAGCACCCGGTGCTGCTGAACCGTGCGCCCACGCTGCACCGCCTCGGCATCCAGGCCTTCGAGCCGCAGCTGGTCGAGGGCAAGGCCATCCAGATCCACCCGCTCGTCTGCACCGCGTTCAACGCGGACTTCGACGGTGACCAGATGGCCGTGCACCTGCCGCTGTCCGCGGAGGCGCAGGCCGAGGCCCGCATCCTGATGCTGTCCTCGAACAACATCCTCAAGCCGGCCGACGGCCGTCCGGTCACGATGCCGACCCAGGACATGGTGCTGGGTCTGTTCTTCCTGACCACCGACGGCGAGCTGCGTGACACCAAGGGCGAGGGCCGTGCGTTCGGCTCCACGGCCGAGGCGATCATGGCGTTCGACGCCGGTGAGCTGGCGCTCCAGTCCTCCGTCGACATCCGCTTCCCGGTGGGCACCATCCCGCCGCGCGGCTGGGTGCCGCCGGTCGCCGAGGAGGGCGAGCCCGAGTACCAGCCGGGTGACACCTTCCGGCTGCGGACGAGCCTGGGCCGCGCGCTCTTCAACGAGCTGCTGCCCGAGGACTACCCGTTCGTCGACTACTCGGTCGGCAAGAAGCAGCTCTCCGAGATCGTCAACGACCTCGCCGAGCGCTACCCCAAGGTCATCGTGGCGGCGACGCTCGACAACCTGAAGGCGGCCGGCTTCCACTGGGCGACCCGTTCGGGCGTCACCGTGGCCATCTCCGACGTCGTCGTGCCCGAGGCCAAGAAGGCCATCGTCAAGGGCTACGAGGAGCAGGACGAGAAGGTCCAGAAGCAGTACGAGCGCGGTCTGATCACCAAGGACGAGCGCACGCAGGAGCTCATCAACATCTGGACCAAGGCGACCAACGAGGTCGCCGAGGCGATGAACGAGAACTTCCCCAAGACGAACCCCATCTTCATGATGGTTGACTCGGGTGCCCGAGGAAACATGATGCAGATGCGGCAGATCGCCGGTATGCGTGGTCTGGTGTCCAACGCCAAGAACGAGACGATCCCGCGTCCCATCAAGGCGTCCTTCCGCGAGGGCCTCACCGTTCTGGAGTACTTCATCTCCACGCACGGTGCCCGTAAGGGTCTGGCGGACACCGCCCTGCGTACCGCCGACTCGGGTTACCTGACCCGTCGTCTGGTGGACGTCTCGCAGGACGTGATCATTCGCGAGGAGGACTGCGGCACCGACCGCGGCCTCAAGCTGAAGATCGCCGTCAGGGGCCACGACGGTGTGCTGCGCAAGACGGAGGACGTCGAGACCTCGGTCTACGCCCGCATGCTCGCCGAGGACGTCGTCGTCGACGGCAAGGTCATCGCGCCGGCCAACGTGGACCTCGGTGACGTGCTGATCGACGCCCTGGTGGGCGCCGGCGTCGAGGAGGTCAAGACCCGTTCGGTCCTGACCTGCGAGTCCGCGGTCGGCACCTGTGCCTTCTGCTACGGTCGCTCGCTCGCCACCGGCAAGCTGGTCGACATCGGTGAGGCGGTCGGCATCATCGCCGCCCAGTCCATCGGTGAGCCCGGTACCCAGCTGACGATGCGTACCTTCCACACCGGTGGTGTGGCCGGTGACGACATCACCCAGGGTCTGCCGCGTGTCGTCGAGCTCTTCGAGGCGCGTACGCCCAAGGGTGTCGCCCCGATCTCCGAGTCCGCGGGCCGCGTCCGCATCGAGGAGACCGAGAAGACCAAGAAGCTCGTCGTCACCCCGGACGACGGCAGCGACGAGATCGCCTTCCCGATCTCCAAGCGCGCCCGTCTCCTGGTCGGCGAGGGCGACCACGTCGAGGTGGGCCAGAAGCTCACCGTGGGTGCCACCAACCCGCACGACGTGCTGCGCATCCTCGGCCAGCGCGCGGTCCAGGTCCACCTGGTCGGCGAGGTCCAGAAGGTCTACAACTCGCAGGGCGTGTCGATCCACGACAAGCACATCGAGATCATCATCCGGCAGATGCTCCGCCGCGTGACGATCATCGAGTCCGGCGACGCGGAGCTGCTGCCGGGCGAGCTCGTCGAGCGCTCGAAGTTCGAGACCGAGAACCGTCGTGTGGTCACCGAGGGCGGTCACCCCGCCTCCGGCCGTCCGCAGCTGATGGGTATCACCAAGGCCTCGCTGGCGACGGAATCCTGGCTGTCGGCCGCCTCCTTCCAGGAGACGACCCGAGTCCTGACGGACGCGGCGATCAACGCCAAGTCCGACAGCCTCATCGGCCTCAAGGAGAACGTCATCATCGGTAAGCTCATCCCGGCCGGTACGGGCCTGTCCCGCTACCGCAACATCCGGGTCGAGCCGACCGAGGAGGCCAAGGCCGCGATGTACTCGGCCGTCGGCTACGACGACATCGACTACTCGCCGTTCGGCTCGGGCTCCGGCCAGGCCGTTCCGCTGGAGGACTACGACTACGGTCCGTACAACCAGTAGCAGTGAGTGAAGAAGGGCGCCCATCCCGTCGCGTACGGGGTGGGCGCCCTTCTGTGCGCGGGGCCCGGTGACGGTCAGCGCACGGTCTCCCACACGGCGACGAAGAGGGCGGCGGTCGCGGTGAGTGCGCCGATGCTCGCCAGCGGCCAGCGAGATCGTTCCAGCGTGTCGAGGCGGGCCTCGTGGTCCGCCAGTTGCTTGTCGGTCTGGTCGCTGCGCTGCACGAGGAGCGCGAGCTGGCCGTCGGCGCGGGCGAAGCCGGCCTCCAGGGTGCCGCGCAGCCGCTCCAGCTCCAGGGCGACGGCGACCGGATTGTTCGGGTCAGCCTCGGTCATCCGCCGCCTCCTGGGTGGTGCGCAGCCAGGAGGGCAGCAGGAGCTGTACGGCGGGCACGGCCATGACCCGGCTGAGCGCGCCGGCGACGGCGAGCGCCCCGGCGACCCAGGGCAGAGTCTCGGGCAGGCCGGCCGCGTCGACGATCGCCGGCAGGACGACGGCGATGCCGACGGCGGTCTGCAGCACGGTGCGGGCCGTGCGCTTGGCGGCTTCGGACATGGGCGGTTCTCCTTGCGTGGCGGGCGGTGTTACGTGGTGTACGGGACCTTGAGCGTGTTCCAGGAGGTGGCGCCCGGCCAGCCGTCGGCGTCGGAGCCCGAGAAGCCGAGCTTGCGCTGCCAGGCGGCGTAGGACCGGCGGTCGGCCTCGGACCAGCGGGGACTGGGGCCGACCTGGTAACGGGCGCAGCCCTCGGCGACCAGTCGGCGGCCCATGGCGGTGATGACGGGGGAACTCGGGGTGGTCTTGAAGAAGGCGGTGCCCGGGAAGGGCTGGTAGCGGGGCTTCGCCGGGGCGGTTGGGCGGGGCGCCGGGGCCTTGCCGAGGCGGCCCTGGACCCGGTCGCGCATGCCCGGCATGCCGAAGCCGCGCGGGTCGTTCTTCCAGTCGGACCACTCGGAGTGGCCGATGACCGACTTGGCGCCCCAGCCGTGGGCGCGGCAGAGCGCCGCCGACACCCGTTCGATGGCGTCGAGCTGGGCAGCCGGCCAGGGGTCGCTGCCGTTGCCGAGGTTGACGCACTCGAAGCCGTAGAAGCGGGAGTTGCCGTCGACGGCACCCGCGCTGCCCTGGTGCTCGCGCGGCGCCGGCGGCCGCGCCCCGTACGTCTCGCTGATCACGGCCTGGAGCACGGACGGGTCGCCGCCGCCGGCGTGGTTGGCGCGGCCGGAGCCGACCAGGTGCACGCTGCCGTCCTTGGCGATGACGCCGTGGCACAGCGGGCCGGGCAGACCCGCGTAGCCGTCGTAGCAGAGGGACACGCTGTTCGCGGTGCCGCTGGAGACGGTGTGGTGGATCATCACGCCGTTCACCGGGCCCCAGGTGCCGACCTGGTCGCGGTTGTGGTTGCGCCAGCCGTCGTGCTCGACGACGGTGACGTCTTCGGTGCGGAGCGCGGCGAGGAGCCGGTCTGCGGAGAGGGGAGTGGCCATGGAACTTCCCTTCGGCGGTCGAAGCGCCCCGCGACGGCCCGGCCGTCGCGGGGCGCTCGGAGGAGGAGATACGGGTCAGGCGGCCAGCGCGGCCCAGATGGCGTTGGCGTCGGCCACGACCGTGGAGGGGTTGAACGACGCCGGGAGCGAGGTCTGGCCCGTGGTGGACAGTCGGCCGTGCCGGACGAAGGCGCCGGGCATCCGGGCGCTTCCTCCCGGGAACTCGCCCGTGCTGGTGGCACGGAGGAAGGCCGGACCGTTGTAGTTGGGGCTCGGGCCGTTGACCACCAGCGCGACCCAGTAGTGCCCCGGCTGCGCGTTGTAGGCGGCGGTCAGCGGGCACACCACGGTCGTGCCCTCGGTGGCGGGGATCAGTGTGGTGAGGCTGGCGGTGAGGCCGACCCGGGCTCCGGCGCTGGTGTAGAGACCGGCGTACGACGAGGCGCTCAGGGTGCCGCCGACGTAGCCGGGGACGTAGAACACCACGTTCCGCACGGTGGTCGCGGCGTGCAGCGGCACGCCGATCAGGTAGACCGTGCCGTTGGTGCAGTACTGCACCTGGTCTGCCGAGGCCGCCGCCGGGTCGAACGCCCAGCCGGAGAAGCCCAGGGCGCCGGGGGTCCAGGTCCCGGTGGCCGCGACGGAGTCGACGTAGCTCTTGCGGGTGAGGTGGTCGGCGTCGGTGGGCGCGGTCGTCGAGGACGGCGGGGTGGTGAACACCTTGGCGCTCTCGATGGTCTGCGCCCCGGTGAGCAGGACCGCGTCCCCGGCCGCCACCGCCGACACGTCGGCCGCGTTCAGCTGCACCGCGCCCGCCTGCCCGTTGACGGAGGTGACGGGGGCGCCGTCGATCGCCAGATAGCGCAGGTCGCCGGAGGCCTGGGTGAGTGCGCCGAGGTCGGCGGCGGTCAGTACGACGTCGCCGGTCCGGCCGTTCACGGAGGCGACCGCACCGCCCGCGGCAGGCAGCTGTTCCACCGGCACCTTCCCGTCGGCGCCCAGGGTCGCCACCCCGCCGGCGGTGCCGGCGGTGGTGGCGGCGAGGGCGGCGACGTCGGCGGCGGTCAGCACGATGTCCGCCGCCGTCCGGCCGTTGACGGACCGCACCGGGCCGGCGGGTCCCTGCGGGCCGAGCTCCCCGGCGGGGCCGGGCGGGCCCGGTACGGCGACGTAATGCGGGGTGTTCGGGTCCGCCGGTCGGATGTCGGCCAGGTCGACCACGGGGTTCTCGGCGGGCAGGGCGATCTGGTAGACGCGGACCCGGTCCATGCCGCCGAGCTTCTCGGTGACCTGGTACGTCCACTCGACGGGGTTCCAGCCCGGGAGGTCGGTCGCCGGCAGGACGACGGTGAACCGGCCGTCGGCGTCGAGGGTGACCCGGGTCGGACCGCCGACGAAGACGTCGGCCTCGGCGTGGGTGAGCAGTGAGGGCGGCCGGAACTCGACGGACCCGCTCATGGGGCCGCCGTCCGGGGTGAGGTACCGGGCGGTGACCTGGACGGTGGAGAGGGACAGAGGCAGCATGGGGGCTCCTTACGGTCGCGGGGGACGCTGGGACGGGCGTACGCCACGGGCGGGACGCTCACGACGGGGTGGGCGCGGCGGGCGTGCGGGTGCGCCCGGCCGGCCGCGGTGTGCGGTCGGCCGGGCGACGGGAGGCGTCAGGACTGCACGCCGTACAGCGCCAGCGGGCGGCAGTGGACGGTGTCGCCCGCCGCCGGGACCTTCGCCTGGACCTCGAAGGTGACCGTCGCGCCGTAGTCGGCGGCGAGGCTCTCGGTGAAGACCAGGCCCGTGCCGGGCGTGCCCGGCGGACCCACCGGGATGCCGTCCACCAGGACACGCACCTCGGCGCCGGCGGTCCCCTCGGCGGCGACCCGGCAGTGCAGGCGAGGGTGCTGGACGATGCCGGGCCCGCGGTACAGCGTGGTCCACGTGGTCGATCCGGTGGACATCCAGCGGGTCGTGTCCACGGGTTCCGGCAGCGGGTAGGGAATGTAGGGGCGGGCGAGGCCGCGCTGGGCGGCGTCGTCGGCGACGACCACGTTCCCGCGCCGGTCGAGGATCTGGACGGGCTGGACCGGAAGCGTATCGGGGCTGCCGGTCCAGACGGTCAGCGCGAGGGAGCCGTCGTCCCGCCGGACGACGAGGCCCTGCTGCGGGGTGTTCTCGTCACGGCCGGGTTCGACTCGGCCCAGGTAGAGGAGGTCCTCGCCGCCGGCCGTGCGGACCCGCAGCCGGCCGCCGTCGCCGATGACGACCTCGCCGCTGCTGATCTGGTTGAGTGCCGGACTGGTGTTCGCGCTGCCCATCAGCTCGCGGACCTGGCGTTCCAGGGCACGGATGCGGTCGAGCAGGTCGGTGGGGATGATCGCCACCGTCAGACCCCTTCCAGGTAGAGCGTGGCTGTTTCGGCCTTGGTGCGCTGCGGCGGGTTCACCGCCAGGCCGACGACGCGGTACTGCCGGTCGAGGCCCTCCGGATGCCAGAGGTCGTGGATCCGCAGCCGGACGCGGGCACCGAGGAGCGCCGGGGTGATCCGCCCGTCGAGTACGACGGTGAGCTCGGGGATGGTCTCGGGGCGGTTCTGGCGTGACAGTTCGGCGGCGGCCAGCGAGCGCAGCGTCTCCTGGTCCTTCACCCCGCTGTGGTCGGAGGTCCGTTCCAGCCGGGGCCAGCCGCCGAGCAGGTCCTCGGACACCTCCGCCTCGACGGTGAGCGGCTGGGACTCCTGGGACTGGTCGGTGTTGGCCGATTCGCCGCGGGCCACCCACACGTTCGCCTGCACGGTGGAGTCCGTGGGCAGGCTGTAGGTGAGGATCTGGCCCGGGTGGCCGAGCACGATGTCGGTGGTGCCCGTCTGGATCGTCGGGTGGCCCAGCTGGAGCCGCTTGACGCGGCGCCCCTGGGCGTCGCGGTAGCAGTGGATCCGCCACTCGAAACCGTCGGCGAGCTGGGCCAGTTTGTCGAGCAGTTCACGGATTCGGGCGAGGGCGGAGTAGGCGTAGGAGTAGTCCCGCCCGACCCCCGACATCTCGTGGCCGAGACTGATGTCGATCCGCCCGCCGGGCTGCTCCTCGGCGTGCGCGACGATCAGCCGGGCGATGTCGAACTGGTCGGTGGCGGTGCCGAGGAGGTCGGTGGAGAGGATGCGGTGGTCGAGGTACGAGTCGAAGGTGCCGGCCTGGAACTGCACCTTCAGGCGTCCCAGCTCGTCGGAGACCGGCGTACAGGTCCACAGCACGCCGCCCCACCAGATGTCGCCGTTCCGCTCCAGCCAGACCGCGGTGCGGCCCGGCTGGAGGGCCTCCCGGGCCCGGGCTGCCAGGGAGCCGTCCGGGAGGGGGATCGTCGCGGTGAGCGAACCCGGCTTGCCGATGAAGTCGTCGAACTTCGCCTCGGTGAGCGGCAGCACGTCCACCACGCGGTCGGTGCGCAGGTCACAGAAGAGCGCCCGGTAGTCGGGTGTCGTCGGGGAGTCGGCCACGGTCCGCCTCACAGGGCCGGGTCGACGCGGATGAAGCGGTTGTCGTACCAGACGCGGCTGCTGGTCGCCGAGGAGCAGTAGGCGGCGACGGCGGTGTGGGTGGCGCCCACCTCCAAGCCGCTGACGCGGAAGGTGTGGGAGACGGACTGCGCGATGCCCTTGTGCGCGATCTGCGCCGCTCGGACCTCGTCCGCGCCGACGACCAGGGCGCCGTTCTTGCGGATGTTGGCCGACATCCGGCCCCACTGGCCCTCGACCGCGACGGAGCCCATGCAGCCGACCGTCATGTAGACCGCCCCGGACACCGGGACCGTGAAGGTCGCCGTGACGGTGGGGCCGGTGGTGTCGGTGACCGCCTCGACCCAGCTGGTCGACGCGCAGTAGCCGCCGTCGTTGTCGTGGGCGAACGCGGTCGAGGGCACGGCGGTGGCCGGGCGCCACACGGTGCCGTCCCAGCGCTGGAGCCGGCCTCCCTCGTCCCGGTACTGCCCGGTGTACTCGCCGGCCGCCAGCGCGCCCTGCGGGGCGATGCCGCCGACCTGGCGCGGGTAGGACACCCAGTGGTTGGCGTCCCAGCGCTGCAGATGGGCGGAGGTGTCGCGGTACTGGCCCGGGTAGCCGCCGGGCACGTCCCGGTTCCAGCCCTCGGCGAGGATGCCCCCGACGGCGACGGTGGCGCGGCGCAGGTCGTAGACGGCGCTGCCCCAGTCGAGGCCGCCGGTTCCGACGGAGGCGCCCGCCGGGACGGTGACCTGGGCGAGCGGGAGGGACACGTCCGGCAGGAGGGGGGGCTCGGGCGTGGCGGACGGCTGGCCCTTGACGATCTCCAGGACCGCCTCGGTGCGCCCGTTGACGGTGTCGAACTGGGCGTCGTAGACGCGGAGGACGACCAGGTCGACACGCGGGTTGCTCGCGTCGCCGTCGTCGAAGGTGATCGTGGTGTAGCCGTTCAGGACGACCGGGTACGCGCCTGCGGCGGGGCTGCCCTGGATGACGGCCCGGCCCGGGGCCACGTTCGCCGTCATCCCGGCCGTGTCGCCGAAGACGTACAGGGCGGACATCAGGTACTTGCCGTCGGCGGAGCCCGGGATGATGCCGGAGGCGCTGGTGAGTGCGCCGTTCGGGGCCAGGGTGCCCAGCGGCGAGAGCCGGGTGTCTGTGCGGGACTGGCCGGACTCGGTCTCGGTGCGGTTGATCAGCCATGCGCTGCGCACGGGCATGTCGTCCTCCTGGAGGAAAGGGAGCGGGTGAAGAGGGGGAGCGGGTGGGGCGGGGCGGTGCTCACCAGTGGGAGTCGCGCCACAGCACGGTCACCGAGGCGGCGGGGTCCGGGGCGGTGTCGTTGGAGCGGAAGGCCAGGGCCGTCTCGCCGGGGGCCAGCGTGAAGAGCTGCTCGGGGGCGGAGGCGGAGGTGGCGGTGTAGAGCCGGGAGGTGGTCCCGTTCAGCCGGACGGTTCCCGCCTCGGTGTCCACGGTCAGGACGTCCTGGGGGCCGAGCACGATGTCGTACTGGAGCTGGCGGCCGTCGGAGAGCCGGGTCAGGGTCGGCCGGCGCAGCGGCCCCCGGAACTCGACCACCGGGTGGCTCGCGGCCGAGCCCGAGTTGACCGCGGTGAGGGTGCCGGCGACGCCGGCACCGCCCCAGTCGAGCGGGAACTCCAGACCGTTGCCCGCGGGGACCTGCCAGAACAGGCCCGGCTCCATGACGGGCAGTGCGGCCTCGCCCCTCATGAGCCGGGCGCCGAAGCGCCGGGGATCGGTGGCGGTCCACTGGAGGCTGGTCTTCGTGGTGCCTTCGCGGACGTAGGAACGGTCCTGCGGAACCACCTTCCGGCTGAGCCGGGCCCGTACGGCGAGTGTCTCGCCGTGCAGCCGCACGGCCAGCCATTCCTCGCCGCCGTCGGCGCCGGTCGCGGCGCGGAAGGCGGCGGTCACGTCGTGGGCCCGGTCTGCCGAGTCCGGCAGCAGCCAGACGGTCGCGCCGACCAGACGGGGCTGGGCCCAGCGGGCGCCGGGCCATGAGCCGTGCTGGTCGGGGCGGGGGATGTCACCGGTGTCCAGGACCGGGAGGTCGTCCCAGCCGGTGATGCCGGTGCGGTCGATCTGATACGGGGTACCGGGCCCCATCAGCAGGCCGGCCCACTGGATCTGCCCGTCGCGGGTGATCAGTGAGCCGGGCGCGGTGTCGGTCTGGTACCTGTCTGCGGTCTCGGCCATGACGGGCCGTCACCTCACTTCTGTCGGGGGCGCGTTCAGGCGGCCGCTGTCCGGTGGAGGAACAGCAGGTCGGCGGCGACGGCGAGTGGGCCGCGCCCCTCGGCCGCGTGGTAGGCGTGCAGCCTGACCCGCCCCGCTGGACGGGACGCGGCCTGCGTGCGGTGCCCGGCCTCACCGGGCCGGAGCCGGTCCAGGGAGGCCAGCGGACGGACGGAGCCCGGCCCGCCGCCGGACGGCGGCTCGACGATGCCGCCCTCGGCGAGCTGGGGGATCTTCGGCAGGTCGACGCCGAACTTCTTGCCGAAGATGTTGACGCTGATGCTGTTGAGGCCGTCGATGACCCAGTTGGCGAAGGCGATGAGGCCGTTCAGCGGGCCTTTGATCACGCTCAGCAGGTTCTGCATGCCGGTGGTGACGAAGTCGCCGATGCCGCGCAGGGTGCGGGACATGGCGTCCTTGACCCGGGTGAACATGTCGGGGATCTTCTTGGTGATCCAGTCGAGGACGGGCTGGAGAACCTGCTTGAAGCCGCCCCAGGCGGCTCGGACGAGGCCGGTGACGGCGCGGGTCGCCGCGGAGATGGCGGAGCGCGCGCCGGCGAACCCCTTGGACAGGACTGCGCCGACCACCTTCAGTACGCCCGTGACGATCGTCTTCACCGCGGTGAAGTAGGTCGAGATCACCTTCGCGTACGCCTTGATCACCGGGGTGAGGAACTTCCCGATCGCCCGGAAGACCTTGAGCACCTGGTCGAAGACCTGCTTCATGACTTTCTGACCGGTCTCGGAGTTCATCACGAAGGTGATGATCGCGGCGACGACCGGCACGATCAGGCCCAGGACGAATCCGAGCGGGTTGGCACGCATCGCCACGTTCACGGCGGTCATCGCGCCGGCCGCGACGGTGAGCCCGCCGCCGAGCAGGCCCATGAGGGTGGAGACGGTGCCGGAGGCCTTGCCGAGCAGGCCCGCCATGGAGCTGAACAGACCGGAGCCGGAAGCCAGGGAGTTCAGCGGCCGGGTGGCCCCCCGGGCTCTGCCGCCCGTGCCCTTGAGCCGGGTGGCCGTGGTGCCCGCCGTCCGGCCGGTTCTGGTGAGCGACCTCCCGGCGGCCTCCGCGCGGGTCTTGACCTGGCGCAGCGCGGTACCGGCGGAGCCGGCGCCACTCCTGATCCTGTCCACGGCGGAACCCGCCCGGCGGGCGGAGCCCGCGGCGCCCTTGAGCGCCCGGCCCGTCGCGGCGAGCCGGGTACGGAACGTCCGCAGTGCCCCCGCGACGCCCGCGAGCGGGTCCAGGCGGGGGGCGAACGCCGCGGCGCTCATCCGCGGGCCTTGGAGAGGAAGACCAGGGCGTGGGCGGTCTCGCGGAGGTCGCTGGAGGAGGCCTCGTAGTAGTTCTCGATCTGGAACCCGGCGGAGGCGCCGGTGCCGGCGTTGAGCGCCTCGGCGCGGGCGCGGCGGGCGGTGTGGCGCATCAGCCGGTCCAGCTTGGACAGCGGCAGGACGGCCTCGGCCTCACCGGCCTCGGCGACGATGGTGTGGACACCGCCCCGGCGGGGCTGGACGACACCACCCTGGGCGAGCCGGGGAATGGTGGGCAGGCTGATGCCGAAGGTCTTGCCGCCGACCATGGGCACCCAGCCGGGGATTCTGACCTTGATGCCGTTGAGCTTGCGGATCGCGGAGTTGATGAGGCCGATGACGGCGTTGATCGGGCCCTTGACGGCATCCTTGATCTTGCCGAAGGCCCGGCCGGCGATGCCCTTGAGGCCTCCCCAGATGCGGGAGAGCTTGTCCTTGACGGCGGTGAAGGCCCTGGGGACGACGTTCTTGATCCAGTTGACGACCGGGGTGATGACCTTCTTGATGCCGTTCCAGACGCTGGAGACGACCTTTTTGACGGCCTTCATGACCGTCGTGATGATCTTTTTCCAGGCGTTGAAGTAGGTCTTGATGACCTTGGCGACGGCCTTGATGACGACCGTGATCGCCTTCTTGATGCCGCCCCAGACCTTATTGATCAGCGTCCCGGCCTTCTTCATGATCGGGCCGACGGCCTTCATGACCGAACTGATGACCTTCTTGATCGCTTTGAAGGCGACCTTCAGGATCTTCTGCATGGTCTTGGAGCGGGTGGCCATCTCGACCACCTTCTCGATCAGCGGGGCGAAGAGCGAGAGCAGGGTGCCGATGATGTTGCCCTTCATCGACTTGTTCAGGCCCTTCATGCCCTTGGACGCCTTGTCGGCGCCGGACTTGAACTTCCCGACCTGGGGGCCGCTCTTCTGACCGGTCTTGCCGGCCTTGGCCATGGACTGCGCGGCCTTGTCCGCGGCGCGCCGCATCTTCTGCAACTCGCGGGCGGACCCGGAGGCCGAGGACTTGATCTTCGTGAGCCCGCGGTCGCCGGCCGTGGCGGCGGTGGCGAGGGACTTCGCGCTTCGCCCGGCCTGCGTGGCCTGGGCCCGGAACCGGCCGAGAGCGGTGGATCCCCTGCCGAGGGCCTGGGTGAGTTTCATTCGTGTCTCCCATGGGAGTGCGTGTCATGAGTCACGACTGCGATTCACACCGAGTCGGCGAGGTTCGACGCATCGGTGCGGGCGCCGCGCAGTTCGGTCCGGGCACCGCGCAGCCCGGCCGCGGCGGCACGGCTGTTGGCGTTGACGCGTCGCAGATCGCTCTGGAGTTGGGACCGCTGTGCCGGGGACATGCCCGCCGGCCCGCCACTCTGTCGGGCGGGGGTTCCCGCCCGAGCTCCCGTCCGGGTCCCGGTGCTCGTGCCGGCGGCGGGCGTGCTGTTCGTGCGCCCGCCCGCTGTCGGGTTTCCGCCACCGGCGGCGGCGGTGGTGCCGGTGGCGGTGGTGCCGGGAGTGGTTCCGGTGCCGGGAGTGGTGCCGGTGCCGGTGGTGGGGGCGGTCGTCCCATTCGCCGGTTCCGCGGCGTTGGCCTCCTCCCTCTTCCGGCGCAGAACGCCGTTCCGGTACTCCAGGTCGAACTTCTCCATGAGGAGCTCTTCCAGACTGAATACCGAGGGAAGCGTCATGAGGATGGGAACCCACTCGGCCTTGAAGAGGGTGAGTTCACTCTTGAAGGTATTGAATTCCGTCGGGACCCAGGTCTTCCATTCGTTTACCCAGGCACTGTCCTCCTCCGCCTGCTTGTCCTCCTCCTGCTTCTTGAGCGCGGCGGATATCTGTGCTTTCACCTCGTCGGCGGTGGGATAATCTTCTGCGGCCAGCGCCTTGCGCTCCTGCGTGAGCCGTTTCTCGAGTTCGGCCGGTGTGATGAAGTCCTCGGCCATGAACGCGCCTCCTATATGCAGACGAATGGGGATTCAGTGGATATTGCGGAGTACTCCATCCCGATCGGTATTTTTTCCGTGCCCGTAGCGGTTGCCGCACTGCTTTTCGTTCCGCACGCTCTCCGTGACCGCCGACTGAAGAAGTCCGGTAGGGAGGTGTACGCCGCCTGCCTGGAGCGCATTTACCGGGGGGGCGTGAGCGTGGTCAAGGTTCGGTGCCGGTATCAGACGGACGAGGGGCAATGGTTCAGGGCCATGGTGACCGCCCCGGACCCTGCCCCCGAAATCGGTGAGGAATTCGCTGTCGTATTCGATCCCGGTAAGCCGACCGTGGTGGAGAGTGCGCACTACCTGAATTCGGCCTCGTCGCGCCTCGCCTGGGTGTTCGCCGGCCTGGCCGCCGTCATGGTCACGGTCTCGCTGACGCTGGCGGCCTTCGGCTGAGCGGCCCGTTCGCCCACCCCCGCGGTTCAGACGAAGAAGCGCATGAGTTCCGCACGGCTCGGCCCCTCGGGCACCACCGTTTCCGGTGCCTCCGCGGTCGTGCCGTCCGTGTCCGTCGGGCGCTCGTCGCCCGGCCTGGGCACCGGGACCGGAGCTTCCGGCGGGTCGGCGTCCTCGTCGGTGTTGACGGAGGCGAACATCCAGTTGGCGGCGGCGAGATGGTCCACGGCGGCGGCCAGCAGATGGTCCGTGACCGTCCACTGGGAGTCCTCACCGTCCAGCTCGCGGGCCACGGCGCTGTCCTGTGGCATGTGCTTGACCAGCACCGCGAGCCGGCGTGAGGAGAGCCGGCCGCGGTGCCAGTCGAGCAGGTCCACGCCGTAGTGCCGCAGCAGGTCGGCTTCCAGAGCCTCGGCGTGTTCTTCGGCGAACGCGTCGAGGCTCAGCCTTCCCCCAGGCCCAGCCCCGTCTCCTTGCCGTACGCCTCAAGGATCGCGGCGATGTCCTGCATGGTGATGTCGTGGGTCTCGAAGCGTCCGAACTGCTCCTCGCCCATGAGCAGCTTCAGCAGGCCGTCCACGTCGTTGTCGTCGAGGCCGCGCAGGGACCTGGCGACGGAGCGGGAGAGTTCGGTGGGCAGCTGGAAGGTGTCGCCGTCGAGCTCGAAGGACCAGGTGCGGCCGAGCGCCTCCATGCGCTGGGCGCGGGCGGCGTTGACGTCGAAGGAAGCCATGGACGTGTTCTCCGTATGCAGAGGAAGGGTGGAGGGAACGCGGGGTGGGCCGGCCGAGGTCGTCGGCCGGCCCACCCCGCGGGGTGTTACACGGCGGCGTAGGCGCCGTCCTTCATGACGAAGGTGGCCAGGGCCTGGCCCTCGCCCGGCGACAGGGCGGTGAAGGTGACACCGAGCATCGCCGCGGCCTTGCGGGCGAGCTTGAGGTCGTCGGTGGCCGTCACCTGGCCGCGCGGGATGACGAAGCGGTACGTGACCGCGGAGCCGTCGGTGAACTCCAGGCCCAGGGCGCGCTCGTCGAAGGTCGGACCGTCCGGCACGTCGAACTCGTAGACGCCCGGGTTCGCGGTGGCGTCGTTGCGGAAGTCCGTCTTCTTGCCGCCGAGGAAGAACGGCAGCGTGTCCTCGTTGAACTGCAGCATCGAGAACTTCAGCGTCAGGTCACGGTCCGCGTAGACGAAGCGGGCCGGGCTGATCGACTGCCAGGTCTCCACCGGGTCGAGCTTGTCCTTCTTGGAGAAGGTCACGCCGTCGGTGGAGGTGTAGCCGAGGTCCGTCCAGCCGACTCCCCAGTCGGTGGCGGGGTTGTCGGTGAAGGTCGTCGGCAGCGCCGCGCCGACCTCGGCGACGAGGATGCGGCCGGTGCCGGCGACGCGGATCTCGGAGGCGTTGTTGCCTGCCATGTGTACTCCTTGATGGGTTGGGTGGTGCGGGGTGTCCGCCGCGGATACGGCGAAGGCCCCGCCGATCGGCGGGGCCTTGTCTGTGGGTACGGGCGGGTGGGTCAGCCCGTACGGAGGGACAACCGCAGGACGCAGAGGTAGCGGTTGGCCGCGGTGTAGACGTAGTCGGGCAGCCAGCGGGGGCCGTCCGCCTCGGTGACGTCGCTGATGAACGTCGTGCCGTACGCGGTGCCGGCGGCGTGCAGCAGCTCCGCTCGGGCCGCGTTGGCGAGCAGGTGCGCGGTCGGCTTGTCGGGCCCGTAGCACTCCAGCTCGATCAGGGGCTGGTCGAGATGGAGGTCGTCGATCCAGGCCCCGCCGCGGCGGGAGACGATCACCGCCTTCTGCGTGCCGTCGAAGCCCGCCGGCGGAGTGTCGTCGACGATGGCCTCCGCCAGCTCCGGCCGGTCGGAGAGGAGGTCCACGACGATGGCCTCCACGTCCGGGAAGGTGCTCGGTGCTGAGCTCATGACGTGGCATCACTCCTGTGGGAAGGGGACGTGGGAAACGCGACGGCGGAGCTGCGCCCCGGAGGGATGTGGGCACAGCTCCGCCGCTGCACTCATTGTGATCGATAACGTGCGAGTGCGCAACTAGTTCGTGCGAGATCGATCGCTCGGTGTGGTGTCGTCGGTTCCGGCGCATGGGGGCGGAACATGAGCGCGGACGGACGCGAAGAGGCGGTCGCCCCACGGGGCGACCGCCTCTTCGCGTCCAGCGGCCCGGTCCGGCCACGGAGCCTGCCGGGGACCGACGTGCTGTGGTGCGGATCGTCACCCGCTCCTGGGGTCGGGCCCGGGGCGGCCGAGCCGCACCTTCCGTTCGGCGGCGAACACGTCCTCCAGCCGGTAGAGCAGTGACCGTCCCTGCCGGCCCGCCGGCGCGAGATGGCCCAGCTGGACCCACTTGCGTATGGTCGCGGGTACGACACCGGCCTCATCGGCGGCGAGCGCGGCGTTGATCAAGGGGGAGACGGCGGTGGTCATCGGCGTACTCCTTCGTCGGCGACGTCCATGGACCGCGCGAGTTCGTCGCGGTCGGCGCCCCCGGCCTCCGCCAGCACCTCCCAGTCGCCCTCCTGCCAGACATGGCGCAGGGCCGGATCGGCGCGGCAGTCGCATTCCTCGTCGGTGCAACGGCAGGCGGGGTTCACGCACAGGACGGCGCGGCGCGCGGGGAACGTTCGAAGGGACACCGAGTCGCACCAGGGGCACCGGCCGCGGACCCGCACCATGGTCTCGGAGTCCCCGAGCGTCCGGCCGCAGCGCCGTGCCATCCGCCGTGCCTCGTTCCGCACATGGGCGATGAGCGCCGGTTCGCTCTCCGTCCGGTCCAGCAGGGCGAGGATTCGGGCCAGCCGCTCGGGCACCCGTGCGCGCGGAGGACGGCCGAGCCCGAGCCCGGCGTGCACGGCCTCGTCGAGCTCGACGACACCGTCGGTGATGTCGCGGATGGCGTCGGAGACGTGCAGGCGCAGGGGTGCCGTCGAGTGGCCGGGCGCGGTGAGCCCGTGCCGCTGCTCCATGAGCAGGGCCTCGCGGCGCTCCTGGTGCGACAAGCCGGAGTAGTGGGCGGGCGACTGTCGCGCCGTCGTCCCGGGCGGGCCGGTTCGTCCGGGGGCGAGCTCGGTGAGCAGCTCGGGGAACTGCCGCAGCAACGCTTCGATCCAGAGCGACGCGTCCTGTGCCGGCGTGTTCATGGGTTCTCCGTAAGTTGTTAGGTGGCCCGGGAGGGCCGGGTGTGGCTTATGGGGTCTTGCCTTCAGTGGCTTGCCAGGAGTGGTCGCCCGGTCCTTCGGGGCGCCCTGGCTGCTGATTGAGATGTGCGCGCTTCGTGCGGTCGCTGATTACGGAGATGACAGCGGGGTGTTCCTCGGGCCGACGGCATGCCGCGCGGAACGAGGAGGGGCAAGTGAGCAAGCGGAAGGCTCAGGTCTGGGCCGGTGTCGATGCCGGGAAGGGCCACCACTGGGCGGCGGTGGTCGATGAGACCGGCGCGACGCTCTGGTCGAAGAGGATCGACAACGACGAGTCGGCGATCCTGACCGCCATGGGCGAGATCCTCGACTTGGCGGACCAGATCCGTTGGGCGGTGGATATCTCCGGGACGTCCTCCGCGCTGCTGCTGGCCCTGCTCGCGGCGCACGGCCAGAAGGCCGTCTATGTGCCCGGACGCACGGTCAACCGCATGTCGGGCGCCTACCGGGGCGAGGCGAAGACCGACGCCCGCGACGCCTACGTCATCGCCGAGACCGCCCGTCACCGCAACGACTTCGCCGTCATCGACGTGCCCGCCCAGCTCGCTGCCGACCTCGCCTTGCCGACCGCCCACCGTTCCGACCTCGTGGCCGACCGGGTAAGGATGATCAACCGTCTGCGCGACGTGCTGACCGGCGTCTTTCCCGCGCTGGAGCGGGCCTTCGACTACAGCTCGCAGAAGGGGGCGCTGGTCCTGCTGACGGGTTACCAGACCCCTGCCGCGATCCGCCGCCGCGGCAGGGCGAGGCTGACGGCCTGGCTGGCCAACCGCAGCGTGCGCGGTGCCGACGCGGTCGCCGCGACCGCGCTGGAAGCTGCCCGGGCCCAGCAGACCGCGCTGCCCGGCGAGGATGTCGCCGCGCAGATCGTGGCCGACCTGGCGGCACAGATCCTGGCCCTGGACGACCGGCTGAAGCGGATCGACAAGCAGATCCGCGAGACGTTCCGCAGCCATCCGCAGGCGGAGATCATCGAGTCGCTGCCCGGCATGGGGCCGATACTCGGGGCCGAGTTCGTCGTCGCGGCCGGCGACCTGTCGGCCTACGCCGACGCCGGGCACCTCGCCTCGGCGGCCGGACTGGTGCCCGTCCCGCGCGACTCCGGCCGCCGCACCGGCAACCTGCACCGGCCCAAGCGCTACAGCCGCCGCCTGCGCAGGGTGTTCTACATGTCCGCGCAGACCAGCATCATCCGCGAAGGCCCGAACCGGGACTTCTACCTCAAGAAGCGCGGCGAGGGCTGCAAACACGTCCAGGCCGTCATCGCCCTGGCCCGCCGACGAGCCGGCGTGTTGTGGGCCCTGCTGCGTGACGGACGGGTCTTCACCTCCGCCCCACCGGTCACGCAAGCGGCTTGACTTCGTCATTGAGACTCCTGTCGGTGCGGTGGTGGGGTCGGCGGGCTTGTGGCGCGGGGAGCGCGGGTGGTCGACGCCGGTCGGCATACGCTGGACGTTGTCGACGGACCGGAGGGCACGGCGTAACTCCCCTACGCGTGGAGTACGTGTCAGTCGTCGGCCGTTGTCCGGGAACATCCGCAAGGTTCGTGCGAACTCGCAACGGAGGTGAGTCGCAAACGTGCCGGGCGGCCGTTGCGCCACAGGCGGCCTGCGGCGACGCCGTCGAAGTAGGTGTCGGCCGGCGCCACGGTCTCCTCGCAGTGGTGCGTCACCGGGCAGTCTCGGCACGCCTTCAGGGCAGGCATGGCCTCCGATTCCCGGCGGGCGAAGATCACCCGGGGCGGGAGCCCCAGGCAGGCGGCCGCGGCGCGCCAGTCGTGAGGCTCCGCGGTTTCGGGCAGGGGCATGGAGTGGCTCCCGGGCTCGGAACAGTCGTTGCGAATGCGCACGCTGTCATGTTGCGAGTGCGCTCGCAACTTAATTGTGGAGGAGGTTCCCTCGAATCGACACCGTGCGGGCGCAGGAGCACGTAATTCTGTGCGCGCAAGCGCGATATTCTGAGGTCCGCTTCGGAGGGAGGCGACCCCCGCCATGACCGCCAGTGACCTGGAACAGTTCGCCGCCTGGATCGAAGAGCTCGTCCGGCGGCGCGGCTTCGACATCGACAGCCCCCGGGGCGGGGGCAAGTCCCGCCTCGCGGACGAGGCCGGCGTGCATCGCGCGGCCATCACCCGCCTGCTCCAGCGTCAGTCGATGCCCGACCTGGAGACGACGCGACGCCTCGCCCATGCCCTGGGCGTGCCCGTGCGGGACATGCTCATCCGGTCGGGTCGCCTCACCGAGGAGGACCTGCCGCTCCCGGGCACCGCCGAACGGGCGCTCGTGGCGGCCGAGGCTCCGCGCCTCACCCTGGAGGAGGCGGCGGCCGCCCTCGGTGTCCCCGTGGAGCAGCGGGAGATGTTCATCAGAGTGGCGGGCCAGTTCCTGCCGCCCTCGTCCGCGGTGCGGCAGGCTCCCGCGATCCGGGACTGATCCGCCCGCTTCCCCGCCACTCCCCCCGTCCTGCCGCGGTCCCCCGGCCCTCGGCCGCCTACCTCGTCGGCCGAGGTGCCCGAGTAAACTGTTGCGACCCATTCCCCGGCTGCGGGCGGGCGAGGCCCGCCGCCGGCGGGCCGCCTCGCGTGACGCCGGCCCGGGGGGAGTGGGGGCGGGGGGGCTGGGGCAGTGGGGCAGGAGTGTGAGTATCGCGGTGACGAGGGGGGCCGACGTGCCGTCACCCGGTGAGGGCGATGCCGCGGCGGCCGTGTCGCCCCCGTATCTGCAGCCCCCCTCGGACGACCTGCCGGGCCTGCTGGCCCTGCTCGGCCGGCTCCTCGAAGGGCACGCCCCGGACGAGGTCGAGGTCATCCTCCGCGAAGAGCTGGACCGGCGTGAGGCGGCTGCCTACGCGAGTGGCTGGCATGACGCGGTGGAGGCGTACACCACAGCTCTGGTGGAAGCCCGGCGCCCCGACGGAGCGCGTCCTCTGCGGCTGGTGGGGCGGCTGCCCGGCCAGGCCGCGGTGATCCCTTTCCCGCGGGGCCAGGCGGACCCCGGCGCGGGCGCCGATGCCGGTGTGGGGGGCGCCGGAGCGGCCGGGCGGAATGGGTCCGCCGTGGCCCCGGTCCGGGTTCGGGATTCGGAGGAGGGAGCCCTCTCGGGGCCGCCCCGCAGGCGTGAAACCGCGACCGGCGGGTCGTCGGCGGGTGATGCGGGGGCCGGTACGGCTCCGGGCTCGCCTCCTCCCCGGTCCCGTGGCGGCGCGCCCGCGTTCGAGGCGAAGAGTCGGAAGTCCAAGGTGCCCTCGATCCCCCGCCTCGTACCCCCTCGGGGGAGGGGTACTCGGCGAGACCCCGCGTCCGGTGACGCGAAGGACCGCCCCCCGCGTCGCCCTCCGGCCGGGGGCCCGCAACCCGACCGGCCGCAGGAGGCGGACCCGCGGCCGCCGGGGCCGGAGCGCGAACCTGGACAGGAACGGCCCGGGTAGCGTGAACACGGACGGGAACGGCCCGGGCGGCTCCGCGCGCGGGCATTTGTTTTGACCGGAGTCCATGCGATAGGTACGCTCAAGCCTTGTGCCTGGGGTGTGCCCGGAGTCGTGTGCGTGTCCTCAACCGCACCGGAGCCGAGACCGGCCACCGCAATCAGCGCTCCTTTCCGCCCCGCGGCGGAGGTCCGCGCGATTCGACACACCCGACCGCGTGGGTCGGTGACGTTCCAGGTTAGTTTCACCGACGGCACACAGAAACCGGAGAAGTAGTGCCTACGATCCAGCAGCTGGTCCGGAAGGGCCGGCAGGACAAGGTCGAGAAGAACAAGACGCCCGCACTCGAGGGTTCGCCCCAGCGCCGCGGCGTCTGCACGCGTGTGTTCACGACCACCCCGAAGAAGCCCAACTCCGCGCTCCGGAAGGTCGCACGTGTGCGTCTGACCTCGGGCATCGAGGTCACGGCCTACATTCCGGGTGAGGGACACAACCTGCAGGAGCACTCCATCGTGCTCGTGCGTGGTGGCCGTGTGAAGGACCTGCCGGGTGTTCGTTACAAGATCATCCGCGGCTCGCTCGACACCCAGGGTGTCAAGAACCGCAAGCAGGCCCGCAGCCGCTACGGCGCCAAGAAGGAGAAGTAAGAATGCCTCGTAAGGGCCCCGCCCCGAAGCGCCCGGTCATCATCGACCCGGTCTACAACTCTCCTCTGGTCACCTCGCTGATCAACAAGATCCTGCTCGACGGCAAGCGCTCCACCGCTGAGCGGATCGTGTACGGCGCCATGGAGGGTCTTCGCGAGAAGACCGGCGCCGACCCGGTCATCACGCTGAAGCGCGCGCTGGAGAACGTCAAGCCCTCGCTCGAGGTCAAGTCCCGCCGTGTCGGTGGCGCCACCTACCAGGTGCCGATCGAGGTCAAGCCCGGTCGCGCCGCCACCCTCGCGCTGCGCTGGGTCGTGGGCTACTCCCGCGCCCGTCGCGAGAAGACGATGACCGAGCGGCTCATGAACGAGCTGCTCGACGCCTCGAACGGTCTTGGCGCTGCCGTCAAGAAGCGTGAGGACACCCACAAGATGGCCGAGTCCAACAAGGCCTTCGCGCACTACCGCTGGTAGTCGCTACCCCCATCGAGACCGAGAGAAGACTGAGCCTTATGGCCACCACTTCGCTTGACCTGGCCAAGGTCCGCAACATTGGGATCATGGCCCACATCGACGCGGGCAAGACGACGACAACCGAGCGGATTCTGTTCTACACCGGTGTTTCGTACAAGATCGGTGAGGTCCACGACGGCGCTGCCACGATGGACTGGATGGAGCAGGAGCAGGAGCGCGGCATCACCATCACGTCCGCCGCGACGACCTGTCACTGGCCGCTCAATGATGTTGACCACACCATCAACATCATCGACACCCCGGGTCACGTCGACTTCACCGTCGAGGTGGAGCGTTCGCTCCGCGTCCTCGACGGCGCCGTCACCGTGTTCGACGGTGTGGCCGGTGTCGAGCCGCAGTCCGAGACCGTCTGGCGTCAGGCGGACCGCTACGGCGTTCCGCGTATCTGCTTCGTCAACAAGCTCGACCGCACCGGTGCCGACTTCCTGCGCTGCGTCAACATGATCGTGGACCGCCTCGGCGCGACCCCGATCGTCATGCAGCTGCCCATCGGGGCCGAGGCGGACTTCACGGGCGTCGTCGACCTCGTGTCGATGAAGGCCTTCGTGTACCCCGAAGAGGCCGCCAAGGGCGAGATGTACAACATCGTTGACATCCCGGCCGAGCTGCAGGAGCAGGCCGACGAGTGGCGCGGCAAGCTGCTTGAGGCCGTCGCGGAGAACGACGACGCGATGATGGAGCTGTACCTGGAGGGCACCGAGCCCACCCAGGAGCAGCTGCACGACGCGATCCGCCGCATCACGCTCGCCTCCAAGGGCGGCGCCGACTCCGTCACGGTCACCCCGGTGTTCTGTGGCACGGCGTTCAAGAACAAGGGCGTCCAGCCCCTGCTCGACGCGGTCGTCCGCTACCTGCCTTCCCCCCTGGACGTCGAGGCCATCGAGGGCCACGACCCCAAGGACCCCGAGACGGTCGTCAAGCGCAAGCCCTCGGACGACGAGCCGCTGTCGGCTCTGGCGTTCAAGATCGCGAGCGACCCGCACCTCGGCAAGCTCACCTTCGTCCGGATCTACTCCGGTCGCCTGGACTCCGGCACCGCGGTGCTGAACTCCGTCAAGGGCAAGAAGGAGCGCATCGGCAAGAT
Organism: Streptomyces sp. AC1-42W; assembly: GCF_003248355.1. Taxonomy (GTDB): domain Bacteria; phylum Actinomycetota; class Actinomycetes; order Streptomycetales; family Streptomycetaceae; genus Streptomyces. Next base: position 895,283 of record NZ_QKWY01000002.1, read on the forward strand.
CTACCGTATGCACGCGAACAAGCGTGAGGAGATCGACTCGGTGGGCGCCGGCGACATCATCGCCGTGATGGGCCTCAAGCAGACCACCACCGGTGAGACGCTGTGCGACGACAAGAACCCGGTCATCCTGGAGTCCATGGACTTCCCGGCGCCGGTGATCCAGGTCGCCATCGAGCCCAAGTCCAAGGGTGACCAGGAGAAGCTGGGTGTCGCGATCCAGCGCCTCTCCGAGGAGGACCCGTCCTTCCAGGTGCACTCCGACGAGGAGACCGGCCAGACCATCATCGGTGGTATGGGCGAGCTTCACCTCGAGGTGCTCGTCGACCGCATGAAGCGCGAGTTCCGCGTCGAGGCGAACGTCGGCAAGCCGCAGGTCGCGTACCGCGAGACGATCCGCAAGGCCGTCGAGCGCATCGACTACACGCACAAGAAGCAGACTGGTGGTACCGGCCAGTTCGCGAAGGTGCAGATCGCCATCGAGCCCCTCGAGGGCGGCGACGCGTCGTACGAGTTCGTCAACAAGGTCACCGGTGGCCGCATCCCCCGTGAGTACATCCCCTCGGTGGACGCGGGTGCCCAGGAAGCCATGCAGTTCGGTGTCCTGGCCGGCTACGAGATGGTGGGCGTCCGCGTCACCCTGATCGACGGTGGCTACCACGAGGTCGACTCCTCGGAGCTGGCCTTCAAGATCGCCGGTTCGCAGGCGTTCAAGGAGGGTGCCCGCAAGGCGTCCCCCGTGCTCCTGGAGCCGATGATGGCCGTCGAGGTCACCACGCCCGAGGACTACATGGGCGATGTCATCGGCGACCTCAACTCCCGCCGTGGCCAGATCCAGGCCATGGAGGAGCGCAGCGGCGCTCGCGTCGTGAAGGGCCTCGTGCCCCTCTCGGAGATGTTCGGCTACGTCGGAGACCTCCGCAGCAAGACCTCGGGTCGCGCAAGCTACTCGATGCAGTTCGACTCCTACGCCGAGGTTCCGCGGAACGTCGCCGAGGAGATCATCGCGAAGGCCAAGGGCGAGTAACTCTCCCGAGCTCACGCTTTAGGCTTGTCACCGGAGCCCGTGGGGCATTCGTCGCGGAGGTCACACTTCGCGGAGAATGCCCCCGGGGGCCGGCATCCCAGCAAAGATCACCTGGCGCCGATGAAGCAAGGCGTACAGAACCACTCCACAGGAGGACCCAGTGGCGAAGGCGAAGTTCGAGCGGACTAAGCCGCACGTCAACATCGGCACCATCGGTCACATCGACCACGGTAAGACGACCCTCACGGCCGCCATTACCAAGGTGCTGCACGACGCGTACCCGGACCTGAACGAGGCTTCGGCCTTCGACCAGATCGACAAGGCTCCCGAGGAGCGCCAGCGCGGTATCACCATCTCGATCGCGCACGTCGAGTACCAGACGGAGCAGCGTCACTACGCTCACGTCGACTGCCCCGGTCACGCGGACTACATCAAGAACATGATCACCGGTGCCGCGCAGATGGACGGCGCCATCCTCGTGGTCGCCGCCACCGACGGCCCGATGCCGCAGACCAAGGAGCACGTGCTCCTGGCCCGCCAGGTCGGCGTTCCGTACATCGTCGTCGCCCTGAACAAGGCCGACATGGTGGACGACGAGGAGATCCTGGAGCTCGTCGAGCTCGAGGTCCGCGAGCTGCTCTCCGAGTACGAGTTCCCGGGCGACGACCTGCCGGTCGTCAAGGTCTCGGCGCTCAAGGCGCTCGAGGGCGACAAGGAGTGGGGCAACACCGTCCTCGAGCTCATGAAGGCCGTGGACGAGAACATCCCGCAGCCCGAGCGCGACGTCGACAAGCCGTTCCTGATGCCGATCGAGGACGTCTTCACGATCACCGGCCGTGGCACCGTCGTCACCGGCCGTATCGAGCGTGGTGTCCTCAAGGTCAACGAGACCGTCGACATCGTCGGTATCAAGCAGGAGAAGACCACCACCACGGTCACCGGCATCGAGATGTTCCGCAAGCTGCTCGACGAGGGCCAGGCCGGTGAGAACGTCGGTCTGCTCCTCCGTGGCATCAAGCGCGAGGACGTCGAGCGCGGCCAGGTCATCATCAAGCCGGGTTCGGTCACGCCGCACACCGACTTCGAGGCCCAGGCCTACATCCTGTCGAAGGACGAGGGTGGCCGTCACACCCCCTTCTTCAACAACTACCGCCCGCAGTTCTACTTCCGTACCACGGACGTGACCGGCGTCGTGACCCTCCCCGAGGGCACCGAGATGGTCATGCCGGGCGACAACACCGTCATGTCGGTCCAGCTGATCCAGCCGGTCGCCATGGAGGAGGGCCTCAAGTTCGCCATCCGTGAGGGTGGCCGGACCGTGGGCGCCGGCCAGGTCACCAAGATCGTCAAGTAAGTACGTGACCGTCTGACCTGGTAGCTCCGCACAGAGCACCAAGAAGGGCCCCGTCCCACCGTTCGCACGGTGGGACGGGGCCCTTCGGTGTTGCCCGTACAGGCCGCCGCGACGGGTTACGCGGCTCTCCCGGGCCGGCTCGTACAGTCGGCGGCCCCGGAGCACGTTCAGCCGCCGGGCGGTGCTATTCCGTTGAGGATGTCGACTTGTCGGACGGAACCGGCCTGTCGGCGAAGACGACGAGGTGCCACGTGCCATGTGTCTTGACTACGCTGAAGGTGTCCCGAGTCGTCCTGCCGGAATTCGTCTGTGCGGTGAGCTTTGCCGATCCGGCATCGGGGCCCATGTCGAGGTCGATTCGAATCTCAGTGATCGAGAGTCCTCGACCGCCCTTGTCCGCGAGGATCCGAGTGGCTTCGTGGCGCGCGCGGGCATCATCAGGAACACCGCCCACTCGAATCAGGTGATCCGCGTCGCGTGAGTTCAACGCGTCCACATAGGACTCCACCGCAGCGCGTGCGCCCTTCTTGGCCGCTGCGGCACTGTCCGAGTCCCCACCACTGCCGCACGCGGTCAGAAGTATTGCTGCCAGCGCTGTGATGGTGAGCTGCCGTCGGTGTGTGTTCACCTTGCGGAGCGCCAGGCGGGGCCATCGCCAGGCTTCTTTCACGTTCGGTGTGCGTACCACCAGGCACCTCCGTGATCAGCTACGATCTTTTTCAGACTCTTATTGTGTGTGTTGGTCGTGTGGTAGGTGAGGTACGGAACTCCGTTGTACTTCTTGGTGACGACCATGGTGTGGTTTATGTTGCCGTTGCGATCCCAGTCGGCCTGAAGCACATCGGAACTCGCAAGCTGGTAGACGTTGTCGAGTATCTTGGTCCGCTTCGAGTGCTTCACTGCGAACCAGTACCAATTCTCTGCGCCGGCCCAGGTGTAACTCGTCCTGTTCACGAAGATGGTGTAGAACCATTTCGCATTGTTCGATCGTCGCCCGGGGTCGGTTGGTCCGACTGTGGACCAGCCGCCTGCCTTCATCGCTTGGGACACGAAGTTGGTGCAGTCGTTGCCGTATGTGCGGTAAGCCCCCTTGTTGGGGTTCTTCCAGTACTTATTGGCGTAGGCGACGATGCTTTTGTAGTTGTATCCGGCTTGCAGTCTCACATCCTTTGTGCTGCTCTTCGGCAGTGCTTCTGTGCTGGATGGTGCGTCCTTGCTGCCCTCGGCCTGGTCCGGCACGCCACCGCTGGCGTCGTCCGCCGGATCTGGTTCGGTCACCTGTGTGCTGGGTGCCGGACCCGATCCGGTGTCGGCGTGGTCCGATGCGAGTAGCCACGTCCCGTCGGCGGACCGGGTGAACGTCACCGTGTGAGGAAGGGAGATCTCCTCGTACTCGGGAGCACCCTCGGCGACTTCCGCAGGCGTGAATGGCATGTACAGCCGGGTGTCTTCTGTGAGTTGGAGGGTGGCCGTGATGTCGTTCAGTGAGGATTCCGTGACCGTCACGTCCACTACGGCTTTTGTGTACCCGCCGTCCACCTGTTCGTAGCGCTCGCCCTTGGCTGCGAGCAGGGAAAATTCACCCGCAGTGCGGTTTGCCATGGCTGGGGTGGAAGAAATGCCAGACATTCTGGCCTGAGTGGGGTTGGTGGTGACCATGCTCGCGCGTGCTTGGAGATATTCTTCCGCGCGTTGTGCCAGTTCGTCGACCTCACTTGCCGTAAGGCTGGTGTTGTTCGATATTTCTTGAGGTTGGGGTGGAGCGGCTCCCAATAAGGAGCCGATGGCCGCGATGGCGATGGCGGCACCTAACAAGCTCGTCAGCTGCTTCTTGTGGACGGTTCGCATGAAGTACCCCGTTTTGGAGTCTGACTGGTCGATATCGTTTCTATCTGTCAACTGCGGACTGTGTGCTGCCGGGGTCGCCTGTCGGCCGGTTATGGGCGAGGAATGTCCGGTTCCCTCAGGGCTCTGTCAGTCATGGGGGAACGTTCCGTCAGTTGCCGCCCGGGACGCCATGAGCCTTCGCGCAATGTGCCTCGTCGTAGTGGTCGGACACGTGGGGCGGTTGGGCAGATCGCGCTGGACGGCCCCCCCGGAGGGGCTTTGTGCGCGCCGATCATGTGCTGGGCGGCGACGTGGTGTTCCGGGGAGGGGTGGCCCACGAGCTAGGCCCCAGTAGGCAGGAGCGCGATTGCGGCGGAGCGCTGTCGGGACAGCGGGTGCGCCTGCGGCAACTGTTCCAGCACGGCGAGTGATGCGGCGTCGGACCACTGCGTATCGTCCAGCACCGCGGCCCTCGGCGGGGTGAGCGCGGACGTGCCCGATGCGAGAGGTTCGTGGCACTGAGGAGCGACCCAGAAGCCACAAATCTGGCAGAGTTGCGCACATGTGCCACTACTGCGGCTGCCGTGAGATTCCGCTGATCAAGGAGTTCATCGCGGAGCACGAGTCCGTCACCGACGCGGCGGGCGCGGCGCTGCGCGCCCTGGACGACGGCGACCGGGCCCGCGTCGCGGAGCTGGTGGCGCGGATGGAACGGGAGCTGGTCGCCCACTGGCGGGGCGAGGAGCGGGGCCTGTTCGCGGTGATGGGCGAGGACCCGGAGTACGCGGACTACATCGACGCGCTCGTCGCCGAGCACCGCGAACTCGGCGCGTTCCTCCGCCGGATCGACCTGGACCGCGCCGAGGACGTCGTACGGCTGCGCGAAGCGGTGGACGAGCTGCACCACCACATCGCGAAGGAGGAGGACGGTCTGTTTCCGGCCTCGCTCACGGCGCTGACCGGCGACGAGTGGAACCGGTCGATGGCGGCGTGGCGCGAGGCGCATCCGGCCTGACGGTCAGCAGGGCGACCCGCAGTCCCGGAGGGCCTGCGGCCCGGCCGGCACATCGAACCCGAACCCCACGGCGGCGAGCCCCGCGACCGCCGCGACCAGCCCGAGCGCGGCACGCCACCGGCCGCGTACGGCGGCGAAGACGGCCAGCGCGGCGACGGCCCCGCCGATGACCAGGACGGGCAGGCCCAGGAACAGCACATCGGCGTTGGTCTCGCCCTCGAACGCCCCGAAGAGCCCCCGGCGCCCGTACGGAAACCACACGGCGAGCCCGGCGAGCGCGCCGAGCAGCGCGGCGAGGAGTCCCGCGGTACCGGTGGCGGCCTCGCGGCGGCGGGATGCGATCGGTTCGGTGTCCATACGGGGAGAGACGTACGGCGGTGCCCGCGCGGTTTCGCCCTGGTCAGGCCGCGACCGCGCTCGTCTCCGCGTCGGTCTCGCCGGTGGCCTCGCGACAGTCCCGGCAGTGGCCGGGCTCCGGCGCCCGGAAGACGCGCTCGCAGCGGTCGCAGTCCTGGAGGGGGACGACCTCGGGGCCGCTTTGTTCGGGGGCTTCGGGCAGCGGGGGCGGCAGAAGCGCGGTGAGGCGGGTGCGGAGGAATGCCGCCGGGCGCCGGACGAGGGCGGGCAGGTCGCGGGTCAGCGCGTGCCGGACGGCGGCGGGTTGCACGTCGCGGTCGAACCAGGCGGTGACGGCCGGGGCGAGTTCGCCGATGTCGGCGGCGGTCAGCGTGAGTTGCGCCGCGTGGCGGCGGAGCCCGGCGAGGAGCTGCGCTGCCGCCCGGTGCCGGGTCTCCACCGGAATGGGCTGCGGGGGCCGCCTGCGCGGGGCGGGGGGTGCCGTGGTTTCGGGCGTGGCCGCCGTCGTGGCGCCGGGCTGGTTGTAGGAGGTCGTACGGGTGACGACGCGGCCGTTCGGGAGGCGGGTGCGGCTGCGGTGCAGATACCCGGCGGCCTCCAGTTCGCGCAGCGCGGCGGCGATCCTGGCCTCGCTCTCGGGAAAGCGGCCGGTGAGGGACTTGATGCCGACCCTGGCCCCGGCGGGCAGCGACTGGATGTGCGCGGCGAGCCCGATCGCGACGAGCGAGAGCTTTCGGTGCTGGGTGAGGTGGTTGCCGATCACCGTGAAGCCGGAGACGTGGCGGACGTTGACGTGCCGAACGCCTGCGGCGGGGACGCCGGACGGGGCGTGAGGGGGCGCGATAACCTGCGGGATAGCCATCAGGAAGGTGATCTCTTCCGTGTTGGTCAGGCCCTCGGTTGAGATTGGCGTCTCGCCGGGGGCTGTCACGTTCTGTGGTTGTCGCGGCGAGCATATGCCAGCCGCCCGGCCCCGAATCCAGCCCGAACGGCCTAGTTCACCCGCGCGAGTGATGCAGGTCAGAGCGGGGTGGGGTGGGGTTGGGTGAAGTTCTCTCTCAGGGTTCTTCAAAAGCTTTTACGTCGCGGCCGGCCGGTTCGCGGTGCACCGGGTCGCGGCCGCCCACGACCCGGTGGAGCAGGTCACGGTACGAGGTCGAGTTCGGCCCACACCGTTTTGCGCGGCACCGGCCCCTCCACCACGCCCCAGCGGTCCGCCAGCGCCTCGACGATGAGCAGGCCGCGCCCGCCCTCCGCGTACGGGCCGGGGAAATCCCGTACGGGCAGCCGGTCGCCCCTGGTGTCGGTCACTTCGACCCGCAACCGCGATGCGTCACTCACGGTGAGGCTCAGCAGGAAGTCCCGGCCCGACACGCGCCCGTGCCCGGCGGCGTTGGCGGCCAGCTCGGCCACGATGTGCGCGGCGGTCTCGGTGGGGAACCCCCAGTCGCCCAACTGCGCCGTGGTGAGCAGCCGGGCGAGCCGTGCGCCCCGGCGCGTGGGGGAGAGCCGCACCGTGAACTGCCGGGCGGTAGCGGAACGTTCGGTTCGGGTGATTTCTCGATTCACGCTACTCAGCGTGGCCGTGCGTGCGTACCGTGCACAGTGACTCGGCGCTTACGTACGGTCATTGTCCCCAGCTTGTCCAGTGCTGTCCCCGCTGTACGGGGTGACGTCCGGGGGACGTAGGCGGTTGAGGAAGAACGGCACACGCGGGAAGCGGGGTACGGATGACTGTGGACGAGGTCGGGGCGGACGAACCGGGCTGGGACGTCGATCCCGACGACGAGTCGGGCGTCGCGGTCGTCGCTGCCGTGGGCCGCCAACTGAGGGCCTGGCGCGAGTCGGCGGGCCTGACGGCGGCGGAGTTCGGAGCGCGGCTGGGCTACGGCGAGAACCTGATCTACAAGGTGGAGGGCGGCCGCCGCATCGCCCGCCCGGAATTCCTGGACCGGGCGGACGAGGTGTGCGACGCGGGCGGCAAGATCGCGGCGATGAAGCAGGATCTGGCGGCGGTGCGGTATCCGAAGAAGGTTCGGGACCTGGCGAAGCTGGAGGCGAGGGCCGTGGAGCTTTCCGCCTACGGCAACCACAACCTCCATGGCCTGTTGCAGACCAAGGCCTATGCCGAGGCATTGCTTGCCACGCGTCGGCCTGCATACTCACAGGAGGAGCTCCGGCGTTTGGTGGATGCGCGTATGGCCCGGCAGTCGATCTTCGAGCGCTCCCCTGCCCCGGAGTTGAGCTTCATCCAGGAAGAGGTGACGCTTCGCCGCCCGATCGGGGGCGCGGCCGTCATGCGGGAACAGCTCGAACGCCTGCTGGAGGTGGCGGAGTTGCCCAACGTCGAGGTTCAGGTGATGCCGACGTGCCGTGGCGACCATCCTGGAACAGGAGGGCGGATTCAGGTGTTGAAGTTCGCTGACGGCTCGGCCGTGGGGCGCACGGACAATGAATTCGGTAGTCGGCCGGTGTCCGATCCAAGGCACCTCCGCATCCTTGACCTACGGCATGGCATCATCCGGGCTCGGGCTCTCTCGCCGGGGGAGTCGCGGGCCTTCATCGAGCAAGTGCTGGGAGAGACATGATCCGCAAGACCGCTGCCGAGGAAGCGCCTCGGTTGGAGTGGTTCAAGAGCAGCTACAGCGACAGCAGCGACGGCCACGACTGCGTCGAGGTTGCGGCTGCGCCCGGCGCCGTGCACGTCCGTGACTCCAAGGACCTGTCCGTACCGGCGCTCGCCTTCGGGCAGGGTGCCTGGGCGGGTTTCGTTACGTACGCGGCCGAGCGCTGACCCTGCGAGCACCCACCCCCGCCGGTCGGCTGATGCCTGGGCGGGGGCGCGGTGCTGTCAGAGTAAGGCAACCGCAGACTTCGCTACCTCGGCACCCCCAAGAACGACACCTAGACCCTGACTCAGGCGACACCATGAAGCACGGAGGGCGGCCCGCCACCGGCGGCCCGCCCCCACAGCAAGAATTTCAGTGATCTTCTAGACGTCGAATTCGCCGTCGCGCGCCCCGAGGGCGAAGGCCGTCCACTCTGCTTCGTTGAATCGCAAGGGTGGATCATCTGGGCAGGCGGCATTCCGCACGGCTGCCGCTCCGCCGGGGAGGTGAGCGATCTCGACTCGGTCGTGCGGGTCACTTCCTGGCGCCCCCTTCCACTCCACGTCGCTCAGATCGAGCGCGTAGAGGTCGTCCTTCGGGCCGGGGTCGATGCTCATGTCAGAGGTCGCCCTCCGCCACCGCGCTGACGAACTCCTGCCAGACGGACGGAGCGAAGGCGTGTGCACCGAGCGCGCGGTTCTTGCTGTCGCCGACAGCAACTGCACCGTCGGCGGTCATCTGTCGCTCGACGCAGGTCCCCCCGTTGTCGCCGCTGTAGGAGGACTTCATCCACGCGTCCTCAGGGAGGTTGTGCCGCATCATTCTGGTGTACCTGCCTCAAGTTCTCTTCTTCAGATCCCGCGCTGCCTGCGAGATCAGGTCCATGGACTGCCGCGACGGTAGGGCAGCCGCTCGAAGGTCGTCAAAGGCCAGCTTGTACCGCTCAACGGGGCCATCTTCCTCCAGATAGAGGGCGCCGTCGAGGTAGTCCAGGTTGACCACGTCCAGGTCCATCGGGTCGGGGTACGTGTACAGGCTGAACGCGCCGTCGAGGCCCGCGTGCCAGCCCTGGCCGAAGGGGATGATCTGGATCGTCAGCTTGGGCGGATTGCTGACTTCGGTGAGCCTCTGGAGCTGCTCGGCCATCACCGCGGGACCGCCGATGTGCCGGAGCAGGTGCAGCAGTGGCACGTTTGGCTCAGGGAGGTCTGGGCCCTGGACGAAGTCTCCGAGGCCGTTGAGCAGGCCAGCCCCGCACTCGCGCGGCACATGGACACGCTGTGTGTGAAGGCGGGGCTTCCGGAGGCCCGACAGGTACGCCGGACCCTCATGTCGGTGATCCGGTACGTCCAGCGGATGACCGGCCGGGCGACACCGAACGGGCTCTTCGCCGGGGTCGCGCCGGCTGAGTTCGCGGAACAGTCCCAGGCCGAGTGGGGCCCGTGGCACAAGGCGGTGGCACGGCCGGACGCCGCATGGATGAATGGCTTGATCAGCGGCCTGGAGGCGTGCCCTGACCTTCTGCGCAGGCTGCCGGTCGTCGCCACGAATACGGCGTTCGTGCGAGGAGGTCGGCTGGTCGTCCCCTATCCGCCGCGCGCGGACAGTACGGGCAAGCCGACGGCGGAGGTGTCGCTCAGGTTCACCGCTGCGGTGCGAACAGCCCTGGACGCCGCCCGATCCCCGATCACGTACGGCCTGCTGGCCGACAAGGTGAAGGCCGAGTTCCCCGACGTGCAGGTTGATCGGGTCATGAACCTCTTGACCAACCTGATGCGAAACGGGGCACTCGTCAGCAGCCTGCACGCGCCCGCCGCCACACTCGACGTCCTCGACCACCTCGTACGGCAACTGGACGATGTCAACGCCCACGAGGTGCCGTCCGTTGCTGCCCGGCTGGGTGACTTACGAGCAGTACGGGACGGCATGGCCCAGCACAACCGCGCTCTCACGCCGGAGGACGGGCGACGCCTGCGCCGCGGGTTGCGACGGAAGATGATGGAGATCGTCGACACTGATCACCCGCTGGCGGTGGATCTCAAGGTGGACTGCTCCCTCGTGCTGCCCGACGCGGTAGCACGCGAGGCCGAGCGGGCGGCCACCGTACTGGCGCGTCTGTCGCCGGCGCCCTTCGGCACACCAGGCTGGAAGGAGTACCACACCCGCTTCTTCGAGAAATACGGAATCGGCTCCCTGGTGCCGCTGAGGGACGTCGTGGACCCGGATGTCGGCCTTGGATTCCCCGCCGGATTCATGGACAGCGAGACGGAATCGCGCGAGGCACTGACGCAGCGGGAACAGCGGCTTCTAGCACTTGCGCAGGCTGCCGCCCTTGATGGCCGCGACGAGATGGAGCTCGACGAGGAGCTGATCACCGAGCTTGAGATCGGCGAACAGGACCGCGTGCAGTTGCCGCCGCATCTGGAGCTCTCTTTCCGGATCAACGCCGCTTCCGCGGACGGCCTTGATTACGGCGAGTTCACGCTCTCCGCGATCCGCCCCTCTCGCGGTATCGGCACCGTGGCCGGCCGGTTCCTTGCGCTCCTTGAGTCCGACGACCAGGCCCGGGCCGCCGCCCTCCTGAAACGGCTTCCGGTCAACGCGTCGGGTGCGCTGCCCGTACAGGTCTCCTTTCCTCCGCTCGATCGGACAAATGCCCACGTCACGCGTGTGCCCGAGCTGCTTCCGGCCGTGGTCGCCATCGCCGAACACCGAACCGCGGACGAGCACACCATCGACCTGAACGACCTTGCGGTGGGCTGTGACCGCCGCAGGCAGTACCTCGCTTCCCTCTCACGGCGGTGCCTGGTGGAGCCGCACACCGTGCACGCTCTTGACCTACGCGCCCACACGCCGCCCCTGGCGCGGTTCCTGGTGGAGATCAGCCACGCTCAGTCCGCGATCGTCACCGCGTTCCACTGGGGGGCCGCCACGGTCCTTCCCTACTTGCCCCGCGTGCGCCATGGCCGTGCGATTCTCGCGCCGGGCCGCTGGCTGCTGCGCGCTGCGGACGTGTCAGGCGAGAGCGCTTCGTGGGAGGAATGGCACGCGAGCCTGAACGAATGGTGCGCTCGCCGACGGGTGCCGAAGGCCGTAGCGCTGACCGAAGGCGATCAGGTTCTTCCCCTGGACCTGTCCGAGAGCGCCCATCGCGCGGTGCTGCGTGCCCACCTCGCCCGGGCCGAGACCGCTGTGCTGACGGAAACCCTCGCTACCGGCGGCTGGTTCGCCGGCCGCGCTCACGAGATCGTCGTTCCCATGACGGTCCGACGAGCCCCGCAGTGGCCGACCGTGGCCCCCGTAACCGTCAACCGCCTGCTCACCCGCGACCACGGACACCTTCCGGGCGCCGGCCCGTGGCTCCTGGCCAAGCTGTACGGCCATCCGGAGCGTCACGCCGAGATCCTTTCCCGGCACCTCCCTGACCTGCTCGCCGAGTGGGAGACGCCACCGCCGTGGTGGTTCATGCGCTACCGCGACCCCCGACCGCACCTTCGCCTGCGCGTCGCCGTCCCGGAATCCGGTGACGTGGGACAGGTCGTCTCGCGGATCAGCGGCTGGACGGCGCGACTGCGCCGTTCCGGGCTGCTCAACGACATGCAGTTCGCCACGACCTACCCCGAGACCGGCCGGTGGGGAACGGGGCCGCTCATGTGTCTGGCGGAGAACGTGTTCACCGCAGACTCCCGGGCTGTTGTCGTGCAGCTCTCCCAGTCGGGCCGTCCCAATCCACGCTCCTTGGCCGCCGCGAACTTCGTGTCCCTCGCCGCGGCCTTCACCGGCAGCGTGACCGAAGCCATGGACTGGTTGACCATGTACGGGAAGATCACCGATCCGCGACCGCTCGACCGGCGCGTCCTTGCCGAAGCAGTCCGTCTGGCCGACCCCACCGAGGGGTGGGTGGCCCTGCGGAGCCACGCGGGCGGGGAAGCCATCACCGCGGCCTGGGCGGAGCGTGACCAGGCCATCGCGCGCTACCGGACTCGACTGCACGAATCCGATCTCGATCCACATCTCGTGCTCGACTCGCTCCTGCACGCCCACCACATCCGGGCCGTCGGCATCGACAAGGACGACGAGCGCATGTGCGTGCGACTGGCTCGCGCCGCAGCTCTGGCCTGGACAGCACGGAGGGGGAACGGCCATGGAACAGCGTGAGACCGCTCGGCGCGCCGCCGCAGTGATCGCCGACCGGCTCGCCTCGCCGGAGGACATGCGCGGCATCGATCTCAAGCAGGGCTGGTGGCCGCAGTCCCTCGCGCACGGCGCCGTCGGCGTGGCTCTTCTGCACATCGAGCGCGCCCGCGCCGAGGAGGGACCATGGCAGCGCGCCCACGACTGGCTCGCCTGCGCCGCCGCGGGCGGAGCCGTCGGCGGCCCTGACGCCCACCTCTACTACGGTGCCCCCGCACTCGCCTTCGCCTTGCATTTGGCGGCGGACCGGCCCGGACGGTACGCCCGCGCACGGGCCACGCTCGACACCCACGTGACCGCGCTGATCCGCCAGCGACTCCAGGCGGCACACGCCCGCATGGACTGTGGCCGCGAGTTCCCCGAGCTGGCCGAGTTCGACACGATCCGCGGACTGAGCGGCCTCGGCGCTCTACTCCTGCACCGCGACACGGACCCCACCCTGATGAAGGACATCCTCACCTACCTCGTGCGGCTGACGGAGCCGATTAAGTACGACGGTGAAGTCCTACCCGGCTGGTGGAGCCATCTCGGCCCCTCCGGTAAACGGTCCCCCGACTACCCCAAGGGCCACGGCAACAACGGAGTCGCCCACGGCATCACCGGCCCACTTGCCGTACTCGCCCTGGCCGCTCAGCGCGGCATCACGGTTCGTGGCCACGAGGAGGCGATCGAGCGCATCCTGTCCTGGCTGGACGGCTGGCGGCAGAACGGCGAAGCCGGACCGTGGTGGCCGTACTGGATCACCCGTGACCAACTCCGAACCGGACAACCCGGTCCCGGCCCATCCCGCCCCTCCTGGTGCTACGGCACCGCTGGATTCGCCCGCGCTCAGCAGCTCACGGCAATAGCCACAGGAGATCACGACCGCCGCCGTGCGGCCGAAACCGCACTGCTCCAGGCCATGACCGATCCCGGCCAGCGTGCGGCCACCACGGACCTGTCCCTGTGCCACGGCTTCGCCGGATTGACGCACATCACGCAACTCGCCGCCGCTGACGCGATCATCCCCGGCCTTGCCGAGTGCCTGCCCGACCTCCTCGCGCCGATCACCGACATGACGCCCGACCATCTCGTCAGCGCACTGCGCGGCCCGGTCGACGGCGGAGACATCGGACTTCTCGAAGGTGCCGCGGGCACGGCCCTTGCCCTCCACTCCTTCTCTGCCGGTAGCCCCTCCCTGTCGGGCTGGGACACCTGCTTCCTGATCGCCTGAACTGGAGAGTCACGCATGAAACGGGACGAATGGCCGCAGCGCATCCTCAGCTTCCCAGGTTGGGGCGAGGCGGAGGCCGCGGTTGTTGAGCACCTGCTCCCGGTGCTGGCCGCGAACGACGCCGAGATGACCCACTGGTCGTTCCTGCGAAAGGCCCCCGTCTGGCGCCTGCGCTACCACCCCGCCGGTCCGGCTGCGGCCAAGCGCTTGGACCTTGCGCTGGACGAACTGGTTGCCGCCCGCGTGCTCAGCGCCTGGACTCCGGGAATCTACGAACCGGAGGAGACAGCGTTCGGCGGCCCGGCCGCCATGGACGCCGCGCACGTCCACTTCCACGAGGACAGTCGGCACATCCTTGAGCACCTCGCCCGCCAGCGGTCGGGCAGTCCCGACCCCCTCGGCCGGCGCGAGCTGGCCGTCCTGACCCTCAGCACGGCCATGCGGGCTGCCGGTCTGGACTGGTACGAACAGGGCGACGTGTGGGCGAGGATCGCGGTGCAGCGCGACGGGGGCACCACTCCCTCCCCGCGGCTGAAGGCCGCCGTTCACCGGTTGATGACCGTGGACGTCAGCCCGTCCTGCAACCTCGTCCGCGACGGCCGCCTTGTGGCCCTGAGTGGCTGGATGAACGCCTTCGACACTCTTGGCCGCCGTCTGGCCGACCTCAACCGCCGGGGGGAGCTAGTACGTGGACTGCGCGCCGTCCTCGCACACCACGCCATCTTCCACTTCAACCGCCTGGGCCTCTCCCGTGCAGACCAGCACACCCTGTCAACACTCGCGAAAGAGGTAGTCATGGGAACGAGCGACAGCGTCGCGTCCACCCCCGACACGGCGTCGCCCACCGCTACGGTCGGCGACGTGAACAGTGACACCATCGAAGTCAGCGATGCCGACCGTCTCCGTGCCCAGCTCATTGACCGCCTGGTCGAGAGCGGCTCGGTGCGCACCTCCCGCGTGGAGGACGCCATGCGCACGGTGCCGCGGCACGTCTTCGTGCCCGACGCCCCGCTGGAGAAGGCGTACGGGAACGCGCCGGTCAACATCAAGTACGACGAGAGCGGCACGTCCATCAGCTGTGCCTCCCAGCCCGATATCGTCGGCATGATGCTCGAACAGCTCGAAGTGGAGCCGGGATACCGGGTGCTCGAACTCGGGGCCGGCACCGGCTTCAACGCCGGACTTCTCGGCTACCTCGTCGGGGACAAGGGCCATGTCACGACGATCGACGTGGACGACGACCTCGTGGAAGGTGCCCGCGCCGGGCTCGTCGCCGCTGGCATCGACAACGTCGAGGTGATCCTCGGGGACGGGGCACTCGGCCACGCCGACAACGCGCCCTACGACCGCATCGTGGCCACAGTCGGTGCCCACGGTGTGCCGCACGCCTGGCTCGACCAACTCGCCCCTGGAGGACGACTCCTCACCCCGCTTCGCCTCCGTGGCAGCGTCTCGCGCTCTATTGCCTTCGAGCGGGCCGATGGCGGGGCATGGCGGAGCATCGGCTCCGAGATGAACACCTTCATGCCGCTCAGGCAGGGCATCGCGGACGACGCGCGTCGCTTCGTGAAGCTGACGGACGACGGCTCGGTGACCCTCGTGACCAACGGTGACCAGGCTGTGGATGTCGAGGGCCTGGCCGGCGTGCTCACGCAGCCGCGCACCGAGGCGTGGACCGGCGTGAACTTCCGCGGGCCGGAGTCGGCCGAGTGGATGGAGTTGTGGCTGACCTGCACCATGCCGAACGGGCTCAGCCGGATGCCCGCCACGCGAGAGGCCATCGACCGCGGCGTGGTCACTGCTCCGTACGCCAGCTCGACCGCCACCTTCGAGGGCGGCACGCTCACGTACCTGACCCGCCGTACGGCCACCGAGAAGGCGCCGGACGGCGCCACGCTGTACGAGTTCGGTGTCATTGGCCATGGCCCCGACGCCGCATCGCTGGCCGACAGAGTCGTACAGCAGGTCCGCGTGTGGGACCGCGACTTCCGGGGACACGACGTGGTGTTCGAGATCCAGCCCCTCGACGCCGCACCCTCCACGACCGAGGCCGGCCGCTTCGCCTTCGACAACGCACTCAACCGCATGATCATCGAGTGGCAGTGAGATGGACGCCAGCCGGATAGCGCGGCGGTTCCCGTTGGTACCTCGGCCGCGGCCCGCGTGCCTGCCGCTTGCCGAGCGGGTACAGGAGATTCACGATCTCGCTCGGAGCGCGGAGCAGAACGGTGACCTCGGCACCTGTGCCGCGGCGCTGAACCGGGCAGCTTTGATCGCCAGCGACTGTGGATTACCCGACCTGGCCCGTGATCTGTGTTGGCGTCACGCGGAGATCTTCCTGCGCGCCCAGCCCCTGGGCGCGCAGGAAGCACGGTACGCACTGGAACCCCTCGTCAACCTTGCCCGGCTGAACATCCGAGACGGCGACGGTGAAGGCGCCTACCAGTTGCTCGACGCCCTGAACCAGGCGGTGAAGCGACAGTCGGACGTGGTGATCGACGGGCGCACCATCTCCTTCCGGGACCTGACCACGACGGCCGAAGACCGGCGAACGGTCTGCCAGTGGCTCTGGACGGTGCTGCTGGGCGACGGCACGCGCGCTCTCGTCGCGGCCAACCAGTGGGAACGCGTACGGGCACACGCCGTGCAGCACAAGGGGATCGGCCGCCGCCTCTTCGACGGCCGCCAGGTGGAGATCGTGTCACTCTGCCTCGGGGGCGACCCGACATCGGCGCTCCGGACTCTGGAGGAGAGCACGCCAGGCGAAACCTGGGAACGGCCCGTTGCCGAGTGCCTCGCGCTGCTGTGCCTTGCGACGGTCGGAGAGCCACCGGCAGAGGCGGCCTCGAAGGCGGCGGCGGAATACCTGAATCTCGAAGCGACCTCCGAGCTGGTCGTGTTCCGCACGCGCGTCGGGCTCACGGTGCTCGACCTCTGCCCGGATACCGGTCGCGCCGAGATCGCCCGCCGCCTCGTTCGCGATGCGGTGGCCTCCGGTGACGGATACGTTGCCCGGGAGGTGCTCGCGCACACGGTTTGCCCCGAGCGGATGAGCGAGAGAGACCGCTGCCTGCTGTCCGAGGCCGTCTCGACCGCTGGCCTGGGAGGCGGGAGTATGCCGTCCGCGCTGAAACGGAAACTCTTGGACGCCGTGCAAGTCGGTGGCGCAGCGGCGGAGCGAGTCATGCAGAAGCACAGCGCGTTGTGATTGGTCGAGATACCGGTCACCTCGGCACGGCGCCCTCTCAGCTCAGGTGTCGGGGCGGGCACCCGAGCTCAGCTGCGTGCAGGAGGAATCCTCGCTGCGCCGCCCGGTCGGGGGTGTGACGGTTTGGCGCCGGCAGCTCGAAAACTTGCTGCGATTGGGCGAGTCGCCCTTCGTGGACATCCAGGTGATGCCGACGTCCCGGTGGGTCCACCCAGGAACGGGGGGACGGATTCAGGTGCTTAAGTTCGCTGATGGGACGGCGATCGGCCGTGCGGACGACGAGTTCGTGGGAAGGCCGACCGCGCAACCCGAGCAGCTTCGTATCCTAAAGCTACGGTTCGGCATCATCCGGGCTCGGGCTCTGACGCCGGAGGAGTCCCTGGCCTTCGTTAAGCAAGTGCGGAGAGAAACATGATGCACAGGTCAAGTGCCGGGACAGCCTTCGAGCTGGAGTGGTTCAAGAGCAGTTACAGCAGCGGCAGCGAGGGGGACTCCTGCGTTGAGGTCGCGGCTGCGCCGGGCGCCGTGCATGTCCGTGACTCCAAGGACCTGTCCGTACCTGCGCTCGCTTTCGGGCAGGGCGCCTGGGCGGGTTTCGTCTCGTACGCGGCCGAGCGCTGAGCCGGTCGTAAGTGCGTCCGGCGCGGCGGCAGCCGCGCCGGCTCGACGCTCACCGGGTGCCGTGCGAGAATCGCACGTATGGCTAGCATCGACGCACGCGTGCTTGGTGAGCGCATCCGAGATGCCCGCAAGCGTGCGGGTATGAGCCAAGAAGACCTCGGGCAAGCTGTGGGCCTTGAGCGCACGGTGGTGAACAAGATCGAGGGAGGCGTCCGCCGGGTCACGGCTCTCGAGATGGCGGACATCGCCGGCGCACTCGGCGTTCGTATGTTCACGTTCTTCGAAGATCCCGTTCCGGCGCTGGTCTCCCATAGATCGAGTCAGGGTCTCGATACGGTCGACTCCCAGATTGACGCGCTCCTTGCGAACCTCGCCGGTGAAGTCGAGTTCGTCGATTCGTTGGGCGTCCAAGAACTCGGCCTTGATACTGTTGAGGCCGTCACCCGAGCCGGCATCACGCCCCCCTCCACCAACTCCGAGGCCGAAGCGCTCGCCGCGAAGGCGCGGGCGCTGATGGAGCTTTCGGAGGATGAACCGATCTGTCGGCTCTCGGACAGCGTTGCCACGCTTGGGCTCTTGGCCTTTTCCCGCAATATCGGAAAGGACACGGCCGACGCCGGGACGATCCTGCTGCGCCGTGGTGGCGTCAGTCTCGTCAACAGCCACATGAAAGTCGGGCGCAGGCGATTGGCGCTTGCGCACGAACTCGGCCACTACCTCGTTGCCGACGACTACACCATCGATTGGCGCGTGTCCTGGCACTCTGCCAGTGACGCCCCGATGGAGTCGCGTTTCGATCGCTTTGCGCGTGCTCTTTTGCTGCCTCGGTCCGCTGTCCGCCGAGAGTGGCAGAAGAAGGTCGAACAGTACGAGGTGCGTAACGCCGCCATTCTGTTGGCGAGCGAATTTCGTGTCGACATGGCCACACTGGCGACGCGGCTCAGAGAGCTGGACCTTGCGGACGGGGAGACGAGCAGTGCGGTGCGTGAATTCCGTACAACCCAGACCGACATCGTCGAGCTGAATCTGAAGGTTCCCATCGAGGAGCTGGAAGGCACGTCGATTCCCCGTGGTTTCGCACGTGCGGTGCTGCGGTTGGTGCGCGACGAGCGGATCAGTCGTGACCGGGCTCTGGAACTACTGCAGGGGACTTTTGACGACTCGGATCTGCCGCGTAATCGCGTGCGCCGTGCCGATGAGATCTGGCGGTTCGTGTCGTGACGGTGCCCGAGGACGCCTGGGTTTTCGACACAGGCCCCTTGCGCCACTTCGCTGCCCAGGGGTGGCTGGGGGTCTTACGGTTCCTCGCAGGGGAGCGGCCCGTGTACATTCCGCCCACCGTCAAGCGCGAGCTCTACAATGCCGCCGACCAGGTGCCTGCCGTTCGGCAGGTGGTCGAAGCCGACTGGATTCACGTTCATTCGGTAGACTCCATGGCATACACGGCCGCATTTTCTCGCTACTACGACCGGCTGGTCGCCGGTGGTAAGAATGTGGGCGAGTGCGAGGTTCTCGCCATGGGAAAGATCTACGGTTGCGAAATCGTGCTGGATGATGCCGCGCCGCGCCGGATCGCGGACGAGGAGGGGATTCGAGTCACAGCGACGGTCCCCATTCTGTGCGATGCGATCCGCGAAAAGAAACTGACGACAGTCATGGTCGAAGAGCTCGCCGATAATCTCCTTGAGGGAGATTACTTTCTGCCTTTCGGGCCGGGAGGCTTTCGGCAGCACGTGCTGGAGCACAGCCTCCTGGACTACGACGAGCTCTGAACGGCACGCTTCGGGCCACGGGCAGCAGAGCGGTCCATCACGCCCCCGGCCGGTCCGCCGGTCCCAGCGACGCATCCCTGATCCCGCGCAGCACCTCCGTGCCGATCTCCGTCAGGCGGGCCGGGGCCGGGGGCGTCGCGCCCAGGCCGATCGCGTAGCCCGTGCGGCCGTTCACCGACCGTACGCGGGGCCAGGCGCGGCAGTCCGGGGCGCCCGCCTCCGCCAGGGCGGCGGTCAGGGCCAGGAGGCGTCCGCGTAGGCGGCCCTCCTCGGGCGGGGCGGCCGACGCCAGGGCCCAGGCGGCGTGCTCCGTGAGCGGGGGCGGGGCGCAGAGTGCGTCCGGGTCCTCCGTGTCCAGGAGCTCCCACGCCCGGAACAGCTCCGCCGTGAGGAGGTCCCGGAAGGCCGGGGAGACCTGCGTCGTGCAGGAGCGGACCGGCGCGGTCGGCGTGTACACCGTGAGCGGGTCACCGGTCGCCGGGCCCTCGCCCACCGGTTCGCGCCAGTCCCACGCCGCCCACATCGCGAAGAAGTCCCGCAGGCCGCCGCCGCCCTCGCACACCGTGCGGGCCGCGAGCACCGCCCAGGCGATGCCCGGCAGGCCGCCGCACGGGGCGGAGTCCAGGCCCCTGGCCGCCGCCCACTCCTTGACCTCCCGCGCGAGCGCGGTGAACGCCTCCCGGTACGGGCCCGTCGCCCCGATCACCGCCTCCGCGTCGCTCACCGCGCTGAGCGCGAGCGCCGCCGCCTCGCTCAGCTCCGCGCGCCGCGCCACCGCCTCGGCCGGCGGCACGGGCCCCGTCGCCACGGTGACCAGGTCCACCCGCAGGCCGTCCACGTACCACCGCAGCCCCGGCACCCGCGCGCCCGTCACCTCGCGCAGGCCCCGCGCCTCCGGGAACGCGGCGGCGAGCCGTTCCCGTACGCCCGTGACGTCGGGGAGCGCCGCCACCAGGTCCAGGTCCGCGCCGGGGCGTGCGCAGCCCATGCGCCGGGAGCCCACGACGTGCACGCGCGCCCCTGGCAGGGCCGCCGCCACCCGGTCCGCGACCTCCTCGGCGGCCACGGCGGGCGGGCCCAGCTCCACCCGTACCCCGTAGTGGTCGGAGATCCACACCCCGCCGGGGCCCGCACGGTCCCCCGTCAGGGTCGCCGTACGCGCCCGAAGCCGGTCCGTGCGCAGCAGGACGCGGTCCAGGCGGGAGACCCGGCCCGAGAAGGACGAGATCGCGGCGAGGGGGTTGGCCGACGGGTCGAAGGTGGGCGTGCGGTCGGCCGGGCCGTGGACCTCCGTCCAGGCGTCCGTCATCGCGAGGCGCGACTGCGGGCGGTCGCCGCCGTCGTTGAAGTCGCCCACGAGCACGAGTTCGCCCGGCACCGCCGCCAACCCCGTGGCCAGATCGGCCAGTTCGGTGTCGCGGCGGGCAGCCCCCGCCGGGGAGTGGTCGCTGCTGAGATGGGTGACGGCCACCGTCACCGACCCGTCGCCCGTCTCCACGGCGACCGCCGCGACCGCCTTGTGCGGGCCCAGGACGTGCACGGCGGCCTCGCTCACCGGCAGCCGGCTGAGCAGCAGCAGCCCGTGGTCCGGCACGTCGTGCCCGGAGGGGTCGGCCGCGAGCGTGTAGTGGGCCCGTACCCAGCCGCAGCCCAGCAGCAGGGTGAGAAGCGCGGGCTCCACCTCCTGGAGCGCGATCACGTCGGCGTCCGCCGCGCGCAGCGCCTCCAGGAGAAGGGGGCGGCGCCGGGCGGTGTCGATGCGGTCGCTGTCGTAGCGGTCCCAGAGGGTGTTCCAGGTGAGGACCGTCAGCGGGCCGGCCGTTCCCGGCCCGGCTGCGGGCGCCGGTTCCCAGGCGCCCGTCGCGGGGGAGTACGCGTGCGGCGTCCGGGCCGTGAAGTAGGGGGACGGCAGGCGGCGCGCCTCCCGTATCCGGCCGGCCTCCGTCGCGTCGACGCGGTCCGTGCCGGTGGCCCGGTCCCACACCACCTCGCCGTCCGCCTCGAAGAACAGGACCCGGTGCCAGGGGATCTCGCCCCCTGGCGTGAACCGGTCCAGCGGCACCCGCTTCGGCTCCCGGCCGCGCTGCGCCACGCCCAGCACGAAGCGCGCCGGGTCGAAGCGGGCGTCCCAGCGGACCCGGTGGTAGATCTCCTCGCTCGTACGCATCAGGCCCAGTCCTCCACGGTTCCGCTGGTGCCGATGTACCAGGTGCGGTGCGCCTGGCCGGGGTAGGGCGGGACGAACCGGTGCAGCTGCGACGCCAGCACCTGCGGCGGCACGGGGTGCTCCCGGCGCCCGTTGCGCGCGGCCAGCTCCGCCTCGTCGATCCAGGCCACGGCGTGGGTGACCAGGGCGTCCCGGCGGTGGGCGACCGCGTGCGCCAGGGAGCGCTGGTGCGGGTTGAGCGAGGTGGCGTCCCAGACCACCGTCGCGCCGGGGACGAGGGCCGCGTCCAGCCGGTCCAGGCCCTCGCGCAGCACGTCACCGTTGGCGCCCTGGTCGGCGCGCGAGGCCCGCGCCTCGCGCAGATCATCCAGCGAGATGTACGTGGCGACGCCCGGCAGCGCGCGGCCGAAGGTGCTCTTGCCGCTGCCGGACGGACCGGCCAGCTGCACCAGGCGCGGGAAGTCCCCGGACCGCCACCGCCAGGTCGCGGCGACGGCCTCATCGGCGGTGGAGATCCGCCCGGCGGCGTACGCGTCCCGTGCCTGTGCCAGACAGCGCGCGGCGGCCTCGGGCCCGAGACCGGCGAACGCCTCCCGCAGCCCTTCGGGCTCCCGCACCTCCTCCGCGTGCAGGGCCGACCACTCGACCTGCTCCCGCGCCCCGGGGGTGTCCGCCAGCGCGCCGGACACCGCGTGCAGTACGGACAGGTCGGCGGCGAGCGCCATCCGGGCCAGCCCGGCGCGCCGCTCCTCGTCCGGGTAGGGGCGGTGGAGCGCCGGGTACAGCCCGACGAGGTCCGCGACGCGGCGGGCGAGCGGCAGGCCGAGGGGGCCGGCGAGGAGCGGGGCGAGGGCGGTGCGCCGGGTGGTGTGCAGCAGCGCGGCCAGGACCCCGGCGAGGCGGTGGTCCCCGGTGAGGCCGAGGGTGTCGAGGGCGTCGGCGGCGGCGAGGACCTGCTCCGGCGGGGCGTGCGGGGGTCCGTCGTGCTTGGGCGCGTCTGTAGGGCCGAGGCCCACCGCCGCGCGCAGGG
Organism: Streptomyces sp. AC1-42W; assembly: GCF_003248355.1. Lineage (GTDB taxonomy): Bacteria > Actinomycetota > Actinomycetes > Streptomycetales > Streptomycetaceae > Streptomyces. The sequence goes on from NZ_QKWY01000002.1 coordinate 917,674, forward strand.
CGCCCGCGTCGACCGGGGCCCCGGACCGTACGGCCCACAGCGCGGCCGTAGGGGCGAGCCCGTTCTCGACGACTTCCGCGTGCATCCAGTGCGTATCGGTCACCACGTGCCCCGGCCGCACCCACTTGCCGACGACGCGCCCGAACAACGCGGCCGGGAAGCCGGCGGCCGGCCGCACGACGTACCCCTCCTGCCGCCCCGTATCCGGCTTCAGCGCGCGCAGCGCCTTCGCGTCGAACACCCCGCGCCACAGCACGGGCGGCGCGGGGACGCCCAGGGAACGCAGGAACCCCACGGTCTCGTCCCAGCCCAGACAACGGTCGCCGTCCCACACGGAGAACCCGTAGAAGTGGCTCTCCAGCGCGTCGTACGCGAGGGAGTGCCGGGCGAACATGTTCTCCCCGCAGATCCGCCACCCCCGCGGCACCCGGGGACCGATCCGCGCCTGGAGGGCCTTCACCCACGTACGCGAGGGATGGTGCGCCGAATCCAGCGAACGGGCATGCAGCCCGTCCGCGTACAGCGTGGTGTTCTCCCCGTCCAACTTCTCCGTGACGACGACCTCGGTCCCGGCGAGCGCCGGGAGATCCGTCATCCGCACATCATCGGAGGAAGCACCGGGCGACCAGGGAAGATGAGGAGTCCGTGGATAGTGAATCCGCATGCTCCCCGCCCCCGTACCGTCGCCGCCTCCGGCCGGAAACTGTAGGGGCGGGAGCCCGTCCGTACGACCGATTAACGCGCACGTCAGTGCGGCAGCGCCACTCCGAACGCGTCACCGTCGCTGCCGGCCGAAAAGCCGAGGTCGCCCTCGCCGAGGGCGGTGGCCGCTTCCAGGGTGCCGGGCCGGACCTTGAGCACAGTAACGGTGCCGGCCGCGTTGCCGGGGGCGCCGACCAGCGGTTCGACGCGGCCGTTGCCGTCGGTGTCCAGGGCGCCTACCGTCCAGCCGAAGTGGTCGTGCGCGGCTATGACGCCAGGCACCTTGTCGGTGTCCTGGTCGATCCAGAGCGCGCCCTTGGTGGTGAGGCCGCCGGTCGCGTTGCCGAAAAGGACCATCGAGGCGCCGGCGCCGGTCGCGGAGTTGAGCGCCTCACTGCGCATGCCGACGACGAGGTCGTCCGTGCCGTCGCCGTCGAAGTCGCCCGCGGCCAGGCCGGACGCGAAGTAGTCCTCCATCTCGGGGGCGCCGGAGATACCGGGGGAGTCCTGGTCGAAGAGCTTCACGCGGCTGGTGGCGGACAGGCCCTGGGAGCTGCCGTAGAAGATCGCGAGGCGTCCGGCCGCGCCCTTTCCACCGACCTGCTCGTCGGACACGCCGACGGCGACATCCGCGTAGTCGTCGTCGTTGAAGTGGCCCACCGCCAGCGCGCTGCCCGCGAACTCGCCGATGCCGTCCACACTGCCGGAGTCGACGAATCCGCCGGCCGCCGGGGCGCCGCTCTTGAACGGGCCGTACAGGATGTGGAGCGAGCCCCGGTCGGAGCTGCCGGATATCTGTTCGCCGATGGTGGCGGAGATCAGGTCGCCGACACCATCGCCGTTGACGTCCGTCACGGCGAGCTGTTCACCGAAGCGGTCCCCCTTCTCGGGGACGCCGGGGACGTTGGCCGTGCCCTGGTCGATCTCGATGGTGTTCTTGGCGTTGAGGCCGGTGGACGTGCCGAACATGATCTTCACGGTGCCGGCGTTGGCCAGGCCGCCCGCGTTGTCGAGGGGCTGGCCGATGGCGAGGTCGCAGTAGCCGTCGTCGTTGATGTCTCCGGTGGCCAGGGAGTAGGCGAATATCTCGTCCTTGGCGACGGCACCTGGGTAGGAATCGGTGTCCTCGCTGAACACCTCGGTCGTGGAGTTGTAGATTCCGCCGGAGCTGCCGTAGTGGACTGTCAGCATTCCGGCGCCTTCGACATCCCCGAGGGCCTCCGTCGGTGAAGCCACCACGAGGTCGGCGTAGCCGTTGTTGTCGAAGTCGCAACTGGCCACCGACTGACCGAAGGCGTCGTCGGCTTCCGGGTCGCCCGATACGCCCGGAGACGCCTGGTCGATACGGACCGCGCTGTGGGAGGGCCCGGTGGACGTGCCGTTGGCGATGACGACCGAACCCGCCCCCGCGTGGCCCGACACGGTGTTCCCGGGCATGCCGATGACGAGGTCCGGCTTGCCGTCGCCGTTGAAGTCGTAGGGCTTGGCCGCATGACCGGAGCCGGCCGTGAGGGCGATCGTCAGGGCGGGAAACGGGGTTTCGCCCTCAGGGCGAAAGGCCGCCCGCATGATCGGGTAGGCTGGTCGGAGTGCGGTGCGAGAACCAAGCTCCGTACGCGTGCTGATCGAGAACCAAGACAGCACACGCACCTCCAAGCTTTGCCATGCCGAACCGGGCAGGTTTCGTCCCGGCTGGTGTTGAGCGTGGAAGACCTGCCGGGTCGCCGACCCGGCAGGCGGCGTGAGCCAGGAATCCCCCTGCTTCAGCTGGGGGAGGATTCAATTAACGTGTACGCCGCCGAGGGGTCTCCCTGATCTTCGGCGGGCCCGGCACCCCGCTTCCGGCCGATCGCTCCCCACGGGGGGCGGTCGGTTCTCGGTTTGAGGGAGTTCCGGGCCCAGCCGCCCCCGTCCGCATGCGGTCTTCCGGCACCCCCTCCGGTGGCGTTCCTCGCGCGCCGCCGCCCTGACGGCCGGCAGCGTGTTCCTGGCGCTCGGCGCGACTCTGCTGCCGGCCCCCGCCCTGACGCCGGTCGCGCGCGCCGCCGACGCCGCGGCGCCCTGGCCCGACACCGAGGCTCCCACCCAGCGCACCGGGACCGCGGCGGGCCGCGACCACGAGGTCGGCGCCGACCGCACCGACGCCACCGGCCGCAACGACCTCGACCCGGTGGACCTGGAGGCGGGCAAGGGCGCCCTGCCGCTGCACGACGGCGGCAACGGGTTCGCGACGGTCGAGCCGGAGGTGGCGCAGACCGCCCTCGAACCGGGAACCGAGACCGCCGACGCGGACGGCGCGACCGGCTACGACCCGGACAAGAGCATCGAGATACCCGCCGAACGGACGGCCACGTCCAAGGAGTTCGGCAACCCCGACGGCACCCGCACCACCCGGGTCTACACCGAGCCCGTGCACTACGAGGACGCCACCGGAACCTGGCAGGACATCGACACCTCGCTGGTTCCGGCCGACGAGGCCAAGGGCGTTCCCGAGGCCGCGAAGACGGACGGCGACCGGCTCGCCGCCGCCTCCGACGACACCGGACTCACCCTCGCCCCACAGGGCGACGACCCGGCCCTGGCCCGGCTGACCCTGGACGAGGGGAAGCACGCGGTCGGCTTCGGGCTCGACGGAGCGTCGGACACCACCGCACAGGTCGACGGCGACACCGCGCACTACGCCGGAATCCGGCCGGGCGCGGACGTGACCCTTCAGGCGACGCACGGCGCGGTCAAGGAGACCATCGTCCTCGACTCGTCCGACGCGCCGCACGTCTGGACGTTCCCGCTCGACCTCGACGGGCTCACCCCCTCCCTGGACGAGCACGGCGCGGTCCTCCTGAAGGACGCGGACGGCGCCGCCCAGGCCATCATCCCCAAGGGCTGGATGGAGGACTCCTCGCACGATCCGGAGACCGGCGGCCCCGCCCTCTCCGGCGACGTCGACTACGCCCTCACCGAGCAGGACGGCCACTGGTCGCTGAAGGTCGAACTGGACGACGCGTGGCTGGACGCGCCGGAGCGCGTCTACCCGGTCAAGGTCGACCCGAGCGTGGACGACATCGACAGCAACGGCGACGCCTTCGTCCAGAACTCCTGGCCGGACAGCAACTTCGCCGGCGACGACGAGCTGAAGATCGGCAGCTACGACGCGGGCACCAGCCGTGCCATGAGCCTGATGCGGTTCAACAACGTCACCAGCAAGCTCAAGCACCGGTACATCCTCAACGCGGACCTCGGCCTGTTCAACGTCTGGTCGTCCAGTTGCAGCGCCCAGAAGATGACCGTCAACCAGGTCACCGGCTCATGGAGTTCCACCACGGTCACCTGGAACAACCGCCCGGCGAGCTTCGACCACCTGATCGCCACCGACTCGTTCGCGTACGGCGAGAACTGCGGCGGCTCCAAGTGGCGGACCATCGACCTCGGCAACAAGGGCGTCGACCTCGTCCAGGGCTGGGTCGACGGCTCCATCACCAACAACGGGCTCGCGATCTGGGCCGACTTCGAGAGCTCCGGCCCCTGGAAGCGCTTCGGCAGCGCCAACTCCGCCAACAAGCCGTACCTCAGCGTCACCCACAGCGCCTACGGCGCGCAGTACACCGTCGGGTCGCAGACCGCCCCGCTGACCGGCGGCCAGAGCGGTGAAGTGGACGTCACCGTCAAGAACCTCGGTGACTTCACCTGGGAGCCGCAAGGCTGGAACGAGGTCCGCCTCGGCACCCGCGTCCGCAACTACAGCACCGGCGCCCTCATGGAACAGAAGGCGTTCACCCGCTTCGACGAGCGCCTGACACCGGGCGACGACGCCACCCTGAGCGCCCGCATACCCCCGCTTCCCCCGGGGAAGTACAAGCTCAACTTCGACGTACAGCGGCTGCGCGACCAGAAGTGGTTCTCCACCGAGAGCGTTCCCGTCGCCACCGTCGCCGTCACCTCCCAGGACGTCGGTCCCCGCGTCACCGATGTCTACCCGCACCCCGGCGGGCAGGTCGGCAGCCTCACCCCGACCCTGTTCATGGACACCGAGACCGTCGACCACTACCCGGCCGGCGCCGCGATCGACCACTACTTCGAGGTCTGCTCCGGTACGGCGGACGAGCCCACGGACTGCGTCAACTCCGGCTGGCGGACCAAGCGGACATGGAACGTCCCCGCGTCCCGGCTGACCTGGGGCAAGCAGTACATCTGGCGCGTCAAGGCCCGTGAGAACGGCCTGGCGACCGCGCTCAGCCCCTTCTACACCTTCACCACCGCCGTCGAGCAGCCCGCGATCACCTCGCACCTCGGCGACCAGGGACCGGCCGGCGACGGCCGCGAGGTCGACCCCGGCATCGGCAACTACACCACCACCGACACCGACGCGACCGTCGCCACGACCGGCCCCGGCCTGACCGTGGCCCGTACCTACAACAGCCGCGACCCGCGCTCCGACAACGCCTTCGGGGCCGGCTGGACCACCCGCTACGACATGCGGATCGCACCCGACGAAGACGGCACCGGCAACGTCGTCGCCACCCTGCCCACAGGCCGCCAGGTCCGCTTCGGCAAGAACCCCGACGGCAGCTACGCACCCCCGTACGGCAGCTTCTCCACCCTCACCTCGGTCTCCGGAGGCGGCTGGAAGCTGACCGACAAGGACCAGACCTCGTACGTCTTCGACGGCGACGGGCGCCTCACCCGGGTCACCGACTACCGCGACCGCGCGCAGACGCTCACGTACAACACCTCCGGCGAGCTGACCACAGTCACCGCGACCGGCGGGCGCGCCCTGCACCTCACGTGGACCGGCGGCCACGTCAGGACGGTCACCACCGACGCCCCGGCGACCGGCACCGACCCGCTGACCTGGACGTACACCTACGACAGCGACCGGCTGACCCAGGTCTGCGGCCCGGAGGACACCACCGGGCACTGCACCGTCTACAGCTACGGCGACGGCTCGCACCACCGCACCGTGGTCCACGACGCCGGACCGTTCTCCTATTGGCGCCTCGACGAGAAGGAGGGCGCCACCGACGCCGCGAGCGACCTGCCGCTCGACCGCGACGAGCACGCCGCCACCTACCGGGACGTGCGGCTCGGCACCGCCGGCGCGCTCGCGGGGAGCGCGGACACGGCCGTCACCTTCAACGGCACCACGTCCTACGTGCAGCTGCCGGACCAGCTGATCTCCGACACCCCCTACCTCACCGCCGAACTGTGGTTCCGCACCACCGGCAGCGGTGTCCTGCTCAGCTACCAGGACCACACCCTCGAAGAGGCCACCGCCGGCAAGAACACCCCCGCCCTCTACGTCGGAACCGACGGAAAGCTGCGCGGCGAGTTCTGGAACGGCAAGGCCGCTCCCATCACCTCGGCCACGACCGTCAACGACGGCACCTGGCATCACGCGGCCCTCACCGCCGCAGGCAACACCCAGACGCTGTACCTCGACGGCAAGAAGGCCGGCAGCCTCAGCGGCGACATCACCCAGTACGACCAGCGCTTCGTCTACCTCGGCGCCGGCTACTGGAACAACTGGCCCGCCACCACCGGCACCATCGGCCACCTCACCGGCGACATCGACGAGGCGGCCGTCTACAGCCGCCCCCTCGGCGCTAGCACCGTCGCCCAGCACCACGCCGCCGCCGAGGTCGCCCAGCAGCTCACCGGGGTGACCCTGCCCAGCGGGCGCGTGCACTCGGCGGTCGCGTACGACACCGTGCACGACCGGGTGTCCTCCTACACGGACGCGGACGGCGGCACGTACACGCTCTCCGACCTCGCGGCGACCGGGACCGACGCCAAGCCCGCCACCGACGACCAGGACGCCGTCGCCGGGACCACCACCCTCACTGTCACGGTCACCGACCCCGACAAGCGCGCGTCCGCCTACACCTACGACCCGCTCCAGGGCAACCGCCTCATCAGCCAGAAGGACGCGGCGGGCCACACCGGCACCTTCGCCTACGACACCGGCGGCTTCCTGGCCGCCACCACCGGCCCCGACGGCACCGTCACCCGCTTCGGCAACGACGAGCGCGGCAACAAGATCTCCCAGACAACCTGCCGGGACGCCGCCGACGAGGCCACCTGCCATACCTCGTACTACACCTACTACCTGAACGCGGACGACCCGCTCGACCCCCGGAACGACCAGCTCACCGCCGTCCGCGACGCCCGCTCGGCGAACGCGTCCGACAACGCGTACAGGACGACGTACGGCTACGACAGCCACGGCGACCGGACCTCCACCACCACCCCGGCCACCCCGGACTTCCCCTCCGGCCGCACCGAGTCCTTCACCTTCACCGACGGCACCGAGAGCGCGGCCGGTGGCGGCACGGTCCCGGCCGGCCTGCTCGCCACCAGCACCGACGTGCGTGGCGGGGTGACCGAGCGGACCTACACCGCAGCGGGTGACCTGGCCGAGGTGACCGACCCGAAGGGTGTCGCCACCGCGTACTCCTACGACGCCCTGGGGCGCGAGACCCGCAGCACGGTGGTCTCGGACGCCTACCCGGACGGCGTGAGCACGACCACGGTCTACGACGGGGAATCCCGTCCGGCCACGGTCACCGGACCGGTCACCACCAACGAGGTCACCGGTGCCGACCAGCGGGCGCGCACCACCTACACCTACGACGAGGACGGCCGGGTCCTGACGGAGTCGGTGGCCGACCTCCTCGGCGGCGCCGCCACCCGCACCACCACGCGCACCTACAACGCCCACGGCCGCGCCGCCACCCTCACCGGACCCGAGGGCGGCCGGGAGACGTACGCGTACGACACCTACGGCCACCAGACCAGCCGTACGATGCCCGGCCGGGGCACGTTCCGGTACACGTACACCGCGCTCGGTCAGCTGGCGACGATGACGCTCGCCGGCTACACGGGCGACCCGAACGACCCGTCCACCGCGCAGGACGTGGTGCTCGACTCCTACGCGTACGACCCGGCGGGCCGGATCGCCGAACACACCGACGCGATGGGCCGTACCACCCGCACCACGTACTACGACGACGGCCTCCAGGCCCAGATGGTCCTGGTCGGCTTCCACGACCCGAACGGCTCCACCCGCGACCTCGTGCTGAGCGACCGCACGTACGACGCGGCGGGCAACCTGGTCGGCGAGACCACCGGCAACGGCAAGGTCACCACGGCGTACGAGATCGACGCCGCCGGCCGCACCACCGCGGCGGTCCTGGACCCGTCGGGCCTGGCGCGCCGCATCGCGTACACGTACGACCCCGCGGGTGACGTGCTCACCGAGACCCACACGGGAGCGGGCGGCACTCGGACCGAGAAGGTCACCCTGAACCGAGACGTCACCGGCGCGGTCACCCGGCAGACGGTCGAGAACGGCGCCGACGACCTGGTCACCACGTACACGGTCGACGACCGGGGGCTGGCGGTCTCGGAGACCTCCCCGCGCGGCAACGCCGCAGGCGCCGACCCGGCCGCGTACACCACGCACTACACCTACGACGCCCTCGGTCGCCTGACCGGGACGCGTGCGGCCCCGGTAACCGCCGAGACCCGGCAGTCCGCGGCGGCGACCGTGCGCCCGACCATCACCGTCGGTTACAACGCCTTCGGCGAGACGGCAGACGTCCGCGACCCGGCCGGCCTCGTCACGCACACCGCGTACGACCGCCTGGGCCGCGCGACCGGCATCACCCTGCCGTCCTATACCCCGGCGGGTGCCACCACCGCGCTGACCAGCAAGGTCTCCCGCAGCTACAACGAGGCGGGCGACCTGGAGAGCGAGACCGACGCCCTCGGCAAGGTCACGACGTACACCTACGACCAGCTGGGCAACCTCGCCAAGGTGGAAGAACCCGCCCCCGAGGACGGCGCGGCCAACCCGGTCTCCACGTTCACCTATGACCTGCTGGGCGAGCAGCTGTCGGCCACCGGTCCGACCGGTGCCCGCACCGAGGCGACGTACGACGAGCTCGGCCGCCAGGTCACGGCCACGGAGATCGAACGCCACCCGGCCCAGGGTGTGTTCACCACAACCCTCGGCTACGACGACGCCGGCAACCTGCGGTCGACGAAGAGCCCGACCGGCCTGACGGCGACCGGGACGTACAACACGGCGGGCGACCCGCTCACCGCCACGGACACCGCGGGCGGTGTCACGGCCTACGGCTACGGCCCCACCGGCCTGCCCGTGACGGTGACGACCCCGCAGGGACGGACCACCCGCACGACGTACGACACGGCGGGCCGGACGACCGGGGTCACGGACGAGGACAGCGCGGGTACCGTCCTGCGGACGTCGAGTTCCACCTACGACGCGGACGGCAACCCGACCGAGGTCACGGACGCGCTGGGCCACACGGTCACGCAGACGTTCGACGCACTGGGCCGCCTCACCCGGCTGGTCGAGCCGGTCGACGCCGACACGGCGGTCACGACGACGTACGGCTACGACGCGACCGGTCACCGCACTCGCCTCACCGACGGCCGGGGCAACACGACCTGGTACGGCTTCACCAGCCACGGCTCGCTGGAGTCGGTGGTGGAGCCGTCCACCACCGCCCACCCGCAGGCGGCGGACCGCACCTGGACCACGGTGTACGACGCGGCCGACCGGCCGGTGAAGGAGCTCCAGCCGGGCGGTGTGACGGTGCAGCGCACCTTCGACGCGCTGGGCCGGCTGACCAGGGCCACGGGCTCCGGCGGCGAGGCGGCCACCACCCCGGACACCTTCGGCTATGACGCGGCCGGTCGCCTTGTTTCGGCGAGCGCGCCCGGCGGCACGGACACCTTCACCTACGACGACCGCGGTGACCTGCTGTCGGCGGACGGCCCCTCCGGCACGGCGTCCTTCGCCTACGACGAGGAGAGCCGCCTCACCACCCGCACGGACGCCGCAGGCCGGGCCGTCTTCGGCTACGACACGGCCGGCCGTCTGAAGACGGCAGCGGACCCGCTGACGCGGTCGACGGTGAAGTACGGCTACGACAGCGCCTCGCGCCTGACGTCGGTGGCGTACGGCTCCACGGGCGCGACCCGCTCGCTGGCCTACGACGTCCTGGACCGCCCGGCCTCGGACGAGGTGAAGTCCCCGGCCGGAACCACGACCGCGTCGACGGCCTACACCTACGACAAGGCGTCCCGCCTCACCGGGAAGACGACAACGGGCACGGCCGGCGCGGGCACCCAGTCCTACGGCTACGACTGGGCGGGCCGCATCACCAGCTGGACCGGTGTCAGCGGCGCGGTGACCGACTACACCTGGGACGCGGCGGGCAACCGCACCGGCGCGGGCGGCATCACAGCGACGTATGACGAGCGCAACCGGCTGCTGACGGCCGGGGACACGACGTACACGTACTCGGCGCGCGGCACCCGCACCGGCAGCACGGACGGGAGCGGTACGCACGCGGCGACGTTCGACGCGATGGGCCGGATGATCTCCGCGGACGGCACGGCGTACGCGTACGACGCGCTGGACCGTCTGGTCACCCAGGGCGGTCAGCGTCTGATCTACGGCGACCAGTCCAACAACCCCGTCGCCACGGCCGCGGGCCTGGTCTTCCGCGACCCTGCGGGCGAGGCGGTGTCCTCGGCCGCCGCCGACGGCACGGACGCGAGCGTGCTGCTGTCGGACGCGCTGCACGGCGACGTGACGGCTTCGGTGGACGCGGCCACGGGTGCTGTGGGCGGCTCGACGGGCTACTCCCCGTTCGGCGAGCTCACGGCGCGGTCGGGCACGGCAGCCCCGCTCGGCTACCAGGGCGAGTACACCGACCCGGACACCGGGCAGGTGAACATGCACGCCCGCTGGTACGACCCGGCCAACGGCGGCTTCACCTCCCGTGACTCCTGGACGCTGAACCCGGTGCCGTCCATCAACGCGAACCGGTACGGATACGGCGGCGGTGACCCGCTGACCAACACGGACCCGAGCGGACACGATGTGTGTGTGTTCGGCCACTGCGTCGACACCGACTGGATCAGCAAGGGCATCGACGAGGCCGAGCGCTATGCCAACACCGCAGGGCACGCGGCGACGAAGTACGGCAGCCGCGTACTGAAGTTCGGTACGAGGGCGCTGGGCGTCGTCGGACTCATCGTGGGCATCGTCTGGGATGCGACTCCCGTGGGTGACGACTCGTGCACGGCTGTCTTCGGGCACGAGTGCGGCAGCCAGCCGAGCACCGAGGGTAATCGTCAGCCGACGTTGTCATCTGGCTGCGGCTGGTACTGCTCTCCCCTCACGGGCGTCAAAGGCACCGGACCCACCGCCGGTGGACCTGGTGTCGGCGGGCAGGGCCCGGTCGGCCCGCCCCCGCCGCCGCCCCCGCCGCCGTGGGACAAGCTGATCGAGGACGCGCTGTCCCACAAGACGGCACGACCCTCCAGCAGTGCGACGACGGACAAGGGGCACCAGGAGTTCGTCGACGACTCCTTCACCAACGTGGTCAAGGACCTGGATGGCTTTACCGAAGGGTCTCTTAACGACTATTTCGACCTGCTTGGACTGAGTGGCGACTGCACGGGCGGCGGCCTCGGCTTTCAGTGCTCCAGTTACGGCAACCTCCTTGACCCCGATACCGGACTCGCCTACTGCAACCCTGCGACAGGACCAGCCGCCGGCAACACCTGCACGCCACTGCCCGCTGTCGGGGTCGGCTCTCCTGGGACGCAGAACAGGTCAGGCCCTCCGCACAAGACAGATGCACAGTTGCAGGCTGACGCTGACGCAATCCATGAAACATGGCGGACGCGGTATGGAGACCGTGCCTACAACGGAACGACTGTCACCACAGGCGTCCTTGATGGCGAGCTGGTATATGCGGTGAACAGGAGCAAGATCAACCCTGACGCAACGGACTTGGCTGAAAAGCAGCTTGGATACCGGCGAGTATTTGGAGTGCGACTCAAAGGGCCCAATCGAACTGATGCCGAGCAACTGCTGCTCAATGCGGTTGACCTGGGTGAGGTAGGCTCAAGCGGGCGCGTAGCGACGTCACGCGTACCGTGTGGGCCAAAGCGCCAGGACTGTGCTGGCAGGCTCGGCAGTCAGAAGTACAAGAACGTTCGAGTAGTTGGCCGCTGGGGCGTTGGAACTGGCCCGTGAAGTCAAAAGGCAGAATATGTATCTGTGGACTCAAGAGATGCGTTCATACCAGGGGCGGCTGCAGGATATCCTCCCTGCTGAAAGGTTGGTCATTGCCGTATCCGTGATGGATTGGACTCTGGAAAAGATGGGCCCAATGCAGCCTGGAGTGGTGAGGGATTACGTCAGCGTGAGCATGCGCGCTGCTCATGAGTGCGTTCGCTCAGGGGCTGAAGAGTTGGTGCTTTCTGATGAAATTCTTGACTCTTGGAATGACGTTGACGACCAGGCGGATGAGCCCGGTGCGACTCATTTCATGTCTGCCATTCTCGGGTGTGCGGATGCGCCTGAGGGGCTCTCGGGTGAAGTGCTGTATGGGGTTCTTGGTTTCTGCTACGAGGCGGTACGCGAAAGATTCGAAGAGCAGTTCGGGGTGGGGTTGGGGGCTGAGCTGAGTAGCCCTCAGTGTGGCGAAGCAATCGCATTTCAGAAATCAAGAATTGCGTACTTCCTTGCAGGGTGACCAGCGCGACAGAGGCGTGGCTGAGAGCCGAGAGCTGTGTCTCCGGCAGGGAAAGCTGACCAGCCACGACATCCAGCGTGCGGAGGTGCTTGTCTCCACGAGTTTGTGGGTCAGCACTGGAGGTCCCTGTGAGTATCGAGCGCCTGGCCCGTGACGCCGGGCTCGCCGCTCCCCGTCGCTACCGGGTGGACTGGGGCCGCGCCGAGGCGGCCGTGGGGACGTCGCTGCCGGCGGACTACAAGGAGTACGTGTACTGGTTCGGCCCCGGCGGCTTCGACGACTACTTGTTCGTCTGCGTGCCCGGCGTCGAGAACAGCAACACGGAGCTGGCGGCCCGCCTCGCCGCAGCGCACGAGGGTGCCCGAGTACGTGCTCAGCTCACCGGTGCGGCGCCTCGTGTGCCGTTGTTCCCGGAACCGGGCGGATGGCTGCCCTGGGGTTTCACCACGGGCAGTGACAGCCTGTACTGGGTCACGTCCGAGGGAGCCCCCGATCGCTGGACCATCGCGGGCCGCCCGGGCCGTGGGTCGGACCTCGCCTTCTTCGACGGGGGCTTCACCGCGTTCCTGCACACCTTCGTCCAGGACACCGTGGAGATGCCGTTCATCGCCGAGGCCGAGGGTGACGTCCCGGTTCCGTTCCAACCGGGCACCGGAGCGTGGCTTGAGGGCGGCGCGGGCACTCGCTCGGAGGCGTACGGCCTCTTCGAGTAGGCCCGGGAGCGGAATCCTGAGCGGGCGGGGCCATCGGACTCGCGGAGGGCGGCCCTGAGCCGCGGCCCTATTACCGCTCCAGCTTGAAGCGGCTTCTGACGACCGCGAGCATCTGGTGGTGTGCTTCCCAACCGGGCTGATCCATGAGGGGCACGGTGACGAAGACCTGTGAGCCGGTGACGTCGCAGACGCTCACCTCCGTGCACCCGCTCCCGTTCTCCTCCATCGGGCCGATCATGATTCGCGGGGAGCGCCCGCTTTCCAGCCAGGTGGCCTTCTCCCCGGCCGCGACAGACTCCACGACCTCGGCCCAACGGTCGAGGTCGTACGCGTTGATGTGTACGCATGGACCGCACGGTTGCCGCGGCCGCCGGTGAGCGGCCCGCCGGTCTCGGCCAAGTCGCTCACGTGATCAAGCATCGCCTCAAGAAGCTCTGGTAACGGCCGGACGCGATCGGAGGCCGTTTCGTGGCACCGGCTCGCACCGCTGGGCGATTTCCCCATACCGGGCGCCGGCTGCGACGATGTGCGGTCGGTAGGGAACGATATGGCCCACGCCGACTTACGAAAGCGAGCAACGTCATGATGGCACCGGCCCCGGTGGACCTGATCCACCTCGCCGATCCCGACGGCGACCGCTGCGTTGTGCGTGTCGCGGGGCGGTACCAGCCGGGCGTGCTGACCGGCCACGACATCTTGCGTGCGGAGGTTCTCGTCTCCACGAGTTTCGTGGACGCCCGGCTCGACCTCTACCTCTTCCACGACGACCTGGACTCCTGGGAGCAGCAGTTGTCCGATTTGGGGCCGGGCAGGACCGCCGGAATCGGCGGAGAGCGTGGCCTGAACCTGGAAATTCACGTACACGAGGACGGCGAACTGTCGATCCAGATCACCGACCCGGACCGCCTCTGGACTGTTCTGGGGACTCGGCCCCGGGAAGACTGGAGGGCGGAGCATCGCAAGAGTCTGGAACACGTCCGGAAGACCTGGCCCCGCGAAGTCATCGAGACGTCCCCCGGCGCCTATGAGTGGAACCCCGACCGCAAGCGCTGAGTCGTGAGAGCCGATCAATATCAACGGTCGACTCGGCATCGGCCACCCCGGAACCGAGCGAGGAAATCTCGGATACGACATCAGAGCGACCGTGGGAGCGTGGCAAGGTGCGCCGGACGGAGAAGGTCGCCACCATCCGTGTCGCTCGTCGGTCCAGGCGGCAGCCATCCGGGGACGGGATGCGGTGGGAGGCCGAGCGACACGTCGGCCTCCCACCAGTCCTGGACGATCTGCAGGCCTTCGACGATGCCGGCGTTCTCAGCGTCAACGCTGAAAGGGCTCAGTGCTGGTCGAAGACGTAGCCGTGCCCGTCACTGTCTGGGCAGGTGAAGACCCGGAAGTCGCCCCACCTGCCCACCGTGATTCCAGTGGTGTCGTCACTGGCCACGGTGAAGAGCAGACGGCACGGGGCGCCGCAGGTATGGCACGGGACTTCGCAAGGGTCTGTGAGGTGCCAGGTGGGCCATCCGCCGAACTTGATCCCGGCCACCCGGGTGATGACATCGCCTTCACCCCCAGTTGCCTCAGCGTATTTCTCGACAGACTTGACGAGTTCCCCGTCCGGCAGGGCCTGTGGGTAGGGGAAGTCGACGAGAGGCACCGCGGTGAGCGCGCACCGTACCGGGGTGTACCCGTAGTCCGGTTCCTCCTGCCGTACTGGCAGCGGGGGCGACCCGAGTACGCGCGTGACGTCGGCGCTGCTGCGCCAGCGGATCTCGACGACCGGGCTGACATCGGCATGCGGAGCGGGGGGATCCCAGTGCACGTTGGGACACCACAGAAGCTGAAACACATCCTTGCCCTCGGGCCACCAGTCACCCGGTGCGTCCCGCCGGTACACCTGCACCACCGCCACCATGGCCGTCGCCGGCGCCCCGGAACCGGACTTCTCGTCCGGGATGTCGCAGTGCGGCCAGGGCTCATCGGCAGGCCAGAGCAACGGTCCGCCCACAGAACTCTGGTGAACCGTCGGCTCCCCCGGTTCGGGGGCCAGTACCACCGCAGGCCGTGCGTACGGCGCGAGTCCGGGAACAGCCGCGACGATCTCCTCCGTCGAGGGCCTGGTGTTGTACGGCAGATCCATGGCCGGAGAGTAGCCCGCCCCTCCGACAATGAGCCATATCCGGACTCGGCCGTGCATCGATTCGATCGCGAGTTCGACGCGGTTACGGACACAGCGGGAGCGGTGACGACAATGTCCGGTGATCTTGTGCGGCCCCGTGCCGTCCCGTACTTACCGTGAAAAAGCGAACCCGTGAGCACCGTCCCGCCCCCCAAGCACCCCGACGACAGACCCGGTGACGGCCGGGAGCCGTCCTCCATCTCCGACGCGCAGTGGGAGGCGTTCCAGCGGGAGGCCGCGGAGGGTGGGGGGCAGGTGCCCAAGGAGCCTTCCGCGCGGGCGCGGATGGTGACGCGCCGGCTGCGTGAGCAGGACGAGGCGGCGGCCGGCCGCAGGCGGTGGTGGCAGCGGCGGAAGCGGACTCCGGAGCCGGCGCTTCCGCCGGGCTGGCGCACCGGCCCCGCCCGGCAGGAGACGCGGCGCGGCCCGTTGCGGACCGTGCGCACGGTGCTCGTGCTGGCGCTCGTCGCGGGGGTGACCCTGGTCGTCGTACGGCCGTCGCTCCTGCTGGACCGGCTCCCCGGCCACCACGCCGAGGCCGCCGCGACCGACGCCCCGCCGCTGCCCGCCGAGACGGCGCGGCCGTCCGCCGCCCCGGCGGTCCGGACCGGCCTGCCCACCCGCGCCCACCCCTTCCGCGGCTCGCCCGCCGAGCGGTGGGCCTCCGGGGCCGATGCCATCGAGCTGCCCGAGGCGAAGGCCACGGGCGGGATGAGCAAGGCCGACGTCGCGCTCGCCCTGCGCCTGACGAAGGAGTTCCTGGTCGCCACCAATCTGGACCCGGCCGTGCTGAGCGGCGGGCGGCCCGCCGCCGCGCTGGCCCTGCTCGACCCGAAGCAGCCCGAGATACTGCCGGACCTGCGGCGCGCCCTGCGCGACCCGGACGAGAAGCACGACCCGCTGGACCTGGTGAGCCGCTTCGACCCGGCCGAGGTGGCCCTGGCCGGTGACGTGGTCCGGGTGCGGGGGCGGATGACGTTCGCGGCGGGGGAGCAGCCGGGCGAGGTCCGGGTGCACGCCGACTACACCTTCGTCTACCCGCTGGTCCGGGCGGGCACGGACGGGGACGCGGACGACGTGGTGAGCCGCACGATCATCCGCCGGGACCTGACGACCTCACTGCTGGACCCGGGCAGGTGGCGGGCGACGCCGGGCAAGCTCACCCTCCACCGCTACGACAGCGAGTTCGGCAACAGCGCGTGCGACGTGTACGACGGCTACTACCACCCGGCGTTCCGCGACGGCGCGCCCACCGGAGCCCCCGCCACCGGGCCCGCCAAGGACCCGTACGACCGCAGCCGGCGCCTGTCCGCGACGGACGACGGCAGCTGCTGGAAGGCGAGCCGCACCTGATCGGGCGGCCGGTTCACGGCGCCCCGAAGCGTGCCTGCGTTTGAGCACCCACCCGGCCGGGGTAAGATCCCGGCCCGATTGGCCAGGCTCGTGACGCGTGTGGCACACTAGCCAGGTTGCTCGGTTGAGTGTCAATGCTGCGCGCCTCCCGCCGGGAGGACCGGAAGCGAGTCCCACAGTACTCGTCGGCCCCATGCGGGCCGGACGTACGGGAATCTTCCGGGAAGCGTAAGTGGGGCACCGGCCAGGCACCCGGTGGGGATTCGCCCCCGGCAGCGTGGTCTTCGGCCCGCACCCCCTTGGTTGGGAAATCCTTCGGGACTTCTACGTAGAGGGGATGCGACACGCCCGACCGCGTGGGTCGGAGACGGAGTTACCGAACCCCGGGTTCCAGAGCGTGAATACGAGAGACAGGACTACTAGTAGCCATGGCGGGACAGAAGATCCGCATCCGGCTCAAGGCCTACGACCACGAGGTCATCGACTCCTCGGCGAAGAAGATCGTCGAGACGGTGACCCGCACTGGTGCGTCGGTCGCGGGCCCGGTGCCGCTGCCCACTGAGAAGAACGTGTACTGCGTCATCAAGTCGCCGCACAAGTACAAGGACTCGCGCGAGCACTTCGAGATGCGCACGCACAAGCGCCTCATCGACATCCTCGACCCCACGCCGAAGACGGTTGACTCGCTCATGCGTCTCGACCTGCCGGCGGGCGTCGACATCGAGATCAAGCTCTGAGGTGACGCGCGAGATGGCTAAGAACATTAAGGGCGTCCTGGGCGAGAAGCTCGGCATGACCCAGGTCTGGGACGAGAACAACCGGGTCGTCCCGGTGACCGTCGTCAAGGCCGGGCCCTGCGTCGTCACCCAGGTCCGCACCAACGACAGCGACGGCTACGAGTCGGTCCAGATCGCCTTCGGCGAGATCGACCCGCGCAAGGTGAACAAGCCCCTCAAGGGTCACTTCGCCAAGGCCGACGTCACCCCGCGCCGCCACCTGGTGGAGCTCCGCACCCCGGACGCGTCCGAGTACACGCTCGGCCAGGAGATCACCGCCGAGGTGTTCGAGTCCGGCGTCAAGGTCGACGTCACCGGCAAGAGCAAGGGCAAGGGCTTCGCCGGCGTCATGAAGCGCCACAACTTCCGGGGCCTCGGCGCCGGTCACGGCGTGCAGCGCAAGCACCGTTCCCCCGGTTCGATCGGTGGCTGCGCCACCCCTGGGCGTGTCTTCAAGGGCATGCGCATGGCCGGTCGGATGGGTAACGAGCGCGTCACCACCCAGAACCTGACCATCCACGCGGTTGACGCGGAGAAGGGTCTGCTGCTCATCAAGGGCGCGGTCCCCGGTCCGAACGGCGGCCTCGTCCTGGTCCGTACCGCGGCCAAGGGGGCTTGAGGTAATGAGCACCATTGACATCCTTTCGCCGGCAGGCGACAAGGCCGGTACCGTCGAGCTCCCCGCGGAGATCTTCGACGCGAAGACCAGCGTTCCGCTGATCCACCAGGTCGTCGTCGCACAGCTGGCAGCTGCCCGTCAGGGCACGCACAAGACCAAGTCCCGTGGCGAGGTCCGCGGTGGTGGGCGCAAGCCGTACCGCCAGAAGGGCACCGGCCGCGCGCGCCAGGGCTCGACCCGCGCGCCGCAGTTCGTCGGCGGTGGCGTCGTCCACGGCCCGCAGCCGCGTGACTACTCCCAGCGCACCCCGAAGAAGATGAAGGCCGCCGCCCTCCGCGGTGCCCTCTCCGACCGGGCGCGTCACTCCCGCATCCACGTCGTCACCGGCGTGGTCGAGGGTGGGATCTCCACGAAGGCCGCCAAGACGCTGTTCGGCAAGATCTCGGAGCGCAAGAACCTGCTCCTGGTCGTCGACCGCAACGACGAGGCCGCGTGGCTCTCCGCACGCAACCTGCCCCAGGTGCACATCCTGGAGCCGGGCCAGCTGAACACGTACGACGTGATCGTCTCTGACGACGTGGTCTTCACCCAGGCCGCCTTCGAGTCCTTCGTGTCTGGCCCCCAGACCGCTGAGACCGAAGGGAGCGACGCCTGATGAGCGAGGCGACCGTTACCAGCAAGACCTACGACGACCCGCGCGACGTTCTCGTCAAGCCGGTTGTCTCGGAGAAGAGCTACGCGCTGCTCGACGAGAACAAGTACACGTTCATCGTCGCGCCGGGCTCCAACAAGACCCAGATCAAGCAGGCCGTCGAGGCGGTCTTCTCGGTCAAGGTCACCGGGGTCAACACGATCAACCGCCAGGGCAAGCGCAAGCGCACCCGCACCGGTTTCGGCAAGCGCGCGGACACCAAGCGCGCCATCGTGACCCTCGCTGAGGGCGACCGTATCGACATCTTCGGCGGCCCGACCTCCTAGTGAGGCCGAGTCGTCCAGGATCCGGGAATCTTCCGAGGACTGAGACATAATGGGTATCCGCAAGTACAAGCCGACGACCCCGGGCCGTCGTGGCTCCAGCGTCGCCGACTTTGTCGAGATCACGCGGTCCACGCCGGAGAAGTCGCTGGTCCGCCCCCTGCACAACAAGGGCGGCCGTAACAACACCGGTCGTGTGACCGTTCGCCACCAGGGCGGTGGCCACAAGCGCGCCTACCGCGTGATCGACTTCCGTCGTCACGACAAGGACGGCGTGCCGGCCAAGGTCGCGCACATCGAGTACGACCCCAACCGCACCGCGCGCATCGCGCTCCTGCACTACGCGGACGGCGAGAAGCGCTACATCATCGCGCCGCGTGGCCTGGCGCAGGGCGACCGTGTCGAGAACGGCCCCGCCGCCGACATCAAGCCCGGCAACAACCTGGCGCTGCGCAACATCCCGGTCGGTACGACGATCCACGCCATCGAGCTGCGGCCCGGCGGCGGCGCGAAGTTCGCCCGCTCCGCGGGTGCCTCCGTGCAGCTGCTGGCGAAGGAGGGCACCATGGCCCACCTTCGTATGCCGTCGGGTGAGATCCGCCTGGTCGACGCCCGCTGCCGCGCCACCATCGGCGAGGTCGGCAACGCCGAGCAGTCGAACATCAACTGGGGCAAGGCCGGCCGCATGCGGTGGAAGGGCGTCCGCCCGACCGTCCGCGGTGTCGTCATGAACCCGGTCGACCACCCGCACGGTGGTGGTGAGGGCAAGACCTCCGGTGGCCGTCACCCGGTTTCGCCGTGGGGTAAGAAGGAAGGTCGTACTCGTTCGCCCAAGAAGGCGTCGAACAAGTACATCGTCCGCCGCCGCAAGACGAACAAGAAGCGCTAGGAGCGGGTTTAGATGCCGCGCAGTCTCAAGAAGGGGCCCTTCGTCGACGGCCACCTCGCCAAGAAGGTGGACGCACAGAACGAGGCAGGCACCAAGAACGTCATCAAGACCTGGTCCCGTCGCTCGATGATCGTCCCGGCCATGCTGGGTCACACCATCGCGGTGCACAACGGCAAGATCCACGTCCCGGTGTTCGTCACCGAGTCGATGGTCGGCCACAAGCTCGGCGAGTTCTCGCCGACTCGCACCTTCCGCGGCCACGTCAAGGACGACCGGAAGTCGAAGCGCCGCTAACGCGGGGTGACTGACTATGACTTACACCGAAGGGACAACCATGGAAGCCAGGGCCCAGGCGCGGTACATCCGCGTCACGCCCATGAAGGCCCGCCGCGTGGTGGACCTCATCCGTGGCATGGATGCCACGGAGGCTCAGGCGGTCCTGCGTTTCGCCCCGCAGGCCGCGAGCGTGCCGGTCGGCAAGGTGCTGGACAGCGCCATTGCCAACGCCGCACACAACTACGACCACACCGACGCCTCTTCGCTGGTCATCAGCGAGGCGTACGTGGACGAGGGTCCGACCCTGAAGCGGTTCCGTCCGCGCGCCCAGGGCCGCGCCTACCGGATCCGTAAGCGGACCAGCCACATCACCGTGGTCGTCAGCAGCAAGGAAGGAACCCGGTAATGGGCCAGAAGGTAAACCCGCACGGGTTCCGGCTCGGCATCACCACGGACTTCAAGTCCCGCTGGTACGCCGACAAGCTGTACAAGGACTACGTCAAGGAAGACGTCGCCATTCGTCGCATGATGACGAAGGGCATGGAGCGCGCCGGCATCTCGAAGGTTGAGATCGAGCGCACCCGCGACCGCGTCCGCGTCGACATCCACACCGCTCGTCCGGGCATCGTCATCGGCCGCCGCGGCGCCGAGGCCGACCGCATCCGCGGCGAGCTGGAGAAGCTGACCGGCAAGCAGGTCCAGCTGAACATCCTCGAGGTCAAGAACCCCGAGACGGACGCTCAGCTGGTGGCCCAGGCCGTCGCCGAGCAGCTGTCCTCCCGCGTCTCCTTCCGCCGTGCCATGCGCAAGAGCATGCAGAGCACGATGAAGGCCGGCGCCAAGGGCATCAAGGTCCAGTGCGGTGGCCGCCTCGGCGGCGCCGAGATGTCCCGCTCGGAGTTCTACCGCGAGGGCCGTGTGCCCCTGCACACGCTCCGCGCGAACGTCGACTACGGCTTCTTCGAGGCCAAGACGACCTTCGGCCGCATCGGCGTGAAGGTCTGGATCTACAAGGGCGACGTCAAGAACATCGCCGAGGTCCGCGCCGAGAACGCCGCCGCCCGTGCGGGCAACCGCCCGGCCCGTGGCGGCGCCGACCGCCCGGCCGGCCGCGGTGGCCGCGGTGGCGAGCGTGGCGGCCGCGGCCGCAAGCCGCAGCAGTCGGCTCCGGCCGCCGAGGCCCCCAAGGCCGAGGCGACCGCCGCTGCTCCGGCTGCTGAGAGCACCGGAACGGAGGCCTGACCGAAATGCTGATCCCCCGTAGGGTCAAGCACCGCAAGCAGCACCACCCGAAGCGCAGCGGTATGTCCAAGGGTGGCACGCAGGTTGCGTTCGGCGAGTACGGCATCCAGGCGCTGACCCCGGCCTACGTGACGAACCGTCAGATCGAGTCCGCTCGTATCGCCATGACGCGTCACATCAAGCGTGGCGGCAAGGTCTGGATCAACATCTACCCGGACCGTCCCCTGACGAAGAAGCCGGCCGAGACCCGCATGGGTTCCGGTAAGGGTTCGCCGGAGTGGTGGATCGCCAACGTCAAGCCCGGACGCGTCATGTTCGAGCTGTCGTACCCCAACGAGAAGATCGCCCGTGAGGCGCTGACCCGTGCGGCCCACAAGCTGCCGATGAAGTGCCGGATCGTCAAGCGCGAGGCAGGTGAAGCGTGATGTCGGCCGGTACCAAGGCGTCCGAGCTGCGCGAGCTGGGCAACGAGGAGCTCCTCAACAAGCTCCGCGAGGCCAAGGAAGAGCTGTTCAACCTCCGCTTCCAGGCGGCGACGGGCCAGCTCGAGAACCACGGTCGGCTCAAGTCCGTCCGTAAGGACATCGCCCGGATCTACACCCTGATGCGCGAGCGCGAGCTGGGCATCGAAACGGTGGAGAGCGTCTGATGAGCGAGAACACTGTGACTGAGAGCAAGACCGCCGAGCGCGGCTTCCGCAAGACCCGTGAGGGCCTCGTCGTCAGCGACAAGATGGACAAGACCGTCGTCGTCGCCGTCGAGGACCGCGTGAAGCACGCCCTGTACGGCAAGGTCATCCGCCGTACGAACAAGCTCAAGGCCCACGACGAGCAGAACGCCGCCGGTGTCGGCGACCGCGTCCTCCTGATGGAGACCCGGCCGCTGTCCGCCACGAAGCGGTGGCGCATCGTCGAGATCCTCGAGAAGGCCAAGTAATTCCTGAGGGGACTTCCCCTCGGGTCAGTTCCGCCAGGCTCGGCAGGGGTTCCCGTCAAGGGACCCCTGCCGGGAACCGGCAGACGATCAGGAGATAGACGTGATCCAGCAGGAGTCGCGACTGCGTGTCGCCGACAACACGGGTGCGAAGGAAATTCTCACCATCCGTGTTCTCGGTGGCTCGGGTCGCCGCTACGCGGGCATCGGTGACGTCATCGTCGCCACCGTCAAGGACGCGATCCCCGGTGGCAACGTGAAGAAGGGTGACGTCGTCAAGGCCGTCATCGTTCGCACCGTCAAGGAGCGTCGTCGCCAGGATGGCTCGTACATCCGCTTCGACGAGAACGCCGCCGTCATTCTGAAGAACGACGGCGACCCCCGCGGCACCCGTATCTTCGGCCCGGTGGGCCGTGAGCTGCGCGAGAAGAAGTTCATGAAGATCATCTCGCTCGCGCCGGAGGTGCTGTAAGCATGAAGATCAAGAAGGGTGACCTGGTCCAGGTCATCACCGGCAAGGACAAGGGCAAGCAGGGCAAGGTCATCGTGGCCTACCCGGCTCAGGACCGCGTCCTCGTCGAGGGTGTCAACCGGGTCAAGAAGCACACCAAGGCCGGCCAGACCGCTCGCGGTTCGCAGACCGGTGGCATTGTGACGACCGAGGCCCCCGTCCACGTCAGCAACGTGCAGCTGGTTGTTGAGAAGGACGGCAAGAAGGTCGTTACTCGCGTCGGCTACCGCTTTGACGACGAGGGCAACAAGATCCGTGTTGCCAAGCGCACCGGTGAGGACATCTGATGACTACCACCACCGCGCCGCGTCTCAAGACGCGCTACCGCGAGGAAATCGCCGGCAAGCTGCGTGAGGAGTTCTCCTACGAGAACGTCATGCAGATCCCCGGTCTCGTCAAGATCGTGGTCAACATGGGTGTGGGCGACGCCGCCCGCGACTCCAAGCTGATCGACGGTGCCGTCAAGGACCTCACCACGATCACCGGTCAGAAGCCGGCCGTCACCAAGGCCCGCAAGTCGATCGCGCAGTTCAAGCTGCGCGAGGGGCAGCCGATCGGCTGCCACGTCACCCTCCGCGGTGACCGCATGTGGGAGTTCCTGGACCGTACGCTGTCGCTCGCGCTTCCGCGTATCCGTGACTTCCGCGGCCTGTCGCCGAAGCAGTTCGACGGCCGTGGCAACTACACCTTCGGTCTCACGGAGCAGGTCATGTTCCACGAGATCGACCAGGACAAGATCGACCGGGTCCGGGGCATGGACATCACCGTGGTCACCACGGCGACCAACGACGACGAGGGTCGTGCCCTTCTTCGTCACCTCGGCTTCCCGTTCAAGGAGAACTGACCGTGGCGAAGAAGGCTCTGATCGCTAAGGCCGCCCGCAAGCCGAAGTTCGGCGTCCGCGGGTACACCCGCTGCCAGCGCTGCGGCCGGCCCCACTCCGTCTACCGCAAGTTCGGCCTGTGCCGCGTGTGCCTTCGTGAGATGGCTCACCGCGGCGAGCTGCCGGGCGTGACCAAGAGCTCCTGGTAATTCTCCTTCGCCCCTTGGGCGTTGGGAATCACCGGAGACTCTCGGTAAGCATCTGGTCGGCAGGAGCCCGGCTCCGCATGCCGTAGGCTTGCAGGGTTGGGCGCCTGCCGCCCATGACCGACTTACTACGCCGTAGGTCCCCGCACCGCACCCGTCCCGCCTCTGAGCGGGGAGAGGGATGGCGCATACAGGAAACCCCGGCGAGAGAGGCCGAAGGCCAACTCATGACCATGACTGATCCCATCGCAGACATGCTCACGCGTCTGCGCAACGCGAACTCGGCGTATCACGACGACGTCGTGATGCCGCACAGCAAGATCAAGTCGCACATCGCGGAGATCCTCCAGCAGGAGGGCTTCATCACCGGCTGGAAGGTCGAGGACGCCGAGGTCGGCAAGAACCTCGTCCTCCAGCTGAAGTTCGGCCCGAACCGCGAGCGCTCGATCGCCGGCATCAAGCGCATTTCGAAGCCGGGTCTGCGTGTCTACGCAAAGTCCACCAACCTGCCGAAGGTCCTCGGCGGCCTGGGCGTGGCGATCATCTCCACGTCCCACGGTCTCCTGACCGGCCAGCAGGCTCAGAAGAAGGGCGTAGGTGGGGAAGTCCTCGCCTACGTCTGGTAGTCGGGAACGGAGGAACAGCTCATGTCGCGAATCGGCAAGCTCCCCATCCAGGTTCCCGCCGGTGTGGACGTCACCATCGATGGCCGTACGGTCAGCGTGAAGGGCCCCAAGGGCACCCTGACGCACACCGTCGCGGCGCCCATCGAGGTCACCAAGGGTGAGGACGGCGTCCTGAACGTCGTCCGCCCGAACGACGAGCGTCAGAACAAGGCCCTGCACGGCCTGTCCCGCACGCTGGTGGCGAACATGATCACCGGTGTGACCCAGGGATACATCAAGGCGCTCGAGATCAGCGGTGTCGGTTACCGCGTCCAGGCGAAGGGCTCCAACCTGGAGTTCGCCCTGGGCTACAGCCACCCGATCCTGATCGAGGCCCCGGAGGGCATCACCTTCAAGGTGGAGACCCCCACGAAGTTCAGCGTCGAGGGCATCGACAAGCAGAAGGTCGGCGAGACCGCGGCCAAGATCCGCAAGCTGCGGAAGCCTGACCCGTACAAGGCCAAGGGCGTCAAGTACGCCGGCGAGGTCATCCGCCGCAAGGTCGGAAAGGCTGGTAAGTAGCCATGGCATACGGCGTGAAGATCGCCAAGGGCGACGCGTACAAGCGCGCGGCTCGCAAGCGGCGCCACATCCGCGTCCGCAAGCACATCTCCGGCTCGCCGGAGCGTCCGCGCCTGGTCGTGACCCGTTCGAACCGTCACATGGTGGCTCAGGTCATCGACGACATCGCGGGCCACACGCTCGCGTCGGCGTCGACCCTGGACGTCTCCATCCGTGGCGGCGAGGGCGACAAGAGCAGCCAGGCCAAGCAGGTCGGCGCCCTGGTCGCCGAGCGTGCCAAGGCCGCAGGCGTCGAGGCCGTCGTGTTTGACCGCGGTGGTAACCAGTACGCCGGGCGGATTGCCGCTCTGGCTGACGCCGCCCGTGAAGCCGGGCTGAAGTTCTAGCCCCGGTTCCTACGCACAGCGGACGTAACAGAGAGAGGTAAATCCAATGGCTGGACCCCAGCGCCGCGGAAGCGGTGCCGGTGGCGGCGAGCGGCGGGACCGGAAGGGCCGTGACGGCGGCGCTGCCGCCGCCGAGAAGACCGCGTACGTCGAGCGCGTCGTCGCGATCAACCGAGTCGCCAAGGTTGTGAAGGGTGGTCGTCGCTTCAGCTTCACCGCGCTGGTCGTGGTGGGCGACGGTGACGGCACCGTAGGTGTCGGTTACGGCAAGGCCAAGGAAGTTCCCGCGGCCATCGCCAAGGGCGTGGAAGAGGCCAAGAAGAACTTCTTCAAGGTCCCGCGCATCCAGGGCACCATCCCTCACCCGATCCAGGGTGAGAAGGCCGCGGGCGTCGTCCTGCTCAAGCCGGCTTCCCCCGGTACCGGTGTGATCGCCGGTGGCCCGGTGCGTGCCGTCCTCGAGTGCGCCGGCGTCCACGACATCCTGTCGAAGTCGCTCGGGTCCTCGAACCCGATCAACATCGTGCACGCGACCGTGGCGGCCCTTCGTGGCCTGCAGCGTCCCGAGGAGATCGCGGCCCGCCGCGGTCTGCCCCTCGAGGACGTCGCCCCCGCGGCCCTGCTTCGTGCGCGTGCGGGAGCGGGTGCGTAATGGCTCGCCTCAAGATCACGCAGACGAAGTCGTACATCGGCAGCAAGCAGAACCACCGCGACACCCTGCGTTCGCTCGGGCTCAAGCGCCTGCACGACGTGGTTGTCAAGGAGGACCGTCCCGAGTTCCGCGGCATGGTGCACACCGTCCGCCACCTCGTGACGGTTGAGGAGGTCGACTGACATGGCGGAGAACAAGCCGCTGAAGGCCCATGACCTCCGGCCCGCCCCGGGCGCCAAGACCGCCAAGACCCGTGTGGGCCGTGGTGAGGCGTCCAAGGGTAAGACCGCCGGTCGTGGCACCAAGGGCACCAAGGCCCGCTACCAGGTTCCGGAGCGCTTCGAGGGTGGGCAGATGCCCCTCCACATGCGCCTCCCGAAGCTCAAGGGCTTCAAGAACCCGTTCCGCACGGAGTACCAGGTCGTGAACCTGGACAAGCTCGCGACGCTCTACCCCGAGGGTGGAGAGGTCACGGTGGCCGACCTGGTCGCCAAGGGCGCCGTGCGCAACAACCACCTCGTCAAGGTCCTCGGACAGGGCGAGATCTCCGTGGCGCTGCAGGTTTCGGTTGACGCCGTCTCCGGCTCCGCCAAGGAGAAGATCACCGCCGCCGGCGGTACCGTCACCGAGCTCGTCTGAGACAACTCGGACACATCGGTGTACTGAACATCCGACCGGGGATGCCCTCTCAAATGGGGCATCCCC
Organism: Streptomyces sp. AC1-42W; assembly: GCF_003248355.1. Classification (GTDB taxonomy): domain Bacteria; phylum Actinomycetota; class Actinomycetes; order Streptomycetales; family Streptomycetaceae; genus Streptomyces. The sequence goes on from NZ_QKWY01000002.1 coordinate 944,377, forward strand.
GGTTGGTCGTTCCTAGGGGGGCGGGTGCGCCGGTAAGGTGGCGTCCGTTGCTGTGGTAACCCCTGGGCGTTCGCCGTCCGGGGACTTTGATTGTTACGTATCCGTCGATCCTCAAGACCGTCACCTCTACGCTCTGCGCGGGGGTCGCAGGAGGCACCGTGCTCACCGGCTTCGCCCGGGCGTTCAAGACGCCCGACCTGCGCAAGAAGCTGCTCTTCACACTCGGCATCGTCGTGCTCTACCGGCTCGGGGCGCACATCCCCGTACCCGGCGTGAGTTACGAGAACGTCCAGACCTGTGTCGATCAGGCAAGCAAGGGCAACAACAGCCTCTTCGGCCTCGTGAACATGTTCAGCGGTGGTGCGCTGCTGCAGATCACGATCTTCGCGCTCGGCATCATGCCCTACATCACGGCCAGCATCATTCTCCAGCTGCTGACCGTGGTCATTCCCCGACTCGAGGCGCTCAAGAAGGAGGGGCAGTCCGGCCAGGCCAAGATCACGCAGTACACGCGTTATCTGACCGTCGCGCTCGCCATCCTCCAGGGCACCGGCCTGGTGGCCACCGCCCGCAGCGGCGCGCTGTTCAGCGGCTGCCCGGTCGCCGACCAGATCGTCCCGAACGACTCGCTCTTCACGACCATCGTGATGGTCGTCACCATGACCGCGGGCACCGCCGTCGTGATGTGGCTCGGTGAGGTCATCACCGACCGCGGCATCGGCAACGGCATGTCGATCCTGATGTTCATCTCGATCGCCGCCACCTTCCCGTCCGCCCTCTGGGCCATCAAGACCAGCGGCAAGCTCGCCGACGGCTGGATCGAATTCGCCACGGTGATCCTCGTCGGCTTCGTGATGGTCGCCCTCGTCGTCTTCGTCGAGCAGGCCCAGCGCCGTGTCCCGGTCCAGTACGCGAAGCGCATGATCGGGCGCCGTTCCTACGGCGGTACATCGACGTACATCCCGCTCAAGGTGAACCAGGCGGGTGTGATCCCCGTCATCTTCGCCTCGTCGCTGCTCTACATCCCGGCCCTGATCGTCCAGTTCTCGAACTCCACGTCCGGCTGGGCGATCTGGATCCAGGACCACCTGGTCAGGGGCAATCACCCGTACTACATCACCCTGTACTTCCTCCTGATCGTCTTCTTCGCGTTCTTCTACGTGGCGATTTCCTTCAACCCCGAGGAAGTGGCCGACAACATGAAGAAGTATGGTGGCTTCATTCCGGGTATCCGGGCTGGTCGACCTACTGCCGAGTACCTGAGCTACGTGCTCAACAGGATCACTTGGCCGGGCTCGCTGTACCTGGGGCTGATCGCTCTTGTGCCGACGATGGCGTTGGCAGGATTCAACGGTGCTGACCAGAACTTCCCGTTCGGCGGGACGAGCATCCTCATCATCGTGGGTGTGGGTCTGGAGACCGTGAAGCAGATTGAGAGTCAGCTCCAGCAGCGCAATTACGAAGGGTTCCTCCGCTGATGCGAATCGTCCTCGTCGGCCCGCCGGGTGCCGGCAAGGGAACGCAGGCCGCGTACCTTGCCAAGAACCTGTCGATTCCGCACATCTCCACGGGCGACCTCTTCCGCGCCAACATCAGCCAGGGCACTGACCTTGGCAAGCAGGCCCGCGCCTACATGGACGCGGGGCAGCTGGTGCCGGACGAGGTGACGATCGGGATGGCCAAGGACCGCATGTCCCAGCCGGACGCGGTCAACGGCTTCCTGCTCGACGGCTTCCCGCGCAACGTGGGTCAGGCCGAAGCCCTGGACGTGATGCTCAAGGACGAGGGCGTGAAGCTGGACGCCGTGCTCGACCTGGAGGTCCCCGAGGACGAGGTCGTCAAGCGGATCGCGGGTCGCCGCATCTGCCGCAACGACAGCGCGCACGTCTTCCACGCCACGTACAACCCGCCGAAGACCGAGGGTGTCTGCGACATCTGCGGCGGCGAGCTGTACCAGCGCGAGGACGACAGCGAGGACACGGTCCGTACCCGGCTGGAGGTCTACCACACGCAGACCGAGCCGATCATCGACTACTACCGGTCCCAGGACCTCGTGGTCACCATCTCCGCGCTCGGCAAGGTCACCGATGTGACCGACCGGGCCATGGAGGCGCTGAAGAAGTCCGCAGAGGACTGAGCAGCCCCCCGTAGTACCGCAGTACGAGCCGGCCGCGGCGTCCTCGGACGCCGCGGCCGACTGCGTGCCGCCGCGTATCGTGGACTATCCGTCCCCCGTCACCGCCCTACCGGAAAGGCGCCGCAGCATGGTGCAGATCAAGACCCCCGAGCAGATCGCCAAGATGCGTGAGGCGGGGCTGGTGGTCGCTGCCATCCACGCGGCGACCCGCGAGGCCGCGGTCCCCGGCGCCACCACCCGCGATCTGGACCAGGTCGCCCGCAAGGTGATCGCCGACCACGGGGCGAAGTCGAACTTCCTGGGGTACGGCGGGTTCCCCGCGACCATCTGCACCTCGGTGAACGAGGTCGTCGTCCACGGCATCCCGGACGACGACACGGTCCTCAAGGACGGCGACATCATCTCCATCGACGCCGGCGCCATCGTGGACGGCTGGCACGGCGACGCCGCGTACACGGCCTTCGTCGGTACGGGGCACGCCCCGGAGCTGATCGAGTTGTCCCGGGTGACCGAGGAGTCGATGTGGGCCGGCATCGCCGCGATGAAGGTCAACAACCGGCTGGTGGACATCTCCAAGGCGATCGAGTCCTACATCCGCCGCCAGCCCCGCCCGGCCACCGGCAAGTACGGGATCATCGAGGACTACGGCGGGCACGGCATCGGCACCGAGATGCACATGGACCCGCACCTGCTGAACTACGTCTCCCGCAAGCGCGGCAAGGGCATCAAGCTGGTGCCCGGTGTCTGCCTGGCGATCGAGCCCATGGTGTCCCTCGGCACGGCCCGTACGGAGGTGCTGGAGGACGAGTGGACGGTCATCACGACGGACGGCACCTGGTCCTCGCACTGGGAGCACTCCATCGCGCTCACGGAGGAGGGCCCGCTCGTCCTCACCGCCCCGGACTGCGGCCGCGAGAAGCTCGCGCAGTACGGCGTCCAGGCCGCCCCGGACCCTTCCCCAAGGTCTTAAGGACCAGGGGAGACCCCATTGCTGAGCCGCAGGCCGATCCGCTCCGATCGGACGCGATCCGTTCCGGTCGGGAGGTCTAAGGATCTCCTCCGGTGGGCAAACTTGACGGATTCGCCTTTGGCAGTCCGCTGACGTAGACTGACTCGTCGGCTCTCGTGCATCCGTGTGTCCGCATGCGGCGGAGCGAGAGACGATCAAGGTAGCCGATTCGAAAGGCGAAGCGTGGCCAAGAAGCAAGGTGCCATCGAAATTGAGGGCACCGTGATCGAGTCCCTCCCGAACGCCATGTTCAAGGTGGAGCTCCAGAACGGTCACAAGGTCCTCGCGCACATCAGCGGCAAGATGCGTATGCACTACATCCGCATCCTTCCGGATGACCGGGTCGTCGTGGAGCTCTCTCCGTACGACCTGACGCGTGGCCGGATCGTCTACCGCTACAAGTAGATCTTGCCGCCGCCCGCCTCCGCGCGGCGTCGGCACTGACCCGGAGAACCTGACATCCCATGAAGGTCAAGCCGAGCGTCAAGAAGATCTGCGACAAGTGCAAGGTGATCCGCCGTCACGGCCGGGTCATGGTCATCTGCGACAACCTGCGCCACAAGCAGCGCCAGGGCTGACGCACGACCCCCTGCATCTCGCAGTTCTTCGCGCGACGCACGTAACACGTACATACGCAGAACCCGTCCAAGCCACGGCTGACGGCACCTCCGGCGGGGGCCGGGGACCCGGACGTACCACCTCTCCCAGCGAGGGGTCGGCGGTCGGGAGTGGTTCTGCGGAAGACCCCCGACTTAACAACTGGAGCCATTGAATGGCACGCGTTTCAGGTGTTGACATCCCGCGCGAAAAGCGCGTGGAGGTTGCCCTCACCTACGTCTTCGGCATCGGGCGCACCCGGTCCAAGGAGATCCTCGCCACCACCGGCGTGAACCCGAACACCCGCGTTCGCGACCTGGCCGAAGAGGACCTGGTCAAGATCCGCGAGTACGTGGACGCCAACCTCCGCACCGAGGGTGACCTCCGCCGCGAGATCCAGGCCGACATCCGCCGCAAGGTCGAGATCGGCTGCTACCAGGGTCTGCGTCACCGCCGTGGCCTCCCGGTCCACGGTCAGCGCACCAGCACCAACGCCCGTACCCGCAAGGGTCCGCGTCGCGCGATCGCCGGCAAGAAGAAGCCGGGCAAGAAGTAGTCCTCAGCGGACGCACTGCGAGCGACCGGAATCCCGGGCCTCAGCAGCAACCAGCGGTCTTCGCTGTAGGACCGATCACCTCCCCTCTCCATCTGGAGTCAAGACATGCCCCCCAAGGGTCGTCAGGGCGCAGCCAAGAAGGTGCGTCGCAAGGAAAAGAAGAACGTCGCTCACGGCCACGCGCACATCAAGAGCACGTTCAACAACACGATCGTCTCGATCACGGACCCCACGGGCAACGTGATCTCCTGGGCCTCCGCCGGCCACGTCGGCTTCAAGGGCTCGCGCAAGTCCACCCCCTTCGCCGCGCAGATGGCCGCCGAGTCGGCCGCCCGCCGCGCGCAGGAGCACGGCATGCGCAAGGTCGACGTCTTCGTCAAGGGTCCCGGCTCCGGCCGTGAGACCGCGATCCGCTCCCTCCAGGCCACCGGCCTCGAGGTCGGCTCGATCCAGGACGTCACCCCGACGCCGCACAACGGCTGCCGTCCGCCGAAGCGTCGCCGCGTCTGATCCGGCACGGCCGGTGACGGCCGTACGGCAGTAGCGTGGGTACGGGCGGTATGCCCCCTGCGGGGGTGTACCGCCCGTATCCTTGTTTCATCTGTCGGGTGTCAAATAGTGGGCGCCCACGACTGAAGGATTCACATCATGCTGATCGCTCAGCGTCCGTCGCTGACCGAAGAGGTCGTCGACGAGTTCCGCTCGCGGTTCGTCATCGAGCCGCTGGAGCCCGGCTTCGGCTACACGCTCGGCAACTCCCTGCGCCGCACGCTCCTCTCCTCGATCCCGGGTGCCGCCGTCACGAGCATCCGCATCGACGGTGTCCTGCACGAGTTCACCACCGTGCCGGGCGTCAAGGAGGACGTCACCGACCTCATCCTCAACATCAAGCAGCTGGTCGTCTCCTCGGAGCACGACGAGCCGGTCGTGATGTACCTGCGCAAGCAGGGCCCCGGCCTGGTCACCGCCGCGGACATCGCTCCGCCGGCCGGTGTCGAGGTGCACAACCCGGACCTGGTCCTGGCCACGCTGAACGGCAAGGGCAAGCTGGAGATGGAGCTGACCGTCGAGCGCGGTCGCGGCTACGTCTCCGCCGTCCAGAACAAGCAGGTGGGCCAGGAGATCGGCCGTATCCCGGTCGACTCCATCTACTCGCCGGTGCTCAAGGTCACGTACAAGGTCGAGGCGACCCGTGTCGAGCAGCGCACCGACTTCGACAAGCTGATCGTCGACGTCGAGACCAAGCAGGCCATGCGCCCGCGCGACGCCATGGCGTCGGCCGGTAAGACCCTGGTCGAGCTGTTCGGTCTGGCCCGCGAGCTCAACATCGACGCCGAGGGCATCGACATGGGCCCGTCGCCGACGGACGCCGCGCTCGCGGCGGACCTGGCGCTGCCGATCGAGGAGCTGGAGCTCACGGTCCGCTCGTACAACTGCCTCAAGCGCGAGGGCATCCACTCGGTGGGCGAGCTGGTGGCCCGCTCCGAGGCGGACCTGCTCGACATCCGCAACTTCGGTGCGAAGTCGATCGACGAGGTCAAGGCGAAGCTGGCCGGTATGGGCCTCGCGCTCAAGGACTCGCCTCCCGGCTTCGACCCGACCGCCGCCGCCGACGCCTTCGGCGCCGACGACGACGCGGACGCCGGTTTCGCGGAGACCGAGCAGTACTGAGTCGCCTCCCGGCTGGGGTGCGCCCTGTTGGCAGGGGCGCCCCGGTCCGGGCGAGGGCTTCTGTCCTCAATCGCCGGACGGACTTGATTTTCGGGCTGAGGCCCGCATGTCGAGTGCGGAGGCCGACTCGCGAGAGTCGGCACGGCGGACAGCACATACTTCCGCGCGGCGGCCGCCGCGCGGGAACTGACACCGGTACCTGATACGGCCGGTGCAGCACACAAGGAGAAAACCCATGCCGAAGCCCGCCAAGGGTGCCCGTCTGGGCGGCAGCGCCGCGCACGAGAAGCTTCTTCTCAACAACCTCGCGAAGTCGCTGTTCGAGCACGGCCGCATCACCACGACCGAGGCCAAGGCCCGCCGCCTGCGTCCGGTCGCGGAGCGTTTCATCACCAAGGCGAAGAAGGGCGACATCCACAACCGTCGCCTGGTGCTGCAGTCGATCACGGACAAGGGCGTCGTCCACACGCTCTTCACCGAGATCGCCCCGCGGTACGAGAACCGCCCCGGTGGCTACACCCGCATCACCAAGATCGGCAACCGTCGTGGCGACAACGCCCCGATGGCCGTCATCGAGCTGGTCGAGGCGCTGACCGTGGCGCAGCAGGCCACCGGTGAGGCCGAGGCCGCCACCAAGCGTGCGGTCAAGGAAGACGCGGCCAAGAAGGACGAGACCCCGGTCGAGTCCGTCGAGGACGCGGCTCCGGTCGAGGACGCGAAGGACGCCTGAGCGTTCCGGAACCACTGAACGGGTCCGCACCACCCTCCGGGGCGGTGCGGGCCCGTTCGGCTTGTACGGGATCTTGAGAGGATGCGCTGGTGAGTGACGAGGTGGAGCCCGGATTCGTCCGGGTGCGGCTGGACCTGGCCTACGACGGCAAGGACTTCTCCGGCTGGGCGAAGCAGACCGCCCGGCGCACGGTCCAGGGCGAGATCGAGGACGCGCTGCGGACCGTGACCCGGTCCCCGCGCACGTACGACCTGACGGTGGCGGGCCGCACCGACGCCGGGGTGCACGCCCGCGGCCAGGTCGCCCATGTGGACCTGCCGGCCGGGGTGTGGACCGAGCACGAGGAGAAGCTGCTGCGGCGGCTCGCCGGGCGGATGGCGCCCGACGTCCGGGTCTGGCGGATCGCGGCGGCCCCGGCCGGGTTCAACGCCCGGTTCTCCGCCTTGTGGCGCCGGTACGCCTACCGTGTCTCCGACCGGCCCGGCGGGGCCGACCCGCTGCTGCGCGGCCATGTCCTCTGGCACGACCGCCCGCTGGACGTGGCCGCGATGAACGCCGCCGCCGCCCGGATGACCGGGGAGCACGACTTCGCCGCGTACTGCAAGAAGCGCGAGGGCGCGACGACCATCCGCACGCTCCAGCGGCTGCACTGGGTACGCGACGGGGCCAGCGGGATCATCACCGGCACCGTGCAGGCGGACGCCTTCTGCCACAACATGGTGCGCGCCCTCGTCGGCGCGATGCTCTTCGTGGGCGACGGCCGCCGCCCCGACCCGTGGCCGGCCGAGGTGCTGGCGGCCGGGGTGCGCGACCCCGGCGTCCACGTGGTGCGCCCGCACGGGCTGACCCTGGAGGAGGTCGCGTACCCGGAGGACGGGCTGCTGGCCGCGCGGGCGGTGGAGGCCCGCAACGTGCGCAGCCTGCCCGGGGCCGGCTGCTGCTGAGCGGGCGCCCTACGTGGTGGTGAGGTTCGCGGCGGCCGACGCCTGGACCTCGCCCCGGTGGCGGATCTGCCGGAACGTGTGGTCCGTGAGGTCGTCGCCGGTGCGGTACACGTCCTGGTCGGCCTTGGTGACGTTCCGGCCGTCCGTGAAGCCGCCGACCGTGAAGTACGCGTACCGGCCGTACGAGTTCGCGGTGCGGCGGCAGATCACGCCGTCGCGGCAGAACACCGGGACGCCGGAGCCGCTGAGCGAGGCCAGCCCGCCGCTCGCCTGCCGGGCGGTCCGCTTGGCCTGCGCCTCGGTGTCGAAGACCGCGACGCCCACGGTGACCGCCACGCCGTCCTTGCTGTACGTGGCCCGGATGACCTGGTCGCAGCCGTTGTTCCGGAGGATCGAGCCGAGGGCGCCCTGGGTGGTGGCGGCGCAGTTCTCGGTGCGGTGGGTGGCGCCCCGGGTGTACGTACGGTCGCCGGCGGTCAGCTTCGCGTCGGGGAAGAACGCCCGCACGTCGACCGGCAGCCGGTCCTTCGTGACGTCGGAGACGTAGTCCCTGGGGTCCGGAGGGGGCGGCGGAGCCACCGAGGAGAAGGACGGCTCGGGCGCGGGGATCTCGCTGGGCAGGTCGCTCGCGGTCGGCAGCTCGCTCGTGTGCTTCCCGGCGGTGGCGTCGGAGCCGTTCCCGTCGGCCGCGATGACGGCAAGCGCCACGGCCGCGGCGACGGCTGCGGTGGCCACCGCGCCCCCGCCGATGAACAGCCACCTGCGCCGCCTGGCCCGAGCCGCGGAGGCGTCGGCGAGCGCCTCCCAGTCGGGCGTTCCGCCGTTCCCCGGCCCCGCGGACCCCCAGGGCGAGGGCCCCCCATCCCCAAAGCTCATGCCGCGCATCCTAGTGCCCCTCCCGGCAAGCTTTGCCCCGTCGCGCCGCCCAGCACGCACGCTCGCCGCGTTGGCCGAAAGCCCTGGTAGCTCCTTCCCCAAGCTCTTGACGAGCAGGGGAGACCCCATCCAAGGGCTCTCGGCCGCCTTGCGATCGCACGCACTGGACGACGCTCCTTGCGGGGCAAACATTGCCGGTCGCGGCACTGGACGCCCGGTAATCCGGTTGGGTCAACGCTTCGGTGGCCGTGACAATGCTGTGCATGGGACATCTCGAAGCGGGCCATCTTGAGTACTACCTTCCGGACGGGCGGGTGCTGCTCGGCGATGCCTCGTTCCGGGTGGCCGACGGGGCCGTCGTCGCGCTCGTGGGCGCGAACGGCGCCGGCAAGACCACGCTGCTGCGGCTGCTGGCCGGAGAGCTCCAGCCGCACGGCGGCACCGTCTCGGTGAGCGGCGGGCTCGGCGTGATGCGGCAGTTCGTCGGCTCGGTGCGCGACGAGCGCACGGTCCGCGATTTGCTGGTCTCCGTCGCGCAGCCCCGCATCCGGGAGGCCGCGCTCGCCGTGGACCGCGCCGAGGAGCGCATCCTCACCGTGGACGACGAGGCCGCGCAGATGGCGTACGCGCAGGCGCTGAGCGACTGGGCGGAGGCGCGCGGCTACGAGGCCGAGACCCTGTGGGACATGTGCACGATGGCGGCCCTGGGCGTCCCGTACGAGAAGGCGCAGTGGCGCGAGGTGCGCACGCTCTCCGGCGGCGAGCAGAAACGGCTCGTCCTGGAGGCGCTGCTGCGCGGCCCCGACGAGGTGCTGCTGCTCGACGAGCCGGACAACTATCTCGACGTCCCCGGCAAGCGGTGGCTGGAGGAGCGGCTCAAGGAGACCCGTAAGACGGTCCTGTTCGTCTCCCACGACCGGGAGCTGCTGTCGCGCGCCGCGCAGAAGATCGTCAGCGTGGAGCCGGGCCCGGCCGGCAGCGACGTCTGGGTGCACGGCGCGGGCTTCGACACGTACCACCAGGCCCGCAAGGAGCGGTTCGCCCGCTTCGAGGAGCTGCTACGTCGCTGGGAGGAGGAGCACAAGCGGCTCAAGGCCCTCGTGCACCGGCTGCGCCAGCAGGCCGCGATCAGCCCCGACATGGCCAGCCGGTACCACGCGATGCAGACCAGGTTCCGCAAGTTCGAGGAGGCGGGCCCGCCGCCGGAGCCGCCGCGCGAGCAGGACATCCGGATGCGGCTGCGCGGCGGCCGGACCGGGGTGCGCGCGGTGACCTGCGCCGGGCTGGAGCTGACCGGCCTGATGAAGCCGTTCGACCTGGAGGTCTTCTACGGGGAACGGGTCGCGGTGCTCGGCTCCAACGGCTCCGGCAAGTCGCACTTCCTGCGGCTCCTCGCGGGCGAGCCCGTCGCGCACACGGGGGAGTGGAAGCTCGGCGCCCGGGTGGTCCCCGGCCACTTCGCGCAGACCCACGCGCACCCGGAGCTGCTGGGCCGCACGCTGGTGGACATCCTGTGGACCGAGCACGCCAAGGACCGGGGCGGGGCGATGTCCGTGCTGCGCCGCTACGAGCTGGAGCGGCAGGGGGACCAGGCGTTCGAGAAGCTGTCGGGCGGCCAGCAGGCCCGGTTCCAGATCCTGCTCCTGGAGCTGTCCGGCACGACCGCGCTGCTCCTCGACGAGCCCACGGACAACCTTGACCTGGAGTCGGCGGAGGCGTTGCAGGACGGTCTGGAGGCGTACGAGGGCACGGTGCTCGCGGTGACGCACGACCGCTGGTTCGCGAAGAGCTTCGACCGCTATCTGGTCTTCGGCTCGGACGGGGTCGTCCGGGAGACCTCGGAGCCGGTGTGGGACGAGCGGCGGGTCGAGCGGGCCCGGTGAGGGGGAGCGGCGGGGGCGCGTTTTGACCCGTCCGGGGCGATGCGGGTAGGGTCGAGGACTGTTATGCGTATGGGCAGTGTCGTTTGGATGCGAGAAGCCCGTACGTAAGTTCTCTGGAGCAGTTACCAGTGGCTCGCATACGGGCATCGCCCCGGCATTGTGCGCCCCAGCTGCATGATCGCTTCAGAGGTGTCGTGTGTCTGGACCCCATCCACTGAAGAAGCGAAGGCTACGAAGTGCGTACGTACAGCCCCAAGCCCGGCGATGTGACCCGCCAGTGGCACGTCATTGACGCGCAGGACGTCGTCCTGGGCCGTCTCGCCACCACGGCTGCGAACCTCCTCCGAGGCAAGCACAAGGCGATCTACGCCCCCCACATGGACATGGGCGACTTCGTCATCATCATCAACGCCGACAAGGTTCACCTGTCCGGCAACAAGCGCACCCAGAAGATGGCCTACCGCCACTCCGGCTTCCCGGGCGGTCTGCGTTCGGTGCGTTACGACGACCTCCTGGCGAACAACCCGGAGAAGGCCGTCGAGAAGGCCATCAAGGGCATGATCCCCAAGAACTCCCTGGGCCGTCAGATGATCTCGAAGCTGAAGGTCTACGCGGGCGACCAGCACCCGCACGCTGCGCAGCAGCCGGTCCCGTACGAGATCACCCAGGTCGCGCAGTAGTTCCGGCCTCCCCCCAAGACATAAAGAAAGATCTGAGGAGAATCGTGGCCGAGACCACTGTAGACACCGTCGAGGGCACCGACGGCGACGAGAACTACGCCGAGGTGACCACCTTCGAGTCGGAGGTCCCCGTCGAGGGCGAGTACACCTCCGAGTCGCTCGCCGGCCGCTTCGGCGACCCGCAGCCCGCCGCCGGCCTGGGCCGCCGCAAGAACGCGATCGCCCGCGTCCGGATCGTCCCCGGCACCGGCAAGTGGAAGATCAACGGTCGCACCCTGGAGAGCTACTTCCCCAACAAGGTGCACCAGCAGGAAGTCAACGAGCCCTTCAAGGTGCTTGAGCTGGACGGCCGCTACGACGTCATCGCCCGTATCGCGGGTGGCGGCGTCTCGGGTCAGGCCGGTGCCCTGCGCCTCGGTGTCGCCCGCGCGCTGAACGAGGCGGACGTGGACAACAACCGTCCGACCCTGAAGAAGGCCGGCTTCCTCTCCCGCGACGACCGTGCGGTCGAGCGCAAGAAGGCCGGTCTCAAGAAGGCCCGCAAGGCCCCGCAGTACAGCAAGCGCTAAACCGCCTGCTCACCCGCGTTACACGTTCGCCCCGACGGCACACCTCGTGCTGCCGGGGCGTTCGTTTATCGACATCCTCGGGCATATAACGACATAAGGCGTTCATAGGCTTGTTGGTTGCTTGATCTGACTTTTGCGTTTCGGAGCACTTTCGGAGGACAACAGTGGGACGACTCTTCGGCACGGACGGCGTGCGTGGCGTCGCCAATGCGGACCTGACGGCCGAGCTCGCGCTCGGGCTCTCGGTGGCCGCGGCGCACGTACTGGCCGAGGCGGGTACTTTCGAGGGCCATCGGCCCACGGCCGTGGTGGGCCGTGACCCGCGCGCGTCCGGAGAGTTCCTGGAGGCGGCGGTCGTGGCCGGCCTCGCGAGCGCGGGCGTCGACGTACTGCGCGTCGGCGTGCTGCCGACCCCCGCGGTGGCGTACCTGACCGGCTCGCTGGGCGCGGACCTCGGGGTCATGCTCTCCGCCAGCCACAACGCGATGCCGGACAACGGTGTCAAGTTCTTCGCCCGCGGCGGCCAGAAACTGGCCGACGAGCTGGAGGACCGCATCGAGTCGGTGTACGAGCAGCACCGCACCGGTGCGCCGTGGTCCCGGCCCACCGGCGCCGGCGTCGGCCGCGTCACCGACTACGCGGAGGGCTTCGACCGGTACGTCGCCCACCTCATCGGCGTCCTGCCCAACCGGCTCGACGGCCTCAAGGTCGTCCTGGACGAGGCGCACGGCGCCGCCGCCCGCGTCTCGCCGGAGGCGTTCGCCCGCGCCGGGGCCGAGGTCGTCACGATCGGCACCGACCCGGACGGGCTGAACATCAACGACGGCTGCGGCTCCACCCACCTGGAGCTCCTGCGCGCCGCCGTCGTCGAGCACGGCGCGGACCTCGGCATCGCGCACGACGGCGACGCCGACCGCTGCCTGGCCGTCGACGCGACGGGCGCCGAGGTCGACGGCGACCAGATCCTCGCCGTGCTGGCCCTCGCCATGCGCGAGGCCGGCCGGCTGCGCGGGGACACCGTGGTCGGCACCGTGATGTCGAACCTCGGCTTCAAGCTCGCCATGGAGCGCGAGGGCATCCAGCTCGTCCAGACCGCCGTCGGCGACCGCTACGTCCTGGAGTCGATGAAGGCCGAGGGCTACGCGCTGGGCGGCGAGCAGTCCGGCCACGTCATCGTCCTGGACCACGCCACGACCGGCGACGGCACCCTGACCGGCCTGATGCTGGCCGCCAGGGTCGCCGCGACGGGCCGCAGCCTCGCGGAGCTGGCCGGCGTCATGGAGCGGCTGCCGCAGGTCCTGGTCAACGTCCCGGACGTGGACAAGTCCCGCGTGCACACCTCGCAGGAGGTCGCCGCGGCCGTCGCCCAGGCGGAGCGGGAACTGGGCGCCACCGGCCGCGTCCTGCTGCGTCCCTCGGGCACGGAGCCGCTGGTACGGGTCATGGTCGAGGCGGCGGACATCGAGCAGGCCCGCGCGGTGGCGGGCCGGCTGGCGGACGTGGTGAAGTCGGCGCTGGGCTGAGCGGTTGGCGGTTGGCGGTTGGCGGTTAGCGGGGGTGGGCCGGGTCCGGGTCTCCCCCGTCCGCGTCGCGCTCGCGCCTCAGCGCGTCCAGGATGCGGGCCAGGTCGCCGGGGGCGGCGGCCAGCCTGACCGGCTCACCGGCGTCGTCGATCTCGGCGATGTGCCAGCCGCGGGGCGCGAGGTCGCCGTCGCTGCCCCGGGCCCGCCGCACGTCCACCACGGTCAGGTGTTCCGCCGGGATGCGGTGGGCGGCGAAGCGGCCGGGACCGGGGTGCGGGGTCACGGCGGGCGGGCCGCCACCGATGACGACATGGGTGCCGTACAGGTTCGGGTTGTACGCGGTGTGCTCCAGGAACCGGGCGGACAGGAAGTGGTCGCGCCCGTCCGGTGCGACGACGGGGGTCTCGCCGGGGGCGCGGAGGCGGGTGGCGCGCCAGGCCAGGACGAACGCGACCGCGCTGCCCGCCGTGCCCGCCGCCGCCCAGACCACGGTGCCGGGCGAGCCCGGCGGGTCCGTGGGGCGCAGGGCGCACAGCGGCAGCAGCCACGCGGCCGTCAGGGCGAACGCTCCCGCGAACGGCAGGGCCGAGGGCAGCAGCTCGTCGTCCCGCAGCCGGCGCCCGCGCCTGCGGATCAGCAGCAGCGACCCCGCGTACCCCGCGCCGAGCGCGCAGGCGGCGGAGAAGACGGCCACCTCACCGGGGCCGGTCAGGTGGTCGCGCCACACGTGCCGCTCGCCGGTGACCGTACGCGGCCGGCCGTGCCAGAACACCAGCTCGACCTTCTCGCCCGAGCGGAACGCGGAGGCGTCGTCCTGGGCGACCGCCAGCCGGTGCAGGGGCTCGTCCCCGGTGAAGTACAGATAGCTGCTGCCCCTGCCCCCGTTGACGTCCGTCCGCTCGATGACCCCGGTGAACGTGGTCAGGCACGTGCGGCGGTCACCGGCCGGGGTGGCGTCGGTGCAGGGCACGGCCGCCCGCCAGGCGCGCTGCTCCGCCGCGGCGTCCGCCACGTAGGTGGCCGCGACGGCCGAGGCGGTGAGCAGCAGCGCGCACACGATCCAGGTGACGACGGGCCGGCGCCCCGCCGCCCGGTGCGTGATGACGGGCGCCTCGCCGTCCGGCGCGGGGCTCCCGTACCGGCGGTGCAGGGCGCGCAGCGCCTCCAGCTCCGCGTCGAACCGGGCGAGGTCGGTGCCGCTGATCGGCAGCGGCAGCCGGAACGACCGCCCGTTCTCCAGCAGCACGCTGACCCGGTGGATGTCGTGGTTCCTGCCGGGCTGGATGTCGCGGCGCAGCTCCGCGACGCGGGACCACGGCACCGAACGGCGGCGCAGCAGGGTTCGGGAGCGCAGCCCGTACGCGCCGGCGGTGAGCCGGGCGGTGGCCGGATACAGGAAGATCGGCCCCATCAGCGCGATCACCACGCACAGCCAGAACACGACGGCGGGTGCCTGCGGCCACTGCCGTACGAGCAGCACGGCCAGGACCGCCGCGACGGCACACACCCCCGTACCCCACCACGACACGTTCCGCGCGGGAACGCGGTGGATCACTTCCCCTGGTTCGGACATGGCCGCATCGTGTCAGCGCCCCGGCGTCCGGTGCTTGTGGGGGTTACGGCAGTCCGGACGCCCCCGATCCTGCCGGTACGTCACCCGGGGCTGCCGTTCGCCGCCGCCGGGGGCTCCTTGGCGCGCCGGCGGCGCTGGGCCGCGTGCCACAGCGCCTTCTGCGTGATCAGCGTCAGCGTGCCGGCCAGCACGATGCCGCCGAGGTTCTCCGCGAGCTGGCGCGCCGAGCCGGACATCTGGGTGTAGTCGCTGTAGCTGAAGGCCACCGCCGCGTTGGCCGCGGCCGGTACGGTCGTCACCGAGATGGCGACCCCGATCAGTGCGCCGGACTTCGACGAGGTGAGCGAGAGCGTGCCGGCGATGCCCGCCAGGAACGCCACGACGAACGACAGCCAGTCCGGCTGCCAGACGAACGAGGTGTTGGGCCGGTCGGCCTCGATCATGCTCTCCCGGAACAGCCCGAGCAGGTCCATCAGCCAGGAGAAGCCGGCGGTCAGCGCCATGGCCGCCGCGAAGCCGCCGACCAGCGCCCACAGCGAGCGCCACACCAGGTGCGGGGCACGCTGGACCAGGGCGGTGGAGATCCCGGCCAGCGGCCCGAACTCGGGGCCGACCGCCATCGCGCCCACGATGAGGATCGCGTTGTCGAGCATCACACCGCAGGCCGCGAGCATGGTGGCGACGGCGAGGAACGCCAGGTAGGTGACGCTGAACGTGGACTCCTCGTGGGTCGCCTCGGACAGCTCCTCCCACAGCACCGCGTCCGCGCCCTCGCCGGGCGCCTCCTCCTCGGCCCGGTCGGCGCAGGCGGAGAGCGTGAGGTCCAGGCCGTTCACCGTGATCGCCCCGTACCGGTCGACGCCGAGCCGCCGCAGCGCCCCGATCAGCTCGTCGCCCGCCTCGCGCGCCACATCGCACAGCACCACGTCACCGGACGGGTCGCGGGCCACGCCGGGCAGCACGGCGAGATGGGCGGTGCCGGGCGTCCGCTCCAGCAGGCGCACCACCTCGTCCGTACGGTCGGCGGGCACGATGAGGCGCAGATGCAGCACGGAGCACCCTTCCAGGAGCCGGACCCAGGGGTCAGAGCTTGCGCAGGGACAGCCGCTGGACCTTGTGGTCGGGCCCCTTGCGCAGCACCAGCGTGGCACGTCCGCGGGTCGGCGCCACGTTCTCCACGAGGTTCGGCCGGTTGATGGTCCGCCACATGGTGGCCGCGTACTCCATCGCCTCCGCCTCGGAGACCTGGGTGTACTTGCGGAAGTACGAGGACGGGTCCTGGAACGCGGTCTCGCGCAGCTTGCGGAACCGGTTGAGGTACCAGGTCTCGATGTCCTCCGGCCGGGCGTCCACGTACACGCTGAAGTCGAAGTAGTCGGCGAGCCCGACCCTGGTGCGGCCGTCCTTGCCGGGGAGGGCGGGCTGCAGGACGTTGAGCCCCTCGACGATCAGGATGTCCGGCCGCCGTACGGTGAGCCGCTCACCGGGCACGATGTCGTAGATCAGGTGCGAGTAGACGGGGGCGGTCACCTCGTCCTTGCCCGCCTTGATGTCGGCGACGAAACGGGTGAGGGCGCGCCGGTCGTACGACTCCGGGAACCCTTTGCGCGACATCAGACCGCGCGCCCGGAGCTCCTCCATGGGCAGCAGGAACCCGTCGGTGGTCACCAGCTCCACCCGGGGGTGCTCCGGCCAGCGCGCGAGCAGTGCCCGCAGGATGCGCGCGGTGGTGGACTTGCCCACGGCGACACTGCCCGCGACCCCTATGACGAACGGCGTCCCGCGCTGCGCGCCCTGCCCGTTCCCGGCGTCCCCGAGGAAGGTGTTGAGCGCCCCGCGCAGCCCGGAGGTGGCCTGCACGTACAGGTTCAGCAACCGGGACAGCGGCAGATAGACGTCCCGCACCTCGTCGAGGTCGATGACGTCCCCGAGCCCGCGCAGCCGCTCGACCTCCTCGGCGGTCAACGGCAACGGCGTCCGGTCGCGCAGCGCGCTCCACTCCGCCCGCGAGAGATCCACGTACGGCGTCGCCGCCTGCTCGGCGCGTCGGCCCGTACTCCGTGTCGGCGAGGTGATCACGCCTACATTGTCGCGGGAGACGCCGCCCCACGGAGGGTGGGCTCGGTCACGTGGCGGGACGGTGTCAGCCGAAAGCCTTGATGCTCTCCCAGCCGCCGTAGATCACGGTCTTCGCCGCAGGGTTCGTGTTGGTGGCGGACGGGTGGTAGACCTTCACCGATCCGTCCGCGGTGAACCGCGCCCACAGGTCCGGGATGCGGTCGCCGTTGACGTCCGGGATGCCCATCACGATGTCGATCTTGGCGCCGGTCCACCCGGTGCCGTACGAGGTGTCCTTCCCCTCGCGGGAGGCGGCGCCCGTCTTCAGGGAATTCAGGTCCACGCTGCCGGAGACGGTGCCGGCCTTGCCGTGCCGGATGTACATGTTCCCGTTGGACGTGTTCCGCCACAGGAGGTCGGGAGTGCCGTCCAGATCGATGTCGGCGACGTTGATGATGTCGCGCGGCTCCCACGCGGTGGCGCTCAGCCGGACCGCTTCCTGGAAGGTGCCCCCGGTGTAGCCGAGCAGCACCCAGAGGGCGTCGCCGGTGCGCAGGAAGACCTCGGGACGGCGGTCGCCGGTGACATCGCCGACGGCCTTGAGCTGAACCCAGCTCGCCGGGTCGGGGGCGTCGGCGGGCAGCCGGACCTCCAGGCGCTTGTCGACGTCGAAGCTGCCGTAGCCGTCGCCGGGGTAGAGCCAGAACCCGCCGTCCGGGGTGCGGGCGAACAGGTCGGTGACGCCGTCACCCGGGTACGCGTCGGCGTAGTGGGTGATCAGTGCGGCCTTGCCGGTGGCGGGGTCGTACCAGTGGCCGGTGGGATTCAGCTGCCCGTCCGAGGTGTAGCCGGCGGCGAGGGAGGTGTAGAGCTCGCCGCCGGACAGGCCGGGGTAGGAGCGCAGGTTGCCGCTCGGGTTGATGGTGAGCAGGTCGGCGCGTCCGTCACCGCTGAGGTCGCCCGGAGCGTCCTCGGTGTCCCGCGGCGGAACGTAGAAGACGTAGTCGGCGTACTCCTTCGACTTGTTGCCGACCGCGTCGTACGCGTAGACGCGCATGCTGTTGGGCCCGGCGCTGGGCGGGGCGAGGGTGAGGGTCAGTACGCCGACGGGGTTGCCCGCCTCGTCCGTGGCGGCGGTGGCGGCCTTGTCGGTGTAGTCGGCCCCGGTGAGCGTGTAGGAGAACTTCACGGCGCCGGGCGAACTGAAGGTGAAGACGCCGGGCGTGCCGAACTTCTTCTCGGACCAGGTGAGACCGTCCGGCGTGGCCTGGGGGAAGTCCACGCTGGTCACGTCGGGTGCGGGCGGCGCGGAGCCGTCCACGGTGAACTGGCAGGGCTGGTCGCCGGGCGGGAAGTAGGTGGAGACGGCGCCCTCGCTGTCCTCCGACCGGACGTCCCACTTGTAGGTGGTCTTGTCGGCGAGGCTGCTGGAGGGGATCGTCAGCGTCGCCTTGCCGCTGCTGTTGGGGGTGACCAGGGTTCCGGCGGGGGCGGTGGCTCCCGACTTCCACCAGCGGAAGCGCAGCTTGGAGAGGTTCTTGTCCGGGTCGGTCGCGGTCGCCGACAGCACGATGTTCGTCTTGGCGACGGCCCGGCTGGCCGGGGTGACCAGGCAGGCGCCGCCCGGAGTGGTGGTGCCGCCGGTCGGCTCGCTGGGCTTGCGGTTGTAGTCCACCTCCAGGGCGGCCGACGTGGCGCGGAACTTGCGCCAGGTGTAGGCGCTCGTCTCGGTGTTGGCCCGCATCCCCAGGGTGAGGGTCGAAGAGCCGGTGTCGGCCGCGTGCTGGGCACCGGCCTTCACGTTCCACAGGACGTAGTCGTCGGAGCAGGAGCTGTTGTAGCCGTGGGCGAACGACTGGGACTGGAGCAGCGACGACCAGCTCGGCTGCTTGTTCCACGTGGTGCCGGAGGAGATGGCTCCGGTGCGGTAGAGGTGGAACTGCCGGGCTTCGCAGGACCACGCGTGGTTGTTGAGGATCTTGAAGCTCGCCTTGGTGATGGTGGCGCCCTTCAGACCGCTGGAGAAGCCCATCGTCCAGAACGAACGTGCCAGACCCTTGGTGTCGCTCTCGTAACCGACGCGGGCGTCCGAGGTGCCGGAGCTGAAGTTGGTGCCGTTGTAGAAACTGGAGTTCGGGTACGGCTTGTAGGCGACGGTCCAGGACTTCCAGGCGGGCTTGATCGACGGGTCGATGAACAGCGGGTAGCGGACGTCGTCGCTCTGCAGCAGACCGGTGCCGGCCACGTCCAGACTGAGGCGCACCCCGTTGTCGGCATCGTCCAGGTCCGTCTGCAACAGGCTGCTGCGCGCGCCGGGTTCGATGCCGCTCAGCCCGGACAGCGCGAGTACGTCCCCGGCGGTGCCGGTGGCGGTGTGTACTGCGGTGCCCGGTTCCAGCTCGGGGTCCTGTCCCGATGAGTCCCAGGCGAACGGAGTGGGCACGGAACCGATCTCCCTGCCCTTCTTCGAGTCCAGCACCCGGACGGTGTCGGTCGTGGGGTTGTGCTCGAAGTACGCGGTGTCGGAGCGCAGCCCGAAGGTGAGGGTCCTCAGCTCCTCGTTCCGCGCGGCCTCGGGTGTCTTGACGACGAGCAGTTGGGCGAAGCCGCCCTCCTCACGGGCGACCAGCAGCATGTCGACGCCGGGGAAGACCTCCTGGTAGAGCGCGCGGGGGCCGTCGAGCACCGGTTCGGGCAGCGGCGCGGGCCAGGTGTAGGCCACGGTGTGACCCTCCAGCTCGACCTCGGCCAGGACACTGTCCCCGGCTGCGGGCGTGTCCCGGCGGAAGCCGCGGTCGGCGCGCTCGGGACGGCTTCCGGCCGCGAAGCGGACCGGTGTCACCGCGTTCGCCGGGGTGATGCCGTCCTTGGTGCGGTGCAGAGTCGTGTCGATCCGGGCCCATTCCCCGTCGGCGTTCTTCGCCCGTTGCGGGGTGGCGTGGATCTGCCGGCGCATCTTTCCGTCGGGCAGCGCCCAGGTGAGCGTGGTGGCGGTGGTGGCCGCCTCGACCAGGACCTTCTTGCCGGTGCGGCGGGCCGCGTCGATGGCCTCCGCCTCGGTGCGCGGGTGGTCTCCGGCCTGTGCCGCCTCAGTGCCGGGCCCTCCGGTCCGGGGCGCGGCGTTCCCGCCGCCGGGCCAGCCGGTGAGCAGGGGCAGCAGGGACGCGGTGAGCGCGGCCACGAGCAGGCCGAGGGTGACGGACAGCCGGGTGCGGCTGCGCACGAACGGTCTGAGCGGGCGTGGCACGGTCACGAGCTTCTCCGAGGGGGCCGGACGGATGGGCGGGGCGATATGTCGGGAACCCGCCCCCGGCGAGTGCGGGTACAGGCGCCCGCACGATCGCATGTGATCAGGTCAACCACCTAGAAGTAAAAACTTATTAGTTCGTGATCAATATGCAGTGTGACGGGCGAGAGGGAGGAGTTCGGGCGCGACCTGCCGGTTCCGTGGGGGGAATCGCTCCGGAGTGATGTGATACAGGGGGGGAAGATCCCTTTCGGCTCGTTGGGTGGGTTCAAGATCGATTCGCGCTGTGGCCGGAGTCACAGCTGACGCGTGTCGGTCACTCTGCGTGTCTTGATCATTTTCTGTAGTTCCTGTGAAGATTCCCGGCGCGCGCGCCCACATCGGGGCGCTGCTTGGCGTTCCCAATGACCGCCGTCCTTTGCCCGAGGTGGGAGTCGACGCATGCGTGCAGCAGGTCCGGGGTCCTGGTGGGAGCCCCGCCGACCGGCCTTGTCCGAAAGAAGCCGACGGAGACGTCGGCATCTCCGTACGACAGTGGTCGTCTCGTTGGCGTCGGCACTGACCTGGGGGACCCTCACGCTGGAGGCCGCGGCCCTTCCGCCGAAGCCCCGTGAGGAAATGGCCGTCCAGCTCCCCGACCTGCCCGAGAGCGCGCGGACGGACCAGGACGACAGCGCGGAGAAGCATCTGACGACCGCGCCCGAGCAGGTGACCACCCCCTACACACCGCAGGCGGTGGAGGAGTGGTCGCCGGGTGTGGGCACCGCGGACCTGACGGACGTGCAGCCGGGGCAGACGGTCCCGGTCGAGAACGTACCGACGATCTCGCTCGGCGTGCCCGAGGAAGGCGATGCGGCGGCGCTGGCGGGTGAGTGGACCGTCGACCTGAAGGCACCGGCGGACTCGCAGGCCGCCGAGGTCGACGGGCTGCTGATGGAGATCACCCCGCCGGCCACCGCCGACCCGGAGGCCGAGGTCACCGTCGGGGTCGACTACACCTCGTTCGCCGACCTGTACGGCCCCCAGGCCGCCGACCGGTTCGGCGTCGTCCTGCTGCCCAACTGCGTGGTCGACGCGCCCACCGAAGGCGAGTGCGCACCCGAGGCACCGGCCCAGGAACCGGCGGCCGGCACGACCGCCTCGGCGCAGCCGCTGGCCAGCGAGATCGAGGTGGTCCGCCCGAAGACCACCGCCAAGCTGCTCGCCGCCGCGGAGAAGCAGGGGGAGACCCTGCGGACCCGCAGGGTGGTCTCCGCCTCGGTGCCGGTGTCCGAACTCCTGGGCTCCGGCGCAGGTTCCAAGGCGTCCGGCGCCATGCGGGCCGCCGCGTCGGAGGGGACCGGCTCCCGCGCCGTGGGCGTGCTGGACACCGGAGCCTCGGCGGCCGGCGACTTCACGGCCACCCCGCTCCAGTCGTCCGGCTCCTGGGCGGCCGGTTCGTCCTCCGGGGCCTTCACCTACGGCTACCAGGTGCAGGTGCCCGAGGCGGCCGGCGGCCTGACCCCGCAGGTGGCTCTGTCCTACTCCTCCCAGTCGGTGGACGGCCGGACGTCGGCCACCAACAACCAGGCGTCCTGGATCGGCGACGGCTGGGACTACAACGCCGGCTCCATCACCCGCAGCTACGCCTCCTGCCGTCAGGACGCCAAGAAGGCGGGCGCCAACAACGCCTCCCACAAGACGGGCGACCTGTGCTGGGGATCGGACAACGCGACCCTGACGCTCGGCGGAACGACGACGGAACTGGTCTGGGACGCGGACCAGGAGAAGTGGTTCACCGCCAATGGTGACGGCTCCCGCGTCCAGGTCGTCAAGGACACGTCCAAGGACAACAAGGACGCCGACGGCGAGTACTGGATCGTCACCACCCGCGACGGCACCAAGTACCACTTCGGCCTGAATCACCTGCCGGGCTGGTCCACGGGCAAGCCGGTCACCAACTCGACCCTGACCGTCCCGGTGTTCGGCAACCACTCGGGCGAGCCCTGCTACAAGGCCGGCGACTGGAAGGGCTCCGAGTGCAAGCAGGCGTGGCGGTGGAACCTCGACTACGTCGAGGACGTCCACGGCAACGCCATGTCCCTGTGGTGGAAGAAGGACGCCAACTACTACGCCCGGAACTTCAACTGGAAGGCTCCGGTCTCGTACGACCGCGACGGCTACCTCCTGCACATCGACTACGGCCAGCGCAAGGACACCCTCTTCTCCGCACAGGCTCCCGGCCGCGTCGCCTTCGAGGTCGATGAGCGGTGCTACGCCGAGGGCTCCCTCACCTGCAGCCCGGAGAACTTCGCCTCCAAGGACCCGGGCAAGTACCGCATCTGGTACGACACCCCGGCCGACCTGCGGTGCACCGCCGGCAAGATGTGCTGGAACGCCGCGCCTTCGTTCTGGTCCACGAAGCGCCTGGACTCGATCCGGACCTTCGCGCAGCGCCGCACCGACACCACCGCCCGTCAGCTGGTGGACCACTACCGGCTCAAGCAGTCCTTCCCCTTCCTGCGGACCGGCCCGAACACCGCGCTGTGGCTGGAGACCATCACCCGCACCGGATACGCCCGCAACGGGGAGACCGATGCGAAGGTGCAGCTGAACCCGGTCCGGTTCGAAGCCAACGCGGACGACATGCCCAACCGCGTCATGCGGGGCGACAACGACCCGCGGCCCGGCTTCTCCCGCCTGCGCATCGGCCGCGTGATCAACGAGTACGGCGGCGAGACCGTCGTCAGCTACAAGCAGCCCGCGGGACAGTGCGCCACCGGCCAGGACCTGCCCGGCAAGTCCGACAAGGCCGCCCTGAAGAGCAACACGCGCCTGTGCTACCCCGTCTTCTGGCATCCGGACCCGGAGAAGGAGGACATCGACTGGTTCCACAAGTACGTGGTCCAGGAGGTCGAGGAACTCCCCAACGTCGCCGGTGCCTACTCGACCAGCACCAAGTACACGTACGGCACCGCCGGCTGGAAGATGGCCGAGCAGGAGTTCACCAAGAAGTCCACACGGACGTACTCCCGGTTCGCCGGTTTCGACCGGACCACCGTGATCACGGGTGCCGACGACAAGGCGATCGGCAGCAAGAGGACCAAGGCCGTCACCCGGTTCTTCCGGGGCATGGGCGACGACGTGGCGGTCAAGGACATCACCGGCGCGCACATCGCGTACGACCGTGAGCCGTTCGCCGGCCGCATAGCCGAGGAACTCACCTACGCCGAGGCCACCGACGCCGACACCGCCTGGAAGACCCGGTCCGTCACGGTTCCGGAGGCCACCGAACTGGCCTCCCGCACCCGGGGCGACGGTCTCGACCCGCTGAAGGCATGGCGGGTCACCGAGCCCCGCCAGCTGGCCTACAGCAAGGACGGCCAGGGGACCGTCCACACCTCGGAGACGAAGACCACCTACGAGTCCACGTACGGCCTGCCGGTCCGGATCGAGACGCTGGAGGACGCGGCCGACCCCGGCCTCGTCGGAGACGTCTCCTGCACCGACCTGTCCTACGTCCACCGCACGGACAAGAACCTCATCGGGCTGACCAAGCAGACACTCAGCTCCGCCACCTCCTGTTCCGCGGCCGACTTCACCGACCTCGGCTCGCTCGCCTCCGGTTCGCGCACCGCCTACGACGGCGGTGAGTACGGCGCCGCGCTCGGCGGCTCCACCCGGGGCCTGGTGACCCGGACCTGGTCGCTGAAGGCGGACGGGTCCGGCTTCCAGCCCGACGGCACGGTCGGGTTCGACTCCCTGGGCCGGGTGGTGAAGACCACCGACCCGGACGGCAAGTCGTCCACCACGTCCTACGCGATGACGAACGGCCAGACCTTCGGCGTCACCGAGACCAACTCCCTGGGCCACAGCTCCGTCCAGGAGATCGAGCCCGGCCGCTCCACCGCGACCAGGAGCACCGACGCGAACGGGCACGTCACCCGATTCGTGTTCGACGCCCTGGGCCGGATCGTCGAGGCATGGGCACCCGGCCGCACTCCGGAGTCGTCCGCGGTGCCGGACTTCGCCGCCGAGTACCACATCTCCAAGAACGACCCGGAGGAGGAGGACCGGTTCCCGCCCTACGTCGTCACCAGGAGCCGCGGGCACAAGGACCGAATAGAGACCTCCGTCACGCTCTACGACGGCCTCGGCCGCGAACGCCAGTCGCAGAAGGAGGCGACCGGCGGCGGACGGCTGATCACCGACACGCTGTACAACAGCTCGGGCGAGGTCTGGCAGACCAACAACGCCTACCTGGCCACCGGCAAGCCGAGCGGCCGGCTCTTCACCCCGCTCGCCGACACCGCCGTACCGAACGCGACCCGCTACACCTACGACGGCCTCGGCCGCGTGGTGACCGAACTGCCGATCCTCAACGGCAGCGAGATGCCGGCCCGTTCCACCCGCTACGAGTACGGCGCGGACTGGTCCACGGTCATCAACCCCTCCGGTGCGTCCTCCTACCGCGTCCGGTCCGACTCGATGGGCCGCACCACCCAGGTCGACACCTTCACCGACGCCGAACGGACCGAGTACACCTCGGTGAAGTACGAGTTCGACGACCGCGGCCTGCTCACGAAGGCGTACAGCGCGCAGAACCCCAAGCGGAGCTGGACCTGGACGTACGACGGACGCGGCCGGATGGTCTCCGCCACCGACCCCGACGCCGGTACCACCACCACGACGTACGACCACCGCGACCGCCCCGTCACCACGACCGACGCCCGCGGGGTCACCGTCTGGACCAAGTACGACGAGCTGTCCCGCCCCACCGAGCAGCGCCTCGGCGGCGCCACCGGCGAGCTGCTCACCCGGAGCACGTACGACACCGCGCCCGGCGGCAAGGGCCTGCCGGCCACCGCCGCCCGGATCACGGACGGCCAGGAGTACACGATGTCGGTCGGCGGGTACACCGCCGACTACCAGCCGCGTTCCACCACCCTGTCCCTGCCGGACACCCTCGCCACCACCTGGGGCCTGCGGAAGTCCTACACCTCCACGTACAACTACAGCGACACCGGTCTGCTGCTGGACGGCACCATCCCCGCGGCGGGGGCGTTCGACAGCGAGAAGCTCGTCGTCCGCTACAACGAGGACGGGCTGCCGCTCTCGGTCTCCGGCAAGGACTGGTACGGCTCCGAGGCCAAGTACTCCCCGTACGGCCAGCTGCTGCGCGCCACGCTGGGCGCCCAGCCGCACCGGGTGTGGGCGCTCGCCGGCTTCGACGACGCCTCCGGCGCCCTCACCGACCAGCAGGTGTACCGGGAGCAGAACGGCGACACCTCCCTCGTCGCCGGCAAGCTCGCCTCCCACCGTTCCTACTCGTACGACGACGCGGGCAACGTCACCGGCATCCGGGAGCGTTCGACCGGCATCCAGGAACGCCAGTGCTTCACCTATGACCCGATCGGTCAGCTGACCGAGGCGTGGACCTCCGCCGACCTCGGCAGCTGCGCCGACGGCCCGGTCAAGGCGGGCGGCGCACTCAACGTGACGGCCGGCCCGGACGACTCCGGCTACTGGCAGAGCTACGAGTACGACCTGCTCGGTAACCGGACGAAGCTCACCGAGAAGGACCTCACCGGCGCCACCGCCAAGGACGCGGTGACGACGTACGGCTACGGGAAGGCGGACGGCTCCCAGCCGCACACCCTGACCAAGGTGACCAAGAAGTACACCGCACCGTCCGGTGCCCAGGTCACGGCCGAGGCGGAGCGGCTCTACGAGCTCACGGGCGCGACCAAGCAGGTCAGTTCTCTGGAGAACGGCGACACCCAGGACATCAGCTGGACCTGGGACGGCCAGGTGGAGCGCCTCACCGGCCAGGGCAGCGGGGGCAAGACCTCCTACGTCGGCCTCGGCGGCAAGTGTCTCGACCTGAACGGCGGAAAGCCGGAGGAGAACCGGCCGGTCAACCTGTACTCCTGCAACGGAGCGGCTTCCCAGAAGTGGTCCTTCCAGGTGGAGCCGGGGCAGCCCGACCCGGACCTGGGCACGCTCACCTTCCACGGCGACACGTGGTGCGTCGCGCCGGCCGCGTCCGCGGCGGGGGCCGGTATGCGGATCAACGCGTGCGACGGTTCCGCCGGCCAGAAGATCAAGCGCAACGCGACGGGTCAGCTGGTGCACGTCGCCACCGGCCTGTGCGTCGCGGTCCAGGACGGTTCCACCGCCAACAGCGCCTCCACCGTCCTCACCACCTGCGCGGCCGGCTCGGCGGCGCAGAAGTGGGAGGCACAGAACGAGACCCGGTACATCTACGGCCCGGACGGCAGCCGTCTGCTGACCGTGCAGGGCAAGCAGGCCACGCTGCACCTGGCGGAGACCGAGGTCACCACGCAGGCGGCCGGCAAGCTGGTCTCCACGCAGCGCAACTACGGCGCCCCCGGCGGCAGCGTGGTGCGGCAGCAGTACGGCTACCAGACGACCAGCACGCTGGTCGCGGAGGTCGGTGACCACCAGGGCAGTACCTATGCCGAGGTCGCCATGACCGACGGGATGCCCGTGCGGGTCCGCAAGCAGGACCCGTTCGGCAACGAGCGCGGTGCCGCCGCCTCCGGTACCGGTCCGCGCACCCGGGCCGGCTTTCTGGGCACGTCCCCGGACGACGCCTCCGGCTACACCCAGCTGGGCGCCCGCATGTACGACCCGGCCGTCGGACGGTTCCTGTCGGCGGACCCGGTGCTGGACATCGCGGACCCGCTGCAGGCCAACGGGTACGCCTACGCCCACAACAACCCGGTCACGCTCTCCGACCCGACGGGTCTGGCGGTCTCCCTGACGGCCTCGGAGACGAAGGCGGCCTTGGCCGGCGTTGGGCTGACGGAGGCGCAGGTCTCCCAGGCACGGGCGATCATGGATCAGAGCATCACGTCTGTGATCCTTTCGGTCGCCTGGGATCAACTGGGTGAACTCATCGGCAAGGATGATGCATTGGGCTGCTTCGGGGGGAGCGTGAAATCCTGCATCAGCCTCGTCATCGGCGCGACTCCCGTGGGCAAACTCGGCCGCATTCCGTCCGCAATCAAGGCCATACACAAGACCGCCAAGGCTATCCAGGCGCTCAACAGGGCCAAGAAGAAGGCCGAAAAGGTGATTGCCGCGGCCAGAGCTGCGGAGAGGAAGGCGATCGCCGCAAAGAAGGCGGCGATCGAGAAGGTGAAGAAGGCGGCGCAGGCCGCGAAGAAGAAGGCGGCGGAGAAGAAGCAGACAACCAGTAACAAGGCCGTCAACGAGACCAAGAAAACCGGTAACCCGGTTCAGAAGCGGGCTCAGGCTGATTCGGCTCCGAAGGTCGCTTCGACATCGGCCACCCACAAGAGCTCCGCCGGCGGCAAGGCGGGTTCCGGGAAACCTGGTGGCTCGGCCGGTGGTTCCTCACGGAGCAAGGGTGGCAGCAGCGGAGATGGCGGCGCCGGCAAGGCGAGTCGTGGCAGTGATGAGGGATCAAGCCTGTCCCGCCCTAGCGGGCGTCCCGATAATGAGGAAGTTTTCGCCGGGCATGGTGACTGGTCGTTGAGGGACGGCTGGACGAGAATTCCCGAAAATACCTCTCTGGCTGTGTACGGGGAAAAGGGGTACACGATCAGTGATTACACCGGTTTCCGAGTGGAGGTGGGAGATCCCTCGGTTTTGCCCACCCGGGTCTACGGTCCGGGGGAGTGGGTAAGGAATTACCAGCTTCATCCAGTCTCTCCGGACCTTGTGGTACACAGTGCATCCACTACTGTGGACGCCAGAACGTCGCTGTCCGGTCTCCTGCGTCCAGGCATGGGCAGGGTGCATTGGGCGGCTTGCTTGGGAAGCAAGAGGCCATCGTGACCTACTATCGCGACCTGTCGCCGTACACGTATTCAGAATCTGTAATTCCGAATCGCAATGCCGGTTGGCTCGGATGGGGGCGCCCCTTCCGGAGAGGGGAGCTCCCTGGAGGGTTCCTCGAATCACTGGGGCGTCATGTGTTGATTCCGAGGGGTAAAACAAGGGGGTTCCACTCCTGTCGCCATTACGGGTGTCTCCGTAAAAGCAAGAACGGCCTCTTGGCTGAAATCGGTGGCGCATCTGTCGCGCTGGGAAGTGCTGAGATTCATGTTTTCGTCGAGAGTGGGGAATGTTTCGCTTCGCCCGACCTCATCTATCATTACGTGGAGAAGCACGGATACCTGCCTCCTGACGACTTCGTCAGAGCTATCACGAATGGATTGTCTGCGGCTGCGAAGCGCAGCGTAGCGACCAGGCTGCGGTCCATTGCGTTTGATGCGTCGAGGGTTGAGGATCGCGTTGATGCGGTAGCGGATCTCTTTGCTTGGGTGCCGGAGCGCGCGGCGGAACTGGCGACAGAGCTGATTGAGTTGCCAGAGTGCGATCCGTACGCGCGTGTGAAGTTTAAGGATTTGCTTGAGCACCGACGATGAGTTGGGAGGGGCCCAGACCGGCGGTGCTGCGTCGTGCTGTCCTGCTCCGGCGCGGTCCAGCACTTCGTCCCACGTCCGAGACTTTGCCGTGCGAGGCAATCGCTTCGGCGCTGCTCTTCGGGCGGGGACCGATCAGGCCGGTGGGGCCGGACGTCAATGTAGACGGTGGCGGTGACGCCGATCTGGGCGTGGCCGAGGAGCTCCTTGATCACGGCGAGTACGACTCCCTGCTCCGGGAACAGGTAGCCGGTGGAGTGCCTGATCCGGTCGAAGCGCTCGCCGACGGCACGGGGCGGGGCTCTTCAGGAGGTCCTCGGTGAGATTTGGGAGACGGACGCGGGCGCCTGCCTGTTCAGGGTGGCGGCAGGCTTGGTGGGCCAGGATTCTTCGGGGTGCTGGATGGGCCGGAAAGTCGTGTCTTCCCCAGGGAAGATCGGCACGCCGGATGACGGCCGGGTGTGGCCAGACGTTGTCCGGTGGCATGGGGCTGTCGGACTCGGGTTCGAGGAAGATCACGTACTGGGCTGGCCGCCAGGCTTCGGCGTAGTTGCGTGACGTCCGGTTCCTGGCGATCTGTCAGGCGGCAGTGCAACTTGAACGTGACAGGAGCGGACTTCCAAGATCATGGAGTTCTCCCC
This sequence comes from Streptomyces sp. AC1-42W, assembly GCF_003248355.1. GTDB lineage: Bacteria > Actinomycetota > Actinomycetes > Streptomycetales > Streptomycetaceae > Streptomyces. Next base: position 973,467 of record NZ_QKWY01000002.1, read on the forward strand.
GCCCCGTGATCCGAGTGGAAGACCGTGCCTGCCGACGCTTGTCGGCCGCGTTCTTGCGGGTGGTGCCGTGCGTCCGCCGTCGATGGCGCGCGTGCAGCCCTGGCCCGAGCTGACCCGAGGCACGGCCACCCTCCCCGTTCTTCCCCCTGCCACCGGCCGTACCGGGGGCAGGGGGGAAGACCACATACTGGTGGGGCCGCCGCACCGGGGGTTCGGGTGGGGCGGGGTGTCATTCATCCACGCAGCGACGAGGTACGTATGAGATCAGGCAGAACCGGCGCCGTGGCCGCGCTCGTGGGGGCGCTGGCCCTCTCGGCGCTCACGGCGCCGACGGCGCGGGCCGCCGGCACGGGGGTCGAGGTGTCGCGGATCGTCATCAACGGGGGGAAGCCCATCGTGGCGGGCGCCATGATGAAGGAGGAGCCGACGGTCACGTTCCGGATCACCCTTCCTCCCGGCTACACCACGGACGACCCCTTCGCGTACGACGGGGAGCCGTTCCTCTACCGCAGGAGCACGCCGGCCAGAGGCTACGACGAGGACGGGCTCCGGATGGGGCTCTACACCTGCTACGAGACGGCCCGCCGGATCGCGGACTGCGAGGGAACCCTCTCGCTCGACCACTTCCAGTACCGGCTGACCTCCAACAGCGACGCGACGACGTGGAAGATCGGCGTCATGAAGCGCCTCTGGAAGAGCAGCGGCGGGCTCCTGGCCGAGGAGTACCGGGACACGTCGGAGCGCGTCCAGGTCAAGCGCCACGCCAAGGCCACCGTCGACGCCGGGCCGGAGCCGGTGAAGAAGGGGAAGCCGGTCACCGTGACCGGAAGCCTCAAGCGGGCGGACTGGGTGAAGCACACGTACACCGGGGTCGCGGACGCCACGGTCCGGTTGCAGTTCCGGCCGAAGGGGACCACCTCGTACCACACCGTGAAGACGGTGCGGTCCAGCTCCACGGGCGCGCTGAAGGCCACCGTCACGGCGACGTTCGACGGTGACTGGCGGTGGAACTTCGCGGGCTGGTCCACCACGGGCGGCGCCGTGTCGTCCGGCGACTACGTCGATGTGAGCGGCGCCGGCGGGATCGTCCGGAAGATGAGCGCCCACCGGAGCCGGTGACGCGGTACGGCGAAGGGCCGGGCGCCCCCTCGGGGTGCCCGGCCTTCCGTGTGCCGTGGGGTCAGTCCGTGCCGGACTCCATCGCGGCGCGGTCCAGCATCTCGTCCTTGTCCGAGACCTCGCCGCGCGAGGCGATCGCCTCGGCGCCGCCCTCCGGGAGGGAGCCGATCAGGCCGGTGGCGGCGGCCTGGGCCGCGCCGATCGCCGGGCTGGCGTTGCCGATCATGCCCAGGCCCGCGTACTGCTCCAGCTTGGCGCGGGAGTCGGCGATGTCCAGGTTGCGCATGGTGAGCTGGCCGATGCGGTCCACCGGGCCGAACGCGGAGTCCTCGGTGCGCTCCATCGACAGCTTGTCCGGGTGGTAGCTGAACGCCGGGCCCGTCGTGTCGAGGATCGAGTAGTCCTCGCCGCGCCGCAGCCGCAGGGTGACCTCGCCGGTGACGGCCGTGCCGACCCAGCGCTGGATCGACTCGCGGACCATCAGCGCCTGCGGGTCCAGCCAGCGGCCCTCGTACATCAGCCGGCCCAGGCGGCGGCCCTCGTTGTGGTACTGGGCGAGGGTGTCCTCGTTGTGGATCGCGTTGACCAGGCGCTCGTACGCGGCGTGCAGCAGGGCCATGCCCGGCGCCTCGTAGATGCCCCGGCTCTTGGCCTCGATGATCCGGTTCTCGATCTGGTCGGACATGCCCATGCCGTGCCGGCCGCCGATGGCGTTCGCCTTCATGACCAGGTCGACGGCGGTCTCGAACTTCTCGCCGTTGATCGTGATCGGCCGGCCCTGGTCGAAGCCGATCGTGACGTCCTCGGTCTCGATCTCGACCGACGGGTCCCAGAACCGCACGCCCATGATCGGGTCGACGGTCTCGACGCCCGTGTTCAGGTGCTCCAGCGTCTTGGCCTCGTGTGTGGCGCCCCAGATGTTGGCGTCGGTGGAGTACGCCTTCTCCGTGCTGTCCCGGTAGGGCAGGCCGTGGGCGACCAGCCACTCCGACATCTCCTTGCGGCCACCCAGTTCCGTCACGAACTCGGAGTCCAGCCAGGGCTTGTAGATGCGCAGGTGCGGGTTGGCCAGCAGGCCGTAGCGGTAGAACCGCTCGATGTCGTTGCCCTTGTACGTCGAGCCGTCGCCCCAGATCTGGACGTCGTCCTCCAGCATCGCCCGGACCAGCAGCGTGCCGGTGACCGCGCGGCCGAGCGGCGTCGTGTTGAAGTACGCCCGGCCGCCCGAGCGGATGTGGAACGCCCCGCACGTCAGCGCGGCCAGGCCCTCCTCGACGAGCGCGGCGCGGCAGTCCACCAGCCGGGCCAGCTCGGCGCCGTACGCCTGGGCGCGACCCGGCACCGACGCGATGTCGGGCTCGTCGTACTGGCCGATGTCGGCGGTGTAGGTGCACGGGACGGCACCCTTGTCGCGCATCCACGCGACCGCGACCGAGGTGTCGAGGCCGCCCGAGAAGGCGATGCCGACGCGTTCGCCGGTGGGCAGGGAGGTGAGGACCTTAGACATAGGAAGAGTATGCATGTTTGCGCATGGTCATGCAACGTCGATCGAGGAACCCGGCGGAAGAGACTCCTGGGAATACCCCTGGGGGGTATATGGTTGTGCTTGCGCGGACCGGGACACCCGTCCCCGTAACCGCTCGCACCTACGGAGGGAATCGCGATGGACCACGCACACGGACCGCACGGCCACCACGCCGGGCACGCGGGCCACGGCGAGCACGCGGGCCATGGCGAGCACGTCGACCATGGCGGGCACGGGCACCACCACGGACACGGGCCCGTCTCCTGGCGCATGGCCGCGCAGGCCACCCTCCACTGCCTCACCGGCTGCGCCATCGGCGAGATCCTCGGCATGGTGATCGGCACCGCCGCCGGGCTCCACAACGGCGCCACCGTCGCCCTCTCCGTCGCCCTGGCCTTCGTCTTCGGTTACGCGCTCACCATGCGCGGCGTCCTGAAGGCGGACGTTCCGCTGAAGCAGGCCCTCAAGGTGGCGCTCGCCGCCGACACCCTGTCGATCGCCGTCATGGAGATCATCGACAACACCGTCATGGTGACGATCCCCGGCGCGATGGACGCGGGCCTGTCCAGCGTCCTGTTCTGGGCCGCGCTCGCCGGCTCGCTGGCCCTCGCCTTCGTGATCACCACACCGTTCAACCGCTGGATGATCGGCCGGGGCAAGGGCCACGCCGTGGTGCACGCCTACCACTGACGGGCGTACGGGCTCCGAGGCGTACGGGCTCACTTCCGCCAGAACAGGTGGTGCGTCACCCCGCTCGGGCTCGGTACGACATCCAGGTGGAACCGGTCGCGCAGCTCGTCCGGGGACTCCCAGAGCCGCAGCCCCGACCCCAGCTCCACCGGCGACACCGCCACGTGCAGGGTGTCCACCAGATCCGCGTCCAGGAACTCCCGGACGGTCGTCACCCCGCCCCCGAGGCGGACGTCCTTGCCCCGCGCCGCCTCACGCGCCCGGGCGAGGACGTCGGCCGGTTCGCCGGACACGAAGTGGAACGTGGTGTCGGAGAGCGTGATCGAGGGGCGCTCGTGGTGGGTGAGGACGAACACCGGGGTGTGGAACGGCGGCTCGTCGCCCCACCAGCCCTGCCACTCGTGGTCCGTCCACGGCCCGCGCTGGGGGCCGAACTTGTTGCGGCCCATGATCTCGGCGCCGATGTTGTGCGAGAAGTCCCGCGTCATGTAGTCGTCCAGGCCCCGGCTGCCGCCCGGCTCCGTCCGGTTGGGCCAGCTCGCCGTCGCCCCGGCCCAGGCGAACATCTTCCCCGGATCGACGTGCCCGAAGGGCCGTTCCAGGGTCTGGTCCTCGCCGGCGGCGACACCGTCCGCCGAGACGTTGAAGTTCTGCACCCGTAGCAACTGAGCCATGGGATTCCTTCCGGTCTTCCGCTGGTGACGAACTTCCGCTGATGACGAAAGGATGACGCACCGGGCGCCCCGCTGCGATCCGTCCGGCGTACGGGCGGCGGCTCAGATCCAGAGCTGCGCCTTCATCAGCAGATGGCCGTGCAGCAGCGTGAGGTCCGGGTGCGGCGGGCTGCCTCGCCGGGTGGCCAGGTAGAAGGTGTTCAGCGGCGGGATCTCCGGCTCGATGAGCGGGGTGATGCCGCCGTTCGCCAGCTCCTCCGCGCACAGATACGTCGGCAGGACCGAGATGCCGGCGGACGACTTCACCGCCGCGAGCGCCCCGCGCAGATCCGGGATGACCAGGGCGGGCGGGGTCGTCAGGGAGCGGTCGAAGACGGTGTGCCAGTAGCGCCGGATGATCGGCAGGGACTCCGCGTAACTGATCATCGGGATGTCGCCCAGGACGTCCGGGCCGTCCGTCTCCAGCCGCGTCAGCGGCAGGCGGGCGGCCAGTTCGGCGGAGGCGACGAGCACGAACTCCTCGTCCACCAGCGGAGTCGCCGTCACCCGGCGGCCGCGCGGGCGGACGGTCGAGATGACCAGGTCGAACTCGTCGTCCTCCAGGCGCTCCAGCAGGTCGTCGGAGAGACCGAAGGTGAAGTTCAGCCGCATCCCGTCCGACGCGAGGTCGCTGATGGCGGGGATCACGCGGGTCGTCGTCAGCTCGACGGGGCCGGCCACGGTCAGCGGGCGGGCGGCCGGGTCGTCGCCGAAGGCCCGGTCCACGGCGTGGGTCAGCAGGTCGATGGGGCCCTGGACCTCGCGGATCAGGCCGTCCGCGGCCTGCGTGGGCTGTGCGCCGTGGGGGAGCCGTTCGAAGAGCGGGCGGCCCATCGCCTGCTCCAGGTTGCGGATCTGATGGGTCACCGCGGGCTGGGAGAGACCGAGCTGCTGGGCCGCCTTGGTGAAGGAACCGAGTCGGTAGACGGCGACGAACGTGCGCACCCAGCCAAGTTGTACGGACAAGCCATCCCCCCGGAAGCTCTGTCCCGGTCCGGCGCGACCCGAACCGGCGGTGAGCCCGACCCTACGCGATCAGGTGATGACCGTCAGGTCCGACGGCGGCGCCCGGGGCCGCTTCCGGCGGGCCCGCACCCGCGGCGTGGACGGGTGCCCGCCGCGGACTCCGGGGTTCCGGGTCCGGGCGGCACCCGCCCATGGGGCGCACGGTCAGCGGGCGGCGAGCTGCTCGACGACCAGCTCGGCGACGCGCGCGGCGGAGGCCGGGTTCTGACCGGTCACCAGACGCCGGTCGGCCACCGCGTGCGGGGCGAAGTTGTCGGTCTTGGTGATCTTCGCGCCGCGCTCGGCGAGGGTGCTCTCCAGCAGGAAGGGGACGACGCCGGTCAGGCCCACCGCCTCCTCCTCCTCGTTGGTGAAGGCCGAGACCTGCTTGCCGTCCACGAGGTAGCTGCCGTCGGAGAGCTTGATGTTCACCAGGCCGGCCGGGCCGTGGCAGACGGCGGCGACCGCGCCGCCCTGCTCGTAGATCGCGGCGGCCAGCGAGGCCAGCTCCTCGGACCCGGGGAAGTCCCACATCGTGCCGTGGCCGCCCGCGAAGTAGATCGCGTCGTACTCGGACGCCTTCACCTCACCGGCGGCGGGCGTCGCGGCCAGCGCCTTCGAGGTCTCCGGGTCGGCGAGGAAGTCGCCGACGACGGTGTCGTCGGGGTTGATGCCGTCCTGCGGGGCGGCGCCGCCGCGCACGGAGACGTACTCGATCTCGTAACCGGCCTTGCGGAAAACCGCCGCCGGGTGGGCAACCTCGGGCACGTAGAAGCCGGTCTTACGGCCGGTCGCGCCGAGTTCGTCGTGACTGGTGAGGGCGAACAGAACCTTCGTGGACATGGCGGAATCTCCCGAACGGGGTCATGGATGAGGGGCAGGTCTCCGGCGGCGGCCGCAGGGGCCGCACGGGACGGCGCATGGGGCGGGACGTGCGTCCCGGTGGCCGGCCGCATTGCTGTGTTCCGGACACCCAGAAATTTAGGCACCGGGCGGACCCCCGGCAAATAGACGAAGTCATGACCCGCATAAGCATGCCTATAGGCCCATTGAAATCCACCCCTTCTTCTTGCGGGAAGAACGGGGGAGTGGGTTATGGTCTCCCTTCTGTACCCCCCGACGGCATCGGCCGCAGAGAAACAACAGCTCTCCGGCGAAAGTGAGGCAAAGGTGCCCACACATTCCTTGAAAGGGCTCATCGTCCTCAGCAGCACCGAGCGTCTGCCCGGTGGCCGGTCCGCCGGGTTCTGGCTCCCGGAGGCCGCCTACCCGTGGCGGGCGCTGCTGGCCGGCGGATGGGACTTCGAGTTCACCAGCACCCGGTCCGGCCGCCCGCCCGCGGGCGGGATCGACCGGTCCGACCCACCGCAGCGCATGTTCCTGGAGGACCCGGTCGTCCAGGAGCGCCTGGAGCACACCCGGACCCCCGACCTGCTCACCCCGGAGGACTACGGCATCGTCTTCGTCGCCGGCGGGCACGGCGCGATCATCGACCTGCCCGGCGACGAACGGCTGACCGCCTTCCTCGCCGCCTACTGGGCGAGCCGGGAGACCGCCGTGATCGCGGCCGTCTGCCACGGCGTTGCCGCCCTCCTGGACGTACCGGGCCCGGACGGCGCCCCGCTCGTCGCCGGGCGCCGGATGACCGGCTTCACCCGGGACGAGGAGCGGGCGGTCGGCCTGGACCAGGTCGTGCCGTACTTCCTCGGCGACGCGCTGACCGAGCGCGGGGCGCTGTACGAGGCGGGCGAGCCGTTCCGCAGCCATGTGGTGGCCGACGGCGCGCTGCTCACCGGCCAGAATCCCGCGTCGGCCGCCGATCTGGCCCGCCGGGCGGTGGAGCTGGCCTCGGGCCGGCCGCTGCCCCGGCACTGGCTCCGCCGCTCGGCCCCGGTCACCCGGTAGGGGCGCGGGAGTGGACCCGGCCGCTCGAACGCCACGTGAACCCCCTTCGAAATCCGGTCGAACATGGCTGGAAAAGTCCCCGGTAATTTGTTCCGGGGGCTTTCGTGATGGGGCGGAAAATGGCCATTACTGAAGTCTGTGGAGCGGTTTCAGGACGCCATAGAAGATCTTATTCCGGCAAGGCTTCACGCTATTGGCGGGGAACTGTTGACACGTGATCTTCTGAGGTTGCGTGGCGCCTTCACGAAAAGCGTGCGGGGTCTGTGCAGGAATTGAGGAGAATACTATGAGTGTTACGGTCGTGGCCCGCTGGATCGCCGGTGAGGGTCACGCTGACCGCATCGAGGAACTGCTCGCCGACATCGCCGAGAAGAGCCTCGCGGAACCCGGATGCCTGGCGTACAGCGGCTACCGGGCGGCCGGCGGCGAGCGTGAATTCGTGCTCGTCGAGGAGTACGCGGACGCCGGGGCGCTGGAGCGCCACCAGGCGTCGGAGCACTACCGCGAACTGGTCCTGGGCGCGGTGGTCCCGCTGCTCACGGAGCGGCACGTGGGCCGCTACACGGCACTGCGGGCCGCCTGAATCCGGCCCCGGCACGGCCGTAACGCCGGGGCCGCCGGAAATATGGTTGAGGCCGCAAACAATATGGTCGAGGCGGCAAGCGATTTGTCCGGGCGCGCGGCCGGGGTTTCCCGGTCGGGCGTTTTGCGCGGGCGGCGGCCGGGAACGCCCGCGCAAATCCCGGACCGGGTCAAAGGCGCCCCGCCGCGGCCGCCCGGACCGCCTTGCGATGACACGCGCGGTAGAACGCCAGCGCCGGGCCGGACAGCCCGGAGCTGTCCGGGAAGACCGTCTCGAACTCCGGACCGCCGGCGCGTACGGCGTCCGCGTACGCACCCGTCAGGCTCGCGAAATAGCCGAGGTTGCGGTCGAGCAGCGCCGGGTCCGTCGTACCGCCGTGGGAGGGGAGCACCTGCTCCGGCGCCAGCGACCGCAGGAGTTCCAGCGAGGCGACGAGCTGCGCCGCCGACGACGCGTCGCCCTCCCAGAGTTCGGGCAGCGGGTCCTCGGCGGCGTCCCCGGCCAGACACACGCGCAGTTGCGGAATCCAGACGGCGATGTGGTCCGGGGTGTGGCCGGGAGTGTGCAGCAGCTCCAGGGTCAGATCCCCGCCGTCCAGGGTCAGCGAGGTGTCGAAGGTGACGGTCGGGGCGACGAGCCGCACCCGGTCGAAGCGGTCGTCCGCCGCGCGCTTGTCGCGCCAGGTGTCCCGCGCCCGGGCCGAACGGACGCGGGCGGCGGCCGAGCGGTGGCCGATGATCGGCGCCCGCCCCTCGACGGCCGCGTTCCCCCAGACGTGGTCCCAGTCGGCATGCGTGTTGACGACCAGGAGCGGCCGCCCCCCGGTCTCGTCCGCGATCAGTTCCAGGGCGCGTGCGCACAGTTCGGGCGTGGCGAGCGTGTCGACCAGGGCGACGAACCGTTCCGTGCGGACGACGAAGGCGTCCACCTCGTCCGCCACGCGCAGCGCGAAGATCCGGGGATCGACACCGGGCAGGAGGTGCCGGTGGACCTCGGGGCGGGCCGGGGACGTCATCCCGGGGCCCCGATGCGATGGGAGCGCACCGTGTCCAGATGGCCCTTGAGGTACCGCATGAAGGGCGTGCCGCCGGTGCCCACCGCGGTGGAGTTGGCGGCGGACCGCTGCGCCTGCTTGTGCACGTACATCGCCGCGTACCGCAGATGCAGCTCGCGGAAGTCGGCCATGGCCGTGACGCACGCGTCGTAGGCGTCGACCGCGCCGGCCGGCCGGTGGCGCAGCAGGAAGCCCCGCAGATCGACCCGTGGCCCCACCTTCTCGATGAACGCCCGGTGCCCCGGCGGGATGTACGCGCGCAGCGCGTGCATGTACGCGGCGAGCGGGTCGTCGTCGCCGGCCAGCCCGAGGACCTCGTCCAGGAACGGGATGATGGCACTCTGCGCACCGGTCTCGCCGCCGAACCGCTGCGGTCTGCCGCCGTAGGCGTCCACCCCCTCGTAGACGATTCCGTCCGGCAGCGCCGGATTGTTGTCCCAGCCGAAGAGGTAACTGCGCACACGGTTGTAGTAGATGTACGGGTCGCAGCGCTCCGGCATCCGGGCGAGCGTGCCGGACATCACGCCCAGCCCCGCGGCGATCTCGCCCAGCGCCCGCGTGAGGGCGTCGCCGTCGTCGTCGAGGACGGCGTCCTGCGCGGCGAGCGACGCGCGCAGCACCGGTGCGGCGGCCGCCTCGATCGCGACGTGGACGAGGACGAACCAGTCGTCGTCCATCCCGCCGAGGAAGCCCTGGAGCCGGTGGATGTTGCCGAGTTCGATGCGCGGATCGTCGGTGAGCCGGCCCCAGTTGTGCAACTGCTGGGTGGCGTACGAGAGAACCGGCGGCCGGCCCAGCAGACCGGCCGCACAGTGCCAGGGCACCGCGATGTTCGCCGGAACGGCACCGGCCGGGACGTCGCCGCCGAAGATGTACGCGTGTCCGAAGTAGGACAGCAGCAGCATCGCCCGTTCGCGCTCGGCCTGACCGGTCAGCGTCGCGGGGTCGAGCGGGGCGACATCGCTCAGCAACTCCCGCGCCCGGCCCGCCGCCAGGTGCTTCGGCAGCACCGCGCCGATCTCGTCCCACTCGGCGAACCGGCCCGGCAGCCGGGTCAGCGGAGCGGCGTCGGGCAGAAAGCCGTTGCTCTCGCTGACGCCGTACTCCCGCGGCGACACCCTGCTGCCCATGCCGTGCTCCCACCTTCCGGGACCGGTGCCCCCGCGGCCCGGTGAGCCGTCGTTCCGAAGCGCCGAACGCCGAAGCTACCCTCGGCATGGACCTCCACCAATGGCCAATAGAAGGCAGATCGAAGATGCCACCTGTGGAACGGCCGTTACCCGGCCCGCGGGCCAAACCCCATCTGGCCGTGCCCGTCGCCCTCGACCGCGACGGCGCCCGTCCGCTCGTGGCGCAGCTCGTCGAGGCGCTGCGTGAAGCGGTGCTCTCCGGACTGTTGCCGGCCGGTGAACGGCTGCCCTCGACCCGTACGCTCGCCCAGGACCTCGCCGTGTCCCGCACGGTGACCGCCGAGGCGTACACCCGGCTGGAGGCCGAAGGGCTCCTGGCGGGCCGCTCCGGCTCCGGCACCTACGTCGCGCGGCTCAACCGGGCGGCCCGGCGGACGGGCACCGCACCGGCGGCCCCGGCCCCGGCCGCGCCCGACCCGGCGCAGGCGCCGCCGCGCCCCGCGTTCGCCCTGCGCACCGGCGAGACCGGGCCGGTGCACGAGGGCAGCGACGGCTGGGCCCGCGCCTGGCGGGCGACGGCCCGCACAGCGGCCCCGACCCGCTACCAGGACGCGGCCGGGCTGCCGCGACTGCGCACCGCGATCGCCGACCACCTGGCCCGGACCCGCGGCCTGGTCTGCGCCCCCGACGACATCGTGGTGACCAGCGGCACGACGCAGTCCATGGACCTGGTGCTCCGTACGCTGCTGCGCGCGGGCGACACCGTCGGCTGCGAGGACCCCGGCCATCCGGTGGTCCGCTCCCTCATCCGGGTCCACGGTCTCGAAGCCGCACCGGTGCCGGTCGACGACGACGGCGCACGGGTCGATGTGCTGGCCGGCCGCGCCCACGCGCCCCGGCTGATGCATGTCACGCCCTCGCACCAGTTCCCGCTGGGGGTGCGGATGAGCGTCGGCAGACGGCTCGACCTCGTCATGTGGGCGCGCGAGCACCGCTCCTGGATCGTCGAGGACGACTACGACAGCGAGTACCGTTACAACGGGCCGCCGCTGCCGTCGCTGGCCGGACTCGACCGGGAGCGGGTCATCTACCTCGGTACCCTGTCCAAGGTCCTCACCCCGGCCCTGCGCTGCGGATACCTGGTGGCACCGGGCGGACTGCCCCGGCGCATCGCGGAGTTGAAGGACATCGTGGACGGCCCGCTCAGCTGGCCGGTGCAGCACACCGTGCTGCGGATGCTCACCACCGGCGCGCTGGAACGGCGCGTCCGGCGGACCCGGCTGCACTACGCACGCGCCAGGACCGTACTGCGGGAGGCACTGGAGCCGGTCGCCGACCTGGTGACGCCGACCGGTCTGGAGGCCGGGCTGCACGCCGTACTGCTGCTGGCGGACGGCCTCGACGGCGCGCGGGTGGCGCGCCGGGCCGCCGAACTCGGCGTGGAGGTCGCCCCGCTGTCCGCCTTCCGGCACGGCCCGTCCCCCACCGAGGGACTGGTGGTCGGGTACGGCGGCCTCACCCCGGATGATCTCGCCGAAGCGGCCGCGCTGCTCGTCCGGGCGATCGCCGAACACCGCCCGTAGCCCGGCGGTGTCCGTGTGCGGACTTGTCCTCACACGGACACGGAGAGTGTTGGACTGCGGCGATCGGGGTCCTCCAGACTTCCGTGCAGGGAGTTCTCTCGTATACGAGGCGAGGTCCCGTGCCGGGCACCGCCAGCCCGGAAGCGGGAGGCGCCTCAGCCCTTCGCCGGCCGACCGGGGCGCGCCGCCGTTGCCCGTCGCCCATGTCGTCGGCCCCTCCGGGGCCCTACGGAGTCCTCCGCGCCAGCGCTTCAGACCTCTTCACGACAAAGGATCGTCACCGTGTCGAATTTGACCGTGCCCACGGCCCCCGAGCTGACTCCGCGCGCCGCCGACGGGGTGCCGTGCCTGGAGCTCACGGACACCGAGCGGACCCGGGTCCAGGACATCGCGGACCACGTGCTGGACACCGAGCCCGGCCTGCCGCTGGAGCAGCGGCTCGACCAGCTCTCCCTTCTCGCCCACGAGCTGCCGGCGCGGGTACGGGCCACCTTCGGTCAATTCCGCCTCACCGGACGCCCGTTCGGCGGCTTCGTGATATCGAACCTGCCGATCGACGAGGCCGAGGCCGGCCCCACCCCGCTCAGCTACACGGACGTGCCGGACAGCCGGGAGGCCCAGCGGGCCGCCGCGTCCCTGCTGCTGCTCGGCTCGCTCCTGGGCGACCCGGTCTCCTACCTCACCCAGCAGCGCGGCCGGATGGTCCTCGACCTCTTCCCGATCGCCGGCCACGAGAACGAGCAGCTGGGCTCCAGCTCCACGGTCAACCTGGAGTGGCACAACGAGGACGCCTTCCACCCGCTGCGCGCGGACTGGATCATGCTCATCGGGCTGCGGAACCACGACAAGGTGCCCACCACCTTCGCCCCCGTCCAGGAGGTCGAACTCGACGACCGGACCCGCGAGGTGCTCTTCCAGGAGCGGTTCGTGATCCTGCCGGACGAGTCGCACACCGCGAGCTTCAACGCCGGCACCACCGGCGTCGAGGAGGGCGACTGGGTCGCGGAGGCGTTCCGCAAGATCGCCGAGATGAACGAGGAGCCCCGCCGCACCTCGGTGCTCTCCGGGAACCCGGACTCGCCCTTCATCTGCATCGACCCCGCGTTCATGCCGCGCGACCTCGACCCGGAGGCGGCCGCCGCCCTGGACGCCGTCGTCAAGGGCATCGACGCCAAGCTGCGCGACGTCTCGCTCGCTCCGGGCGAGATGCTGATCGTCGACAACAAGCGGGCCGTGCACGGCCGTCGCCCGTTCGCCGCCCGCTACGACGGGACGGACCGCTGGCTGCGCCGCATCAACGTGATGGCCGACCTGCGCAAGGCGGAGGGACGCCGCTACTCCGACCACGGCCGGGCCCTGGTCTGATCCCGCTTCCGGCCGGCCGGAACCCTCCTTCCGGCCGGCCCCGCTCCGCCCGCCGACCCGCACCACGGTTCAACACGAGAAGGAACGTCACATGTCAGACTCGCTCCCCGGCACCGGTGAACGGCGTACCAGGGTCCTCATCGTCGAGCCGGTCTCCTCGGGCACCAGAATGGTCGAGGACGCCCATCGGCTCGGGTTCGAGGTCGTCGTGGCCAGCGCCGGGGTGGACGACCGCAGTCTGCCGCCCGGGTTCGAGGGGTTCGTGGACACCCTGCTCACCGTCGACACCAACGACGAACGGGCGCTGGCGGACGCGGTGACGGCCTTCCACGCCGCACACCCGCTGGACGCGCTCGTGCCGGGTGCGGAGTTCTACATCCCGGCCGTGACCCGCCTGGTGCACCGCCTCGGCCTGCCGGGCCTGCCGCTGGAAGCCGTCGACCTCGTCCGCAACAAGGCCCTGATGCGGGAGCGGACCGCCGCGGCCGGGCTGCGGGTGCCGCGGCACGTCCGGGCCGGGACGCCCGAGGAGGTCGAGCGGGCCGCCGCGACCATCGGCTTCCCGTGTGTGATCAAGCCGGTCGAGTCCTCGGGCAGCATCCACGTCCGCCGCGCCGACACGGCCGGCGAACTGCGCGCGGCCTTCGAGGAACTGGCCGGCGACCGCCGGCTGGACCTGGGCTTCGCCATGGACACCCGGGTCGTCGTCGAGGAGTACGTGACCGGCCCCGAGTTCAGCGCCGACGGCTATGTGCACGACGGCGAGGTCGTGGTCCTCTCGGTGACCCGCAAACTCCTCGGCCCGGAACCGTACTTCGTGGAGCTGGGGCACATCGTCCCGTCCGCCGTCCCGGCCCCCGTCCTGGACCGGATCACGGAGTACGTGCGGGGCGTCACCGAGGCCGTCCGCATCACCTCCGGCCCGTTCCACTGCGAACTCCGGCTGCCCGGCGACGAACCGGTACTGATCGAGATCGCCGCCCGGCTGCCCGGCGACCGGATCACCGAACTGGTCCAGCTCTCCACCGGGACCTCGATGTCACGGGTGATGCTCGCCGCCTACCTGGGCCGGACGCCGGAGGAACTGCGCGCGGAGGTCGGACGGCAGGTGAAGTGCGCGGGCATCCGCTACTTCACCGCCCCCGGACTGACCAGCTACACCGAGCTGAAGGGCTGGGACGAGGTCGCCGCGCGCCCCGAGGTGACGGAGACCGGCGTGGTGATCGGTCCGGGCGAGGAGATCCCGCCCCTGCACGACTTCCGCGGCCGCATCGGGTACGCGCTGTTCGCGGCCGACTCGCCGGAACAGGCGCGGGAGATCTGGCAGAGCCTCGGCGAGACGGTGGTCCCCGTCTTGTAGACGGCCCCCCGAGCCCCACTTCCTCACGGAGCCTTCATGACCCCCCTCCCCTCGCGCCCGGCCGGTGCCGTGCACCGCTACTACGCGCTGCGCGCGGTCGGCTGGATGACCGACCAGCTCATCCAGTTCCTGCTGCCCGTGCTCGCCTACCAGGCCACCGGCGAACTCTCCTGGTCCGGGCTCGTCCTGGCCGCCCAGTGGGTGCCCCGGCTGCTGTCGCTGCCGGTCGCCGGGCATCTCGCCGACCGGTATCCCGAGCAGCGCATCTACCGGGCCAACGACCTCGTGCGGGTGGGGCTCGGCGTGGTGGCGGCCGTGCTCACCGTGGTCCTGGAGAGCCATGCCTTCGCCGTCGTGATCGTCTTCGCCCTGCTGGCCGGGATCTGCTGCGAGCAGGTCCTCGTGGCGGGCGAGAAGCTGGCGGGCACGCTCGTGGCGCCGGAGGACATGCACCGGGCGCAGAGCGTGCTGAGCGGGATCGAGCAGGGCACGCTGCTGCTGGCTCCCGTCGTCGGCGGGGCCCTGCTGCTGACCGGCCCGCTGCCGATCGTGGTGGTGGTCGCGAGCCTGTTCGGGGTGAGCCTGCTGCTCAGCCTCGGCCTGCCGCGCGCGGAACGGACCGCCGCGGCAGGCCCGGTCCCGGTCCCGGTCCTCGCCCCGGACCCGGTTCCGGGCGAGGGGAAGGGCGGGGGCAGGGGTTCCGCGGCGCGCCGGCTGCTGGGGGACTCGGTGACCGGAATCCGCAACGTGGTGCGGATTCCGGTGCTCAGGACCATCGTCCTGGCCACCATGTGCGTCAACATCATGCTGGGCCTGATCCAGGGCGTGGCCCCCGCCCTCGCGGACCGCTACGGCCACAACGAGGGCGCGCTGGGCCTCGTGTACTCGGCCGCCGGGCTGGTGGCCATGGTGACGCTGACCGCGGCGCCCCGGCTGATCCGGAGCTTCGGCTTCCTGGCGGTGGCCGCCGTCAGCACGGTGGTGCAGGGCGTCGTCTTCATCGCGCTGGGCCCCACCACCGGATTCCTCTTCTTCGCCGCCCTGGTCGCGGTGTTCATGGCGGGTGACAGCGTGTTCAGCGTCGTCATCCGCACGCTGCGGCTGCGGGTCGTGGTCAGCGAGGAGTTCGGGCGTACGGTCGCCGCCGTTTCCCTGCTGAACTTCCTGTCGCTGCCCCTGGCCGGTGGACTGCTCGCGGTGACCGGCCACGCGGTGCCGCTCGTGGTGCTCATCCCGGTGGTCGGCGCGGCGGCGATGGCCTGCCTCGCGGTGCTGATGGTGCGGCTCAAGCGGTACATGGCCGCCGAGCCGGCTCTGTACGCGACCGAGCGGCCCGCCGTCGAGGCGGACGGGCCGGACCGGGCCGCACATCCCGCCATGTGAGTTCATAGGCTGTTTTGGTTGCGAAATTATGTACCGATCCTCGAATATGGATGCGGCGTGACCGGGGTCGTGTTCAAGCGACTACTCTGCGTCACTCTCGCTGCGGCGTGCGGACGCCGGGCGATCTTCGTCGACCACGAAGTGGGGGAATGGCTCAAATGAGTACTGGGCAAAGTCTAGTGACTGCAGTGCGTGAAGGCGGCCGGGATGTTGCGGCGATGAACGGCGGTCCCGGCGGCGTCATCGTTCTCGGCGACCTGATCTGGGGCTGAGCCAACGGCCTCTCACGGCCTGCATATCTATGCAGGCCGTGAGGGCTGGGCGCGGCCTGTCACAGTTCGCCGACCTCACGGTCGGAGCCGGCCGCGGACAGCTCCCGCACATGGCGGACCAGTCCGCCGAGCGTGGGGTTCTCGACCACCGCGAGCATCGAGAGCGGGACGTCCAGCTCCTCCGAGAGGACCGTGACCATCCGCATCGCCAGGAGCGACGAGGCGCCCAGCGAGAAGAAGTTGTCGT
Organism: Streptomyces sp. AC1-42W; assembly: GCF_003248355.1. GTDB lineage: Bacteria > Actinomycetota > Actinomycetes > Streptomycetales > Streptomycetaceae > Streptomyces. Next base: position 989,401 of record NZ_QKWY01000002.1, read on the forward strand.
CGTCCTCGATCCGCAGGCCGGGCTCTGCGAACAGATCACGCCAGACCGCCGAGATCCGTTCGCGGACCTCCTCGTGCGTCGTCTCGGCGGTGAGGGGCGGCAGGGGGTGTGCGGGCATCGAAGAGCCTTTCTCGTCACGTCCGTTGTTCAGCCGAGTCGTTCGGCGTTGTGCGTGTGGAGCTGGTCCGCGAAGTGCGCCGCGGAGTCGAAGGGGCGGCTGCGGAAGGAGTCGATCTGCGCGACGACGTCCTCCTCCTTCTTGTTCTGGCCGAACTTGAAGATGGCGTCGATCCGGTCGATGGGCAGCTCGAAGGCGACGATCATCGTGCGGAACCGCTCCACCAGCTCGCGCGGCACCCGGTCCAGCGTCCAGGGCTCCTTCGGCAGCCGGCGGGCCTCCTCCGCCGCGATCAGGTCCTCCAGCTGCCGGAACTCCTCCTCCGGGTCCAGGAGCCGGGGCCGCCCGTAGACGTGCACCGCCGCGTAGTTCCAGGTGGGGAAGTGCGTCTCGGTCGCGTAGTCGTCGGGGCAGATGTACGCGTGCGGCCCGACGAACGCGGCCATCACCTCGGCGCCCTCCGCGAGGACCGGCACCACCGGATTGACCTTGGCCAGATGGGCGCGGAGCCGGCCGCGCGAGCCCTGCCCCCTGTCGAGCACGAAGGGGATGTGCGTGCCGTGCGGCCTGCCGTCCACCGTCGCGGTGAGCATGCCGAAGGGGTGGGCCTCGATCAGCCCGTGCTGCTGGGCGAGTTCCTCGGAACGGTACAGCTCAGGTGCGTACATGGATGATCCTCGGGAGATGGGGCGGCTCAGCGGGGGCAGAGCCAGCGGGCCAGGGTGCCGGCGCCGTACCCGGTGGCACCCGCGTTGTAGTAGCCGTCGATCCTGGGGGACCACGCCGGTTCGGTGATCTCCAGATGGGCCCAGCCGGACGCCGGGGCGAACCGGCGCAGGAAGGCGGCGGCCGTGGCGGCGTCCCCGCTCTCCGGCCCGGCGGCCCGCAGATTGGCGAACGGCGCCCACAACTCGTCGTCGTACTCGTCGACCAGCGGGAGCCGCCACAGCAGTTCCCCCGCACCGCGACCGGCCGCGACGAGATCCGCCGCGAGCGCGTCGTGGGTGCTCCACAGCCCGGCCGCCTTCGGGCCGAGGGCCGCCGCGACGGGCAGGCCGAGCGCGGAGACGCTGACCGTACGGGCCGCCCCCAGCCGCTTGGCCAGATGCAGGGCGTCCGCCAGCAGCAGCCGGCCGTGCGCGTCCTCGTGGTTGACCTCGACCGTGGCGCCGGAGGCCGTCGTGACCAGGTCACCCACCCGCAGCGCGCCCGGCCCCGCGGCCTTCGCCGTCGCCGGGATCAGCAGCTGGACCTCCGTCCGGCCACCGAGCGCGGCCAGCGCCGCCGCCGCGCCGAGCACCGCACCGGCGCCCGCCATGTACTTCTTCGCACCCTGGACCGCGCCGCCGGACCGGAGCACACCCCGGTCGTCATGGGTCAGGCCCAGGCCGATCAGGGCGACGGGCGGACCTTCCGGGGCGGCGGGCCGGTAGCCCAGCCGGATGAACCGCGCCGGGTCCGCGCTGCCGGCCGCCGCGGCGGCGAAGCCGGTCAGCCCCTGCTCGGCGCCCTGGTCCGCGTCCCACACGTCGAGCGAGAACCGGTCGTCGGCGGCGGCGATCGCCGCCGCCTCACGGGCCAGCCGCTCGGGGGTGATCAGATTGGCCGGCGCGGCCACCAGCTCGCGGGCCAGCACCACGGCGTCGGTGAACACCCCGGCGCGGCGCAGCAGGTCCTCCGGCGCCGCACAGCCGAGCAGTTCGGCGCTCTCCGGCTCCCTCGGCAGGTCGGAGCCGTAGTCCGCGCGGAACCGGTCGGGCAGCACGTTCCACCGGCCGCAGTGGACGGCCAGGCTCAGCCCCTCCACGAGGTGCTCGACGATCTCCTCCCCGCCGGCCCGCCAGGACGCGAGCGCCACCGCCACCCGCCGGTTGGGTCCGGTGGTCAGGGTCCGGGCCAGGGCGGCGCCGGCCCGCCGCGCGGTGTGCGGCGTCACCTCGTCGCGCCGGCCCAGACCGATCAGCACCAGACGCTCGCACCGGCCCGGCACCCCGGGCCCCGTCACCAGCTCGTCGCGGGCCGCGCCGAACGAGTCGTACGCGAGCAGCCGGGCGACGGCCCCGCCGAGCGCGGCGTCGACACCGCTCAGCCACGGTTGGTCCGCCGGTGCCCCGCCCTCGTCGTACACGCCCAGGGCGAGCACGTCACCGGTCCAGTCGCCGGGCGCCGTCTCACAGGTCGTCAGTTTCATGGTTCCTCCCCGGAGACGGAGTTCAGGCGCGGGTGATGCGCAGGCCGGCCAGGTACAGCACGTCGAGTCCGGTCTTCAGGAAGAGGTCGAGCGCCTCCTCGGGCCGTTCGACGATCGGCTCCCCGGGGCCGTTGAGGGAGGTGTTCATCACCACGGGCACGCCCGTCCGGCGGTGGAAGGCGGCGATCGCCGCGTGGTAGCCGCCTGCCGAGGCGTCCACGGTCTGGATACGCGCGGTGCCGTCCACATGGGTCACGGCGGGTATCCCCGTCTGCCGCACCGTCGCGTTGAACAGCATGTACGGGGAGGGCAGCGGCACGTCCCCGAACCAGTCCGCCGCGTGCTCGGCGAGCACCGCGGGGGCGAACGGCCGCCACGCCTCACGGCTCTTGACCCGGTTCACCCGCGGCCAGTTCTCCGCGTTGCGCGGGTCGGCCAGGATCGACCGGTGGCCGAGCGCCCGCGGCCCCGCCTCGCTGCCCCCGTCGAACCAGGCCACCACGCGGTCGGCGACCAGATCGTCCGCCACCCGCTCCGCGACCGCCTCGCCGCCGCCCGGGTCCTCGACCGCGATCCGGTCGCCGGCGGCGGCGATCGCCGCGGCGATGCCCGCGGCCGTGGGGGGCGTGCCGAGGTAGGGCGAGGGGAAACGGCCGCCGTCGGCCGCGGCCGGGACCGGATGGTCGAGGATCGAGTGGTGGACGGCGAGCGCCGCGCCGATCGCGATGCCGCCGTCGTCGCAGGCGGGTTCGACGAAGACGCGCCGGAAGGGCCCCTCCTGGGCGATCTGGGTGTTGGACGGGCAGTTGAGCGCGGTGCCGCCGGACATGCAGAGCGCGGGCACCGCGAGGCCGGCCGCGCCCAGCGAGGCGTGCAGCGTACGCACCGCCTCCATCCGCACCTCCTCGAAGAGCTTCTGGGTGCTGGCCGCCACATCGGCGTTGACCGGGGCGGTCGCCTGCTCCGGGTCGCCGTACGGGGCGAGGTCGTACCCCATGCGCTCGGCCTCCCGGCGGCAGTGCCGCAGCCAGGCCGTCGCCACGTCCATCGGGAAGCGTTCGCGCAGGTCGGCGTGGTTGCCCAGGAACCGGGACGAGTAGAAGCGCGGGCGCCCGTAGGCGGCCAGGCCCATCAGCTTCCCGGCCGGGCCGACCAGGCCGAGGCCCAGCGCGGCGCCCACCCGGTCGTACAGGCCGCCCAGGCCCAGGTGGTGCGGGGCGAGCGGGTACAGCGCCTGCTCCCGGCCCAGGTAGAACATGCCGCTGTGGTAGCTCTCGCCCTCGGCGTAGCCGTCGTGCGTGAACACCGCGGCCTCCCGGAACCCGGAGGCGTAGTACACGCTCCCCGCGTGCGCCAGGTGGTGGTGGACGGCGTATCCGGGGATCGTGGTCCCGTCGAGCGTCACCCGCACCGGCAGGTGGAAGCCGTACCGGTTCCGCTCGTCGGCCGACACGGGCGTGGCCGCCAGCTCCGCGAGACCGCGGGTGCCCGCCCACTCGGGCACGGTGACGTAGTCGTCGACCCACGGGACGAACGGCACGTCCGCCCGGCTCAGCGTCGTGTGCTCCGGGTACAGGCGCGCGTAGGAGCGGCCCAGCCAGGTCGCGGACAGGCCGGGGTCGTAGAGGAAGTCGAGCAGGGTGCCGCCGCCCCGCCGTCCGGCCGCGCCGGGCTCCTCCTCCAGCAGCGTGCAGGGCCGGCCGAACGGGTCGTCCGCCGCGTAGGCGACGGACAGCGCCGCCGGGTCGTCGACGATCAGCTCCACCCCCTGGGTCGAGCAGACCGCGACCGCGTCCACCTCGTCGGCCCGCAGGCCGGCCCCGTCCAGGGCCCGGCGCACGGTGGCCACGTCGAGGGTGGCCGCGTGCTTGACCCGGGTGTGCCGCTCCCGCAGCACGTAGGAGACGACGGCCCCGTCACGAAGGACGGAGACGGCCGCGTCGTGGCCGAAATGAAGACCTAGGACGATCATCGAATCTCCAAGTGCTGCGCCCGGACGGGCGCGTCGATCGGTCTGCGAGAGGGGGTCGCCCCAGGGGGACGCGGTCACTTCAGGGTCAGTCCGCCGCCGCCGAGCCAGGTGTCGAGCGGCTCCCGCGCCGAGATCTCGGACGGCGGGTGGAAGGCGAGGCCCCGGCTCGCGGCCAGGGCGTCCACCCCCTGCGAGCCCGTCACGAACGGCATGCCGCCGGCGAGTTCCAGGGCCCGGTCGGTCGCCTCCGCGATGGCCCGCTGGGCGGTGTGGCGCACGAGCAGGGACCGGCCGAGCAGATCGTCGTCGCACCGGCCCTCGTCCACCTCCCGGGCCAGCGCCTCCAGGGCGGCGCACACCGTCTCCAGCGGGGCCAGCGCGGCCACCCGGTCGCCCGGGGTGCCGCGCTGCGCGGTGTGGAGCCGCTCCACCTGGCCGGTGGCGATGCCGAGGTAGGACGCGGTGATGAGCAGCTGGAACCAGAGCAGGTTGGAGGTGAAGCGGCCGGGCGAGAGCGCCGGGTCACCGATCGGGATGATCATGGAGTCCGGTACGAAGACCTCGTCGAGGAGCACCGCGTCGGTCTGGGTGGCGCGCAGCACCCGGTTGCGCCAGAACGGCTCACGCCGGATTCCGGGCGCGTCCGCCGGGATCACCAGCATCAGGAGCGGGCTCTCCGGGGCGCTGTCGTCCGGCGCGGTCGCCGTCAGCGTGAGCAGGCCCATGGAACGGGTCAGGGAGCACGGGCGTTTGGTGCCCGACACCGTCAGCCCTCCGTCGGCGGCGGCGACCCGGATGCCGGGCGTGAACAGGCTCCGGCCCACCTGGCCCTCCGCGCCGCAGGAGGCGACGAGATGCCGCTGCTCCGCGACCTCCCGGAGCACGGCGTCCGCGTCCGCGCCGAGCGCGGCGGCCAGCCAGGCGACCTTGTAGTGGTGCATGGTCGTCGCGACGGCCAGCGCCGGGGCGCGGGTCCCGACCGCCCGCTGGAGGCGTACGCCGTCGCGGCAGCCGAGCCCGGCGCCCCCCAGCTCCCGGGGGACGAACAGGTTGCCGCCGCCGGCCCGGCGGAACGCCTCGATCACGTCGCCCTCCGGGTCCTCGGCGCCGTCGATGCCCAGTTCGGCGAGCCATCCGTCGAAGCCGGGAAGGTGGGCTTCGAGCAGGGCGCGCTCGGCGGACAGTGTTCTCATTCCCGTGCTCCTCTCGGGCGGTCGGTGGTGGGGGCGGCGGCGCACAGGGCGCCGATCCGCCGGGCCAGCCGGGCGGCGGCCGCGGCGCGCACCACCGAGAAGTGGTCCTCGTCGACGGTGAGTACGGGGCCGGGGTCCGCCACGACCTCGTCGAGCGGCAGCAGTCCGGGGAAGGCGTGGCGCGAGGTCCGTCCGGCGCGGATCGACAGCCGGGGCGGCGGCCCGTCCGGTGCGGGCGGTTCCGCTGCCGGGCCGGGGTGCCAGGCGACCGGCGTGTGGCGCTCCAGGATCTCCGCGTTGTTGCGGTAGACGGCGAACAGCCGGGACAGCTCCGCCGGTTCGAGGGCCCTCCCGATGAGTCCCTGGGCGAACAGGGCGTCGTGGGCGGCGAGCAGCCGCTCCTCGTCGGACGCGTCCGGGCCCGCGTCCGGGAGCCGTGCGGCGAGGTCGCCCCGGCCGAGCAGATCGCCGAAGAATCCGGCGAGCCGGACGCCGGCGGCGGGCGCGCAGCCGTCCGGGCGCCCGACGAAGGAGTCGATCGTGGTCAGGGAGGCCACCGGCCGCCCCTCCCGCTCCAGGAGCACCGCCGTGTGCAGGGCCACGGTCCCGCCGAGCGACCAGCCCACCAGATGCAGCGGCCCGTCCGGCAGGCGCTCGGCGAGCGTGTGCGCGTAGTGCTTCGCCATGGCGTCGAGGCTGCTCGCGGGCTCCTCCGCGCCGTGCAGCCCGGCCGCCCGCAGGCCGTGCAGCGAGATCCGCGGGGCGAGTTCCGGGTCGGCCGTCATGGCGGAGACGGCCTCCTCGTAGCAGAGGACGTCGCCGCCGACCGGGTGGACGAACACCACGTGCTGCCCGCCGTCGCCGCCGAGGCCGACCAGCGGTCCGGTGTCGTCGCCCGTCGCTGTGCCGTCCCCGGCGGTGAGCAGGGCGGCCTGGGCGCGTACGGTTCTGCTCCGGAAGAGCGAGGCCAGCGGGAGCCGGCGCCCGAAGGCCGTCTCGATGGAGCGGAACAGCCGTACGGCGGTCAGCGAACTGCCGCCCAGCGTGAAGAAGTCGTCGGTGACGCCGCTCGCGGCCGGGCCCAGGAGGTCCTGCCACAGGGCGAGCAGCCGGGCCTCCACCGGCGATCCGGGGCGCTGCGCGCCGCCGCCCGCAGCGTCCGGCGCCCCGGCTGCCGGGGCCGCGCGCACCGTGTCGGCGAGCAGGGCCAGGAGCGCCTTGCGGTCCACCTTGCCGTTGCCGCTCAGCGGGAGTCCGGGCACCTCGACGACGGTGGCGGGCACCATGTACGGGGGCAGGGCGTCGCCGAGTTCCCGCAGCAGCCCCGGTGCGTCGGGCGCGATCCGGGCCCTCTGCGGGGCGGCGGCCGGCTCGTCGCGGGTGATGAACGCCGCCAGGTACGGCTGGCTGTGCGAGGTGTCGACCAGCGCGACGGAGGACCCCACCCCCGCGAGGCCGGACAACTGGGCCTCGATCTCGCCCAGTTCGACGCGGTAGCCGTTGATCTTGACCTGGTGGTCGGCCCGTCCGAGGAATTCCAGGATGCCGCCCGGCCGGTACCGGGCGCGGTCGCCCGTCCGGTAGAGCCGCTCACCGGTCACGGGGTGCCGCGGGAACGAGGCGGCGGTCCGTTCGGGCTCGCCGAGGTAGCCGGTGGCCAGGCCGGCGCCGCCGATGTAGAGGTCGCCGGGCACCCAGTCCGGGACGTCGGCCATGTTCCGGTCCAGGACGTGCATGGTCTGGTTGGCCAGCGGGGTCCCGTACGGCACGCTCTGCCATCCGGCGGGGACGCCGGTCACGGGGTACCAGTTCGACCAGATCGACGCCTCGGTGGCGCCGCCCATCGCGATGACCTGGGCGCCGGGGCAGTACGCGGCCAGCCGGTCCAGCAGCGGCAGCGGAACCCAGTCGCCGCTGAGCATGACCAGCCGCAGGGAGGCGAGGAGTTCGCGGGCCTGCTCGCCGAGGTACTCCAGGGTCAGGGCGAGCAGGGCGGGCACCGAGTTCCACACGGTCACGCCGTGGCGCCGTACGCACTCGCCCCAGGACTGCGGGTCCGGCACGGCGCTCTGCGGCGGGCACACCACGCTGCCGCCGCAGCCGAGCACGGCGAACTGGTCGAAGACCGACAGGTCGAAGGCGAGCGAGGAGACCGCGAGCACCTTGTCGTCGGGCGTCAGGGAGAACCGTTCGGCGAGGTCGCACAGGGTGTTGACGGCGGCCCGGTGCGGGATGACGACCCCCTTGGGGGTGCCGGTCGACCCGGAGGTGTAGATGACGTACGCGCTCCGGTCCAGGCTGCCGCCAGCCGGCGGCTCGGCGGCGCCGGGGAGCGGGGGCGCGGGTTCGCCGGGGGCGTCCGGACCGGGGGAGCGGCCGATGACGACCTGGTGCACCCCCTCGGGCAGCTCGCCCGGTGTCCCGAGTTCCGCCCCGGTGACCAGTGCGCGGGCGCCGCTGTGCCGCAGCACTGTGCGGACCCGCGCGTCGGGCCAGTGCGGGTCGATCGGTACGTACGCGCCTCCGGCGCGCAGCACCGCGAGGACGGCCACCGACTGCGCCCGGCCCCGGGGCACCCGTACGCCGACCAGCTCGGGCCGGTCCGGGTTCCGGCCGATGCCCAGCTCCCGCAGCCGGTCCGCGAGCGCGGCCGAGGCCGCGTCGAGTCCGGCCCGGCTCAGCGTGCCCTCGCCGTCGTGCACGGCGGGGGCTTCCGGCAGGGTGCGGCAGGAGCGCAGGGCGAAGGAGTGCAGCTCGCCGGTGGGCAGCGGCGTCGCCGTGTCGTTGGCCCGTACCCGGCCGGCCAGCTGGGCGGCCGGCAGCGGGACCGGGCCGGTGGCCGCCCACTCCGCGCCGTCGTCGGCCAGGGCCCGCAGCCGCCTGCGGTGGTAGGCCGCCAACTCCTCGATCAGGCCGGGCGGGTAGGCGCTCTCGGCGTGGTCGAGGTTGCAGACCAGCTCCCCGTCCTCCTCGTACACCTGGTGGTCGAGGAGGATCTGCGGCGTGCTGATGGAGCTGTGCACCAGTTCGGCGCCGGGCAGGGGCAGCAGGAAGCCGCCGGGGGCGCCGTCGACCAGGTCGAGCCCGCTGGTGAAGACCACGGGGGCCGGGCTGCCGGTCTCCGCCCGGCGCTTCTGGAGGGAGCGGCTGACCTCGACGCCGGAGACCTCCAGCGCGGACAGGTCGGCGTACAGGCCGCCCTGCAGTCGGCGGCACCGGTCGGCGAAGGAGAGCCCGGCCTCGTCCGGCCCGTAGCCGACGAGCACCGTGGTGCTGGCGTTGCCCCAGACGCGCGGCAGCTCCGGATGGCTTCCGGGGCGGTGCGCGGCCAGAACGGTGACGGCGCCGGCGGCCCCGTCGGACCACCGGTGCAGGGCTTCGGTGAACAGCGCGAACAGGGCGCTGCCCACCGGGAGCCCGGCGGCCGCGGCGTGGGCCCGGAAGCGGGCCCAGGACGGGGCGTCGAGGCGGGTGGACAGCCGGCGCAGCGGTGCGCCCGGACAGGGGTCGGCGGTCGGATCGGCGGCGGGGTCGGCGGCGGGCCGGGCCGGCAGGGCGGGGGCCGGCGGGAGCATGTCCGCCCTGCGCTCCCAGTAGCGCAGCGCGGAGTGGTGCGCACCGGAGGCGCGGCGCTCCTCCAGGCCCCGTACGTAGTCGCGGAAGGTGAGGCCCAGCGTGTCGGGGAGGTAGTCGGGCTCGACGCAGCACCGGGCCAGCTCGGTGAAGAACAACTGGGTGGTGACGCCGTCGAAGGCGATCAGCCGCAGGGCGATCTGGATGCGGGCGGTGCCGTCCGGCAGCAGCACGTGGCGGAGCAGGAAGGGGCGACCCTCGGCGTACGGGGGCAGATCGCCGGCCAGCCGTTCGCGCAACGCCAGGAGCTCCGCCCGCGCCGCCTCGCCGGACAGGCCGGTCAGGTCGTGGCGGTCGACCAGGCCCGGTTCCTCACCGCCGGCCGGGACCGGCAGGATGCGCTGGGTGCCGTTCTCGAACACCGCGAGGCGCAGCGCCCCGTGGGCCCGGCGCAGCAGGGTCAGGGCCGCGTGCAGCGTGTCGGCGTCCGGGAACGTCCCGGCGGCGAAGGCGTACTCGTGGACGAACACGGCGGGCGCCGGGTGGTCGTAGAAGTCCTGCTCGCCGATGAGATAGGCCTGTTGCAGATCGGTCAGGGGGAAGGCGGCGCCGGCCGAACCGGGGTCGGCGGCGAAGTGCCAGGAGTCCTCGGCGCGGGAGTCCGGGGCGCCGGGGCCCCGCGGCGCGCCGTCCGGTTCGCCCAGCAGCCCGATCAGGGCGTCGCGGCAGGCGCGCACCGATCGGCGCAGCTCCTCGGTGAGCGCGCCGGGCGGAGCGGAATAGCGGAGCGCTCCGTCCTCCAGGCGCAGGACGATTCCGGCGGCGTGCAACTCGTCGCGGACAGCCGCTGCCGCGGAGCGGGGTGAGCCCGGCATATTTCTTCTCCATAAACCGTCGGGGAACGATTGAATGCTGCTGCTCCGAAGAGGGGCTGTACAGGTTCGGAGCGTGTCCGTATGCGGTCACGTCCGCTGCCGGAATATCGATCGATTTCCACGTCCCCGCCGTGCCGGGCGGCCCGTGCTAGCATCCCGCCATGTCGATCGTCGAATTCAATGGAATGCGGGTGCGGCGCCCCGAACCCGACGACCATCCACGGGTGTTGAAGGTGCTCGACCGATGGTGGGGAGAGTTCGAGGGGAGTACCGGAAGTGTGCAGCGGGCGCTGCTCCTGCCGCGTCTTTACTTTCAGCATTTCACCACGGGGAGTTTCCTTGTGGAGCGGGACGGAGAATTGACCGGATTCCTTGTCGGCTTCCTGTCCCAGACGCGACCGGACGAGAGTTACATTCATTTTGTCGGCGTCGCTCCCGAGGAGCAGGGCCGCGGGCTCGGCACATTCCTCTACGAGCGGTTCTTCGCCTACGGCAGGGCTCACGGGCGCAGCGTGGTGCGTGCGATCACCTCGTCCGCGAACACGGGGTCGTTCGCCTTTCACACCCGGATGGGATTCACCGCGGAAGCGGGCCCGAAGGAGGTCGAGGGGCGGCCCGTCCAGCCGGACTACGACGGACCCGGTCTCGACCGGGTCTCCTTCGTCCGCCCCCTCTGAGGTCAGCCGCGCGCATCGGGGCGGACCATGCCGAGGATCGCGGTGTCGTACCGGACGCCCTTCACGTCCTCGTAGGCGCGCAGCACCCCCTCCGGGACGAAACCGGCCGCTTCCATGGCGCGGCGGCCGCGGGTGTTGCCGCTGAGGCACAGGGCCGCGATCCGCACCAGGCCCAGCTCGCCGAAGCCCCACGCGGTCATCAGGGCCATCGCCCGGCGGCCGATGCCCCGGCCGCGCGCGTCGGCCGCCAGCCAGATGCCGAGTTCGCCCCGCCGCTGCGGCAGGTCCAGGTCGTGCAGCCCGACCCAGCCGAGCACCCGGGTGCCGTCCGCGCGGTCGGTCACGATCAGGTCCACGGTGCCGGCCGCCTGCTGGGCGGCCATCCAGTCGCGGGCGTGCTCGGTCGTGAAGGGGGAGGGGAACGGCGTCCAGCGGGCCACCTCCGGATCGTCACCGGCGCGGGCCACGGCCGGCGCGTCCGCCGCCCGCAGGGGCCGCAGCCACACGACGCCGTCGGTCAGCCCGGCGGCCGGGGTGGGGAGGCGGTCCGGTGCCGGGGCACGGTCGGGAGCCATCTGCAGTTCCTGCCTTCGACGGGGCGAGCCACGGTCCGGGGGACGACAGCGCCCATCAAAGGGAGCGGCCGGGCCGGTGTCCATACCCGGCCCACTGGCCGGGAGAGGCCAGTGCCGTGACCGGACAGCGGGAGCGGTGACCGATGTCCGCTCACAGGTCCGCGGGGCCGCCGGGGGACGTCTCGACGAGTTCCAGCATGGCGGCCCTGACCCCTGCCTCGAACCGGCTCCGGGCGCCGATCTTCTCCAGGATCACGGTGGTCATCCGGCGCAGCGTACGGGTGGAGATGCCCAGGGCGCGGGCCACCGACTCGTCGGTGTACCCGGCCGCCAGCATCCGCAGCACGGCCCTCTCCCGGTCCGACAGATCCACCTCCTGGACGGCGCTCTCCCCCCTCGGCACGGCCCGGCCGTGCAGCCAGCAGTGCTCGAAGACCTGGCGCAGCAGCCAGCAGATCTCCTGCCCCCGGATCTCCAGCGCGGACAGCTGTGAGCCGGTGGCGGGCGCGGAGACGTAGGCGAGCACCCCGTCGACGAGGATCAGCCGGAAGGGCAGCGCCGGGGTCAGCCGGACATGGCACCCGAGATCCTCCAGCGCCTCCAGATGCGCCCGCGCGCTCGGCACCTTGTTCATGGCCTCCAGATGGAGCGAGCGCATGACGACGCCCCGTTCCAGCGCCGCGCGGTTGCGGTCCATGCTGTCCTCCAGGACCGTACGCGGCAGCGGCGAGCCCGGATGCATGCTGAGGATCTCCTGCTGCGCCGTCACCGAGACCCCGTTCAGGGCGGTGGCTATGGGTTCCTGACCCGTGAGCAGCTTGACCTGGGTGTCGGTGTCGGCCTGGGCCTGGAGCCGCATCATCTTGGAGCCGAGCGCGGTGAGCGTGGTGCGCCTCTCGTGCACGGAGGCCATCCAGCTCCTGGCGTCGTCCTCCTCCATCGCGAGCAGCCTGGCGACGGCGACCGCCGGCTCGACCGTCGTGGGGCGCGCCGCCTTGTCGCGGGTCGTCCGCAGCAGCCCGGCCTCCAGCAGCAGGTGCTGGGCCAGTTCCAGGTCGATCCGGGAGAACCCGAGACCGCGCCGGGCGCTCTCCGGCGTCCAGTCGGGGTGGTCGAGCATGAAGCGGAACAGCTCCTGCGCCTTCCCCTGCGCCGTGCCCTGTGCGTCCATGCGCCCGTGTCTCCCCGCGGTCGGCTTCGCTGTGCCCCCTCGAATGCTAAATCGCGGCCCGCCTCCCCGGTATGGGGTGTCCGGATGGGGCCAAGTCACGGGGTGGCCAGCGCGAACCCCTGTGACCCGGCCCCCGCCCGTGGCAGCTTGAGCCGGGCCCGGCCGACCCCCGATCCGCCGAGGTCCGCAGCGCGGCGGACCCGCCGGCCGGCCTGCCGCGGTGCCGGGTTCCCCCGGGCCACCCGTCGGTGACCGGGCGTCAGAAGAGGAGTATCCCGTGCCAGAAGTCCAGAGCTTCGCCATGCCGATGACCGATTCGGCGGACCTCGTGGTGGACGGCGGCCGGACCACGCGCCCCGGTACGGCGCACCGGGTGACCGTGCCCGGCGACAAGTCGGTGAGCCACCGGGCCCTGCTCGCGGCCCTGCTGCCCGGCGCGCCCGCGACCCTCACGGTGCGGGGCGCCAACACGGGCGGTGCGGTGCGCGCGCTGCTCCCCGCGATGCGCGCCCTCGGCCTCGGCGTCGGCACCGAGGGCGACGCGCTCGTGGTCCGGCGGCCCGCGGCGCCCCGGCCGCAGCCCGTACGGCCCCACCCGGACATCGACGCCTGGCCGCAGGACGTTCCGTATCTCCAGACGGAGGGGTCGAGCGCCGCCGCCCGCCTGCTGATCGGCGTACTGGCGGGCACCGGCACGCACGCCGTCGTCGACGGCGACGAGGTGCTGCGGCACCGGCCCATGGACTGGCTGGTGGACCCGCTGGCCGAACTCGGCGCGGACCTCACCTACCTCGGCGAGCCCGGCCGGCTGCCGGTACGGATCGCGGGCCCGGTGAGCCGCCCCGGCACGGTCGACCTGCGTGTCGGCAGCGCCCAGGCCCGCTCCGCCGTGGTGCTCGCCGCGGTGGCGGCCGGACTGCCGGTGACGGTCCGGCACCCGGTCAGGTCGCGGGACCACACCGAGCGGATGCTCGCCGCGTTCGGCGAGGGCCTGACCTCGACCGAACACGAAGTCGTCTGCGCGGGCCGGGGATACACCGTGCCCGCCGTCATCGACATCCCCGCCGACCCGTCGCTCGCCGCCTACCCCGTCGCCGCCCATCTGCTCTGGGGCGACGGCGGCACGCTCCGGGTGCCGCGGGTCTGCCTCAACCCGACCCGGCTCGGCTTCTTCGACGTGCTGCGCGCCGCCGGGGCCGACCTCTCCTACGAGGACCGGGGCACCACCGCCGGCGGGGAGCCGGTCGGCACCGTCGTCGCGCGCGGCGGACTGGCCGCGGTGACCTCCGTACGGGTCGACAGCCCGGCCCTGCTGCACGCACTGATCGACGAGGTCCCCCTGCTGGCCGCGGTCGCCGCCACCCTCCCCGGCGACTCGTGGATCGGCTGCGCCGGGGAACTGCGCTTCAAGGAGACCGACCGGCTCGCCACCACGGCCCGGATGGCCGAGGCGTTCGGGGCCACCGTCGACCTGGCCGGCGACGGACTCACCGTCCGGGGCGGCTCGGCGCTCGGCGCCGGTCCCGTACCCGGCTTCGAGGACCACCGGATCGCCATGGCGGCCGCGACCCTCGCCACGGGCCTGCCCGGCCGCACCACCGTCTCCGGCGGCGCCTGCCACCGCACGTCGTTTCCCGACTTCGCCGATGTGCAGCGTGCCGTCGGCGCCAGGATCTGCGAGGACAGCAACCGATGACGGAAGTGAAGGCCCCCGCCCCCGAGGCTCGCTCCACCGGCACCGTGCTCGGACCCGAGTTCGCCACCGGCAGCGGCCCCTGGCTCTACACCGAGGACGGCACCGCCTGGTTCGACGGCACGTCGGGCAGCGGCGCGGCGACCCTCGGCCACCAGCACCCCGCGGTCACCGGGGCCGCCGCCCGGCAGCTCGGCCGGCTCACCCACACCGGCTGCAAACTCGGCTCCGACGCCCGCGCCCGGATGGTCCGCGCCCTCGGCCGGATCAGCCCGTACGAGGACCCGGCCGTCCTGCCCACCACGACCGGCGCCGAGGCGGTCGAGTCCGCGCTGAAGATCGCCCGCGCGGTCACCGGGCACCGCGCCGTCGTCGCCTTCCGGCACGGCTACCACGGCAAGACCGCGGGGGCGCTCGCGCTGACCTGGCGGGACGCGTTCAAGACGTACAGCGGCCTGCCGTCCGGCTCCGTGGTGCGCGCGGAACTGCCCGACCCGCGCCGGCCCGGCCCGGACGACGCCCGCGACTTCGCGGCGGCCCTGTCCGCCGCGCTCGACGAGGCCGACCTGCTGGGCGGGACGGCCGCGGTCGTCCTGGAACCGGTCCAGGTCACCGAGGGCGTGCTCGTGGTGGCGCCGGCCCTGCTCGACGAGATCGCCCGGCAGGCGCACCGCCGGGGCGCGCTGCTCGTCCTGGACGAGATCTACACGGGCCTGGGCCGCGCCGGCCGGATGTTCGCCGCCGAGACGATGACCGAGCGGCCCGACCTGACCCTGCTCGGCAAGACCCTGGGCAACGGCTTCCCGGTCGCCGCCGTCGTGGGCGAGCGGCACGTCGTCGACGCCCTGCCCGCCGGGGTGCAGACCTCCACCTTCTCGGGCCACCCGGTCTCCTGCGCCGCGGCGGCCGCCGTGCTCGACACCGCGGCCGAGGTCGACCTGCCGGGCCGGGCCCGTGCCCTCGGCGCCCGGCTGCGGACCGACCTGGACGCGCTGGCCGGCCGCCACCCGTGGATGGACGCCGTCCGCACCGCGGGCGCGCTCGCCGCCTTCGACTGCGTACGCGACGGCCGGCCGGACCCGGCGCGGGCCCGCGCGGTGCTGAGGGCGGCCCTGGACGGGCGGCTGCTGCTGTTCGGCGGCGGCCCGGAGGACGCCACCGTCAAGATCGTCCCGCCCGCGCTGCTCGACGAAGACGCGTACCGACACCTCATGAACGGCCTGGCAGCCGCGGTCACCGCGGCCGACTCCTGTAGCGAGGAATCCCTGTGACGTTCCAGCAATTGCAGAAGGACGTACTCGACCTCGACCTCTGTACCGTGTGCGGGGCCTGCCAACTCGCCTGCCCGGCCGCGGTCATCGGCTTCGACGGGCTCGCCCCGGTGCTCACCGCCGCGTCCTGGACCGACACCGACTGCGGCGACTGCGCCGACTGCCTCGACGTCTGCCCCGGCGCCGACCCCGCCACCCCCGCCGCCGAGGAGCGGCTGTTCGGCCGCACCCGCACCCCCGGGGAGCGCTGGACCGGCATCTTCTCCGAGGTGGTCGCGGGACACTCCCTCGACCCCGACGTGTTCGAGGCGTCCGCCAGCGGCGGCACCCTCACCGCGCTCCTGCAGACCGCGATGGTCGCACTTGACGTGGACGTCACCCTCTCCATGGGCCGGGACCCGGACGAGCCGTGGCGCGCCGCCCCCGCACTGATATGGGACCCCGCCCGGCTGACCGAGACCGCCCAGTCCACCTACCAGCTGGCGCCCTACCTGGGCGCGCTGCGCCGGGTGATGGACGAGGAGCCGGACGCCAGGGTCGCGCTCACCGGTGTGGCCTGCCACATCCAGGCCCTGCGCAAGCTCCAGGCGATGGACACCGCGGCGGGCCGCTGGGCCCGCGACCACGTCGTGCTGGCCATCGAGCCCGCCTGCTCCTCCAGCACCCGCCCCGAGGGCACCGCCGCCGTCATCCGCGACCGGGCCGAAGTGCCCCTGGACTCGGTGGTACGGCTGCGCTACCGGGAGGGCGAGTACCCGGGCGACATCAGGATCGGTACGGACGACGGGGCCGAGCACCGGGTCGCCTTCTGGCAGGCCGTCAGGGACTTCGCCGGCAACAAGACGTACCGCTGTCTGTCCTGCGGCGACTGGATGTCGGGCCTGGCCGACGTCAGCGTCAGCGACGGCGACCCCAACATCTTCGCCGCCAGCGTGGGCGGCGGTGAACAGCCCAAGCACGGGCGGGCGTTCATCCGCACCGAGGCCGGCGCCCGGGCCGTCGCCGAGGGACTGGCCCGGGGGCTGCTCACCCACAGCCCTGTCGACCTCACCGGCCTCAACCTCGGACTGGAGCGCAAGCGCAACCGGCGCGCCTCGTACGAGAGATCGGGCAGGCCCACCCCGATGGGCCCCATCCCCGGCTTCCGCGAGGACCTGGAGATCGTCCCCGACGAGCGCTGGATCGCCGCCCCGGCCGCCCCCGCCGCCTCAGCCGCCCCCGCCGCCTCAGCCGCCCCCGCCGTCACCGAGGAGCGGCGATGACCGCCCCGCCCGCCGCCCGCGCGCTGCGCACCCGGCGCCTGGTCGCCGGCGGCGCCCCGCTCCCCGTGCTGGAGGAGGCCGACTGCCCCGCGCCCGGCCCCGGTGAGCTGCGCGTCCGCGCCTCCTGGAGCCTGGTCAGCCCCGGCACCGAACTGCACTACCTGGACCGCTCCGCGCGCACCGGCGAACGCTTCCCGCTCGGCTACTGCTCCGCCGGGGTCGTGGAGGCCGCCGGCCCCGACGCGCCCGGCTTCGCCCCCGGCGACCGGGTCATCGCGATGGGCTGGGGCGAGGCCGTGCACGCCGGGGTGATCACCGCCGGGTACCGGCTCTGCCGGAAGGTCCCGGACGGGCTCGACCTCGCGGACGCCGTCGTGGCCAACCTGGCCGCCACCGCCGTCCACGCCGTCGACCGCGCCGGACTCGCCCCCGGCGACGAGGTCGCCGTGGTCGGGGCGGGCATCGTCGGCCAGCTCGTCGCCCAGACCGCCGCCGCCCTCGGCAACCGGGTCACCCTCCTCGACCTGCGCCCGGACCGGCTGCGGGAGGCCGCCGCGCTCGGTGTCGAGGTCGCCGAGGCCGCCCCGTTCCTGGCCACCACCCGCACCTCCGCCGAGGGCGGCCGCTGTGTGCTGCTGTGCGGCACCGGCGACGCCGACGAGACCGTCGCCGCGGCGGTCCGCTGGGCCGGCCGGGCCCCCGGACGGCCCCGGCTGGTCGGCGTCGGCCGGTTCACGGCCCGCGTCGAGTTCAGCGTCGAGCTGGGCAACCTCGACATCCGGTACGCGGCCCGCTGCGGCGCCGGATACCGCGACGCCTCGTACGCGCGCGGCCTTGCCGACGTCACCGCGCCGGACGGCGAGGGCACCGTCACCGAGAACCTCCAGCGCGCCCTGGACCTGATCGTCGACGGCGGCATCCGGCCGGCGGCCATGAACCTGCCGCGCTTCCCGCTGGAACGGGCCGGCGAGGCGTACGCCCAGCTGCGCGCGAGGCCCGCCCACCCCGCGGTCCTCTTCTCCCACCGCACCGGCGACCGACCAGAGGAGCACCGCGCACCGTGACCACCGCAACGCCGTCCGGCGCGCCGGACACCGGCCACCGCCCGTTCCCCGCGGCCGAGCGGGCCGGCACCCTGGTCCACCGCTTCCTGGAGACCGCCGCCGCGCACCCCGGCCGGGAGGCGGTGGTGACCCCCGGCACCCGGTGGACGTACCGGGAGACCGAGCGGCTGTCCGCCCGCGTGGCCGCCGGGCTCGCCGGGGCGGGCCTGCGCCCCGGCCAACGGGTCGCCCTGCTCTTCTCGCACGGCGCCGAGATGATCGCCGCCCTCCTCGGAGTGCTGCGGGCCGGCCTGTCGTACGTGCCGCTGGACGCCGCCTACCCCGAACCGCGGCTCGCGTACATGGCCCGCGACTCCGGGGCCGCCGCCCTCGTCACCCTCCGCGCGAGCCTGCCGGCGGCGACGGCGCTCGCCGGGGGCCGGCCCGTGCTCGCGTACGAGGACCTGGCGCGCCACGACGCGGCCGGCCCCGAGGTCCGCGCGACGCCGGACGGCGAGGCGTACGTCCTCTACACCTCGGGCTCCACCGGCCGCCCCAAGCCCGTCACCCAGGTGCACCGCAACGTGCTGCACCACACCCGGGTCTGGACGGACGGCCTGCGGATCGGGCCCGGTGACCGGCTGACCCTCCAGTCCGCCTACAGCTGGGACTCCGCCGTCCAGGACACCTTCGCCGCCCTGCTCAACGGCGCAGCCCTCTACCCCGTCGACCTCAAGTCGCTCGGCGTGGCCGGACTGCTGGAGTGGATGGCGCGCGAACACCTCACCGTCTACCACTCGACGCTGCCCGTCTTCCGGGCCCTCGTACGGGCGATGGAGTCGCGCGGCACCGCCCTCCCCGCCATGCGCATGCTCGCGCTCGGCGGCGACACCCTCCACCTCGCCGACCTCGACGCCTGCCGGCGCGCCTTCGGACCGCACTGCCTGGTCGCCGGCGCCTACGGCTCCACCGAGTGCTCCTGCGCGCTGCTGCGCGTCGCGGACGCCGGCTACCGCCCGCCCACCGGCGTCTTCCCGCTCGGCCTGCCCGTCACGGGCACCACCGTCCACCTCCGGGACACCGAGGGCCGGACCGTGGAGGGGCCCGGCGAGGGCGAGATCGTCGTCGTCAGCCCCTACCTCGCGCCCGGCGCCGCCGCCCCCGACCTGTCGTATCGCACCGGCGACCTCGCCCGGCGGCTGGACGACGGCACCCTGCTGCTCATCGGACGCGTCGACTTCCAGGTCAAGATCTCCGGCATCCGGGTCGAGACCGGCGAGGTGGAGAGCGTCCTCAAGGACCTGCCGCAGATCCGGGAGGCCGTCGTCATGCCGTACACCGACCGGCTCGGCGAACGCCAGCTGGCGGCCCACCTGGTGGCCGCGCCCGGCACCCGGCCCCGCCCCGCCGCACTGCGGTCAGCCCTGCGCGGCATCCTCCCGGACCACGCCGTCCCCACCGCGTACGTCCTGCTCGACGAACTGCCGCTCACCGCCAACCACAAGATCGACCGCAGGGCGCTGCCCGACCCGCTGACCGCCGCGCAGCCGGCCGCGGGGCCCGGCCCGCACCCCGGCGGCTCCCTCGAACGCGCCATCGCCGACGCCTGGTACGAGGCGATCGGCATCGCGGACGCCGGCCCCGACGACAACTTCTTCGACCTCGGGGGCACCTCGCTGCGCATGGCGGCCGTCCACGAACGGCTGACCAGGACCGTCGCCCCCGGACTGCGGATGACCGACCTGTACCGGGCCCCGACCGTACGGAGCCTGGCCCGGCTGATCCGGCGGGCCGCCGGCCCCGCGGGGCCGGGCGGCGAGGACGCCGCCGCCGGCACGGCACGCGGCGCCCGCCGCCGCACGGTCCGCCGCCCGCGCCGCCCCGAGACCACCGCCCCCCACTCCCTGACACTCCCGCCCCCCGGCGGGGACCGAACCCTGGCCCCTGGAGGGACCCGTGACTGACCGCGCGTACGACGACTCAGCCCTCGATGGCCGGATTGCCGTCGTGGGCCTGGACTGCCGACTGCCGGGCGCCCGTGACCACACGGAGTTCTGGCGGGACCTGCTGGCCGGCACCGAGCGGATCGCCGACGTGGACGAGGACACGCTGAGCGCCGCCGGAGTCCCCCCGGAGTCGGCCGCCGACCCCCGCTACGTGCGCCGCGCCTCGACCGTCGAGGACGCCGACCTGTTCGACGCGTCGTTCTTCTACCTCAGCGCCCGCGAGGCCGAGCGGATGGACCCGCAGCTGCGGATGTTCCTGCAGTGCTCCTGGGCCGCGCTCGAACACAGCGGCCACGACTCGGAGCAGTACCCCGGCCGCATCGGGGTCTTCGCCGGCGCGCTCAACAGCACCTACCTCCTCAACAACGTGCTCACGGGGGAGAAGGGCTTCAACGGGTCGATCCGGCGGATGCGCCAGGACCTGCCCACCCTGATGGGCAACGACCCCAACTACCTCGCCACCCGCGTCTCCTACCACCTCAACCTCACCGGCCCCAGCATCTCGGTGCAGACGGCCTGCTCGACCTCCCTGGTCGCGGTGCACACCGCCGTCCAGAGCCTGCTGTCCCAGGAGTGCGACGTCGCGCTGGCGGGCGGCGTCGCCCTGCGCTTCCCGCAGGAGGCGGGATACCTCCACGAGGCCGACGGCATCGCCTCCGCCTCCGGCACGGTCCGGCCCTTCGACGCCGGGGCCGACGGCACCGTCTTCGGCAACGGGGCCGGTGTGGTGGTCCTCAAGCGGCTGTCCGACGCGCTCGCGGACGGCGACACGATCTGGGCGGTGGTCCGGGGCTCCGCCGTGGGCAACGACGGCGCCGACCGGGCCGGTTACGCGGCGCCCGGCGTCTCCGGGCAGGCCGCCGT
Source organism: Streptomyces sp. AC1-42W (assembly GCF_003248355.1). GTDB lineage: Bacteria > Actinomycetota > Actinomycetes > Streptomycetales > Streptomycetaceae > Streptomyces. The sequence continues at coordinate 1,009,885 of NZ_QKWY01000002.1, forward strand.
CCTCGCCGAGGCGCTGGCCGTGGCCGGCGTGGACCCCGCCGACGTCAGCTACCTGGAGGCGCACGGCACCGGCACCCGGATGGGCGACCCGATCGAACTGGCCGCCGCGGCCCAGGCGTACGACGCCGAGGGCGCCCCGCCGCTCACCATCGGCTCGGTCAAGGCCAACCTGGGCCACCTCAGCGTGGCCGCGGGCGTCACCGCGTTCATCAAGTGCGTCCTGATGCTCCACCACCGCACCCTCGTACCGACCCCCCACTTCACCGCCTGGAACCCGGAGTGCGCCGTCGAGGGCACCCGCTTCCGCGTCGGCACCGCCGCCGAACCCTGGGAGGGCGACGGCCCCCTGCGCTGCGCCGTCACCTCCACCGGCATGGGCGGCACCACCGCCCACGTCGTCCTGGAGGAGGCCCCGCCCACCGGCACCCGGCCCCGCGCCGGCGCCGCGCCCGTGGTGGTGCTGCCGGTCTCGGCGAAATCACCGGCCGCGCTGCAAGCCGCCCGTACCGCCCTCGCCGACCACCTGGAGGCCACCGCCCCCGCCGAGCCGGGCGAGTGGGGCGACACCGGGCTCGACGACACGGCGTACACCCTCGCCACCGCCCGCCGCACCTTCAACTACCGGACCGTCGTCACCGCCCCGGACCGCGCCACCGCCGTACAGGCCCTGCGCAGCGGCGACCCGCGCCACAGCCACCAGGACTCCGGGCAGCCCGCCAACCGCCCCGTCGTCCTGCTGTTCCCCGGCCAGGGCACCCAGCACCCCGCCATGGGCCAGGGCTGGTACGAGCACCTGCCGGTCTTCCGCGCCGCCCTGGACGAGTGCGCCGAACTGCTCCTGCCCCACCTGGGGCTCGACCTGCGGGACGTGCTCTACCCGGCGCTGCGCGGGACCGGCGGCGCGTCCGGCGCCCCCAGCCTGGACCGCACCCTGCTCACCCAGCCCGCCCTGTTCGCCGTCGAGTACGCGCTCGCCCGGCAGTGGCAGGAGTGGGGCGTGCGCCCCGCCGCCCTCGTCGGCCACAGCGTCGGCGAGTACGTCGCCGCCACCCTGGCCGGGGTCTTCCGGCTGCCGGACGCCCTGCGGGTGATCGCCGAACGCGGCCGTCTGGTGGACGCGCTGCCCGGCGGCGTGATGGCCGCCGTCATGCTGCCGCCCGGCGAACTGGCCGCCTACCTCGGCGACGACGTCGCGCTGGCCGCGGTCAACGAGCCCGCCGTCTGCACCGTCGCCGGGACCAGGGAGGCGGTCCGCGAGCTGACCGCCCGGCTCACCGCCGACGGCGTCGCCCACCGCAAGGTCGTCACTTCCCACGCCTTCCACTCGCCGATGATGGACCCCGCCGTCGAACCGCTCACCGAACTGCTGCGCGGCATCGAACTGAACCGCCCCCGCATTCCGTTCCTGTCCAACCGGACCGGAACCTGGATACGGGACGAGGAGGCCACCGACCCCGCCTACTGGGGCGCCCACCTCCGCGACACCGTCCGGTTCGCCGACTGCCTCGCCACCCTGCTCGCCGACGACGACCACGTCTTCCTCGAAGCCGGCCCCGGCCAGACCCTGGCCACCTTCACCCGCCGCCACCCGGACCGCGAGACCGGCATACCGGTCATCACCTCCGCCGCGCGCGGCCGCGACGCCGGCGCCGACCTCACCGCGGTGCACGCCGCGCTCGGCCGGCTCTGGGCGGCGGGCCTGCCGGTGGACTGGGCGGGCCTCCACGCGGGCCGGGGCAGCGGCCGGGTACCGCTGCCCACCTACCCCTTCGAGGGCACCCGCTACTGGATCGAACCCGGCTCCGACACGCTGACCGCCGCGACCGGCCGGAGCGCCGCCGCCCCGGCCGGGAAGCTGCCGCTGGACGACTGGCTCTCGGCGCCCGTGTGGCGCCCGGCCGTCGGCACCCCGGACACCGGGGCCCGGCCGCTCACCGACCCCGTCCTCCTCTTCGCCGACCCGGACGGCACCGCCGAGCGCCTGAGCGCCCACGCCTTCGCCGGCGAGGTGCTCACGGTGCGCGCGGGCGACGCGTACGGCCGCGACGGCGACACCTGGACGGTGCGGCCCGACTCCGAGGAGGACCACGGCCGCCTCGTCGCCGACCTGCTCGCCGAGGACCGGCTGCCCGGCCACCTGGTGCACGCCTGGTCCACCGGCGCACTCCCGCCCGAGCCCGGCGTCGAGCGCTTCGAGCAGGCCCAGCGGGCCGGCCTCTACAGCCTGATCGCCCTCGTCAAGGCGCTGAGCGAGTACGGCGTGACCCGCCCCGTCCAGCTCGACCTGGTGAGCGCCGGAGCGTACGCGGTCAGCACCGCCGAGCCCGAACCGGCCGCCGAACTGGTCACCCTGGCCGTGGCCGCCCGGGTCATCGGCCAGGAGCACGGCAACATCGGCGCCCGCCACTTCGACCTGCCCGCCCGGCCCGACGAGCGGTCGCTGCGCACCCTCGCCGCCGAACTGGGCTCCTTCCGGCGCCCGGAGGTGGCCGTCACCCTGCGCGGCGCCACCCGCTGGGTCACCGAGATGGCCCGCGTCCGCGCGGACTGGAGCGCCCCGGCCGCGTCCCGGCTGAAGGACGGCGGCGTCTACCTGATCACCGGCGGGCTCGGTGAGATCGGCTCCACCATCGCGGCCTGGCTGCACCGCGAGTGCGGCGCCCGGCTCGCCCTGCTGACGCGCGAGGCGCTGCCCGCGCGGGCGGCCTGGGACGCCTGGCTGGAGGAGCATCCGCACGACGACGAGACGGCGCTGCGGATCAAGCGGCTGCGCGCCCTGGAGGCCGCCGGGGCCGCCCCCTTCCTCGTCAACGCCGACGTCGCGGACGCGGACGGGCTGCGTACCGCCGTCGAGAAGGTGAAGGCCCAGTTCGGCGGGCTCGACGGGGTGGTCCACGCGGCGGGCCTGCCGAGCGAGCAGTGGGACCGCGCCATCACCGCGGCCAGCGTCGAGCAGTGCCAGTGGCACTTCGTGTCCAAGGCGCACGGCCAGATCGCCCTGGAGAAGGTCCTCGCCGACCACCCCGTCGACTTCTGCCTCATGCTCTCCTCCCTCGCCGGGGTGCTCGGCGGTCTGCGGCTGCTCGGCTACGGCGCCGCCAACCACTTCATGGACGCGGCGGCCGAACGCGCCAACCGGGGCCTGGACCGCACCGTGTGGATCAGCGCCGCCTGGGACGTGTGGCAGCACCACCAGGACGAGAAGCGGGCCCTGTCGGCCATCGGACGCAGCATGGACGACAAGGCCATCCAGCCGGACGAGGGTCTGGAGACCATCCGCCGGCTCCTGACGCTGCGCGACGTCTCCCATGTCGCCGTCTCCACCTGGGACATCGACCACCGGCTCGACCAGTGGGTGCGCGACGAACGCATCGCCACACCGGTGGCCGGCGTCCCCGCGGGCGAGGCCGGCCCGGACGCCGCGGCCGGTGACCTCACCGACCAGGTGGCCCGGCTGGTGCGCGACGCGCTGGGCGCCGAGGAGATGCCGCTCGACGGCGACATCTTCGAGTTCGGCGGCGACTCGCTGCTGATCGTCCGGCTGCTCTCGAACGTGCGCGAGCAGTTCTCCGTCGAGGTGTCGCTGGCCGACGTGCTCGGCGACCCCACCCCGCGGGCGCTGGCCGGCCTGGTCGACGACCGGCTCCGGGCCACCGCCGCCACCGACGACGACGTCGCGCTGCTGGCCCGCGAGCTGGACGGGCTCGACCCGGCCGAACTCGAACGGCTGCTCGCGGCGGCCGAGAACGACCCGGCCGCGAACCCCCAGGCCGGGACCTCTCAGGAACAGGAGCGCTGACGGTGGACTTCAGTCTGATCTTCTTCTCGGGCGACGAGAAGAACAAGTACCGGTTCGTCCTGGACGCGGCCAAGTACGTCGACGAGAACGGCTTCACCGCCATCTGGACCCCGGAACGGCACTTCCACCGGTTCGGCGGCCTCTACCCGAACCCCTCGGTGCTCGGAGCCGGCCTCGCCATGGCCACCCAGCGCCTCCAGATCCGGGCCGGCAGCGTCATCCTCCCGCTGCACAGCCCGATCCGGGTCGCCGAGGAGTGGTCCGTGGTGGACAACCTCTCCCGAGGCCGGGCCGGCATCGCCCTGGCCACCGGCTTCAGCCCGGTCGACTTCGCCATCAACCCGGCCGGCTGGGAGGACCGGCGCCGGCGCACCTTCGACGCCGTCACCACCCTGCGCGAACTCTGGGAGGGGGCGCCGGTCTACGTCCAGGACGGCCTGGGCAACCACGTCGAGATCGAGCTGCACCCGCAGCCCGTCCAGCCCGAACTGCCCATCTGGCTCACCTGCACCAAGAGCCCGGAGACCTTCGAGGCCGCCGGCCGGCTCGGCTGCAACGTGCTGACCGCCCTCATCGACATGACCAACGAGGAGCTGGAGGACAAGCTCGCGCTGTACTTCAAGACCCTCCAGGAGCACGGGCACGACCCGGACGGCGTCACCGTCACGCTGATGCTGCACACGTTCATCGGCACCGACCTCGACGAGGTCCGCGAGACCGTCCGCGAACCCTTCAGCGACTACCTGCGCTCCTTCTTCACCGTCATCGACTCGCAGAAGAAGAACCTGGCGCCGGGCGCCGGCGTGCGGGACATGACACAGAGCGACCAGGACCAGCTGATCGAGTTCGCCTTCGACAAGTACTTCGGGAAGGGGGCGCTCCTCGGCACCCCGGACTCCTGCGGAGCCGTCGTCGACCGGTTCAAGGGGATGGGCGTCACCGAGATCGCCTGCCTCATCGACTTCGGCGTCGACGAGGACCTCGTCGTGGAGAGCCTCAGCCACCTCAACGAGCTGCGCGGGCGGTACGCATGAGTGACACGCTCGCCACCCGCCTCGCCGCCCTCAGCCCGGAACAACGCGCCCGGCTCCGCGCCGCCCTGCCGGGACAGCGGCCCGACACCGGCGAACCGACCCCCGGACAGCTCCGGCTGTGGCAGGTGCACCACCAGGTGGACGGCCGCCCGGTCGACGTGGTGTGCCAGGCCGTCCGGTTCACCGGCGCACCCGTCGACCTCGACCTCCTGGCCGCACGGATACGCGGCTTCGCGGCCGCCCACGAGGCCCTGCGCACCACCTTCGAGACCTCCGGCGACGGCACGGGTACGGTGCGCCGCGTCGTCCACCGGGAACTCGCCCCCCGCCTCTCCCGCATCCGCTGCGCCGACGAGGCCGAGGCCCACGCCGCCGCCGTACGCCTCGCGGCGGAACCGTTCGACCCGGCCACCGGGCCGCTGCTGCGCGTGGCCCTGGCCGAGGGCCCCGCGCCCGACCTGGCCTGGATGCTCGTCGCGGTGCACAACCTGGTCTTCGACGCCTGGTCGTTCGAGCTGCTGCTGGACGAACTGGCCGGCGAGACGGACCCGGCCGCGCCCGCCGGGCCCCGCCCGTTCAGCGCCTTCGTCCGGGACCAGGCGGACTGGCTGCGGAGCCCCGGGGGCCGGGCCGGCGCGGCGCACTGGGCGGCCGAGACCGCCGGCGCCCCCGGCCCGCTGCCGACGGACCGGCCCCGCGGCGGGCCGGCCCGCCGCGCCGGCGCACGGATCGGGTTCAGCCTTCCCGCGCCCGTCGCCGACGCCGTGGCCGCGTCCGCGCAACGGGAGGCGGCCACCGCCTACGCGGGCTGGCTGGCCGTCGCCTGGGCCGCCCTCGCGGAGTTCGGCGGCAGCGAGGACGTCCTGCTCGGCACCTTCACCACCGGCCGCAACCGGCCGGGCACCGACACCGTGGTGGGCTATCTGCTCAACGTCCTGCCGGTACGGCTGCGGGACGGCGGCACCGGATCGCACCGCGACCGGGTCCGCGCGGTACGCACCGCCACCCGCGCCGGCCTCGAACACGCCTCGTACCCCGGCGAACTGATCGACGCCGGCCGGCGCGTCCCCGGTACGCATCCGCTGTTCGACGCCGTCTTCGTCTTCGACAACCTCGGGGCCGACGAGCGGCGCGTCCAGGGCGCCCGGGTCACCACCGCCGACCTCGACAAGGGCACCGCGCGGTTCGACCTGACCCTCGCCGTCTACCCCGGCCCGGACGGGGTCACCGGCTGGCTGGAGTACGACACCGCCCTCTACGACGAGGCCACCGTGCGCCGGCTCGCCGAGCGGTTCACGGCGCTGGCGCACCTCGCGGCACAGGAGGCGGATCAGTGATCACCCCACGGTTGTGCGCCCCGGCGTACGAACTCGGCGAGTGCGCCGAGCCGGTGACGGGACTGCCCGAGCTGGTGGCCGACCCCGCGATCGCGGCCGAACTCACCGCGCCCGCGGCCGGGTTCGACACCTACCGATGGTCGGACGCCGGCATCACCGAGCTGATGGCCCTCGCCGCCGGCCGCACGCTCGCCGAGGCCCGGGTGCCGGGCGGCGACATCGACATGGTCCTCCTGGCGACGGACTCGCTGCCGCGGGACCGCACCGCCCACCGGGACGTCGCCGAACTCCTCGACGAGACGGGCATCGACCGGGCGACCGTGCTCACCGCGGGGCTCATGGACTGTGCCACGGCCATGGTCGCGGTGGGCACCGCCGCGTCGTACGTGCGCGACGGAACGGCCCGCAACGTCCTGGTCGTCACCGGCGACCTCGCGGACCGGGCGACGGGCGGGCAGCGCGTCGTGGCGGGCGGCGCGGCCATCGCCAGCGACGCCGCCGCGTCCGTCCTGGTGTCCGCCGACGCGCCCGGCCTCCCGGTCCGGGGCATGGCCCACCACTCGGCACCCGAACTGAACCTGGGCAGCGGGCCGCAGCAACAGCTGCTGTCCCGGATCAGGGCGCACCGCGAGCTGTTCGCGCGCCTCGCGGACCGCTGCCCGTCCGGCCTCGGCACCGTACGAGGTGTCCTGCCCAGCAACTTCGCCCGCAACGTCCTGCGGCTCTACCTCTCCGAGGTGGGCCTCGGCGGCGACGTGCTGTCGCTCGGCAACGTCGGCCGGATCGGCCACTGCCTCGGCAGCGACCCGCTGATCAACCTCGCGGACCGGCTCGCGCAGGACAAGGACGCCCCGGACGGGGCGGGCGACGACGACTCGCTCGTCCTGTTCGGCGCGGGCGTCTCGCACCTGGCGGCCGTCCTGCTCGGGGCGCGTCCGCTGCCCCGGCGGGCGGAAGGGGCCTCGTGAGGACCACCGGTGTGGAACCGGCGGCGGTCACCGCGTCCGAACTGCGCGCGGCGGCCCGCTGTCTGCCCGCTGGGGTCACGGTGGTGACCAGCGGCAGCGGCTCCTCGGTGCACGGCATGACGGTGAGTTCCTTCACCACGCTGTCGCTCGCCCCGCCCCTCGCGTCGTTCTCCGTCAAGGAGGGCGCCCGCATCCGGGGCCTCATCGAGGAGTCCGGCGCGTTCGTCGTCAACGTACTGGCGGCCGAACAGGCCCCGGTGGCGCGGTGGTTCGCCGACCCCGAACGGCCCATGGGCGCGGGCGGCTTCGCCCGCGCGGCCGGGCCGGCGGACGCGCCGTTCGCCGTCGGGTTCGTCCTGGCCGGCGCCATCGGCTACTTCACCTGCCGGCTCGTGCGGTTCGTCGAGGCGGGCGACCACGTCATCGCGATCGGCGCGGTGGAGCGCTGCGGAACCCTCCGGGACGCCCCGCCCCTGGTGTTCGAGGGCGGTGCGTTCCGCACGGTGAGACCCGTCCCGCCGGACTGACCCCCGGCGCCCGTCCCCCCTGTCAGCCGTGCCCGCCGGGTCCTCCCGGCGGGCACGGACCCCGTCCCCTAGGAAAGCCATGACCCAGCACCTCGACAAAGAACTCACCCGGGACGAACCCTCGCCCCGGTCCACCCCGCTCCCCGAGGCCCCCGCCGCCGGGGCGCCGGTCGCCCTCTCCCGCCGGGACCGGCTGGTCCTCTTCGTGCTGTGCGCCGCGCAGTTCATGATCGCGCTCGACTTCTCGGTACTGAACGTGGCCCTGCCGAACCTCGGTACGGACCTCGGCCTCGGCCAGTCCGAACTGCAGTGGGCGGTCACCGCGTTCGCCCTGCCCTCCGGCGGATTCCTGCTGCTGTTCGGACGGATGGGCGACCTGTACGGCCGCCGGAAGCTGTTCCTGGCCGGACTCGCCCTGTTCGGCGCGGCCTCGGTGCTCACCACCTTCGCCTGGGACCCGGCCTCCTTCCTCGCCGGGCGGGCCCTGCAGGGCGTCGGCGCGGCGGCGATCGTCCCGACCGCCATGTCGCTGCTCACCACCACGTTCCCCGAGGGCCCGCTGCGGGACCGGGCGCTGGGCATCAACGGCACGCTGCTCTCGCTCGGCTTCACCGTCGGCATGGTGCTGGGCGGCGTTCTGACCGACACCCTCGGCTGGCGCTCGACGATGGCCCTGCTCGCGCTGTTCGCCGTGATCGTCCTGCCGCTGGCCCCCTCGCTGCTCAGCGAGTCCCGGCGGCCCGAGCGGCCCCGCCTGGACGTGCCGGGCGCCGTCACCGTCACCGGTGGTCTGCTCGCCCTGATCTACGCCCTGTCGACGGCGGCCGACCGGGGCTTCGGCGGCGCCGACGTGATCGTGGCGCTGATCGCGGGCGTGGTGCTGCTGGCGGTGTTCGCGGTGGTCGAGTCCCGGACCGCCGAGCCGCTGATCTCGCTGCCGATGCTGAGGCGCCGCACGGTGGCCTGGGGCAACCTGGGCGGCCTGGTCACCTTCGCGATGATGAGCACCGTCGTCTTCGCCATGACCCTGTACTTCCAGGAGGTGCTGGAGCTCTCCGCGTTCCAGACGGGTCTGGTCTTCGGGTTCCAGGGCACGGCCGCCGCGGTCTCGGGCGCCTTCGTGCCGAAGGTCCTCGGCCTGCTGGGAGCCCGCTGGACCCTGGTCGTGTCCCTCGTCGTGCAGGGCCTCTCGGTGGCGGGGCTGCTGGTCGTCGGCACCGAGAGCTGGAGCGTGTGGCCGGCGGCCGTCTGCCTCGCGCTGGCCTGTGTGTGCAACCTCGGCGCGATCGTCGCCTACGGGCTGACGGTGACCTCCGGTGTGCCCGACGAGGAACAGGGGCTCGCGACCGGCCTGGTGACCTCCACCCAGCAGGTCGGCATCACCGTGGGCATCCCGCTGCTCGGCGTCGTCGCGACCACGACCTCGGACCGGCTGGCGGGCGTCCACACCGTGCTGGCGATCGACGCGGCGGTCGTGCTGGTCACCGCGGCCCTGGTCGCCGTCGGCCTGAGCGGCGGCCGGACGGCGGGACGCGGCCGGTAGCCGTACGGTCCGGCGGCCGGCGGGCACCCTGGGACGGCGGGCGGCACCACCGGGAGCCCTGGTGGTGCCGCCCCCGCGCGCTCAGGCCGCCAGGAGCGTGGCGACCGCCTCGCCGAGACCGCGCGCCGACGCCGGGTTCTGGCCGGTCACCAGGCGCCCGCTGACCACCACGTGCGCCTCCCGGTCCGGCGCGCAGCTGTAGACGGCGCCCCGCTCCTCCAGCGCGCTCTGCAGGGAGAACGGCACCACGGTGTCCAGCCCGCGCGCGGCCTCGCCCTCGTCGGAGAACGAGGTGACCCGGTGCCCATCGACCAGGTGGCGTCCGTCGCTCAGCCGCAGGTCCACCAGGGCGGCCGGGCCGTGGCACAGGGCGGCCAGCACACCGCCCCGCTCGTGCACCGTGCGGGCGATCTCCGTCAGCGCCGGGTGGCCCCGGAAGTCCCACATGGTGCCGTGGCCGCCGACGAAGTACACGGCGTCGTACCGGCCGGGGTCCACCTCCTCCGGACGCGGCGCCCGCTCGATGAGCGAGCCGCCCTCCGGGTGGGAGAGAAAGGCCGCGTGGTCCGCGTCGGCCGGATCGTGGCCGATCATGGGCGGCATGCCGCCGGCCACCGAGACGAACTCCACCCGGTGGCCCGCCTTCCGCAGGATCTCCCAGGGCTCGAACGTCTCGCCCAGATGGAAGCCGGTCGGCCGGCCCGTCGTGCCGAGTTCGCCGTGACTGGTGAGGACGAACAGCGCCGTCCTGCCGGTGGTGTGCTTCATGTCGCCTCCATGCGTACCGAATCGTCGAAGGATGGGGAAGGGGTAGCGGCGGCGCGGCTCACGGCCTGCGCCAGCTTCTGCCGTCGCGCGCCAGCAGCGCGTCCGCCTCGGCGGGCCCCCAGCTGCCCGCCGCGTACGGGACGGGCGCGCCCCGTCCCGCCCAGTGCCGCTCGACCGGGTCGAGGATCTCCCAGCACCGCTCGACCTCGGCGGAACACGGGAAGAGACCGGCGTCCCCGAGCAGTACGTCGAGGATGAGCCGTTCGTACGCCTGCGGGCTGGACTCGGCGAAGGAGTCCCCGTACGCGAAGTCCATCGACACCTCGCGGATGTCCATCGCCGGGCCGGGGGCCTTGGAGCCGAAGCGGACCGTCACGCCCTCCTCGGGCTGGACATGCACCACGATCGCGTTCTGCCCGAGCCCGGCCGTGGCCGCGGGCGCGAACGGGGAGTGCGGGGCGCGCCGGAAGACGACGGCGACCTCGGTGACACGTCGGCCCAGCCGCTTGCCGGCCCGCAGATAGAACGGCACCCCCGCCCAGCGCCGCGTCGCCACTTCGAGCCGGAGCGCCGCATAGGTGTCGGTCCGCGAGTCCGGAGCGACCCCGGCCTCCTCCCGGTAGCCGGGGACCGGCTCACCGCCCGGCCGGCCCGCCGTGTACTGGCCGCGCACGGTCGCGGCGGACAGATCGGCGGGCAGCCGTACGGCCCTGAGCACCTTCAGCTTCTCCGCGGTCAGCGCCGCGGGCTCGAAGGCGGCCGGCTCCTCCATCGCGGTGAGCGCCAGGAGTTGGAGCAGGTGGTTCTGGACGACATCGCGGGCGGCGCCGATGCCGTCGTAGTAGCCGGCCCGGCCGCCGATGCCGATGTCCTCGGCCATCGTGATCTGCACATGGTCCACGTAACCGCGGTTCCAGATCGGCTCGAACATCGTGTTGGCGAAGCGCAGCGCCAGGATGTTCTGGACCGTCTCCTTGCCCAGGTAGTGGTCGATGCGGAAGACCTGCTCCGGGGCGAACGCCTCGTGCACGACGGCGTCCAGCGCACGCGCCGACGCCAGGTCGTGGCCGAACGGCTTTTCGATGACCGCCCGCCGCCAGGACCCCGCCGGCGGCCGGGCCAGGCCGTGCTTCCCCAACTGCCGTACGACGGTCCCGAACAGCTTCGGCGGTACGGAGAGGTAGAAGGCGAAGTTGCCCGCGGCCCCGCGCAGTTCGCCGGTCTCCTTGGCCAGCAGCTCGAACACGTCGTCGTCGGCGAGGTCTCCCTGGACGAACGTCATCGACCGCGCGAGCCGCTCCCACACCTCCTCCCGGAACGGGGTGCGGGCGTGCCGCACGACCGACTCGCGCAGCAGCCCGGTGACGTCCTCGCCCTCCTGCCGGGGCAGGGCGACCCCGACCAGGGCGAACCCCGGCGGCAGCAGCCCGCGGTGGGCCAGGTCGTACACCGCGGGCAGCAGCTTCTTGCGGGACAGGTCCCCGGTGACACCGAAGACGACCAGCCCCGAGGGCCCCGCCGCCCGTGCGGCGGGGCGGCCCGGTCGGGGCAGTGTGCGCGCCGTTCCCAGTTCCCCCGTCATGGTCTCAGCGGGCGATCGTGGCGCGGAGGACGTTGGGGTCGTGCGCCGTGAAGTACGCGGCGCTGGTGACGGTGACCCGCCGGCCGCGCACCGTCACCGCGGTCGGGCTGGACAGGCCGTCGGAGCCGTTCAGCACGGTGGTGCGGGTGGTGCGCCACCTGCCGGGCGTGATCCGCGTCAGGGTGTCGGCCTTGATGTCGGTGACGTACACCTCGTCGCCCCGGCCGGTGAACGCGAAGTCGTCCACCGCGCCGAGACCGCCGAGCACCTGCCGCGCGGTTCCGGCCCGGCCGTCGTGGCGGACCGGGACGCGCAGCAGGGTGCCGGCGTCCAGGTTGGAGACCCAGACGGCGCCGTCGTGCAGCCGCAGCCCGTTCGCGCCCAGGAACCCGGCGGGCGCGAACTCCGGGCCGGACGCCCAGCGTTCGGCGCCGCCGCCCCGCAGGCCGACGGTCCAGATCGCGGAGCCGGTCGAGTCGGCCACGTACAGCCGCCGGTGCCGTTCGTCGAGGGCGACGCCGTTGAGCAGGCTGGTCGCGGGGAGGGCGGCGATCCGGACCGCCCTGCCGTGCCGGGGGACGCGCCAGATGCCGGTGTGCTCGGCGGTGCCGGTGCTCAGGGCCACGTACAGGGTGCCGTCGTGGGCGCGGGCGATCCCGGCGGCGAAGGTCTTGCTGTGCAGGACGGGCGTGTCGCCGTCCGCCGGTACCGGGAGCTGGGCGAGGACCCGGACCCGGCCGGTGCGCGAGACCTCGGCGACCTGGCCGGTCAGCGCGAAGGTGACGGCGGAGCCGCCCGAGGGGAGCGCGACGAGGTTCTCCGGCTGCTGCCCGCCGGCCAGGTCGAGGGGGGTGAGGACGGTCCGGTCGTGGTGGTGGCGGTGGTGGCCGTCGTGGGCGACGGCCTGGGCGGGCAGGCCCGTCACGGCCGAAGCGGCGAGCGGCAGGGCGAGCAGCGGAACGAGGACACGGCGGGTGCGCATGGCAAGGGACTCCTTGGAAGCGGGTGGGTACGGAGTTCGTACGGGTGTTACGGGTGTTACGGGCGGGGCGCGTGGGGCCGGCCGGCGGTGGCCACCGCGCGGGCGGCCAGGAGGACCGCGACGCAGAAGATCCCCAGCGTCGTGCGGTAGCCCGCGTACGCGGCGACGAGCTGGCCCGCCGACGCCCCGACGAACAGCAGGAAGGTGTTGAAGGCGACGGCGGTGCCCGCCGAGGCCGGGGCGATCCGGTGCAGCAGGCCCACCAGGCTGGGGACGGTGAGCCCGATCCCGGCGACGAAGACGACGCTCCCCAGCACCGGCAGCGCCAGGGCCCCGGTCAGCTGGGCGGTCAGCAGCCCGGTCGCCGCCGTCAGGAACCCGGCGACCGCCAGGAATCCGGGGCCCCGGCCGGCCGCGAGGCGGTGGGCCACCGGCGCCACGAGGAGGCCGGCCGCGCCGATCGCCTGCACGGCCAGGACCTGGCCGCCGCCCAGGCCGTGGGCGTCCGCGAGGTGCCGGTTGAGCACCGCGTACAGCGCCACGAAGCTCCCGAACACCGTGAGCGCCGAGGCGAAGACGGCGACGGCACGGCGGTCGCGCAGCAGGGCCCGCAGCACGCTCAGCGTGGAGCCGAAGGAGACCGAGGCGTCGGCCACCGGCGGGCGCAGCAGGGCCCGCAGCCCGAGGGCCGCGCCCGCGTACAGGACCGCGGCCGGCCAGAACACGGCCTGCCAGGGGGCGTGCCCCGCGACGCCCTGGCCGAGCACCTGGCCGGCGATGCCGGAGCCGAGCAGCCCGGTCGTCAGCACCGACAGGGCCAGCGGGCGCCGGGCGTCGCCCGCGGTGCGCGCGGCGTAGGCGAGCGCCACCGGGGCGAAGGAGGCGGCGGCCAGACCCTGGGCCGCGCGCAGCGCCAGGAACCAGCCGTAGCCGGGGGCGAGGCACAGGGCCGCCGTGGTCAGGGCCGTCGCGACCGTTCCGTGGACGAGGACCGGGCGGTGGCCGACGCGGTCGGCGAGCGGGCCGAACAGCAGGAAGCCGAGCGCGTAGCAGAGCGAGAAGCAGCTCCCGGCCCAGGCGGCGGCCCCGGCGTCCACGCCGAAGGCGTCCTGGAAGGGACCGGCCATCGGGATGGCGAGGTAGAGCTGGGCCGGTACGGCCACCGCGAGCACGGTCAGCAGACCGAGCTGGGCGGGGAAGGGGGCGCCGGGCAGGTCGGCGGCCGGTCCGCGACCGGTCCGGACGGCGAGCGGCGAGGGAGGCGCGGACATGGCTGTCTCTCCAGTCGGAAGGGGCGGGACGGGGCGGGTGGCAGGGGCGGACGCACGAGGACGGGGCCTCGCCCGCGGGTGCGGGCGGGGCCCCGTCCTTCACCGCGGGGGTGCGGGCGGCTCAGACCCCGGCGGGGACGAGGCCGGCCAGGCCGTCCAGGTGCAGCGGGGACACGCCCCACTCCCGGGCCTGCGCGCGGTGCTCGGGGGTCTGGTAGCCCCACTGGGCCCACCGGGACACGGCGCCGGTGCGGGCGACGCGGACCGCGTTGGTGAGGTTGTCGTCGACGAAGGTGACGTCCTTCAGCGCGACGCCCCACCGGTCGCTGATCTCCCGGACCGCCTCCGCCTTGCGGCCGCACTCGCCGTACACCGCCGCGACGGTGTCGTCCAGGCCGTGCCGGCCGAGGATCGCGTGCACCGAACCCTCGTCCTTGGCGGTGACGATCACGACCGACCCGCTGTGCCGGCGCAGCAGCTCCGGAACGCCCGGGTACAGCGTGTGCAGGTCCAGCCAGAAGTCGGACTCCCGGGTGCGGAACCACTCCCGCGCCGCGTTGGCCGCGTCGGTGAACTTCCGTACGTAGGACGAGGGGAGGGCCTCGTACAGCCGGTCGAAGTCGGCCTGGCCGCGCAGCGTGGCCGCCTCGGGGAGGTGGGCGGTCACGAAGTGGTCCAGGGTCCGCGCGTAGTCCCGCACGGTACGGAACCGCTCGACGAACTCGCGGGGGAGGAGGCGCAGTTGCTCCGGACCGGTGAGGGTGCGGTCGTGCGGGTGGATGCCGAGCCAGGTGACCAGCGCGCATTCCTCCAGGGCGTCGCAGATGACGCCGTCGAAGTCGAGCGCGAGGAAGGAGGGCCGCCCGGCCATCACACGGCCTGCTTCTCGGCGGCGAGCTTCTCGGCGGTCTCGAACACGGACCGCATGAACGCGCCCATGTAGCCGTAGTACGAACAGGTGATGATGTTGCCGTCCACGATGACGTCGCTGTCGACCACGTCGGCGCCGGCGTTGATGACGTCGTCGCGCAGGCCGATGTAGGCGCACGCCTTGCGGCCCTTGAGCACACCGGCGCTGACCATGATCCAGGGGCCGTGGCAGAGGCCGGCGACGACCTTGCCCGCGCGGTCCATGCCGGCGACGAAGTCGAGGACGTTGCGGTCCTGGCGGACCCGGTCCGGGGCCTCGTGGCCACCGGTGAGTATGACGACGTCGTACTGGTCGACCGCGAGGTCCTCGAAGGCGATCAGCGGACGGGCGGTCTTGTCCATCGGCAGCGGGATGCCGTACTTGCCGTTGACCGGGTCGGCGTTCTTGGTGGCGACGTCCACGTTCCAGCCCTCCTCCATGAGGCGGTAGTACGTGAAGACGACGTCGTGGTCCTGGAAGCCGGGGCCGGTGATGATGACCGCGTTGCCGGACATGGGAACTCCTTGGGTGTGAAGGTTCAGCCTCGATCCACCGCGTGAATTCTGATCTTCGGTATCGGGCGGGCTCGGGGTGATCTTTCGGGGTGCGGGCAGCGCGATGGGCCGGGTGGCCGTCCGGTGCGGGGTCTCCGAGGTTCTTCCAGGTCGTGGGCGGTCAGGTCGAGCGTGTGGTTCAGGTGAGCATGCGCTGGCCGGTGGCTGTCCACAGGTCGGTGAAGTCGTCGGCCCGGCGCCAGCGTTCGGGCAGGTGGAGGGTGACGCGGCGGGCGCCGGTGGCGATCCGGGCGGGGATGTTGATCAGGTGGCGTCGGATGGTGCCGGTCCTCGCCCTGGCGTGGAAGGCGGAGGCGAGGTGGCCGCTGGCGCGGGTGAGGTTGTAGGCGGTGGCTGCGAGGGTGAGCCAGGCGGCGTTCGCGGTGAACTTCCCCGACGGCAGGTGGGCGAGCGCGGAGTTTTCCAGGTCGGCGAAGACCTGCTCGATGACGGCGTGTTCGCGGTGCATGGGTTCGGCCTGGGCCAGGACGAAGGGGCTGTCGGTGAAGATGACGTGGTGACGCCAGACGCCGAAGAGCTGGGCCTGCCCCTCGGGCACGCTCTTGGGGTTCAGGCGCTTCACCCGGCGCACGATCAGCCGGGCGGTGGTGTGGAACGCCTTCTTCTTGCTGGTGAACGCGGTGAAGGGGACCTCGGCGATCTCCGCGTCGGAGATCCAGCGTTCCTCGTCGGCGTCCCAGACGGCGGCGGCGTACTTGATCGGTGTCCAGGCGTCCTCGGGAACGGTGGCGATGGCCTCGCGGATCTTCTTCCTGACCGCGACCGCGAGCGAGAACCGTGCGCCGGCCTTGCGGCAGACGTCGACGACCTTGTGGGAGAAGTACGCGGAGTCGGCGCGGACGATGATCTGTGCGGTGATGCCCATCGCCCGCACCACCGCAAGGGCCTCGCGCAGCAGACGTGCCGCACCCTTGCCGGAACCCGCCGAGCCCTTGCGCAGCCTGGTGGCCACGATCACCGGCGCGCAGGTGCCCGTCTTGACGGTGACGATCTGGAAGTGCAGGCCGCGCTGTTTGGTGTAGCCGAAGGAGGCGCCCTGCTTGGCCGGGCCGTAGACCTGCTTGACCTTGGAGTCGATGTCGACGAACACCACCTCGTCCGCGGTGGGGACCAGGCCGGTGTGCGCGGCGAGATTGCACGTGAACGCCCGGGCGGCGGACTCCAGTTGGCGTACGTGCCCCCAGGTGAACGCGCGCAGGAACGTGCCCAGCGTGGACGGGGCACGCACCCCGCCGAACAACCGGGCCAGCCCACCATGACGCAGCACATCCAGGTCATCGATGCTGTCCGCCCCGGCCACCATCCCGCCCACGATCGACAGCGCCTTCGCGTCGGCGGCCGTCCCGGCACCGTTCTTGGCGCCGGTGAGCTTCACCTTCTCGGCCACCAGGGCGGGCAGGCCGCACCGCTCGGCCAGCCGGATCGTGGGGATGAGCCCGGCATGCGCGATCAGGTCGGGGTCGTCGAACGCGGCGAACAGCGCCGCCGGACTGTGGAAGACTTTCACTTACGAGGTGCCTTGCTTCGTGGGACTGATGAGAGCCTAGGAACTCCCATCATCCCAGGTCAGCAGGCACCTCTTCTTATTTCCTCGTCCACAGACCCACTATCGCGCGGTGGATCCAGGTTCAGATGTTCTTGGCGGGTTCAGATGTTCTTGCTGATGCAGAGGTACTGCTTGTCGGTCTGGGGCCTGCGCCGGTCGTCGGGGTGGCCGGTCAGGATTTCGCAGTCGCTGCGGACCACTCCGGAAATATGCAGGGGGATATAGAAAAGGTCCCTCTCCTGCGGCCGGTAGAAGATGTCCATTCCGGTTCGCAGGTCGAATCGGAATCGCCGGTCCGGGGTCTGTGCGCGCATTTTCGCGTGGGGGAGCGAGTGGACCTTCCGCATTTTGTGCCGGGGCTCCTCGATGGCGGAGCTCTCGTAGGCGGTGCCGGCCCGGTTGTAGTCGTCGTGCAGCCGGATCAGGTCGAACTTGTTGCGCGGGACCTCGACCTCGATCAGCTCCAGCGGCTCGGTGCCGGTCGAGCGCGTCCCGTGGAACGCGCCGGGCGCGATGCGCAGGATCGTGCCCTCGGTGACCGGGATCTCCTCGCGGTCGAGGCCACTGGTGACGCCCTCGCCGCCCAGGCACAGCAGGTACGTCAGCTTGCGCGGGTGGACGTGGACCGAGGTGCTGTGGCCGCCGTCGATGTGGAGCGACCAGAAGTCGAAGAAGTCGTCCACGTAGGCCCGGTACTCGTAGCCCCAGGGCTTGGGGATCACCTCGTCCAGGTGCTCGTCCTGGTCGAACTGCTCGTTGGCCGGGCGGGCCCCGTCGCGCAGCAACCGGGTCAGCTTCGCGATATCGGCCCGGCCCGCGTCGACGCGTACGGGCATGAAATCGGCTCTCGGGGAGAGCTTTCCGGGCAGAGTTTCGATGCCCTCGGTGACGGTCATGTGATCCCCCTGTGGCTTGAATTCACCTTCTCGACTTCCGGGGTGTTTACCTCCCCGGCGTCTTCCCAGACTCAATCAGCGAGGGCCGGGGATGCTCAAATAGAAGTATCTTGAAGTCCCATAACCGCATTTTTGGCGCCTGGTCAGAGGCGTTCTCCGGGGCCTGCGGAGAGCGTGCCGGATTCGGAAGGTTCTGTTCCTCTGCGGTTCCGTTGACCTTCTTTTGACGTGGGCATGGGGTGAGGGGGCCGGTGGTGCGGGAGGGGGCGGCCGCCACCGGTCCTGGCTGGATGCGCAGTCGCCGCGCTGGGCTTGAAATAAGAGGCACTTCTGCGACTATGCGAAGAACAGGGGCTGATCTTCGGAAAGGGACCGGTATGTGCGGAATCGTGGGATACGTCGGCGGGCAGTCGGCGCAGGACGTCGTCGTGGCCGGCCTCAAACGGCTGGAGTACCGGGGCTACGACTCCGCCGGGATCGCCGTCCTCGCCGACGGCGGGCTGGCCGCCGCCAAGAAGGCCGGCAAGCTCGTCAACCTGGAGAAGGAGCTGAGCGAGCACCCGCTGCCCGCCGGCCACGCCGGCATCGGCCACACCCGCTGGGCCACCCACGGCGGCCCCACCGACACCAACGCCCACCCGCACCTCGACAACGCCGGCACCGTCGCCGTCGTCCACAACGGGATCATCGAGAACTTCGCCGCCCTGCGCGCCGAACTCCGCGACCGCGGCCACGACCTGCGCTCCGAGACCGACACCGAGACCGTCGCCCACCTCCTCGCCGAGGCGTACAGCCGCAGCGGCGATCCCGCCGAGGCGATGCGCCAGGTCTGCCGCCGCCTCGAAGGCGCGTTCACCCTGGTCGCCGTCTTCGCCGACGCGCCCGACACCGTCGTCGGCGCCCGGCGCAACTCACCGCTCGTCGTCGGCGTCGGCGACGGGGAGTCCTTCCTCGCCTCCGACGTCGCCGCGTTCATCGAGCACACCCGGTCCGCGATCGAACTCGGCCAGGACCAGGTCGTGGCGGCCCGCCGGGACACCGTCCTGGTCACCGGCTTCGACGGCGCGCCCGCCGAGGTCCGCGAGTACCACGTGGACTGGGACGCCTCGGCCGCCGAGAAGAGCGGCTACGCCTCCTTCATGCTCAAGGAGATCGCCGAACAGCCCAAGGCCGTCACCGACACCCTCCTCGGCCGCATCGACCCCGTGGGCACCCTCCACCTGGACGAGGTGCGCATCACGCGCGGCGAACTCCGCGAGGTCGACAAGGTGGTCATCGTCGCCTGCGGGACCGCCTTCCACGCCGGAATGATCGCCAAGTACGCCATCGAGCACTGGACCCGCATCCCCTGCGAGACCGAACTGGCCAGCGAGTTCCGCTACCGCGACCCGATCCTGGACCCGCACACCCTGGTCGTCGCCATCTCCCAGTCCGGCGAGACCATGGACACCCTGATGGCCCTGCGGCACGCCCGCGAACAGGGCGCCAAGGTGCTCGCCATCTGCAACACCAACGGCTCCACCATCCCCCGCGAGTCCGACGCCGTCCTCTACACCCACGCGGGCCCCGAGGTCGCCGTCGCCTCCACCAAGGCATTCCTCACCCAGCTCGTCGCCTGCTACCTCGTCGCCCTCTACCTGGGCCAGGTGCGCGGCACCAAGTGGGGCGACGAGATCCGCGCCGTCATCCGGCAGCTCTCCGAGATCTCCGGCTCCGTCGAACGGGTCCTGGCCACCATGGAACCCGTCCGCGAACTGGCCCGCTCCCTCGCCGGCCACGACACCGTCCTCTTCGTCGGCCGGCACGTCGGCTACCCGGTCGCCCTGGAGGGCGCGCTCAAGCTCAAGGAACTCGCGTACATGCACGCCGAGGGGTTCGCCGCAGGCGAGCTCAAGCACGGACCGATCGCCCTCATCGAGGACGGCCTGCCCGTCGTCGTCGTGGTGCCGTCCCCGGCCGGACGCTCCGTCCTGCACGGCAAGATCGTGTCCAACATCCAGGAGATCCGCGCCCGCGGCGCCCGCACCGTCGTCATCGCCGAGGAGGGCGACGACGAGGTCGTCCCGTACGCCGACCACCTCATCCGCATCCCCGCAACGCCTACGCTGCTTCAGCCGCTGGTCGCCACCGTGCCGTTGCAGGTCTTCGCCTGCGAACTGGCGACGGCCCGCGGCAACGAGGTCGACCAGCCGCGCAACCTGGCCAAGTCGGTCACCGTGGAATGAGACGAGCAACGAGGGTGGGAACGTGATCATCGGGGTCGGGATCGACGTGGCGGAGATCCAGCGGTTCGACGCGGCGCTGGAGCGCACGCCGCAGCTCGCGGCGCGCCTCTTCGTCGACCGGGAACTGCTGCTGCCCGGCGGCGAGCGGCGCGGCGTCGCCTCGCTCGCCGCCCGGTTCGCCGCCAAGGAGGCACTCGCCAAGGCACTCGGCGCCCCCCGGGGACTGCTGTGGACCGACGCCGAGGTGTACGTCGAGGAGAGCGGCCAACCCCGGCTGCGGGTACGCGGCACGGTGGCGGCCCGCGCCGCCGAACTGGGTGTGAAGCACTGGCACGTGTCGCTCAGTCACGACGCCGGCGTCGCCTCGGCCGTCGTGATCGCGGAGGGCTGAGCGGCCCCGGCCCGGCCGGGCGCCCGCGGCGGACACCGCATACGTTGGGAGGCATGCGTACCGCCTACAGCGTCTCCACCGTACGGGCCGCCGAACAGGCCCTGATGGCACGGCTTCCCGAAGGCGCGCTGATGCAGCGCGCCGCCGCCGGGCTCGCCGCCGCCTGCGCCGGACTGCTGCGCCGGGCCGGCCGGGTGTACGGCTCCCGCGTCGTCCTCCTCGTCGGCACCGGCGACAACGGCGGCGACGCCCTGTACGCCGGCGCCCGGCTCGCCCGGCGCGGCGCCGGCGTGGTCGCCGTCCGGGTCGTCCCCGGCCGCGCCCACGAGGGCGGCAGCGCGGCCCTGCGCGCCGCGGGCGGACACCTCGTCGACGGCGAGGAGAGCACCGTCCACGAGGACTGGGCCGGGCGCATCGACCTCGTCGTGGACGCCGTCACCGGCATCGGCGGACGCGGCGGACTGCGCCCCGGCGCCGCCGCGCTCGTCCGCCGGTACACCGCGCACGGCGCGCCCGTCCTCGCCGTGGACCTGCCCAGCGGGGTCGAGGCCGACACCGGCGAGGTCACCGGCGACGCGGTGCGCGCCGACGTCACCGTCACCTTCGGCGCCTACAAGCCGGCGCTCCTGGTGGACCCGGCCGCCGAACGGGCCGGCGCGCTCAGCCTCGTCGACATCGGACTCGGCCCGGAACTCCCCGCGGTGCCCGACCTGGAGTCCCTCCAGTACGCCGACCTCGCCGCGCTGCTGCCGGTGCCCGCCGCCGAGAGCGACAAGTACCGGCGCGGCGTCGTCGGCATCGCCGCCGGATCGGCCCGCTATCCGGGCGCCGCCGTCCTCGCCGTCTCCGGGGCGCTGCGCGGCGGTGCGGGCGCCGTCCGCTACGCGGGCCCCGGCGCCGACGCGGTCATCGCCCGGCACCCGGAGACCCTGGTCCACCCCGGCCGCCCCTCCGGAGCCGGACGCGTACAGGCGTGGGTCGTCGGACCCGGGCTCGGCGACGGCACCGACGCGGTGGACGCCGTCGCCGACGTGCTGGCCACCGATGTGCCGGTGCTGGTCGACGCGGACGGGCTGCGGCTCCTCGACCCGGCCGTCGTCCGGGGCCGGGACGCGCCCACCGTCCTGACCCCGCACGCCGGGGAGGCCGCCGCGCTGCTCGGCACGGCCCGCGAGGAGGTGGAGGCGGGGCGGCTCGCCGCCGTACGGGAACTCGCCGCCCGGTTCGGCGCCACCGTGCTGCTCAAGGGCTCCACCACCCTGATCGCCTCGGACGCCCCGCACACCCCGGTCCGGGTCAACCCGACCGGCACCCCCTGGCTCGCCACCGCGGGCAGCGGCGACGTGCTCTCCGGGCTGACCGGCTCCCTGCTGGCCGCCGGACTCGCCCCGCTCGACGCCGCGTCCGCCGGGGCCCATCTGCACGGGCTCGCCGCCCGCCGCGCGGCGGACGGCTCCCCGCTCGCCGCGCTGGACGTCGCCGACGCGATCCCCGCGGCATGGCGGGACGTCCGGGCCTGAGCGATCCTGGGGGCAGCATCCGCACACGAGAGGTGACCGACCGTGAGCAGCAGCGGTGAGATCCGTGTCCACCGGGTCTACGACGAGGTGGAGGACGACGACGGCACCCGGGTCCTGATCGACCGGCTCTGGCCGCGCGGGGTGTCCAAGGAACACGCCGCGATCGACCGCTGGCTCAAGGACCTCACCCCCACCGCCGAACTGCGGTCCTGGTACCACGAGGACCGCTCCGGCACCCGCTACGACGACTTCGTCGAGCGCTACCGCGCCGAACTGGCCGGACCCGCGCAGTCGGCGGCCGTGGACGAGCTGGCCGGCCTGTACCGCGAGGGCGGCCCGGTGACTCTCGTCACGGCCGTCAAGGACATCGAACGCAGCCATGTGCCGGTGCTCGTGGAGCATCTGGACCACGAGCTGCACCACCGCTGACCCGGCCCGCGACCGGCCCGCCCAGCCCCGCCACGGCCGCCGCGCGGCACGGCGGTGAGAGACTGGGCGCGATATGAACGAGACAGCGCCCCAGCAAGCCCGTGCCGAGATCGACCTTGCCGCACTCCGCGCCAACGTGCGCGAACTGCGTGCCCGGACGGCCGGGGCGCACCTCATGGCCGTGGTCAAGGCCGACGCCTACGGCCACGGAGCCGTCCCCTGCGCCCGCGCCGCACAGGCGGCCGGCGCCACCTGGCTCGGCACCGCGACCCCGCAGGAGGCCCTCGCCCTGCGCGCGGCCGGGCTCGGCGGCCGGATGCTGTGCTGGCTCTGGACGCCCGGCGGGCCCTGGCGCGAGGCGATCGAGGCCGACGTGGACGTGTCGGTGAGCGGCCGGTGGGCGCTGCGCGAGGCCGCCGGGGCCGCCCTCGCCGCCGGCCGGCCCGCCCGAATCCACCTCAAGGCCGACACCGGACTCGGCCGGGCCGGCTGCCGGCCCGCCGACTGGCCGGAACTGATCGCCGCCGCCCTGGCCGCCGAACGCGCCGGGACCGTCCGCGTCACCGGCCTGTGGTCCCACTTCGCCTGCGCCGACGAGCCGGGCCACCCCTCGATCACCGCCCAGCTGACCACCTTCCGGGACATGGTGGCGTACGCCGAGAAGGCCGGCGTCGAGCCCGAGGTGCGGCACATCGCCAACTCCCCGGCCACCCTCACGCTTCCCGAGTCCCACTTCGACCTGGTGCGCACCGGGATCGCCATGTACGGCATCTCGCCCAGCCCCGAGCTGGGCACCTCCGCCGACCTCGGACTGCGGCCCGTGATGACGCTCGCCGCGCCCGTCGCCCTGGTCAAGCACGTCCCGGCCGGGCACGGCGTCAGCTACGGCCACCACTACACGACCCCCCGCCCGACCACCCTCGGCCTGGTGCCCCTCGGGTACGCCGACGGCGTCCCGCGCCACGCCTCCGGCCGGGGCCCGGTCCTGATCGGCGGGGTACGGCGGACGGTCGCGGGCCGGGTCGCCATGGACCAGTTCGTCGTCGACCTGGACGGCGACGAGCCGGCCCCCGGCACCCAGGCGGTGCTGTTCGGCCCCGGCGACCGGGGCGAGCCGAGCGCCGAGGACTGGGCACGGGCCGCCGGCACCATCGCGTACGAGATCGTCACCCGGATCGGCGGCCGGGTGCCGCGCGTCCACCTCGGCGCGACACCCGAGGGCGCCGCGGCCGGCGGCGCGCTGCGGACGACGGGGAGCGCGGCGCGGTGAGCGGGGCCGGCGAGGCGATGGCCGCGGCCGGTCCGGCCGCTGGCTGGCGCCGGGCGGGAATCGCGGGCGCCGCCATAGGCGTGCTCGCCGCCGGAGCGGCCGCCGGGGTCGCGGTGGAGCGGCTGACGGTCGGCCGGAGCATGCGCAGGCGGGCCAGGCTGGCCCTGGACGCCACCGCCCCGTACGGCTCGCTGCGCGGCCGGCCCGGCCACGCCACCGCCGACGACGGCACCGAGCTGTACTACGAGGTCGACGAGGTGGACCCGGCCGGGGGCGCATCGGGCCCGGGGGACACCGCCGGCGCGGACCCCCGCAGACGGCGCCTCTTCGGGCGCAAGGCGCCCGCCCCCGTCACCGTCGTGTTCAGCCACGGCTACTGCCTGGGCCAGGACTCCTGGCACTTCCAGCGCGCCGCCCTGCGCGGGCTCGTGCGCACCGTCCACTGGGACCAGCGCAGCCACGGCCGCTCCGAACGCGGGCGCGCCCAGGCCGCCGCCGGAGGCGGGGTGCCCGTGGGCATCGACCAGCTCGGGCGCGACCTGAAGGCCGTCATCGACGCGGCGGCGCCCGAGGGCCCGCTCGTCCTCGTCGGCCACTCCATGGGCGGCATGACGATCATGGCGCTGGCCGAGCGGTACCCGGAGCTGATCCGGGACCGGGTCGCCGCCGTCGCCCTCGTCGGTACGTCGAGCGGCCGGCTGGACGAGGTCAGCTTCGGGCTGCCCGTCGCCGGCATGAAGGCGGTGCGGCGGGTGCTGCCCGGCGTGCTGCGGGCGCTGGGCTCGCAGCCGGAGCTGGTGGAACGGGGGCGCCGGGCGACCGCCGACCTGTTCGCCGGACTGATCAAGCGGTACTCCTTCGGCTCGAAGGACGTGGACCCGGCCGTCGCCCGGTTCGCGGAACGGCTCATCGAGTCGACCCCGATCGACGTCGTCGCGGAGTTCTACCCGGCCTTCGCGGAGCACGACAAGAGCGCGGCGCTGGCCCTCTTCCGCGACATCCCGGTCCTCGTCCTGGCCGGGGACAAGGACCTGGTGACGCCCGGCTCGCACAGCGAGGCCATCGCGGACCGGCTGCCCGACGCGGAGCTGGTCATCGTGCCGGACGCCGGGCACCTGGTGATGCTGGAGCACCCGGAGACGGTGACCGACCGCCTCGCCGACCTGCTGGTGCGGGCGGGCGCGGTGCCGGAGATCCGCTGACGTTCCCGGAGATCCGCCGGCATTCCCGGGGCCCCGGAATCCTCTAACGTTTCGGGCATGGAAGCAGCGCAGAACAGCCCGGCGGCCGGCGAGGCCGCCGCGTACCGGAACATCCCCGGCGCCGTCAGTATCGAGCTGGCCGTCGACTCCCCCGAACAGATGCGGGCCCTGGGCCGCCGGCTCGCCGCCGTGCTGCGCCCCGGCGACCTGGTCATGCTCACCGGCGAGCTGGGCGCCGGCAAGACGACCCTGACCCGGGGGCTCGGCGAGGGCCTGGGCGTGCGCGGCGCGGTGACCTCCCCGACCTTCGTGATCGCCCGGGTGCACCCCCCGCTCTCCGGCGGGCCCGCGCTGGTCCATGTGGACGCCTACCGGCTGGGCGGCGGGCTCGACGAGATGGAGGACCTGGACCTGGACGTCTCGCTGGCGGACTCGGTGGTCGTGGTCGAGTGGGGCGACGGGAAGGTCGAGGAGCTGTCGGACGACCGGCTCCAGGTGTTCATCGACCGCGCCGTCGGGGACACCGACGACGAGCGGCGCGCGGTGACGCTGGTGGGCGTGGGGGCGCGCTGGGCGGGGCTGCGCAACGAATCCTGGGCGCCCTGGGGCTGACACCGTTGTTTCCGACGCGGTGTCGGGAAAATGTTGCGCGGAACGGGGCAGGCGTGGTGACATGGAGGAAGAGAGCGTAGTTAGGTGTACCTAACCACGCCCCACCGGAGCTCCAGGAGGCTTCCATGCCGACGTCCGAGCGCGAAGCGCGGCCGCCGCGTGCGGCGGTACCGATGAGCGTCCTGCTGGCGGCCGGAGCGGCGGCCAACGCGGTGTCCACACCGCCGGTGGTGCCGCAGCCGGCGGACCGGCGCACGGCGAAAGCCGGACGAGCGCCCCGCTCGGGCCCGTCCGGCGACTGACCGCAGGGCCCCTACGGGACGACGACCACCTTCACGCCCACCGTGGCGAACCGCCACACCGCGTCGCCGTCCTCGCGGGACATGCGCACGCCGCCCGTCTTCACGGTCGGGTCCGGCTCCTCCATGGAGCCGTCCGTCGCGGCGCTGAAGCCGATCGTCACATCGTTCACCGTGGCGAACCGCACGACGTGCTCGATCGGCACCCCGTCCGAACCCTTCACGCTGCCGGACCGCGAGGTCACCGAGAACGTGCCGGGCACCGCGCTCACCGGGCTCGGCATCACCCGGAACGTGGCGGTGGCCCGGTTCTTCGCGTCCACCAGCCACACCCGGCGGTCCGCCAGCGCGTAGACGACGCGCTTGCCGGTGCCGGAGCCGGCCGGGACGGCGAGCGGGTCCTTCTTCGGCGCGGGCGCGGTGTGCTCGCCGGCCGGGGCCGACGCGCTGGCGGACGCCTCCGGCTTCGTGGCCAGGTCGTCCGGCACATTCGCGGACGCCTGGTAGGCCAGGAAACCGACCACCGCGACGGCCGCCGCGGTGAGCGCGGCCACGAATCCCGAGCTGCCCCTTGCCACCGTGCGTGCCTCTTTCGCCGTCGTCCGCCCATCAGGCGCGTGCCATAAGTCGTACAAGCGTTTACACGTACTCCGCGTACACCCGGTGACGGTAGCAGCCGGGGCCGCCCGGACCGGGACGCCGTACGGGGCACGGGGTGGGCCGCGCCGGAGCCGTAGGCTGTTTGCGTGCTCTTGCTCGCTATGGATACCGCCACCCCCGCCGTCACCGTCGCCCTGCACGACGGAACCCGAGTCCTCGCCGAATCCGTGCGGGTCGACGCCCGCAGGCACGGGGAGCTGCTGCTGCCCGCCGTGGACCGGGTCCTCGCCGTCTCCGGGGTGAAACTCGACGCCGTGACGGACGTGGTCGTGGGCGTCGGCCCCGGCCCGTACACCGGACTGCGCGTCGGCCTGGTCACGGCGGCCACCTTCGGCTCCGCGCTCTCCGTGCCCGTGCACGGCCTGTGCACGCTGGACGGCCTCGCGTACGCCGCCGGGCTCGCCGGCCTGGAAGGCCCCTTCGCCGTCGCCACGGACGCCCGCCGCAAGGAGGTCTACTGGGCGCGCTACGAGGACGGCCGCACCCGGACCGCCGGCCCTTCGGTCGACCGGCCCGCCGACATCGCGGAACAGCTCGCGGGCCTCCCGGTCGTCGGCGCGGGCGCGGTGCTCTATCCGGAGGCGTTCCCGGACGCGCGCGGCCCGGAACACCTTGCCGCGGGTGCCCTCGCGGGCCTCGCCGCCGAACGCCTCGCGGCCGGCGCGGAACTGCTGCCGCCGCAGCCGCTCTACCTGCGCAGGCCCGACGCGCAGGTCCCGAAGAACTACAAGGTGGTCACCCCGAAGTGACCGCCACGACCGCCGTGCTGCGCGAGATGCGCTGGTGGGACATCGATCCGGTGCTCGCCCTGGAACACGAGCTGTTCCCGGACGACGCCTGGTCGGCCGGCATGTTCTGGTCCGAGCTGGCGTACGCCCGCGGACCGGCCGCGACCCGCCGCTACGTGGTCGCGGAGGACCCGGCCACCGGCCGGCTCGTCGGCTACGCGGGCCTCGCCGCCGCCGGCGACCTCGCCGACGTACAGACCATCGCCGTCGCCCGCGACCACTGGGGCACCGGCCTCGGCGCCGAGCTGCTGACCGACCTGCTCCGGCACGCCACCGCCTTCGAGTGCGCCGAGGTGCTGCTGGAGGTCCGCGTCGACAACACCCGCGCCCAGAAGCTGTACGAACGCTTCGGCTTCGAACCGATCGGCTTCCGGCGCGGCTACTACCAGCCGGGCAACATCGACGCGCTCGTCATGCGCCTCCACGTACACGAAGAAGCAGAAGAAAACGGGACCCACTGATGGCTGACGAACCCCTCGTACTCGGCATCGAGACCTCCTGCGACGAAACCGGGGTCGGCATCGTCCGGGGCACCACGCTCCTCGCGGACGCCGTCGCCTCCAGCGTCGACACGCACGCCAGGTTCGGCGGCGTCGTCCCCGAGATCGCCTCGCGCGCGCACCTGGAGGCGATGGTCCCCACCATCGAGCGCGCCCTGAAGGAGGCCGGTGTCACCGGCCGCGACCTCGACGGCATCGCCGTCACCGCCGGGCCCGGCCTCGCGGGCGCCCTGCTCGTCGGCGTCTCCGCCGCCAAGGCGTACGCGTACGCGCTGAACAAGCCGCTCTACGGGGTCAACCACCTGGCCTCCCACATCTGCGTCGACCAGCTGGAACACGGCCCGCTCCCCGAGCCCACCATGGCGCTCCTGGTCAGCGGCGGGCACTCCTCGCTGCTTCTCGCGCCCGACATCACCAACGACGTACGGCCCCTCGGCGCGACCATCGACGACGCGGCCGGCGAGGCGTTCGACAAGATCGCCCGCGTGCTGGACCTCGGCTTCCCCGGCGGCCCGGTCATCGACCGGCTCGCCCGCGAGGGCGACCCGGCCGCCATCGCCTTCCCGCGCGGTCTGACCGGCTCCCGCGACCCCGCCTACGACTTCTCCTTCTCCGGCCTGAAGACCTCCGTCGCCCGCTGGATCGAGGCCAAGCGGGCGGCCGGCGAGGAGGTGCCGGTACGGGACGTGGCCGCGTCCTTCCAGGAGGCCGTGGTGGACGTGCTCACCCGCAAGGCCGTCCGCGCCTGCAAGGACGAGGGCGTCGACCACCTGATGATCGGCGGCGGCGTCGCGGCCAACTCCCGGCTGCGCGCGCTCGCCGAGGAACGGTGCGAGCGGGCCGGCATCCGGCTGCGGGTGCCCCGCCCGAAGCTGTGTACCGACAACGGGGCGATGGTCGCCGCGCTCGGCGCCGAGATGGTCGCCCGCAACCGGCCCGCCTCCGACCTGGAGCTGTCCGCCGACTCCTCCCTCCCGGTCACCGAGACCCACGTACCGGGCGCCCACACCCACGGGCACGGTCATGCGCACGACCACGACCACGTGCACGAGATCAGCAAGGACAACCTCTACTCATGAGCACCCCGGTCACCGCCCTGATGTGGGAGGCCCGCGCCGCCGAGGGGCGGGGCGGGGACCTGCTCGACTGGGCCCGCGCCCGCGCCGCCGAGCTGCCCCGCCCCCCGCTCCGCAGTGAACTGCTGCGCGCCCCGCAGGACCGGGTCCTGGTCATCACCTGGTGGCGGGCCGGTTACGCCGACGAGCTGCCGGAGCTGCCCGAGCCGGACGCGGCCCTGGTCACCCGCGCGGTCCACCGCTGGCGCTTCGAATCGCTGGGAGGCGCCGACACCCCGGCCGGGCGATGAGTTCCGGCCGTCCGCGCGGTCTACCCTTCACGGCACTTCGCCCCGTAGGTGCCCCCGTGTGAGGAGTGGACCATGCAGAAGGTCACCACGTTCCTGTGGTTCGAGAAGGACCAGGTCGAGGAGGCGGCCGACTACTACGTCTCCGTCATCGGCGGCGACTCGCGCGTCCTGGACGTCACCCGATGGACCGCCGCCGCCCCCGGCGAGGAGGGCCGGGCGATGACCGTGCGCTTCCGGCTGGACGGCGCGGAGTACGTCGCGTTCGACGGCGGGCCCGAGTTCCCGTTCACCGAGGCCGTCTCGCTCTCCGTGGAGTGCGAGTCGCAGGAGGAGGCGGACCGGCTCTGGTCCACGCTGTCCTCCGGCGGCGGCCAGGAGGGCCAGTGCGGCTGGCTCAAGGACCGGTACGGCCTCTCCTGGCAGATCGTCCCGCCGGGTCTCGGCGAGGCCCTGACCGACTCGGACCCGGAGAAGGCGGCCCGCGCCATGAAGGCGATGCTCGGCATGAAGCGCCTGGACATCGAGGCCATCCGCAACGCCTGAGCCCTGCCGCCCGCCTCCGGGTTGGTCCGGTCGGGGGACCGGCGGGGCCCGGCGGCGGTGTCGGCCAGGAAGCCTTTTGTCGTACTGGCAGTATCCGGCGCCATGCAGCCAGTACGACAAAAGGAAAAATTGACCATGAATGGTCGTGAACCGGGCACGGCGGCGGACGGGCGGCAGCGGCGGAGGCGGGGGCTCCTGCGGCGACGACCGGGCTACGCGGTCCTGGCCGGGCTCCTGGTCGCCGCCGCCGCGTCCGGCTGCGCGGCCGGTGACCAGGGCGCGGGCGCCGCCCCCGGGGCCGGGCTCCGCGCCGGACAGGCGGGCGCCCCGGCGGAACCGGCCGCCGGAGCCCTCGGCACCCGCGCCGAGCGGGCACACCGGGCGAAGCTCGCCCAGGCCGCCCGCGCGGTCGCGGCCAGGAAGTGGGGCCTGGTGGGCACCCCGCTGGCGGCCCCGGCCCCGCCGGCCGAGAAGCCGCACCTGACCACCCGCGAGGGCTTCGAGGTCGAGGGCCAGAACGACTCGCTGCCGCCGGTCTTCACCCGCGTCCCCACCAAGGACAAGGTCGTCTTCCTGACGATGGACGACGGGGACGACAAGGACCCCGAGCTGCTGCGGATGATGTCGGAGCTGAACATCCCGTACAGCGCCTTCCTCAGCGACTACCTGGTGCGCGACGACTACGCGTACTTCAAGGACGCCCAGGCGCGCGGGGTCGCGCTCAACAACCACACCCTCAACCACCGCTATCTGCCGGGCCTTTCCTACGAGGAGCAGAAGCACGAGATCTGTGGCCAGCAGGACGTCATCGAGAAGCGGTTCGGCAAGCGGCCCCGGATCTTCCGGCCGCCATTCGGCAACTACAACACCGACACCCTGAAGATCGCCGAGTCCTGCGGCATCACCGCCGTACCGCTGTGGGAGGCGGAGGCGTTCCCCGATCACATGGAGTGGCGCGAGGGCGAGGCGAAGCTGCACCCCGGCGACATCATCCTCACCCACTTCCGGGGCGAGAAGGAGTGGCAGGGCAGCATGCCCGACCTGATCCGGTCCGTGATGAAGGTCGTCACCGACCAGGGGTTCGCGGTGGCGCGCCTGGAGGACTACGTATAGGAGCGCTCCAGGCCCCGCCGGGACCCTGCCGGGACCCCGCCCGGACCCCGGTATCCGCCACGAGGGGCGTGAATTGGCACTCCGCTTGACCGAGTGCTAATCACGGTCATAGTCTCAGTGCTGGCACTCCCCACTGGAGAGTGCCAGCAGTACTGTGCGACCGGCAGGTCCGGCACCCGCGACGACGGGCTCACCTGGTCGCCATCCCAAAGACTGTTAAACCCCGTGAGATCTCCGAAGGGGGAGACCGGATCGTGTCGACCGCCAGCTCCAAGGTTGCGATCAAGCCGCTCGAGGACCGCATCGTGGTCCAGCCGCTCGACGCCGAGCAGACCACGGCCTCCGGCCTGGTCATTCCGGACACGGCGAAGGAGAAGCCCCAGGAGGGCGTCGTCCTGGCCGTGGGACCGGGCCGCTTCGAGAACGGCGAGCGCCTGCCGCTCGACGTCAAGACCGGCGATGTCGTGCTGTACAGCAAGTACGGCGGCACCGAGGTGAAGTACAACGGCGAGGAGTACCTCGTCCTCTCGGCTCGCGACGTGCTCGCGATCATCGAGAAGTAATTCACCCACGTTTGCTTCTGTTCTGCGCCCCTGGCCCCGTGCGAGATAACCAGCCGGGAGGCTGGGGGCGCAGTGCTTGTTCTTGAGAGGACAGTTCAGCTCCATGGCGAAGATCCTGAAGTTCGACGAGGACGCCCGTCGCGCCCTCGAGCGCGGCGTCAACAAGCTTGCCGACACGGTGAAGGTGACGATCGGCCCCAAGGGCCGCAACGTCGTCATCGACAAGAAGTTCGGTGCCCCCACCATCACCAACGACGGTGTCACCATCGCCCGCGAGGTCGAACTCGACGACCCGTACGAGAACCTCGGCGCGCAGCTGGTGAAGGAGGTGGCGACCAAGACCAACGACGTGGCCGGTGACGGCACCACCACCGCCACCGTCCTGGCCCAGGCGCTCGTGCGCGAGGGTCTGCGCAACGTCGCCGCCGGCGCCTCCCCGGCCGCCCTGAAGAAGGGCATCGACGCCGCGGTCAAGGCCGTGTCCGAGGAGCTCCTCGCGACCGCCCGCCCGATCGACGACAAGTCCGACATCGCCGCCGTCGCCGCGCTCTCCGCGCAGGACGCCCAGGTCGGCGAGCTGATCGCGGACGCCATGGACAAGGTGGGCAAGGACGGTGTCATCACCGTCGAGGAGTCCAACACCTTCGGCCTGGACCTCGACTTCACCGAGGGCATGGCCTTCGACAAGGGCTACCTGTCCCCGTACATGGTGACCGACCAGGAGCGTATGGAGGCCGTCCTCGACGACCCGTACATCCTGATCCACCAGGGCAAGATCGGCTCCATCCAGGAGCTGCTGCCGCTCCTGGAGAAGGTCATCCAGGCCGGTGGCTCCAAGCCGCTGCTGATCATCGCCGAGGACGTCGAGGGCGAGGCCCTGTCCACGCTGGTCGTCAACAAGATCCGCGGCACGTTCAACGCCGTCGCCGTCAAGGCGCCGGGCTTCGGCGACCGCCGCAAGGCCATGCTCGGCGACATCGCCACCCTCACCGGTGCGACCGTCATCGCCGAGGAGGTCGGCCTCAAGCTCGACCAGGCCGGTCTGGACGTGCTGGGCACCGCCCGCCGCGTGACCGTCACCAAGGACGACACCACCATCGTCGACGGCGGCGGCAAGTCCAACGAGGTCGCCGGCCGCGTCAACCAGATCAAGGCCGAGATCGAGGCCACGGACTCCGACTGGGACCGCGAGAAGCTCCAGGAGCGCCTGGCGAAGCTGGCCGGCGGTGTCTGCGTGATCCGCGTCGGTGCCGCCACCGAGGTCGAGCTCAAGGAGAAGAAGCACCGTCTGGAGGACGCCATCTCCGCGACCCGCGCCGCGGTCGAGGAGGGCATCGTCTCCGGTGGTGGCTCCGCCATCGTCCACGCCGTCAAGGTCCTGGAGGACAACCTCGGCAAGACCGGCGACGAGGCCACCGGTGTCGCCGTCGTCCGCCGCGCCGCCGTCGAGCCGCTGCGCTGGATCGCCGAGAACGCCGGCCTCGAGGGCTACGTCATCACCTCGAAGGTCGCCGAGCTGGACAAGGGCCAGGGCTTCAACGCCGCCACCGGCGAGTACGGCGACCTGGTGAAGGCCGGCGTCATCGACCCGGTCAAGGTCACCCGCTCCGCCCTGGAGAACGCCGCCTCCATCGCCTCGCTGCTGCTCACGACCGAGACCCTGGTCGTCGAGAAGCCGGCCGAGGAGGAGCCGGAGGCCGCGGGCCACGGCCACGGTCACAGCCACTGACGCACGGCTGACCGCGTGAAGCGGTGAAGGCCCGGTCCCCCACGCGGGGGACCGGGCCTTCACATGTGTACGGAAGCCCTAGGCGGAGCGGCCGAGATCCGCCGGGCGCACCGGCTCGGCGAACGGCAGGCCGTGCGCGTACCGCTCCAGTTCGTCCAGGGCGTGATCGGTCATCCGGTGCAGCTCGTTGCCGAGGGAGCCCGCCACATGCGGGGTGAGCAGCACATTCGGCAGCTCGTAGAACGGCGAGTCCGCGGGCGGCACCTCGGGGTCGGTCACATCCAGTACGGCGTGCAGCCGGCCCGGTACGACCTCGCGGAGCAGGGCCGCCTCGTCGATCAGCGAGCCGCGGGCCGTGTTGATGAGCGTGGACCCGGTCCGCATCAGGGCCAGTTGGCGGGCGCCGATCATATGGCGGGTGGCGGGGAGCTGGGGGGCGTGCACCGAGACGACGTCGGCGCGGGCGCACAGCTCGTCCAGCCCGACCCGCTCGACGCCCAGCCGCGCCGCCTCCTCCTCGCCGACGAACGGGTCGTACAGCAGGACCCGCAGGTCGAAGGGGCGGAGCAGCTCGATGACGCGGCGGCCGATGCGGGAGGCGCCGACGATGCCCGCGGTGCGGTGGTAGTTGCCGGCCCCGTCCAGCTCGGCGCGCCAGTCGTGGTCGGCGCGCACCTCGCGGTAGACGTGCGCGGAGTGCGGGACGCGTTTGTTGGCGAGCAGGATGGTGGCCAGGGTGTACTCGGCGACGGGCAGGGCGTTGGCCCCGGCCGCCGAGGAGACGGCGATGCCGCGGTCCCAGCAGGCGTCGGTGATGTGGTGCTTGACCGAGCCCGCCGCGTGGACGACGGCCCTGAGCCGGGGCGCGGCGGCGAGGACCTGCGGGGTGAGCGGGGTCGCGCCCCAGCATGTCAGCAGCACGTCGGCCTCGGCGAGGGCGGCGGCGACGCGCGGGTCGGGGGCGGCCAGGTCGTGGGCGACGAGGGCCGGGTCCGTACGGGCGAGGGCGGTGAGCCGGTCGCGGTGGCGCTGCTCGAACAGGCGCTCGTAGATGTCCGGGCCCATCGCGAGCAGGACCGAAGGACGGGGATCGGGGGTGGGCTGCATGGTGGTGGAGGCTCCCTCGGGTGAGCGGTGGGCTACTTGACGCTGCCGGCGGTGAGTCCGGCCTTCCAGTGCCGCTGCAGGGAGACGAAGGCGACGATCAGGGGGATGACGGCGAGGAGCGACCCGGTGACCACGAGCGGGTAGAAGCCGGGCTCGCTGTGGGTGTTGGTGTTCCAGGAGTACAGACCGAGGCTCAGCGGGAACAGCTCGCGGTCCGACAGCATCACCAGCGGAAGGAAGAAGTTGTTCCAGATCGCGGTGAACTGGAAGAGGAAGACGGTCACGAACCCCGGCATCATCATCGGCAGCCCGATGGAGAAGAAGGTGCGCAGCTCGCCGGCCCCGTCGATGCGCGCGGCCTCCAGCGCCTCGCCCGGAATGTATCCGGCGGCGAAGACCCGTGCGAGGTAGACGCCGAAGGGGTTCACCAGGACCGGGATCAGCACCGACCAGTAGGTGTTGACGATGCCCAGCTTGCTGGCCAGCAGGTACATGGGCAGGGCCAGGGCCGTCGTCGGGACGAGCACCCCGAGCAGGACGAGGCCGAAGAGCTTCTCCTTGCCCCGGAACTCGTATTTGTCGAAGGCGTATCCGGCGGCGACGCAGATCAGGGAGCAGACGGCGGCGCCCACGCCGGCGTACAGCAGGCTGTTGCCGTACCAGCGGAAGTAGACGCCGTCCCCGTACGAGGCGATGTCCGAGAGGTTCTTGGAGAGGTCGAAGCCCTTGAAGGAGAAGGTGTCCCCGGCGAGCAGCGAGCCGGTGTCCTTGGTGGCGGCGGTGACCAGCCAGACGAGCGGGAAGAGCATGTAGAGGACGGCCAGGAGCAGTGCTCCGTTGACGGCCGCCTTGGACAGCCAGGGGTTGTTCCTGCGCGGCGCGGAGGTGCTCATGCGTCCGCCCCCTTCCGGCCGGTGAGGCGGGTGACGACGAAGGACAGCAGCGCGGCGGCGAGCGCCAGGAGGACGGAGGCGGCGGCCGCGAGTCCGAAGTCGTTGCGGGAGAAGGCCGCGGTGTAGGCGTACATGTTCGGTGTCCAGGAGGAGGAGACGGCGGACCCGGAGCCGGTGTTGAGGATCAGGGGCTCGGTGAACAGCTGGAGCGAGCCGATGATCGTGAAGAGCACGACCATCAGGACCGAGGTGCGGATCAGCGGGAGCTTGATGCTGAGCGCGATGCGCCGGCCGCTCGCCCCGTCCACGGTGGCCGCCTCCAGCACGGAGCGGTCGATGGCCTGGAGCGCGGCGTAGAAGATGACCATGTTGTAGCCGAGCCATTCCCACAGCGCGATGTTGACGACGGACGGCAGCGCGCCGGAAGGCGAGAAGAAGTCGAAGCCGATTCCGCCGGAGTGCATGGCGGAGACGACGGGGCTCAGGCCCGGCGTGTAGAGGTACAGCCAGATCATCGCGGCGATGATGCCGGGCACGGCGTGCGGCAGGAACAGCGCGAGCTGGAAGAAGCGCTTGGCGCGGGCGAGCGCCGAGTCCAGCAGCAGCGCCAGTGCCAGGGCCCCGCCGACCATCAGCGGGATGTAGATGACGCAGTAGCCGATGAGGACGAGGAAGCCGTCGCGGAAGACCCGGTCACCCAGCGCCGCCGCGTAGTTGCCGAGCCCCGTGAAGACCGTCTCGGAGCCGCCGAAGCCGAGCCCCGACTGCTGTTCGGTGAAGAGGCTGAGCCAGACCGCGTAACCGATCGGGATCAGCATCACGACGGTGAACAGGACGAAGAACGGGGTCAGCAGGGTCGCGGCGGCGCGGGTGCGGGCCTTCATCCGGTCAGCCCTCGACCTTCAGGCCGCGCTTGGTCAGCTCCGCGACGGTCGCGTCGTGGGCGGCCTTCACCGCGTCGGGGATGGTGGTGCCGCCCCCGGCGACCTTGCCGAACTGGTCCTTCAGGACGGTGTTGGTGGTGCCCATCGAGGGGCCCCAGGTCCAGCCCTGCCGGATGGCGGAGCCGCCGTCCTCGAAGACCCGGTAGATGTCCTGGCCGCCGTAGAACCCGGTGTCGAACGCCTTCTTCGCGGCCGGGCGCAGCGCGAGCGCGGCCGGGAACGCGCTGGAGGTGCCGGAGGAGATACGGGCCTCGATGCCCTTCTCCGTGGTGGTCATCCAAGTGGCGAACTCGACGGCGGCGGCGGCCTTCTCGCTGTTCTTCGGCACGGCGAAGGTGGTGCCGCCGAGCATGCCGCCGGCCGGCTCGCCGTCCCAGGTCGGGATCGGGGCGACGGCCCACTTGCCGCTCTGCTCGGGCAGGGTGCCGCCCAGGACGCCGCCGCCCCAGGAGGCGCCGAGGTAGCCGATGGTGCCGCCGGTCTTGAGGGAGTTGGTCCAGGCGGGCGAGAAGGAGGTGTCGGAGCGGACCAGGCCGTCCTTCACCAGGCCCTGCCAGTAGTCGGCGACCTTGACGGTGGCGGCGTCGGTGGTGTCGACCTTCCAGGTGTCGCCGTCGGCCTTGAACCACTGGGCGCCGGCCTGCCAGACCATCGCCTCGAAGGTGGTCGGGTCGTCCGGGAAGAAGGTACCGATGCGGGCCTTGGCGTCGGCCTTCTTGACCTTCTCGGCGGCCTTGCGGAACTCGTCCCAGGTGGTGGGTACCGCGATGTCGTACTTGGTGAACAGGTCCTTGCGGTAGAAGAACGCCTGCGGCGCGGCGTCGAAGGGCACCGCCCAGCTCTTGCCGCCGAGGGTCGTCTGCTCGATCGCCTGCGGGAGGAACTTCTTCTTCACGTCGTCGGTCAGGTACGTCCCGATGTCCTGGAAGCCGCCCTGGCTGACGAACTCGGGGAGCTGCGGGTACTCGACGGAGACCAGGTCGGGGGCGTTGCCCGCCTTGATCGCGTTGGAGATCTTGGCGTAGCCGCCGGCGTTGCCGGACGGGGTCTCCTCGAACTTCACGCGGATGTTCTTCTGCGAGGCGTTGAACGCGTCCACGACCTCCTTGGTGCCCTTGGCCCAGCCCCAGAAGGTGATGGTCACCGGCTTGGCGGCGGTGCCGGTGCCGCCGCCGGACGAGTCGTCGCCGCTGCCGCCGCACGCCGTGACGACGGCGAGGGCGGTGACGGCTCCGGCTATGGAAAGAGTCGTTCTGCTCCAACTGCGATGCACGGCGAAGCTCCTGGGATCGGCGGCGACATTGACGTTGGGCGAGATCCTTGGCGCCGCGCTGTCCGAAGTCAAGAGCGAAAGATTGAATGATCGAGAAAAGATCAGAACGTTATCGAGTGGTCGAAGCCCGCACCCGCAGCCGGGGGAGCAGTGCCAGATGCCGCCCCGGCTCGTCGTCGTCCCGCCCGGCGCCGAGCCGGGTGAGCAGCAACTCCGTTGCGTGGCGCCCGATATGGCGCTTGGGCGGGCTGACCGCGGTCAGCGGTATGTCGCCGAGCGCGGCCACCTCGTCGTCGTACGCGATCACCGCCAGGTCCTCCGGGACGCGTACCCCCAGGTCGGACAGGCGCTGCACCAGATGGATCGCGTCCACGTCGTTGTGCACCAGCGCGGCCGTGGCCCGGCCGGAGACCACCGCCTCGCGCACCTCCCGCACCGCCGCGTCGAAGCGCTCCGGGTCGACCTCGGGGCCGGACGTGCCGATCATCGGCGGCGCGTCCGTGCGCCCCAGCACGGCCAGGGCGTCCTCGTAGCCGGAGCGCACCGCCAGCGCGGTCGGGCTGTCGGCGCGGGCGACGAGCAGCGGGGTGCCGTGGCCCAGGCCGACCAGATGGCGCACGGCGAG
The DNA here is from genome assembly GCF_003248355.1 of Streptomyces sp. AC1-42W. Taxonomy (GTDB): domain Bacteria; phylum Actinomycetota; class Actinomycetes; order Streptomycetales; family Streptomycetaceae; genus Streptomyces. The sequence goes on from NZ_QKWY01000002.1 coordinate 1,047,675, forward strand.
CAGCACCCCGTGCCGGTGGTCGGAGCAGACCCGGTCCAGGCCGTCCAGCGGCGAGCCCGGCTCCGGGGTGCGCTCCAGGAGCACGGCGGGCACCGGCAGCGCGGCCATCCAGTCCCCGTACGCCGCCTGGTCCCCGGCCCCCCGCCAGGCCGGGGCGATCAGCAGCCCGTCCGCCCCGGCGGCCAGCAGCCCCTCGGCGCGCGCCCGGTCCTCCTCCGGGCGGTAGTCGGAGATCCGCAGCACCAGCCGGGCCCCCGCCCGGTCCGCGGCCTCGTGCGCACCCCGGATGACCTCGGCGAAGTAGTACGTGGCCGAGGGGGCGATCAGACCTATCACCGGGCCGCCCGCCGGATCGGGCGCGGCCGGGCCGGACGCGGACGCGGGCCAGGAGACCGACCCGTGCACCCGGTCGAGCAGCCCGCGTTCGGCCAGCGCCTCGACATCGCGGCGTGCCGTGACGGGGGAGACCCCGAGCAGGCCGGCGAGATCCGAGACACGGGCCGAACCGCGCTCCCGCACCAGGGCCAGCAGTCGGTCGTGACGTTCAGCAGCACTCTCGCGCACGGCGGCAGTCCCCTTGCAAATCGCGATGTGATGGCTCGGCTGGCCAGACCTTATTACGCCGTGATCGATTGTCGGAAGTTTCGATCATTCGATACGCACGTCTTGACGTTCGATCGCTCCCCGGTCGAGGATTTCCGGCGACGCCGAAGTCCGCCTCCAGGGGAGCATCATGCCCAAGACGACCCCGTACCCGGCCCGCACCCGTGCCGACTGGGAGCGGACGGCCGACCAACTGCTGTGCGCGGTACGCCCCTACGCCTCGCCCCGGCACGGCCGCATCGACCTCCCGGGACCCCGCCCCAGCTGGTCCGGACCCGCGTCGGACGGCCTGGAAGGCTACGCCCGCACCTGGCTGCTCGCCGCCCTGCGCGTCGCCGGGGCCCGCGGCGACGACCCGCACGGCCACCTCGACCGCTACGCCGGAGGACTCGCCGCCGGCACCTGTGCCCCGGCCGGCGGCCCGGACGCCTGGCCGGACATGGCCGGCACCCGCCAGGCCGTCGTGGAGTCCGCCTCCGTCGCCCTCGGGCTGCGCCTCACCCGCCCCTGGCTCTGGGACACCCTCGACGACACCACCCGGCAGCGCGCCGCGGAATGGCTGCTGCCCGCCCTCGGCCCGTCCCCGGTGAACAACAACTGGTGGCTCTTCGGCCTCACCGTCGCCGGCTTCCTCCAGGACGCCGGCATCGAGACCGACCGGGCCCGGCACACCATCGACCGCGCCCTGGAACGGATCGAGGACTGGTACCTGGGCGACGGCTGGTACAGCGACGGCCCCAACCGCTCCTTCGACCACTACAACGCCTGGGCGATGCACCTCTACCCCGTCCTGCACGCCCACCTCGCCGGCGACCGCGACCTCCTGGACCGCTACGGCCCCCGGCTGCACCGCCATCTCGCCGACTACACCCGCATGTTCGGCGCGGACGGCGCGCCCATGCCGTTCGGCCGCTCCCTCACCTACCGGTTCGCCGCGGCCGCCGCCCCCTGGCTCGGCGCGCTGACCGGCCACACCCCGCTCGCCCCCGGCGCCACCCGCCGCCTCGCCTCCGCCACCCTCGGCCACTTCCTGGACCGGGGCGCCACCGACGCGAACGGCCTGCTCACCCTCGGCTGGCACGGCCCCTACGAGCCCCTGCTCCAGAGCTACTCCGGGCCCGCCTCCCCGTACTGGGCGTCCAAGGGCTTCCTCGGACTGCTGATGCCCGCGGACCACCCCGTCTGGACGGCCCCCGAGGAACCGCTGCCCGTCGAGCGGGAGGACGCCGTGACCCTCCTCGGCCCGACCGGCATGCTGCTCCAGTCCACCGCCGCGGACGGCCTGGTCCGGCTCCACAACCACGGCTCGAACCACGTGGGCGACGACGAGGACCCCGGCTACGCCCGCTTCGCGTACTCCACCCGCACCGGCCCCACCCACGGCGGCGCCGCACGCGACAACCACTTCGCGCTGCTCCTCGACGCCGGGCCCACCACCCGCCGCACCGCCGAACCCCGCACCGCGGGACCCGGCGCCGCCGTCTCCGCGCACACCCCGCACCCCGGCGTCCGGGTCGTCTCCGCCACCCTCGCCCACGGCCGCGCCGAGGTCCGCGCGCACCTGGTCGTCGGCGCGCCCGAGGGCACCCCCGTACGCCAGACCGGCTGGGCCACGGACGACCCGGCGCTCACCGCGCAGCTCCACCCGGTGCACGGCTACGGCGGCGCCGCGCACCGGTTCCCCGGCGGGTCCACGATGTTCGGCGAGACCTCCGGACTCCTCGCGGTGGACGGCGTCACCACCGGGGAGCGGTCCCTGTTCGTGGCCCTGGCCTCGCTCACCGGGGAGCCGGACCCGGACCCCGTCACCGCCCTCGCGGACGTGCGCGTCCAGGGCCCCGACGAGATCCGGGTGACCTGGCAGGACGGCACGACCGCCGTCCTCCGTGTCCCGGCGGAGTCCTGAGCGGACCGCGCCGGGACATCCCGCGCCGGGACATCCCGCGCCGGTACACCCGGCGCCGTCCTACTGGGGGCCGTACTTGCGGCCCGTACGCGAGCTGATCCCGCCCAGCAGGCCGCGCGGTGCCAGCTTCGCGGCGCCCATCAGGGCCTTGTAGCGCGGGTCCGGGATCGACACCGTCTTCCCGCGCGCCAGGTCGGCGAGCGCCGCGCTCACCAGCTTGTCCGCGTCGAGCCACATCCAGCCGGGGATGTTGTCCGTGCCCATCCCGGCCCGCTGGTGGAACTCCGTACGCACGAAGCCCGGACACAGCGCCATCAGCCGCACGCCCGACCCGGCCAGGTCCTTCGCCGCGCCCTGGCTGAACTGCACCACCCACGCCTTGGACGCCCCGTAGGTGCCGCGCGGCAGGAACGCGGCGACCGAGGCCACGTTGACGATGCCGCCCCTGCCGCGCTCGCGCATGGCGGGCGCGGCGGCGGAGGTCAGCCGCAGCACCGCCTCGCAGTGCACCTTCAGCATGGCCAGCTCGTCGGCCATCGGGACCTCCAGATAGCGGCCCCTGTTGCCGAACCCGGCGTTGTTCACCAGGAGATCGACCGGCTGTCTGCGGTCGCCGAGACGCTTCTCGACCGCGCCGATGCCCTTGTCCTCGGACAGGTCCGCCCGCAGCACCTCCGCCTCGATGCCGTGCCGGTCGTGCAGTTCGGTCGCCTGCTCGCGCAGCCGGTCCGCGTCCCGTGCCACCAGGACCAGGTCGTACCCGTCGGCGGCGAGCCGCCGGGCGAAGGCGGCACCGATGCCCGCCGTCGCGCCCGTGATCAGTGCAGTCGTCATACGCGGCACGGTAGAGCATCGGAATCCGGCCGTCCCCGGCCCCCGGCGCCGCTTCCGGAGCCGGGCGCCCGCGCCCCCGGAGCCCCCGCGTCAGGAGGCGGGGAGCCGCGCCTCGTACGCGCGCGCCTTGCGCAGCGACTCGGGGTGCAGGGCGGCCCCGGCCGGCAGCAGCAGCGGCAGCAGGTCGCGCCGCGTCGTCACCGCCCTGAACTGCAGCTCCACCGTCACCTCGTGGTCCGGCCGGTACACGATCTCGACCGGGTCGCCCGCCCGCACGGTGCCCGGCGCGACGACCCGGAGGTACGCCCCCGGCGCCGCCGCGCGGGTGAACCGCCGGACCCAGCGCTCCTCGCCCAGATGACCGGCGAACGTACGGCACGGAATCCGGCCACTGGTCACCTCCAGGACCAGGCCGTCGCCGATCCGCCAGCGCTCACCGATCAGCGCGGTGCTCACCGCCAGCCCGGCCGTGGTCAGGTTCTCGCCGAACGAGCCGTTGGGCAGCGGCCGGCCCAGCTCCCGCTCCCAGGCGTCCAGGTCCTCGCGTGCGAAGACGTAGACGGCCTGGTCGGAGCCGCCGTGATGGCGCAGATCGCACACCGCGTCCCCGGCGAGACCGCTGCCGCCCTCGCCCTTCGGACCCGGGTCGGCGACCCGGACCGGCCCGTCGACGGGCCGCTTGTCGATCCCCGTCCGGCCACCCGGCGCATCGGTGTAGGAGACCGGAGCGGGACGCCCCGCGTTCACGGTCAGCACAGTCATCGCGGTCATACCGGAACGCTACCCAAGGCCCGCCCAAAGTCGCTTGCGAATCATTCGCGAATGCCCCAAGTGACGCTTATGCTTGAAAGGTGATCGAAGCCCGCCACCTCCGCGTCCTGCGCGCCGTGTCAGCCACCGGCTCCTTCTCCGCCGCCGCCCGTGAACTCGGCTGCACCCAGCCCGCCGTCAGCCAGCAGATGAAGGCCCTGGAGTCCTCCGCCGGGACCACCCTGCTCATCCGCACCGGCCGCGAGATGCGGCTGACCGAGGCGGGCGAGGCGCTCGTGTGGCACGCCTCCGGCATCCTGGCCGGGCTCACCGCCGCCGAGGAGGAGGTCGCCGCGATCGCCGGGCTGCGGGCCGGCCGGGTCCGCCTGGTCTCGTTCCCCAGCGGCAGTTCCTCGCTGGTGCCCGGCGCCCTCGCCGCGCTCAGGGCCGCGCACCCCGGCACCCGCGTCTCGCTGGTGGAGGCCGAACCGCCCCGGTCCGTGGAGATGCTGCGCGCCGGCGACTGCGACATCGCGCTCGCCTTCCGTTACGGCGATCCGGGCGCCGAGTGGGACGACCTGGTGGTGCGCCCGCTGCTCACGGACCGGCTGACCGGGCTCGTCCCCGAGGGGCACGCGCTGGCGGGCCGGGACGCCGTGGGCATCTCCGAACTCGCCGGCGAGTCCTGGATCGCCGGGTGCCCCCGGTGCCGCGGGCAGCTGGTGGAGGTGTGCGAGGAGTCCGGGTTCACGCCGCGCATCGACTTCGCCACCGACGACTACCCGGCGGTGATCGGCCTGGTCGGCGCGGGCCTGGGCGTGGCGGTGCTGCCGGCGCTGGCGATCGAGTCGGTACGGCCGCGGGGCGCCGTGACCGTCACGGTGGAGCCGGCCATCGAGCGCGAGATCGTGGCGCTGACCCTGCCCGACCTGGCGCGGGTGCCGGCGGTGGCGGCCACCCTGGACCGGCTCGCCCTGGCGGCCGCGCGCTGAGGGGCGCGCACTGGGGGGCGCGCGCTGGCGGCGCGTCGGCTGCCCGGTGCGGGGCGGGCGTTTGAAGAAACGTTTCTGTGCTGTGGTGCGGCGGCGTGGGCCGTCAGTCGTGCCCGTGCGGGGAGGCGGGGGCCGCCGCCGTGATGAGCCGGTTGCGGGCGCGTCCCATCAGCTCCTCGCGCTCGTCCTCGGTCAGGCCGCCCCACACTCCGTAGGGCTCGCGGACGGCCAGGGCGTGGGCCGCGCACTCGGCGCGTACCGGGCAGCGCATGCACACCTCCTTCGCGGAGGTCTCGCGGGCGCTGCGGGCGGCGCCGCGTTCCCCCTCGGGGTGGAAGAAGAGCGAGCTGTCGACCCCGCGGCAGGCCGCGAGCAGCTGCCAGTCCCACAGATCGGCGTTGGGTCCGGGAAGGCGGGAGAAATCGGCCATTGCTTGTCCCCTCGAAACCGTGATGAGTCGATGACCGCGTACAAGACCGTACATCTACGGTGCTAGTAGATGTAAATATGACTGATTGCGAATCTAGCCACAGACACCACTAAAAGGGAAGAAATCCCGCTAAATGGGGCACTCGCTACGCCAAAATTTCGGTTGACGGCTGGACGACCCGTGGCGCTCTGCTCCGTGAACGCTTCCTCACGTAGAGTGCCGAACTCGCTCTTCCCACCCGTAACTCTTTCGAGTGACCGTCGTTGAACGTGCGGAGGCGGTTGACAGAAAGAGCGATCGGGCAGGTGTCCGAGAGCGTCAACCGCACAGGTGACGACTTGTAACAGCCTGGAGGCTCAAGGTGACGCGCATCAGCTGCGGAGGGCGGTCATGACTTCCGTCCTCGTCTGCGACGACTCCCCGCTTGCCCGAGAAGCGCTCCGTCGCGCGGTCGCGACCGTGCCCGGCGTCGAGCGTGTGACGACGGCCGCCAACGGCGAGGAAGTCCTCCGCCGCTGGGGCGCCGACCGTTCGGATCTGATTCTCATGGACGTACGCATGCCCGGACTCGGGGGGGTGGAGACGGTCAGGCGGCTGCTTTCCGCCGACCCCGGCGCCCGGATCATCATGCTGACCGTCGCCGAGGACCTCGACGGCGTCGCGCTCGCGGTCGCCGCCGGCGCCCGCGGCTATCTCCACAAGGACGCCTCGCGGGCCGAGCTGCGCGCGACCGTCACCCAGGCGCTGGCCGACCCGACGTGGCGGCTCGCCCCGCGTCGGCTGCGGTCGGCCGAGATGGGTGCGGCGCCGACGCTCACCGCCCGCGAGATCCAGGTCCTCGAAGGGATGAGCCACGGCCGCTCCAACGCGGAGATCGGCCGTGAGCTCTTCCTCTCCGAGGACACGGTGAAGACACACGCACGGCGGCTCTTCAAGAAGCTCGGCGCGTCGGACCGGGCGCACGCGGTGGCCCTCGGCTTCCGCTGGGGACTGGTCCGCTGACGACACGCCCAGGGGCCCGGCGGCCCCTGGGCGGGGGGTGCGGCGCGAGCCGTACCCCGCCGATCCGGCGGTATGTGACGCTTCCCGGCCGATGCCGCATCCTTGAGACGTGGAGTTCCTCGGGAACGATTCGGTCGCGCGGAAGGGGAGGGCGCAGGACATGACTTCCGGCGCACCCGCTCATAACGCTTCGGTGCACAACTACGGAGGCGGTGCCACGGACGACAAGGGGCCGGGGCACCATGGTTCGATGCGCGACGACGGAACGACGGTGATCGGTGCCCTGGTGCACCGAGCCGTCGAGGGCGACGCGCAGGCCACCCACGATCTGCTGGCCCACGTCCACCCACTCGCCCTGCGCTACTGCCGGTCCCGGCTCAGCCGGCTCCCCGGTGATGCCCGTCACTTCGTCGAGGACCTCGCCCAGGAGGTCTGCGTCGCCGTGCTCATGGCGCTGCCGCGCTACAAGGACACCGGCAGGCCCTTCGAGGCATTCGTCTTCGCCATCGCCGGGCACAAGGTGGCCGATCTCCAGCGCGCCGCGATGCGCCATCCGGGATCGACCGCCGTGCCCTCCGACGAGATGCCGGAACGGCCCGACGACTCCCTGGGCCCCGAGGAGCGGGCGCTGCTCAGCAGCGACGCGGCCTGGGCCAAGAAGCTCCTGGCCAACCTCCCGGAGAACCAGCGCGAGCTGCTCGTGCTGCGCGTCGCCGTGGGGCTGACCGCCGAGGAGACCGGACAGATGCTCGGCATGTCGCCGGGCGCCGTCCGGGTCGCCCAGCACCGGGCCCTGAGCAGGCTGCGCGCCCTCGCGGAGCAGTGAGCCGCGCGCTGCCGTAGGAAGCTACAGAAACCGCGGGTGATCTTGCTCGTGGAATGAGACGCCTCCCGAGGCCGTTAGCATGGACATCCGCACCGATCAAGGCCATTTGGGGAAGGTGTCATGACTGCAAACGTCGACGGAGTGCCCGAGAAATTCGCGACGCTCGGGCTGACATACGACGACGTGCTGCTGCTGCCGGGCGCATCGGAAGTGCTGCCCAACGCGGTCGACACCTCGACGCTCATCTCGCGCAACGTACGGGTGAACATCCCGCTGCTCTCCGCCGCCATGGACAAGGTGACGGAAGCCCGCATGGCCATCGCCATGGCCCGGCAGGGCGGCGTCGGCGTGCTCCACCGCAACCTCTCGGTCGAGGACCAGGTCAACCAGGTCGACCTCGTCAAGCGCTCCGAGTCCGGCATGGTCACCGACCCGATCACGGTCGGCCCGGACGCCACGCTCGGCGACGCCGACGCCCTCTGCGCCAAGTTCCGCATCAGCGGCGTCCCGGTCACCGACCAGGCGGGCAAGCTGCTCGGCATCGTCACCAACCGCGACATGGCCTTCGAGTCGGACCGCTCGCGCCAGGTGCGCGAGGTCATGACCCCGATGCCGCTGGTCACCGGCCGGGTCGGCATCTCCGGCGTGGACGCCATGGAGCTGCTGCGCCGCCACAAGATCGAGAAGCTCCCCCTGGTGGACGAGGCGGGCCTGCTCAAGGGCCTCATCACCGTCAAGGACTTCAAGAAGGCCGAGCAGTACCCGAACGCCGCCAAGGACGCGGACGGCCGGCTGCTCGTCGGCGCGGCCGTGGGCGCCAGCCCGGAGGCGCTCGACCGCGCCCAGGCGCTGGCCGAGGCCGGCGTGGACTTCCTGATCGTGGACACCTCGCACGGCCACAACAGCAACGCCCTGAACTGGATGTCCAAGATCAAGGCGGCCGTCGGCGTCGACGTGATCGGCGGCAACGTCGCCACCCGCGACGGCGCGCAGGCCCTGATCGACGCCGGCGTGGACGGCGTCAAGGTCGGCGTCGGCCCCGGCTCCATCTGCACCACCCGCGTGGTCGCCGGCATCGGCGTCCCGCAGGTCACCGCGATCTACGAGGCGGCGCTGGCCGCCCGCGCGGCGGGCGTCCCGGTCATCGGCGACGGCGGCCTCCAGTACTCCGGCGACATCGGCAAGGCGCTCGCCGCCGGCGCCGACAGCGTGATGCTGGGCTCGCTCCTGGCGGGCTGCGAGGAGTCGCCGGGCGAGCTGCTCTTCATCAACGGCAAGCAGTTCAAGTCGTACCGCGGCATGGGCTCGCTGGGCGCGATGCAGTCCCGCGGCCAGGGCCGCTCCTACTCCAAGGACCGGTACTTCCAGGCCGAGGTGGCCTCCGACGACAAGCTCGTCCCCGAGGGCATCGAGGGCCAGGTCCCGTACCGCGGCCCCCTCGCCAACGTGCTGCACCAGCTGGTGGGCGGTCTGCGCCAGACCATGGGCTACGTGGGCGCCGCGACGGTGAGCGAGATGGAGAGCAAGGGCCGCTTCGTCCGGATCACCTCGGCGGGTCTCAAGGAGAGCCACCCGCACGACATCCAGATGACGGTGGAAGCACCGAACTACAGCAGGAAGTAACGCGACAGCACAGGTGAGGGGCGGTCCGGGGTTCCCGGAGCCGCCCCTCCTTGGCGTGTCGGGGATACTGGACAGCGCAGACGCAGAGGGAAAGGCCACATCATCGTGACTGAGATCGAGATCGGGCGCGGCAAGCGCGGCCGCCGGGCATACGCATTCGACGACATCGCCGTCGTCCCGAGCCGCCGCACCCGCGACCCGAAGGAGGTCTCGATCGCCTGGCAGATCGACGCCTACCGCTTCGAGCTGCCGTTCCTGGCAGCCCCGATGGACTCGGTGGTGTCTCCGCAGCACGCCATCCGCATCGGCGAGCTGGGCGGTCTCGGCGTGCTCAACCTCGAAGGGCTGTGGACGCGCTACGAGGACCCGCAGCCGCTGCTCGACGAGATCGCCGAGATGCCGGCCGCGACCGCGACCCGCCGCCTCCAGGAGATCTACGCCGCGCCCATCCAGGCCGACCTGATCGGGCAGCGCATCAAGGAGGTCCGCGACTCCGGCGTCGTCACCGCCGCCGCGCTCTCCCCGCAGCGCACCGCCCAGTTCTCCAAGGCCGTCGTGGACGCCGGCGTGGACATCTTCGTCATCCGGGGCACCACGGTCTCCGCCGAGCACGTCTCGGGCGCGGCCGAGCCGCTGAACCTCAAGCAGTTCATCTACGAGCTGGACGTGCCGGTGATCGTCGGCGGCTGCGCCACGTACACCGCCGCCCTGCACCTGATGCGGACCGGCGCGGCCGGTGTCCTCGTCGGCTTCGGCGGCGGCGCCGCGCACACCACGCGCAACGTGTTCGGCATCCAGGTCCCGATGGCGACCGCCGTCGCCGACGTGGCCGGTGCCCGCCGCGACTACATGGACGAGTCCGGCGGCCGGTACGTGCACGTCATCGCGGACGGCGGCGTCGGCTGGTCCGGCGACCTGCCGAAGGCGATCGCCTGCGGCGCGGACGCCGTGATGATGGGCTCCCCGCTGGCCCGCGCCACGGACGCGCCGGGCCGCGGCCGGCACTGGGGCATGGAGGCCGTCCACGAGGACGTGCCGCGCGGCAAGCTGGTGGACCTCGGCACGGTCGGCACCACGGAGGAGGTCCTCACCGGCCCCGCGCACACCCCGGACGGCGCGATGAACATCTTCGGCGCCCTGCGCCGCGCGATGGCCACGACGGGCTACAGCGAGCTGAAGGAGTTCCAGCGCGTCGAGGTGACGGTCGCCGACTCCCAGCACCGCCGCTGAACCCCCCGTACACCCGGAAGGGCCCGGACCGCGACAAGCGGTCCGGGCCCTTCGGCGTTCCGGGGTTACGAGCCCTTGCGCGCACCGCCGACCGCGCCCAGCGCGCCGAGCGCCAGGAAGAGGTACGTCTTGCCGTCGGCCCCCTCGTTCCATGCCTTGGTGAGCACGTCGAAGTGGTCGAAGAAGACGCTGGTCACCGACTGGTCGACCATGTCCGAGAAGACGACCGCGATGCCCAGGAGCTGGCCGAGGTAGACGGCGCCGACCGACAGCAGGGCGCTGACCACGGTCATGACCGGGTTGGCGCCGCCGGACTTGCGCGCGCAGAAGCCGACGAGGAAGCCGACACCGACGGCGAGGTAGCCGATCTGGTGCTCGAAGTTGCCGAGGATGAGGCCGTAGACGATCGCGCCGACGAGGCCCGCCCCGACGGCGGCCACCAGACCGAGCCCGAAGTTGTTGCCGCGGGCCGGCGGGGCCGGGGGGAACGGGGTCGGGGCGCCGAAGGGGGCGCCGGGCTGCTGGCCGGCGAACGGATTGCCGCCCTGGGGCTGACCGCCGTAGGGCTGGTTCGGCGGTGGTACGGACTGGCTCATGCTGGGTTCTCCCCCTGGGGACGTCTACGCACTGCTGTGCGAGGAGTGACGCCGCAGGCTAGCAGCAGGCTCCGACATCGGCCCACCGGAATCCTTGGGGGAACTGGGCTGACAGCCCGTCATCAGAGCCGGTGGGCGGCTCCGGCGGGGGTCGCGCCACGGGTGTCGAGGAGGAGTTGCGCCTTCACGGCGAGGCCCTGGAGGTCGTACGTACGGTGGTGCTGGAGCAGCACCGTGAGGTCCGCGCCGGCCGCCGCCTCGTAGAGCGAGTCGGCGCGCGGCACCGACCGCTCGCGTACCCGCCAGTCCGGGACGTGCGGGTCGTGGAAGCGGATCTGGGCGCCCATGTCCAGGAGCCGGTTGGCGATCTCGCGGGCGGGGGACGCCTCCTGGTCGGCCAGGTCGGGCTTGTAGGTGACCCCGAGGAGGAGAATCCGGGCGCCCCGGACGGCCTTGCCGTGCTCGTTGAGGAGGGTGGCGCAGCGCTGGATCACGTACTGGGGCATGCGGCCGTTGATCTCCTGGGCCAGCGAGACCATCCGCAGCGGGGTGCCGGGGACGCGGCCGGGGTCCATCGCGGCGCCATGGCCGCCGACGCCGGGGCCGGGCCGGAAGGGCTCGAAGCCGAAGGGCTTGGTCTCGGCGCACCGGATGACGTCCCAGAGGTCGACGCCCAGGTCGTGGCAGAGCACCGCCATCTCGTTGACCAGGGCGATGTTGACATGCCGGAAGTTGGTCTCCAGGACCTTCGTCATCTCGGCCTCGCGGGTGCCGCGCGCCCGGACCACCTTGTCGGTGAGCCGGCCGTAGAAGGCGGCGGCCGACTCGGTGCAGGCGGGGGTGAGGCCGCCGATGACCTTGGGGGTGTTGGCGTAGACATGGGTGCGGTTGCCGGGGTCGAGCCGGCCGGGGGAGTGCGCGAGGTGGAAGTCGCGCCCGCCGCGCAGCCCCGAGCCCTGCTCCAGGATCGGCAGCAGGAAGTTCTCGGTGGTGCCGGGCGGCACGGCCGACTCCAGGAGCACGGTGGTGTGCGGGCGCAGCCGGACGGCCAGGGCGCGGGCGGCGTCGGCGACGGCACTCAGATCGAGGGCGCCGTCGGGGCCGGGCGGCGTCGGCGCGCAGATCACGGCGGTGCGGACCCGGCCCAGCTCGGCCTGGTCGGTGGTGGGCCGGAAGCCCCCGGAGAGCATGCGGCGGACGTCGGACGCCGGCAGCGATCCCTCGACCGGGGCGCGCCCCGCCGCGACCTCCGCGAAGGCGCGCGGGTCGGTGTCGTAGCCGATGGTCTGGATTCCGGCGTGGACGGCGGCCTGGGCGAGGGGCAGGCCGAGGTGACCGAGTCCGATGACGGCGAGGTCTGCAGGCACGTGGGTGGCCGTCCTTCCCTTAAGACCAAAAGACAGAAAGCGCAACCGCTGTGGACAGCGCTATGTCAGGTTAGGCGTAAATATGACCTGTATGTCGCATTGTCGGGCCGTTGTCGTCCGGGTGTTGTCCACAGGCGGTGGCTGAAGTCGCGCGGCGCGGACAGAATCGACCTGTGGGCACGGGCGCCGAACGAACGATCGGGGCCGTATTCCGTGCCGGACCACCCCGATCCACCGGGAGGCAGCAGTGAGGACAGCGACACTGGGACCTGCGGAGCGCGCCGAGGCGCTCGCCGCCATGGCCGAGCGCGAACTGGACGTGCTGGTCGTGGGGGCGGGCGTGGTCGGCGCCGGGACGGCGCTGGACGCGGTCACCCGAGGGCTCTCCACCGGCCTGGTCGAGGCCCGTGACTGGGCGTCGGGCACATCGAGCAGGTCGAGCAAGCTGATCCACGGCGGGCTGCGCTATCTGGAGATGCTCGACTTCGCCCTCGTACGGGAGGCGCTCAAGGAGCGCGGACTGCTGCTCGAACGGCTCGCGCCCCACCTGGTGAAGCCGGTGCCCTTCCTCTACCCCTTGCAGCACAAGGGCTGGGAGCGGCTGTACGCCGGTTCCGGCGTCGCGCTGTACGACGCGATGTCGGTCTCCTCCGGGCACGGCCGGGGCCTGCCGGTGCACCGCCATCTCTCCCGCCGCCGCGCCCTGCGGGTCGCCCCGGCCCTGAAGCGCGACGCCCTGGTGGGCGCCCTGCAGTACTACGACGCCCAGATGGACGACGCCCGCTACGTGGCCACGCTGGTGCGCACCGCCGCCGCGTACGGCGCGCGGGTGGCGAACCGGGCGCGGGTGACCGGCTTCCTCCGGGAGGGCGAACGCGTCGTCGGCGCCCGCGTGGAGGACGCCGAGGCGGGCGGCACCTACGAGGTCAGGGCCAAACAGGTGGTCAACGCAACCGGTGTCTGGACGGACGACACCCAGTCCCTCATCGGCGAGCGCGGCCAGTTCCACGTCCGCGCCTCCAAGGGCATCCACCTGGTCGTCCCCAAGGACCGCATCCACTCCTCCACCGGCCTGATCCTGCGCACCGAGAAGTCCGTGCTCTTCGTCATCCCCTGGGGCCGGCACTGGATCGTCGGCACCACGGACACCGACTGGGATCTGGACAAGACGCACCCGGCCGCCTCCAGCGCCGACATCGACTACCTCCTGGAGCATGTGAACTCCGTGCTGGCGACGCCCCTGACCAGGGACGACGTCGAGGGCGTGTACGCGGGCCTGCGGCCCCTGCTGGCCGGTGAGTCGGACGCCACCAGCAAGCTGTCCCGGGAGCACACCGTCGCCCACCCGGTCCCCGGCCTCGTCGTCGTCGCCGGCGGCAAGTACACGACGTACCGAGTCATGGCCAAGGACGCCGTGGACGAGGCGGTGCACGGCCTCGACCAGCGCGTCGCCGCCTGTGTCACCGAGGACGTGCCGCTGCTGGGCGCCGAGGGCTACCGCGCCCTGTGGAACGCGCGGGCCAGGACCGCCGCCCGCACCGGCCTCCACGTCGCCCGGGTGGAGCATCTGCTCAACCGGTACGGCTCCATGACGGAACAGATCCTGGAGCTGATCGTCGCCGACCCGGCCCTGGGCGAGCCGCTGCCCGCCGCCGACGACTACCTCAAGGCCGAGATCGTCTACGCCGCGTCCCACGAGGGGGCGCGCCATCTGGACGACGTGCTGACCCGGCGCACCCGGATCTCCATCGAGACCTTCGACCGGGGCACCCGCTCCGCCCGGCTCTGCGCGGAGCTGATGGCGCCGGTGCTGGGCTGGGACGCCGGCCAGATCGACCGGGAGGTCGCGCACTACGAGAAGCGGGTGGAGGCCGAACGCGAGTCGCAGCGCCAGCCGGACGACCTGACGGCCGACGCGGCACGGCTGGGGGCGCCCGACATCGCGCCGCTGTGACGGGCCGGTGCGCCGGCCGGGCCCTGTCCCCGCAGCACCGCCGGCCGCTCAGCGCGGGCAGAACTCCGCTTCCAGCAGCCCGGATTCCAGGACGTCCGCCCCGGTCAGGGTGTCCGTGTCCACGCGGAAGGTCAGGGTGTGGCGGCCGTCGCGGGTGGCGGCGGTGCGGACGTAACTGCCCGCGATGCGCCCGTTGTGGCCCCAGACGGTGACCCCGCAGGACAGCCGCTCGGGGTAGACGCCTAGGCCGTACACCCCGTGCGTGGCGGTGGTGTCCAGCAGGGCGGCCAGTTGAGCCGGTTTCAGCAGCCGGCCGCCCAGCAGCGCCGCGTAGAAGCGGTTGAGGTCGAAGAGCGTGGAGATCAGCTCGCCCGCGGCACCGGCGATCCGGGGGTCCAGCTCGGTGACGTCGGTGAGCCGGCCGTCCCCCGTGCGGGAGTAGGCCCGGCCGTGCGGTGCGGGCAGGGTGGTGCGGCTGCCGGGTAGCGAGGTGCCGGTGAGACGGAGGGGGTCGATGAGGCGGCGGATCTCCGTCGCGTAGTCGTGGCCGGTGACCCGGCCGACGACGAGACCCAGCAGGGCGTAGTCGGTGTTGGAGTACGCGTAGGTGCCCGGCGCGGCCGCCGGCCGGTGGGCCGTCGCGGTGCGGACGGCGGCCAGGGCGGAGAGGGGGCGGGCGGTGACGTCGTCGGTGTAGTCGTACAGACCGCTGGTGTGGTCCAGCAGGGCGCGCAGGGTGATGCGGCGTCCGTCGTTGCCGTGCCCCCGGACCAGCCCCGGCAGGAAGCGCTCGACCGGGTCCGTCAGCCGCAGCCGTCCCTCCCCGGCGAGTTGGAGGACGACGGCGGCGACGAACGACTTGGTGACACTGCCTGCCCGGAACCGGTCCGCGTACCGGATGCCGGGCCCCGTCGAACGGTAGGTGTCGTGGGGCGAACGCGCCGGATCGTGGGCCAGCAGCGCGGCGTCGGGGGCCCCGCCCCGCGCCGTGAACCGGGGGAGGTAGGACATGGCGGGGGTGAGGTGTGATTCGCTGGGCACGCGCGCCGTTCCGAGGCCGCACAGAGCCAGCACCACCAGGGCGGCGAGCAGCGACCTCGGCATCGGCATGACGGTATGTCCCTTCGTCGGGGACATCATGGCGGAGCGTGGACCCGGCACCGGGAGCGGTCTCGGGGTGAGGGACAATGAACGCTCTGCCAGGGCGGGTTGATCGCAGAGGGGACGCATGTCGGAGGCGGAGCAGGCACGGGAGCCCCAAGGGGACAAGGGTGGACGTCTCCTCGCGGGGCGCTACCGGCTCGGGGAGGTGCTCGGCCGGGGCGGTATGGGCACGGTCTGGCGTGCCGCCGACGAGACGCTGGGCCGCACGGTCGCGGTCAAGGAACTGCGGTTCCCCTCGGCCATCGACGAGGACGAGAAGCGCCGTCTCATCACGCGTACGCTGCGCGAGGCCAAGGCGATCGCCCGCATCCGCAACAACGGCGCGGTCACCGTCTACGACGTGGTCGACGAGGACGACCGGCCGTGGATCGTGATGGAACTGATCGAGGGCAAGTCGCTGGCCGAGGCGATCCGCGAGGACGGCGTCCTGCCGCCCAAGCGGGTGGCCGAGATCGGCCTCGCCCTCCTCGACGTGCTGCGCTCCGCGCACCGCGAGGGCATCCTGCACCGCGATGTGAAGCCGTCCAACGTGCTGATCGCCGAGGACGGCCGGGTCGTGCTCACCGACTTCGGCATCGCCCAGGTCGAGGGCGACCCCTCGGTCACCTCCACCGGCATGCTCGTCGGCGCCCCCTCGTACATCTCGCCGGAGCGGGCGCGCGGCCACAAGCCCGGCCCGCCCGCCGACCTCTGGTCGCTGGGCGGCCTGCTGTACGCGAGCGTCGAGGGCTGCCCGCCGTACGACAAGGGCTCCGCCATCGCGACCCTGACCGCCGTGATGACCGAGCCGCTGGACCCGCCGAAGAACGCCGGGCCGCTGGAGGAGGTCATCTACGGGCTGCTCGCCCGCGACCCCCAGCAGCGGCTCGACGACGCGGGCGCGCGCGCCCTGCTCAACGACGTGATCAGCTCCTTCGAGCAGCCGGAGCGCCCCGTTCCGGCCCCCGCCGACGCCACCCGAGTCATGGCGCTGCCCAAGGGCGGCGCGGCGTCCGGCGAGGCCGGCGACGGCACCCGCGACCGGCTGCGCGGCGCGCTGCGCTCCGCGCGGAGCGCCCGGGCGACACCCGTGGCCGCGCCCGTCGCGGCGCCGCCCGTCCCGTCCCGGCCCGCCGCGGCCCCCGCAGCCGTGACGCCGTCCGGGGCCGTGCCCCCGCAGCGCCCGGCCTCCTCGCCGGTCGCCCCGCAGCGCGCCTCGCTCACGGACGTGGTGCCGCGCCGCACCCTGGCGATCATCGCGGCCGTCATCGTGCTCGCCGTCCTCGGCACGGTGCTGGCGCTCACCCTCGGCGGCGGCGACGAGCCCGCCGGCGACAAGGGCGCGAAGAACCCCGGCGCGTCCGCCCCCGCCGAGGCGTCGGGCGACGGCACCGCCACCTCCGCCGAGACCCCGCAGGGCGGCAGCGGCAAGGAGCAGGGCGGCGACGAACCGGGCAAGGGCAAGGGCAAGGACGACGACGAGCAGGGCGAGGACGGCAAGAAGGGCGACAAGGGCGACGACGACGTGCCCGCCGGCTATCACACGGTCACCAACAAGCGCTTCCACTTCTCCATCGCCATGCCCAAGGGCTTCCGCTTCGACACCACGTCGGGCCAGGGCGCCGGAGCCATCTACAACGTGGACGGCGGCTTTCCCCGCCTCCAGGTCGACTACACCTCCTCGCCCAGCGGCGATGCTGCCGCCGCGTGGAACTCGGCGCGGGGCGGGGTCGCCGCCACCAGCAACCGCTACCACCACCTGGGCATCCAGAAGGTGCAGTACAACGGCTACCCGACCGTCGCCGACTGGCAGTTCGAGCGCACCCAGCAGGGCCGGCGCGTCCGGGTGCTCAACCGGGGGTTCAAGGTCGACGACGACCACGGCTACGCGATCATGATCAGCTGCAAGGCCGACGAGTGGGACGGCAAGGAGTGCCGGACGCTCCGCAAGACCGCGTTCGGTTCGTTCGAGCCGAAGGACTGACGGGCCGTCGGCGGGGTTCCGGGGCGGCCGGGTGGCCGGGATGCGCCGACCCTGCCGCGCGGTGGCCGCTCGCCACGTATGGTGAGAGACCGGAGACCGTACGCAGCCGAAACAGACAGTCGATCGCACTGCGGGCGACTGCGATTGACAGATTCGTCGCGGATTCCGTGACCGGGGGACAGCGCGCTCTGGGGAGGCGTCGTGGACGACTACGCGGGTCGGGTGCTCGCCGACCGCTACCGCCTTCCGCTGCCCTCGTCCGACGCGTACGAACTCGTCGAGACACGGGCCTTCGACACCTACAGCGGGCAGGAGGTGCTGGTCCGTCAGGTGCCGCTGCCCGAGGTGGTGGACGCCGAGTTCGTGGAGGGCGACGGCGGGCCGGTGCCCCCGCCGCGCGGCGGACGTGCGGTGCGGGGAGCCCAGGACCCGGCCGTGCGGCGGGCCATCGAGGCCGCGCAGTCGGCGGCCCGGGTGCCCGACCATCCGCGCCTCGACCAGGTCTTCGACGTGTTCGCGGAGGCCGGTTCGCTCTGGATAGTGAGCGAGCTGGTGGCCGCCCGCCCGCTGGCGGCGCTGCTCACGGAGCGCCCGCTCACCCCGTACCGGGCCGCCGAGATCGGCTCCGACGTGCTCACCGCGCTCCGCGTCCTGCACGCGCACGGCTGGATCCACCGCAACATCACCGTGCGCACGGTGCTCGTCTGCGACGACGGCCGCGTCGTCCTGACCGGCCTGGCCGCCGGCGCGGCGGAGGAGGCGCTCTGCGGCTACGACACGGTGCCGCGCGACGACGACGAGGACGAGCCGGACGGCCCCGACACGGGGCCGCTGCCCGCCTCCCGCGGCCCCGCCGCGATCGAGTCCGGCGCGTACGAGTCGGACGCGCACGGCTCCGGTGCGTATGGCTCCGGCGCGATCGAGTCCGGTGCGTACGGGGACGAGGCCCGGCCGGTGCCGCCCGCCGGGCTGTCCGCCCCCGGTGCCGACGAGGCCGCGCGCGCGAGGGCCGGCGCGATCGCCGCGTACCGCGCGGGCACCCGTGCGGCGGCCGCCGCCCGCCTCGGCCAGGAGGACCGCGAGAGCGCTGAGCAGGACCGCCGCGCGCTGCCGCGGCCCCCGGCCGGGGACTACCGCGACGGGCCCGACACCGCGCCCCTGCCCGGCGGGCCGGTCGGCGGCCACGAGGACGAGGCGCCCGGCCCCCGGGGCGCCCGCCCGCCCGGCCCGGACGCCGAGTACGGCGCCCCCGCGCCGCCGCGCCCCCGGCCCGAACTGCCGCAGCTGCCCGGCGGCTGGGTCCGCGACCCCGACGCGCCGGACCCGTACGACGGCCCCTCGCCGTACGACGGCCCCTCGCCGTACGACAGCGTGCTGCCGCCGTACGACGCCCGCTACGACGACGAGGACGACGGCGACGAGGACGACGACGGCGGGCCGCCGCCGCGCCGGCTGCACCTCACCGGGACCTGGGACGACGGCCCCGCCGCCGGCCGGCCCGTACCGGCGGGCGGCTCCCGCGACGACGCGCTGCGCGCCGACGCCGCCCGCCGTGCCGTCGCCCCCTACGCGCGCCCCGAGCCCCCGGCCCGCGGCCGGGACGGCTACGGTGACGCCCCCTACGACGAGGACGCCCACGAGGCACCGGCCCCCCGCCGCGCCTCCTCCGGCGGCTGGGACGACGACGAGGACGACGAGGGCGGCTACCGGGGCCCCGTCACCGCGCTCGCCGCCGAACGGGCGCGCCAGGCGCGGATCGCCGTCGTCGGCGCGGTCACCGAGCGCTGGGCGCCCGAGCAGGCCGGCCCCGTCCACGGCAACTGGCAGCTCGCCCCGCCCATCGGCCCCGCCACCGACCTCTGGGCGCTGGGCGCGCTGCTCTACCGCGCCGTGCAGGGGCACGCGCCCTACCCGGAGGACAGCCCGTCCGAGCTGGTCCAGATGGTCTGCGGCGAGCCGCCCGCCTTCGCCGAGGAGTGCGGCCCGCTGCGCCCGGTCGTCGAGTCGCTGCTCCGTCAGGACCCCACCGAGCGGCCGGACGTCGAGGAACTGAGCGGCTGGCTGCGCTCCCTCGTCCGCTCGGCCCCCGAACCGGAGGCCGGGCTCGACGTCGTCACGATTCCCGCCGACGACAACGGGCGGCTGCCCGTCGTCCGCAGGCGCGGCGAGCTGGTCCGCAGACGGCGGGCCCGGCGCGCCGCCGCGGCGCGGAACCGGCACCGCGACGACCTGGACGACCTGGACCGCACGGCCGTCACCCACCACGAGCCCCGGATCAAGGCGTCGCGCGCGCCCCGCGCCCCGCGCGAACCGCGCGCGCTGCGCCAGGGCGGCGAGCCGCGCCGGCTGGGCCGGACGCTGCTCGTGCTGATCCTGCTGGCGCTCGTCGGGACGATCGCGTACGCCGTGCTGTTCATGCCGAAGGACGGCGAGGACGGCACGTCCGGGGCCGCCCCCGCCGGTACGGCCGCCGCCACGCCCCCGGCCTCCGCGACGCCCGACCCCGCGCCGAGCGCGTCCGACGCGAAGAACCCGGCACCGGCCAAGCCCTCGGGGGCGCAGAAGCCGCAGACCAGCCGGTCCGCCGCCGCGCTCGCCCCCGGTTACACGCTCCGCAAGGACGCCGAGGGCTTCGAGGTCGGCCTGCCCCGCGGCTGGCAGCGCAGCCCGGCCAACGCGGAGCGTCAGATCCGCTACGGCAGCGACGGGTTCAGCGTGCTCATCGTGCCCGGCCGGGACAGCGCGAAGGCCAACGGCAGCGATCCGCTCGACTACCAGCGGGACAAGGAGCCGGAGCTGAAACCGTTCCGCGACTCCAGCTGGTCGTCGGCGAGTGGGCTGCGCCGTACGGACGTCGGCCGACAGGCCATGGCGGAGGGCCAGTTCACCTGGCAGGACGCCAACGGCCGCGAGGTGTACGTGCGCAACCTCGTGATGCTCGTCGACGGGCGCTACCACATCCTCCAGGTCATCGGCCCGGAGGACGAGCGCGACCGGGTCACCGAGATCTACCAACAGGCCAGCGTCTCCTACCGCGTGACGGGCTGACGCACGGGATCTGCATCACAGTGCGGTCTCGTGGGCGATGCGAGGTTCCGTGGCCGCGCGTCCCCTCCGTAACCTGTCTGCGAGGCAACGGGGGCGGGGACGACAAGTGGATCGATCACAGGGCACGGAAGCGGGGCTGCTGCTGGCCGGAAGGTACCGGCTGGCCGAGGTCCTGGGGCGCGGCGGCATGGGCAAGGTCTGGCGGGCCCACGACGAGGTGCTGCACCGCACGGTCGCCGTCAAGGAGCTGACCGCCGGTCTCTACGTGTCCGAGTCGGACCGGACCGTGCTGCACGCCCGGACCCAGAAGGAGGCCCGCGCGGCGGCCCGGATCACCCACCCCGGCGTCGTCACCGTGCACGACGTCGTGGAGTACGACAACCGCCCCTGGATCGTCATGCAGTACGTGGACGGCCCCTCCCTGGCCGACCGCGCGAAGGAGTCCGGCGAGGTCGAGGCGCGCGAGGCGGCCCGGATAGGGCTGCACGTGCTGGGCGCGCTCAGCGCCGCGCACGGGGCGGGGGTCCTGCACCGCGATGTGAAGCCCGGCAACGTCCTGCTCGCCCGTGACGGCCGGGTGCTGCTCACCGACTTCGGGATCGCCGCGATCGAGGGCGACTCCACCATCACCCGGACCGGCGAACTCGTCGGCTCCATCGACTATCTGGCGCCGGAGCGGGTCAAGGGCGGCGATCCGGGCCCCGCGTCCGACCTGTGGTCGCTGGGCGCAACGCTGTACACGGCGGTCGAGGGGCGTTCGCCGTTCCGCCGGACGTCCCCCATCTCCACGATGCAGGCCGTCGTCACGGAGGAACCGCCGCCGCCCACCAGGGCCGGGGCGCTCGCCCCCGTCATCACCGCGCTGCTGCGCAAGGAGCCGGAGGACCGCCCCACGGCGGCGGAGACCGAGCGGATGCTCCTGGAGGCGATGGAGGGCCGCACCCCGCGGGCCGCCCAGGCATACGTCCCGACCCAGCACATGTCCGAGGAGATGCTGCGCGCCGCCCCGGACGGGATACCCGGCGGCACGGCCCCGCTGCCCCGGCCCGTTCCCGCCGGACCGCCCGCGTCCGCCCCGGCGCCCCGCGGCGGACGGACCCGGTGGCGCACCCGGCTCCTGGTCGTCGCCCTGGCCGCGCTCCTCGGCAGCGCCGTGAGCATCGGCGCGGTCATGTACGCGAACCGCACCGAGGCCGCCGGAACCTCGACCGCCGGGACGAGCGGCGGCCCGGCCCCGCAGGGCACCCGCACCGGGAAGCCCGCCGACCCCGGGCCGACCCCGACCCCCACGCCGTCCCCCACCGGCTCGCCGTCCGCGGACCCGGGGGCGCCGAATGTGCCGGACGGCTGGCGCCGGGTCGAGGACCCCGCCGGGTTCAGCGTGTTCCTGCCGGAGGGCTGGGAGCGCGAGATGAACGGCACCAACATCGACTACTCGCCGGACGGCGGCGTGCACTACTTCCGGGTCAGCATCGATCCGTCCCCCGACTACGACAACTCCTACGACCACATGGTGGACATGGAGCGGCAGCTGAGCAGCCGGCTGCCCGAGTACCGGCGGGTGGAGCTGAACAGCAACATCTACCGCGACGTCCCCGGCGCGATCTGGGAGTTCACCTGGACCGAGAAGAGCGGCGAGGCGCGGCACGCCATCGACCAGATGTACTTCGCGAAGGAGGGCGGCCCGGAGTACGCGCTCTATATGACGGGCCCGGCGGACGACTGGGACGAGACCCTCGACCGGTTCCGGGCGATCCTGCGCAGCTGGCGCCCCCCGGTCGAGCAATAGCCCCTGATCAGGGCTTATGCCGCCAGTGATCACTGGCTGAGTCGCTGCGGGGGCGGCGGGCGGCCGGGGGAGTACCCGAAAAGCTGTTACCCACGGGTACCCAAAGCCTTCCGGCCGACGTACTCTCGCCCTCATGACGGACTCGCAGGCCCCCACGTCCCCCGCCGCCGCTGTCGGCACCAACCCCGTGGCCGCCGCCCCCGCGGGCGTGCGCACGGCCGCCGATGTCGTGACGCCCGAGGTGATCGCCCAGCTGACGCGCGGCGTCACCGGCTCCGGCCGCACCGCCAACCACACGCCGTTCACCGGCGAGAAGCTGGCCGACCTGCCGGAGTCCACCCCCGAGGACGTGGCCGACGCGTTCGCCCGCGCCCGTGCCGCCCAGCCCGCCTGGGCCGCCCTGCCGGTCCGGACCAGGGCCGCCGTCCTCCTGCGCTTCCACGACCTGGTCATCAGTCGCCAGTCCGAGGTGCTCGACCTCATCCAGCTGGAGACCGGCAAGGCCCGGCTGCACGCCCACGAGGAGGTCCAGGCGGTCGCCGTCGCCGCCCGGCACTACGGCCGCAGGGCCGGCGCCTATCTGCGGCCGAAGCGCCACACCGGCGTCGTGCCGACCCTCACCAAGGTCACCGAGCTGCGCCAGCCGCGCGGGGTCGTCGGCCAGATCGCCCCCTGGAACTACCCCCTCGAACTGTCCGTCGGCGACGCGCTGCCCGCCTTCGTCTCCGGCAACGCCGTCGTGATGAAGCCCGACACCGAGACCGCCCTGACCGCCCTGTGGGCCCGCGACCTGCTGATCGAGGCGGGGCTGCCGTCCGAGGTGTTCCAGGTCGTCCTCGGCGAGGGACCGGTCGTCGGCCCCGAGGTCGTCAAGCACGCCGACTACGTCTCCTTCACCGGCTCCACCCGCACCGGCCGCGAGGTCGCGCAGGGCGCGGCGGCCCGGCTCGTCGGCGTCTCGCTGGAACTCGGCGGCAAGAACGCCATGCTCGTCCTGGCGGACGCCGACGTGGAGAAGGCCGCCGCCGGCGCCGTCCGCGCCTGCTTCTCCTCGGCCGGCCAGCTCTGCATCTCCATCGAGCGGCTGTACGTCCACGAGTCGGTGGCCGACGCCTTCCTGGAGCGGTTCGCCGCCCGGACGCGCGCGATGCGGCTCGGCAGCTCCCTCGCGTACGGCGCCGACATGGGCTCGCTGGTGAGCGAACGGCAGCTGGAGACCGTCACCCGGCACATCGCCGAGGCCGTCGAGAAGGGCGCCACCCTGGTGGCCGGCGGGGTCGCCCGCCCCGACATCGGGCCGCTCTTCCACGAGCCGACGATCCTGGAGGGCGTCGAGGCGCCGATGGCCGTCTGCTCCGAGGAGACCTTCGGCCCGGTCGTCTCCGTCTACCGCTTCCGCGACGAGGACGAGGTCGTGGAGCTGGCCAACGCCACCCCGTACGGCCTCAACTCCAGCGTCTGGACCAGGGACGGCCGGCGCGGCCACCGCATCGCCGCCCGGCTGCGCACCGGCACCGTCAACATCAACGAGGGGTACGCCCCCGCCTACGGCAGCGTGCAGTCCCCGATGGGCGGCATGAAGGACTCCGGTCTCGGCCGCCGCCACGGCTCCGAGGGCATCCTCAAGTACACCGAGGCCCAGACCGTCGCCCAGCAGCGGCTCATCCCGCTCGCCCCGTCGTTCGGGATGGACGACGAGAAGTACGCGGCGTTCATGAGCCGCAGCCTCAAGGCGATGAAGGCGTTCCGGCTGCGCTGACGGCCCCCGCGCCACGCGCCCCGCACCACTTCTGTCCTTTTCGTACCGAGGAGTGCCATGTCCCAGGACAGCCCTGCCCAGAACCAGGACCGGCCGGCCGGTGCGGCCGACGACGACGCCGCGTACGACTACGACGTGCTCGTCGTCGGTTCGGGCTTCGGCGGCGCCGTCTCGGCGCTGCGGCTGACGGAGAAGGGGTACCGGGTCGGCGTCCTGGAGGCGGGCCGCCGCTTCACGCCCGGCACCCTGCCCAAGAACTCCTGGGACCTGAAGAACTACCTCTGGGCCCCCGCCCTCGGCCTCTTCGGCATCCAGCGCGTGCACCTGCTCGGCAAGGTGATGGTGCTCGCCGGCGCCGGGGTCGGCGGCGGCTCGCTCAACTACGCCAACACGCTGTACGTGCCGCCCGCCCCGTTCTTCCGGGACCGGCAGTGGGCGCACATCACGGACTGGCAGGCCGAGCTGAAGCCGTACTACGACCAGGCCGAGCGGATGCTCGGGGTCCGGCTCAACCCCACGACGACCCCCTCCGACGTCCACCTCAAGGCGGCCGCCGAGGCCATGGGCGTCGGCGACACCTTCCACCTGGCCCCGGTCGGAGTCTTCTTCGGTGACGGCCGGGACGCGGACGGCGCCGTACGCGCCGAGCCCGGCGGCACGGTCCCCGACCCGTACTTCGGCGGCGCGGGCCCGTCCCGCAAGGCATGCACCGAGTGCGGCGAGTGCATGACGGGCTGCCGCCACGGCGCCAAGAACACCCTCAACGAGAACTACCTCCACCTCGCCGAGAAGGCCGGCGCGGTCATCCACCCCATGACCTCCGTCGTCGCCGTCACCGAGCACCGCGACGGCGGCTTCCACGTCGCCACCGTGCCCACCGACAAGCGCCGCAAGGCGAAGCCCGCCACCCTGCGCGCCCGCCAGGTGGTCGTCGCGGCGGGCACGTACGGCACCCAGACCCTGCTCCACACCATGCGGGACAAGGGGCTGCTGCCGAGGATCTCCGCCCGGCTCGGGGAACTGACCCGGACCAACTCCGAGGGCCTGGTCGGCGCCCAGACCTCCGACCGCCGCTACCGCAGGAAGCACGGCACGAAGCCCGACTTCACCCGGGGCGTCGCCATCACCTCGTCCATCCACCCCGACGAGAACACCCACATCGAGCCCGTCCGCTACGGCAAGGGCTCCAACGCCATGGGCGGCCTCACCATCCTCCAGGTCCCGTTCAGCAGCCACCGGGTCCTCGCCTGGTTCGGCAACCTGGCCAAGCACCCCACGCTCGCCCTGCGCTCCCTGTCCAACCGGCGCTGGTCGGAGCGGGTCATCATCGGGCTCGTCATGCAGTCCCTCGACAACTCCCTCACCGCGTACCGCAAGCCGCGCGGCCTCGGCAAGGGCCTGCTCACCGCCCGCCAGGGCCACGGCGCGCCCAACCCCACGCAGATAGCCGAGGCGACACAGGGCGCCTCGCTGCTCGCCGAGGAGATCAACGGCTTCCCCGGCTCCAACATCGGTGAGCTGATGGGCACCCCGCTCACCGCCCACTTCCTCGGCGGCTGCCCGATCGGCGCCGGCCCGGACGAGGGCGTCATCGACCCGTACCACCGGCTGTTCGGGCACCCCGGCATCTCCGTCGTGGACGGCTCGGCGGTCTCCGCGAACCTCGGCGTCAACCCGTCGCTGACGATCACCGCCCAGGCGGAGCGGGCCATGTCGTTCTGGCCCAACAAGGGCGAGCCGGACCCGCGCCCGGCGCAGGGCGAGGCGTACGAGCGGCTGCCGGCGGTGGAGCCGCAGGCACCGGCGGTCCCGAAGGAGGCGTTCGGCGCGCTGCGGCTGCCGTTCCTGGGGATGCCGGCGATGCCGCCGAAGAAGGCGGAGACGGCCTGAGAACAGCAGAAGGGGCTGCACCCCCCTCCCAGTGCAGCCCCTCACGCTGTAACCGGCCGTCGTAGAAGAACCGACAACCGGTGTTCCGCATGCATGACCTGCCGGACCCCCCGATGGTTGTCCTCGTACTCACGAAATCCTTATGTGAGGTGGATCACTTCGAACGTCATGGCGTCCTTGTGCTCGATCCGTGATCTGAATTCGGGCAACTTTTCCCGGGTGCCCCCGGTCGTACCCGCTGTCGCCGCCCCAGCGGCCACACAGCTCCCGACGACCCCGAAGGCCCCGAGATGAGAAGCACGATTCCGTTCCGCCGTGCGATGGGCGTCCTGGCTTCGGCCGGTCTGCTGGCCGCCGGAACGCTCACGACGGCCGGTCCCGCGCACGCCGCCGGCCCCGAGTTCACGATCGGCGGCCCCGCCGAGACTGCCCTGCATCCGTACCCGGCGACGGGCGCCCCGCAGAAGGCGAGCCTCGCCCTCACGCTCACCAACCCGTCCGAGGACGAGGAGAACGGCGCCTACCAGGGCGAGTACACCGTGCGCTTCGACTTCGGCGGGCTGGCGGGCGTCGCGGACGTGGCCTTCGGCGAGGACGGCAGCCTGGACTGCGAGCGGACCGGGACCACCGCCGTCTGCCACGACTACGGGATCTGGCCGGGCGTCAGCACCCTCGCCGACCTGGAGGTCACCGCCGCCAAGGGCAGCGAGGACGGCGACAGCGGCACCATCGAGGTCACCGCCGAGGCGGCGGGCGCCACCTTCCGGCCGTTCACCGCGCGGGTCTCCGTCGGCGGGCCCGACCTGTCGATGAAGCGGCTGCCGTTCCGGACGGAGCTGAAGCCGGGCGACAGCCGGCCGGTGCCCATCTCGTTCACCAACCACGGCACCCGCGCCGCCCGGGGCGTCCTGCTCACGCTGCGCAACACGCGCGGCCTCGCGTTCACGCAGCGGTACCAGAACTGCGAGTACAGCGAGGACGAGGGAGGCATGGGCAGCCCCGGCGTCTGGACCACCGCCCTGTGCTCCTTCCCCGGCAGCTACGAGCCCGGCACCACGTACACGCTGGCCGAACCGCCCGTCCTGCGCGCCACCGGCCACGCGCTGTACGACTCCCTCCTGTACCGGATCAACGAGGACGGCACCGACGCCCGCGCCGCGCAGCGGGCCGGCGCCCGCTTCAGCCCCGGCAACGGCGCGGCCCTGGTCCTGCGCAAGGCGCCCACGCCCCGCTCGGGCGACCTGGAGCCCGGCGACAACCAGCAGGAGGCCGACTTCCGCACCGCCAACACCGCCGACTTCGCGGCCTACGGCGACCGCGCCGCGGGCAAGGCGGGCGACACCGTCGACGTGACCCTGGGCTTCCGCAACCGGGGCCCCGCCTGGATCGGTCACATCCGCTCCGGCGAGGACGTCGCCACCGTCGACTTCACCGTCCCGCACGGCTCGTACGTCGTCTCCAAGCCGGACGTCTGCCGGGGCGTGACCGCGCAGGGCGGATACCGCGAGAACCAGGCGAAGGCCCCGCGCTACTTCTGCTCCACGCCCATGTCCGTCCTGGAGGACGCCGACTTCGCGCTGCCCTTCCGGCTGAAGATCGTCACGGCCGACCCCGGCTCGACCGGCGCGGTCGTCGTCCGCAACATCCACCTCCAGGCCCCCGAGCTGCCCTTCGACCCGAAGCCCGCCAACAACAAGGCGTACGTGGAGCTGAACGGCGAGGAATCCGGCACGACCGGCGGAACCTCCGGCTCCGGTTCTGGCTCCGGTTCCGGCGGTACGGCGGCCACCGGCGGCTCCGGCTCCGCCGGGGCCACGGGCTCCACCGGCGGCGCCTCCTCGTCGGCCGGGGGCGGCACCTCCGGCACGTCGGGCGCCTCGGGCACGGCGGGCTCCGGCGGTTCGGACGGCGCGCTCGCCTCCACCGGCACCCTCGCGCTCGCGGCCTCCGGCGCGGCGCTGGCCGTGCTGCTCGCGGGCGGCGTCCTGTTCGCGACGGCCCGGCGGCGCGCGACGCGCTGAGCCGTGCCCGTACACGCGCCGAGCCGGTACACGTACGCGCGCGAAGGCGCCGTACGCGTGCACGCGTGAAGGAACGGCCGGCTCCGGGCGTCCCCGGAGCCGGCCGTTCCGGGAGAGACCTGGCGGTCCCTCCGAGTGACCGGACTGCTGTCCCCTGCCGACCGGTCACGCACGCCGGTGCGCGGTCCCACGACGTACACGCGGTACGCCACGCACCCCGGCGGAGCCACGCGTGGTTTCCATCGGGAGCCGCCCCTGGCTGGCACGGACACCGGGACCAACGAAGCCGCGCCGGAGCCGGTCACGCGCCGTACGGGTGAGACCGCGCCCGAACTGGGATACGTCCGTACAGCCCGGCGGGAGCGGCGGGGTGTCAGACCCGGCCCCGGCACAGCTCCAGGAGCGTCATCGCCAGCGGGGTGCCCGGCTTGCCCAGCGCGTCCCGGTAGCGGGTCAGGATCTCCATCTCGCGGGACAGGTTGACCCGGCGGCCGCCCGAGGAGATCCGGGCCTCCTGGATCACCGCCGAGACGGCCATCCGCTCCTGGACGAGCCCGATGATCCGGTCGTCGAGAGCGTCGACGCGCTCACGGGCGTCCCCGATCAGGGACGCGGCCTCGTCGGTGCGGGCGCCGGTCGCCTCGGTGGTGGTCGCGGTGGCGGGGGTGGTGCTGCTGCTCATGTCGGTCTCCCGGTGGGTGCGGCGCCCCCCGGGCCGGGCCCGGAACGCCAGAACGCCCCCGGGCCATGTGGCCCAGGGGCGCCTGGAACGTTGCTTGTCAGTTGCTCAAGCAGCACGACCATGGCAGCCGGCGGGCCGGATGCCATAGGTAAAGACGAAGATCGTGTGCTGACGCATGGGGACAGTATGGACCCATCCCGGCGCTGCCCCGCGCCGGGCCCGGATCGTGAGACGCCGCACATCGCCGGGACGGGACGCGCGGCCGTCCCCAGCACGGCCGGAACGTCCCGCTCCGGCCGCCGGTCCCCGCCCGCGGCCCGGCGAGACCCGCCGCCGGCCGCCGGTAGAATCGGGAGGACCGACCCCTCTCCACCGCCGGAAGGCCGCCCCGTGCCAGCAGCACCCCCCGCCGCCCCCGACACCGCCACCGACGTGGTTCTCGTTGTCGACTTCGGCGCGCAGTACGCCCAGCTCATCGCCCGCCGCGTCCGTGAGGCGCGGGTCTACAGCGAGATCGTCCCGTCCACCATGCCGGTGGCCGAGATGCTGGCGAAGAACCCCCGCGCGATCATCCTGTCCGGCGGCCCCTCGTCGGTCTACGCCGAGGGCGCGCCCTCGCTCGACCGCGCGCTGTTCGAGGCCGGGGTCCCCGTCTTCGGCATGTGCTACGGCTTCCAGCTGATGGCCACGGCGCTCGGCGGCACCGTGGACGACAACGGCGCCCGCGAGTACGGGCGTACCCCGCTCGCCGTCTCCCAGACCGGCTCCACGCTCTTCGCGGGCACCCCGGCCGAGCAGTCGGTGTGGATGTCGCACGGCGACGCCTGCTCCGCCGCCCCCGAGGGCTTCACCGTCACCGCGTCCACGGACGTCGTCCCGGTCGCCGCCTTCGAGAACGACGAGAAGCGGCTCTACGGCGTCCAGTACCACCCGGAGGTCATGCACTCCACGCACGGCCAGCAGGTCCTGGAGCACTTCCTGTACCGGGGCGCGGGCATCGAGCCCACCTGGACCACGGGCAACGTGATCGAGGAGCA
Organism: Streptomyces sp. AC1-42W; assembly: GCF_003248355.1. Taxonomy (GTDB): domain Bacteria; phylum Actinomycetota; class Actinomycetes; order Streptomycetales; family Streptomycetaceae; genus Streptomyces. The sequence continues at coordinate 1,077,141 of NZ_QKWY01000002.1, forward strand.
GGTCGCCGCGATCCGCGCCCAGGTCGGGGACAAGCGCGCGATCTGCGGCCTGTCCGGCGGCGTGGACTCCGCCGTGGCCGCCGCCCTCGTGCAGAAGGCCATCGGCTCCCAGCTCACCTGCGTCTACGTGGACCACGGCCTGATGCGCAAGGGCGAGACCGCCCAGGTGGAGAAGGACTTCGTCGCCGCGACCGGCGCGAAGCTGAAGGTGGTCGACGCGGAGAAGCGCTTCCTCGACGCCCTGGCCGGCGTGTCCGACCCGGAGCAGAAGCGGAAGATCATCGGCCGCGAGTTCATCCGCGTCTTCGAGCAGGCCCAGCTGGAGATCCTCCAGGAGGACGGCCCCGAGGTCGCCTTTCTCGTCCAGGGCACGCTCTACCCCGACGTGGTGGAGTCCGGCGGCGGCACCGGCACCGCCAACATCAAGTCCCACCACAACGTGGGCGGCCTCCCCGAGGACATCGAGTTCCAGCTCGTCGAGCCGCTGCGCCAGCTGTTCAAGGACGAGGTCCGGATGGTCGGCCAGGAGCTGGGCCTGCCGGACGAGATCGTCCAGCGCCAGCCCTTCCCCGGCCCCGGCCTCGGCATCCGCATCGTCGGCGAGGTCACCAAGGAGCGGCTGGACCTGCTGCGCGAGGCCGACGCCATCGCCCGCGAGGAGCTGACCGCGGCCGGCCTGGACCGCGACATCTGGCAGTGCCCGGTGGTCCTGCTCGCGGACGTCCGCAGCGTCGGCGTCCAGGGCGACGGCCGCACCTACGGCCACCCGATCGTGCTGCGCCCGGTCTCCTCCGAGGACGCCATGACCGCCGACTGGTCGCGGCTGCCGTACGAGACGCTGGCCAAGATCTCCACCCGCATCACCAACGAGGTCGCCGAGGTCAACCGCGTGGTGCTCGACGTGACGAGCAAGCCGCCGGGGACCATCGAGTGGGAGTGACCCTCCCCGGGCTCCATGGGCCCGCAGACCCCGACGATGCCGCCGTCCCCGTGTGTGGGGCGGCGGCATCGCCGCGTCCGGGGCGGAAAACGCGTGGCGGGCGGGGCGTCGCCCCTGGCAGGCTCCGCCCGCATGTCGTCCGACGAGATCCGCGCCCTGATGTCCGCCGCCCGCAACGACCGCCTGACCTGGAACACCCCGCTCTGCGACGAGCACGCCGCCCGGCTCGTCGCCGCCTGCGCGCCGGAACCCGGCGCCCGGATCGCGGACCTCGGCAGCGGCTGGGGCGAGTTGCTGATGCGCCTGGTCGAGTCGGCGCCCGGCAGTACGGGGGACGGCGTCGAGACCGACCCGGAGGCGGTCGCGCGCGGCCGGGCCCTGGCGCGGGAGCGGGGCCTCGCGGAGCGCGTACGGTTCCACGGGGTGCCGGCCGCCGAGTGGCCGGGGGAGGACTACGACCTGGCCGTGTCCATCGGCGCCTCGCACGCCTGGCCCGGCGGCACCACCGAGGCGCTGGCCGCACTGCGGGCCGCCGTACGGCCGGGGGGCCGGGTGCTGTTCGGCGAGGGCTTCTGGGAACGGGAGCCGGACGAACGCGCCCTGGCCGGACTCGGCGCCCGGCCGGACGACTTCGGCTCGCTGCTCGAACTGATCCGGCACGCCGAGGCGGCCGGACTCCGCCCGCTCCAGGTGACCGTCGCCGACCAACGGGAATGGGACCTCTTCGAATCGCACGCCAACATCGGCCTCGGCGAACGCTGGGCCCTGGCCCACCCGGACCACCCCCTGCGCGACGGCGTCGTCGCCGCCGTCGACGAACGGCGCACCGGCTACTACGGCGGCTACCGGGGCACCCTCGGACTCGCCTATCTCGTCCTCGGCGCCTGACCGCCTTCGAACAGGCGGGCGAAGACGCCCCTCCGGTGCGCCCCGATGCGGCAACCTTCCGTCCCGTACGGCACAATTCGCAGCGATCACAGACGAGTTGGCCGGCCGATGGCGGCAACAGGGGCGGGGAAGGGCGGCGTTCTCGGTGGCGTTGGACGAGGCACGACAGGGCGCGCACGGCGGGGGCTGCACATGCGGCGACTGCCCGCACGGGGCGCGCCAGGGACACCGGCGCGCGGTGGCCGCCTTCCTGGCCAAGCGGGACGAGTTCGCGGCCGGCCAGGGGCTGCCCGCCGGGGTCGCCCGGTCGGCGTCGGCGACCCGGCAATGGGTCTCCGACGAGCTGACGGAGTCCGCCCGCGAGGTGGCCGACCGGGGCCGCGAGGCCGGTGACGCCTGGCTGTACCGGGTGTGGCAGCGCACCCTGGTGATCGTCTGGGGCGGCCTCGCCGTGCTGACCGTCGCCGAGGCCGCCACCGCGATCGGCGCCGGCTGGACCCACGCCCGCACCGCCGGACTCCTCGCCGGTCTGGTCACCGCGGCGCTGCTGACCGTCGCCGCCCATGTGCACCGCGCCCGCGGCGGCCTCCTCGCCCCGCTCATCGGCGAGGACAACCGGCTCTCCACCTCCCGCGCCGTCGCCGCGTCCTGGGTGCTGCTCGCCGTTTTCTCCGTGCTCGTCCTCGCCCTCCAGCTGGCCGCCGCCTCCGGGCACGAGCGCCGCGACGAGCTGATCGAGGGCCTGGACCTGGCCCGCGGCGCGGGCATCGTCTCCGTCCTGGCCCTGGTGTGCGCGGTCGCGGTGGCCGTGCGCCGGGTGGTGAGCGTACGGGTGCTGTCCGGCCGGCTCCAGAAGCTGCGCGCCGACCGGCCGCGCGCGGCGGACCTGCTCACCGACGACTCGGGGCGCGGCACCTTCACGGACGTGCAGTACGTCCTCGTGTCCACGGTCGCCGTGGTGTTCGCCGCGGTCCGCCTGGCCCGCAGGCCCGAGCAGCTGCCCGACCTGCCGTGGGGCCTGGCGCTCCTGGTGGCCGTGTCGGCGGCCGTCTACTTCACCGGCAAGTACGGCGAGGGCGGCCGGCCCGTCGTGCTCTCGGTCGTCCGGTCCCGCGAGGCGGGCGACCTGGACGCGCCGATCCGGACCGGCGACGACATCGAGATCCGGGGCGCCGGATTCGTGCCGCCGGGCGCGGGCGCCCCGGACCGGCTGGCCCGCGTCGTCGTACGGATCGGCACCGTGCACGTCCACGTCCCGCTGGTCCCGGTGAACGGAGGCTTCGCCAACCCCTCCGACACCCTGCTCACCGTGCCCGTGCCGGTCGAGGTGGAACCGGGCCTCGTCGAGGTCCAGGTCGTCACGGCCGCCGGCACGGAGTCCAACAGCATCTCCATCGACGTGACCGACTGAATCCACTGTCTCCTCCTGCCTCCTGCCTCCTGCCTCCTCCCTCCTGCCTCCTGCCTCCTCCGGCCGGTACTTCCTCCGGTGAACGCGGACCGCGCTGAACACTTCCGCCCGGTTCGTACGTAAGGTCGGGTGACGGGCCGCACGGCCCGGTGACAGCGGCCGGCGGGCCGCGACGGCACGGCCGCGGAAGGCGGGAGCAGCATGTACGGGTACGGCGGCGGTAACGGGCGGGGCCGGGGCCTCGGCGAGGCCAGGAGCCTGCGGGACCTGGCGCGGGAGCACGCCCTGCTGCCCCTGCGGATCTTCCTCGGCGTCACCTTCCTCTACGCGGGGCTCGACAAGCTCACCGACAGCGCCTTCTTCCACGCCGCCGGACCGGGGTCGATCGGCGACCAGATGCACGCGGTCCGCGACGCCGCCGCGATCCCCGGCCTCGTCGACCTGGCGCTGAACGCCCCCGCCGGCTTCGGCTACGCCATCGCCCTCGGCGAGCTGGCGGTGGGCATCGGCACCCTGCTCGGCCTGTGGTCCCGGATCGCCGCGCTCGGCGGGGCCCTGATCTCGCTGAGCCTGTGGCTGACGGTCAGCTGGCAGATCTCGCCGTACTACCTGGGCAACGACCTCGTCTACCTCATGGCGTGGCTGCCGCTGCTGCTGGCCGGGGCGCCGTCGTTCTCCCTGGACGCGCTTCTCGCGGCGCGGCGGCGGCGTATCCGGTAGCCGATCAGGGTGACGCAGGCGGCGGTCGCCAGGCCGCCGCACAGCACCGCGACGAAGAACTGCGGCGGGGCGTCCCACAGCTCCGCCGCGTCCGCCGTGTACCCGGCGGCCAGGGCCAGCATCACCAGGCCCGTGACCGCCCGGCCCGGCCGGAACTCATGACGCGGCACGGTTGACCTCCACCTGTCCGTAGTCCACTTCCAGATCCAGTTCGATCGTGCCGCCCGGGGCGCTGCCCTTGACCGGCGGGATCGTCCGGCGCTGGTCCTGCGTGGCGCGGATGTCCAGATCGCCCTTGTGCCGTCCGTCGATCAGCACCAGCGCCCCGACCTTCGTGCGCGCGTGCACCCGGACCGTGACCTCCGGCGGGACGTGCACCAGGACCCGGCCGGCCCGCGCCTCCACCCGGGTCCGCACGGTGTCGCCCTTCGGCACCGTGATCCCGGTCAGATCCAGCTCGGCTTGCCCGGAGCCGACCGCGTAACGCGGCTGGACGGCGGCGGCGGTCGCCGGGCGCCACTCCTCGCGCACCCAGTGCGTGCTGATGTCCTTGGGCAGCGCGGAGGCTCCCGCCAGCAGCCCGGCCGTGATCACCGCGAGCAGCAGCGTGCCGAAGCCGGTCCGTCCGACGAACGCGCTGAGCAGCATCGCCAGGCCGAACACCGCGAGGGCGGCGGCGAACCCGATCTGCAGGCTCGTGCCCAGCGGCTGTGAGTCCCAGCTCAGCCCCGTACCGAGGCCGCCCGCCACCAGGGCGACCAGGAACGCCACACCGGCGATGGACCGCGGACCCCGCACCTCCCGCGACCGGGGCGGCGGCGGCCGGAACGGCGCGTCGGGCGTCGCCCCGCGCGGCTCCCCCGAGAGCACCGCGTCATGCGGCCCCCACATGTAACCGATCGCCACCTTGCCCGTGGACCCGTCCTTGACGATCGGGTCCCGCCACCAGGACGGCCACGACAGCGTCGGCGGCGCCTTCACCTCCGGCGGCGCGTCCGACGCCGCCTGCGCCGCGGCCTGGTGCAGCGGGTCCTCCGGACCGGCCTTCTTGCGCGCCTGCGTCCAGATGGAGAGGCCCAGGACCGCGAGCGACAGCATCGCGGAGAAGGCGAGCGTCCCCCCGTTGCCCAGCATCGACAGGAACAGACCGCAGCCGATCAGCGCCAGCAGCACCGCGCTCAGCGAGGCCAGCTCGACCCGGCCCGACAGCAGCCGGCGCGCCTCGTTCTCGTCCTCGCCCTCCACCGGTATCAGCAGCCAGGCGAAGCCGTAGAAGATCAGCCCGAAGCCACCGGTCGCGGAGAGCACTCCGAGCACGATCCGGAAGATCACCGGATCGACGTCGCAGTACCGGCCGAGACCGCCGCACACCCCGGCCACCACCTTGTGCCGCGGGCTGCGGTGCAGGCGCGGAGCGGGGGCGGAGGGCGGTGCGGCGCCGGGCGGCGCGTCCTGGGGAACGGTCATGGCTCCATGGTGACGGGCCCCGGCCCGCTCCGGCACCCGCCCCGACCCTGGCCGGTCCCTGATATTGATCCACCCGGATCTCAGGGGCGCCGGAACCCTGCCCCGCCTGCTGCCCCGGGCGTCCCCCGGGCGTCTCAGGGTCGAAGTGGGGGCCGACCCTGATGCCGCCACCCGGACGGACATGTGACGATCGGGTCATGCCAGCCGCCACCACCCGAGCCGCAAGCTCCCACGCCCCCGACCCGGAGGAGCCCCCGCTGCGCAAGCTGTACCGCAGCGCCGACGGGCGGCTGCTCGGCGGAGTGGCGCGCGGGCTCGCCGGACATCTCGGACTCCCGGTCGTCTGGCTGCGCTTCGTTTTCCTCGGGCTGTTCTTCGCGGACGGCCTCGGCGCCCTGCTCTACGCGGTGTTCTGGATCGTCGTCCCGCTCGGCGTCGGCGGGGTCGACGGACCCCGGTCCGTCTTCGAAACCGCCCCCGACGGCACCCGCAGGCTCCGCAAACCCGACAAGGGCCAGATCTTCGCCCTCATCGCGCTGTTCATCGGCGCCGCCGTCTTCGTCGGCAACGTCGACATGGGCAGCAAGGCCGACCGCTACATCTGGCCCAGCCTCCTCATCGGCGCCGGCTCCGTCCTGGTGTGGCGCCAGGCCGACAACGCCCGCCGCGCCCGCTGGATGGAGGTCGGCCGCCGCCCCCGCGTGCTGCAAGTGGCCCGCGCCCTGGCCGGGGTCGCCCTGGTCGGCCTCGGCCTCGCCGTCTTCATGGTCGTCCGCGGCTCCGCCGCCCAGCTGGGCAACGTCATCACCGCGGCCATCGCCGTGCTCACCGGTATCGCCCTGCTCGCCGGCCCCTACCTCGTCCGCATGACCCAGGACCTCTCCGAGGAACGGCTCATGCGCATCCGGGCCCAGGAGCGCGCCGAGGTCGCCGCCCACGTCCACGACTCCGTGCTGCACACCCTCACCCTGATCCAGCGCAACGCCGACGACGCCGGAGAGGTCCGCAGACTCGCCCGCGCCCAGGAGCGCGAGCTGCGCAACTGGCTCTACAACCCCGAGGGCACCGGCAAGGACGAGGACGACGAACCGGAGACCCTGGCCGAGGCCGTCAAGCGGGCCGCCGCCGAGGTCGAGGACAAGCACGGCGTCCCGCTGGAGGTCGTCGTGGTCGGCGACTGCCCGCTGGACGAGAAGCTGTCCGCGCAGATGCAGGCCGCGCGCGAGGCGATGGTCAACGCCGCCAAGTACGGTGGCGAGGGCGGCGCCGTCCAGGTCTACGCGGAGGTCGAGGGCCGCACGGTCTTCGTCTCCGTGCGCGACCGGGGCCCGGGATTCGACCTGGACGCCGTACCGGGGGACAGAATGGGTGTACGGGAATCGATCATCGGCCGGATGCAGCGCAACGGCGGCACCGCCCGGCTGCGCTCGGTGCCCGGCGGGGGCACCGAGGTCGAGCTTGAGATGGAGAGGACGAGCGATGAACGGGACCAGTGAGGCGACCGGGGGCGGGCAGGACCCGGAGCGCCGGGTGCGGGTCGTCCTCGTCGACGACCACCGGATGTTCCGCACCGGCGTACAGGCCGAGATCGGCCGCACCGAGGAGACCGGCGTCGAGGTCGTCGGCGAGGCGGCCGACGTCGACCAGGCGGTCACGGTCATCACGGCCACCCGCCCCGAGGTCGTCCTCCTCGACGTCCACCTCCCCGGCGGCGGCGGCGTCGAGGTGCTGCGCCGCTGCGCGCCCCTGATGAGCGCCGCCGAGGACCCGGTGCGCTTCCTCGCCCTGTCCGTGTCGGACGCCGCCGAGGACGTCATCGGGGTCATCCGGGGCGGGGCCCGCGGCTACGTCACCAAGACCATCACGGGCGCCGACCTGGTGGACTCCGTCTTCCGGGTCCAGGACGGCGACGCGGTGTTCTCGCCCCGCCTGGCCGGGTTCGTCCTCGACGCCTTCGCGTCCACGGACGCGCCCCCGGTCGACGAGGACCTCGACCGGCTGACCCAGCGCGAGCGCGAGGTCCTGCGGCTGATCGCGCGGGGCTACGCGTACAAGGAGATCGCCAAGCAGCTGTTCATCTCGGTCAAGACGGTCGAGTCGCACGTCTCGGCGGTGCTGCGCAAGCTCCAGCTCTCCAACCGCCACGAACTCACCCGCTGGGCGACGGCACGACGGCTGGTCTAGGGCAGGGCCTGCGGCCGGGGCGGACGACGGTGACCTACGCGGGGGCGCCTTCCGGGTCGAGCGAGATGTTCAGCTTCTCGCCGACCCTGCGGTAGCCGATGGACGCGTAGATGCGCTCCACATCGGCGTCGCCCGGCTCCAGCCACACCACCCGGCAGCCCCGCTCGAACGCGGTGCGCGTCAGGTGGGCGGAGAGCGCCGCCCCGATGCCCCGGCGGCGGAACCCGGCGCCGACCGCGAGTCCGGCGAGTTCGCTGAGTCCGTCCACCGGGACCGAGCAGCCGCCCGCGCCCGCCGGGGTGCTGCCGACCGTCGCGAGCGCGGCGACCCCGCCGCCCGCCGCCGCGTTCCGCAGCCACTCCGCCGTGCCGTCCTCGGGCTCGCCCTCCCCGCCGTAGCCGAGGTGCTGGACGAGCGCGGCCGCCGCGAACTCCGCGTCGGTCGCCGGCTCCGCGACGACCAGGTCCACGACGGGCTTCGGCTCCACCAGGTCGCCGGGCGCGCAGGCCAGGATCGGGGCACGGTTCTCGACGGTGAACCCGGCCGCCAGCAGGGCCGGTTCGACGGCGGGAGCCCAGCCGGGCAGGAACTCGAACCGGGGCATCCGGTCCCGCTCACGGAACGCCGCTATGAGCGCGTCGAGTTCGTCAGGCGTCGGCTCCGCGTCCCGGTCCGGGATCGCGTAGTTGGCGTACTTGAGCGACCAGTTCGGGTTGTAGCGGATCACGAACGGCCCGACGCGGACATGGTCCGGGGAGCGCAGCGTGAGCGTGCGGGCATGGGTCTGGACGTCGGCGTCCATGGGCATGTGCGGTCGTCCTTCGGGCCGTTGCGGTCGGAGGCGGGGAGCCTACGCCACCCTGGTCGCCCCCGCGAAGGGCATCTCGTCGATCGGCGCGACGCGGACCGGGGCTCCGGGACGCGGCGCGTGGATCATCTGCCCGTTCCCGATGTACAGGCCGACATGGCTGATGCCGGAGTAGAAGAAGACCAGGTCCCCCGGTGCCAGCTGGGAGCGCGAGATCCGCTGACCGGCGTTGATCTGGGTGTAGGTGGTCCGGGGGAGCGAGACACCGGCGGAGCGCCAGGCGGCCTGGGTGAGCCCGGAGCAGTCGAAGGAGTTGGGCCCGGTGGCTCCCCAGACGTACGGCTTGCCCAGCGCGCCGTACGCGAAGGCGACCGCCTGCGCGGCGCGCGGGTTGGGTGCGCTGACGGCACCGCGCGGGGTGCCGCGGTCGGCGCGGGCCGGGCCGCGGCCGGCGTCGGCCGACTCGTAGGAGGCGCGCTCGGCCGGGGTGAGGCGGGCGAGCAGCCGGCGGGCCTCGGCGAGCTTGGCCCGCACGGTCGAGCGGTGCTTCTCCAGCGCGGCCTGCCGGTCGGCCAGCTCGGTCAGCTTGCCGGCCGCCTCGGCGCGTACCTGGGCGATCTCCGCGACCTGGCGCTGCACGGAGCGAACCTCGGTGGCCCGGCGCTCACCGGCCCGCTCCGCGTACGTGGCGCGGCGCAGGTACTGGTCCGGGTCGGAGGAGAGCGCGAGCCGCAGCGACGGGTCGAGCCCGGCGGAACGGTACTGCGCGGCGGCGTAGGCGCCGAGTACGTCGCGGGCGGCGTTGAGGCGCTCGGTCCTGCGGGCGGCCTCGTCGCGCAGGGCGTCGACCGACTTGGCGGCGGCGGCCGCCTCGGTCTTCGCGCCGTTGTACTTCTCGGTGGCGACCTCCGCCTCCCGGTACAGCCGGTCCACCTGGGCCTTGACCTGCGCCGCGGTGGGGGCGGGGTCGGCGTGCGCGGCTCCCGGCAGCACGGCGGCCGTCGCGGCCCCGGCGAAGGCGAGGGTCGCCGCGGTGCGTGCCGCGGAGGCGGTGGTGAAACGCTGCCTGGGTTTGCGATGCGCTGCCACGAGGGCGGGCGTCCTTCCGTGCGACTGCCCGGCGGGGTATACCGGCGGGCTCCTTCGGTGGTCCGGCGAGGACACTGCCTGGGCCTGCCACCGGGAATGGACGCTAATCCGAGGACACGGGCCGGAGTCGTAATGGCGGCTATTGCCCTCTCTTGGCGTGGCATTGTTGCCGAACGGCCGTGAATGACCGGAAGTGATCGGTGTAATTGCCGCAGATGCAGGCAAAAAGTGCATTCATCATTCAAGCGGTGAGTTATCCACACCCTGCCCGTGAGGGGCCGGGAGTGCCGCGGCTATGGTGCGGCACATGCGCGTACTCATCGATCTCGTCGTCGCCCTGCACATCATCGGCATCGCCGCCCTGCTCGGCGGGTTCCTCGGCCAGATGAAGGCGTTGAAGACCGGCACCGCCCGGTTCGTCCCCGGCATGCTGCACGGCGCGCTGACCATGCTGGTCACCGGCGTCGCCCTGGTCGGCCTCCACCAGGCCGAGGACCACTCGGTGAACAACATCAAGATAGGCGTCAAGCTGCTGATCCTGGTCGTCATCCTGGCGCTGGTCTACGTGAAGCGGGACGAGGAGAAGGTGGACAAGGGCTTCTTCGGGGCGGTCGGCGCCCTGACCCTCGCCAACATCTTCATCGCCACGCTCTGGACCTGACGGACGGCGGCCGCCCGGCACCGGGCCGGTCCCGCACGGACCGGCCCGTCGACCTCGTCCGCCCCGGTCAGGCCGGGCGCACGCTGCCGTAGATCGGCATGTAGTAGATCGACTCCTCGCGCACGTTCGCACCGGGCTTCGGCGCGTGGATCATCATCCCGTCGCCCTTGTAGATCCCGACGTGGCTGATGTCGTCGTAGAAGAACACCAGGTCACCGGGCTGGAGGTCGGCCGTGGCGACCCGGGTGCCGATGTTCACCTGGTCCCAGGTGGTGCGCGGGATGTCCACGCCCGCCGCCTTCCAGGCCGCCTGCGTCAGCCCCGAGCAGTCGTACGAGGCGGGCCCGGTCGCGCCCCAGACGTACGGTTTGCCGATCTGGGCGCGGGCGAACGCGAGGACCTTCTCCGCCTTCGTGGAGGTGCTGCTGCTGGAGTCCGCGCCGGACCCGGAACCCGTGCCCGAACCCGTCTCCGTACCCGATCCCGACCCCGTACCGCTCCCGTCCGACTTCGCGGCCTCGCGCGCGGCCTCCTCCCGGGCGGCGGCCTGCTTCTTCGCCAGCTCCTCCGCCTTCCGCCTGGCCTCCGCCTCCTTCTTGCGCTCCAGTTCCGCCAGGCGCGCCTTCTCCTCGGCGGTCAGCTTCGACAGCAGCGTCCGCGCCGCGGTCAGCTTCTTCCGGACGTCCTCCTTGCTGGTGCGCAGCGCCGTCTGCGACTCGGTCAGCGTCTCCAGGCTCTTCACCGCCTCGGCCCGCTGCTCGGACGTCTTCGCCTGCTGCGTACGGAAGTCCGTGACCGCCTGCTGCTGGCGCTCGGCCATCCGGTCCATGAGGTGCGTCTGGTCGAAGAACGACTGCGGGTCGTCGGCCAGGAAGAAGGTCGCGGTCGGCGCGAGGGCGCCGTTGCGGTACTGGGCGGCGGCGTAGTTGCCGAGCGTCCTGCGGGCGTCGTTCAGCTCGGCCGTGCGCTTGGCCACGTCGTCGAGCAGCGCGTCGACGCGGTTGCGCTGCTTGTCCGTGGCCTCCTTGGCCCGGTTGTACTTCTGGGTCGCGGTGCCCGCCTGCCGGTAGAGGTCGTCGACCCTCTTCTGCACTTCCTCGATGCTCGGCCGGGACGGCGCCGGGGCGGCCAGCGCGCTCTGCGAGGACAACAGGGTGACCGAGGCCAGCGCGGCCGAGGTGAGCCCCACGGCGGGAACGGTGGAGCGGACACGGTTACGCGGTTTGCGATGCGACGCCAAGGCCGGCATCTCCTTCCGTGGACCGCCTACCGGGTGAGGGCCTGTCCGGCGGATCATGGCCGGGGTCGCGACGCCTGGCACGGCACCTCGCCGCGTTGCCGAACCGCCCCGATAGCTCCGCTATCGCGACGCTCCGGCGCCTTGCGATGCACCGCACCAGACGCCGCGCCCTGTCCGACCCTGATCCGCCGGACAGGCCCTTGCTGTCGGGTTCGGGCGAAAGCGGAAGGTTGCCCTACGGTCCGGTGGGGGCGGACCGATTCACCCCGGTCATGCGTCTGGGTCCCCGGTTCCGGGCGGGCCCGGATTCGGCGCGGGGCCCGCTCGGCGTGGGTCGCCACTGGGGGTACGGGCCGTCCGAACGAGCACGCTAGCCAACGGGAGGGGCCGCTGTGAAGGTTGGTGTTCGATATGCCCGATACATTTTCGTGACCTTTCCGGAGCGGGGTCGGCTGTCAGTCGGGCGCCTTAGACTCGGACAGCGATGAGCAGCCTCTTTGACGACAGTTTCCTGGCCGGCCTCCAGCACGAGGAGGAAGGGCCCCCGCCGCCCCCCGAGGACTCCGCACCCGAAGCGGTGCCGGAGGACCTCTTCGCGGGCGTGTTCGACGGGCCCCCGCCGGCGCGCGACGCGTACTACCGCGACGGCGCGCACCGCCCCGTCATCGACCCCGAGGCCCTGCTCGACGGGCTGAACACCGAGCAGCGCGCCGCCGTGGTGCACTCCGGATCGCCGCTGCTCATCGTCGCCGGCGCCGGCTCCGGCAAGACCCGTGTGCTCACCCACCGCATCGCCCACCTGCTGGCCGAGCGGGGTGTGCACCCCGGCCAGATCCTGGCCATCACCTTCACCAACAAGGCCGCCGGCGAGATGAAGGAGCGCGTCGAGCAGCTGGTCGGGCCGCGCGCCCACGCCATGTGGGTCATGACCTTCCACAGCGCCTGCGTCCGCATCCTGCGCCGCGAGTCCAAGAAGCTCGGCTTCACCTCCTCGTTCTCGATCTACGACGCCGCCGACTCCAAGCGGCTGATGGCCCTGGTCTGCCGCGATCTGGAGCTGGACCCCAAGCGCTACCCGCCGAAGTCCTTCACCGCCAAGGTCTCCAACCTCAAGAACGAACTGATCGACGAGGAGACCTTCGCCGGGCAGGCGGGAGGGGGCACCTCCCATTCGAGCGAAGCCGAGAATGGGGGAGGGTTCGAGAAGACGCTGGCCCAGGCGTACGCGATGTACCAGGCCCGGCTGCGCGAGGCCAACGCGCTGGACTTCGACGACATCATCATGACGACGGTCCACCTCCTCCAGGCCTTCCCCGACGTCGCCGAGCACTACCGCCGCCGCTTCCGGCACGTCCTGGTCGACGAGTACCAGGACACCAACCACGCCCAGTACACCCTCGTGCGCGAGCTGGTCGGCCCGGCCGGCCCCGAGGACGCCCCCGCCGAACTGTGCGTCGTGGGCGACGCCGACCAGTCGATCTACGCGTTCCGGGGCGCGACCATCCGCAACATCCTCCAGTTCGAGGAGGACTACCCGGACGCGACGACGATCCTGCTGGAGCAGAACTACCGCTCCACCCAGACGATCCTCTCCGCCGCCAACGCCGTCATCGAGCGCAACGAGAGCCGCCGCCCCAAGAACCTCTGGACCAACGCCGGCACCGGCGCCCGCATCACCGGCTACGTCGCGGACACCGAGCACGACGAGGCGCAGTTCGTCGCCGAGGAGATCGACCGGCTCACCGACGCGGGCGACGCCAAGGCCGGAGACGTCGCCGTCTTCTACCGGACGAACGCCCAGTCCCGTGTCTTCGAGGAGATCTTCATCCGCGTCGGCCTGCCCTACAAGGTCGTCGGCGGCGTGCGCTTCTACGAGCGCAAGGAGGTCCGGGACGTCCTCGCCTATCTGCGCGTCCTCGCCAACCCCGAGGACACCGTCCCGCTGCGCCGCATCCTCAACGTGCCCAAGCGCGGCATCGGTGAACGCGCCGAGGCGATGATCGACGCCCTCTCGCTGCGCGAGAGGATCACCTTCCCGCAGGCGCTGCGCCGCGTGGACGAGGCGTACGGCATGGCCGCCCGCTCCGCCAACGCCGTCAAGCGGTTCAACACGCTGATGGAGGAGCTGCGCACGGTCGTGGAGTCCGGCGCGGGCCCGGCCGTCGTGCTGGAGGCGGTCCTGGAGCGTACGGGCTACCTCGCCGAGCTCCAGGCGTCCACCGACCCCCAGGACGAGACCCGCATCGAGAACCTCCAGGAGCTGGCCGCCGTCGCCCTCGAATTCGAGCAGGACCGGAGCGAGGAGGAGGGCACCGGCACGCTCGCCGAGTTCCTGGAGCAGGTCGCGCTCGTCGCCGACTCCGACCAGATCCCCGACGAGGACACCGACGGCTCCGGCGTCATCACGCTGATGACCCTGCACACCGCCAAGGGCCTGGAGTTCCCGGTCGTCTTCCTGACCGGCATGGAGGACGGCGTCTTCCCGCACATGCGGGCGCTCGGCCAGGTCAAGGAGCTGGAGGAGGAGCGCCGCCTCGCCTACGTCGGCATCACGCGCGCCCGCGAGCGGCTGTACCTCACCCGGGCCGCCATGCGCAGCGCCTGGGGACAGCCCTCGTACAACCCGCCGTCCCGCTTCCTGGAGGAGATCCCGGAGCAGCACCTGGACTGGAAGCGCAAGGGCCCGATGGCCGCCCCGGCCGGCCCCACCTCGGGCATCACCTCGTCGCTCTCCGCCTCCCGCGCCCGCTCCGGCCCGTCCGGCTTCGCGACCCGGCGGACCTCCGACAAGCCGACGATCACCCTGGTGGCGGGCGACCGGGTCACGCACGACCAGTTCGGCCTGGGCACGGTGACGACGGTCGAGGGCATCGGCGATCAGGCGAAGGCCACGGTCGACTTCGGCGACGGCCGACCGAAGAAGCTGCTCCTGCGGTACGCGCCCGTGCAGAAGCTCTGAGAGACGCGCAACGGCCGGAGCCCCCGAGGCTCCGGCCGTTCCCGGTCCCGACGGGCCCGGTGGTGCTCAGTTCGGGTTCACGCCGTGGCTGCGCAGCCACGGCAGCGGGTCGATCGCCGCGCCGCCGCCGGGCCGCACCTCGAAGTGCATGTGTGGGCCCGTGGAGTTCCCGGAGTCGCCGGAGTACGCGATGACATCGCCGGCCTTGACGTGGCCCGAGCGGATACGGGTGCTGCTGAGGTGGCAGTACCAGGTCTCCGTGCCGTCGGCCATGGTCACGATGGCCATGTTGCCGTAGGCGCTGTTGTACTGCGTACGGACCGTGCCGTCCGTCGCGGCCATCACCGGCGTGCCGTACTGGACCGGGAAGTCGATGCCCGTGTGCACGGACATCCAGTTGACGCCCGCCTGCCCGAAGTACGCGCTCAGCCCGTGCTGCTTGACCGGCATCACGAACTTGGGGCGCATGGCCTCCTTGCGGGCGGCCTCCTCCTCGCGCTTCTTCTTCTCGGCCGCCTGCCGCGCCTTCAGGTCGATGCGCTCCTGGGTGCGGCTCGCGCGGTCCGCGAAGTTCTCCGCGTCGGCGCTGAGGTTGGCGAGCTGGGTGTCCAGCTTGTTGTTGGCCACGGCCGGTTTGACCGCGTCGGCGGCGGCCATCGTCGTGGTCGAGTCCTTCTTCGCCTCGTCGCCGCCCATGCCGCTCACCGAGGCGGCGGCGATCCCGGCCACGCTCATCACACAGGCGGAGGGAACGGCGACGGTCAGGAGTGCGGAGCGCTTCGCGGGGGAACGCCTGCGGCTGCGGCCCGCGCTCCGGGGAGCGGGGCGGGCGGCGGGACGGTGGTCACCGGCCGGGCGCGTACCGTCTGCGGCGTCGAGAGCGTCGGGGGCGTCGAGAGTGTCGGCGGCTTCCAGAGCGTCGTGCGGGTCGTGCGTGGTGTCGTCGGCCGGTTCCGGGTGGCTTCCGGCCTCCTCGCCGCTCCCACCGGCGACGCGGTAGGGCTCGTACGGGTCGTAGTCACCGGAGCCGGGCGCGTAGGTCTCGTAGCCGCTCTCGTACGTCTCCGCCGGGGGATGCTGTTCGGCTTCGTTCGACACGACCGGATTTTGCACATTTTGCTCATCGTGTCCGGGCGTGGCGCCGGTGTTCCAGGCGGTGGCGTCGTACACGCCGGTGTCGTACGAGGCGGTGTCGTCGGACGGCCAGGCGGTGCCGGCGGTCCAGGTGGTGGTGTCCCACCGGCCGGAGGTCTCCGGGGCGCCGCCCTGGGACGGGATGCCGGGGGCGTAGCCCTCGCTCGGCAGCCAGGTCGTCGTGGTGTCGTACTGCGCCGATCCGTCGTACCGGGCGGCGTCGTAGGGGGCCGCGTCGTACTGCGGGTGCTGCTGCGCCTGGTCGGCGTAGGCCGGATACGCCCCGGACTCGTCGAACCCGCCGGTCCCGAGGGTCTGGTGGGCGCCCGTGTCCCACTGCGTGGTGTCGTACGCGCCGTATCCGGCCGCACCGCCCGTGTACGGGATGCCGTGGCCCTGCGAGGTGTCGTACGAGGCGTCGTAGCCGCCGTCGTAGCCGGTGCCCGTGCTGTTGCCGTCGCCGTTGCCGGGGAGGGAACCGAAGAGCGGGTCCGTCTCGAAGCTGCCCGTGGCGTCCAGGGTGCCGGTGGCGTAGCCGTCGTATCCGGCATACCCGGCGTGGGGGTGCTGGTCGTTCACCAACTTCTCTCTCGCCTCGGCAGCAGGACCAGTGCCCGGAACGTGGGGGCTCCGGGGGTGAGCAGTGGCCGCGACTGTACCCGGCGGTATCCGCCGTCGACAATCTTCGACGGCTCCCGGACGCATGGGAAAACGGGCAATCGGCCGTCTTTCGGCAGCGGGCGTACGCAGCCTTGGCCCTATGTTCGAAATTTGTTCGGTTTAACTGGGGGGCTTCCGGGAGGCCCGTATCACCACGCCGTGCGGCTGCCGGCGTGGTGATACGGCGACCCCGATGCGGGTCCTCGGGCCCCCGGCCCCGCACGGCGCACGCGCCGCGGGCTCCGGGACCGGTGCCCGTGAGCAACGTCCCAGGTGTGATTTCCCCCTCCCGGTCCACCGCGAAACGGCGGCTTGCGGGATGCTGTGGATAACGTTCGTTCACATCCCCGGCCCTTCAGGCACGGGAGACGCAGGTGGAGGCAGTGATGGGTGTGACCGGTCCGATCCGCGTGGTGGTGGCCAAGCCGGGCCTCGACGGCCATGACCGCGGGGCGAAGGTGATCGCGCGGGCGCTGCGCGACGCCGGTATGGAGGTCATCTACACGGGGCTGCACCAGACGCCCGAGCAGATCGTGGACACGGCGATCCAGGAGGACGCCGACGCGATCGGTCTCTCGATCCTCTCGGGCGCGCACAACACGCTCTTCGCGAAGGTCATCGAGCTGCTGAAGGAGCGCGAGGCGGCGGACATCAAGGTCTTCGGCGGCGGCATCATCCCGGAGGCGGACATCGCCCCGCTGAAGGACCAGGGCGTCGCGGAGATCTTCACCCCCGGCGCGACGACGACCGCGATCGTCGACTGGGTCAATGCCAACGTCCGCCACCCGGCCGAGGCGTAGCCCACCACGCCACCACGGCCTGCGGCGGATCACGCGACCGGGCCGCCCGCCCCGCCCCGCTCCGGCGGACCGGGGCACGGGGCGGCCCGCGCGCTCAGCCGGCCGGGCGCCAGGACAGCTCGCTGTCCATCGTGGCGCGCAGGCGCAGCGTCGAGACCAGGCGCTGGAACGCCTCCGACCAGTAGCCGTTCGCGCCCGGGGAGGCGTCCGCCGGCTCGTCCGGGGTGGTCGTCAGGACCTCCAGGCGGCTCGCTTCGGCCGGGTCCAGGCAGCGTTCGGCCAGGCCCATCACGCCGCTGAAGCTCCACGGGTAACTGCCCGCGTCCCTGGCTATGTCGAGGGCGTCCACGACGGCCCGCCCCAACGGCCGCGCCCACGGGACCGGGCACACCCCCAGCAGCTGGAACGCCTCCGACAACCCGTGCGCGGCGACGAAATCCGCCACCCAGGCCGCCCGCTCGTCCGGCGGCAGCACCGCGAGCAGCTTCGACCGCTCGGCCAGCGAGGCCGTGCCGGGGCCGTTCGACGGGGGCGTCGCCGGTGAACCGAGCAGCGCCCGCGCCCACACCGCCTCACGCTGCCGCACGGCGGCCCGGCACCAGGCCGCGTGCAGCTCCTCGCCCCAGCCGTCCGCCACCGGCAGCGCCACGATCTCCTCCGCGCCGCGCCCGCCGAACCGCACCGGCCACACGGACAGCGGCGACGCCTCCACCAACTGGCCGAGCCACCAGGACCGTTCGCCCCGGCCGGACGGCGGCAGGGCCACCACTCCGTCACGCTGCATCGCCTCGTCGCACTCGTGCGGCGCCTCCACCGCGACGAAGGGCTCGTCGCCGGTGAGGCCGGGGCTCACACACGTCAGCGCGCGCTCCGCCATCCGGCCGGCGAGCGCGGAACCGGGCAGCGCGGACAGCAACTCGGCGGCCGTCGCCCGGACATTGCGGCTGCGGTCGGCCAGCGCCTCCTCCAGGAACTCCTCGTCCGCCCCGGACAGCCCGGTGCGCAGCGAGTCGACGAACATCAGCCGGTCCTCGGCCCGTTCCGTCCGCCATGTGGTGGCCAGCAGCGCGCGGGCGGCGTCCGCGTCATGCGCCCGTACGACGCCGAGCAGCGCGATGCGCTCCGCGAACAGGCCCTCTTCCCACAGCTTGCGGACCGCCTCCGTGTCCTGCGGGGACGGCAGCAGGGCGCTCCCGGACGCGCCGCGCAGCGCGAACTTCCACTCCGGGTTCAGCCCGGCCAGCCACAGGCCGCGCGGCCCGGCGAACTGCAGGGTCTGCGGGCGCAGATCGGTACGGGCACGGGCCGCGTCCAGCAGGGCGGGGAGCGCGGAGTCCGGCGCCCGGTAGCCGTGCTCGTTGGCGGTGGCCAGCCACTGCGGGATCAGCTCCGTGAGGTCCGGGGCGGCTCCGCGCCGGCCGCCGGAACCCGCGGCCCGGTCCGCCAGGAGCTGCGTCAGCCGGTTGCGGGCGGCCTCCGGCAGGGGCGGCCGGGGATCGTCGGGCGCCGGGGCGGGGCGGGGGGACGCGGCGGCGGGCAGCAGCCCGGCCCGGCGCCGCACGGTGTGCAGCGCGGCGGCGTCCAGCACGGCCGACGCCGTACCGTCCGGGCCGCCGCCGGACACGCCCGCGGGCGGGCGCCGGTCCGTACCGAGCAGGGCCGTCGTGACCAGCTCCTCCCACGGCAGCCCCGCCGGTGCGCCACCCGGCCCGCCGGAATCGGAAACGGAATCGGAAACGGAGGCGGAAACGGAGACCGGAGCGGGGGACGGGGACACGGGTTCGGTGGGTGTCGCGGCCGTGGTCGGGTGGGACATTGCTCCTCCTCGGGAGGCGTACTGCGAAGTCGTCGGCAGGCGTACGGTGAGTCGTCGAGAGGCGACCGCGAGGGCGTCGGCAGGCGTACGGCGAAGGTCAGATGAGCGCCACGGTCTCGGCGGGCGTGTGCGCCCCCGCCGCCGCGGGCCAGGCCGCGAGCGGGTCGAAGCCGCGGTGGCCGCACTCGCCGAAGACGATGAGCGGGGCCCCGCCCGAGACCGCGGCGAGCTTCCAGAGCGCCGGCCGGTTCAGCGCGGCGGCGGCGACCGGCAGGGCCTCCCGGCCCTCCGTGTCCACCAGCTGCCAGCCGTCCGGGGCCGGCACGGGTATGACCTCGCGCAGCGTCACCGGCCAGGACTCCAGCCAGGGGTCCTCGGTCAGGGCCCGCCCGTACGCGGCGACCGCATCGGCGACCGTGCCCCCCGGTGGCGGAGGCGCCGCGTCCGCCGAGATGCCGAAGCCCTCGCCCAGCTCGGCGCGCAGCTGCCCGGCCCCCGGATAGGGCGTCAGCCCGGCCTCGATCGTCGTGCCCACGGGCAGGGCCAGGGCGGGGGAGCGGCCGGCCGCCCCGTAGGACAGCAGCAGCGCCGTGCGGCCCGACTCCTCCCCGTACAGCCAGATGCGGCGGGCGACGATCCGCCCCTCGTGCGTGTCGTACTGGGCGAGGACCAGCCAGCGGTCGTGGACCGGCGGGCCCTCCGGGGAGGCCGGCAAACCGACCCGCGTACGCACCGTGGCCGCCAGGGTGGGCGGCAGCCGGTCGCGGCCCAGCCACGCCGCGTCCAGCAGATGCAGCAGCGCGCACTCCTCCAGCAGCCGCACCGGCCAGCCGGGCCCGGACGCCGGGACCGCGCCCAGCTCCCGCACCCGGGCCGCGAGCCCGGGCGCCTGCGCGTCCACCATGCGGGCCGCCGTCTCCTCCCACAGCCCGTACCCCGACTGCTCGGCCGCGGCCAGCCCCCCGCGCAGCAGATCGGTCAGCCGCTGCTCCAACTCCCGCGCACCGCCGCCGATCCGCTCGGCCCGCTTCTCCGCCCGCTTGCGCGCGGCCTCCGGATCGGCGGGACCGCCCGACGCGCCGTCCGCCCCGGCGGGCCGCGCCTTGGCCTCCGCACGGGCACGCCGGCCGTCCAGCCACTCCCGCGCCCAGTCCGGCGGCGTCCCGGCCGGCACCGCGGCGTCGTCGGACGCGTGGAGCAGCAGCAGGCCCAGCGCGTGCTTGCACGGGAACTTCCGGCTCGGGCAACTGCACCGGTACGCGGGCCCGGTGGTGTCCACCACCGTCCGGTACGGCTTGCTTCCGCTGCCCTTGCACAGCCCCCACACCGCACCCGTCCCGTCCGCCCCGGTCTCCGACCAGGAACCGGACGCGCAGAGCTTGTTCCCCGCCTTGCGTGAGGCGTCGTCAGGAGCCAGGGCCAGGACCTGCTCCACCGTCCAGCGCGCGGCCGAGGCAGCGGCTCCCAAGGGTTCTCCCCCGTCAGTCAGCAGCATGCCAACGACGTTAGGACGCCCCACTGACAATCGCCCTGACCTGCGCAAAGGCCGATTGTCAGTGCCATGGTGCACGGTGGAACCACATCCGGCCGACCGATCCGTCGACCGATCCGGAGGGGGAGATCCATGACCGTGTCCGAAACCACCGAAGCAAGCTCCGGCGAGGCCCTGCGCCCGCACGCCGAGGACGCCTTCGCCGACGAACTCAAGGCGCTCGCCGCCGCCGACGACCGCCCCAGGCCCGAGCGCTGGCGGCTGTCCCCGTGGGCCGTCGCCCTGTACCTGCTCGGCGGGACGCTGCCCGACGGCACCGTCATCACACCCAAGTACGTGGGCCCGCGCCGCCTCGTCGAGGTCGCCGTCACCACGCTCGCCACCGACCGCGCGCTGCTCCTCCTCGGCGTCCCCGGCACCGCCAAGACCTGGGTCTCCGAACATCTGGCGGCCGCCGTCAGCGGCGACTCCACGCTGCTCGTGCAGGGCACGGCGGGCACCCCGGAGGAAGCCGTCCGCTACGGGTGGAACTACGCGCAGCTGCTCGCCCACGGCCCCAGCCGCGACGCGCTGGTGCCCAGCCCGCTGATGCGCGCCATGTCCCGGGGCATGACCGCCCGCATCGAGGAACTGACCCGCATCCCCGCCGATGTGCAGGACTCGCTGATCACGATCCTCTCGGAGAAGACCCTGCCCCTGCCCGAACTGGGCCAGGAGGTCCAGGCCGTGCGCGGGTTCAACGTCATCGCCACCGCCAACGACCGCGACCGCGGCGTCAACGAGCTGTCGAGCGCCCTGCGCCGCCGGTTCAACACCGTCGTCCTGCCGCTGCCCGCGACACCCGACGCGGAGGTGGACATCGTCTCCCGCCGCGTCGACCAGGTCGGCCGCTCGCTCGACCTGCCGCCCGCCCCGGACGGCCTCGCCGAGATCCGCCGCGTCGTCACCGTCTTCCGCGAACTGCGCGACGGAATCACCGCCGACGGCCGCACCAAGCTCAAGTCCCCCTCGGGCACGCTGTCCACGGCCGAGGCCATCTCCGTCGTCACCAACGGCCTCGCCCTCGCCGCCCACTTCGGCGACGGCGTGCTGCGCCCCGCGGACGTCGCGGCCGGCATCATCGGCGCCGTCGTCCGCGACCCGGCGGCGGACCGGGTCATCTGGCAGGAGTACCTGGAGACCGTGGTGCGCGAGCGGGACGGCTGGAAGGACTTCTACCGCGCCTGCCGGGAGGCGTCCGCATGACCGTCACCCGTGCGACGGGGCCGCTGCTGCTGGGCGTCCGGCACCACGGCCCCGGCTCGGCCCGCGCCGTCCGTGCAGCCCTCGACGCGGCGAACCCGCAGGCCGTGCTCATCGAGGGCCCGCCCGAGGCCGACGCGCTGCTCCCGCTCGCCGCCGACGAGGAGATGCGGCCCCCGGTCGCCCTCCTCGCCCACGCGGTGGACGACCCAGGACGGGCGGCGTTCTGGCCGTTCGCCGAGTTCTCGCCCGAGTGGATCGCGATCCGCTGGGCCCTCGCCCACGACGTGCCCGTCCGCTTCATCGACCTGCCCGCCGCGCACTCGCTGGCCATGGAGGAGCCGGACCGGGAAGCCGCCGCGACCGACCGGGACGGCGCCGACGGGGACGGGGAGACCGGCGAACAGCCCGCCCCCGCCCCCGAGCCCGTCACCGCCCCCGTCGACCCCATCCGGGTGCTCGCCGAGACCGCCGGATACGACGACCCCGAGCGCTGGTGGGAGGACGTCGTCGAGCACCGCGTACCCGGCGGCGACGAGGCGGCGGGAGCGCTCGACGCGTTCGCCGCCCTCGGCGAGGCGATGACCG
The DNA here is from genome assembly GCF_003248355.1 of Streptomyces sp. AC1-42W. GTDB lineage: Bacteria > Actinomycetota > Actinomycetes > Streptomycetales > Streptomycetaceae > Streptomyces. The sequence goes on from NZ_QKWY01000002.1 coordinate 1,099,240, forward strand.
CGCTGCGCGAGGCGTACGGCGACGGCGGACACCCCAGGGACGCCGTGCGCGAGGCGTACATGCGCCTCCAGCTGCGGACCGCCGCCAAGGAGTTCGGCGACGACTTCGCCGTGGTCTGCGGCGCCTGGCACGTCCCCGCCCTGCGCACGCGCACCACGCTCACCGCCGACCGGGCCCTGCTCAAGGGCCTGCCCAAGGTCAAGGCCGAACTGACCTGGGTGCCCTGGAACCACCGCAGGCTCGCCCGGCACAGCGGCTACGGCGCCGGCATCGAGTCGCCCGGCTGGTACGAGCACCTGTTCACCGCGCGGGACCGCCCCATCGAGCGCTGGATGACGAAGGTCGCCGGACTCCTGCGCGACGAGGACCGGTTCGTCTCGTCCGCCCACGTCATCGAGGCCGTCCGGCTCGCCGAGACCCTCGCCGCCATGCGCGGCCGGCCGCTCGCCGGGCTCAGCGAGACGACCGACGCCGTCCGGGCCGTCATGTGCGACGGCTCCGACATCCCGCTCGCCCTCGTCCACGACCGCCTCGTCGTCGGCACCACGCTCGGCGAGGTCCCCGACACCGCCCCCGCCGTCCCCCTCCAGCGCGACCTCACCCGCCTCCAGCGCACCCTGCGCCTCAAGCCGGAGGCGGGCGACCGGGACATCGAGCTGGACCTGCGCAAGGACACCGACGCAGCCCGCAGCCGCCTGCTGCACCGGCTGCGCCTCCTCGGCGTCGGCTGGGGCGAACCGGGCACCGGCCGCAACGGCACCGGCACCTTCCGGGAGAGCTGGCGGCTGCGCTGGGAGCCCGAGCTGTACGTCCGCGTCGCGGAAGCCGGCGTCTGGGGCACCACCGTGCTCTCCGCCGCCACCGCCCGCGCCGAGTCGGACGCCCTGGCCGCCACCGCCCTCGCCGAGGTCACCGCGCTGGCCGAGCGCTGCCTGCTCGCCGACCTGCCGGACGCCCTGCCCGTCGTGATGCGGGCCCTCGCGGACCGGGCCGCGCTCGACTCCGACGTCGGCCACCTCGCGGACGCCCTGCCCGCCCTGGCCCGCACCCTGCGCTACGGCGACGTCCGCGCCACGGACACCACCGCCCTCGCCGGGGTCGCGGCCGGCCTCGCGGAACGGATCTGCGTCGGCCTGCCGCCCGCCTGCACCGGACTGGACGCCGAGGGCGCGGAGGCGCTGCGCCGCCAGGTGGACGGCGTGCACACCGCGATCGGCCTGCTCGCCGGCACCGTCCCGTCGAGCGCGGACGGCCTGCGGACGCGGTGGCGCGCCGTCCTCCACAAGCTCACCCTCCGGGACACGGTGGCGGGCGTCATCCGGGGCCGGGCCGCCCGCCTCCTCCTGGACGACGGCCACCTCGACCACGACGCCGCCGCCCGGCTGATGGGCCTCGCCCTCTCACCGGGCACCCCGCCGGCCGACGCCGCCGCCTGGATCGAGGGCTTCGTCGGCGGCGCGGCGGGCGGCGGCATGCTCCTCGTCCACGACGAACGGCTGCTCGCCCTGGTCGACTCCTGGCTCACCGGCGTGCCCGCCGACACCTTCAACGACGTACTGCCGCTCCTGCGCCGTACGTTCTCGGCCTACGAATCCGGCGTCCGGCGCACCCTGGGCGACCTCGTGCGGCGCGGCCCGGTCGCGGGCCACCCGGCGGGGACCGGCTCCCCGGCGGGCGCGGCGGCGACGATGCCCGGATTCGCCCCGGTCCTGGACACCGCCCGCGCCGACGCGGTGGTCCCGGTCCTGCGCCTGCTGCTCGGCCTGGACGAGCGCCCCGCGCCCGGCGCCCCCGCCCACCACGACGACCCGCACCTGGGGGAGACGGCATGACCACGACCACCGACACCCCGGCCACCGACGCCGCGCGGGACGAGCGGCTGCGCCGCTGGCGCATGGTCCTCGGCGCCGACAGCGAGGAGAGCACCGGCCGCCGGCTCACCGGCCGCGACGCCGCGATGGACCAGGCCCTCACCGCCCTCTACGGCAGCGGCGGACGCGAAGGGGGCCGCAACAACGGGGGCCGTTCCGCCGGACTCGGCGGCTCCGCGCCCTCCGTGGCCCGCTGGCTCGGCGACATCCGGACGTACTTCCCCAGCTCCGTCGTCCAGGTCATGCAGCGCGACGCCATCGACCGCCTCGGCCTCTCCGCGCTCCTGCTCGAACCGGAGATGCTGGAGGCCGTCGAGGCCGACGTACACCTCGTCGGCACCCTGCTCTCGCTCAACAAGGCCATGCCCGAGACGACGAAGGAGACCGCGCGCGCCGTGGTCCGCAAGGTCGTCGAGCAGCTGGAGAAGCGGCTCACCACCCGCACCCGCGCCACGCTCACGGGCGCGCTCGACCGGTCCGCCAAGGTCAGCCGCCCCCGCCACCACGACATCGACTGGGACCGCACCATCCGGGCCAACCTCAAGAACTACCTGGAGCTGCCCGGCCAGGACGGCGCCGGCACGGTCGTACCCGAACGGCTCATCGGCTACGGACGGGCCGCGCAGTCGGTGAAGAAGGACGTCATCCTCTGCATCGACCAGTCGGGCTCGATGGCCGCCTCCGTCGTCTACGCGTCGGTGTTCGGCGCCGTGCTCGCCTCGATGCGCGCCCTGCGCACCCGGCTCGTCGTCTTCGACACGTCGGTCGTCGACCTCACCGACCAGCTGGACGACCCCGTGGACGTCCTGTTCGGCACCCAGCTCGGCGGCGGCACCGACATCAACCGCGCCCTGGCCTACTGCCAGTCCCGGATCACCCGGCCGGCCGAAACCGTCGTCGTGCTCATCAGCGACCTCTACGAGGGCGGCATCCGCAACGAGATGCTGAAGCGGGTCGCGGCGATGAAGGCGTCCGGGGTGCAGTTCGTGACCCTGCTCGCCCTGTCCGACGAGGGCGCCCCGGCCTACGACCGCGACCACGCCGCGGCCCTGTCCGCGCTGGGCGCCCCGGCCTTCGCCTGCACCCCGGACCTCTTCCCCGACGTGATGGCCGCCGCGATCGAGAAGCGGCCCCTGCCGATACCCGACAAGGAGCCCGTATGACCCGCGGCCCACGGCCCCACCAGGGCGGATCTGTGACCGTAATCACCGTCCCGGTGTGATCTGCGATTTAGGGTCACGCGGGGCGCGGGGATAACCTGCGAGATGGACATGCCGCGTATTCGGTCACCGTGTGCGCTTTCCCAGTGACACCGCAGTCACGTTGCCCCTCGCGGCACGCCCACGCAGAAAACCAACCGCGAGACCATTGATAAGGGACGGACGCGCGTGGACCTGTTCGAGTACCAGGCGAGGGACCTCTTCGCCAAGCACGGTGTACCGGTGCTGGCCGGTGAAGTCATCGACACGCCTGAGGCAGCCCGCGAGGCGACCGAGCGGCTGGGCGGCAAGTCGGTCGTCAAGGCCCAGGTGAAGGTCGGCGGCCGCGGCAAGGCCGGCGGTGTGAAGCTGGCGGCCGACCCCGACGAGGCGGTCGCCCGCGCGACCGACATCCTCGGCATGGACATCAAGGGCCACACGGTCCACAAGGTGATGATCGCCGAGCTGTCCCCGGAGATCGATTCGGAGTACTACGTCTCCTACCTCCTGGACCGCACCAACCGCACCTTCCTGGCCATGGCCTCGGTGCAGGGCGGCATGGACATCGAGGAGGTCGCGGAGAAGACCCCCGAGGCCCTCGCCAAGGTCCCGGTCAACGCCGTCGACGGCGTCACGATCGAGAAGGCCCGCGAGATCGTCGCCCAGGCGAAGTTCCCGGCCGACGTGGCCGAGAAGGTCGCCGAGACCCTGGTCACCCTGTGGGACACCTTCGTCGCCGAGGACGCCCTCCTCGTCGAGGTCAACCCGCTGGTGAAGACCAAGGACGGCCGCATCCTGGCCCTGGACGGCAAGGTCTCGCTCGACGAGAACGCCGACTTCCGCCAGCCCGACCACGAGGCTCTCGAGGACAAGGCCGCGGCCAACCCGCTCGAGGCCGCCGCCAAGGCCAAGAACCTCAACTACGTCAAGCTCGACGGCGAGGTCGGCATCATCGGCAACGGCGCCGGTCTGGTCATGTCGACCCTGGACGTCGTCGCGTACGCCGGTGAGAAGCACGGCAACGTGAAGCCGGCCAACTTCCTCGACATCGGTGGCGGCGCCTCCGCCGAGGTCATGGCCAACGGCCTGGAGATCATCCTCGGCGACTCGGACGTCAAGTCCGTCTTCGTCAACGTCTTCGGCGGCATCACCGCCTGCGACGAGGTCGCCAACGGCATCGTCCAGGCCCTCGAACTGCTCAAGTCGAAGGGCGAGGACGTCTCCAAGCCGCTCGTCGTGCGGCTCGACGGCAACAACGCGGAGCTGGGTCGCAAGATCCTCTCCGACGCGAACCACCCGCTCGTTCAGCGCGTGGACACCATGGACGGCGCGGCCGACAAGGCCGCCGAGCTCGCCGCGGCTGCGAAGTAAGGAAGAGGGACTCAGACCACCATGGCTATCTTCCTCACCAAGGACAGCAAGGTCATCGTCCAGGGGATGACCGGCGCCACGGGCATGAAGCACACGAAGCTCATGCTGGGTGACGGCACCAACATCGTCGGCGGTGTGAACCCGCGCAAGGCCGGCACGACCGTCGACTTCGACGGCACCGAGGTACCCGTGTTCGGGACCGTCGCCGAGGCGATGGAGAAGACCGGCGCCGACGTGTCCGTCCTCTTCGTGCCGCCGGCCTTCGCGAAGGCCGCCGTCATCGAGGCGATCGACGCCGAGATCCCGCTCGCCGTCGTGATCACCGAGGGCATCGCCGTCCACGACTCGGCCGCCTTCTGGGCGTACGCCGGCTCCAAGGGCAACAAGACCCGGATCATCGGTCCGAACTGCCCCGGCCTGATCACCCCCGGCCAGTCCAACGCCGGCATCATCCCGGGCGACATCACCAAGCCCGGCCGCATCGGCCTCGTGTCCAAGTCCGGCACGCTGACCTACCAGATGATGTACGAGCTGCGCGACATCGGCTTCTCGTCCGCCGTCGGCATCGGTGGCGACCCGGTCATCGGCACCACGCACATCGACGCCCTCGCGGCGTTCGAGGCGGACCCCGACACCGACCTGATCGTCATGATCGGCGAGATCGGCGGCGACGCCGAGGAGCGTGCGGCCGACTTCATCAAGGCCAACGTCACCAAGCCGGTCGTCGGCTACGTCGCGGGCTTCACCGCCCCCGAGGGCAAGACCATGGGCCACGCCGGCGCCATCGTCTCCGGCTCCTCCGGCACCGCCGCGGCGAAGAAGGAGGCCCTTGAGGCCGCCGGTGTGAAGGTCGGCAAGACCCCGACCGAGACCGCCAAGCTGGCGCGCGAGATCCTCGGCGCCTGACGCGGGCCGCCGCGCGTCCGCGCGGCAGCGCGTCACCGCACATACGACGCGGGCCCGTCCCCCAGCCGGGGGGCGGGCCCGCGTCGTCGTACGCCGGTCGGCTCAGCCCGCCTCGGGGATCAGCCGGGCCGGACCGTGGAACAGCTCGTCCCCGAGCTTCTTGCGCAGCTTCACGTCCTGCGGCGACAGCTTCTGCGGACCGCCGACCGGGGGCACCCCGCCGACCTTCTGGGCCGGTGCGGGCGGCGTCTCGTACTTGCGGGGCGCCGTCGCCAGCGTGATCAGCGTCAGTCCGACGATCAGCACCGTGAACGCGATGGCCGTCCTGGCCCACAACTGCGCCTTGCGCTCACTGCCCGTACGGATCAGTTCCGGCACGGGCAGCGGGGCGGCGGGGCCGCTGCGGGCGAGCGTGCCCAGCTGCTCGTGGATCAGCTCCGGCTCCGACACCTCGGGCAGCCGCTCGGCGAGGGCCGCCCGCGCGGTCAGCAGCCGCCCGGCCGCCGCCCGGGTGCTCGCCTCGGTCTCCGCCGCGGTCTCCGGCAGCCCCAGCCCCACGCCGTCGTGCAGCACCAGCGTGCGGCGGTACGCGGGCGGCAGGGCCAGCAGCGCGTCGAGCAGCGCACGGGGGACGGGCGCCTCCGGCGGCGGGTCGAGCCGCCGGTGCTCCCGGTTGAGCCGGCGCCACGGGGAGACCGCGTACTCGTACGCCGCCGCCCGCACCCAGCCCACCGGGTCGCGGTCCACCGCGACCTCCGGCCAGCGCTCCCAGGCCAGCTCGAACGCCTTCGCCACGGCGGTACGGGAGAGCGCCCGGCGCCCGGTGAGCAGATACGTCTGCCGGAGGAGGGGCGCGGCGGAGTACCGGTACAGCGCGTCGAACGCCTCGGCGGGGCCGGTGTCGGCGGGGTCGTCTCCGGCGGGGCCGTCCGGAACATCCGGCTCCACCACGGGCGCGGGCTGCGACTCCACCACGTGTCCCGGCTCCGGCGACGCCACCGACTCCGGCGTTACGGGCTCCGGCTTCGGCGGCTCCACCGGCTTCGGCGGCTCCGGCGGGGTGGCGACCGGGGCGGCCACAGGAGCGGCGACCGGGGCGGCCACCGGGGCTGTCACCGGGGCGGCGGGGGCTGCTTCGGCCGGGCCGAGCAGCAGGCGGGCGTACGCCTCCCGTTTGCGCCCCCGGGGGTTGGTCCGGCCGGTCTCCCAGGCGCGTACCGTCGCCCGGGTGACGCCCACGGCCGCCGCCACCTGGTCCTCCGTCAGCGACTTCGCCTCGCGCAGTCTCCGCCGCTCCTTCGGCGAGGGGAGCGGCGGCGCGGCGGCGGTTTCGGACGTGCTCTGCGTCATGAGGGCCGCCCAGACGACCCGCACCGGGTGAAAAAGTACATAAACGTATATTGATCGACACCCCGGCTGTTCGCCCGTTACACGGATTGAGCGCGTGTCGTTGGGAGCATGGCCGCGTGACCCAAGTGACCGAACGCAGCCCGTCGTTGTTACCTCCGCAGCAGGCGGGGCCAACCGTGCTGGTCGCGGCAGCGCTGCGCGGCGCGATCGCGGCCGGGCTCGGGCTGGGCTCCCTCGCCGTTCTCGTCGCCGCGCTCTGGATCAGCTCCCCGGCACCGGACAGCGGCCCCGGCGAGGCGTTCCACGCGGCGGCCGCGCTGTGGCTGCTGGCGCACGGCGCCGAACTGGTCAGGACCGCGACGCTGACCGGCGCCCCGGCGCCCATGGGGGTCGTTCCGCTGCTGCTCGCCGTGCTGCCGGTGTGGCTGGTGCACCGGGCGGCCAGGGACGTCCTCGAACCCGACGAGGGGCGCGTGGCCCCGTCGCCCGGCGCCGCGTTCGCCCTGGTGACGGGCGGATACCTGCTGGTCGGCGGGGCGGTCGCGCTCTATGCGCGGGACACCTCGCTGTCCGCCCGCCCGCTCTCGCTGCTCCTGCCCGCCGCGCTCGTCGTCGCGGCGGCAGCGGCGGCCGGGGTGTGGACGGCCTGCGGGCACCCGCTGGGCCCGCCGCCGTCCTGGGCGCCGGTACGGCTGCACGAGGCGATGGCGCGCACCCGGTTCCTGCGGCGCGCCGACGCGGTGGGCCGGTCGGCGGCGGCGGGCACGGCGGTGCTGCTGGGCGGCGGGGCGCTGGTCGTGGCGTCGGCGCTGGTCTGGCACGGCGGCCCGGCGCAGGACTCGTTCCTGCGGCTCGCCGACGACTGGGGCGGCCGGGTCGCCGTACTCCTGCTGGCGCTGGGCCTGGTGCCCAACGCGGCGGTGTGGGGTGCGGCGTACGGGCTCGGCCCGGGCTTCGCGCTCGGTACGGCGTCCACGGTCACCCCGCTCGCCTTCACCGGCCCGCCGGCCGTTCCGGACTTCCCGCTGCTGGCCGCGATGCCGGCCCAGGGTCCGGGTACCCCGCTGAACTGGGCGGCCGGGGCGGTTCCGGTGGCGGCCGCGCTGGCCGTCGCCCGGTTCGCGGTGGGCCGGGCGACGCCTCGGGACGGCGTACGCGAGGAGGCGTGGGGCGCGGGGGAGACCGCGCTCACCGCCGCGCTGGGGGCGCTGGGCTGCGGGGTCGGCGCCGCGGTGCTGGCGGCGGCGTCCGGGGGCCCGCTCGGCACGCACGCCCTGGCGGTCTTCGGCCCGGTGTGGTGGCTCACCGGCGCGGCGGCCGTGGCGTGGACGACCGTCATCGGCGTCCCGGCGGCCCTGCTGCTGCGGGCCTGGCGGCTGCGCGGCCGTACGCGGGAGGAGGACGGCGCTCCGGACACGGAGGACGCCCGGAAGCCCGGCGAGGCCCGTAAGACCAGGAAGGCGGCCGCACCCACGCCCGCACCCGAAGCCGCACCCGCGCCCGTACTTGCCCCCGTACCCGTACCCGCGCCCGCGACGGCGCCCGCGCCCACCGGGCCGACGGTCCCCGAGCCCCCCGAGGCTCCCCGCCGCCGCTGGTGGTCCCGCACCGGCCGCCGCGCAGCCGAGGAGGCCGCACCCCAGCCCGAGGGAACGCCCGCGCCCGCCCTCGTACCGCCGTTCGCCGGCGGGGCGGAGGCGGACCTCGACGCGTACGACTTCCTGCCGACCGACCCCTGGCACGCGCGGACCCTGGCCGCCGGTCCGGACGACGCCGGGCCGAAGGCTCCCTAGAGCATCGACGGCGGCCTCAGTGCTTGACGCCGAAGAACGGCTCCAGCGGCTTCGGCAGCAGGTCGTTGCAGGCCAGCTGGCCCGACTTGGTGAGTGCGTCGTTCACGCAGGTGTAGTAGTCGCGGTAGACCATCTGCACGGTGAACGTCGTCGCGACGATCACCAGCGCGACCACGCCCGTCACCAGACCGCTGACCGCGGCCGTGGTCTGCTGCCGGCCGCCGCGCTGTGCGGCCCGCGGGTTCGGCGCGGCCGGCCCGCCCTGCCCGGCGGCGGGCCCCCAGGCCCCGGTCCCCGGCCCCGGCGCCGGTGCCCCGGCAGCGCCCGGCGCACCAGCACCCGCGCCCGCTGCCGCGCCCGGTGTGCCCGCGGCCCCGCCCGGCGTACCCGGCACCGGCTCCTTCGGCCTGGCCCGCAGCGCGCTGACCGCCCAGTACGTGGCGAGCGCGCCGAGCAGCAGGGCGATCTCCGAGAAGTCGAAGATCGCGAAGAAGAAGGCCCACATGCCGGAGAGCAGCGCATAGCGGGCGCGCCGCTGCATGGGGTCGGTCGGGTCCCAGCGGGGGCCGGCCGGGGCGCCGTCCGGGCCGCCCCTGCCGTTCGGTCCGCCGGGCCCGGCGGGACGGCCACCGAAGGGGCCGTTCGCGCGGCCGGGCTGCCGGCTGCTCCACTGGCTGCCCCACACGGGCTTGTCGTCGGAGGAGGACCCGCCCTCGGGTCGGTCGCCGCCGCCGTCGCCGGACGGGTGGCGCGGCTGCCAGGGCTGGTCCGGCCGGCCCTCGGGCGGCGGCGCGAAGGGGTTGTCGTCGCCCTGCGGCCCGCCGGCGGAATCGGAGGAGCCGGAGGAGGAGGACGAAGACGAGGAGGAGCGCTCGCGCATCAGCAGGGTGGTCCGCTCGGGCAGCGGCTGGCGGAAGGCGGTGCGGCGGCGTCGGTCCGGCATGTGGTGAACGTCTTCCCCATCTCGTCGTTTCCGCCCGGCGGACGGTTCGCTGCCCCTGACGCTACCTTCCGGCGCGGAGGGGCCGAAAGCGGGGAGCGCGGGGGAGCGCGCCCCGATCCGCGCCGCCGGGCGTGCGGGGCTCGCTCCCCCTGTCGGACGAGGGGGCGGCGAGGTGCCGGTATCGTTGCTGACGGTCGGCCCGTTCGTAGAGTTCCCCGTATCAGGGAGCGCGCCTCTTTCGTAGGACCGTACACATCGCATGCCGTCGCCCCGGTGCCGTGGTGGCGCGGACCGGCCGATTCGAACCGCTCGCACGCGAGAAAGGGCCCAGCCGTGGCCTCCCCGCTTCCCTCCGCCGCCCCGGCCCGTGTGGTCGTCCTGGTCTCCGGTTCCGGAACGAACCTTCAGGCCCTGCTCGACACGATCGGCGACGACCCCGAGGGCTTCGGCGCCCGGGTCGTCGCGGTCGGCGCCGACCGCGACGGCATCGCAGGACTGGACCGGGCCGAGCGCGCCGGGCTCCCCACCTTCACGTGCCGCGTCAAGGACCACGCCACGCGCGCGGAGTGGGACGCGGCGCTGGCGGAGGCCGTCGCCGCGCACCGGCCGGACCTGGTCGTGTCCGCCGGGTTCATGAAGATCGTGGGCAAGGAGTTCCTCGCCCGGTTCGGCGGCCGGTTCATCAACACCCACCCCGCCCTGCTGCCCAGCTTTCCCGGTGCCCACGGCGTGCGTGACGCGCTCGCGTACGGCGTGAAGGTGACCGGGTGCACCGTCCACTTCGTCGACGACGGCGTCGACACCGGTCCGATCATCGCGCAGGGCGTGGTCGAGGTGACCGAAGAGGACACCCCGGAGGGCGAAGCGGCCCTCCACGAACGCATCAAGGAAGTCGAGCGCAAGCTGCTCGTCGAGGCCGTGGGGCGGCTCGCCCGCGACGGCTATCGCATTGAGGGACGAAAGGTTCATCTCGGTCATGTCGGTGAATAAGCCCATCCGTCGCGCCCTGGTCAGCGTCTACGACAAGACGGGGCTCGAAGACCTCGCCCGCGGTCTGCACGAGGCGGGTGTCGAGCTGGTCTCCACCGGCTCCACCGCCGGCCGGATCGCCGCCGCCGGTGTCCCGGTCACCAAGGTCGAGGAGCTGACCGGCTTCCCCGAGTGCCTCGACGGCCGCGTCAAGACGCTGCACCCCCGCGTCCACGCCGGCATCCTCGCCGACCTGCGCCTGGACGCCCACCGCGAGCAGCTGGCCGAACTGGGCGTCGAGCCGTTCGACCTGGTGGTCGTCAACCTCTACCCGTTCAAGGAGACCGTCGCCTCCGGCGCCACCCCGGACGAGTGCGTCGAGCAGATCGACATCGGCGGCCCTTCGATGGTCCGCGCCGCCGCCAAGAACCACCCGTCCGTGGCCGTCGTCACCAGCCCGGAGCGTTACGCCGACGTGCTCGCCGCCGTCGCGGCGGGCGGCTTCGACCTGACCGCCCGCAAGCGGCTCGCCGCCGAGGCGTTCCAGCACACCGCCGCCTACGACGTGGCCGTCGCCGGCTGGTTCGCCGCCGACTACGCCGCCGCCGACGACTCCGGCTTCCCGGACTTCCTCGGTACGACGTACGAGCGCCAGGACGTCCTGCGCTACGGCGAGAACCCGCACCAGCCCGCCGCGCTCTACACCTCCGGCACCGGCGGCCTGGCCGGCGCCGAGCAGCTGCACGGCAAGGCGATGTCGTACAACAACTACACGGACACCGACGCCGCCCGGCGCGCCGCGTACGACCACGACGAGCCCTGCGTCGCGATCATCAAGCACGCCAACCCCTGCGGCATCGCGATCGCCGACGACGTCGCGACCGCGCACCGCAACGCCCACGCCTGCGACCCGCTGTCGGCGTTCGGCGGCGTCATCGCCGTCAACCGTCCGGTGACCGTCGAGATGGCCGGGCAGGTCGCGGAGATCTTCACCGAGGTCATCGTGGCCCCGGCGTACGAGGACGGCGCCGTCGAGATCCTGTCCCGCAAGAAGAACATCCGCGTGCTGCGCTGCCCCGAGGCCCCGTCCGCCGGGGTCGAGGTCAAGCCGATCGACGGCGGCGCGCTGCTCCAGGTCGCCGACCGCCTCCAGGCGGACGGCGACGACCCGGCCAACTGGACGCTCGCCACGGGCGAGGCGCTCTCCGCCGACGAGCTGCGCGAGCTGGCCTTCGCCTGGAAGGCGTGCCGCGCGGTCAAGTCCAACGCCATCCTGCTCGCCAAGGACGGTGCCTCGGTCGGCGTCGGCATGGGCCAGGTCAACCGCGTGGACTCCGCGAAGCTCGCCGTCGAGCGCGCCGGCGAGGAGCGGGCGGCCGGTTCGTACGCGGCGTCCGACGCGTTCTTCCCCTTCCCGGACGGGCTGGAGATCCTGACCGCCGCCGGTGTCAGGGCCGTGGCCCAGCCGGGCGGTTCGGTCCGCGACGAGCTGGTCGTCGAGGCCGCGAAGAAGGCCGGCGTGACGATGTACTTCACCGGCACCCGGCACTTCTTCCACTGAGTCGGCACTGAGCCCGCACTGAGCCGGCCGGGGCCTGCCGAAGGCCCCGGACCCGGACCCGGTCCCGGTCCCGGTACGGCCGAGGGCCGTAACCCCACGCGATCCGCGTGCGGTTACGGCCCTCGGGTCCGTATGAGGGGAGGTCAGCCGACGCGCACCACGACGGTGGAGCAGACCTTGTCCGCGAACGTCTGGTTCTTGGAGTCCCACAGCGGCCACAGCCAGCCGATGTAGCAGGCGATGCTGTCCAGGAAGTGCGCGATCTGGCGGACGAAGGCCATGCCGAAGCCGAGCGGACGGCCGTCCTGCTCGCGCAGCAGGCTGATGCCGAGGGCCTTCTTGCCGATCCACTGACCGGTCGTGCCCTCCTTGTACAGCTTGAAGAGCATGCCGCCGACGAACACGAGGATGCCGAGGCCCATGATCGCGGCGCCGGCGCCGCCGCCCACGCCGCCGCCGATGCCCAGCAGGACGGCGTACGGGATACCGAGCACGATGATGTCGACCAGGTACGCGCCGACGCGGCGCCCCCAGCTGGCCAGCGGCGGACGGGCGCCGTAACCGGCCTGGCCGTAGTCGCCACCGGGGACCGGCGGGGCCTGCGGGTAGCCGTAGCCCTGCTGCGGCACGCCCTGCGGGGCCTGCGGATAACCGGGCTGCTGCTGCCCGTAGGGGTTGTTCGGGTTCGGGTCGCCGAAGCTCATGTGGCGTTCCTCCAACAGACGTACTGGGGACGGGTGCGGCCGCGCGGAGGAAAGAAAACGTCAGCGGTCAAGCCCCCCGGTGCACTGCTGCGGCACAGCGGCCTTCATCGTTATAAGCGGACAGTAAGTTTGTCCAGTCACGACCGGAGAAGTTGTCCAAGTGCAACCTTGCGTCCACGCCGGAGACCTGATTGGTCCGAGGGCGGGGTCATCCGCGAGTATGGAGCCATGACTGCCCAGATTCTCGATGGCAAGGCGACCGCAGCCGCGATCAAGTCCGATCTGACCGCCCGCGTGGCGGCCCTCAAGGCCCGGGGCGTCACGCCCGGCCTGGGCACCCTGCTGGTCGGGGACGATCCGGGCAGCCGGTGGTACGTGAACGGCAAGCACAAGGACTGCGCCCAGGTCGGCATCGGCTCCATCCAGCGCGAACTGCCCGACACCGCGACGCAGGAGGACATCGAGCAGGTCGTCCGCGAGCTGAACGAGGACCCCGCCTGCACCGGTTACATCGTGCAGCTTCCCCTCCCCAAGGGCATCGACACCAACCGCGTCCTGGAACTGATGGACCCGGCCAAGGACGCGGACGGGCTCCACCCCATGAACCTCGGCCGCCTCGTGCTCAACGAGACCGGCCCGCTGCCCTGCACCCCGCAGGGCGTCGTCCAGCTGCTGCGCCACCACGGCGTCGAGATCAACGGGGCGCACGTCGTGGTCGTCGGACGCGGCGTCACCATCGGCCGGTCCATCCCGCTGCTGCTCACCCGCAAGTCGGAGAACGCCACGGTGACGCAGTGCCACACCGGTACGCGCGACCTGGCCGCCCACCTGAAGCAGGCCGACATCATCGTCGCCGCCGCGGGCGTGCCGCACATCATCAAGCCGGAGCACGTGAAGCCGGGCGCCGCCGTGCTCGACGTGGGCGTCAGCCGCGACGAGAACGGCAAGATCGTCGGCGACGTCCACCCGGGCGTGACCGAGGTCGCGGCCTGGATCTCGCCGAACCCCGGCGGGGTCGGCCCGATGACCCGTGCCCAGCTCCTCGTCAACGTGGTCGAGGCCGCCGAGCGCGACGCCGACGCCGTCTCCGCCGGCTGACCGGGCCCGGGAGGAACCCCATGGGTGCGACGAGCCCGGCCGACGGTTCCGGTTCCACCGAGGAGGCCGTGCCCCCGCGGACGGCCCCCGCCACCGCGCCCGACCCCGGCGGCTCCTCCGCCGCCGGGACCCGGCGCGGACGGCGCTTCTCGCTGACCCGCGACACCGCGCGCCCCGAGGGCGGCGGCCGGGCGGCCGGCGGGGACGCGCCCGCCCCGGCCCGGCAGTGGCCGCTGCTCGCCGTGCTCTGCGTGGCCGCCGCCGGACTGCTCGTCGTGGCGGCCGACCCCTTCCACGAGGCGTTCCGCGTCGGCACGATCCTGATCGGCGCGGCACTCATCGGGGGCGCGGTGCTGCGCCTCGTCGTCCGTTCGGTGGGCATGCTCGCGGTGCGGTCCCGCTTCACCGACCTGGTCACGTACGGGCTGCTGGGCACCCTGATCGTGCTGCTCGCGCTGCTCGCCCAGCCCCGGCCGTGGCTGGACATCCCGTTCCTGGAGGACGCGGTCCACTTCACGATCCGCTGACCGGGCGGGGCCGCGGACCGTACGCCGCGAGCGGCCCGCGCCGAGGAGCCGGTGTCCGTCCCCTCCCCCGAGAAGGGACGGACACCGGAGCGGGGCGGGGGCAACCCGGAGCGGACTCCGGCGTGGCGTTCGAGCGGCCCTTGCCCCGGCCTGCGTCCAGCCTTGTGGACGCGCTCCCGCGATTCAATGGACGACTGTTCGCTGTGGCACGGAAGTGACCATTCCGCCACTGTGTGATCGTCGGGCAACGGGGGCCGGGCGGCCGCGGGCTTCCGGGTCGGATAGCCTGGCAGGCGGATATCTCTTCACATCAAGATTCAAGGGGATGTCCGCACAGGGGCCAGGTGCCCGGACGCCAGCTGTCTAACGGAGATCGTCATGACCCGCACTCCCGTGAATGTCACCGTGACCGGCGCAGCCGGCCAGATCGGCTACGCGCTGCTCTTCCGCATCGCCTCCGGCCACCTGCTCGGCCCGGACGTTCCGGTCAACCTGCGACTCCTGGAGATCCCCCAGGGCCTGAAGGCCGCCGAGGGCACCGCGATGGAGCTCGACGACTGCGCCTTCCCGCTGCTGCGCGGCATCGAGATCACCGACGACGCCAACGTCGGCTTCGACGGCGCCAACGTGGCCCTGCTCGTCGGCGCCCGCCCCCGCACCAAGGGCATGGAGCGCGGCGACCTGCTCTCCGCCAACGGCGGCATCTTCAAGCCGCAGGGCAAGGCCATCAACGACAACGCCGCGGACGACATCAAGGTCCTCGTCGTCGGCAACCCGGCCAACACCAACGCGCTCATCGCGCAGGCCGCCGCCCCGGACGTCCCGGCGGAGCGCTTCACCGCGATGACCCGGCTGGACCACAACCGCGCGATCTCGCAGCTGGCCGCCAAGACCGGCGCCGCCGTCTCCGACATCAAGAAGCTGACGATCTGGGGCAACCACTCCGCCACCCAGTACCCGGACATCTTCCACGCCGAGGTCGCCGGCAAGAACGCCGCCGAGCTGGTGAACGACGAGGCGTGGCTGGCCGACGCCTTCATCCCGACCGTCGCCAAGCGCGGCGCCGCGATCATCGAGGCCCGTGGCGCGTCCTCCGCCGCCTCCGCCGCCAACGCCGCCATCGACCACGTGTACACCTGGGTCAACGGCACCGCCGAGGGCGACTGGACCTCCATGGGCATCCCGTCCGACGGCTCCTACGGCGTGCCCGAGGGCATCATCTCGTCCTTCCCGGTCACCACCGAGAACGGCACCTACAAGATCGTCCAGGGCCTGGACATCAACGCGTTCTCCCGTGCGCGCATCGACGCCTCCGTCAAGGAACTGGCCGAGGAGCGCGACGCCGTCCGCGAGCTCGGCCTCATCTGATCCACGCACCACACACCGCGCCCCCGGCAGCCGTCGTGCTGCCGGGGGCGCGGTGCGTACGCGGTCAGAGCCGGCGCAGCCCGCCGGCGATCTCCCGGACCGCCGCGTCCGCCCGGCGCTGGAGGCCGGGGCCGAAGGTGATCCGCGTCGCCCCCAGCTCACCCAGGCGGCGCGGCCCCGGCCCGTCCGGGCGGGCCAGGGCGTTCACCGGCAGCCCCGGCAGGGCACCGGCCAGCAGCCCGAACACCGCCTCCGGGGCGAGGATCGGATACAGGCAGTCCGCGCCCGCCTCCGCGTACAGCCGCGCCCGGCGCAGGGTCTCCGCCTCCGGGTCCGTCCCGTCCGGGACGCCCGTCACGAAGGTGTCGATCCTGGCGTTGACGAACAGCGCGTCCCCGGCGGCCGCCCGGACCGCGGCCAGCCGGTCCGCCTGCCGCTCCGCCGCCACCAGGACGCCGTCCACGGTGTCCTCCAGGTTGCAGCCGACCGCGCCCGCGGCGAGCAGCCGCTCCACCAGCTCCCCGGCCGGCAGCCCGTACCCGGCCTCGATGTCGGCGGAGACCGGTACGGACACGGCCCGGACGATCCGGGCCACCGCCGCGAACATCTCACCGGCGGGCGTCGAGCCGTCCTCGTAGCCGAGGGACGCGGCGACCCCCGCGCTCGGCGTGGCGAGCGCGGGGAAGCCGGCGTCCGCGAAGGCGCGGGCGCTCGCGGCGTCCCACGGTCCGGGCAGGACCAGCGGGTCGCCGGGGGCGCGGCCGCGGTGCAGGGCCCGCAGGCCGGACGCGGTCACGGCGGTGCTCAGCGGAAGTCGCCGGGCGTGTAGTGGCCCGGCACCATGCGGGTGGACACGGCGAACCGGTTCCACGCGTTGATGGTGATGATCGCGGCGATGAGGTGGGCCAGCTCCTCCTCACCGAAGTGCTTCGCGGCCCGGTCGTACACCTCGTCCGGGACGAAGCCGTCCGTCAGGACGGTCACCGCCTCGGTCAGCTCGATCGCCGCGATCTCCTTCGGCGTGTAGAAGTGCCGCGCCTCCTCCCAGGCGCTGAGCTGGACGATCCGCTGCACCGACTCGCCCGCCGCGAGCGCGTCCTTGGTGTGCATGTCCAGGCAGAACGCGCAGTGGTTGAGCTGCGAGGAGCGGATCTTCACCAGCTCGGCGATCACCGGGTCGACGCCCCGGCGGGAGGCGGCCTCAAGGCGGGCCATCGCCTTGTAGACCTCGGGGGCGTGCTCCGACCAGACCATGCGGGGGGTGTGCTCGGCGCAGTACTCGGACGTGGTGGTGCTGTTCTCGTTCGTCGTCATGCCCTCGAGCCTATGAGGCAATGGCGCAGCTGTATGGTCCATTTCCATGACAGAAGCCCGGGCCACTTTCGGTGCCGACCTGCACATCGACCCGACCGGCTCCACCGGGCTGCGGGCCGGCCTCATGCATGCCCTGCGCGAGGCCGTGCGTACCGGCCGGCTGGCCCCCGGCACCCGGCTGCCGTCGTCCCGCACCCTCGCGGCCGACCTCGGCATCGCCCGCAACACCGTCGCCGACGCCTACGCGGAACTGGTCGCCGAGGGCTGGCTCACCGCCCGGCAGGGCTCCGGGACCAGGGTGGCGCGGCGCGCCGAACCGCGGCTGCCGGAGTCCAGGGCGCCGCGCTCCCGGCCGCCGCGCACCGCGCCCGCGTACAGCCTGATGCCGGGCACCCCGGACCTGGCGACCTTCCCGCGCGCCGAATGGCTCAAGGCCGCCCGCCGCGCCCTGTCCGACGCCCCGCACGACGCCTTCGGCTACGGCGACCCGCGCGGCCGCGTCGAGCTGCGCACCGTCCTGGCCGAGTACCTGGCGCGGGCGCGCGGGGTGTACGCCGCCCCGGACCGGATCATCGTCTGCGCCGGGTTCGTGCACGGACTGATGCTGCTCGGCAAGGTGCTGCGGGGTCGCCGGGTGCGGGAGGTGGCCGTCGAGTCGTACGGGCTGGAGATCCACACCCGGCTGCTCACCGAGGCCGGGCTGCGCATCCCGTGCCTGCCGCTGGACCACCTCGGCAGCCGCACCGGTGAACTGCACACCCTGCGCAACGCGGGCGCGGTCCTGCTCACCCCCGCGCACCAGTTCCCGACCGGCGTACCGCTGCACCCGGACCGGCGGGCGGCGGCGATCGACTGGGCGCGCTCCACCGGCGGGCTGATCCTGGAGGACGACTACGACGGCGAGTTCCGCTACGACCGCCAGCCGGTCGGCGCCCTGCAGGGCCTGGACCCGGAGCGCGTCGTGTACCTGGGCACGTCCAGCAAGTCCCTGGCGCCGGGGCTGCGGCTCGGCTGGATGGTGGTGCCGCGCGCGCTGGCCGCCGAGGTCGCCGAGGCCAAGGGGGCGAGCGACTGGGCGCCCAGCGCGCTGGACCAGCTGACGCTCGCGGAGTTCATGGCGTCGGGCGCGTACGACCGGCATGTGCGCTCCATGCGGCTGCGCTACCGCAACCGCCGTGACCAGCTCGTGGCGGCGCTGGCCGAACGGGCGCCGGGGATCAGGGTCAGCGGCATCGCCGCCGGGCTGCACGCCGTCCTCGAACTGCCGGAGGGCACCGAGGCCGAGGTGATCCGGGCGGCGGCCTGGCAGGGCCTCGCGGTCGAGGGCCTGTCCTGGTTCCGCCACCCGGACGCCGGACTGCGGCGCGAGGCGCTGGTCATCGGCTACGGCACCCCGACCGACAGCGCCTGGAAGGGCACGCTGGAGGCGCTGCTGCGGGTGCTGACCTGATGAGCCGCCGCCGCGGGTGCCGGCCCGGCGGGGGTCAGCCGCCCAGGACCTCGCGCAGCCGGTCCAGGCCCCAGTCCAGGTCGTCCTTGCTGATCACCAGCGGCGGGGCGATCCGGATCGTGGAACCGTGGGTGTCCTTCACCAGCACCCGGCGCTCCAGCAGCCGTTCGGAGATCTCCCGGCCCGTGCCCAGGGCCGGTTCGATGTCCACACCCGCCCACAGCCCGCGCCCGCGTACCTCGCGCACCGCGCCCTGGCCGACCAGCAGCCCCAGCTCGTGGTGGAGGTGGTCGCCCAGCTCGGCGGCGCGCTGCTGGTACTCGCCGGTGTTCAGCATCGCGATGACCTCCAGCGCCACCGCGCAGGCGAGCGGGTTCCCGCCGAACGTCGAGCCGTGCTCACCGGGCCGGAACACACCGAGCACCGCCGCCGAGGACACCACGGCCGACACCGGCACCACACCGCCGCCGAGTGCCTTGCCCAGCAGATACACGTCCGGGACGACGCCCTCGTGCTCGCAGGCGAAGGTCTTCCCCGTCCGGCCCAGACCGGACTGGATCTCGTCCGCGACGAACAGCACGTTCCGCTCGCGGGTCAGCTCCCGGACCCCGGCGAGATAGCCCGGCGGCGGCACCAGCACGCCCGCCTCGCCCTGGATCGGCTCGATGAGCACCGCCACGGTGTTCTCGGTCATGGCGTCGCGCATCGCGGTGAGGTCCCCGTACGGCACGATCTCGAAACCGGGGGTGTACGGGCCGAAGTCGGCGCGGGCCTCCTGGTCCGTGGAGAAGCTGACGATCGTCGTCGTCCGGCCGTGGAAGTTGTCGGCGGCGACGATGATCTTCGCCATGCCGTCCGGGACGCCCTTGACCTGGTAGCCCCACTTGCGGGCGGTCTTCACGGCCGTCTCCACGGCCTCCGCCCCGGTGTTCATCGGCAGCACCATCTCCATGCCGCACAGCTCCGCCAGACGCGTGCAGAAGTCGGCGAACCGGTCGTGGTGGAAGGCCCGAGAGGTGAGCGTCACACGCTCCAGCTGCGCCCGCGCCGCGTCGATCAGACGGCGGTTGTTGTGGCCGAAGTTGAGCGCCGAGTAGCCGGCCAGCATGTCCAGATGGCGCCGGCCCTCGACATCGGTCATCCAGGCGCCGTCGGCCGTGGCGACGACGACGGGCAGCGGGTGGTAGTTGTGCGCGCTGTGCGCCTCGGCGGAGGCGATGGCGTTGTCCGTGGTCGACACGGGATCTCCGTTCGTCGTGCGGTGGGAGCAGAGGTTGGCCCCACTTTGTATCGTCGGTCGGTTCTCCCGCGGGGAAACCTTCACTTCGCGGCGTGCCCGCGTTTTCCGCTGCGGGGCGTGGGCCGGTGCCCGGGCCTCCCGTAGTCCGAGACCGAAAGACCTCTTGTACCTACGGGCTGCGCGGGTAGCGTTACTTCACGCTACCGATGGGGATGCGGATGCAAAGGGGGATACATGTCGTTCAGGGAGGACGGGGCGCGGCTCAAGGCGGATGCCGTGCCTCGCGAGGAGGTGGCTCCGATGCGGCTTGCCTCTGCCGAGCCCGGACCCCTCACCGCTTGGAGCACGACGGGAACGGATTTAGGGCTGGCGGACGGGCCGATACGGACCAAGGCATCCGGAATTCGTGCTGCGAGCTCCGAAGCCAATGAGAAGTCGAAGCTCGACGACGCGGAAGCGGTGGGGAAGCTGCACTCCGGCTGGTTCGCCGGCGCCGCGAGCAACGACTGCGTGGCCGCCTGGCAGAGGCATCTGCACGGACTCGGCGAGCTTGTCGAGGACGCTGCCGCTGCCTTGACCAAGGCGATGGACAGCCAGATCGGCGAGGACGTATCCCTTGCCCAGCGGCTCAGGGCCCAGGCCGACTGGCTGGAGGATGCCTGATGGTTTCCGTGAGCGAACTGAGCAGCGCCCGACCCGGTAAGTGGCGAGATGCCGCCGACGACGCGATCGCCGCCGCGAAGCAGTGCGAAGGCATCAGTTCCTACGCCCGGGACGAAGTCGCTTCCACTCTCGGGCAGTGCTGGGTGGGGGACACCGGGCGCGCGGCACGCGGCCGTTTCGTGAAGCACGCCGACGACTACGAGGCGGCGTCCATGGCGCTGCGCGCCATGGCAAGGGCCTACGACGGCCTTGCCGACGACATCACCGACGCACAACGGGACCTGACCGGCGCCCTCGACTACGCCCGCACCCATGAGCTGAAGGTCGACGACAGCGGGCGGGTGCAACTGACCAGGACCGTGGCCGTACCGCCAGGCAGCACGGAGCACCTGGAACCACTGCGGTACGCCCAGGGCATCATCGACGACGCCCTGGCGAAGGCGAGCCGTGCCGATGTCGATGCGGCGCGGGCCCTGCGGACCGTCGAAGGGCTCACGGACATCGCCGACCCCGAGCTCGTCAAGGAGGCGCTCGACGGTGACAGCCCGTTGAGCATCGCGCTGCGTCTGGCCGGTGGAACGGACGGACTGCACCCGGTCAACGTGTCACCCGCCCAGTTGGCCGCGGTGGACAGAGCCGCCCGCGAGACGGGCATGAGCAGAAAACTGCTGCTCGCCATCCTCTGGCAGGAGCAGCAGTGGTACCAGAACCACGACCCCGGCCTGCGAGGGCCGCTCAGCTCGTTCGGCCGGTTCTTCGACTGGTCCCTTCAGCAGACCGTCAAGCCGGACAAGTCGCTCGGCATCACGCACATGAAGCTGGAGACCGCGAGGGCCGTCATCGCGGACAATCGGGGAGCGTTCACGCTCTCGGACGACACATATCTCGGGGACCTCGACGACTCCCAGCTCACCAAGTACATCGAGGAGAATCCCGATGAGGACGTCCGGCTGAGCGCCTATTACCTCATGGGGCTGCGGGACCAGCCCTACGGCGCTCGGACCGACAAGCAGCTGTTCACGCTCTATGCCGCGGACACCCCGGACGTCCGGGAGCGGAACGAGCAGTACGGTGACGAGTCCGGAGCGCGAGGGGGCGACATCAAGGTCCGGGGGGAGAACTGGGACAGGCTCGAGCCCCACCTCGACGATGCGATGGCCTGGGAGGCGCTGAGCGACGAAGAGCGTGCCAGGGCGATCCGGCAACTGGAGTCGGACACACCCGCCGGACACCATGTTTCCATCGAGCCGGTCTACGCGGCGGGCGCTCCCACGACAGGGACCGGCAGCGGTGACCCGGAACCGGGGACGCCGTCACCCGCACCCGGACCGGCGCCCACACCCCCTGGGAGCGACTGAGTACATGAAGAAGGCGAGCTTCATCTCCGTGGCCCTCGTCCTTGCCACCACCCTCACTTCATGCGGGTTGGTGAATACGGACAGTAGGCGCTCTCCCGTTCCGATGCCCAGCAATGTTCCCACCGGGCCGGTGTTCGCCACCGCGGTCGACGTGATAGAGGCGATGGGGGAGGGCGGGCTCGAGTGCAGGCTTCTCCGTCGCGTGCGGAGCAGCTTCGGCTCGAGAGCCGACTGCGTCGCTGAAATCATGGGCACGGAGGTGGAGAACGTGATCCACGTACTCGACCCCGTGCGGTTCAGCCGTGATGACATCGGCGATTCCATTGCCGCAGGGCGCGAGGTGTTCAGACATACGATTGTGGCTGCGGGCAACTGGTATATCTGGGTCACGTACGCCATGTTCGCCCCGCAGGTCGCCAAGGCCCTCCACGGTGTCGTCCTGCCCCCCACGGAACTGGGACAGCCGACGCCTCCCGGAGCCGGGTGAGCAGATGAAGAAGACGAGCCTTGTTCTCGCGGCCCTCGTCCTCGCCGCCGGCCTCACTGCCTGTGGGCCGTCGGAGACGAACAGTTCCCGTCCCCGCGTTCCGATGCCCAGCAGTGTTCCCACCGGGCCGGTGTTCGCTACGGCGGACGATGTGATGGAGGCGATGGGGGAGGGTGGGCTCGAGTGCAGGCTTCTCCGTCGTGCGCGGGCCAACTTCGGCTCGGGGCTCGACTGCGTCGCCGAAATCATGGGCACGGAGGTGGAGAACGAGATCCACGTACTCGACCCTGCCAGATTCAGCCGTGACGACATCGGAAACTCCATCGCCGGCAGGCGCGAGGTGTACGGACACACCATCGTGGCTGCGGGCAACTGGTACGTCTGGGTCAGGTACGCCATGTTCGCCCCGCAGGTCGCCAAGGCCCTCCATGGTGTCGTCCTGCCCCCCACGGACCGGGGGCGGCGGACCTGAGAACCGCGGACCGCGCCATGTCCCCGAGCCCCCGCACGGCTTCCTCGGGTCTTTCCTCCACCGGTTGCCCGAGAAGGGCCCGGCACCTGAGACAATGAGCCCATGGCCTCTGAACGTCCCCGTGTGCTCTCCGGAATCCAGCCCACCTCCGGCTCGTTCCACCTCGGCAACTATCTCGGCGCGGTCCGCCAGTGGGTGGCGCTGCAGGAGTCCCACGACGCCTTCTACATGGTGGTCGACCTGCACGCCATCACCGTCGCCCAGGACCCGGCGCAGCTGCGTGCCAACACCCGGCTCGCCGTCGCCCAGCTGCTCGCTGCCGGGCTCGACCCCGAGCGCTGCACGCTGTTCGTCCAGAGCCATGTCCCGGAGCACGCGCAGCTCGGCTGGGTGATGAACTGCCTGGCCGGGTTCGGCGAGGCCTCCCGGATGACGCAGTTCAAGGACAAGTCCGCCCGGCACGGCGCCGACCGCACCACGGTCGGCCTGTTCACGTACCCGATGCTGATGGTCGCCGACATCCTGCTCTACCAGGCCGACGAGGTCCCGGTGGGCGAGGACCAGCGCCAGCACCTGGAGCTGACCCGCAACCTCGCGGAGCGGTTCAACACCACCTACGGCGACACGTTCACCGTCCCGGACCCGTACATCCTCAAGGAGACGGCGAAGATCTACGACCTCCAGGACCCGTCGTCCAAGATGAGCAAGTCGACGGCGAACCCGAAGGGCCTGATCAACCTCCTGGACGACCCGAAGGCCACCGCCAAGAAGGTGAAGAGCGCCGTCACCGACACGGACACGGTGATCCGCTTCGACCGCGCCGAGAAGCCGGGCATCAGCAACCTGCTGAGCATCTACTCCACGCTCACCGGTGCGCCGGTGCCGGAGCTGGAGCAGAAGTACGAGGGCAAGGGCTACGGTGCGCTGAAGACGGACCTCGCCGAGGTGATGGTCGACTTCGTCACACCCTTCCGCACCCGCGCCCAGGAGTACCTGGACGACACCGAGACGATGGACGCCATCCTGGCCGAGGGCGCCGAGAAGGCGCGGGCCGTGGCCGCCGAGACCCTGGCGCTGGCCTACGACCGGATGGGCCTTGTGCCCGCGAAGCACTGAGTCCAAGGACCCTGGCGGCGAGGCGGGCGCAGGCGGCACACTTGCGGCGTGAAGCCTGCGGCCGTCCGTGGCTGAAACAGACCATCGAGGAGTGAAGGAGAACGACGTGGGGACCGTAACGCTCGGCGTTTCGATCGCGGTCCCGGAGCCCTACGGCAGCCTGCTCCAGGAGCGGCGCGCGAGCTTCGGGGACCCTGCCGCACACGGCATTCCCACCCACGTCACCCTCTTGCCGCCGACCGCGGCCGAGGCGGCCGAGCTGCCCGCCGTCGAGGCACATCTGGCATCGGTCGCGACCGGCGGCCGCCCCTTCCCGATGCGGCTGTCCGGCACGGGCACCTTCCGGCCGCTCTCCCCGGTCGTCTTCGTCCAGGTCGTCGAGGGCGCGTCCGCCTGCGCCTGGCTCCAGAAGCGGGTCCGGGACGCCTCCGGGCCCCTGGTGCGCGAGCTGCAGTTCCCGTACCACCCGCACGTCACGGTCGCCCACGACATCCCCGAGGAGGCGATGGACCGGGCCTACGCGGAGCTCGCCGACTACGAGGCGTCCTGGATCTGCGGCTCCTTCGCGCTGTACGAACAGGGCGCGGACCGCGTCTGGCGCAAGATCAACGAGTTCCCGTTCGGGGCGGGCGGCATCAACCCGGCCGTCCCCGCCCAGAGCGGCAGCTCCCTGGACGCCCCCTCCCTCCACCCGTAGGCGGGGGCGGCGGCCCCGCTCAGACCGGCAGGCGCCGGAACAGCGGGCGCGGCAGATGGCGCAGCGCCGACATCACCGCGCGCAGCGCCCCCGGCACCCACACCGTCTCCGAGCGCCGCCGCAGCCCCGTCACGATCGCGTCGGCCACCGCGCCCGGCGTCGTCACCAGCGGTGTCCGGGTGAACGGGACCGCCGCCAGCGGACCGCCCGCGCTCCGTACCGCCGCCGCGTCCGGCACCACCGGGCCGGGGCGCACCACCATCACATGCACCCCCGTGCCGTGCAGCGCGTCGCCCAGGCCCTGCGTGAACACGTCCAGGCCCGCCTTGCTCGACCCGTAGATGAAGTCCGCGCGGCGGGCCCGCTCACCGGCCACCGAGGACAGCACCACCAGCGAGCCGTGCCCCTGCGCCTGGAGCGCCCCGGCGCACACCAGACCGGCCGAGACCGCGCCCGTGTAGTTCGTCTGCGCCACCCGGACCGCGGCCGGCGGCTCCTCCTCGTCCCGCTCCTGGTCGCCCGGGATGCCGAAGGCGAGCAGCACCATGTCGATGTCGCCCTCGGCGAAGACCTTCCCCAGGACCGTCTCGTGGGACTCGGTGTCCAGCGCGTCGAACGCCACGGTCTGTACGTACGCCCCCCGGTGGCGCAGGTCCTCCGCCGCGGCCTCCAGGGCGGGCGACGGCCGGCCGGCCAGCCAGACCGTGCGGGTGCGGTGGGCGATCAGACGGCGTGCCGTGGCGAGCCCGATCTCCGACGTGCCGCCGAGGACGAGCAGGGACTGCGGGGCACCGAAGGCATCCTTCACGGGAACGCTCCTTGCAGAGGGGAAGAGGGATCTACAGCGACAGCCGGCGGGACAGGTCCGAGCGGAACGCCCCGGTCGGGTCCAGCCCGGCCCGCAGCGCCCGGAAGTCGGGCAGCCTCGGGTACATCGCGGCGAGCACGTCGGGGCGCAGCCGGGAGTCCTCCGTCAGCGACACCCGGCCGCCCGCCGCCGCCACCTCCTCGTCCAGCGAGTCGAGGAAGCGGGGGAGCCCCGGCAGCCCGGCCGGCAGGTCGAGCGCGAGGTTCCAGCCGGGCGCCGGGAAGGACAGCCAGCCGGGACCGCCCTCGCCGCAGTGCCGGAGCACGGCCCGGAACGAGGGGCAGCGGCTGCGGACGATCCGGCCGACGATCCGGCGCAGCGTGTCCTCGTGGCCGTGCCCGACCAGGAACGCGTAGTGCACGCGGCCGCCGGTGGGGGAGACCCTGTCGCGGTGCGGGGCGGCGTCCAGGGCGCGGAAGAAGGCGCTCAGCGGCCGCAGTTCGCCGGTGCGGTTGCGGGGCGCCGAGCGGTGGCCGAGTTCGCCCAGCGCGGTGGCGGACAGCCGGCCCAGCAGGCGGGACAGGAACGGGAGCCCGGCGGGCGCGCGGTGGGCCGGGCGGAGCGCGAGGGCGGTGCGCCGGGCGGACGCCGGGAGCGCGTCCAGCGGAACGTGGTCCGCGCGGACCAGGACGCCCCTGCCGGTGGCCCGGCCGCGGGCGGACAGGTCGAGCCGGGCGTACTCGTACGGGCGGTGGCCGCCGCGCGCCATCCGGGCCAGCAGCTCGTCGAGCCCGGCCGCCCGCTCGGTGTCGACCGCCAGCAGGGCTGTGGAGACGGGACGGAGGCGGAGCGTCGCCGCGAGGATCACCCCGGTCAGGCCCAGACCGCCCGCGGTGGCGTCGAACAGCGGGCTGCCGGGGCGCACCGTGCGCGCCTCGCCGTCCGCCGTGAGCAGGGTGAACTCCGTGACGTGACGGGTGAAGGAGCCGGCCGCGCGATGGTTGTCGCCGTGGGCGTCGGAGCCGATCGCGCCGCCCACCGTGACGTACCGGCCGCCCGGCACCACCGGGAGGAACCAGCCGAGCGGCAGCATCACCTCGCGCAGCCGGCTCAGGGTCGTACCCGCGTCGCACACCACCAGACCCGCCGCCGCGTCGATCGCCCGGACCCGGTTCAGCGCGGTCATGTCGAGCACCGAACCCCCGGCGTTCTGCGCCGCGTCGCCATGGGTCCGGCCCAGCCCGCGGGCGATCGAGCCGCGCGGCCCGCACCCCAGTACCGTCGCCGCGGCCTCCTCGTAACTGCGCGGGCGGAAACGGAGGGCGGTCGTCGGGGCGGTGCGGCCCCAGCCGGTCAGGGACACGGTGTCGACAGACATGGGGGTGACCGTATCGTCCGGGATAACACCTTTGAGGGATTTGTTACAGCGCTCACCGAAATGGGTGATTGAGCGGCCGTCATCTCCTCCATCCCGTACCGGGTTTCGGTTTTCGCGGGCCGGAAGGGTAGTCGTGACACATGGACTGGCTGAAGAAACTCCCCGTCATCGGGCCGCTCGTCTCCCGGCTGACGCTGACGCACGCGTGGCGCAGTTACGAGACGCTCACGCGGGTCCATTGGACCAGGCTCGCCGCGGCGATCACGTTCACCAGCTTCCTCGCGCTCTTCCCGCTGATCGCGGTCGGCGCGGCGATCGGGGCGGCGCTGCTCACCGACAAGCAGCTGAACAGCATCGAGGCCAAGATCGCCGAGCAGGTGCCCGGCATCTCCGACCAGCTCGGCATCGACAACCTCGTCGCCCACGCGGGCACGATCGGTCTGGTGGCCGGTGCGCTGCTGCTGTTCACCGGCATCGGCTGGATCGGCTCGATGCGGGACTGCCTGCGCGCGGTCTGGGAGCGGGACGACCTCGACGAGGGCAATCCGGTCGTCCGCAAGCTCACGGACGCCGTGCTGCTGTTCGGCCTGGGCGGCGCGGCCCTGGTGACCCTCGCCATCTCCTCGGTCGGTTCCGTGGCGGTGGGCTGGGTCGCCGATCTGCTGCACATCCCGGAGAACGGCGCGGGCGGGGTGCTGCTGCGGATCGCGGCCCTGCTGGTGGCGGTGGCCGCCGACTTCCTGCTGTTGCTCTATCTGCTGACCCTGCTGCCCGGCGTCGAACCGCCGCGCCGCCGCCTGATGGTGGCGGCCCTGCTCGGCGCGGTCGGGTTCGAACTGCTCAAGCTGTTGCTCGGCAGCTATATGAAGGGCGTCGCGTCCAAGAGCATGTACGGCGCCTTCGGGGTGCCGATCGCCCTGCTGTTGTGGATCAACTTCACGGCGAAGCTGCTGCTGTTCTGCGCCGCCTGGACGGCGACGCCCGGCAAGGAGGACGACCCGGCGGCGGTCGCGGAGGGCGACGACGCGGAGGAGGGGGGCTCCACGGTCGCCGCCCGGCGCGTCACGGGCGGGGGCGGCGGCGCATCAGGTCCGGCAGCGGCCAGCGCCGGTTGACCAGGAAGACCCCGCCGGCCAGCAGGACCAGCACTCCGCCGACGATGCCCAGGGCGATCCCGACGCCGCTGGAGCCGTCGGTGGTGGCCGCCGACCGGGCCGCCCGGTCCGGTCCGTGCCCGCCCTTGTTCCCGGCCCGGGTGTCCGCCTCGGCGCCCTTGCCGTTCCCGGCGGTGTCGCTGCCGGAGCCCACGACCGCGGACTTCGGCGGGACCAGCTCGCCCACCGGGGTGACCTTGCCGCTCGCGGCGAACCCCCAGTCGAGGAGCCGGGCCGCCTCCTTGTAGACCGCGTGCGTCTCGTCGGACGACGGGTTCATGACGGTGACCAGGAGGACCCGGCCGTCGCGCTCGGCGACCCCGGTGAAGGTGTTGCCGGCGTGCGTCGTGTAGCCGTTCTTGACGCCCGCGATGCCCTTGTACGGGGTGACGCCGTCGGCCCCGGTGAGCAGCCGGTTGGTGTTCTGGATGCCGAAGGTCTCCCGCTTCTTGCCCTTCTTCTTCTCACCGGGGAACTGGGCGGTGGCCGTCGAGCAGTACTCCCGGAAGTCCTCGTTCTGGAGTCCGTGACGGGCGAACAGCGAGAGGTCGTACGCGCTGGAGACCTGCTGGGGCGCGTCGTAGCCGTCCGGCGAGACCACGTGGGTGTCCAGCGCCTGGAGCTCGTCGGCCCGTGCCTGCATGGCCTGGACGGTCTTCGGGATGCCGCCGTACATCGCCGACAGGACGTGCACCGCGTCGTTCCCCGAGCGGAGGAAGACCCCGAGCCACAGGTCGTGGACCGTGTAGCTGTGGTCCTCCTTGATCCCCACCAGGCTGCTGCCCTCGCCCATGCCGGCGAGGTCCTCGTCCTTGACCGTGTACTCCAGCGTCTTCGGCAGGAGCGCCGGGTCCGCCAGCAGGGTGTCCGCGAAGAGCATCTTCAGCGTGGAGGCCGGGGGCAGCCGCCAGTGCGCGTTGTGCGCGGCCAGCACCTGGCCGCTCTCCGCGTCCGAGACCATCCACGAGCGGCCCGTCAGCTTCTTCGGCAGCACCGGGGCTCCGGGGCCGAGGTTGACCTGGGTGCCGGCCCGTCCCAGCTGCGCGCCGCCGATCTGCGACATGCTCGACGGGGGCTTGGGCGCGTCGTCGTCGTCCGCCGACGCGGGCGTCACGACGAACACGGACAGCAGAGCGGCAGAGGTGACCGCGAGCGCGGCCTTCTTGAGAGCTGGCACGGTCGAAAACGTACATGCAGTTGATATGAATATCGGCACCGATGGCCCAACCCGCCGGACGCGTCGCCGGGACGGACCACCCCGCACGAGCCGCCCGGAGCGGGACGGCGATACTGAGTCCATGAAGCTCAGCCGCCCCGTCTCCTGGTTCCTGCTCGCCTTCGGGGCGTGGTCGTGGATCATCTGGGTCACCTTCGTCAAAAACCTGTGGAAGGACGGCAGCGGCCTCGCCTTCGACGACGCCGGTGACCCGACCGCGTACTTCTGGGTGCATCTGCTGCTCGCCATCACGTCCTTTCTCCTGGGGACGGCCGTGGGCTGGATCGGGTTCCGGGGCGTCAGGGCACTGCGCGCCGAGAAGGCTTGAAAACGACGGTCCCCCTCCGGGGTTGAACCGGTCGCTACACGGACGAACAGGACAGGGGAGCGGACGTGCGGGTCGTGGGGTTCGTTCTGGTGATGCTCGCGGTGCTCGCACTGCTCGTGGCCGCGCACCGCTATGCGTGGCGCCGGCTCGTCGGTGACACCACGGCACCCGGCAGTCCGTGGCGCCGGGCCGGCACCGTCGCCGCGTACGTGCTGCCGCTGCTCACCGTCGGCGCCCTGGCCTCGGGACGCGTGGGCGCGCCCTTCCCGCTCCAGCAGATCCTGGCCTGGCCCGGCTTCCTGTGGCCGGCCGTCCTGCTGTACGTGACGCCGGCACTGCTGGTGGGCGAGGTCGTGCGGCCGCTGCTGCACCGGCGGCTCGCCCGCCGGGAGGGCCGCGGCGAGGCGCCCGCGCCCGAGGCCGGGACGCCCGCGCCCGAGATATCCGAAACGCCGGAGGCCGAGGCCGCGCCCGAACCCGCCGCCCCCGCACCCGCCCCCGTCTCCCCCTCGCGGCGGCTCTTCGTGGCGCGGGCCGTCGGGGGCGCCGCGGCCGTCGCCGGGCTCGGGACCGTGGGCTACGGCATGCACGGCGTGCTGAGCGGACCCAAGGTGAAGCGGGTCACCGTGCCGCTCGCCCGGCTGCCCAGGTCCGCGCACGGTTTCCGGATCGCCGTCGTCAGCGATATTCACCTGGGCCCGATCCTGGGACGGGCCCATACCCAGCGGATCGTGGACGCGGTGAACGCGACCCAGCCCGATCTCATCGCCGTCGTCGGTGATCTGGTCGACGGATCGGTCGCGGATCTCGGCCCGGCCGCCGAACCGCTCGCCCGGCTGCGCGCCCGGCACGGCGCGTTCTTTGTCACCGGCAATCACGAGTACTATGCCGGCGCCGCCCAATGGGTTGATCATGTAAGGGAATTGGGGCTGCACCCGCTGGAGAACGCGCGGGTGGAGACCGGCGGTTTCGATCTGGCCGGTGTCAATGACATCGCAGGTGAGAGCGAAGGGCAGGGTCCCGATTTCGCGCGGGCCCTCGGCGACCGCGATTCCGCCCGCGCGGTCGTGCTCATGGCACACCAGCCGGTGGTCGTCCACGAGGCCGTCGAGCACGGCGTGGACCTGCAGCTATCGGGCCACACCCACGGCGGCCAGCTGTGGCCGGGCAACTACGTCGCGGAGCTGTCCAACCCCACCGTCGCCGGGCTGGAACGGTACGGCGACACCCAGCTCTACGTCACGCGCGGCGCCGGTGCCTGGGGGCCGCCCGTACGCGTCGGCGCGCCCTCCGACATCACTGTCGTGCAGCTCGCCTCCCGGCAGGCGTAATCACCCTAGTACCCCTCCGGAATAGCGGATCAGTGACCGGTGGTGAACCCTCTGTATTCACTTGTATCGGCAGAAGGTTTCGACTGACGAACAATTGACTATGAGGTTCCGATCTCCCCTTCCCGATGTGAAAGTCGTGTGATTGGCTGAACGCGAACGTGCGGTGATCTGCGCATCTGAAGCGCGACACCGAGGTGGGGCAGTTAAGGGAGAGCACGTCAATGCGGTCGATCCGGCTACGGATTCTCGCGATTCTCGCGGTTTTGGTCATCGCAGGCGTGGTCGCCTGGCAACTGCTTCCCTCGGAGGAGGGCAGCTCCGACCCGGTCGTGGTCGGTACGACCGACACGGTGACCTCGCTCGACCCGGCGGGCGCCTACGACGCCGGTTCCTGGGCGATCTACAGCAACCTGTACCAGTCCCTGATGACCTTCAAGTCCGGGGCGATCGTGCCCGAGCCGGACGCGGCGGAGAGCTGCGGCTTCATCGGCGGCAAGCTCCAGACGTACCAGTGCAAGCTCCGTGACGACCTGACGTTCTCGGACGGCGAGAAGATCACCGCCGAGGACGTCAAGTACTCGTTCGACCGGATGATGGGGATCAAGACGGACGTCGGTCCGTGGGTCCTCTTCCCCAGCCTGAAGAACGTGGTCACCGAGGGCCGGACCATCACCTTCAACCTCTCCTCGCGTGACGCGACCTTCCCGCAGAAGATCGCCACGGGCGCCGGGGCGATCGTCCAGAAGGACTCCTATCCCAAGGACAAGCTGCGCGACGACGACAAGGTGACGGGCTCCGGACCGTACGTCCTGAAGTCGTACGAGCCCGGCGTGAAGGTCGAACTCGTGCCGAACTCGCACTACAAGGGCGCCCTCAAGAAGACCGGCGGCCCGGTCACCGTGCGCTACTACAAGCAGTCCGAGGACCTGCTCACGGCCTGGAAGTCCGGCCGGGTGGACGTCACCCACCGGCAGTTGCCGCCGTCCACGCTCGCCGGGCTGAACCCGGGCGACTCGGCGCAGCGCGTCACCGAGGCCGACAGCGCCGAGATCCGCAACCTCGTCTTCAACGTCCGTGAGGACTCCCCGCTCGCCGACCGCAGGGTCCGTCAGGCCATCGCGGCCGTCATCGACCGGGGCCCACTGGTGAGCGACATCTACAAGGGCACCGTCGAACCGCTCTACTCGCTGATCCCGCAGGGCTTCATCGGGCACAGCACCCCGTTCTTCGACGCCTACCCGTCGCCCGACCCCAAGCGCGCCCAGACCCTGGTGCAGGAAGCCGGCGTCCAGACGCCGCTGGCCGTCACCTTCGCCTACCGCGAGGGTAAGGAGGCCGGCAAGGAGGCCAAGGAGATCAAGCGCCAGCTGGAGGCGACCGGGCTGTTCAAGGTCAACACCAAGGCCGTGGAGTGGACGCGGTTCCAGAAGGGCTACGCCAAGGGCGAGTACGACATGTACACCGTCGGCTGGCTCCCCGACTACCCGGACCCCGACACCTTCAGCCAGCCGCTCGTCGGCCGCGACAACAGCCTCCACAACGGCTACACCAGCAAGAAGATGGACCAGCTGATCGACAACACGCTCCGGTTCAGCGACCGCAGCCGGGCGGCGGCCGACTTCAAGGCGCTCCAGAAGCTCGTCGGCGAGGACGTCCCGCTGGTCCCGCTGTGGCAGAAGAAGGACTACGTCGTCGCCAAGGCCGAGGTCTCCGGCTCGCAGTACCTCTCGGACGGCACCAGCCTGTGGCGCCTGTGGGAGCTGGGCTGGATCTGATCCGGCCCCGGCCGGTTCCGGCCGACGCGGACGCCCCGGCGCGGGCGGCCTACCCGGCCGCCCGCGCCGGGGCGTCCGCCCTTTCCGGCAGGAACTCCTCCAGCACCTCGTGCACCTGGTGCACCAGCGGCCGCACCACCCGGAACCGGGACAGCGCGATGATCCGGGCGGCGATCGGCACGGTGAGCGCGACCAGGCGGCGGCTCCGCTCGGCGCGCTCCGTCCGGTCGTACACCCAGAACAGCACCAGGCCCATGTGCATGAGCCACATCAACTGCGGGAGCAGCGGGGCGAGATCCGGGTCCGTCCGGGTGGTGGAGCCGGACAGGCAGCGCTCGTGGAGGGCGACGACCGCCTCCCGCGCGGGCAGCGACTCCGGTGAGAACGGGCTGAGCGGGCTGTCCGGGTCGGCGGCGTTCCTGAAGAACTGGGTGGCGAACGGACGGTACGGCTCCGCCACGTCCAGCCAGCTCAGCAGCACCCCGCGCAGCCGCGCCGCGAGGTCCGTCCCGCTCTCCAGGACCGGCCGCACCGCCGCCGCGTGCTCACCGGCGAGCCGGTCGTAGAAGCCCTGGACCAGGTGTTCCTTGGACGAGAAGTAGTAGTAGGCGTTGCCCACCGAGACGCCGGCCTCCTGGGCGATGGCCCGCATCGTCGTCCGGTCGTAGCCGCGTTCCCGGAAGAGCCGGAGGGCGGTCTCGAGGATCAGGGAGCGCGTCTGCTCGCTCTTGGGGGCCTTGACCGTCTTCACGTCCTTCGCTTCCTTCACCACGGCCCCGAGCGTATCCGGGCCGCCACCCCCGCCCGGTCGCGGGCTTTCGCTTCCGGGCGGTCAAGGGCGCCCGCGTACGCTGGGGCGCATGCAGCGACGCGACTGGACCGACGGACACGTCGAGCGGTGGAGCCCCGTGCTGCCCGACCTCGATCCGGAGGTCGAGGGCGCGGTGACCAGGATGAAGAAGCTCTCCGTCCATCTGCGCCGGGTGCGCGAGCAGTCGCTCCTCGACCTCGACCTGCACCGCCAGGAGTTCGACACGCTGCACAAGCTCGCCGGACGCGGGGGCACGGCCGCCCCCTCCGAACTGGCCGCCGACCTCGACCTCGCCCCCGCCTCCGTCACCGGCCGGCTCGACTCCCTGGAGCGCCGCGGCTTCGTCCGCCGCACCCCCTCCACCACGGACCGGCGGCGCGTGGACGTGGAGCTGACCGACGAGGGCCGGGCGATCTGGCGCGTCGCGATGGACTCCCTCGGGCACGAGGAGGAACGGCTGCTCGGCGTCCTGGACAAGGCCGAGCGGGCCCTGCTCAACGACATGCTGCGGCGCGTGATGGTGGCCGCCGAGTCCCGCGACGCCGACTGGGACTGACTCAGCCCTTTGAGCCGTCCTTCGCCGAGCCGTCCCTCTCCGGGCGTCCCTCGGCCAGTTGCCGGGCCAGTTCCTCGCGGACCCCGTCCACGCCCTGCTCCAGCAGCCCGGCCACCGCCGCGTTCCAGTGCTCCGCGGCCTGCTCCACCGCGTCCCGGAACCCCCGCCGCACCTGCCCGCCGGCCAGCAGCAGGGCGACCGCCGCGACCGGGCGCAGCAGCCACCGCCCCCGCACCGAGGCGGCCGCCTCGACCAGCCAGCGGCCGTCCCCGGCGTCGCGCGGCCGCAGATGGAGCCGCGCCTCGCCCAGCGGATGCCGCAACCGGGCCGTGGCCGGGGCACGCGCGGCGGGCGGGGCGCCCGGCGGCAGCGCCGCCGCCGACCACCACGCGCCCAGCTCGATCCGCGCCCGCCCGGACCCCCGACGAAGCGCCCCCGAGCCCTCCGGGCCCCACATCCGGCCGCGCGCCTCGAAGAGCCTGGGCCGGTCGGGCGCGGCCAGCCGCAGCGTCAGCCGGGCGTTGAGGTCCGGCGCGCCGATCGCCTGCTCCACCTCGACGGCGGCGGTGCGCCGCCACTCCCGTACGCGCAGCGCCATCCGCTCCGCGTCACCGGGCCCGCCGATCTCGTACCGCGCCCCCGCCCTGAGATGGCGTCCCTTCACCAGCCGCAGGTCCGGGACCGGCTGCCCGTCCGGCATGAGGACGGTCGTGCCGCGCGCCCGGGTCGACTCGGCCACGTCGCAGAGGAGCGAGGCGAGTGCGTCGACCAGCTCGGGGCCCACGGCCAAGACGGTGACGGAGTGGCGGAGGACGGCCATCGGCTGCGCCCCTCAGATGCTCAGCGAGCGGGCGGTGCCGACTCGCACGAAGCCCGTCGTCCGCACCCTGATGTCGTCCATGGACAGCACCGGCGTAGTTCTCCGCTCTCGTCCGGACCGCGCACCCCCGTGCGCGGGAAGCCCCGCACGACCGTACCCTCCCGGCCCGCGCGGGTCGGCAAGAGGCCCCGCCTCCCGCGGAGTTCGCACTCCGCGGGGGACGGGGCCCCGGCTGCCGCAGGCCGCGGCGGACGGATCAGAAGCGACGCGTGATCAGCGCGCGCTTGACCTCCTGGATCGCCTTGGTGACCTCGATGCCACGCGGGCAGGCGTCCGTGCAGTTGAAGGTGGTGCGGCAACGCCACACACCGTCACGGTCGTTGAGGATCTCCAGGCGCTGCTCGCCGCCCTCGTCGCGCGAGTCGAAGATGAAGCGGTGGGCGTTGACGATCGCCGCCGGGCCGAAGTACTGGCCGTCGTTCCAGAACACCGGGCACGAGGACGTGCACGCGGCGCACAGGATGCACTTGGTGGTGTCGTCGAAGCGCTCGCGGTCCTCGGGCGACTGCAGGCGCTCGCGGGTCGGCTCGTTCCCCTTGGTGATGAGGAAGGGCATGACGTCGCGGTACGCCTGGAAGAACGGGTCCATGTCGACCACGAGGTCCTTGAGGACCGTGAGGCCCTTGATGGCCTCGATCATGATCGGCTTCTCCGGACTGATGTCCTTGATCAGCGTCTTGCAGGCGAGCCTGTTCTTGCCGTTGATCCGCATGGCGTCCGAACCGCAGATGCCGTGCGCGCAGGACCGGCGGAACGTGAGTGTCCCGTCCTGGTCCCACTTGATCTTGTGGAGGGCGTCGAGGACGCGCTCCTTCGGGTCGATCTCCAGCTGGAAGTCCTGCCACTGGGCCTCGTCGGAGACCTCCGGGTTGAACCGCCGGATGCGGAACGTGACCGTGATGTCGGGCGAGTCCGCGAAGCCCGGCTCGGGCTCCGGCGCCTTGTCGGCCTTGTCCAGGGTGGGTGTAGCCATCAGTACTTACGCTCCATCGGCTGGTAGCGGGTCTGGACGACCGGCTTGTAGTCCAGCCGGATCGACTCGGTGCCGTCCTCGGCGACCTCGCGGTACGCCATGGTGTGGCGCATGAAGTTGACGTCGTCGCGGTTCGGGAAGTCCTCGCGGTAGTGACCGCCGCGCGACTCCTTGCGGGCCAGCGCCGAGGTGGCCATGACCTCGGCGAGGTCGAGCAGGTTGCCCAGCTCGATGGCCTCCAGCAGGTCCGTGTTGAACCGCTTGCCCTTGTCCTGGATGGACACGTCCAGGTAGCGCTTGCGCAGCTCCCCGATCTTGTCGACCGCGGTCTTGATCGTCTGCTCGGTGCGGAACACCATCACGTTGGCGTCCATGCACTCCTGGAGCTCCTGGCGGAGCGCGGCGACGCGCTCGGTGCCCGTGGAGTTCCGCAGCCGCTCGACCTGGTCGACGACGGCCTGCGCCGGGTTCTCGGGAAGCTCGACGAAGTCGCTCTTCTCGGAGTACTCGGCGGCGGCGATGCCCGCACGGCGTCCGAAGACGTTGATGTCGAGCAGCGAGTTGGTGCCCAGGCGGTTGGCGCCGTGCACCGAGACGCAGGCGACCTCGCCGGCGGCGTACAGGCCGGGCACGACGGTGGTGTTGTCGGCCAGCACCTCGCCCTCGACGTTGGTCGGGATGCCGCCCATGGCGTAGTGCGCGGTCGGCTGGATCGGGATCGGGTCCGTGTAGGGCTCGATGCCCAGGTACGTACGCGCGAACTCGGTGATGTCCGGGAGCTTGGCGTCCAGCTGCTCCGGCGGCAGGTGCGTCAGGTCGAGGTAGACGTGGTCGCCCTCGGGACCGCAGCCGCGGCCCTCGCGGATCTCCGTGTAGATGGAGCGCGAGACGACGTCGCGCGAGGCGAGGTCCTTCATGACGGGGGCGTACTTCTCCATGAAGCGCTCGCCGTCCTTGTTGCGGAGGATGCCGCCCTCACCGCGGGCGCCCTCCGTCAGCAGGATGCCCATGCGCCAGATGCCCGTCGGGTGGAACTGGAAGAACTCCATGTCCTCCAGCGGCAGGCCCCGGCGGTAGCAGGCGGCCTGGCCGTCACCGGTCAGGGTGTGCGCGTTCGACGTCACCTTGAAGAACTTGCCGGTGCCGCCCGAGGCGTAGATGACCGACTTGGCCTGGAAGACGTGGATCTCGCCGGTGGCCAGCTCGTACGCGACGACGCCGGCCGACTTCTTCACGCCGTTCTGCTCGACGACCAGCTGGTCCAGGACGTAGAACTCGTTGAAGAACTCCACGCCCTCCTTGACGCAGTTCTGGTACAGCGTCTGGAGGATCATGTGGCCGGTGCGGTCGCCCGAGTAGCAGGCACGGCGGACCGGGGCCTCGCCGTGGTTGCGGGAGTGCCCGCCGAACCGGCGCTGGTCGATGCGGCCCTCGGGCGTACGCCCGAACGGCAGGCCCATCTTCTCCAGGTCGAGGACGGCGTCGATGGCCTCCTTCGCCAGGATCTCGGCGGCGTCCTGGTCGACCAGGTAGTCACCGCCCTTGATCGTGTCGAAGGTGTGCCACTCCCAGTTGTCCTCCTCCACGTTGGCCAGCGCGGCGGCCATGCCGCCCTGCGCGGCGCCCGTGTGGGAGCGGGTGGGGTAGAGCTTGGTCAGCACGGCGGTGCGGCTGCGCTTGGTCGACTCGATGGCCGCGCGCATACCGGCTCCGCCGGCGCCGACGATGACGGTGTCGTACTTGTGGATCTGCATGGTTTACCTCTGGTCCTTCGGGCCCGGCGCCTAGCGGATGTTCGGGTCGAAGGTGAAGATCACCAGCGTGCCCAGCAGGACGGTGAACACCGTGGCGGTGTACAGCAGCATCTTCAGCCAGAAGCGGGTGTTGTCCCGTTCGGCGTAGTCGTTGATGACCGTACGCAGACCGTTGGCGCCGTGCAGCATGGCGAGCCACAGCATCGCCAGGTCCCAGACCTGCCAGAACGGCGAGGCCCAGCGGCCGGCCACGAAGGCGAAGCCGATCTTGGAGACGCCGCCGTCCAGCACCAGCTGGATCAGCAGGTGGCCGATGACCAGGACGACCAGCACGATGCCCGACAGGCGCATGAAGAGCCAGGCGTACATCTCGAAGTTGGTGCGCGAGCCCTTGGGGGTCTTGCCGGTCCGCTTGCGCGGCGGCTCGATGACGGGGGCCGGGTTGTCGACGTCGTAGAGGGAGACGCCTTCGACGGCGCCGATCGCGGAAGTCTCGGTGGACATGTGCCTCAGCTCCCGAAGAGTTCACGGACGGCGTGGCCGAGGACGGGGTACAGCGCCCCCAGCATCAGCACGATCCAGATGCCCAGCACGGTCCAGAGCATCTGCTTCTGGACGCGCGGGCCCTTGGCCCAGAAGTCCACGGCGATGATGCGCAGGCCGTTCAGCGCGTGGAAGAGAATCGCGGCCACCAGGCCGTATTCGAGGAGCGCGACGATGGGCGTCTTGTACGTGGCCACGACGTCGTCGTAGGCCTCGGGGGAGACGCGGACGAGGGCGGTGTCCAGGACATGCACGAACAGGAAGAAGAAGATGAGGACACCGGTGACTCGATGAGCCACCCAGGACCACATGCCTTCCCGGCCGCGGTACAGCGTTCCAGCCGGCACGGAAAAACCCTCCGGGAGCGGGGATCGGGGTCGGCCGGCTTGACTGTCGGTCTGACCCGGCCGGGTACGGTCCACCGGCCCCGGCCATCGTAGCGACGCTTTGTCGGTTCGATCGCGCGGGGCCCTCCGGTGTGATCAAAGTGGCAACGAAACAGGCACGGACGGGCTATGGACAGACCGCCGCGACCCCGTCGACCCGCTGTACGCCGGGGTTTCCGGGGCGCTCGCCCGGACGGCAACCCGTTATCGACTCGATACCAAAGCGATCAGCCGGCCCCGGGCGAGTCGCCGCATCTCGTCCGCCGCGACCGCCCGTTCCCGGTCCTCCTCGTGCCCGAGGCGGGCCCGGATACCGGCCAGCACCTGGTCCGGATGCTCCTCGGGGGCGTAGTCGTCCAGACAGATCACGAAGACGTGGCCGAACTTGCGTTCGTACTCCGCATGGGCGGCGGCCAGCGCCAGATGGGCGGAGCGCGGCGCGTCCGCCCGCAGCCCCGGCGACACCTCGGCGGCCAGCGCCGCGGCGTACCCGGCGGGGGAGAGGTCGTAGGCCGCCTCGTCGGCCGCCGCGAGCAGCGACTCCAGATCCGGGTAGGGGCGGTGTGCGGCCAGCCGGCGCGCCCAGACCCGGCTGCCGAAGCACTCCAGCAGAACGGCCTCCGCCTGCCGGACGGGCGCGGTGTTGAAACGGAGCAGCCCCCGGGCGGACGCGGCGGAGGCGCGCTTCTGCACGGGCACGGCGGTGCGCCGGGCGGGCCGGGGCGGCTGCTCGGGAAGGCCGGCGTGGGACTCGCTGGACCTGGACAGCGTGGGCTCCTGGGATCAACGGCATCGGTGAACCTGGACGGGGGAGAGATACGGGGGAGAGGGGGAGGGGGCGGGGAACCAGGCGGATGCGTGGGGCGAAAGGAGTGACGAATGGGGCTCAACGCTAGCGAGGCGGGGAAACGGCCGGGCGACGAATGCGCGAATTTCACCCGGACGGGAGAGTTTCGTGATGCCTGATGGGCGAACTTCCGGCAAAAATGCCCGACTATCGCCCCACATCCGCCCTGTTTCTCTTGACTTCTGACCTGTTTCCCCTTGAATCCGGAGGTTTCTGACCGATGTCGCCCTCACGCGGTGCCCTCGCGGCCGGCGCTGCCCTCACGGCGGCGGCCGCGGTCACCGTCACCGTGCTCGTCTGGCCCGAGGGCTCCGGCGGGCGGGGGGCGTCCGACGCCTCGCGCCCGCCCGCCACGTCCTCCCTGGCCCCCTCCCCCTCCCCCTCCTCCTCCCCGACTCCGTCGCCGACCCGGAGCTACCCGCTCTCGAAGGCGCCCCGCACCATTCCCGCCGTACGGGAGCACACCGCCGCCCGCGGCCCCGGCTGGCGGCCCGGAAAGGACAGCGCGGTGGTCGTCGCGGAGGGCAGCGGCGGGCTCGCCGAC
This sequence comes from Streptomyces sp. AC1-42W, assembly GCF_003248355.1. Classification (GTDB taxonomy): domain Bacteria; phylum Actinomycetota; class Actinomycetes; order Streptomycetales; family Streptomycetaceae; genus Streptomyces. The sequence continues at coordinate 1,138,981 of NZ_QKWY01000002.1, forward strand.
GAGGGCAGGCTGCTGGCCGGCGAGCTGCGGATCGACTACCGGGGCGAGGTGCCCGCCCGCGCCGGGGACGTCGAGCTGGCCCTGACCCCGAAGGCGTCCGGCGGGCCCGAGTCGTACACCCTGCGCACCGCCGACGGGCGCGTCAGGATCAGCGGACCCGGCGAGGCGGGCGTCTTCTACGGCACCCGCACGCTCAAGCAGTCGGTGCGCGCCGACGGCTCGATGCCCGAGGGCGTGGTGCGCGACCGGCCCGCCAAGCCGCAGCGCGGCCTCAACCTGGACATCGCCCGCAAGCACTACTCCGCGTCCTGGATCGAGGACCGGCTGCGCGAGATGGCCGACCTCAAGCTCAACCAGCTCGGGCTGCACTTCTCCGACGACCAGGCGTTCCGCGTCGAGTCCGACACCCACCCCGAGGTGGTCTCGCCCGACCATCTGACCAAGGCACAGGTACGGCACATGGTGGCGCTCGCCCGCCGGCTGCACATCGAGATCGTCCCGGAGATCGACTCGCCCGGCCACCTCGGCGCGGTGCTGCGCGCCCACCCCGACCTCCAGCTCCACAACGTCTCCGGCGTCGCGTCGACCGGCTCGCTGGACATCTCGAAGCCGGGCGCGGCCAAGCTGATCGACGAGCTGCTGGGCGAGTACACCGAACTGTTCGGCGGCGCGTTCTGGCATCTGGGCGGCGACGAGTACCGGGCGCTGATGGCGAGCGATCCGGCCGCCTCCTATCCGCAGCTCCAGCGCGCGGCCGTCCGGAAGTACGGTGCCGGCTCCGGCATCGCCGACCTCGCCACCGGCTGGCTCAACGACCGGGCCGACGTGGTCCGCGAGCACGACATGCGCCCCAAGGCGTGGAACGACGGACAGTTCCGGGACAGCAGGGTCCGCGCCGACAAGGACATCGAGGTCGAGTACTGGACGGGCAAGGAGTACGGCGCACGCCCGCCGGAGCAGTACCTCCGCGAGGGCCGCAAGCTCCTGAACCTCAACGACGAGTACCTGTACTACGTGCTCGGCCAGCCCAACGCCTTCGTCTACCCGACCGGCAAGCGCATCTACGAGCAGTGGACCCCTCTCGTCCTGCGCGGCACCACCCCGGTCCCGGCCCGTTACTCCGACCAGATCCTCGGCGGCCGCTTCGCCGTCTGGGGCGACCTGCCGAACGCCCAGACCCCCGCCCAGGTCGCGGCGGGCATCCGGATGCCGCTGCGGGCGACGGCCCAGAAACTGTGGGTACCGGGCGAGCCGAAAGCGAGCTGGGCACGGTTCACGGCCCTGGCCAAGGAGATCGACGCGGGGTGAGAGCCCCCTCGGGGCACCGCCGACCATGGACAACGCGGCCTGCGGACCACTACGGTCCGGTGGCCGCGCCGTCCGGGGAGGGGGCGCGCACCGGCGCCGTGCCGATGCCGGCACCGGATCGCCTACCTCATGGGGGTTCCTTTTCATGCCCAGTACGCTGCGTTCACCGGTGGGCCTCGGCACGGCGGTGTGCGTACTGCTCGGTGCGGTGGCCGTCACGGACGTGCTGTCGATCGCCGCCGGTGTCCACAGCCGCGTGCTGCTCGCGGACGGGTTGGACGACGGCTTCCTCGCGGTCGACGAGCGGGCCTGGACGCTCGCCGACAACATGTACGGCTCCGCCGGCGCCCTCCAGGGCATCGCCCTGCTGGCGACGGGCATCGTCTTCCTCGTGTGGCTGCGCCGGGTCCGGCGCAACGCCGAGGTGTTCGACCCGTACGCCCACTCGTTGCGGCCCGGCTGGGCGATCGGCGCGTGGTTCGTTCCCATCGCCAACCTCTGGCTGCCGTACCGGGTGGCGACCGGCGTCTGGACCGCGAGCGTCCCGGCCGACACCCTCGCGCGCCGGGCCGCCGCCCCGCGCGGGGTGCTGAACGCCTGGTGGACGGCGCTGGTCGCGACGCAGATTCTCGGCAGGGCCGCCGGCGGCTACTACGACCGCGCGGAGAGCGGGGACGAGATCATCCGCGGGCTCGACCTGGTCATGGCCGCGAACGCGCTGGACATCGCCGCGGCCGTCGTGGCGATCCTGTTCGTCCGCAGGCTGACGGCGATGCAGGACCTGCGCGCGAGGGCCGGCGGATTCCCCGCCCAGGAGACTCCGCCGCGTGTGCAGTGGGGCCGCGCGCACTGAGGCCACGTGCGCCCCGGTGGCGTTAATCAGCCAGTGGTAGTGACGCTTTTCGGCCAGTTGGCGCTGAATGGATAACAGGAAGCGCTGTGCCCTCCTGTGCCCCGGCATGGGTACGGGAGGGCCGACAGGAGATGTCGATGAGCCTGCTCGAACTGATCGCCGCGGCCGACGAGCGGGGGCTCGCCGCCAGTGCGGCCGCCTGCCTCGAACGCTGTCTGCCCCAGCCCGCGCCGGGCGCCGACCCCGACCCGCTGCGCCCGCTGTGGGCCGGATGCGCCGATCCGCGGCTCTGGCCCGACCGGCTCGCCGAGGCCCGCACCGCGCTGGACACCCTCGCGGACCCCGGCGAGGCCGTGCGGCGCGTCCGGGAGCTGCTCGCCGCCGCCCCCGCCGACCGGGCCGGTGAGGCGCTGCGGGCATGGGCCGACGCCTGTTCGGTGCTGGCGCTGGAGGTCCACCTCGGCCACGACGCGGCCGCCCCCGCCGCGACGGACCCGGTGGCCCGCTGCCGGGCGGGCGACCCCTCGGGGGCCGGACCGCTGCTGGCCGGCGAGGCGGCCCGGCAGGTCCTGATCCTGGAGATGCTGGCCGGAATCGACGAGACCGCCCCGGCGGGCGCCGGGCTGCGCCAGGTGATCGACGTCTCGGCGGAGGGCCAGCGAGTGCTCCGCGCGGCGGCCGCCCGCCGGGCCCGCGTACGCGGCTGAGCCGGACCCCCGATCGCCCGAGAGCGGCGCGCGGCTCACGGGCCGCGAGTGACGAGGACGACCGGGGCCGCCACCCCCCACAGGAGAGGCCCCGGTCGTCTTCCGCGGGGCCGCAGGACGACCCCGTATTCATCTCAGCGCCGTGGGTGCGTTTTCTGTCACACCGTCGTCAGCAGACTGAATGTTGCAGGTTGTACAAGTCATGGACGCGGCGCACGCCGAGGACGTAGCGTGCTGAATCGCGCAGGGTGGCGCGGGCAGTGGTGACCAGCTGCGATTCAGACAGCAGGGCAGGGTTGAGGTAGTTGCTGGGGGACGACGCGGGGCTTACTGCCGCGGTGCTCGCGGCACAGCACGGGGACGAGGACGCCTTCCGTACTGTGTACCGCGCTGTGCAGCCGCGGCTGCTGGGCTACATAAGAACGCTGGTGGGGGAACCGGACGCCGAGGACGTGGCGTCCGAGTCGTGGCTGCAGATAGCCCGCGACTTCGACCGGTTCAGCGGGGATGCCGACCGATTCCGGGGCTGGGCGGCGCGGATAGCCCGCAACCGTGCCCTGGACCATCTGCGGATGCGCGGCAGACGGCCCGCCATCGGCGGCGACGAGACGGAGCTGTCCGACAAGCCGGCCGTCTCCGACACCGCCGACGAGGCGATGGAGGCCCTGGCGACCGGCCGCACCATGTCGCTCATCGCCCAGCTGCCGCAGGACCAGGCCGAGGCCGTCGTGCTCCGCGTGGTCGTCGGGCTCGACGCGAAGAGCGCCGCCCAGACGCTCGGCAAACGGCCCGGCGCGGTCCGCACCGCCGCCCACCGGGGACTGAAACGGCTCGCCGAACTGCTGCGGGCCGACAGCGGGGGCGACCGCCCGGACGGCACCGAGGGACTGCCCGTCCCCGGCCCGGCCCCGGACGGCGGCCCGCGCGACGGGGTGCGGATACCCGAGGGCGGCGGCCCGCCCGAGGAGGCGCGGGCCTCGCGCACCGCGGCGGAGGACGACCCTCCGTGCCGTGCCGCACCCCGCCGCCCCGCCGGCCCCGAGGCCCCGCCGGCCTCCTTCCGGGACCGCCCCCCGCGCACCGGCCTGGTGGCTCCCGCCGGTGTGACGCATTCGCGTCTGTGGACGCAGAAGGACATGTGATGGCCGACGAGCAGTACGCATGGCTTGACAAGGAAGCGGCGGAGAAATTGCTCCGCGGCGACCCGGTCGTCCTTGCCGAAGGCCGTCCCCGTCAGGACGCCGAACGCCTGGCCGCCGCCCTGGACGCGGTGTCCCGCGCCGCCCTTCCCGCCGCCGGGCAACTCCACGGCGAGGCCGCCGCGCTGGCCGCCTTCCGCGCCGCGCCCCGCCGCCCCCGCCCGGCCACCGCCCACGCGGCCGACGGCGATGACTCCGGCACCGCCGTGCTCGCCCCCGTCCACCTGGGCCGGGCCCCCGCCACCGGGACCGCGAGGCCGCGCGGCCACCGCCCGTACCGCTGGAGCCGGCCCCTGCGCTTCGGCCTCGCCGCATCGCTGGCCTGCTGCGCCATAGGAGGGGTGGCCGTCGCCGCCGGGTCCGGTGTGCTGCCGGTGCCCTTCGGCCGGCACGACCCGGCCCCCGCCACCTCGGTCTCGGCCGCCGCCTCCCCGGAGGAACTCGGCTCCGGCGCCGTCGCCGGCGGGCGGACCACCGCCCCCACCCCGCCCGGAACGCCGACCCCGGACGCCCCGTCCCCCGGCAGCGGCACCGGCGACGACACCGCCGGCCCCGACGACGACACACCCCGGGCCGGGCACGACGGCGAGGACGGCACACAGGACACCGGCAGCACGGGCGACGGCGACGGCGGCGGCCCCTCCGGCGGCGACGGCCGGGAGTCCGGCACCGACACCGCCGGCGACAACCCCGGCAAGGGCTCCAAGGACCCGGGTCGGGGCAACGGCAGGTCCGGCTCCAACGGCGGCGCGACCGGCTGGTACGCCAAGACGGTCGCCGCCTGCCGCGACTACCGCGCCGGCCGCATCGACGACGAGCGCCGCGACCGCCTCGAAGCCCTGGCCAAGGGCGCCCGCAACCTGGACCGGTTCTGCGACCGGATGCTCGGCGACCAGGACGGGCAGGGCGCCCGTGAGAACGGCGGCCCGGCCGGCCGGGGGGACGACGACCAGGGCGACGAAGCCTCGGCCCCGCTGCCCTCGATCCGGTTCACCGAATCGCTCGGCCCCTCCACCGCGGCGATCGCCCCGGACCCGGTGCGGACCGGCGAAGGAGCCTCCTCCGAGACCCCCCGGCCCACCGCCGCGGCGGACGCCCGCTGACCATGCCTACCGGTCGGTGTGACGTTTTCCGGCCGGTTGACGCTGTACGGAATGAGCCGACTGGTCATCGGCAGCGCCGGAGCCGGGGTTCCCCCCGTACCTGCGGCTCGGCGCACATGGCGCGGGCGGGGCACGTTCCCCCGGTCCCGTCCGCGCCCCAATCCCCGGCGGGCCGCCCCGCGCCCGCCCGCTACTTGTAAACGACTACTTGTAGACGACGACCTTGTCGCCCGTGCGGACCTGGGCGAAGAGGGCCGCGATCTTCTTCTCGTCACGTACGTTCACACAGCCGTGCGAGGCCCCGTTGTACCCGCGGGCCGCGAAGTCCGACGAGTAGTGCACGGCCTGGCCGCCGCTGAAGAACATCGCGTACGGCATGGGCGTGTGGTAGATCGACGACACATGGTGGCGCGACTTCCAGAACACCGAGAACGTCCCCTCGCGGGTCGGCGTGTACTGCGAGCCGAACCGCACGTCCATGGACGAGACGACCTCGCCGTCGATCATCCAGGACAGCGTCCGGCTGTTCTTGCTGATGCACAGCACCCGCCCCGTCATGCACCGCTTGTCCGGCTTCGCCACCGGGCGGGTGGTCGGCGGCTTCAGCTCGGCGGCGGTCGGCCGGCGCGTCATCCCGAGCAGCTTCCGCCAGGTGAGGGTGTCCGTGCTGCCGGTCTGCGACAGGCCCCGCTCGGCCTGGAAGGACCGCACCGACGCGGCCGTGACGGAGCCGTAGTAGCCGGTGGGGTTGCGGTCGAAGTGACCTATCTGACGGAGCCTGGCCTGCAGTTCGCGCACCTGCTCGCCCTGCGACCCGTTCCGCATCAGGACCGTGCCCTGCGGATCGGCGGCCGGGGTGGTGCGGGTCGCGCTCGGCTCCGGGGACGGCCGCACCGACGCGCGCGCCGACTCCTCCGGCCGCGCCGTCGCGGACGGGCTCGGGGAGACGTCGCCCGGCTCGGCGTCGTCGCTCGGCCGTACGGTGGGCGAGTCGCTGCTCGCCGGTGCGGAGGGGGCGGCCGACGCGGCCCCGGCCGCCGGCTGCTCCTTGCAGCCCGCGGTCACGGCGGCCAGCGCCACCACGGCCACGGCGATCGTCGCCCGGCCGCCCCGCAGTGCGTGACCGCGCCGTGTCCTGCCCGTGCCTGTCATCCCGACCCCCTGCGTCCTCTGCTCGTGCGGCCTCGACTCCTGTGCGCGCGTATCTCATGGGACGGGTTCCCGCTCCGCCCGGTTGCCGAATCCCCGCGGTCGAGAGGAAAGCGTGACCTCCGCGCGTTCCGGGGGTCGCGGACGCGTGCGACACTCCGTTCCATGCTGGGTGTCACCGACCTTCCGACCTATCTCGCCGGCCTCGCGCTGATCGTCCTGTTGCCCGGCCCGAACTCGCTCTACGTGCTGTCCGTCGCCGCCCGGCGCGGTATACGGACCGGTTACGCGGCCGCCGCCGGCGTATGGACCGGGGACACCGTCCTGATGACGCTGTCCGCGCTCGGCGCCTCGTCGCTGCTGCGGACGACACCGCTGCTGTTCGCCGTCGTCAAGTACGCGGGCGCCGGCTATCTCACCTGGATGGCCATCGGCATGCTGCGGGCCGCCCTGGCGATGTGGCGCGAACGGCACCGCAGGGTCGCCGAGATCACCGGCGGGACGGACGGGACGGCGAACCGCACGGCGGACGGGGCGGGCGCGGTGCCGACCGTCGCGGCCATGGAACGGCCGTACCGGCGGGCGCTGGTGGTCAGCCTGGTCAACCCGAAGGCGATCCTGTTCCTGATCTCGTTCTTCGTGCAGTTCGTGGACCCCGGATACGCCTACCCGGCGCTGTCCTTCCTGCTCCTGGGCACCCTGCTCCAGATCGCCAGCTTCCTCTACCTCTCGGTGCTGATCTTCGGTGGCACCCGGCTCTCCGCCGCGTTCCGCCGGCGCAGGCGGCTCTCGGCGGGCGCCACCTCGGCGGCCGGAGTGCTGTTCCTCGGCTTCGCCGCGAAGCTGTCGCTCAGCAGCGTCTGACCGCCGGGACCGGGTCACCCCGCCCGCAGATACGCCGAGGTGGAGACCCGCCCCAGCAGCCGCAGCCGGGACGCGCCGCCCGCCAGATGTGCGTCCAGCGCCTCCTGGACCCCCGGCCACGCCGCGTCCCCGTAGTCGTCGAGCACCACCACACCGCCCGGAGCCGCGATCTCCTCGACCCACTCCAGATCGGCGGCCACCCCGGGCCCGGAGTGGTCGCCGTCCACCACGATCACCCCGTACGACCGGTCCCCGGCCTCGGCCCGGACCTCCGGCGCGCTGGAGAAGCCCCGGACGATCCGCGGGTGATGCGTCGTGCCGCCGCCCGTCAGCGCCAGGTTGGCGCGCACCACGTCCTCGCGCACCGGAGTGCCCGTCGGGTCGGCGGGCTGCGCGGTGCCCGGCTGGAGCTGCGAACCGGCCAGCGGGTCCACGATCGTCAGCTCCGGCTCGATGCCCGCCCGGTGCGTCATCCGGGTCAGCGCCGCGGCGAACAGCCCGTACAGCGTGCCGATCTCCAGGATGCGGCCGTTCGGCGGGGCCAGCAGCGGTACGGTCGCCAGCTTGCCGCACACATTGGTCGTGGAACCGGCCAGCCGCCCCACGCCGAGCGCCTCCAGCGCCACCACCGTCCGGTAGGCGGCCACCACGCTCCGGCGCGCCGCCGCCCCGTCCCCGGCCAGCGCCGCCACCTGGCCGACCAGCCGGTCCAGCTCGGCGGGCGGCGGCATGCGGTGCGCGCCGCGCCCGGTGCCGTCCAGCAGCAGTTCCACGGCGTACCGGGCACGCCGCTCGTCCTCGTACTCCCGTCGCAGCGCGGCCAGTTCCCCGCGCAGGGGCGCGGCGGCGCGCTCCACGCGCGACTGGATGCGGCGGTCGACGAGGGCGGCGGCGGGGCGCAGGGCCCGCTTCGCCAAGCGGTTGTTCAGCAGGGAGGCCATGGCTGGGAACGTACGCGGGAGCCCGGTCCCGCTCCCACCACGCGGAGATGAAGTCTCGGTGTCGCCCGGGCCACGCGCGGAATCCGTGCGCCGCCGCGCGGTTACGGGGCGGGCCGGCCGGGAAGCGCCCCGGTCACCCGGCCCTGCCCCGCCGCCGGCGTCCCAACCCTCCCCACCGTCCCGCCGCACCCACCGCGAGCAGCCCCGCCAGCGCCACCGCCCCCGCGAGCGAACCCGCCTTCAGGCCGGGCGGGCGGTAGGAGCAGTCCAGCACCGGCCGGTCGCCGCTCACCGGCACCGCGACCAGGCCCAGGTACGAGTCGGCCGGGTGGCCCGCGCAGCTCCAGCCGGCGATCCGGGGCGCGGAGAGCACCGCCAGCCCCCGTGTGTGCGGCGGGAGTTCGGCCCGTACCCCGCTCCCCGTGACCGAAACCGTCGTCGCCCCCGTCCGTTTCAGGCCGGCCACCGCGGCGGCCAGCCGGTCCCGGTCCAGGCAGCCGACCGCGTCGTGCGGGACCGCCCCCGCCCTGGCCACCCGCAGCGTCACGGACAGGCTTCCGCCCCCCTCGCCCAGGCTCCGCATCCCGGCCCGGCGCCCCGGCAGCTCGCCCCGGAAGTCCACCTCGTCGGCGGCCGTGCCCAGGCGGGCGTGGGCGAACAGGTCCGGCGCCCACAGGAACACCTCGCTGCCCGCCGGGCAGACCGCGCCCAGGGTGTATCCGCCGGGCCCCACCGCGTAGTCGTGCGCGCCCCGGTCGCGCGCGGCGCCGCCGCCCACCCGGCGCAGCGTGGTCGCCGGGACGGTGTACACGGACGCGCCGAGCAGCTGTTCCTGGTTCCGGAACGGCGAACGCCCGTACCGCTTCTTCCCGGCACCGGCCGGCCGTACCGTCACCAGCGGCGGCGCGTCCTCGCGGACCACCGTGACCGGGCGGTCGTCGGGGAGGTTCCAGCCCTGGTGCGGGTCGCGCGGCATGCGGACGCGGGCGCCCACGGCGAACACCGCGTCGGTCACCGGATTGTCCAGGTCGTGGAGGGCCCGCCCGTTCGACGTCCAGCCCGCGCCCAGCGCGGAGAGGGTGCGGGTCAGCACGTCCGGGGTGTGGCTGCTGTAGTACGCGCCGCCCTGGCCGCCGGTCAGGAGCGGATCGTTGGCGGTGCTCTGCTCCAGGCCGGGATCGGTCCGGTAGCGCGGCCAGCCGTCCGCGCGGGCCACCGCCGCCGACTGGAGCCGCTGGCGCTCACCCCAGGGCGCGTAGTCGTCCAGCCGGTTGAGCCGCTGCCGGTCCGCGTACGCGGTGGTCGCCGCGGCCTGCCCGGCCTGCGCCCCGATCAGCAGCAACGCCGCCAGCACCGCGAACCGGCCGCGCCGGGCGAGCACCAGAGCCCCGGCCGCGGCCGCCAGGCCCGCCGCGAGAAGCGGATACGTCCATACGGTGACCAGTTCGCCGGCGGCGGCCCCGGCGGCGACCGGCACCAGCACCGCGACCCCGCCCAGCAGGGCCCGCCGGTCCGGCCAGCCGGAGGCGACCGCCAGCCAGGCGGCGATCACCAGCAGCCCGGACAGCACGAACGTCTGGCGGTACGGGCTGCCGTTGGGCGTCGCGAAGGCATGCCACAGCAGATGTGTCGGCCCCCACTGGAACGACAGCGCGACGCCCGCCACGAGCCCCGCCCACACCAGCCGCTCGGTCCGCCGCACCCCCCGGTGGAAGACCAGGGCCGCCGCCAGGAGCAGCGCCCCGGTGCCCAGGAACACCGCCGGGGTGAAGAAGCCGTACGTGGCCGGCAGCAGCCGGGCCGCCACGTCGGACCAGTCCGCCGGGGCGAACGTCCGCGTCCAGCCCGGATAGGCGTGCCGCGTCCCCAGGTACACCGGCACCAGGACCGGCGCGGCGAGCCCGGCCCCGAGCAGCACCGCGCGCACCGCGCGCCCCAGCCCCCGTACCCGCTCCCGGCCCGTCGTGTCGTCGAGCAGCAGCCGTACAGCGAGCACCAGCGCGGCGCCCAGCGTGGCCATGTACGCGGTGTAGAAGTTCGACACCCAGGCGAGCGTCACCAGCAGCACGCCCAGGACGGGCCGCCGCCCCGTGCGCGCCCACTCGCCGGCCAGGCACAGCAGCGGGAAGGCGATCAGCCCGTCCAGCCACATCGGGTTGTAGACGGCCTCGATCACCGACCACCCGCACAGCGCGTAAGAAGCCCCCAGCACCGCCGCCGCCCACCTCCGGCCGCGCCCCCGGCGCAGTGCGGTGAGCAGCCAGGTCATCGCGGCCGCCGCCGCCCCCGTCTTGGCCAGGGTGACCGCGTAGACCGCCAGGTCGATCCGGTCGTGCGGGAAGACGCCGACGAGCAGGGCGAACGGGCTGCTCAGATACGTCCCGAAGTCCGGCAGGAAGCCCGTGCCGTAGCCGGACTGCCAGTTCAGCAGCAGCCCGCCGTCCGCCCGGCCGTGCAGCAGGTCCTGGAGCCGGGCGTGGAACGGCACGAACTGGTTGCCCAGGTCGTTGACGCTGCGGGTGTGCGGGCCGAAGGGGTAGCTGCGGGCGACCGCGTCCCCGGCACAGACGGTGAGGGCGGCGAGCAGGGCGGCCAGGGCGGACGCCAGGACACGCGGCGGCCCCGGTATCGGAAGCTTCCTCATGGCGTCGGGCGCGGCGGTCAGCCGGCCGCCGCCCGCTTCAGGACACGGGCCCGGCGCGCGAGCCGGCGGACGGTCGCGTTGCGCGGAATGAACGTGAGCTGCGCGGGAATGGCTCCGGGCAGCCCGAGCGCGGTCAGCCGGCGCCGCTTGAAGTAGCGCCGCACGCTGTCGTGATGGGCGCTCAGATAGCGCTCGGCGGCCGGGCGCATGGCGGCCTGGAGCTGCGGCTGCATCGCGTAGCCGACCGCCCCGACGAGCCCGGCGACCCCGCGCCCGATCTCGTCGGCCGGGGGCATCGACCAGCCGGTCACCGCGGCCGGGTCCGCCAGATCGGGCAGCAGCGCGTCCACGACGGTCACCGGGACGCGGTTGCTGTTCTGGTACGGGCTGAGCTGTTGCAGCAGCGGCCCGGTGCCCAGGCGGGCGACCGGCAGTCCGTAGAACGAGGCGGCGGTCAGCAGCGCGGTGGAGAAGCAGCCGACGACGAGCGCCGGGCGCATCGACTCGAACAGCGTCTCGGCCAGGACCGGGCTGTCGGCCACGGTGAGCGTCGCGCCGAGCCGTTCCGCCTCCTCCTCCAGGGCGCGCGTCCAGTGGGCGGGCGCGCTGGGATGCGGCTTGAAGACGATCCGGGTGTGGCCGAGGGCGACCACGCCGCGCACCATGTCCGCGTGCAGCTCCTCCTCCTGGCCGGGCGTCAGGATGCCCAGCGTGGACAAGTACTGTCCGAGCAGCAGCGCGGGGCCGGGCCCTTCCGCGGGCACGCCCGGCACCGCGGCGGCCACCGGATCGGTCAGTTCGCCCAGCACCTTCAGGAACACGTCGGTGGGGACGATCTCCGGCTCCACCCCGAACTCCGTGAGCAGCAGCGGCTTCAGACCGGGCACCAGGTCCAGGTGGAGCAGCCGGCGGATGCGGGTGCCGACGAGCTGGTCGAGCCGGCTGCGGGTCGGCCCGTAGCTCATCAGCCCGTCCGCGTACACATGGAGCGGGCTGTCCCCGAACACGGTCGCCAGGGCCTGGGCCGGGTTGGCCTGGATGGACTCGCAGGCCAGCTCCACGGGCGCGTCCCCGAGGTCCCAGGCGCTGCGCACCGCCCGCTCCCACAGCGGGGCGTCCTGATCCCGGGGCGACCAGCCGGCCGGGTGGAACGGGCTGATGAAGTCGTTCCACGAGCACACCCGGTCGAACTCCGCCGCCAAGGCGTCGAAACCGGGCCTGCGGTGCAGCGGGGTGCCCAACTCGGGGGTGGGCGAGGTGTCGCTGACGACGAGGATGCGCCGGTGCTCGGAGCGCGGCCCGAACATGCCGCTGCGCAGGGCCGCGACGAGCGTGGCGGCGGCGTACTGCGTGCACGCCGAGAAGATCTGGGTGGTGGACCGGCCGGCCGGCGCGGTGTACGTGCTGCCGGGCATCAGGCCGCGACCTCCCGCGAGACGGGACGGCGGCGCACCCGGCGCAGCCGGTCCGCACGGCGCTCGCCCAGCGAATTCAGCGTTTCCGCGAGAATGTCCTGGGGCATGCGCCGCAGAGAAGCCGCACTCATCGAGCGCAATTTCCTGGCCACTGCTGGTTCGAACCTTTCAATGGATTCCAAATGGTGCGCCATCACCGCGCAATACGTACGCACCGCCTTCGGCATCAGCTTCGCCGCCTCCGGGTCCGCGGCCGTTTCCGCGAGTACCCGGTCGAACGCGCGGATGAAATCGAGCTGGCGCACGTCGCCGATCTGGGTCAGCGAGGAGGCGACCCCGCGCCGGTAGAACACCCCCGGCAGTCCGACCGCCGCGAAAGAATCGGCCTCCCGGTGCAGCCGCCAGATCCACGGCCGGTCCTCCGCCGTGCGCAGCCCGTCCACGAACCGCAGCAGCCCCGAGTCCGCGAGCCTGCGGTGATAGGCGCCGGCCCAGGCGTACGCGTAGTCCACCGGCGTCGAGCGGTCGGCCGGCAGGATCGCCTCGCGCGGGCTGACCACGGTGTTCCGCAGCCCGAACGGGACGCGGTGGACCGTGCGCGCCCGGTTGGTGAACTGCACATGGTCCGTACGGACGAAGTCGCAGCCCAGCGCCGTGATCGAGGCCAGCAGCCGCTCGTAGTGACCGGGCACGACCCAGTCGTCGCCGTCCAGGAACGTCAGATACTCGCCGCGCGCCGCGTCGATGCCCGTGTTGCGCGCGGTGGCCAGACCGCCGTTCCGCTCGTGCGCGACGAGCACGGCACCGGGCAGCTCGCGCTCGGCGCGCCGCAGGATGTCCAGCGTCCCGTCGGACGAACAGTCGTCGACGAGGATGAATTCGACCCCCTCACGGGCATTGGCCCGCAGACTTCTCAGAGTGTCGGGGGCATAGGCCCGAACGTTGTAGAACGGCACGATGACGGAGAGCTTGACCACGCCGTACACGCTAGGCGCCGGTCCGGCATTTACCCTGGCGCCGATGGGTACGCCAGGTGAACGAAGAATGTCGGGACAATGAACCGGCCCGCCCAACCGCCCGGGAAGACCCATTTCGGCAGCTGATTCGCCAGGTGTCGGCAGGCTGTTAACCCGCTGTTGCCGTCACGTTGGGCCGCGAATCGGGATGCCTTCCTAAATTCGGAGACGTGCCACGACGTACCGAAAAGACGACCGCTCTCAGAGCAGCCGTGATCGCCGACTCCGACACCCGGTGGAAATGGGGCGCGCTCACCGCGCGCCGCCTCACCGCCCCCGTGTCCGGGACACCCGCCCAGCGGGTCGAGATCAGCGGACTGCTGCTGCGCGGCCGCGCGACGCCGACCCCCCGCCAGCTCGCCGAGGTCGGCGACGTGGGGATCTCCGGCGACCGGGTGCGCGAGGTCACCGCCACCGAATTCCTGCGCGACGTACGGGACGAGGGATACGACGTCGTCGTCCTCGCCCTCGTCGGCGGCGCCGTCCAGGCCATGCTGCACGGCATCGCCGCACTCCGGCTGCCCGCCCGGCCCGTCCTCGTCACCGGCTACGTCGGCGTCGTCTACGAGAAGCTCACCGACGGGCTCCTGCTCCGGCACGGCGCCGACGTCGTCCTCGCCAACTCCCGCCACGACGCGCAGCGCTTCCGCGCCGTGTACGAGGGCGTCGGCGCCGACGCGTCGGCCGTCACCGAAGCCGCGCTCCCGTTCCTCGGCGGCGACCCCTACCGCCCCGAACCCGGCCGCGACACCCTGGTGTTCGCCGCCCAGCCCTCCGTGCCCGAGAACCGCGCCGACCGCACCTACCTGCTGCGCAGGCTCGTCGAGCACGCCCGGCTGCACCCCGGCCGCGAAGTCCTCCTCAAACTGCGCTCCAAGCCCGGCGAACACACCACGCACATCGAGGAACACCCCTACCAGCGGCTCGCCGAACGGCTGCCCGGCGGCCTCCCGCCCAACTTCCGCCTGGTGTACGGGCACATGGGCGAGGTCCTGGACCGCACCGACCTGCTGGTCACCGTGTCCTCCACGGCCGCCCTGGAGTCCCTGCACCGCCGCATCCCCACCGCCGTCCTCACCGACCTCGGGGTCCGCGAGGCGCTCGGCAACCACCACTTCACCGGGTCCGGCCTGCTCACCTCCTTCGACCACCTGGACGCCGGTGCCCGGCCCCGCCCCGACCCCGGCTGGCTGGCCGGCCAGGGCGTCGCCGCGGACGGCGGCTACGCCACGGCCTACGACACCGCCCGCGCCCGCGTCACCGCACTGCTGGCCCGCGGCCGCCTTCCCGACCCGGCGCCCTACTACACCCCGGCCACCGCCCCCGGCTACCTCCCCGGCGTCCTCGCCCGCCACCACCTGGGCCCCGACGGCCACCCGCTGCCCGGCGCCGACGCGCCCCGCGAGGCCGGCCGGGTCAGGACCGCGGTCCGCGAGGCCGTCCGCGACGCGGCCCGGGGCGCGTACCGGCACGGCGTCCAGCGCGTCGCCCCGGTCGTCCGGCGGATGGGCGAGCTGTGAAGACCACCGACACCACACTCACCGGAGCACCGATGAAGCAACCCACCGTGCTCGCCGTCATCCCCGCACGCGGCGGCTCCAAGGGCGTACCGGCCAAGAACCTCGCACCGGTCGGCGGCGTCCCGCTCGTCGCCCGCGCCGTCCGCGCCTGCCTGGCGTCCGGCGAGGTCACCGACGTCGTCGTGACGACCGACGCCCCCGCCGTCGCCGAGGCCGCCCGCACCGCGGCCGAAGCCCTCGGCGAGAGCGCCCGGCTGCACTGCGTCCAGCGCCCCGAGGACATCGCCGGCGACACCGCGACCAGCGAAGCCGCCGTCCTGCACGCCCTCGACGCCTACGAGGCCATGAGCGGCCGCACCGCGGACGTCGTCCTGCTCGTCCAGTGCACCAGCCCCTTCCTCGCCCGCGAGGACATCGACGGGGTCGCCGCGGCCGTCGCCCGCGAAGGCGCCGACACCGCCGTCACCGTCGCCCCCTTCCACGGCTTCCTGTGGCGCGACGGCACCGCCCTGGAGGACCACAACTACGGCGTCAACCACGACAAACGGGTCCGCCCGCGCCGCCAGGACCGCCCCGAGGACCTGCTGGAGACCGGCGCCGCCTACGCCATGGACGCCGCCGGATTCCGCACCCACCGCCACCGCTTCTTCGGCCACACCGCGCTGGTGCGCACCGACCCGGCCCGCGTCCTGGAGATCGACGACCCGCACGACCTGGCCCGCGCCCGCGCGCTCGCCCCCCTCGTGGACCGGGCCCCGCTGCCCACCCGCGAGGACATCGACGCCGTCGTCCTCGACTTCGACGGCACCCAGACCGACGACCGGGTCCTCGTCGACTCCGAGGGCCGCGAGACCGTCGCCGTGCACCGGGGCGACGGACTCGGCATCGCCGCCCTGCGCCGGGCCGGCATCCCGCTGCTCATCCTGTCCACCGAGCAGAACCCCGTCGTCGCCGCCCGCGCCCGCAAACTGCGCGTCCCCGTACTGCACGGCGTGGACCGCAAGAACCTCGCGCTCAAGCAGTGGTGCGACGAGCAGTCCCTGGCGCCCGAACGCGTCATGTACGTCGGCAACGACGTCAACGACCTCCCCTGCTTCGCGCTCGCCGGCTGGCCCGTCGCCGTCGCGAGCGCCCACGACTCGGTCCGCGCGGCGGCCCGCGCCGTGACGACCACCCCCGGCGGCTTCGGCGCCGTCCGCGAGATCGCGGCCTGGCTCCTGGGCCCCACCCTCAACACGACCCCCACCAAGTAAGGAACACCTCATGAGCACCTCCCGCCTGCGCACCCTCGGCAACCGCACCGCCGGACCCGGCAACCCCGTCTACATCACCGGCGAGATCGGCATCAACCACAACGGCGACCTCGACAAGGCCCTCGCCCTCATCGACGTGGCCGCCGAAGCCGGCTGCGACGCCGTCAAGTTCCAGAAGCGCACCCCGGAGATCTGCACCCCCCGCGACCAGTGGGACATCGAGCGCGACACCCCCTGGGGCCGCATGACCTACATCGACTACCGCCACCGCGTCGAGTTCGGCGAGACCGAGTACCTGGCCATCTCCGAGCACTGCGCCGAGCGCGGCATCGACTGGTTCGCCTCCCCGTGGGACACCGAGGCCGTCGCCTTCCTGGAGAAGTTCGACGTCCCCGCCCACAAGGTCGCCTCCGCCTCGCTCACCGACGACGAACTGCTGCGCGCCCTGCGCGCCACCGGCCGCACGGTCATCCTCTCCACCGGCATGTCCACCCCGCGCCAGATCCGGCACGCCGTCGAGGTCCTCGGCTCCGACAACATCCTGCTCTGCCACGCCACCTCGACGTACCCGGCCAAGGCCGAGGAGCTGAACCTGCGGGTCATCCAGACCCTCCAGCAGGAGTACCCCAACGTCCCGATCGGCTACAGCGGCCACGAGACGGGCCTGCAGACCACCCTCGCCGCCGTCGCCCTCGGCGCCGCGTTCGTCGAGCGCCACATCACCCTGGACCGCGCCATGTGGGGCTCCGACCAGGCCGCCTCCGTCGAGCCGCAGGGCCTGACCCGCCTCGTCCGCGACATCCGCACCATCGAGGCGTCCCTCGGCGACGGCGTCAAGAAGGTGTACGAGTCGGAGCTCGGCCCGATGAAGAAGCTCCGCCGGGTCACGGGCGTCGTGGCGGAGAGCGACGCGGCGGCCCCGGCCGCCGAGCCGGTCGCGGTCTGACGGGCCGGCCGGTGAACCTCGCCTTCGTCGAGAGCCCGGTCCAGCTCCTGAACGTCCTGGAGTGGGCCGTCACCGAGGGAGGCGGCGGGCGCGTCCTCACGGACGTCACCGTCGTCGTCCTCCCCCCGGTCGACCCGATGTCGCGCGGCCAGCTGCGCCGGATGGCGGAGCTGGCCCGCGACGAGGGCATGACCGTGCGCTGGCAGGAGGCGCGCGGCGACTCGGGCACCCCCGTCAAGTCGCTGCGCGCCCTCACCCGGCTCATCCGCACCGCCGACCACATCGTCATCGGAGACCCGTTCTCGCGGTACGTACAGCTGCTGCTCTCGTTCGTACGGCCCCGCCGCCTCACCGTGGTGGACGACGGCACCGCCACCATGGAGTTCGTCGCCCAGCTCACCCGCGGCGAGCGGCTGGTCCGCTGGCACCGGCGCGGCGGGCGCGGCCCCCGCGACCTGGCGCTGGCCCCGGTGGCGGCCACCGCCCGGCGCCGCTTCACGCCGTCCCCGGCGCGCGAGGTCGAGCTGTTCACCGCCATGCCGGTGATCCCGCCGCCGGGCGTCGTCCTCATCCCGAACACCTTCGCCTGGACCCGGTCCCGCTTCGGCCCCCCGTCGCTGACCAAGGGCGCGGACCTGGTCGGCACCTCGCTGGTCGAGACGGGCGTGGTGGACCGGGCCCGCTATCTGGAGGCGGTCGGCGCCCTCGCCCGTACGCACGGCGCCACCCGCTACTTCGCCCACCGCCGCGAGTCCACCGAGAAACTGCACGCGCTGGAGGCGGCCACCGGCCTGGAGATCGTCCGGCCCGACCTCCCGCTGGAACTCATCGCCCGCCGCGGCCCCATCGGCCGCACGGTCCTGAGCTTCCCCTCGACGGTCGTCCACACCCTGCCGCTCGCGCTGACCGGCACCGAGGTGAAGGTCGCGGTCTGCGACATCGCCCCGGAGTGGCTGCGCGAAACCGCATCGCCGCGCGCCCAGGGCTTCCTGGCCGGCGTCACCGAAACGGCCCGCGACGCACAGCGGCTGGCCCCCTGGCGGGTCACCGCCGTGACGGGGGAGGCGTAGGGAGGAGCCGCGACGCGCGGGGGGCGTCCGGTCGAGCACGGCGCCGGCGCGAGGCGAGCGCGGCAGTTTACCCATCACAGCCGCGCCCCACACGCCGGGACGCGGCCAAAGAATCCCCTAAGTGGCTGAAGATTTCTTGTTTCATGGTCAGTTGAGGAGGGAAGAGGCATACCCTTCAACAGGTGAGCCAGTTGATCTGCCCCGAGTCCGCCGCCGGCCCGTCCCAGGACGGAACCCTGCCCGGTGCACTGCCCGACGCCCTGCGCGCCGAGCTGATCGCCTTCCGCAGGGACCTGCACATGCACCCCGAACTGGGCAACCAGGAGTTCCGCACCACCGCGGCCCTCAAGGCCCGGCTGGAGCAGGCCGGGCTCGCCCCGAAGGTGCTCGCCTCCGGGACCGGGCTCATGTGTGACGTCGGCACCCCCGGGGAAGACACCCGGCCCATGCTCGCGCTGCGCGCCGACATCGACGCGCTCCCCATCCCGGACAGCAAGACCGGGGTGCCCTACCGCTCCACCGTGCCCGACCGGGCCCACGCCTGCGGGCACGACATCCACACCACCGCCGTCCTCGGCGCCGGGATCGTCCTCGCCGAGCTGGACCGGCAGGGGCTGCTGCCCAACCCGGTGCGGCTGATCTTCCAGCCGGCCGAGGAGGTGCTGCCCGGCGGCGCGCCCGACGCCATCGCGTCCGGGGTCCTGGAGGGCGTCGGCCGCATCATCGGCGTCCACTGCGACCCCAAGGTGGACGTCGGCCGGATCGGGCTGCGGGTCGGCGCGATCACCTCCGCCTGCGACCGCCTCGAACTCGCCCTGGACGGGCCCGGCGGCCACACCGCCCGCCCGCACCTGACCACGGACCTGGTCACCGCCGCCGCCAAGATCGTCACCGAGGTGCCCGCCCTGCTGGCCCGGCGCGTCGACGCCCGCTCCGGCCTCGCGGTCACCTGGGGGCGCCTGGAGGCCGGCCACGCCTGCAACGTCATCCCGCAGCACGCCGAGCTGTCCGGAACCGTGCGCTGCCTCGACCTCGCCGCGTGGCGCGAGGCGCCCGACCTGGTGCACGCCGCGATCGACGAGATCGCCGGCCTGCACCGTGCCAAGACGGTGATCGACTACGTCCGGGGCGTGCCGCCCGTGGTCAACGACGCCGCGTCCATCGACCTCCTGGCCGGCGCGATGACCGCCCGCCGCGGCGCGTACGCCATCGAGGACACCGAGCAGAGCCTGGGCGGCGAGGACTTCTCCTGGTACCTGGAGCACGTCTCGGGCGCCATGGCGCGGCTCGGGGTCCGTACCCCGGGGGACACCCGCGGACTCGACCTCCACCGCGGCAACTTCGACGCGGACGAGGAGGCGATCACGGTGGCGGCCGAACTGTTCACCGCCTCCGCGCTGCTCTACGTCAACCAGCCGTAACCGGACAGGTCGCCCGGGGGATGCCCCTCGTTCGCGACGATCCGATAACGGCTTCCGTACAGGGCTTTATCTGACATCTACGCGCGTTACGATCGCCGCGAAACCAGCGCCGGAAGAGGCGCTTCGGTCAGGTTTGAAGGAGCCTTCCCTTGCGCCGGGTATCCAAGATCAGCGCCGCGATCGCCGTCACCGCGGCCCTCGCGCTCACCGCCACCGCGTGTGGCGAGTCGTCCGACGAGAGTTCCGGCTCGGACGACGGCAAGATGAAGATCGGCATGGCCTACGACGTCGGCGGCCGTGGCGACAACTCGTTCAACGACTCCGCCGCGCGCGGCCTGGACAAGGCCAAGGCCGAGTTCGGCGCCGAGACCAAGGAGCTGACCGCCAAGACCGGCGAGAGCTCCGCCGACCGCGACCAGCGCCTCCAGTCGCTCGCCGAGGGCGGCTACAACCCGGTCATCGCCATCGGCTTCGCGTACAAGGAGTCGGTCGACAAGATCGCGCCCAAGTACCCGAACATCTCCTTCGGCCTGGTCGACTCGGTCTCCGACGTCAAGAACGTCGACAACATCGTCTTCACCGAGGAGCAGGGCTCCTACCTCGCCGGTGTCGCGGCGGCGCTGAAGTCCAAGGACGGCAAGGTCGGCTTCATCGGCGGTGTGGACCTCCCGCTGATCAAGAAGTTCGCCGCCGGCTTCCGCCAGGGCGTCCTGGACACCAAGCCCAAGGCCACGGTGCAGATCCAGTACCTGTCCACCGGCTCGGACCTCTCCGGCTTCGGCAGCCCCGGCACGGGCAAGGCCGCCGCCAAGGGCATGCTCGACAAGGGCATCGACGTCATCTTCGCCGCCGCGGGCGGCTCCGGCGCCGGCTCGATCGAGGCCGTCGCGGGCAAGAAGGGCGCCTGGTCCATCGGCGTCGACTCCGACCAGGCCCTGGACCCGGCCCTGGCGAAGTACAAGGACACGATCCTGACCTCGGTCGTCAAGAACGTCGACTCCGGCGTCTACGACCTGGTCAAGTCGGTCAAGGACGGCAAGCCGATCACCGGCACCCAGACGTACTCGCTGGCCAAGGGCGGCGTCAGCCTGACCCCCACGGGTGACCACCTCAAGGACATCCAGGCCCAGCTCGACGAGGCGAAGAAGAAGATCGTCGACGGCACCATCAAGGTCAAGACCACGACCTGATCCCCACGTCGAGATCGGGGCCCGGCGAGCGGCTTCGGCCGCCCGTTCCGGGCCCCGATTCACGTACCCCCGGCGGGGCGAGGGCCACCTGTGATCAGGTGGCCAACGATTCGGCGACGCTACGCGCGTAGCGTCGGGACTGGAACCGGCCGGGCGCGATACGTTTTCCACCCCCCGCCTCCCCGTCCCCACCGCCCCCGCCCTCCGCTCCTGCCAAGGAGAGTGCGCCATCAACGCGTCCAGCAGTTCCAACGCCGTGGAGCTCCGCGGTATCACCAAGCGATTCCCCGGAGTCGTGGCCAACCACGACATCGACATCACCGTGCGCCGCGGCACCGTCCACGCCCTCGTCGGCGAGAACGGCGCCGGCAAGTCCACTCTGATGAAGATCCTGTACGGCATGCAGAAGCCGGACGAGGGCACCATCGCGGTGGACGGCGAACAGGCCGTGTTCTCCAACCCGGGCGACGCCATCGCCCGCGGCATCGGCATGGTGCACCAGCACTTCATGCTCGCCGACTACCTCACCGTCCTGGAGAACGTCGTCCTCGGCTCCGAGAAGCTGTACGGCATCGGGGACCGGGCCCGCGCCAGGATCAAGGAGATCTCCGACGCGTACGGCCTCGGCGTCCGCCCGGACGCCATGGTCGAGGACCTCGGCGTCGCCGACCGCCAGCGCGTGGAGATCCTCAAGGTCCTCTACCGGGGCGCCCGCACCCTGATCCTCGACGAGCCCACCGCCGTCCTCGTGCCCCAGGAGGTCGACGCCCTCTTCGACAACCTGCGCGAGCTCAAGGCCGAGGGCCTGACCGTCATCTTCATCTCGCACAAGCTGGGCGAGGTCCTGTCGGTCGCCGACGAGATCACCGTCATCCGGCGCGGCACCACCGTCGGCACCGCCGACCCCCGCAACACCACGACCAAGCAGCTCGCCGAGCTGATGGTCGGCAGCGAACTGCCGTCCCCCGAGACCCGCGAGTCGACGGTCACCGACGTCCCCATGCTCACCGTCGACGGCCTGCGGCTCACCGCGACCGACCCGGACGGCGCCGTGCGCGCCGTCCTCGACGGCATCACCTTCACCATCCACAAGGGCGAGGTCCTGGGCATCGCCGGCGTCGAGGGCAACGGCCAGTCCGAACTGGTCGACGCCATCATGGGCATGCGCTCCCCGGACGAGGGCGCCCTCACCCTGGACGGCACGGACATCTCCCGCACCCCGACGCGCAAGCGCCGCGAGGGCGGCATGGCCGTCATCCCCGAGGACCGCCACCGGCACGGACTCCTCCTGGAGGCCCCCCTCTGGGAGAACCGCATCCTCGGCCACGTCACGGAACGCCCCAACAGCAGGGGCGCCTTCCTCGACATCAAGGCCGCCCGCACCGACACCGAGCGGATCGTGCGCGACTACGACGTACGCACCCCCGGCATCGACGTCACCGCGGCCTCCCTCTCCGGCGGCAACCAGCAGAAGCTGATCGTCGGCCGCGAGATGAGCCACGCGCCCAAGCTCCTGATCGCCGCGCACCCCACCCGGGGCGTCGACGTCGGCGCGCAGGCGCAGATCTGGGACCAGATCCGCGAGGCGCGCGTCGAGGGCCTCGCGGTGCTGCTGATCTCCGCCGACCTGGACGAGCTGATCGGGCTCTCCGACACCCTGCGCGTCATGTACCGCGGCCGCCTGGTCGCGGACGCGGACCCGGCGACCATCACCCCCGAGGAGCTGGGCTCGGCGATGACGGGCGCGGCCGGCGGCCACCTCGAAGCGCCGGAGGAGGGCGGGACCGCCGCCGCCACGGACGACGACACCGACCCCCGCGAAGGGGGAGAGGACCGATGAAGAAGATCGACAAGGAGCGGCTGCTCCTGGGGATCGCGGCCCCCGTACTCGCGATCGTGGTCGCCTTCCTGGTGACGGCACTCGTGCTCGCCGCCACCGGCAAGGAGCCGTTCAACGCCTTCGGCATCATGTTCGACTACGGGCTGAAGTCGGACAGCCAGGTCTACATCCTGAACAAGGCGACGACGTACTACCTCGCGGGCCTCGCGGTGGCCGTCGGCTTCCGGATGAACCTCTTCAACATCGGCGTCGACGGGCAGTACCGCCTCGCCGCCTTCTTCGCCGCCGCGCTCGGCGGCGCGCTGACCCTGCCCGGCGCCCTCCAGATCCCGCTGATCATCCTCACCGCGATGATCGTCGGCGCCATGTGGGCCGGCATCGCCGGTCTGCTCAAGGTCACCCGCGGCGTCAGCGAGGTCGTCTCCACGATCATGCTGAACTCCATCGCGACCGCGGTCATCGGCTATCTGCTCCAGCAGAACCGCCTCGGCCACCTCGACGAGGCCGGCACCAAGATCTCCACCAAGCCGCTGCCCGAGTCCTCGCACTTCTTCGAGTTCCCGACGACGCCCACGCCCATCTGGGGCTTCATCGTCGTCGCCGTCGCCGCCGGCATCGCGTACTGGTTCACCCTCTCGCGCACCCGCTTCGGCTTCGACCTGCGCACGGTCGGCCAGTCCGGCTCCGCCGCCGAGGCCAGCGGCGTCAACGTCCGCCGCATGGTCATCACCTCGATGCTCATCTCCGGCGGCGTCGCCGGCCTCATCGGCATGCCGACGCTGCTCAACGACAGCCACGAGTTCAGCGGCGACTTCCCCATCGGCATCGGTTTCACCGGCATCGCCATCGCCCTCCTGGGCCGCAACCACCCCATCGGCATCGCGCTCGGCGCGCTGCTCTGGGGCTTCCTGGAGCGCGGCACCGGAAAGCTGGAGTTCGAGGGGTACGACAAGGAGATCGTCGGCGTGATCCAGGGCGTCATCGTCCTGTGCGTCGTCATCGCCTACGAGGTCGTCCGCCGCTACGGACTCAAGCGCCAGCAGAGCAAGGTCGGCGCGGAACTCGCCGCACAGGCCGCCCGTAACTCCGACCAGCAGGAGGTGTCGGCGTGACCGCCACGGCGACTTCCACCCCGCCCCCGGCGGCCCCCAAGGTCTCCGGCGGCAAGAGCGGCCGTTCCCGCCTCTCCTTCCCCGTACTCCTGCTGATCATCGCGGGCGTCCTGCTCGCGCTGTCCGCCGTACGCGCCATCACCGGCGCCCAGGACGTCACGTCCGCGGGCCAGATCAGCGCCGCCCTCGCCATGGCCGTACCGATCGGCCTCGCCGGTCTCGGCGGCCTGTGGTCCGAACGCGCCGGCGTGGTCAACATCGGCCTCGAAGGCATGATGATCCTCGGCACCTTCTTCGGTGCCTGGGCCGGCTGGCAGACCAGCCCCTGGATCGGTGTGCTCGCCGGTGTCATCGGCGGCATGCTCGGTGGTCTGCTGCACGCCGTCGCCACCATCACCTTCGGCGTCGACCACATCATCTCCGGCATCGCGATCAACATCCTGGCCCTCGGTTTCACCACCTACTTCGCCAAGCTCTGGTTCAACAGCGGCGAGGCGGCGGCCAAGGGCGGCTCCCCGAAGCAGTCCCCGCCGGCCGACGAGATCACCTCGGTGACCATCCCCGGCCTCTCCGACGCACTGCACTCCATCGAGAAGCACCACTGGTTCTTCGTCTCCGACCTGGCGGGCATCCTCGGCGGCCTGGTCACCAACCTCTCGCTGCTGACGGTCCTGGCCGTCGTCCTGTTCGTCGCGACCTTCTTCGTCCTGTGGAAGACCGCGTTCGGCCTGCGGCTGCGCTCCTGCGGCGAGAACCCGGTCGCCGCCGAATCGCTCGGCGTCAACGTCTACCTGTACAAGTACGCCGCGGTGATCGTCTCCGGCGGCCTCGCCGGACTCGGCGGCGCCTTCCTCTCGCTGGTCACCTCGCACATCTACAACGAGGGCCAGACCGGCGGACGCGGTTACATCGGTCTCGCCGCGATGATCTTCGGCAACTGGCGCCCCGGCGGACTCGCCATGGGCGCGGGCCTGTTCGGCTTCGCCGACGCGCTCCAGCTGCGCAACGGCGGCCAGTCCGTCCACGCGCTGCTCCTGCTGCTGTTCGTGGTCCTCGTCGGCATCGCCGGCTGGAAGCTCTACCGCAAGAGCTACACCCAGGGCGTCGTCAGCGCCGTCGTCGCGGCCGTCGTCCTGGTCTGGTACCTCGGTACGGACAGCGTGCCCACCGAGTTCGTCAGCGCCACCCCGTACATCGTCACACTGCTCGTCCTCTCCCTCTCCGCACAGCGGTTGCGGATGCCCAAGGCGGACGGCATGCGCTACCGCAAGGGCCAGGGCAAGTGACCGCCGCGGCCTTCACCGACGCCGACTGGGAGGCCCTGCGGGCCGCCGCGCGGGACGCCATGTCCCGCGCGTACGCCCCCTACTCCGGCTACCCGGTCGGCGTCGCCGCCCGCGTCGACGACGGCCGCACGATCACCGGCTGCAACGTCGAGAACGCCTCGTACGGGATCGGGCTGTGCGCCGAGTGCGGCCTGGTCTCCCAGCTGCACGCCACCGGCGGCGGCCGGCTCACCCACTTCACCTGCGTGGACGGGGCGGGCGAGATCCTGGTCCCGTGCGGCCGGTGCAGGCAGCTGCTGTACGAGTTCGGCGGCCCGGAAATGCTCCTGGAGACCCCGGACGGCCTCCGCACCCTGGACGAGATGCTGCCGCAGGCCTTCGGCCCGGCCCACCTCGGCTGAACCACCGCCGGGTGGACCCGCACAACGGGTCCACCCGGCAGCTCTTTCTCCCTCTATGCGCGTAGAGTCAGCCACTCACGCGTTTGTACGAACCGGCCGGAAGGACGCCTCACCATGGACGCCATCTCCGTCATCCGCACCAAGCGGGACCGCGGCGAGCTGACACCCGAGCAGATCGACTGGGTCATCGACGCGTACACCCGCGGCGAGGTCGCCGACGAGCAGATGTCCGCGCTGGCCATGGCGATCCTGCTGAACGGCATGAACCGTACGGAGATCGCCCGCTGGACCGCCGCGATGATCGCCTCCGGCGAACGCATGGACTTCGCCGAGCTCTCCCGCCCCACCACGGACAAACACTCCACGGGCGGCGTCGGCGACAAGATCACCCTCCCGCTCGCCCCGCTCGTCGCCGCCTGCGGCGCGGCCGTGCCCCAGCTCAGCGGCCGCGGCCTCGGCCACACCGGCGGCACGCTGGACAAGCTGGAGTCCATCCCCGGCTGGCGCGCCCACCTCTCCAACGCCGAGATGCTGGACGTCCTCGACACCACCGGCGCCGTCATCTGCGCCGCCGGCGACGGCCTGGCCCCCGCCGACAAGAAGCTGTACGCGCTGCGCGACGTCACCGGCACCGTCGAGGCGATCCCGCTCATCGCCAGCTCGATCATGTCCAAGAAGATCGCCGAGGGCACCGGCGCCCTCGTCCTGGACGTCAAGGTCGGCTCCGGCGCCTTCATGAAGAACCTCGACGACGCCCGCGAGCTGGCCTCCACCATGGTCGCCCTCGGCACCGACAGCGGCGTCCGCACGGTCGCCCTGCTCACCGACATGTCCACCCCGCTCGGCCTCACCGCGGGCAACGCCCTGGAGGTCCGCGAGTCCGTCGAGGTCCTGGCCGGCGGCGGCCCCAAGGACGTCGTCGACCTCACCCTGGCCCTCGCCCGCGAGATGCTGGACGCGGCCGGGCTCAAGGACGCCGACCCGGAGAAGGCCCTCACCGACGGCTCCGCGATGGACGTCTGGCGCCGGATGATCTCCGCCCAGGGCGGCGACCCGGACGCCCCGCTGCCGGTCGCCCGCGAGCAGCATGTCATCAAGGCGTCCGCCTCCGGCGTGCTGACCCGCCTGGACGCGTACGACATCGGCGTCGCCGCCTGGCGCCTGGGCGCGGGCCGCGCCCGCAAGGAGGACCCGGTGCAGGCCGGCGCGGGCATCGAGCTGCACGCCAAGCCCGGCGACGAGGTCACCGCCGGTCAGCCGCTGCTGACGCTGCACACGGACACCCCGGAGAAGTTCGACTACGCCCTCAAGGCGCTCCCGGACGCGTACGACATCGAACCGGCCGGCACCCCGTTCACGGCGACCCCGGTGGTGCGGGAACGTATCGCCTGACCTGCGCCTTCCCCGTACGGGTGAACGGGACCGGTGGACTGCCCCCGGTCCCGTTCGGCATGCTGGACTCGGTGACGCACCAATACGAGGAGAGACCGCCATGAGCGCACTCACCGTCGATCCCGCGCCGGGCCAGGGACAGGGCCAGGAGTGGGACGACCTCGTCCGGATCTGGGAGGAGACGGACGCGCCGGAGGGCTGCAAGGTGGAGATCATCGAGGGGATCGTCACTGTGTCGCCGCCACCGTCCAAGGACCACAACACCACTGCGGAGCTGCTCCAGCGCAGGCTCTACTCCGTGATCCCGCAGGACTGGGGTATTTATCAAACCCTGGGCGTCTCGGTCCCCGGACGGGCCGGGCTCTACATCCCCGACCTCGTGGTCGTCCCGCGGGCCGTGGCGACCGGGCCGGGCAACCGCGTCCCCGCGGAGGAAGCGCTGCTGGTCGTCGAGATCACGTCGCAGGCCAACGCCAACCACGACCGCATCGGCAAGGTGCACGGCTACGCGAAGGCGGGCGTCGAGCTGTTCCTCCTGCTGGACCCCTGGCACTCGGGCCGTCCCACCGCCACGCTGTACGGGGAGCCCCGGAGCGGTACGTACCGGCAGCTGGCCACGGTCGAGTACGGCGAGAAGCTGACCCTCCCCGATCCGTTCGGCCTGGACCTGGACACGGGGATCTTCCCGGCCGGCTGAGGAGCCCGCAGGAGCCCGCGGGGCTGCGGGCGCGGCGAGTCGCCCCGAGTCCGGGCGATGGACTCGGGCGATGAGTTCCGGCGATGAGTTTTCGATGCGGCCTGGGTCTGTCAGGGTATGGAAGCCCCGCGCCCGGCCGCGCTCGTCCTCTCCGGCCGCCTCACCCGCGCCGCCGGCCCGCGCCTGTGCGCCGAGCTGGAGGCCCTGCTCGCGGCGACCCCGGCCGCGGTCACGGCGGTCGACTGCGACCTGAGCGGGCTCGTCCACCCGGACCTGACCACGGTCGAGGTCCTGGCCCGCCTCTCCCTGACCGCCCGGAGGACGGGCAACCGCCGCCTGCGGCTACGGGGGACACCCCCGGAACTGGGGGCGTTGCTCAACCTGGTGGGGCTGGGGGACGTGGTGGGGGACGGGCGGCCGTGAAGCGGGCGCCGCCCGGCCCGCGCACCTTACGCCGCGTCCGCCTCCAGGCGGTCCGGGAGGCCGAACAGCGGGAACCAGCGGGGCGTGTCCAGGAAGCAGTGCATGCCCGTGATCGCGCCGTCCGAGATGTCGATGACCTGGACCGCCCACGGGACGAAGCCGGGGCCCTCCGGGTTCGGCTTGTAGTGGGCGAAGGCCGGGGTGCCGTTGGCGGAGGTCGCGACGAGACGGGAGCCGGCGCAGCCCGCGCCGATGGAGGTCATGAAGCCGGTGATGTCGTCGTGGCCCCGGAGCCAGAGGTCGAACGGCGGCATCGTCATCACCGCGTCCTCGTGGAGGAGGGCGGTCAGCGCCTTCATGTCGTAGCCCTCGAACGCCGCCACGTACCGCTCCAGGAGCTTGGCCTGCTCCTCGTCCAGCGGGTTCGCCGCGTCGGCGGCCACGGTCTCGTGGTCGGTGAGCGTCGCCCGTGCGCGCTGGAGGGCGCTGTTGACCGAGGCGACCGAGGTGTCGAGCAGCTCCGCCACCTCGGCGGCCTTCCACGCCAGCACCTCGCGCAGGATCAGCACGGCCCGCTGCTTCGGCGGCAGATGCTGGAGCGCGGCGACGAACGCGAGCCGCACCGACTCGCGCGCCACCGCCGCCTCCGCCGGGTCCTCAATCGTCGGCAGGATGCGGCCGTCCGGCATCGGCTCCAGCCAGGTGTTCTCCGGCAGCGGGTTGAGCGCGGCCTGCGCGAGCGGCGTCGGCCCCGACAGATCCACCGGCCGCGCCCGCTTCCTGCCCGCGTTCAGCATGTCGAGGCACACGTTTGTCGCGATGCGGTACAGCCAGGAGCGCAGCGAGGACCGGCCCTCGAACTTGTCGAAGTTGCGCCAGGCCCGGACCAGCGTGTCCTGGACCGCGTCCTCCGCCTCGAAGGCCGAGCCGAGCATCCGGTAGCAGTACCCGGTCAGCTCGACCCGGTGTCCCTCCAGCCGGCTGTCGAGGTCGTCGGCCGCCCCGGAGCCGGACCCCGCGGCCGCCGCCGCTGTCAGTTCACCCATCGCCCGTTCCACCCCTGTCGCGCTGTGACACCGCTCACTTCACCCAGCACTTCGGAAGCTACCGCAGGCCACTGACAACGGGGGCGGGAAGGGCGGAAACCGGTCAGGTCCCCGGCTTGCGGCCGTACACGTAGACGTCGTCGCCGTTCCTCAACAGGTTCCAGTATGACTTCGCGTCGGCGGTACGCATGTTGACGCAGCCGTGCGACCCCGGCGGGTTCCACATCTTCACGCCGACCGCGTGGAACGCCTGCCCGCCGTCGAAGAACTGCGAGTACGGCATGGCCACGTGGTAGATCGACGACACATGGTTCTTGTGGCGCCAGTAGATCTTCTTCGAGCCCGTCCGGGTCTCGTACTTGTCCCGCCCGGTCCGCACCGGAACCGGCCCGAACTTCAGCTTCTTGCCGTCCTGGATCCAGCTGAGCTGCCGCGTCAGGTCGACGCAGGCGATCCGCCCCTTGTTCGTGGGGCACTTCTTGGCCTTGTTCGGGTTCTTCCCGGCGGCCTTCTGCGCGGTGAGCGTCTGCATCGTCCGCCAGGTGACCGGTCCCGCATAACCGATGGCCGGAGTGACACCGTATTTGTTCTGGAACGACCGGATCGCCTTGCAGTCGGCCGACGACTGCTTGCCGTCCACCTTCAGGTGCAGGTACTTCTCGACCTGCTTCTGGTACGGCCCCTTCGACTTCGTGCAGGACGCCGCCTGCGCGCTGCCGCCCGTACCGATGACGAACGCCGGTATCGCGGTCAGCGCCGCGACGGACAGCACCAGCCCCCGCCGCACCCGTACGCCCCCGGCACTCCGAATGTTCCGCATGTTCTCCCCCACTCCCATGTACGCCAACTCCCCTTCGCGCGCACTGCGGTGATTCCGCCTGCTAGATGCGCGAAGGGGAGAGGTTGGTTGTGCGCCGAATGTCTCAGTTCTGTACGGACGCCACGGGGGAGAGCCGCAGCCGTTCGGCACGGGCGGCGCGCGTCCCGTACAGCGTGATGGTGACGACGCCGAGTACGGCGAACAGCCCCAGCGCCACCGTGCCCGCCCAGCCGCCGGCGTGGAAGGCGACCGCGCCCAGCGTGCCGCCCGCGCTGGAGCCCAGGTAGTACGCCGACTGGTACAGGGCCGACGCCTGCGCACGCCCCGTGGTCGCCGTACGGCTGACCGCCGAGGAGGCGACCGCGTGCCCCGCGAAGAACCCGGCCGTGATCAGCACCAGGCCGAGCAGGACGGCGGCCAACCGGTCCGCCAGCGAGAGCAGCAGACCCGCCGCCGTGGTCGACACGGCCAGGTACAGCGCGCCCCGGCGCCCGAGCCGCGCCACCAGCCGACCGGCCGCCGCGGAGGAGACCGTACCCACGAGGTAGACCAGGAAGATCGACCCGACGATGCCCTGCGGCAGGTTGAACGGCGCCTCCACGAGCCGGTAGCCGATGACCGTGTACACCGCGCCGAACACCGTCATGAACAGCGCGCCGATCGCGTACAGCCTGCGCAGCAGCGGGTCGGCGAGGTGCGAACCCACCGTCCTGGCCAGGGCCTTCGGGTTCAGCGTGCCCGGAGTGAAGTGCCGGGCGGGCGGGATCATGAAGTGGAAGACGACCGCGCACACCACGGCCAGCAGCCCGACCGCGCCGAGCGCCGCCCGCCAGCCCCACAACTGCGCGACCCAGCCGGTGAGGATGCGGCCGGTCATCCCGCCGATGCTGTTGCCGGCCACGAACAGTCCGATCGCGGCGACGAGCGCCTTGGGCCGCACCTCTTCCGCCAGATACGCCATCGCCGACGCGGGCAGCCCGGCGAGCGCGGCACCCTGTACGGCGCGCAGCGCGATCAGCCAGCCGAGCGAGGGCGCGAACGGCACGAACAGCCCGACCGTCACCGCGATCACCAGCGAGGCGGTCATCATCTGCCGCCGCCCGAACCGCTCCGACAACGCGCTCAGCGGCAGCACGCACAGCGCCAGCGCGCCGGTCGCCGCGGAGACCGTCCAGCTCGCCTGCCCGGCCGTGGCGCCGAAGGACGCGGACACGGCGGGCAGCAGCGCCTGCGTGGAGTAGAGGAGTGCGAACGTCGCGACACCGGCGGCGAAGAGGGCGAAGCTCATCCGGCGGTAGCCGGGGCGGCCGGGTTCGAGCCGGTCGGTGGTGTCGGTGACGGGGGACGGCTGGGTCGAGGCGGCCACGGTGAGGGTGACCGCCCCGGTACTGGCAGGAGGCATGCGACGAACGTAGGTCGGCCCCCCTTCATGCGTCCAATGCACAAACGGCGAATAATCAATCCCATGGCGCATCAGCACAGCTCACAGCCTCGGCTGTCACCGAGCAGTTACGAAGAAGACATCCGCGCGGTCCTCGCGCCGCGCCTCGCGTACTTCGCGGCGGTCGCCCGCCACGAGCACGTCACGCGCGCCGCGCAGGAACTGGGCGTCCCGCAGTCCACGCTGTCGCGCGCCATGGTCCGGCTGGAGGACGACCTGGGCGTCGCCCTGTTCGCCCGCAAGGGCCGCACCGTCTCCCTCACCCCGGCCGGCCGCACCTTCCTCGGCTCCGCCGAACGCGCCCTCGCCGAGGTGGAGAAGGCCGCCGAATCGGTACGCGCCGACGCGGACCCGGCCGCCGGCAAGGTGGCCTTCGGCTTCCTCCACACGATGGGCTCCGAAACCGTTCCGGCCCTGATCCGTGCCTTCCGGGCCGATCATCCCCGGGTCCGCTTCCAGCTCGTCCAGAACTACGGCGAGGCCATGATCGAACGCCTCCGCGCCGGCGGCCTCGACCTCTGCCTCACCTCCCCGGTCCCGGACGCCCCCGACCTCGTCACCCGCCGCCTGGACGAACAGCGCCTGCGCCTGGTCGTCCCCGAGGACCACCGCCTCGCCACCCGCCGCCGCATCCGCCTCGCCGAAGCGTCCGACGAAACCTTCGTCACCCTCGAACCCGGCTACGGCCTCCGCCGCATCACGGACGACCTCTGCGCCGAAGCCGGCTTCACCCCACGCGTCGCCTTCGAGGGCGAGGAGGCGGAAACCCTGCGCGGCCTGGTCGCGGCGGGCCTCGGCGTGGCCCTCCTGCCCCCACCCGCGGTGGCCCGCCCCGGCGTGGTCGAACTGACGGTGACGGCCCCGAGGGCAGCCCGCGAGATCGGCGTGGCCTGGCTGGACGGCCACCCGGACACACCCCCGGTGGCGGCATTCAAACGGTTCCTCCTGAGCCGCCGGGGAAACCTGCTGCCGGACTGAGGGGCGATGCCCTGCGGACGTGCCGGAATGCAGAGCGGCCCCAGCATTACCGTGATGATGCCGGGGCCATCCCCGCGGGTGCGGGGAGCAACTGAACCGCAGCTGATCCGCGACGGAATCGCCGGGGCCATCCCCGCTGTCGCGAGGAGTCTTGGGACCTACCTGTTCGATCCGAGTATGCCTCGCGTGAAGGCTCGGACGAGGCGGCCTCCTCGACCGCTTGCCTGCGTTCCGCAGCTAATCGGGGATCCTGGACACGGATGACGGCGTTGTCGCAGGTCACTGGGTTCCGGCCTGGTGGAACAACCGGAATCTCCTAGTAACACGTTCTGCGCGACTTCCCTGTATTGACCTGTGGTGTTGCTGTTAAGGTCTGGAACCATGTACGTACGGGCGACGACGCGGAAGAACAAGGACGGCTCGTCCGTGCGCTATCTGCAGCTGGCGCACAACCAGTGGGACGCTGCCGCCGGCACCTCGCGCCCGCAGGTCCTGCACAACTTCGGCCGCGAGGACCGTCTGGACCGGGCGGCCATCGAGCGGCTGGTCACCTCGCTGACCAAGCTGCTCGAGCCGGCTGCCGCACTGCGGGCCACATCCGGCTCGGAGCTGACGTTCCTGGCCTCCCGCCCGATGGGCGGCGCCCACGCCCTGGACGGCTTGTGGCACCGCATCGGGATCGACACGGTGATGAAGAAGCTCCTCAAGGGCCGCCGCCTGGACCCGGCCGCGGAGCGGGTGCTGTTCGCGCTGGTCGCCAACCGGGCCCTGGCCCCGAGTTCCAAGCTTGCCGCGACTCGCTGGATCGAGCACGACAGCCACATCCCCGGCCTGCCCGCCACCAGCGAGGACGCCTGCTACCGGGCGATGGACTGGCTGCTGACCATCGAAGACAAGCTTGCCGAAGAGGTCTACTGGTCCGTCGCCGACCTCCTCAACCTCGAAGTCGACCTGCTGTTCTTCGACACCACCAGCACCTACTTCGAGACCGGCGAGCCCGACACCCCCGCCGCCCGCGACGAGCACGGACGCCTCCTTCACCCGCAGACCGACCCGGACGCCCAGCCAGACAACCACGATCACGACGGCGACGGCGACGGCGACGGCGACGGCGACGGCGAGGAGAACGTGAAGTCGTTCCGGGCGTACGGCAAGAGCAAGGACCACCGCCCGGATCTTCCACAGGTCGTCATCGGCATGGCGGTCACCCGCACCGGCATCCCGATCCGCGTCTGGTCCTGGCCGGGGAACACCGGGGACTCCGCGCTGATCCGCCAGGTCCGCGAGGACCTGCGGGAATGGAAACTGACCCGGGTTGTCTGGGTCGCCGACCGCGGCTTCGCCTCCGAGAAGAACCGCCGCTTCCTGCAGCGAGCCGGCGGCCACTACATCCTGGGCGAGAAGATCCGCTCCGGCTCACCCGCCGCCCAAGCCGCCCTCTCCCGGCAGGGACGCTATGCTCACGTCGCCGACAACATGCAGGTCAAGCAGGTCCAACTCGACGACACCGCCGACCGGTTCGTGATCTGCCACAACCCCGAACAGGCCAAACGCGACGCCGCGATCCGCAGCGACCTCCTCGCCCAGCTCGGCGAGACGATCGCCGACACCGACAAGCTGAGCGCGACCAAGCGCGCCGAACTGCGCGGCCGGCTGTCCACCAAGCCCGGCCTGAACCGGTTCCTGCGCGTCACCCCGAAGGGGCTGCTGCGGATCGACAAGGCGGCGATCAAGGCCGAGGAGCGCCTGGACGGCAAGTTCCTCCTGCGCTGCAGCGACCCGCACCTGTCCCCGGAAGACATCGCGACCGGCTACAAACAGTTGCTGGAAGTGGAACGCGGCTGGCGCGACATGAAGACGATCATCGATCTGCGGCCCGTCTACCACCGCAAGGAAGACCGGATACGCGCCCATGTCCTGCTCTGCTGGCTCACGTTGCTCCTGATCCGCATCGCCGAGACCACCTGCGGCGACACCTGGCTGAACCTGCGCGAGGAACTCGAACGCATCCACGTCGGCACCTTCACCGGCCCCGCCGGGACCTTCCGCCAGCGCACCGAGACCAGCCCCACCCAGCGCGACATCCTCGCCAAGCTCAAGATCCCCGAGCCCAAGCGCATCATCACCCTGGAACCCGGCACACCCGCCTGACCTGCATGAACGCTCCCGCCTAGACACACGCCGATCCGGCGTGCGCTCTGGCATATCCGCAGGTCAACCCCCAGATTCGTGTACTAGAGCGCCACCTCAGCTGCGGAACTCAGGGCTTGGCGAGGAGAGGATGCCCAGCAGCACGCAGGTGCCGAGTAATTGTGCTACTTCACTGACGGGCACACCCGCCAGTGTCAGGACCGTGCCGGGTACGGCGAGGAGTCCTACCGTCGCGGCCCGGGACAGAAGGAGGTAGGAGTGCACGAAGTGCTCTTCGCCTTCCGCCCGTTGAGTGGGGACTACCTGACTGACGTTCACTGGACTCTGCCTATCTGCTTTGAGGGGCGCATGACGCGCATCGGTATGAGCCGAGGATAGACCCCTGGCTAAGGACAGCTACGGAATCGCCGTTGCCTTCATTTCTCTTGACTCGATCGTGCACAAAAGTTGGCAGGAAGCCGCTGCCGACGACTTGCCATGTCGACTCGTCCAGCACCCGCTCGGTGTCGGACGCTCCCACGCACAGGCAACCTCGGGTTGGGAGTATGACCGTAGGGGCGAACGAGGGGAAAACGAGCCTTCATTTGGGTGAGTTGATCGGTGCGCTGCCCGCCAGGGCTGATGAGCGGGTGATCCGCCAGTACCGCAGCCGGCTCGGAGGTCGGTCGTACGGCCAGTCCATCTGAAGCGCCGCGATCATCTCTTCGGCACCACCCCGGGCGCCGATCTTGTCGAGCCCGAATCTCTCGATTCCACGTACCACGGTCCGTTCGCGCCTCGATCGAGCGGCGTCTTCGTACGGTGGTGCCTCGATCCATGCAGGTCTGGAGAGGCCGTTCCATGTGATCGAGAATGCCTTCCACCGACTCGACCCGAAGGCCAACGGCGCGGGGCGTTGATTCCGGGAGCGGCATACGTGCGACCGTAGTACCAGGGCAACCCGAACATGCGTCTGGAGAGCTTACGTATGCGGGAGGGGCGGTTGCCGCTCCTCGGGTGTACTTGCGCTGGGCTGGATTCAGCTCACATTGACCAGTTCTGGGTGCTGACCGCAGAGCTCGGCAGCGGTGGCATGTCGGGATGGATGCAACGACGGCCCCCGCCAAGTGGCGAGGGCCGGTTGTCCGGGGGGATCACCCGTGGTTCTTGGCGAACTCCACGAGGCCGGTGAACCCGGCGGAAGAGAGGCTCAGGCGCGGGCCGTTCGGGTTCTTGCTGTCGCGGACCAGGAACTCGCCCGTCGCGTACGCGTGGTCGGGCGCCCACTCGATGCACTGGCCCTCGCCGGCGCTGTAGGTGCTCTTGGCCCAGCGCACGGACTGAGGGGCGGGTGTGCTGCTCATTTGGCGTGATCCTCCATGATCTTGCGAATCAGGGCCAGCGACTCGTCCTCGGACAGTGCCGCCATACGGAGCCGGTCCAAGGCGTCAATGGCTGTCGTCACCACGCTAGACGTGTCGTCGACCTGCCCGCCATGGGTGGGGCTCTCTGAGTAGACGGCGTGTGGTGCGCCGTTCAACGAGAGCAGCGTAAACGGCAAGTGGCTGGGAGCGGCACCGGCTTTGTACGGGAGCACTTGAACTGTGACGTGGGGTGATGCCATTTGTACGGCCAGGTGTTCAAGCTGCGCGATCATGACCGATGGGCTACCAATGCACGCTCGTAGGACGGCCTCGTGGATCACGACCCACAGAACCGGTGGGTTGGGACGCTCTATGACGGCCTGTCGCCTCATGCGCAGTTCCACCCGCTCCTTGATCTGCTCCTCCGTCTCGCGTGGGAAGGCGGCGCGGATGACGGCGGCGGCGTACTCCGGAGTCTGCAACAAGCCCATGAGGAACGTGCACGAGTAGTCCGTGATCCCGCTCGCGGACTCCTCAAGGGCGATGTACGGGATGAACCACTCGGGGTGCCCCCGCTTGCTCAGCCTGGTGCGGAGGCGCAGATACGTGCCCGGCGTTCCCGCCACGCGGTCCATGGCCACCGCGAATGCCTCCGACGCGAGCGCGACGCCGTTCTCGACCTTGCTGACCTGGGCCTGCTGGTAGTGGAGCTGGTCCGCGAACTCCGTCTGGGACAGCGCCAGCGCCTCCCGCACCGCCCGGACTTCCTCACCGAAGTAGGCCGCGCCGTTCGAGGGCTCCCGATCCTGCTCCGCCTGTTCGCTCATCTGTTCAACTCCCCGCGTCGGCTTCTGTGTTGGAGTGCCCACAGGCGTGTCGAGCGTACGCGCACAAACGCCGCTGCGTGAGTGATTCATTACACAGAGCACATGATTCGCGGAGGCCCCGGTGATGAGCGTGGCAGCCCCAAGGGGTTGTCCCTGCGAGTGTGGGGAGCAGAGCTGGGACACGCACCTTGACGCGCTCGTGTGGGGAGCAGCCCCACGCATGCCGGGAGCAGAACGTGTTCGGCCCGCTGCCCAAGACGTTCATGAGGACATCCCCCGAGCGGGGGGAGCAGCCGGCGGTGCGCAGGGTGTCGTCCGGCCGGTCGGGACCATCCCCGCGCGTGCGGGGAGCAGGTGGGGAGGGTCGAGCTCGGGCTCGGATGGTCGGGACCATCCCCGCGCGTGCGGGGAGCAGTACTCCGCGAGCACGCGGACCTTCGCCAGGCAGGGACCATCCCCGCGCGTGCGGGGAGCAGCAGCACTGCGACCGTTCCGTGGACGCCGGCCGGGGACCATCCCCGCGCGTGCGGGGAGCAGGAAATCGTGAAGACCTCGGACGCCTCCGACGGGGGACCATCCCCGCGCGTGCGGGGAGCAGGCCGCCGACCAGATCGCCTTGCGCCCCGACGAGGGACCATCCCCGCGCGTGCGGGGAGCAGGCATCTCGGGGTCACGCGGCGTCCCTCCTCTGCGGACCATCCCCGCGCGTGCGGGGAGCAGTCTCGGCACGCGGGAGTAGGCCATGGGATTCCGGGACCATCCCCGCGCGTGCGGGGAGCAGTTGGCCCCAGGGATCGTCATGGGCATCGGCGGCGGACCATCCCCGCGCGTGCGGGGAGCAGCGATTCCGCCCGTGCGCCGACTGCCACACCCCGGGACCATCCCCGCGCGTGCGGGGAGCAGGAATTCCCTGTCCGGAAAACTGGACACGCTCTGGGACCATCCCCGCGCGTGCGGGGAGCAGACGGAGTACAAGGAAGCTCTCGCGGACAAGGCGGGACCATCCCCGCGCGTGCGGGGAGCAGGGGCGGTCGCACTCCTGGCAGCGGGGGCCGGAGGGACCATCCCCGCGCGTGCGGGGAGCAGGAAGTTCCGGCGCGGGCCGACTCGGGCGGTGACGGACCATCCCCGCGCGTGCGGGGAGCAGTCTGCTGCCACGCCGGCCCGGAGCCTTTTGCCGGGACCATCCCCGCGCGTGCGGGGAGCAGTGGACGCAGTTTTGGAACGTGTCGAGTTGGCGAGGACCATCCCCGCGCGTGCGGGGAGCAGATGATCTGCGCCCAGGACCAGTCGCGGGTGTAGGGACCATCCCCGCGCGTGCGGGGAGCAGCTTGGCGTGGTCGACGCTGCGCGGGTCCAGCCGGGACCATCCCCGCGCGTGCGGGGAGCAGGACGACCTCGCCGCCGACGTGGTCGCCGCCCGGGGACCATCCCCGCGCGTGCGGGGAGCAGGAGTCCGGCCTTCTCGCCTGCGCACCGGCCACGGGACCATCCCCGCGCGTGCGGGGAGCAGGGCACGAACGCCGGGCTGATCGAGTCGAGCGTGGGACCATCCCCGCGCGTGCGGGGAGCAGCCCGTGCGGACCATGAGCATCTTGATCGTCTCGGGACCATCCCCGCGCGTGCGGGGAGCAGCGGCCTGCACAACCAGTTCGCGTCCTGGGCCGAGGGACCATCCCCGCGCGTGCGGGGAGCAGAAGAGCGCGTACTACGCCAAGGCGCGGTGGCTGGGACCATCCCCGCGCGTGCGGGGAGCAGGCATGCCGCCGGACGTCGTCGACCGGCAGCTCGGGACCATCCCCGCGCGTGCGGGGAGCAGGCGGCCCGTGGTGCGGACGACGACATCAGGACGGGACCATCCCCGCGCGTGCGGGGAGCAGTTGGGGTCCTTCTTGTATTCCCACGACCGCGCGGGACCATCCCCGCGCGTGCGGGGAGCAGTTGGGGTCCTTCTTGTATTCCCACGACCGCGCGGGACCATCCCCGCGCGTGCGGGGAGCAGTCGTCGAACGTCTGCTCGTCCTCGGCCGTCAAGGGACCATCCCCGCGCGTGCGGGGAGCAGGCGGCCCGTGGTGCGGACGACGACATCAGGACGGGACCATCCCCGCGCGTGCGGGGAGCAGAGTTCCTTGGCGAGGATGCGACCCTCGGTCAAGGGACCATCCCCGCGCGTGCGGGGAGCAGACTCCGTGACCTGCGACTTTATCCGGTGGGGAGGCGGTTTTTGACCACTTTCATTGAACCCGACATAACGGACCTTGCCTGGTTGCTGGTTGGAGTCGTGCGCAAGGTGGCGGGGTGCTCTGGCGGTTGGCTACCCCTCGTGAGGTCCACTTGCTCCAGCATCCGTCAAATTGGCTCAACTTTCATCCTGTGAGCGTCTCTTCCCCTTCTGTATCAATGGCCCATGACCACCGCAAGCCGTCCCACCTCCCGCCCCGGTCTCCACGTCACGCTCTCCGCCCCCACCCGCACCGTGTGGGCCAAGCATGACCGGGACTCGGCGGGGTGGCGGCACATGGAGGACAGCGCGGCCGTCGCCGGCCTGTTGTGGGACTCGTGGTTGCCGGCCGGCGTGCGGCGGGTCATCAGCGCCTCGCTCCCCGGAGGGGAGGACGACGGGCGGCGGCTTGCCGTTTGGTTGGCAGGGGCGCACGACATCGGGAAGGCAACGCCCGCCTTCCCCTCCCCGCGTCGGCTTTTGTGTTGGAGTGCCCACAGGCGTGTCGAGCGTACGCGTACAAACGCCGCTGCGTGAGTGGTTCATTACACAGAGCGCATGACTCGCGGAGGTGCCTGGTGATGATCGTGGCGGCCTCTGCGGGCTCGGCCGGGCGTCATCGGCGTGGACGTCGCCGACCTGGTGCGGGAGTAAGACCCTGGCCACCGTCGAGCGCCGCAGGCATTGAAGGCGGGCGGCGATCAACGGGATTCGATGTCCTGCTGGGGCGAATCGGGTCGGTCGGGGCGGGGTTTCGTACGACCCGCACTTCGTGCACCTCGCAGTACGCTTCGCCGTCGTGCTCGAACGAGACGAGGTGATCGTTTCCGATGGGGCAGAAGATCATCGGCGCGCCGCCCGCCAGGCGCGTCCGAGCCTTGTGGAGGACGTACAGGCCACGCCGGCCCGACAGGTGGGGCAGGCAACGGTGTGGCCGAGCCAGGTGCGGTACGCCGCATCGCCGACCGTCTTCCTGGGTCTCGTCTGTGCCGTCATGCTCGATCCTTTCGGCAGCTGGGGCAGCAGCGGGGGAACCAGTGCACGGAGGAACCGGGGACGATCTGGCGAGGCCCGAGATCGTGGGCGGCCGTGATGGTCAGCGAGGCGGCGCACCAGACACAGGCCGCTCCGCGCTGCTGCGCGTCCGACAACGAGACGGGATTCGGGAGAAGTAACTCAGTAGTGGTCATGGGCCGTCCCGGCTGTCGGTAGTCAGTGATCTGACGGTACGAACAGCCGAGACGCAGCAGGGGCACAGTCTGTGCCCCCTCGCTCACACAGCGATCACGCAGAGAGCAGGCCGAGCTTCACCGCCAGTCCGGCCGCCCGCTGCCGCCGTGCTGGCGCCTTGGCCTCTGCCTCTTCCAATACGATCCTCTTGGCGTGGCCGTTGTACTTAATGGTCTCGGGGGCTGACGCGTGCGCCTGCTCCAGCGTGGCCAGCGCGACGTCGGGCTGCCTGTCCAGGTGGTACGCCCTGGCCTCCTCGATCCGGTGCCGGGCGCGGCGCGGCCGCGACGGGATGGTGACGGCGTCCGAAGCCGCAGCTTGCCGTACGGACTCTCCGCCGGCGTGCAGTTCGACCGCCACCGTGACCGCGTGCGCCCCCATGACCGCCCGGGAGAAGCTGGTGACCGGGTGGAAGTACCTCTCAGGCAGGCGCCGGGCGATTGCGTCGGCTTGGTCCCAGTAACGCCAGGCCGTACCGCTTGCGCCACGCCGGGCCGCAGTGAGGCCGCTCTCGCAGCGCAGCGCGCCGACGACGGCCAGGACATCGTCGTCGGCGTCCGGCAGCATCGGCTCCAGGTAGGCGAGCGCCTCACGCGTCACCGCGTCCGCGGCGTCGTAGTGTGCCGCCCCGGCCTCGCGGTGGGCTTGGGCGGTCAGCCATGCGGCAACCCCGATCGCGCGCGGGTCCTCACTCTCCTGCGCGGCAACCATGCCGCGCTCGGCAACCCGCCACAGCAGGGCGGGATCTGGCTGGTAGGCGAGGAAGAACTGAGCGAGGGCATACGTCTGCGCGAGGGCGGCCTGAGCCGATCGCCGCTGGGCGGCTCGGTCGCTCTGCCGTACGGCCAGTTGAGCGTCCTGGATCAGGCCGGGTAGGAGGCCGCCGAGGACCTCTCGGTGGTTTGGTGCGGAGTGCCGGGCCGCCCACGCCCGACTGATCCGGGCCTCGATGTGCGCCGTCGGTGGTGCGGGCGAGTCCGAGGTGAGGGCGAAGGCGTCCACCGCAGACGCAACGGCAGCCAGCCGCGGGTGCCCCGGGCCGGTGAACAGCGCGGCTCGCACACCGACCTGGTCCCCGGTCAGGTCCGAGAGATCCCGCACACGGAGAACCTCAGCCAGGTGCAGGAGCACATCGAGCTTTGGTGTCTTGAGCCGACCGGACTCCAGCCCCTTCACCCACGACCCGGACCGTCCCATCAGCCCGCCGAGCGCCTCGCGGGTCAGGCCCCGGCGGGTGCGAAGGATCTGCAGGCGATGTCCGAATGGGATCGGGTTGGCGTACGGGTCCGGGGTAGCATCAAATCGCATGGCCTTGCCCCTCTCTGAACAGCTTCGACACCTGTCAGGGTATGAGGCAGGGCCCTATCTGTGTGCGCCGTCACATGATCCAGACACAGAACTGCGCCCCGCCGCCGACCGGAGCCGGCGAGGGGCATTAAGTTCACGGGGGCGGCTGCGGGCCGAGAACGTCCCTGCGGCTGCGGCGAGCAGGAAGCCGAGCCGGCCGTCGCTGTGCACCACCAGGGAACATCCCCGCGCGTGCGGGGAGCAGGCCGCTTCCGAGCCGGCCTCCGCATCAAGCGCGGGACCATCCCCGCGTGTGCGGGGAGTAGGTCTACGAGTTCTTCGCCCGGGAACGCCGCCGGGGAACATTCCCGCGCGTGCGGGGAGCAGGCCTCCGACCTGAACGTGAAGCGCCGCGCGAAGGGACCATCCCCGCGCGTGCGGGGAGCAGAGCGCGGTGAGCGGGCGGCCGCGCACCAGGGCGGGACCATCCCCGCGCGTGCGGGGAGCAGTCGGACTCATTGTCCGGCGACACGATGCCGGTGGGACCATCCCCGCGCGTGCGGGGAGCAGAAGACGATCCGCGAGTCCACCCCGGTCATGCAGGGACCATCCCCGCGCGTGCGGGGAGCAGCGGCGGGAACACAGCTGGCTGTTGCTGCCTCCGGGACCATCCCCGCGCGTGCGGGGAGCAGAACCGGCTGCGGCGCGAGTGCGGGTGCAGCCGGGGACCATTCCCCGCGCGTGCGGGGAGCAGCTCACCGCGGCGAGCGCCGCGGACCGCGAGGAGGGACCATCCCCGCGCGTGCGGGGAGCAGACGAACGTGCGGGTCGGGGTGGGACCATCCCCGCGCGTGCGGGGAGCAGAACGATGGGATATCCGGAGAAGCGCGGTGACTAGGACCATCCCCGCGCGTGCGGGGAGCAGTCAGGGTCTGCCACATGGTGTTCTCCTCCGTCGGGACCATCCCCGCGCGTGCGGGGAGCAGGGGATACAGGCCGGGGCGATGCCGCTGCTGCCGGGACCATCCCCGC
This sequence comes from Streptomyces sp. AC1-42W, assembly GCF_003248355.1. Taxonomy (GTDB): domain Bacteria; phylum Actinomycetota; class Actinomycetes; order Streptomycetales; family Streptomycetaceae; genus Streptomyces. The sequence continues at coordinate 1,181,108 of NZ_QKWY01000002.1, forward strand.
GCGTGCGGGGAGCAGTCCTTCTTCGCCTGCCGCCACTGACGGCCTGCGGGACCATCCCCGCGCGTGCGGGGAGCAGGCCCTGGCCCTGCTTGACGTCGAGCCGAGTGAGGGGACCATCCCCGCGCGTGCGGGGAGCAGACGGAGTCCACTGCGTCCTTCAGACGCAGGGTGGGACCATCCCCGCGCGTGCGGGGAGCAGCCGGCGATGGCCCGGTGATCCGTGCCCGCGACGGGACCATCCCCGCGCGTGCGGGGAGCAGACACCCTGCCTAGACAACGCACCACTTGGTGCGGGACCATCCCCGCGCGTGCGGGGAGCAGCGGGCTCGGGCGGGGTCTCGGCTCCGGCCGGCGGGACCATCCCCGCGCGTGCGGGGAGCAGCTTCGAGCGCTGCTCGGCGTTGTACGCCTGGCGGGACCATCCCCGCGCGTGCGGGGAGCAGCGGATCGCGTACGCGGGGAGGGTGTGCGTCGGGGGACCATCCCCGCGCGTGCGGGGAGCAGCACCCCCTCGACGAGGCGGCCGAGGGGTGGGCGGGACCATCCCCGCGCGTGCGGGGAGCAGCTCGCGCCCCGGAGAGAGGCCGTCGTCGGGGAGGGACCATCCCCGCGCGTGCGGGGAGCAGTCGACGGCATGCCCGTCCTGGCCGAGGCGTTCGGGACCATCCCCGCGCGTGCGGGGAGCAGCAGTTCGCGCAGTCGCCGAGCCACCTGTTCTGGGGACCATCCCCGCGCGTGCGGGGAGCAGCAGTACAACAATTGGCGCCAAAGCGATCCCGCGGGACCATCCCCGCGCGTGCGGGGAGCAGATGTACGGGTTCGACTCGACCCCGTACGACCAGGGACCATCCCCGCGCGTGCGGGGAGCAGAGGGACCAGTGGACGGCGTCAAGGATCAGCGTGGGACCATCCCCGCGCGTGCGGGGAGCAGCGCATGATCGACCTGCCCGAGGGTGTCCCGATGGGACCATCCCCGCGCGTGCGGGGAGCAGCTCACGAAGACCGGCGGGTTCGAGCAGCGCCTGGGACCATCCCCGCGCGTGCGGGGAGCAGGCTTTGTGACCTGCGACTTTATCCGGTGGGGAGGCGGTTTTTGACCACTTTCATTGAAACCGACATAACGGACCCTGCCCGGTTGCTGGTTGGAGTCGTGCGCAAGGTGGCTGGGGACTGTAGCGGTTGGTTACCCCTCGTGAGGTCCACTTGCTCCAACATCCCTCAAAATGACTCAACTTTCATCCTATGAGCATCTCCTCCTCTTCTCCTCCTGTATTAATGGCCCATGGCCACCGCAAGTCGTCCCACCTCCCGCCCCGGTCTCCACGTCAGGCTCTCCGCCCCCACTCGCACCGTGTGGGCCAAGCACGACCGGGACTCCGAGGGGTGGCTGCCCCTGTGGCGGCACATGGAGGACAGCGCGGCCGTCGCCGGCCTGTTGTGGGACTCGTGGTTGCCGGGCAGTGTTCGGGCGGTCGTCAGCGCTTCCCTCCCCGGAGGGGAGGACGACGGGCGGCGGCTTGCCGTTTGGTTGGCCGGGGCGCACGACATCGGGAAGGCCACGCCCGCCTTCGCCTGCCAGGTCGAGCAACTCGCCGCCCGTATGCGGGATGCCGGGCTGGAGATGCGCTCCGCCAAGGCGCTCGGTCCCGACCGCAGGATCGCCCCGCACGGGCTCGCCGGCCAGGCGTTGCTGGGGGAGTGGCTGCGTGAGCGGCACGGGTGGACCAAGACGCAGGCTGGGCAGTTCACCGTGGTCGTCGGCGGGCATCACGGCGTACCGCCCGAGCGCGGGCAGATCACCGCGCTGAGCGGGCACGGGCACCTGTTACGCACCCCGGGCCCCAGCCGGGACGCCTGGCAGCGCGTGCAGGGCGAACTGCTCGACGCCTGCGCCGACGAGTACCGCGTACGGGACCGGCTGGACGCCTGGCGGGACGTGCGATTGCCGCAGACCGCACAGGTGTTGCTCACATCGCTCGTGATCGTCGCCGACTGGATCGCCAGCAACGCCGACCTCTTCCCGTACTTCCCGCAGGACGTCGCTCGCAGCGGCGAGGAGCGGGTGGCCGCCGCCTGGCGCGGGCTCGACCTGCCCGCCCCCTGGTCCCCGCCGGACCCCACCGAGGACGCTCAGCAGCTCATCGGGACACGGTTCGGGCTGCCGGAGGGGGCGAAGGCCCGCCCCGTGCAGGAGGCCGCCGTCGAGCTGGCCCGAGCCATGGAGCGGCCGGGACTGATGGTGATCGAGGCGCCCATGGGAGAGGGCAAGACCGAGGCCGCTCTCGCCGTCACCGAGATATTCGCGGCCCGCTCCGGTGCCGGTGGCGTGTTCTTCGCCCTTCCCACCATGGCCACCGGCAATGCCATGTTTCCCCGCCTCCTGGAGTGGATAAAACGGCTTCCGTCCACCCGGGACGCCGAGCACTCCGTCCTCCTCGCCCACTCCAAGGCCGCGCTGAACGAACGCTTCGCCGACCTCATGCGCGACAGTGGTCAGCGCATCGCCGCCGTCGATCTCGATGCTCAGGAGGTGCGGCGCGTCGCCCCTGCCGGGCTCGTCGCGCACGCCTGGCTGCGCGGGCGCAAGAAGGCCATGCTGGCGTCGTTCGTCGCCGGAACCATCGATCAGCTTCTGTTCGCCGGCCTGAAGAGCCGCCACCTGGCGATGCGTCATCTCGCCGTGGCGGGGAAGGTCGTCGTCATCGACGAGGCGCACGCGTACGACACGTACATGAGCGTCTACCTGGACCGGGTGCTGTCCTGGCTCGGCGCGTACGGGGTGCCGGTGGTGATTCTCTCCGCGACTCTTCCCGCCCGCAGACGACGTGAACTGGTCGAGGCGTACGCGGGGACGACCGGTACGCCGGAGGCGTTCGAGGGCGTGGCCGAGGCCACCGCCTACCCGTTGCTCACCGCCGTCACACACAACGGTTCGCCGGTCATGCGTGGTCCCGGTGCCTCCGGCCGCGGCACGGACGTCGTGCTGGAACCGTTCGACGACGACACGGACGCCGTCGTCGGGCGTCTCGCCCACGAACTGGACGGCGGTGGCTGCGCGCTCGTCGTACGCAACACCGTTGCCCGCGTGCTGGAGACGGCGAAGGCGCTCCGCGCCCGGTTCGGGGACGAGAACGTGACCGTCGCGCACTCCCGCTTCATCGACGTCGACCGGGCCGCCAAGGACGCCGACCTCCTCAAGCGCTTCGGGCCGCCCGGTACGGCGCAAGGGCGCCCGCCCGGGCCGCACATCGTCGTGGCCAGCCAGGTCGCGGAGCAGTCCCTCGACGTGGACTTCGATCTGCTGGTCACCGACCTCTGCCCGGTCGACCTCCTGCTCCAGCGCATGGGCCGCCTGCACCGCCACCAGCGCGGCGAGGGCCAGCGGGACCGCCCCGAGCGGCTTCGCCGCGCGCGGTGTCTGGTCACCGGCGCCGACTGGCAGCCCGAGGTGCCCGTGCCCGTACGGGGATCGGTCGCCGTGTACGGGGCGTACACGCTGCTGCGGTCGGCCGCAGTGCTGCTCCCGCACTTCGAGCAGGGCGAGGAACGTCCCGTACGGCTGCCCGACGACATCTGCCCGCTCGTCCAGGGCGCGTACGCGGACGACACCGAGGCGCCGGCGGGGTGGACGGACGCGATGGCCGACGCTCTTGAGCGTCACGAGGACCACCTCGCCGACCAGGCCGAGCGTGCGGCCGTGTTCCGGCTGGGGAAGGTGGGCACGGCGGGCAGGCCGCTGTTCGGATGGGTCGCCGCAGGGGTGGGCGACACCGACGACAGCCCGGCCGGGCGTGCCCAGGTCCGCGACACCAGGGACGGACTGGAGGTCCTGGTGGTGCGGCGACGGGCCGACGGGTCGCTGACCACGGTGCCGTGGCTCGCGCCGGACCGGAACGGCAAGCCGCTCGGGGGCCTGGAACTGCCCCTCGACCAGCTGCCGCCCCGGCGCACCGCACGGGCGGCGGCGAGCTGCGGGCTGAGACTGCCCACGCAGTTCTCGTACGGGGACGTCATGGACCGGGCCATCTCCGAGCTGGAGCAACTCTGGGTGCCCGCCTGGCAGGTGAAGGAGAGTTCCTGGCTCGCCGGCCAGCTGATTCTGGTGCTGGACGAGGATTGTCAGACCCACCTGGCAGGCTTCTCCTTGAGCTACAGCCAGTGCGACGGCCTTGAGGTGACCCGTGACTGAGACAGATGAGAACGCGGCCCGCGCGCTGTCGTTCGACCTCACCTCGGAGCCATGGATTCCGGTTCTGCGCCTGAACGGCGAGCACGCGGAGCTGTCACTGCGGCAGGTGTTCGGCGAGGCCCATCGGCTGCGGCGGATCGTCGGGGACCTGCCCACCCAGGAGTTCGTGCTGTTACGGCTGCTGCTCGCCATCGCGCACGACGCGCTGGACGGACCACGCGACGTGGAGCACTGGGCGGAACTACGGGCCGACGAGGCCCCCTTCGCGCCCATCGGCGGCTACCTCGACGAGCATCGCGACCGCTTCGACCTCTTCCACGCCCGTACGCCGTTCTTCCAGGTGGCCGGCTTGCACACGGCGAAGGGTGAAGTCTTCTCCCTGAACCGCATCGTGGCGGACGTGCCCAACGGCGCGCCGTTCTTCAGCTCGCGGATGCCGGGCGCGGAGCGGCTGACGTACGCGGAGGCCGCCCGCTGGACCGTGCACGCCCACGCGTACGACACCTCCGGCATCAAGACCGGCGTCGTGGGCGACGACCGGACCAAGGGCGGCAGGGTCTACCCGCTGGGCGTCGGCTGGGCGGGCAACCTGGGAGGCGTCTTCGCGGAAGGCCCCACCCTGCGGGACACCCTGCTGCTCAACATGGTGGCGCCCGCCGACACCGAGGGCCTCAGCGACTGGGACGCCGGCGACGACCTTCCCGCTTGGCGGCGCGACCCCTGCGGGCCGGGGGCCCAGCCCGTACGCCGCCCCACCGGCGTCCGCGACCTCTACACCTGGCAGACCCGCCGCATTCTGCTGCACGCGGACGGCGACGGTGTGCATGGCGTGGTCCTCGGCTACGGCGATCCGCTCAACGCCCGCAACAAGCACGGCTGCGAGCCGATGACCGCCTGGCGGCGCAGCAAGGCGCAGGAGAAGAAGCACGGCGAGGCGACCGCCTACATGCCGCGCGAGCACGACCCGACCCGCTCGGCCTGGCGGGGGCTCGAATCCCTCATCGCCAACAGAGGCGCGCCCTCGCAGGGGGCGGAAGCGGCGAACTACCTGCCGCCCCGGCTCTTCGAATGGATCGCGCGGCTGGTGACGGACGGCGAGCTGGACGAGCGCTTTCTGATCAGGGCACGGATCATCGGCGCCCAGTACGGGACGCAGCAGTCGGTGATCGACGAAGTCGTGGACGACCACGTGGCCATGGCGGTGGTCCTGCTCCACGCGCGCAGGAGCGAATACGCGGAGCAGGCGATCAGCGCCGTGAAGGACGCCGAGGAGGCCGTCACCGCGCTCGGGGACCTCGCGACGAACCTCGCCCGCGCCGCCCGGACCGAGAGCGACGGCCCCAGACTCACGGCACGCGACCAGGGCTTTCACGTCCTCGGTACGCACTACCGGACCTGGCTCGCCGCCCTGGACGGCAGCACGGACCCGTACGAATCACGTGCCGAGTGGCAGCGCCAGGTGCACCGCATCGTGTCCCGGCTGGGTGAGGACCTCATCGACCGGGCCGGCGATTCCGCGTGGCAGGGCGTGCTCATCACGGTCAAGTCGCGAACGGAATGGCTGAACGCCGGCCTGGCCGGCAACTGGTTCCGCCACCGCCTCGACACCTGCCTGGGCCATCCCCGGGATTCCGATCGATCCACGACGGACACCGGCGGCGAACCGGAGGCCGTCGCGCCCGCCGCTGCCGCGCCTGCCACCGAGGGACACGCATGACGACGACCACCACCCCCGCTCTGCTCACGCCCCGCAAGCAGGTCGAACAGCTTGCCGGTTCACTCATCGCCGGGTACCAGCGCGGGTACTTGGCGGACGAGCCGAGCGCAGTCGCCGCTCTCGCCCGGCTGCGCAGAGGCGCCGGCCAGAAGCCGGAACGCGTGCCCGACCTGTGGAATCTCATCGACACCTCGTCCCTGCACGCTCCCGACGAGGGCGCCCGGGAGCTGAGCGATCCCGAACTGGAACGCGCGGAGAACGCCCTCCACACCGCCCTCACGCTGTGGGCACTGCACCAGCAGTCCCGCAGGGAGGCGGGAATGCACGGACAGGGAAGCCGTGGAAGGCCTCGCGGGCTCGGAGCCGCCGTGCGCCGCATGATGAAGCCGGGCGAGATCGACGACCCGCTGCGCAAGCGGCTGGTCCGGGCCGGTACCGCGCCCGACCTGACCGTCCTCGCTCAACGCCTGAGAGACATCGTCCTCCTGCTGCGGCGCGAACGGTTCGCCCTCGACTACGCGCTGCTCGCCGGGCAGCTCTACACCTGGCAGTGGCCGGACGGCCCCGACCGGGTACGCAGGGAATGGGGGCGGTCCTTCCACGCCTGGCAGGCGGAGAACGCTGACGACGGCCAGGAACCCGGTGGCGACGCCACGGCGGACGACTGACGCGTCCACGGCGCCCCGCACTCCCCGAACGACCGGCATTCCGCCGTCCCGGCCTCGGCAGCCCCACACATCAGCCCGTACGACAAGGACGTCTCGTGAACCGCTTCTACCTCGATGTACACGCCCTGCAGACCGTTCCACCGAGCAATCTGAACCGGGACGACACCGGTTCCCCCAAATCCTCGGTGTACGGCGGCGTGCCCCGCGCCCGCGTCTCCAGCCAGGCGTGGAAGAAGGCCACCCGCGACTACTTCGAGGCGAAGAACCTTCTCGACCCGAGCGAACTGGGCGTCCGCACCAAGAAGGTCGTCGAGGTACTGGCCGCCCGCATCATCGAGCGGGACGACACCATCGAGGAGTCCGAAGCCCTGGAACTGGCGGCCGCCGTCATCGCGGCCACGGGGCTCAAGATCGAGGTCCCCAAGCGCAAGAGCGCCGCCAAGAAGTCGGCGGCGGCCGAGGACGCCGGTGACGAGGAGACGCAGGCAGAGGTGGCCCAGGCCAAGTACCTCGTCTTCCTCAGCGCACGACAGCTGGACGGGCTGGCCGGGTTGGCCATCGAGGGCGCCGCCGACATCGCGGCGTTCCTGAAGGCCAAGGAGAACAAGGACAAGGTGAAGAAGGCCGCGGACACCCGTCATTCGGTCGACATCGCCCTGTTCGGCCGCATGGTCGCGGACGCCACCGACTTCAACGTGGACGCGGCGGTGCAGGTCGCCCACGCCATCAGCGTCCACCGCGTCGACAACGAGTCCGACTACTACACGGCGGTCGACGACAAGAACGACGACTCGGAGCCGGGGGCCGGGATGATCGGCACCGTCGACTTCAACTCCGCCACGCTCTACCGCTACGCCGCCCTCGGCATCCACCAACTGGCCGCCAACCTGGGCGAAGGGCTCCAGGAGGACGAGCCCGGGGCCACCCCGGTGCGCCGGGCCGCCGAAGCGTTCGTACGGGGCTTCGTCGAATCCCTGCCCACCGGGAAGATCAACACGTTCGGCCACCACACCCTGCCCGACGCCGTCGTCGTCAAACTCCGCACCACCCGCCCCATCAGCTTCGTCGCGGCGTTCGAGGAGCCGGTGCGGGGGGACCTCGGCGGCCACATGTCCGAGGCGTGCGCGCGCCTCGCGGAGTACATCCCCGACGTGGAGCGGGCGTACGGCGACGCGGACTCCACCCTCACCTGGGTGCTCCGCGTCGGCCCGAACACCCGCGAGCTCGCGGAGATCGGGACCGAGTCCGCCAACATCGGCGAACTCGTCGCCTCCGTGGGACAGGCCGTCGCCGAGCGCCTGGAGAAGCCCGAGTGAGCGTGCTGACCATGCGGCTCGCGGGCCCCCTGCAGTCCTGGGGATCGTCCGCCCGCTTCGTTCGCCGCACCACCGAACCGGCACCGACCAAAAGCGGGGTGATCGGCCTGCTCGCGGCGGCGGCCGGCATCGAACGAGGCGACGACGACGCCCTGAGCACCCTGTCCCACCTGCGGTTCGGGGTCCGGATCGACCAACCCGGCAGCCGCGTGCGGGACTTCCAGACGGCCCACCACGGCGTCACGGGTGACTCGATGCCACTGTCCGAACGCTTCTACCTCGCCGACGCGGTGTTCGTGGCGGCGGTCGCGGGCGAGGCCGACCTCCTGGCCCGCCTGTACGCGGCCTTGCGAGCCCCCGCCTACCCGCCGTTCCTCGGCCGCCGCTCCTGCCCGCCCGCGCAGCCGGTGGAGCTGGGCGTACGCGACGGCGATTCGCCGCACCGGGCGCTGGCCGACGAGCCGTGGCAGGCCGCCGCGTGGTACCGCCGGAGGTTCCGGAAGGACGCGACGGTATCGCTCACCGTGCTGCGTGAGGCGGAGGAGCAGGAGGAGGACGCGGACCACCAGCGCGACCAGCCGCTCAGCTTCTCCGCCGCACAACGCCGGCACGCCCTGCGCACCGTGGTCAGCCGAACGGTTACCGTCCCCAACCCGGACGCCGTGCCCCGGCAGCCCGTACGTCCTCGGCACGAGCCGTTCGACGCCCTGGAGGAGGAGAGCGTCCGATGTTCCTGACCCGCTTCCGCATCAACACCGCGCGCACGGGTGCCCGGCGACTGCTGTCCTCGCCCCAGACGCTCCACGCGGCCGTCATGGCATCGTTCCCCGACCTCCTCCCCACAGCGGCCACCACGCCGGACGGCCCGCGAGTGCTGTGGCGCCTCGACCAGAACGCGCGGGCCGAAGTGCTGCTGTACGTGGTCGGCCCCGACAAGCCGGACCTGACCCATCTCGTGGAGCAGGCCGGCTGGCCCGCACTCGCGGAACCCGGATCACCGGGGTGGCAGACCCGGCCGTACGGTCCGTTCCTCGACCGCCTGGCGGCCGGCCAGCGATGGGCGTTCCGGCTGACCGCCAACCCCGTCCACCACATACGCCGAAAGCCCGACGAGCCGCGCAAACGCACGGCACACATCACCCCCTTCCACCAGACCGGGTGGCTCGTCTCCCGCCAGGAGAGCTGCGGATTCCGGATCGTGGAGAAGCCGCAGGACGAGCGACTGCTGCCCTCCGGGACCACCCACCAGGGCCACGAGCACGCCGGCGACCGGTACCGGCTGACGGTCGGCGACCGCAGGGGCCTCGCGTTCGACAAGGAGCGCGGCGCGGCACGGAGCGACGGGAAGCGGGCCGGCCGCGTCAGCATCGCGACCGTGACGTACGACGGCCACCTGGAGGTGGCGGACCCGGACGCGCTGCGCCGGGCGCTCACTCACGGCATCGGCAAGGCGAAGGCGTACGGCTGCGGCCTGCTGACGCTGGCCCCGCTCGACGAAAGAGGCTGAGCCCGTGGCGACGGTCTCCCAGCGCGGCGCCCTCACACCCCGCCACCTCACCCGCACCGGCGACCGGCTGTCCTTCATCTACCTGGAACGCTGCGTGGTGCACCGGGACGCGAACGCCATCACCGCCGAGGACGCGGAGGGCACCACGCACATCCCGTCCGCGACGATCGGCACCCTGCTCCTGGGGCCCGGCACCCGGATCACGCACCAGGCGATGAGCGTGCTGGGCGAGACCGGCGCCGCCGTGGCCTGGGTCGGCGAGCAGGGCGTGCGCTACTACGCGGGCGGCCGGGCACTGACCCGGTCGTCCGCACTCGCGGAGGCGCAGGCGGTCCAATGGGCCAACGCGCGCAGCCGCCTGTCCGTGGCCCGCGCGATGTACCGGCTGCGCTTCCCCGACGAGGACCCGGACGGCCTCACCCGCAAAGGGCTCCTGGGCCATGAGGGCCGCCGGGTCAAGGACTGCTACCGGGCCGAGGCGGCTCGTACGGGCATCCGCTGGCGGGGACGCAAGTACGTCCCCGGCGACTTCACCGCAGGCGACGCGGTCAACCAGGCGATCACCGCGGCGGCCCAGTGCATGTACGGGGTGGCCCACGCGGTGGTCTCATCGCTCGGCTGCAGCCCCGCCCTCGGCTTCGTCCACTCCGGCCACGAGCTCTCCTTCGTCCTCGACATCGCCGACCTGTACAAGACGGAGATCGGCATCCCGTTGGCCTTCGACGTGGCCGCGGAGAGCGAGGAGGACGTGGCGTCCCGGACCCGCAGGGCCCTGCGCGACCGCATCAACGAGACATCGCTGCTGGATCGGTGCGTGGACGACATCAAGGGCCTGCTGCTCCCCGAAGGCGCCGGCGCCGCCGCCGACCGGGACGTGGTCACGCTCCAGAGCGACGGCGGCGAAGTGGTCGCCGCAGGCCGCAACTACGGCGGGCCCGACGCCTACGAGGCCGAGGAGACGTCCTGGTGACGGTGATCGTGCTCACCAACTGCCCGGCCGGCCTCCGGGGCTTCCTCACCCGCTGGCTCCTGGAGATCTCGGCGGGCGTCTTCATCGGCAACCCCTCGGCGCGGGTCCGCGACGTGCTGTGGGCGGAGGTGCGGGAGTACGCGGACCAGGGCCGCGCCCTGCTGGCCCACACCACCGACAACGAGCAGGGCTTCACCTTCCTCACCCACGACCACAAGTGGCACCCCGCCGACCACGAGGGCCTGACGCTGATCCGCCGACCGAGCGAGGGCGCGCGGCGGTCGAGCCCTCCCGAGAGCCCGAAGCCGGGCTGGAGCAGGGCGGCGAAGCGGCGGCGGTTCGGGCGGGGGTGAGGAGGCGGTCCCCCGACCGTGCCCTACGTGCTCAGTGACTTTCCGAAGCCCACGGCCAGAGGCATGCGCAGGCCCAGTGGGGGCGGAGCCGCCAGGGCGTCGGTCAGGGGGCGGGCGTAGGGGTGGCCGAAGAGGGTGCCGCGGATGAAGTCGGCGGCCAGTGCCGTTACCTCCGAGCGGTGCTGGCGCAGGGCGTGGCCGTCCGAGTGGACCTCGAAGCGGCAGGTGTCGCGGTGGATCTTCTTGGCTCGCTGGGCCAGACGGAACGACAACTCCGGCTCGCAGCGGGCGTCGTTGGTGCCGTGGACCAGCAGGACCGGGCGGCCCACCAGGTGCTTGACCGGTTCCGGGTCGGCGGACGGGTCGCCCGGCAACCAGGGGGCCAGGGCCAGGACCGCGCCGACCGAGGGATGGCCGCCCGCCCGCAGGGCCGCGCGGGCGCCCATGCCGTGGCCGGCCAGGCAGACGGGGACATCCCCGTAGCGGCGTACGGTCTCCTCCACCGCCCACTCCGCGTCCGCCGCGAGCTGCGCGGCGTCCTCGTTCCAGCCGCGACAGCGGTAGCGCACCACATGGGCGGCGAGGCCGTCGCCGCGCCCCGCGTGCGCCAGTGCGCGGGCCAGCGGGAGCAGGCGGGCGTGGGAGAGGGAGGAGGGGCGGCGGTTCGAGTGGGGTTCGCCGTCCGGGAGCAGCAGGACCACGCCGCCGACCGTTGTTGTTCCGGCCGCCGCTCCGACGGCCCGTCCCAGCCTTGCCGCAGGCTGGGGGAGTGCGCGCTGTGCCATGGCGTAACAGTGTCAGACACCGGGGTGTACGCCACCCCTGTTCGCGGTGTCTGTTACGTGCGGGCTCCGCAGGGGCCCCGCCCGGACGCGCCCTTCCCGCCCCGCGTATCCGTTATGCAACGACAAGCGCGCTCTACGCGCGTAGGCGTTAGAGTGCGTGAATGATGAGCCCCACCCTCAACGTGCCCGGCCGGGACCAGATCCGGCGGGCCCCCAAGGTCCTTCTGCACGACCACCTCGACGGCGGGCTGCGACCCGGCACGATCGTCGATCTCGCCGCCGCGGTCGGTTACGACGCCCTTCCCGAGACCGAGCCCGACAAACTCGGCATCTGGTTCCGGGAGGCCGCCGACTCCGGATCGCTGGAGCGGTACCTGGAGACGTTCGCCCACACCTGCGCCGTCATGCAGACCCGTGACGCGCTGTTCCGGGTCGCCGCCGAGTGCGCCGAGGACCTGGCGGCCGACGGTGTCGTCTACGCCGAGGTGCGGTACGCCCCCGAGCAGCACCTGGAGGCCGGGCTGACCCTCGAAGAGGTCGTCGAGGCCGTCAACGAGGGGTTCCGCGAGGGCGAGCGGCGGGCCAGGCAGGACGGCAACCGCATCCGCGTCGGCGCCCTGCTCACCGCCATGCGGCACGCCGCGCGGTCCCTGGAGATCGCCGAACTCGCCAACCGCTACCGCGACCAGGGCGTCGCCGGGTTCGACATCGCGGGCGCCGAGGCCGGCTTCCCGCCCACCCGGCACCTGGACGCGTTCGAGTACCTCAAGCGCGAGAACAACCACTTCACGATCCACGCGGGCGAGGCGTTCGGGCTGCCGTCCATCTGGCAGGCCATCCAGTGGTGCGGTGCCGACCGGCTCGGGCACGGGGTCCGCATCATCGACGACATCGAGGTCGCCGAGGACGGCTCGGTGAAGCTGGGCCGGCTCGCCTCGTACGTACGGGACAAGCGCATCCCGCTGGAGATGTGCCCGACCTCCAACCTGCAGACCGGGGCGGCCACCTCGTACGCCGAGCACCCCATCGGGCTGCTGCGCAAGCTGCACTTCCGGGCCACCGTCAACACGGACAACCGGCTGATGAGCGGTACCAGCATGAGTCGCGAATTCGAGAAGCTGACCGAGACTTTCGGATACACGCTCGACGACATGCAATGGTTCACCGTCAACGCGATGAAGTCGGCGTTCATTCCTTTCGATGAACGTCTCGCGATGATCAACGACGTCATCAAGCCCGGATATGCCGAGCTCAAGTCCGAATGGCTTTTCGAGCAGACCGCTGCGACCAGCGTGTCTTCCTCGCTCGCCGGTTGACGAAACGGCAAGGGAAACGGCCGGGGAAAGGTTTTCCCGGCCGTTTTCCCGGGGGGGGCGATGTTTGCGGAGCGGGGCGACGGATGACTACGTTGCGAAGCCGCTCACATCCCCTTCCCCAAGGATGAATGTCATATGAAGCAGTCTGCTGCCCGGACTCTCGGCGTCGCCGCACTCGGTGCCGCCTTCGCCGCTGCCGCCGCCGGCACCGCCTCGGCCTCCGTGCTGCCGCTGGACACCGTGACCAGCGTGGTGCCCGTCGCCGGGGCCGTGGCCGACGCCACCTCGACGCTGCCGGTCCAGGACACCGCCGACCAGCTCCTCGGCACCAGCCAGACGAAGGTCCTGGGCGACGCCGCCACCCCGGTCAAGGGCCTCCTCGGCGGCCTGCCCGCCGGTGGGGTGACCGCCAACGGCCTGACCGCCAACGGTGTGCCGCTCGGCCGCTGATCCGGCAGCAGCCGCAGCACGCCTGTGGGCGGGCCCCCCGGTCGGGGCCCGCCCACGGTCATGTCCGCCGGACGATCACCAGGCGGTCGCCGACGACGACGGCCGCTCCTGGGGCAGCAGCAGCCACAGCGCCAGATAGAGCAGGAACTGCGGTCCCGGCAGCAGACACGAGACCAGGAAGACGACACGCATCGTCGTCGCCGACGTGCCGAAGCGCTTCGCCAGCGCCGCGCACACTCCACCGATCATGCGTCCGTCACGGGGGCGGGCAAGTGCGGCCATGGTGAGCTCCTTCGCGAAACGTTGCGGGGAGCAGTCCGTCGTGCTCCCGATGCATCCATCGTCGCGCGACGAACAGGGGCAAAGCGTCGCTCTACGGGGCCATCCCGACCCTGGAAATCGTCGGGGTCGAACCCTGAGCCGCCTCGTGCCCGGCCCGCGCCACCACCCGGCGCTCCTGCCCGGCGCGCCGGCGCAGCCGGGCCCGGCCCGCCGGCACCACCAGGACGTGCGCCAGCGCGACGCCCGCCGTGTTCAGGAACAGCGAGTCGACGTCCACGACCTGCCCCGGCACCCCGGTCTGCCCCAGCTCGATGGCCAGCGAGATCAGCGAGCCCGCCGCCACCGTACGGGCCAGCGACAGCCACGGGGACACGTACAGACGGCCCTCGGCCATCGGGAGCAGCACCCCCAGCGGCGCCAGCAGCAGCAGCGCCCCGCCGATCTGGCGGAACGCGGCGGCCGGGCCGAGGGACAGGTCGGCCTTGATGCCGGCGAGCGGCGAGAAGTTGGCGGCGGTCACCCACGGCACGTCCAGCGGGCGCAGAGTGAGCCACCCGACGATCAGCAGATGCGCGAGGAGCAGCGACACCCCTGCCGCGCGGAAACGGATGACGGCCTGGCCGTCCGTACTGTGACGCACGAAGCCCTAGACGCGGACGGCGGCAGGATCGGTTCCGCAGCCCCCGGGGAGACCTGCCTCACGGCGTTCCCCGCGCCGCCACCGCGAAACCCGCGCCCCTTACGGCGTTCCCACCATGTCCGGCATCTCCTTCGGGCTCGCCTTCGTCTCCGCCGTGCACAGATAGCCCCGCGCCGGATAGTCGCCCGGCCCGCCCAGCGTCACCATCTCGTCGGACGTCAGCGACTCGTGCTCCGTGAAGGTGCAGACGATCTGGGCCAGCGCCTCCGCCGACAGGTCCTCCGGCTGCACGCTGAGCCGCAGCACCCCCTTCGCGTCGCCCGCGCGTGGACCCGACACACGGAGCCCCTCGGGGACGTTCGTGGAGAACCCCGCCTGCCGCTCGTCCGCCGTGGGCGGCCTGCGCAGCTCGTCCAGCAGCCCGGCCGCGGTGCCCAGCCGGTCCCCGCGCGCCTCCTGGACCTGCGCCGCGCGGTCCACCGCCACCAGCTGCGAGGCGCACACCAGGTAGATCTCCACCGGGATGCCCCGCCCGGTTTGCGCCGCGTCCGAGGCGGGCATCGCGCACGGCACCCGGGACGGAGCGGCACCGGCGTCCACCGGCACCGAGGTCGTACGGATGCCGCAGCCCGTCGCCAGTGCGGCACAGAGTGCGGCACCTGCCAGGGCGGCGGCGGTTCGAAGCCCCCGGCGTTCGCTGCGCCTCACGTCGAGTCGTCCTCCTGGTGGTCCGGTATCGGTGCGTCGTGATCGCCGGCGGTACGGCTCGGCGCCCCTGCGTCGCGCGGCAGCCGCAGGACGAAGACCGCGCCGTCCCCGTCCGGCGAATTGTGCGCGGTGATGTCGCCGTTGTGGATGTGCGCGTTCTCCACGGCGATGGACAGCCCGAGCCCGCTGCCGTCCGAGCGCGGCCGGGAGGCGCTGGCCTTGTAGAAGCGGTCGAAGACGTGCGGCAGGACGTCCTCGGGGATGCCGGGCCCGTGGTCGCGGACCTCGATGACCAGCTCCTCGCCCTCGATGCGCACCGACACCCGCACCGGCGAACCGCCGTGCTTGAGCGCGTTGCCGATCAGGTTGGCCAGGATCACGTCGAGCCGGCGCGGATCGAGGCGGACCATCGTGCCGCGCTCGGCGTCCAGCTCCACCGCGTCCAGCCACGCACGGGCGTCGATGCAGGCGGTCACCTGGTCGGCCACGTCCACGGTGTCCAGGACCAGCCGGGCCGTGCCCGCGTCGAAGCGGGTGACCTCCATCAGGTTCTCGACCAGGTTGTTCAGCCGCCGGGTCTCGCTGACCACCAGGTTCACGGCGGGCGCGATCATCGGATCGAGGCTGTCGACCTCGTCCTCCAGCACCTCCGTGACCGCGGTGAGCGCCGTCAGCGGGGTGCGCAGCTCGTGCGACATGTCGGCGACGAAGCGGCGGCTCGCCTCCTCGCGCGCGCTCATGTCGGCGACCTTCTTCTCCAGCGAACTGGCCGTCCTGTTGAACGTGCGCGACAGATCGGCGAGTTCATCGGTGCCGGACACGTCGAGCCGGGTGTCGAGCTTGCCCTCGCCCAGCTTGCGGGCCGCGTCCCCGAGCCGCTGCACCGGCCGCAGCACGGTCGTCGCCGCCGCCTGCGCCAGCAGCGCCGAGCCGACCAGGGCGAGCGCCGTGGCGATGCCCAGCGACCAGGCGAGCGAGGAGAGGTCCTGACGCTCCTGGTCGAGCGACTTCAGCATGTAACCGGTCGGCCCGCCGCCGATGATCTTCGTACCGGCGACAAGATACGGCGTGCCGCGTATGGAGGTGCGCTGCCAGAACAGGTGGTACTCGTACTTGTTGCCCGCCTTGACCGGCTGCTTGCGGTTCACCTGCTCCTGGAGGGACAGCGGAACGTTGCTGCGGGTGAAGGTGTCCAGGTCGGAGTTGCCGACGATGGGCTTGCCCGGCTCGCGCTCGTCGATCAGCAGCACGCTGTAACCGGGGCTGCTGCTCGCCATCTGCACGGCGGCCGCTTGCAGGTCCTCCTTGGTGGGACGCAGCGGCAGCGAGGCGGCGCGCGTCTGCATCTCCTGACGGAAGTCCCCGAGCGCCGCGTCCTGCGTACGCGTCAGCACCGCCTCGCGGTTCAGCCAGTACGCGATCCCGGAGGCCGACGCGGCGGCGGTCAGGGCGACCAGCGCGAAGACGATGACGAGCCGCAGCCGCAGGCTGGTCCAGCGGAGCCCGGCGCGCAGACCCCGCCGCACAGCCGTGCTCACTGCGGAGAGTCCAGCCGGTATCCCACGCCCCGTACGGTACGGATCAGGGTCGGCGACGACGGAATGTCCTCGACCTTGGCGCGCAGGCGCTGGACACAGGCGTCCACCAGCCGGGAGTCGCCCAGGTAGTCGTGCTCCCAGACCAGACGCAGCAACTGCTGCCGGGACAGGGCCTGGCCGGGCCGGCGGCTCAGTTCGAGCAGGAGGCGCAGCTCGGTCGGGGTGAGCTGGAGGTCCTCGCCGTTCTTGGTGACGGTCATCGCGGAACGGTCGATCACCACGTTCCCGAACGTCGCGGAGTCGGTCGACTCCCGTTCGCCGCGGCGCAGCACCGCGCGGATACGGGCGTCGAGCACCCGCCCCTGTACGGGCTTGACCACGTAGTCGTCGGCGCCGGACTCCAGCCCGACCACGACGTCGATGTCGTCGCTGCGCGCGGTCAGCAGGATGATCGGCAGCTGGTCGGTACGGCGGATGCGGCGGCACACCTCGAAACCGTCGATTCCGGGCAGCATCACGTCCAGCACGACCAGGTCGGGGCGCTGCTCGCGCAGCAGGTTGAGGCCGTCCTCTCCCGTCGCCGCGGTGGCCACACGGTGGCCCTGGCGTGACAGCGAGAGTTCGAGGGCCGTGCGGATGGCGTCGTCGTCCTCGATCAGCAACAGGAAAGGCACTTGGTCATTCTGACCCATGGGGCGCCCCGGTTCGACAGTCGGTCCCCCCTGATACATGCCCCATACGTCCCTCATGCATCGGGAAACAAGGGTTCGTGCCGCCGCGGGGCCCTGTGACAGGCCTGTGACAGTCGGCGGACAGGGCCATGAAACTGCCCCGGCAAGCTCATTGGCACAGGGAACGGACGGACTCCACCGATGGGGGGCGCGGGATGAACGCAACTCACAGCATCAACGCGAGCGCAGTTGTCACGCGTCTGCACGATGTCGGTCGGAGCACGGAGAAGTCCGGCGCCGCAGTGAACGGACGGGGGTGCGTTCGAGGCGCCGGGCGTCAGCACACGTCATTCATGACGGTGGTTGACGCGGGGGGAAGCGCGTACGGGGAGGACTCGGGGGAGCGGAAGGCACCGGTCAGGTCCGAGGACGCCGAAGCGGCGTTCACGGCCTACGTCCGGGAGCGCCGCGCCTCCCTGTACGCCACCGCCTATCACCTGACCGGCGACCGCTTCGAGGCCGAGGACCTGCTCCAGAGCGCCCTCTTCTCGACGTACCGGGCCTGGGACCGCATCAGCGACAAGGCCGCGGTCGGCGGTTATCTGCGCCGCACGATGACCAACCTGCACATCAGCGCCTGGCGCAGGCGCAAGCTGAACGAATACCCGACCGAGGAGCTGCCGGAGACGGTGGGCGACACGGACGCGATGCGCGGTACGGAGCTGCGCGCCGTGCTCTGGCAGGCGCTGGCGCGACTGCCGGAACTGCAGCGCACGATGCTCGTCCTGCGCTACTACGAGGGCCGTACGGACCCCGAGATCGCGTCCATCCTCGACATCAGTGTCGGCACGGTGAAGTCGAGCATCTGGCGGTCGCTCCGCCGACTGCGCGAGGACGAGGTCCTCAGCTTCGGCCGTGACCAGGAGGAGTCCTTCGGCGAGCTGGTGGCCTGAAGGCTGGGGGGAAACGGGGGCGCCACCGTCTCGGGGGAGTCGGCGGCGCGAACAACGGGGGAGAGAACGGGGGCCCGGGGGGATACGGGGGACAACGGGGTACGGGGGAAAGCTGCGGGGTCGGACGGGCCGGGGGGGCCTGTCCGGCCCTGCGGCGTTTCTGTTGGGCACTCTGCTCAGGCATGCCGACCGGCTAGCTCAAGGCCCGGCTCGTCTCCATGGCGGCCGAACAGGGGCTTGCGATCATTGCGGTCGACCCCGCTTACACCTCGCGGTGGGGTGGGCAGCACTGGCAGAAGCCGCTGACTACGCCCCGCCGGAAGATGTCCCGTCACGATGCCGCCGGCATCGCGATCGGGCGACGCGCCCTCGGACACCCGATCCGGGATGGGGCATCCCCTGCTCGAACGAAGCTGATTCCCGGACCACGGACACGATCCGTGCCGCCGGAGACGGCGAGAACGCGGGCGACCAGGACACCCAAAACCGTTCGGGATGTCCGCAGCGAACAGGAATGGGTCCAAGACTCACTCCTGCGCACTGAATAGAAACGGTCCTGTCCGGCCCCGCGGAGCATTGTCTGCAAGCCCCTCCGGCGATTGACTTCAGCGGGGGACTTCACTCAGTTGCGCAGGTGGGCCAGCACGTCCTTCACCGGTAGGTCGTACTGGTCCTTGTCCCGTTCCCAGTGGCCCATCACGGTGGCCGTTGCGTCAGCCAGATCGGTCGGCAAGTCGGCCGCGCGGAGGGTGTCCGCGATCTCGCCCATCTCCGGTGCCCAGCGCCAGGCACGAGCGGCCACGCTTGGCAGGTACTCGGGGTCCGACAGGATCGCGGAGACCATGACCTCGGCCTCGGCCGTGAGCTGGTTGCCGACCCCGTGGGCGTCCGCGAGGGCGTGGGCGACGCCGGCGAGGGTGCGGGCGGCCTTCTGGTAGCTGGCAAAGGCCATCTTCAGGGCGGACGCGGAGCCGATGGTGTCGCCCGCCCGGCGCACGTGCACGGCAGTGTCGGCGAACAGCGACTCCACTTGGTCGACAGCCGAGCTGTCCCCGGCGAGGTAGAGGCGGGCCGAGCGCCCGTCGCGCGGCGGGGGACCGAAGATCGCGCCGTCGACGACTGCGGAGCCTGGGTGGATCTTCTCGGCGATGCGCTGCATGCGCTGGGGACTGATGGCGTTGGCGTCGACGTACACCCCGCAGAAGTTGTGCGCGGCCACGGTCGCCGCCACATCTTCCCCCGCCTGCGGCGGGCAGACGGAGAGGACGACCGCACTCCGGGACAGTGCCTCCGGGAGAGAGCCGCAGACCGTGGCTCCGGCCTTCTTCGCACGGCTGTGGGTGGCTTCGCTGCGGCCCTCCGGTACCCACAGCACCTCGTGGCCGGCGGCGACGGCCTGGGCGGCGACGGCGGCGCCCATGGAGCCGGGGTGCAAGAGGGTCACGGTGGTCACGGGCTGCCTCCTGGCGGGAGCTCGGCGATGGTGTGTTCCTGATGAGCAATGATCGACTCCCGCATACCGACCGCGACAGGGGAGCCCGCTCCAGGGTGCAGGGCAAGTCGACGGCTGAAGTGGCTGATGCGACGGTTGACGCTTTCCGTGCGGCGCCGGGCGCTGGTGTAGAGGACCTCCTGGATCTGCGTTGCGGCACCGTCGAGGTCGCCGCGGCCGAGGCGGGCCATGGCGAGGTCCATACGGGCCAGGGACATCTCACCGAGCCGTCGGCGCTCGGGCGGTGCGGCCTCGAACATCTCCACGGACTCGTCGGCACGGGCTTCGGCGTCGCTGAGGTGCTGGGGGCCGGCGAGCCAGAGGTGGGTGCTGCTGGCGTAGAAAAGCTGCTTCTCCGGGGGAAAGGCCATCATGCCGCCGGGCAGCTCGTCGGCATCGGTGAGCCGCTCGCGCAGCCGGTCGGCAGCGGAGAGGGCGCCGAGAGCGTCGTCTGCCCTGCCCAGCTGGCCGTAAGCGCGGGCTTTGATGCTCTCCAGCCGAATATGAGCCGTTCCGGATTCGGGGGTGAAGCCGCTGCCGGACTCGGTAAAACGTACGGCGTCGGCCGGGCGGCCGTCCCAGTACGAGATGAGTGCCTGGAGCCCGCGTACCCAGGCGCACAGACCGTTGTGACCCGCCTGTTCACCGAAGAGAAAGGCCGCGCGGGCCTGGGTCTCTGCCGCGTCGTAACGGCCCAGATCGAAGCTGGCGTTGGCCAGCACGCCGCACAGGACGCCTGCGCCGACGTACAGGTCGCGGGTGTACTTCGGCGGCTGGCGGCCTTCGAGGAGTTCGAAGGCGCGGTCGCGCAGGGCACGCACCTCGTGAAACAAGGGCCCCACGGGCCGGTTGGGGTACGAGTCGACGATGCGGCGGATGTCGGCTTCCATCTGTTCCAGCGTGTGCGGTCCCACGTTGCTGCTTTCTGCCTGGGCCGCGAACCGTGCCGACTCGGTGGCCGCCATCGTTACCACATCCTTAAGGCCGTACTCGGACGATTCCAGTGAATTGCCTCGGCTCGCGCCGGACCGTGGGGCCTCGGGCTGTGGCCCGGACGGTGCGGGGCCGAGGAGGCGGGTGGCGGGGATACCGGGGAACATGAACTCCAGGACCCGGCGCGCGACGGTCTGAGGAGTGCGGACCTCGCCGTGCGCGTACCGGAAGAACTGCCGCTTCTCGATCGTCGCGGTCGCGATCGAGGGCGGACCTTCCAGCTCGGCCAGCTGCCGGGCCGCCTGCTCATAGCGCCTCTTGAAGACCTGGTGGTCCTGCCAGCCGCGCTGGTTGATCAGGGTCTGGAAGAGGGTCTTCCCTGTTGCGTGCACGGCGTCTCCCCGGTGTCGGCGCCCGCTTCACCACCCACGCTAGACATCAATCAGTGGCCGATGAAGCCAAGTTCGCCGGAAAACGCTGCCGTGCGGCGATTAGACATCGGTTGGGCACGAAAGGGCTGCGTCAGACATCGCCCAGGGTCTCGTTCAGGCACGGGCAACGGAGAACACTGCTCTTCGCCCAGCGGTTCGTCTTCTCCGCTTCGGAGGCTTCGCCGCCGTGGTCTCGCACGCCTTGGCAGTTCAGGAGGCCCGCTCATGGCAGCGCACCACCAGCTTTCGTTCCCCGTCATCGATACCAAGCACGCTGTCCGTGAAACGCGCCACCGCCTCGTTGCCGCGGTCAGCGCGTGGGACATACGGCTCGGTGAGGAGCGGCTGGGCGGCACCGAGCCGGTCGTCGCCGTTCACGACACGGAGCCGTCCCTTCCCCGGGCGACCCCCGCCGGACCGCAGGCCGAGTCCGGGCGCGGACTGCTGTTGGTCGCCGAGTACGCCGATCGCTGCGGAACCGAGCCGACGGCGACCGGCAAGCGCTGCTGGGCCGTGTTCGATCTTTCCCCGTCATCCAACTCCGAGGAGGGTGCCATGACTCCGGCACCGGCTGTGCCCACCCCGTCCACCCGCGCCATCGACCGGTTCACCGGCCCGTGGGAGTTCCTGTCGAACTACTCGGCCGCCATGGTCCGGCTCGACGGGATCGAATACCCCACGGTCGAGCACGCCTACCAGGCCGCCAAGACCCTCGACCTTTCCATCCGTGCCCGGATTGCTGGAGAGCCGGACCCGGACGAGGCCAAGCGCCTGGGCCGGCGCCACGCCGACCGCCCCGACTGGGAGGAGGCGAAGGTGGCCGTGATGCGTTCGTTGGTCGAGCAGAAGTTCCAGGACGCGGAGCTGCGCGAGAGGCTACTTGCGACGGGCACGGCTGAGCTGGTGGAGGGCAACGACTGGGGCGATGAGTTCTGGGGTGTGTGCGCCGGGCACGGTCAGAACACGATGGGGCTGATCCTCATGGCGTTACGCGAGCAGGCCCGGCGGGAGACCTCGGAGTCCCACGAGGCGTGCGACGCGCGGACGACCGACCTTTCCGGCACTCTCGGCTGCGCCGCCCAGGCCCGTATCCCCACCGCCCATGGCATGTTCACCGCCTGGGGATACCGCAATGTGCTGGAGGGCGGGGAGCAGCTGGCGCTCACCCTCGGCCGAGTCCGGGGCGCCGAGCGGGTGCTCGTACGGGTGCACTCGGAGTGTCTGACCGGCGAGGCCCTCGGCTCACTGCGGTGCGACTGCGGGCCGCAGCTGGACGCGGCCATGGCCGCGGTGGCCGCCGAGGGCGTCGGGGTGATCCTCTACCTGCGCGGACACGAGGGCCGGGGGATCGGGCTGCTGGCGAAGCTGCGGGCTTACGCGCTCCAGGACGCCGGGTTCGACACGGTCGACGCCAACGCCTCGATGGGTCTGCCGGAGGATGCCCGTGACTACCGGGTCGCTGCCCGGGTGCTGGCGGATCTCGGTGTGCGGTCGGTACGGCTGCTGTCCAACAACCCGGACAAGGTCGAGGCCCTCACCGCACTCGGCGTCGACGTGGCCGAGCGGCTGCCATTGCTGGTGGACGCCAATATCCACAGCCTGGAGTACCTGCGCACGAAGCGGGATCGCATGGGTCACGACCTGCCGGGACTGCCCGAGGTGACGGATCTGGTCGGCGCGGAGTTCGCGTCGTGACCGCGCCACAGGACTTCCGCCTGACGAGCGGATCCGGCGAAGCGGCCCCGCTATGGGAGCGGTGCGGACATGCCCCGCTCGAAGTACTGGTCGAGGTCCCGATGCCTTCGGCCACGGTCCGTCTCGCCGCGCCAGGACGGCCGAGCTGGATCGGCCGGGGCGAAACCTGGAGGCACGCGCCGGCCCGGCACGCGTTGGCCGCCCTTGCCGACACGAACCAGGCTGCAGGGCCTGTCCGTTTGCTTCTGGCCGAGCGTGGTCATCGACGCGTCCTGGCGATCCTGGGCGAGGCCGACGTCTCACATCCCTGGGTGGTGACCGGCTGGCTCGGCTGGCCCGACACCAAGCCCATCGGCAGCCAAGGGCTTCGGATCCGAGAAGCGCTCGCGGCCCGCAGCAACGACTACTGGACGCTGGACCTGGCCGCCCGTGCCGTCGGATTCGGCCCCATGGACGTGGCTCATGCCCTGCCGTTGCCTTGGTGGGCGGGCATCAGCGTGGTGATCCCGGCCCGTGGAGTCCACGAAGTCCTGCCAGGCGTCCTGCACGCGCTCGCCGACGCCGCTGCCCGCCTCCCGGCCGGCACCCCGTGGGAGGCGATCGTTGTCGACGACGCCAGCGACCCGCTGCTCAGCCTTCCGTCCGGGCTGCCCCGCCAGATCCGTCTGGTCCGCTCCGACACTCAGCTCCACTGTGGCGGCGCCCGCAACCACGGCCTGGCCCGCAGCCGCCACGGCCTGATCCTCTTCTGCGACGCGGATACCCACCTCGCACCCGACTACCTGACCGAGCACGTCGCCCGCCACCTACTCGCCCCGAACCTGATCACCGTCTCACTGCGCGACCACGTCCCCGCCCACCTGCCCGTCCCGGCTCGGGCACCGGACGGCAGCCGCGACTCCCGCGTCTCCGCGCACTACAAGCCGGGGCGCCTCGGCCTCGCCCCCGTGCCTGAGCCGGTCACCGTCCACCCGATCCGGCAGACGCGCGGCTTCCGGGACCTCGGCAATGGCCGACGCCTCGGCCCGGTGGACCTGCCCTTCATGGTCAAGGGCAACAACCTGGCCCTGCCCGCCGCGACGGCACGCTCCATCGGCTTCCCGCCCGACTTCGCCGGCTGGGGACCAGAGGATGTGTGTTTCGCCGCCAAGGCCATCGCCCGAGGCTCGTACGTCGTGCCGGTGCTGTCCACCGGGGTGTTCCACCGCGAGCACCCGCCTCGCTCGGGTAGCGCCGCCCGCCGGGACGCCGAACTCGCCGCCAACCTCCACCGCTACGCCCACCACCTGGACGGACGCGCCGCGCTGCCCTGGCAGGCGCCGAATCCGGTCGAGGCGAGCCGATGACCTTCGACGTCACGGACGCCTGGCACCCCACCGTCAACCCGTCTGCGCGTATGCCCGTCCACCACCATCGTCACCCCGTGGTCCTCGGCCACGGCGACGGACTCCTCAACGAGTTCCCGCGCCATCGCGGCGGCACCACCATCCGCCTCCCGCGCGTCCGGGACGGGCGCCTCCACGTCGTGGAACTGGGCGGCGACAGCGTCTTCGCCCCGTGGTGGCTCCCGGCCTCCGAGCCCGACGCCGTACGGCACATCACCCATGTGTACGAGGCGGCGCTACGGCACCCGGAGCCGACGAGAGCGGAGCACCGGGTATTCGCCGGCGTACGAGACGACTTCGCAGCACGGTGCGCGGAAGGCAGCAACGGCCTCACCATCGGCGAGGCGCTGTGGCAGGCCACCGACGCCCTCCACCGCAGACTCACCCCGTCCCTGCCTCGCCTGACGCTCACCAGCCTCACCCGCTCCGACGCACGGCACACGCTGGCCCGGGCGCTCGGACACGTGCCCGGCGGGTTGCTCACTGCTCTCGTGCGCTGGGCCGAGCAGGAGCGGCGGCCGATGTGGCCACTGCTCGCTGTGGCCATCAGCCCCGAGGGCGTGCCGCTGCGCGTTCGTCTCCACGCCTTGGACGGTCGCTTGGACCTGTCGCCCCTGCCGACGACCAGCGACGCCCGCCCCCCGGGACGACCCGTCCCGCTCGGCGAGGACGAACTGATCAACCTCCTCGACGCCGGCCGACTGGTTCCCGGCTCCCGCCTGACCGCGCTCGCGGAAGTGTCCCTGCACCTTGTCGGCACCCCCGTGCGCCACTTCGGCAACACATACGGCGCCTTCGACATCGCGAGCACCCTGCTTGCTGCTCCGGAGGCGGCGGCCATCCCTTGCTGCCCGGACGACGAGGACTCCTGGCACTACGCCGACCTGCCGCACGGCGACGACCACCGCTACCCGCTCCACCTCGTCGAGCTGGCCGCCTGCACGACCGAGGCCCACGCCGCCGCCGAGGCGCTCATCAGCGCTTCGCTGGCCAAGGGCGGCCCCATCCCCCTGGAGCTGAAGGGAGGAGACCTGGATGCGACCGTACGCTCTGGAGGGGCTGGACTGCTCCGGTAAGAAGACGATCGCCGCCCTGGTTCAAGAACACCTGCGCGAGCAGGGGCTGGACACGCGGCTAGTGATCGGCCCCCTCCTCGGAGGCGGACTCGGGCGCCTCGACGCCCGGCTCGCCAACATCACCGCCGCCGTCCCCAGAAACACCCCGACCGATCTCCTTCGCCGCGGGCTGTACGTGGCCGAGCCCGCGCTCGATGGGTTCCTGTTCCGCCCCGGGCCGGTCCCGGTTCTGAAGGCCAGCACCCACTTTCGTGCCTGGGCCCGCGCCGCGGTCGAGAACGACCGGTGGATGGCCCGCGGCTACCGCTACACCCGCGCCGCCCACCTCCGGTACGCGGGAGCCACCCTCCTCCATACCGACTTCGGTACTCGCCTGGCCCGGCACCGGGCCGATGTTGCCGCCGGCCGCACCACCAAGGTCGAGCGCCGTCGGTTCCTCGGACCGGACCCCACGGCCTTTGCCGCCTGGCACGCCACTCTCGACCGCCTCATGTCTGCGCAGGTTCCGCACCTGCTGTGTCTGGACAGCACCGACGCGGACCCCCACGAACTCGCCGCGAAGATCGCTTCGCACGCGGCCTCGTGTTGGGAGGCCCGCCGGTGAGGTCAGCCGCGCAGCAGGCCGGCCAGGTAGGCAGCGTCCGGCCCGTCGCACACATGGACCAGGTTCCGCAGCAAGTACTCGCCGGGCTTGCGGTCCAGGAGCATGTGCCGGACGTACGTCTTCCACCACTGAAGCACGCACGGGTCCTGCCGTCCGGACAGCAGCCACACCTCCACAGGATCGGAGGCCAGGTAGTCCACGAGATCGGCGCGAACCCGCTCGAACTCCACCGTGGTGGTGGCCCCGCCGTACACCGCCTCGACTCCGCCCTCACCCAGCACGACTCGCCGCTCGGCCTCCACTTCGAACCCCAGCAGGCGAACGGCCCGCCGTACGACGCCACGGGTCTGCTCCGGCCCGTCCGCCAGCAACCGCCCTGCCTGCCGGAGCCGTTCGGCAGCGGCATCGGGAGTCACCACCGCGCCCCTGAACGCTTCCTCGGTTTGCGCCCGTTCAGCAATCTGGGTGGCGGCCCGCCGCGCGCTCGTACGCCACGGCTCGACCAGGCCCTCCGGGCCCTCACCAGCGCACTGGGCCGCCAGAGCCGCGTAGAAACCAGCAGCACGGTGACCGCGCACCGTGCTGTGCGGACCGTCGAGTGCGTCAGGCTTGCAGAACAACACAGGCATGCCCAGGACTTCACACCGAACTCCACCGCCGGGCAAGCCGTTTCCGAGAACTCGACCCACCACCAGGAGAAACCCCGTGGTCTCCTTCCGCTGGATCACCGCCCCCCTGCCCGAGGACATCCCCGTCCGCCAGGTGTACGGCTTCTGCTTCGACGACACCGGCCGCGTACTGCTCCGCGAGGACGCCGGCCGCTACGGCCTGCCCGGCGGCAAGCCGGAACGCGGCGAGAACGCCCCGGCCGTCCTCGCCCGCGAGTGCCGCGAGGAAAGCCAGATCACCATCGGTGAGCCGGTCTACCTCGGCTACCAGGAGGTCACCGAGGACGGGCTGCCGCCGTACGCCCAGCTCCGCCTGGCCGTCCGGATCACCGACTTCCTCCCGCGCGAGCCCGACCCCGACACAGGCCGCACCTACGGCCGACTGATCGCCCCGCTCAACAAGGCCCCGGCGCTTCTCGACTGGGGCATCGACGGACTCCTCCAGTCCGCCGCCGCTGTCCAGGCCGCATACCAGCTCGGCCTCGACCCGGCAGCGGTCCGCGAGGATACCTGGCGCAACTGACCCACCCACCCGAGGAACCCAGGGAGCCCCGATGCGATGGCAGTTCCATTACCCCAAGCGCACAAGCTTCTACCCGCCCGACTACGACAACCCCGGACTCGGCGGCTGCGAAGCCTCCCTGGTCCTCCTCACCCGTGCCCTCGCCGCGCGAGGCCACGACGTCGAGGTCTTCAACTGCTGCTACCACCCCGGCACTTACGACGGCGTGACCTGGCGCATGACCTGGGAACTCGACACCATCCCTGCCCCTGACGTAGCCGTCGCGGTCCGCTTCGACGAGGCCCTGTGGCCCGCCGACTCCAAGGCCGCACACCACCTCTTCTGGATGCTCGACGACCGAGCTCGGGGCCCGGCCGCCTTTGCCGACACCTTCCGCGACCGGGGCGGCCAGGTCGTCCTCGCTTCCCATGCCATGCGGCAGCGGGTCCAGGCGGCTGCCGTGGACATTCCCACCCACCTGATTCCGCTCCCCGTCGAGACCGAGCGCTACAGCCGTCCCCTCACCGGTCGCGGCCCCATCTGTCTCTTCGCCAGCATGCCCAACCGCGGCCTCGACGCAGCCCTCGCCCTCTGGCCACGCATCCGCGCCGCCGTCCCCGACGCCGAACTCTGGGTCACCAGCGGCTGGCAGCTCTGGGGCTTCACCAACTCCGAGTCCGACGACCGCTGGCACCAGATCCTCGGTGGTCGCCCCCTCCCCGACGGCGTCCGCCTACTCGGCACCCGCCCCCGCGCCGAACTGATCGAGATCCAGCAACAGGCCGCCGTCACCCTCTACCCCTGCCGATTCCCGGAGATGTTCTGCCTCTCGGCCGCCGAATCCGCCGCAGCCGGCACCCCCGTCATCACCAGCCCTATCGACGCCCTCACCGAACGCGTCCACCACAACCAGACCGGCATCCTCATCGAAGGCGACATCGACGAACCCGGCACCCAGTACGCCTTCGCCACCGCTGCCATCGGCCTCCTGACCGACCCCACCCGTCGCGCCGCCATGGCCCGCGCAGGCCGGGCAGACGCCGTGCGCCTTGCCCCGGACAGTGTCGCGGTGGCCTGGGAGAGCTTGATCACCTCCAGGACGTAGCAGTCCTTGAGTGGTGATGACCTCTCGCGCAGCATGGCCACTCGGTGACATGCGTGCGTCTGCACCGTACGAGCCCTCACCCGAACGACATGCGGTTCGTCTCGATGCCCCCAGTAGAGGTAGAGCGGGGTGGAAAGAATGGTGCGCCGAAACTACTGCGCGGCCGGGGTGCGGCGCCGGCCCGCGGCGGCTGCGGCCAGTCGGCCCAGTGCCTCCCGCTTCGCGCAGGGATGCGCCCCCAGCGCCGCATGGCGGGCCACGATGCGGCGTTCGGTACGCATCAGGCGCCAGCCCCGCCGCAGCAGGAACGGCACCGATTTGCGGCTCTCGCGCAGATCGCGCAGCAGACGGCGCCGGAACGTCGTCGAGGGGCGCCCGCGCAGGCAGAGCGCGTCGGCCAGCAGCCCTTGCGCCTGGCAGCGGTCGATGATGTCCGCCGCGAAGATGCCCTCCGCCACGAAGAGCGGGGTGCGCCCGATGTGCAGCGTCTCGTGCCCGGTGCGGGAACTGGTGGAGATGTCGTACACCGGGACATCGGCGCTGCCGCCGTCGCAGAGTTCCCCGATCGCGGCGACGGCCGCGTCCGCGTCCCAGGAGTCCGGGGAGTCCCAGTCGATGTCCGTACTGCCGGGGACGAGCGGCAGGGTGGGGTCGCCGGCCTCCTTGTAGAAGTCGTCGAGCCGCAGCACCGGAAGACCGGTACGGGCCGCCAGGGACGACTTGCCGGACCCGGAGGGACCGGTCAGCAGGACAACACGGGTCGGAAGCGCTTGGGAACTCACAGAACACGAGTTTGAGGCATTGACCCGCA
The DNA here is from genome assembly GCF_003248355.1 of Streptomyces sp. AC1-42W. Taxonomy (GTDB): domain Bacteria; phylum Actinomycetota; class Actinomycetes; order Streptomycetales; family Streptomycetaceae; genus Streptomyces. The sequence continues at coordinate 1,209,873 of NZ_QKWY01000002.1, forward strand.
CAGGGGACCCCCGGAGGTCCTGTTGGTATCGCGCATCACATCTCAACTACTCTGTGCGCTCGGACGATTACCCGGTCGATGGTTTCATCGGCCCGATCAGGTGGGAAATCCATGGCACGTCACGCACTGTCCAAGTCCCGGCGCCGCACCCTGCTGCGGGCGGGGCTGACCGTCACCGCGGTGGGAGCCGCGCTCGGCGCCGGGGGTGCGGCGGCCCAGGCGGCCCCGCTGCCCGTCGTCCAGGACGCCGGCACCGACGCCGTCCTCGGGGAGGCCACCGGGGCGGTCGGCGGCGCGGTCACCGGGGCCCTGGGGCACGCCGTGGGGAACAGCGTCGCGCCCGTGACCCATCTGCGGCTCGACCCGCTGGCCGGCACCGGAACGGACCCGCTGGACAACGCGGTGGGCACCCAGGTCGCCGACTTCAAGCCGCTGTCCACCGCCCTGGTCACCGACCCGCTCACCAGCGGCGGCGCCATCAAGGACCTGCCCCTGGTCGGCCCGGTCGTGGACGGCCTGCACCACTGACGGCACCGTGCGGCACGGCGTACGGCCCGTTTCCCGGTCACGACGCGGGGAAACGGGCCGTACACGCGTCCGTCAGTACGAGGAGCCCGAGGCGCCCAGCGCGCCCGTGGGGTGCCACACCGTCTTGGTCTCCAGGAAGGCGGTCAGCCGGTGCGTCCCGGGATCGGCCGTCCAGTCGACGCCGTCGCCGTCCCCTTCCACAACCTGCGGGCGTGAAACCCGCTTCAGGTTGTCGGCCGCCGCGATCTCCAGCTCCTTCGCCAGGGCCGCGTCCGCGCCCGTGAGGTCGATGCCGTTCACGTCCTGGTGGGCGGCGAGCGGCGCGGCGATCTCCGCCGTCCTCCCCGACAGGACGTTGACCACACCGCCCGGCAGGTCCGAGGTGGCCAGCACCTCGCCCAGCGACAGGGCGGGCAGCGGGGACTTCGCGGAGGCCACCACGACCACCGTGTTACCGGTCGCGATCACCGGAGCCACCACCGAGACCAGCCCCAGGAACGACGACTCCTGCGGGGCGAGAACCGTCACCACGCCCGTCGGCTCGGGCGTCGACAGGTTGAAGAACGGGCCCGCGACCGGGTTCGCCCCGCCCACCACCTGGGCCACCTTGTCCGTCCAGCCCGCGTACCAGACCCAGCGGTCCACCGCCGCGTCCACGACGGCCGCCGCCTTGGACTTCGACAGGCCCTCCGCCTCGGCCACCTCCCGGACGAACTGCTCGCGGCGGCCCTCCAGCATCTCCGCGACGCGGTAGAGGACCTGGCCGCGGTTGTACGCGGTCGCCCCCGACCAGCCGCCGAACGCCTTGCGGGCGGCCACGACCGCGTCCCGCGCGTCCTTGCGGGACGACTGGGGCGCGTTCGCCAGCCACCTGCCCTTCGAGTCCGTCACCTCGTACACCCGGCCGCTCTCGGAACGGGGAAACTTGCCCCCGACGTACAGCTTGTAGGTCTTGAAGACGCTCAGACGGTTATCGGACATCGAGGTACGCCTCCAGGCCGTGGCGGCCGCCTTCGCGGCCGAAGCCCGACTCCTTGTAACCGCCGAACGGCGAGGTCGGGTCGAACTTGTTGAACGTGTTGGCCCAGACGACGCCCGCCCGGAGCTTGTTCGCCACCGCGAGGATGCGCGAGCCCTTCTCCGTCCAGATGCCGGCCGACAGGCCGTACTGGCTGTTGTTCGCCTTGGCGACCGCCTCGTCCGGCGTACGGAACGACAGCACGGACAGGACCGGGCCGAAGATCTCGTCGCGGGCGATCGTGTGCGCCTGGGTGACGTTGGTGAACAGCGTCGGGGCGAACCAGTAACCCGCCGAGGGCAGTTCGCACGGGGCCGACCAGCGCTCCGCGCCCTCCGCCTCGCCCGTCTCGGTGAGCGCGGTGATCCGGGCCAGCTGCTCCGCGGAGTTGATCGCGCCGATGTCGGTGTTCTTGTCCAGCGGGTCGCCGAGGCGCAGCGTGGTCAGCCGGCGCTTGAGGGCGTCCAGCAGCTCGTCCTGGACGGATTCCTGCACCAGCAGCCGCGAGCCCGCGCAGCACACCTGGCCCTGGTTGAAGAAGATGCCGGTCACGATGCCCTCGACGGCCTGGTCGATCGGGGCGTCGTCGAAGACGATGTTGGCGCCCTTGCCGCCCAGCTCCAGCGTGACCCGCTTGTCCGTCCCCGCGACCTGGCGCGCGATGGCCTTGCCGACGGCGGTCGAGCCGGTGAAGGCCACCTTGTTCACGTCGGGGTGCGAGACGAGCGCCTCGCCGGCGTCGCCGTACCCCGTCAGGATGTTCACGACACCCCTGGGCAGGCCCGCCTGGCGGCAGATGTCCGCGAAGAACAGCGCGGACAGGGGCGTCGTCTCGGCGGGCTTGAGGACCACCGTGTTGCCCGTGGCGAGTGCCGGGGCGATCTTCCACGCCAGCATCAGCAGCGGGAAGTTCCACGGGATGACCTGGCCGGCCACGCCCAGCGGGCGCGGGTTCGGCCCGAAGCCGGCGTGATCCAGCTTGTCGGCCCAGCCCGCGTAGTAGAAGAAGTGCGCGGCGACCAGCGGCAGGTCCGCGTCGCGGGTCTCCCTGATCGGCTTGCCGTTGTCCAGCGTCTCCAGGACGGCCAACTCACGGCTGCGCTCCTGGATGATCCGGGCGATCCGGAACAGATACTTGGCGCGCTCGGAGCCGGGCAGCGCCGACCACTTCTCGAACGCCCCGCGCGCCGCCTTCACGGCCCGGTCCACGTCCTCGGCGCCGGCCCGCGCGACCTCGGACAGCACCTCCTCGCTGCTCGGCGAGACCGTCTTGAAGACCTTGCCGTCCGCCGCGTCGGTGAACTCACCGTCGATGAACAGGCCGTACGAAGGGGCGATGTCGACGACGGAACGGGACTCCGGCGCCGGTGCGTACTCGAATGCGGATGCCATGGGTATCAGTCCACCGTCACGTAATCGGGGCCGGAGTAACGGCCGGTGCTGAGCTTCTGGCGCTGCATCAGCAGATCGTTCAGCAGGCTGGAGGCGCCGAAGCGGAACCAGTGGTTGTCCAGCCAGTCCTCGCCCGCCGTCTCGTTGACCAGCACGAGGAACTTGACCGCGTCCTTCGAGGTGCGGATGCCGCCGGCCGGCTTCACCCCGACCTGGACACCGGTCTGCGCCCGGAAGTCGCGCACCGCCTCCAGCATCAGCAGCGTGTTCGCCGGCGTGGCGTTGGTCGCGACCTTGCCGGTCGACGTCTTGATGAAGTCCGCGCCCGCCAGCATCCCGAGCCAGGAGGCCCGCCGGATGTTGTCGTACGTGGACAGCTCACCGGTCTCGAAGATCACCTTGAGCCGGGCGGAGCCGCACTCCGCCTTCACGGCGAGGATCTCCTCGTACACCTTCAGATAGCGGCCGGCCAGGAACGCGCCCCGGTCGATCACCATGTCGATCTCGTCGGCACCGGCCGCCACGGCGTCCCGGACGTCCGCGAGCTTCACGTCGAGCGCGGCGCGGCCGGCGGGGAAGGCCGTCGCGACGGACGCCACCTTGACGCCGGAGCCGGCCAGGGCGGCGGCCGCGGTGGCCGCCATGTCGGGGTAGACGCAGACCGCGGCGGTGCGCGGGGTCGTGCGGTCGGTGGGATCGGGGTTGACGGCCTTGGCGGCGAGCGCCCGGACCTTGCCGGGGGTGTCCGCGCCTTCCAGCGTCGTCAGGTCGATCATCGAGATGGCGAGGTCGATGGCGTACGCCTTGGCCGTCGTCTTGATCGACCTGGTTCCGAGGGCGGCGGCGCGCGCTTCGAGGCCGACCGCGTCGACGCCGGGCAGCCCGTGCAGGAAGCGGCGCAGCGCACTGTCGGACGCCGTCGCGTCGGCGAATGCGGGGAGGGTGGTGGGCATGGTCACCAGATGAGCATATCTACGCGCGTAGCGACCTGTACAGGGGCCCAGGTCATCGCCGCCTTCCGCACCGCCCCGCCGCGCCCCCGCGACGCGTCAGGCACAATCGGCCTCATGACGAGCCCCACGCCTCCCGACGAGCCCACCTACGCCGACCGGACCTTCCGGTCGCCCGCCGGGCCGGCCACGGGAGTCCTGCTCCTCGCGCTCCTCTGCTGGATCGGCGGCGACGCCGTCTTCCGGGGCGAGGGACGTGTGCCGTGGATGGCGCTCGCCGGGCTGCTGACCGCGGTGCCGCTGATCGTCGCCTTCACACTGCGCCCGGTGGTGTCCGTCAACGACCGGCGCATCCGCGTCCGCAACCCGTTCCGCACGATCACGCTGCCGTGGACCGACGTCGCCGACGTACGGGCCGGGTATTCGAGCGAGCTGTTCACCCAGGACGGCAAGAAGTACCAGCTGTGGGCCGTGCCCGTGTCGCTGCGGCAGCGCAAGAAGGCCGCCCGGCAGCAGTCCCGGCAGGCCGTGGACGATCCTTACCGCCGTACTTCTGTTACCACCGACGTACGAAACTCCAAGTCGCGTACCGCGCCCGCCGACCAGACCGTGGCCGATCTGCGCGAGCTGGCCGAGCGCGCGGGCGACAAGCGGCTGGACGGCGACCCCGCGGCGTCGGTGCGCTGGGCGTACGAGGTCATCGCGCCGTGCGTCGTGGGCGCGGTGCTGCTGGTGGTCCTCGGCGCGACCGGCTGATCCGGGGACGGGCCCGGCCCCCGCCCCCGTCGCCGCCGTCGTCAGATGCCGGCGGCGGTCGCCAGGTCGCGCTTGATGCCGTTCAGCAGCTCGGTGGCCCTGGTCCGGGCCGCGGGCAGCTCGTCGGCCGCGCCGACCGGCACCACGACCTCCAGATAGCACTTCAGCTTCGGCTCCGTGCCGCTCGGGCGGACGATCACCCGGGCGCCGTCGAGCCCGTAGCGCAGCCCGTCGGTCGGCGGCAGCCGGTCCGAGCCGCGCGACAGGTCCTCCGCCGACGTGACCGGCAGCCCCGCCAGGGCGGCCGGCGGCCGCTCCCGCAGCCGGCGCATGGCGTCCGCGATGACCGACAGGTCCTCCACCCGCACCGACAGCTGGTCCGTGGCGTGCAGCCCGTGCTCCAGCGCGAGGTCGTCCAGCAGGTCGGGGAGCGTACGGCCCTGCTCCTTGAGTACCGAGGCCAGCTCGGCGACGAGCAGCGCGGCCGTGATGCCGTCCTTGTCGCGGACGCCCTCCGGGTCCACGCAGTAGCCGAGCGCCTCCTCGTACCCGTATCGCAGCCCCTCCACACGGGCGATCCACTTGAAGCCCGTCAGGGTCTCCTCGTACCCCAGGCCCGCCTTCCCGGCGATGCGGCCCAGCAGCGAGGACGAGACGATCGACTCCGCGAAGACGCCGGTGGCGCCCCGGCGCACCAGGTGGGCGGCGAGCAGCGCGCCGACCTCGTCGCCCCGCAGCATCCGCCAGCCGCCGTCCACCGAGGCGTCCGGGACGGCGACGGCGCAGCGGTCGGCGTCCGGGTCGTTCGCGATGACGATGTCGGGGTTCGCGCGGCGCGCGGTGGTGAACGCGAGGTCCATCGCGCCGGGCTCCTCCGGATTGGGGAAGGCCACGGTGGGGAAGGCGGGGTCCGGCTCGGCCTGCTCCGCCACGAGCACCGGGGCGGGGAAGCCGGCCCGGTCGAACGCGGCGGTCAGCACGGAGGTGCCGACGCCGTGCATCGCGGTGTACACGACGCGGGCGGTACGGGGCGACGCGGCGTCGAGCACGGCGTCCGTACGGGCCAGATAGGCGTCCAGGACCTCCTCGCCCAGGGTCTCCCAGCCGGATTCGGGGCGCGGGACGCCGTCCAGCGGGCCGACCGCCGCGATGCCGGCGGCGATCTCGCCGTCCGCCGGCGGCACGATCTGCGAGCCGTCGCCGAGGTAGACCTTGTAGCCGTTGTCGCGGGGCGGGTTGTGGCTGGCGGTCACCTCGACGCCGGCGACGGCGCCGAGATGCCGTATGGCGTACGCGAGGACCGGGGTCGGCAGCGGGCGGGGGAGCACCGCCGCGCGCAGCCCGGCGCCGACCATCACCGCCGCCGTGTCACGGGCGAAGTCGGCGGACTTGTAGCGGGCGTCGTAGCCGATGACGACGAGGCCGTCCGGGTGCCCCTGGGCTTTCAGGTACGCGGCGAGGCCGGCGGCGGCGCGGATGACCACGGAGCGGTTCATGCGCATGGGGCCGGCGCCGAGTTCGCCCCGCAGTCCGGCGGTGCCGAACTGGAGGGTGCCGGCGAAGCGGGGGGCCAGCTCGTCGGTGTCCCGGGCGTCGATGAGCTTGGCGAGCTCGTCGCGGGTGTCGGGGTCGGGGTCCTCCGCGAGCCAGGCGCGGGCGCGGGCGAGGAGGTCCGGGGGCGTGGTCACGGTGGTCGCCTTTCGGGGTGGGGGCGCGGGGCGCTGCGCTGTGCGGTGGGTGGGTGGGGGCGGGTGGGGGTGGGCGCCTGCGGCGGGCCTGTTCCCCACCCCGCCCCTTCCCGAAACCGGGGCGCTGCCCCGGACCCCGCGCCTCAAACGCCGGCGGGGCTGGGGTTCGCGGGGCGCTGCCCCGGACGCCGGGCCTCAAACGCCGGGAAGTGGGTCCCGGCCTCGGTCAGATGCGGGCCAGGACCCGGGCCAGCAGGGTGCCCATGCGGGTTGCGGAGTCGCGGCCGGCCTGGAGGACCTCCTCGTGGTTCAGCGGTTCGCCGCTGAGGCCCGCCGCCAGGTTGGTGACCAGGGAGATGCCGAGGACCTCGGCCCCCGCCTCGCGGGCCGCGATGGCCTCCAGGACCGTGGACATGCCGACGAGGTCGCCGCCCATCACGCGGACCATGCCGATCTCGGCCGGCGTCTCGTAGTGCGGGCCGGGGAACTGGACGTACACCCCCTCTTCGAGGGTCGCGTCGACCTCCTTGCACAGGGCCCGGAGCCGGGGCGAGTACAGGTCGGTCAGGTCCACGAAGTTCGCCCCGACGATCGGGGACGCCGCCGTGAGGTTGATGTGGTCGCTGATCAGGACCGGCTGGCCGGGGCGCATCCCCTCGCGCAGCCCGCCGCAGCCGTTCGTCAGGACCACGGTCCGACACCCCGCGGCGACGGCCGTCCGCACCCCGTGGGCGACGGCGCCCACGCCGCGGCCCTCGTAGAAGTGCGTACGGCCCAGGAACACCAGGGCCCGCTTGTCGCCGATGACGTGCGAGCGGACCGTGCCGCCGTGGCCCTCCACGGCGGGGGCGGGGAACCCGGGCAGCGCGGTCACCGGGAACTCCGCTTCCGGAACGCCGAGCGAGGCGGCGGCGGGCGCCCAGCCCGAGCCCATCACGAGGGCGACGTCGTGAGTCTCGGCACCGGTCAGCTCGCGCAGGCGGGCGGCGGCGTCGGCGGCGGCCGCATACGGGTCGCCCTGGATGTGGTCCGGAATAACTGATGCGTTCACGCGGACGAGCGTAACCGCTGAACCCCTACGCGCGTAGATGCCCCTGTACAGAGTCTTGCGACATTTGTTCGTGCGTTCCGACAACCCGCGGCCGGGTCCGGGGACAAAGGGGCAGGTCGCCGCCGTTTCCACGGCGGCCACGGCCGCTCCGCTCAGCAGGGACGCTTGCGGAGTTCCATCACATAATCGTGCGGCGCGCCCGCCGACTCGGCCGCGTCCGCGATCTCGCCGAGGTAGCGGGCGGACGGCAGGCCGCCCTCGTAACCGTTCAGCACATAGATCCAGGCCGGCTCCTCGCCGTCCAGCGTGTGCACCCGGATGCGCATGCGGCGGTAGATGTCCAGGCCGACGCCCTCCCAGCGGTCCATGGAGTCCTCGTCCATGGGGGCCAGGTCGTAGAGGGCGACGAACACCTGCGAGCGGGGCGCCTCCACCACCGTGGCCAGCGCTCCCTCCCAGCCCATCTGCTCCCCGCCGAAGGTCAGCCGCCAGCCGTTCAGCCAGCCGGTGCCGCGCAGCGGTGAGTGCGGGGCGCGGCGCGTCATCAGCCGCGCGTCGAGGTTGCCGGCGTACGCGGCGTAGAGCGACATGTGATCGAGGGTACGGGAGTACGGGGCGTGGGCGGCGGGTTCCCGAGCGGAAGGGCCCGCACACACGGGTGGAATCAGGGGGTGGGGCGTGGCGGCGGACTCGGCGGCCGTGACCGTGCGCCGTGCGCTCCGGCGCACGTATGGAGGGCCCCGGGGAGAAGCACCTTGGCGCGTGCGGGACAATGAAGTACGTACTGCATCCACCGGGGCGATCCCCCGGACCCCGGCCGGGGAAGCAGACGGCCGTGGGACGAGAAACGCGAGGCGGACTTTTCGTGACCCGGATCGTGATCATCGGCGGCGGACCCGGCGGGTACGAGGCGGCACTGGTGGGCGCCCAGCTGGGCGCGGAGGTGACCGTCGTCGACTGCGACGGTCTCGGCGGCGCGTCCGTCCTCACCGACTGCGTGCCCTCCAAGACCCTGATCGCGACGGCCGAGGTGATGACCACCTTCGACTCCTCGTACGAGGAGCTGGGCATCATCGTCGCGGACGACACCCCGCACATCGAGCAGGCCGCCCGTGTGGTCGGCGTCGATCTGGGGAAGGTCAACCGGCGCGTGAAGCGCCTGGCGCTCGCCCAGTCCCACGACATCACCGCCTCCGTCACCCGGGCCGGCGCCCGGGTGATGCGCGGGCGCGGCCGGCTGGAAGGCCTGCAGGCCGCGGACGGCTCCCGCAAGGTCGTCGTCACGTCGGCGGACGGCACGGAGGAGACCCTCACCGCGGACGCCGTGCTGATCGCGACCGGCGGCCACCCGAGGGAGATCCCCGACGCCCAGCCGGACGGCGAGCGCATCCTCAACTGGACCCAGGTCTACGACCTCGACGAGCTGCCGCAGGAACTCATCGTCGTCGGTTCGGGTGTGACGGGCGCCGAGTTCGCCGGCGCCTACCAGGCCCTCGGCTCGCGCGTCACGCTCGTCTCGTCCCGCGACCGGGTGCTGCCCGGCGAGGACCCCGACGCCGCCGCCGTCCTGGAGGACGTCTTCCGGCGGCGCGGCATGAACGTCATGGCCCGCTCCCGCGCGCAGGCCGCCAAGCGCGTCGGCGACCGGGTCGAGGTGACCCTCGCCGACGGCCGGGTCATCTCCGGCACGCACTGCCTGATGGCCGTCGGCGCCATCCCGAACACCGCGGGCATGGGCCTGGAGGAGGCCGGCGTCCGGCTCAAGGACTCCGGACACATCCGCACCGACAAGGTCTCGCGCACCAGCGCGCCCGGCGTCTACGCGGCCGGTGACGTCACCGGCATCTTCGCCCTCGCCTCGGTCGCCGCCATGCAGGGCCGTATCGCGATGTACCACTTCCTGGGCGACGCGGTGGCCCCGCTGAACCTCAAGACGGTCTCCTCGAACGTCTTCACCGACCCGGAGATCGCCACCGTCGGGTACACCCAGGCCGACATCGACGCAGGCAAGATCGAGGCGCGCGTCGTCAAGCTGCCGCTGCTGCGCAACCCGCGCGCCAAGATGCAGGGCATCCGGGACGGCTTCGTCAAGATCTTCTGCCGCCCCGGCACCGGCATCGTGGTCGGCGGCTGTGTCGTCGCCCCGCGCGCGAGCGAACTGATCCATCCGATCTCGATCGCGGTCGACAACAATCTGACGGTCGAGCAGATCGCGAACGCCTTCACCGTGTACCCGTCCCTGTCGGGATCGATCGCTGAGGTCGCCCGCCAGCTGCACAGCCGCAAGCGCACGGGCGAGGCGTGACGAACGGCGGGACGCCGCCCGCCGGGCGGCACCCCGCCGGAGACCCCCGGAGAACACCCGCTGATCGCCGAGTGACAACCAGATGACTGCGTATACCACTTGGCGACCGGCTGTGTGTACAACTTCTGCTATTCGGCGCAAACTGCTGAAAACTCTCGTCCGGTCACGTTACTGTCAGTTTCGTGTTCGCTGCAGAACGTCGTCAGTTGATCCTCGAAATGGTGCGCGCCAACGGGGCGGTATCGCTCCGTGAGCTCGCCCGCGTCGTCCAGACCTCCGAAGTGACCGTACGGCGGGACGTGCGGGCGCTGGAGGCAGAAGGACTCCTCGACCGCCGGCACGGCGGTGCGGTATTGCCGGGCGGTTTCACGCGGGAGTCCGGCTTTCCGCAGAAATCCCATCTCGCCACCGCGGAGAAGACGGCCATCGCCGAACTGGCCGCCGGCCTCGTCGAGGAGGGCGAGGCCATCGTCGTCGGCGCCGGTACGACCACGCAGGAGCTGGCCCGCCGGCTCGCGCGCGTCCCCGGCCTGACCGTCGTCACCAACTCCCTGCTCGTCGCGCAGGCGCTGGCCCACGCGAACCGGGTGGAGGTGGTGATGACCGGGGGCACCCTGCGCGGGTCCAACTACGCCCTCGTCGGCAGCGGGGCCGAGCAGTCCCTCCAGGGGCTGCGGGTCTCCCGTGCGTTCCTGTCCGGGAGCGGGCTCACCGCCGAGCGCGGGCTCTCCACGTCCAACATGCTCTCCGCGAGCGTGGACCGGGCGCTGGTGCAGGCGGCGGCGGAGGTCGTGGTCCTCGCGGACCACACCAAGCTCGGCTCCGACACGATGTTCCAGACCGTGCCGACCGACCTCATCACCCATCTGGTGACGGACGAGCCCGCCGCGCACGACGACCGTGCGGCGGCGGAGTTGCAGGCCCTGGCGGACCAGGGCGTGCGGATCGCCGTCGCGGGCGGAGGGGCCGCGTCGGCGGCCCCGGCCGCCGGGGACGCGGGCGCGTCGGCGCGGGGTGCGCGGCGCGAGATGCCGCTGCCCGGCCAGCGGCGCACGCAGGGGCAGGGGTTGCGCGGTGTGCCCGGGGCGCCTTCGGCGCCGTTGGGCGAGGTGGAGCGGGACCGGGCGGCGCGGGTCGCGGACCTGCGGCGGCGCTAGCACGGGGGTGCGTCCGGGGGCGTCGCCCCCGGACCCCCGCTCCTCAGCCGCAGTCGCCTGCGGGGTTCGGGGCGCGTAGGCCCGTCAGGGTCAGTTGCAGGAGACGGTCTGCCAGGTCCGGGTCGTCCGGGGACTGTTCCGCTGCCAGCGCGATCGCGTTCGTCAGCTGCATCAGGTCGTCGATCGAGACGTCCGCGCGGACCGTGCCGCTCGACTGGGCGCGGCTCAGCAGCACCGAACCCGCCTCGCGCAGCGGAGTGTTGCACCGGGCCAGGGCCGAACTCTCGTCCCGGCACGTGGACATCAGGGCCTGCGCCAGTCCGCGGTACTCACCCGCATGAGTGACGATCGCACCCAGCCACTCCACCAGCGCGGCGCACGGCCGCTCCGCCCCGGCCAGTTCGCGGGAGCGGGTGATCAGCGCCGTCACCGCCTCCTGGAAGACCGCGCTCATCAGCGCGTGCCGGGTCGGGAAATGCCGGTAGAGCGTGCCGATGCCCACTCCGGCGCGCCGTGCGACGTCCTCCAGGGACGCGTCGGTGCCGTGTTCCGCGAAGGCGGTACGCGCCTCCGCCAGCAGCCGGCCGTAGTTGCGGCGCGCGTCGGCACGCATGGGCCGGGCCGGCGCCCCTGTCGTGCTCATCGCCATGGTGCGGTCCCTCCTGTCTCCCCGGTCTCCAGCATGCCATCGAGCGGAGGGTGGCCGTCCCCGAATGCACCGGTGCCCCGGTCACGTCCGACGACGCGACCGGGGCACCCGGGGACGGGCCCCGCGTCAGTCCTTGATCTCGCAGATGACGGCGCCGGAGGAGATCGAGCTGCCGACCTCGGCGGCCAGACCCTTCACCGTGCCGGAGCGGTGCGCGTTCAGCGGCTGCTCCATCTTCATGGCCTCCAGGACGACGATCAGGTCGCCCTCCTTGACCTCCTGGCCCTCCTCCACGGCGATCTTCACGATCGTGCCCTGCATCGGGGAGGCGAGGGTGTCGCCGGAGACGGCGGAGCCGGACTTCTTGGCCGCGCGGCGCTTGGGCTTGGCGCCCGCCGCGAGGCCGGTACGGGCCAGGCTCATGCCGAGCGAGGAGGGCAGCGAGACCTCCAGGCGCTTGCCGCCGACCTCGACGACCACCGTCTCGCGGCCGGCCTCGTCGTCGGCCTCCGCCTCGGCGGGCGCGGCGAACGGCTTGATCTCGTTGACGAACTCCGTCTCGATCCAGCGGGTGTGGACGTGGAACGGGTCGGCGGTGAACGCCGGGTCCGTCACGACCGCGCGGTGGAACGGGACGGCCGTCGCCATGCCCTCGATGGTGAACTCCGCCAGGGCGCGGGCGGCACGCTGGAGCGCCTGCTCACGCGTCGCACCCGTGACGATCAGCTTCGCCAGCAGCGAGTCCCAGGCGGGGCCGATGACCGAGCCGGACTCCACACCGGCGTCCAGGCGCACGCCCGGACCGGTCGGCGGGTCGAACTTCGTGACGGTGCCGGGGGCCGGCAGGAAGCCCCGGCCGGGGTCCTCGCCGTTGATCCGGAACTCGAAGGAGTGGCCGCGCGAGGCGGGGTCGTCGTAACCCAGCTCCTCGCCGTCGGCGATCCGGAACATCTCGCGGACCAGGTCGATGCCGGAGACCTCCTCGGTCACCGGGTGCTCCACCTGGAGGCGCGTGTTGACCTCCAGGAAGGAGATCGTGCCGTCCATGCCGACCAGGAACTCGACCGTGCCGGCGCCGACGTAGCCGGCCTCCTTGAGGATCGCCTTGGACGCCGCGTACAGCTCGGCGTTCTGCGCGTCGGAGAGGAAGGGGGCCGGGGCCTCCTCGACGAGCTTCTGGTGGCGGCGCTGGAGCGAGCAGTCACGGGTCGAGACGACGACCACGTTGCCGTGGGTGTCGGCCAGGCACTGGGTCTCCACGTGGCGCGGCTTGTCGAGGTAGCGCTCGACGAAGCACTCCCCGCGCCCGAACGCGGCGACCGCCTCGCGGACCGCGGAGTCGTACAGCTCCGGGATCTCCTCCAGCGTGCGGGCGACCTTGAGGCCGCGGCCGCCACCGCCGAAGGCGGCCTTGATCGCGATCGGCAGGCCGTGCTCCTCGGCGAAGGCGACGACCTCCTCGGAGCCCGAGACCGGGTCCGGGGTGCCCGCGACGAGCGGGGCGCCGGCGCGCTGGGCGATGTGGCGGGCGGCGACCTTGTCACCGAGGTCCCGGATCGCCTGCGGCGGCGGGCCGATCCACGTCAGGCCGGCGTCCAGCACGGCCTGGGCGAACTCGGCGTTCTCCGAGAGGAAGCCGTAACCGGGGTGGATCGCGTCCGCCCCGGAGTCCTTCGCGGCCTGAAGCACCTTGGCGATGTCCAGGTAACTGGCCGCCGGGGTGTCACCGCCCAGAGCGAATGCCTCGTCGGCCGCGCGGACATGCAGAGCGTCACGGTCCGGGTCGGCGTAGACGGCCACGCTCCCGATACCGGCGTCCCGGCAGGCCCGAGCAACACGGACAGCAATTTCGCCACGGTTGGCGATGAGCACCTTGCGCACGATGGCTCCCTCCTTGAAACAAGCTGAGTTTAGGGACAACCGACACGGTCCTACGACCCGTCCCCAATGGTGAGCTTGCCCACACGGAGTGTGATTCGAGGCGTGCTCGAGTCGTGAAATCCCTTGTGCCACCACGGTACGCCGGGTTCTGAAACCGCACAGTAGCGACCAGGTGTGGCCCAGGTCTCTATCGGCACGGGCAGCGACTTACGGTGATTCTTTGTGGAGTTCCCACTAAGGGGTGAGCAATTCTTTGCCCGCCGCGCGAAAGCCCGGACGCATAGGGGTGCACCGGGGTTCCGCACGACTCTTGTCGTGGCCATTACTCGTTAGTAAGGTCCGCGCTGTCGGACGTACTGCTGGTAACAGGGGGTGAGCTTCGTGGTGCGCAGACCGGCGGCCTTTCTGGCCGCCCTCGCGCTGGTCGTGGAAGCCGTGGGCATCGCGGTCGTCCACCTGGTCCTGGGCACGGTCGTGAAGAACCAGGAGATGTCCCTGGCCGGTTCCGACCCCGACCTGATGTCCAAGGGCACCTGGGCGCTCGGCGGTGTCTCCGGGCTGTTCCTGCTGCTGTGCGCCGTGCTCCTGCTCCTTGCGGGCGCGCGCGACCGGGCTCCTGGACGTCTCGCCCGTATCGCGCTGATCTGCTGCGCCGTCCTGCACGGGGTCCTCGGCGCGCTGACGGTCGGACTCGTCGGCTGGGCCGCGTTCGCCTGGATGATGGTGATGCTCGGGCTCATCGTGCTCGCGCTGGTGGCGTACGGCCCCCGGACCGCCGCGCCGGACGCCGGATCGGCCGCCGGGGCGAAGACCGGTCCCGGCCCGGAGCCCGAACAGCCGCCCGCACCCGCCCCGGCCTGAACCCGCGGGCGCCCCCGCTCAGGCCCAGAGATCGGTGACCGAGATCCCCAGCTCGCCCAGCAGGTGGCGCAGCAGCGGCAGCGACAGCCCGATGACGTTGCCCGGGTCGCCGTCGATGGACTCCACGAACGGCGCCGACCGCCCGTCCAGGGTGAACGCGCCCGCCACGTGCAGCGGTTCGCCGGAGGCCACGTAGGCGGCGATCTCCGCGTCGCTCGGCTCGCCGAAGCGGACCGTGGTGGACGCCGTCCGCGACACCGTCCGGCCGGTCGCGGTGTCCGTCAGGCTGTGCCCCGTGCGCAGCACCCCGGCGCGCCCGCGCATCGACTTCCAGCGGGCGACGGCCTCCTCGGCGTCGGCGGGCTTGCCGAGCGCCTCGCCGTCCAGCTCCAGCACCGAGTCGCAGCCGATGACCAAAGCGCCGGCGGCCTCGGGAAGGGCGGCGACGACGGCCGCCTTGGCCTCGGCGAGCACCAGGGCGAGCCCGGCGGGGGTGGCGGCGGTCAGGGCGTCCTCGTCGACGCCGCTGACGATGACCTCCGGCCGGAAGCCCGCCTGGCGCAGCAGGCCGAGGCGGGCGGGGGAGGCGGAGGCGAGGACGAGGCGGCGGGGTGCGGTCATGGCCGCCATCGTACGGAGACGGCCGGACGCGGGGGCGCCGGACCCGGCGAGGCCGGTCGCGGTCTCAGCGCGTACCCAGCACGAACATGGCGACGACCATCGCCAGCGCCAGCAGCAGACCGGCTCGGCGCATCATGTCCACCGCGTCGCGGAGTTCCTTGGGGGGCTTGTTCTCGGGGTCGGACCAGAGCATGACGCGATCCTCGCGGGCGGGCGTCGGGCGGCGCCTGAGTACGCGTACTCAACCACCGCCCCACGCGTCACCAGCGGCTATGCGGGCCAGTACGTACGGGCCCAGGCGCGCGGGCCCGGCAGCGGGCGGACGCGCCGGGCCAGCCGGCTCGGGTGCGACCAGCCGGCGGGCGGCTGGGGTGGGCCGGACGACACGGCGGACGCGGCCGCCGCCCGGGCCCGGACCACCGCGAGCGCGGCGGCCAGCTCCTCCGGGGTCGGGTTGCCCCGTACGACCTTGATCATGGCCAGGACCCTTTCTGGAGGGGATGTTTTCTAGAGGGGGATGTTGCCGTGCTTCTTGGGCGGCAGCGCCTCGCGCTTGGTACGGAGCTGGCGCAGCCCCTTCACGATGTGGGCCCGGGTGTCGGACGGCATGATCACCGCGTCCACGTACCCGCGCTCGGCGGCCACGTACGGGTTCAGCAGCGCGTCCTCGTAGTCCGCGATCAGCTCCGCGCGCGTCGCCTCCTGATCCTCGGCGGCGGCGATCGTACGGCGGTGCAGGATGTTGACCGCGCCCTGCGCGCCCATGACGGCGATCTGCGCGGTCGGCCAGGCGAGGTTGATGTCGGCGCCCAGGTGCTTGGAGCCCATCACGTCGTACGCGCCGCCGAACGCCTTGCGCGTGATCACCGTGATCAGCGGGACGGTCGCCTCCGCGTACGCGAAGATCAGCTTGGCGCCGCGCCGGATGATGCCGCCGTACTCCTGGTCGACGCCCGGCAGGAAGCCCGGCACGTCCACGAAGGTCAGCACCGGCACGTTGAACGCGTCGCAGGTGCGGACGAAACGGGCCGCCTTCTCACTGGCGTTGATGTCCAGACAGCCGGCGAACTGCATCGGCTGGTTGGCGACGACGCCCACGGGGTAGCCCTCGACGCGGCCGAACCCGGTGATGATGTTCGGCGCGAACAGGGCCTGGGTCTCCAGGAACTCGCCGTCGTCCAGCACGTGCTCGATCGCGGTGTGCATGTCGTACGGCTGGTTCGCCGAGTCCGGGATGAGGGCGTCCAGCTCGCGGTCCTCGTCGGTGACCGCCAGGTCCGCCTCCTCCGGGAAGGCCGGGGCCTCGGAGAGGTTGTTCGACGGCAGGTAGGACAGCAGCGACTTGACGTACTCGATGGCGTCCTTCTCGTCGCCCGCCATGTGGTGCGCCACCCCGGAGGTGGTGTTGTGCGTACGGGCGCCGCCCAGTTCCTCGAAGCCGACGTCCTCGCCGGTCACCGTCTTGATGACGTCGGGCCCCGTGATGAACATGTGCGACGTCCGGTCGACCATCACCGTGAAGTCCGTGATCGCGGGGGAGTACACCGCGCCGCCCGCGCACGGGCCGACGATCAGCGAGATCTGCGGGACCACACCCGAGGCGTGCACATTGCGCCGGAAGATCTCCGCGAAGAGCCCCAGCGCCGCCACGCCCTCCTGGATGCGGGCGCCGCCGCCGTCGTTGATGCCGATGACCGGGCAGCCGGTCTTCAGCGCGAAGTCCATCACCTTGACGATCTTCTCACCGTAGACCTCGCCCAGCGAGCCGCCGAAGATCGTGAAGTCCTGCGAGTACACGCAGACGGGACGGCCGTCCACCGTGCCGTAGCCGGTGACGACGCCGTCCCCGTACGGCCGGTTCTTCTCGATGCCGAAGTTCGTCGACCGGTGCCGGGCGAACTCGTCGAGCTCCACGAAGGAACCCTCGTCGAGCAGCAGGCCGACGCGCTCGCGCGCCGTCAGCTTGCCCTTGGCGTGCTGCTTCTCCACCGCGCGCGCCGATCCCGCGTGGGTGGCCTCGCCGATGCGGCGCTGGAGGTCCGCGAGCTTGCCCGCGGTCGTGTGGAGGTCGATCTCTTCCGGCTCGGACATCGGGTGGCGGCTCCCTGCCTGGTCACGGGGACGACTGTGCCGCTGATCCGCTGGGGAACGCCCCGCCGACCAACAGCTACTGAGCCGTAGCGTATCGGCGCGGATACCGTTCGGCAGTGCGTCGTTTGACACACCTAGGGTGGCTTGCATGACACCTTCGGATGCGCCACGGAGCCGTTGGTCGGACCTGGACCGGCCACCCCTCAACGTCCCCGCCCTGCGCCGCGGACTGCTGCGGGAGGGCTCGCTGTGGACCGCCCTCGACGTGGTCGACTCCACCGGCTCCACCAACACCGACCTCGCCGCCCGCGCGGCCGGGCTCGCCGAGGGCACGGTCCTCGTCGCCGAGGAGCAGACCGCCGGACGCGGCCGCCTGGAGCGCAGCTGGACCGCCCCGGCCCGCTCCGGCCTGTTCTTCTCCGTGTACCTGACCCCGAAGGGCGTACCGCCCGAACGGTGGGGCTGGCTGCCGCTGCTCACCGGCGTCGCCGCCGCCACCGGGCTGGCCCGCGCCGCGGGCGTGGACATGGCGCTGAAGTGGCCCAACGACCTGCTGGTCACGGTCGGGGGCGAGGAGCGCAAGACCGGCGGCATCCTCGCCGAGCGCGCCGGTGACGGCGTCGTCATCGGCATCGGCCTCAACGTCTCGCTGCGCGCCGACGAACTGCCTGCCCCCACCGCCGCGTCCCTCGCCCTGGCCGGCGCGGTCTCCACCGACCGCGAGACGCTGCTGCGCGGCGTCCTGCGCTCCCTGGAGCACTGGTACGGGCGCTGGCGCGACGCGAACGGCGACCCGCGCGCGAGCGGGGTGCAGGAGGCGTACGCGGCGGGCTGCGCGACCCTCGGCAAGGCGGTACGGGCCCAGCTCCCCGGCGACCGGGTGCTCACCGGCGAGGCGGTGGCCGTGGACGGCGACGGGCGGCTGGTCCTGGCCACCGGGGACGGGCTGCGCGAGCCGGTCTCGGCGGGCGACATCGTGCACCTGCGGGGAGCCGGGGGCGGCCTGACCTGAGCGGGTCCGGGGGTCCGGCCCTGGGGTGGTCACGTGACCGCCTCCGGCCCCGGACCTGCCCGTGCGGACGTGAGGTAGGGCACACCTGCCGTATCGTTGAGGTGATCCACCGACGGACAGATCGGCAGGGCAGTGCGCAGGGAACGGGCAGGAGGCGGCTGGTGACCGTCGACGACACGACCTCCGGCGATGGTGCGCAGCATTCGTCGGACCCCTCGGTGCACACCACCCCGCACCACGAAGTCGACCACACGGCCGAACCGACCGACGATCCCCTGGCGATCCGGCTGGAACAGCTGATCCTGGGCGCCGACCGGCGGTACACGCCCTTCCAGGCGGCCCGCACGGCCGGCGTCTCGATGGACCTGGCCTCCCGCTTCTGGCGGGCCATGGGCTTCGCGGACATCGGGCAGGCCAAGGCGCTCACCGAGGCGGACGTGCTGGCCCTGCGGCGGCTCTCCGGTCTCGTCGAGGCGGGGCTGCTCAGCGAGCCGATGGCGATCCAGGTGGCCCGCTCGACCGGGCAGACCACCGCCCGGCTGGCCGAATGGCAGATCGATTCCTTCCTGGAGGGCCTGACCGAGCCCCCCGAGCCCGGCATGACCCGCACCGAGGTCACCTACCCGCTGGTCGAACTGCTCCTGCCCGAGCTGGAGGAGTTCCTGGTGTACGTGTGGCGGCGCCAGCTCGCCGCCGCCACCGGCCGGGTCGTGCAGGCGGCGGACGACGAGGAGATGGTCGACCGGCGCCTGGCCGTCGGCTTCGCGGACCTCGTCGGCTTCACCCGGCTCACCCGCCGGCTGGAGGAGGAGGAGCTCGGCGAGCTGGTCGAGTCCTTCGAGACCACCTGCGCCGACCTCGTCGCCGCGCACGGCGGCCGGCTGATCAAGACCCTCGGCGACGAGGTCCTGTTCGCCGCCGACGACGCGGGCACCGCGGCCGAGATCGCGCTGCGGCTCATCGAGGCGATGACCGCCGACGAGACCATGCCCGCGCTGCGGGTCGGCATCGCCTTCGGCACGGTCACCACCCGGATGGGCGACGTCTTCGGCACCACGGTGAACCTCGCCAGCCGGCTGACCTCGATAGCCCCGAAGGACGCGGTCCTGGTCGACGGGGCGTTCGCCGAGGAGCTGACGCGTACCGGGGACGCCCCGGTCTCGGAGGCGCGGGCCGCCGAGGAGGCCGCGGCGGCGGCCGAGCGCGCCGCGAAGGAGGGCCCGGACGCGGAACCGGCCCCGGTGCCGAAGTACCGCTACGGGCTCCAGCCGATGTGGCAGCGCCCGGTGCGCGGCCTCGGCGTGGTCGAACCCTGGCTACTGGCCCGCCGCGGCACGTCCTGACCCGTCCCGGCCGCTTCCCGACCCGTCCCGGACCCCGTCCCCGACCCGTTTCGGACACCCTTTCGGGGCTGAGCCCTAGGATTCCTGCGGTAACGCTCGTTAACCGACAGGGGTGCAAGCATGACCGTCACGTCCGAGCAGCGGTACGGGGAGTTCGTCGTCGTGCGGGTCCACGAGGGCCTGGAGCACGTCGCCGAGCTGGTTCTCGACCGGCCGAAGGCCATGAACGCGGTGTCCACGGACATGGCCCGCTCGATCGCCGCCGCCTGCGACGCGCTCGCCGCCGACCGGGACGTACGGGTGACCGTGCTGACCTCCAGCCATGAACGGGCCTTCTGCGTGGGCGCCGACCTCAAGGAGCGCAACTCCTTCACCGACGCCGACCTGGTGCGCCAGCGGCCCACCGCGCGCGCCGCCTACACCGGGGTGCTGGAGCTGCCGATGCCGACGATCGCCGCGGTGCACGGCTTCGCGCTCGGCGGCGGCTTCGAGCTGGCGCTGTCCTGCGATCTGATCGTCGCCGACGCGACCGCCGTGGTGGGGCTGCCCGAGGTCTCCGTCGGCGTCATTCCGGGCGGCGGCGGCACCCAGCTGCTGCCCCGCCGGGTCGGTGCCGCCCGCGCCGCCGAGCTGATCTTCGCCGCCCGCCGGGTGGAGGCCGCCGAGGCGCGGGAGCTGGGCCTGGTGGACGAGCTGGTGGCGGTCGGCGAGGACCGGGCCGAGGCGCTGGCCCTGGCCGGCCGGATCGCGGGCAACTCGCCGGTGGGGCTGCGGGCGGCCAAGCGGGCGCTGCGGCTCGGGTACGGGCTCGACCTGCGGGCCGGCCTGGAGGTCGAGGACTCCGCGTGGCGGTCGGTGGCCTTCTCCGGGGACCGGGCGGAGGGCGTGGCCGCGTTCAACGAGAAGCGGAAGCCGAACTGGCTCGGGGAGTGACCCCGGGTGCCCGTCCGTAGCGGAAATGGTCACCCTCCGGAGTCGTCGGGTGATCACTTCGTGCATACCGCCCTAAACTGGCACAATGGGTGGTGACGACGCGCGGCTGCGGGCCGTGGTTTCGCTGGCGCAGACGATGGCCGCGGCGCACACCCCCCGGGGGTGCTGGCGAGCGGCGGCCCTGGGGGCCTGCGAGGCGCTGGGCGGCAGCTTCGCCGCGCTCTCGGTCTGGGAGCGCGGCCGGGGCAGGCTCAGGGTGCTGGTCAACGCGGGCGAGCGGGCCGACGGCGAGGAGGAGTTCCCCGACGAGGAGGTCTACCCCGTCCACCGGTTCCCGGAGATCACCGAGTTCCTGCACGAGCGGTGGGCCGGGGGCGGCGAGCCGGACGCCTGGGTGGAGACCGCGGCGGGACCGGAGCCCGGCGACGGCGGCGCGCACGGGTACGGGCCCGGCTACTGCCACCAGCGCGTGGCGGCCCTGCGCCGGCGCGGCCGGGGCTGCTGCGTGGTCGCGCCGATCGTGCTGCACGGGCGGGCCTGGGGCGAGCTGTACGTGGCGCGGCCGGTGGGCGCGCCGGTGTTCGGCCGGGCGGACGCCGACTTCGCGACGGTGCTGGCCGCGGTGGTGGCCGCCGGGCTCGCCCAGACCGAGCGCCTCGAAGAGGTCCGCAAGCTCGCGTTCACCGATCCGCTGACCGGGCTGGCCAACCGCAGGGCCGTGGACCTGCGGCTGGACGAGGCGCTGGAGCGGCACCGGGCGGACGGCGCGGTGGTCAGCCTGGTGGTGTGCGACCTGAACGGGCTGAAGCGGGTCAACGACACCCACGGCCATGCGGTCGGCGACCGGCTGCTGGAACGATTCGGCTCAGTGCTCTCCCGGTGCGGGGCCATACTGCCCGGCGCGCTGGCGGCCCGGCTCGGCGGCGACGAGTTCTGCCTGCTGGCCGCCGGACCGGAGGCGGACGAGGTGGTCGCCGTCGCCACCGAACTGTGCGAGCGCGCGGCCGGACTCGAACTCGGCAACGGGGTCGCCTGCGGGATGGCGTCCACCGGCGACCCCATCGGCCCCGACGTCTCGGCCCGGCGGCTGTTCCGGCTGGCGGACGCGGCCCAGTACCGGGCGAAGGCGGCCCGCTCCGCCCGCCCGGTGGTGGCGGGGCGCGACGGGGAGGTCATCCGGCTCGCCGACTCGCCGCCGAAGCCCCCGCACGACCGCCGCAGGCTGCGCGGCAGCCACCCCGAGGCATGACGTCCGGGCCGGCGTCCGGCGTAACCCGGGCCGGCTTCCCGCGTAATCCGGGCCGGTTTCCGGCGTAAGGGGCCGACCCGCCGACCACTGGTGACATGAAGGGTTTCAGTCCGTACGCTGCTGAATATGGATATGCACACAGTCGTGCTGGGGACGTCCGGCACCACCGCCCGGGACGTCGTCGCCGTGGCCCGCGGCAACGCCCGTGTCGAGCTCTCCGGCGACGCGGTGGAGGCCCTGGCCGCCGCCCGCGAGATCGTGGACGCGCTCGCCGCCAAGCCCGAGCCGGTCTACGGCGTCTCCACCGGTTTCGGCGCCCTGGCCACCCGCCACATCAGCCCGGACCTGCGCGCCCGGCTCCAGCGCAACATCGTCCGCTCGCACGCCGCCGGCATGGGCCCGCGCGTCGAGCGCGAGGTCGTGCGGGCGCTGATGTTCCTGCGGCTGAAGACGGTCGCCTCCGGCCACACCGGCGTACGGCCCGAGGTCGCGCAGACCATGGCCGACGTCCTCAACGCCGGGATCACGCCCGTCGTCCACGAGTACGGCTCGCTCGGCTGCTCCGGCGACCTGGCGCCCCTGTCGCACTGCGCGCTGACGCTGATGGGCGAGGGCGACGCGGAGGGCCCGGACGGCACCGTACGCCCCGCCGGGGAACTCCTCGCCGCCCACGGCATCACCCCGGTCGAGCTGCGCGAGAAGGAGGGCCTGGCCCTCCTCAACGGCACCGACGGCATGCTCGGCATGCTGATCATGGCCCTCGCCGACCTGCGGGCGCTCTACACCTCCGCCGACATCACCGCGGCCCTCAGCCTGGAGGCCCTGCTCGGCACCGACCGGGTCCTCGCCCCCGAGCTGCACGCCATCCGCCCGCACCCCGGCCAGGGCGCCAGCGCCGACAACATGCTGCGGGTCCTCGCGGGCTCGGGGCTCACCGGTCACCACCAGGACGACGCGCCGCGCGTCCAGGACGCCTACTCGGTGCGCTGCGCACCGCAGGTCAACGGGGCGGGCCGGGACACCCTCGCGTACGCCGCGACCGTCGCCGACCGCGAGCTGGCCGCAGCCGTGGACAACCCGGTGGTCCTTCCGGACGGGCGGGTGGAGTCCAACGGGAACTTCCACGGGGCGCCCGTCGCGTACGTCCTGGACTTCCTGGCCATCGCCGCCGCCGACCTCGGCTCGATCACCGAGCGCCGCACCGACCGGCTGCTCGACAAGAACCGCTCGCACGGGCTGCCGCCCTTCCTGGCCGACGACGCGGGCGTGGACTCCGGCCTGATGATCGCCCAGTACACCCAGGCAGCCCTCGTCAGCGAGATGAAGCGGCTCGCCGTTCCGGCCTCCGCCGACTCCATCCCGTCCTCCGCGATGCAGGAGGACCACGTCTCCATGGGCTGGTCGGCCGCGCGCAAGCTGCGCACCGCCGTGGACAACCTCGCCCGGATCGTCGCCGTCGAGCTGTACGCCGCCACCCGCGCCGTCGAGCTGCGCGCCCAGCAGGGCCTCACCCCGGCCCCGGCCACCCGCGCCGCCATCGAGGCGCTGCGCGCGGCGGGCGTGGAGGGCCCCGGACCGGACCGCTTCCTGGCGCCGGACCTGGCCGCCACCGACGCCTTCGTACGGGCGGGCGGGCTGATCGCCGCCGTGGAGCCGGTCACCGGTCCGCTGGCCTGACCGTCACAGGGCGGGGCGCGGGCCCGTCCGGCGCGCGGAGTACGCCACCAGGCCGGCGCCCATGCCCAGGAAGGCCGTGCCGCCGAGCAGATACGGCGTGGAGTCCGGGCCCCCGCCCGTCTCGGCGAGCGCGGCGGACCCCGGGACGTCACCGCTCGCCGCGGCACCGCCGGCCGCGCCGGAGGCGGCGCCCGTATCGTCCGAGGCGTTGGCCGAGGGGACGAACCACAGGGCGCACAGCAGCGCCCCGGCGGTGATGGCGGTCAGGAGCGGGCGGCGGGCGATGGCCACGGAATCGGTCCCCCTTGCGTCGACCGGGAATACGGATCGCCGCCGATGCTAGTGAGTACCGGGGGGCGCGCGGAAGGCGTGGAGGGAGCGTTCGGGAAGCCGGCCGGGCGTCCCGCACAATGGGAGGGAGGCCGACGGCTGCGGTGCCGCCGAACGGCGGGCCGGAGCTGCGGGAAAAAGGCCCCGCCGCCCCCGGCGGGCCGGAGCGCGGACCGGCGCCGATCCCTGCCGCGGACGCGGGAACCACCGCCCCCGGTACGGCGTCGATGAGTGGTGTTCCCCACACATTCGACGCACGTGGAACGGGAATCCCGTACAAGGGGTTCTTGGAACATTGACGGGGATTCGCCGCTGGGCGGCCTTGTCCGGGGTTTTCGGGGAATTCGGCAACGATGGAGAAGCGTGTGATGAGGGACAGCAAGCGGCGCAAGGGCCTGGTGGCCGCGTCCGCACTGCTCGGCGGCGTACTGGTGCTCTCGGCCTGTAACGACGACGGCGGCAGCGGCGACACGGGCGGTCCCAGCCCCGCGAGCTCGAAGTCCCAGGCGGCCGACGTGGACAAGGCGGCGGCCGAGGAGACCTCCGAGGCGCAGATAGCCATCTCGCCCAAGAACGGCGCGACCAACGCGAGCATCAACAACGCCGCCAAGGTCACCGTCACCAAGGGCAAGCTGACGTCCGTCGTCATGACCACCAAGGACGGGAAGAGCGTCCGGGGCACCATGGCCGCGGACGGCACCAGCTGGCAGCCCGACGGCCAGCTGGAGCGCTCGACCACGTACCGGATCAGCGCCACGGCCAAGGACGCCAAGAACCGCGAGGCGCACGAGAACTCCTCCTTCACCACCGTCTCGCCCGCCAACAGCTTCATCGGGAACTTCACCCCCGAGGACGGCTCCACGGTCGGCGTCGGCATGCCGGTCTCGATCAACTTCAACAAGCCGATCACCGACACCAAGGCCGTCCAGAACGGCATCCAGGTGACCTCCAGCAGCGGCCAGGAAGTCGTCGGCCACTGGTTCAACTCCCAGCGCCTCGACCTGCGCCCCCAGGAGTACTGGCAGGCCGGCTCCACGGTCACGCTGAAGCTGTCCCTGGACGGCGTCGAGGGCGCGGACGGCGTCTACGGAGTCCAGCAGAAGACGGTCACCTTCAAGGTCGGCCGCAGCCAGGTCTCCACCGTGGACGCCAAGACCCACATGATGACCGTCACCCGCGACGGCAAGACCATCAAGACGATCCCGATCTCCGCGGGCTCGCCCGAGAACCCCACGTACAACGGCCAGATGGTGATCTCCGAGAAGTACAAGGAGACCCGGATGAACGGCGCCACCGTCGGCTTCACGGACGACGACGGCAAGGGCGAGTACGACATCAAGGACGTGCCGCACGCCATGCGGCTGTCCACGTCGGGCACCTTCATCCACGGCAACTACTGGGGCAAGGGCATCTTCGGCAAGGCCAACACCAGCCACGGCTGCGTGGGCCTCGCCGACGTCAAGGGCGCCGGTGACGCCAACCAGCCCGGCGCCTGGTTCTACAACAACTCGCTGATCGGTGACGTCGTCATCGTCAAGAACTCCCCGGACAAGACGATCCAGCCCTCCAACGGCCTCAACGGCTGGAACATGAGCTGGGCCGAGTGGACGGCGGGCTCCGCCGCCTGACCGGCCGGCGCGCCGCGCCCCCCCCACCCCGTACGCCGAAGGCGGCGGCACCACGACCGGTGCCGCCGCCTTCGGCGTACACGCGCGCCCCGCCCACCGCCGCCCCGGCCATGACCTCACGGGTAATCGACGCCCCCGGCGCCCCCCGGCAGCATGGAACCCATCAGCCGAACGGACCGCCGTACGAACCGGAGGGCACGCCATGACCGCCTACGCCATCGCGCATCTGTACCCCCAGTACCCCCAGGGCCGCCCCGACGCCGAGGTCATCGACTACATCGACCGCATCCAGCCGACCATGGACCCCTACGGCGGCCGGTTCCTCGTCCACAACAGCCCGGTCGAGGTGATCGAGGGCGAGTGGCCCGGCGGGGTCGTCGTCCTCCGCTTCCCCGGTATGGCCGAGGCGCGTGCCTGGTACGGCTCACCGGCCTACCAGGAGCTGGTCCCGCTGCGGACCCGGAGCATGGCCGGTGACGTGGTGTTCGTCGAGGGCGTGGCGCCGGACTACGACCCCTCCGCGACGGCCGCCGCGCTGCGGGCGGCGGCGGCCGGGGTCACCCCGGTGGAGTAGCGCGCGGGGGCGCTCGCCGCCGTCCGGGACCTCACAGTCGAGGCCGGGCGACTGTGAGGTTCACCACTTCGGGGGGTTCGCCGGCAGGGCACCAACCCGGCCAATCATGCCCGGATACGGCCTCGCACAAGGCCGTTGGCCGGGTCGGAGGCATCCGCACGCGGGATCACCATGTGGATGGCAGGGGCCGGAGGGCCGACCCACTGGGAGAATCGATACGCCACGACGGTCCTGTACGCCGCAGTCGCGAGACGGTAAGCGCGATGTTCCGGCGACGCCCTCAATGGGGAGGGGGGACCTGGCGCCCCTCGGGACGGGGGCGCCCCGCGTATGAGACGACCCATGGAAGGTCTTGATCAGATGTCGGTCACCCCTGACTCCGCCACCTCCCACACCGCCGAGCACCGCATCATCGAGCCGCTGTACGCCGAGATCCTCCGCCGCAACCAGGGCGAGAAGGAGTTCCACCAGGCGGTCCGGGAGGTCCTGGAGACCCTCGGCCCGGTGCTGGCCCAGCGGCCGGAGTTCGTGGACGCCCGGATCATCGAGCGCATATGCGAGCCGGAGCGCCAGCTCATCTTCCGGGTGCCGTGGGCGGACGACTCGGGCGACATCCACGTCAACCGCGGCTTCCGCGTCGAGTTCTCCAGCTCGCTCGGCCCCTACAAGGGCGGGCTGCGCTTCCACCCCTCGGTCAACCTCGGCATCGTGAAGTTCCTCGGCTTCGAGCAGATCTTCAAGAACGCCCTCACCGGCATGCCCATCGGCGGCGGCAAGGGCGGCGCGGACTTCGACCCGAAGGGCCGCTCGGACGCCGAGATCATGCGGTTCTGCCAGTCCTTCATGACCGAGCTGCACCGCCACCTCGGCGAGTACACCGACGTCCCCGCCGGTGACATCGGGGTCGGCGGCCGCGAGATCGGCTATCTCTTCGGCCAGTACAAGCGGATCACCAACCGCTACGAGTCCGGCGTCCTCACCGGCAAGGGCCTCGGCTGGGGCGGCGCCCTCGTCCGCACCGAGGCGACCGGCTACGGCTGCGTCATGTTCACCGAGGAGATGCTCCGCAGCCGCGGCGAGTCCCTCGACGGCCAGCGCATCGCCGTCTCCGGCTCCGGCAACGTGGCGATCTACGCCATCGAGAAGGCCCAGCAGCTCGGCGCGACCGTCGTCACCGCCTCCGACTCCGGCGGCTACGTCGTCGACGACAAGGGCATCGACCTCGACCTGCTCAAGGAGATCAAGGAGCAGCGCCGCGGCCGCATCTCCGAGTACGCCGAGCGGCGCGGCGCCCACGTGAAGTACGTCGAGGGCGCCGGCGTCTGGAACGTCCCCGTGGACGTGGCGCTGCCCTGCGCCACCCAGAACGAGCTGCACGAGGCCGACGCGCTCACCCTGGTGCGCAACGGCGTCAAGGCCGTCGCCGAGGGCGCCAACATGCCCACCACCCCCGAGGCCGTCCGCGTCTTCCAGGACGCCGGAGTGGCCTTCGCGCCCGGCAAGGCGGCCAACGCGGGCGGCGTGGCCACCAGCGCCCTGGAGATGCAGCAGAACGCCTCGCGCGACTCGTGGACCTTCGCCCACACCGAGCAGCGCCTGGCGGAGATCATGCGCCACATCCACAACTCCTGCTTCACCACCGCGGAGAAGTACGGCAGCCCCGGCAACTACGTCGTCGGCGCCAACATCGCCGGCTTCGAGCTGGTCGCGGACGCGATGCTGGCCCAGGGCCTGATCTGACCGGGTCGCACGACGCGCACAACGGCCGGGAGAGCGCCTCTCCCGGCCGTTGCGCCGTTCTTCCACGCGGTACGGCGGTCAGCCCTCGGCGCGGGTCACGCCCACCGGGCAGGACACGCCCGTGCCGCCGATGCCGCAGTAGCCGGCCGGGTTCTTGTCCAGGTACTGCTGGTGGCCCGGCTCGGCGGGCCAGAACGTACGCCCCTCGGCCGGCAGGATCTCCGTGGTGATCTCGCCGTGCCCGGCGGCCGTGAGCACCCGCTGGTACGCCTCGCGGGAGGCCGCCGCGGCCGCCGCCTGCTCGGGGGAGTGGGTGTAGAGGGCGGAACGGTACTGCGTACCGACGTCGTTGCCCTGGCGGAAGCCCTGGGTCGGGTCGTGCGACTCCCAGAACAGCTTCAGCAGCTCGCCGTAGGAGACGACGGACGGGTCGAACACGACCCGGACCGCCTCCGTGTGCCCGGTCAGGCCCGAGCAGACCTCCTCGTACGCGGGATTCTCCGTGTAGCCGCCCTGGTAGCCGGCGAGCGTCGTCCAGACGCCGTCCGTCTGCCAGAACTTGCGCTCGGCGCCCCAGAAACAGCCCAGCGCGAAGTCCGCGACCGCCAGCCCCTCGGGGTAGGGGCCGAGCAGCGGGTTGCCGAGCACGGTGTGCCGGGACGGCACGGTGAACTCGGGGACGGGACGGCCGCGCAGGGCCTCCTCGCGGGTGGGGAGCTGCGGGGTGCGGCGGTGCGGGAACATGCGGGGGCTCCTCCTGGGTCGGCGTGCTGTCCGTACAACGCGCCGGGCGCGCCGCGGATTCCGGCGCCTCGGGTCAGGGCCTGTCCTCGCCCCGCTCGGCGGCGTCCACGTAGGCGGCGGCGCGCTTGCGGGCCTTGAACCAGAAGTAGAGGCCGAGGCCGATCAGAACCAGCGGTATCAGGCGTGCCACGGTGCATCTGTCCTTGCTGTGGAGTGCGGGACGGCGGGAAGTGCGGGACGGCGGGGAGTGCGGGACGGCGGGGAGTGCGGGACGAGGGGAGTGCGGGACGGGGCTCCACCGTCGCACAGACGCCGCCGATCCGGGAGGGCCCCGGCCGCCGGACACCCCCTAGCGCGGCAGCGTCGCCGGGCTGCCGCCGTTCGCCTCGTAGCCCGCGACCGCCAGCGCCCGGTACACCGTGTACTCGGCGGCCGGGTCCTCGCTCGCCGTCCACGGCAGCGCGCCGACATAGCCGTCGATGTGCACCACCTGGTGCACCGCCTCCGCCCAGCGCTCCATCCGCACCAGGAACAGCACCAGCAGATGGCGCACCTGCGCGAGCATCGGGTCGTCCGGCCGCGCCGCGTGCACCGCGAACATCGCGCCCTCCACGGCCCGCGTCACCACCTGGCTCTCGTAGAAGCCGCGCACCAGATTCACCTCGGGCAGATGCTCGTAGACCGCGAACAGCGGCAGCGCGGCCAGCAGCGAACCCTGCGGGGCGCGGGCCGCGGCGGCCGTCGCGAAGTGGTCCGCGTCCTCGCGCGAACCGTGCCACCGCTCGCTCCAGAAGT
This sequence comes from Streptomyces sp. AC1-42W, assembly GCF_003248355.1. Taxonomy (GTDB): domain Bacteria; phylum Actinomycetota; class Actinomycetes; order Streptomycetales; family Streptomycetaceae; genus Streptomyces. The sequence goes on from NZ_QKWY01000002.1 coordinate 1,238,846, forward strand.
GCAGCGCCGCGATGTGCGCGCCCATGTGCGCCGGCGCCCGGTCGATGATCTTCGCCCAGAGCCGGTCGAACTCCTCGGCCCGGTAGCCCAGTCCGCGGGCCACCGCCAGCTCCGTGATGTACGGCACCGGGTCGCCGGGCGACAGCAGGGCCGCCTCGCCGATCACCGTACGGGCCTCGTCCAGGAGAATCCGGAAGTCGTCCGTACCCGCCGTGGACGAGCGCCACGCCTGCTGCACCAGGAACTCCGCGTGCACCGCCGCCGCGCCCGCGTCCTTCGGCGCCTCGGCCCGCCACTTGCGCAGCCACGCCCCGCCGGCGCCCGGCCGCGCCAGCAGCTCCAGCGACGCCGCCCCGGCGAACGCCTGGACCCGCTGCCGGCGCAGCTCGCCCTCCTTCGGCGTCCCGGCCAGCAGCTGGGACGCGGCCCGCCACTCCTGCGTCCCCTGCACGACCTCCAGCACGTCGATCAGGTCCCGGTCCGGGCCCGGCGTCCGCACGTCCAGCTCCTCCTGGCGCGCGAAGCCGTAGTCCTGCGGATCGGCGGCGTCGGGCGAGCCGGGAGCGGCCAGCCGGATGCCGCCCCCGCGCCGGCGCATCACATAGGGGCCGAGGACGGCGGCCAGCAGGCACAGCGCGAGCAGGAACAACAGAATCTCCATACCCCCATTGTCCCCGGACGGCAGGGTGGACCGTCAGCCCCCTCGTGAGGAACTACGCTCGCTCCATGAGCGACCAGCACAGCTTCGAAACCCGTGCGATCCACGCGGGGAACACCGCCGACCCCCTCACCGGCGCGGTTGTTCCGCCCATCTACCAGGTGTCCACGTACAAGCAGGACGGCGTGGGCGGGCTGCGCGGCGGCTACGAGTACAGCCGCAGCGCCAACCCGACCCGTACCGCCCTGGAGGAGAACCTCGCCGCCCTGGAGGGCGGCCGGCGCGGACTCGCCTTCGCCTCCGGCCTCGCCGCCGAGGACTGCCTGCTCCGTACGCTGCTGACCCCCGGCGACCACGTGGTCATCCCGAACGACGCCTACGGCGGCACCTTCCGGCTGTTCTCGAAGGTCGCGGCCCGCTGGGGCGTCGAGTTCTCCGTCGCCGACACCTCCGACGTGGCGGCGGTCCGGGCCGCGATCACCCCGCGCACCAAGGCGGTCTGGGTGGAGACCCCGTCCAACCCGCTGCTCGGCATCACCGACATCGAGGCCGTCGCCCAGGTCGCCCGCACCGCGGGGGTCCGCCTCGTCGTCGACAACACCTTCGCCAGCCCCTACCTCCAGCAGCCCCTGGCGCTCGGCGCCGACGTCGTGGTGCACTCCACCACCAAGTACATGGGCGGCCACTCCGACGTCGTCGGCGGCGCGCTGATCACCGACGACCAGGACCTGGCCGACGAGCTGGTGTTCCACCAGAACGCCATGGGCGCGGTCGCCGGGCCCTTCGACGCCTGGCTGGTGCTGCGCGGCATCAAGACGCTCGCCGTCCGCATGGACCGCCACAGCGAGAACGCCACCAAGGTCGCCGAGCTGCTGACCCGGCACCCCAAGGTCACCCAGGTCCTCTACCCCGGCCTGCCCGAGCACCGGGGCCACGAGATCGCGGCCAAGCAGATGCGCGCCTTCGGCGGCATGGTGTCCTTCCGCGTCGAGGGCGGCGAGCAGGCGGCCGTCGAGGTCTGCGACCGGGCGAAGCTGTTCACCCTGGGCGAGTCCCTGGGCGGCGTCGAATCGCTCCTGGAGCACCCCGGCCGCATGACGCACGCCTCGGCGGCCGGCTCCCCGCTGGAGGTCCCGGCCGACCTGGTCCGCCTCTCCGTGGGCATCGAGAACGCCGACGACCTGCTCGCCGACCTCACCCAGGCGCTCGGCTGAGCCACCAGGAGGGGCCGGTCCGCGCCGGCCCCTTCACCAGCCCGCCGGCGTCGTCGTCGCGGGCGGCGCCTCCCACGGCCGGGCCACCAGCGCCCACACCGTGAACGCCGCCACCCCGGCGACCAGCAGCAGCAGGCCCAGCCGGCGCAGCAGCCTCCGGCGCCGCAGCAGCCGGCCGCCCCGCCGGGCAGCCCGCGCCGCCAGCTCGGCGGGCACCTGCGGACGCGGGCCCTCCAGCATCCGCCGCACCTGCTCCTCGCGGCGCCCGGCGCCGCTCACGGCGCGGCCCCCGGGAGCCGGCCGGCCCCCCGGCGCGGGGCCGGGTTCCGGGTGCCGCACATCGTGGCCACCGAGCGGTTGCAGACGGCGCGCACCCGGTCCCGCCCGAGCCCGAGCAGGGCCGCCGTCTGCTCCTCCGGCACCCCCTCGTACAGCCGCAGCACCAGGACGAGGCGCTCCTGCGGGGTCAGCCGGTCCAGCAGGCCGCCGCGCGGGCGATGGTGGCGCCACGCCGCACGGGCGAACCGGGCCGCCAGATCCTGCCGGGTGCGGTTGTACGGGTCCTCCCCGCGCAGCCGCTCCCAGTCGGCGAACGTCCGGGCCAGCGAGGCCGTCAGCAGGCGCCGGGCACGCGGATTGGCGCCCGGCCCGTCCGCAGGTTCGGCCGTCAGCAGCGTGGCCGTGTGCAGCAGACGGCCGGCCGCGCCCGCGACGAACGCATCGAAGCCGTGGGCGCGGCTGCGCTCCCGGCCCGCCTGGAACTCCCGCACCCGCTCATCCGAACGCGCGCCGGGCTCCCGGTCAACCCCCGGCGCCCGGCGGCCCTTCAGCCCGCCTGCGTCGTCTGGTGCGCCGCCTGACGGGCGGCCAGCGCGCCGTTGAACCGGGTGAGCAGCGCGCAGAAGGTGTCCCGCTCCTCCTCGGTCCAGCCGTCCGTCACCTGCGACATCAACTCCCGCCGCGAACTGCGGACCTCGTCGAGCCGGGCCTGGCCGCGCGGCGAGAGCTGGAGCACGACCGCCCGGCCGTCCTCCGGATGCGAAGTCCGCTTCACCAGACCGGTGTCCACCAGCGGCGCCACCTGCCGGGTCACCGTCGAGGAGTCGATCCCCATCCCGGCCGCCAGCGCCTTGACGCCCATCGGCCCTTCCAGGTCCAGCCGGTTCAGCAGCAGATACGCCGCCCGGTCCATGGAGTTGCGCACCTGGCCCACCCCGCCGAGCCGGGTCTGCTCGGCGCGGCGGGCGAAGACCGCCACCTGGTGCTGGAGTGTGTCGAGGACGTGCTCGGGACCCGGATTTTCCGGGGCGGCGCCCCGGGAAGGAGACGAGACAGTCGTCATGTCCTGTGGGGGCATGGCCGGGGGCTCTCTTCGTATGTGACGGATGGGTGGGGGACAGAGTACGCGGCCACGGGGCAACGTGTACCAGTGCTGCACAAACCTGCGGACTTCGGCGCAGGGCGCCCGGTCGAGCGGCGGCCGGGGCCCCCGGGAGCTGCAAGACTTGCGGTATGAACTTCCCGTCGCCCGGCAGCTTTCCCCCGGTGATCCTCGACGACGTACGGGGTGCGCAGAAGATGCTCTCCGGGGTCTCCAGGGTCACGCCGCTGGAGGGCAGCCGTCATCTGTCCGGTCTGGTGGGCGCGCCCGTCCTGTTCAAGTGCGAGAACCTTCAGCGGACGGGCTCGTTCAAACTGCGCGGCGCCTACGTACGCATCTCCGGGCTCACCCCGGTCGAACGCGCCGCGGGCGTCGTCGCCGCGAGCGCCGGGAACCACGCGCAGGGCGTCGCGCTCGCCTCCGCGCTCCTGGGCGTACGCGCCACGGTCTTCATGCCGGTCGGGGCGCCGCTGCCGAAGGTCGCCGCCACCCGCGAGTACGGGGCGCGGGTGCGCCTGCACGGCACCGTCGTGGACGAGACCCTGGCCGCCGCCCAGGAGTACGCGCGCGAGACCGGGGCCGTGTTCATCCACCCCTTCGACCACGCCGACATCATCGCCGGACAGGGCACCGTCGGCCTGGAGATCCTGGACCAGTGCCCCGAGGTCCGCACCATCGTCGTCGGGGTCGGCGGCGGCGGGCTCGCGGCCGGGATCGCCGTCGCGGTCAAGGCGGTCCGGCCCGACGTGCGGATCGTCGGTGTACAGGCGGCCGGCGCCGCCTGCTACCCGCCCTCGCTGGCGGCCGACCGCCCCGTCTCCATCGGCTCCCTCCAGACCATGGCGGACGGCATCAAGGTCGGCCGCCCCGGCGACGTGCCGTTCGGCCTGGTCCGGGACCTGGTGGACGAGGTCCGCACGGTCTCCGAGGACCAGCTCTCCAGCGCCCTGCTGCTCTGCCTGGAGCGGGCCAAGATGGTCGTCGAACCCGCCGGGGCCAGCCCGGTCGCCGCCCTGCTCGCGGACCCGAAGGCGTTCCACGGACCCGTCGTCGCGCTGCTCTCCGGCGGCAATGTGGACCCGCTGCTGATGCAGCGCATCCTCACCCACGGCATGGCGGCGGCCGGCCGCTACCTCAGCCTGCGGCTGCGCCTCACGGACCGGCCGGGCGCGCTCGCCACGCTGCTGGGCGTGCTGTCGGTGGCCGACGCCAACGTCCTGGACGTGGGCCACGCCCGTACCGAACCCCGGCTCGGCCTCACCGAGGCGGAGGTGGAGCTGCACCTGGAGACCAAGGGCCCCGAGCACTGCGAGGACGTGAAGGCGGCGCTGCGGGACGCCGGGTACCGGGTGATGGGCTGAACGCGCGCGGTCGGCTTGTGTGTTTTACCGGGCATCGCACCACCGGGAAACCTAGGATCTGGGGTCTGAGAGGTAGCCAACCGAACGCACTGGGGGAATCCCATATGCCAGGCGCCATCCATGCCGAAGGGCTCGTCAAGACCTTCGGAGACGTGCGAGCCCTGGGCGGCGTCGACCTCGACGTGCCGGAAGGCACCGTCCTCGGACTCCTCGGCCCCAACGGGGCCGGCAAGACGACCGCCGTACGCGTCCTGACGACCCTGCTGCGGCCCGACAGCGGCAGCGCCTCCGTCGCCGGGATCGACGTGCTGAAGCGGCCCAACGAGGTGCGGCGCTCCATCGGGCTGTCCGGCCAGTTCGCCGCCGTCGACGAATACCTCACCGGCCGCGAGAACCTGCGGATGGTCGGCCAGCTCTACCAGATGAGCGGGCGCGCGGCGAAGGCGCGGGCGGGCGAGCTGCTGGACCGGTTCAACCTGGCCGACGCGGCGGACCGCCCCGCCAAGACGTACTCCGGCGGCATGCGGCGCCGCCTCGACCTCGCGGCGGCGCTCGTCGTCTCCCCGCCGGTCATGTTCATGGACGAGCCGACGACCGGCCTCGACCCGCGCAACCGCCAGCAGCTCTGGGAGGTCATCGAGGAACTGGTGGCCGGCGGCACGACGCTGCTGCTGACCACGCAGTACCTGGAGGAGGCGGACCACCTCGCCCACGACATCTGCGTCATCGACCACGGCCGGGTCATCGCCCGGGGCACCTCCGACCAGCTCAAGGCCCGCACCGGCGGCGAGCGCGTCGAGGTCGTCGTGCACCACCCCGACCAGATCGAACCGGCCCGCGCGGTCCTGGCCCGCGTCGGCAAGGGCGAGACCGCCGTCCTCCCGCACATGCGCAAGCTGACGGTCCCGGTCGACGGCGGTGCCAAGCTCCTCGCCGAGGTCATCCGCGACCTGGACGCGCGCGGCGTGGAGATCGACGACATCGGGCTGCGCCGCCCCACCCTCGACGACGTGTTCATCTCCCTCACCGGGCACGCTGCCGAACAGGAGAAGACCGAAGCCGAGACCCCCGAATCGGAGACGGAGAAATGAGCGCCCACAGCGAAACCGCCCCCACGAGCGCCCCCCGCCCGGGCGGCGGCATCGGCCAGTCGGCCCGCGACTCGCTGATCATCGGCAAGCGCAACCTCATCCGCATGACCCGGATCCCGAATCGTCTTCGCTCAGGTGGATTTCAGTTCAACTCGGTGGGACGTCATGACCTGCGCGTGAGCGCCACGACGAAGGGGACGCAGTGAGCAGCGCAGCGGACAGTCTGGTCATCGCCCGCAGGAACCTCATTCGGATGTCACGGATTCCAGAGATGCTGCTCTTTGGGGTCATTCAGCCAGTCATGTTCGTGGTGCTGTTCACCTACGTCTTCGGCGGCTCGATGAGCGTCGGGGGCACGACCGACCCGGACGTCTACAAGAACTTTCTGATGGCCGGCATCTTCGCGCAGACCGTCACCTTCGCCACTGCGGGGTCGGCTGCCGGGATCGCCGACGACATGCAGAAGGGCCTCGTCGACCGCTTCAGGTCCCTCCCGATGGCGCGGGGCGCGGTGCTCACCGGCCGGACCGTCGCCGACCTCGTACAGACGTGCATCACCCTGCTCGTCCTGGCGATCGTCGCGCTGATCGTAGGCTGGCGCACGGGCTCGGCGGAGCCGACCAACGCCGGCCGGGTCCTCGCCGCCTTCGGGCTGCTGCTTCTGTTGGGGTACGCCTTCACCTGGATCGGCGCCCTGATCGGCTTGTCCGTGCGTACCCCGGAGGCCGCGACCTCGGGCGGGATCATCTGGCTGTTCCCGGTGACGTTCATCTCGAACGCGTTCGTGGACACCGGGATGATGACGCCCTGGCTCCGGCACGTAGCGGACTGGAACCCGTTCAGCGCCACCGTGCAGGCGTGCCGCGTGCTCTTTGGTAACCCGGGCGTCTCGCAGTCCTCGGCTTGGCCGATGCAACACCCCGTGTGGGCGTCGATCATCTGGTCCGTGGTGATCATCGCAGTGTTCCGCACCCTGGCCGTTCGGAAGTACCGCAAGGCCGACAGCTAGTAGGGGTCGTACAGCCGACAGGCCCGGAGTCAGGACGTTCATCCTGCTCCGGGTCTTTCGTTCATAGGGGGCCCATTTTCTTCGAAACGCGACCGAACATATGTTCTTATCGGGTCGGGGTGGTCGCTGGTCGGCAGGCCTCCTGGGTGGGGCGCAGAAAAGTGGAATATTAATTCCGACCAGGGTGTCGGGCAACGTCGCTCTATTAGATGGCCGTCGCCATGTCTTTGAGTGTCGGTGACGTCGTTTCCTGCGGGGCGAGTTGCAGGGGTCTCGGCTTCGCCCGCGGCTTGCGTGGTCGTCGTTCTTCGGGGAAGAGCGAGAGGCTGATCGTGTGGGTGACCTTGGTGGTGGCGGGCTCGTCCGGTTTGAGGGTGCGGTATCCGGTGGTGCTGCGTTTGGTGGCGCGGGGTGCGGCACGTCCGGGGCGGGGACGGACGGCCTCGCGGGTCAGGTCGGCCTGGATGTCACGGATCCTGGCGGCCAGTTGCCGAGGGGGGAAAGTCCGCGCCGACGGAACGTCGGGCGGCGGCGAGGGTGTTCTTGAAGCTGATGTGCGAGACGGGGAGGTTCGCGTGGTGGGCGGCGTCCACGGCCAGGTCGTGTACGGCCTGGTAGACGCAGAGCATGGCCCACAGTTCCTGCTCGACCATGGCGGGACTGTTGGACCGGAGGGTCGCGGTGCGTCCTCCCCGCTGTTCGATCTTGATGTGCTTGAAGATCGTCTCGCTGGTCCAGCGGGCGGTGTACAGCTCTGCCAGCTCTGCGGCGGGTGCCGCCTCGGGGTCCAGGAGCGTGGTGATCAGGCAGAACAGCTCCGAGGTCTCCTCACTGTCGCCGTCCGCGCCGATCGTGGTGGTGACCACGGTGTACTCCACGGCGCGCACGGTGATCCGGGCGCCGCGCGGCCCGTTCAGGCGGGTGAGGAAGGTGCCGTCGGCCAGAACCTCATGCGGCCGCAGGGTGAAGGAATCCGAGACCCGCCACAGGAGTTCGGCCCCGGTGACCGCGGCTGCCCGCCACAGCTCATAGGCTGGAAAGCCCCGGTCGGCCATCAACAGGATGCCTTCCCGCAGGTGCACCAGGAGGCGGGCGGCCAAGGTGCGCTCGCCGACGGCGAAGGAGTCGAAGACCGCACCGATCAACGCCTTCGTGCCGCACTCCACCAGCGCGAGGAGCCTCACCTGCGGGTACGGTCCAGGCCGATTTCCGTTGGAGGCACGGGTGTAGGCGGCAGCGTTCGCCTCGCTGTCAGGAACGTCCAGCAGTGTGCCGTCCATGGAGGTCAGCCGCAGCCCGCGCCAGAAAGCCCCCGGCGTGGCCGCAGTGCCGGTGCAACCGGCGACCCGGTCGAAGAGCAGTCGCAGCGGCCCCGCACCCAGCCGGGCCCGCGCCGTTGTCAGAGACCCCGTGCGCGCCGGACGCCACACCTCCCGCGCCCGGCGCGGCCAGTGCTCCACCAACTCCCGCAGCACCAGGCCGTATCCGTCACCGCTGAACAGCCACATCGTCAGGACGAAATACACCATCAGCCGGGCCGGCAACGACCGGGTCCGCTCCTCGCGCGCCCCCGCCTCATCGACCACGAAGTCGACCAGCTCGGGCGTGAACGTACGCGACAGCACCCCCATCCGGACCCGCTCCGGGTACGTCTCACCAACTATGTGATCTCTCGGCACAAGACCGAGACTCTACGCGATCATGAACTAAGCGAGCGACGTTGGGGTGTCGGGTGTGTTCCTAGAGGTTGTCCCGTAAATGATCTGAGACGTGCAGGATGACCTGCTTGTTTGCCTGTCATCCGGTGAGGGTGAGGTTGTGCAGGCGGGCGATGCCGAGCATGGCGTGGTGGACGCCGTCGCCTTTGAGGCGGCAGTCGCGGAGGATCTTCCAGCTCTTCATGCGGGCGAAGGTGTGCTCGACGCGGGCCCGGACCCTGCGGTGGGAGGCGTTGTGCTCCTCCTTCCAGGGCGGTAGTTCCTCGTCCTTGTGCCGGCGGTAGTGCGGGATGGTCAGCCCGGTGCCCCGGTAGCCGCCGTCGGCGATCACCGTGGGGGTGGTGCCGACGGCGGCCTTCGTACCGGAGTCCTGCCAGGCCCGGCAGTCGTTGCGGTTGCCGGGCAGCGGTCGGCCGACGGCGACCACGAGGCGGGTGTCGGCGTCGATGACGACCTGGTGGTTGGTGGAGTAGCGGTAGTTCTTGCTGGAGGCGGCCACGGTCCGGTCGCGGGTGGGGACCAGCGTGCCGTCCACGATGAGCACGGCCTCCTTGCGGAACCGCCGCCGGGGATGGAGGGCGAGAGCCGGCCCGAGGTGGGCGACGATCCGGTCGGCCGCCGACTTCGATACGCCGAAGAGCGGGGCGAGTTGACGCACGGTGAGGTTGGTGCGCCAGTACGCGGCCACCAGCAGCACCCGGTCCTCCAACGGCAGCGACCACGGCCGGCCCCTGCGGACCGGGTCGGCCCCCTCGCGCCGCAGCGCGGTGACCAGCTTGCTGAACTGCCGAGGGCTCAGCCCGGTGAACGGGCCTATCCAGGAGGGCTCCGACGCCGTGATCACACCAGCCACAGCAAGATCATCTCACCTCTGGCCAGCAGTTACGGGACAACCTCTAGGGCGGGGTACTTGAACTCTGCACCAATCTTCTCAGGGGGCGCTTACGCCTGAACACCACCGAAGGAAGACTGGCCGGACAGGAACAGTCACAGGCGCCGCACCACTGGCGTTCGAGATGTCCTGGCTAGCTGTGGCGGGAATCCGCGGACCGCAGCATGACGACGTTCAGTCGCCGAGCGTCAGCCTTGACGATGCCTCGATCTCGGATCAGTGTGCGGACCGCGCTGCCCCCGATGCCGACGAGACCGCCGTCCCGGCCACAGTCGTTGTCGAGCAGGGGGACGCGATCGTCCAGCCCGCTCAGACCCCGGCGGTGCGTCCACCCGTGGCCCCGGACGCGGACGGCGAGAACCTGGAAGCGCAGACAGCCGCCAAGCCCGCAAGCCGGACGCCGGGCACTCCGGCGTCCGGCAAGGGCGCCTCGATGAAGGCCGAACCCAGGTCCGGACCGAAGCACAAGGCTGCGGCGAAGCCGAAGGCTACGCCCGGCGCCCCGGGAAAGGACCGGAACGTCGTGGTCGTACAGGGTGGCGGTGGAGGCGACAAGCCCCGCAGGGACAAGCCTGGCGCACTGGACCACCTGGACGAGTCCCTCAATGTCTGAACCTCTTCTTCGGGCCGTCCGCGTACTCCTTCGAGCTGCCCCTATCCGATTCCGGATGCCGAGCCTTACGTCGAGGTCGGCACGACTCCGCAACCTGACAAGTTCGAACAGCTCCTGCCGTTCGAGCTGCCCGTGGAGCCGAGTCAGGCCGCGGTGTAGGCAACGGTCATGTGAAGTCCCCTTCAACTGCACCTTGAAGGGGACTTCGCCATGCCGCGCCAGGGCATACGCTGATGTAGAGGTGATTCGATGTCGTCGCTGTCTGAGAACATCCGTAACCATCGCCGCCGGGTGGGCCTGAGCCAGGAAGGGCTCGCCGAAGAAGCCGGGCTGTCCGTTGGTGTCGTCCGCAAGGTGGAGCAGGGCGGCAACGTCCAGGTCGAGACGCTTCACATGCTCGCGCGCGCTCTGGGCACCACCACGTCCAGCCTCTTCGCGACCGAGGCGCCCGACCCGATCCATGCGAGCACAGGCGATGGCCCGAAACTGTCTGAGTTGCGCCGTGCACTCATGCCGCCGGTCGGGCTGCGAGAGGTGATCGTCGAGGAGGACCAGGCGCCGACCCTCTCCTCGATCCAGCGGGACATCGACGACAGCCATGCCTTCTATCACGCCGACCATTACGACAGCGTGGCCAAGAAGCTCCCTGCCATCCTTCGTTCCGCCGAGGCTGCCGTCTCCCTCGCCGAGGAAGGCAAGGCTCGCGAGAAGGCCATCGTCGTACGCGCCAGCGCCTTCCTGCTGGCCGGCAAGTACCTGACGCAGGTCAGGCGCTACGACATGGCGTATCACGCCCTCTCCCTGGGCATCAGGGACGCCCGCGAGACGGACAAGAAGCACATCGCCGCTACTGGCGTCGTCGGCATGGCCTGGCTGCTCCTTCGGCAGGACCGGTTCGACGAGGCTGAGCGCCTGGCCACCGTCACGGCCGAGGAGATCGAGCCGCGCATGTCATCAGCCACGGCCGGCGAGCTGGCTCTGTGGGGTGAGCTGCTTCAGCGGGTGGCTTCCTCTGCTATCCGGAACAACCGGCCCGACATCGCGAAGCAGGCCCGGCGCATGACGGCCACGGCTGCCAGCGCGCTGGACGTAGAACACGTCAACTTCCGTGAGCACTGGACCACGTTCGGCCCGGTGACGGCGGAGGCGAAGGCGATCGAAGACCTGTCCCTGGTGGGGGACTTCCGCGGAGTGCTTCGCAAAGCGGATGACGGTCCGGTCGGCTCGAAGGGGCTGAAGAGGTTCGGCCGGCCGAGCGCGAACAACTGGGACCGTCACCGCCTGGACGTTGCCAGGGCTCACGCGAAGCTCGGCTCCCACCAGGACGCGATGGACGAGCTGAGCACCATCAAGAACGCGTCCCCGGAGTGGCTGCGGCATCAGGCGATGGCCCGGTACATCATGACGGACATCCTCGAACGTCGTAAGCGCACGCTGACTCAGGACATGCGCGATATGGCCGTTCACCTGGGCGTAGCCGGGTAACTACCACGGTCCATGGCACTTCCGGACGTCCCGTCAGCAAACTGCTACGGGGCGTGCCTGGCCGGGTTTCGCTACCCTTTGTAACTTCGTCGTTATGGCGAGCAACCAGCAAGCCGAGCCCCGCATCGAGATCGGCTCGGTCATGAGAGACACGGAGACCGGCCGCATCGGGATCGTTCAGCGCTCTCCAGAGGGTCCGTTCCGCTTACACGCGCTGTCCAGTGACACTCACTGGGAGCCCGACCCGGACGACCTTCGACCGCTGACCCGCGCGGAGATGCTCAGCGCCCGCGTCGCGGTCGCCAACTTCTGGTCCAGGAACCGAGTATGAGCCCGGTCAGTGTCGTCGTCCGGCATGTCACGTGGACCCTCACTCCGGACCGGGAGCCGGACGCCGAGCCGGTCACGTACAAGCTCGGTTGCGCCGTCTGCCCCGAGGCGCCTGAGCCCTCGCAGGACTGGGTGAACCCGCCCCTGGCGTACCTGCAGGAACGCCGAGCCCGGAGCGCACTAGTGATCTAGCGGCTGATGGCCCGAGCGGCCGGCCCGATCCTCGCCCTGACGATCGCGGGCTCGGTCGGCTTCGTCCTCGTGGTCGGCTACCAAGCCCCCCGCCCCGGTCGTATCGAAACCCTGGACAGGTCGAGTGGTGACCGGGGCGGGTTGCAAGTCCCCATCAGTGACAGAGACGGGAGTAAGAGTAATGGCGAACTTGTACGAGCAGCAGGTTTCCGGCCCGTATGCCTCCTTCTGCGCGGGCGGTACGGACAACGACGGCAACATGGAGAGCTGCCTCACCCTCGCCGAGCTGGCGGGCGGCGGGTACTCCCTCGGCGACAGCAAGCCCGAGGGTGCCGGCCGCGAACTGCGCATGACGGCCGAGGAGATCACCACGTTCGCGAGGGGCTGGCTCGCCCAGAACGCCTCCGCCTGACGCTCCACGGGGCCCGCGCAGCCAGCTCGGGCCCCGCCATCGTTCGACTCACACAAGGAGCGCCAGATGCCGCTTGCTGACCTGGTCGACAACGTCCCTCAGATCCTGGAGGAGTGGCCCACGCAGCCGCTCCTCTTCCGCAGGAACCCGCACGACTTCACGAAGCTGCTGACGATCGACGAGGTCAACAGCCTCGTGGATCATGAGTGCCTAGCTGCCCGCAACGTCGTCCTGATCAAGGACGGCAAGGTCATGGAGCGGTACACCTACATCGACGGCGAGATGCCGCGCCCTGGGGCAGTCCGGGCGCATCTGAACGACGGGGGTACGATCTCCGTCCGGCAGCTCCAGACGGTCAAGCCGTCGCTCCGGGTCCTCCAGGAGCAGATCCAGGAAGAGACCGGCTGCCTCGCGCACGTGAACGCGTACATGACGCCGGCGGGCTCGCAGGGGCTGAAGTACCACTACGACCCGTACGTCACGCTCATCGTGCAGCTTGCCGGGCGGAAGACGTGGCCGTTGCATCGACCGTTCGTGAAGAACCCGATGAGGGAACACGGAAACTTCCTGGAGCGGGGCTTCACGTCCGACGAGCGGCACTTTCTGGCCAACACGAAGCCGGTCCACTCGTTCACCCTGGAGCCCGGCGATGTGTTCTGGCTGCCCCGCGGCTATGTCCACGCGCCTTACACGGAGGGCGACGAGACATCGCTCCACCTGACCTTCGCCCTGAAGGAGCGAACCTTCCACTGGCTTGCCGAGCGTATGGCGGAAGAGATCCTCGCCCAGGCCATCGTCGACCCCGCGCTCCGAGCCGAGATCACGCCCGCCGCACTGCTGTCCGCCCCGGACTCGGCCATCGAGTGGACGCGTAACTATCTCCTCGGAGCCCTGTTACTCCAGAATTCCGAAGAAGTGGCCGAACTTGCACGGAAGGCGGCCACAAGTGCAGCACGATGACGAGCCCCGGCACGACCACTCTGCCGCCGTGACGCAGCACTGGCACGCCTACTCGTACACCGGTCGGTCCTATTCGGACGGCCTGATCCGGCGCGGGGAGGTGCCATCCAACTATCCCCCCATCGAGATCAAGAACTGGCTCACCCGGCCGGCGGACCACGTCATGAACACGTTCCATGACGTCGAGAAGGCGATGACCTGGCTCGAAGAGGAGCTGTCGCAAAACCCCCACGTCGAGGAAGCGCTCTTCCCTCTCGCGGATCGCCTCCAGTACTCACGGGACACGCTCGACCAGACGGCCGGCAACGATGTGGTCCACGGGTACTACTCGAAGGCCCAGCAGTACATCTCGCGGGCCCTGATCGCCTGCCCGCGCGAGGGCTTCCCGATCTGCCCGTACGGGATCGCGTAGACCGGCTGAGCGCACACGAGAGCCCCCTAACCTGCGGTTAGGGGGCTCTCGTCACGCCAGCGCAAAAACGCACAGGCGCCCGTTCGTCGCCCTGTGCTACCTTGGATAGAGAAAGAACCCCCGCACAGTTGCGGGGGTTTCGGTGCACTTGGTATGCAACCGCCCGGTGCGCCCAAAGGCTTGACTGGCCCTCCTCTGAGCGGGGGCCGCACCACCCGCCACGCCCGAGCTTGTTGAAGGTTGCCAACAAGGCTCGACCCGAGGATTTCTCGACTCCCGCCAGGTCGCGATTCCTCAACCACCAACCGGTGGCTCAGGTCGAGTCTGTTGATCCGCAGGTTCACCGGCCACCTCCCTTACCTATGGAGGAAGAAGCACGGTGACTGCCAACCAGAAGAAGGCGTTTGCGATCATCGCCGACGTCATGTTCTCCATCCTCGTCGGGATCATCTGCGCGTTCTCTGTCGCTGCTCTTGGCGCATCAGCGCTGGGAAGCGTCTCGGCCGGGGGCGGGGCGTTCGGCCTTATCTGCGGGCTCGGCCTGGTGATCATCGGCATGTTCCACTTCACTGACGATCAGTCGGCGCCCCCCGTAGGTCCGCAGCAGGGGGCGCCGACGAGATGACTACCGGACCGGGCAGGCGCCCGACGCACAGTCCTCGTGCGTGGAGTCCTCGATCGCGGTCAGCTCGTAGGAGTCGAACTCTTCCTCGGTGATCCGCTCGTACGGACTCTGCGGACGGGCGCCTCCGGCATCAGGGGCGTCCCCTTGAGGGCCGGCAGCCATGACTCGACGATCTTCGGGTCGAAGCCCAGCTCCTCGACCTCGGCGACGAGCTTCTCCTTGGTCGGGAAGGCCACGACGTAGGTGTTGCCCGACTGGTCGTACACACACGACTCGACCGCGCAGCCCTGCGCCTCGAAGTCGCGGATGGTCTTGGTCTGTGCCGGGTCCGGCATCGAGAACCGGACGCGGCGGATGAAGTGGCGGGCGTAGATCGGGTGGATGCCCCTCGGTCACGCCCGGCAGCTTGGCGATGGATCCGGTCGGCGCCACGGTGGTGATATTGGCCGGCTCGGCTATCAGCAGCCCGAAAACGTACGTGTGCGGGCCTCTTTGTGGACCACGTCGCGCGGGGCATTCGAACACCGGACGCCCTGCTTGGCGCGGAATGCGTTATTCCGAAAGAGCGCTCACAGGCTGGAGCGCTACTTGTTGTTTTCCGTCTTACGGTAGTCCGTGTGCTCGTCAGCGTTCTTGCGCGTGGTTGCCTTTGAGTATCTGCTTCCAGCAGCATGACGATCGGGTACGGCCGACGGTGCTCCTTTTTCACGGCCCATGGAATGAGCTCGTCGTCCCGTGCGATCCGGCGGTCCATGCCTTCGCGATACCAGAAGTCGCCCCACATGGAGGGTCCGGTGTCGATTCCGTACTTACGCTTGTACTCCTCGGTCATCTCCTGATAAGTCCAGCCCTCTTCGAGCCATCTGATGACCGCATCCTTGTCCTGGATCTTGCGTACCCCGTGTCCTCTCCTTTCCTGAGCGTTCTACCGCAGGCATGCTTCCGGTGGCCCACGAACGCACCACTTACACTTCGTTTGTGTTTCGACCCTGTCAACTCTGCACACTTGCGGCAGTAGTGCTCGCTACAGAATCACACCGGAGCCCCGATGAAGATCACCGCTTGTGACCTCGACGAGCAGACCCCGGCGAAGACCTGCACCATCATGATCGAGGGTGATGCACCTGCGGACCGGGATCTCCGCGAGACGCACGCCGCGCCGATCGAGGAGCTAAACCAACAGGTGAAGGAGGAAGGAAGGCCGCCGGGCGCCGAAGATCACGACGCTGGAAGGAATCGAAGCCCAGAAGCAACCCGAGGCCGAGGCAGACTCGTTACTCATGCGGCAATGAACGACTTACACTCACAGTTACACAGTGCGGCGTAAGGAGATTGTGATAATGGCACTAATTGCTCTTCCCTGGCAGAATCTGCAGCAGAGTGCCATCCGGGTCGCGATCTACTTACGCGTTTCCACGACTCAGCAGCTCGAAGGCTATGGACTGAAGGTGCAGGAGGAGCAGTGCCGTAACTGGCTCGCCGCCTCCCTCAGTCATGTACCCCACCTCGTGGCCGATGTCTACGTGGACGGCGGCGTGTCAGGCAAGCCTGCCAGGCGCGAAGACCTCGACCGAATGACTAACGACATCATGGCCGGCGAGGTCGACCTGGTGATTGTCGGCAAGCTGGACCGCATCGGCCGGACCATGAAGAACATCCATCGCTGGGTTTATGACGTCAGCGACAGGGGCAACGTCGCTCTATTAGATGGCCGTCGCCATGTCTTTGAGTGTCGGTGACGTCGTTTCCTGCGGGGCGAGTTGCAGGGGTCTCGGCTTCGCCCGCGGCTTGCGTGGTCGTCGTTCTTCGGGGAAGAGCGAGAGGCTGATCGTGTGGGTGACCTTGGTGGTGGCGGGCTCGTCCGGTTTGAGGGTGCGGTATCCGGTGGTGCTGCGTTTGGTGGCGCGGGGTGCGGCACGTCCGGGGCGGGGACGGACGGCCTCGCGGGTCAGGTCGGCCTGGATGTCACGGATCCTGGCGGCCAGTTGCCGAGGGGGGAAAGTCCGCGCCGACGGAACGTCGGGCGGCGGCGAGGGTGTTCTTGAAGCTGATGTGCGAGACGGGGAGGTTCGCGTGGTGGGCGGCGTCCACGGCCAGGTCGTGTACGGCCTGGTAGACGCAGAGCATGGCCCACAGTTCCTGCTCGACCATGGCGGGACTGTTGGACCGGAGGGTCGCGGTGCGTCCTCCCCGCTGTTCGATCTTGATGTGCTTGAAGATCGTCTCGCTGGTCCAGCGGGCGGTGTACAGCTCTGCCAGCTCTGCGGCGGGTGCCGCCTCGGGGTCCAGGAGCGTGGTGATCAGGCAGAACAGCTCCGAGGTCTCCTCACTGTCGCCGTCCGCGCCGATCGTGGTGGTGACCACGGTGTACTCCACGGCGCGCACGGTGATCCGGGCGCCGCGCGGCCCGTTCAGGCGGGTGAGGAAGGTGCCGTCGGCCAGAACCTCATGCGGCCGCAGGGTGAAGGAATCCGAGACCCGCCACAGGAGTTCGGCCCCGGTGACCGCGGCTGCCCGCCACAGCTCATAGGCTGGAAAGCCCCGGTCGGCCATCAACAGGATGCCTTCCCGCAGGTGCACCAGGAGGCGGGCGGCCAAGGTGCGCTCGCCGACGGCGAAGGAGTCGAAGACCGCACCGATCAACGCCTTCGTGCCGCACTCCACCAGCGCGAGGAGCCTCACCTGCGGGTACGGTCCAGGCCGATTTCCGTTGGAGGCACGGGTGTAGGCGGCAGCGTTCGCCTCGCTGTCAGGAACGTCCAGCAGTGTGCCGTCCATGGAGGTCAGCCGCAGCCCGCGCCAGAAAGCCCCCGGCGTGGCCGCAGTGCCGGTGCAACCGGCGACCCGGTCGAAGAGCAGTCGCAGCGGCCCCGCACCCAGCCGGGCCCGCGCCGTTGTCAGAGACCCCGTGCGCGCCGGACGCCACACCTCCCGCGCCCGGCGCGGCCAGTGCTCCACCAACTCCCGCAGCACCAGGCCGTATCCGTCACCGCTGAACAGCCACATCGTCAGGACGAAATACACCATCAGCCGGGCCGGCAACGACCGGGTCCGCTCCTCGCGCGCCCCCGCCTCATCGACCACGAAGTCGACCAGCTCGGGCGTGAACGTACGCGACAGCACCCCCATCCGGACCCGCTCCGGGTACGTCTCACCAACTATGTGATCTCTCGGCACAAGACCGAGACTCTACGCGATCATGAACTAAGCGAGCGACGTTGGCGACAGGGGAGTCCGGATCGTTACGGCAGACGGCCGCATCGATTCAAACGACGACACGTTTGGTGTGCAGCTCTCTCTGCTCGCCTACATGGCCGAGGTCGAGCACGCCTTGATTCTTGAGCGGACCATGGGTGGCCGGAGGCAGAAGATCGCGGCCGGTGGTTGGCCATTGGGTGAGCCGCCCTTCGGCTTGACGCTCGCCGAGGATGGCGAGCCCATCCTGAATCCGGTCGAGGTCAAACAGGTCGAGGCCTTCGCTGACTACGTCCTTGACTCTCCTGAGTCCGTGACGCGCGAGGAGGCGGCTCGCCACCTGAATTCGAAGGGCTACCTGAGCCGTCAGGGCAGGCCCTGGGAGGGCGGCAACCTCGTCCGCCGAATCCGGGCCAGCCTGAAGGGCTACGTCGAGTTCAACTTCGACGGCGAGAACGAGGACGGTGAGGAGATCGCCACCACTTTCCGTATCGACGTGCCCAAGGCTCTGCCGGATGATCGCTCGGAAGCCGTGCTCGCCTGGCTGGAGCGCACATCCCGCCTGCGGAGCGCGGCAGTCTCCCAGTACATGCTGACCAACCGCCTGATCTCCGTGTGCGGAGCCCACCGGACCGGCACGTTCGTGTCAGAGGGACGCTCGAAGAACACAGCCGGCCGCTACTACCGGTGCATGGCCGGCAAGCCAGGCGTCCCGCTCGACGAGCGGCACGAGGACTGCTGGGAGCTTCCGGCCGATGCCCTCGAAGGGGCCGTCTGGTCCGAGATCGAGGGCCTGCTGAACAGCAAGAGCAAGCTGCAAGAGCTGGTCGAGGGCCGGCTGGGAAGCATCCCTGACCGCGCAGCGTCCTACCGTCGTCGCATCGCAGAGCTCGACATGCAGATCGAGAGAATGCGCACGGCTCGTAAGAAGAAGATCGCCCTGCTCCTGGCCTGCGTGGACGACGCCGACCAAGAAGACGCCGTGCTCGTTGAGGAACTGCAAACGGAGCTGAAGGCGCAGGAGGCCGAGCTGGTGGTGGAGAGGGGGCGCGTGACCGAGTGGCTTGAGGAGGCGGAGGCCCGGGAGGAGGTGGCTTCCAGTCTGCTCACGGCCGTGTGGGACATCGGCACCGAGCGCGACTTCACCCTCACGCAGAAGCTGGACCTGCTGGACCTGCTCGACATCCGCGTGCACATCACCGACAAGGGAGTGCCTCGGCACAAGGGTCTAGCCGACCCGATCACCGAGTGGCACCGCGAGACCGGAACCTCGGTGCCCGCGGGGCTGACGGGCGAGATGTGGGATCGGGTCAAGGGCATCCTGTCGGGCACACGCCAGTGGACGGACGTACGCGGGGCCTTCGACGTGATGCTGGAGAAGCTGCGCACAGGGAAGCCGTGGAATGAGTACAGCGGGTCCGAGAGGATCGGCGGCCGGGGCTACGCGACGCTGTACAGGCGAGTACGTCATTGGCACAGCTCGGGAGAGTACCAGGCCGCCCTGGAGGCACTGCAGGGCTTCGAGGCCGTGCCTGTGCCGCCCTCCTACCAGCTCCCGCACATGCTGGTGACCAGCGCGGTTGACCCCGAGTTCACAGCTTCCGGGGTGCGGACGGAGAGGCCAATTATTGCGTCGATCCAGGTGAACGCGTAGCCGAGCAGGAGGAGCGGTCCCAGGACACGGAGGAGCTCCGGCCGCGCGGTGCGGTCGGAGCTCCTTGCTGTCCGGTGCGGGCGGTCAGCCGGTGTACGGCTTCGCCGACAGGATCTTCACCGTGGCGGTCTTGCCGTTCGGCAGCTCGTACTCGGCGCTCTCGCCCATCTTCTTGCCGTTCACGCCCATGCCGAGCGGCGACTGCGGCGAGTAGGTCTCGATGTCGCCGCTGGCGTACTCGCGCGAGGCCAGGAGGAAGGTCGTCGTGTCGTCCTCATCGCCGTCGAAGGCGATCGTCACGACCATGCCGGGCTCGACCACGCCGTCGTCGGCCGGCGCCTCGCCGACCTTCGCGTGCTCCAGGAGCTGGGTCAGCTGGCGCACCCGGAGCTCCATCTTGCCCTGCTCCTCCTTGGCCGCGTGGTACCCGCCGTTCTCGCGCAGGTCCCCCTCCTCACGGGCCGCCGCGATCTTGACGGCGATCTCCGTGCGCGCGGGACCAGACAGGTACTCCAGCTCGGCCTTGAGCTGGTTGTACGCCTCCTGCGTGAGCCAGGTGACGTTTTCGCTGGTCTGAGTCACAGGGTGCTCCTCGTCGGTACTGGGAATACAAAGCAACGCCCTACCCGCAAGCATGCGCGCTCACGGGTGGGCGAAACCACGAGCCTAACAATTCACCGGGAAAAGGGGGAGAAGGTTAAAGTCGCGACCGAAGAAAACGCAGGTCAGAGCCTGTCAACTGAGGTTACGACGGGCGCGCTGCGGTCAACGCGACGCTCCGCCGTCCTCCGAGCAGCCCAGCAGCTCGACCGCGGTCGCCCGGGACGTCGTGCGCAGGGTCAGGATCTCGTCGACGCGGGAGGAGTCCCCGTCGAAGCGGAAGTCCTTGCGGGCCACGTCCGCACCGTCCTCGCGCTGCGCGCGCAGCGAGCAGTAGCCCTTGGCGCCGACGTCCTTGCGGACCTCCAGATGGATCTCGACCTTCTCGTCCGAGACCACCTTGAACTTGATCACCTCGGCGCTCAGGCCCTTGCCGGCCACATAGCCGTAGCCGATCCAGCCGATCACGCCCAGCAGCACGGCGCCCAGCACCGCACCGATGACCTTGAGCCTGCGGTCCGCGCGCTGGTCCGCGGAGCGGCCGTAGCGGTTCTCGGGAAGCGCCTCGCGCACCGCCGTCATGATCGTTCCTCCCGTGCCGGGGATCGAGGAATTTTCCATCCCCCGGTTCGGTCACTATAGAAGTCGCACAACGCGACCAATCACTGAGGATCGAGTCTTGACTGAGCAGCTTCGACTGATGGCCGTACACGCTCACCCCGACGACGAGTCGAGCAAGGGCGCGGCCACCATGGCCAAGTATGTGTCCGAGGGGGTGGACGTGCTGGTCGTGACCTGCACGGGCGGCGAGCGCGGCTCCATCCTCAACCCGAAACTCCAGGGCGACGCCTACATCGAGGAGAACATCCACGAGGTGCGCCGCAAGGAGATGGACGAGGCCCGCGAGATCCTGGGCGTCGAGCAGGAGTGGCTCGGCTTCGTCGACTCCGGCCTGCCCGAGGGCGACCCGCTGCCGCCGCTGCCCGAGGGGTGCTTCGCCCTGGAGGACGAGACCGTCGCGGCCGGCCGCCTCGTCGCCAGGATCCGCGCCTTCCGGCCGCAGGTCATCACCACGTACGACGAGAACGGGGGCTACCCGCACCCCGACCACATCATGACCCACACCATCTCGATGATCGCCTTCGAGGGCGCGGCGGACACCGAGAAGTTCCCCGAGGCGGAGTTCGGCCCCGCCTGGACGCCGCAGAAGCTCTACTACAACCAGGGCTTCAACCGGCCGCGCACGGTCGCGCTGCACGAGGCGCTGCTCGCCCGCGGCATGGAGTCCCCCTACGGGGAGTGGCTGGAGCGCTGGAAGGAGTTCGGCCGCGCCGAGCGCACCCTGACCACGCACATCCCGTGCGCGGAGTTCTTCGAGATCCGCGACAAGGCGCTGATCGCGCACGCCACGCAGATCGACCCGGACGGCGGCTGGTTCCGCGTCCCGATGGACATCCAGCGGGAGGTCTGGCCCACCGAGGAGTACGAGCTGGCGAAGTCTCTGGTCGATACCTCCCTCCCCGAGAGCGACCTCTTCGCGGGCATCCGCGACAATGCCTGATATGTACGCGACTCAGGCACTGACGAACCTCGTCCCGCTCGCCGAGGAACTCGACAAGAACAAGGTGACCCCCGGGGTCCTCGGCTTCATCGTCTTCGCGGTCCTCGCCGTGGGCGTGTGGCTGCTCATGAAGTCGATGAACCGGCACATGGGGCGGGTCGACTTCGAGGAGGCGCCGCAGGAGCCGGCGCCGGCCGAGCCGGCCGCGCCGGTGTCCGCGAAGCAGAAGTAGGCGCGACCACGCGGACGCGGGGCGCTTCGGCCGGGCGGGGCGCTTCGGCCGCGCCCCGCCCGCAGGCCCGTCCCGGCACCGGGCCTCAGAGCGTGACGCCCATGATCTCCCGCGTCCGGCGGGACGGCAGCAGCCCCAGCGTCCACGCCTGCCAGTCCGCCTCCAGGTCCACCCCGCGCTCCAGGACCACCCCGTAGGCGTCCGCGCAGTCGTTCACCTTGGGGTCCCTGGCCGGATGCGCCGCCGCCCGCAGCTCCGCCAGCTCCTGCCGCGCCACCACCGTGCCCACCTCGACCCCGCCGGGCGAGGCGTACGGCAGCAATGTGCAGCGCAGGAAGCGCGCCCAGTCCGCGCCCCGCGCGTCCCCGTACGACTCGAACAGCCCGGCCGCCTCGCCGCACAGCTCCAGGGCCTGCCGCGCCCGCTGGTTGCCCGCGTCGATCAGCGCGAGGTCCAGGCAGGTCCACGCCTCGCCATGGGCGACCCCGATCCGCCGGAAGTTCGCCCGCGCGTCCACCAGCAGCTGCCGGGCGAACCCGGAATTGCGCAGGTTGCCCGTCTGCGCGGCCCGCTGGTCGCGGCTGACGCGCCCCGAGTGCTGCCGGGCGCACGCCAGCCCGTAGACGTCCCGCATCCGGGAGAACATCGTCCGGGCCCGCTCCAGTTGCCGGACCGCGTCCACGGTGTCCCCGGACTCCTCCAGCGCCTGCCCCAGGTAGTAGAGCGTCCACGCCTCGCCGCGCGCGTCCTCGTTGTCGCGGTGGCGGGCCAGCGCCCCGGTCAGCCGCTCCACCGCCGGGCCCGCCTCGCCCGCCAGCAGCAGGGCCCGCGCCAGCTGGGTCGTCGCCCACGCCGTGCCGCGCTCGTCGTGCGTGCGCCCGTACAGGTCGAGGGCGGTGCCCAGGGCGGCCCCGGCCCGCTCCCGGTCGTCCAGCCGCAGCCACACCTGGCCCAGCTGGAACCACGTCCACGCCTCCCCGTGCAGCGACTCGCCCTCGCGGTGCAGGACGAGCGCGGTGTCCAGCAGCGCCACCGCTTCGGCCAGGTTGCCCCGGTCCCGCTCCACGGCCGCCAGCGCGTGCGCCGACCAGGCCCGGTCCGCGTCCTGCCCGGCCGCCGACTGGAGCCCCATCGCCTCGCGCAGCCGGGCCGCCGCCTCCGTGAGGTCGCCCTGGTGGTGCAGGGTGATCCCCAGCGAGCACAGCGCCAGCGCCGTACCCGAGTCGTTGTGCGCCTCCCGGTACAGCCCCACGACGGACGACAGCGTGGTGCGGGCCTTGTCCAGCTCGCCGAGCTGCCGGGCCGCGATCCCCGTACGCCACCGCACCGACCGCTCCAGCAGCCCCTGGTCGACCGCCTGCGTCAGCTCGCTGATCTCGCCCAGCCGGTACAGGTCGCCGCGCAGCAGGCAGTAGTCGCACAGCGCGCCCAGCAGCGCCAGCACCGCGCCCTGGTCCACGCCCTCGGCATGGCGCAGCGCGGAGGTGATGAAGCTCGACTCCTCGTCCAGCCAGCGCAGGGCCGCGTCCAGGGAGCCGAAGCCGTGCGAGCCGAACTGCCCGGCGCGGGTGGACATCTTCCCGTCCACCATCCGGATCACCGCACCGGCCAGATCCGCGTAGTTCGCGATCAGCCGCTCCTGCGCCGCCGCCCGCTCCGCCGGGTCCTCCTCGTCGCGCAGCCGGGCCAGCGCGAAGCCGCGTACCAGGTCGTGCAGCCGGTAGCGGGAGCCGCGCACATGATCGACGAGCCCCGCCCCGGCCAGAGCCGTCAGCAGCCGACCCGCCTCCTGCTCGTCGGTGGCCAGCAGCGCGGCGGCCGCCGCCGCGCCCAGGCTCGCCCGCCCGGCCAGCGCCAGCCGCCGCAGCAGCCGCCCGGCCTGCTCGGACTGGTCGGTGTAGCGCAGCCACAGAGCCCGCTCCACCGGTTCCACCGGCCCGTACGCGGCGAGATCGGCGGCCAGCGTGCCCGCCGTACGCGCCCCCAGCGAGGAACCGGCGATCCGCAGCGCCAGCGGCAGGCCGCCGCACAGCTCCGTGATCGCCTCGCTCGCCGGCCGGTCGTACGGGCCCGGCTCCGCCTCCTGCGACACCGCGCGCAGCAGCTCCTCCGCACCGGCCGGATCGAGCGCCCCCACCTCCAGCCGGTGCACCCGGGCCGGCAGCGAGCCGGGCAGGTCGAGCGGTTCGCGGGCGGTGACCAGGACCAGGCTGTCGGAGCGCTCCGGGACCAGGGCCGCGACCTGCTCCGCGTCCCGCGCGTCGTCCAGGACCACGGTCACCGGGGTGCCGGTCAGATGCCGGTGGTACAGCTCGCCGAGCCGGCGCAGCTGCTGCTCGTCGGACGCGCTGTCCCGGAACAGCAGCTGCTCGCGCGGGGCGCCCAGCCGGTTCAGCAGATGCAGCAGCGCGTCCCGCGTCGACAGCGGCGTCCCGCCCTCGGTGCCGCCGCGCAGATCCACCACGCACGCGCCCCGGAACTGGTCCTTCAGCTAGTGCGCCGCCCGCACGGCCAGCGTGGTGCGCCCGGAGCCCGGCGGGCCGTGCAGCACGACCACGGTCGGCTTCGTCTCCGTGGCCGCGCGGGCCGCCTGCACCCACTGGCCGATCCGGGCCAGCTCGGCCCGCCGCCCCGCGAACAGGCCCTCCGCCGCCGGCAGGTGCCCGAACGACTGGTCGAGCAGCGCGCGCGTCCGGGCGGCGGCGCTGCGGTCGCCCCCGCGCAGATACGCGGTACGGGCCTTGGCGGCCTTCTTCGCCGGGGCACGCGTGGCGGCGGCGAGCATTCGCCGCCGGTCCAGGAACGGCCGTATGCCCCGCACGTCCAGAGCCGTCAGCCACTGCAGCCGCAACTGCTCGGGCCGGCCGGGCGCGTCCTCGGCGGGCCGGGCGGACGGGCGCTGCCGGGTGGAGGCCCTGGCGGCGGTCGTGGTGGCGCCCGCCACGGCGACGACCGCCCCCGCGCCGAGCGCGAGCCCGGACTCCGTGCCGAGCGCCACATCGGCGCCGAAGGCCGCGACGGCGGCGACCCCGGTGACCAGTAACGGCGTCACCAGGCTCTCCCGGCGCAGCCGTCGGCCCTCCGCCGAGGCATCGAGCGCGCTCACGTACGCGGTGTACTCCGCCTCCGCCGCGGCCGCGATCGAGTCGAAGGCGGCGCGCGCCCGGTTCAGCAGCAGCGCCTCGTCCGTACGGCGGCCGGTGCGCCGCGCCTCCTCCTCCACGGCCCGTGCCAGCAGCCGTTCGGCATCCGCCCGGTGAGTGTCCCGTATCCGCATCCGCGTTCCCCTCCGGCTCCGGTGCCACGGCCCCGGCCCGCGTTCCCCGGTCCGCCGCGAGGTACCAGTGTCCTTCGTACGGCGTCCCGGCGCGAGGGAACGGGCGCGGCCCACCGGCGCGAACGCCGGTGGGCCGCAGGGGTGTTGGGTCAGTGCATCCAGCGGGAGCAGTCGTTGACCCACTTGTGCGACCGGATGTTGTTGTTCATGGTGTAGCCGTTGCTGAACGTGTTCCGGGACAGGTCGTCCACGAAGAACTCGCCCGGTGCCAGGCAGTTGTAGCCGCCCTCGTAGTTCTGCAGCCAGAAGAACTTCACGACGTCGAGGTCGCCGGTGTAGCCGGCGTTCATCACGGAGGACGCCTTGTCGCTGTCGTTCTCGAAGCCGCCGCCCGCCGTGTCCCAGTTGGCGTCGTTGCCGGCGGCGCTGCCCAGCTTGTTGTAGCAGTAGGTGGAGTCGTAGGCGTACATGTTGCCGTTGCGGCCCGGCCAGATGTCGTTGCAGTGGTTGGAGGCCGCGGCCGACGCGGACGACTGCGCGGACGCCTGCGCGGCCGTGGCGGGGACGACGAGTCCGGCGGCGGCCAGACCGAGTGCGGCAATGGACATGCCCAGCTTTCGCATGGTTCGCTCCTGTGTGTCTGCCTCGTCGGAGGCGTGCTGATCCACGGCCGGACGCCGTGGAGGTCTGTGGGTGGGGTGGGGGCGGGGCGGTGGGGCGGCTCGGTCAGGCGCGCGGGCCCGTGATGCGTTCCGCGCGGGCGTACGCCCGGCGCTCCAGCCGCCGGTGGGTGTCGATCAACTCGCGGTAACGGGCGGGCAGCCGGTCGCGGTAGTACGCCTCGCGCTCCCGCGCCACGGTCGCCAGCGCGCTGCTGCGGGCGCACCGCGCCTCCGCCACCGCGACGCGCTTCTCCGCCGCGAACGCCTCGCCCTCCGGCAGTTCCGCGGCCTGCCGTGCCACGGCCTCGCGCGCGGCGGGCGGATCGGCGTACGGGTGCCCGGCCCGGTCCATGCAGCGCGCCCAGTCCCTGAGCGCGGCGGTGAACTCGGGGTCGCGGGTGATCCGGGGCACGTAAAGGCCCTGGAGATTGCTGACGGCCTTGTCGGCGCGGAACCAGGCGGCCGGGTCCCCGTACAGCTTCTTCTCGGCCTCCGCCGAGCAGCCGCCGATCCGCTTGCTGATCTTCCCGGTGCCCTGCGGCGTGGGGATCTCGGCCGTCAGGACCGGGGTGTCGGGGCCGCCGCCCAGCGCCTCGTCGTAGGCGGCGCGGCGCCGCTGCGAGAGCTTCGCCCGGTACGTGCCATTCGGGTTGGCGCGCCGCGCCCGGTCGGCCTTCTCCTCGATGCGGCTGCCGTAGCCGTGCTCGGCGGCCCATGCGGTGTCGTCGTTGACGTACCCGGCGAGCCGGCTCTTCTCCAGGGTGAGCAGACTTCCCGGCCAGTACCGGAAGCCGTGCCGTCCCATGCAGCGCGCGGTGAGCGCCTGGAGGGCGTCGGAGATCCGCAGTTCCTCGGCGCGGGTGGCGTCCCGCTCCGGTCCGGCCGCCGGCGCCGTTCGCGCCGGGCCGGAGGAGCCGTTCCCCGCGCCCCCGGTCGCGGCGGCCGATACGGCCACCGCGACCACGCACGCGGCGATGAACCCCCGTTTCATGCCACCACCCCCCGTTGCCGTGCCGCCCCCCGGCGGCACACCCCTACCTTCCCGCCGGGGCGGTGGCGGCGGTACCTCGTACGTCAGAGGGTGCAGTTCTTCGCCCAGGTGTGGGACTGCACGCGGTCGGGAAAGGCGAGGTTGTAGCGCTGCCCGCGGCCGATGCAGCCGATCCGGTCGCGCAGTCCGTCCCGGACGAAGTAGGTGACGGCGACATAGCCGTTGGGATCGGCGATCCCGTTGTTGAAGATCGAGGCCGGAGCCCGCTCCGCGGCCCAGGCGCAGTCGTTCTCCCCGTCCGCCCAGTCGGAGTCGTCGCCCTCCCAGGCGCATATCTCCCCGCGGCCGTCCTTCTCCGGGAAGAAGCAGACGAAGCCGGGTTCGCAGCGGTCGTACCCGCTCGCGCCGGCGCTCTGCACGGGCGTACCGGGCTCCGACGCGCCCCCGCCGGGGCTCGCGGTGGTACCGGTGCCCGGCGCGTCCTCGCCGGGGCCGGCCGCGGCCCGTTCGTCCGGCCGGGCCGCCGGGGCTTCCTCCCAGGGCGCCCACGCCCCGAGGCCGGCCCCCGCCAGCGCGACGGCGGCGACGGCCGCCAGGCCCGCCCGGAGCAGCGGCCGGCCCGAGCGGCGGCGGCCCGGACCGCGGCCCTCCGCCACCGCCGTCACGCGCCGCAGCAGCGACGCCGCGTCGTGCGGGGCCCGCTCCGCGTGGGTGCGGGCCGGGCAGTCCCGTACGATCTCCCGCCACGTGGCGGGGAGTTCGTCCGCCGGACGCAGCTCCTCCTCGCCGCGCGCATAGCGCACGGCCGCGTCCCGGCGGGCGGTCGGCGTGCCGCCGGGCAGCGGGTGGGAACCGGTCAGGACGAGGTGGGCCAGCACCCCGAACGCCCAGATGTCGGCGGTCCTGCGGATCTGCATGCCCCGCTCGCCGACCTCGGACCACAGCAGCTCGGGCGGGGTGTAGTCGGCGGTCGAGAACGCGGGGGAGTAGGCGTGGGTGCCCTCCAGCTCGGCGGCCATGTTGAAGTCCCCGAGCCGGGCCGTGCCGTCCTTCATCAGGAGTACGTTGCCCGGCTTGAGATCGCCGTGCACCCAGCCCGCCTCGTGCAGCTGGCGCAGGCCCTCGCAGACCTGGACGAGCAGGGCGGGGCCCTCCTCGGGCGGACCGTCCGCCCGCAGCAGCGCGTCCAGCGAGCTGCGCGCCTCCTCCAGGACGAGGACGGTGGCGCCGTCGAGTTCGGGGTGGCCCGGGTCGTCCACGGTCAGCGCGTCGTGCATCCGGATCAGCCGGGGCGACCGGAGCCGGCGCAGCAACGCCACCTCGCGCTCGGCCAGTTCGTGCAGGTGACGCAACTGGCGGGGCGTGTGCGTACCGGTCGGCAGGAACTTCAGCGCGGCGCGCGGCGGTTGCGCCCCGGGGATCTCGTGCCGGGCCGCGTACACATTGCCGAAGGCCCCCGCGCCGAGCGGCTTCTCGACGATCCACGGCCCGACGCGGTAGCCGGGCGGCACGGAGGCGACGCCGTACGGCTGCCGCCCGCTCACCGCAGCGCGCCCTTCGCGGCGGGGCGCAGCGCGTCGAGGTCGTCCTCACGCACCAGGTCGAAGCGGAGCGCCAGCGCGACGAGGGTGTCCTTCTTGCCGTTGAGCCGGGGCCCGGACTCGCAGGACTCCGGCCCCGGTTTCAGACACAGCTTGACCGCGAGATAGTCGATGTTCCACTGCACGGCCGCCCGGTTGGCGGCCGGCCACACCGGGCGCAGCCGCTCCACGACCTGGTCGACGGTCGGCAGCGGCGCGTACGGTTCGCCGCGCAGCCGGGGCTCGCACAGCGCGGCCAGCACGGTGAAGTACCGCTTGGACCGGTCGAGCGGGAAGGCGAGCGCGGTCGCCTCCCCGTCCCGGCGCCCGGCCTCGTCCGGGGCGGCGTAGTCGTGCCGGGGCGCCCAGACGTCGAAGCTGACCAGCTCGTGGCCGGCCGGCAGGACGACCCGGGCGAACTCGAATGCGACGGGCGCCGCCAGCCTGCCGGGCGCCACCTTGATGTGTTCCCCGGCGCCCTCCGGGTTCTCGACGGCGTAGGTCGCCGTGCGGCTGAGATTGCTGAGCGACCAGTAGGTGTCCGTGGCGGTGATCTCCCCGGCGGCGCGCGAGACGCCCTCGTGCGGGATGCCCAGATACGCGCCGGCCGGCGCCCCGTCGGCCGCCTCCCGCCCGAACCGCAGCGTCTCACCGGGCGCCAGCCGGACCTTGTCGCGGGGCGCCATGCCGGGCCCCGGTACCACGACGACGGTGTACATGGACGAATTCCTTCCCCCGATGCGAGCCATGCGCCGCCAGGCTAGGAACTCCGGATAAATGTCCGCATGACGCGCAGACGGAACGGTGTCGGGAGCGAGCGGGGTCGGGCCGCGACCGGCGTCAGGCGGCGCCGTCCAGTGGCCGTTCGGCCGAGGGCGTCAGATGGGCGAGGCACAGGGAGGGGCCGACGAACGGCTCCAGGCGGTCGACCCGGAGGGGCGCACGTACCTCTTCCAGGGCCCCCCGCATGAGGCCGAGATGCAGGGAGCACACGATGTCCCGGTGCTCCCGCGCGATCTCCAGGAACGGGCAGTGGCGCAGCGGGACGACGACATCCGGCTCGCTCCCCTCCACGGGACCGGGCGCGAACCCGGCCTCGTCGAGCACGCGCGTCAGCCGGCCGATCGCCTCCTCGGCGGTGAGCCGCTGCGCGGGGGCGGGGGTGTCGGCGAGATAGCGGCCCCACGCCTCGCCCGTGCCGGCGGCGGCCTGCGCGGGCTGCTCCAGGCTCTCCGCCGCCAGGCCCGTCAGCATGTGCGCGAGCAGCTGGTAGCTGCGGCGGTCCGTGGTGGTCCGGGTCGCGGTGGCCCGGTACACGGCACGGGGCCGGCCGGGCCGGCCGAGCGCCTCGCTGTCGCGCTCGGCGAGCCCTTCGCCGACGAGGGTGTCCAGGTGGAACCGTACGGTGTTGGAGTGCAGCCCGGTGCTCTCGGCGATCTCCCGCACCCCCACGGGACCGGGAGCGGAGCGCAGGACGCCCAGGACATGGCCCCGGCTCTCGCCCACGGCGCCGGAGCCGCTCCCGGCCGGATCGCGGAACATCGACTCACTCATTCGGTCAATTTTACCCAGCGTGTGTCGGACAAACGAGGTCGTCACTCGTCGTCATCGAGGTCGTCGAGCCGGGCCGGCCAGGTGGTGAGCCGGTCCACCGGGACCTCGAAGTCGGGGTTCAGGTCGACGAAGTACCGCAGCTCACCGGCGAGCCAGGTGAGGTTCACGGATTGCGCGCCCCGGTTCGCCCGGAGCGTCTCCAGGGCTTGGTCGATCATGACCGCCGCCCGGCCCCGGAGTGCGCCGACGCCAGGGCCGACTCGGGGTGGGGACGGATCTGCATGCCCGGCCGGCGGCGGTGCA
The DNA here is from genome assembly GCF_003248355.1 of Streptomyces sp. AC1-42W. Taxonomy (GTDB): domain Bacteria; phylum Actinomycetota; class Actinomycetes; order Streptomycetales; family Streptomycetaceae; genus Streptomyces. The sequence goes on from NZ_QKWY01000002.1 coordinate 1,268,808, forward strand.
CGGTGACATAGGTGAGGCCCTCGGGCCCCGCCGTGATGCTCCGCGTCGAACCGTGCGGCAGCCATGCGAGCGCCCCCTCGGCGAGGGACAGCTTCTCCTGCGGCGTGTGCATCGTGCCCTCACCGCCGACGACCAGGACCAGGACGTCGAGGTCGGGCTCGGCGTGGCTGCCGATGTGCTCCCCGGCCGGCAGCCGGACCAGGTTGGCGTCGAGCTGCCGCCCGGACTCGGCCAGCTTCCACAGCACACCGGAGGCGTCGGGGGTGCGGGCGGGGGCGTGTACGTCGCAGAGGAGCCGGGCGGCGGGGGCGGAGGTGTGCATCGGCTCGTGGGCCGGGTCGTGCGGCCGGGTCTCAGGCACTCGCGGCCACCCGCGTGATGCGGACCTGCCACTGCTCGGGCCCGGACTCGACGTACTCCCAGGTGAACGCGTCGGGGTGGGTGGCCTCGAACTCCCGGCGCAGCGGCTTGGGGTCGTGGTTGTTGACCAGGACGAAGGACTCCCCGTCCGCGAGTCGGGCGAAGCGGGTGAAGATGCGGGGGTGGCGGCGGCCGTGCGGGATCTCGCGGACGTCGACGACCGCCGAGTCCGCCGGCCGGCCGCCCTCCAGGACGGTGGTGAAGTCCTCGGCGAGCGCGGGCAGATCGACGCCCGGCAGGGTCCGGAGCGCGGGCAGCAATACGTCGCGCTCGGCGCCCAGGAGCACCGCGAGCCCGCCGCCGAGCGTACGGAGGGCACGCTCACGCCCGGTCCCGTCGCCTGCGGAGGCCAGCGCGTCGAGCTGCCCCTGGACCACCGCGACCTGGGCGCGCAGCGCGCGGACGGTCAGCCGGGTCCCGGCCGCGCCGGACGCAGCCGCGTACAGCGACAGATCGGCGGCCTCCAGATAGCGGCGCAGCTGCTCGACGAGCGGGGCGGCGGACTCCGCCTGCGACGCGTCCACCGCTTCGAGCCGCTCCAGCAACTGCCCCTGGGCGTGCTCGACGACACCTTGCGCCTGCACGTCCGGGTCCGTGCCGGTCGCCTGGATGAAGACCTCTGCGGCAGGTGACATGGGTGGCACTCCTTCGTCGTCGGACTGAGCACGGTCCGTGCTGCACGGAATTATTACATGCGCCCTCGTAAAAACCGGCGAAAGCGTGCGCCGGGTGGCCACCCCGCCCGGAACGGGCCTCTTTATTACCTGTACCGTTCGTAGAAACGAGACGTAGTCCGGACGCAGAGGAGAGGCGCGTTTCCATGAACGCCACGTCGGCCGCGATCGCGGGTGCCCTGACCTTCCTGTGGCTCGGGATGGTGCTGGCGATCTCCTTCCTGGAGGCGCCGCTGAAGTTCCGCGCCCCGGGAGTGACCATCCCCATCGGACTGGGCATCGGCCGCATGGTCTTCCGCGCACTGAACCGCGCCGAGGTCGCCCTGACCGCCGCCATCGCCGTAACGGTCGCCCTGGGCGACCCGCCCACCCCGGTGATCGCCCTCACCGCCGCCGTGGCACTCCTGCTCACCGTCCAACTGGCCGCCGTCCGCCGCCCCCTGAACCGAAGGTCGGACCGCGTCCTGGCGGGCGAAGACCTCCCCCGCTCCCGGGGCCACCTCTACTACGTGGCCTTCGAAGTGACAAAGGTGGCCGCCCTCCTGGCCCTGGGCATCACCCTGACAACGGCATAACGGGGGCCTGCCTGCGGGTCGGGCGGAGTATCGACGCCCCGTTCACGAGGTGTGTCCGCTCCCGCGGTGTTCTCGGACGGCCATGACGGCGCAGAGAAGGGTGAAGGCGATGCACGCGTAGATCAGCGGGTTCACGAACGCCGGGACGAAGCTGTAGGTGCCTCCCCCGTCCCAGTGGCAGGTGGCGGTCAGCGGGAAGGAGCCCTCCTCGAACCAGTCGGCGTTCCGGGGCGGGCGGACGGCTTCGTGGCCGCAGCCCTTGGCGAAGTCGACGAAGGCGACGAACCAGAGGAGCCCGACCGCGTAGACGACGATCGAGCCTCCTGCGGAGAACAGAAGACCGGCGGCCCAGCGGCTTCCTCGGCGCCAGAGGCCCAGCCCTCGTCCGACGAGCACGACCGGCGCGACGAGGGCCACCAGGATCACGGCGGCGACGAAGTTCAGCATGATGTCTCCCTACCGGACCGCTACGCGCTCTCCAGCTCGGCATCGCAGGGGTCACCTGGATGCCCAGAGGCCCCTGGCTGCGGACATGCCTCAGCCCGCAGGCATCGGAGGCGCCGGGGGCGCGGACGATTCCTCGTCGCTCACAGGGCCCCGAGTTCGACCGTGACAGGGAAGGGCGCGGTGGCCTTCACTGTGCCGGTGAACATCTCACCGTCCCTGTATGCCCTGGTGGCGGGGTCGAGGACGTAGGTGTAGATGATCGGGACGCCGGTGGCGGTCTGCTCGATGCGCCAGTAGAAGGGGATGCCGGCCTTGGCGTACTGGTCCACCTTCACGACCCGGTCCGTGGTCTCCGACCCCGGGGACACGACCTCGACGACCAGGAGCACGTGTTCGGGGCGGGTGGGTGTGAGGTCGATGGTCTCCGCCCGGTAGACGGTGACGTCAGGGCGGCGGTTGGTGAGGGGGACGTCCTGCAGGCGGACGTCGAAGTCAGTGTCGGCGTTCCAGTCCGGGCCCGCGGCGGCGTCCAGGGCGTTTGCCAGGATTCGGGCCAGCCGGTTGTGGCGCTTGGAGGCGCTCGGGCTCACGACGACCATCCCGTCCACGATCTCGATCCCGGCGCACTGTTCCTCGGACCAGGAGTCGTACTGCTCCGCGCTGATCTGCGTATGCATCCACGCGGGCGCCACCATCTCGGCGGTCATGGAGCACCTCCCTCGAGGAACCTCGGCGATCCGGGTGCCGCTGGGACTCAGCGTACTGTGCGGCCGGCGGCGCCGGTGCGATCCCGCGCGGGCGCCCTTGGCCGGGGGCGGCGTTGTGAGAGGCTGGCGCGTATGAACCGGTTGGCTGGTGTGACCTCGCCGTATCTGCTTCAGCATGCTGACAATCCGGTCGACTGGTGGCCCTGGTCGCCCGAGGCGTTCGAGGAGGCGCGGCGGCGGGACGTGCCCGTGCTGCTCAGCGTGGGGTACTCGTCGTGCCACTGGTGTCACGTCATGGCGCACGAGTCGTTCGAGGACGAGGCGACCGCCGCGTACATGAACGAGCACTTCGTGTCCGTGAAGGTGGACCGCGAGGAGCGGCCCGATGTGGACGCCGTGTACATGGAGGCCGTGCAGGCGGCCACCGGGCACGGGGGGTGGCCGATGACCGTGTTCCTGACGGCCGACGCCGAGCCGTTCTACTTCGGGACCTACTTCCCGCCCGAGTCGCGGCACGGGATGCCGTCCTTCCGGCAGGTGCTGGAAGGGGTCACCGCCGCCTGGACCGGGCGGCGCGACGAGGTCGGGGAGGTCGCCGGGCGCATCGTGCGGGACCTGTCCGAGCGGAGCCTGGCCCACGGCGGCGACGGGCCGCCCGGCGAGTCGGAATTGGCGCAGGCGCTGCTCGGGCTGACCCGGGAGTACGACGAGCAGCGCGGCGGGTTCGGCGGGGCGCCCAAGTTCCCGCCGTCCATGGCGCTGGAGTTCCTGCTGCGCCACCATGCCCGCACCGGGGCCGACGGCGCTCTCCAGATGGTCGTCGGCACCTGCGAGGCGATGGCCCGCGGCGGGATCTACGACCAGCTCGGCGGCGGGTTCGCCCGGTATGCCGTCGACCGCGAATGGGTCGTCCCCCACTTCGAGAAGATGCTCTACGACAACGCGCTCCTGTGCCGCGTGTACGCCCATCTCTGGCGCGTCACCGGGTCGGATCTCGCCCGCCGGGTCGCCCTGGAGACGGCCGACTTCATGGTGCGCGAGCTGCGGACCCCCGAGGGCGGGTTCGCCTCCGCGCTCGACGCCGACAGCGAGGACGCCACCGGCAAGCACGTCGAGGGCGCGTACTACGTGTGGACGCCGGCCCAGTTGCGCGAGGTCCTGGGCGAGGAGGACGCCGCCTTCGCCGCCGCGTACTACGGCGTGACCGACGAGGGCACCTTCGAGGAGGGCGCCTCGGTCCTCCAGCTGCCCGGCGACGCGGGAGATCCCGGAGACCCCGGTGACGGCAGTGACGGCAGTGACTCCCGCGCCGCCCGCGTACGCGAGCGGCTCCTCGCCGCGCGTGACGCTCGCCCTCGCCCGGGCCGGGACGACAAGGTGGTCGCCGCCTGGAACGGCCTCGCCGTCGCCGCGCTCGCCGAGACCGGTGCCTACTTCGACCGGCCCGACCTCGTCGAGCGCGCCACCGAGGCCGCCGACCTGCTGGTCCGGGTGCACATGGGCCCCGTCGCCCGGCTCGTCCGCACCTCGAAGGACGGGCGCGCCGGAGAGCACGCCGGGGTGCTGGAGGACTACGGGGACGTCGCCGAGGGCTTCCTCGCCCTGGCCGCCGTCACCGGCGAGGGGGCCTGGCTGGAGTTCGCCGGGTTCCTGCTGGACATCGTGCTCCAGCACTTCCGGGGCGAGGGCGGCCAGTTGTACGACACGGCCGACGACGCCGAGCAGCTCATCCGGCGCCCCCAGGACCCCACCGACAGCGCGACCCCGGCCGGCTGGACGGCCGCCGCCGGGGCGCTCCTCTCGTACGCCGCGCACACCGGCTCCGAACCCCACCGCACCGCCGCCGAGGAGGCGCTGGGCGTCGTCAAGGCGCTGGGCCCGCGCGCCCCGCGCTTCATCGGCTGGGGGCTCGCGGTGGCCGAGGCGCTGCTCGACGGCCCCCGCGAGGTGGCGGTCGCCGGACCGGTCGGCGGCGAGCTGCACCGTACGGCCCTGCTGGGCCGGGCCCCCGGCGCGGTCGTCGCGGCCGGCGAGCCGGGCGGCGCGGAGTTCCCGCTGCTCGCGGACCGTCCGCTGAAGGACGGTGCGCCGACGGCGTACGTCTGCCGCCACTTCGTGTGCGACGCCCCGACGACGGACCCGGGCGCCCTGGCCCACGCGCTGGGCGGGACGCCGTAACGGCCGGGCGGGCCGCGGCTCTCACAGCCGCAGCCCGCCCTCCAGCGTGCCCAGCGCCTCGTTCACCAGCGCAGGCAGGTCGCCCTGCTGGCCCCGGTCCGCCCAGTACAGCGTCGCCTCGCGCAGGGCTCCCAGGACCGCCGCGACGAATACCCGGACGCGCAGGTCGTCCGGGGCGCGGCCGGTGCGGTCGGCCAGGACCCGGGCCAGGGTCTTCGCGGTGTCCGACATCGTCTCGGTCATCCGGGCGCGGACCGCGGGGACCTCGGCCATCAGGCGGGTGCGGCGGCGCAGTTCCCCGTCGTCGGCGAGAAACGTGGTCAGCGCCTCGCGCATCATCAGCCGGACCGATTCGAGCGGCGGCTCGTCGGCCGGGCGCGCCCGGAGCAGGGCCTCCATGACCGGGTCGTATTCGTCGGTGAGGACGATGTCCTCCTTCGACGCGAAGTAGCGGAACACCGTGCTCGGCGAGACCTCGGCCGCCTCCGCGATCTGCTCGATGGTGGTGGCCTCGTAGCCCCGCTCGTCGATCAGGCGGTACGTCGCCTGCCGGATCGCCACCCGCGTCCGGTACTTCTTGCGCTCGCGCAGCCCCATGGGCGCGGGGTGGGACGGGGGACGGGACATGGCGGTCATGGGCCCATTGTCCGGTACCGCCCGCCGCCACGACCGGGCCGGACGTACGGGGCCGGAGGCAGCCGGCCGGCCGCGTCAGCTGTGGTTGTACGCCACCAGCGAGATGCCGACGTAGTGCACCACGAAGGCGGCCAGGGTCAGCGAGTGGAAGACCTCGTGGAAGCCGAACCAGCGCGGCGACGGGTTCGGCTTCTTGATGCCGTAGATGACGCCGCCCGCGCTGTACAGCACGCCGCCGACGACGACCAGCACCAGCACCGCGATCCCGCCGGTCCGCATGAAGTCCGGCAGGAAGAAGACCGCCGCCCAGCCCATCGCGATGTAGCAGGGGGTGTACAGCCAGCGCGGCGCGCCGACCCAGAAGACCCGGAACGCGATACCCGCCAGGGCCGCCGCCCACACCGCCCACAGCAGCGGAGTACCCGTGGACTCGGGGAGCAGCAGCAGGGTCAGCGGCGTGTACGTGCCCGCGATGATCAGGAAGATGTTGGCGTGGTCGAGCCGGCGCAGGACGGCCTCGCCGCGCGGCCCCCACGTACCCCGGTGGTACACGGCGCTCACGCCGAACAGCAGGCACGCCGTCAGAACGTAGATCGCACAGGCGATCCGGCCCCGCGTGCTGTCCGAGAGGGCGACCAGGAACAGACCCGCTATGACGACGGCGGGAAACATCCCGGCATGCAGCCAGCCGCGCATCCGGGGCTTGAGCGGGGCGTCGGCGAGCGTGGCCGGGCGAGGACCGGCGGTGTCGGGTGCGGCGGCGGCAGCAGTCATTTCCGCATCGTACCTACGCCGCCGTAGGTACCCGATATGGACCGGGGTACGTGCGGATGCTCACATGGGCGGCCCTCTGGACATATGGGCGCGAGCGGCGGATGATCAAATGAGTGCGGTCGGCACCGGATGAGCGCCAGGGGAATTCGAAGGGGTACACGCATCCGGGTCGCAGCCCCCACGGGGCACCAGGGCACAAGAGCACCAACCGAACACACCCTCACCAAGGAGCGATCGTGGCGCGCGACATCGCGGCTCCCCTCACTGTTCCCACCAACCACCAGGAGCTGATCTCCTGGGTGGACGAGATCGCGGCACTGACCGAACCGGACCGGGTGGTCTGGTGCGACGGTTCCGAGGCCGAATACGAGCGCCTGTGCGGGGAGCTCGTCGCCAAGGGCACGTTCACCAAGCTCGACGAGATCAAACGCCCGAACTCCTACTACGCGGCCTCCGACCCGAGCGACGTCGCCCGCGTCGAGACCCGTACGTTCATCTGCTCCGCGAAGGAGGAGGACGCCGGCCCCACGAACCACTGGAAGGACCCCGCCGAGATGCGGGAGATCTTCACGGGGGAGCGGGGTGTCTTCCGCGGCTCGATGCGCGGGCGCACGATGTACGTCGTCCCGTTCTGCATGGGCCCGCTCGGCTCGCCGCTCTCCGCGATGGGCGTGGAGATCACGGACTCGGCATACGTCGCCGTCTCGATGCGTACGATGACGCGCATGGGTAGCGCCGTGCTCGAAGAGCTCGGCGAGGATGGCGACTTCGTCAAGGCCGTCCACACCCTCGGCGCCCCGCTGGCCGAGGGCCAGGAGGACGTCCCCTGGCCCTGCAACGAGACCAAGTACATCTCGCACTTCCCCGAGGACCGCGAGATCTGGTCGTACGGCTCCGGCTACGGCGGCAACGCCCTGCTCGGCAAGAAGTGCTACGCGCTGCGCATCGCCTCCGTCATGGCCCGCGACGAGGGCTGGCTCGCGGAGCACATGCTGATCCTCAAGCTCACGCCGCCGCGCGGTGAGTCGAAGTACATCGCGGCCGCGTTCCCGAGCGCCTGCGGCAAGACGAACCTCGCCATGCTGGAGCCCACGATCTCCGGCTGGACCGTGGAGACCATCGGTGACGACATCGCGTGGATGCGGTTCGGCGAGGACGGCCGGCTGTACGCGATCAATCCGGAGGCCGGCTTCTTCGGCGTCGCGCCCGGCACCGGCGAGCACACCAACGCCAACGCCATGAAGACGATGTGGGGCAACTCCGTCTTCACCAACGTCGCGCTCACCGACGACGGCGACGTCTGGTGGGAGGGCATGACGGAGGAGCCGCCCGCGCACCTCACGGACTGGAAGGGCAACGACTGGACCCCCGAGTCCGGCACGCCCGCCGCCCACCCCAACGCCCGCTTCACCGTCCCCGCCGGGCAGTGCCCGATCATCGCGCCGGAGTGGGAGGACCCGAAGGGCGTGCCGATCTCGGCCATCCTCTTCGGCGGCCGCCGCGCCTCCGCCGTCCCGCTGGTGACCGAGTCCTTCGACTGGCAGCACGGGGTCTTCCTCGGCGCCAACGTCGCCTCCGAGAAGACCGCCGCCGCCGAGGGCAAGGTCGGTGAGCTGCGCCGCGACCCGTTCGCCATGCTGCCGTTCTGCGGCTACAACATGGGCGACTACATGAACCACTGGCTCAAGGTCGGCGCCGACAAGCCGGACCAGTCCAAGCTGCCGAAGATCTACTACGTGAACTGGTTCCGCAAGAACGACGCGGGCAAGTTCGTGTGGCCCGGCTTCGGCGAGAACAGCCGCGTCCTCAAGTGGATCGTCGAGCGCCTGGACGGGAAGGCGGAGGGCGTCGAGACGCCGATCGGCGTCCTTCCCGCGAAGAGCGCGCTCGACACCGAGGGCCTGGACCTCTCCGAGGCCGACCTCGACCTCCTGCTCGGCGTCGACAAGGAGGTCTGGCGCGAGGAGGCCGCCCTGGTCCCCGAACACCTGAACACCTTCGGCGACCACACGCCCAAGGAACTGTGGGACGAGTACCGCGCCCTGGTGAGCCGCCTGGGCTGAGCCCTGACACCCGTACGGCGACGGCCGGGCCCGGCCGTGCCCGTGCGGTGACGGGCTGGGTGGCTCCCGGTCCGCGCGTCCTGGGGGCGCGTGGACCGGGGCCGTCAGTGGGCGCCGACCAGGTCGGTCCGGGAGCCGGCCGGCAGCGCCTCCGTGTGGGCGTCCATGCGCTCGGCCGCGAGGATCGCGACCGTCGTGTCGGCGCGGGAGGCCGCCACCACCAGGGCCCGGCCCGCGAGGGCGTGGGCGCGGCGGTGGAGGACGGATGCGGGCGCGCCGCTCAGCCCGGCGTGCCGGACGGGCGGGGCGCCGCGCAGCCTGGCGACCTGCTCGGCGATGCGGTCGGCCGCCTCGTCGAGCCCCAGGTCGTCGGTGACCGCGAGCAGCGCGGCCAGGTGTCCCGCGAGCTGGATGTCCAGCTCCTCCTCGCGAGAGCGGCGCGGGAAGTCGCCGGCGTGGTCGGCCGGTGTGAGGACCGATTTGGGACGGATCGGTTCGTACATGGATGGCCTCCTGGTGGTGCTGTGAGGACCATCCTAGCTTGGATTCAGTCTAAAGTTATCCATCTTCGAGTATTGGGCCGGATCGGTGGTGGTTACACCTGGCTGTAACCGTCCAGGAAGTGGGCGATCCGGCCGATCGCGTCCGTCAGATCCTCGGTGGTGGGCAGCGTCACCACGCGGAAGTGGTCCGGGTCCGGCCAGTTGAACCCGGTCCCCTGCACCACCATGATCTTCTCCGCCCGCAGCAGGTCCAGGACCATCTGGCGGTCGTCCTTGATCTTGTAGACCTTCGGGTCGAGCCTGGGGAAGAGGTAGAGCGCGCCCTTCGGCTTCACACAGGTCACGCCCGGAATCCGGGTCAGCAGGTCGTACGCCGCGTCGCGCTGCTCCAGGATGCGGCCGCCCGGCAGTACCAGCTCGTTGATCGACTGCCGGCCGCCGAGCGCCGTGGCGACGGCGTGCTGCGCGGGCATGTTCGCGCACAGCCGCATGTTGGCCAGGATCGTCAGCCCCTCGATGTACGAGGAGGCGTGGGCCTTGGGGCCGCACACCGCCATCCAGCCCGAGCGGTACCCGGCGACGCGGTAGTTCTTGGAAAGCCCGTTGAAGGTGAGCACCATCAGATCGGGGGCGATCGCGGCGGTGGGCGTGTGCGTCGCGCCGTCGTACAGGATGCGGTCGTAGATCTCGTCGGAGCAGACGACCAGGTTGTGCCGGCGGGCGATCTCCGTCAGCCCGCGCAGCATCTCCTCGTCGTAGACCGCGCCGGTCGGGTTGTTCGGGTTGATGATCACCAGTGCCTTGGTGCGGTCGGTGACCTTCCGCTCGATGTCGGCGAGGTCCGGCATCCAGTCGGACTGCTCGTCGCAGCGGTAGTGCACGGCCGTGCCGCCGGCCAGCGCGACCGACGCCGTCCACAGCGGGTAGTCCGGGGCGGGGACCAGCACCTCGTCGCCGTCGTCGAGGAGCGCCTGCATCGACATCTGGATCAGCTCCGAGACGCCGTTGCCCAGATAGACGTCCTCGACGTCCAGTTCGATGCCCTTGGTCTGGTAGTGCTGCATCACCGCGCGGCGGGCCGACAGCAGCCCCTTCGCGTCGCCGTAGCCGTGCGCCCCGGCGACATTGCGCAGGATGTCCTCGAGGATTTCGGGTGGGCACTCGAAGCCGAAGGCGGCCGGGTTGCCGGTGTTCAGCTTGAGGATGCGATGCCCGGCCGCCTCCAGCCGCATCGCCTCCTCCAGCACCGGGCCGCGGATTTCGTAGCAGACGTTGGCGAGCTTCGTGGACTGGATGACCTGCATGCCGGCGAGCTTACGACTGTGATTCACGGCCTGCCCCGCCTTCGGTGACGGCCCGGCCCGGCCCGGCGGGGGCGCACGTACGTGCGGGCTTTCATCGCCATGCGCCCGCCTCCCGCGAGCCGTGGGAACGCTGGAAGCGGACGGCGCGCGGCTTGGAAACGGGTGGTCCGGCGGTGTGACGCACGGGGACGGGTGAGATACGCCACGGAGTGGTACGGAGGGGAGCCCCCGCGAGGTTCGCGTTGACGCTCGTCCGGGAAGCCGCGCACCCCCGGGCCCGGCGGACGGCCGGAATTCACCTCTTGTGCGGGCCACCCGCGTGCGCGAGCATGCGCATGTCAAACCGAAGGAACTTCGGTTGCAGAGGGCTGTCGCGCTCTGTTCATTCGCAAGAGGGGACCCCCACATGAAAAAGCCTCTCGTCGGTGCGCTCTTCGCCGTGCTGCTCATGGGCGCGGGCATCGCGCCCGCCACCGCCGCTCCCACGCAGGCCCCGGCCCCGGCTCCGGTCCGGGCCGCCGTCGGCTTCGCCGGCACCGTGGCGCTCAGCAACTGCTCGGGCTCCGTCGTCCGCACCCCCGCCTCGCAGCCGGACGACCCCGCCCTGGTGCTGTCCAACGGGCACTGCCTGGAGACCGGCTTCCCGGCCCCCGGCGAGGTCGTGTACAACCGCTCCTCCAGCCGGAGCTTCACCCTGCTCAACGCCTCCGGCCGGGGCGTCGGCACGCTCCGGGCGAGCAGGATCGCGTACGGGACGATGACGGACACCGACATATCGGTGTACCGGCTCACCTCCACGTACGCCCAGATCAAGAGCCGCTACGGGATCGACGCCCTGGAACTCAGCACCACGCACCCCGTGCAGGGCACCGCGATCACCGTCGTGTCCGGGTACTGGAAGCGCACCTACAGCTGCGACGTGGATGGGTTCGTCTACCGGCTCAAGGAGGGCTCCTGGACCTGGAAGGACTCGGTCCGCTACACCTCCGCCTGCCGGACCATCGGTGGCACGTCCGGCTCGCCGGTGATCGACAACGCCACCGGCAAGGTCGTCGCCGTCAACAACACCGGCAACGAGGACGGCCTGCGGTGCGCGGACAACAACCCGTGCGAGGTCGACGAGAACGGACAGGTGACGGTCCGTCAGGGCATCAACTACGCCCAGCAGACCTACGGCATCGCCGCGTGCGTCGGCACCGGCAACGTCTTCGACCTGAACCGCGCCGGATGCACCCTGCCCAAGCCGTGACGTGTGACGTGTGAGGGGGCGGGGCCGGGTCCGGCCCCGCCCCCTCACGTCTCCGCTCCGGTCAGATCCTGCGCCACCGCGCGTTCGCCACCGCGAAGACGAGCCCCCGGCTGACCCCGCCCGCGACCCCGACGACGTCCACCGCCCGCCGCACCGCCGCCGGCATCGCGTCCGTCCGCAGATGCTCGCGGAACTTCCGGAGCGCCGCCCGGCCCGCGATCCACAGCCCCGCGCAGGCGATGCCCACGCCCGCCGCGCCCACCAGCCGGCGGCCGCCCGGCAGGTCCAGGACGCGGGCCGTGACGTCCTGCGAGCGGGCGTCACCGCTGCCGCTCCCGCTGCCCCGGTCACCGGCCGCGAACATCAGGACCGAGGAGGCGACGAAGGCGTAGAAGACGGCCCGTCCGCCCGAGGCCGGCCGCTTGGGCGCCTTGCGGCCGTCCGGGCCGGCCGCGCCGAACGCCGCCTCGGACAGCCGCCACAGGGCCATGCCCGCCAGGGCCGGGCCGAGCACCCACAGCAGTACGTGGCCGAAGGGCTTCCGCGCGATCTCCGCGAGCGCCCCGCCCCGGTCCGCCTGCTCGCCGCCGCCGTCGAGGGCGATGCGCAGGGCGAGGAACCCGACGAGGAAGTAGATGACCCCGCGCGCCGCGAACCCGGCGCGGCCGGCCGCCCCCACGGCCCTACTGTTGCCCGCCCGCCGCGCCTTCCGGTGGCCCTTGGAGGCCGTCGCAGAGATGTCCATGCCGGCTCGGTTGCCCCGGCGGCGGCCGGGGAAACTACGCCGCGCCCGCCGTCCGGCGCACGGAGCGGCCGGCCAGTACCTGCGTACGCCTGCCGTCCTCGATCACGAAACGGCCGTCGATCAGCACGTGCGGGATGCCCGTCGGCAGGGCGCGCGGCTCGTCGAAGGTGGAGCCCGCCGCCACCGTGTCCGGGTCGAAGAGCACCAGGTCGGCGCGGTAGCCCTCGCGCACGAGCCCCCGGTCGGGCAGCCGCAGCCGGGCCGCCGGGCGCGCGGTGAGATGGGCGACGCACTCCTCCAGCGACAGGACGCCCAGCTCGCGGGCGTAGCGGCCCAGGTAGTGGGGAAAGGTGCCGTAGGCGCGCGGGTGCGGCTTGTCGCCCTGGAGGATGCCGTCGCTGCCGCCCGTGTGCACCCGGTGGCGCATGATCCGGCGGACGTTGTCCTCGTGGCCGACGTGCTGCAGGATCGTCGTCCCGAGCCGGTCCTCCAGCAGCAGCCGCCGCGCGACCGTCCAGGGCTCCTCGCCCCGCCGGTCCGCCGACTCGGCCACCGTGAGACCGATGTACGCGGCGAGGGCGGGCTCGCCGGTGCCGGAGATCTCGATGGTGTCCCACTCGATCGGCACCCCGTGGCAGCCGTCCGAGCCGGTGACCTCCAGGGCGTGGCGGATGCGGGCGGCCGTGTCCGGTCCGGCCAGCCGGGCCAGGACCGCCTCCGGGCCGCCCTCGCTCGCCCAGCCGGGCAGCAGCGCGGCGAGCGTCGTACAGCCCGGCGTGTACGGGTAGGTGTCCAGGGAGATGTCGGCGCCCGCGTCGAGCGCCCCGTCCAGCAGGGCGAGCAGTTCGGGGGCGCGGCCCTCGTTGACCCCGAAGTTCATGGTCGCGTGCGCCAGATGCAGGGCGCAGCCCGCGCTCCGGGTGAGCCGCACCATCTCCTCGTACGCCTCCAGCGCCCCGGCGCCGTACGAGCGGTGGTGCGGGCAGTAGTAGCCGCCGTGCGCGGCCACCACCCGGCACAGCTCGGTGAGTTCGGCGTCGTCCGCGTACATGCCGGGCGTGTACGTCAGCCCGGACGACATGCCGACCGCGCCCTCGCGCATGCCCTGGTCCACGAGCGCGCGCATCCGGTCCAGTTCGGCGGCGGTCGCGGGCCGGTCCTCCCAGCCGACCGCGTACATCCGGACCGTGCCCTGCGGGATCAGATAGGCGGCGTTGACCGCGATGCCCCGGCCGCCGAAGTTGCGGTCGAGCCGGTCGAGGTAGCCGCCGACCGTGCGCCAGTCGAAGTCGATGTCCTCGCCGTCGCCGTTCCACCCGGCGATGGAGCGGCGGACCTCGGCGAGCGTGCGGTCGTCCACCGGCGCGTACGACAGGCCGTCCTGGCCCAGGACCTCCAGCGTGACGCCCTGCGCGGCCTTCGCGCTGTGGTCCGGGTCGCGCAGCAGCGCCAGGTCGCTGTGGGCGTGCATGTCGATGAAGCCGGGGGCGAGGGCGAGCCCGCCGGCGTCCAGGGTGCGGGCGCCGGCGGGACGGGGGCCGGGGGAGTCCTCGCGGTGGATCTCCGCGATCCGGCCGCCGGAGACGGCCACGTCGGCGCGGTAGGAGGGCGTGGCGGTGCCGTCGACGACGCGGGCGTCGCGGATGACGAGGTCCATGGGGCCTGGGGCCTTTCTCGGGGGCGGGGGCCCGGCTCAGAAGAAGGTGCGGACGAAGTCGGTGACCGTGCCGTCCGCGTCGACGAGGGGGATCAGCTGCCACTTGTCGAAGCTGGTGCACGGGTGGGACAGGCCCATCCCCACCCAGTCCCCGACCTCCAGCTCCGCGCCCTCCTCCGTGCGCAGCCAGGTGTGCTGGTCGGACAGGCCGGTGACGGTGATCCCCGCGGCCGGCCGCACCGAGCCGTCCCGGCCGGAACGCACCACCTGCGCCTCGGGCAGATCCAGGTCGTACGCCGCGTCCCGCTTGCCCGCGTTGAGGAACGCCTGCCCGGCGGACGGGCGCGACACCACCTGCGCCCACAGCCGGAACGCCGGTCGCAGCGCGCCCTCGTCGGGCACCCGGTTGAACGGGGTGAGGTGGCGGTAGTGCCCGTCGTCGTGCGAGACGTACGCGCCCGAGCGCAGCAGCTTGAGCACGGGGGCGGACAGCTCCGGGATCTCGGCGAACACGTCCGCCACCGCGTCGAACCACGCGCTGCCGCCCGCGCTGATCACGATCCGCTCGCCGGGCCCCAGCGCGTCGAACCGGCCCGCCGCGTCGAACGCGGCGGCCAGCGCGACGAGCCGGCGCAGCCAGGCCCGGACCCGCTCGCCGGACGCCTCGGGCACCTCGCCCTCGTACCCGGCGACGCCCACCAGGCGCAGCGTCGCCGCCCCGGCCACCGCGTCGGCCACGGCGGCGCACTCGGCCTCGGTGCGGGCCCCGGTGCGGGCGCCCTCGCCGGCGCCCAGCTCCACCACCACGTCCACCGGGCGGGCGGCGCCCGCCGCGCGCAGGGCCGCGTCCATCAGCTCGACGCCGCGCACCGAGTCCACGTAGCAGACGAAGGTGAGGCCGGGGTCGGCGTTCAGTTCGCCGGCGAGCCAGCGCAGCGCGGCGGGGTCCACCAGCTCGTTGGCCAGGAAGATCCGGTCGAGGCCGAACGCGCGGTAGACGCGCGCCTGGTGGGGGACGGCCGCCGTGATGCCCCAGGCGCCGTGCTCCAGCTGGCGGGCGAACAGCTGCGGGGACATCGAGGTCTTGCCGTGCGGCGCGAACGCGAGGCCGTGGCGCTCGGCGTACGTCTCCAGGAGGGCGAGGTTGTGCTCGACGGACTCGGCGGACAGCGCGAGCACCGGGGTGGTGAAGCCGCCGTCGAAGAGGTTCCGGCGCTCGGCGGCCAGCGCGCCGACGGTCAGGCCCTCGGCGTCGGGCGGGAGGCCCTTGAACCGGTGGTCGACCGGTTCGTCGGCGAGAGCGGTCACGTGGGGCGCGGTGGCCATGGGGTCTCCTCGGTCCGGTCGGCTTACGATTGCAGCATATGCAACACCCATTGCGTATATCGCTCATGGCTGTCTAACATCCGAGCCGACGCCCGGTCAATGGTGAGTGCCGGTGCCGCCGCCCGACTGCTGAGGAGCCCCGCGTGTCCGCAACCGCGACCGCCGACGTCGTGTGCCTCGGCGAGTCCATGGTGACGTTCCTGCCCTCGTGCCCCGGACGCCTCGCCGACGTGCCGTCCTTCGCGCGCGGCATCGGCGGCGCCGAGTCCAACGTGGCCTGCGCGCTCGCCGCCGCCGGGCACCGCACGGCCTGGGTGAGCCGGGTCGGGGCGGACGGCTTCGGCGACCACCTGATCGGGGCGATCGCCGCGTACGGCGTGGACACCTCGTACGTACGGCGCGATCCGTCGCGGCCCACCGGGATCTACTTCCGCACGGCGACCGACCGGGCCGCGGACGTCCACGAGGTGGCGTACTACCGGGCCGGGTCGGCCGCCTCGGCGATGTCGCCGCGGACCGTGCCGTACGAAGGGCTGCCGCACGGGCGCGTCCTGCACCTCTCCGGGATCACGGCGGCGCTCTCGGCGGACTGCCTGGCGCTGCTCCGCGAACTGACCGCCCCCCGGCCGGGGCGACCGCTGATCTCCTTCGACGTCAACCACCGACCGGCGCTGTGGCGCGGGTCCGGCGAGTCGCCCGGGGTGCTGCTGGAGCTGGCGCGCCGGGCGGACGTGGTCTTCGTGGGCGAGGACGAGGCACAGGAGGCGTGGGGCGTCGTGGGCGCCGCCGCGATCCGGGAGGCGCTGCCGGAGCCGGGCGTGGTGGTCGTGAAGCGCGGCGCCGACGGCGTGACGGTGTTCTCCCACCCCGCCCCGTGCGGCGGCCCCGACACCGTCACCGATGTGCCGGCGCTCCGGGTGGACGTCGTCGCGCCCGTCGGCGCCGGGGACGCCTTCGCCGCCGGGTTCCTGTCCGGCACGCTGCGCGGCCTCCCCGTACGCGAACGGGCCCGGCACGGGCATCTGATGGCCGCCGCCGTGCTCACCGTCGCCGGAGATCTCACCGGGCCGCCCGCGCGGGAGCCGGCCGACCGGCTCGTCGCCCTGGACGACGACGCCTGGGGGAGACTGCGTCTCGGCCCCGGCTGGACGGGGGACGACACGGAGGTACGTACGCCATGAGCCAGACCGTCGACCGGGCACTGAGCATCCTGCCGCTCCTCGCCCAGGGGCCCGCCGACCTCGGACGGGTCGCCGACCGCCTCGGCGTGCACAAGTCCACCGCGCTGCGCCTGCTCCGCACGCTCCACGAGCACGGGCTCGTCTACCGCCAGCAGGACCAGCGCTACCGCCTCGGCGCCCGGCTGTTCGCGCTGGCGCAGGAGGCCGTCGAGAACCTCGACGTACGCGAGATCGCCCACCCCCACCTCGTCGCGCTCAACGAGAACTGCGGACACACCGTCCACCTCGCCGTGTACGAGGAGAACGAGGTCCTCTACATCGACAAGGTCGAGAGCCGCTACCCGGTCCGCATGTACTCGCGGATCGGCAAGCCCGTCGCGATCACCGTCGCCGCCGTGGCCAAGCTGCTCCTCGCCGACCTGAGCGAACCCGAGCGGCGCGCCATCGCCGACAAGCTCGACTACCCCATGTACACGCCCCGTTCGACGCCCGGCGCCGCCGCGTTCCTCAAGGAGCTGGCCGCCGTACGCGAACAGGGCTGGGCCACCGACCTCGGCGGCCACGAGGAGTCCATCAACTGCGTCGGCGCCCCCATTCGCGGCGCGGACGGGCGCGTCGTCGCCGCCATGTCGGTCTCCGCGCCGAACGTGGTGGTCACGGCCGAGGAACTCCTCACCCTGCTCCCCCTGGTCCGTCGCACCGCCGACACCATCAGCCGGGAGTACTCCGGCAGCAACCTACCCAAGAAGGCCTGAACCGCGATGACCGAAAAGACCGCCCTCACCCCGAGCACCCACACCACCCCGCCGGCGAAGTTCTCGCACGGCGTGCGCAAGGGCAACATCCTCCAGGTCGCCGGCCAGGTCGGCTTCCTGCCCGCCGTCGCGGGCCAGGCGCCCACCCCCGCCGGGCCCACCCTGCGCGAGCAGACCCTCCAGACCTTCGCCAACGTCAAGGCGATCCTGGAGGAGGGCGGCGCGAGCTGGGACGACGTGATGATGATGCGCGTCTACCTCACCGACGTGGACCACTTCGCCGAGATGAACGAGATCTACAACGCGTACTTCGCCGAGCAGGACCTGAAGCAGCCGCCCGCCGCGCGCACCACGGTCTACGTCGGCCTCCCCAAGGGCCTGCTCATCGAGATCGACGCCCTCGCCGTCCTCGGCTGATCCGGTCGCCCACGCCCGGCCGGGTACGGGTCAGGCGGCCGAGGCGCAGATGATGCTGCGGCCCTGGTTGACCGACCAGTACCAGAACCGTTCGCCGGGCCCCGCCGGGCAGGTCCAGTCCTGGCCCGCCTTCGGGGCCCGGTAGAAGCCGGTGATCCGCAGGATCGACTGGCCCGCCCTGGGCACCTTCGACGCGTCGCAGCGCCACACCACCGTCAGGTCCGCGTTGGTCTGCCCGTTCACCGTGGCCGGGAAGCACTGGCCCGCCCGGTAGACCCGGTCCAGGCACAGCGTCCGCGTGATCCCGTCGTCGCCCTCGCGGCTCCATGAGGTGAAACCCACCCCGGTGTCGCAGGAGCCGGAGCCGCCGGCCCGGGTGCTCACCCGGTTGACGTGCATGTACGCGTTCGAGGCGCCGCACCGCACCCGGACCGGGCGGTCGGCGCTCAAGTTGCCGTAGCCGTCGTTGTACACGTCGAGGCAGTCGCCCGCGCGCACGGCGGCGAACGCCCGGTCCGTCGCGTCCATGGTCGGCGTCGGGGTGGGCGTCGGCGTCGGCGTGGGGGTCGTGTCGTCCGTATCGGTGTCCGAACCGGACGAGACCCGCTCCGTCGAGCCGCCCCCGCCGCTCCCGGTGTCCGGGTCGGTGCCCGTGCTGTCGTCGGCGTGCGTGTCGAGGTCGCTGCCCGAGGTGACGGAGCCGGACGCGCTGCCGCCCGACGACGCACCGCCCCCGCCCGCCTTCTCCCACGGCTGCCACGTCAGCAGCCCGGCCACCACCACGAGCGCGACCAGCCAGCCCAGGACGGACGCCGCGGACGACGAGGAACCGGTGCGCGCGGGTGCGGGCGCCGGCGCGGGGGTGGGCCGGGCGGCCCGCTCCGCGCGCTGCCGGGCCGCCCGTTCCCGGTCCGCGCGCTCGCGCTCGGCCCGTTCCCGCGCGGCGCGGGCCCTGGCGGCGCGCTCGGCCTCCTGCCGGGCGGCCTCCCGCCGCGCCGCCTCCTGCCGGGCGGCGTCGCGGCGGGCCGCCTCCGCGCGCTCCCGTTCGGCCTGCCGCTCCGCCTCGGCCCGCTGCCGCTCCTCCCGGTCGGCCTGCCGGCGGGCCCGGATCTCGGCCTCCTCGCGCTCCGCCTGTTCGCGCTCGGCGCGCTGACGCTCGGCCAGCTGAGCCAGGGCCGCCATCTCGCGGCGGGTGCGGTCGCGGTCGGCCCGGGCCTGCCGCTCCGGCGAGTACACCAGGGTCGGCGGCGGCTGCGGGACGACACGGGTGCGCCGGGTGGTGGCCGGGGCCCGCGACGGGCCCGCGCCGCGGCCACCCGCCGACTCCCGGCCGCCCGCCCACTCCCGCCCCTGCGCGGCGTACGCCTCGATCAGCGCCGTCCAGCGCGGCGGCAGCCACCGGGCGCCGCTCGTCGTCGAGGGCTGCCCGGCCTGCTGCGCCCGGAAGCGGGCGAGTAACCCGGCGGGCGTCGGCCGGTGCCGGGGCTGGACGGCCAGGCACGGCCGGATCGTCTCGACCAGCTCCTTGGGCAGGCCGGTCAGGTCGAGCTCGCCGCGCTGCACCCGCGCCAGCAGCCGCAGCGTGTCGCCGTCCGCGCGGTAGGGCGCCCGGCCGGTGGCCAGCAGGAAGAGCGTGGCGCCCAGTGAGTACACGTCGGACGCGGCGGTGGACTCCTCGCCGCGCGCCTGCTCCGGTGAGGTGAAGGCGATCGTGCCCAGGGTGAGGCCGGTCAGGGTGAGGTCGCTGGCGTGCGAGATGCCGAAGTCGATGACGCGGGGCCCGTCCAGCGGCAGCAGCACGTTCTGCGGCTTCACGTCGCGGTGGACGATCCCCACCCCGTGCAGGGTGGCCAGGGCCTCGGCGGTGCCGGCCGCGATCCACCGTACGGCCGACGCGGGCAGCACCCCGCAGGAGCGCACCAGTTCGGAGAGCGGGGGCGCGGCGATGTAGTCGATGGCCATCCAGGGGCGCTCGGCGCGCGGATCGGCGTCCAGGACGCGGGCGGTGAAGGCGCTGTCCACCCGCTGGGCGACCGCCACCTCACGGGCGAAGCGCCGCCGGTCGGTGTCGCCGACCCGGCCCTCGGCGAGGAGCGTCTTGACGGCGACGAGCCCGCGGCCGTCGCCGCCGCGGGCCAGATAGATCCGGCCCATGCCGCCGGACGCCAGCCGCCCGAGCAGTCGGTACGGCCCGAGGGTCGCCGGATCGTCCCCGCCCAGCGCATCGATCCGCGCCCCGGCCATGTCACTCCCCTTGTCGCCCAGCATCGCGCCCCACCACGGTGCCACGTCCCGGCGCGGACAGTCAGCGATGAGGCAACTCCCGTACAGGACTGTTGCGTTACCGGTATCGAACACCTTCCGGGAACGCAGCAGCGCCGCCGGGGGAGCGGCGGCGCTGCTGGTCGGGGCTGCCGGCGGGGAGGCCGGCAAGCGGTGGTTACGGCAGGTTGTGGACGTGCGGGCCGACCGCGTTCGACCAGGCGTTACCGGCCGTGGCGTCCCAGTTGGTCGACCAGGTCATCGCACCGCGGAGACCGGGGTAGGTCTTCGACGGCTTGAAGTTGCCGCAGTTGGTGCCCTGGGTCAGGCAGTCCAGCGCCGCGTTCACGATCGACGGGGAGACGTAGCCGCTGCCCGCGCCGCGGGTGGAGGCGGGGACGCCGATGCCGACCTGCGACGGGTCGAGGCCGCCCTCCAGCTGGATGCAGGCGAGCGCGGTGAGGAAGTCCACCGAGCCCTGCGAGTAGACCTTGCCGTCACAGCCGAGCATCGCGCCGCTGTTGTAGTACTGCATGTTGACGACGGTCAGGATGTCCTTGATGTTGAGCGCGGTCTTGAAGTACTCGCCACCGGTGGACTGCATGTCGATGGTCTGCGGGGCCATCGTGATGACGAGGCCGGGGCCGGCCTTCTGCGACAGCGAACGCAGCGCCTTCGTCATGTACGTGGAGTTGAGGCCGTTCTCCAGGTCGATGTCGACGCCGTTGAAGCCGTACTCCTGGATCAGCGTGTACAGCGAGTTGGCGAAGTTGTTCGCGGACGCGTCGCTGTTGACCGAGACCGTGCCCTTCTCGCCGCCGACCGAGATGATGACGTTCTTGCCGGCCGCCTGCTTCGCCTTGATGTCGGCCTTGAACTGGGCGACGGTGTAGCCGTTCAGGCCGGCCGTGTCCAGGTTGAAGGTGACGGCACCCGGCGTGGACGTGGCGTCGGCGAAGGAGACCGCGATGATGTCGTAGTTCGCGGGCACGTCGCTGAGCTTCTGGACGGTCGCGCCGTTGTTGAAGTTCTGCCAGTAGCCGGTCACCGCGTGCTTCGGCACCGAGGTGTCGGGGATCGTGCCCCCGTCCTTGGCGGTGCGGCCGCTGACGGCCGCCGACTTCGCGGACTCGCCGACCTTGTTGGTCGCGCTGACCGCGAACTGGTACGCCGTGTCCGCGGAGAGGCCGCTGATGGTCGCCGAGGTGCCGGTGGTCGTGGTGGCCTTCACGCCGTCCTTGTAGACGGTGTAGCCGGTCGCGCCGGACACCGCGCTCCAGGACAGGTCGATCGAGGAGGCGGTGGTGGAGCCGACCGCCAGCCCGGCCGGGGCGTCGGGGACCGTCGGGTCGGGCTCCTCGGTGCCGCCGCCGCCGTCGGGGCCGGTGACCGAGAGGTCGTCCACGTAGTAGGCGGCCTGGCCGTACCAGCCGTGCGTGTACACGGTGACGGACGTGGTGTTGGCGCCGGTGGTGAAGCTGGTCTTCAGCTGGGTCCAGCCGGTGGAGCCCGGCGACCAGGTCGAGACGTCGGTGGTGCCGGTGCCGCTGGCGCCCAGGTAGACGTAACTGCCCTGCACCCAGGAGCTGAGCTGGTACGTCGAGTTGGGCTTGACGGTGACGACCTGCGAGCACTTGGCGTTGTCCAGGCCGGCCGGGGAGGCCTTGAGCGCGGCGGTGCCGCCGTGCACGGGAGAGGAGACCGCGGCACCGGAGTTGCCGGTGCAGGTCCAGTTGGCGAGGCCGGACTCGAACCCGGCGTTCTTCGCGACGTTGATGTCGGCGGCCTCGGCGCTGGTGACGAGCCCGGTGAGGGTCAGCGCGCCGGCGGCTACAACGGCCATGGCGGAGCCGAGGACCGGGCGCGTACGCCGTCGTCTCGGACTCGATGCGGGGGAACGATCCACTTGCTGCCTCCGGGGGGGAGTCGGGGATGGCGGGGGGACGACACGGGGGGTGCCGGGGTGTGTGGAATCGAGGAACGGTGGCCACCGCTGGCCGATAAACTGGTCCAGACCAATCGAGTTGTCAAGACCTCTGGCAGTCTCCGGCCCCACGAGGAAGGCCGGTTTGCCCGAAGAGTGTGGCGGGAAGACCCCGTTCTCCTTGCCCCGCAAGCTTCTTGAAGGTGTTCTCTCGTCCTGCCGTACGTGGATAAAGTGGTCGGCCCAAGGTTGGGAGCATCCGAGCGGACGCACCCGGCAGGAGCGAGTGCGGCCGGCGGTACGCGGCGGCCCGAGGAACGGGGAACGGCGTGCCGACAGCCATAGCAGTGACCGGTCCCGGCCTGGTCCTGCCCCCGCAGGACCAGCGGACGCCCCCCGCGGCCGTTCTGCGCTCCCCCGCCGAACAGCCGCTCGACCAGGCGCTGACCGATATGCAGATCCTCCTGGAGCAGCACGAACACGTCATCGCCGTCTACCCGGCCGGCCTCCCCGTCGCGCACGAGCGCCGGCTGCACACCGTCCGCGCCGTGCTGGAGAGCGACCGGATCGCCCTGCTCAAGTCCGACCTGCCGCCGCTCGGCGTGGCCGTCCTGGTGCGCCAGTTACGCCAGTTGTCCGTCTGCGACTTCAGCGCCGGAGTGGTCGCGTCCGCCGCCCGGCTGCTCTCCCACTACGTGTACGCCGGAGCGCTGCTCCACTCCGTGACCAGGCTGGACCGGGTGCCGGTCGGCCTCAAGTCGCACGCCAAGTCCTGGGTGCCCGGCTCGCAGTTCGCCGTCCTCGCCCACCCGCAGCCCCAGCTCGTCAGGGTCGGTGCGGGCGAACTCGCCGGACCCCGGTTCGCCACCCAACTCGTCGTCGCCCGGGGCCAGTCCGCCTCGGAGTGGGTGACCGGGACGCTGGCCCCCGCCTGGCAGGTGACGGCGGTTCACGAAGCGGTGCTGCCCGACGAGTCGGCCACCTGGTGGGGCACGCCGAAACTGGTCGAGTTCGCGGCCTTCCTGCCCGACATCTCGCTCATCCACCAACTGGTGTCCTCGGTGCGCAGAGAGGTCTGCACCTGGTGCGGGAACGAACTCATCGGCGACCGCTGCGGCCTGTGCAACGCCCCGCTGAACCCGCCCGAGGAACGCAGCCGCGGCCCCGCCGCGCTGAACCCCTGACGGGAGACGCCGAATCCCTCACGGGAGACCCCCGACCGCACCGCACCGCCCCGCCCGTCCCGGCCCCCAGATCCCAACGAGGTTGCCCCGCCCATGAATGCACGGCAGCGCCGCGGCGTCATCCTGATCCTCCTGTCGGTCCTGTGCGCCCTAGGGGCCTTCGCCGGCGTGCTGTCGGTGATCGGTGACGTGAACTCCAAGGTCGGCCCCGAGGTCACCGCGTACCGGGTGAAGACCACCATCGAGCCCTACCGTCCCCTGGAGGCGGGCCAGTTCGAGAAGATCTCGATCCCCGAGCGCTGGCTCTCCGAGAACGCCGTCACCGACCTCTCCGCCCTGCGCGGCAAGATCGCCGTCACCGAACTCCACAAGGGCTCGCTCCTCCAGGCCGACATGCTGGTCGACCGGCCCGCCCTGGAGAGCGGGCAGCAGGAGATCGCCATCATGATCGACGCGGAGACCGGCGTCGCCGGCAAGATCAGGCCGGGCAACCTCGTCAACATCTACGCCACCTTCGCCGGCCGCACCGACCGGGAGAAGTCCACCTCGCGCGTCATCGTCGCCAACGCCAAGGTCATCGACGTCGGCCGGCTGACCTCACTCGAACCCGACGCGGACGACCGCGGCGCCGGCCCCACCGAGGCCGTGCCGATCACCTTCGCGCTGAACACCGACGACGCCCAGCGCGTGGCCTACGCGGAGTCCTTCGCCGAGCACGTCCGCCTCGCCCTGCTCCCCGACGGCAGCCGCGCCACCCTGCGCCCGGGCGAGGGCAGCTACGACCTCGACGAAGACAAGAACAAGTGAGGACCGGATGAGCACACGCATCCTCCCGGCCGTCGGCGACGCCGACGCGGCCCGAGCGGTCGGCACGCTGCTCGGCCAGCTCCCCGACGCGGAGCCCGCCGCCCCGCTCGGCGACTCGACCTCACTGCTGGACACCCTCGCCCTGCTCGCCGCCGAATCCCTGGACGAGCTGCCCGAGGTCGTCCTCGTGCACGAACGGATCGGGCCCGTCCCGGCCCTGGAGCTGATCCGGGAGGTGGCGCTGCGCTTCCCGGCGGTCGGCGTCGTCCTCGTCACCGCCGACGCGAGCCCCGGCCTGTACTCCGCCGCCATGGACGCCGGCGCCCGCGGCCTGGTCGGCCTGCCCCTCTCGTACGAGGAGCTCGCCCAGCGCGTCCAGGCCGCCGCCGGCTGGTCCACCGGGGTCCGTCGCCACCTGGGCGCCGGGTCCGAGGTCTTCACCGGCCCCGGCGGCACCGTCGTCGCGGTCTGCGGCGCCAAGGGCGGCGTCGGCACCACCGTCACCGCCGTCCAGCTGGCCCTCGCCGCCGCCGCGTCCGGGCACACGGTCGCCCTGGTGGACCTGGACCTCCAGTCGGGCGACGTCGCCTCCTACCTCGACGTGCAGTTCCGCCGGTCCGTGGTGGACCTCGCCGCCATCCAGGACATCTCGCCGCGGGTCCTCCAGGACGCCCTCTACAACCACGAATCCGGCCTCGCCCTGCTTCTCGCACCCGCCGAGGGCGAGCGCGGCGAGGACGTCACCGACCGCGTCGTACGCCAGACGGTCAGCGGACTGCGCCACCGCTACGAGGTCGTCGTCGTGGACTGCGGTACGTACATGAACTCGGCCAATGCGGCGGCCGTCGAGATGGCGGACCGCACCCTGCTCGTCACCACCCCCGACGTGATCACCGTCCGGGCCGCCAAGCGCATGGTCCGGCTCTGGGACCGGCTCCAGGTCCGCAAGGCCGAGGAGACCACCACCCTGGTCAACCGGCACACCCGGCACACCGAGATCCAGCCCGCGCTCGTCGAGAAGATCACCGCCACCCGGGTCGCCCGGATCGCCGTCCCGGCCAACTTCAAGGAACTCCAGGCCGTCGTGGACGCCGGACGGCTCCAGGACCTGGACCCCAAGTCCGCGGTGAAGCAGGCCCTGTGGGGGCTGGCCGGCGAACTCGGCCTCGTCAAGAATGCGGAGGGAGCCGCCCGGACCGGCAGGACCAGGGGCGAGCGCGCCGCGTCGGGCGGCCGCCGGGCCCGGGCGAAGTGAACACGGGGCACCGATGACACCGAGGGGCGGCGTCGCGTCATGAACCTCTTACCCGCGCACCGGCGGCACCCGGCCGCGTACGGCGTTCCCGCCCGGTCCGCCGCCCCGCGCGACCGGGGCCAGACCGCGATCGAGTTCGTGGGCGTCGTACCGCTGATCCTGATCACCCTGGCCGTGCTCTGGCAGGCCGGCCTCGTCTGCTACACGTACGTCCTCGCCGGGAACGCCGCCGACAAGGCGGCCAGGGCCGCCGCGGTCACCGAGGGCAGCCAGTCCGCCGCCTGCGCACGGGCGGTCCGCGAGGACCTGCCCGGCTCCTGGAAGGCGAGCGTCCAGTGCGGCGGAGGGTCCGGCGAGTTCGTCACCGTCAAGGTGCGGCTCGACGTGCCGCTGCTGTTCCCCGGCGCGTTCAGCCTGCCCCTGCACGCCACCGGCGAGGCCAAGGCCAGGAACGAGAGGCGCGACGCATGGTGAACACGACCGGAGCGAGGGCGCGGCGCGGACATCCGCGTCCGCGGGGGCGGGGGCGGAGTGAGGGACAGGGGCAGCGCGGGCAGGCCGCCATCGAGTACGTCGGCGTACTCACCCTGCTCCTCGTCGTCGCCCTGGCCGTCGTCCAGCTCGGCCTCGCCGTCTACGCCGCCCAGCAGGCGGGCACGGCCGCGCGCACGGCCGCCCGCGTGGCCTCCACCGAGGACCAGGAGCACCGGGCCCGGTCGGTGGCCCTCGCCTCCATGAGCGGCTGGCTCGCCGACGGGGCCACCGTGACGCGGGAGACCGGCGCCGATGCGGTCACCGTCGAGGTACGGGTTTCCGTCCCCAGCCTGCTGCCCATGTTCTCCTTCGGCTCCGTCACCAAGAGCGCCACCATGCCGCGCGACTGACCCGGAACCGAAGCGTCCACAGGAATCGAAGGAGACCAGCGCATGAGCCTGCGGGCGCGCATCACCAGCCCCGAACCGGCCGGCGGCCTGAGCGAGGAGAACCGGCTCGTCGGCGTCTACCGCGCCAAGCTGCTGGAGGAGATCGACCTCGCCGAGATGTCCGCCCTCGCGGCCGCCGAACGCCGCGCCCGGCTCGAACGCGTCCTCGGCCACATCATCAGCCGCGAAGGCCCCGTCCTGTCCTCCGCGGAGCGCTCACAGCTCATCCGGCGCGTCGTGGACGAGGCACTGGGCCTCGGCATCCTCGAACCGCTCCTGGAGGACGCCTCCATCAGCGAGATCATGGTCAACGGCCCCGACCAGGTCTACGTCGAGCGCGGCGGACGCCTCGAACTCCTCCCGATGCGCTTCTCCTCCACCGAGCAGCTGATGCAGACCATCGAACGCATCGTCTCCACGGTCAACCGCCGCGTGGACGAGTCCAACCCGATGGTCGACGCCCGGCTCCCCTCCGGCGAGCGCGTCAACGTCATCATCCCGCCGCTCTCCCTGTCCGGCCCGGTCCTCACCATCCGGCGCTTCCCCCGCGCCTTCACGCTCGAAGAGATGATCGCCCTCGGCTCGCTGGACGAGCACATGCTGCTCCTGCTCGCCTCGTTCGTCCGCGCCAAGTTCAACGTGATCGTCTCCGGCGCCACCGGCACCGGCAAGACCACCCTGCTCAACGCGCTCTCCGGACTCATCCCCGGCGGCGAACGCATCGTCACCATCGAGGACTCCGCCGAACTCCGCCTCCAGCAGTCCCACGTCATCACCCTGGAGAGCCGCCCGCCCAACGTCGAGGGCAAGGGCCGGGTCACCATCCGCGACCTCGTCCGCAACTCGCTGCGCATGCGGCCCGACCGCATCATCGTCGGCGAGGTCCGCGGCGGCGAGACCCTGGACATGCTCCAGGCCATGTCCACCGGCCACGACGGCTCGCTCGCCACCGTCCACGCCAACAGCGCGGAGGACGCCCTGATGCGCCTCCAGACCCTCAGCTCCATGTCCGAGGTCGAGATCCCCTTCGCCGCGATCCACGACCAGATCAACAGCGCCGTCGACGTGATCATCCAGCTCACCCGGCACGGCGACGGCTCCCGCCGCGTCACCGAGATCGCCGTCGTCGACTCCTACGGCCGCGAGGACTACCGCATCGTCTCCGTCTGCCGCTTCGACGCCCTGCCCATGGCCGCCGACGGCCGCGTGTACGGGCGCTTCGCGTACTTCCCGGTGCCCCGACGGGTCGCCGAACGCTTCTACATGGCCAACGAGTCGGTCCCGGTCGCCTTCGGCATCGCCGACACCGACGAGCAACTGCTGGTCCGCACCTCGACCCCGTAGGCCCTCCCGCACCCCGCCCCGCCCGCCGCTCACCCAGAAGGCCCCCCGACATGGACAACCTCCCGCTCCTGACGGTCGGCGTGACCCTGCTCGCCTGCGTCCTCGCCGTCCTCGGCCTCCACGTCTTCGCCTCGGGCCGGGAACAGCAGCGCGCGCTCATCGAACGGCTGTCCCGGACCGGGCCGCCCGCGATCGAAGGCCGCGTCCGGCGCTTCCGTACCCTCGACCGCCGGCTGCGCCGGACCCGCCTCGGCAAGCGCATCGAGCGCAAGATCGCCGTCACCGGGCTCGACCTCACACCGGGGGAGTACGCCGTCTACGTCGCCGCCGCCCTCCTCGCCCTCTACTTCGTCACGGCGTCCGTCTTCGCCCCGTTCTTCGGGCTCGTCGCCGTCCTCGTCGGCGCCTGGGGCGGCAACGCCTTCCTCAACTGGCAGCGCGCCAAACGCACCGAGGCGTTCATCAACCAGCTCCCCGAACTCACCCGCGTCCTCGCCAACGCCACCCAGGCCGGGCTCGCCCTGCGCACCGCCATCTCCATGGCCGTCGAGGAGTTGGACGATCCCGCCCACGAGGAACTGCGCCGGGTCGCCGACCGGCTGGCCATCGGCCACTCCCTGGACGACGCCCTCAACGAACTCGTGGAACGGCTGCCCTCCCGCGAACTGACCGTCCTGGTCTCCACCCTCATCCTCTCCAACCGGGCCGGCGGCACCATCGTCTCCTCGCTGCGCAACCTCACCGACACGCTTGAGGAACGCAAGGAGACCCGGCGCGAGGTCACCACCCTCCTCTCCCAGGTCAAGGTCACCGCCGTCGCCGTCCCCGTCCTCGGCCTCGTCTTCCTCCTGCTCATCAACGGCATGCGCGGCGGAGCCCTGGACGACATGGCCGGCGCCGCGGCCGGCCGGATCGCGATCGTCGTGGCCGCCGGCCTGTACGGCCTCGGCTTCTTCCTCATCAGCCGCCTCACCCGCGTCCGCGTCTGACCGCCGCGAGTAGTAGTAGAAGAAGGAGGAGACAGAGATGGAACTGCTGCTCGCGGCCGTCGCCGGACTCGCCGTCCTCGGCGTCTTCCACGGCATCCGCATGTACCGCGCCGACGCCAAACTGCCCGGCGACCTCGCCATCGCCCTGGAGGTCGGCGCCACGCGCACCGGCGCGGCCGCCTCGGCGATCGACCGCATCGGCATGCCGTACGCGCCCCGGGTGCTGTCCCTGATGGGCCCCAAGCGCGTCGACCGCATGCGCCGGAAGCTGGACATGGCCGGCAACCCGCGCGGCCTGACCGTCGACCGCTACGCCGCCCGGCGGGCCGTCTACGGCGGCCTCGGCATCCTGGCGGCCTGCGCCATGCTGATGAACGGTCAGGTGCTGCTGGCCGTCGTCCTGCTCGTGTACGGCCTGTTCTGGACGGACGTGATCATCCGGGCCGCGATCAGCCGGCGCAAGGACGACATCGACCGTACGTTGCCGGACTTCCTGGACGTCCTGGCGGTCGTCGTCTCCGCCGGACTGGGCTTTCGGCAGGCCCTGGAGCGGGTCTCGGAGAAGTACACCGGGCCCTGGGCGGACGAACTGCGCATCACCCTGCGCCAGATGGACATGGGCGTCAGCCGGCGCGACGCCTTCGACCAGCTCCGCCGGCGCAACGAGTCCGAACAGGTGTCCATGTTCGTCTCCGCCCTCCAGCAGGGCGAGGAGCTGGGCGCGCCGATCGTGGACACGTTGATCCAGATCGCCAACGACATGCGGCGCACCGACGCCCAGAACGCCCGCCGCAAGGCGGCGAAGGCCGTACCCAAGGCGACGCTGATCGTGACGAGCTTCATGCTGCCGGGCACGATCATCCTGATCGCGGTCGGCTTCTACTACGCGGCGGATGTCGACATCAACGGCATCTTCGGCAGCTGACGCCGCGAAGTGGCTTCCCCGGGGGGTCATTTGTGGGACATTCGGAGCTGGGCATGCGGGAGGGGGAGGTGATGGGCAGTGAGACGGCGAAGGCGAAACGGTACGGCTTGATGAGGGGCGTCACACCGACGCACATTGCCGATGCCAGGCGGGCTCACGGATCAATGTCGACCGATTCCCGGTCGGTCGAACTCGGAGGGGGACATCCTCATGAAGAACATCACGCTCAAGGCGGCGGTGCGTACGCAGACTTACGTGACCCACTGGGCGAACACGACGGTGGCTCACATGCAGCGAAGGAAGGACAGGGGCCAGGGGGCGATCGAGTACGTGGGCATCACGATTCTGGTGGTGGCGATCGTGATTGCGTTGATCAACACCAAGATGGGTGCGACCATCGGAACCAAGTTCAAGGAAAAGATCAATTCGGTCCTCAACAAGTGACACCGGGGATCGGCGATGAATCGGGACAAGCCGCGCCGCTGTATATCACAGCGGTGGTCGGTCTTCTCTTCCTCGCGTTGGTCTTTTTTGCGTTAGGGGAAGCCGGTGTCCAGCGCAACGGCGCGCAGGGTGCTGCCGATGCCTCCGCGCTGGCGGTGGCGAAGGAATCGCGAAGCCTTCTCGAAGCGGATCTGAAGACGCATCTCGCGGACTCCGATTACTTTACTTCTGTGTTTAACGAGCCCTTTCCGGGAAGCTCCGGTAACGCCTGCTGGAAGGCATCCGCCTTTGCGGCCTTGAACAAGGCCGGAGATGTGCAGTGCGGAGAGTTGACCGATGGTCGATGGGGCTACCGGGTCCGACTGAAGTCGGACAAGGGGATGAGTGTGAACGTCGTTCCGGGTACCGAGGGCAAGAGGGCGGAAGCCGAAGCCGTGGCCGTTGTGGAGCCCCGCTGCACGTTCGTCTCGGAGCCGGTCCCGGATCCGTCGACCGAACCGGACCCGTCGACCGAACCGGCCCCATCCGCCGACCCGTCCCCAACTGTCGACCCGGACTCGGACGCCGTCGCCCCGTCGATCGGCAAAGTTCGCTGTGACGGTGGCCCGGTGTGGGTGGTCGATTCCGAGGACCCGACGCTTATGCCGGACATGGCCGACCTGTTCTCCGTGCACCTCGCCGAATAGTGATCGCGAACGAACGCAAAGGATCTCGAATGAATGTCCAGCACGTGAGGAAAGTGCGTCGCGCTGGGGCTGTCGCTCTCCTGGCTTTGTCTCTGGTGTTTTCCGTGGTGGCGTGCGGTGGTGACGACAAGGGCTCAGGCAAGGCATCCGCAGCCTCGTCGGACACAGGAAAGAACCAGGGCAAGCAGGGTGAAACGGGTGATACGCTGCCCGACCGCACTAAGACGCTCGCGACGCTCAAGAACGATGAGGGTATCGACATGGTCGTGTACTCAGCCAAGCGAGACAGCGGCGGCTTTCTCACCGTAAGCGGCGACTTCAAAAACTCCGGTGGTGGGAGCTTCACGACGCCGGTCGTGTGGAGCGGGGAGGAGGAAGCCGTGGCCGGCACCGGGCCGTCGCTCGCCGCGATGACACTGGTCGACTCGGTCGGCAAGAAGCGCTACTACGTCCTCCGGGACACGGACAACCGGCCGCTCACCACCAGCAACTATGCTTCGAGCATCGAGCCCGGGAAGAGCCTGAACTTCTTCGCCCAGTTCCCCGCCCCGCCCAACACGACCACCAAGGTCGATCTCCAGTTCCCAGGGTTCCCGAACGCGACGATTGAGATCTCAGGATGAGTGCCGGCTCCGACGCCACGAAGGGGAAAAGGGCCCGCTTCGTCATGACCGCGTGCGCCGTGGCGCTGGCGTTCGGGGTAGCCGAGGCAACGTCGGCGGTGGCCGACGACAGTCCCTATCCCTCCGCGTCGGCGGAACCACCGGTACAGGTCGACTCCAATGACTCCGACCTGAAGCTTCCGGACGGCGCCACCCTCGCGCCGCCCAAGGTGCTCGACATCAAGTCCGTCATCGAGGATCTCGGCGGTGAGGAGCGGCGCGAGGACACCAACGCCGACATCAAGTTCGCCCTCCAGGCCGAGGTGCTCTTCGGCAAGGACAGCGCCAAGCTCAGCGGCGAGGCCACGGGGCGCATCAACGCCATCGCCGAGGAGATCAAGAAGCAGGACGCCCGGAAGGTCCGCGTCTTCGGGTTCACCGACGACCTCGGCTCGGCCGAGCACGGCGACGTGCTGTCCAAGAAGCGCGCCGAGGCCGTGCACAACGTCCTGGACGAGGCCCTCGGCGGCACCGGGATCACCTTCGAGATCCGGGGCTACG
The DNA here is from genome assembly GCF_003248355.1 of Streptomyces sp. AC1-42W. Lineage (GTDB taxonomy): Bacteria > Actinomycetota > Actinomycetes > Streptomycetales > Streptomycetaceae > Streptomyces. The sequence goes on from NZ_QKWY01000002.1 coordinate 1,300,325, forward strand.
GCGAGGACTACCCGATCGCCAGCAACGAGAACGAGGAGGGCCGCCGCAAGAACCGCCGCGTGGAGGTCTCCTTCCAGCGCGGCGAACCCGCCTCGCAGAGCTGACGCTCACTGCCCGCGTCTTCCGTTCGGGTCCCGGGCCCCGGGTCTCGGGGCCCGAGCTCCGGAACGGCTCCGTTCCCTCTTTCGTGTGTACGGAGAGGGCGCTCCGCCCGGGGCTCGGAACTCGGGACCCGGGGGTCGGGACCCGAGGCACGAGAGTCGAGCGCTGTTGTACAACCGGTAGGTAAAAGAGGGGGTTGGGGAAACCTTCCCGCCTTCCCTACCCCGTCACGGCGAGCAAGTATGACTATCGGTGACTGACTTGCGACGCGGTGTCGCGGCTGCTTACGGTGCGGCCAGACGCAAGCGACCCCGACGCAGTGTTGGCACACCGGCCGGGGTCTGACCCCAAGATCGCAAAACCAAGGAAAGACCGATCTCGTGGCTGTACAGAACCTTAGCCCCGCCCTGCCGATGTCCGCTCGCTCGGCTCCGTATCCGAAGGCCAGTCCTGGTTACGGCAAGCGTGCCGTTCCCGGCCAGCGCCCGCCTGCCGCCGACGACTTCGCGTTCCTGCCCGAGCGGGAGCGGTACATCGCCGGGTACGTCGACACGCTTCCCGACGGTGCGGCGATGAGCATCAAGTCCCTGGCCAAGTGCCAGCCCCTGTACGGGCAGATGGCCGTCGGCAGCGCACTGCGCGCCCTGGCCGTGGCAGGCCATCTGCGCCAGGTCCGCTGCGCGGTCGACGACGGCGAGGGCCTCCGCTGGGTCACCCGCACCTTCTGGTCGCGCACGGCCCGCGACAACGAGTGGTGGACCACCTTCCTCACCGCCGAGGAGACCCGCTGCGCCCCGCAGCCGGCCATGGGCCCGCCGCCGTCTTGGGTTCCAGTCGAACCCGCCGCCCCGGAGGCGGTGGAGGCCCCGGCGCCCGCCCCGGCCCTGCCGCGGCAGCGCACCGATGAGCCGCAAGGCCCCTCGCCCGCGTACCTCGCCCTGGCAGAGCTCGGCCGTACCGATCCCCGCCTGGTCCTGTCCGCCGCCGACTGCGTGGCGCTGGAACAGCTGGCCGCTCAGTGGTTCGCTCGTGGCGCGGACGCGAACCACCTCACCCGCGCCCTCACTGCCGGCCTTCCCGAAGCCGTCGACTCACCCGTCGGCTTCGTCCGCCGCCGCCTCGTCGACAAGCTCCCGCCGCATCTCCCCGCCCCCGTCACACGGGCCGCCCCCGCCCGCCACCTGATGATCGAGTGCGCCGACTGCCGCACACCCGGCCCGCCCGAGGTCTTCCGCGACGGCCTCTGCGGCCCCTGCCTCCGCAGCACCCCCGCCCCTGACGAGCCCCCCACCCCCGACCGCGACGTCCAATCCCACGTACAACATCTCCGCGAACAACTGAGGGCCCGCTGAACGCCTCCCCGGGTTCGATAGAAGTGATCATACGAGGCGTTTCCGCAGGCTCATTGGATTCGGTGCGGCCTGGCTACGCCGGGACCATGGCAGCAGAGGTGGCAGCAGCGAAAACGGATCTCAGAGTGCCCGTGAAGCTTCCTGACCGAACCGAGGCCAAGCTGAGCCCTGGTGAGCACAGCGAACTCATAGGGGCCGTCGTCGAACGCTTCGCATCGCAGTTCGCCCCCGGAGGTACGATCGTCTACCTGGGCGACACGGGCTCCAAGTGGATCGTCAACAAGCCCGAGTACCTCGCGGAGCTCGGCGTGATCGTGGATGCCCACGGCAAGATGCCCGACGTGCTCATCCACTACACGGACAGGGACTGGCTGGTGCTCGTGGAGGCGGTCACCTCCACCGGGCCGGTCAACGGTCTACGGGTCGCACAGCTCAAGAAGCTCTTCGAGGGGGCGCGCCCGGGGCTGGTTTTCGTCACCGCCTTCCAGACGAAAAAGAAGTTCCGACAGTTCGTGGCCGACATCGCGTGGGAAACAGAGGTCTGGGTCGCGGAGGAGGAGACACACATGGTGCACTTCAACGGCGAGCGCTTCCTCGGTCCCTACGGCGAGACTCACGAGTAGACGACGAGGGCCGCCCCGCGAGGCGGAGCGGCCCCAGGGTCCTGGCAACGTCGTCCGGTCGCTCTGCGACGTGAGGGTCGCGGGCAGGACCGGTATCCCGAAGCACACGTCGTGCCCGGAAGCGGACGTCAGAGCAAGTGGTCCGCCTTGCCGGCTTTGATGTCCTGGATCATCTGCGCGAGGGCCTCGCGGCTGTCAGTGAGGGCGTGCTCCTCGTCACCAGCGACGGCGATGTAGCTCCGCCCCTGGTTGTCGGTACCGATCCGGAAGCAGGAATTGCCCTCGCCGCAGAACGGCTCTTCCCATATGACGTCGGACATGACTGTCTCCTCAGAGCTGACGTGCGATGGCGTGAATGAAGTCCCGCGTGCGTTCCGGCGGCAGCGCGATGTTCTCCATCCAGTCCAGATGCGCCCGGTACTTGGCCAACTGCGCCTCCTCGTGCAGGAAGAGAGGGCCGTGGGAATTGTCGATCTGAACCGTGTCGAGCCGGGGCACCGGCCCCTCGGCGTACAGGACGGTCTGCCCGGCACCGGGAAACGCCCCTGCCTCGAAGGGGATCACCAGAACGGTCACGTTCGGCTGTTCCGACTTCTTCAGCAGATGGTCCAGCTGCGAGCGGGCAACAGCGGGCCCGCCGAACTGCGTGCGAAGGGCGGCCTCGTGAATGATGCTCGTATATGGGGGCGCCGCATCCCCGTCCAGGACTTCCTGGCGTTCGACGCGGTGCAGGAGCCTTTGCCGCACCGCTTCCTCCGGGAGTCGGGGGATGACCACGCGGAAGAGGGCCAGGGCATGTTCCGCGATCTGGAGGAGGCCCGGGATGTGCAGCGGGTACGCGGCTCGCATCCGTCGCGCCGATGACTCCAGTTCGGCGATGTCGAGCAGCCCCGGCGGCAGCGAGCCCCGGTACCCTTCCCACCAGCCCCGGCCGCTCGGCTGCGCCAGTTCGACGAGCCCGTCGACGTAAGTCTCATCCGTGCAGCCACAGTTGAGGGCAAGTTCGCGCAGGCGCTCCGCACTGATGGGACGTGTGCCGGCCTCGATGTTCGAGATCTTGGGCCTGTCGACGCCGAGCAGGCTTGCCGCGGATTCAGCTGACAGGCTGCCCGACATCCGCATTCGCCGCAGCTCGGCCCCGAGCCGTTTCTGACGCTCTGTCGGAGACCTCCTGGCTGACATGCCGTTCCTTTCTGCGCGCGATCACCGGCAGTCTGCCGCGTGAGCGGGCCCGATGCCCACGAAAGGGTGGGATTGGGAGATAGGCAGGGCAATTTTGCCCCTTCGGCGCTACATTCGGTAGCGCACTGCTCACGCAAAGGCGAGCCGAAGTGCATCGCGCGGTCCTGCCCGCAGCCTCCTTCCCTGGGAGGGGCGGTTCCGCGTCAGGGAGACAGGCCACAGCTCGTCCACGTACCGCACCGCCCTCGTCAGGGAGTCACCCATGCGCGTTTCGCCGCTCACTTCACTCTGCCCCGCCGCCGGAACCTCGTACGCCCCGCCGCCCGGCCCGCACCCCAAGGGGCGCACGCGAGGCGGGCCCGGCCTGAGCTTCACGCTCCCCGGTGACATCCGCAGCGCGTCCATCGCCCGTACGGCGACGGCTGTCGCGCTGAAGGCCAACGGGCTCACCGCGTACGTCTGGCCGGTGTCGCACGCGGTGAACGAGCTCGTGTCCGTCACCGCGAGGCTGACCCCGGGGCGTGAACTGTACGTATCCCTCCGGCACCGCGAGGACGCGGTCCGGCTTCTCGTCTGGGACCAGCACCCGCACCACGTCGAGCCGGACACGGCCGCGCTCTGCGAGGTGCGGCGTCGACGGGCGCTCTGGCTGCTCGCGGCGGTCGTCGATGACTGGGGAGGAGAGTGGGGTATGTGCGAGGCCCCGCAACCCATGCGGGGCTCCAAGTCCTGGGTCGAACTGCCGCGTTGACCCCGAGTTCCGCATGTTCGCGTGAGTTGGCCGGTGTCATGTGGCTGGCCCCCGAGGGCGGGTGCCTCGGCTCCACGCGTGTCCGCGCCCGAGCGCGTACGCCTCCGGGAGCGTCAGGCCGGGCGGCCACGGCGTCTCCTCCTGGCGCAGATGACCGACCCGCCCCCGCGTGCGCACCGTCCCCGCGTCGGGCCGCAGCTCACCGGCGAGCACCCGCATCAGCGTCGACTTGCCGGCCCCGTTGGGCCCCGTGACCAGCAGCCGTTCGCCGCCGCCGACGCGCAGCGCCGGAACGGACAGCCGGGCCCCCACCCGTACGCCGGTCAGCTCCGCCGCGACGGCGGGCGCGCCGCCCTCCGGGGTGGCGGTGACGATCGGCGCCGCGAACACCAGCGGGTCCGGCGGCGGCGCGACCGGCCGCTCCGTGAGCCGCTCGACGCGCTCCTTCGCGTTGCGGATGCGGACCATCGCCCCGTGTCCCCGCCCCCGCGCCCGGAAGCCGCCGTGCCCGAACACGCTGAGCGGCACCTTGCGCGGAATGGCGTCCAGCCGGCCCACGTTGGCGGCGGCCGGCTCCCGGTTGCGGGCCAGTTCCTCGCACCACCGCGCGTACTCCCGCAGCCGGCGCCGGCGCTCCGCGGCCTTCGCGGCGAGGTACCCCCCGTAGCCGTCGCCGTACCGGGTGACCCGGCCCTCGCCGACCTCCAGGATCGTCGTGGTGACCCGCTCCAGGAACACCCGGTCGTGGGTGACCGCGAGCACCGTGCCCCGGTGCGCCCGCAGATGCGCCTCCAGCCAGGCAACCGCCCGGTCGTCCAGGTCGTTGGTCGGCTCGTCCAGCAGCAGCAGCTCCGGCCGGGACGCCAGCGTTCCGGCGAGCGCCAGCCGCGCCCGCTCCCCGCCCGACAGGGTGGACAGCGGGCGGTCGCGGTCCAGGCCGGGCAGCCCGAGGCCGTGCAGGGCGATGTCCACCCGCGCGTCGGCCTCGTAACCGGCCCGCGCCTCGTACCGGGCGACCAGCTCGGCGTACCGGTCCAGCGCGGCGGCCGGCTCCGCCCCGGCCAGACCCGTGAGCCCGGCCTCGGCCCGGCGCATCCGGGCCTCCAGCGCCCGCAGTCCGGCGAGCGCGGCGTCCACCGCGTGCTGCACGGTGGCCCCGGCGGGCAGGTCGAGCGACTGGGCGAGGTAGCCGGTGCCGCCGGACGCGGCCACGGTCAGCTCGCCGTTGTCGGGCCGGTCCTGACCGGCGATCAGCCGGAGCAGCGTGGACTTGCCGGCCCCGTTGTCGCCGATGATCCCGGCCCGTTCGCCGGGCCGCACGCTGAAGGTGACGTCGTCCAGCACGACGTGGTCGTCGTAGCGGCGGGTGATGTTCTGGAGAGATAGCTGTGCGGTGTGCATGAAAGCCCCCTGTTCCCGGCCCAGCCGATCGGCGCGTGCCGACGGGCACGCGGTGATGCGGTGATGTGGTGTGCGAGAGGACGCGTTCCGCGGAGCGGTGCTCGACGCGGACGCGCGGGGGATGTCACAGAGAACCCATGGGTGCCAAGGTAGGCGGGGGCCGGAACCCCCGCAAACGCTTTTCCGAACCCTGACGACCCCTCAGCGGTTCAGCGTTCCCCCTCCGCCGCCAGCTCGGCCGCGAGGTCCGCGTCGCGCATGCCGGGCAGTTCGTAGCCGGCGGCCTCGTCCCACTCGATGTCCAGGTCGTCCATGTGCACATGCCACTCGGCATCGGGCAGCGCCCGGCGCAGCTCCGTGACGGAATCCAGCACATGGGCGACCACCGGCAGCAGCCGGCCGGGATCGAACGGCATCTTCGTGGAGCCGTCGAGGACGGTCCCCGGCTCCGCGGCGCGGGGGTCGTACACGTACAGGCTCTCCTCGTCCTCGTACGGGAACGATGCCTGGCGCGCGCCGGTGACGCGGGTGACGGCGGCCTGCTCGGACTCGCTCAGCGGCGTGGCCCGGCGGGCGGTGTAGTAGAGGGAGACGCTCATGGGAGGGAGCGTACGGGCGGGGTACGACAACGGGGCCGCGCTCCGGCCCCGATGACGCGTGCCCGCCCGGTGCGGGGCCGCGGTCAGTCCCCGGTCGTCCCGTCCAGGATCTCCCGGATGATGTCGATGTGGCCGTTGTGGCGGGCCGTCTCCTCGATGAGGTGCAGGACGATCCAGCGCAGATCGGGGCGGCGGCCGTGCCGCTCCCGCACGGCGAGGGTGTCCAGGTCGTGGGCCGCGACCAGCTCCCGGTAGCGGGCGCTCTGCTCCCGGTACTCGCGCAGCACGTCGGCGAGCGGCATGTCGACGGCGATCCGCATCTCGCGGTCCGGGTCCTCGTCCGTCCACGGCCCCTCGTCCTCGCCGCCGAGGAACACCACCTCGAACCAGTAGTACTCGACCCAGCGCAGATGGTTGACGATCCCCGCGAGCGTCATCAGCGGGGAGCCCGGCAGGGGCGAGCGGACGGCGTTCTCCTGGGAGAGCCCGTCGCACTTGGCCAGCGCGGTGGCGCGGGTGTAGTCGAGGAAGGTGGCCAGCTGGGTGCGCTCGTCGCGGGCGGGAGGTGAGTCGGTGCGTGTCATGGTCGTACAGCCTCACGGAGCGGCATGCCCGTGTCCAAGACATTTCGCCGCGCGCCAGACCCGCGCGCCGGACCCGTACTCCGCACCCGCACGCCGCACGCCGCGCGCCGCACCCGTGCGCCGGACCACGGGACCCGGACCAGGAGTTGGCTCTACGCTGGTGGTCCCGACCACGAGGTGACGCGCCGATGAGTGACGGATTCTTCTGCTCGTACCACCTGTGCTGGAGCCGCCCCGACGCGGAGTCCCTGCTCGGTGATCTGGAGGCGGCGGGCGTACGGGCCGACCACCCCGCCACCCGGCGCATCACGCTGATCAGCCCCGGCAGCGACCCGTCCGGCACCCAGTCCTGGGTGACCCGCGACCAGTTGGTGCTGCTGGCCGGGCTGCAACGCCTCGACCGGGTCGACTTCCTGCTCTGGCTCCCCGGCGGGGCGGAGATACGGGCCCGGATCAGCCGGGGCGAGGACGGCACCGTGGAACTGCGCTTCGGCCTGGGCCCGCTGGACCGCGCCGACGAGGAACGGCTGGTGCGCGTGATACGCGAGGCGATCGGGCGCGCCTCACTGCTCTGCGTCGGCTTCGTCCTCGACCGCGAGGGCGCCTCCGTGGCCACCGACTGGCGCGGCTTCATCGTCAAGGGATCGGTGTACTTCGACTGCTGGCCGGACACGCTCGCCGTCCTGCCCGAAGTGGCCGCCGCCCAGCCGCAGTTGTCCGGGGTGAACTCCTTCGAGCAGTCGCCGTGGGTGGTGTACGGCAGCGACGTGGCCCTCCGCTGACGGAAGGCCACGAGGCGCCCGTCAGCCGTCCACCGCATGCTGGACGATCCGCACCTGGCCGCCCGGCCGCATCCCCCACGCCGCCATCGCGCCCGCCTCCGCCTCGATCACATGGCGTCCGCGCGGCCGGGGCAGCCCCAGCCGGCCCGGCCGCATCGTGTGGATCTCCAGCACGTTGAACCTGCCGTCCAGGTACGCCACATCGATGGCGAACCGCATCCGGAACGAGTGCACACTCCCGCACGGCGTGATCATCAGCGCCCCGTCCACCCCGTCCCGCCCGAGCAGCCCGCGCGTCCGGTGCCGGAAGGAGGCCGCGATCCGGAGCGGCACATGGGTCTCCGTCACCCCGTCCCGGTCCGTGATCGTGAGCGTCCCCGTGCCGTCGCGCCATCGAGCCATGGCCCGACGGTAGCGGCGCCGGACGGACGGCGGAGCCGAATCGGTGCGGAAGGGGCACAAGGGGTGTCCGTCAGGCACCCCCCCCCGGGGGCCAAGGCCGTGCGCCCGTACGGAGATTAGGATCGCTCAGGTGTACGCCATGCTGACAGGGGCCGCCGCGCTCTGGGGTGCCCTGGCCGGACTGCTGGTCCCGCGCGCCGCCTACCGGTTCGCCGTGCCGCCCGGCGAACCCCGGCGGACCGCTCGCCCGGACGGCCGCCCCCTCACCGGCCCCGCGCGCGGCTGGCTGGGCACCGCCCCGTACGCCCCCCACCGCCTCGCCCCCGTCGTCACCGCCCTCGCCTGCGCCGCCCTCGCCGCCACCACCGGGACCCGGCCCGAACTGGCGGTGTGGCTGCTGCTCGCCCCGGTCGCCGTGCTCCTGGCGAGCATCGACCACCGCGTGCACCGGCTGCCGGACGGGCTGACGCTGCCCGCCGCCGCGGCGGCCGTCATGCTGCTCGGCCTGGCGGCCCTGCTGCCGGAACACGCGGGCTCCTGGCTCTCCGCGCTGCTCGGCGGGCTCGCCCTGGGCGCGTTCTACTTCCTGCTCTTCCTCATCAACCCGAACGGGATGGGCTTCGGCGACGTCAAACTCGCCCTCTCCCTGGGCACCGTCCTCGGCTGGTACGGCTGGGCGGTCGTCTTCACCGGAGGCTTCGCCGGCTTCCTGCTCGGCGCGGTGTACGGGGTGGTGCTCGTCGCCCTGCGCAGGGCGGGCCGCAGGACGGGCATCCCCTTCGGCCCGTTCATGATCGCCGGCGGGTTCCTGGGGCTGCTCTTCGGCGGCCTGGCGGCCTGACCGCGGCCCGCCGCCGGACGGCCCGCCGGCCCGGTCCGCGAGGGGTACGGCCCCGGTCCGCGCCCGGCGCGCCACCCCGTAATCCGGTCGCGTCCGGCCGCCCGCCCCTGCGACCATGGACCCATGCCCGCCACCCCCGACGACACCGCGCCCCTGCCCGGCGAGGACGACCGGTTCGACGCGCTGGTCGCCGAGGCCGACACCGTCTCCGTGGCCGGCTGGGACTTCTCCTGGCTGGACGGGCGGGCCACCGAGCAGCGGCCGTCCTGGGGGTACACGCGGGCCATGGGGGAGCGGATGGGCCGCGCGCGGGCGGCGCTCGACATCCAGACGGGCGGCGGCGAGGTGCTGGCCTCCGTACCGAAGCTGCCGCCGCTCACCGCGGCCACCGAGTCCTGGCCGCCGAACATCGCCCGCGCCACCGCGCTGCTGCACCCGCTCGGGGCCGTCGTCGTCGCGGACGAGGACGAGCCGCCGCTGCCGTTCGGCGACGCGGCGTTCGACCTGGTCGTCAGCCGCCACCCGGTGACCACCTGGTGGGACGAGATCGCACGGGTGCTGGCCCCCGGCGGCACGTACTTCTCCCAACAGGTCGGACCCGCCGGCGTCTTCGAACTCGTCGAGTACTTCCTCGGCCCCCAGCCGCCCGAGGTGCGCGGCGCGCGCGACCCGGAGCGGGCACGGGCCGACGCCGAGGCGGCCGGTCTGGAGGTCGTCGACCTGCGGGCGGAACGGCTGCGCACCGAGTTCTTCGACATCGGCGCCGTCGTCTACTTCCTGCGCAAGGTGATCTGGATGGTGCCCGGATTCACCGTCGAGCGCTACCGCCCCCGACTGCGCGCACTGCACCACCGGCTGGAGAGCGGGGGCCCGTTCGTCGCCCACACCAGCCGGTTCCTGATCGAGGCCCGCAAGCCCGCGTGAGCCCGCCGCCCGCGACCGGCCCGAAGGATGGCACTCTGGTCGCGAGCGCTCGGGGGTGTTGTGCCGAGGGGAAGGAGCAGGCCATGGACCGCGGCACCGACGAGGACACCGTGCCCGGCCCGCGCCGGGGCGGCGCCGAGTGGCTCAAGGGAGCCAGGATCATCGGCGTGCTCGGGATCTTCTACCGCCCCGAGGGCCGCATGGGCGAGCCCGAGGCCGTCTCCTTCGTGCTCGACGACGGCCAGTCGGTCCGGCTGACCTGCGCCTCCGACGGCACCCTGCACGTGGGCGCCGGCACCTGGCCGCACCTGCCCGACTGGTGTGTGCCCGCCGCGCAGTGGGAGTTCGCCGAACCGGCCGGGCTGCCGCAGCCCCCGGACGGCGGCTGGACCGTGCTCAGCACCGATGAGCGCAGGGACGAGCGGGGCGAGGTCCACGAGGCCGTGATCCGCTGCGAGGGCGGCCGGTTCGTCGTCGTCGGCGGGGACACCGTGGGCGTCCGTTTCACCCGCGGCCACCGGGGCGCGGCCGCCGCGACCTGACCGCCGCGCCGAACGGAATGTGGACATCCTGTGGACGTATCGTCCGCCGCCGCGGCACCGCTCCGGCACACGCGGGCATCCACGCAGGTCACAGCCGTACGAAGAGGCGGAGGTCGTCTCCGGAGCGCAGCCTTTCACTCTCGGAGAGTAATTATTCCGCGCCGCGGCGCCCACCATCCCTTACGAAGGGTTATGGTGGAAACCCCCCCTCGGGCCGGTCCGTAACCCCCCCCACGGACCGGCCCGTTTTCTCATGCCCCGCAAGGGGCAAGGCGGTTGGGCGCCGCCCTCAGCCGCGCGCGGCCCAGATGTTGGTGCCCTCGGTGTCCACCGCGAACGCGTCGATCTCCGTCAGCTCCCCGGCCGTCAGCGCCGGGCCCGCGAGCGCCGCCACGTTCTCCTCCAGCTGCGCCACGCTCGACGCGCCGATCAGGGCCGACGTCATACGGCTGTCGCGCAGCACCCAGGTCAGGGCCAGCTGCGCCAGCGACTGGCCCCGGCGGCGCGCGATGTCGTTCAGTCCGTTGAGCCGGCGGACCACCTCGTCCGACAGCAGCTCGGGGTCGAGCGACTTGCCCTGCGTCGCGCGCGAACCCTCCGGGATGCCGTTCAGATACTTGCCGGTCAGCAGTCCCTGGGCCAGCGGCACGAAGGAGATGCAGCCCATACCGGCCGCCTCCAGCGTGTCCAGCAGCCCGTCCTCCTCGGTCCAGCGGTTGATCATCGAGTAGGACGGCTGGTGGATCAGGGCCGGCACCCCCATCTCCCGCAGCAGCCGCGCCGCCTCGGCCGTCTGCGCCGAGTTGTACGAGGACACCCCCACGTACAGCGCCTTGCCCTGCCGTACGGCGGAGGCGAGCGCCCCCATCGTCTCCTCCAGCGGGGTCTCCGGGTCGAAGCGGTGCGAGTAGAAGATGTCGACGTAGTCCAGGCCGGTCCGCCGCAGCGAGGCGTCCAGCGACGACAGCAGGTACTTGCGGGACCCCCACTCCCCGTACGGGCCGGGGTGCATCTCGTACCCCGCCTTGGTCGAGATGAGCAGTTCGTCCCGGTACGGGGCGAAGTCCTGCCGGAACAGCTTGCCGAAGTTCAGCTCGGCGGAGCCGGCCGGCGGGCCGTAGTTGTTGGCCAGGTCGAAGTGGGTCACCCCGAGGTCGAAGGCGCGGCGCAGGATGGCCCGCTGGGAGGCGAGCGACCGGTCGTCGCCGAAGTTGTGCCACAGCCCGAGCGAGACGGCCGGGAGCTTGAGGCCGCTGCGTCCGCTGCGCCGGTACTCCATGGAGTCGTAGCGCGAGCCGGCGGCCAGGTAGGGGGAGGAGGAATCAGTCACGATTCTCTCCTTATCACGGAGTTGTGACAGGCCGGGTTGGGTGGGGGCGGGGCTCGCGCAGTAATGTGGTTGCCCTGACGGGACTGCCATGACACGGCGGGGCGATCCGCCCCCTTCCAGTGCGGCGATCCGATCCCCAGGGGACGACCCCGGACCCCTGACGCGGGGCCGGCGGGCCCGCACGGAACCGAGAGGTGGACTCAGTGAACTTGCGCGACCTGGTGTACGGGCTCTACGCGCGCCGGGTGGAGGGCCGCCTGGACCACACCCAGGTGCCCAAGCACATCGGAGTCATCCTCGACGGCAACCGGCGCTGGGCCAAGGCGTCCGGCGGCACCGCCGCCGAGGGGCACCAGGCCGGGGCGGAGAAGATCAAGGAACTCCTCGGCTGGTGCAGCGAGACCGACGTCGAGGTCGTCACGCTCTGGATGCTCTCCACCGACAACTTCGACCGGCCCGAGTCGGAGCTGACCCCGCTGCTCGGCATCATCGAGAACACCGTGCGCGGCCTCGCCGCGGACGGCCGCTGGCGCGTCCACCACGTCGGCACGCTCGATCTGCTGCCCGCCCACACCCAGACCGTCCTCAAGGAGGCCGAACAGGCCACGGTCGGGGTGGACGGCATACTCGTCAACGTCGCCGTCGGCTACGGCGGCCGGCAGGAGATCGCCGACGCCGTGCGCTCCCTGCTCCTCGAACACTCCGCCAAGGGCACCTCCTTCGAGGACCTCGCCGAGATCGTCTCCACCGACCTGATCTCCGAGCACCTCTACACGCGCGGCCAGCCCGATCCCGACCTGGTCATCCGCACCAGCGGCGAGCAGCGTCTTTCCGGTTTCATGCTCTGGCAGAGCGCCCATTCCGAGTACTACTTCTGCGAGGTCTTCTGGCCCGCCTTCCGCCGGGTCGACTTCCTGCGGGCACTGCGCGACTACGCGGCCCGCCACCGCCGCTACGGAGGCTGAGTCACCCCGGCTACGGAGGCCGAGGTACTTCGTTCGGCATGGCCGGACGTGTATGAGGGCATATCCCTGACAGGTCGGCGCCCGGTCACCAGCCAGGCGGGCGCCGTGTCCAAGCGAGCGGCATCGAGTCCGCTCGCCCGGGAGGCCCTTTGCACACGAAGGACCGTACATACGGTGCGGCTGACGTGGAGGGCCGGCGCACGGCCCGCGCGAGGTGGCCGGAGCCCGGCCCGTCCTCTCCCATTGGGATGCTCCGCGACGCCGTCGCACCCCAACCTCTTCCGAGGGGGTACGTCCTTCCGTGGTGACCAGCACCAAGCGCCGCATGCCCGACAGGCGCACCTACGTTCTCGACACCAGCGTCCTGCTGGCCGATCCGAACGCCATGGCCCGCTTCGACGAGCACGAAGTCGTGCTCCCGGTCGTCGTGGTCACGGAACTGGAGGCCAAACGGCACCATCCGGAACTCGGCTACTTCGCCCGCCAGGCCCTGCGCCTGCTGGACGACTTCCGGGTCCGCTACGGCCGGCTGGACGCGCCGATCCCCCTCGGGGACCTCGGCGGGACGCTCCGCGTCGAGCTCAACCACTCCGATCCCGGCGTCCTGCCCGCCGGCTACCGGTTGGGGGACAACGACTCACGGATTCTCGCGGTCGCGCGCAACCTCCAGGCCGAGGGGTACGACGTCACGGTCGTCTCCAAGGACCTGCCGCTGCGGATCAAGGCGTCGTCGGTCGGCCTGCTGGCCGAGGAGTACCGCGCCGAACTGGCCATCACCGACTCCGGCTGGACGGGCATGGCGGAACTGCCCCTCGCCGCCGACCAGATCGACCTGCTCTTCGCCGAGGAGACGCTGTACGTCCCCGAGGCCGCCGAGCTGCCCGTGCACACCGGCCTGGTCCTCCAGTCCGAACGGGGCAAAGCGCTGGGCCGGGTGACCCCCGACGGCAACGTACGCCTGGTGCGCGGCGACCGGGAGGCGTTCGGCATCCACGGCCGCAGCGCCGAGCAGCGCATCGCCCTGGACCTGCTGCTGGACCAGGAGGTGGGCATCGTCTCGCTGGGCGGCCGGGCCGGCACCGGCAAGTCCGCGCTGGCGCTCTGCGCGGGCCTGGAGGCGGTCCTGGAGCGCGGCCAGCACAAGAAGGTGATGGTCTTCCGCCCGCTGTACGCGGTCGGCGGACAGGAGCTCGGCTATCTCCCCGGCAGCGAGGCCGAGAAGATGAGCCCCTGGGCGCAGGCCGTCTTCGACACGCTGTCCGCCGTCTCCGGGCGCGAGGTGATCGAGGAGGTGCTGGGGCGCGGGATGCTGGAGATCCTGCCGCTCACCCACATCCGGGGCCGCTCGCTGCACGACGCCTTCGTGATCGTGGACGAGGCCCAGTCGCTCGAACGCAACGTCCTGCTGACCGTGTTGTCCCGGATCGGTACGAATTCCCGGGTCGTGCTCACCCATGACGTGGCCCAGCGGGACAACCTCAGAGTCGGCCGGTACGACGGAGTGGTCGCCGTCGTGGAGAAGCTGAAGGGCCATCCGCTCTTCGCCCATGTCACGCTCACGCGCTCCGAGCGTTCCCGAATCGCCGCACTGGTGACCGAAATGCTGGAGGAAGGCCAGATCTGATACGGATTGGGATACCGACGCCGCCCGGCGGGCCAAGCAGCCTAGCCGGGCGGCGGCGCGTCGCGGAGCCTTTTCCGAAATTCAGATGCTCCAAACGAGGTGTGACCTTTCACACGCAACGGAGAATTGCTTCCCGGTGTCTTGTTCCGGCAGAGTCTTGCTTCCGTCAGGCCCCGCATACGGCACACCGGCACCTCCAGAGGCGCCACGCACCACACAACTCAACAACCGCCGTCCGTATGCCGCCCGCGAGTACCATGCGGCGCTTCCTCCGGGGAGCCGCCCACCGGGCCCGTGCCTCCCGTGACCCAAGCTGTAGGGAGGCCAGTGCCAGGGGCACGATTGCGCCCGCGAGGTCACCTAAGCGGGCGATGCTGGAAGGACACCGTGTGAGCCGGATTTCGGTCCGGGGGTTCGCCGTGGCATCCGCCACCGCGGTCACCACCGTAGGCGCCGTCGTAGGCGTTGCAGCAGGCAGCACTCCCGCTGTCGACGACAACAACTTCGAGGCGACCGCAGCCGACACCACGCTGCTCGCAGACATTCCCGCGGGCCAGCAGGCCCAGGTGCAGACCGCTTCGCTGACGCAGCAGGCCGACGCGCAGGCGTCCGCCGCCGACGCGGCCGCGAAGAAGTCTGCGGAGGAGTCCGCCCGCGTCCAGGCCGCCAAGGACGCCAAGTCCAAGAAGCAGGCGGCCGAGGACAAGCTGGAGCGCGAGCGCGAGGCGGCGAAGAAGGAGCGCGAGGAGCGGGCGAGCCGTTCCCAGGTCCGCTCCACCACGTTCGCCCAGCAGAGCTCCTACACGGTGGCCGAGGTCAAGGCCATCGCCCGGCAGATCGTCCCGGCCGACCAGTTCCAGTGCTTCAGCAACATCGTGAACGTCGAGTCGAGCTGGAACTACCGGGCGACCAACCCCTCCTCGGGCGCCTACGGTCTCGTCCAGGCACTGCCCGGCTCCAAGATGGTGTCGGCCGGCGCCGACTGGATGACCAACCCGGCCACCCAGATCAAGTGGGGCCTCAGCTACATGAACAGCCCGCGCTATGGCAGCCCGTGCGCCGCCTGGAACTTCTGGCAGGCCAACCACTGGTACTAGACACCAGGGTTCACCCGCTCAACCACGTGAAGCCCCTCGCCGTCCTACGGTGAGGGGCTTCACGCGTGTACCGTCGTGCGGTACCGCTCCGGGGGAGTGGTGGGCAGAGCGGACGGGGGTAGAGGAACGGTTATGTCGAAACTGCCGGGATGGCTCGGACAACTGGGTGCCGAGCTGAGCAGGCTGAGCGAGCGCCTCGAAGAACGGCGGGTCGATACGGTGGCCGACGAGCCCCCTCTCACGGACCGGGACACACCGGTTCCGGCGGAGGGCGGCAAGGACGAGACACCGCCCGTCGACCAGGTGCCCGCCCCGCCGGCGTACGCCCCCACCGTCGCCGCGCGGCCCGATCCGGTCGCGGCGATCCCGTGGGGGATGCGGGTCGCCGCCGAGGCGGGCTGGCGGCTGCTGGTGCTCGCGGGAACCCTGTGGGTGCTGATGCGGGTCATCAGCGCCGTGCAACTGGTGGTGCTGGCCTTCGTCGCCGCGCTGCTCGTCACCGCGCTGCTCCAGCCGACCGTCGCCCGGCTGCGGCGTTACGGCCTGCCCAGGGGGCTGGCCACCGCGGTCACGGCGATCTCCGGGTTCATCATCATGGGCCTGGTCGGCTGGTTCGTGGTGTGGCAGGTCCTGGACAACATCGACACCCTGTCCGACAAGGTGACGAAGGGGATCGACGACCTCAAGAACTGGCTGCTCGACAGCCCGTTCCATGTGACCGACAAGCAGATCAACAACATCGCGCAGAACCTCAGCGACACCGTCGGCACCAACACCGAGGCCATCACCTCCGCCGGACTCCAGGGCGTCACCGTGGTCGTGGAGTTCATGACGGGCGCCCTGCTCGCGATGTTCTCGACGCTCTTCCTGCTCTACGACGGCGCCCGCATCTGGAACTGGGTGCTCAAGCTGGTGCCCGCCCAGGCCCGGCCCGGAGTGGCGGGCGCGGGGCCGCGCGCCTGGCGGACGCTGACCGCCTACATCCGGGGCACGGTCATCGTCGCTCTGATCGACGCCATCTTCATCGGGCTCGGGATCTACTTCCTCGACGTCCCGATGGCGGTGCCGCTGGCCGTCTTCATCTTCCTGTTCGCCTTCATCCCGCTCGTCGGCGCGGTGGTCTCCGGAGCGCTGGCGGTGGTCGTGGCGCTGGTCACCGAGGGCGTGTTCACGGCGCTGATGGTGCTGGCGGTGGTCCTCGCGGTGCAGCAGATCGAGGGCCATGTGCTCCAGCCGTTCATCCTGGGGCGCGCGGTGCGGGTGCATCCGCTGGCCGTGGTGCTCTCGGTGGCCGCGGGCGGCATGATCGCCGGCATCGGGGGCGCGGTCGTCGCGGTGCCGCTGGTCGCGGTGACCAACACGGTGGTCGGCTATCTGCGGGCCTACGGGCAGGAGGAGTCGCGCCGCCACTCGCCGCCGCCGCACGGCTCGACCGCGCTGGACGCGGCCCCGGTCGCGGCCCCCGGCGCCCCGCCGGGCGGGGACGACGGCGGACCGGAGCGGGACGCCCCGTAACGCGGACACGAAGAAGGGCCCCTCGGACGGTCGGTCGTCCTCGGGGCCCCTCTGGTATCCAGGGTACTGCGGTTGCCTACTCGGCGAGTACGCCCTCGGCCTCCAGGGTCACGCCCACCGCCTGGATCACCGAGGCGATCTTGACGGCTTCCTGGATGGTCTCACGGTCCACACCGGCCTTGCGCAGGACCTGCTCGTGCGAGTCCAGGCACTGGCCGCAGCCGTTGATCGCGGAGACGGCCAGCGACCACAGCTCGAAGTCGACCTTCTCCACGCCCGGCTTGCCGATGACGTTCATCCGCAGGCCCGCGCGCAGGTTCCCGTACTCGGGGTCCGAGAGCAGGTGGCGGGTCCGGTAGAAGACGTTGTTCATCGCCATGATGGCGGCGGCCGACTTCGCGGCGGTGTACGCCTCCGCGGAGAGGTTGGCCTTGGCCTCCGGCTCCAGCTCGCGCAGCACCTTCGGCGAGCGCGAGGCGATCGCGCAGGCCAGGACGGTGCCCCAGAGCTGCTGCTGCGGGAGTTCGCTGTTGCCGATGACCGAGCCGAGGTTCAGCTTCAGGTCCTTGGCGAAGTCCGGTATCGAGGACTTCAGTTCGTCGAGAGCCATGGTGGTATCAGCTCACTCGCCCGAGAGGAGCGCGACCGGGTCAAGGGTGTTCTCGCCCTTGGTCCAGTTGCAGGGGCAGAGCTCGTCGGTCTGCAGGGCGTCGAGGACCCGCAGGACCTCCTTGGGGTTACGGCCCACGGAACCGGCGGTGACCATCGTGAACTGGATCTCGTTGTTCTGGTCCACGATGAAGACGGCGCGCTGGGCGAAGCCGTCCTCGCCCTCGATGCCGAGCGCGCGCATCAGCTCGTGCTTGGAGTCGGCCATCATCGGGAAGGGCAGGTCCGTCAGGTCCGGGTGGTCCTTGCGCCAGGCGTGGTGCACGAACTCGGAGTCGCCGGAGAAGCCGAGGATCTGGGCGTCACGGTCGGCGAACTCGTCGTTCAGCTTGCCGAAGGCGGCGATCTCCGTCGGGCACACGAAGGTGAAGTCCTTCGGCCACGCGAAGACGATCTTCCACTGACCCTCGTAGGTCTTGTGGTTGATCTGCTCGAACTCCTTGCCGCTCTCCAGCGAGACGCAGGCGGTCAGATCGAACTCGGGGAACTTGTCACCGACAGTGAGCACGCGCTCTCCTTACAGCGTAGGCCCTCCCCTTTTGGGGGAGTTCCTGGGGGTTGGACGATCTCCACCATGGCACAGAGTGCATTGATCGCGGAAATTGGCTACATCGAAAGGATTGATCGAAGTGGGTGATCAGTGTTGGGCATTTGATGTGCACTTCGCGGCCTGCTCTTGAGAACTCCTGACGGAATGATCTTCGAGGTGTTTGGATTACTCCGGGACTGACGATTCGGGGGTGCGGGCCGGCTCGACCGAAGTTGTGGGAAGGTGATGACGAGTTGTGGGTGGTGATCGAGCCGTTGTTGCCCGAGGCCGAGCGTCGGATCCGGCATCCGGACGCAAGCGGCATCCGGACCGGCTCGTGTGCCAGGGCATCCTGTTCGTCCTGCACACCGGGACCGCCTGGGAACACCTCCCGCAGGATCTCGGCTTCGGCTCGTGCATGACCTGCCGGCGTTGGCTGGCTGGGTGGACCAAGGTCGAGGTGTGGCCGCGACTGCACGAGGCCCTTTCTCGATTCGAGACGGGATGACGTCCTGTCGACCGGGGCGTCCGTGCGCGGCAAGTGTGGTCGGTCCCGGCGCCGCCCGGACGTACTACTGGCCGACCGCGGCTACGACCACGACAAGTACCGCCGTCTCGTCCGGGGCCTCGGCGTGAAGCCGTTGATCGTATGCCGCGGCACCGGGCACGGCTCCGGGCTCGGCACTCAACGCCGGGTCGTGGAGAGAGAGTGTTTGCCCACCTGCGCTGGTTCCGCCGTCTGCGGATCCGCTGGGAGGTCCACGACGATGTCCACGAAGCCTTCCTCACCCTTGGATGCGCGCTCATCTGCTGGCGGCGCCTAGCCGCGGATCAGCGCCGCCACTCGTAGACACCCGGGGAAGACTCCAGCACCTCACGTGGCAACTCCTGCAGCACTTGCCCGAGCAGCTTGCGCTGCTCGTCGATCCAGCCCTCTTCAAGACTCATGGGAAGGAACACGGAGACGCATGAACTGCCCAGGTCCTCTACATGGACAGCGACAGTCTCGTGCTCTTCGTTGTACGGCTGGATCTTGATCTCGGGGCTGTGGCCGTCATCCCTCCAGCAGATGTCCTTACCGGCTGCAAGCAGGTCCAGAGCACGGGACCACTCCTCCAGGTCGGAAGGGAACAGGGACATGGCCGGCCGACCGCCGACGAAGCTGCTGGTCACGATGACCTCTGCGTCGAGCTGGTCGTGAAGATGCGGCACGCTCGGCGACCTGCGCCCCAGCACACGCACCCGGAAGCTGTTGTCGCCGTCCGAGAGGCTGATCAGTTCCACCCCGCACCCTCTGCCGTGCCCGATCACATCTGTCAGAGCTCAGGGTCCCCGAACCAGATCAACGGGCACAAGCAGGTTGTCCCGCCTCATTCCGTCAGGAGTTCTCAGCCCTCTGGTGCTGCGGAGTTTCTTCAGTTCCTCGGTGGCGAGCGCGTCGACGATCCCGCAGCGGGTTGGACAAGGGTGTCACCGCACCGAGTGCGAGTTTTCCGGTCAATTTGTGACGGAGAATGATCGTCTCCTCCCTGTCTCCCTTACATGCCTCACACATGTAAAGACAGGCTTGAGCGGGGAATCCAGGCGTGCTGAGCCGCACGGGACCGCGCAAGTGGATTTTCGTTTCGCGGACCGGATTCCGAAGTCGTCGCTTGCCAGGTCAAGTTGGCCCGTGTCTAAGGTGAGTGCCGCGCTCATGGGCCGGGCCTGGACCACCCTGCCGCGAAGAGCGCACGTCATTCGGCGGCGGGGGGAACGGTGCCGCCGTGGGGGAGGGGTGGTTCGTCATGCCGCGAAACCGGCTCGGTGTGAACGCGTGCTTCGCCGCTGTTGCCTACTGCCCCTGTCCCCGCGCCGGGGCAGAGGGCTGAGCCGCACGGTGTGCCACCTCCTCTCGGATCGGTCACCCCCGCCTGCCCTCGTTCCGCAACGAAGGATGATCCTTTGCGTCTGAGACTGGGGTTCTTCAGCCCCAGATCCCGAATATCCGTGACGTTCACCTCAGCAATGACGTCCGTCGTCGCCCTTGCCGTTCTTGGCGGTCTGGTCGTCCAGCCCGGTTTGCCCGGCCAAAGCGCCGAACTGCCTGTGGACCTGGTGGCCGACTCGTACGACGGCTACGACGCCAAGGCAGCCGAACAGCTGCGTGAGGACCAGTGCCTGGCCGGTGAAGCCCTGCGCAAGGGCGGACCGGACATGTACGCCCTTGCGCAGGAGGCGCTCGCACTGCCGCCCGATCAGCTTCACAAGAAGCTCGAGCGGGACATCTTCAACGACAAGACCCCGCTGCATGTGGCTGCCAGGGCGGACAGTGCGCGTACGGACCAATGGGTCGATAAGGTCCAGGAGCAGGGGTACGCGTGGTCGGGTGCCACCGGCGGCCTGGAGTCCTACCCCGGCGAACCCCGCGACGCGAACGAGATCTATGACCGGATCGGGCTGTTGCCGTGGTTGTGGCAGTCGTACGGGAGCGCGGTAGAGGGGGTTCTCAACCCGTTCTGGGACCCGTCGCCGACCGCTGACGACAAAGCCAAGGCCGCCGCGCTCGCGGTCGGCGATCCGCTGTACACCACAAGCGGGACGCCGCAGGAGCAGGAGGCGTGGAAGCTGTGGAAGAAGAACTCGGGCAAGGTCGAGCCCAACCAGTTCTTCGTTCCCAGGGTGTTCGCCGATGATGCCCGGATCTTCCTCGCCTCCGGCGGATTCCCCCGCACCGCCCCGGTGCCGGGCACGCCGGAGTTCCGCATCGCGGTCGAGGACCTGAAGGCCCGCTTCGCGTCCTGTGCATGGCACGATCCGATCGACCCGAACCGTGTTCTCGGCGCAGAGGTGGCGAAGGCGTCCATCGAGTGGCAGCAGGAGATTGCGGCTCAGGCCACACAACGGCAGCAGATCCTCGCTGCCGGCAAGGACGCCACAAGAGCGCTTCAGGACGGCACGTACACCCTGGGCCAGATCGTCGGGCAGTCGTGGCTGGCGGACTACTACACCCGGTGGCAGGACTACTGGTCGCCCGGCGGACTGGGCTGGATCGGTGACAGCCCGGCGGTCGTCGAGCTGCGTGGAACCGAGGGCAAATGTCTGGACGTCGAGGGTGGCAAGACGACCAACGGCACCCCTGTTCAGGTGTACAAGTGCAACGGTTCCGATGCTCAGAAGTGGCTGCTCGAGGGTGGCGACGGCGAGATGCACCTGCGCAACGTCAAGTCCTACAAGTGTCTGGACGTGTCGGGCAACGGATCGGCCGACGGCACGAAGATCCAGATCTGGACGTGCAACAGCAGCCCGGCGCAGACGTGGGAGGCCGACGTCCGTGCCACCACGACCCTGAAGAACACCGGTACGGGCAAGTGCCTGGACATGCCGAAGTACGACAACAGTGTCAATGCCCGGCTGTGGACGTGCGGCAGCACCGCGAGGCAGGAGTTCGGCGTTGAGCCGTCGGGCCACAAAGGCACGGACAGCCTGTCCTACCCGGAGCAGGCGCAGTTCGACAGGGTCAAGAAGGCCCTTGCCGGCACCAGGGTGGCGGCGAAGGAGCAACTGGCCGCGCTCAGGACCCAGCTGGAGAACGCAAAGAAATCGGCCACCGCGTCGGACACGGCCGAGCGGATCGCGTACGGGATCGCGGATGCCGCAGGTGCGCCGCGTGGGCGTGGTCTTCTGGTGGGTCAGCAGAAAGCACAGGTCACCAAGGGCTCGGTGGCCGCGCTGACGGCGATGGTGAAGGCCGGGGAGACCGCCGAGGCCGCAACTCGTGCCTCGGCTGCCGACAGCAGGACCATCGCCCAGCGCGCTCTGGCTCAGGCTGCGCAGGTCAACGCCGAGTTCCGCAAGGAGGCCGCGCACAAGGCGGAGTTGCAGGCGAAGGCAGCGGCCGACGCGGCCAAGCTGCACCGGGACAACGCCAAGAAGGACAAGGAGACGGCAGAGGCCAAGCTCGTGGTCATGCTGAAGGCGGAGGCCGACGCGAAGGTGGCTGCCGCCGAGGCGCACGCCAAGCGGCTCGCGGCCGAGGCCGAGGAGAAGACGGCCAAGGCGGAGAAGGCCACGGCCGACACCAAGCGGACCGAGGCGGCGCAGCACCGCCAGACCGCCAAGGCGGAGGCGGTGAAGGCGCAGAGCGCGAAGGAGAAGGCGGAGTCCGCCGAAGGCACGGCGGCCGCGAAGAAGAACGCAGCCGAGAAAGCCCGTGACAAGGCGCGAGATCTGCGGGACGACGCGTGGGACGCCGAACAGAAGGCGAACGCGGCGCGTGCGAAGGCCGCGGCGAAGGAGGCGTTCGCGCAGGCCCACGAGTCCGACACGAACGCGAAGGAGTCGAGGGCAGCGGCCAACGCGGCCGCATCCCATGCGGATGACGCGGAAGCGGCTGCGGGGCGGGCCCGTACGGCCGCGGACGCCGCGACCCAGGCGGCGGCTGACGCCGACGCCGCTGCCACCCGCGCGGAGGCGGCGGCCAAGCGAGCGCGTGCCGATGCCGATTCCGCTCAGGCGGCGAAGCTGAAGGCGGACGCTGCGGTACGTACCGCGACCAGCGCCGCAGCCGACGCCATCGACGCCTCCGAACACGCCTCCACGGAAGCGGCGACGGCGGTCAAGCTCGCGGATGAGGCCGAAGAGGCCGCCAAGGCCGCCAAGTCCCACGCCGACGTGGCGAGCAAGGAGGCCGGCAAGGCACTGGCCGCATCCGCGAAGGCCGCGGGCCTCGCCCACGTCACCGCGCAAGCCGCCGTCGACGCCGGTAACGCCGCAGCTCAGGTCGCGAAGCCTGCCAACGACGCCATCCAGCTCGGCTCTCCCTACGTCACCACCGACTCGGCCGCAGGCCTGGTCGTGCTGACCGGGCAGGCGTCCAAGTCGATCGCTGAGCAGCAGAAGGCCGTAGCCGCAGCCCACGCAGAGAACGCACAGGCTGAGGCAGCCGCAGCCAAGGACCTGGCAGCCCAGGCGGAGGGCGACGTGAAGATCGCCTACCAGCACGCCGCGAACGCCACGAGTCATGCTGCCCGTGCCCGCACCTACTCGAAGGAGGCCCTCGGCTACGCCGCCGACACCGCTCTGGCCGCCTCGAAGGCAGCGCAGTCCCTCGCCCGCACGATCGAGTACGACCGTAAGGCCACCGCGGACGCCGCTGCCGCAGGAAGGGCGGCCGGCCGCGCCGAAGGCTACGCCGCCGACGCCCGCGCATCTGCCGATGAGGCCGCGCTCGACGCCCAGGCCGCCCGCGATGCCGCAGCTACGGCCGAGCAGTCCGCCAAGGACGCCCGCGCGGCAGCCACCCGCGCTGCCGAGGCTGCCACCACGGCCGAGCAGGCGGCGAAGGACGCCCAGAAGTACGCCGAATCCGCTCAACAGGCCGCCGAGTCGGCCGAGCGGAAGCAGGCCAACCAGCAGGTGTCGACCGGAGCCGGTACCGGCATCGGCGGCACCTGGTACGTCGTCGACGAGGACAGCATCGAGGTCACCAGTGCCGAGCAACAGAACGACTGCGTCATCGAGATCGGCATCGGGGGCTGCACCGTCACCTTCGACGTGACGTTCACGGCGACTGTCGACTTCTACCTCTGCACCAACCCCGACGTCCCGGCCTCTGCGTCCGGCTGCCCGGCACAGGACACGCTGCATATCGAATCCAAAACCCTCCCGGGGCTGAAGAAGGAGGTCACCCGGTACTTCACCAAGCTCGACCTGATCCAGCAGACGGTCGTCTACCAGCTCATCAAGGCCATCCTGGTCCAGGACTTCGTCGACTGCTGGCACGGCAGCGTCAGCGGCTGCGCCTGGGCCGCGTCCAACTTCATCCCCGGCAAGGCCTTCGCCAAGATAGCCGAGGGCATCCGCGCCCTGGACGCCGCCATGAAGACCGGCGTCGGCGTCACCGACGCTTTCAAGGCCCTGAAGGCCCTGGATGTGGACCCGGCCACCCTGGCCAAGCTCGAACGCACGGTGAACGCTTACGAGGACGTCGTCGTCGCCTGCAGAGTCAACAGCTTCCCGGGTGACACACAGGTCCTGATGGCGGACGGCTCCCGGAAGCCGATCCGCGACATGCGCGAGGGCGACCTGGTGCAGGCAGTCGACGCCGGCACCGGGCGGCTCCGAGCTGAGCGCGTGACGGACACTTTCCGTCACGACACCGAGCACCTGGTGGACATCAGCGTCGGCTCTGGTCGGTTGA
The DNA here is from genome assembly GCF_003248355.1 of Streptomyces sp. AC1-42W. GTDB lineage: Bacteria > Actinomycetota > Actinomycetes > Streptomycetales > Streptomycetaceae > Streptomyces. The sequence goes on from NZ_QKWY01000002.1 coordinate 1,324,320, forward strand.
GCAGCACGCCCGGCCATCGCTTCTTCGTCGTCGACCGCGGCTGGACCAAGGTCGTCGACCTGCGGGTGGGGGATCGGTTGCTCACCCCGGACGGGACCCAGCAGACCGTCACTGCCCTGCGTGACAGGCGAGCTCTGACACCCCGCATGGTGTACGACCTCACCGTTGACGGGCCACACACGTTCTACGTGAGCACCGAAGGACCCCGGACGGCGGACGTGCTGGTGCACAACTGCATGAACCTGGGTGACGAGCTGCTTCCGAGCCTTCGGGCCTATGAAGACGTCATCCACACCCTGAAGGAGCACGTCACCCCCGATGCGGTCAGGGCATTCGAGCTCGCGGCGAAGAAGGGGAGGCCCAACACGGTCTGGACCAGTCAGGAGATCGCGCAGCAGGCCGTGGACCGGGTCGTGTCCGACTTCTTCCACACCACCAACAGGTATGGCCAGAAGGTACTGGACAAGAGGAAGTGGGATGCGTTCGAGAAGTGGCTGAGCAAGGCCAGGGACGGAGAGCAGTACCCGGTGACCATCACGGGAAAGTGGGACAAGTATTCCTCCCTCGGCAAGGCATACCATCCCGATGGCGTGACGGTGACGGACGCCGGGAACGAGGTCGTGGTGATTCTGATGAAGGTCAAGGGGCATAAGCGCGGCGGTGGCGGGTACGTCGTCAAGACCGCCTACCCGGTGTAGGGCGTGGTCCATGTCTGAGAAACGCTCCCCATACGCCGGACTCGGTCGTTCCGAGGACTTCGGGCTCACCGGTCTGGCGGAGTTTCTGGGTTCCCTGGGCCGCCGTTCCGATCGGGCGGACGCGCTTGAGGCCGTGGCGTGGCTGGCGGGCCGGTCCGACGGTGAGGAAGCGGTCGAGTTGGGGGAGGACGCCCGCTGCCTGCTGGCATCCTCCCTCCCCGACAAGGTTCTCCATACCGTGTGGCTCGCTTCCGTCGGCCAGCGGTTCGACCCGGCCGACCACGGTATGCACGGTCGTGCCTGGCTGGAGGAGATCTCGGATCTGTCCACCGAGCGGCTTCGGCAGGACAGGAGGTCCTCTGCGCCGCCACCGGTCCTGCCGGTACGGGACGAGGATCTGTGTCGGGCGGTCGCGGCGGAGGTCCGGAGTCTTGCTCCGGCCCTGGTCCGGGCCGACGCGCTGTCGGACCTCGCCGACTGCTTGGAGCAGGTCGTTGTGCGGGCCGACGCCGGCCTCGGGTTCCGCCTCTTCCTCCGAGTGCTGAAGGTCCGGTCCGTTCGGATCGAGAAGGAGAGATACGACAGGTTCCTCGGTATCGGTGAACGCTTGGGCCTTCCGGCCGCAGTGGTGCAGGACGGCCTGAACGTGCTCTGGCCACCGGTCGACACGACCCGTCGCGACGCCACGTGGGACTTCGGTTTCTCCCGGCTCACAGGCCTGTTCGTGGCGGGATGGCACACGACCGATGCGCGGAAGCACGTGCAGGACGCCGTCGCGGGCGACGGCCCCGAACGGACTCCGGGTTCGGAGGCGGCCATCCTGCTGGAGGACACGCTGAGGCTGTCGGAGTCTGAGCTGTCCTCCCGCACGATCGCCACGGTGTGGCTGGCGGCAACGCGCCGCGGCTACAGCATCGACCACTTCGCCATCGGAGGACGGGAGTGGTTGCGGCAGATCGAGGAGGTGTGCAGGGAGCGCCTGCGCCATGTCGCCCCGTCATACATCCCCGTCGTCGCACCGGCCCGGACCGAACTGGTACCGGAGGTGCTGCGTGAGCTCCGCGAGGTGATGCCGTTGTGCGCGGACAGGGCCGTCAGTCCCGACTGGCGCCCCATTCCTGCCGCAGAGTGCCTCGCAGCACTGGAGCAGGTTGTCGCGGAGGCCGACCCCGACCTCGGATTCAGGCTGTTCCTGCGGGTGCTGACCGTGCTGTCCGTACCGTTGACCGAGGAGCAGTACACGCGGTATGCGGGCATTGGCGCACGACTCGGCTACGGCGAGTATCACGTCTTCCAGGTGGAAGACCTGATCGGCCACAGCTGACAGCCGTCGGGTCGCGAGATCGGCGACACGGGCACCCCTCGTGGCGAGGGGTGCCCGTGCGACGAGCACATTGATCGCGGAAATAGCTACACTTGGTCGTGATGATCGGAGGTACCTATCAGTGACGCACGGTAATCAGGGCAACCGGCACAAACAGCCCAGCCTCTCGCAGCTGCGCGCCTTCGCGGCCGTCGCGGAATATCTGCACTTCCGGGACGCGGCCGCCGCGATCGGGATGAGTCAGCCCGCGCTCTCCGGTGCCGTGTCCGCGCTGGAGGAGGCACTGGGTGTCCAGCTCATCGAGCGTACGACGCGCAAGGTGCTGCTCTCGCCCGCCGGGGAACGGCTCGCCGTACGGGCCAGGGTCGTGCTCGACGCCGTGGGCGAGCTGATGGAGGAGGCGGAGGCCGTCCGCGCGCCGTTCACCGGAGTGCTCCGGCTCGGCGTCATCCCGACCGTCGCCCCGTACCTCCTGCCGACCGTGCTGCGGCTGGTCCAGGAGCGTTACCCGGCCCTCGACCTCCAGGTCCACGAGGAGCAGACCGCCTCACTGGTGGAGGGGCTCGGCGCCGGACGGCTCGACCTGCTGCTGCTCGCCGTGCCGCTCGGGGTCCACGGCGTCAGCGAGCTGCCGCTGTTCGACGAGGACTTCGTCCTGGTCATGGAGCGGGGGCACCGGCTGGGCGGCCGGACGGACATCCCCCGCCTCGCGCTGCGCGAGCTGCCGCTGCTGCTGCTCGACGAGGGCCACTGCCTGCGGGACCAGGCGCTCGACATCTGCCGCGAGGCCGGCCGCACCGAGGGCGCCCCGGTCACCACGACCGCCGCCGGGCTCTCGACCCTGGTGCAGCTGGTGGCCGGCGGCCTCGGGGTCACGCTGCTGCCGCGCACCGCGGTGCACGTCGAGACCGCCCGCAACGAGTCCCTGACCACCGGGTACTTCACGGACCCGGCCCCCACCCGGCGGGTGGCGCTGGCCATGCGGACCGGGGCGGCCAGGCACGAGGAGTTCGAGGAGTTCGCGGCCGCGCTGCGCGAGGCGATGCGGTCGCTGCCGGTACGCGTGACGGAGGGCGCCCGCGCCTGACCCGTACAGCTGTACGGACCAGGCCCGGCCGCCCTCCGCGACGCGTGCTCCCCGGTGCTTCCGGGGGGTTACTCGGAGCGCAGCCCGTCCGGGCGCATCATGCGCCACAGCGGCGGCAGCGAGAGCAGGGTGACGAGCAGGATCAGAGCCGCGCCGGCGCCGGCCAGCGGCAGGAACACCAGCCAGTCGGACACCTCCTTGTCGACCATCCAGCACAGCGCCGCGCCCAGGGTGAGGCCGCCGGCCACCGCGACCACGAGGCCGAGAAGCACCGGGACGGCGGTCTGCCAGAGCACCGACCAGCCCAGGGTGGTGCGCCGGGTGCCGAAGGCGACCAGGACCGAGAGCAGCCGCTTGCGCTCGCGCAGCTGTTCCAGCTGGGAGACCAGCATGGAGATGGCGATGAGCAGCAGCGTCACGGTGGCGCCGACCTGGAGACCGGTCTGGACGCTGGCGTACTGCCGGTCGCGCTCCACGGACATCATGGTGACCAGGCGCATGCCGGGGTCGATCTTCGCGGCCGTGTTGCGTACGTACTCGGCGGCGTCCGGGACGTCCGGGTCGATGCGGATCTGCGTGGCGGTGACGGCGCCGGGCAGGGTGGTCGCGTCGATGGCTCCGGGGGTGACCATGATGCCCGTTCGCTCCTGGCCGAGCGGGTCCTTGCGGCTGACCACGGTCTTCGTGTCGGCGGGCAGGGTCCAGCGCAGCTTCCTGCCGCTGCCCGACTCGAACTCGATCTCCTTGCCCTTGCGGGCGGTCTTGTCCATCCAGCCGGCCATGTCCTGGTCGTCCTTGGGGTGGACGACGAAGCTGTCGCCGTCCTCGCAGGAGTCGATGCGGGCGACCTCGCGCAGGGTGGCGCAGTCGCCGACGTTGAAGGACGTGGTGGGCTGCATCGCGTCTTCGGCGTAGGTGCCCGGCTTGGCGGCGTACGCCTCGATCATGCCGATGACCTGGGTGACACCCCGCGTGGCGCGGAACTGCTCGATGGTGTCGACGGCGGCGGTGCCGCTGACCTGCTGGGAGACCGCGTAGAACTGGGCGCGGTCGGTGTCCTGGCCGGTGATCTTGTTGAAGTCGGCGTTCATCGCGGCGAAGAGCATCTGCACGGCGACCGCGCCGGCCACCGCCACGGTGACGCCGCTGACCGCGCGGGAGGCGGCCCCGCTGCTGAGCTGGAGCCTGCGGGTGGCGAGCTGCCAGGGCACCGGGCCGCCGTGGAGCCGGCTCACGCACGCCTCGACCAGCCACGGCAGCAGCAGGGCGAGCCCGACGAGGACCAGGACCGCGCCGCCGGCGATGGCGTACGGGTTGACGACCTCGTACGCGCCGGACTTGCCGGTGAGCGCGAACACGCCGAGCCCCGCGAGCGGGAACAGCAGCCGCCACCACAGCCGGCGGCTGCGGGACCGGCTGTCGCGGACGACGCCCAGCGGCTCGATGACGACCGAGCGCATCGCGCTCAGCGTGACGAATACCGCGGTCAGCGGCACGGCGACCGCGATGAGCAGGCACAGCAGCGGATCGGGGGAGAGGTCGGAGGGGAAGGCGCTGACGTCCCACACCTCGATGTAGCTCACGAACTGTCGCCCCACCAGGAACATGACGAGTCCGATGAGCAGACCGAGGGTGGAGCCGAACAGGGCCTCACCGGCGGCGATCCGGCGGGTGGAGCGGATGTCCGTGCCGACCAGCCGCAACGCCGCCAGCCTGCGGTCGCGGCGGTCGCCGCCGAAGCGCACGGCGGTGGCGATGAAGATCGCGACGGGCGCCAGGAGCACCACGCAGCCCACGATCACCAGGACGACCAGGATGGGGGCGAGCGGTGGGGTGGGGGCCGGGTTGCCGTAACCGGTGATCCGGTGGCCGCCCGACGCCGTGGTCAGGGTGTCGCTGCCCGCGTAGAACCACAGTTCGTTGGGTGAACGCAGCCCGTCGTCGTTGATGGTGCCGGTGATCGTGTACGGATAACGCTCCTTGAGCAGGGCGTTGTCCGGATCGGCGAGCAGGTCCTTCAGCGCGGGGGAGACCACCATCTCGCCCGCCGCGGGCAGGGCGTCGATGCCCGGCGGGAGCACCGGGTGGCTGCCCTCGGCGCGCAGCAGATAGCCGTTGATGGAGCGGTCGTGGTACTCGGTGTCGGACGAGATCCGCAGGACGGAGGTGTCGGACTTCTTCCCCAGCGTTTCGGGGTTCTCGGACACCTTGGTCTCGCTGCGGGCCTGGCTGCGGTCGTTGCGTGCGTCGAGCGCGTGCGGGACGGAGGCGGCGAGGAACAGCAGCGTCACGCCGAGGCCGACGCCCACGGCGGTGAGCAGGGTGCGGGTCCAGCCGGCGCGGCCGCCGCCGGCGGCGAAGCGGATGCCGAGGGCGAGATCGCGCAGCCACGGTGCGGTGCGGGAGCGGCTGGGGGTGGGGGACTGGTGCATGGGGGTGGTGGTCCGTTTGTCGTCGAGGAGCGTCACGGGGTGTGTTCCAGGTCGGTGGCACGTCCGTCGCGGACGGTGACGTCGCGGTCGGAGTAGGCGGCGACGCGGGCCTCGTGGGTGACCAGGACGACGGCGACGTTGGTGGAGCGGGCGGCCTCGGTGAGCAGTTGCATCACGCGTTCGCCGTTGAGGGAGTCCAGTGCTCCGGTGGGCTCGTCGGCGAAGACGACCTTCGGGGAGGCGGCGAGGGCGCGGGCGACGGCGACGCGCTGGCCCTGGCCGCCGGAGACCTCGCCGGGGCGCTTGGCGCCGATGTCCTCGACCTCCAGGCGCTCCATCCAGGAGCGGGCGGTGCGTTCGGCGTCCTTGCGGCGGACGCCGTTGAGGCGCAGCGGCAGGGCGACGTTCTCGGTGCAGGTCAGTTCCGGGACGAGCTGGCCGAACTGGAAGACGAAGCCGAAGTCGCTGCGGCGCAGGGCGCTGCGTTCGGCGTCGGACATGGCGGACAGCTCGCGCCCGGCGTAGGTGATGGTGCCGGAGTCGGGGGTGATGATCCCGGCGAGGCAGTGCAGGAGGGTGGACTTGCCGGAGCCGGAGGGGCCCATGACGGCGACGACTTCGCCGGGGTGGACGGAGAAGGACGCGCCGTCCAGGGCGGGGGTCGGTCCGTAGGTCTTGCGCAGGTCGTGGGCGGCGAGGAGGGAGCCGTCGGGGGTCATGCGGTCACTGCTTTCCGGAGCTGGCCGAGGCGGGCGGCGGTGAGTTCCAGCCAGCGCAGATCGGCTTCGAGGTGGAACAGGGCGTGGTCGCAGATCAGCTGGTCCGCGAGGTCGCCGCGCCGTTTTCGGTCGGTGAGGATGCGCATCAGGCGCAGGTGTTCGGAGCGCTGGGCGTCCAGGACGTCGGCCGCGTCACGGCCGGTGAGCAGGGCCAGGACGACCTTGGTGTAGAGGGTCGACTGGAGGTAGGGCTCGGGTTTCTCGGGCTGCGCGAGCCAGGTGCTGACGTCGGTGATGCCGGCGTCGGTGATCGCGTAGCGCTTGCGTTCGGGGCCGCCCCCGCTCTCCACGCCGTCGACCTCCACGAGGCCGTTCTTCAGGAGCCGGGACATCGTCGAGTAGACCTGCCCGTAGTGCAGGGGGCGGTCGTGTCCGAACTTCTCGTCGAACGTCCGCTTGAGGTCGTAACCATGGCGGGGCCCCGATTCCAGGAGCCCGAGCAGGGTGAGGCCGATAGACATGCGGAGCACTCTACACGGTGTGTATACCTGCGATGTATACACACGGGGTGCACCCGAACGGCGCACGTCGGAGGCGTGTGCGGCCCCGGCTGCCGGGGAACGCCGACGGCCCGCCCCCTCGCGTGGCGAATTCCAGGGGGCGGGCCGTTCGCGGTCACTCGTCGTCGGGCGGCACCGGCGGGGCCTTGGGCGGGCGGCCCCGGCGGGGGATCGGGCCCGCCCCGCCGGGCAGCCGGCCCGCCTCGGCGAGCGCCCGCCGCAGCAGGAACTCGATCTGCGCGTTGGCGCTGCGCAGCTCGTCCGACGCCCAGCGGGCCAGCGCGTCGTACACGGCCGGGTCCAGCCGAAGCAGCATCTGTTTGCGCTGCCGCGACCGGGCGCGGGGTGTGTCCCCCGGGGTGTCCGCCGTCACTGGTAGAGCGTGCCCGTGTTGAGGACCGGCTGGGCCGCGCGGTCGCCGCACAGCACCACCATGAGGTTGCTCACCATGGACGCCTTGCGCTCCGCGTCCAGCTCGACGATGTCCTGCTCGGCGATCCGGGCCAGCGCCATCTCGACCATGCCGACCGCGCCCTCGACGATCTGCTGCCGGGCCGCCACGACCGCGCCCGCCTGCTGGCGCTGGAGCATCGCGGAGGCGATCTCGGGGGCGTACGCGAGGTGGCTGAAGCGGGACTCGATGATCCGCACCCCGGCCGCCTGCACCCGCGCCGTCAGCTCCACGGCCAGCTTCTCGGTGATCTCCTCGGCGTTGCCGCGCAGCGAGAGGCCGCCCTCCTCGTGGGCGTCGTACGGGTACTCCAGGGCGATGTGCCGGACGGCGGACTCGGTCTGGGTGGCGACGAACTCCAGGAAGTCGTCCACCTCGAAGAGGGCCTGGGCGGTGTCCTCCACCTTCCACACGACGATCGCGGCCAGCTCGATGGGGTTGCCGTAGGCGTCGTTGACCTTGAGGACGGCGGTCTCGTGGTTGCGGACGCGGGTGGAGATCTTCCGGCTGGAGGTCAGCGGGTTCACCCAGCGCAGTCCGTCGGTGCGGATGGTGCCCACGTACCGGCCGAACAGCTGGATGACCCGTGCCTCGCCCGGTGCGACCATCTTCACACCGCCCATGCAGAAGAACGAGGCGATGGCGAGCAGGATGCCGACGACGCAGACCGGGATGCCGACGGCGTTGTTCCCGTTCGAGCCCATGACGCCGCCCGCGACGGCCAGGGCGATGCCGGCGATCACGCCGAGCACGGTCAGCAGCAGCCCGAGGCCCCCGGCGATGCTGTGCGCCCGTGTCTCGCGGACCTGCGGTTCCGGCATCTGGGGAGCGTCCGGGGTGAGTCCGGCGGCGGGCTGGGGCGCGGGGTGCGCGGCGTGCGGGTCGGTCATGGTGTCCCCCCGTGGTGTTGAGCTAGCCGGTCGCTAGCAATGTGATTACACATTAACCGTTCTCGCAACCTTGCGCACCCCTGGGGAGTCGGTTCCATCGGAAGCGGGTGCTGATTCTCACGTCCGTAAAAAGTCGGATCGCCTGCTTTTCGGGCTTGCCAACGGTGTTAGCTGGCAGGTCCGAGCTGATCCGGCCGAGCAGAGAAACGGGAGCGACCAAGCGATGGGTCGAGCGGAAGCGCGACGAGCCCAGCGGCAGGCTGAGAAGAAGGGCGGCATACGCCGCTTCCTCACCTGGCGCAAACTACTGGGCACGGCCTTCGGGGTGATCCTCCTGGGCATGGGAGCCTTCGCGGTGCTCTACGTTGTCGTGGACGTGCCGGAGGGCAACCCCGAGATGGACTTGCAGGCGAACGTCTACAAGTACGCCGACGGGAGCCTGCTCGCCAGGACGGGCACGGTCAACCGCGAGAACGTGAGCCTCGCCGAGGTGCCCAAGGATGTCCAGGACGCCTTCGTCGCCGCCGAGAACAAGTCGTTCTACAACGACCACGGCGTCGACCTGAAGGGCATCGCGCGCGGACTGATCAACACCGTGTCAGGCAAGGGCAAGCAGGGCGGCTCGACCATCACCCAGCAGTACGTCAAGAACTACTACCTGGACCAGGACCAGACGGTCACCCGCAAGCTCAAGGAACTCGTCATCTCCCTCAAGGTCGACCGGAAGAAGGAGAAGTCGGAGATTCTCGCCGGCTACCTCAACACCAGCTTCTTCGGACGCCGCGCCTGGGGCATCCAGGCCGCCGCGCAGGCCTACTACGGTGTGGACGCCAAGGAACTGGACGTCTCGCAGGGCGCCTACCTCGCCGCGCTGCTCCAGGCGCCGAGCCAGTACGACTGGGCCGTCGCCGGCCCCAACGGCAAGCGGCTGGTCAAGGCGCGCTGGGCGTACGCCCTGGACAACATGGTCGAGGAGGGCTGGCTCGACGCCGGCAAGCGCAAGGGCCTGACGTTCCCGGTGCCGCGCGAGCCCAAACCGCTGGACGGGACGTCCGGGCAGAAGGGCTACATCGTCGACGCGGCCCGCAAGGCGGTGCTCAAGGAGACGGGCCTCAGCGACGACCAGTTCGACCTGGGCGGCTGGACCATCACCGTCAACATCGACAAGAAGAAGCAGCGGCAGCTGGAGAAGTCGGTCGAGGCCAAGCTGCTCGACAAGCTGGACCCCGAGAAGCGCGAGCTGGACCAGGACATCCAGGCCGGCGCGGTCTCCGTGAACCCGAAGACCGGCGCGGTGGTGGCGCTGTACGGCGGCCGCGGCCAGAGCGTGCACTGGACGTCGAACGCCACCCGTTCCGACTTCCAGCCGGCGTCCACCTTCAAGCCGGTCATCCTCGCCGCCGCGCTCGACCGGGAGTCGAAGACCCAGGACGGCGAGCGGATCACCGCGAACACCCGCTACGACGGCACCAGCAAGCGCCCGGTCGTCGGCAGCGACATCCCGTTCAACCCGGAGAACGAGGACGACCAGAACTACGGCCAGGTCACTGTCCAGACCGCGATGAACAAGTCCATCAACTCCGCGTTCGCGCAGATGGGCGTGGACGTCGGCATGGACGAGGTGATGAAGACCGCCGGCGAGCTGGGCATGGACGTGAAGGGGCTGGACGCCGTACCGGCGCAGACCCTCGGCTCCATGGGCGCCAGCCCCATGGAGATGGCCGGCGTCTACGCCACCCTCGACCACCACGGCAAGAAGGTCACCCCGCAGATCGTGAAGTCCGCGGTGCACCACGGCGACGCCCCGCTCAGCCTGCCCGACGCGGTCGGCGACCAGGTGATCTCCCGCCAGGCCGCGGACTCCGTGACCTCGGTGCTGACCGGTGTGGTCGACGACGGCACGGCCCGCGTGTCGGTCCGCAACGCCGAGGGCCTCCAGCGCCGAGACATCGCCGGCAAGACCGGTACCTCCGACGACAACAAGTCGGCCTGGTTCACCGGCTACACCCCCGACCTGGTCACCTCGGTCGGACTGTTCGGCGAGGCCGCCTTCGACCGCACCGGCGACGACGGCAAGAAGATCAAGAAGTACTCGCAGGTGACCCTCAAGGGCGCCGGCGGCGGCGGACGCGTCAACGGTGGCGGCTTCCCCGCCGAGATCTGGGCCGACTACATGGCGAACTCCCTGGGCGCCCCCAAGAAGTTCGACCTCGACACCGACATGGGCGCCGCGGTCAGCCCGCCGCCCACGTCCCACTCACCGAGCCCCAGCACCTCGCCGTCCGACGACCCCACCCCGTCGCACTCGCCGTCCAGCCAGGCCCCGTCCTCGGAGCCCCCGCCGGTCAGCCAGTCCCCGGAGAGCAGCCCGCCCGCCTCGCCCACCGGCGGCACATCGAGCGAGCCGGCCCCCGACCCGACCGCCGATCCGGGCCCCACGACCTCCGTGGGGCTCCCGGACCTCCCCGGCAACAACAAGCGCCCGGACGACGACAACGCGATGCCGCGCTGATCCCCGTACGCGGGGGCGGTCTCACCGCCCCCGCGTCGGCATCTCGAACCACACCACCTTGCCGGTCGACAGCCGGGTCGCACCCCACCGCCGGGCCAGCCGGTTGACCAGGAACAGTCCGCGGCCGTTCTCGTCCATGTCCTTGGCGCGCCGCTGCCGGGGCAGCTGCGGGGAGTCGTCGCCGACCTCGCAGCGCAGCGTCTCGGTGCGCAGCAGCCGCAGGCTCACCGGCCGCTCCGCGTACCGCACGGCGTTGGTCACCACCTCGCTGATCAGCAGCTCCACCGAGTCCGCCAGGTCGTCCAGGCCCCACCGGCCCAGCGCCCTGCGCGCCAGTCTGCGGGCCCGGCCGGGGGCGGACTCGTCCGGCTCCAGGTCCCAGTAGGCGACGTCGCTCGGCGCGATCCCGTCGAAGCGGGCGGCCAGCAGCGCGATGTCGTCGTCCCTGTCACCGGGCCCGAGCATGTCCAGCACGTCGTCGCACAGGGCCTCCAGCGGCGGCGAGTGGTCCGGGCCGGTCAGCCGGGCGGTCGCGGCCAGCCGCTCGCGCAGCAGCTCGATGCCCGTCCACACGTCCCGCAGCCGCGACTCCACCAGCCCGTCCGTGTAGAGCAGCAGCGTCGCACCGGCCGGCGCGTCCAGCTCGACGGCCTCGAAGTCCACTCCGCCCACGCCGATCGGGGCGCCCGGAGGCACCCGCAGCACCTCCGCGCGGCCGCCCAGGTGGAGCAGGACGGGCGGCGGATGGCCGGCGTTGGCGACGGTGATGCGGTGCGCGACGGGGTCGTACACCGCGTACAGGCAGGTGGCCATGCGGTCGCTGCCCAGCCGCTGTGCCTGCTCGTCCAGGTGGTGCAGGACCTCCTGCGGGGGCAGGTCGAGACCGGCCAGGGTCTGCGCGGTGGTGCGGAGCTGGCCCATGATCGCGGCGGACGTCATGGAGTGGCCCATGACGTCACCGACGACCAGGGCGACCCGGCTGCCGGGCAGCGGGATCGCGTCGTACCAGTCGCCGCCGACCCGGGCGGTCTCGGCCGCCGGGAGGTAGCGCGAGGCGAGTTTCACGCCGGTCGGCTGGGGAAGCGAGTCGGGCAGCATGGTGCGCTGCAGCTCGTCCGCGATGTACGCCTCGCGTCCGTAGAGCACCGCTTTGTCGATGCCGAGGGCGGTGTGCGTCGCGAGCTGGGCGGCCACCAGCAGGTCGTTGGCCTCGAAGGCGGGGCGCTCGGGGCCGCGCTGGAAGACCGCGGCGCCGATCACCCGCCGCCGGCCGCGCAGCGGGGCGAGGATCACCCGGTGCCCGGACGGCACCGTGCGCTCGGCGCCCAGCAGCTCGGGCAGGGCGACGCGGGCCGCGGCGGAGTCGCCGAAGACCGGCCGCACCCCGCGCAGCACCTCGGCGAGCGCGCTCCCGGCCCGTACCTCGCACAGCTCGGCGGCCGGCATCAGATCGCCCTGCGGGTCCAGGGCGGGCAGCCGCAGCCGTTCCGTCTCCGACAGGCTCTCGGGCTCGTCCTCGGTCAGCCGCAGCCGGTCCGAGCGGCGCAGCCGCAGCACGAACGGGTTGACGGGCCGCTCGTCGCCCACGGGCAGCGGGTCGCGCAGGTAGACGAGTATGGCGTCGGAGAACGTGGGCACACTGGCCCGGCACAGCCCCAGCACGATCTCGTCCAGGTCTATGCCGCGTGCGATCCGCCGGGTCGCGGCCCCCACGAAGCGCAGCCGGTCGCCCTCGCGCCGCGCCGCGGCCTGTGGGTCGGGCGCGGCGGCGGGGCCCTTGGCGGGGGCCGGGATGGCCGTGGCGGCAGCGGCGGCCGCCACGGCGGCGTCCCGCTGCCGCGGCCGGGTACGTTCCTGCGGCCGGGCGGCGAGAGGCTGCCGGCCTTCGTGGGAGGTGGAGTGCTCCGTCACGCGTGGGATTCCGTCCGTCCGGGCCGGTTGTATGAGGCAATCGCCTTGTGGGGCGCTACTGTGCCCCGGCAGGAGCGGCGATAACAACGGCTGACATCGCCTTCCCCGGCAGACGGGGCCGAAACCGAATGCCTGTGCCGGGTGTCGTTGACAACGTTTGCGAAGGGGCGGCAGCGGTCAGCGGACACGTCTCCACCCCCTCGTAGTGGCTCATGCGATGCGGACAACTCGTGCGACCCATGACGCCGATGCGGACCATGAGGGGGCGGTTCGTGCGACGAGCCGATGACTTGCGATCAGGTTCTGCGCCCCGCCTGCCGGTTGGGGCCCAGCCGCTCTCCTCGGGACGATCCTACGTTTGCACCCCTGGGGTGCATCAAGGGTCTCACGACGGCATGGCGGAAGCCGTGCGGTCGAAACCGCCCGGACGGCGGTCCCAGTCGTCCGGCAGTTCGGGCACCCGCCACGCCGGATCGGGCCGCCAGTCCTCCCAGCCGTCCCGGAACGGCGACCCCCAGTCGCGGATCAGCGCGACCGCCGCGAGCCCCGCCGCCCGGACCCGGCGGGCCGTCTCCGGCGACATCAGGCCCACCCGCTGGGCCTGCTCGAACTCGTCCTCGTCGCGCCACAGCCAGCTGTGGTCCGGGTAGACGGAGATGTCGAGGAAGTGGTCCTCGGAATCGACCCCTCCGGCCCATCTGGTGCGCGGTTCCTCCAGGTTCACGTACCAGCTGCGGAACTGCCAGCCGCGCTCCCAGAACAGCCACACGGACCACGGATCGCCGGGTCGGGCGAGCTTCAGCACCCCGTTCCCCAGCCAGGGCGAATGGGCCGTCGTACGGGGTGCGGTGTACCGGGTGGCGAGCGGCTCGGCGTGTACATCGGTGCCGTCGGCGAGGACCGGTTTGACGCATTGAGTGCCGGGCGCCACCCACACCGCGAGCAGTTCGTCGGTGTCCTGGACGACGGTGACCGGGCGGCAGATGTGGAACGCGTGAGCGGCGGAATCCGGCCGCCGGGGGCCGTTGCCCCGGTAACGCCACAGGATCTGGTCACCCGGCGCCCAGCGCGCGGTCCCTCCGGTACCTGTCATGGAGAGATCTTACGGAGCGAGCCGCGCCCGCACGACGGTGCCCGTCACGGACGGGTCATGCGCAGCACGTCCAGCGCCTCGTCGAGCTGCTGTTCGGTCAGGTCTCCGCGCTCCACATAGCCGGACTCCAGGACGACCTCACGGATCGTCCGGCGTTCCGCGAGCGATTTCTTGGCGACCTCGGCCGCCTCCTCGTAGCCGATGTACTTGTTCAGCGGGGTGACGACGGACGGCGAGGACTCGGCGTACTCCCTGGCCCGTTCCACGTGCGCGGTGATGCCGTCCACCGTGCGGTCGGCGAGCAGCCGGGAGGCGTTGGCGAGCAGCCGCACGGACTCCAGGAGGTTCTTCGCCATGACCGGGAGCATCACGTTCAGCTCGAAGTTGCCGGCGGCGCCCGCGGCGGCGACCGTGGCGTCGTTCCCCGTCACCTGCGCGGCGACCATCAGGACCGCCTCGGGCACGACCGGGTTCACCTTGCCCGGCATGATCGAGGAGCCGGGCTGGAGGTCGGGCAGCGAGATCTCGGCGAGCCCGGTGCGCGGTCCGGAGGCCATCCAGCGCAGGTCGTTGCAGATCTTGGTGAGCGAGACGGCGACGGTGCGCAGCTGGCCGGAGGTCTCCACCAGGCCGTCCCGCGCGCCCTGTGCCTCGAAGTGGTCCCGGGCCTCGGTGAGCGGCAGCCCGGTGGCGCGGGCGATCTCGGCGATCACGGCGGCGGAGAAGCCGGGCGGGGTGTTGATGCCGGTGCCCACGGCGGTGCCGCCGAGGGGGAGTTCGGCGAGCCGGGGGAGCGAGGCGCGCAGCCGTTCGACGCCGTAGCGGATCTGGGCGGCGTAGCCCCCGAACTCCTGGCCGAGGGTGACGGGCGTGGCGTCCATCAGATGGGTGCGCCCGGACTTCACCACCGTGGCGAACTCCGCCGCCTTGCGCTCCAGGGCGGCGGCGAGGTGGTCCAGGGCGGGGATCAGGTCGGCGGTGACCGCGGCGGTGGCGGCGATGTGGATGGAGGAGGGGAAGACGTCGTTGGACGACTGCGAGGCGTTGACGTGGTCGTTGGGGTGGACCGCGCGGCCGAGGCGCTCCGCGGCGAGCGTCGCCAGGACCTCGTTGGTATTCATGTTCGAAGAGGTGCCCGAGCCGGTCTGGAAGACGTCGACGGGGAAGTGCGCGTCCCAGCGCCCCTCGGCGACCTCCTCCGCCGCCTCCTGGATCGCCCGCGCGATGTCCGGGTCGAGCACCCCCAGTTCGGCGTTGACCCCGGCCGCCGCCGCCTTGATGCGCGCCAGCGCCTCGATGTGGGCCCGCTCCAGCCGCTGCCCGGAGACCGGGAAGTTCTCCACGGCCCGCTGGGTCTGGGCGCGCCACTTCGCGTCCGCGGGCACCCTGACCTCGCCCATCGAGTCGTGCTCGACGCGGAAGCCCTCGTCCGGGCCGGTGCCCGTTCCCCGATCCGTCATCGTCCAACCTCCTTGAAGCGGCCCAAAAAGATGAGCACTTGTCTTGTTCCATGTATTCCCAAGTCGCCTACCGACCAGTAAATACCGGGGGTAACCACAACCAGGGGAGGCGCGATGAGGCGCACCAGGCACAGAATCCGCTGTACCGTCGCGGCCGCGGCCGCCGTCGCGGCCGCGTTCGGCGGGATGACCGCGGCAGCCGGACCGGCCACCGCCCAGCCCGGTACCACCAGTACCGCATCGACGCCCCTGCCGCCCGAACTGGAGGCCATCCGCGCCGCGGAGGCCACCCGGCTGTACGGCGACCCGGCCGAGCGCCCGCTCGACGAGCGCAAGACCGGACTCATCTCGCTCGGCGACAGCGAGATATCCGGCGAGGGCGTCGGCACGTACGAACCCGGCACCAACGGCCCCGACAACTGGTGCCACCGCTCGCCCGACGCCGCCATCCACCGCACCGGAATACCGGCCGACGTCACGTACAACGTCTCCTGCTCCGGCGCGTACACCGGAAACATCGTCATCGGCGGCTCCAAGCAGTACGCCGACGAACTGGTCCAGAGCGACAACCTGGCCATCAAGGCGCGCAACACCCGCATCAAGATGATCGTGCTGGTGGCGGGTGCCAACGACGACCTCCAGTTCGGGCCCGTCATGACGGACTGCGTCACGCGCTGGGTCCTCTCGCAGGGCACCTGCGAGCCCAAGTACGCCCCCGGCTGGCAGGCCCGCGTGGACGGGCTCGTCCCCAAGGTCGAGAAGACCGTGCGCGACCTGCGCACCGTGATGACCGGCGCCGGTTACGCGAACAGCGACTACAAGCTCGTCGTCATGGGCTACCCGAGCCCCATCGGCCCGGACTTCTACGACAACCCGAACTTCCCCGGCAAGCTTCCCGGCGGCTGCGCCGGGTACGACTCCGACGCCGCCTGGGGCCGCAACGCCGCCGTACCCGCCTTCGAGCGGGGCATGCGCAAGGCGGCCGCCGACACCGGGGCCGTCTACCTGGACAACTCCCGGCTCTTCCACGGCCACGAGGTGTGCAGCGAGTCCACCTGGGCGCGCGGCCTCTACATCGACCTGTCGCACTTCCCGCCGGACTCCAACTCGGTGCGCCAGTCCTTCCACCCCAACGCGGCCGGGCACGGAGCCTTCGCCTCCTGCCTGACCCAGATCTACGACTCCGGCCTGCGCGAGGCGAGCTGCGCCGACCCGGCGAGCACCGGCCGGCCCGTCCTCCAGCCGGTCGCCTGGGACGACGTCTTCGAGCCGGTGCGCGGCGAGGCGACCTCCAGCTGCCTGGACGCCCCCGCCTCCGTCACCCGCAACGAGACCGGGGTCACCGGCTGGGAGTGCCACGGCGGACGCAACCAGGACTGGTGGTACGACTTCGGTACCCGGACCCTGCGCACCGCCCTGAGCCACGACCGCTGCCTGGACGTCCCCGGCGCCGACTACCGGGCCGGCGCCTCGCTCATCCTCTACAACTGCTCCGGCGCCGCCAACCAGCGCTTCGTCCGCCAGGCGGGCACCCTGCGCCCGGCCGCCGCGACGGGCCTGTGCGCGACCCTCGCGGGCGCCCATGCCCCGCTGAGGCTGCAGACCTGCGACGGCAGCGCGAAGCAGCGCTTCGCGTAACCCGCCGCATGACCTGTCGCACGCACGGGTAGGGGGAAGGGCCGCACCGGCCCTTCCCCGTACTCCGCTCGTGAACCCCGCCGATCAGCCCCGCCGATCGGTCCGGCCGATCGGTCCGGCCGATCGGTCCGACGTCATGAACGCGCGCAGGATCGACGCCAGATGGGCCGGGTCCGCCACCCCGCACAGCTCACGGGCCGAGTGCATGGAGAGCCCCGGAACGCCCACATCGACGGTCGGCACCCCCAGCCGGGCCGCGGTGAGCGGGCCGATCGACGTCCCGCACGGCATCGCGTTGTTCGAGACGAACGGCTGCCACGGCGCCCCCGCCCGCTCGCAGGCGGACGCGAACACCGCGATCCCCGTCGAGTCCGTGGCGTACCGCTGGTTGACGTTCACCTTGACCGTCGGCCCGCCGTTGGGCAGCGGCTGGTGGCCGGGGTCGTGGCGCTCCGCGTAGTTGGGATGCACCGCGTGCGCCATGTCCGCCGAGACGCAGTACGCCCCGGCCAGCGCCCGCGACCAGTCCTCCGGGCTGCCGCCCCGCGCCGTCACCGAACGGCTCAGCACCCGCTCCAGCAACGGGCTCTGCGCCCCCGTGTCCGAACCGCTGCCGACCTCCTCGTGGTCGAAGGCCGCCAGCACCGGCACGTACGCGGGCGGCTCGGCGGCCGTCGCCGCCGCCGTCAGCGCGGTCACCCCGGCGTGCACCGACACCAGGTTGTCCAGCCGCGAGGCCACCACGAACTCCCGCTCCGCGCCCAGATAGCCGGGCGGCTGCACATCGTGCAGCATCAGGTCCCAGCCCAGCACGTCACCCGGCTCCGCCTCGGCGGCCTCCGCCACCCGGCGCAGCAGCGCGCCCTCCTCGGCCGCGCCGAGCGACCAGACGGGGGCGAGGTGGCGCTGCCGGTCCAGGGCCAGGCCGTCGTTGACCGTGCGGTCCAGATGGATCGCCAGCTGCGGCACCCTCAGCAGCGGTTCGTCGATCTGCACCAGCCGGGACTCGGTCCCGCCGGGGCCGCGCAGCGCGAGCCGGCCGGAGATGCCCAGATCGCGGTCGAGCCAGGTGTTGAGCGGCACCCCGCCGTAGATCTCCACCGCCACCTGCCGCCAGCCCGCCGACGCGGTGTCCGGGGTGGGCTTGATCCGCAGGTTCGGCGAGTCGGTGTGGGTGCCGACGATCCGGAACGGGGTGTGGGCGGGCAGCGGTTCGGGAACGTACCAGGCGATCAGCGCGCCCCCTCGGGCGACGAACGAGCCACCCGTCGCGCCCGTCCAGTCGTCGGTGCCGCGCAGTTCCCGGAAGCCCGCCTTCTCCAGCCGCTGAACCGCGCTCGCCACGGCGTGGTACGGCGAGGGACTGGCGGCGATGAAGGTGAGCAGGTCGTCGGCGTGGCTGCGGTGGGGGACCGGCGTCATGCGGTGTCCGCCTTTCCGGAGTGGGACGGTGAGGGTGGCGCGGCCGCACGGGGGTGGGCGGCCGAACGGAGTGAGGGGGTCGGCAGGGGCGGGGACGGCGGCGGGCGCGGCGTCCGTCGGTGGCACCGGGCCGGCCGCCCGGCGGTGCGGAGTTCTCCGGCAACGCCGGACAACCCATCCCATGTGCACCGTCCCCCGCAAGTCCGGCAGGCGGCCCGGTGCGCGAAAGCGGCGGTGCGCCGCGGACGGCGCGGGAGGGCGGCCGGGCCTCCGGGGCCCCGGCCCGGTCCGTGGCGGCTCGGTGCGAACCCGGCCGGCACCGCCGGACGGCTGCCGCGCCGAACGCACGAGATTGGCTGATATTCGCTGTACGTGTAAGAGCCCGGTTTCCTGCCGGGGCGGGCGGGCTACGGCACCGACGGGGCGGTGCTCCGGGCGCGCGTCATCGCCGTACGGACGAGGAAGACCACCGCGAAGACGAGGGCCGCGCCGTGCGACCAGCCGACGACCGCGAGCGGGCTCGTGTGCTCCAGGGCCGCCGCCACGGCGATCATCCCCACGCCGAAGCCCAGGTTCTCCACCGTCGCGGACAGCCCGAAGGCGTGGGCGCGCGGCCCGGCCGGCAAGGTCTGGAGATGCGAGGTGTACGCCACCTCGGTCAGCCCGTCCGCCGCGCCCGCGACCAGCGCGACGACGGCCGCGGCCGCCGCCGGGAGCCCCGCGAACGCCAGGACGAACGCCGCCGACATGACACAGGTGCCGTAGCCGAAGGCCGCCGCGCCCGCGGACCGGCCGGTACGCCGCCCGTACCGCTGGATCACCTGCTGCGCCGCGATGTTGCCGACCGCCCACAGGCACCAGAAGGCGCTCACGAACAGCGCGGGGCGCGCGGCGTCCAGCGCGGCCGAGTACACCGGCAGCGCCGCGTTGTGCGAGGAGGAGCCCAGCGCGTCCACCCCGCGCAGCGCGACCATCAGCCCCAGCCCCGGCACCGCCGCAAGGGCCGCGAACGCGACCGGCCCGCGCCGCACCTTCTCGGGCCGCTCGCCGACCGCCGCGTCCCGGCCCTTCCCGCCGCCCGCGACCGGCAGCAGCGCCACCGTCAGCGCGCACACCGCGAACGTGCCCAGGTCGACGGCGAACGCGGCGGTGTACCCCACCAGGGAGACGACGACACCCGCCGAGGCGAACCCGGCCACCATGGCCAGCGAACGCCCGGTCACCGAGAGCGAGTTCGCCCAGGCCCGCCGCTCCTCACCCACCATCTCCGGTACGGAGCTGCGCAGCGCCACCATGAACAGCGTCCCGCAGCTCCCGGCCACCACGGAGACGGCGAACAGCGACGGCGTACGCCAGCCCTCGGGCGCCGCGATCAGCGGCACCAGCACCGCGCCCTGCGCGACATTCGTCCACAGCAGCACGCTCTTCGCCGACCGGCGCGCGAGCAGGGCCCCCGCGACCAGACCGGCGAGGAATCCGGCGCCCAGCCGGACCGCCATGAACAGCCCCATGGCCAGCGCCCGCCCCGTCGTCTCGTAGACGAAGAGATTGAGCGCCACCATATTGAGGAACGTGCCGTACGAGGAGACCGCGTACCCGGCCACCAGCAGACGGAACACGCGCTCGCCGCGCGGGGACCCGGCGGCGCCGGCCCCTTCCCGCCCGTGCGCGGAGGCAATCCGCATACGTCTGTGCACCCTCCCCCGGCAGAAGCGACGCCGCCGGAGGGGAAAGCCCCTCCGGCGGCGCGGAAATCAGCCCAGTCCGGGGCCGCGCACCGGAATGCTGGTGAACGTCGGCGCCGGAGCGGGCTCGGTGAAGAAGTCGTTGCCCTTGTCGTCCACGACGACGAACGCCGGGAAGTCCTCCACCTCGATCCGCCAGACCGCCTCCATGCCGAGCTCCTCGTACTCGACGACCTCGACCTTCTTGATGCAGTCCTGCGCCAGCCGGGCCGCCGGGCCGCCGATCGAGCCGAGGTAGAAGCCGCCGTGCGCCTCGCACGCGTCGGTGACCTGCTTGGAGCGGTTGCCCTTGGCGAGCATGACCTTGGAGCCGCCCGCCGCCTGGAACTGCGCGACGTAGCTGTCCATGCGGCCGGCCGTCGTCGGGCCGAACGAGCCGGAGGCGTAGCCCTCGGGGGTCTTCGCCGGACCCGCGTAGTACACCGGGTGGTCCTTGAGGTACTGCGGCATCTCCTCGCCCGCGTCCAGGCGCTCCTTGATCTTGGCGTGCGCGATGTCGCGCGCCACGACCAGCGGACCGGTCAGCGAGAGCCGGGTCTTGACCGGGTACTTCGTCAGCTCCGCGAGGATCTCGTCCATCGGCCGGTTCAGGTCGATCCGGACGACGTCGCCCTCGCTCTCCAGCTGCTCGTCCGTGGTGTCCGGCAGGAAGCGGGCCGGGTCCTTCTCCAGCTGCTCCAGGAAGACGCCCTCGGCGGTGATCTTCGCGGTGGCCTGGCGGTCCGCCGAGCAGGAGACGGCGATGGCGACGGGCAGCGAGGCGCCGTGCCGGGGCAGGCGCACCACGCGGACGTCGTGGCAGAAGTACTTGCCGCCGAACTGCGCGCCGATGCCGATCCTCTGCGTCAGCTCGAAGACCTTCTGCTCCAGCTCCTTGTCCCGGAAGCCGTGCCCGGTGGGGGAGCCCTCGGCGGGCAGCTCGTCCAGGTAGTGGGCGGAGGCGTACTTCGCGGTCTTGAGCGCGAACTCGGCGGACGTACCGCCGACGACGATCGCCAGGTGGTACGGCGGGCAGGCCGCGGTCCCCAGCGAACGGATCTTCTCCTCCAGGAACTTCATCATGGAGGTCTCGTTGAGGACCGCCTTCGTCTCCTGGAACAGGAACGACTTGTTGGCCGAGCCGCCGCCCTTGGCCATGAACAGGAACTTGTACGCGCCGCCGTCGGTGGCGTACAGCTCGATCTGCGCGGGGAGGTTGGAGCCGGTGTTCTTCTCCTCCCACATGGTCAGCGGGGCCATCTGCGAGTAGCGCAGGTTGAGCTTGGTGTAGGCGTCGAAGATGCCGTGCGACAGGGCCTCCTCGTCACCGCCCGCCGTCAGCACGTTCTGCCCGCGCTTGCCCATCACGATCGCCGTGCCGGTGTCCTGGCACATGGGCAGCACGCCCGCGGCGGCGATGTTCGCGTTCTTCAGCAGGTCGAGCGCGACGAACTTGTCGTTGGACGACGCCTCGGGGTCGTCCACGATCCGCCGCAGCTGCGCCAGATGCGCGGGCCGCAGGTAGTGCGAGATGTCGTGCATGGCCTCGGCGGCCAGGGTGCGCAGCGCCTCCGGCTCGACCTTGAGGAACGTACGCCCGTCGGCCTCGAAGGTGGACACACCCTCCGCGGTGACCAGACGATACGGCGTGGTGTCCTCTCCCAGCGGGAGCAGATCGGAGTACGCAAACTCTGGCATTACGGCCATTCCTCACTCGGCAGACAGTGGCTGACCACCCTTGGGCAGCGCACCCACCAGGGTAGGACGCGCCGGGAGCGCCGGGCTTGTGAGGTAGGGCTCACCGTGCGGCACGCCGTACGGCCCCTGTCGCGATCTATCGCGTTTCGGTACGCTGGGGAGGTGGACCTCGAGAAGCAGCCCCAGCAGCCCACCGTACCGGCGGACGGCGACGCCATCCGCGCCTCCGACGCGGACCGCGACCGGATCGCGGACATCCTGCGGGAAGCGCTGGCCGAGGGCCGGCTGACCGCCGACGAGCACGCGGAGCGGATCGACTCCGTCTACCGCGCCAAGACCGTCGGCGAGCTGGAACCGCTCGTACGGGACCTGCCGGCGCCGGCCCCGGCGCCCGGTGGCGCGACCGCCTCCCCGTACGCCTACGGCCCCGAGCCGGCGTCCGGCCCCGCCGAGAACCTGGTGGCGATCTTCAGCAGCTCGACGCGCAAGGGCCGTTGGCGGGTGGGCGCCCGTACCAACGCCTTCTCGCTTTTCGGCAGTGTGGAAATCGATCTGACGGAGGCTCTTTTCGGCCAGCGTCTGACGGTGATCAACGCGACCTCCGTCTTCGGCAGCGTCGACATCCGGGTGCCCGAGAACATCTCCATGCGCGGCAGCGGAACGGGTATTTTCGGCAGTTTCGAAGTCCGCACCCTGGAATCCGCCGACCCCGAGGCGCCGGTGGTCGTCGTCAATGGATACGCGGTGTTCGGCAGCGTCGAGGCGAAGCCGAAGCGCGGCAAGTTCATCGCCGACCTCCAGGACCGGGTGCGCAAGCACCTCGGTAAGCACCTCGACCACTGACGGCATTCGGCCAGGCGTTTCGGCGGCTTTCGGCAGCGATTCTTTCCGGCCGAAAAGGGGCTCGACCGCAATTGCGCGGGGCGGACTTGAGTACCACTCAGTGCATAGGCACACGCACAGCGGGTAGGGACTGCTGCATCGCATCTCGCTCGCGAAGCCGTCGTCAGGAGTGGACCGTGCTGCAACTGCCGCCTCAGCCCCTGCAGGTCGCCGCCGTCCCACCGCAGCGGGTCCCCGCTCGGGAGGACCAGGCCGGCCCCTGGCACTCGGAGGCGGTGTGCCGCCGGGACGAGGCCGGGCTGTTCTTCGCCCCGTCGAAGGAGCCGACCGCCGCCCGCCTCTCGCGCGAGGAGTCCGCCAAGCGGGTCTGCGCGCGCTGCCCCGTGATGGTGGAGTGCCGCGAGCACGCCCTGATGCAGCCCGAGCCGTACGGGGTGTGGGGCGGCCTCACGGCCGCCGAGCGCCGTGTGGCGCTGGCCCGGCGCAGGCGGCGCGATGTGGAACTGAAGGCGTCGGGCGCCACCGGCCGGATCGCGGCGGCCGGCTGACCGCCTGCCCCGGCCTGCCCCCCGCACATACGAAGAGGCGCCCCCACCGCACATGGGGGGCGCCTCTTCGGGCGGACGCGCGACCGCGGACCGGGGGACGGGCCCCGGCCGCTACTTCGCGCGGTCGAAGTCGATGGCGCTGTAGGCGCGCAGCTTCGACAGCCGGTGGGTGGAACTGATGGTCCGGATGGTGCCGGACTTGGATCGCATCACGATGGACTCGGTGGTCGCCGTCTCCGAGCGGTAGCGCACGCCGCGCATCAGCTCGCCATCCGTGATCCCGGTCGCCACGAAGAACACGTTGTCCCCGCCGACCAGGTCGTCCGTGGACAGCACCCGGTCCAGGTCGTGCCCGGCGTCCAGGGCGCGCCGGCGCTCCGCCTCGTCCTTCGGCCACAGCTTGCCCTGGATCACACCGCCGAGGCACTTTATGGCGCAGGCCGAGATGATGCCCTCCGGCGTGCCGCCGACGCCCATCAGCAGGTCCACGCCGGTGCCCTCGCGGGCGGCCATGATCGACCCGGCCACGTCGCCGTCGGAGATGAACTTGATCCGGGCGCCGGTCTCCCGGATCTCCTTGACGATGCCCTCGTGGCGGGGACGGTCCAGGACGACGACCGTGACGTCCTCGGGCGTGGAGTTCTTCGCCCTCGCGACCCGGCGGATGTTCGCCGACACGGGGGCGTTGATGTCCACGAAGTCGGCCGCCTCGGGGCCGGTGACCAGCTTGTCCATGTAGAAGACGGCGGACGGGTCGAACATCGCGCCCCGGTCGGCGGCGGCCAGGACGGCGATCGCGTTCGGCATGCCCTTGGCGTTCAGCGTCGTGCCGTCGATCGGGTCCACGGCGATGTCCACCTCGGCCCCGGTGCCGTCGCCCACGTGCTCGCCGTTGAACAGCATGGGCGCCTCGTCCTTCTCGCCCTCACCGATGACGACGACGCCGTTCATGGAGACGGTGGAGACGAGGGTCCGCATGGCGTTCACCGCGGCGCCGTCGGCCCCGATCTTGTCCCCGCGGCCGACCCAGCGCCCGGCGGCCATGGCGGCGGCCTCGGTGACCCGGACCAGCTCCAGCGCGAGGTTGCGGTCGGGGGCCTCCGGGGAGACCTCCAGTGGGGACGGCAGATGATGCTCGGACATCGGAGCGCACCTTTCTGTACGGCGACGACCGGATGAGGGTGATCTGACTCTATCGCCAGGCCGATAAAATGAGCAGACCGGGTCACGTTTGAGCGGGGTGGCCCCCGATTCGGCCGCGCGGGGGCTGATGCGACGATGGACCCGTGGCAAGCAAGCGAGGCAAGCAGACCGTCCGGGACATGATCCTGTCGTTGTTGGCGATCGCCGCCGTGTCGGGTGTCGTCTACATCTTCATTCCGCACGACGACTCCGGCGACCCGGTCAAGGCGGTCGACTACCGCGTCGAACTCGCGACGGCGCGGCGCGCCGCGCCGTACCCGGTGGCGGCCCCCAGCGGCCTGCCCGAGGGCTGGAAGCCCACGTCGGTGACGTACGACGGGCCCGGGGGCAACAGCTGGCACCTGGGCTTCCTCGACCCGGACGGCAGGTACGTCGCGGTCGAGCAGTCCACCTCCCCGGCCAGGGCCTATGTCAGCCGGGTGAGCCAGAAGGCCGAGGACACCGGGCGCACGCAGGAGGTCGCGGGGAAGACCTGGCGGCGCTGGGAGGGCCCGAAGTACGACGCGCTGGTGCGCGAGGAGGACGGCGCCACGACCGTGGTGACCGGCTCTGCGCCGCCGGAGCGGCTGGCGGAGATGGCCGCGGCGCTCAGGACCTCCTGACGCCCGCGCACACATACGGGGAGGCCCCCGGAGCGAACCGCTCCGGGGGCCTCCCCGCGTGGTGTCCGTGTCGGCGGACGGGGTTCAGACGGTCTGGATGACCTCGTCGTAGGCGAGGCGCGGCAGACGCGGGAACCAGGCGTCCTCGCCCGGCTTGCCGATGTTGACGACCATCAGCAGGCTGTGGTCGCCGTCGAGGAACTCCTTCTCGATGCCCGCGGCGTCGAAGCCGGTCATCGGGCCGGCGGCCAGGCCGGCGGCGCGCACGCCGATGATGAAGTACGCGGCCTGGAGCGCGGCGTTCAGCGAGGCGGCGGACTCGCGGACCGGGCGCTCCGAGAAGAACATGTCCTTGGCCTGCGGGAAGTGCGGCAGCAGGCCCGGGAGCTCCTCGTGGAACTCGTTGTCGGCGGCCAGGATCGCGACCAGCGGGGCGGTCGAGGTCTTGGCCTGGTTGCCCTCGGCCATGTGCTTGACGAGGCGCCCGCGGGCGTCCTCCGAACGCACCAGCACGACGCGCAGCGGCGACTGGTTGAAGGCGGTCGGGCCGTACTTGACCAGGTCGTAGATGGCCTGGACCTGCTCGTCGCTCACCGGCTCGTCGGTGAACGTGTTGGCGGTGCGGGCCTCACGGAAGAGGAGGTCCTGGGCGGCGGGGTCAAGAACGAGGGACATCGTGCGAGTTACCTTCCGGACGTACGCGGGGGGATCGGGCCGCGGCCACGGGGGGCCGGGCGACGTCGATCACCGTACGGGGAAAGTGCATTAACTTTCAACTAACTGAGGAGTGGGGAGGCTCACGCCGGGTCACCGGAATAAGCCCGACCGGGCTTCGCTCAGCCCGCGTCCGGGCCCCGGCCGTCCGCCTTCGGGCCCGCCAGCGCCGCGTCCAGCCGGGCGCGGGCGCCCTCCAGCCAGTGCCGGCACACCTTCGCCAGCTCCTCGCCCCGCTCCCACAGCGCGAGGGACTCCTCCAGCGAGGTCCCGCCGGCCTCCAGGCGGCGCACCACCTCGATCAGCTCGTCGCGCGCCTGCTCGTACCCGAGCGTGCTGTCCGCGGCGGCGGTCGCCGTTGCGTCGTCCGTCATGTGATCCACCCTATGCATCGGCCTGCGCCGGTCCGTGCCGGCCTGTACGTCGTCCTGACGGGGGTCGGGCCCCTGGGAGGGGCGCCCCCGGCGAGGGTCCGCCCCCTGGCGGAGGGTCCGCCCCCCTGGCGGAGAGGTCCGCCGGTTCCTACTCCGCGACCCGCACCGCGAACTCGCCCCCCGACACGCGGGCCCGCAGCGGCTCCCCGGCCGCGCCCGCGTCCGCGGGATCGCGGACCACGTGTCCGTCGGCGCGCTGGAGCACCGCGTACCCGCGCTCCAGGGTCGCGGCGGGCGACAGCGCGAGCACCCGGGCGCGGGTGTGGGCCAGCTCCGAGTCGGCCCGGTCCAGCAGATGGCCCAGGACCCGGCGGGCCCGGCCCGCCAGCGCGTCGACGTCCGCCTCGCGCTCGTCCACCATCCGCTGCGGATGCTCCATGCACGGCCGCCCCAGCGCATGGGCCAGCCCCCGCTCCTCCCGGTCGAGCAGCCCCCGTACCGTCCGCAGGGCCCGGTCGCGCAGCTGCCGCACCCGGTCCAGCTCCTCGCCCACGTCCGGCACGACCTTCTTCGCCGCGTCCGTCGGCGTGGACGCCCGTACGTCCGCGACCAGGTCCAGCAGCGGCGAGTCCGGCTCGTGCCCGATCGCCGAGACCACCGGCGTACGGCAGGCCGACACCGTACGGATCAGTTCCTCGTCCGAGAACGGCAGCAGATCCTCGACGCTGCCGCCGCCGCGCGCCACGACGATCACATCGACCTCCGGCATCGCGTCCAGCTCCCGCACCGCCCCGACCACCTGGTTCACCGCGTGCACCCCCTGCACGGCGGTGTTGCGGACCTCGAAGCGGACGGCGGGCCACCGGCGCCGGGCGTTCTCCAGCACATCGCGCTCGGCCGCCGACGCCCGGCCGCAGACGAGCCCGATCAGCTGCGGCAGGAAGGGCAGCGGCTTCTTGCGGTCCAGGGCGAACAGCCCCTCCGCGGCCAGCGACTTCTTCAACTGCTCCAGCCGCACCAGCAGCTCGCCGATGCCGACCGGCCGTATCTCCGTCGCCCGCAGCGACAGCTGACCGCGCGGCGCGTACCACTCGGGCTTGGCGAGCACGACGACCCGCGCGCCCTCCGACACGACATCGGCGATCCGGTCGAACACCTGCCGGAAACAGGTCACGCTCACCGAGATGTCGTGCGACGGGTCGCGCAGCGTCAGGAACACCACACCGGCGCCCGGCCGCCGCGACAGCTGGGTGATCTGGCCCTCGACCCAGACCGAACCGAGCCGGTCGATCCAGCCGCCGATCAGCCGCGACACGTCACCGACGGGCAGCGGCGCTTCCGGGGAAGTGTTGAGAGCCATGCGAGCGAGCGTAACGGCCCGCACCGACAACGGACCCGCCCCGCGAGCCCCCGGGACCCACGGCGTCACACCCACGGGACTACGCGCCTACGGGACTACGCGATTACGGGGACTTCGGGGTCACGCCACTACGGGACGAGGTCCGCCCGCCTCCGCTGCACCAGCAGCACCGCGAGCCCCACCACCAGCCAGCACGCGCCCACCACCTGCGAGCTCCCCGTCGCCTCCACGATCACCGCGATCAGCACCCCGGCACCGACCACCGGCACCAGCAGATGCCGCCACCAGCTCGGCGGCCCCTCCCCGCGCCGCACCACGAACCACCCCACCACCGACGCGTGCAGCAGCACGAACGCCGTCAGCGCCCCGATGTCCACGACCGACACCAGATGGTCCAGCCCGTCGTCGCGCCGGGCCGCCCACACCGCCGCCACCAGCGTCACGACGGCGGCGACCACGATCGCCACCCTCGGCACCCCGGACCGGGCGTCCACCCGCGCCAGCACCCCGGGCAGCCGCCGCTCACGAGCCATCGCGAACACCAGCCGCCCGGCCGCCGCCTGCCCCGCCAGCGCCGCGAACGCCGCCCCCACCGCCTTGCTGACCGCCACCAGATCGTGCAGCCAGGTCCCCACGGCCGCGTCCACCGTGTCGTAGAACGCCGCGCCCTGCGCCCCCGGATCGGCGGCCAGCTCCGCCGAGCTCATCGGCTCCAGCAGGGCGGCGAGATACGCCTGCACCACGAACAGCGTGCCCGCCAGCACCAGACAGAACAGCACCGCCCGCGCCACCTGCGCCGAGCCGCCCGTCACCTCCTCGGCGAACGAGGCGATGGCGTCGAAGCCGAGATACGAGAGCACCGCCACGGACACCGCGCCCAGCACGGCCGACGCGGAGAACCCCGAGTCCCCGGTCAGCGGCGTCAGCCAGCCCCGCTGCGCCCCGTCCCGTACGAGCACCACCGCGGCGGACACCACGAACACCAGCAGCACCACGATCTCCATCGCGAGCACCGCGAAACCCACCCGCGCGGCCGCACGCACCCCCCACAGGTTGAGCGCGGTCGTCAGGACCACCGCGAGCGCCGTCCATACCCACCGCGAGACCCCGGGAACCAGCGAGTTCATCGCGATCCCCGAGAAGAGGTACGCCACCGCCGGGATCAGCAGATAGTCCAGCATCGCCATCCACCCGGCGACGAAACCCGGCCCCTCGCCCAGCCCCTTGCGGGCGTACGCGAACACCGAACCGGCCATCGGGGCGACCCGCACCATCTGCGCGTAGCTGAACGCGGTGAACGCCATCACGACCGTCGCCGCCACGTACACCAGGGCGACCGCCCCGTCCGACTTCGCGTCCAGCGTCCCGAAGACCCCGACCGGGGCCATGGGGGCGATGAACAGCAGCCCGTAGACCACCAGGTCCCGGAACCCGAGGGTCCGCCGCAGCCGGGCGCGTTCGGTGGAACCGCCGCCCGAATCCGTACCGCCGCCGGCCATGAGCCCTCCGTGATTGGCGTCGGGTCCAGTCTCGCGACCCCGGACGCCGGGCGCCTGTTCGGTACGGCCTTACGGACTTTCCCGGCCGTTACGATGGGGCGCATGACTGCTACGACTCCCCGACGCGTCCTCCTCGCCGCTCCCCGTGGCTACTGCGCGGGCGTGGACCGTGCCGTGATCGCCGTGGAGAAGGCCCTGGAGCAGTACGGCTCCCCGGTCTACGTGCGCCACGAGATCGTCCACAACAAGTACGTCGTACAGACCCTGGAGAAGAAGGGCGCGATCTTCGTCGAGGAGACGGCGGAGGTCCCCGAGGGATCGATCGTCATGTTCTCGGCGCACGGCGTCGCCCCCACCGTGCACCAGGAGGCGGCGGAGCGGAAGCTCGCCACGATCGACGCCACCTGCCCGCTGGTCACCAAGGTCCACAAGGAGGCCGTGCGCTTCGCGCAGGAGGACTTCGACATCCTCCTCATCGGCCACGAGGGCCACGAGGAGGTCATCGGAACCTCCGGCGAGGCCCCCGACCACATCACCCTGGTCGACGGCCCCGAGGACGTCGCGAACGTCGAGGTCCGCGACCCGTCGAAGGTCGTCTGGCTCTCCCAGACCACCCTCTCGGTCGACGAGACGATGGAGACGGTCGGCGCCCTCAAGGAGAAGTTCCCGCTGCTGATCTCGCCGCCCAGCGACGACATCTGCTACGCCACGCAGAACCGCCAGACCGCGGTGAAGCAGATGGGCGCCGACGCGGACCTGGTCATCGTCGTCGGCTCGAAGAACTCCTCGAACTCGGTCCGTCTGGTCGAGGTCGCCCTCGGCGCGGGCGCCGGCGCCTCCCACCTGGTGGACGGCGCCGACGAGATCGACGAGGCATGGCTCGACGGCGTCTCCACGGTCGGCGTCACCTCCGGCGCCTCCGTGCCCGAGGTCCTGGTGGACGGCGTGCTGGCCTGGCTGGCCGCGCGGGGTTTCGAGGACGTCGAGATCGTGAAGGCGGCCGAGGAGTCGATCGTCTTCTCGCTGCCCAAGGAGCTGCGCCGCGACCTGCGCGCGGAGGCGGCGGCCCTCAACGGCGGCGGGTCCCCCGAGGGCGTCGCGTAGGGGCGCGGCGGGCCCGCTGCCCGTACCGTGGATCACATGGAGATCTTCGGTGTGGACATCGGCGGGTCCGGGATCAAGGGTGCTCCCGTGGACCTGGACCGCGGAGACCTGGCGCGGGAGCGCCGCAAGGAACTGACACCGCACCCGGCCACCCCTGACGACGTGGCCGGGTGCGTGGCCGAGGTGGTCGGCCACTTCGACTGGAAGGGCCCGGTCGGGATCACCTTCCCGGGCGTCGTCACGGGCGGCCTGACCCGTACCGCGGCCAACGTGGACAAGGGCTGGATCGACCTGGACGCCCGCACCCTGCTCGGCGACCGGCTGGGCCTCCCCGTCACCGTGCTCAACGACGCCGACGCGGCGGGCATCGCCGAGATGACGTTCGGCGCCGGCCGGGGCCGCAAGGGCACGGTGATCGTGCTGACCTTCGGTACGGGGATCGGGAGCGCGGTCTTCACCGACGGCAACCTCGTCCCCAACACGGAACTGGGCCACGTGGAGCTCCACGGCCACGACGCGGAGAAGCACGCCTCCACGAGGGCCAAGGAGGACGAGGACCTGAGCTGGCACCACTGGTCGCGCCGCGTACAGAAGTACCTGGCGCACGTGGAGATGCTGTTCTCGCCCGAACTGTTCATCATCGGTGGCGGAATCAGCCGCAAGGCGGACAAGTTCCTGCCTCTGATCGAACACATCCGGGCGGAAATGGTCCCGGCGGAGTTGCAGAACAACGCGGGAATCGTGGGCGCGGCGATGGCGGCCAAGGCCGCCGGGGACGCTCCGGGCTGAGTGACGCGGCGCGGGGGCTCCAGGGGCCTAGCGCTGCGAGGGGCGGCGTGGGGCCCGGGCCGTCGCGCGGGGGGCCGGTGACGCGGGCCCCGCGGGCCGGGCCGTCTGGGCGGCCAGCAGCATGCGCCGCTGCCGGGCCCGCATCAGCCGCACCTTGCGTACGGTCGCGATGAGGCCCGCGACGAGGGTTCCCCCGTACAGCCAGCCCGCGTGCACGGCGAGCGCCGTGACGACGGCCATCGTCCGGCCGCCGAAACCACCGGTGCCCCCGGAGATGGGGGCGATGCCGATCGCGAAGGCGATGGGCACGCAGATCGGCGCGGTCACCAGGTCCGCCGGCCGCACCCAGAGCGCGGCCAGGGCGCTGACGGGAAGGAACAGCACGCCGAAGACGGCCGCCGACTCGTCGAACAGCAACCAGTCCAGGCAGCCGATCAGGAACATCGCGGCAGCCGCGAAGAGCCCGGCGCCGATCCCGGTCAGCCGGGGGTTGGGCAGCCGGCGCAGGGCGAGCACGACGGGGGACACCGGCCTCTCGCCGCGACCGGCGGGGGCGCTCATCACCCGGTACCCGAGGGCCCCCGCGCCGCCGCCGGCCTTCCGGGCCCCCTTGGCCGCCCCCAGCGGGGACAACGGGGTCTGCGGGGTCTGCCTGCGCTGCGGGGGACGTGTCCTGTGCTGCTCCACCGGGACAACGTAGGTCGCGGGGAGGCGGGAACGGGGTGCGGGACACGCGCTTTGGCCGACCTTGGGAATGAGTTCGATGCCACACGGCGCAACGGGAACCGCGGAGCTACCCCGTGACCGCGGGCCGCAAGCCGTCGCGGCCCGCGATTCCGGACCCGTGACTTCCCGCCCCGGCCCGCCCGTAAACTGGAGAATCGGCCCACCATGGGCCCGACGTCCATTCGAGTCCGCCCACCCCCTAGGGAAGTCGCCACCGTGTCGCTCACGATCGGAATCGTCGGTCTGCCGAATGTCGGCAAGTCGACCCTGTTCAACGCCCTGACCAAGAACGACGTGCTGGCGGCCAACTACCCGTTCGCCACGATCGAGCCGAACGTCGGCGTGGTCGGCGTCCCGGACCCCCGCCTGGACACCCTGGCGAAGATCTTCGGTTCGCAGAAGATCCTCCCGGCGACGGTCGACTTCGTGGACATCGCGGGCATCGTGCGCGGCGCGAGCGAGGGCGAGGGCCTGGGCAACAAGTTCCTCGCGAACATCCGCGAGTCGGACGCGATCTGCCAGGTGATCCGCGCCTTCAAGGACGAGAACGTCGTACACGTGGACGGCAAGGTCTCGCCGAAGGACGACATCGAGACGATCAATACGGAGCTGATCCTCGCGGACCTCCAGTCCGTGGAGAAGGCGATCCCGCGCCTCCAGAAGGAGTCCCGCCTCCAGAAGGAGAAGGTCGCGGTCCTCGCGGCGGTCGAGGAGGCGCAGAAGATCCTCGAGGCCGGCGACACCCTCTTCCACGCGGGCATCACGGCCGCCACGGAGAAGGGCCGCCTCCTGCACGAGCTGCACCTCCTCACCACCAAGCCGTTCCTCTACGTGTTCAACGTGGACGAGGACGAGCTGGTGGACGAGGACTTCAAGAACGAACAGCGCGCCCTGGTCGCCCCGGCCGAGGCGATCTTCCTGAACGCCAAGATCGAGTCCGAGCTGATCGAGCTGGACGACGACGAGGCCCTGGAACTCCTCCAGTCCATGGGCCAGGACGAACCCGGCCTCGCCACCCTGGGCCGCGTCGGCTTCGCCACCCTGGGCCTCCAGACGTACCTCACGGCCGGCCCCAAGGAAGCCCGCGCCTGGACGATCAAGAAGGGCGCCACGGCCCCCGAGGCGGCCGGCGTCATCCACACCGACTTCCAGAAGGGCTTCATCAAGGCGGAGATCATCTCCTTCGAGGACCTGGTCGAAACCGGCTCGGTAACCGAAGCCCGAGCCAAGGGCAAGGCCCGCATGGAAGGCAAGGACTACGTGATGCAGGACGGCGACGTGGTGGAATTCCGCTTCAACGTCTAATACGTTCGGCAAAAGGCCGTCTGACCGGCGACGGAGCGGGTCGGGCGGCCTTCGCGGTCCGCGTACGCCTTGTCCACAGCGGCCCGGGTCCGCTCTCCTCGGAGTCGGGCCCCAGGTGGGTGTAGATGTTCAGCGTCATGGCCGCGTTGGTGTGGCCGAGACGCTCGGAGACCGTCTTCACGGACTCGCCGTGCTTGATCAGCAGGCTGGCGTAGTGGTGCCGGAGGGCGTGGGGTCCGGTGCCCTTCGGTATGCCGGCCTTCGCGCAGGCGGGCCGCCAGGACCCGTCCATGAAGTGCGTGTAGACCACGGGCCCGCCTTGCGGCGCCGTGAAGATCCGGCCCTCGGGCCCATCGGCGGGAAAGTCCCGCAGGTGGGCCTTCATCGCATCAAGCCTCGCCGCCCCCGGCGATACGAACGCCGCTGGCGAACCCGTCTGGTACGGCGGCTCCAAACTTGCCCCCGACCTCTCCATCAACCGTCAACCGCCTACACGAACACCTTCCCGACCAGGAGGTGGCCGACCGCCTCCGTACGTGGCGGACCCCACCGACCCATGGAGGCACACCACCACCGCCACGACCGGCCCACACCGGACAGGACTTCGAGCGGCGGCCATGGCGTTCAACCGCTCCCGCCGCTCCGCCACCCGCGCCGACCATCAGGCCGCCGCCGCCCTGCGCAAGGCCGCCAAGGAACTCGCCTACGCCTCCAGCGAGCCGGGCGGGCTAGCCATCGCCCTGCTCTTCGCCACCGTGCACTTGGCCTGCGCCGCCGCCAAGCGGCATGAGCAACACGGCCACTAACAACAGGCCGCGCAGCAGTCGAGGAAGCCTTCCGCCACCTACCAGACGGGCTACCAGCGGGCCGCCACACCCGTCTTGGCTGACCTGACCCGCCGCGCACCACGAGCACACCGCCCACCGCTACGAGCAAGACGTTCGCGCGGCCCACCCCAACCATGCCGACCGAATCCTCGCCGACCCCACTTGGACCGCCCTGACCACAACCCTCGCCCACGCCAAGACCGTTGGCCACAGCCCCCGACGGCTCTTGGCCGAAGTGGGCGCCCAGAGGGAACTCGACAGCGCCGAGCACCTCGCCGAGGTCCTCACCTGGCGCATCACCGCTCAACCGAACAGGCGGACACAAGCGGCTCGCAGCCGAAGCACGACCAGCGGAACGTCGTCCATGTCCGCCACGCCGCGCCATCCGGTCACACCAGTGGCTACGAGGCCCGAAGAGCGCTGTCGACAGTGCTGACCCCGATTTCTCCCAGGCAGATTCCCGACGAAGAGGCCGGCAGGCGAAGGCTGGTACAGCACCCTGGTGCGACACGTTTCCCGAGGGAACATCGGAAGTGGTCCTTCGGGGGTTCCGGATGGCGTACCTGATCAGCTGGAGCGCTGAGCGGTTGCCTGAAGGTGCTCGTAGAGGAAGGGGTCGTCGAGACGTGTGTCGATGACACGATCGCGCACTTCGGTGAGAAGCCAGCCCAGCAGCTCGGCCGTGGCGTCGTACTCATCGTAGAAGCCCATGCGCAAGTCGGTGATCTCGAACTCGAACATCACGTCGTTAACGAGATCTGCCAAGTGCGCGTCGGCGGCTGGGGTGTTGGTCACGGCCCATGTGTTCAGCCAAGGACGCAGGCTGTTGGTGGCCACGGTGATGAAGCTGAGGGAATCCCTGACGGGCACGGGGCTGGGGTGGGTATGCAGCGTGCTCTGCCACCAAGCGGACCAGACGTCCCGTAGGGCCTCGGCCAAGGGCAAGTCCCAGGTAGTCCAGCCCGCCTGAACCAGGCGGGAGGCGATGAGCTCCTCGTCGACGTGGAGCTGGCCGGTGACGAGTGGGCGAATGATGCGCGGGACGAGGCGGCGATAGAGACGAGGGAAGTCCCCCCAATGATCAGGCACCTCTGCGGCAACCGAGGAGATTAGGTCGTCGGCTATGAGGTGCAGTGGACCGGAGAGTTCCGCGAAGTCTTGCTCGACATAGCAGTACGTGCACCCTGTGACGAGGAAGGGATCTTCTGAGGCGAAGGCGTGGTCCAGGGCATCGAGAGCTGTCATGAGCTGCTCAGAGCAAGACATGAAGACCTGCCGGGGGACTCCGTCCGGGCGACCGGCGAAGATCGCAGGCTATCAGGCCGTCCCCCACCTCGCGCTCGATTCCTTGATGGTCCGAGTGGAGGGGGCCGAGGTTCCGTGAAGGATCTCTCTCCGATCCTCACACGGGCGACTCGATAGGATCGGGCCATGATGGAGAGTCCCGTGGTCGAGCTGCTTGAGGCCGAGTATCGACGCGTTTGGGACCGCTTCTACCTCTGATCTTGGCCAGTGCTCCGCCCTTCAGGGCGGGGGTGAAGGCCATCCTTGGCGCGGAGGCGCGCAGCGCCGGAGTTCGCTGCGAGCCTCCGGGGCAACGGTCAGATGGGCCGCTTCTGGTTCTCGATGTACTGCTTGACCGCGGTCAGCGGTGCGCCGCCGCAGGAGCCTGCGAAGTAGGAGCCGGACCAGAAGTGTCCGCCCCACAGATATCGGCGCACGTGGCTGTCGTACTCCTTGCGCAGCAGCCGGGCCGAGACTCCCTTGAGGCTGTTGACCAGCTTGGAGAGCTGGACCTTTGGCGGGTGGTGCACCAGGAGATGCACGTGGTCGTCCTCGCCGTTGAACTGTTTCAGCTCGGCCTCGAAGTCGCTGCACACCTCCCGCATGATCTCTTCGCACCGCGTCAGCATGGCGTCGGTCATGGCCTTGCGTCGGTACTTCGTTACGAAAACCAAGTGGACGTGCAAGTTGTAGACGACGTGACGTCCTGTGCGTACATCGGGATTGGGGTTCCATCGTGGTGACATAAACCTATGCTAGGGTGAAGATCATGGGTCAGGAAATCGCGTACGAGAAGCGGCAGTTCGGGCACCGCGCCCGACTGGCGCTCACTCCTGCGCAAGTCCGGCTCATGGACGACCAGGGCCACGCGGCGCGTACGACGTGGAACCTGCTGCACGACTTCTGGACGATGACGCCGAAGTACCGCCGCGACTTGAAGGCTGCGGACGAGGCGATCCGGCAGGCCCGCAAAGAGATCGACTGGCTCGGTGTGCTGCCCGCACAGGCGGCACAGGCCGTCCTCAAGACGTATTTCCAGGCATGGAAGAACTGCTGGGAAGGACGGGCGGACGAGCCGAACTTCAAGGCCCGCATCCGCACTCCGCTGACGGTGGACGTGCCGCAGGGCCGGGATCTGAACATCGTTCGGATCAACCGCCGCTGGGGCGAGGCCCAGATCCCGAAGATCGGACGGGTCCGGTTCCGCTGGACCCGCGACCTTCCCATCGGCAAGCGGGCCGACACCGACAACCGGATCACCGGGGCACGGCTGGTCAAGGACTCGCTCGGCTGGCACATCGCCTTCCGCGTCCAGACCCGAGAGGCCGTCCCGGCCCCGCACACCGGTCCCGAGATCGGCATCGACTTCGGCGTGAACCTCCCCCTCGCCCTATCGGACGGCAACCACCAGGACCACAGCCACGCGCCGCGCCTTCCCGACGGCACCGCCGACCGGGACAAGTGGCTCACCGAGAAGGAAAAAACCGTGCTGCTCCGCCTTGAGCAGCACGCCGCACGTCTCAAGCAGCACCGCAAGCGCGGAGAGAAGTTCTCAGGCCGCCTGCGCGCTGTGTACCGCCGGATCGGCAGACTCCGAGCAACAGCCACGCGACGAGCAACCGACTGGCAGCACCAGACCACCACCATGCTCGCCCGCACGTATGGCGTGATCGTGGTGGAAGACCTGCACATCACGAACATGACCAAGAGCGCCAAGGGCACCATCGAGGAGCCGGGCAGGAACGTCGCGGCCAAGGCCGGACTGAACCGCTCCATAGCCCAAGAGGCATGGGGCCGGACCATGACCATGCTCGGGTACAAGACCGCCCGAAACGGGGGCACCCTGGTCAAGGTCCCGGCCCCGTACACCTCCCAGCGCTGCCACGCCTGCGGGCTCGTCACACCCGGCAGCCGCGAGGACCAGGCCACGTTCGTGTGCAAGAACAGCATGTGCGGATGGACCGGCAACGCCGACGAGAACGCGGCCCGGAACATCCTGCACCTGTACCGGATCGGCCACACCGTGGTCATCCCGGCTGCCGGGAGGGCAGTCGTCAGGCGGCGTAAGCCGTCCAACCCACCGGCGCAAGCCAGGCGGGAATCTCCCTCGTTCACGACTCCGTTGGGGAATGCAGAAACGGGGCTGGTGGTCAGGCTGTCAGGGTGAGTGCGGCGAGGTGGGAGGTGCGTGTTGGGCCGAGGGGGGTGCCGTTCAGCCAGGCGTCGAGTCGGATGATGTTGATGGCGGTGGCTGCGAGGACGTTGCCGAGGTGGGTCTTGCGTTGCCCGGTGTAGCGGGTGTGGCGGATGCCGGTGCGGCGGACGGCTTGCGAGATCGTGCCCTCGACACCGGCCCGGATGTCGTACCGCTTCTTCCACTCCTCGGTTCGCTGTTCCCGGCGGCGCTGGTCGAGAACCTGCTGCTGCTCGCGGGGCAGCAGGGTGAGGCTTCGGCCCCACTTGCCGTTCGACGCCCTGGTGCACTTGTCCCGCACCGGACAGGCCGCGCAGTCCTGAGCGGTGAAGTGCACCCGCGAGACGGGTGTGCCGCTGCTCTTGCGCTGATCGGACCAGCTGGCACTGACCTTGCCCTGGGGGCAGACGGCCGTCTTGGCGTTCCAGTCGATGGTGAACGCGCTCTGTGTGAAGTGCTCGCCGTCATGGTTCTCGTGGCAGGTGTCCAGGCCGACCGGCCCCACCAGCTCGATCCCGTACTGGTCCCGGGCGGTGACGATGTGCGCGGCGGTGACATAGCCGGCGTCCACGTCGTGTTCGTCGGGAAGCAACTCCCGTTGTCCCAGGCCCTGGTGGACGGCCTCGGTGATCTCGGTGTCGGCGACGGTGGCGTCCGTGGTGCAGACATGGGTGATCAGGTGCGGGGCGTCGGGTTCGCAGGTCTCGCTCAGGTGGGTCTTGTAGCCGCACCAGCCCGATCCCCGCTTCACGCCGTAGCGGGCGTCGGGGTCGTAGGGCGAGGAGAGCCGACGTCTGGCCGGCGGGAGGTCCTTGCCCTCCCGCCAGTGCACCCCCTCGCTGTCGCGGTGGTACTGCTCGACCCAGGCCCGGCGCAGGACCTGGACGGCCGGGATCTGCCGCAGCCAGGAGGGGGCCCCGGGGGCATGGACGGCCTCAAGGACGGTGAAGCCGTCCCGGCCGACCTGCTCGGCCCACTGCGCGCGGACGTTCTCGCCCTTGGGGAACCGGTAGGAGTCGACCCGGGCGCCGTAGCGCTTGACCCAGTCGGCGGTGACCAACCCGCTCAGCCAGTCCGGGGCAGCCACGGCCAGCGCCTCCAGCGCGGCGCGCAGGGTCTCGCCGACGAACTCCATCCGGTTCAGTGTCCGCACCGCCGCCAGCACATGGGTGGAGTCGGTGCGCTGACGGCCCCCCGACCGCAGCAGCCCAAGCGCGGAGATCCGCTCCAGGACCAGGTCCAGGGCTTTCTCCTCCAGGCCGTGCTCGATCAGTCGGACGCGGAAGTCGCTCAGGACAGAGAAGTCGAACCCGGGGTCGTCCAGTTCCAGGCCGAGGAGGAACTTCCAGTCCATACGGGCCCGCA
Organism: Streptomyces sp. AC1-42W; assembly: GCF_003248355.1. Classification (GTDB taxonomy): domain Bacteria; phylum Actinomycetota; class Actinomycetes; order Streptomycetales; family Streptomycetaceae; genus Streptomyces. The sequence goes on from NZ_QKWY01000002.1 coordinate 1,362,676, forward strand.
CCTGGTCAGCGGCCTGCCGGTCGGTGAGCCCTTCTGCGTACTGCAGGACCGAGACCAGCGCCAGCGCGCCGGGCGAGACCGCCGGACGCCCCCGCTTCGCGAACGCCTCCGCGAAGGACCCGTCCTCGAACAGCGAGCCGAGAGCCTCGCGCACCCGCACCGCAAGCGTGCCCTTCGGGAACGCCGCCCGCACCACCCGAGCGGTCAGCTCCGGCACCCCACGGTCATCCCGGGACTCCAACGACACCCAGCCCACCCCTCGCTCCAACGAACAGAACGATCATGCCAACCACAACGAGTCGACGACGCCGGTTTCTGCATTCCCCAACGGAGTCGTTCACGAGGGAGTGAGCTTCAAGACGAGTTCAAGTTCCAGCCGAGTACGAGTTCTTTCAAGTGGCCCGCCATCAAGGAGCCCGTCGCATCGGTTACCTGGAGCCTTGCCGCGCTTGACGACGACCCTGAATACGAGCGTTTGGACCGCCTGGTCGAGGTGGTCGAGCAGGGGCTGACTTCCTGCATTGGCCCGAGCGGAACGCTGCTCGCGCTCGACTGGCAGCACACGTCGTATCGCTTCGCACCGCAGGGCGTCGGTGACCCTGGGCAGCCGGCATGGCCTTTGAGTCCGTACCCCGACGGGGATTACTACATCTACCTCTCGGAAGACTTCCGTATGGGCAGTTTTGGGCACCCCTGGGAAGAGTCCCTCTGTCTGTTCGGTCAGGAACTCCTCGACGCCGCATCCGCGGAGGTAGAGAAGCTTCTCGGCCAGCCGATCCGTAGGTCCGGCAGGGCAGTCGGCACCGCCTGAGTTGGACCCCGACTCCAAAGGCACCCAGGTAGTCAGACCCAACAACGCACCCTGATGCCCTCGCTGCTCGTGGCAGAGAGGGCATCAGTCGTCAGGCGGCGCGGGCTGTGGGAGCTGCGCGACCCACTTCGTCATCTCGGTCAGGTGGTCGGGCTGTAGACCGAGGTTTGGGTCGGGCTGAACGAGGAGGGTCGCCGTCCCGCGGGCGGCGCGCTCCGCCGCCCAGACGTGGTCGAGGCCAGTGAAGTCGTCGTCGATCCAGACGGCGGGGGCGTCGTCCAGCCAGGCGTCGACGTGGTCACGCTTCCACAGGTAGCCGTTGGGGTGGCTGGTGGTGATCTGCGGACGCGGGAGATCGACGTACGACAGGGTTGGAAGGCCGAGGAGCGGGCCGATGAGGGTGGTGGCGTCCTGGCGCCAGCTGGTGCACCAGACCGGGGTGACCAGGCCGGTGCGGATCACGTCCATGAGCATGGGGCCGTGGGCAGGGTCGAGCCAGACGGTGACCGGGTTGTCGGCGTTCCGGCCGGTGGGGACGACGTCGTGGCGGGCGTGGGTGGCCGGGGTCGAGCCGTCCGCGTTGGGGAAGGGTATGAGGACGCCGTCGATGTCGAGGAGCAGGTAAGGCGGGCGCATCGGTTCCTCCGGGGGAAGCCGGGGCGAATGGCTGGTCAGAGCTTGCGGGCGCGGATCAGCAGGGTGGTGGGCCAGTGGCCCATGCGGGGGTCGTTGAACTCCTGGGCCGAAGTGAGCCAGAAGCCCGCTCGGCTGAGGTGCCTCTCCCAACGGTCGGTATCGAACTCCCATCGGGCGATGGGGAGCCGAGTGCGGTCGGGCAAGGTGACGAAGTCGCGGCGGGGCCGGTCGTCGCCGGAGGGGCTTCGATCGCCGCGCTGCGGGTGGGGGACAGAGAAGGCCAGCACTCGCCCGGGCGTGAGGCGTTGGGCGATGGCCGGGAGCAGGAGCTCGGGCGCGACAAGCCCGACGGCGCCGAAGACGGAGTAGATCGCGTCGAACTGCTCGTCGGAGGCGTGCAGGTAGTGCAGGGCGTGGCCGGCGACGAAGGTGAGGTTGTTCAACCGTCCGTAGTGGGAGCGGGCGCGGCGGACCTGGAGGCCGACCAGGTCGACGCCCGTGACGTGCGCGCCGTGGCGGGTGGCGAGGTGGGCGGCGTTGTGGCCGGGGCCGCAGCCGAGTTCCAGGAGTCGCTTGCCCCGCAGGTCCGGGCCGAGGATCTCGGCCCCGGGACCTTGGCCGGGTCTCGTGGTCCACTCCATCCGGGCGGGCACGGACAGGGGTTCGGCGAGTCTGGCGGCGGTGCGCTGGAGGGCGTGGGCGTGCCAGGGGGATGCCTGGGCGAGCACGTCAGATCTCCAGGAGGTGGAGGACGTCGGTGAGGTGGCGGCGGACGGCCTTGATGTAGGCGGGGTCGGTGGCCGGGTCGTTGATCCAGCGGACGGTCTGCTCCATGAACCACTCGACGGCCCACATGCGGTGCCAGCCCAGGGCCCAGTTCTCGGCGGTGAGCCCGCCGCGCGGGGCGAGGGCGTCGGGGGTGCCGCCGGCGATGACGTACTGCTCCAGGAAGACGCGCAGGCGCACGGGGTGCGGGGGATCGATGGTTCCGTGCCAGCTCGCGAGGTCGAGCAGGCCGGGGCCGGTGAAGGCGCGGGCGAAGTCGAGCAGCCGCCAGCCGCGCTCGCCGATGTGGAGGCTGGTGGGATGAAACTCGGAGTGCACCCAGCCGAACGGCTCCAGCGTCGCTCCGGCCGAGCGAGCCTCGGCGGCCTGGGCGATCCGGTCGAGCGCGTCCTCGACATCGTCGGCATCCTGCCACCGGTCGGCCTTGCGCAGCCGTTCGAGATGCTCCAGCGCACGGGTCGGCAGCGTCCGCAGCCGCTCCTGGTCGAGGACGGGCAAAGGCGGAGCCGTATGGGTGCCGTGCAGGACCACGGCCGCGGCGACGCCGTCGAGGTCGTCGGCCTCGCGGACGGACGGTCCGAGGTCCTCCAGGAGCATGCCGAGCCAGCCGTCCAGGACTGCGGAGGCGTGGACCTGGGGGACGGGGACGCCGAGGGTGTGGGCCAGGCGGAGGGCCTGGTCCTCGCTGTCGAAGGGCTTCTTGGCGTACTTGAAGATGGCGGTGGAGCCGTCGGGGAAGGTCACGCGCTCGACGCCGGACATGGACCACACGCGTACCTCCTCCCGTACGGCAGTGGTCTGGCCGGTCGCGGTGAGCAGGTTGTCGAGGAGTTCGGCGCTGGGGTTCGTGGTCACGTGAGGGCTCCGGGGAGGGGTGGTGGCGTCCGGGGCGGGCGAGGGATGTCGGCCCGCCCCGGAGCCTGATCGGGTGGTGGTTACGCGGCGGGGTTCACGCGGTGGGCGTAGACCTGCTCGATCCAGCCCGCCTTGAAGGCCGCGAGGTCGTCGCGGAAGTTCGCCATCGAGGCACCGTAGGGCGCGACCACGCCGCCGGACTGGTCCGGCACGGACTGGCAGCCGTGCACGAGCCGGCCGCCGAGGGCGGCGTGGGCCTTGATGGACTCGATGCGGCGGTGCTCGTTGAACCAGCCGCCGTGGTAGACCTCGTCGAGCATCCCGCCCGTCTCGTCGTCCAGGTCGAAGACGACGGAGGTGGCGGCGGGGAAGAACCAGCACGGGCCGACGTTGGAGATGTGCCCGTCGAGCTCGACCTTGTTGAGTGCCATGAGCGTGGCGGCCTCGCGCAGCATCCGCAGGTGGTCGGCGGTGATCTGCGGCAGACCGAGGCCGGCCAGGTGCTCGTCGCGGAACAGGTAGGCGTACACCTCGTACGCGGTGGCCAGGACGCGGGCGGCGTCGGAGGTGGAGTCGCTGTGCTGCTTGATGAAGTCGAGCGCGAGCTGCTCGACCGCGCTCTCGGTCGTCTCGTCCACGTCGAGGAGCTGGGCCTTGACCAGCTCCCAGTCGGCGACGAACCAGGTGTTGGACTCGAAGCGGAAGAAGTACTCGGCCGGGTCGATCGTGATGCGTCGGCCGTCGACCTGGATGCCGGGCAGGCGGCTCCAGCGCGGGTCGAACGCCTCGGGCAGCTCGACCGTGATGGCCGTGGTGTTGATGGTGGTCACCGTGTCTCCGTCTCTGATTGGCCGGTCTCGGGCACAGGAATGCCCGAGCCTGGTGTGGGCGTACGGAACTTCGGGGTGCCGCCTGGACCAAGGGGGAGCCTGGATCACGGTCGCGCCGTTCCGGGCGGCTGCTGATAAGTGAACCGGTGGTCACGCTCAGTGGGTACGGTGGAAGGCAGTTGAAGCGGTATACGCGGTTTACAGCTCCAGGACGGAGGCGATCGTGACGGCGCAGCGAGAACCCAACTCCCGTCTGCGCGACGTCATCGCGGCGGTCGACTGCACCTACGAGGCCCTCGCCAGAGACGTGCGGCGCATCGCCGCCGAGAACGGCGAGATCCTCCAGACCAACAAGTCGGCCATCTCGCACTGGGCGAACGGCACCCGTGCCCCTTCGGGCCGGGTAGGCCAGTACCTGGCCGAGGCGCTGTCCCGACGAGCGGGGCGCACGGTCACCCAGACCGAGATCGGCCTCCAGGCCAGCGATGACGAAGCGCCGGCGGAATCCGACCCCGTCCTTGCCGCCACCGACCTGGGCCGCGCCGACGTCGAGCGCCGTCGCTTCCTCGCCATCGCGGCCTTCACCACCGCCGGCGTCGCCATGCCGCTCGGATACGACCACGAAGCCACCGCCCGCATGCTCCGCGCCCGCACCGGCACGTCCTTGGTCGGGGCAGAGGACGTGGACGTCGTACGGCAGATCACGGCGGCCTTCAGCGCCGCCGACGAGCGCCTCGGCGGCGGGCACGGACTGACCACCGTCACCGCGTACCTCGCCGACACCGCCGCCCCCATGCTGCGCGGACGCTTCCCCAATGAAGCCTTACGCCGGGCCGCCTTCGGCGCCGTCGCCGAACTCGCCTACCTCGCAGGGTGGAAGCACCACGACCTCGGCCAGGAAGGCGCCGCCCAGCGCTACTACCAGGTCGGCTACAAGCTCGCCTGCGAAGCCGACCCCCAGGGCCACGCCGCCTGGATGATGCGCGCCCTCGCCCACCAGGCCCTCAGCCTCAAACAGCCCCACCACTGCGTCGACCTCGTCGAAGGCGCCCTCCGCACAGGTCTCGGCCACGTCGACGGCCAGACCGAAGCGCTCCTCCACATCACGCACGCCCGCGCCTACGCCGCGGTCAACGAGAACCCCTTGGCCGCGCGCGCCCTACTCGCCGCCGAGGACGCCCTCCTACGAGACGACGGCCCCCAGCCCAGCTACTCCCGCGTGAGCGGCCCCGCCGCTGGCACCGTGGCCAGCCACACCGCCCGCACCCTGACCGACCTCGCCGACCACATCGGCACGGAGCAGCAGCACCGGGACGCCCTCACCCGCTGGGACCCCCAGAAGTACAAGCGCGTCCACGCCCTCACCCACGCCGACCTCGGCGACAGCCTCGCCGCCCAGGCCCGCGCCGACGAAGCCGTCGCCGCCTGGACCCAGGCCCTGGTCCTCATGGAGGGCATGACCTCCGACCGGACCCGGAAGGCGATCACGTCGATCCGCTCCACTCTCGCGGTCTACCAGCGCCGCCGCGTTCCCGGCGCCGCAGATCTCGCCCGCCGCGCCCGCGAGGCCCTCGCCTAACATGCCCAACAACCCGCCCGACGAAGGGAACCCCGTGGCCCAGCAGACCGACGACCGCTCCCAAGCCCTCGAGCCGGCGCTCGAGTCGATGACCCTGCTGGTTGCGGCCGTCATCGTCCACGACAAGGCGACCAACCGCGTCGTCCTCCTCCAGCGCAGCGAAAACGCGAAGTTTGCCCAGGGCATGTGGGACCTCCCGGTCGGCAAGAGCGAGCCGGGCGAGCCCATCACCGAAACCGCAGTCCGCGAGCTCTACGAGGAGACCGGCCTCACGGTGAAGCCCGAGTCCCTCAAGGTCGCCCACATCATCCACGGCGCCTGGGGCGTCGAAGCCCCCAACGGCTTCCTCACGGTCGTGTTCGCCGCCCACGAATGGACCGGCGAACCCGAAAACCGCGAACCCCGCAAGCACTCCCAGGTCCGCTGGGTCGACGCCGACGCCATCCCGGAAGCGTTTGTGGATACGACCGCGAGCGCCCTCCACCGCTACCTTAACGCAGGGCCGCAGGTATCGCTGGATGGCTGGTGATGTCGTAAAAGGTTCGTGGCTGGTTGCGGCGTTGATTTGCACTATCACCTAGCCTCGATCTTTCGTGACGGTCCGTCGGTTCCTCCGGCGGGCCGTTTCGGCTGTTCGGGCGGGTGGCGGGCAGGCTGATGGCCCGGCTGTCGCGTCGGGTGGGCGCCGGGTTCCACGGCTCCGGTCGGGGTGGTGCTGCTCGCAGGGGCGGGGACGTGCTGGTCAGCCGGGGTTCGGGAGAGCTTCGAGTCGGGCGATGGCGTCGGTGATCAGGTCGGTCCAGGGCCAGTGGCCTGCGAATCTCAGGTGTCGGCGGCGGGCGGTGGTGACGAGCTGAGCGGCGGCGGAAAACAGTCGGAGCCTCAGCCGCCGGGGCTCCCACCTGCGGGTTTGCCCGGTGAGGGCGAGCATGGGCATCCAGGCCAGCAGGTCGAGGGCGATTTGGACGATCTCCAGCCAGATCTGGTTCTGTGCGGCGTCGTGGAGTGGCAGGTTGCGCAGGCCGGTGGCGCGGGCGTTTCGGATGCGGTCCTCGGCTCTCGCGCGTTGGCGGTGCCGGAGTTCGAGTGCGGCGATCGGAACGCCGGTGGTGTTGGTCGCGAACGCCGTGAGCCGCAGTCCGTCGGCATCGGTGAGGCGCAACTGGGCGCCGGGGTGCGGGCGTTCCTTGCGGACGATCAGCCGCATCCCCTGCGGCCAGCCCTTGAGGACGTCACCGTCGAGTTCGGCGACCCAGGCGCCGTCACGGATCTCACCTTCCGGTTCGACGGCCACTGTCCAGGCGGCGGGCGGGATCTTGAGGACGGCCTGGTGGATGGCGTCGGTGATGGTCATGCCGACCGAGTACGACAGCCACCTGCCCCGCTGGGCGAGCCAGGCGACGAACTCGTGGGTGCCACCGCCGGAGTCGGTACGAATGAGCGTCTGGCGTCCGCGCCGGTACTTGTTCGGCAGTTGGGCCAGGGCGAGTCGGGCCGTGGTGATGTGGTCGGCGGCGGTGTTGCTGCCCGCGTTCCCGGGCCGCAGCAGCGCGGCCACCGGCTCGCCGGTGCCGCCGCTTCCGTGGTCGACGAAGCCCACCAGCGGGTGATGTCCGAAGGTCTTCTTCCAGGTCGCGGCCGCGTCCTGCTTGTCGGAGTGGGCCAGTACCAGCACCCCGTCCAGGTCGACGATCACCTGCCCGGAGGCGTCCGGCGACGAGGATCCCGCCAACTTCCATATTCGTTCGCGTACTTCGGCCCGCGCGGACCGGATCGCGTTCAGAGCCTTCGGGCCGGACTCGGCCAGGGTGTCGACGAGGCGGGAGACGGTCGGGTCGGAGGCCACCGGGCCGAACACGGCCGGCTCGGCCCGCAGCATCCCGGCATCGGCCAGGCAGTCGCCGCCCAGCGCGACCGCGAGGGCCACGTCCAGCAGGATCTTGCCCGGGTCGTGCACCGCCCGAGCCTTCCGCCACGGCGCCAGCGCCGCGGATATCGCGGTGTCCAGCCCGGCCTTGCGGACCGTCTCGACCAGCAGCACGCCCCCGGCCTGGGAGACCACCGCCCGGCCGCCGCCCTCGATGCGGATACGCGGGTACGACCCGATACGCTTCTTCACCTGAGAAGTGCTTCTTTCCACGGCACGATCTGGACCTTCGACAAGTCCCATCGTTGCAGGTCAGGAGCACTTCTCACGTTTTCGATCACGCTTCGGACAGCCCACCTCATGAAAGCCCGAGGCTAGTGTCTTGTGATCCGGTTCGTGTCAGTTCGAGTTGTTATTGACGAGTTTCCTCACTCTGGTCGCGACGCAACGTCGCTCTATTAGATGGCCGTCGCCATGTCTTTGAGTGTCGGTGACGTCGTTTCCTGCGGGGCGAGTTGCAGGGGTCTCGGCTTCGCCCGCGGCTTGCGTGGTCGTCGTTCTTCGGGGAAGAGCGAGAGGCTGATCGTGTGGGTGACCTTGGTGGTGGCGGGCTCGTCCGGTTTGAGGGTGCGGTATCCGGTGGTGCTGCGTTTGGTGGCGCGGGGTGCGGCACGTCCGGGGCGGGGACGGACGGCCTCGCGGGTCAGGTCGGCCTGGATGTCACGGATCCTGGCGGCCAGTTGCCGAGGGGGGAAAGTCCGCGCCGACGGAACGTCGGGCGGCGGCGAGGGTGTTCTTGAAGCTGATGTGCGAGACGGGGAGGTTCGCGTGGTGGGCGGCGTCCACGGCCAGGTCGTGTACGGCCTGGTAGACGCAGAGCATGGCCCACAGTTCCTGCTCGACCATGGCGGGACTGTTGGACCGGAGGGTCGCGGTGCGTCCTCCCCGCTGTTCGATCTTGATGTGCTTGAAGATCGTCTCGCTGGTCCAGCGGGCGGTGTACAGCTCTGCCAGCTCTGCGGCGGGTGCCGCCTCGGGGTCCAGGAGCGTGGTGATCAGGCAGAACAGCTCCGAGGTCTCCTCACTGTCGCCGTCCGCGCCGATCGTGGTGGTGACCACGGTGTACTCCACGGCGCGCACGGTGATCCGGGCGCCGCGCGGCCCGTTCAGGCGGGTGAGGAAGGTGCCGTCGGCCAGAACCTCATGCGGCCGCAGGGTGAAGGAATCCGAGACCCGCCACAGGAGTTCGGCCCCGGTGACCGCGGCTGCCCGCCACAGCTCATAGGCTGGAAAGCCCCGGTCGGCCATCAACAGGATGCCTTCCCGCAGGTGCACCAGGAGGCGGGCGGCCAAGGTGCGCTCGCCGACGGCGAAGGAGTCGAAGACCGCACCGATCAACGCCTTCGTGCCGCACTCCACCAGCGCGAGGAGCCTCACCTGCGGGTACGGTCCAGGCCGATTTCCGTTGGAGGCACGGGTGTAGGCGGCAGCGTTCGCCTCGCTGTCAGGAACGTCCAGCAGTGTGCCGTCCATGGAGGTCAGCCGCAGCCCGCGCCAGAAAGCCCCCGGCGTGGCCGCAGTGCCGGTGCAACCGGCGACCCGGTCGAAGAGCAGTCGCAGCGGCCCCGCACCCAGCCGGGCCCGCGCCGTTGTCAGAGACCCCGTGCGCGCCGGACGCCACACCTCCCGCGCCCGGCGCGGCCAGTGCTCCACCAACTCCCGCAGCACCAGGCCGTATCCGTCACCGCTGAACAGCCACATCGTCAGGACGAAATACACCATCAGCCGGGCCGGCAACGACCGGGTCCGCTCCTCGCGCGCCCCCGCCTCATCGACCACGAAGTCGACCAGCTCGGGCGTGAACGTACGCGACAGCACCCCCATCCGGACCCGCTCCGGGTACGTCTCACCAACTATGTGATCTCTCGGCACAAGACCGAGACTCTACGCGATCATGAACTAAGCGAGCGACGTTGGGTCGCGACGAGCCGGACCTTTGCGAGGATCTCGCCGGTGGTCGCGGTCCAGGTGAAGGGTTTCGGGTTCTGGTTCCAGGAGTTGATGTAGTCGCGGATCTGCTTGACCAGGACGTGGACACTGGAGAAGGTGCCGCGACGGATGGACTGCCGGGTGATGATCCCGAACCAGATCTCGATCTGGTTCAGCCAGGAAGAGCCGACGGGGGTGAAATGGAAGTGCACGTGAGGGTTCTTCTCCAGCCACGCCATCACGTCCGGGGTGGTGTGCGTGGACAGGTTGTCCAGCACGATATGGATCTCCTTGCCGGCGTGCGGTTTCACCACCTTCTTCAGGAAGGCCAGGAAGTTCGCCCCGTTCCGGTTCGGCTTGCATTCGCCGAGTACTTCGCCGGTGGCGATATTCAGCGCGGCGAACAGGTTCGTGGTGCCGTGCCGCACGTAGTCGTGCAACGTCGCTCTATTAGATGGCCGTCGCCATGTCTTTGAGTGTCGGTGACGTCGTTTCCTGCGGGGCGAGTTGCAGGGGTCTCGGCTTCGCCCGCGGCTTGCGTGGTCGTCGTTCTTCGGGGAAGAGCGAGAGGCTGATCGTGTGGGTGACCTTGGTGGTGGCGGGCTCGTCCGGTTTGAGGGTGCGGTATCCGGTGGTGCTGCGTTTGGTGGCGCGGGGTGCGGCACGTCCGGGGCGGGGACGGACGGCCTCGCGGGTCAGGTCGGCCTGGATGTCACGGATCCTGGCGGCCAGTTGCCGAGGGGGGAAAGTCCGCGCCGACGGAACGTCGGGCGGCGGCGAGGGTGTTCTTGAAGCTGATGTGCGAGACGGGGAGGTTCGCGTGGTGGGCGGCGTCCACGGCCAGGTCGTGTACGGCCTGGTAGACGCAGAGCATGGCCCACAGTTCCTGCTCGACCATGGCGGGACTGTTGGACCGGAGGGTCGCGGTGCGTCCTCCCCGCTGTTCGATCTTGATGTGCTTGAAGATCGTCTCGCTGGTCCAGCGGGCGGTGTACAGCTCTGCCAGCTCTGCGGCGGGTGCCGCCTCGGGGTCCAGGAGCGTGGTGATCAGGCAGAACAGCTCCGAGGTCTCCTCACTGTCGCCGTCCGCGCCGATCGTGGTGGTGACCACGGTGTACTCCACGGCGCGCACGGTGATCCGGGCGCCGCGCGGCCCGTTCAGGCGGGTGAGGAAGGTGCCGTCGGCCAGAACCTCATGCGGCCGCAGGGTGAAGGAATCCGAGACCCGCCACAGGAGTTCGGCCCCGGTGACCGCGGCTGCCCGCCACAGCTCATAGGCTGGAAAGCCCCGGTCGGCCATCAACAGGATGCCTTCCCGCAGGTGCACCAGGAGGCGGGCGGCCAAGGTGCGCTCGCCGACGGCGAAGGAGTCGAAGACCGCACCGATCAACGCCTTCGTGCCGCACTCCACCAGCGCGAGGAGCCTCACCTGCGGGTACGGTCCAGGCCGATTTCCGTTGGAGGCACGGGTGTAGGCGGCAGCGTTCGCCTCGCTGTCAGGAACGTCCAGCAGTGTGCCGTCCATGGAGGTCAGCCGCAGCCCGCGCCAGAAAGCCCCCGGCGTGGCCGCAGTGCCGGTGCAACCGGCGACCCGGTCGAAGAGCAGTCGCAGCGGCCCCGCACCCAGCCGGGCCCGCGCCGTTGTCAGAGACCCCGTGCGCGCCGGACGCCACACCTCCCGCGCCCGGCGCGGCCAGTGCTCCACCAACTCCCGCAGCACCAGGCCGTATCCGTCACCGCTGAACAGCCACATCGTCAGGACGAAATACACCATCAGCCGGGCCGGCAACGACCGGGTCCGCTCCTCGCGCGCCCCCGCCTCATCGACCACGAAGTCGACCAGCTCGGGCGTGAACGTACGCGACAGCACCCCCATCCGGACCCGCTCCGGGTACGTCTCACCAACTATGTGATCTCTCGGCACAAGACCGAGACTCTACGCGATCATGAACTAAGCGAGCGACGTTGGGCCAGAGCCCACGAAGGAGCACTGAAGCGTCTGGCCGGGTCAGCCAGGCGGTCGGCGTAGCACCGATCGCGTGCGCGAACGCGTACATCGCCCGGTGAACGATCCGGTCGGTGCGAGGCGCGTCGAGTTGGCTGCTGATCCGCTCGTTTGCGGAATCCAGCAAGAGGTGAGCGAGTTCGTCGATACCCATCGACGCCTGGTCCAGGGATAGCCGGGAGCCTTGCTTGAGGGCGTCACACAGTAGTCGCAGAAACAGGGGATTGTCGAACTCTCCGTGGATTGGCGGTGCGGTTGGCGGCTCCAGGCCGTAATAGTCGGCATACTCCGTCACGGCCTCGAACTCGACGCCTTGGAACCCGCGGTGGATGAAGGTCGGCATATCCAGACCGGACGGGACAATCTGCTCGGTGTAGTGAGATCGCAACGTGAATACGACGCGCAGGTTCTCAAAGCGGCTGATGATGCCGACCAGGCGGTCTAGCTCATCACGCCAGACTGTTCGCGGGCGTGTCTCGTTCAATGCGTCGATAACGACGAGCACCGGACTGCCCGAGCTTCGCCCGGCCTGATCCAGGATTGCGAGAACCTCCTCACCTGTGAGATCGGTCGGCAGGTGCAAGCGCTCGCGGAGCTGCGTCAGCAGGTCGCCATCGCGAAACCAGAGACCGTGGACGAACAGACTGGGGCGACGACGCGACAGGCGCCGTGCAACGGCATCGAGCGTGACGAACGTCTTGCCGCGGCCAGCATCACCGGGCAGGAGCATCGAGCGCGCGCCGGGCAGCCGTTCGAACGGGCCAGCGACGAAGGAGATTAGCTCTTGGACGGCCTGCTTTAGCCCCCGCAACGCGTCCACACGCGCTGCTGGGAAGGCCACCATGTATTCGGCCTGATGCTGCCGCCATGTAGGTGAGTCCCACTCGTCGCCATGCGCGGCAGTCAGTGCCTCGCTCTCAGCCTGCTCGGCGTCGGACACTGAGGCGTGGGAATTTTGAAGTGTTCTGTCAAGAACTTGGCGTGAGGCGTCGGAGGGTTGGTCTCGCCAGCGCTGCAGCGCCGTGACCACGTGGCGGACCGCGTCCCGTGCGTCAGTCAGGTCGATGGGCCGGCTGCCCCCGTAGGGCTCTGCATCGCGAAGCTGATCAATCTGCTGCCCAAGCAGGGAGGCGTGACTGTCCAACGTCGCATGCCACTCCGGATCGCCACACAAGGCAGCAATGGCATCCAGCGCTGGCACATCCACCGTGAGTTCCGGGACGTACCGAGGACGCGCAGCCCAGACTGCGTCGTCAAGGCGGTTTTGCCACCAGTGCTCCGGCAGGACGTCGGAGTCGAACCAGTAGCGTGCTCGCGCACCTGAAGGATCGCCCTTCCGTAGCCGGGTGACCAGGTTGGTGTACCACTCGATGCGGAATTCGACCGATACGCCTAGTTCTGTGGCTTCCTTCCGCCAGCTGCTCAGCCAACCGCCTTCCCCGTAGACCTTCTCCTGCAGAGACTTGCCCTTGCGTGCAGTGGGACCTGTCGGATCCACGGGGATGGCGATCGTGTACTGCACGATGCGGGGGTGCACCGTGAGTGCTGCTGTCACGGACTTGTTGAGCTGGCTCTCGTCCACGTCGTCCTGATGCACCCAGAACTTGGCCTGCCAGCCGACTTCGCTTCCGTCAGGCAGTGTCCAGAAACACTCGACACCGCCGTCTCCGCCAGAGCCGTTGAGGCTGACGAAGGTGGCGTCAGCATGCGGCGATTCTTCTGCCGCCAGTTCGCAGATGAACTGCTCGAACCCGTCCCTCTGCCCGCCGGCGCCCAGGGCGCGGATCCGAGTGAAGTCGAGATCGGGAAGATGCATCCCCACCACCCCTTGCCGCAACGTACGACCAGTGCCGCAGCGGAGCGCAGAAGTAAAGATTGCCCCATGCGGCTGGCAGAAGGGGACCCCGTTCCGCCTACACCTGGGGCACGACGATATACCGCACCAGAGGGCCTGGACCCCAAAAGATCCCAGGGTCCATCGAGTTCCGTGATCGGTGGGGTAAGAGGCAGGCCCAGGGTTGGGCCGGACCCGGTGTAGCGGGCCTACCGCCGCCTCTCAGCGTGGATCCCGAACCGAGTGATCTCGCAGCTCTCGAGGCGTCAACCGCGGGTCCAGCCGTTGGCGAAGTCGCATTGGAGGTCCGTCCAGCGGCGACGCTCGACGGGGGTGTAGGCGGGGTGGTCGCGGAGGTGGGCCAGGGCATTGACCCACTGCTCCCAGAGACCGTCAGGCTGGGTGAAGCGGTCCGCGTGGTGGGTGCCGAGGTGGGCGTCGAGGCGGAGGAGGGCGCCGAGGGCGGCGGGCTGGTCGTAGCGGAGGTCGGTGCGGGGGAGGTAGTGGTCGAGGTAGGCGGTGAGGACCTCGGCGTCCGCGTGGGTGCCGAAGCGGGCCAGGGCGAAGCAATAGGCGCTGCCGGAGAAGCAGAACTCGCTGGCCAGGAGCAGGTCGCCGATGCGTTCGCGGAACGTGGCGCGTCGGCCTGCGCCGATCAGCCAGGCGGCGGTGAGGCGTGAGCGCCACTCGTAGCCGAGAAGGGCCTCCAGCTCGACACCGGTGATCGTGGCCGAGTCGTCGATGAGGTGACGGGCGAAATGTTCGGCGTGAGGCCACTCGGGCCGCAGGAATCGACCACTTTTCAGGACGAGGTAGCGCGCGTGGCCTGAGTCCTTCCTCGCCGCGTAGCGCTCGATCACGTAGCCGTAGCCGATCTCCTTGGGGTGCTGGAACGGCATCGGTCACCTCTCCGGGTACAGGTCTGTACGGTCGATCCAGGCGGGGGCGGCGAAGATGTTGTCGCCGACGGGGGCCTCGGAGGCTTCCAGCAGGGACCAGGTGCGGGACTCTTCGACCAGGTGCTCCCAAGGCGCGGTCCAGTCGAGTTCCCAGTCCAGGCCAGTGCTGGAGACGCCGTATGTACCGCCGGCGTCCACTCGCCAGAACTGGGAGTAGAGGATCACCTGGGCGTGCTCGGCCAGGTCGTTGATGATCTCGGTGAAGTGGGCTGAAGGCCAGCCGGGGGCGTTGTCCGCAGTGATGGGTCGTAGGCGCGCGGTGAGCGGCGGGACGACGGGGGTGCGGGCGCCGAGTTCGGTCAGGGCCCAGCGGATGCCTTGCGGCTCGCTCCAGTCCGGTGGCGTCGCTCGTTCCAGGCAGGCGCGATAGGCGCGGCGCACGGGCTCGACCGCGCCGTCGATCTTCAGGCTCGCCAGGGCCATCGCCGCCCATTCTCGGACGGTGGAGTCGTCGCTGTGCAGGAGGGCGATCAGGGCGGGGCCGCAGCGTGGGTCCGCCACTTCTTCGAAGACCTCGATGGCGGTCAGTTGACCGAAGCGGTCGAGGGAAGGCAGTCCGTCGATGATGGCGGGGACGGCGTCGGGGCCGATGCCGATGAGTTCCGCGCGGGCGTCGTACGACGGGCCGGTCGAGTCGTCGAGCTGTTGGATGAGTCGCTCGATGTGGGTGCTCATGGGTGGTCCCGGCGCCAGAAAGTGGGGAGCCACCAGCAGAGCACCGAGCTGTCGTCGGGCCACGGGGCGCGGTCCTCGGCTGTCCAGTACTCGAAGGAGTCCCGGGTCAGGTCGATGGGGCGCCAGGCGGGGTCGAGCGGCTCGCCCTCGGCCGGAGGGCGGACATACCGGCGGCCGTGCTCGTCGCAGGCGCCGAAGTCCTGGTAGTTGCGCTGGGCCTCGATGAGGGAGACCTTGTTCGCGCCGCCAGCCATGGTGGGCCAGCGGAACTGGACCCCGTTGTCCTCCCAGAAGCAGACGGGGCAGATCTCGTACGAGCCGGGCATCGCGTCCAGCACGCGGTGCCCGCAGCAAGGACAGGGGTAGGAGTTGCTCACCTGCGCAGTCTCGTTGCAGGTCCTGCCCGTGTGCCATGGATTTCTCAGCCTCGGGACCCCGGCCAGTCCGCAGCCAGTCTGCGGGACACCCGTGAATGGCCGTCGGGGGCCAACGCATGTCAACGAGGAAAAGGCTGGTCAGAGCCCTGGAGGGGGCTCCGCCGCAGGTCAGGATCGGGCCGCAGACGTTCCGCTTCAACGTCTGACCCGTCCAGGGCATCGGTCCGGCTTCAGTGGCAGCGCTTCGGGATGGCGTTGCCGAAGTCGGGAAACTTCTGTGTGGTCTGCGCGGTGATCGCCGCTGTCGGCGTGCGGCGGCGATCGGGCCGGTGGACGTTTCACGGGTGGTTCCACTCCTCGTCTGGCAGTGCGTGCCACAGGTCCAGCCAGTCGTGGAGCAGGAAGAGGGGGCGGGTCAGGACGATGTCGCCGGCCCGCTGGGAGCGGATCGCCAGGCCTAGGTCGGCGAAGATCGGGTCGTCGGCGACGCTGTACGCCAGGGCGCCGGGCCGTGTGGTGCGGTGGGCGAGCCAGGCCTCGACGTGGGACGGTGCGCAGCCGGTCAGCGGGGCCGCGGCCAGTCTCACCTGGGGGCCGGTGAGGGCGTCTGCGGCGACGCACCCCAGGCGGCCGTTGCGGAAGAGGGCCCTGATCCCGCTCGCGGTGAAGTCGGCGTAGCTGAGCTGCGGGTCTTCGCCGTGGTGGGAGTAGGACGAGACGGCCGGTTCCTCGCCGAGGGCTCGGGTGATCTCCTCCAAGGTCATCCCGAAGTGCAGGGGGCCGACTCCCACGTACGGCGTGAACGTCCACTCGGCACGCTCCTCCTCCCGGGCGATCCGCCACGGGGCGGCCACGGGCGGCTCGGGTGCCGGCTCGGGCGCCGTCCGGTCCTCGCGTCGGCGGCCCAGTCGTTGCGGAGCCGCGGTGTCCTCGGGTTGCTCCTCCAGCCAGCGGATCGCCTGCTCCTGGGCCTCGCCGCCGAACGGGTCCTCCGCCAACTCGTGCGCCCGGTCCAGGGCCACGCGGCGCTCCTCCTCCGCGGTGATGAGCCCGGTGACGTCCTCTCCCCAAGCCGTCAGCCGTTCCCGGGCGATGCACCGGTAGTACGAGTCCGCGCTCACGGCAAGGACCTCGCGGACGGCGGGCGCGTACCGGGGGACGTGCGAGGCGAGGGCGGGGTCGGCCAGGAGCAGGGCGGTGGCGGCGAGCGCGGCCTCCCTCACCGGCGGATCGTCGGCGTCGTAGAAGTCCGCGATGCGGTCGTGGAGTAGTGGCCTCGCCGCACGGGCGGCAGCCAGATCCTGCGCCGTGCCGACGCCGTCCTCGACGTCCAGGCGGGCGAGGTCGGCGAACGAGACCAGCCAGTTCAGCAGTTCGGCGCGAAGCGACCGCCGACCGGCCCTGCGCTCCCAGCGGTCTTCGGAGAGGGTGCGCGGATCGTCCAGAAGACCTGCCAGGACCAAGGCTGCCGGAGCGGTCGCCGGAAACACCTGCTCCTGATGGAGGACCAGCCGATACAGATCGCCCACCGCCCGAACCCGGCGGGCCGGGTCGGTGGCGAGCACAGCGCCGAGGACGTCCGGTGTGTCGGGCACACCGTGCCGGCCGGTACAGGCGTGCGGCAGCCCTTCCCAGGGGGTGCCGGCGAGCGCCGCCTGTGCTCTGGGCGGCAGGGGGCCTGCGGGAGCACCGGCAGGACCCGGGGTCGTCTCGTCGATCACGACCGCAGTGTTCCAGCCGACTCCGACATCAGTACGCCCGCACCTCACCCGGCGTCGCCCGCCCCGCCGGGGTCGGCGGGGCGGACGCGGCGAAGGGTGGCGGCGGGATCAGTTGTCGGGGTCCTCCGGGGGGTGGGGGCTGTGCGGGGCGTCCCAGTAGTACGCGGAGGCGGAGTCGTCGGTCTCCGGTGAACCCCAGTCCCGCTCGGCGTCGTCCTCCGACGGGGAGGCAGCCGTGTACGAGGGGGCGTCGCTCTCGTCCTCGTCGTCAGGCAGCAGGAACGTCCGGCGGATCTCGTCGGCGGCGTCCTCCCGGCCGTTCGCTTGCAGTGTGCGCATCACACGGTGCACCAGGACCGTGTACCCGTCCGTGTCAGGTTTCAGGTCCGCGGCTTCCATCAGCAGGAGCAGGCGTTCGGAGACGCTCACTTGTTCCTCCCGGACGAACTCGTCCGTCGCCTCACCATGAGCGGCCACGGGTGGTACGAGGAGGTGACGGAAGAGGTCGGGCACCTCCTGGTCCTGGGCCGCCGCCGCGACCTGGGCGAGCGGGCCGATCATGTCGACCGCCTTCTCGATCTCCTCCTCGTGGCGGGCCAGCCACCACACCACCGCACTGCCTGTGCTCTTGAGCACATCGTCGCCCAGATAGCGCCGCTTGCTGCGCTCGTACTGGCGCTCGTGCTCCCACACCTCCTCGTCCTTGCGCAGATTGTTCAGCTTCCGCAGGCGCTCGCTGTCCTCGGAGGCGAGCGTCAGCGTCACGTCGGCGACCGTGCACTCCACCCGCCCGCTCCGGTCCGTGAACGGGAAGCCGAGCTCACCCTCCAGGAGGTAGCGCGCGAAGCTCGCCCGAGCGGGGTCCTCGTGGCGGACCACCGACGAAGCCCGGTTGACGACCGAGGACACGGCGAGAGCAGGCGAAACGCTGCCGGACCAGTCGGCGTGGTCGGGCACGGTCCGCCACCACACCGTGGCGGAGAAGAGGAAGTCGTAACCGTCCCTCGCACTGGGCAGCGGGGCCTCGCTCACACGGGTCTCCGCGTACGGCTGCTCCGGCGGCGCGGCCGGCTCGGGTTCCACGGGCTCATCCGTGCCGGCGGGCTCGCGCCCGTTGCCGGCGAACGCCATCACGAGCAGCAGGGAGCCCGAGACCGTGACCATGGACATGAAGCCCCACAGCCAGGGTGACCAGTGCTGCAGGCTCCCGACCAGTGCCGGTGCGAGGCCGCAGAGAGCCACGAACAGCATGCCGGTGAAGCGGTGTCTCATCGTGCCTCTTCCCTGGTCCGGGTTCCCGCACCCATGTCCGGTGCGTCTTCCGCGCGGTCGCACTGCGCGTCATCGATGTACCGCCAGAAGCGGCCTGCGACAGCCGACCGTTCGGGCCGGTGAGAGGTCCTCACCCAGTCGCATGCGAGGGTGTAGAGGCGCTGGAGGGCGGCCGGGCGGCCGCGTGTCGCACCGACCATCACACCCAGTGCCATTTCCCGCGAGGATTCCTCCGCCGCGCTGCTCAGCCAGCTGTTCACCATGGACGTCCACAGCTCGGTGGGTGGCTGGGCGAAGACCGCCTCCCAGCCCACGAACAGGTCGGGCCAGACGGGCGGGTCCGATGCGCGGTCGCTCGTCAGCAGTTCTGCGAGCAGCCGGAGGTGAGGTGCCGCCGCACGCGGCTCCTGGCGCGTTCGTTCGCGCAGGCGATCGATCAGCAGCCGGTGAAGCCGGCGGTCGCGACAGCTGAGTTCGAAGAGAGCGTCCCTCGCCTCTCGGGCCGCCGCCCCGCTGTTGCGTACGGCGAGGTGGTGCAGCCGTACGAGGGCCTGATCGGGGTGCGTCATCGCCAGGTACTGGCAACAGGCGGCGGTCAGCACGCGTACCAGACCGTCCGACAGAGCGCCCGACCGTACGTACTCGTAGATCTTCCGGCGGAACCAGCCGCCCAGCCCCTCGTGGCTGAGCCCGAGCCCGAGCGCCGTGACCGCGCGCTGATCGCGATGGGCGCCGGTCGAGCCGTTCGCCCATTGGACCGCGAGGGCGAAGAGGTGGTCGGGCCGGTCGACCGCCAGGGCGCACTCGCCGAAGCGGACGACGATGCCGACCCGGTCGTCGAGGGTCAGGTCCTGTTGCCCGGCCGCCTGGCCGATCCAGTCCCTGAGATCGTCGCGTACTCCCGGAAAGTTCGCCCAGAAGTACGTGCGGACCGCGTCGGCGTAGGCCAGGTGACCGAAGCGGAGCCGACCGCCGGCGTCCCGTTCGATGCCGAGCGCGGTCAGACGTTCCCCGAAGTCGCTTCCCGCGAGTTCGGTCGTCGTCTCGTCCTCGTACTTCACGGTCCGCAACAGGCCGCGCCATGCCCTGTACACGGTGTCGGCGCGAGCCTCTTCGAAGACGGCGGCCGCCAGTAGGAGCGCCCGTTCCGGGGTGGAGCGTGCTTCGGCCACTTGCCGGCCCACCTCACCGGCCCGGTCGGTCACCGCATGGATCGCCTGATCGAGCCATCCGGCGAAATCGCTTCCGAACCGGCGGCTGTCGCGCGCTTCTCCGACCAGCCGTGCGAGCTGCGCCAGTTCACGCATGGGGGAGCGGTCGCACAACTGCTGGAGGGCGGGGTTCGCGAGGTCCGCGGGGCGGAAGGCCATACGGTCCATACGGAGGTGCCGGGTGAGGACGGTGACACCTCTGGGACGCCCCAGCTTCACGATGTACGGTTCCAGGTCCGGCTTGCGGGCGTACTCCAGGCCGGCCGGAAGGACGGCCACCATACGGGCCCCGGCCTCCTGGACCCGGGACCGGCGAAGGTCCAGCTCGCGCTGGGCCCCGGCGTACTCCTCCTCGTCCGCGATCCCCGACAGGTCGAGGAGGAAGCGGTCGCCCTCGGCCGGCGCGAACGGGTTCTGGTCCTTGTCCATCGCCGGGAGTTCTTCGAAGCGCCCTTCGGCGGAACCGGAGGCGTCCTCGGTGCCCAGCTCGTGCAGCAGCATGATCGCCGCGGCACGTCGGCCACTTCCCGGTTCTCCCTCCAGTAACACCACCGCTCCGGGCCTTTTCAGACGGTCGGCGCCCACCCGGTATCCCGCCGGCCGGGCGAACCGGTCGGCCAGTCGCACCCGGTCCTCCCGGACGATCCGGAGGGTGTCGACACGCTTGCGGCGCATCCAGTCCGCGCCGACGCCGTAATAGTTGTTCTGCGGGCCGCTGCCGTTGTTGACGGGGCCATTCGGATCGTTGACCGTGACGTGGTCCTGATCGGTCATCGTTCGTCGTCCGCGCGCCGGCGCTCGCGCTCGAAGCGCTGATGGACCGTGCCGCTGTTGTCGCCCGCCGTGTACTGCACCCCGGTGTTGTCCCCCTCGAAGTGGGGCGCGTTGTACTGAGGCCCCCGCCCGGTGTTCACCGGGCCCTGCGGCTCGTTGACGAACGTACCGAGGTCTCCGTTGAGGTTGCCGATGCCACCACGAATGCGCTGCTTCACATCGCGTGTCCGCATCCGGGTGTGCCCGCCTTCTTCGCCCGGTTCCCGCACCGCGCGGGCGTCGCGATCCTCGTGGCCCAGCTCGGGCAGGAGCCTGGAGAGCGCGTCGCCCAGGGCCTTCAGATCCGCATCCGCGTTGCGGTGGTCGAACCGCTGGTACTGACAGTCGGCCAGTTCCCGCAGATCCTCCGGGAGGGCGGCGGGGTCGATGCGGGTGGCACGGCCGACGAGTACGGGGATGACGAGGACTCCGCGGCAGAGGGCGGTTTCGATCTCGCGTCGGGTCCAGTCCCGCTCGGATTCGAACGCGGGGCGTCCGTCGCTTCCTCGCACCTCGGCCCAGCGGGGTCCGATGACGGCCAGGAGTGCCTGGCACTCCTCCACGGCCTCGATCAGCTTGGCGGGGTAGCGCTGACCGGGTTCGATCGAGTCGCTGGCGAAGAAGATCCGCTCACGACCGAACCGCCGGGCGAGCTCCCGGTTGATCATGGCCGCCGTTGTTTCCTCGTCGCCGGTGCGGTAATTGACGAAGACATCGGGCATGAAAGGTCCTTTCACAGGGTGTGTTACGGGGTGAGTCGGGGCAGGGCGAAGCGGCGCGCTGCCGTCACGGCATGGCGATTTCGCGCAGGCGCGGGGAAGACGGCGCATCCCTGACGCCGGCGCACACGGGAGCCGGGGGCCTGGCGACGCGGGGAAGCCGGAGGGGGTGGTGAGGTGGTGTCAGGCGTGCGCGGACGCGAGGACGCGTGCCAGAGCCGGCTGCAGATCGCGTACGGCCCGGTTGCTCCGGAAGCGTGCGAGCTCGCGGGCCAGCCGCCGCACGTCGGCGTTCACCGTCGCCGAGGGAACGGCCGGCATCACGCCCAGCAACTCCCCGGCGATCGTGCACGCGTGCTCGACCTCGCCGGAAGCGGCGTGTGCCAGGGACCTGCGCAGGCCGTACCGGGCGCGGGTGCGCAGAGCGTGCGCCGGGAGACGCCGGCATTCCCGGTCCAGCACCTCGGCGGCCGCCGCCGGGCGGCCGAGGTCGTACAGGCACCATCCGGTCGTCATCGCGGCCGGATCGGTCACATGCGTGGTGCCCAGTACGGGCCCGGAGCCGCCACGGGCCCCGTCGCTCCGCAGGAGTTCCCGCGCACGGTCGAGACTCCGCAGACAGGCGCGCTCATCACCGGCGAGGGCGTGCCCCTGCGCCTCCCGCTGGGCCGCGAGTCCCCGGACGCGGGGCGGCAGGTGATGGCCCTGGGCCCGGCGGGCCAGCGCGATCGTGCTCGCGGCGTCGCCGCCGTAGAACGTGACCAGGGCGCGGCGCACCAGTGCGTACGAACCGAGGTGAGGGTCCCCGCCGGCGCGGGCCAGTTCGGCTGCCTCGTCGGTCCAGTCGAGCGCTGCCGCGCTGTTGCCGGCCTCCTGCGCCATCCAGCCGGTGAACTCCGCGAAGCGCGACGCCAGCACGAGGGCGGGGGCACGAGTGGCGGAAGAGGCCGCGGCAGCCAACCCGACGACCAGGCGCGTCTGCGTCTCCAGCAGAGGCAGCAGAGCCTTCGGAGCCGTGGACTGACCGAGCTTGCGCAGCTGGTCGAACTGGGCCTGGAAGGACAGCAGCAGCGGATCGGCCGCAGCGGCGGCCGGGCCGCCGAGCTTCAGCCCGAGCTCTATCAAGGAGCCCGTCCCCGCCGCGAGTACTTCACGTCGTCCGACCCGCAGGAGGTTGTCGGCGGGAGCGGCGGCATCGTCGGGATCGGAGTCGGACCGGACGACCAGGCGCCGCAACTCGCCGTTCGCGCCGAGGAAGGCGTCGCAGCGCCGGGCCAGTTCGGGCGACGCGGAACGCTCGCCGCGCTCCACCTTGCTGAGGTACCCCTTGTCGTAGTTGAGGGCTGCGGCCATGTCGCTCAGCGACAGTTCCGCCTCCATACGTAATCGGCGAAGCTCCGGGCCGAAGTGGGCCGGTGTGCTCGTCATCGGTGCTCCCCCTCGAAGAGTGGCCGTGAGAGCGGTACGCCCTCACGGGGGATCTGCGTTCGACGTTCACGGGAGGACGCGGCGAGCGGAAGCGGGCACTCTCCGTGAGAAGGTCGCTTCGCTCCGCATCCATGAGTGAGTCTTGCACGAGGTGGGCCGGGGGCATCGGGATTCGGCAGGGTTGCCTGTTGCCTGTTCGGGTGACGACGGGGTGGGTCAGGTTCGGGGGCCGGCTCCGTGCAGGAATGTGTTCACCACTCGGGCGGCCAGCGCGTCCGGGTCCGTGGTGGGGTCCGTCGGGTTGCCGTGCAGCGTTTCGCCCAGGAGGGCGTAGTAGACGCGCTGGAGCCACGAGAGGTCGGCGGACGCGTCGATCAGGTGCTCGGCGCGGGCGCGTTCCAGGACGGCGACGCAGTGGCGGGCCATCTCCTCGTGGAGGGCGGCCGCCTCGCTGCCCGGTGTGGCCGGGAGGCTCAGGGCGAAGGTCCAGGCGCCCTTGACCTGGAGGACGTTGGCCGTGATGCGGTGCAGCGCGACCAGGGGCGGGGCGGTCGCGGGGCGGCCGTCGTCCACCGCGCGGGCGAGTTGGCGGGCGGCCGACAGAGCGAGCGCGTCGATCAGTACCTGGCGGTGGGCGAAGCGGCGGTGGATCGTCGTCCGGGACACCCCCGCCTCGGCCGCGATCTGCTCCATGGAGGCGCCGGGGTCCCGGGAGAGCACGCGTTCGGCCGCCTCCAGGATCGCGCGCACGCTCCGCTCCGCGTCCGCCCGCAGCGGCCTCGCCGTCTTCTCTCCCACAGTGCCTCCCTGTTCCGTTCGGACTTCTCGCTAAACGATACAGGGGTGCTTCATTTTCTTAGTAAGTGGAGCAAGCTTGTTGCAGTTACCTCAAGAATCTGTACTCTATTGTTGCAGTTGAGTGCGTCCCGGACCCCAGTCAAGGAGACCTCCCATGCCCACCACCGCCCTCGTCACCGGTGCCTCCTCCGGGCTCGGCGCGGAGTTCGCCGCCCAGCTCGCCGCCCGCGGACACGACCTCGTCCTGGTGGCCCGGTCGGAGGACCGGCTCACCGCCCTCGCCGAGCGCCTGGCCGCCCGGTACGGCATAACGGCGCACGTCCTGGTGCGGGATCTCGCCGAGCCCGGCGCCGCCCGTTCGATCGCCGATCGGCTCGACGCGCTCGGCATCGACATCGGGCTGCTGGTCAACAACGCCGGCTTCGGGACCTGCGGGCGCTTCGAGGACATCGCCGCCGACCGGGACCACGACCAGCTGATGGTCAACGTCGTCGCCCTCGTCGGCCTCACCCACGCCCTGCTTCCGGGCATGCTGGCGCGCGGCGCGGGCGCGGTCGTGAACGTCGCGTCCACCGCTGGCTTCCAGCCCGCCCCGTACTTCGCGGTCTACGGCGCGGCCAAGGCGTTCGTGCTGAACTTCGGGCTCGCCCTGCGCCAGGAATGCCGGGGGAGGGGCGTGCGCGTGCTCACCCTGTGCCCCGGCCCGGTCGACACGCCGTTCTTCGAGGCCATCGGTACGCGTGAGGCGGCCGTCAACGGGTCGATGAGTACGCCGGAGCCGGTGGTGCGCGCCGCGCTGGCCGCTCTCGACCGCGATCGCGCCTACGTCACACCGGGGTTCGGCAACGCCCTGGCCGCGCATCTTCCGCCGCGCCGGCCGCGCGCCCTGGTCGCGGCGTTCGCCGAGCGCGTCACCCGTAAGGTCCTCGCGTCGGCCCCGAAGGCCGCGCAGGACGGGCCGGCCGCCGGGCCCGGCGCATCCGCCGAGCCCGCCGCACCGGTCACCCCGTACGCGGCATGAGCACCGCGCACGAAGGCGCCGCTCACCGCCTGTCCGGCGTGAGCGGCGCCCCGTTCCCCTCCGCAGCGGTCGTGAACCGCTGCGGAGAGGGGTGGTTCGTCACGCGTCAGCAGGCACCCAGGTCCTGCCAGACGCCCCACGTGCCCGACGTGCCGGGCTGCTCGCCCTGGACCCACCACTTGGCGCGCCAGTTGTGGCCGTTGTACGAGACCGTCTCGCCGCCGTTGTAGACGCGGCCCGCCTCCCAGGCACCGGCGGTGCAGTCGCCGGGGGTCCCGCCGTCGCCGTCACCGCCGGGGGTCCCGCCGATGTTCACGTCGATGCAGGCGTAGAACGCGTTGGCCGTGTCGGAGATGTTCCAGACGGCGAGCACCTTCTGCTTGCCGGTGAAGCCGCCGAAGTTCACCTGGTGGGTCTTGGTGGCGCCGGGCTGGGCGCCGTTGTCGTTGAACTCGGCGATCTTCGAGCCACCGATGTAGTACTGCCAGGTGCTCGTCGCGTGACGGGCCGTCAGGGTCCAGGAGAAGTTCGCGGAGCTCCCGACCGGGGTGGACTTCCAGCCCTTGGCGTCGTTGTCCAGATCGGCGAACTGGGAGTTGCCGCCGCTGCAGCTGCGCAGGCCCTTGGGGCCCTCGACGCTCTGCGGCTCGTACTTGATCTGGCCGCAGCTGACGGTGCCCGCCGCGCACTGGGCCTGGCGGCTCGGCGGCGAGGAGACGTATCCGTGCGCACTGGCCGAGGTGGCCGGCAGGGCCACCGCGAGCAGGGGGGCGACACCCGCACCGATCACGAGGGCCAGTTTTCGCTTCGCGTTCATGCCAACTCCTATGTTGGGAGCTGCCGCGGGGTGACGGCAGCGGTCGGACACGCCCGCACCGGTTGCGGCCTTGCCGGGGGGTGCTGGACACGGCGGGGCGGGGTACGGCCGGTGGCGAGGGGGTGCCGCCCGCAGTTCCCATCGCGCGCCGCGGTCACCCCTGGCAACCGAGACTCACCTGGGTCCTGTCCGGAGTTCCCCCGCGGCGTCGCGCTGGAACTCCGGACAGGACCTAGGTCTAGACCATACTCATAGGCGTGTACTCGTCAAGGGAGTCGGACGGTGCGGAAGGTGATGGGGTATCGGAAGCGGTGTCACGTTGCCGGACGGGTCATGACGATGCGGGTGATGTCCACCCGTGACTTCGCGCCCAGCTTGCGATAGGCGCGGGTGAGCGCCGCCTCGACCGTCTTCACACTCAGCGTCAGCCCCGCCGCGATCTCGCGGTTCGTCGCCCCCTGGGCCACCCGCGTCACCACACTCCGCTCCGTCGAGCTGAGCCGCTCCGGCCACGCGTCCCCGTCCAGCCGCGGCAGCGGCACCTCACCGCCCCGGTCCCGCTCCGCCCGCACCCCCGCCACCCAGGCCCGCGCCCCTGCGGCCGTGAACACGCGCAGCGCCTGGGCGTACGCCGCATGGGACGCGCCCTCCTCACCGAGGCGGCGGCGCACCCGGCCCAGCAGGACCCGGGTACGGGCCTCCTCCAGGACGTACCCGGCGGCCCGCAGCCGCGCCGCGGCGTCCTCGTACCCCGCGGCCGCCGCCTCCGGGCCGCCGCGCTCCTCCACGATCACCGCCGCCGCCCGGTCCAGCGTGGCCAGCACACCGGCGCGCCCCAGCCGGGCGGCCTGCCCGCGTGCCCGGTCCACGACCGACTCCGCCTCGTCCAGGGCACCGCCGCGGGCCAGCGCCTCCGCGAGGTCGGCGTGCCAGCGCCGGGTCGCAGGATCGCCCTGGCCCTGCCCGGTCTCCATCTCGGCCGTCCGGCGCAGCAGCCGCGCCGCGCTCGCGTACTGGCCGCCGAACAGCCTGATCCGGCCCTCCGCGTGCAGCGCCCTCGGCAGGAACAGCCGGTCGTCGTCGTCCTCGCTGTGCCGCCGCGCGGCCTCCGCCGCCGCCAGAGCCTGGCTCATGCTGCCGCCCGCGGTCTCGGCCAGCGCGACGGCGTACCACGCGGGCCCCTGGCTCAAACCGGCCCGCTCGGCGATCCGCAGGCTCTGCCGGGCCGTCGACAGGGCCTGGCGGCAGCGGCCGCGCTGGATCTCCAGCTGCGCCAGGCCGATCAGGCACTGGCTCAGACAGTCCGCCGAACCCCGCTGGCGCAGCGTGTACACGAGCGTCCGCAACTCCGCCCTGGCCTCGTCCAACTGGTCGTGCACCAGATGGAACCGGTGCTTGAGATAGATCGGCCCGTTGTGGTGGCTCATCGCGTACGCGTCGTGCGGGGCGGCCAGCGCGGCGGTGAGCGTGGACTCCGCCTCCGGCCGCCCGAGGAAGAGCTCCAGGGACGCCTGCTGCGTCAGCGCCAGCACCTCGGTGCGCCGGTCGCCCGCCCGCGCGGCGAGTCCGGCGGCCCGCGCGGCGTGCTCGCAGGCCCGCGCCGCCGACCCGCCCACCATCCACGCGTGCCAGCTCATCCGGTAGTGCAGCGGCGCCAGCAGTCCGGGGTCGTCGCCCGCGTCCCGCACCGCCTCCGGGAACACGTCCGCTATCTCCGACATCGCCTGGCCCGACGCGTCGACGACCACCGTCCAGGCACGCACCCGGTCCGCCGGCCGGTCCGCGTCACCCAGCACCTCGTACGCCAGCTCCCGCGCGAAGTCGAAGTCGCCCGCGTCCAGCCCGTCCTCGGCGGCGGCCAGCCGGCGGGCGGTGCCCGTGTGCGCCGCGTCCGCCGGGGTGCAGCGGGCCGCGAGCCGCCCCAGCCGGGCCGCCGTGCCCGGCGCGCCCCGCCGCCTGGCCGACGCCGCCGCCTCGACCAGCCGGTCCGCGACCGCCGCGTCCGGGCCCGCCGTCAGCCGGGCCAGATGGTGGGCCCGCTCCACCGGGTCGTCGGCCGCCCCGGCCAGGGCGCGGTGGGCGTCCATCCGCAACGCGTACGGGGCGCTCGCCTCCAGCAC
The DNA here is from genome assembly GCF_003248355.1 of Streptomyces sp. AC1-42W. Lineage (GTDB taxonomy): Bacteria > Actinomycetota > Actinomycetes > Streptomycetales > Streptomycetaceae > Streptomyces. Next base: position 1,389,799 of record NZ_QKWY01000002.1, read on the forward strand.
CATCGGGGTCAGCGGGTCGGCGAAGCGGAGCGCCCCGCGCTCCGGCGGGCACAGGAAGCCGTGCCGTACGCAGGTGTCGAGGTCGGCGGCCACCTGCCGGCAGCCCGCCCGGCGCAGCAGCTCGACGGTGGGGCGGGCGGCCGCGCCCGCGGTGAGCAGCAGATGGCGGGCGCGCGCCGGCAGGGCCTCCAGCCGGTCCAGCACGGGCCTGCTCAGCGCGTCGGGGACCGGCAGCGGCTCCGATGAGTCGGGCAGCCGCGCTCCGCAGGCCACCGACTCCTGGAGCCCGGCGGCCAGTTCGAGAGCGGTACGGGGATTGCCGGACGCGGCCTCGTGCAGCCGGGCGACGAGCTGCCGGGGCCAGGAGGGGCCGCCGTGCACGCCGTGCGTGTGGAGCACGTCCGTGATCTCCCACACGGTCATGGCGGGCAGCGGCAGGGTGCGCACCGGCTGCGGACACAGCTCACGCGCCGGGGAGGTGTCCGGGCGCCGGCCGGCCAGGGGCGAGGTGCGCAGCGTGGCGAGGACGGCGTGGCGCGGATCGGGGCGCCGGGCGAGGAACTGCAGGGTGCGGGCGGTCGGTTCGTCCAGCCACTGCACGTCGTCGACGACCAGCAGCAGCGGTTCGGCGGCGGCGAGGGCGGCCAGCACTTTGCGTACGGCCACGCGCAGCACCAGGGCGTCGCGGCCGGTGGCGGGATCGGTGCCGGCCGGCGGGGTGCGGCGCAGCAGCGCGCCTTCGAGCACGGCGCGTTCATGGGCGTCCAGCCCGGCCAGGGCCTCGTCGTCCGCGGTGGCCAGCAGGTCGATCAGGCCGAGGAAGGGGCTGTCCCGGTCGGCCGGGGAGGGCGAGCAGCGCAGCACCCGGTGGCCGCGGCCGGCGAGGTCGTCGGCGATCCGTGCGGCGGCCGTGCTCCTGCCGATGCCCTCGGGGCCGGTGAGGAGGATGCCGCCGCCGCCCTCCAGATGGGCGCGGGCGGTGTCGCACAGCGCGGCCCGGCCCGCGGAGCGGGTGCCGGAAGTGTGTGCGGCGGCGGTGCGGGGGCCGGCGGTGGGTGCGCCGGCGGGGGAGCGGTCCATGGTCGAGCGGGTCATTCGGGCCCCTTCGCGCGCAGCCTGTACTCCCACTGCCCGTGCAGCGGGGGCCCGCCCATGCCGTGCCCGAGGGTAGGACCGCGAGGTGGCGAGGTCAACGGCGGGCCGGCGCGGGAAGGCTGACGGGCGGGGTGCGCGCGCCGGGGACCGCATGCGTTCCCGTACCCGTATCCGGGCCCTTCACGCACACCGGTCACGGCGCGATGGTGCGTGCGCCGTGACCGGTGTTCCCGCGTCAGGGGGCGGGAAACCCCTCGGAACTCAGTCGCTCAGCGGTGACCGGTCCGGGTCAGCAGGTGCCCGACTCGGTCCAGACGGCCCAGGAGCCCGGCGCGCCCGGCTCGGCGCCGGTCGAGTACCACTGCGAGCTGTAGAGGTGGCCGTTGTAGGAGACCTGGTCGCCCGGCGCGTACGCCGTGGTGGAGCTCCAGGCCGGAACGTCGCCGCAGCCCTGGGGCGGGTTGCCGTCGCCGTTGACGGTCCAGGTGAAGGACGCCGTGCCCGTCGCGTTGTCGGTGTTCTTCGCGGTGACCGTCACGGACGAGGTGCCCTCGGTGGTCGGCGTGCCGGTGACGCGGCCGGTCGAGGAGTTGATCGACAGACCGGCGGGCAGGCCGTTCGCACTGTAGGTGAGCGTCTCGCCGCCGGGGTCGCTCGCCTGGATCTGCAGGGAGACGGCGGTGCCCACGGCGCTCGTCTGGTTGCCGGGGTTGGTCACCGAGGGGGAGCCGGGCTGGCTGTCGCAGTTGCCGGGGACCGGGTCCGCGCCGGTGACGCTGACGGCCGCCCAGGCGGCGTCGACGGTGTTGTACTCGGTGCAGTGCGCGCCGTAGAGGTCGGCCGCGGCCTTCAGCGAGTCGATGCGCGCCTGGTGGTAGTTCTCACGGCTGTTGGCGTACGAGGCCAGCGCCTTGTACCAGATCTTGCCGGCCTTGTCGTTGCCCAGGCCGTTGATCGTGGAGTTGTTGCAGGTCGGACTGTTGCCGTAGCCGTGGTTGCCGCTGCCGACGGCGGTGAGGAAGAACCAGTGGTTCAGCGGGCCCATCGAGTAGTGCGGGTCCAGGTTGCCGTTGTTGCTGTTCCAGCAGTCGGGCGAGGAACCGTCGAGCGAGGGCTGGTTCATCCAGCGCAGCGGCTGGTTGTTGCCGCTGATGTTGATCAGCTCGCCCATGGTGTAGTCGGGCTGGTCCACCGGGTTGTCGGCGTAGAACTCGACCAGCGTGCCGAAGATGTCGCTGGTGCCCTCGTTCATGCCGCCGGTCTCGCCGGTCTCGTCCCAGCCGGTGAGCGCGCCGCTCACGCCGTGCGCCATCTCGTGGCCCGCGACGTCGAGTTCGACCAGCGGGCGCTGGTTGCCCTGGCCGTCGCCGTACGTCATCTGGCTGCCGTCCCAGAAGGCGTTCACGTACGCGTTGCCGTAGTGGGTCCGCGAGGGCACGCCCCGGCCGTCGCCGAAGATGCCGTTGCGGCCGTGGGTCGTCTTGAAGTAGTCGAACGTCATGGCCGCCCCGTAGTGGGCGTCGGCACCGGCCGACGCGGGGTCACTGGGGGAGCCGTTGCCGAAGGTGCCGGTGCTGCTCGTGAAGAGGGAGCCCTGGCCGCTGGTGGCGTGGTTCAGGTTGGTCGTGTACCCGTTGCCGTGCGAGGGGTCCTGGAGGGAGTAGCCGCCGCCGGACTGCGTGGCGTCGAGCGAGACCTGGCCGCTGTAGATCGAGCGGCCGGTGACCGCGGTGGCGGCCGCCGACCGCGTGGACGAGGCGGAGGCGGAGGCGGCCGCGGCGGCCGGGGCGGTCCGGCCCTCGGGCGCGATGACGCTGACCTCGTCCCGGGTGGCCAGGACCTTGCCGGAGTTGGCGTCCACCAGGACGTGCAGCCGGCTCGGCGTCTGGTCCGCGCGCACCCCGCTGACCACGGTCTCCCAGACCAGCGCGGAGGCGTCGCCGTCCAGCCGGACGGCCAGATGCGGCTTGGAGACCGAGTCGGCCGGGCCCCCGAACTTCTTCTTGGACAGCTTCGCGGCGCGCGCGGCGGTCAGACCGGGCTCGGTGGACAGGGCGGGGGTCGTCACCTGGGCCGCGCTGGTCAGCGAGTCGAAGGTGCCGTCCTTCTTCAGCTGCACGATGACATCGCCGCCGTACGTCGGCAGGCCCTTGTACGTGCGGTCGAAGCGTACGGAGGCGGAGCCGTCGCGGTCGACGACCAGGTTGCGGACCTCGAAGGCGTCGGACGAACCGCGGAAGGCGGCCTTTCCGTGCGCCGAGAGCGCCTTCTTCGCGTCGGCCTCGACCTCGCGGCGGACCTCGGGCGACGGATTCGTCGTGTACGGGGCCGGGGCGAAGGCGTGGGGGCCGGCGGCGGGCGCCGGGGCGGCGGGGGCGGGGGACGCGGGTGCGGCCGTGGCGCCGGGGAGCGCGATGGCCGAGGCACAGGCGCAGGCCACAGTGGCCGTCAGAAGCCTCGCGGCTCTTCGTATGTACATAGGAACGGGGGTGTCCTTTCACCTCGTACAGGCGGTATCCGGCCACCGCCCCGCGGGGTGGTGAGGGCGGCGGCACGACGTGCGGCGCGGTGGACCGGCGGCTTCGCCCCGGTGGGAGCGGTGCCGACGCACGAGTGTGTGGAGCCGCCCGGCGCGGCTGCCAGGCACCGGGCGAATGCCGAGGGGTTTCCCTATGCGGGCCCGGAACCGGGGAGTCCCCGTGCCCGCCGGCGACCGTGCGCACGCCGAAGGGGCGGCCGCCGGGTGTACCGGCGACCGCCCCTCGGGCGTTCAGCGCGTGCTAGCGGCGGGAGGAGAGCCCGCGGTCGACGGCGGTCATCAGCTCGCCGTCCTCGGTGTCCCCGTCCAGCGACCAGAACATCGCGCCGCCGAGCCGGTGGTCACGGATGTACTTGGTCTTGGCGCGCAGCACCTGCGGGTCGTCGTACGTCCACAGCGTGGTGCCGTCGAACAGCCAGGCGCTGCCGTCGCGGACGTTGCGGTGCACCTTGTACGCGCCGGAGTCGGCCAGCTTCTTGAGGGCCTTGTAGTCCTCGGAGCCGGCACCCCAGGTGCCCTGGGCGGGGCCGGTCGCCGGCTGGTTCAGGCCGTCGCCGCCGCCGGTCACACCGGTCCAGCCCTGCCCGTAGAAGGGCATGCCCACGACCAGCTTGCGGGCGGGGGCGCCGCGCTTCAGCCAGTCGCGCACGGTCTGGTCGACGGAGAAGTCGCCCTTGCCCGCGTACAGGGCGGACTGCTGGGCCGTCGTCGCCTGGCCGGACACGTGGAAGTCGTAGCCCTGCAGGTTCACGAAGTCGAAGTCCCGCATGATGCGCGGGATGTCGAAGCCGGCGTCGATCTTCTCGGGGGACGTGGGGACGAACGCCGAGAGGTCGTAGTGCTTGGGCTTCGCCTTGTGGTGCTTGCCCTTGCGGTCCTTGGCCTTGGCCTTGGCCTCGCTCTTGGCGTAGGCGTCGAGCTGGACGCGGAACTCGTGGACCAGGGCGGTGAAGTTCCGCTTGTCCTCGGGGCGGTACACCGTGTCGGTGTCACCGGCCGAGCCCGGCCACTCCCAGTCGATGTCGATCCCGTCGAAGAGACCGGCCGCGGCGCCGTCGCCGCCGCGGGTCCCGTCCACCGGCAGGTTGCCCTTGATGTACAGGTCGATGCAGGAGGAGACGAGCGCCTTGCGCGACGCGGGGGTGCGGACCGCGTCGGAGAAGTGGGTGGACCAGCCCCAGCCGCCGAGCGAGATCATCACCTTGAGGCCGGGGTGCTTGGCCTTGAGCTCGCGCAGCTGGTTGAAGTTGCCCGCGAGCGCCTGGTCGTCGGTGTCGGCGACGCCGTCCACGGAGTTGGCGGCGTCGAGCGGGCGGACGTAGTCGGCCCAGGCGTCGGCCTCACCGGGGATGTTGCCCGTGAAGCACTTGCCCTCGGCGCTGACGTTGCCGAACGAGTAGTTGATGTGGCTGAGTTTGGCCGCCGTACCGCTGGTGTCCAGGTCCTTGACCTGGAAGTCGCGTCCGTAGACGCCCCATTGGGTGAAGTAGCCGATGCGCTTGTAGTCCTGCGCGGTGTTGTGGTGGCCGTGCTTGCCACCGTGCTTGCCGTGGCCGTTGCCATGTCCGTTGCCGTGCCCGGACGAGGCGTTGGCCGCGGGGGAGAGGGAGGCCGCGAGCGCGAAGGCGCAGGCGGCGATGGCGAGTGAAGACTGGGTTCTTCGACGCATGAGGCCAGAAGTTATTGGTCTGGACCAAACGCGGTCAAGGGTTTGGCAAAGGCGGTTTAAAGCCGTCCTGGCCGATCCGGTGCGGAACTATGCGCAGGCCCGCCCGATGTCATCACTTCGAGTGAAGTTATGGCCTGCGCTTGCGGTTCGGAACCCACGGTTGCGACGCTGTCGCAGTCCGTCAACCTTGGGGAGTGGCCTGTGGCTTTCGGTGAGCGGCCCGCCTATCTGCGCGTGGCGAGCGATCTGAGGGAGAAGATCGTCAGCGGCTTGCTGCCGCCGCACACGCGGCTGCCCTCGCAGGCGCGCATCCGCGAGGAGTACGGGGTCTCGGACACGGTCGCGCTGGAGGCGCGCAAGGTGCTGATGGCCGAGGGCCTGGTCGAGGGGCGCTCCGGTTCCGGCACCTATGTGCGCGAGCGGCCCGTCCCGCGCATGGTCGAGCGATCCGGCTTCCGGCCCGACGCGGGCGCCGGACCGTTCCGGCAGGAGCAGGCGGCCGAAGGGGTGCGCGGGACCTGGGAGTCGCGGAGCGAGCAGGAGGACGCGAGCGCCGAGATCGCCGCGCGCCTCGGGATCGAGCCGGGCGACCGGGTGATGCGCACGCACTACGTGTTCCGGGAGGCCGGCGAGCCCGTGATGCTCTCCACCTCCTGGGAGCCCCTGGCGATCACGGGGCGCACCCCGGTGATGCTGCCGGAGGAGGGCCCGCTGGGCGGCTGCGGGGTGGTCGAGCGGATGGCCGCGATCGACGTCGTCGTGGACAACGTGGCCGAACAGGTCGGCGCGCGCCCGGGGCTGGCGGAGGAGCTCCTGGCGCTGGGCGGCGTACCGGGCCATGTGGTGATGGTGATCGAGCGGACGTTCCACGCCTCGGGGCGGCCCGTCGAGACCGCCGACGTGGTGGTGCCCGCCGATCGCTACCGGGTCGGCTACCGGCTGCCCGTGAGGTGAACCGGCCGGTCCGGGCCACCTGATCGTCATGCTCTGAACCCGGTGACGCCTCGGGGGCGCATTCGCGAGAATGCGCCCCCGAGGCGTTGGTCTGTTCCTGGCCGGATCGGTACCTCTTTGTGTAAAGCCGTATCCGCTGCGTGAAGGTCAGGCGTACGCTCAGGCATATGCGTACTGGGGTTTCCTGGAGTTCCGTGGGGGCGTGCACATTGTTCAGGGGAGGGGCGCGATGCTCGGGAGAAACGCGATGAGCAACGACAGCGGTGCCGTGCTTTCTTGGCTGGTGATACGGCAGGACGACAACGGCAACCGCTACCGCGTGGGCAGGTACGCCACGCAGGGCGAGGCCCAGCGGGCCGCCGACAAGCTGCAGGACCGGGGGCGCGAGCAGTTGTACTGGGTGGAGCGCATCGGCCAGACCGCCCGGCCGTAAGGTACTGCCGACACGGTCGCGGGCGGTGGAGGCGGAGCGATGGCGGTCCTGATCGACACGGTGGCATGGGTCCGCATCGAGGGCGGCCGGATTCTCTGCGCCCGGCCGCGGGGGAAGGACGTCTTCTACATCCCGGGCGGCAAGCGGGAGGGCGCCGAGAGCGACCTCGACACGCTCGTGCGCGAGATCCGGGAGGAGCTGACGGTCCGTATCGACGCGGAGTCCGTCGCGCACGTGGGCACGTACGAGGCGGGCGGGCCCGGCTTGCCCGGCGACGCGGTGGTCCGCATGGCCTGCTACACCGCCGGTTTCACGGGCGAGCTGAGGGCCAGCAGCGAGATCGAGGACGTGGCGTGGTTCTCGTACGCCGACCGGGATCTGGTGCCGCCCGTCGACCAACTGCTTTTCGACGATCTCCGGGCGTGGGGCGACCTCGCCTGACCGCCGCCCCCGCTCGCGCCGGGACCCCGTTACCCGATCCGCGCCCGGTGCGCGCCCCGGCCGGCGGCGGACACCGGCGGCGCACGGTTGCGGGCGGGGCGCCCGCGGTGCGGAGCGCGGCGCCGGGTGCGTGCGCCCCCGCCTCCCGGGGCACCCGTACGTGCGCACCGCCGTACACCCGTACGCCCCGCGTGTCGAGCCCGGCGGTGTCCGGTGACGAATTTCGGGTATGTGCTGGTTTGTCCCCCGTCAGCAGGACGTCACCGTTGCCGGCTCTTGGGAGTGATCGGCGTGACCGATACCGAAGGCGATGGTGCCGAGTGGAGCTTTCCGGCCGTCCCCGGTGCCGTACGCGCCGCCCGGCAGGCGGTCCGGGGCGCGCTGCGCGAGTGGGGCCTCGGCGGGGCCGTGGTCGACGAGGCGGTTCTGCTGGTCAGCGAGCTGGTGACCAACTCGATGCGCTACACACCGGGGCCCGTCGGGGTGCGTGTGACGCACCCCCGGACGGCCGGTGGCCGCGCCGCCGCCCTCCCCGGACTGGTGGTGGAAGTCTCCGATCCGCTTCCGGAAGCACCCACCGAACGTACGCCGGGACCCGACGACGAGAGCGGCCGGGGACTGCAGCTCGTGGCCCGTGCGGCACGCCGCTGGGGCACCCGGCGGGGAAAGAGCGGCAAGACGGTGTGGTTCGAGCTGGCTCTGCCTGGTTAGGAGTGAGGTTGGGACGCACAGCGATCACCGGAGGTCGGGAAGAACCTGGCTGAAAGGGACTGAGACCGTGCTGTGATCGTGAACGCCGTGCCGGACGGGGCCGTAGTGCTGAATACTGCGGGCATGACCGGTCCGGTGTGTGAGCTGGAGGGGACGGTCGCGTGAGCGAAATACCTGGGACAGCGGGCGACGTCGTGTGGCAGAGCAGTCCGCCTGGCTCGATCTACGACTACATCAGAGTCGCCTCCTTCTCGATCGGGCCGGACGGGCTGATCGAGCAGTGGAGCCGCCGGGCCGCCGGTCTCTTCGGCGTGGCCGCGCGGGACGCCCTGGGCAGGGACCCGGTCGAGGCGTTCCTGCCGGGCGAGGTCCGCAGGGAGGGCCGCCGCAGGGTCGGCGAGGTGCTCGACGGCAAGGAGTGGACGGGTCTCGTCCCGTTCCGGATGCCCGGCGAGGGCGGGGCGCACGGCCTCGCCGAGATCTATGTGATGCCCAGTGAGACCGCCACCGGCGAGCGGGCGGCGGTCTGCATCGTCGTGGACGTCCGCGCCCTGCGCCGCATCGAGACGGATCTCGCCGCCTCGCAGGCGATTTTCGGCCAATCTCCCTTCGGTTTCGTGTTGTTCGGCACCGATCTCACGGTCGTCCGGGCCAACGAGCGCTTCGCCACCGTCTTCGGCGGCCGGGCCGACGACCACCGGGGCCGCACCGTCGCGGACTACCTCACCGGCACCGAGGCCGACCGCCTCACCGCCACCCTCGAACGGGTCCTGGAGACGGGCAATTCCGTCACCGACCTCCAGCTCGTCGGCACGGCCCCCGGCGACACCGAACGCCGCCACTGGTCGATGAACCTCTACCGGGTGCACAGCGGTTCGGGCCGCCCCATCGGCATCGCCGGACTCGCCACCGACGTGACGCGACGTCACACCGCCGCCCGCGAGGCCGCCAGCGCCCGCCGCAACCTCGCCCTGCTCAACGAGGCCAGCGCCCGCATCGGCAACTCCCTGGACCTGGAGACCACCGCCCGCGAACTGCTCGACGTGGCCGTCCCGGTCTTCTGCGACCTGGCCTCCGTCGACCTCTACCAGGCCCTGCTCACCGGCGACGAGGCGGCGCCCGGCAGCTGGAACGCGCTGCCGCAGGACGCGGTCGGCGGCTCCGCCGAACTGCGCCGGGTCGCCTTCGCCAGCGCCGTGTCCGACGCCGTGCCCGCCCACCCCGGACCGCCGGGCGGGACCACCGGACCCCCCGCGCTCGGCGCCGTCCACCGCTACCCCTTCGGCTCGCCCTGCGCCATCGCCCTGCGCACCGGCCGCGCGGCGGACGTGCCGGGCGACGACCGGGGCTTCGTGCAGTCCACGCTCGCCGTGCCGATGGTCGCCCACGACACCGCGGTCGGCCTGGTGCGGTTCTCCCGCACGAAGGGCAGTGAGCCGTTCGACGACCGGGACCGGACGCTGGCCACCGAGCTGGCCGCCCGCGCCGCCGTCTGTATCGACAACGCCCGCCTCTACCGCCGCGAGCACGAACGGGCCCTGATCCTCCAGCGCAGCCTGCTGCCCCCCGGCGACCCGGAGGCCGCCGGGCTCGACATCGCCTGCCGCTACCTGCCGGGCAACACCGCCAACGAGGTCGGCGGCGACTGGTTCGACGTGATCGAGCTGCCCGGGCACCGCACCGCCCTCGTCGTCGGCGACGTCATGGGGCGCGGCCTGCGCGCCGCCGTGGCCATGGGCGAACTGCGCACCGCCGTGCGCACCCTGGCCCTGCTCGACCTGGAGCCCGCCGAGGTGCTCTCCGCGCTCGACGAGGTCGCCCGCGGACTCGGCACCCCCGGCTCCGCCTCCTCCGCCGGCGGCGGGGGAGCCCAGTGGCCCGCCCGCGCCGCGCACAAGTCCCGCGAGGCGGACCTCTCCGAGGTGTACCTCGCGACCTGCGTCTACGCGGTCTACGACCCGGTCACCCGGCGCTGCACCTTCGCCAACGCGGGCCATCTGCCGCCGGTCGTGGTCGAGCCGGGCGAGGCCGCGCAGCTGCTCGACGTACCGCCCGGCATGCCCCTCGGCGTCGGCGGCGAACCCTTCGAGGAGGTCGAGGTCGAGCTGAAGGAGGGCGCCCTCCTCGGCCTCTACACCGACGGGCTCGTCGAATCACGCGACCATCCGCTGGACGAGGGCCTCGCCGCGCTCCGCAAGGCGCTCGTCGCCCCCGACCAGCCGCTGGAGGACGTCTGCGACCGGGTCCTCGGCTCGCTGCACACCCGGCACGGTGAGGACGACATCGCCCTGCTGATGGCCCGCATCCAGGGCCTGCCCGCCGACGCCGTGGGCGACTGGCGGCTGCCCCGCGAGCTGCGCTCGGTCGGCCGCGCCCGCGAACTGGCCCGCGACCAGCTGACCTCCTGGGGCCTGGACGAGCTGGTGGACACCACCGAGCTGCTGGTCAGCGAGCTGGTCACCAACGCCCTGCGCTACGGCGAGGGCGAGATCCGGCTCCGGCTGCTGCGCGACCGCACCCTGGTCTGCGAGGTCTGGGACGCCGGTCTCGTCCAGCCCCGCCGCCGGCGCGCCCGCGACACGGACGAGGGCGGCCGGGGCCTCCAGCTCGTCGGGCTGCTCAGCGCGGCCTGGGGGGCGCGGCGCACCCCGCGCGGCAAGACCGTCTGGTTCGAGCTGCCGCTGCCGGACGGCCGGCCGCCCGCCGAACGCTCGGTGGAGGAGCTGCTCAGCATGTTCTGAGCCGGGCCCGCCTCGGGCGCGCTCGCGTCACCGGGAACCTCCGAGGATGCCCCCGCCCTCAGGCCAGGGAGGAATCGGACTCCTGCGAAGTAGGGCGAGAAACGGGGTTTCGCCCCCAGGGCGAAAGGCCGCCCACGTGATCAGGTACGCTGGTCGGCGTGCGGTGCGAGAATCAAGCTCCGTACGCGTGCTGATCGAGAACCAAGACGGCACATGCGCCTCCAAGCTTTTCCGTGCCGAACCGGGCAGGTTTCGTCCCGGCTGGTGTTGATCGTGGAAGACCTGCCGGGTTGCTGACCCGCAGGCAGCGTGAGCCAGGAATCCCCTGCTTCAGCTGGGGAGGATTCAATTCGTGGTCTTCAGCGCGGCGAGGCGGGCCTCCACCTCGGCGCTGTCGCCCAGCGCGTCCAGCCGCTCGAACTGCGCGTCCAGCGAGGAGGCGGCCAGCTCCTGCTTGCCCAGGGCCCGCGCCTCCTCGCGCCGCACCTTGTCCTCGAACCGGCTCAGCTCGCTCGTCGGGTCGAGCACGTCGACGCTGCCCACGGCGTCCATCATCCGGTTCTGCGCCTCCGCGGACCTGGCCCGTGCCACCAGCTCGTCCCGCTTGGCCTTCAGCTCCGCCAGCTTGGCCTTCATCCGGTCCAGGCCCGCCCTGAGCTTGTCCACCACCTCGGTCTGCGAGGCGATGACCGGTTCGGCGGTCGCGGCCTCCTTCTCGGACTGGAGCTGGCGCCCGAGCGCGACCTTCGCCAGGTTGTCGAACGTGTCCGCCTCCGGGCCCGAACCGCCCGCCCGCAGCTCGTCCGCCTTCCGGCTCGCGGCCAGCGCCTTGCCGCCCCACTCCCGCGCCGCCTCCACGTCCTCCCGGTGGTCCTGCTCCATCAGCCGCAGATTGCCGATGGTGGCGGCCACCGCCTGCTCGGCCTCGGCGATGTTGGCCGTGTAGTCGCGGATCAGCTGGTCCAGCATCTTCTGCGGGTCCTCCGCCTGATCGAGCAGGGCGTTGATGTTCGCCTTCGCCAGCTGGGTGACGCGTCCGAGAATCGTCTGCTTGCTCATGGCACCTCTCCTGTGTTTCGCCGCGGCCGGACCGCGGCACGGGGTTTACGGGAACGTGGGGCGGGCTTTACGGGGACGGGGGACGGCGTTTACGCGGGCGGGGGACGGCGTATACGGGGAGCGGCCGCCCGGTCGAAAGGGACGGCGTACGGGTTTACGGGGACGGCGTACGGGAAGCGGCCGGCGCCCCGCCTCGGGGCCGGCCACCACCGCCCCGCCTCAGAAGCGGCCGCCACCGCCGCGCCGGCCGCGCGTCCCCCCGCCGCCGAAGCTGCCCGGCCCGCCCCCTCCGTAGCCGCCGCCCATGCCGCCGTAGCCACCGAAGCCGCCTCCCATGCCGCGCCGTCCGCCGCCCCCGCCCATCAGGCCGCCCAGGAGGATGCCGCCGAGGACCGCGCCGCCCATGCCCCCGCCACCGCCCGCCGTACCGCCGGGTGGTCCGCCGCGCCCGTAGTCGCGTACGTCCTGCTCGGCCAGGGCGCGCGCCTCGTCCGCCAGCGCGTCCGCCCGCTGCGCCTCGGCCAGCGCGGTCTGCGCGTCCCCGGTGCGCGCCAGCTCGGCGGCCCGCTCCAGGCGCCGCTGCCCCTCCGCCAGCCGGGTCCGGGCCGCGCTGCCCACCGCGCCCCGGTTCGTCGTGATGTAGTCGGCCGCCGCGGCGAGCGAGGAGCGCGCGGTGAGCATCGCCGCCTCCAGCAGCGAGCGGGCCCGGGTGTCGCCCCGCTCCCGCTCCCGCGCCCCGGCCAGCGCCTCGTCCAGCGCGGCGTCCGCCTCCTCCGCCCGGCGCAGCGCGTCGATCGGGTCGTAGCGGCCGCCCCGCTCCTCGCGCACGTCGTCGGCGACCGAACGGGCCCGGGCGATCCGGCCCCGCAGGTCAGCGGTGGACGCCCCCTCGGACACGCCCTCCAGCAGCCCGCCCGCGTCCGCGAGGTCGGTCTCCAGCTCGGTGAGCGCGGCCGGCAGCCGGTCCGCCGCCGCGTCCAGCTCCCGCCCCCGCCTCTCCACCCCGTCGATCAGGGTGGCCGCCTGGCCGATCGCGCCCTCGGCGGCCCGCACCCGTACGGCGGCCGCCGCGTGGTCGCCGCCGTCCACCGCCTGCCGGGCCGCGTTGAGCGAGGAGGTGGCGAAGGAGAGCCGGTCCCTGGCCCGTTCCACGTCACCGGCCACGGGGGCCGACGCCTGCTCCGCGTACCGTTCGCGCATCGCGGTGAGCGCGGACTCGGCGGCCGGGACGCGCCCGGTCAGCTCGCGGAAGGCGGTCTCGGCGGCGGCCAGGGCCTGCGGCGCGTCGCGCTCCAGCTCGCGCAGCCGGTCGAAGTCCTCGGCGACGGCGTCGAGCCGGCCGTCTGCGTTCGCGCAGCGGCTGAGGATCTCGTCCAGCATCCGGCGGCGGGCCGTGTCGTCCTCCGGGAAGGCGTCGTCGAGTTGCTGGCGCAGCCGGAACGCGTCCGTCAGCCGGCTTCTGGCGTAGGCGACCGCCTCGGCGAAGGGTGCGGCGGCCTCTTCCCCGAACTGCGCGGTCGCGAACCCCAGTTCCTCCTCGCTGGTGCGGACCGCGTCGTCGGTGGCGACCAGCGCCTCCTTGGCCCGCGCGTCGAGTTCCGGCAGCGGGGCGGCGCGCGGCGCGGCCCGGCCCCAGCCCGTCGCGCCGGGTGTCGTACGGGTGGCGGCCCGGCGCCTGCGCCGCAGGAAGGCGTACGCGGCGACGGCCGCGACCGCGCAGAGCAGGACGACCGGCAGCAGCAGGTCCCCGGTGCCGGTGCCGCCCGAGCCGCCGCCGGGGTCGGCCGGGCCCGGTGTGATCGCCGGGGTGGGCACGGCCCGGCCGGCCAGGACGGCGGCGCAGCCATCGGCGGCGCCGATCGCGGCACCCGCCCAGTCGTTCTGCCGGAGCGCCGGTTCGACGGCGGTGCGCGCGATCTCCTGGAACCCGGCGTCGGTGAGCGGCGCGTCCTGGTCGAGGGAGTAGCCGTACTGCCGGGCGTGGGTGGCGACGGCCAGCAGCACGTCGTCGCGGCCGAGTCCGTTGCGTCCGGCGGTGGCGTCGGCCCAGTCCTGCGGGGAGCGCCCGGAGAAGTCGCGTACGTACACCACGAAGAGCTGGACGCGGTGCGTGTCGTAGAGCCGGTCGAGGGCCGCGGTCACCCGGGGCTCGCGGTCTCCGAGCGCGCCCACCCGGTCGGTGATCTGCCCCTCGCGGGACAGGGTGACCGGATCGTCGGCGGACGCGGTGGGCGCGGGGGCCAGGGCCAGCCAGCACACCGCCAGCAGTGCGGCGAGCAGCGCCCGCCCCGGCAGCGGAATCCGGGTTCGGCTCACAGGCGGAGTCACGTTTGCGAGGCTATGTCCAGCTTCGGGGAGCCGCGACACGAGCAGGTCGCCGGGGCGGCCCGCAGGCAGGGGCCGGATGCGAGCGCCCTGCCCACCGCCCCCTGCGCCGCACGGGTGAGGTTTCGGGCGGCCGCGCCGTGTCGGGGCCGCCTTCCCGCGCGAGGGCGTTTTCAGTGGAGGGACGACATCAGTGTGATCAACTGCAAATTCCCCCGAAAACGCTCAATCCGGCTCATGCGTGGCGCGGGCCGGGCCGTCCCCGGAGGTACCAGCCATGTCCCACGTCGGCGTCCCGCGCGGGACGGCCCGAAAGCGCCGCCGCCTGCCCGCCCTCCTCACCGCGGGCGTGCTCACCCTCCCCGTGCTGGCCGGATGCGGTTCCGGCGGGGACAAGACGGCGGCCGTCGCCGTCGTACCGCAGGACGTGGCCCGCGCCGCGCGCGCCCAGGTCGCCGACGGCGGCCGGGTGACCTGGGCGATCGACGCCCTGCCCAGCACCCTCAACGCCTTCCAGGCGGACGCCGACAGCGCCACCACCCGGATCACCGGAGCCCTGCTGCCCACCCTCTTCCCGCTGGATGCCCGGGGCCGCCCGCGAATCAACCCGGACTACCTGGAATCCGCGAAGGTCACCGAGACCGAACCCCGCCAGGTCGTCGTCTACCGGCTCAACCAGCAGGCCGTCTGGAGCGACGGCCGCGAGATCGGCGCCCCCGACTTCGTCGCCCAGTGGCGGGCGCTGAGCGGCAAGGACTCCGCGTACTGGACCGCCCGCAACGCCGGGTACGAGCGCATCGAGAAGATCGAGCGCGGCGCCGACGACCTGGAGGTCAAGGTCACCTTCGCCAAGCCCTACGCGGACTGGCGCTCCCTGTTCTCACCCCTCTACCCGAAGCAGGTGACCGGCTCCCCGGACGCCTTCAACGAGGGCGCCCGCACCACCCTCAAGGCCACCGCCGGCCCGTTCCGGCTGCGCGAGGTCGACAAGAAGACCAAGGCCGTCACGCTGACCCGCGACCCGCGCTGGTGGGGCAGCCGCGCCAAGCTGGACTCCCTCGTCTTCAAGGCCGTCGAGCCCAAGGACCGTACCGAGGCCCTGGCCGAGGGCACCGTGGACGTCGCCGACATCGACTCCACCACCGCCCACCGCATCGCCCAGGCCGCCCGAGAGGGCGCCGCCGGAGCACCCGCCCAGGGCCCCGGCGCCCCGCTCTCCCCGGCCCAGGCCCTGCGCTCCTGGGCCGTCGCGCACGGCTCCGACGAGGAGGCGGCGGCCGAGGAGCAGGAGGTCAGGGACGAGCGGGCCGAGGCCGCCGAGGCGTACGCCGACGAGCAGAGCGGGCTGCGCGCGTACGTGGTCCGCAAATCGCTGGAGCCCGCCTACACCCAGCTCGCGCTGAACGGCGAGTCCGGGCCGCTCGCCGACGACCGGGTGCGCCGGGCCGTCGCCCGCGCCCTGGACCGCCAGGAGCTCGCCGACACCGTGCTCAAGCCGCTCGGACTGCCCGCCCAGCCGCTCGGCAGCCATCTGGCCGTCGCCGGGCAGCCCGCGTACCGGGACGGCAGCGAGGCGCTCGGCACGCAGGACACCGAGAAGGCCCAGGCGCTGCTCGCCGCCGCGGGCTGGACGCGCGAGGGGGCGCTCGACCGCAACGACGGCACCAAGGCCGGCAGCGAGGGCGAGAAGCAGAAGCCGGAGAAGGACGCGGAGAAGAAGAGCGCGGAGAAGGACGAGGAGGAGAAGGGGAGCGCGGCCGACGACGGCAAGTCCGGCGAGGCCGCGCGGGAAGCCGTCCCGGCCCAGGACCGGCAGCCCGGCGGCGCCGCCGGAGCCTACGCCCCGGCCGGTACCGCGGCCCCGGCACGCGGCGCCGACGCGGCGCGCGGTCCGCTCGGCAAGAACGGCAAGCCGCTGAGCCTGCGCTTCGTGCTGCCGTCCGGGCCCGGCTCCGCCGGTCTGCGCAGCGTGGGCGAGAAGATCGCCTCGATGCTCGACACGATCGGCATCCGCACGGTGATCACCAAGGTGTCCGACGACAGCTACTTCCGCGACCACGTGGCGTCCGGCGACTACGACATGGCCCTGTACTCCTGGCCGGCCACGGCCTACCCGGCCACGGACGACCGGCCGATCTTCGCCAAGCCGGTCCCCGCGTCCGACGGCTCGCTGCTCGTCGAGCAGAACTACACCCGGGTCGGTACGGACCACATCGACCAGCTCTTCGACCGGGCGGCCGCGGAGCTGGACGAGAAGGCGGCGCAGGACCTGATGCGGCAGGCGGACGCCCGGATCTGGGCCGCCGCCGGATCGATCCCGCTCTTCCAGCGCCCCCAGCTCGTCGCCACCGGAAAGGCCCTGGTGAACGTCGGTGCCTTCGGTCTCGGCGCCCCGCACTACCAGGACATCGGCTACAAGGCGCCGCGCGCCGCGGGGCCCCCGGCGGACGGTGCGCGGAAGTAGCCCGCCGGCAGCGGGAAACCGCCGGGGAAGCCGCAGTCGTGGCCGCCCCGTACCATGGAGGTCAGCCGTGGCGCGTCCGCCCGGCGGGCCCCGAACCGAGAGAAGCGCAAGCCACCCATGCCCACGCGCCACGACATCCGTAACGTAGCCATCGTCGCCCACGTCGACCACGGCAAGACGACCATCGTCGACGCCATGCTCAAGCAGGCCGGCTCGTTCGCCGCGCACGCGGCCGAGTCGCTCGACGACCGCATGATGGACTCGAACGACCTGGAGCGTGAGAAGGGCATCACGATCCTGGCCAAGAACACGGCGGTCAAGTACCACCCGAAGGATGGCGGCGACGTCATCACGATCAACATCATCGACACCCCCGGCCACGCCGACTTCGGCGGCGAGGTCGAGCGCGGTCTGTCGATGGTCGACGCGGTGGTCCTGCTCGTGGACGCCTCCGAGGGTCCGCTCCCGCAGACCCGCTTCGTGCTGCGCAAGGCGCTCCAGCAGCGCCTGCCCGTCATCCTGTGCATCAACAAGACGGACCGCCCGGACTCGCGCATCGACGAGGTCGTCAACGAGACCTACGACCTCTTCCTCGACCTGGACGCGGACGAGGAGCAGATCGAGTTCCCGATCGTCTACGCGTGCGGCCGTGACGGCGTCGCCTCGCTGACCAAGCCGGAGGACGGCACGGTCCCGGCGGACTCCACCAACCTGGAGCCGTTCTTCACCGCGATCCTGGAGCACGTCCCGGCCCCGACGTACGAGGAGGACGCCCCGCTCCAGGCGCACGTCACCAACCTCGACGCCGACAACTTCCTCGGCCGCATCGCGCTGCTCCGCGTCGAGCAGGGCGAGCTGCGCAAGGGCCAGACGGTCGCCTGGATCAAGCGCGACGGCTCGATCCAGAACGTGCGCATCACCGAGCTGATGATGACCGAGGCGCTCACCCGCAAGCCCGCCGAGGTGGCCGGCCCCGGTGACATCTGCGCCGTCGCCGGTATCCCGGAGATCATGATCGGTGAGACCCTCGCCGACCCGGAGAACCCGGTCGCGCTGCCGCTGATCACGGTGGACGAGCCCGCGATCTCGATGACCATCGGCACCAACACCTCGCCGCTGGTCGGCCGGGGCGGCACGGGCAAGGGCGCGGACGCCAAGGCCGCGGTCAAGGACCGCAAGGTCACCGCCCGCCAGGTGAAGGACCGCCTGGAGCGCGAGCTGATCGGCAACGTGTCGCTGCGCGTCCTGGAGACCGAGCGCCCCGACGCCTGGGAGGTGCAGGGCCGCGGTGAGCTGGCGCTGGCCATCCTGGTCGAGCAGATGCGCCGCGAGGGCTTCGAGATGACCATCGGCAAGCCGCAGGTGGTCACCAAGGACGTGGACGGCAAGGTCCACGAGCCGGTCGAGCGCATGACGATCGACGTGCCCGAGGAGCACATGGGCGCCGTCACGCAGCTCATGGGCGTCCGCAAGGGCCGTATGGACAACATGTCGAACCACGGCTCCGGCTGGGTCCGCATGGAGTTCATCGTGCCGTCGCGCGGTCTGATCGGCTTCCGTACCGAGTTCCTGACGAACACCCGCGGTACGGGCATCGCGCACTCCATCCACGAGGGCCACGAGCCGTGGTTCGGCCCCCTGTCGACCCGTAACAACGGTTCGCTGGTCGCCGACCGCGCCGGTGCCGTCACCGCCTTCGCGATGACGAACCTCCAGGAGCGCGGCGTGCTGTTCACCGACCCCGGCACCGAGGTGTACGAGGGCATGATCGTCGGCGAGAACTCGCGCTCCGACGACATGGACGTGAACATCACCAAGGAGAAGAAGCTCACGAACATGCGGTCCTCGTCGGCCGACTCGTTCGAGGCGATCGTGCCGCCGCGCAAGCTCTCCCTGGAGCAGTCCCTGGAGTTCTGCCGCGACGACGAGTGCGTCGAGGTGACCCCGGAGTCCGTCCGCATCCGCAAGGTCGTTCTCGACCAGAAGGAGCGCAACCGCGCCGCGTCGCGCGCCAAGCACGGCTGAGCCGTCACCGCCAGTCGCTTTTCGGCCGACGATCCGTCAGCTCCAGGCATTGCCCAGGCGCAGGGCCCTCACAGACACTGTGGGGGCCCTGCGCCTTGGTCAACCGGTTTTCGCGGCGATCCGTCCAGTATTTGAGACACAATAGTCCGATAATCGGAGGTTGCTCTCCGAAACATGTGTTAACAGTCCGTTTCGGGGGTGTCTGTCTGGGATCATTTTGTCCGGATTTTGATCCGCGCAAGTGACGGATGTTGTCAAACCGAGACCCTTTAAGTGTGGTTTACGGCCCAGACGTACTTAATAGTTGGCTCCGTTGAGCTCGGGTCAATGGGTCACGCACTGTGGGGAGTGCGCCGACTCACGAGCACACTAGGGGCACTGAACGATCACCGTCAGGGGTGTCGGTGTATCGACCCAGTGCCCTTCTTGTAGTCAAAAGTGGACTCATGAGGAGGAAACCCATGCGTGGTGCCAAGAGCGCCAAGTGGGTCGCGGGAGCGGCCATCATCGCCCTGGCTGCGACCGCCTGTGGTGGCGGCGACAGCGACGGTGACAAGGGCAACAAGAGCAGCGCCAAGGGTGCTGTGAACCCGGACGGCTTCTTCTCCGTCGAGGTCGGTGAGCCGCAGAACCCGCTGCAGCCGGCCAACACGATGGAGTCGAACGGCAGCATCGTCACCGACGCGATCTTCTCGCAGCTGGTGGACTACGACGCCTCCGGCAAGCTGGAGATGATCAACGCCGAGTCCGTCGAGACCACGGACAGCAAGCTCTGGACCGTCAAGCTCAAGAAGGACTGGAAGTTCCACGACGGCACCCCCGTCACGGCCGAGTCCTACATCAAGGCCTGGAACTGGGCCGCCAACATCAAGAACAACCAGACCAACGCGTCCTGGTTCGCCGACATCAAGGGCTTCGAGGACGTTCACCCGTCCGACGCGAAGGCCAAGCCGAAGTCGGACGTCATGTCCGGTCTGAAGAAGGTGGACGACTACACGTTCACCATCGAGCTCAACGCCCCGCTGCCGTACTTCTCGTACAAGCTCGGCTACACCGTCTTCTCGCCGCTGCCCGAGTCCTTCTACGCCGACCCGAAGGCCGCCGGTGAGAAGCCGGTCGGCAACGGCGCGTACAAGTTCGTCAGCTGGGACCACAAGAAGCAGATCAAGGTCGAGCGCAACGACGACTACAAGGGTGCCGACAAGGCGAAGAACGGTGGTGTGATCTTCAAGAACTACACCACCCTCGAGACCGCCTACGAGGACCTGAAGTCCGGCAACGTCGACGTGCTGCGCCAGATCGGCCCGAAGGACCTCCCGGTCTACCGGTCCGACCTCGGCGACCGCGCGGTGGACAAGGCGTACTCGGCGATCCAGACCATCGCCGTGGCCTTCTACACCGACCAGTGGAAGGACATCGACCCGAAGGTCCTCCAGGGCCTGTCGATGGGCATCGACCGCGACACGATCACCAAGACCGTGCTGCAGGGCACCCGCGAGCCGGCCACCGGCTGGGTCGCCAAGGGCGTGCTCGGCTACCAGCCGAACGCCACCGGCGACATCACCAAGTACGACCCCGCCAAGGCCAAGAAGCTCATCAAGGACGGCGGCGGCGTCCCGGGCAACAAGATCTCGATCCAGTTCAACGCCGACGGCGGCCACAAGGAATGGGTCGAGGCGGTCTGCAACAGCATCACGCAGTCGACCGGCGTCAAGTGCACCGGCGACTCGAAGGCCGACTTCCAGGCCGACACCAACGCGCGTGACGACAAGCAGGTCAAGTCCCTGTACCGCTCCGGCTGGGTGCTCGACTACCCGGTGAACGCCAACTTCATCTCGGACCTGTTCCGTACCGGCGCCGCGGGCAACCAGGGCGACTTCTCGAACAAGGGCCTGGACGCGGAGATCAAGAAGGCCGACTCCGCCGCCTCCCTCGAGGAGTCCGTCGCCGCGTACCAGAAGATCGAGAAGGAGCTGGTGAACTACATGCCCTCCATCCCGCTCTGGTACTACAAGGTCAACGCCGGCTACTCGGAGAAGGTCCAGAACGTCGACTACGCCCAGGACGGCGACCCGATCCTGACGCAGATCGAAGTCAAGAAGTAACCACACCGACGTAGTCCGCGCGCACGCGCGGGACCACTGCTGAAACGGTCCCGCGCCTGCCGCACGCAGTGGCCGGGGGGCCCTTCCACGCAACCGACCCACCCTTCAGGGGCAGTCGGCACGGGGAAGGGCCCGTTGGCTGCCGCCGCCTATTACATGGAGGCATGATGGGGCGCTATGTCGCACGACGACTGCTCCAGATGATCCCGGTCTTCCTCGGGACAACGCTGCTGATCTTCCTGATGGTCTACACGCTGCCCGGCGACCCCGTGCGCGGGCTCTTCGGGGACAAGGGGGCCGACCCGGCCACTCTGGAAGCGATGCGGCACAAGCTCGGTCTGGACCAGCCGATTCTGGTGCAGTACTGGGACTACATGAAGGGCATGATCCTTCATCAGGACTTCGGCGACCAGATAGCCAGCGGGCGCCCCGTCACCGACGTGCTCGGCGACGCCTTCCCGGTCACCCTGCGCCTTGCGGGCATGGCGTTCGTCATCGAGATCATCCTCGGCATCGGCCTGGGCATGATCGCGGGTCTGCGGGCCGGCCGGCTGGCCGACAACGCGGTCCTCATCCTGACGCTGCTGATCATCTCGATCCCGGTCTTCGTGCTGGCGCACATCGTGAAGTCCGTCTTCGCCGACCAGCTGGGCATCATCTCGCCCAACGTCTCCAACGAGGCGACCTGGAGCGAACTGGTGACACCGGCCATCGTGCTCGGCTCGCTCTCCCTCGCGTACGTGGCACGACTGACCCGTACGACGATGGCCGAGAACCTGCGGTCCGACTACATGCGTACGGCCGTCGCCAAGGGACTTCCCAAGCGCCGCATCATCGGTGTGCACCTGATGCGCAACTCGATGATCCCCGTCATCACCTTCCTCGGCACCGACCTGGGCGCCCTGATGGGCGGTGCGGTCGTCACCGAGTCCGTCTTCAACGTCAAGGGCGTCGGCGGCACCATCGTCGAGTCGATCACCCGGCGTGAGGGCACCACCCTGGTGGGCCTCGTCACCATCCTGGTGCTCGTCTACCTGTTCATGACCCTGATCGTCGACCTGCTGTACGCGGTCCTGGACCCGAGGATCCGTTATGCCTGACGTGACCAAGACCGCACCCGCGCCCCAGGACGTCAACGGACCCGTGACGGACCCGACCGCCGTCGTGAAGGCCGACAAGGCACGCAGCCTGTGGGGGGACGCCTGGGTCGACCTGCGGCGCAACCCCTACTTCCTGGTGTCGTCCGTCCTCATCGTCATCCTTCTGCTGATAGCCGTCTTCCCCGGCTGGTTCACGGGAGCTTCACCGACCCACGCGGATCTGGTGAACCACTACCTCAAGAAGCCGGAACTGAGCAAGATCGGCTCGGAGGGCTGGCTCGGCTACGACGGCCAGGGGCAGAGCGTCTACGCCCGCATCATCTATGGCACCCGCGCCTCGGTCACCGTCGGCATCTGTGTCACCTTGCTGGTGAGCATCTTCGGCAGCATGGTCGGCATGCTCGCCGGATACTTCGGGGGCTGGGTCGACGCGGTGCTCTCCGGTTTCTTCACCAACATCTTCCTCGGCATTCCCTTCCTGCTGGGTGCCATGGTCGTGCTGCAGGCGTTCACCAACCACTCCGTCTGGGTGGTCGTCTTCGCCCTCGCGTTCCTCGGTTGGACCCAGATCGCGCGCGTCATGCGTGGTGCGGTCATCACCGCCAAGGAGGCCGACTACGTACAGGCCGCCCGAGCTCTCGGTGCCGGCACCGTTCGGATTCTCTTCCGGCACATCTTGCCCAACGTCATGGCGCCGGTCATCGTGGTCGCCACCATCTCGCTGGGCGTGTACATCTCGGCCGAGGCGACGTTGTCCTACCTGGGTCTCGGTCTCGCCGATCCGACGATCTCCTGGGGTACCGACATCTCCGCCGGGTCCAGCTCGATCCGCGTCGCGCAGCACATCCTGCTGTACCCGTCGATCATGCTCAGCATCACCGTTCTGGCGTTCATCATGCTCGGCGAAGCCGTCCGCAACGCCCTCGATCCGAAGTCGCGATAGGAGGGCGAACGTGGCCACCATCAACAAGACCGCCGAAGTCCCGTCCGCACGCCGGGGGGACGACCACGTCGGTCCTCTGCTCGAAGTCCGTGACCTGCACGTGGAGTTCCACACCCGCGACGGTGTGGCCAAGGCCGTCAACGGTGTCAACTACAGCGTGGACGCCGGCGAGACCCTCGCCGTCCTCGGTGAGTCCGGCTCGGGCAAGTCCGTGACGGCGCAGGCCATCATGGGCATCCTCGACATGCCGCCCGGAAAGATCCCGCAGGGCGAGATCCTCTTCCGCGGCCAGGACATGCTCAAGATGTCCTACGAGGAGCGCCGCAAGATCCGCGGCCAGAAGATCGCCATGATCTTCCAGGACGCGCTCTCCTCGCTGAACCCGGTCCTCACCGTCGGCTACCAGCTCGGCGAGATGTTCCGGGTCCACCAGGGCCTGTCCAAGAAGGAAGCCCGCGCCAAGGCCATCGAGCTGATGGACCAGGTGAAGATCCCGGCCGCCGCGGCCCGGGTCTCGGACTACCCGCACCAGTTCTCCGGCGGTATGCGCCAGCGCATCATGATCGCGATGGCGCTCGCCCTGGAGCCGGACCTGATCATCGCGGACGAGCCGACCACCGCGCTCGACGTGACCGTCCAGGCCCAGGTGATGGACCTGCTCGCGGAGCTCCAGCGCGAGTACAACATGGGCCTGATCCTCATCACCCACGACCTGGGTGTCGTCGCCGACGTCGCCGACAAGATCGCGGTGATGTACGCGGGCCGGATCGTCGAGACCGCCCCGGTCCACGACATCTACAAGGCGCCCGCGCACCCGTACACCAAGGGTCTGCTGGCCTCGATCCCGCGCCTGGACCAGAAGGGCCAGGAGCTCTTCGCGATCAAGGGCCTGCCGCCCAACCTGCTGAACGTGCCCTCGGGCTGTGCGTTCAACCCGCGCTGCACCGTGGCCCAGGACATCTGCCGCTCCGACATCCCGGCCCTCCAGCCGGTGACCGGACAGGACGGCACCGAGCTGGCCGGCCGCCGCAGCGCCTGTCACTTCTGGAAGGAGACGATCCATGGCTGACATCTCGAAGGAGCCCGTGGACGCCACGCCCAACGTCTCCGACGTCGAGACCGTCGACGCGGCGAGCGAGGCGGAGGCCGTTGCCGCCATCGACGCGCCCGTGTCGAAGGGCGAGCCGATCCTCCAGGTGCGCAACCTCGTCAAGCACTTCCCGCTGACGCAGGGCATCCTCTTCAAGAAGCAGGTCGGCGCGGTCAAGGCCGTCGACGGCATCTCGTTCGACCTGTACGCGGGCGAGACCCTCGGCATCGTCGGCGAGTCCGGCTGCGGCAAGTCCACGGTCGCCAAGCTCCTGATGACGCTGGAGCGGGCCACCGCGGGCGAGGTCTTCTTCAAGGGCCAGGACATCACCAAGCTGTCCGGCCGCGCGCTGAAGGCCGTGCGCCGCAACATCCAGATGGTGTTCCAGGACCCGTACACCTCGCTCAACCCCCGTATGACGGTGGGCGACATCATCGGGGAACCGTACGAGATCCATCCCGAGGTGGCCCCCAAGGGCGACCGGCGGCGCAGGGTCCAGGATCTGCTGGACGTCGTCGGCCTCAACCCGGAGTACATCAACCGCTACCCGCACCAGTTCTCCGGCGGCCAGCGCCAGCGCATCGGCATCGCCCGCGGCCTCGCGCTCAACCCGGAGATCATCATCTGCGACGAGCCGGTCTCCGCGCTCGACGTGTCGGTGCAGGCGCAGGTCGTCAACCTGATGGAGAAGCTCCAGGACGAGTTCAACCTCTCCTACCTCTTCATCGCGCACGACCTGTCGATCGTGCGGCACATCTCCGACCGGGTCGGCGTCATGTACCTCGGCAAGATGGCCGAGATCGGTACGGACGTCCAGATCTACGACCACCCGACGCACCCCTACACCCAGGCGCTGCTGTCGGCGGTCCCGGTCCCCGACCCGGCCGCCCGCGAGGGCCGCGAGCGGATCATCCTCAGCGGTGACGTCCCCTCGCCGGCCAACCCGCCGTCCGGCTGCCGCTTCCGCACCCGCTGCTGGAAGGCGCAGGACAAGTGCGCCACCGAGGTGCCGCTCCTCGCGGTCCCCGAGCGCTTCAAGGACACGAAGTCGCCGGCCGCCCACGAGTCGGCCTGCCACTTCGCGGAGGAGAAGGACGTGGTCGGCGCGGCCTCGTAACGCCGCGCACGACGGAAGGCGCCCCGGAACCCATCGGTTCCGGGGCGCCTTCGTCGTCGTACCGGGGCCGTCCGGGCGGTCCGTCACCCTCCGCTGTTCATGACGGTTCGCGCCGGGCCCGCCGTGCTACTGGTACTGGATGCCCCAGAGGTTGTTGTTCCGCTTCACCGGGGCGATGTTGTTGCTCTTCTTCCAGACCTTGCTCTTCTTGCAGCCGCCGGTGTTCTTGGGCACCATCCGGTACTTCGTCACGCTGAAGCCCTTGGCCTCGTGGTACATCATCAGCCGGCCGCGGGTCTTGCCCTTCTTCTTCTCCACCTTGGCGGCATACGTCCAGGTGTCCGACTTGGACCAGGTCTTGCCGACGGAGACGCTGAAGGAGGTCGACGCCTTGGCGAAGATGATGCCCGCCTCGGCGCCGACGGTCGCCGTCCCGGTCGCGGTCCAGGAACCGGTCTTGTTCTTGGCGTAGGAGATGGTCACGCCGGGCTTCGCCCAGTCGCTGTGCAACTGATGACGCGCTTCACGCAGGTCCTCCTGTACGTGGGCCTTCTCGGGTGGTGCACGCGTCACGTTATGGATGAACACCGGTGATATGTAAGGGAATTGATGGAGTATTGAGGTTCTGTGCGGGGAAGCGTGGATTCCGTTCCCGCCGCCCCGCCGGGCGGGGGGGGGGGGGGGGGGGGGGGGGGGGGGGGGGACCGCTCCGGTGCCGCGCCCCTCGCCCCGGCCTCGTGGAGTGCGTCCGCACCCCCGCCCTACGGCCCCTTTTGCGCCCTTGATGACACGTATGGCGGGTGTATATATGCATCAGGACCGTTATGGGGTGATATTTATCCTCACGTGAGCCGGAGCACTATGAGGAGGCACTCCATGCGCGGAGCCACACACGTCAAGTGGGCCGCATGCGCGGCGGCCGTCGCCCTGGCGGCGACGGCCTGCGGCGGAAGCGACAGCGGCGGCGGCGGAGGTGGCGCCGACGGAATCGTGAGCTCCTCGTGGGGCGACCCGCAGAACCCCCTGGAGCCGGCCAACACCAACGAGGTGCAGGGCGGCAAGGTGCTCGACATGATCTTCCGGGGTCTCAAGAGGTACGACCCGAAGACCGGCGAGGCCCTGAACATGCTCGCCGAGAAGATCGAGACCAAGGACAACCAGAACTTCACCGTCACGGTGAAGGACGGCTGGACCTTCAGCAACGGCGAGAAGATCACCGCCAAGTCCTTCGTGGACGCCTGGAACTACGGTGCCGCGCTGAAGAACAACCAGAAGAACGCCTACTTCTTCGGCTACATCGACGGCTACGAGGACGTCCACCCGGAGTCCGGCAAGGCGAGTGCCACCTCGCTCTCCGGACTCAAGATCGTCAACGACATGACGTTCACCGTCAAGCTGTCGCAGAAGTTCTCGCTGTGGCCCGACACGCTCGGCTACCCGGCCTTCGCCCCGCTGCCCAAGTCCTTCTTCACCGACCACGCCGGCTGGCTCTCCAAGCCGGTCGGCAACGGCCCGTACACCATCGAGAAGTACACCAAGGGCTCCTCGATGAGCCTGCGCAAGTGGGACGACTACCCCGGCGACGACAAGGCGCAGAACGGCGGCATCGACCTCAAGGTCTACACCGACAACAACACCGCCTACACCGACCTGACCGCGGGCAACCTCGACCTCGTCGACGACGTGCCCGCCTCCCAGCTCAAGAACGTCAAGTCGGACCTCGGCGACCGCTACATCAACACCCCGGCCGGCATCATCCAGACCCTCGCGTTCCCGTTCTACGACAAGCAGTGGGACACCCCCGACGGGGCCAAGGTCCGCCAGGGCCTGTCGATGGCGATCAACCGGGAGCAGATCACCAACCAGATCTTCCAGAAGACCCGCACCCCCGCGTCCGACTGGACATCGCCGGTCCTCGGCGCGGACGGCGGCTTCAAGAAGGGCCTCTGCGGCAAGGAGTGCACCTACGACGCCGCCGAGGCCAAGAAGCTGATCCAGGAGGGCGGCGGCATCCCCGGCGGCCAGCTCAAGATCGCGTACAACGGCGACACCGGCTCGCACAAGGAATGGGTCGACGCCGTCTGCAACAGCATCAACAAGGTCATGGGCAACAACCGGGCCTGCGTTGGCGCCCCCATCGGCACCTTCGCCGACTTCCGCAGCCAGGTCTCCCAGCAGAAGCTGAACGGCCCCTGGCGCGCCGGCTGGCAGATGGACTACCCGCTGATCCAGAACTTCCTCCAGCCCGTCTACTACACCAACGCCTCGTCCAACGACGGGAAGTGGAGCAACCAGAAGTTCGACGACCTCGTCGACAAGGCCAACGCCGAGACGGACAAGGCCAAGGCCGTCTCCCTCTTCCAGGACGCCGAGCGGGTCATGGTCGAACAGATGCCCGTCATCCCGCTCTGGTACCAGAACGGCAGCGCCGGCTACTCGGAGAACATCACCGACGTCTCGCTGAACCAGTTCAGCGTCCCGGTGTACGAGCAGATCAAGGTCAAGTAGGGAACGGAGCCGGGCGGCCCGCGCGCGACGGCGCGGGCCGCCCGGCCGCTCCGCCGCCCGACTCCCCAGCCTCCGACCCCCGCGACCCCCGGAGCCCTTCATGGGACGTTATGTGATCCGGCGGCTGCTGCAGATGATCCCGGTCTTCTTCGGCACCACGCTGTTGATCTTCCTGATGGTGAACGTGATGGGCGACCCCATCGCGGGTCTCTGCGGCGACCGCCAGTGCGACCCGGCGACCGCCGCCCAACTCCGCTCCGAATTCGGCCTCGACAAGCCGGTCTGGCAGCAATACCTCACCTACATGGGCAACGTCTTCACCGGCGACTTCGGCACCGCGTTCAACGGGCAGAAGGTCACCGAGCTGATGGGCACCGCCTTCCCCATCACCATCCGCCTCACCCTCGTCGCGATCTTCTTCGAGATCGTCATCGGCATCAGCCTCGGCGTCGTCACCGGACTGCGCCGCGGCCGGCCCGTGGACACCACCGTGCTGATCCTGACGCTGATCGTCATCTCGATCCCGACCTTCGTCACCGGTCTGCTGCTCCAGCTGCTCCTGGGCGTCCAGTGGGGCGTCATCAAGCCCTCCGTCTCACCGGAGGCCCCCCTCAACGAGCTGATCATCCCCGGCCTGGTGGTCGCCTCCGTCTCCCTGGCGTACGTCACCCGGCTCACCCGCACCTCGATCGCCGAGAACACCCGCGCCGACTACATCCGCACCGCCACCGCCAAGGGCCTGCCCCGGCGCCGCGTGGTCGTCCGGCATCTGCTGCGCAACTCGCTGATCCCCGTCGTCACCTTCATCGGCACCGACGTGGGCGCGCTCATGGGCGGGGCGATCGTCACCGAGCGGATCTTCAACATCCACGGCGTCGGCTACCAGCTCTACCAGGGCATCCTGCGGCAGAACTCGCAGACCGTCGTCGGCTTCGTCACGATCCTGGTGCTCGTCTTCCTGGCGGCCAACCTGATCGTCGACCTGCTCTACGCCGTACTCGACCCGAGGATTCGCTATGCCTGACCAGACACCGGACGAGGCGATCTCGGCGGCCGGCACGGGCGGCCCGATGGACCTCGCGCTCGACGAGGGCGACAGCCTGGAGAAGACGCCCGGCGGCCCCGAGGGCACCGGACCCGAGACCAAGCCGCAGAGCCTGTGGTCCGACGCCCTGCGCGACCTGCGCCGCAACCCGATCTTCATCATCTCCGCCCTGATCATCCTCTTCCTGGTGGTCATCTCGATCTGGCCGCAGCTCATCGCCTCCGGCGACCCGCTCGACTGCGACCTCGGCAAGGCCCAGCAGGGCTCCCAGCCGGGCCACCCCTTCGGCTACGACGGACAGGGCTGCGACGTCTACACCCGCGTCGTCCACGGCGCCCGCAACTCCGTCACCGTCGGCATCTGCTCCACCCTCGGCGTCGCCCTCATCGGCAGCGTCCTGGGCGGCTTCGCGGGGTTCTTCGGCGGCTGGTGGGACGCGATCCTCTCCCGCCTCACCGACATCTTCTTCGGTATCCCCGTCGTCCTCGGCGGCCTGGTCTTCCTCTCCGTGGTGACCAGCTCCACCGTCTGGCCGGTGGTCGGCTTCATCGTGCTCCTCGGCTGGCCGCAGATCGCCCGCATCGCCCGCGGCTCCGTCATCACCGCCAAGCACAACGACTACGTCCAGGCGGCCCGTGCCCTCGGCGCCTCCAACAGCCGGATGATGCTGCGCCACATCGCGCCGAACGCCGTCGCCCCGGTCATCGTCGTGGCGACCATCGCGCTGGGCACGTACATCTCCCTGGAGGCGACCCTGTCGTTCCTCGGCGTCGGCCTCAAGCCGCCCGCCGTCTCCTGGGGCATCGACATCTCGGCGGCGTCCCAGTACATCCGCAACGCCCCGCACATGCTCCTCTGGCCGGCGGGCGCACTGGCCCTCACCGTGCTCGCCTTCATCATGCTCGGCGACGCGGTGCGCGACGCCCTCGACCCCAAGCTGCGCTGAGGAGTCCGCTGCCATGTTGCTCGAAGTACGCGATCTGCACGTGGAGTTCCACACCCGCGACGGGATCGTCCGGGCCGTCAACGGCGTCAACTACTCGGTGGCCGAGGGCGAGACGCTCGCGGTCCTCGGCGAATCGGGCTCCGGCAAGTCGGTCACCGCCCAGGCCGTCATGGGCATCCTCGACATGCCGCCCGGGAAGATCAGCGGCGGCGAGATCCTGTTCAAGGACCGCGACCTGCTGAAGATGAAGCGGGAGGAGCGCCGGAAGATCCGCGGCCAGGAGATGGCCATGATCTTCCAGGACGCCCTTTCCTCCCTCAACCCCGTCCTGACCGTGGGCGAACAGCTCGGCGAGATGTACGTCGTGCACCGCGGCATGTCCCGCAAGGACGCCCGCGCCAAGGCCGTCGAGCTGATGGACCGGGTCCGCATCCCGGCCGCCAAGGAGCGGGTCGGCAACTATCCGCACCAGTTCTCCGGCGGCATGCGCCAGCGCATCATGATCGCGATGGCGCTCGCCCTGGAGCCCTCCCTGATCATCGCCGACGAACCCACCACCGCCCTCGACGTCACCGTTCAGGCCCAGGTCATGGACCTCCTCGCGGAACTCCAGCGCGAACTCGACATGGGCCTGATCCTCATCACCCACGACCTCGGCGTCGTCGCCGACGTCGCCGACAAGATCGCCGTGATGTACGCGGGCCGCATCGTCGAGACCTCGCCCGTGCACGACATCTACAAGGCGCCCGCACACCCGTACACCAAGGGTCTGCTGGCCTCCATCCCGCGCCTGGACCAGAAGGGCCAGGAGCTGTACGCGATCAAGGGCCTGCCCCCCAACCTGCTGCACATCCCGCCCGGCTGCGCCTTCAACCCGCGCTGCCCGATGGCCCAGGAGGTGTGCCGCACCGACGTGCCGCCGCTGTACGACGTGGCCGAGCACCGACAGAGCGCCTGCCACTTCTGGAAGGAGACGCTCGATGCACGCTGACCACGCGGGGAGCACCCCGGCGCGTACGGGCGGCGAGCCGATCCTGGAGGTGCGCGACCTCGTCAAGCACTACCCGCTCACCCAGGGCATCCTCGTCAAGAAGCAGATCGGCGCGGTCAAGGCGGTCGACGGGGTCTCCTTCGACCTCGGGGCCGGCGAGACCCTCGGCGTCGTGGGGGAGTCCGGCTGCGGCAAGTCGACGGTCGCCCGGCTGCTCGTCCACCTGGAGAAGCCGACAGCCGGCTCCATCCGGTACAAGGGCGAGGACGTCACCAAGCTGTCAGGGCGCGCGCTCAAGGCCGTGCGCCGCAACATCCAGATGGTGTTCCAGGACCCCTACACCTCGCTCAACCCGCGCATGACGGTCGGCGACATCATCGGGGAACCGTACGAGATCCATCCCGAGGTGGCCCCCAAGGGCAGCCGCCGCCGCAAGGTCCAGGATCTGCTGGACGTCGTCGGCCTCAACCCGGAGTACATCAACCGCTACCCGCACCAGTTCTCCGGCGGTCAGCGCCAGCGCATCGGCATCGCTCGCGGTCTCGCCCTGAACCCGGAGATCATCGTCGCCGACGAACCGGTCTCCGCGCTCGACGTCTCCGTCCAGGCCCAGGTCGTCAACCTGCTGGACCGGCTCCAGGCGGAGTTCGACCTGAGCTACGTCTTCATCGCGCACGACCTGTCGATCGTGCGGCACATCTCCGACCGGGTCGGCGTCATGTACCTCGGCCGGTTCATCGAGATCGGCACGGACGCGGAGATCTACGACCACCCCACGCACCCGTACACCCAGGCGCTGCTGTCCGCCGTGCCGGTGCCGGACCCGATGGCGCGCGAGTTCCGCGAGCGGATCATCCTGCACGGCGACGTGCCCTCGCCCGCCAACCCGCCCTCCGGCTGCCGCTTCCGCACCCGCTGCTGGAAGGCGCAGAAGCGCTGCGAGCTGGAGGTGCCGCTGCTCGCGGTCCCGGCGGTCTTCCGCGACACGGACACCCCCGCCCGCCACGACTCGGCCTGCCACTTCGCGGAGGAGAAGCGGGTGGTCCCGCCGGAGGGCACGCTGGAGGCGGTACCGGGCGAGGACGGGGCGGCCGGGAAGGCGCTCCCCGGCAAGGAGCAGGGTCCGCCGCCGCCCTCCGGGAGCAGCCGGGTGCGCTGACGCGGCGTCAACCGGTGTACGGCACACCGTGATATGGGCGGTGTCGGCCCTCTTGTCCGGAGGGCGGGCGCACGGAAGTATCGACGGGATGATACTCACCCGCGGAGCGAGAGCCACCGGAGCCGTTCTGTCCGCCCTGCTCGCGGTGATCGTCGCGTGCTGGCTGATTCGGGACGTCCGAGCGACGAGTTTCGGCCAACTGTGGCGGTACTGGGCCGGATTCAACGAACCCGGCCTGTGGGTCATGCCCGCGACCTCCGCCATGGATGTCGTCCTGTTCGTGGTGTACGTCGCCGTCGCCGTGGCCTCCCTGCGCACCGCGGTCGCCGCTCCCGCGCTCGTCGCCGCCGGGGTGGTCACCATCGGCGTCCGGCTTCCCGGGCTCTGGACGATCGGCAACCGGCGCATGGAGTCCGGCTACTCCGACGACCTGCGCTCGCGGGCCCTGATCTGCGTCTTCGTGGCCCTCGCCGCGGGCGCCGCGATGATCATCACCGCCGGGGCGGGCCGCAGGCCCCCGGCCGACTCGTACGAGCCGCTGCCCACCAGGCCCGGACCGGGCGCGGGCGTCCTGGCGTTCCTGGCGCTGGGCGCGGCCGGAGCGGTGCTGATCGCCTGGGAGATCCGCCAGATGGCGCGGTATCCGGAGCTGTTCCCCGAGTGGTACACGGGCGGCGACCGGATCGGACAGCAGCTGACCGGTGCCCCGGCGGGCTGGGGCGCCGTGCTGCTGGCCCTGCTGTGCCTGTTCTGCGGGATCAGCGCCGTCGCGCGGGCCACGCACGCGCGCCCCTTCGGCCTGATCGCCGCCGTGCTGCTGCTGCCCGGCGCGGTACTCGGCGTGATGCGGATCGTGCACTTCGAGATGTTCGACCACTTCGACGTGCTGCCCGGCGAGATGCAACTCACCGTGCTCAGCTGGATGTTCCAAGGCTTCGCCGCCGTGGCCGCGCTGATCGCCCTCGCGGTGCCCGGCGGGGCCGGGGCGCCGGGACCGGGCCGCGAGCCGTGGGGCGGCGGACCGGGCTGGGGCCCCGGACAGGCCGCGCCCCCGTACCCCGCACAGCAGCCCCCCGGCTACGGCTACCCGCAGGGCGGCGGCGGCTTCGGCCCGCCCCCGCCGCCCTCCCAGCCGCCGCCCGGCTGGTAGCTCAGAGCCCCAGCGACCGCTTCAGGAAGTCCACCTGGAGCAGCAGCAGGTTCTCGGCCACATTCTCCTGCGGGGTCATATGGGTCACCCCGCTCAGCGGCAGCACCTCGTGCGGCCGGCCGGCGGCGAGCAGTGCCGAGGACAGCCGCAGGCTGTGCGCGACGACCACGTTGTCGTCCGCCAGCCCTTGGATGATCATCATCGGACGCACCTGCTTCTCCGGGTACGAAAGACCCTCGTCGGTGACCAGCGAGTTGTACGCGTACATCGCCGCCTGCTCCGCCGGGTCGCCCAGATAGCGTTCGGTGTAGTGCGTGTCGTAGAGCCGCTGGTCGGTCACCGGGGCGCCGACGACCGCCGCGTGGAAGACGTCCGGCCGCCGCAGCACCGCCATACCGGCCAGGAAGCCGCCGAAGGACCAGCCCCGGATCGCCACCCGGCCGAGATCCAGCGGAAACCGCTCCGCGAGCGCGTGCAGGGCGTCCACCTGGTCCTCCACGGTGAGCGCCAGCGCGTGCTTGACCGACTTCTCCCAGCCCGGCGAACGGCCGGGCGTACCGCGCCCGTCCGCGACGACCACGGCGAAGCCCCGGTCCGCGAACCACTGCGAGGTGAGGTGCGGATTGTGGGCGGCGAGCACCCGCCGGCCGTGCGGCCCGCCGTACGGGTCCATCAGCACAGGAAGCGGACCGTCAGACTCCGAATAGCCGGTGGGGAGCAGCACGGCGCACGGAATTCGCCGTGCGCCCCCTTCCGTCAGCACCGGCCGCGCGGACAGCACCGGCCGCTCCGCGTGACTCTCGACGACCGCGATCTCCGTGCCGTCGCGCAGCACCCTCGCCGTTGCGCCTGCCCGCTCCACCGACGTCGAAACCAGCACCGTCACCCGCCCGGACCGGACCGCCGTGTGCACGCCGACGCCCGCCGAGACCCGCTCGACGCCCAGCTCGTTGACCCGGTACACATGGCTCTCGCCGACCTCCGGAGCCTCCGCCTCCGCGCCCGCCGACGCCGACACCAGGACGTCCGAGTCCCCGATGTCCAGCACCGACTGAATGTGCAGCTGCGCCCCGGTCAGCGTCCGGTCGCCCACCGCGAGGACCCGCGCCCCGCCCTCGTCCGTGACCCGCACCAGCCGTCCGTCCGGCGCCCACGCGGGCACACCGGGGAACAGCTCCAGCCACACCTCGTCCTCGTCCACGTGCACGGTCCGGGTCGCGCCCGTCTCCGGCTCCACCGCGAGGTACAGCTGGCTCTGCTGGTCCCGCGCCTGGACGAGCAGGAGCGGAGCCCCGTACGAGGACCAGTGCACCCGCGCCAGATACGGGAACCGGGCCCGGTCCCACGTCACGTCGACCCGCTTGCCGTCCAGGCCCACGACCTGGAGCCCCACCACCGCGTTGGGCGTGCCGGCCGCCGGGTACGCGACCTCCGCCGGCCTGCGCTCCGGGTGCGCCGGGTCCGCGATCCACCACCGCCGGACCGGGCTCTCGTCCACGCGCGCCACCAGCAGCCGGTCGGACTCCGGCGACCACCAGAAGCCCCGCGAGCGGCCCATCTCCTCGGCCGCGATGAACTCCGCGAGCCCGTACGTGACCTGGTCGTCCTCCGGCTCGGCCAGCACCCGGTCCGCCTCGCCGTCCACCCCCACGACCCGCAGCGCACCCTTGGACACATAGGCGACGTGTCGCCCGTCCGGGGAGGGGCGCGGGTCGATCACCGGGCCTGGCACGGGCAGCGCACGCGCCGTGCCCGCCGGCAGATCGGCCACGTACACCTTGCCCGACAGCGCGAACGCGGCCAGCTCGGCCGCCGCGTCCACGGCGTAGCCCACGATCCCGGACGACCCCTCCCGGCTGCGCTCCCGGCGGGCGCGCTCCCGCGCCGACAGCCGCTCCGCCGAACCGCCGAGCAGCGCCCGCGGATCGGCCACCAGGCGCTCCCGCGGGGCCGCGTCCCCGGTCAGGTCCAGCACCCAGAGCCGGCCCGAGCGGTCCGTGCCGGAACCCGAGCGCAGGTAGACCACGCGTCCACCGTCGGGTGAAACCGTGAACGCGCGAGGTGCCCCGAGAGTGAATCTCATGGTCCGTGCCGACTGGAGCGGGAACGTGATCTCTGGCGAAGTCATGCGCCGAACCTATCGGCCCGCTCCGTCCGTGCGCCCCTCGTGCTGCTGTGCCCCGATCAATGCGGTGCCACGGATAGTTATGATCCGTAGCGCTCGGTGGGTATGAACCTGCTGGCTTCACGCGTGCTGCCCGTGCCCGACCGTACAGATGGAGGTGAACCGCTGTGGCGCTCTCGATTTCGGCGGTGGTGCTGCTGGCGATCATCGTCTTCCTGCTGATCCGGAAGTCCGGACTGAAGGGAGGACATGCGGTCGTCTGCGCGCTGCTCGGCTTCTATCTCGCCGATTCCACCATCGCGCCCACCATCTCCGAGCTGACCACGAACGTGGCCGGCATGATCGGGGGCCTGAAGTTCTGACGCCGGGGGCTCGTAGGGTGGTCCCCATGACGGACCTTCCCGCCCGGCGACTGCTCCTGGTGCACGCGCACCCGGACGACGAGTCGATCAACAACGGCGCCACCATGGCCAGGTACGCGGCCGAAGGCGCCCTGGTCACGCTGGTGACCTGCACACTCGGCGAGGAGGGCGAGGTCATCCCGCCCGCGCTCGCCCATCACGCCGCGGACCGGGACGACACCCTCGGCCCGTACCGCCGCGGCGAACTCGCCGCCGCCATGAGGGAGCTGGGCGTCACCGACCACCGCTTCCTCGGCGGCGCCGGCCGCTACCGGGACTCCGGGATGATGGGCGCCGAGCAGAACCACCGCCCCGGCGCCTTCTGGGCGGCCGACGTGGACGAGGCCGCCGGGCATCTCGTCGACGTCATCCGCGAGGTGCGCCCCCAGGTCCTGGTGACCTACGACCCGGACGGGGGCTACGGCCACCCCGACCACATCCAGACCCACCGGGTCGCCACCCGCGCCGCCGAACTGGCCGCCGACGCCGCGTACCGCCCCGGCACGGCCGCCCCGCACACCGTCGCCAAGATCTACTGGAACCGGGTGCCGCGCTCGGTCGCCGACGAGCGGTTCGCCGCCCTGCGCGCCGAGGTCCCCGACGCCTTCCTCGGCATCGCCGCGATCGGCGACGTACCGGGCGTGGTGGACGACGCCCTGATCACCACCGTGATCGACGGCACGGGCTACGAGCGGGCCAAGGCCGCCGCCATGCGGGCGCACGCCACGCAGATCGCCCTCCAGGGGCTCTACTTCGCCCTCTCCAACGACCTCGGCCAGCCCGTCTTCACCACCGAGTACTACGAGTTGGCCTCCGGCGCCCCGGGCGCCCCGGCCGGCGAGCACGAGGACGATCTGTTCGCGGGCGTGCCGGGAGCCGAGCGGTGAGCGGCAGCAGCAGGGCACGGGCCGGCGGCGACCGGACCGAAACGCAGAAGAGGGACATTCCGGCCACCGGCCTGGCCGCGCCCGTCAACCCCGCCCGGATCGCCGTCCTGTTCGGCCTGGCGGTCCTCGGAGCGGTCGTGGGCATCGCGGGCACGCTCGTCCAGGCCGCCTGGTTCCCCGGCGGGCTGCTGATCGCCCTGGTGGGCACGGCCGGCCTCTTCTGCGGCGGGCGCACGCTGACGGGCACCCAGCCCGGAGCCCTGGCCCCCGCCGCAGGTTGGCTGGTTTCCATCGTTGTTCTGCTCAGCGGGCGGCCCGAAGGGGACTATGTCTTCGGTGACGCGCTCGGCCTCGGGCTCTTCATGCTGGGTGGAATGGGTCTTGCTGTGATCTGCGCCACCATGCCGCGATCGCCCCGGCAGCGGGCCGACAGCGGCCGACCTGCCAAGTAGTGTGCCCCGTCATGCCCCCTGCCCGTCCAGGGGGTGCGCGGTCGTTTCCCCCGGTCGCGCGGTGTGCTTCGGCGGCGGCCAGTATGGTGGTTCGCGCGCCCGGGCTGTGGCACGGGGGAAGTACGGGCGGCGGAGCCAATCGGGAGAACCTGCTTTGAGTCGTGAAACTGACAGTTCGTCCTCCGGGCCCCAGGGTCGCGGGGGAGCCGCGTACCCCTCGGGTACGCCGCCGTACGGATCACGCCAGTATCCGTCGACGCACCCGTCGCAGGACGCCCCGGAAGGGGCCCCGGAATCTGCCGGTCCGGACCGCTCCGAAGAGCCGAAGACCGAGACGACCCTGACGACGCGTATCCGGATCAACATTCCGGGCTCGCGCCCCATCCCGCCGGTTGTCATGCGTACGCCCATGAGTGAGGCGGAGAGCGGCGCCGAGCGCACCGGCTCGACCCCGCGTCCGGGCGCCCCCGCGCAGGGCGGCGCCCCGGCGGCCTCCCCGGCCCCGGCCGCGGAGCCCGGCGAGGACGCGGCGGCGGACTCCGGCGAGAAGCCGGCCAAGGAGGGCGGCGGCAGCGACTGGTTCGCCCCGCGCAAGCCCCCGGCGGCCGGGAAGCCGTCGGCGGACGGACCGGGCGACACGGACGGCGCGGGCTTCACGGCGCCGGTCGTGGGCGGAACCGGTGCCGGGGCCGGTGGGCCCGCGGGTGCCGGTGGGCCCGGTGGCTCCGGCGGTCCTGCGGGTCCCGGCGGGCCCGGTGGCCTCGCGGGTGGTCCGGGTGGCCTTGCGGGTGCCGGTGGTTCCGATGCTCAGGCCGGTCCGGGTGCTTCGGGTGTGCCCGGCGGCCCGGTCGCCGGTGGCCCGGGGGGCACCCTGCCCCGGCGGGTCTCCCCGCCCTCGGGCCCCCGCACCGACCTGCCGTACTTCTCGGACGGCCCACAGCGCGACTTCCCGGCGGGTCCGGGCGGTACGGGGCCCGGCGCGGCCCCCGACGGTCCGCGTACCACCCCCGGCCTCGGCGTCCGTACGCCCGGCCCGGCCGGCCCCACCACGGGCCCGGTGCCCGGCATCTCGCCGCTCACGCCGAACCTCGACGGGCCCGGCCCGTTCCCGCCCGGCATGGGTCCGCAGAGCCCTGGCGGCCCGCTGACCGGCGGGGTGCCGCCGCGCATGTCCGACGACACCGCCATCCTCACCCCGCAGTTCGCGGCCCCGGCCGGCCCCGGTGAGAACGTCTCGGGCGACACGCTGAACAGCGGCATGCCCGTGGTCCCCGGCGACCCGAAGGGCGCGGGCCCGTCGGGCGCCGCTCCCGCGCAGCCCGCCCCGGCCGCCCGTCCCGCGCCGAAGCCGGCCCCCGCCAGGAAGGGCCGCTCCAAGCTGGTCCTCCTCGGCGTCGCGGCCGTCTGCCTGCTGGGCGTCGCCTACGGGGCCGGGCTCCTGATGAACCACTCCGACGTGCCCAAGGGCACCACCGTGCTCGGCGTGGACAT
This sequence comes from Streptomyces sp. AC1-42W, assembly GCF_003248355.1. Lineage (GTDB taxonomy): Bacteria > Actinomycetota > Actinomycetes > Streptomycetales > Streptomycetaceae > Streptomyces. The sequence goes on from NZ_QKWY01000002.1 coordinate 1,427,765, forward strand.
CGGCGGCGGCACCAAGGAGGACGGCGTCGAGAAGCTGGACGCCGCGCTGGCCGGGCGGGCCGCGACCCCGCTCAAGCTGACCGTGGACGGCAAGGAGGTCGAGCTCGCCCCCGACAAGGCCGGGCTCTCGCTGGACAGCCAGGCCACCGTGCGCGCGGCGGCCGGCAGCGACTACAACCCGGTCTCCGTCATCGGCTCGCTCTTCGGTGGCGCGCGGACCGTCGAGCCGGTCTTCCCGATCGACGAGGAGAAGCTCGGCGTCGCGCTCCAGGACCTGGCCGGCGCCTCCGGCACCGCGAAGGACGCCACGATCAAGTTCGTACCGGGCAAGGCCGTCGCCGTACCGGGCAAGGCCGGCAAAGCGATCGACGTGAACAAGTCGATGGTCTCCGTCCGGGACGCCTACCGCGCCCAGGTCGAGACCGGCCGCACCAAGAGCGTCGAACTGCCCGTCATCACCAAGGAACCCACCGTCTCCCAGGCCGAACTGGACCGGGCGATGAAGGAGTTCGCGGAGCCCGCGATGTCCGGGCTGGTCATCATCAGGGCGGGCGGCAAGGAGATCCCCTTCGGCCCGGCCAAGTCGCTGCCGCAGATCCTGTCGATGGTCGCGGTGGACGGCAAGCTCGTCGACCACTACGACAAGAAGGCCATCGACCGGCTCTGCGCCGGGGTCTTCGACGGCGTCATGATCACCAAGGGCGACGGCAAGAAGCACCAGCTCAGCGCGGACGACATCGCCTACGCGATGAAGGGCGCGCTGCTCGGCAAGACCCAGGCCGAGCGCACCGTCACGATCGACCTCGAAGGCAACGGCTGACCTGCCGCGCACCCGCACGGCTGCCGCCCCCGACCGGACCCCCGGCCGGGGGCGGCAGCCGTTTCCGGGCCGCCCGCGCCCCGTGCCGTAGGGCCGCCCGCGCCGCAGGGCCGCCGCGTACCCGGCCCGCGCCCGTGTCACACCGGCGGCATGACATCTGTCATCCCCTTTCCACGACCGGCGGCTCTGCCGCGCACACCCCCCGTACGGCCAGGCTGGACGCATGACGACGACGACAGCCGGCGAAGCGACCGCGACGAGGACAGCGGTGGTCGCCTTCGAACAGGTGACCAAGGCGTATGGAGACGTACGCGCCGTGGACGGGCTCACCCTGCGCCTGCACCCCGGCGAGACCGTGGCGCTCCTCGGGCCCAACGGCGCGGGCAAGTCCTCCACCCTCGACCTTCTCCTCGGGCTGCGCCCGGCCGACTCCGGCACGGTCCGCCTCTTCGGGACGACCCCGCGCGAGGCCATCGCGGCCGGCCGGGTCGGCGCGATGCTGCAGAGCGGCGGGCTGATGGAGGACGTCACCGTCGAGGAACTGGTCCGGCTGGTCTGCGGACTGCACCCGCGCCCGTACCCGCTGAGCGACGTGCTGGCCCGCGCGGGCCTCACCTCGATCGCCGACCGGATGGTCAACAAGCTGTCCGGCGGCCAGGAACAGCGCGTACGGTTCGCGCTCGCCACCGCAGGGGCCAACGACCTCATCGTGCTGGACGAGCCCACCACCGGCATGGACGTCACCGCCCGCCAGGCGTTCTGGGCGACGATGCGGGAGCAGGCCGCGCAGGGCCGTACCGTCCTGTTCGCCACCCACTACCTCGAAGAGGCCGACGCGATCGCCGACCGCGTCCTGGTCCTCCACAAGGGCCGGCTCCTCGCGGACGGCACCGCCGCCGAGATCAAGGCCAGGGCCGGGGCCCGCCGGATCTCCTTCGCACTGGACGACGCCGTCGACGAAGCGGCCCTGCGCGCGCTGCCGTTCCTCTCGACGCTCGACGTCAACGGCCGCCGGGTGCGCATCCAGTCGCACAACGCCGACGCCACCGTGCACGCCGTCTACGGCCTCGGCCTCTACCCGCGCGAACTGGAAGTCGCCGGAATCGGCCTGGAGCAGGCATTCGTGGCCATCACCGAGGCCGAGGAGGCCAAGAACTCATGACGAACCCCTTCTCCTGGGCCCTGATCCGGCTCGAAGTCACCAGGACCCTGCGGAACAAGAAGTTCATGTTCTTCTCCGTCATCTACCCCTCGGTGATCTACCTGCTGATCTCCAGTACCCAGAACGACACCGACACGATCCCGCACACGGATCTGACGCTCCAGTCCTTCTTCATGGTCTCCATGGCCTCCTTCGGCGCGCTGACCGCCGTCCTGATGGGCAACAGCGAACGCATCGCCAAGGAACGCGAGAAGGGCTGGGTACGCCAGCTGCGGCTGACCGCACTGCCCGGCCGCAGCTACGTCCTGGCGAAGATCGCCGGCGCCGCCATGGTCACCCTGCCGTGCATCGTCGTCGTCTTCCTCGTCGCCGCCATGTTCAAACACGTGCGCTTCGACGCCTGGCAGTGGGCCGCGCTGACCGGCGTCATCTGGGCCGGCTCCCTGGTCTTCGCCGCGCTCGGCGTCGCCATCGGATACCTGGCCAGCGGCGACGCGGTCCGCCCGGTCACCATGATCATCTACTTCGGCCTCTCCATCCTCGGCGGTCTGTGGATGCCCAGCGCCACCTTCCCGCAGTGGCTCCAGAACATCTCCGAGTGGCTGCCCACCCACGCGTACGCTGCACTCGGCCAGGCCGTCGAAATGGGCGGCGCGCCGCACGCCCGGGACATCGCCGTCCTCGGCGCCTACTTCCTGCTCTTCACGGGCGGCGCGGCCTGGCTCTACCGGAAGGACACGTTGAAGGCGTGAGGGACGACGAGATGTCGGTGGGGTCGGGGCGGATGCCCGGTACCGCGCGTCAGGCCGGGGTGAAGCTGTTGTGGATCGGGATCTGGCTGGCGTTCATGAGCGCGCCGGTCAAGGATCTCGCGGACGGCAACCACACCCCGTGGGCGACCGCGCTCGGGGTGCTCGGGCTGCTGGTGTTCGTCGGCGCCTACCTCGTCCTGGTCTTCCGGCACACGTCGAAGGCGCTCGACGTCTTCCGGGTCCGGGCGTTCCTCGTGTTCCTCGGGGCGCTCGCGGTGCTGCTGTCGCTGACGTTCGGCACGCGCTGGCTGGTCCTGTTCGTGTACGTGTCGGTGTCCGTGGGCGCCACGCTGCCGCTGCGGACCGCGCGATGGCTGATCCCCGTCGTCACCGCCCTGCTGGTGGGGGTCGGCGCGACCCTGGAGAACCCGCGCGAGATCATCACCGCGCTGGTCTTCCCGGCCCTGCTCGGCGGCTTCGCGATGACCGGCGTACGGCAGTTGGTGCGCACCACGGTCGAGCTGCGCGAGGCCCGCGCGACGGTCGCCCAGCTCGCCGCGAACGAGGAGCGGCTGCGGCTCGCCCGCGATCTGCACGACCTCCTGGGCCACTCGCTCTCCCTGATCACCCTCAAGAGCGAACTGGCCGGCCGGATGCTTCCCGACCAGCCCGAACGGGCCGCCGCCCAGGTCGCCGACATCGAACAGGTCAGCCGCCAGGCGCTGGTGGACGTACGCAGCGCCGTCACCGGGTACCGCCGGCCGACCCTGCCCGGCGAACTGGCCGGGGCCCGCACCGCGCTGGCCGCCGCCGGAGTCACCGCCGACGTGCCCGCCGAGGTGCCGGACGGGCTGCCCGAGGAGACGGAGGAGGTGCTCGCCTGGGGGCTGCGGGAAGCGGTGACCAACGTCGTACGCCACAGCGGCGCCCGGCGCTGCACCGTCTCGCTCGCCCCGCGCCAGACGCTGGACGGGCGGGTCCTCGAACTCACCGTCGCCGACGACGGGCGCGGCGCGGCGGGCAGCGGCCCCGGAAACGGCCTCACCGGGATCACCGAACGCCTCTCCGCCGTGCGCGGCACCGTCAGCACCCGGGCCACCCATCAGCGTTCGGGCAAAGGCTTCACCATGGTCCTCAGCGTTCCGTTCGAATCCGGCCTAGTATCCCCGGAATGAGCATGATCAGACTTCTCCTCGCCGAGGACCAGTCCATGGTGCGCGAGGCCCTGGCGGCGCTCCTCGGCCTGGAGCCCGACATCGAGGTGGTCGCCCAGGTCGCCCGCGGCGACGAGGTCGTGGCCGCGGCGCGGGAGCACGCCGTGGACGTCGCCCTGCTGGACATCGAGATGCCCGGCATGACCGGGATCGACGCGACGGCCCGGCTGCGCGAAGCCCTCCCGGACGTCAAGGTCGTCGTCGTCACCACGTTCGGCCGGCCCGGCTATCTGCGCCGCGCGATGGAGTCGGGCGCCGACGCCTTCCTGGTCAAGGACGCCCCGGCCGCCCAACTCGCCGAAGCGGTACGCAAGGTGCTCGCCGGGGAACGCGTCATCGACCCCGGCCTCGCCGCCGCCGCCCTCGCCGACGGGGCCAACCCGCTCACCGACCGCGAACGCGAGGTGCTGCGCACCGCCGCCGACGGCTCCACCAACGCGGAGATCGCCGCCGCCCTCCACCTCTCCCAGGGCACCGTCCGCAACTACCTCTCCATGGCGATCCAGAAGACGGCCGCCCGCAACCGCGCGGAGGCCGTCCGCATGGCCCGCGAAAAGGGCTGGCTGTAGGGGGGGCACCCCCCTGCCGTCCGCCCTCGCCGCCCCGTCCGCCCCGCCGCTCACCGGCCGGGCGACACCAGGCCTGCCTCGTACGCCATGATCACCAGCTGCACCCGGTCCCGCGCTCCCAGCTTGGCCAGCAGCCGGGTCAGATACGTCTTGGCCGTGGCCACACTGATGACCAGGCGCTCGGCGATCTCCGCGTTGGAGAGCCCGCCGCCGACCAGCACCAGCACCTCCCGCTCCCGCTCGGTGATCGCGGCCAGCGGCGCCGGCGGGGACGGCGAGGCGACGGGACGGGCCGCGAACTCCCGGATCAGCCGCCGTGTGACGGCCGGGGCGATGAGGGCGTCCCCCGACGCCACCACCCGGACCGCCGCCAGAATGTCGTCCAGCGCCATGTCCTTCACCAGGAACCCGGCCGCGCCGGCGCGCAGCGCCCCGTACACGTAATCGTCGTCGTCGAACGTGGTCAGCACCACCACATGGGTGCCGGCCTCCGTGGCGGCGATGCGCTCGGTGGCCTCGATGCCGTCCATGCCGGGCATCCGGATGTCCATCACGACGACATCGGGGGCCAGTTCGGCGACCAGCCGTACGGCCTCCTCGCCCGTCCCGGCCTCGCCGACCACCTCGATGTCCGGGGTGTCGGCCATGACCATGCGCAGCGCGGTCCGCACCAGCGGCTGATCGTCCGCGAGGACCACCCGGACCGGCTCGGCGGCGTCGGCGCTCATGTGGCCACCGTCCCCACCGCCGGCAGCGGTTCGGACAGGGTCCCCGGCGGCGGCACCGGGAAGCGGGCCGTCACCCGGAACGCCGACAGCTCCAGCTCCGGCGGCAGGGCCCGCCGCTCGCCCCGCCACTCCACCTCGACCCGCACCCCCGCGGCGGTCGTGGCCCGCGCGAGGCGCCCGACGTCGGCCAGGCCCTCGGCGGGGCCCCGCGGCGCCTCCTCCTCGCCCGGCGCCGACTCCCGCAGGGCGCCCAGCATTCTGCGCAGCCCCGACAGCGTCTGGGACCGGCTGCGGGACGTGGCCCTGCCGCAGCCCCCGCCGGAGCTGTTCCCGTGGTCCGAGGCCGGTGCCTGGACCGTCTACGCCCTGTGGGCGCTGGCCGCCGGGGCGGTGGCGGTGTACGCGGTCCACCGGCGCGACCAGTGAGACCGGTGCGACCAGTGAGACCGGTGGGCCTGGCCGGCACCTCGGTCAGGTAGGTGCCGACCAGGAGCTGGGGGCGCGCGTGTTTCAGGCGCGCGTGATGCGGGAAATCGCCTCGGCCGTCAGGGCGCGGTCGTGCGGTTCGGTCTCCAGGGCGCGGTGAATGGACAGGCCCTCGATCAGCGCGTCCAGCTGACGGGCCGTCGCCGGGTCGAAGTGCCACTCCAGGGCGACCCGGCTGCGGCGCATCCACTCACGGGTCAGTTCGCGGTAGGCGGGTTTGCGGGCGGCGAGCGTGTACAGCTCGTGGGTCAGGACCAGCTCGCGCTGATTCCCGCCGGAGAGGTGGTGCACCAGATCGGCGACCGCCTCACGCGCCTCGTCGGGTGTGCCGGCGGCGCCCAGCCGCTCCTCGAAGACGGCGACGATCCCGCTGGAGAAGCGGGTGAACGCCTCCCGCAGCAGCTCGTCCATCCCGGCGAAGTGGTACGTCATCGAGCCGAGCGGCACGCCCGCGCGGGCGGCGACCTTGCGGTGCGAGGTCCCGGCGACCCCCTCGGCCGCGATCACGTCCAGCGCGGCGGCGATGATGCGCTCCCGCCGCTCGGGGTCGTTCTGTCCGGTCGCCACCCTGTATCCCTCGTCGCCCTCGTCTAGATCGAACGGATCACCCGGGCCGGATTGCCCACGGCGACCACGTCGGCGGGAATGTCCCTGGTGACGACGGCTCCCGCGCCGATGACGCTGTTGTCCCCGATGGTCACCCCGGCCAGCACGATCGCCCCGCCCCCGAGCCAGACATTGTCGCCGATGGTGATGGGACGCGCCGCCTCCAGTTTGGCCCGGCGCGGTTCCGGCTCCACCGGGTGGGTGGGCGTGAGGAGTTGGACGTTCGGCCCGATCTGGCAGTCGCGGCCGATGGTGATCGGGGCGACGTCCAGTGCGGTGAGGTTGTAGTTGACGAACGTGTCCTCGCCGACCGTGAGGTACGAGCCGTAGTCGACGTACAGCGGCGGCCGGATGTGCGCCCCCGCGCCCAGGCCGCCGAGCAGTTCCGCGACGACCGGCCGCGCCGCGTCCGGGTCCTCGGTGTACGCGGCGAGATAGCGGGCGGCCAGCCGCACGGCCCGCTTCTGCGCCTCGACGATCTGCGGGTCGTCGGCGATGTACAGGTCTCCGGCGAGCATCCGCTCGTGGTTCGTACGGGGGTCGCCCGCGAAGTGGTCCGTCATGGGTACGATCGTACACTCCAGGCGTACGATCGTACGCTCGTGGCGTCCGTCACCTTCGCCGCCACTTCGCACGCCCGCTCTCCGACCGTCTGACGAGGCCCCGCCGTATGGATGCCGCCACACGCCGCTGGCGTGCCGCCCTGTTCCTGTTCATGCTCGCCGCCGGTACGGGCATGGCCTCCTGGGTCGCCCGCACCCCGGCCGTCCGGGACGGGCTCGACGTGTCCACGGGCGCGATGGGCCTCGTGCTGTTCGGGCTGTCCACCGGCTCGATGGCCGGGGTCACGGCGTCCGGACCGCTGGTACGGCGCCGCGGCGGCCGGGCGACCATCCTCGGCGGCGTCCTCCTGATCGTCGCCGGGCTGCTGGTGGTCGCCGCCGGCACCGCCCTCTCGCAGGCCGCCGTGGTCTTCGGCGGGCTCGCCCTGTTCGGCGGCGGGATGGGGATGAGCGAGGTGGCGTTCAACATCGAGGGCGCCGCCGTCGAGAGCGCCATCGGCCGGCCCGTCCTGCCCGTGCTGCACGGATGTTTCAGCCTGGGAACCGTCGTCGGGGCGCTCCTGGGCATGGCCCTGACGGCGGCCGCGTTCCCCGTCGGATGGCATCTGACACTCGTCGCGGTGCTGATAGCCGGCGCCGGTGCACGGGCGGTCCTCGCCATCCCGCACGGCACGGGCAAGGAGGACGCACCGGCCGCCGGGTCCGCAGGGGGCGGGCTGCGCGGGCAACTGCACGTGTGGCGCGACCGGCAGCTCGTCCTCATCGGCGTGATCGTCCTGGCCATGGCCTTCGCGGAGGGCGCCGCCAACGACTGGCTGCCGCTGCTCATGGTCGACGGGTACGACGTGAGCGCCACGGCGGGTTCGCTGACCTTCCTGGTCTTCGCCGCCTCGATGACCCTCGGCCGGCTGGCCGGCGGCCCCTTCCTGGAGCGGTTCGGACGGGTGAGGGTCGTCCGGATCAGCGGCCTCACCGCCGCGCTGGGCCTCGTGGTGGTCGTCGTCGCCCCGAGCCCCTGGATGGCGGGCGCCGCCACCGTGCTGTGGGGGCTCGGCGCCTCCCTCGGCTTCCCGGTCACGGTGTCCGCCGCCGGTGACCACCCGCGCGACGCGGCGGCACGGGTGGCCGCCGTCTCCACGGCGGGCTACGGCGCGTTCCTGGTCGGCCCGCCCGCCCTGGGCTTCCTCGCCGACCACATCGGCCTCCGGCTCACGATGACGGTCGTCCTCGCCCTGGTGGCCGTGGCCACGGCACTGGCCGGGGCGCTGGACACCGGCCCCGGCCCCGACCGCGACGCCACCGGCGCCCGGGCGGCACCGGCGACACCGTGACGCCCCGGCGCGCCGCTCACTTCGCCCCGACCGAGTCCAGGTGGGCGAAGACCACCACGTTGTCCTCGTAGTCCTTCGCCTTCCGGTCGTAGTCGCCGCCGCAGGTGATCAGGCGCAGCTGCGCGTCCGGGGTGTCGGCGTACACCTTGTCGTCCGGGAAGTCCGCCTTGCTGAACGTCTCCACGCTGTCCACGGAGAACGAGGCCACCGTCCCGTCGGCGCGGGTGATGTCCACGGTCGCGCCGGGTTTCAGGAACCGCAGCTGGAGGAAGACGGCGGGCCCGGTCGTGGTGTCCACATGGCCCGCCACGATCGACGTCCCCAGCTCACCGGGCGTCGGCCCGTCCTTGAACCAGCCGACCAGGTTCTTGTCGTTCGGCGGCGGCGCGTCGAGCCGGCCCGACGCGCCGATCGACAGCGGCGTGAACGGCGCGTCCACCGCGATCGACGGAATGCGCAGCCGGGTCGGCTCCGAGCGGGGCAGCGACGGCGACTCGCTCGGCTCGTCGCCCTTCGCGCCGGCGGCGGAGGCAGAGGGGGAGGCGGCCGCGGAGACCGCCACCGAGGGCGGGGCGGGCGGCTTGTCGTCCACCGGCGAACCGATGGAGTGGTAGATCAGGACCATGCCGAGCCCGGCCACCGCGAGGGGCCAGAACAGGGCCCGGCTCAGCGGACCGGTGGGGGCCGCGGTTCCGGGGGTGGGGGATTCGGAGGTCTGCGGGGCGGCCATGGAGGAAGAGCCTTTCGTCCGGGCGGGTGCGGTACGAGGGGGAAAACGCGGGCGCCGCGGCCGCCGTCCGGAGGGACGGCGACCGCGACGGCTGGGGCGTCGCCCGGCAGGCGGGACCTTGCGGAACACGCCCCAGGGACCGCGGGCCGGTCAGGCCATCGCACCGCCGGACGCCTGGCGGCGGCGGAGCCGGTACGCCGCGACACCCGCGCCACCGAGGAGCAGCAGCGAACCGGCCGCCAGACCGCTGCCGGTCATCGCCATCGCGCCGCCACCCGTGTGCATACCGCCGTGCGGCTTCTGCTCGTCCTTGTACTTGCCGCCCTCGTCGCCCGGCTTCCACTCGCTCACCGTCTGCGCGAGAGCGCCACCGCCGGCGTGCACGCCACCGCTGGGCTTGTCCTCGTTCTTGTACTTGCCGCCTTCGTCGCCGGGCTGCCATTCCTTGGCGACGGTCTTGGCGAGGGCGCCGCCGCCGGTGTGCATGCCGCCGTGGGGCTTGTCCTCGTTCTTGTACTTGCCGCCTTCGTCGCCGGGCTGCCATTCCTTGGCGACGGTCTTGGCGAGGGCGCCGCCGCCGGTGTGGACGCCGCCGTGGGGCTTGTCGGCGTCCTTGTACTTGCCGCCCTCGTCGCCCGGCTGCCACTCCTTGGCGATCGTCTTCGACAGGGCACCGCCACCGGCGTGGACGCCGCCGCTGGGCTTGTCCTTCTTCCAGCCGCCGTCGGAGTCGTCGTGCTCGTGGGCGGCGGACGAGCCGCCGTGGTTCTGGTCGGCGGCCACGGTCATCGCGTAGGCCGTCGGGGTCGTGATGGTGAGTACCGCCGTGACGGCGGCCGAGGCGAACAGCGTGCGGGCAGAGCGCATCTGTCACAGGTCCTTTCGTCGCCCCTGCGAGGAGTGACGGTGTGTCGACTCCTGGTGACGCAGCGGCTACGTGATCCACCGTCAAGCCGAACCGGGAACCCCGCCATCGGAAGAGCGCCGCATGGGGGCCCTGCCATGGGCCCATCGAGTGGCGGAGAGCGGAACATCACCCATTGGACGGCACAGCGCACCCACCCGAGGTTTGGAATCGGCCCCGCCCCGCACGACCGCGTGCCCCCGGCCCGTCAGTTCAGCAGCGACCGCGCCGCCCGCGCGCTGTGCCGCACCGCCTCCGCCGTAGCCGGGTCCACCCCCTCGACGACCCGCGCGTACTCCTCCATCGCCGCCGCGCCCCGCAGGAACTGCCCGGCGCGCACCAGCAGCTGGGCGTGCTCGTAGCGCAGCGCCGCCGGGTGCGAGGGCAGCAGCAGGGACAGCTCCACCGCCCACAGCGCCACGTCCGTGTGCTCCGGGCGGGCCGCGGCCCAGGCCCGGATGTTGTTCAGGACCCGCAGCACCACCTCCAGCGGGCGCGCCGGCTCCAGCGACGACGGCTCCCACCGCTCCCCGGTCGAGCTCGTCACCAGCAGCTCCGCGTCCTGGTCCGTCAGCGGCCGCCCACCGGCGAAGGGATCGGCGAGCACCCGCTCGGCCGGATCGCCGAACCCGACGACGAAATGACCCGGCAGCGCCACCCCGTACACCGGGGCGCCCGCCCGCCGGGCGACCTCGATCCACACCACCGACAGCAGGATCGGCAGCCCGCGCCGCCGCCGCAGCACCTCGTGCAGCAGGGACGACTCCAGGCGCCGGTAGTCGGCCGCGGCGCCCTCGAACCCGTAGCGCTCACCGAGCAGTTCGGCCAGCGCCGACGCCCAGGCATGGGCGCCGCGCAGCCCGTAGGGGAGCTGCCCGGCGAGCCGGTCCAGCTCGATCTGCGCCTCGTCGATCCCGCGGGCGTCCAGCTCCGGGTCCGCCACCGCCGCCACCAGCAGGCACAGGAGCGCCAGATCGGGCCGTTCGGCGCGGGCCTCCTCCGCGAACCGGCGGCGCGGCTCCTCGCGGTCGTTCCCCTCGTCGGCCACGGTCACACCGGCCGGAAGTGGTGGTACAGGTGGTGGACCGCGAAGCCCATCCCCTCGTACAGGGCGCGGGCGCCCTCGTTGTCCGCCTCCACCTGGAGCCAGGCGGCGGACGCGCCCTCGTCCATCGCCTGCCGGGCCAGCGCGGTCATCACGGCCGTCGCCAGGCCCCGCCGCCGGTGCTCGGGGGCCACCTCGACGGCCATGAACCCGGCCCACCGCCCGTCGACCACGCACCGCCCGATCGCGGCGGGTGCCGACTCACCGGGCCCGCCGGGCACGGTGGCGAACCACACCGACGGCCCGGAGTGCAGCACCGCCGTCACCTCCGGGCCGGGCGTCCCGACCCGCTGGTAGCGGGCGAGCCACTCCGGACCGGCCGTACGGGACAGCCGGACGCGGGAGATCTCGGCCGGCAGGTCACCGACCGGGGCGAGCGCGGCGATGCGCAGCTCCGCCGTCACCTCGCGCCGCCAGCCGTGCTCCTCCAGGGCCGCGCACAGCTCCTCCTGCGCCCCCTCCGCGCCGGTCGCCGTCTGCACGTACGCCGGCAGGTCCCGGTCCGCGTACCACTGGCGGACACGCCCGAGCGCCGGGCCGAGCGGGAGTCCGGGGTCGCCGAGGGGCAGCACCGAGTTGGCGCGACGGGTGAATCCGGCCGAGGCGCGCAGCAGCCAGTCGCCCAGCGGCTCGCTCTCCACGGGCTGCCAGGCGCGCGCCGAGACGCGGGCGAGTTCGGCGAAGGTGGCGGCGGGTCCGCGCCGCCGGGCCGGGGCGGACGGCACGACCTTCCCCGCGACCAGGGTGGACTCGGGGATGCGCACCGAATCCCCGCCGCGGGGTGTGACGGACAGCACACCGTCGTCCCACGATGTGAGAACGCCGACCGTGTCGGTGAATTTCGGCCCGTGGGGGCCGTCTTCGGTCAAACGCCTGACTGATACCCGTTTGCCCACGTCAGCCGGTGCAATTCGGACCTCCAGCCGTCCGCCGATGGTGAATTCCACAGCTCTGTCCGCCCCTCCTGTTCGGTTCGTGCCCGCGAACGGAGATACTAGGGGCGGGCATCGACGACGCCGCGCTCCCGCGCGAGAGCCAACGCCCTACCGAGGAGGAACGACAGCGTGACCTACGTCATCGCGCAGCCTTGTGTCGACGTCAAGGACAAGGCCTGCATCGAAGAGTGCCCCGTCGACTGCATCTACGAGGGCCAGCGGTCCTTGTACATCCACCCGGACGAGTGTGTCGACTGCGGAGCCTGCGAGCCGGTCTGCCCCGTGGAAGCGATCTTCTACGAGGACGACACCCCGGACGAGTGGAAGGACTACTACAAGGCGAACGTCGAGTTCTTCGACGACCTCGGGTCGCCGGGTGGTGCCTCCAAGCTTGGTCTGATCGAACGGGACCACCCGTTCGTCGCCGCGCTGCCGCCGCAGAACCAGTAACAGCGCCCGGCACGTGCGCCGCCGCGGTCCCGTACGGCTCGTCGCCGTGCGGGACCGCGGTGTTTCCCGCCCGCCCTCCGGACCGCCCGCGTGACCCCCGTACGAGAAAGCAGAGAGCCGTGTCCGCAGTCTCCTCCCGCCTCCCGGTCTTCCCCTGGGACAAGCTGGCGCCCTACAAGTCGACGGCCGGGGCCCACCCGGACGGGATCGTGGACCTGTCCGTGGGCACGCCGGTCGACCCGGTGCCCGAGCTGATCCGGCAGGCGCTCGTCGCGGCCGCGGACAGCCCCGGCTATCCGACGGTGTGGGGCACCGCCGAACTGCGGGACGCGCTCACCGGCTGGGTGGAGCGGCGCCTCGGCGCGGCCGGGGTGGCCCACGAGAACGTGCTGCCCGTCGTCGGCTCCAAGGAGCTGGTTGCCTGGCTCCCGACGCAGCTGGGCCTCGGCCCCGGCGACAAGGTCGCCTACCCGCGCCTCGCCTACCCCACGTACGAGGTCGGCGCCCGGCTCTGCGGCGCCGAACCGGTGGTCTACGACGACCCGACCGCGCTCGACCCGGCCGGCCTCCGGCTGCTCTGGCTGAACTCGCCGTCCAACCCGACCGGCCGGGTCCTCGCCAAGGACGAGCTGACCCGGATCGTCGCCTGGGCCCGCGAGCACGGCGTGCTGGTCTTCAGCGACGAGTGCTACCTGGAACTGGGCTGGGAGGCCGAACCGGTCTCCGTGCTCCACCCCGATGTGTGCGGCGGTACGTACGAGGGAATCGTCGCCGTCCACTCGCTGTCCAAGCGGTCCAACCTGGCCGGCTACCGCGCCGCGTTCGTCGCGGGCGACGCGGCCGTGCTCGGCGAGCTGCTCCAGATCCGCAAGCACGGCGGGATGATGACGCCCGCCCCCGTCCAGGCGGCGACCGTCGCCGCGCTCGGCGACGACGCGCACGTGGCCGAGCAGCGCACCCGGTACGCCGGCCGGCGCGCCGCCCTGCGCGCGGCCCTGGAGGCGCACGGCTTCCGCATCGAGCACAGCGAGGCGAGCCTCTACCTGTGGGCGACCCGCGACGAACCGTGCTGGGACACCGTGGCGCACCTCGCGGAGCTGGGCATCCTGGTGGCGCCCGGCGACTTCTACGGACCGGCCGGCGACCGCTTCGTACGGGTGGCGTTCACGGCCACCGACGAGCGCGTCGCGGCCGCGGTCAAGCGACTGGGCTGAGCACGCGCGCACGCGGGGGCCGCGAGGAGTACGTACTCCCCGCGGCCCCCGCGTGCGGGGGCCGGGACGGTCTCAGCCGAGCGGCAGGCCCTTGGCCAGGGAGTCGGCGGACAGACCGCCGCCCTTGCCCTTGCCCTTGCCCGCCGTGCCCTTGCCGGCGACCTTCTGCGCCGTCGGGCCGGCCTTGGAGCCGAGGTCGGTGACCGTCTTGCCGGCCACCGGGAGCGTGGTGCCGACGACCTTGCCGCCGGTCTCGCCCGCGACGTCGGAGACCGGCTGGGCGGCCCCTTCGACCGTCTTGCCGAGACCGGAGCCCTCGACGCTGGTGAGACCGCCGAGGTCGGGGGCCTGCGGGAGCCCCGCGGCGCTCGCGGCGCCGGCCGCACCGACCACGGAGGTCGCACCCGCCGCGAACAGCAGTGCGGTACGGGCGATCCGGCGGGTCAGGGGGAGGGACATGATGCTCCTTCGACGGGAGGGAAATCTGGCTGTCCGTGGCTCGGACGCCCTGACAACCGCCGTGGGGGCGGGTGAGGTTGCGGTACGCCGACGTAAAGACCTGGCAATGCGTCGGATAATCCTCAATGGAGGAACCGGGGCAAACGGTGCGCGCCGCGCCCGACCGCGGAACCGTCACTCCCCTTACGGCACAAGGCTTACGGAGGACGGCGCGCCGATCGCCGGGCCACCGCTCGCGGGGCGCCCGCGGCACACGGCGGTACGCCCGCACGGGCGAGGGCTCGCACGCGTGCGCGGGCGGTCCGGTGTCGTCCGCCCCAGGGGTCAGCGCACCAGGCGCAGCCGTACCTCGTCCGTGTCCGAGGCCCGCAGCCGCGCCGCCTCGCGGGCCGTGTGCCAGCCCTCACCGGCCTTCCACACCCGGCCCCCGTAGGCGACTTCGTCGATGCCCAGCGCCTCGGACTGGGCCACCGCCCAGTGCGCCAGCTCCCAGCCCCGCCGGGGCACCCCGTCCCGCTCGGCGCGGCGGTCCGCGCGCACCGGGACCGTGAGCGCGTCCGCCGCCGCGCCGCCCGCCGCCGGGGCCTCGCCGCCCGCGCCGGACGGCAGGACGTCCTTGCCGAACGCGCTCGTCAGGGCGGCCCGCACCGCCGCCGCGTCACCCGTGCCGCCGGTGGTCCGGGGCGGCTCGCAGTCCAGCGCGGCCGGGGCGCGCCCGGTCAGCGCGGCGGCCAGCAGCGCCGCGTCCGGCTCGTGCTTCGCGTACGCCTGCGGGAAGCCGCTGCGCTGGACGCGCTGCGCGGCGACGGTGAGCGGCAGCCGCGAGTAGCCGGGCACCTCGGCCAGGTGCTCGTAGAACTTCCCGGACGCGTACACCGGGTCCATGATCTGCTTCGCGGTGCCCCAGCCCTGCGAGGGCCGCTGCTGGAACAGCCCCAGCGAGTCCCGGTCGCCGTGGCCGATGTTGCGCAGCGCGGACTCCTGGAGCGCGGTCGCCAGCGCGATGGTCACGGCACGTTCCGGCATCCCGCGCCGGGTGCCGACGGCGGAGATCGTCGCGGCGTTCGCGGCCTGCTCGGGCGTCAGCCGGTAGGTGCCGTCCACCGACCGCACCGTGCACTGGTCGGAACCCCGCCCGCCCGAAACGTACTGAACGGTCAGATAACCGGCCACCGCGGTGAGCACGCCGAGAGCGGCCACGACCCGCAGCCGCCGACTGCGGCCGGGACGTCGGGGAGCAGCGGAAACGGTCCTGGGCACGGGCCCACCGTACGACAGGCACTACCCTCCTAGCCATGGCCGAAAGCACGCTTGACCTCACCCTTGACGGGCCCGCCCTCACCGCCGCGCTCGTCGACCTCCCCTCGGTCAGCGGGGAGGAGAAGGACCTGGCGGACGCCGTCGAGGCGGCGCTGCGGGCCCTGCCGCACCTCACCGTCGACCGGTACGGGAACAACGTCGTCGCCCGGACGGATCTCGGCCGCGCCGAACGCGTCATCCTGGCCGGGCACATCGACACCGTGCCGATCGCCGGCAACGTGCCCTCCCGGCTCGACGCGGACGGCCTCCTGTGGGGCTGCGGCACCTCCGACATGAAGTCCGGCGTCGCCGTCCAGCTGCGCATCGCCGCCACCGTGCCCGAGCCCAACCGCGACCTCACGTTCGTCTTCTACGACAACGAGGAGGTCGCCGCCCACCTCAACGGCCTCGGCCACATCGCGGACGCCCACCCCGACTGGCTGAAGGGCGACTTCGCCGTCCTCCTGGAGGGCTCCAACGGCGAGGTCGAGGGCGGCTGCCAGGGCACCCTGCGCGTCTTCCTGCACCTGGCCGGGGAGCGGGCGCACTCCGCGCGCAGCTGGATGGGGTCCAACGCCGTGCACGCCGCCGCCCCGGTCCTGGCCCGGCTCGCCGCGTACGAACCGCGCCGACCGGTGATCGACGGACTCGAATACCACGAGGGCCTCAACGCCGTACGCATCGAGGGCGGCGTCGCCAACAACGTCATCCCCGACGCCTGCACCGTCGTCGTCAACTACCGTTACGCCCCCGACCTCGGCCAGGAGGAGGCGCTGGCCCACGTCCGCGAGGTCTTCGAGGGCTGCGGCGTCGCGGAGTTCACCGTCGACGACCACTCCGGCGCGGCCATGCCCGGCCTCTCGCACCCGGCCGCCAAGGCGTTCATGGACGCGGTCGGCGGCACCGCCCGGCCCAAGTTCGGCTGGACGGACGTCGCCCGCTTCGGCTCCCTCGGCATCCCGGCGGTGAACTACGGCCCCGGCGATCCGGTCCTCGCCCACAAGCGCGACGAGCACGTCAGGGTCGAGCGCATCACCCACTGCGAGGAGCGCCTGCGCTCCTGGCTCACCGCCTGACCCACGATCCGACCTCCCGCATTTCCCCGTCCGTAACCGGCGGCGATCTACGCTGGCGGGAGACGGGGGCGCCGCAGGGCGCCTCCGACACAGGCGGAGGGAGCAGATCATGGGCAACCGCGAGGACGCGCGCATCCCCGAGGGTGCGGAGATCCCCGAAGGCGCGGTACGGCCCGAGGAGCAGCGCCTCGGCCCCGTACTGCGCCGCAGGGAGCAGGTGCAGCCCGGCACGACCGATCAGCGGCTGCTGGACTCCGAGGACGACTCGGAGTGGGTGCACACCGACCCGTGGCGGGTGATGCGCATCCAGTCCGAGTTCGTCGAGGGCTTCGGCGCGCTCGCCGAACTGCCGAGCGCCATCAGCGTCTTCGGCTCGGCCCGGACGGCCGCCGGGACACCGGAGTACGAGGCGGGGGTACGGATCGGCCGGGCGCTGGTCGAGGCGGGCTTCGCGGTCATCACCGGCGGCGGGCCGGGCGCGATGGAGGCGGCGAACCAGGGCGCGCGCGAGGCGAAGGGCGTCTCGGTCGGCCTCGGCATCGAGCTGCCCTTCGAGTCCGGCCTCAACCCGCACGTGGACATCGGCGTCAACTTCCGCTACTTCTTCGTCCGCAAGACGATGTTCGTGAAGTACGCCCAGGGCTTCGTCGTCCTGCCCGGCGGCCTCGGCACGCTCGACGAACTCTTCGAGGCGCTGACCCTCGTCCAGACGGGCAAGGTCACCCGCTTCCCCATCGTCCTGTTCGGCACGGCCTACTGGAGCGGCCTGGTCGACTGGCTCCGCGACACGGTGGTCGCCGAGGGCAAGGCGTCGGACAGGGACCTGCTCCTGTTCCACGTCACGGACGACGTGGACGAGGCGGTGGCCCTGGTCACCAAGGAGGTCGGCCGCTGACGGCGCGCTACGCCAGGCCCCGGCGGGCCACCGCCGGGGCCCGCCACCCGGCGATCGACGCCACCATGTCGAGCACGTCCCGGGTCTCCGCCACCTCGTGCACCCGGTACACCCGCGCCCCCAGCCACGCCGACACCGCCGTCGTCGCCAGCGTGCCGAGCAGCCGCTCCTTGACCGGCCGGTCCAGCGTCTCGCCCACGAAGTCCTTGTTGGACAGCGACACCAGCACCGGCCATCCCGTCTCGGCCATCTCGCCGAGCCGCCGCGTCGCCTCCAGCGAGTGCCGGGTGTTCTTCCCGAAGTCGTGACCGGGGTCGATCATGATGCCGTCGGGCCGCACCCCGAGGGCCACGGCCCGCTCGGCCAGCCCCGTGGTCACCCGCAGGACGTCCGCCATCACGTCCTCGTACCCCACCCGGTGCGGCCGGGTCCGCGGCTCCGCGCCACCGGCGTGGGTGCACACGAGCCCCGCCCCGTACCGCGCGGCGACCTCCGCGAGCTTCGGGTCGACGCCGCCCCACGCGTCGTTCAGCACATCCGCGCCCGCCTCGCAGACCGCCTCGCCCACCTCGTGGCGCCAGGTGTCCACACTGATCACCACGTCCGGGTGCCGGCGGCGCACCTCGGCGACGAAGCCCACCGTGCGGCGGGCCTCCTCCTCGGCGGTGACCTCCTCGCCGGGCCCCGCCTTGACGCCGCCGATGTCGATGATCGCCGCGCCGTCGGCCACGGCCCGCTCGACGCGGGCGAGCGCCGGCTCGTCCTGGAAGGTGGCGCCCCGGTCGTAGAAGGAGTCCGGGGTGCGGTTCACGATCGCCATGACCACCTGCTCGTGCGCCCCGAATTCGCGCCGCCCCAGCCGGAGCGCACCGCTCGTCATGCGTGTCCCTTTCCTGTGAATCGGGCCCGGCGGAACCTGCCCGGGCCAACAGCCGACACTAGCCGCCGGTCCCGCATGGCACGATCGGACCCGGACGAATTCCGCTCCCAGGGGAGATGCGCGTGTTCTTGTTCTTGCTGCTGTCGATGGTGGTGGTGGTTGCCGCGGTCACCCTCGCGGTGGTCGGTGGGGGGAAGGGCGACGTCCTGCGGGACGTGGCGCCCGAACAGCTGACGGACCCGCTGCCCGTCTCGCGCCCGGTCGGCCGGGAGGACGTCGAGGCGCTCCGGCTGCCCGTGGGCGTCCGCGGCTACCGCATGGCCGACGTGGACGAGGCCCTGGCCCGCCTCGGCGCCGAGCTGGCCGAGCGGGACGCGCGGATCGCGGAGCTGGAGGCGGCGCTCGCGGGCGCCCAGGCCACCCGCACCGGCGGCCCCGACCTGTTCAAGGAGCCCCGCGACGAGGCGCCCGACGACGGGGCGCCGCACGACGGGGAGACCGGCCGGTGAGCGGCGAGGCGGTGGCGGCGGCGGACGGCGGTCTGCGCTGCCCGTGGGGCCTGTCCACCGAGGACTACCTCTGGTACCACGACACGGAGTGGGGCCGCCCGGTCCGCGGCGACGACGCCCTGTTCGAGCGGCTGAGCCTGGAGGCGTTCCAGTCCGGGCTCTCCTGGCTGACGATCCTGCGCCGCCGCGAGGGCTTCCGCAGCGCCTTCGCGGGGTTCCGCATCCCCGCGGTGGCGGCGTTCACGGAGGCGGACCGGGAGCGGCTGCTGGCCGACGAGGGCATCATCCGCAACCGCGCCAAGGTGGACGCGACCATGGCCAACGCCCGGGTGCTGGCCGGCTGGGCCGCCGGTGAGCTGGACGAGCTGATCTGGTCGCACGCCCCCGACCCGCTGGGCCGCCCGGCCCCGAAGACCCTCGGCGACGTACCGGCGGTCACCCCCGAGTCCACGGCCCTGGCCAAGGAGCTGAAGAAGCGGGGGCTGCGGTTCATCGGACCGACGACGGCCTACGCCCTGATGCAGGCGTGCGGTCTGGTCGACGACCACCTCGCGGACTGCGTCTCCCGCCCGACCCCGGTGTAACGGTCGGCCGGCTCCGGGGCGGCTACCGCCCGAGGTACTTCGGCTTCTCCTTGGCCAGGAAGGCGCGCACCGCGATCCCGTGGTCCTCGGAGGCGCCCGCCCTCGTCTGGAGTTCGTCCTCCTTCTCCAGGGCCTCGCTCAGCGAGTGCGAGGCCCCGAAGGCGAGGGACTCCTTGAGCGCCGCGTACGCCACGGTCGGCCCGTCGGCCAGGGCACGGGCCACGGCGGCCGCCTCGGCGGCGAGGTCGGCGGCGGGCACCAGCTTGTTGACGATGCCCAGCTCATGGGCGTCCGCGGCGGAGATCGTGCGCGGGAACAGCAGCAGGTCCGCCGCGCGGCTCCGGCCGATGAGCCGGGGCAGCGTCCAGGAGACCCCCGAGTCGGCGGTCAGGGCGACCCCGGCGAACGAGGTGTTGAACGAGGCGGTGTCGGCGGCCACCCGGTAGTCGCAGGCGAGCGCGAAGCCGAAGCCCGCGCCGGCGGCCGCCCCGTTGATCCCGGCCACGACCGGCTTCGGCATCTCGGTCAGCGCCCGCACGATGGGGTTGTAGTGCTCCCGGACGGTGCTCAGCGCGTTGCCCCCCTCCTGCCCCCGGGCCTCGGCGAGCTTGGCCAGGTGCTCCTTGAGGTCCTGGCCGACACAGAAGGCGCGCCCGCCGGCCGCGGTGAGCAGCACCGCCCGGACACCGGGGTCGGCGGCGGCCGACCGCAGGGCGTCGCGGAGCGCGACCTTGGCCGCGGTGTTCAGGGCGTTCATCGCGTCGGGCCGGTTGATCGTGATCGTCGCGAGCCCGTCGACGATGTCGTGGCGTACCGCGTCGTCGTGATCGGCCATGAGAGGTCCCCTTCGCGTGTCGTTCAGCAGCCTGTCCACCCGCAAGCATGGCCGACTTCGCCCTGGGCGGACATGTGACCTGCGTCAAACATTTTCGTGCCGCGAAGGGGCCGCAGGGGCGGGAGTATCCCAGTGAGGTCCCCGAATTGGGTGGTTTTGAGCGAGCGCGTTGCCCAAGCGATGCAGAGCGATGTTGGTCATCGGGGTCGATGATGCGGGATAATGGCGTGGAAGCACTGTGTTCGATGCCGGTGAGGCAGCGCCTGTCATGGGGCCGCCGGTTGCGATGAGCTGGTTTCAGGAAGGGGAACGAGCATGGCGGCCATGAAGCCGCGGACGGGCGACGGCCCGCTCGAGGTGACAAAGGAGGGGCGGGGCATCGTCATGCGAGTTCCGCTCGAAGGCGGCGGTCGGCTTGTCGTGGAGCTGACGCCGGACGAGGCCGATGCCCTCGGCGACGCCCTCAAGCAGGTCGTCGGCTGAGCTGAGCAGAGGCGCTCACAACTTCATCACTGCCCCGGCGCGGTCCCGTGCCGGGGCAGCGGTGTGTCCGGGGGCCGGTCGCCCCGCAGGCCGCCCGGCCGCCGCTCAGCCGCGCCGGACCGCGCAGAGCAGACCGTCGCCCACCGGCAGCAGCGTCGCCAGCAGCTCCTGGCTCTCGCGGACCGCGCGCAGCAGCTCGCGCAGCCGCAGCACCTCCGCCGGCTGGGCGGCCGAGTCGACCGTACGGCCGTCCGCGAAGACGCCTTCGAAGCAGACGAGACCCCCCGGCCGCAGCAGGCGCAACGATTCAGCGAGGCAGTCCAGGCTCTCCATCCGGTCGCCGTCGCAGAAGACGAGGTCGTAGCCGCCGTCCGCGAGCCTGGGCAGGACGTCGAGGGCGCGGCCGGGGATGAAGCGGGAGCGGTTGGCCGCGAACCCCGCCGCCCGGAACGCCTCACGGGCGAACTGCTGGCGCTCGGGCTCCGGATCGACCGTGGTCAGCACCCCGTCCGGCCGCATGCCGTGCAGCAGATAGATGCCGGACACGCCCGTGCCGGTACCGATTTCCGCGACGGCCTTGGCGTCCGTGGTGGCCGCGAGCAGACGCAGCGCGGCGCCGGTGCCTGGGGACACCGAGCGAAGTCCCGCATCGCGGGCCCGGTCCCGGGCCCAGCGCAGAGCTTCGTCCTCGGCGACAAAGGCGTCGGCGAACGCCCAGCTCGTCTGCCGGTTGGCGGTAATGACCCTCTCCTGTCCCCTTAGTTGGCGCAACGGTGACTGTATCCGCTGGAGTCGGGAACCCGCAGATGGGACCGGGCGTTGTGAAAGGGCGGGGACATCCTGCGGACCGGGCCCGGTGTACGGGCGCGGCGCGCGGGCCGAGTTCCGGGGCGATCCCCGGCCCCAGCTGGAAAAAGGCTTATCCGGAGCTAACGGGCGAGGTGGTTATGGTAGGGGCTCCACTGGACACCACCAGAGCCGATAGGGGAGGTGCGGCTGCGCCTGTGGATCGGGGAGGAGTGCTGCGGCGCTTTCTCAGGTCGGCGGGTGAGCCGAAATCCGTGACCGACATCGCTGACCGTTCTTCCAAAGACTCCGCACCGACCGCGACCTTCGCCTCCGATGCGGAATCCCAGGCGTGGACCCCGCCCACATGGGAAGAGATCGTCAGCACGCACAGCGGCCGCGTGTACCGCCTCGCCTACCGGCTGACGGGCAACCAGCACGACGCGGAAGACCTCACGCAGGAGGTCTTCGTCCGTGTCTTCCGCTCCCTGTCGACCTACACGCCCGGCACCTTCGAGGGCTGGCTGCACCGCATCACGACCAACCTGTTCCTGGACATGGTCCGCCGCAAGCAGCGCATCCGCTTCGACTCCCTCGGGGACGACGCCGCCGAGCGGCTGCCCAGCCGCGAGCCGTCGCCCCAGCAGGCCTTCAACGACACCCACTTCGACGCGGACGTCCAGCAGGCGCTGGACACCCTCGCGCCCGAGTTCCGGGCCGCCGTCGTCCTCTGCGACATCGAGGGACTCTCCTACGAGGAGATCGCCGCCACGCTCGGCGTCAAGCTCGGTACGGTGCGCAGTCGCATCCACCGCGGGCGCTCCCACCTGCGCAAGGCCCTGCGGCACCGCTCGCCCGAGGCGCGGGCCGAGCAGCGCTCGCTGGCGGGAGCCCTCCTAGCCGGGGAGGGCGGCACGGCGTGAGCGGCACAGATCCGACCCCCGCGGAACAACACCTGGGGGACCGCCTCGCCGCGCTCGTGGACGGCGAGCTGAAACACGACGCCCGCGACCGGGTGCTGGCCCATCTCGCGACCTGCGCCAGATGCGCGGCCGAGGCGGCCGCCCAGCGCCGGCTCAAGAGCGTGTTCGCCCAGGCGGCCCAGCCCTCCCCCTCCGAGGGCTTCCTGGCCCGTCTCCAGGGGCTCCCGGGCGGACCGCCGGGGGGTGACGACGAGCTGCGGGGAAGACCCGCGGGCGACTCCGGGCGATTCGGTGACGGCCTCTTCCCGGGTACGCGCCCGCCGGGCGGCCGGGCGGACCTCACCACCGCCCCCGGCCCCCTGGACGGCTTCGGCTACCTCCCCGCCGCGCACGGCGGGGCCACCGCGCTGCCCGCCTCACCGGCCGGCTCCGGCTTCCGCATCCACGAGGTGGGCCGCGAGGGCGACCGCTCGCCCTGGCGGGGGCGCAGGTTCGCCTTCGCCGCGGCCAGCGCCGTCTCGCTGGCCGCCATCGCGCTCGGCGGCGCCCTGCCGACGAGCAGCGGCTCCGACGCCCCCACCCGCGCCTCCGGCTCGGGCAACAGCGTGACGCCGGTGGGCGCCGAGGCCCGGTCCGGCGGCGGGGGAGTGCTCGGCCGGCGCGGCGGCCCGGGCCAGGGCTCGCGCACCGTCTCAGGCCAGGGCGACCGCCCGGCCTCCCTCGCGGTGAACACGGTCTCGGCCGGGTTCGCCCCGACCGCCCCCTCGCTGCTGGGCCACGGCCGGCTCACCGCCAACCCGTACGGCCTGTCCCTGCGCTTCGGCGTCTCCGCGCTGATAGGCCCCGGCGGGGCCGGTCCGCTGCTCGCCCGCACCCTGGGCAGCGGGCTGCGTCCGGTCCCGTCGTCCGAGCCGAAGCCCTCCCTGCCGCCCACATCGGCCGCCGCGAAACCGGCTTCCGGCGACCACGGGCTGCCCCTCGCTCCCCGCCGCTGACCCGGCGCCCCGTACGGGCCGCGCGGGTTCGGGCCAAACCTGGTTGAATTCCGGCAGGATTTTCGGGAGGGACGCCCCTGCGGGGGCGTGCGGAGGGCCGGTTGCGGCAGTTGCGGGGAGAGCATGGACGACGGGAAGCCGACCGGGCCGAAGGCGAAGTGGTGGAGCCGGCCCACACCGGGCGGCGGCGCGCGCACGGAGCCCCCGGCCGCGCCGGACGCCGTGACGGCACCGGACGCCCCGGCACCGGCCCCCACCGCCCCGGACACGCTCGCCGAGCCCCCGCAGGCCGCCGCACAGGCGCCCGCGCCCCACGCCCCGGCGCCGCAGGACGCCGTACCGCAGGACGCCGCCGCACCGCAGCCGCCCGCGCCGGACGCCGCCGCACCGCAGCCGCCCGCGCCGGACGCCGCCGCACCGCAGCCGCCCGCGCCGGACGCCGCCGCACCGCAGCCGCCCGCGCCGGACGCCGCCGCACCGCAGCCGGCCGCGCCGGACACCGCCGCCCCTGACGCCGCCGTGCCGCACGACGCCGTGACCGTGGCGCACGGTGTGCAGCCGCTGCACGACCCCGACCCGTACAGCACCCCGCCCTACGGCGGCCCCGGCCCCTGGGCGCCCGCCCCTCCCGTGCAGCGGCCCACACCGGCCCACGGCACCCCCGTGCCCCCGCCGTACGCGGGCACCGACGGGGCGGGCATCGGCGTCCCGGCCGACCCGGCGCGGGCGTTCCCGCCGCCGGTGGCCCCCGCCCCGGAGGCCGCGCAGCCCTGGCAGAGCTACGACCCCTGGGGCGCGCACCGCCGGCCCCTCGTCACCCAGCCCGGCCCCCCGCTCCCGGACGGACGGCGCGGCAGACGGCGCGGCGCCCTGCTGGTCGGCGCGCTGCTCCTCGCCCTGGTCGCGGGCGGGGTCGGCGGCGGCATAGGCGCGTACATAGAGCGCAACGGCGGCTTCACCAGCGTCGAACTGCCCCAGGACGAGCGCGACGGCGGCGGCCGGGCCCCGGACAGCGTGGCCGGTATCGCGGCCAGCGCCCTGCCCAGCGTCGTCACCCTGCACGTCAGCGGCGCCGACGAGTCCGGCACCGGCACCGGCTTCGTCCTCGACGAGCGGGGCCACATCCTCACCAACAACCACGTGGTGGCCCCGGCCGGCTCCTCCGGTGAGATCACCGTCACCTTCAGCGGCGGCGAGACCGCGTCGGCCGAGATCGTCGGCAAGGACAGCGGCTACGACCTGGCCGTCGTGAAGGTCAGCGGGGTCTCCGGGCTCAAGCCGCTGCCGCTGGGCAACTCCGACAACGTCCGGGTGGGCGACCCGGTGGTGGCCATCGGGGCGCCGTTCGACCTGTCCAACACCGTCACCTCCGGCATCATCAGCGCCAAGGACCGCCCGATCACGGCGGGCGGCGAGAAGGGCGACGGCAGCGACGTCAGCTACGTCAACGCCCTCCAGACCGACGCGCCGATCAACCCCGGCAACTCCGGCGGCCCGCTGGTGGACACCGACGCCCATGTCATCGGCATCAACAGCGCCATCCGCGCCGCCGACGGCGGTTCGGCCGGTGAGGGCGGACAGGCCGGGTCCATCGGCCTCGGCTTCGCCATCCCGATCAACCAGGGCAAGCTCGTCGCCGAGGAACTGATCAACACCGGCAAGGCGACCCACCCCGTGATCGGTGTCACGCTCGACATGAAGTACACCGGGGACGGCGCCAAGGTCGGCGCGAGCGCCCCGGGCACCTCGCCGGTCACCGAGGGCGGCCCGGCCGACCGGGCCGGCGTCCGGGCGGACGACGTCATCACCGAGGTCAACGGCAAACGCGTGCACAGCGGCGAGGAGCTGATCGTCAAGATCCGCTCGCACCGGCCGGGCGACCGGCTGGAGCTCACGGTGACGCGCGGTGGTAAAGACCTGTCCATAACTTTGACCCTGGGGTCCGCAACCGGCACCTGACGGCCACGGCGAGCTACCGCCCGGACAGATTGGCCGGGTACCGTGTTCGGGGTCCGGACCTCATCCGAGCTTGGTCGCGGAGAAGACGAGGAGCCGCAAGGTGTTCAACGACATAGGCGCACTGGAGCTGCTGGCGCTCGCGATCCTCGGCGTGCTCGTCTTCGGCCCGGACAAGCTTCCCAAGGTCATCCAGGACGCCGCGCGCTTCATCCGCAAGATCCGTGAGTTCTCGGAGAGTGCCAAGCAGGACATCCGCACGGAGCTGGGCCCGGAGTTCAAGGACTTCGAGTTCGAGGACCTCAACCCGAAGACGTTCGTCCGCAAGCAGCTGATGGACGGCAACGACGACATGGGGCTCAAGGAGATCCGTGAGAGCTTCGACCTGCGCAAGGAGCTGTCCGACGTCACCGACGCGGTGAACGGGCGCGGCAGCTCGTCCGTCGAGGCGAAGACCGGCGTGTCGGGCGGGGCGTCCGTCACCGCGGCCAACGGCTCCAAGGGCGCCCCCGACCTGCTGAAGAAGGGCGACCAGCCCCCGAAGGACACACCGCCGCCCTTCGACGCGGACGCCACCTGAGCCCGGCCAATCCCAGGTCGCCCGGACGGTGTCGCTATTCTCCATCTGTCCGGCTGTGAGGACGCCCGCGGGGGGCGGGCCGCTCCGGACCCTTACGGATCGAGGAGGCGGCCGCTGATGGAGACGACGAGTCGGGTGGGCGCACAGGACGCGCCGGACACGGTCACGGCGGAGGCGGTCCCGGCGGCCCGGCTCACGGTCGAGGGCTATCTGCGGGCGCCCTTCCCCTGGTACGCGCTGGACGAGGCGTTCACCGGCCCGCGCAGGCTGATGCCGCTGGGCACCGCCGCCGACGGCGAGGTCCAGCACGGTTCCATCGGCCACGGCGACGAACCCCTGGTCCGCGGCGACTCCGGCAACGACCGGCAGCGGTTCGCGGTCGTGGTCACCGTCGCCAGCAGCCCCGTACGGCGCAGCGGCGACGGCACCGGGGTCCTGGAGGCGACGACGGTCTCGTCGGCGGCCTGGCTGGCCGGCTCCGGCCTGCTCTCCTGCACCTGGCCCCCGCAGCTCGACCACACCCTGCGCGACGACTGGCTGGACCAGCAGACCGAGACGGCGTTCGAACTCGCCGACGATCTGGCCGGCCCCGCCTGGTCGGCGCTGTCCCTGCCGGTCGACGGCGTACCCGTCCCCTTCCACTACCGCGAGTCCGAGTTCGGCTGGGTGCTGGCCGGCTCCGCGCCCGGCGGGGTGCACATCGGCGCCTACGGGCGCGGCATGAGCGCGTACGGGCTGGGCTTCTCGGTGGTCAAGGACATCGAGTCGTACGCGTAACGGCTCCGGAGAAGCGGAAGGCCGGGGCTCGAGGGCTCCGGCCTTCCGCTGTCCCTGTACGCGTCAGAACTTGTTGCGCGGGGTGATGCCCAGGGACATGCCCGCCAGGCCGCGCTGACGGCCGCTCAGCTTGCCCGCGATGGTGCGCAGCGCCTTGCCGGCGGGGGAGTCGGGGTCGGACAGGACGACGGGCTTGCCCTCGTCGCCGCCCTCGCGCAGCCGTACGTCGATCGGGATGGCGCCCAGCACCGGCACCTCGGCGCCGACCGTGCGGGTCAGCCCCTCGGCGACCTTGGCGCCGCCGCCCGAGCCGAAGACGTCGACCATCTCGTCGCAGTGCGGGCAGGGCATGCCCGACATGTTCTCGACGACACCGGCGATCTTCTGGTGGGTCTGGACGGCGATCGAACCGGCCCGCTCCGCCACCTCGGCGGCGGCCTGCTGCGGGGTCGTGACGACCAGGATCTCCGCGTTCGGGACCAGCTGGGCCACCGAGATCGCGATGTCACCGGTGCCCGGCGGCAGGTCGAGCAGCAGCACGTCCAGGTCGCCCCAGAACACATCGGCCAGGAACTGCTGGAGCGCGCGGTGCAGCATCGGGCCGCGCCACACCACCGGGGCGTTGCCCGGCGTGAACATGCCGATGGAGATGACCTTCACCCCGTGCGAGGACGGCGGCATGATCATGTTCTCGACCTGGGTCGGCCGGCCGGCCACCCCCAGCATCCGGGGCACGCTGTGCCCGTAGATGTCCGCGTCCACGACCCCGACCTTGAGCCCGTCCGCCGCCATCGCCGCGGCCAGGTTCACCGTCACCGAGGACTTGCCGACGCCGCCCTTGCCGGAGGCGACCGCGTACACCCGGGTCAGCGAGCCGGGCTTCGCGAACGGCACCTCGCGCTCGGCCGTGCCGCCGCGCAGCGACGCGGCGAGGTCCTTGCGCTGCTCGTCGCTCATGACGTCGAGGGTGACGTCCACCCGGGTCACGCCCTCGACACGGGCCACCGCGTCGGTCACGTTGCGGGTGATCGTCTCGCGCATCGGACAGCCGGAGACGGTCAGATACACCGTGACAGCGACCGCACCGTCCGGACCGATGTCGACCGATTTCACCATGCCCAGCTCGGTGATCGGGCGGTGGATCTCGGGGTCGTTCACTGTCGCCAGTGCCTCAAGCACCGCGTCTTCCGTAGCCATACGGACGATGGTACGGCGCGTGCGCTCACCCCGTGGGCGGACCCGTCAGCGGTCTTCGTCACTCTCGGCGGACAGCAGGGCGCGCCGGTCGTCGAGGTCCTTCACCAGGTCCTCCAGCTCCGAGCGGATCCAGTCCCGGGTGGCGACCTCGCCCAGCCCGATCCGCAGCGCCGCGATCTCCCTGGTCAGGTACTCCGTGTCGGCGATGGAGCGCTCGTTCTGCTTGCGGTCCTGCTCGTGCGTGACCCGGTCCCGGTCGTCCTGCCGGTTCTGCGCGAGCAGGATCAGCGGGGCCGCGTACGACGCCTGGAGCGACAGCATCAGCGTCAGGAAGATGAACGGATACTGGTCGAACCGCAGATGATCCGGCGCGAACACGTTCCACGCCACCCAGAGGATGATGATCAGCGTCATCCAGACGATGAACCGGCCCGTGCCCAGGAAGCGCGCGATGCGCTCCGAGAACCGGCCGAACGCCTCGGGGTCGTACTCCGGCAGCAGCCTGCGGCGCGGTGCCTTCGGCTGGTCGAGCCGGTTGCGCGGCACCCGGGTCAGCGCCGTCGCGCCGTTCGACGCCCTGGCGCGGTCCTCACCGGCCACGGAGCACCCCCTCGCCGCCGTGGAAGTCCGTCTCCCGCCAGTCCTCCGGCAGCAGGTGGTCCAGCACGTCGTCCACGGTCACCGCGCCCAGCAGCGAACCGCTCTCGTCCACCACCGGCACCGACACCAGGTTGTACGCCGCCAGGTAACTGGTCACCACCGACAGCGGGGTGTCCGGCTGGAGCGGCACCAGATCGCTGTCGAGCAACGAGCTGACCAGGGTGAACGGCGGATCGCGCAGCAGCCGCTGGAAGTGCACGGTGCCCAGGTACTTGCCCGTCGGCGTCTCGTCCGGCGACCGGCACACGTACACCTGCGCGGCGAGCGCCGGGGACAGGTCCGACCGGCGGACCCGCGCCAGCGCGTCCGCGACCGTGGCGTCCGGGCGCAGGATGACCGGCTCCGTCGTCATCAGCCCGCCCGCGGTGCGCTCCTCGTACGACATCAGGCGCCGCACATCCGCCGCGTCACCCGGACGCATCAGCGTCAGCAGCCGCTCCTTGTCCTCCTCCGGCAGCCCGGCGAGCAGGTCGGCCGCGTCGTCCGGGTCCATCGCCTCCAGGACGTCCGCCGCGCGCTCCTCCTCCAGCTTGCCGATGATCTCCACCTGGTCGTCCTCGGGCAGCTCCTCCAGGACGTCGGCCAGCCGGTCGTCGTCCAGCGCGGCGGCGACCTCCGCCCGGCGCTTGGGCGTCAGATGGTGCAGCGCGTTGGCCACGTCGGCCGGGCGCAGCCGTTCGAAGGTGGCCACCAGGGACTCGGCGCCCTGCCCGTGCTCCTCCAGCGAGAAACCCTTCACCGCCGACCACTCGACGGTCAGCGTCTCGCCCTTGCGGCGCAGCGCCCCGCCCCGGCCCTTGCGGACGAAGTACTTGTCGATCTCCCAGTCCCGGCGGGCCGGCAGCTGCTGGATCGCCACGTCCAGGATGGTGACCTCCTCGTCCGTCTCCACCAGCCGCACCCGGCGGTCCAGGAACTCGCCGAGCACCAGGCGTTCGGTGGGCCGCTGTTCGAAGCGCCGCATGTTGACCACGCCGGTGGTGATCACCTGTCCCGACTCCACGCCGGTCACCCGCGTCATCGGCAGGAAGATCCGCCGCCGGCTCACCACCTCGACGACCATGCCGAGCAGCCGGGGCGGCCGGCCGCCGACCCGGAGCATCGCGACCAGGTCGCGCACCCGCCCCACCTGGTCGCCGTTGGGGTCGAACACCGGCACGCCCGAGAGGTGCGAGACGAAGACCCTGGGTGTGACCGGTGTCATTCCCGCGCCTCCTCGATCGTTTCCGGACGCCGGTGCCGCCCGCTTCCGACAGTTATCGCTCCGTTATGACGTGATCAGGCTAGCCGGTACGGTCCCGGACCGCCCCGGCGGACCGTCCGGACGGCTCTGGGTCCGATGGCGTAGGCCACCCCGGTACGCTGCCGTCTGCCAACCCCCACCATGGAGACGAGAGGCAGTGCGCCTGTGACCTCTTCCGCCCCGGCCGCCCGGGCCCGCCGCCGGACCGCAACCCTCGCCGTCGTGCTCTGCGCGGGGCTGACCGCGGCGCTGGCCGCGTGCGGGAGCGAGGACCCGGACAAGGGGACCAACGGGGTCGGCAAGCTCTCGGCGCCGGAGATCGAGAAGAAGGCGCAGACCGCGGTGGACTCCGCCGACGCGGTGCGCCTCGCCGGCACGCTGGTGAGCAAGGGCGGCACGTACAAGATCGACATGCGGCTCAAGGACCGGGGCGGGGCAGGCTCCGTCACCTCGAAGAACAGCTCCTTCACCCTGCTGCGCATCGGCGACGAGCTGTACCTCAAGGCCGACGCCGGCTTCTGGAGCCACGCCGACGAGGGGAAGACGGACACCGGCGAGGACGGCGCGGCCGCGGCGGACAAGCTGGAGGACAAGTACGTCAAGGTCCCCGAGGACGACCCCACCTACAAGCAGCTCAGCGGGTTCACCGACAAGAAGGTGCTGCTCGACGGGATGCTCACGCTGCACGGCGAGCTGTCCAAGGGCGACCGCGACGAGATCCGCGGGAAGCGCACGATCCGCATCATGGGCGGCGAGGGCGCGGGCGGCTCGCTCGACGTGTCGCTGGACGGCAAGCCGTATCCGCTGCGCTTCGCCCGGGGCGGCGGCGGGGGTGTGATCACGCTCGCCGACTGGGGCAAGGACTTCGCGCTGAAGGCCCCGCCGGAGGACGAGACCGTGGACTACGGCCGGCAGCTGCCCAGGACCTCGCCCACGGCCTGACCGGCCGCTACTTGCGCAGCGAGCGCTTGAGCAGCCGCGGCAGATGGGCCGGGACGGGCAGCCGGGTCGTCGCCGTCGTCGGCAGCGGCGCGGCCGCCCCGGAGGTCTGCGGCAGCTCGGTGCGCGCGTCCAGCGGCGTGAGCCGTACGACGCGGCACTCGCGGGCCCACCGCTCGGGCAGGTGCTCCGCGTCGGGCGCGTTCAGCCGCTTGCCCTTCAGCTCGGCGACGGCGGCCTCCCACGCCTCGGAGTGCGGCGCGAGCTCGGTGACGGCGGCGGACCAGGCGACGAGCCGGCCGCCCTTGTCCTTGCTGCGGACGGTCACCTCGGCCGCGGCGCCCTCGGTGAGCCCGGCCGGGAACGGCTGCTCGCCGGGGCCGTCGCCGACGAGGTGGACGGCGCCCTCGTGCCAGACGTGCCACAGCGCCCGCGCGTGGCCGGTACAGCGCACCCAGACGAGGCCCGACTTCTTGGCGGCCTCCTCGACGAGGGCCGTCCCGAGCAGCGTGTCAGCAGTCATGGGCAGAGCTTAGACCGGCCGGCGCGGGGGCAGCGGCGGCGCGGGGGAGGGCGGGACGGCTCAGAGCCAGCCGTTGCGCTTGAGCATGCGGTGGATGGAGAAGCAGACCACGCCGATGAAGCCGAGCACCATCGGATAGCCGTACGTCCACTTGAGTTCGGGCATGTGCTCGAAGTTCATGCCGTAGACGCCGCAGATCATCGTCGGCACGGCGATGATGGCCGCCCAGGAGGTGATCTTGCGCATGTCCTCGTTCTGCGCGACGGTCGCCTGCGCCAGGTTGGCCTGGAGGATGGAGTTGAGGAGTTCGTCGAAGCCGACGACCTCCTCCTGCACCCGTACGAGGTGGTCGGCGACGTCCCGGAAGTACTTCTGGATGTCCGGGTCGATCAGCCGCATCGGCCGCTCGCTCAGCAGCTGCATCGGGCGCAGCAGCGGGGAGACGGCCCGCTTGAACTCCAGCACCTCGCGCTTGAGCTGGTAGATCCGTCCGGCGTCCGAGCCGCGCGCGCTGCCCTTGTCCGGGGTGGAGAAGACCTCGATCTCCACCTCGTCGATGTCGTCCTGCACCGCTCCGGCCACCGCGATGTAGCCGTCCACGACGTGGTCGGCGATGGAGTGCAGCACGGCGGAGGGGCCCTTGGCGAGCAGTTCGGGGTCGTCCTCCAGGCGGTGGCGCAGGGCGCGCAGCGAGCCGTGGCCGCCGTGCCGGACGGTGATGACGAAGTCCCGGCCGGTGAAGCACATGACCTCGCCGGTCTCGACGACCTCGCTGGTCGCGGTCAGTTCGGCGTGCTCCACGTAGTGGATGGTCTTGAAGACGGTGAACAGGGTGTCGTCGTACCGCTCCAGCTTGGGCCGCTGGTGGGCGTGGACGGCGTCCTCCACGGCCAGCGGGTGCAGCCCGAACTCCCGGGCGATTCCCGCGAATTCCTCCTCGGTCGGCTCGTGCAGGCCGATCCAGGCGAAGCCGCCGTCCTCGCGCACCCGGAGCATCGCCTCGCGCGGGGAGTGACAGGTGCCCTCCGTCTCGGCGAGGCGGCGGCCGTCGCGGTAGACCGCGCAGTCGACGACCGCGCTGGAGGCGGACGGGTCGCGGGTGGTGTCGTAACTGTTGTGCAGGGCGGCGTTCTTGCGCAGGGAGGGGCGCACGACTGCGCGCAGGTCACGGATCATCGACATGGCTGGCTCCTTCACGGAGGGCCGTCGGCGAGGGCGTGGCACAGCCCGGAATGGGGACGTGGGCTCACATCCGCAAAGCGGGCGGCACCGCGGCGGCACGGTGACGGCGTTCGCTACAGACAGGCAAAGAGGGGCGCTCTTCCGTCACGCGCGACATGCCGTGGCGGCCTCGACCGGGTCATCGGGTCACGCGGAGAGGCGCCGGTCGGAAGAGCGGTCGGTACTGCACGATCGACTTCCATCCACCGCAGCCCCACCTCCTCCGGTCGGTCCCCCGTGGGGGACGACGTTGCGCGGGCTGAGAGCGACGCTTCTGCGTGCTGCCCCGCGACCGACACCCCAGGCTAGCAGCCGGTACAGGCCCAATCCCTTACTTTGCCCGTTCCATACGCGTCCTATGCTCGCCGCATGGCAGAAATTCTTGCTCAGGTCGAGGCCCGGCTACGTACGGCCCTGGGCGAACCGGACGCACGCGCGGCGGTGACCTTCCTCGGGACGGACCGGATCGAGGTGCTCCGTTTCATCGACGGCGACATCGTCCGGTACGCCACGCTCGGCATGTCCGGCCGGCCCATGTCCGACCCGACCGCCGTTCTGGCCGATCCGGTGAAGGGCCCGCGCGCCGAGCTGGTGCTCTCGGTACGGGGCGGGCTCGCCGACACCGACCAGGTGCTGCGCAAGCTGGCGGTGCTCGCGGCCGCGCCGCAGGTGGAGGGGCTGGTCGTGGCGCCGGGCGCCTCGCTGGACGTGGGCGAGCCGCTGTGGCCGGGGGCGCCGTTCAGCTCGGTGCTGGTCGCGGAGAGCGGCGGACTGGTCGAGGACCTGGAGCTGGACGCGCCCCTGGACCCGGTCCGCTTCCTGCCGCTGCTGCCGATGACGCCCAACGAGGCCGCCTGGAAGCGGGTCCGGGGCGCGCGGGAGCTCCAGGAGAAGTGGCTGGCCCAGGGGACCGACCTGCGCGATCCCCTGCGGCGTTCCGCCGCGCTGGACTGACGGGCCCGGACGGCGGGCCGGCGCGCCCCCGCCGCGCGCCGCGCGGGTGATCGTCCTTGACGTGGGGACGGCCGGGGAGGACCGTTGGGAGGTATGAGGGGCGAACCAAGCTGCCCGAAGTGCGCAGGCCGGGTCAGGGCGCCCGGACTCTTCGCCGACTCCTGGCAGTGCGATGTCCACGGCAGCGTGCATCCGCTCCAGCCGGTCGTCCCGCCGGGCGTCGAGGCGCTCGGCGTCGTGGTGAACCGGACCCAGGTGCCCGTGTGGATGCCCTGGCCGCTCCCGGTCGGCTGGCTGTTCACGGGCGTGGCCTGCGCCGGTGACGACCGCACCGGCGGCCGGGCCACCGCCGTCGCCTGCTCCGGACCCGGACCGCTCGGCGGCATGGGCGAGCTGCTGCTCGTCGCCGAGGAACCGGGCGTCGGGCTCGGCGCGCGCTACGCCGGCATCGACGGACCCGATCCGGGGCCCTCGCTGCGGGTGGACGGACCGCCCGACTCCAAGGTGCTGGCCGCCGGCCGCCCCACCCCGCTCTGGCAGGTCCGGGACGCCCCCGCCGACCGGGCCGTCTTCGCGGGCGAGGCCTGCGGCCTGTGGCTGTGGGCCATCGTCTGGCCCGAGCAGTCCGCGCTGCTGATGTACGACGAACTGGTGCTGACGGACCTGCGCGACGCCGGGGGAGAGGTGGACCTGGTCCCCTGCGGCGCCCTGACCCCCCGCCTGCTCACCCGCCCCTGACGGCGGCCGGAACGAGCCCGCGCGCCGGTTATCCTTGGGTGTCCCCCCGTCCGCCGTGAGCACTGGAGTCCGTGTCGTGCGCATCGATCTGCACACCCACTCCACCGCGTCGGACGGCACGGACACCCCCGCCGAACTGGTCCGGGGCGCCGCGGCCGCGGGCCTCGACGTCGTCGCCCTCACCGACCACGACACGGTGCGCGGGCACGCCGAGGCCATCGCCGCCCTGCCCGAGGGGCTCACGCTCGTCACGGGCGCCGAGCTGTCCTGCCGCATCGACGGCGTGGGCCTGCACATGCTGGCGTACCTCTTCGACCCGGACGAGCCCGAATTCGCCCGCGAGCGCGAACTGGTGCGCGACGACCGGGTGCCCCGCGCCCGCACCATGGTCCGCAAGCTCCAGGAGCTGGGCGTCCCCGTCACCTGGGAGCAGGTCGCCCGCATCGCGGGCGACGGCTCGGTCGGCCGGCCGCACGTCGCCACCGCCCTGGTCGAACTGGGCGTCGTCCCGACCGTGTCCGACGCCTTCACGCCCGACTGGCTCGGCGACGGCGGGCGCGCCTACGCCGAGAAGCACGAACTCGACCCGTTCGACGCGATCCGGCTCGTCAAGGCCGCCGGCGGCGTCACCGTCTTCGCCCACCCGGCCGCCGTAAAGCGCGGCCGTACGGTCCCCGAGGCGCGGATCGCCGAACTGGCCGCCGCCGGTCTCGACGGCATCGAGGTGGACCACATGGACCACGACGAGCCGACCCGCACCCGGCTGCGCGCCCTCGCCGGTGAAATCGGCCTGCTGACGACCGGCTCCAGCGACTACCACGGCGGCCGCAAGACCGTCGCCCTCGGCGCGTACACCACCGACCCCGAGATCTACGGCGAGATCACCCGGCGCGCCACGGGAGCCTTCCCGGTGCCGGGCGCCGGCGGACCCACCGCGTAACGTCGTACGGGCCGCGCCCGCGCCCGTACACCGCACATCACCCAGCGCACCCACGGCCGTCCGGCATGCCCGGCGGCCCTGCGGCGCGCGCCCTTCCCCGCGGCCACCCACCGCATTCCCGCTCACTCCCCACAAGGCTCACCCGTGTTCGACATCGCTGTCTTCGGATCACTCTTTCTCACCCTTTTTGTGATTATGGACCCGCCCGGGATCACGCCGATCTTCCTCGCCCTGACCGCGGGCCGCCCCGCCAAGGTGCAGCGCAGGATGGCGTTCCAGGCCGTCGCCGTCGCCTTCGGCGTGATCGCCGTCTTCGGCGTGCTCGGCCAGCAGATCCTGGACTATCTGCACGTCTCCGTGCCCGCGCTGATGATCGCCGGCGGTCTGCTCCTGCTGCTGATCGCGCTCGACCTGCTCACCGGCAAGACCGACGAGCCGACCCAGACCAAGGACGTCAACGTCGCCCTCGTCCCCCTGGGCATGCCGCTGCTCGCCGGCCCCGGCGCGATCGTCTCGGTGATCCTCGCCGTGCAGCACGCCGACAGCGCGGTGGACCAGGTCTCCGTCTGGACGGCCATCGTCGCCATGCACGTCGTGCTCTGGCTGACCATGCGCTACTCGCTGCTGATCATCCGCGTCATCAAGGACGGCGGCGTCGTGCTCGTCACCCGGCTCGCCGGCATGATGCTCTCCGCCATCGCCGTGCAGCAGATCATCAACGGCGTCACCCAGGTCATCCAGGGAAGCTGAACCCGCCGCCCACACACCGACGCCCCCGTACGGACGGTCCGTACGGGGGCGTTTCGTCTTCGTTGCGACGACCCTTCACAGCGGCAAGGCGTTATGAGGCCGGGCTTTCGGCCGGCCGGATGTAAATGCGCTGGCCCGTTGCTGCGGCCTGCTGCACGATCCGGTTGACGGAGGCGGCGTCCACGACGGTGCTGTCCACGGCGGTACCGTCGACATCGTCGAGGCGCATGATCTCGAAGCGCATAGGGCTTCCCTTCGTCTGATCCTCCTGCTGGAGAACTACTGGGAGGACGGTCTCCCGTCCGCAAGGATGAGGAGCGCCAGGCATGACAGTCGAGCGCCCCACACGGATGACAACGAGTTGCCCCCTGCAAACATTCCCTACGCTAAGGAAATTTTTTGGATGTCTAACTACCGATTGGTAATCAGGCCCGTGCCCCCGGCCGTCCGCGCGACGGACCGCCCATGAACGACCCGGAGATCGGCGAGCGCCTGGACCGCGTCATCGCCCTGCTCGAACGCGTACTCGCC
Source organism: Streptomyces sp. AC1-42W (assembly GCF_003248355.1). Taxonomy (GTDB): domain Bacteria; phylum Actinomycetota; class Actinomycetes; order Streptomycetales; family Streptomycetaceae; genus Streptomyces. Next base: position 1,464,067 of record NZ_QKWY01000002.1, read on the forward strand.
GAGGTCTCGAAGACCCCCTCCACCCACGCGATCTTCGTCGACGCGGGCTATGTGTACGCCGCCGCCGGACTGCTCGTCACCGGCACCGAGGACCGGCGCTCCTTCGACCTCGACGCCGAGGGGCTGATCGAGGCGTTCATCGACAAGGCCCGCACCATCTTCGCGGACAGCCGGCTGCTGCGCGTGTACTGGTACGACGGCGCCAGGCGCCGCATCCACACCGCCGAACAGCAGGTCATCGCCGAACTCCCCGACGTCAAGGTCAGACTCGGCAACCTCAACTCCAACAACCAGCAGAAGGGCGTCGACTCCCTCATCCGCACCGACCTGGAGTCGCTGGCCCGCCACCGCGCCATCAGCGACGCCGCGCTCGTCGGCGGCGACGAGGACCTGGTGTCCGCCGTGGAGGCCGCCCAGGGCTACGGCGCCCGCGTCCATCTGTGGGGCATCGAGGCCGGCGAGGGGCACAACCAGGCGGAGCCGCTGCTCTGGGAAGTGGACAGCCGGCGCACCTTCGACCTGGACTTCTGCAGCCCGTACGTGACCAGACGCGCCGTCACCACCTACGAGGAGGACGCCCCCGCGCCCTCCCGTGAGGAGGTCCGGCTCGTCGGGGTGCGGATCGCCACGGCCTGGCTCGCCGCACGCGGCCGCGACTCGCTGGCGGAACTGCTGCCCGGCCACCCGTTCCTGCCGGGCCCGGTCGACCAGGACCTGCTGCACGAGGCCGAACGGCTCCTCCAGCGCTCGCTGCGCGGCCACCCGCCCCTGCGCAGAGCCCTGCGCGACGGCTTCTGGCAGCACCTCCAGTCGCAGTACTGACGCAGTGCGCGCGCCCCGGACCGGCCGGCCGCTACAGCCCCGACCAGAACGCGGCGAGCGCGGCGGCGGTCTCCACCGGCCGGCCCGTGTTGGGGGAGTGCTCGGCGCCCTCGATCCGGGTCCGGTGCGCGCCCAGCCGTACGGCCATCTCGTCGAGCACCGGCACCGGCCACACGTCGTCCCGCTCGCCCGAGACGACGTGCACCGGCAGCCCGGTGGCGGCCAGCTCGGCCACCCGGTCCGGCTCGGTGGCCAGTTGACGGCCCGTCTCGACCAGCTGGACCGGGTGGTGGCGCAGCCAGCGCCGCCGCAGGTCCTCGCCGCCCGTGTCCGCCTCGGCCGGCGGGTCGAAGGCGCGCATCGCCGCCCAGACGCCGTCCATCGTCATCGTCGCCAGCGCGTCGCCCAGGATCTTCAGCTTGATCTGCTGCGCCTCCACCACCTCCGCCGGCCCCGAGGACATCAGGGTCAGCGAGCGGAACGGCGAGGCGTCGAGCAGGACGGCGGCCCGGCCGATCTGCCCGCCGAGCGAGTGCCCCACCAGATGCACCGGATCTCCGCCGAGCGCGGCCGCCTGGGCGAGCACGTCGCGGGCCAGCTCCTCTTGCGTGTACGCGCGGGGGTCGTCCGTGCCGGGGCTCTCGAACTGTCCGCGCCCGTCCACGGCGACCGCGCGGTACCCGGCCCGCGCGAGCGGTTCGAGGAGGGCGATGAAGTCCTCCTTGCTGCCGGTGTACCCGGGCACCAGCAGGGCCGTACCGAGCGGCGTCCCGGAGGGGAGCGCGTCCAGCACGGCGAACTCCCCGCGCGGGGTGGCCAGCGCACGGGAACGGGCACAGGGGGGCGGGGTGAAGGTGGGTGGCCTGCTCATGGAACGAGGTTAAGTCGTCGCGCGAGGGGCGGCCCCCGGAAGCGGCGGGCGGCCCCCGGAAACGGCGGGCGACCTCCGGAAACGGCGGGCGGCCCCGGGGAGAGGTTCCCCGGGGCCGCCCGCCGACGCTGTCCGGTCCGGTCAGCTCTCGGCCTTCGCCGCCGTGCGCGGCTTGGCGGCCGTGCGCGTACGCCGGCGCACCGGCTCGGGCTCGGAGATCGGCGCGATCTGGAAGTCGACCTCGTCCTCGACGGGCTTGATCACCCGGGCGCGGCGGCGCGGCCGGGCGACCGGCGCCTCCGGCTCGGCCACGGCCGCGGTCCGGACCGCGGTCTCCTCGGCCACCGGCTTGGCGGCGGCCCGGCTGCGGCGGCGGCGCGGCCTGGTCTCCTCGGCCACCGGCTCGGCGGCCTCGGTCACCGGCTCCACGACGGTCTCCGCCACGGCCTCGGCCTTGGGCTTCGCCGACCGGGTCCGGGTGCGCTTCTTCGGCGCGGCCCCGGCCTCCGGGGCCTCCGGCTCGGCCACCACGGGCGCGGGCGCCTCCGCCACGGCGACCGCGGCCTCGGCGGCGACGGCCTCCGCCGCGTTGACCCGGGTGCGCCGGCGGCGGCGCGGGGTGCGCGGGGTCTCCGGGGCGTCGGCCTGTGCGGCGTCCGCCCCGGCGGCCGGGGCGGGCACGGTCGCGGCGCCCTCGGCGACGGTGGCCCCGCCACGGGTGCGGCGGCGCTGACGCGGGGTGCGCGGGGCCCGCTCCTCGCGGGCGGCCGGCGTGGCGGACTTGCGGCCCCGGCCGCCCGTCTCGCCGAGGTCCTCGATCTCCTCGGCCCCGAGACCGGCGCGGGTGCGCTCGGCACGCGGCAGGACACCCTTGGTGCCGGCCGGGATGGCGAGGTCCTCGTACAGGTGCGGGGAGGTCGAGTACGTCTCGACCGGGTCCGGGAAGTTCAGGTCCAGGGCCTTGTTGATCAGCTGCCAGCGCGGGATGTCGTCCCAGTCGACCAGCGTGATCGCGATGCCCTTGGCGCCCGCGCGGCCGGTGCGGCCGATGCGGTGCAGATAGGTCTTCTCGTCCTCGGGGGACTGGTAGTTGATGACGTGGGTCACACCCTCGACATCGATGCCGCGCGCGGCGACGTCGGTGCAGACCAGCACGTCGACCTTGCCGTTGCGGAAGGCGCGCAGCGCCTGCTCGCGGGCGCCCTGGCCGAGGTCGCCGTGGACGGCGCCGGAGGCGAAGCCGCGCCGCTCCAGCTGCTCGGCGATGTCGGCCGCCGTGCGCTTGGTGCGGCAGAAGATCATCGCGAGCCCGCGGCCCTCGGCCTGGAGGATGCGCGAGACCATCTCGGGCTTGTCCATCGAGTGGGCGCGGTACACGTACTGCGCCGTGTTCTTGACGGTCGTGCCCTCGTCGTCGGGCGAGGTGGCGTTGATGTGCGTCGGCTGCGACATGTAGCGGCGGGCCAGCGAGATGACCGCGCCCGGCATGGTGGCCGAGAAGAGCATGGTCTGGCGCTTGGCCGGCAGCATCGTGATGATGCGCTCGACGTCGGGCAGGAAGCCCAGGTCCAGCATCTCGTCGGCCTCGTCGAGGACGAGCGCGCGGACCCTGGAGAGGTCCACCTTGCGCTGGCCCGCGAGGTCGAGCAGCCGGCCGGGGGTGCCGACGATCACGTCGACGCCCTTCTTGAGGGCCTCGACCTGGGGCTCGTACGCCCGGCCGCCGTAGATCGCCAGGACCCGCACATTGCGCACCTTGCCGGCGGTGAGCAGGTCGTTGGTGACCTGCTGGCACAGCTCGCGGGTGGGTACGACGATCAGCGCCTGCGGGGAGTCGGTCAGCTCCTCGGGCTTCGCGCGGCCCGCCTCGACGTCGGCGAGGACGGTGACGCGTTCGAGCAGCGGAAGGCCGAAGCCGAGCGTCTTGCCGGTGCCGGTCTTGGCCTGGCCGATGACGTCGGAGCCGGAGAGCGCGACGGGGAGCGTCAGCTCCTGGATGGGAAAGGGGGACGTGATGCCGACGGCCTCAAGGGCCTCGGCCGTCTCGGAAAGAATCCCGAGGTCTCGGAACGTAGTCAGGGTGCTGCCTCTTCTGTGAGACGCGGTCCGAGGCGAACGAAGGGGGTCGTACCGTGCCGGGGGGTTGGTCATCCGGCCGGGAAGGGCCGGGTGGCGCGGGACCACTGCCGTCGCTCGAGCGCTCGTGCCGCTGAGGGGGCCCCTCATCTGCGGTCGTACATGAGCACGCACCGCGCGGAGGGCTGTCGGGTCGGAGCCGATCGGGCCACCGACCGGGCATCCTCATTCAATTTCGCGCCACGAGCAGATGCAAAGTGCTCAGTAAGCGCATTACCACTGTACCCCGGATTCGCGCATCTGTGTTGGGCGAATCCTTTGGAACGGTGTGATGTGGGTCGTCGGCCGAAACCCTTGCCCGGTGCGCGGGCGGGCTATTCTGCGCTGCATGGAGACGCCTGACAACGCCACTGAAACCCCCGCGACGACCAGAATCGCCGACCAGGACTGGGCCACCGCGTCCAAGGACCCGCAGTACCGGGCCGCCGTCGTCGATCTGCTGGGCGCCCTCGCCTACGGGGAGCTCGCGGCGTTCGAGCGGCTCGCCGAGGACGCCAAGCTGGCACCCACCCTGGCCGACAAGGCCGCACTGGCGAAGATGGCGTCCGCCGAGTTCTCGCACTTCGAGCGGCTCACCCGGCGGCTGACGGAGATCGAGGTCGAGCCGACCGGCGCCATGGAGCCGTTCGCCCGCGCGCTGGACGAGTTCCACCGCCAGACCGCCCCGTCCGACTGGCTGGAGGGCCTGGTCAAGGCGTACGTCGGCGACTCGATCGCCAGCGACTTCTACCGGGAGGTCGCGGTCAGGCTCGACTCCGACACCCGCTCCCTGGTGCTGGCCGTGCTCGACGACACGGGCCACGGCAACTTCGCCGTCGAGAAGGTGCGCGCGGCGATCGAGGCCGAACCCAGGGTCGGCGGCCGGCTGGCGCTGTGGGCGCGGCGGCTGATGGGCGAGGCGCTCTCGCAGGCGCAGCGCGTGGTCGCGGACCGCGACGCGCTCTCCACGATGCTGGTCGGCGGGGTCGCCGACGGCTTCGACCTGGCCGAGGTCGGCCGGATGTTCTCCCGGATCACCGAGGCGCACACCAAGCGCATGGCGGCGCTGGGGCTGGCCGCGTAACCGCGGGCCCGGTAACCGCGGGCCCGGCGCTCAGACGGCGGCCGAGCGACTGATCCGGCGGCCGCGCGGCCGGATCAGCAGGGACACCGTCACGGCGGCGATCAGCCCGGCGCCCACCACGGCGAGGGCCGCATGGCCGTCGCCCAGCACCGAGTGCATCAGGGAGGCGCCGAACACGGCGCCGGCCGCCCCGGTGCCGAACACGGTCCGCCGGGCCGGGAGCCGGCCCGGCAGCGAGCGCAGCCCCGCCCAGGACAGGAGCACCGAGAGCACGACGGCGCTCAACGTTTCCACGATCACGGACGATCACCTCGCAGGGATACGGAACGGGGCCTTCGGTCCTGCTGGTCCTACCCGTGAGCAGCCGTTCACAACCCTCCGGAGCCGGTCTTCGCCCGGCCGGACGGGAGCCGCCGCAGACGCGGAACGGCCCGGCGGGACACCCCCGCCGGGCCGTTCGCGGTCTCCGCGTCCGTACGCTAGTGCCGCGACCGGCAATGTTTGCCCCGTAAGGAGCGTCGTCCAGTGCGTGCGATCGCAAGGCGGCCGAGAGTCCTTGTAGCGGAGCTACCAGGGCTTTCGGCCAACGCAGCGAGCGTGCGTGCTGGACGACGCGACGGGGCAAAGCTTGCCGGGAGGGGCACTAGAGAGCGCCGAACCCCACCCGCCGGGCGCTGGGCTCGCCGATCTCCACGTAGGAGATCCGGTCGGCCGGCACCAGGACCTTGCGGCCCTTCTCGTCCGTGAGGCTGAGCAGCTGTGCCTTGCCGGCGAGAGCCTCGGACACCGTGCTCTCGACCTCTTCGGCGGAAAGCCCGCTCTCCAGAACGATCTCCCGGGGCGAGTGCTGCACCCCGATCTTGACCTCCACGGCTATGTCCCTCCGACGGTCATTCCCTGCGCGGTGAGCCGCGCCGTACGCAGCACACATTAGCCCGCTGAGGGGGCTCGTCAGGGCGCCCCCGGCCACGCCCGCAGCGAACACGGGGGAACGCCGGGCGGTCAGTGCTGATCGGTGCCGTGCAGGGGGAAGCCGGCGATGCCCCGCCAGGCCAGCGAGGTGAGCAGCTGGACCGCGGTGTCGCGCGGGATGGCCGACCGGCTGGACAGCCAGTACCGGGCGACCACCTGGGACACCCCGCCCAGGCCCACCGCGAGCAGCATGGACTCGTCCTTGGACAGGCCCGTGTCGCCCGCGATCACGTCGGAGATCGCCTCGGCGCACTGGAGCGAGACCCGGTCCACCCGCTCGCGCACGGCCGGCTCGTTGGTCAGGTCCGACTCGAAGACCAGCCGGAAGGCGCCGCCCTCGTCCTCCACGTACGCGAAGTAGGCGTCCATCGTGGCGGCCACGCGCAGCTTGTTGTCGGTGGTCGAGGCCAGTGCCGTGCGCACGGCCTGGAGCAGCGACTCGCAGTGCTGGTCGAGAAGGGCCAGGTAGAGCTCCAGCTTTCCGGGGAAGTGCTGGTAGAGAACCGGCTTGCTGACCCCGGCGCGCTCCGCGATGTCGTCCATCGCGGCCGAGTGGTAGCCCTGCGCGACGAAGACCTCCTGCGCGGCTCCCAGCAGCTGGTTGCGTCGGGCGCGGCGGGGCAGGCGAGTACCCCTCGGGCGCGCCGCCTCGGTCTGCTCGATGGCTGTCACGCCGCCTCCCAAAATCGTGGTCCGACACAGCTGTTCCGTACGTGCCGCGCCATACCGACATCGTACTTTTGGGTAACCCCGGTATGCGCGGCGCGGACGCAGAATTTCACGGACCGGACGGCTGCGGTAGCCGCAGATTGTCCGAGCGGGTGCGCAGAGCGGGACGTATCAGCGGTAATCGTCCTCATCCTGTGGAACCGTGCGCGCCTGGTCCGCCGCGTCCGCCTCGCTGGCGCGGTCGCGGTCGAGGTCCGTGAGCGGTTCGTCGTCCTCCGGGCGCAGCGCGGCGTGCTGCTCCGCGGCGTCCGCCTCGGGCGTCTCCTGGCCGGGTTCGTCCGGCTGGACGTCCTCGAAGGTCTCCGGCTCCCTCGGGTCGGCCGTCATGGTGACTCCCTTCATCGGGTCGCGCCTGCTGTCGAGCCTAGGAGGTACCCCCGGAAGACGCACGCGAGCGTGTGACGGCGAACACATGAAACGGCATGTGATCATCTCGTAACATTGCCGCATGTCTTCGACCGAGCTGCCGGGAATCAGCGCCGCCGCCGCGGCGGTGGCCCCCATGGTGAGCGCCGTCAGGGTCGCGGAGGGGGAGCGGTTGCGCTCCGTCGGGCTGCCCGGTCTGACGCTCACGCTCCGTTCCCGCCCGCCCCGGCGCTCCGGACTGCCGCCCGCCCTCTTCGTGCACGGGCTCGGCGGTTCCTCGCAGAACTGGACGGCGCTGATGCCGCTCCTGGACGGCGTGGTGGACTGCGAGGCGGTGGACCTGCCCGGCTTCGGGGACTCGCCGCCCCCGGACGACGGCAACTACTCCGTCACCGGGCACGCCCGCGCGGTGATCCGGCTCCTCGACGCGCAGGAGCGCGGCCCGGTCCATCTGTTCGGCAACTCGCTGGGCGGCGCGGTGGCGACCCGGGTCGCCGCGGTCCGCCCCGATCTCGTCCGCACGCTCACCCTGGTCTCGCCCGCGCTCCCCGAGATCCGGGTCCAGCGCACGGCCGCCCCGACCGCGCTCCTCGCACTGCCGGGCGTCGCATCCCTGTTCGCCCGGCTCACCCGTGACTGGAGTGCCGAGGACCGCACCCGCGGAGTCATGGCACTCTGTTACGGCGATCCGGCACGGGTCTCCGAGAAGGGCTTCCGCGACGCGGTGGCCGAAATGGAGCGCCGGCTGGAGCTGCCGTACTTCTGGGACGCCATGGCGCGTTCCGCCCGTGGGATCGTCGACGCGTACACGCTGGGCGGACAGCAGGGGCTGTGGCGCCAGGCCGAGCGGGTGCTCGCGCCGACCCAGCTGGTGTACGGCGGACGGGACCGGCTCGTCTCGTTCCGGATGGCCCGCAGGGCGTCCGCGGCCTTCCGCGACGCGCGCCTGCTGACACTGCCCGACGCCGGGCACGTGGCGATGATGGAGTACCCGGAGGCGGTCGCCCAGGCGTTCCGGGAATTGCTCGACGAATGCGGCGGGAGCTGATCCAGGGCGTGGGACGACACAGCCGGAAGGGCCCCGGGCCCAGCGCGCCCGTGACCGGGCAGGCGGAGACGAACGAGACGGGCCGCGCGGGCACCGGAGCCGCCCCCGGCACCGGGCGCCGCAGACGCGCCGCCGGACCCGCCGCCGAACCCTTCCCGGGCGCCCCCGAGGTCCGCGGCGGCCACCCCGAACAGCGCGAAGCCGGCGGTGGCTGGGGTGCGGGGCCGATGAGCTCCGCAGGCGCGCAGGCCCCGCCGCCCGGCCTCCGCCCCGGCGCCCCGCACCCCGCGCGCCACCCCCGGCCCGCCGGCGACCGGCCGCTCATACCGGGCCCGCGGCGCGAGTTCGTCGAAGCCTTCGACAGCCCGCCCGCCCCGCCCCGGCGCCCCGCCCCCGAGGACCCGTACCGCTCCGTCACCGAGTGGGACCCGCACGAGCCGGAGGTCGTCCGGCGCGAAGGGGCGGCTGCCGTCAGGGCGGCCAGGGGCGCCAAGGGACGCACGATCACCGGGATCGCCGCCGCCGCGGTGACCACCGTGCTCGCGGTCGTCGTGGCCGGCCAGGTCCCCCACGACCGCTCCACGGGGAACGAGACCCCCAGCACCACGGGCGTCGACCGGGAGGACACCGACGACGCCTCACGCTCGGACGGGCGTACGACCCCGTCCCCCGAACCGGCGTCCGTCAAGCCCCTTACGTATGAACAGAAAATGGCCAAGGCCTACCCGCTCTCACCGGCGCTGACCGGCTCGGGCACCTTCGAGACCGTGCCCGGCACCGCCGAGGCGCCCGGCAAGGGGACCACGCACCGGTACCGGATCGACGTCGAGAAGGGCATCGGGCTCGACGCCGACCTGTTCGCCCAGGCCGTCCAGAGGACCCTCAACGACGACCGCAGCTGGGCGCACGACGGCGACATGACCTTCGAGCGGATCTCCGAGGGCGAGCCGGACTTCGTCATCACCCTGGCCAGCCCCGGCACGACCGGCACGTGGTGTGCCAAGTCGGGCCTGGACACCATGGAGGACAACGTCTCCTGCGACTCGGCCGCCACCGAGCGCGTGATGATCAACGCCTACCGCTGGGCCCAGGGCGCGGCCACCTTCGGGCCGGAGAGGCTGTTCGCGTACCGGCAGATGCTGATCAACCACGAGGTGGGCCACCGGCTCGGCCACAACCACGCGAGCTGCGGCACCGAGGGGGCCCTCGCGCCGGTCATGCAGCAGCAGACCAAGACGCTGGACCTCAACGGCGTCAAGTGCCGTCCCAACCCCTGGGTGTACCCGGAGGACTGAGCGCGGGCGCATGCGGAGCACCGAGCGCCCCCGCATTGCTCCGCCCGTCACCCATTCGGTGACACCCCGCCTCCATAGCGCGACAGAACGCTACGGGGGCGCGAAAGTTACGCCGGTTCACCCCTTTCGGTGGCGCGACGGACAACCGTCCGTCGCGCCACCGGCGTATCCGCTTACGGTCGTCCCGCGAGTCGCCGATCCAGCGGCGGCCGCGTCATACGGCAGATCGGGGGTGCGCTCGTGCGGATCGGACTGCTCACCGACGGTGGTTATCCGTACGCGACCGGTGAGTCCAGGCTCTGGTGCGACCGCCTGGTACGCGGGCTCGCCCAGCACGAGTTCGACCTCTTCGCGCTCAGCCGCTCCGCCGAACAGGAGGCGCGCGGCTGGGTACGGCTCCCGGACCGGGTCCGCGGCGTACGCACCGCCCCCCTGTGGACCGCCGACGAGGAGACCCGCGCCCTGCACGCCCCCCGGGGCCCGCTGGCCCGGCTGCTCACCGGCGGCGGCGCCCACCGCTACGGCCGGCGCGAACAGCGCCTGTTCGCCACCCACTTCACGGACCTCGCCGCCGCCGTCTGCACCGCGGCCCCCCGCGTCGCGGACGAACGGTTCACGCGCGGCCTGAACGGCCTCGCCGACCTGGCCGCCGACCACGGCGGACTCCCCGCGGCGCTGCGCTCCGAGACGGCCGTCCGCATCCTGGAAGCCGCCTGCCGCGCCCCCGGCACCGGACGCACCGTGCAGACCGCCACCGTCGCCGACCTCCTCGCCTTCACCGAGGAACTGGACCGCGCGCTGCGCCCCCTCTCCCTCGACTGGTACGACGAGGACGGCCTCGCCGCCGTCGACCTCTGCCACGCCACGTCCGGCGGTACCGCCGCACTGCCGGGACTGCTGGCCAAACGCTTCTTCGGCACCCCGCTGCTGGTCACCGAGTACGCCGTACGCGTACGGGCGCACTACCTCGCGTCCGGCGACGCCCCGGCCGGTGCGCCGGTGCGCGCCCTCCTCGCCGGGTTCCACGGACTGCTCGCCACCGAGGTCTACCGGCAGGCCGCGCTCATCACCCCCGGCAACACCCACGCCCGCCGCTGGCAGCAGCGCTGCGGCGCCGACCCCGCGAAGCTGCGCACCGTGTACCCCGGCATGGAGTCCGCCCGGTTCGACGCGCTCGGCGAGCGCGAGAACGACGGCGGCCCGGACACGCTCGTCTGGGTCGGCCGCATCGAGCCCGCCAAGGACCTGGTCACCCTGCTGCACGCCTTCGCCCATGTACGCGCCGCCGCCCCGGACACCCGGCTGCGGATCATCGGCGCGCCCACCCCCGACCCGGCGGGCGCCGGCTGCCTGGAGCGCTGCCGCGCCGTGGCCGCCCGGCTGTTCCCCGACACGGACGCGGTCACCTTCGAGGAGACCGGCGGGCCGGGCGTCCCCGACGTCGCCGACGCGTACGCGGCCGGCGGGGTCGTGGTGCTCTCCAGCGTCGTCGAGGGCTTCCCGATCAGCCTGGTCGAGGCGATGTTCTGCGGCCGGGCCACCGTCTCCACGGACGTCGGCGCGGTCGTCGAGGTCATCGGCGGCACCGGACTCGTGGTCCCGCCACGCAACCCGCGCGCCCTCGCGGACGCCTGCCTCGCGCTCCTGCGCGACCCCGCGCGCCGGGCCCGCCTCGGCGCGGCGGCGCGCGCCCGCGCACTCGAACTCTTCACCGTCGAGCAGAACCTCACCGCGTTCGACGGCATCTACCTCGACCTGATCGCACGGGCGCCGGTACGCGACTGGGAGCCGCCGGCCGCCGACGGGGGCCCGCGTCCCTTCGCCACCCCGCCGGAGTTCCACATGCTGGACCACTGGCCGGACGGCGCCGACGAGGAACGCGCCGACCGCATCCCCAGCCGGGCGGGCGCCGGGAGCGCCCATGCCTGACCACGACACGGCGGACCGTCCGGACGCGCCCGCGCGCGCCCCCGAGGTGGCACGCCCCGAGCACCCCGCGCGCGCCGCCCACCCGCACCCCGTCCGCGCCGCCACCGCCCGCAAGAGCGCCACCGCCCGGCGGAACACCGCCGACCCGGTGCGCGCGCTCATGCGCCGCCACCGCGAGCTGTGCGAACGGGCCGTCGATCCGCTGGAGATCGCCGCCGGACTCGAAGCGCACGGGGTCACCGACCGCACCGCCGCCCGCTACCGGCACCGCGACGTGTTCTCGCTCGCCGAGGAACTTTTCGCACGGGTGCCCGCCGTCGTGGGGGAGCCCGCCGCGCCGGGGCCCGCTCCGGCGCGCGACGTCACCACGCGCGCCGCCTGGACCCTGCGCGCGCTGCTGCCCGGCGCCGCCTGCCTCACGACCCTCCTCGCCCTGCGGCTCACCGAAGGGGTGCTCGGCGGTGACGCCCGGCTCGCCCTCGGCTGCGGCGGCGCGCTGCTCACGCTGATCGCCCTACTCCTGGCCGTGCGCACCGGCCCGCTCGGCGCCGCCCCCGCCGCCTCCGGCACCGGCACGCTCCGCGTCTGCTGGCTGCTCGGCTACGTCCTGTACGGCGACGCCCTGCTCCATCAGGTCCTCAGCGGCGGCCCCGAGGGCCCCTGGGACCTGACCCCGGCACCGCTGCCGGCGCTCGCCCTCGCGGTGGTGCCCGCCGCCTGGTGCGCCCACCTCTTCTCGCTGCACGCCCACCGCAGACTGCTCGGCTCGCACGCCCTGGAGGAGTTCGCGGCCGGCGCCCGCCCCCTGCTCTTCGGCGTCGTCGCGCTCTTCCTCGGCGCCCTGGCCGTCCTCCAGTACCTGACCGGCCCGGTGTTCGGGCGCGGCGGGGCACCTGCCGGGGCCGCCGCCCTCGGGATGCTGCTCCTGCTGGCCCGGCTGCTCACCGTGCACGGCTTCCCGGAACCGGCCGCCACCGGACTCGCCGCCGCCGTCGCGGTGGAGGCCGCCGCCCCGGCCCTGATCCTGGCCGGCCGGCTGCCCGGTCTCGACGCGGTGGCCCGCCCGGTCGAGGCGCTGATCGAGGCGGGCGGCACCGGGGCCGTCCCCGCGCTGGCCTGCGGCGCGGCCGCCCTCGGCCTGCTGATCACCGCCACCCTCGCCCTCGCCAGGGCCTCCGCCCACACCGCCCCCTGATGGGGCGGCCCCCGAACCCGTCCGCGGAGCCGACGCCGCGGACGCGTCCCACCCGAACCGTACGCATCGAGCCGTACGGAACTGCCACAAGGAGACACACCGACATGACCCCCCAATCCCCCGCACCGGCAGCCCGCCGTCGGCCCCATGGCGGAGGCGGTGCGCGATGAGGGTGCTGCTGCTCGGAGCCAACGGATTCATCGGCCGGTTCGTGGCCGACCGGCTGCTCGCCGACCCCGCCGTCCACCTCACGGCGCTCGGCCGCGGCGACGACGCCGACGTACGGTTCGACCTCGCGACCGGCAGCCCCGGAGCGCTGACCCGCTTCCTGGACGCCGTCCACCCCGGAGTCGTCGTCAACTGCGCCGGGGCGACCCGCGGCGGCGCCCGCGACCTGACCCGGCACAACACCGTCGCCGTCGCCACCGTCTGCGAGGCGATGCGGCGCAGCCGCTGCACCGCCCGGCTGGTCCAGGTCGGCTGCGCGTCGGAGTACGGCCCCTCCCAGCCCGGCTCCTCCACGGCGGAGGACGCCATTCCGCGCCCCGGCGGCCCGTACGGCGTCAGCAAGCTCGCCGCCACCGAGCTGGTCCTGGGCTCCGGCCTGGACGCGGTCGTGCTGCGGGTCTTCTCCCCGGTCGGCCCCGGCACCCCGGCGGGCTCCCCGCTCGGCCGGCTCGCCGAGGCGATGCGCCGCACCATGCAGTCCGGCGACGGCGAGCTGAAGCTCAGCGGTCTCGGCGTGCAGCGCGACTTCGTGGACGTGCGCGATGTGGCGCGGGCCGTCCACGCCGCGTCCCTCTCCGCCGCGCAGGGCGTCGTCAACATCGGCACCGGGCGGGCCGTCCGGCTGCGCGACGCGGCGGCCGTCCTCGCCAAGGTCGCCGGATACGCCGGCGCGCTCCACGAGCTGGACACGCCCCCCGCCCGGCTGCCCATCGGCGCCCCCCGGACCTCCGCCGAAGCGGTCATCGAGCACCTCTCGGCCACCCCGTCGCCGTACCCGGACGGCTGCGGCGCCTGGCAGCAGGCCGACGTCCGCACCGCCCGCGACCGGCTCGGCTGGCGCCCCCGGATCAACCTGGAGGAGTCACTCGCCGACATCTGGATGGAGGCGGCGTGCCGTATCTGACCCGGCCCGGCACCGCCCGGTGCCCCGCCGGCACCGACGGGCCGGGTCTCGGGATTCCCGGCTACGCGCACCCGCTGCTCGCCCCGGCCGAGTGGGCCGAGCTGACCCGCCCCGGCACCCCGCTGCACTGGGCGGTCCTGGACATCGACAACGGCCCCGGCAGCAGGCCCGACCCGCACTGCCTGGAGGTGGCGGGCCGGCTGCGCAACGCCCGCGCCCGCGCGCTGCACGGCGCGGAGCCGCTGGACACCGTCCGGGCGGCGGGCGGCCGGCTGCTCGGCAGGCTCGACCTCGCGCACGGCGTGCGGCTCTTCGCGGAGCTGCTCGCCGACGCCCGGTCCTTCCTGGACTGGTACCGGGTGGACGGCTTCTACCTGGACCGCTGCCCGTCCGACCGGGGCGAGCTGCCCGGTGTCCGCCGCCTCACCGGCACCCTGCGGGCGCTGCTGGGGACGGACGGCGGGCATCTCGTACTGGGGCACGACACCCACCCGTACCCCGGCTACGCCGAGACGGGCGACCAGCTCGTCACGTTCCGGGGGGCGTGGAGCGACTACCGCTGGTCGCAGGTGGCGGAGTGGACCGCCGCCTACCCGCCGGAGAGGTTCGCCCACCTCGTGCACGGCGTTCCGCGCACCCATCTGGAGGAGGCGATGCGCATCGCCCGCTGGCAGGGCGCGGCCACGATCTTCTTCACCGACCGGGGCGGCGCCCCGGGCCCCGGAAACGGGCGCGGACAATCCGATCCATTCGCGACACTGCCCAAGTACTGGGACGAAATTGTCTCGCGGATCGGACCCGGTCTCTTGGAATGAGATGGGGCGTGGCAGTGTTACGGGAAGAACAACCGTACGTAGTCGAAGTACGTAGAAACCGACCACCTGCATTGTTGAGGTTCCTGTGTCGCTGCCACCCCTGGTCGAGCCAGCTGCTGAGCTCACCGTCGACGAGGTCCGCAGGTACTCCCGCCACCTGATCATCCCGGACGTCGGGATGGACGGGCAGAAGCGGCTGAAGAATTCGAAGGTGCTCTGTGTCGGCGCCGGCGGCCTCGGCTCGCCGGCCCTGATGTACATGGCCGCCGCCGGTGTCGGCACGCTCGGCATCGTCGAGTTCGACGAGGTCGACGAGTCGAACCTGCAGCGCCAGGTCATCCACAGCCAGGGTGACATCGGCAAGTCGAAGGCGCTGTCGGCCAAGGAGACCGTCCAGGGCATCAACCCCCTGGTCGAGGTGATCCTTCACGAGGAGCGGCTCGAAGCCGACAACGTGATGGACATCTTCTCCCAGTACGACCTGATCGTGGACGGCACGGACAACTTCGCCACCCGCTATCTCGTCAACGACGCCGCGGTGCTGCTGAACAAGCCCTACATCTGGGGTTCGATCTACCGCTTCGACGGCCAGGCGTCCGTGTTCTGGTCGGAGCACGGTCCCTGCTACCGCTGCCTCTACCCGGAGCCGCCCCCGCCGGGCATGGTTCCGTCCTGCGCCGAGGGCGGCGTCCTCGGCGTCCTCTGCGCCTCCGTGGGCTCGATCCAGGTCAACGAGGCCATCAAGCTGCTCGCCGGCATCGGCGAGCCGCTCGTCGGCCGGCTGATGATCTACGACGCCCTGGAGATGCAGTACCGCCAGGTCAAGATCCGCAAGGACCCCAACTGCGCGGTCTGCGGCGAGAACCCCACCGTCACCGAGCTCATCGACTACGAGGCCTTCTGCGGCGTCGTGTCCGATGAGGCCCAGGAGGCGGCGGCCGGTTCCACGATCACTCCCAAGCAGCTCAAGGAGTGGATCGACGCCGACGAGAAGATCGAGATCATCGACGTCCGCGAGCCGAACGAGTACGAGATCGTGTCGATCCCGGGCTCCCGGCTCATCCCGAAGAACGAGTTCCTGATGGGCACCGCCCTCCAGGACCTCCCGCAGGACAAGCGCATCGTCTTGAACTGCAAGACGGGTGTCCGCAGTGCGGAAGTTCTGGCGGTTCTCAAGTCGGCGGGCTTCGCCGACGCGGTCCACCTGGGCGGCGGTGTCGTCGGCTGGGTCAACCAGATCGAGCCCGAGAAGCCGATCTACTAGAACGACGCGAAGGGGCCGGTCCGCATGCGCGGGCCGGCCCCTTCGGCACGCCGGGAGCGGCTACGGGCAGGTCTTGCCGTCCGCCGGAACCTCCCCGTCCAGGAAGTACGAGTCCACGGTGGCCGTCACACAGCTGTTGCCGCCGTAGGCGCCGTGCCCCTCGCCCTTGTTGGTGAGCAGCACACCGACGCCCTCGCCCAGCTCGTCCGCCATCCGGCGCGCCCCCTCGTACGGTGTCGCCGGGTCGCCCGTGGTGCCCACGACCAGGATCGGACCGGCGCCCGGAGCGCTCGCCTCCGGATCGTCGTGCGCGCCCGCCACCGGCCAGCCCGAGCACCAGCCCGCCGTGTCCCAGGCCAGGAACGGCCCGAACACCGGGGACAGCTTCTCGAACTCGGGCAGCAGCGCCTTCGCCTCGGCGACCGTGGGCCTGGCCCTGCCGTCCGCGCAGGAGATGGCCCGCTGCGAGTGGTTCTGGGTGTCGTAGTGGCCGCTCCCGTCCCGCCCGTTGTACGAGTCGGCGAGCTGGAGCAGCGGGGCGCCGTCGCCGTCCTCGGCCTTGGCCAGGGCGCGGGTGAGCGTGGGCCAGCTCTCCCGGGAGTAGAGGGGGAGCACGATGCCGGTGATCGCCAGCGATTCGTTGAGCTCGCGATCGGTCCCGGTGGGCAGCGGCTTCGCGTCGATCCGCTTCAGCAGGGCGGCCACCCGCCGGGTGCCCGCCTCCGGGTCCTCGCCCCGGTCCGCGAAGTAGTTGTCCAGGGCGCGCTGGAAGCCGGTCGTCTGATTGCGCGCGTGCCCGGTGCTGTCGGCGGTCGGGTCGACGACCGCGTCGAAGACCGTACGCCCCACCCTCCGCGGGAAGAGGTGCGCGTACGTGCCGCCCAGCTCGGTGCCGTACGACATCCCGAAGTACGTCAGCTTCTCGTCGCCGAGCACCTGGCGGATCAGGTCCATGTCGCGGGCGGCGTTCACCGTGCCGACGTACGGCAGGACCCGGCCCGACATGCGGGCGCAGCCGGCCCCGAAGTCGGCACCGTCCTTCATGAACGCCGCCTCCTCGGCCGCCGTGTCCGGGGTCATGTCCACGCCCTGGTACGCGGTGTCCTGCTCCTGGTCGTCCCGGCAGCGCACCCCGGCGCTCCGCGCCACCCCGCGCGGATCGAAGCCGACCAGGTCGTAGCGGGTGTTCAGGGTGGTGTACGAGGCGGCGGCGCGCGGGAGTATGGAGACGCCCGAGCCGCCGGGCCCGCCGAAGTTGAACAGCATCGACCCCAGCCGCTTGCCCCGGTCCGTGGCCTCCTTGCGGATCAGCGCGATGCCCAGGGTGTCGCCCTTCGGCTTCGCGTAGTCCAGCGGGACCTTTACCGTGGCGCAGCGCCAGTCGGCGCCGGGTGCCTCGCCGCCCCCGGGGGCCTCGCAGCGCTTCCAGTCCGGGCGCTGCGAGGTGAGCGAGGCGGGCAGCCCGTCCGCGCCGGGCGGGGCGTCCGAGGCCGGCGGGGCGGGCGACGCGGCCGTGCCGCCGCCCTTGTCGTCCGAGCCGCCCTCGCAGCCCGCGAGCACCCCCGTCAGCAGCAGTGCGGCGGTGGCGAGTGCCCCGGCCCGTGCGTGTGCGACCACGTCGTACGTCCTCCCCGTCGAGCGCTGCCGGTACGGCAGTTCGCCCATCGTAGGCGGCGCACGACGAGGCCCCACGGGCCGATCCGGGCGGAAGGACCTAGCCGCAGACGGTGCCGTCCGCCGGGACCCGGCCGTCGAGCAGATAGCCGCCGACCGCCTTCTGTACGCAGGCGTCGCCGCTGTTGTACGCGCCGTGCCCCTCGCCCTTGTACGTCAGCTCCACGCCGACGTCCTCGCCCAGCTCCTCGGCCATCGCCTTCGCCCCCGCGTACGGGGTCGCGGGGTCGCCGGTGTTGCCGATGACGAGGATCGGGGCGGAGCCGGCGGCGCTGACGTCGGGGGTCTTCCAGGTGCCCGCGGCGGGCCAGTCGGTGCAGCCCATCAGGCCCCAGCCCAGGTAGTCGCCGAAGACGGGCGACGCCTCCCGGAAGTCGGGCAGCTTCGCCTTCGTCTGCTCCACCGTGAACCGCTCGCGCGAGTCGGCGCAGGTGATCGCGGTGTAGGCGGCGGCGGAGTTGTCGTAGCGGCCGTCCTCGGAGCGGCCGTTGAGGGAGTCGGCCAGGGCCAGGAGCAGGGAGCCGTTCCCGCCGTCGGCCTCGTCCACACCCTGTTCGAGCAGGGGCCAGGTCTCCTTGGAGTAGAGGGCCGCCGCGATCCCGGTGGTGGCCTGGGTCTCGGTCAGTTTGCGGGCGCCGATGCCCCGGATCGGCTTCTTCTCCAGCCGGTCCAGCAGCTCGGAGATGCCCTGTTCGACCTCCTGCCCGTCCGAGCCGGGCAGCTTGCAGGCGTCGCCCCGGTCCGCGCAGTCCTTCGCGAAGTTGTCCAGGGCGAGCTGGAAGCCCTTGGCCTGGCTGAGCGAGGACTCCTCGGCGTTCTCGGTCGGGTCCACGACCGCGTCGAGCACCGCCCGGCCGACGTTCTCCGGGAACAGGTGCGCGTAGACGCCGCCCAGCTCGGTGCCGTACGAGATGCCGAAGTAGTACAGCTTCTCGTCGCCGAGCACCTGGCGCATCAGGTCCATGTCGCGGGCGGCGTTGGTGGTGCCGACGTACGGGAGCTGCCTGCCGGACCGCTTGTCGCAGGCGGCGGCGAACTTCTCGGTGTCCCGGACGAACGCCTTCTCCTCCGCCGCGTCGTCCGGGGTGCCGTCCTCCTGGTAGCGGGCGTCGAGCTGCTTGTCGCTCTCGCACTCGACGCCGTCGCTGTTCCCCACGCCGCGCGGGTCGAAGCTCACCAGGTCGTAGCGGGCGCGCAGTTTGTCGTACTCGGTGCCGAACGCGGGCAGGGTGGCGACACCGGAGCCGCCGGGACCGCCGAAGTTGAAGATCAGGGAGCCGATCCGCTTTTCGGAGCTGATGGCCCTGGCCCGGATGAGCGCGAGTTCGACGGTGTCGCCGGTGGGCTTCGCGTAGTCGAGGGGGACCTTCATGGAGGCGCACTCCCAGTTCGCCCCGCCGGGCAGCGGCGACGGTGGTTTGCCGCCCCCCTGCGCCCGGGAAGGGGCGGGGCACTTCTTCCACGTCAGCTTCTGGTCGGCGAGGTCGGACGGGGTGCCGGTGGCGGCGTTCACCGCGCGGGGCTGCCTCGTCGTCGAGCGGTCGGCCGCTTCCCCGTCACCGCCGTCCGAACAGCCGGCGAGGGGGAGCAGCACGGTCACGGTGGCGGCGAGGGCCGCGGCGCGCAGGGCAGGGGAGGTCCGCATCGCTCCATGCTGCGGTGGTGCCGGGGCGGCCGCACGGGGTGCCGGTCCAAGCGGGTGGCCGGTGGGCCCTTCAGAGTTCGCCCTTGCGCGTGAGGTGGTTGAAGCACAGCCAGCCGGGAAGGACCGGCAGCCACAGGGTCATCAGCCGGAACAGCAGCACGGCCGGAGCGGCGACCTCCTTCGGCAGCCCGACCGCGATCAGACCCAGCGTCAGCGCGCCCTCGACGGCGCCCATACCGCCCGGCGTCGGGGCGGCCGAGCCGAGGGCGTTGCCGGCGAGGAAGACGACCGCGATGCTCGCGTAGCTGAGGTGCGGGGTGTCCGGACCGCTGAACGCGCGGATCGAGGCGTCCAGGCACATCACGAACACGCCGGTCAGCAGGAGCATCCCGCCGATGCCGGTGAGCAGTTTCTGCGGCCGCTGCACGACGTCGAGCATGCGGGGCACGACCCCGGCGAACAGCGACCGGACACGGGTCACCACGAACTTGCGCAGGAACGGGATCGCGGTGACGACCAGGACCAGCACGGCGACCGTCAGCAGCCCGGCGATCACGGTCCTGGACGGGGTGAGCGAGGAGGGCGTCTTCTCGGTGCCGGTCAGATAGCCGAAGGCGCCGAGCAGCAGGATGTGGCAGCCCAGACCGAACAGCTGCGAGGCGCCCACACTCGCCACCGCGAGGCCCGGCCGCACCCCGGAGCGCTGGAGGAACCGGGTGTTCAGCGCGACCCCGCCGACCGCGGCCGGGGCCACGATCTTCACGAACGACCCGGCGACCTGCGCGAGGACCGTCCTGCCGAACGACACCCGCTCGGGCACGAAGCCCAGCAGGCTCATCGCGGCGGCCACATAGCTCAGCGCCGAGAAGCCCAGCGCGGCGGCCACCCAGCCCCACTCCGCCTGCTCCACGACCGCCCCGAAGTCGGCCTCGGTGACCTGCGAGATCAGGAAGTAGGCGGCGATGGCACCGGCGATGAAGCTGAACAGGGTGCGCGGCTTGATGCGTTCCAGGCGGACCGGCTCGACCGGCGCCTGCGGCCGGATCAGCAGCACCTCGCGGCGGATCTGGGAGAGCAGGTCCTCCTCGCGCGCCTCTTCGAGGGCGTCGTCCATGGCCCGCTTCTCGGCCTGCTTCTCGGTGCGCAGCGACTTGCGGGCCGCCTTGCGGCCGGCGTCCCCGGCCGGATGCGCTTCCTCGGCCCTGGCCCGCTTGGCCGCGCCGGACGCCTCCAGGACGGCGTCGCGCTCGCGCTGGGACCGCTCACGGGCGAGCCGGCGCAGCTGCGCGCGGGTGGAGCGGCTGAGCGCGATCGGCTGGAGCAGCGGCAGGCAGTCGGCGACCGCGTCCGGCCCGAGGACGGCGAGCGCGGCGGCCACGGCCCGCTCCGGGCCCACCCGCAGACCGGTGGTGGTGAGCAGCTGCGCGATGTCCATCCGCAGCACCAGATCACCGGCCGCGATCTCGCCGCCGCGCAGATCGGTGACGAACACCTTGCCGAAACGATCCACCAGGATGGCGTCGCCCGTGAGCCTGCGGTGCGCGATCCGGCGCGACTGGAGGGCTTTCACCTGCTGCCAGGCACCCCGCACCACCTCGTCGGTGATCTCGGCGTCCTCCAGGGCGTCCAGGGACCGGCCGCCGATGTGCTCGTAGACCAGCATCACCGCGTCCGGGCCCAGCTCGCTGGTGGCGATGAGCTTGGGCGCGTTGGCCCCGGCGGCGATCGCCGCGTACGCGAGAAGTGCCTCCTGCTCCAGCGCCTGGCGCAGCGACTGGATGGACCGGCGCTGGGTGAAGCCGCGCAGCGTGAGCCTGCGCCACACCCGGTAGAAGAACCCCTGGGCCTGCTGTTCGCGGTCCACGACGGTCACGTCGAGCGGTGGCCCGTGCTCCAGCGACACCAGATAGCGGCGCCCCCGGTCGCTCTGGTCGCCGGAGTCGGGCGCGTCCTCGGCCCGCATCGCGGTGACCGGCCGGAAGCCCACGTGCCGCAGTCCCGCCATCAGGTGCTGGCCGGTCGGGCGGACATTCGGCGAGCCGACCGCGTACAGCGTGCCGTACGCCACCGTCCAGCCGATCAGCACCGTCAGCACGATGGAGAACGGGGTCGTGTAGCCGCCCACCAGCATCGCGAAGGCGTCCAGCAGCAGCACCACCCACAGCACGACCCGCCAGCGCGGCCGTCTCGCCATGCCGACCGCCGTCATGTACGCGATCACCGGCGCGAGGTAGCCGTGCACCGGATCGCTGAACGCGTCGCCGGGCTGCGGCTGGGTCAGCGCGTCCTGCACGGTGTCGGAGGCGGACTTGGCGACCCACAGGTCCGTGGCGAGCGTCACGCCGTGCGCCAGCACCGCGGCCAGCACCCCGTCCGCGATCCGCAGTCCGTCGCGTTTGATCAGCCGCTCGATGGCGAAGGCGACCGGCACGAGCAGTACGGCGATGCTGGAGACCAGCCCGGCCAGCTTGATGAGCAGGTCGGGGGCCTGACCCGTCCCCTTGTTGATGTCCTCCTCAAGACCGGTGGTCGTGCCGTGGGCGAAGGCGGCGACCGAGAACAGCACGACGACCGCCAGCACCCCGATGAGCAGGCGCAGCAGGTCGGAGGGGCGGTGCACCCGGGCGGGCAGCAGCGGTTCGTCGCCGGAGACCCGCTCGGCCTGCGCGGCGTCGGCGGAGGCGAGCGTCGAACCCGCGGAGTGCCCGGCGGGACTCTCCGCCTCCTTGTCCGGACGCGGTTCCGCGTCGGAGGCGTCGGCCGCCTTCGGTGGCTGCACGCCCTGCTCCTTCGTCGCCTCTGGTTGGTCTTCGTCTTCTCGTATCACCGGTCACCGCCCGCACGATGGTGGCACGGCCGACGGACGCAGGGGGGCATCAGGGTGCGATGCGGAGGCGTGCGAAGCGCAAGATACGCAACTTTCACGCCGCGCGCACGCTGCGTGTACGCGCGGACACGGCGCCGCCCCGGCTGTCGGTGGCGTACGACAGAATGGGGCGGGTGAGCGAACACCCGACGGGCGACGCGCTGCCGGAGTACGCGGAGCGCGTGCTCGACGTCGCCGAACTGATCCCGGCCGGCCGCGTCATGACGTACGGCGACATCGCGGAGTGGCTGGAGGAGGGCGGGCCGCGCCAGGTCGGCCGGGTCATGACGCTGTACGGGGGCGCGGTGCCGTGGTGGCGCGTGGTGCGGTCCGACGGCAGGCTGCTGCCGGGCCACGAGCTGCGCGCCCTGGACCACTACCGCGAGGAGAACACCCCGCTGCGGGAGGCCCCCGCGAGCGCGCAGGGCCATCTCCCGCGCCTGGACATGCGGCGCGCACGGTGGGACGGCGTGACGGGCGGCCCGGCGGACGCGCCCGCCGGCGGTGGGGGAGCTCACACCTGACAGCTTCGGCCATCCGGCGGCGGAACGGGCGCAGCCGGGTCGGCGCGGACGCCGACGCGGCGCGGGGGCGGACCGGCGGGGGACCGGGCCGTCCGGGGACGGCCGGACCGGAGCGGCCGGAGCCGCTTCCCGCGAAGAACGTGACGAGCTCCGCAGGCGTCCCGGCGCATTCCGGCAGCGTGCCGGAGTAGCGTCTTCAGTTCGCGGCCGATACCCCGCTCTCACCACCCGTACACCCACCAGGACCGGCGAACCCACGTGAGCACCTCCTCCACCACCCGGCACAGTCCTCACCGTGACGCACGGCCGGGGACCACGGGCCCGTACCGTCTGGTGCGCACCCTGCCGGGTTCGGTGGAGCCCCCTCTCCTGGACGCGGCGCAGCGCGCCGTGGTTGACCACCCCGGCGGGCCGCTGCTGGTCCTCGCCGGGCCGGGTACCGGCAAGACGACCACGCTCGTCGAGGCCGTCGCCGCCCGCATCGCCAAGGGCGCCGACCCGGCCCGGGTGCTGGTCCTCACCTTCAGCCGCAAGGCCGCCGTCGAACTGCGCGACCGGATGGCCGCCCGGCTCGGCGCAGCCCGGGGCCCGCAGGCCACCACCTTCCACTCCTTCTGCTACGCCCTCGTCCGCGCCCACCAGGACGCCGACCTCTTCGCGGACCCGCTGCGGCTGCTGTCCGGCCCGGAGCAGGATGTGACCGTCCGCGACCTGCTGGCCGGCCAGCTCGACCTGGAGAAGGAGGGGCGCCCGCACATCCGCTGGCCCGACGAGCTGCGCGCCTGCCTGACCACGCGCGGCTTCGCCGACGAGGTGCGCGCGGTGCTCGCCCGCAGCCGTGAGCTGGGCCTCGGCCCGGACGCCCTCGCCGCCTTCGCCCGGCGCACCGGCCGGCCCGACTGGGGCGCCGCCGCCCGCTTCCTCGCCGAATACCTCGACGTGCTGGACGCGCAGGGGGTGCTCGACTACGCGGAGCTGGTGCACCGCGCGGTGCTGCTCGCGGAGCGCCCCGAGGTGTCGGCACGGCTCGCCGGAACGTACGACGCGGTCTTCGTCGACGAGTACCAGGACACCGACCCCGCCCAGGTGCGGCTGCTGCACGCGCTGGCCGGCAACCGGGGCAGCACGCCGGGGGGCGGCGGCGGACGGGACCTGATCGCCTTCGGTGACCCGGACCAGTCGATCTACGCGTTCCGGGGCGCCGATGTGAACGGCATCCTGGACTTCCCCGAGATGTTCCGGCGCGCGGACGGCGCGCCCGCCCCGGTCGGCGTCCTCACCACCTCGCGCCGCTCCGGCGACCGGCTGCTCGCCGCCACCCGGCTGCTCACCCGGCGGATGCCGCTCACCCGGCTGCCCTCGGCGAAGGTCCGGGCCCACCGCGAGCTGGGCGCGGTCCGCGAGGGCGGCGCCGTCGAGGCGTACACCTACCCCACCGCCTCCACGGAGCTGGAGAACATCGCGGACCTGCTGCGCCGCGCGCATCTGGAGGACGGGGTGCCGTGGCACGAGATGGCGGTGCTCGTCCGGGCCGGCGGCCGTACGCTGCCCGCCCTGCGCCGGGCCCTGACCTCGGCGGGCGTGCCGCTGGAGGTGGACGGCGACGACCTGGCCCTGCGCCACGAACCGGCGGTGGGCCCCCTGCTGACGGCCCTGCGCGCGGTGGCGACGGCGGCACTGACGGCCGCAGCCGACTCCTCCGACGACCCCGCCGACTCCTCCGACCCCGCCCCCTGGCTCGACACCGAGACCGCGCTCACCCTGCTCGCCTCGCCCCTCGGGGCCATGGACGCCGCCGATCTGCGCCGGCTCGGCCGCGCCCTGCGGGACGAGGAGCGGGCTGCCGGCAGCCGGGTGCCCGCGCCCTCCGGCGCCCTGCTGGCCCGCGCGCTCGCCGAACCGGAACGGCTGGTGACGCACGACCCGTCGTACGCGCGCGGCGCCCAGCGGCTCGGCGCGCTGCTGCGTACCGCCCGCGAACTGCTGGAAGCGGGCGGCACGGCCGAGGAGGCCCTGTGGGCGCTGTGGTCCGGCACCCCCTGGCCGGACCGGCTGGAGCGCGCGGCCCTGCGCGGCGGCGCCGCCGGGCGCAACGCGGACCGGGACCTCGACGCGGTGTGCGCCCTGTTCGACACGGCCGCCCGCGCCGAACAGCGCACCGGCGGCCGGGGCGCGCTCAACTTCCTGGAGGAGGTGGACGCCCAGGACATCGCGGCCGACACCCTCTCCCGGCGCGTGGTGCGGCCCGACGCCGTACGGCTGATGACCGCCCACCGCTCCAAGGGCCTGGAATGGCGCCTCGTCGTCGTCGCCGGTGTGCAGGAAGGGCTCTGGCCGGACCTGCGCCGCCGCGGCTCCCTCCTGGAGGCGGACCGCATCGGCCGCGACGGACTCGCCGAACCCCTCACCCCCGGCGCCCTGCTCGCGGAGGAGCGGCGGCTGTTCTACGTGGCGGCGACCCGTGCCCGTGAACGCCTGGTCGTCACCGCGGTCAAGGCCCCCGCCGACGACGGCGACCAGCCCTCCCGCTTCCTCGCCGAACTCGGCGTCGAACCCAGGGACGTCACCGGCCGCCCGCGCCGCCCGCTGTCCGTCGCCGCGCTCGTCGCCGAACTGCGCGCCACCACCGTCGACCCGGCCGCCTCCGCCGCGCTGCGCGAGGAGGCCGCCCGCCGCCTGGCCCGGCTGGCCGCGCTCAGCGACGACGAGGGCCGCCCGCTGGTGCCCGCCGCCCACCCGCACCGCTGGTGGGGCCTGTACGAGCCGACCCGCTCCGCCGTACCGCTGCGCGACCGGGACCGGCCCGTCGCGCTCTCCGGCAGCGCCCTCGACCAGCTCGCCAACACCTGCGCGCTCCAGTGGTTCCTCGGCCGCGAGGTGAAGGCCGACGCGCCCGCGACCGCCGCCCAGGGCTTCGGGAACGTCCTGCACGTGCTGGCCGACGAGGTGGCCTCCGGCCGTACGCCCGCCGATCTGGCCGTCCTCATGGAACGCCTCGAATCGGTCTGGGACGGACTGGTCTTCGACGCCCCCTGGAAGTCGCGGCAGGAGAGGGAACAGGCGCGCGTCGCCCTCGAACGCTTCCTGCGCTGGCACGTCATGGACCGGTCCGGCCGCACCCCCGTCGCCAGCGAGCACGACTTCGACGTGACGCTGGAGGCGGGCGCGTACGAGGTGCGCATCCGGGGCTCCATGGACCGCGTCGAGAAGGACGCCGAGGGCCGCGCCTACGTCGTCGACTTCAAGACCGGCAAGCAGGCCCCGACGAAGGACGAGGTCGACCACCACCCCCAGCTCGCCGTGTACCAGCTCGCCGTGCGGGAAGGCGCGGTCGACGACGTCTTCGGCGGTACGCGGCCCGAGCCGGGCGGCGCCGAACTCGTACAGCTGCGCCAGGCCGCCCCCAAGAAGGAGGGCGGCGACACCGCGCCCAAGGTGCAGGCGCAGACGCCACCGGACTCCGCGTGGATCTCCGACCTGCTGGCCACCGCGGCCGGGCGCGTCCTGGACGAACGGTTCACGCCCACGACCGGCCGGCACTGCGGGCACTGCGCCTTCAAGGCGTCGTGCAGCGCCCGGCCGGAGGGCCGGCACGTCCTGGAATAGGGGGGGCGGCGGCGGCCCACCGGACCGGGCAGCGGCGGCCTACGCCTTGCGGGCCACCAGGCCGTACACACTGACGTCCGCGTCGGTGACGTCGTTGATGTCCCGGTAGCGCGTACGGTCCAGCTCGTCCAGGCCCGCCACGAACTCGGCGTCCGGATACCGGGCCTCCGGCAGGTCCACGACCCGCTCCGGCCGCCAGCGGTGCACGGGCACGATGCCGGGCTCCAGCAGCTCCAGGCCGTTGTCGGTGACGAAGCGCTCCATCTGGGCGTACGAGCGGCGCACCATGGCGAAGCCGCGCTCCTTGAACGCCTTGGTGACGCCGCCGACCTGCTCCTCGTTGAGGTCGGAGCTGACGTTGCTCAGGACCAGGACGCTGCCGGGCGCCAGCGAGTCCACGAGCGTGCGCACCACCGGGTAGGCCGTCTCGTCCTCGATGAAATGGGTCACGGCCGCCAGGACCAGGGTCACCGGGCGGTCGAAGTCGAGCGTGCGCCGGGCGGCCGCCAGAATCCGGTCCGGCTCCCGCAGATCCGCCTCGATGTAGTCGGTGCGGCCCTCGGGACCGCTGGTGAGCAGGGCCTGCGCGTGCACCAGGACGACCGGGTCGTTGTCCACGTAGACCACTCGCGACTCGGGCGCGATGCCCTGCGCGATCTGGTGCACGTTCTGCTGGGTCGGCAGACCGGTGCCGATGTCCAGGAACTGCCGGATGCCGTCGTGGGCCGCGAGGGTCACCGCCCGGCGCATGAAGTCCCGGTTGTGCCGCACGGTGAGGTAGCCGCGCGGATGGGCGGCCAGGGCCATCGACGCCGCCTCGCGGTCGGCCGGATAGTTGTCCTTCCCGCCCAGGAAGACGTCGTAGACCCGCGCGGGGTGCGCCTTCGTCGTATCGATGCGCTTCCTCGGCTCGGTGGCGTCAGGGGCGGATGCGTCGGCGCTCATATGACCGTCCTCATAAGGCTGTTGGTGTGACCAGCAGACAATTTAGACCCGTTCGGGTGTGACGGGCGCCACCGCGGCCGGGCCGGTCCGGGAAGTTCTCCGGCTTCGCGGGTTGTCGGCGGCGCCGGTTAGCCTCTGTGGAGTGTCCCCGCGCCTCACCGACCCCGAGCAGCTCAAGGAGCTCCTCGGCATCCCCTTCACCCCGGAGCAGACGGCCTGCATCACCGCGCCGCCCGCCCCGCAGGTGATCGTGGCCGGAGCCGGATCGGGCAAGACCACGGTGATGGCCGCCCGTGTGGTGTGGCTGGTCGGCACCGGCCGGGTCGCCCCCGAACAGGTCCTCGGGCTCACCTTCACCAACAAGGCGGCCGGCGAGCTGGCCGAACGCGTCCGCAAGGCCCTCGTCGCCGCCGGCGTCACCGACCCGGACGCGATCGACCCGGACGATCCGCCCGGCGAACCCGCCATCTCCACGTACCACGCCTTCGCCGGCCGGCTGCTGACCGAGCACGGGCTGCGCATCGGCCTCGAACCGGCCACCCGCCTCCTCGCCGACGCCACCCGCTACCAGCTCGCCGCCCGCGTACTGCGCGAGGCCCCCGGCCCCTACCCGGCCCTGACCAGGTCCTTCCCCACCCTCGTCAGCGACCTCCTCGCCCTCGACGCCGAACTCGCCGAACACCTCGTGGACCCCGAGCGGCTCGACGCGTACGACACCGAACTGCTGCGCGCGCTGGAGACCGCGAAGCTCAGCAACGAGGAGCTGCGCAAGATCCCCGCGACCGCCGAGGCCCGCCGCGAACTGCTCGCACTGACCCGGCGCTACCGCGAGGCCAAGCGCAGCCGCGACCTCCTCGACTTCGGCGACCAGATCGCCCTCTCCGCCGAGCTGGCCCTCACCCGCCCCGAGGTCGGCACGATCCTCCGCGACGAGTACCGGGTCGTCCTGCTCGACGAATACCAGGACACCTCCGTCGCCCAGCGCCTGCTGCTCTCCGCCCTCTTCGGCAGCGGCCCCGGCGACGAGCCCACCGGACACGCCGTCACCGCCGTCGGCGACCCCTGCCAGGCCATCTACGGCTGGCGCGGCGCCTCCGTCGCCAACCTCGACGACTTCCCCAGCCACTTCCCGCACGCCGACGGCACCCCCGCCACCCGCTACGCCCTCAGCGAGAACCGCCGCAGCGGCGGCCGCCTCCTCCACCTCGCCAACGGACTCGCCGCCCCCCTGCGCGCCATGCACGAAGGCGTCGAGGCCCTGCGTCCCGCCCCCGGCGCCGAACGCGACGGAATCGTCCGCTGCGCCCTGCTGCCCACCCACACGGAGGAGATCGACTGGCTTGCCGACTCGATCGCCCACCTCGTGCGCACCGGCAAGGCGCCCGGCGAGATCGCCGTCCTGTGCCGCACCGCCGGGGACTTCCCGGAGATCCAGGCCGCGCTGGTCGCCCGCGACATCCCGGTCGAGGTCGTCGGCCTCTCCGGGCTGCTCCACCTCCCCGAGGTCGCCGACCTCGTCGCCGTCTGCGAAGTCCTCCAGGACCCCGGCGCCAACGCCGCCCTGGTCCGGCTGCTCACCGGCCCCCGCTGGCGCATCGGCCCCCGCGACCTGGCCCTGCTCGGCCGCCGGGCCCGCCTCCTCGTCCACCGCGCCACCCACGGCGACGAGGACCACGACCCCGACCGCCGGCTCGCCGAGGCCGTCGAAGGGGTGGACCCGGCCGAGGTGATCTCCCTCGCCGACGCCCTGGACACCTTCCTGGACGGCGGCGGCGAGGAGGACGACGGGCTGCCGTTCTCCGCCGAGGCCCGCGTCCGCTTCGCCCGCCTCGCCGCCGAACTGCGCGAACTGCGCCGCTCCCTCGCCGACCCGCTGATGGACGTCCTGCACCGGGTCCTGGCCACCACCGGCCTGGAGGTCGAGCTGTCCGCGTCCCCGCAGGCCCTCGCCGCCCGCCGCCGCGAGACCCTCGGCAACTTCCTGGACGTCGCCGCCCGCTTCGCCGCCGTGGACGGCGAGGCCACACTCCTCGCCTTTCTCGGCTTCCTGCGCACCGCCGTCCAGTACGAGAAGGGCCTGGACAACGCGCTGCCCGGCGGCGAGAACACCGTCAAGGTCCTCACCGCCCACAAGTCCAAGGGCCTCGAATGGGACGTCGTCGCCGTGCCCGGACTGGTCACCGGACAGTTCCCCAGCACCAGGTCCCGCGAGGCATGGACGGCCCAGCCCCAGATCCTCCCGCACGCCCTGCGCGGCGACACGGCCACCCTGCCCGCCCTGGACGCCTACGACGCCAAGGGCCTCAAGGGCTTCAAGGCGGAGATGAAGGAGCACCAGCACACCGAGGAGCTGCGCCTCGGCTACGTCACCTTCACCCGCCCCCGCAGCCTGCTGCTCGGCTCCGGCCACTGGTGGGGCCCCAGCCAGAAGAAGCCGCGCGGCCCGTCCCCCTTCCTGCACGCGCTGTACGAGCACTGCGCCGCCGGACACGGCGAGATCGAGGCATGGGCCGACGCGCCCGCCGAGACCGACGAGAACCCGGTCCTGGCCGCGGCGTCCGCCGACCACGCCTGGCCGCTCCCGCTGGACGCCACCGCCCTGGCCCGCCGCAGGGCCGCGGCGGACACCGTCCTGGACCTGCTGTCCGGCCCGGCGGAAGCGGCGCCACCGGCTCCGGACGAGGCCCCGTTCCCCGACGACGCGCTCCCCCCGCCGGCCACCCACGTCCCGGCCCCCCGCCCGCCCGCCGACCTCACCCCGGAGGAGGCCCGCACCCTCGCCTCCTGGGACCGGGACCTGGACGCCCTCGCCGGAGAGCTGCGCCGGGCCCGCGCCACCGTGCGCGACGTCCTCGTCCCCGCCTCCCTCTCCGCCACCCAGCTGCTGCGCCTCGCCGACGACCCGGACGCCTTCGCGCGGGAGCTGGCCCGCCCCATGCCCCGGCCCCCGGCGCCGGCCGCCCGCCGCGGCACCCGCTTCCACGCCTGGGTGGAGTCCCGCTTCGAGGAGCTGCCGCTGCCCATGCTCGGCCCCGACGAGCTGCCCGGCGGCGACGAGACGGACGCCGACATCGCCGACGAGCACGACCTCGCCGAGCTGAAGGCGGCCTTCGAGCGCACCCCGTACGCCCGCCGCACCCCGTACCGCGTGGAGACGCCGTTCCAGATCACGCTGGCCGGCCGGGTCGTGCGCGGCCGCATCGACGCGGTGTACCGCACGGGCGACACGTACGAGATCGTCGACTGGAAGACCGGCCGCACCAACACCGCCGACCCGCTCCAGCTCGCCGTCTACCGGCTGGCCTGGGCCGAACTGCACGGACTGCCGCTCGACGAGGTCACCGCCACCTTCCTCTTCGTGCGCACCGGGGAGGCCGTCCGCCCGGCCTCGCTGCCCGGCCGCAGGGAACTGGAGCGCATCCTCCTGGACGAGCCACCTCCCTCGGCCCGATAAGCTGAAGGTCATGAGCGACACCCCGGACAGCGCCGTCCGTACGTACACCGAGCAGCACCGCACAGCCTTCCTCGACGACCTCGCCGAGTGGCTGCGCATCCCCTCCGTGTCCGCCCAGCCGGAGCACGAGGGCGACGTACGGCGCAGTGCCGAGTGGCTGTCCGCGAAGCTGAAGGAGACCGGTTTCCCGGTCACCGAGATCTGGGAGACCGACGGGGCGCCCGCCGTCTTCGCCCACTGGCCGTCCGACGACCCGGCCGCCCCCACCGTCCTCGTGTACGGACACCACGACGTCCAGCCCGCCGCCCGCGAGGACGGCTGGAGCGGCGAACCGTTCGAACCGGAGATCCGCGACGGCCGGATGTACGGGCGCGGCGCCGCCGACGACAAGGGCCAGGTGTTCTTCCACACCCTCGGCGTCCGGGCCCACCTCGCCGCCACCGGCCGCACCGGCCCCGCCGTGCACCTCAAGCTCGTCGTCGAGGGCGAGGAGGAGTCCGGCTCCCCGCACTTCCGCGACCTGGTCGAGCGGCACGCCGACCGGCTCGCCGCCGATGTCGTGATCGTCTCCGACACCGGCATGTGGAACGAGACCACCCCCACCGTCTGCGTGGGGACGCGCGGCCTCGCCGAGTGCGAGATCGAACTGCGCGGCCCGGACCAGGACATCCACTCGGGCTCGTTCGGCGGCGCCGTCCCCAACCCGGCCACCGAGATCGCCCGCCTCGTCGCCGCCCTCCACGACGCGGACGGACGGGTCGCGATCCCCGGCTTCTACGACGGCGTGGCCGAACTCACCGCCACCGAACGCGCCCTCCTCGCCGAGCTGCCCTTCGACGAGGCCGACTGGCTGCGCACCGCCAAGTCCCGTGCCGCGTCCGGCGAGGCCGGATACTCCACGCTGGAGCGGATCTGGGCCCGCCCGACCGCCGAGGTCAACGGCATCGGCGGCGGCTACCAGGGCGCCGGCAGCAAGACCATCATCCCCTCGTCCGCCCGCGCCAAGATCAGCTTCCGCCTGGTCGCCGGCCAGGAACCCGACCACGTCGAGCGGGCCGTCCGCGCCTGGGCCGAGGCCCGCACCCCGGCCGGGACCGACCTGCGGATCACCTTCCTGCCCGCCATCCGCCCCTGCCTGACGCCCCTGGACCACCCGGCGCTCCAGGCCGTGGCCCGCGCCATGGGCAGGGCGTTCGACCGGAAGGTCCTCTTCACCCGCGAAGGGGGCTCCGGACCCGCCGCCGACCTCCAGGACGTGCTCGGCGCGCCCGTCCTCTTCCTCGGCATCTCCGTACCGTCCGACGGCTGGCACGCCCCCGACGAGAAGGTCGAACTGGACCTGCTGTTCAAGGGCGTCGAGACCGCGGCCCACCTCTGGAGCGACCTGGCGGCCGCCCTCCGCTGAATTCTCTGAACGCCCGACCGGGGGAGTAGGAAGCACCTGTGAGCACCTTCGACATCGCCACACCGGACCGGCCCATCGGTCTGACCGCGCCGAGCGGCATCGACCGCGCCGCGCACCACCGCCTCGACGAGGCATGGCTGTCAGCCGCGTGGAGCCACCCGACGACCAGGGTCTTCGTCGTCTCCGGCGGACAGGTGCTGATCGACGACACCGACGACGGCACCGAGCTGGTGATGACGCCGGCCTTCGAGGCACCCGTCACCGAGACCCACCGCTACTTCCTCGGCACCGACGCGGACGGCGTCAGCTACTTCGCGCTCCAGAAGGACACCCTGCCCGGCCGCATGGACCAGTCGGCGCGCCCGGCCGGGCTGCGCGAGGCGGGGCTGCTCCTCGGCCCGCGCGACGCCGCCCTGATGGCCCACGCGGTGGCCCTGGAGAACTGGCAGCGGCTGCACCGCTTCTGCTCCCGCTGCGGCGAGCGCACGGTGATCGCGGCGGCCGGACACATCCGCCGCTGCCCGGCCTGCGGCGCCGAGCACTACCCGCGCACCGACCCGGCGGTCATCATGCTCGTCACCGACGACCAGGACCGCGCCCTGCTCGGCCGCCAGGTGCACTGGCCGGAGGGCCGCTTCTCCACGCTCGCCGGATTCGTCGAGCCCGGCGAGTCGATCGAGCAGTCCGTGGCCCGTGAGGTCTTCGAGGAGGCGGGCATCACCGTCGGCGAGGTCGAGTACGTCGCCAGTCAGCCCTGGCCCTTCCCGTCCAGCCTGATGCTGGGCTTCATGGCCCGCGCCGCGACGTACGAGATCAACGTGGACGGCGAGGAGATCGAGGAGGCGCGCTGGTTCTCCCGCGAGGAGATGACCGCCGCCTTCGAGTCGGGCGAGATGCTGCCGCCCTTCGGCATCTCGATCGCCTCCCGGCTGATCGAGCTGTGGTACGGCAAGCCCCTCCCGAAGCCGGTGCGCGCAGGGGCGTGAGGCCCACAACAGGCACCGCCGCCTCCTCCGGTGCGCTGACCGGAGGAGACGGCGGGTGGCTGCGCGGGCGCGGGGATCAGGCCCCGAGGGCCTGCTTCACCTGGGCCAGGCTCGGGTTGGTCATGACGACGTCCCCGCCGCCGTTCTCGGGAACCACCAGGACGGTCGGAACCGTCTGGTTTCCGCCGTTGGCCTTCTCGACGAACGCCGCCGACTCCGGGTCCTGCTCGATGTTGATCTCGGTGTAGGCGATGCCCTCGCGGTCCATCTGGCCCTTCAGCCGACGGCAGTAGCCGCACCACGTGGTGCTGTACATCGTCACAGTGCCCGGCATGTCTTCGCGCTCCTCTGTCTCAACGGTCCCGGTGCGGTGCCGCACATCAGGAGAACGTACGGCGTCCACCCACCATTCCCGGCACCGCGGGCCGGCGCCGCGACGGTACGGGGCCGGCTCCGCGCCGGTACGACAATCGCCTCGCCCCTGTGGATAGCCGCCGCGCCCGCCCCGCGCGACCTGGCAGCATGGCGGGGTGACATCAGCAACGCACTCCACCCTCTTCCCACGTGTCCCGGACACAGCGGACGCCGTCCTGGAAGGGCTCGACCCCGAGCAGCGCGAGGTCGCCACGGCCCTGCACGGACCGGTGTGCGTGCTGGCCGGAGCCGGTACGGGCAAGACGCGGGCCATCACGCACCGCATCGCGTTCGGGGTGCGCGCGGGGATTCTCCAGCCGTCGAGCGTGCTGGCCGTCACCTTCACCAACCGGGCGGCCGGGGAGATGCGCGGCCGGCTCCGCCAGCTGGGCGCCGGAGGCGTGCAGGCCCGCACCTTTCACTCCGCGGCGCTGCGACAGCTCCAGTACTTCTGGCCGAAAGCGGTCGGTGGCGAGCTGCCCCGGCTCCTCGAACGCAAGGTGCAGCTGGTGGCCGAGGCGGCGGCCCGCTGCCGGCTCCGGCTCGACCGCAACGAGCTGCGCGACGTCACCGGCGAGATCGAGTGGGCCAAGGTCACCCGGACCGTCCCTGCCGACTACCCGGCCATGGTCGCCAAGGCCCAGCGCGAGGCCCCGCGCGACCCGGCGGAGATCGCCAAGGTCTACGAGACGTACGAGGAGCTGAAGCGCGAGCGCACGGTGATCGACTTCGAGGACGTCCTGCTCCTCACCGTCGGCATCCTCCAGGACCGGCACGACATCGCCGACCACGTACGCCGCCAGTACCAGCACTTCGTCGTGGACGAGTACCAGGACGTCAGCCCGCTCCAGCAGCGGCTGCTCGACCTCTGGCTCGGCGACCGGGACAGCCTCTGCGTCGTCGGAGACGCCGGGCAGACCATCTACTCCTTCACCGGCGCCACCCCCGAGCACCTGCTCGACTTCCGTGTCCGCCACCCCGGCGCCACCGTCGTCAAGCTCGTCCGCGACTACCGCTCCACCCCGCAGGTCGTCCGCCTCGCCAACGGGGTGCTCGCCCAGGCCACCGGCCGCGCCGCCGAACACCGGCTCGACCTGGTCTCGCAGCGCGACGGCGGCCCCGAGCCCGCCTTCGTGGAGTACGCGGACGAGCCCGCCGAGGCCGAGGGGACCGCCCGCCGCGTCCGCGACCTGATCGCCGCGGGCGTCCCGGCCGGCGAGATCGCGGTGCTCTACCGGGTCAACGCCCAGTCCGAGGTGTACGAACAGGCCCTGGCGGACGCCGGGGTGCCCTACCAGCTCCGGGGCGCCGAGCGGTTCTTCGAGCGCCCGGAGGTCCGCGAGGCGGGCGTCGCCCTGCGCGGCGCGGCCCGCGCCGGGGGCAACGACTCCCTCCTGGACCACGCGGACGGGCTGTCCGCCGAGGTCCGGGCCGTGCTCTCCACGAAGGGCTGGCACGGCGAGCCGCCCGCCGGGTCCGGAGCGGTGCGGGACCGCTGGGAGTCCCTGGCCGCCCTGGTCCGCCTCGCGGAGGACTTCGAACGGGCCAAGCCGGGGGCGACCCTCTCCGACCTGGTGGCCGAGCTGGACGAGCGGGCCGCCGCCCAGCACGCCCCCACCGTCCAGGGCGTCACCCTGGCCTCGCTGCACTCGGCGAAGGGCCTGGAATGGGACGCCGTGTTCCTGGTCGGGCTGACCGAGGGCATGATGCCGATCACCTACGCCAAGACGCCGGAGCAGATCGAGGAGGAGCGCCGCCTGCTCTACGTCGGCGTCACCCGCGCCCGGCTCCACCTCACCCTTTCGTGGTCCCTGTCCCGGTCGCCCGGCGGCCGCCCCGGACGGCGGCCCACCCGCTTCCTGAACGGTCTGCGCCCCGGCTCCACGGGCCCCGGCGGCCGGGGCACGGCGGGCGCGCAGGGGGGCGCGGGCGTCTGGAGCGGCAGCGGCTCCCCGGCCGGCTCGGGGAGCGACGGCCGGCCGGCCGCGGTCCGGCGCAGGGCCAGGGGGCCCGCCCGGTGCCGGGTCTGCGGCAAGACCCTCACGGTCGCCGGCGAGATGAAGCTGATGCGCTGCGACGACTGCCCCTCCGACATGGACGAGGCGCTGTACGAGCGGCTGCACGACTGGCGGGCGGCCCGCGCGAAGGAGATCGGCCAGCCCACCTACTGCGTGTTCACCGACCGCACCCTGATGGCCATCGCGGAGGCGGTGCCGGGCACGGCGGGCGAGCTGGCCGTGATCTCCGGGGTCGGCGCGCGGAAGCTGGGCCGCTTCGGCGCCGCCGTTCTGGACATCTGCGCAGGTGGCGACGGACGCACGGACGGCACGGATGGTTGCGGTGAAAGGTGAGAAAAACTCGTCGGAAAAATAGTTTGCGCCCGCCCCAGTCGTCACCATAGGTTCTTAACCACGGAAACAGCGGCTTCTCTGGAGCCCTGGCTCTGTGCTGTACTTATCCGAATACGCAGGACCGGCCCGCCGGTCCCCCGAGACGCCGAGAGGAGGCGATTGAAGTGATCAGCATCATCGAGAACCAGAAAATGACCGATCTCTCGGTCGTCTCCGCCTGCTCGCTCGGCGATCTCGCCCGCTCCTCGAAGTCCTCCCTGCGCGCCACCGGTGTGTCCGGCATCTTTGCCGTCGCTCCGATGTCCCTGGCCGGTCTTCCCGTGCGGGAGCGCAATGAGCGACCGACCCAGGCACCGGCAGCAGCAGTAGCGAAGGGACAGGCTCCGGCCTATGCCTTTGCGGCCGTCGGTGCGGGAGCGGAAGCCGGCGTCACCGAGCAGACGAAGCACCACCACACGATGTGGGCCTTCCGTGGGCCTGAACCCTGGAGTGATCCAGCCTGATCAAGATCAGGCCGGCGCCTTCAGGGCCGCGGAACCCCACTCGGGAACCGCGGCCCTTTTGTTTTGTCCCAACGGACGAGACGACGTGAAGGAGCCTCGGGAAAGCAGGACCTGGTACCCAGCCGCCCCCCGGCCAACAGGCCGGAAACGACCAGACGAGGACACCACCACCGTGCAACTCGACACGCACGCCCCGTCCGTACCGCCTTCCGACACGATCTCCCCGCCCGGCCTCACGGAGGACTCCACCTTGACCCCCCTCACCGCGCTCACCGCGCTCACCGCGCTCGACGACGCCATCGAGAACCTCGGCGTGCCCGTGCCCTGCCGTGCCTACGACCCGGAGGTCTTCTTCGCCGAGTCCCCGGCCGACGTCGAGTACGCCAAGTCCCTCTGCCGCACCTGCCCGCTCGTCGCGGCCTGCCTCGCCGGCGCCAAGGAGCGCCGCGAGCCGTGGGGTGTCTGGGGCGGCGAGCTGTTCATCCAGGGCGTCGTCGTCGCCCGGAAGCGGCCGCGGGGCCGTCCGCGCAAGAACCCGGTCGCAGCGTGACCGCCGATCTGGGGGTCCCGGCCCCCAAGCCCATGAAGCGCATCGGAACCATCGACCGTCCCCTCACCCGCGATCCCCGAAACCAGGCCCCCATGTCCCTCCCCACCGCCGAGCCCGCAGGCTCCGCGACCCAAGACGTCACCATCATCGGCGCGAGCGACTCGCGTCAGAACAGGACCCGCGAAATGCAACTCATCCCAGAAGCCCTGGCGCGTGCGCATATGCACGACCGCATGCGTGAAGCCGACGCGGACCGCCAGGCCGTGCGCCTGATCTCCGCGCGGCGGATGCAGCGCCGGGCGGAGCGCGCCTCGATGCGCGCCCGCCGGGCGCTGGCCATGGCCGTCATGCACTGAGCCGACGGCCGGCCACGGAGGCTCCCGCCGGAGCGCAGCCGCTCTCTGCGCCCCGGCGGGTCACACACCTCCGGCGACACCACGCATCGGTACCCCTGCCTCGGGGCCGGTCCCTCCACGGGGACCGGCCCCGAGGCCGTTTCGGGACGCCCCCGCTAGCCCGCGTCCACGGCTTCGGCCGGGGTGTCCTCCGCGCCCGCGTCCTGCTGCGCGGGCAGGCTCTCCCGCGCCCCCGCGCGGTCCTCCTCCGCGTCCTCGGGCGGCAGGAAGCCCGGCAGCCAGGACTCCAGTTCGTCGCGCAGCCGGACCGTCGCACCCAGCTGGCACAGCACCCCGATCGTGCTCAGCGTCACCCGGTGTATCAGCAGATACGACGGCGGCAGGTTCAGCTGCTTGCCCAACTGGTGGGCGGGGGAGCGCGGATCGGCTATCCGGGCGGCCTGATTGCGCATCCAGCCCCGGCTGAACGTGAACTCCTCCACCTCGGCCGGCTCGATGATCGGCAGCAGATAGTCCAGCACCGCGTCCGGCTCCAGGTCGATGGATTCCTTGACGAACCCCTCCGCCCGCAGCCTCTCGTACACCGCGTCCGCGTCGCCCCGCAACGCCAGCCGCAGCGCGTCCCCGATGGTCTGCGGCAGCCCGCCCGGCAGCCGGTCCACCGTCCCGAAGTCGAGCACCCCCAGCCGCCAGGAACCGGCGTCCCCGGCCTCCAGGTCCGCACCGTCCGCGCCCGCGCCGGCCTCCTCGTCGACCGCGGCCTCCGCGCCCGCACCGGCCGGTGGCAGCAGCCGGAAGTTGCCCGGATGCGGGTCGGCGTGCAGCAGCCCCGTGCGCGCGGGGCCGGAGAAGAGGAACCTGGCCAGCAACTGGCCGGCCCGGTCACGCTGCTCGGCCGTACCCCCGGCGATCACCTCGGCCAGCGGCACACCGTCGATCCACTCGGTGACCAGCACCTGCGCGGACTGATGGACCACCTCGGGCACCACCACATCGGGGTCGTCCGCGAACTCCTCGGCGTGCGCCCGCTGGGAGAGGGCCTCCTGCTCGTAGTCCAGCTCCTCCGACACCCGGTCGCGCAGCTCGGTGATGAGCGGCTTGATGTCCATGCCCGGCACCAGCGGGCCCAGCAGCCGGGCGAACCGGCTGAGCTGCGTCAGGTCCGACAGGAGCGCCTCGCCCGCGCCGGGGTACTGCACCTTCACGGCCACGTCCCGGCCGTCGTGCCACACCGCCCGGTGCACCTGGCCGATCGAGGCGGCGGCCGCGGGCTTGTCGTCGAAGGTCAGGAACAGCTCGCGCCACTCCTCGCCCAGCCGCTCCGCCAGCACCGCGTGCACCGTGGCACTCGGCAGGGGCGGGGCCGCCTCCTGGAGCTTGGTCAGGGCCGCGCGGTAGGGCCCCGCGACCTCCTCGGGCAACGCGGACTCGAAGACGGACAGGGCCTGGCCCAGCTTCATCGCCCCGCCCTTCAGCTCCCCGAGGACCTTGAAGAGCTGGTCGGCGGTGCGCTGCTGCACCTCCCGGGCCACCAGCTCCGCCGACTTGCCGCCGATGCGCTTGCCCAGGCCCCAGGTGGCGCGGCCCGCGAACCCCAAAGGCAGCGCGGCCAGCTTGGCGGTACGGGTGACCGCCTTCCGGGGAAGATCAGACATATGCCCCTCCAGTTCCCAGACTGCCGCGCTGCGTGCGGCGGTTACCCGGCCATTGTGTCGTGCGCCGTACCGGCTGCGGAGGCTCGCACCCCCTCAGTCTGACCGGCCGCCCCACAGGGACAGTCGAGATGCGCCCCGATCCGCTGCGACCGCCAGTCCAACAGCGGCAACGCGGCCTCCCACCGGGCGCCGGTGCTCGCGGGCAGCTCGCCGTCGAGGAAGGACAGCGCGTGCGCCGCCGCCAGCCCGGCCACCGCCGTCGCCAGGCCCAGGTCGCACGCCTGCACGGCGCGCCGCCGCCCGGACTGCCACTGCGCCAGCATCCGCGGCCACTGCGGGTCCCGGTCGCGCCGGTTCAGATGGAGGCAGCTCGCGCAGGCCGTGCCGCCGGGCAGGACCAGCGGCCCGACGAACCCGGTGGCCTCCAGCACACCCGCGTACAGATGGGGGGTGCCCGAGGCGACCCACGGCTCGGCGGTGCCCGGATCGGGGACGTACCCGCCGAAGCCGTCGCGCGGGGCGACCACGATCAGCGAGAGCCCGGGCTCCCGTGCGCCCGGTCCGGCGCCCCCGGCCCCCGGCGCCCGCGGTCCCGGACCGGGCGCGGCGCGGCGGACCAGCTGCCGGGCCGCCACATCGCGGCGCTCCCCGACCGCCGAGGCCGGCAGCCCGCCCGGCGCCACATCGCCCGGCTCCGCACAGCCGCCGTCCAGCACCTCGACCCGGCCCACCCCGGCCCCGGAGAGCACCGCCGCGACGGCCGCCCCGACCCGGCCCGCGCCGCGCACCTGCACCCGCATCGAGCGGCGGGCCGCCAGTCTGCGCGCCCCGCCACCGGGCTCGGAGTGCACCACGGAGAGCGACGCCAGATCCGGGCGGTGACGCTCCAGGACATCCGCCCGTTCGCGCAGTGCGTCCGCCTCCGGGCCGCCCGCCCGTACGTCGTCCACCAGGCCCGCGTCCATCAGCCGCAGCACCAGCGTGTCCACATGACGCTCGCTCAGGTCCATTGCTCTCGCCTCCTCACGCAGCAGGGCCATGCCTCTGGTGCCGTCGAGCAGTTCCATGAAACAGCCCGTCGCGATATCCATCGGGCCGACCTTCACCGCATGTGCGGGCGTCACTCCGAATTGCACGGTGTCCCCGTCCCGCCATGCGCGGCGCAGTGCGGGCTTCAACATCGGATGCACGGCTTCCCCCGGTCTGTGCGGCCGCTCTGTCACGGCTGTGCGAGTTCCATTGACAGAATGCGACGGCCCGCCGGGACGTGCGGAAAGTTATCCACAGGTGCGGGGTATTAGTCGTTCAAATGGTGCATGGTGTGGAGTCGATCACGGCTGACCGTGCCGGAGGCGGGACTTCCCGCAGGTGCAGCGGGTAACGTCGAGGTATGCCAGCGGACCCGTCGCCCGGCCTCGCCGGGGAGCCTGCCGTGCCCGAATCCGGATCACGCCGGCGCGGTGCCGACCCGGCCCGCCGCGCCCCGGCGACGAGCGCGGTCGAGGTCCGCAGGAGCGCCCGGCGCAGCAGAACCGTCTCCGCCTACCGCGAGGGCGATCGCACGATCGTGCTCATCCCGGCCCGGATGTCCGAGGCCGAGGAGCGGCGCTGGGTGGATGTGATGCTGGGCAAGCTCGCCGCCCAGGAGAGCCGGCGCATCCCCGGCGACACGGAGCTGGCCGAGCGCGCGGAGCGGCTGTCCGCCCAGTACTTCGGGGGCCGGGCGATGCCCGCGTCGGTGCGGTGGGTGACCAACCAGAACACCCGGTGGGGCTCCTGCACCCCGGCCGAGGGCAGCATCCGGCTGTCGCACCGGCTGCAGGGCATGCCGGAGTACGTCGTGGACTATGTGCTGGTCCACGAGCTGGCACACCTCCTGGTGCCGGGGCACGGGCCGCGGTTCTGGCGGCTGCTGGACGCCTACCCGCGCACCGAACGGGCCCGCGGCTATCTGGAGGGTGTGGCGGCGGCCGGACGGCTGCCGCATCTGCCGGCCGCGCGCGGCGAGTGACGTGTGGTGGCACCGGGTGAGCGGGGTCGGTTGTTTGTGTACCGGGTCTGTACCGGCTTCGCCCGGGGCCGGAGTTTACGGATAGCCTGACGCGACGCATTCACCTTCCGGATGGGGGACGGTCGTTACGCATGGCCAGGGAATTCCAGCGCGGCCACAAGGCCAAGATCAGCGATCTCACACCGGGGACGGACCTGTACGTAGGGGTGCAGATCGCCGGACCGGGGCTGAGTTTTGACATCAGCTGCTTCGGGCTCGACGCCAATGAGCAGCTCTCCGACGACCGGTATTTCATCTTCTTCAATCAGCCGAAGTCCCCGGAGGAGTCCATTCAGCTCCTCGGCGCGCAGGCCGGTGACACCGAGTCGTTCCGCGTCACCCTGGACCGCATTCCGGCGAACATCCAGAAGCTCTCGTTCACCGCCACGGTGGACGGTGCCGGGCAGATGTCCCAGGTCGGGCCCGGTTACATCCGGATCGTGGCGGGCGGCGAGGAAGTCGTCCGGTACGCGTTCAACGGCTCCGAGTTCAGCACCGAGCGCGCCGTCATGCTCGGCGATTTCTACCTGAAGGACGTCTGGCGGTTCGCCGCCGTGGGCCAGGGCTTCGACGGCGGTCTGGAGGCGCTGCTGAAGAACTTCGGCGGCGAGGTCGCCGAGGAGACACCGGCCGCAGCGCCGCCGCAGGCCGCGGCCCCGTCGTTCGCGCCGCCCGCCCAGGCGGCCCCGGCGCCGTCGTTCGGCGCCCCGGCCGCCCCGCAGGCACCCCAGGCCCCGCAAGCGCCGCAGCCTCCGCAGCCCGCGCCGTCCTTCGGCGCGCCGCCCGCCCCCGCGCCCGCCCCGCAGATGCACGCCGCGCCGACGATCATCGCCCCGATGACCCCGCCCGGCGGCACCGTGCCGCCGCCGCCCGCCCCGGCCCCGTACGGCCAGCCGGGCCAGCAGCCCCCGCCGCCCCCGCAGCCGCAGTTCGGCCAGGTGCCGGGACAGACGCCCCCGCCCTACGGGCAGCAGGCACCCGCCCCGTACGGGCAGCCCGCGCCGTCCCCGTACGGTCAGCAGCCCGCCGGTATGCCGCCCGGCCAGCCCGGCATGCCCGGTATGCCCATGCCCGGTGGTGCGCCGCAGGCCGCCGGTGCCGGGCTGGCGGCCGCGCTCCAGCCGTACAAGGAGACCGCGACCGGCCAGCGCTGGACGCCGCAGAACCAGCAGCTCATGCGCGTCGACCTGTCCATGGGCGGCACGCCCGTGCTGGCCCGGCAGGGCAGCATGGTGATGTACCAGGGCAAGATCGACTTCAGCTACAAGGGGGCGGGTTTCGCCGGCCGCATGGTCGGCAACGCCACCGGCCAGGAGATGCAGCTGATGCGCTGTACCGGCCGGGGCCAGGTCTTCCTCGCCGAGGAAGGCTCCCACCTGCACTCGATCGAACTCCAGGGCGACGGCATCTGCGTCTCCGCCGAGAACGTGCTCGCCTTCGACGAGACCCTCCAGTACGAGGTCCGCCGCATCGAGGGCCACGGCATCCCCGGCGGCGCGCTGTTCACCATGCAGTTCCAGGGCAGCGGCACCATCGTGGTCAAGACCCACGGCGTCCCCGTCGTCCTGCCGGTCACCCCGACCACCTTCGCCGACTGCAACGCCGTGGTGGCGTGGTCGTCCGCCTCCCAGGTGATCATCTCCAGCCAGGTCCGGCTGCGCCGCAACGCGTACCCCGGCCACAGCGGGGAGACCGTGAACCTCCAGTTCCGGGGCGCCCCCGGCAACTTCATCGTCGTCCAGCCCTACGAGGTCTGAGGGAGCCCGTCATGAACCAGCAACTCGCGGGCTACGCCCCGACCCCCGTCACGGCACGGATGGAGAACCACGGCCATTCCATGCTGAAGGTCGCCATGGCGACCGGCCAGGACCTCTACGCGCGCACCGGATCGATGGTCGCGTACGAGGGCTTCATCCAGTACGAGCCCAACCCGCCCGCCGTCCGCCAGATCGCCTCGCAGTGGATCACCGGCGAGGGCGCGCCCCTGATGAAGTGCACCGGCGACGGTCTGCTCTACCTCGCCGACTACGGCGCCGACGTCGTCGTCATCAACCTCAACAACGACTCCCTCTCGGTCAACGGCACCAACGTCCTCGCCTTCGACGGCCACCTCACCTGGGGCGTCGAGCGGGTCAAGGGCCTGGCCAAGTTCGCCGGCCAGGGCCTGTGGAACGTCTGCATCTCCGGCACCGGCTGGGTCGCGATCACCTCGCGCGGCACGCCGATCGTCGTGGACTGCGGGCGCGGCGAGGACGAGACGTACGTCGACCCGGACGCGCTCGTCGCCTGGTCCCCGAATCTCAAGGTGAAGGGCAAGCGCAGCTTCAAGGCGTCCTCGCTCATCGGGCGGGGCAGCGGCGAGGCGTTCCAGATGGCCTTCTCCGGCCAGGGGATCGTCGTCGTCCAGCCGAGCGAGGACAGCACCGACCGGCTGCGCGTCCGGAACTGACGGGGGAGGAAGACAGATCATGCAGAGTTCGCTTTTCGGCCTCACGGAAGCGCAGTCCCAGGAGCGCTACGCCCTCCAGAACCCGCAGCTGCTGCGGGTCGCGCTGACCGGTCACGACGACGTCCTCGCCCGCAAGGGCGCCATGGTCGCCTACCAGGGGCTGATGGAGTTCGACGGCGAGTACCAGTCGAGTTCCCAGCGCCGCTCCCGCGCCCACACCGGCGAGGGCCTGGACCTGATGCGCTGCTCCGGGCAGGGCACCGTCTACCTCGCCAACCTGGCGCAGTACATCCACGTCGTCGACGTGGACCACGACGGTCTGACCGTGGACAGCTCCTACGTCCTGGCCCTGGACTCCTCGCTGCACACCGAGGTCATCGCCGTGGACAGCCAGTACGGCATCTCCGGCACCGGCAAGTACCAGCTCAACATCTCCGGCACCGGCAAGGTCGCCCTGATGACCTCCGGCCAGCCGCTGATGATGCAGGTCACGCCCGACAAGTACGTCAGCGCCGACGCCGACGCCATCGTCGCCTGGTCCACCTCGCTGCGCGTGCAGATGCAGGCCCAGACGCACTCCTCGGGCGTCTTCCGCCGGCGCGGCAACACCGGCGAGGGCTGGGAGCTCAGCTTCCTCGGACAGGGCTTCGCCCTGGTGCAGCCGAGCGAGCTGATGCCGCCGCAGAACGCCCAGATCGGACAGGGCCTCGCCGCCCAGTACGGCATGGGCCAGCACGGCGCGCACGGCCAGAACCAGAACAACTCCTGGAACTGAACCGCGGCGACAGCGAAGCGGAGTAAGGGGCGGCCTCCCGGAGGCCGCCCCTTACCGCTGCGGTCGTACGTACGCGGACCGCTCGGCCCGTGCGGGCGGCTACCGGCCGCCTTCGAGCACCGCGCGCGTCCGCTCCACCAGCCGCACCACCGACGCGTCGGCGACGCCGGCCACCTCGTCGTAGGCGAACCAGCGCAGGTCCATCGACTCCTCGCTGATGCTCTCCGTCGCCCCCGACGGCGCCAGCGCCGCGTACTGCACGTCCAGATGCCAGTGGCAGGGGGCGGGAATCCGGTGCCGGTCCAGCACCACCGGCCCGCCCGGCAGCAGCGACAGCCCGGCGATACCGGACTCCTCCGCGGCCTCCCGCAGCGCGGCCGAGGCCAGCGTGGCGTCACCGGGCTCGCAGTGGCCGCCCATCTGGAG
Source organism: Streptomyces sp. AC1-42W (assembly GCF_003248355.1). Taxonomy (GTDB): domain Bacteria; phylum Actinomycetota; class Actinomycetes; order Streptomycetales; family Streptomycetaceae; genus Streptomyces. The sequence goes on from NZ_QKWY01000002.1 coordinate 1,508,338, forward strand.
CCACATCCGCAGCTTCCGGTGCAGCGTGAGCAGCACCCGGCCGCGCTCCGGATCGACCACCAGGGCGCTGGCCGTCAGATGCCCGGCCCCGCAGGACTTCCACATCCCGTCCGGGTGGAGCGCCAGGTGCTCCAGATACGTGTCGCGCAGCTCCTCCTGGGCTGCGCCGGCCCCCGCCCCGTAACCCTTCAGTACGAGGACGGCGTCGTCGTGCAGGCTCACTTGTCGGTGTCGTCCTTGCCGTCGCCGTCGCCCTCGTCCCCGCCGGCGCCGTCCTCCGGGGCGTCCGCACCCGGCTCCGGCTTCCGCGGGCCGTTCGCCGCCTCGCCCAGCATCTTGTCCAGCTCGGAGAAGTCCAGCTGCTCGTGGTGGACGAAGCCGTCAGGGTCGTCCAGGTCGTGGGCGGTCGGCAGCATGTCGGGGTGCTCCCAGAGCGCGTCGCGGCCCTCCAGACCGCGGGCGTCCGTCAGCGAGGCCCACAGCCGAGAGGCGTCCCGCAGCCGGCGCGGACGCAGCTGGAGACCGATCAGCGTGGCGAACGTCTGCTCGGCGGGGCCGCCGGACGCGCGCCGCCTGCGCATCGTCTCGCGTAGCGCGTCGGCCGAGGTCAGCCGGGACTTGGCCGCCGCGTGCACCACGGCGTCCACCCAGCCCTCGACCAGCGCGAGCGCCGTCTCCAGCCGGGCCAGGGCCGCCTTCTGCTCGGGCGTCTCCTCCGGCTGGAACATGCCCTGCTGGAGCGCCTCCTGCAACTGCTCCGGCTGCGACGGGTCGAACTGGCCGACCACGTCCTCCAGCCTGCTGGTGTCCACCTTGATGCCGCGCGCGTAGCCCTCGACGGCGCCGAAGAGATGCGAGCGGAGCCACGGCACATGGGCGAAGAGACGCTGATGGGCGGCCTCGCGCAGGGCCAGGTACAGCCGCACCTCGTCCTGCGGGACGCTCAGGTCCTTGCCGAACCGCTCCACGTTCAGCGGGAGGAGCGCGGCCCGGCCCGCCGGGCCCAGCGGCAGCCCGATGTCCGTCGAGCCGACCACCTCACCCGCCAGCACGCCGACCGCCTGCCCGATCTGCTGACCGAACATGGCGCCGCCCATCGACCGCATCATGCCGATCAGCGGGCCCGCCATCGCCTGCATCTCCTCGGGCAGCACATCGCCCATGGCGAGCCCCACCCGCTCGGCGACCGGGTCCACCAGCTGCTGCCAGGCCGGAAGCGTCGCCTCCACCCACTCCGCGCGGCTCCACGCCACACTGGAGACGGCACCGGAGGGCATCGACGTCACCCCGTCCAGCCAGAGATCGGCCAGCCGCAGCGCCTCGTCCACCGCGGCCCGCTCCGCCGGGCCCACGCTCGTGTCCTTGGAACCGTCCGGGGTGCCCTGCGACACCGTCTGGCGGGCGATCTGCTTGGCCATGTCCCAGTTGACGGGACCGCCCTCGTAGCTGAGCATCTGCCCGAGCTGCTGGAACGCCGCGCCCAGATCGGCCGGGTTCATCGAGCCGAACATGGCGGCGAAGGGATTGTCACCGCCCGCGCCGGGGCCGAAGCCGAACGGGTTCGCCGGACCGCCCGAACCCTGCCCGCCCCGGGAGGGGTCGTTCTTCTTGCCCTGGTCGCCGTCGTCCGGCTCCTCCGGCGGAAGGCCGAATCCGAATGGGGTGTCACTCACGGGTTTCCTCGGCTCGTAGGGCCGCCGGTGGGAACCGACGGCGACTGCCCGACATCACCATCCAGCGTAGACACCAAGTCCGCTCAGGGCCTCAGTGCTCCGCCGGCACCGGCCCTGCGGCAGGATGGACGCCACCTGGTACGTACGTGTCACGCGGGTACGTACTGAAGACAACCGCTGGAGACGCCCGGTGAGTTCCCCAGATCCGCAGGTTCGCGCAGCGCGAAACCTGGCCGACCAGTCACCCGAGAAGAAGTCCGTCCCCGGCCGTCACCGGAGCCGCGGCCCGGTCGTGGCCGTCACCGGCGCAGCGAAAGGCGTCGGTGAGCTGCTCACCGCACGTCTCGCGGCGTCCGACGAGATCAAGCAGGTCATCGCCATCGACGAGCGCCGGGGCGAGGTCTCCGACGCCACCTGGCACCTCCTGGACGTACGCGACCCCGCCATCGCGGAGAAGCTGCGCGGCGCGGACGTCGTCGTGCACCTGGCCCTCGACCTCGACCTGGAGACCGACCCGGCCGCGCGCACCGCCTACAACGTGCGCGGCACCCAGACCGTGCTCACCGCGGCTGCGGCCGCCGGTGTCCACCGCGTCGTGCTGTGCACCTCCGCCATGGTCTACGGGGCGCTGCCCGACAACGACCTGCCGCTCGCCGAGGACGCCGAGCTGCGGGCCACCGCCGAGGCGACCGGCGTCGGCGACCTGCTGGAGATCGAACGGCTCGGCCGCCGCGCCCCGCGCGCCCACCCCGGCCTCCAGGTCACCGTGGTACGCCCCGCCGTGCTCGTCGGCGGCACCGACACCGCGCTGACCCGCTACTTCGAGTCGCCCCGGCTGCTCGTGGTGGCCGGGTCCCGCCCCGCCTGGCAGTTCTGCCACGTCGAGGACCTGGTCACGGCGCTGGAGTACGCCGCCCTGGAGAAGATCGACGGGGAGTTCGCGGTCGGCTGCGACGGCTGGCTGGAACAGGAGGAGGTCGAGGAGCTGAGCGGGGTGCGCCGGATGGAGCTGCCCTCCGCCGTCGCGCTCGGCGCCGCCGCCCGGCTGCACCGCATCGGCCTGACCCCCTCGCCCGCCGGTGACCTCGCGTACACCATGCACCCCTGGGTGGTCAGCGTGAGCCGGCTGCACGACGCGGGCTGGCGCCCGAGCTGGACCAACGAGGAGGTGCTCGCCGCACTGCTGGAGGAGGTGGAGGGCCGCCACACCGTCGCCGGCCGCCGCCTCGGCCGCAAGGACGCCACCGCGGCCGGTGCCGCCGGCGCGACCGTCGCCCTGCTCGGCACCGCCGCCCTGGTGCGCCGCGCCCGCAAGGCCCGCCGCCGCATCTGAGCGCCCCGCCGGACGGGCCCGCTGTAGGAGGCTCCAAGGCGCGGCGCGCCCCGCCGGGCGATCCGGCAATACCGCGTCGCCGGTGCGGTACGGCACGATGGGGGTCATGGCACTCACCCACGACCACCCCGGCGAGCAGGCGGCGCAGGACCCGATCCGGCTGCTGGAGATCCGTGACACGCCGCTGTCGGTGGACGAGGTCTTCCGCGCGGTCGGGGACGACGCCGCGGGCGGCACCGCGCTCTTCGTCGGCGCCGTGCGCGACCACGACGGCGGGCAGGACGTGGCCGGGCTGGGCTATTCGTGCCACCCCTCGGCCGTCGACGAGCTGCGCCGGGTGGCGGAGAAGGTCGTCGCCGACTTCCCGGTCCGGGCGCTGGCCGCCGTCCACCGGGTGGGTGAACTCCAGGTGGGTGACCTCGCCGTGGTCGTGGCGGTCTCCTGCCCGCACCGCGCGGAGGCGTTCGCGGCCTGCCGCAAGCTCATCGACGACCTCAAGCACGAGGTCCCGATCTGGAAGCACCAGCGTTTCTCGGACGGCACGGAGGAGTGGGTCGGAGCCTGCTGAACGCAAGCCGGAACGGCGGCCCTCCGCCCCGATTTGCGTAACCGCACCCCTGCCACCAGCGTTGGTTTTCCACACGGTTAATCTGCTGATCGGTCAGCGTGACCGCTCAGGGGTAGGGAGGTCGGCATGGCAGTGCTCGCCTGGTTGTTGATTCCGCTTGTCGCCGCGCTCGGCGCCGCGATATGGGGAGGCTGGGCCGCCCGCAACCGCACGGCCGGGGACGTCACCGAACTCGCCGGGTACGCGCGATTCCGCGAAGCGATGGAGAAGTCGCACTCCGGTTCCGAACCGGTCGAGCAGATATCCAACGTCTGACGCGGAAACCCCTGCCCGCTCCGGGCCCGTACGGACCGGCCCCGGCAGTGCACTGACAGGCTCTTCCCGTACTGTCGTTCCATGCCACGCCGCACCGCGACGATGCTCGCCTCCTCGCTGATCCTGATCGCGCTGATCTTCGCAGGCTTGTTCTTCAAAGTGCCGTACTCGGAAATGTCCCCCGGCCCCACCGTGAACACCCTCGGCGACGTGGACGGCGAGCCCGTGCTGAGCATCTCGGGGCACAAGACGTACAAGACGTCCGGCAACCTCAACATGACGACGGTCCGCGTCACCGGCGCCGACTACACCATGAACCTCGTCGAGGCCTTCACCGGATGGCTGGGCCACGACAGCGTCGTCGTCCCGCACGACACCCTCTATCCGAACGGCAAGACGGAGGAGGAGTCGACGCAGGAGAACGCCGAGGAGTTCAGCCAGTCGCAGGAGAGCGCCAAGGTCGCGGCCCTCGACGAGCTGGGCATCCCCGTCACCTCTTACGTCGTGGTCTCCACCGTCGTCAAGGACAGCCCCGCCCAGGGCAAGCTGCACGCGGGCGACATCATCGAGGACGTGGACGGCACGAAGGTCGAGAAGCCCGAGGACGTCGCGAAGCTGGTGACCCGGCACAAGCCCGGCGAGGACGTCGTCTTCACCGTCGTCCCGGCCAAGACCGCGGCCGCGGCCGAGAAGGCCGGCAAGAAGCCCGAGGGCACCGAGAAGATCACCGTCACCACGGCGAAGGCCCCCGAGGGCGACCGCGCGATCGTCGGCATCCAGGCGGGCACGGACCACACCTTCCCGTTCGAGATCGACATCAAGCTCGCCGACGTGGGCGGCCCGAGCGCGGGGCTGATGTTCTCCCTGGGCCTGATCGACAAGCTGACCCCGGGGCAGCTGACCGGCGGCAAGTTCATCGCCGGCACCGGAACCATGAACGACCAGGGCGAGGTCGGTCCCATCGGCGGCATCACCATGAAGCTGGTCGGCGCGCGCGACGCGGGCGCCCGCTATTTCCTGACCCCCGACGAGAACTGCAAGGCCGCCGCCGCGGACACCCCCGACGGGCTCACCCTGATCCGGGTCAAGACCCTGGCCGACGCCCGCGCGTCGCTGGAGAAGCTCCGCACGGGGGACACGGCCGGTCTGCCGAGCTGCTCGACCGGCTGACCGTGTCCCGCCGCACGGAACGGACGGGTCAGGACTCGAACGTGGCGGCCAGCGCCTCGGCAAGACCCGGCACCAGGCCGGACCCGGTCAGCACCTCGCTCGCCGAGTCCTTCTCCCGCAGCCGTACGGCCGACTCGCGCGCCCCGTCCCGCAGCACCGCGACCGTCATCCGCACCTCCTGCCGGTCCGGGTGCCCGGCGACCCACGCGGTGAGCCGCTTCTCGTCCAGGCCGTCCGGCACGGACGCCTCGGCGGACGGCGGCAGCATCAGCCGCTCCACGGTCATCGCGCAGCCGGCGACCGCGTCGGGCCAGGCGATCGTGGCGAGGAACTCGTCCAGCGCCGTGCCGGCGGGCAGCTCCTCCTGCTCGACCGGGGTCAGGACGGCGGCCTTGGCACCGTCGTCCTCAAGGCCGAGCTGGGCGGCGAGGCCGGGCTCCTGGGCCCGCAGCCGCGCGGTGTCGACCAGGGCGAAGAGGCGGGCGGGCTGGTCCCACCCGAGGTTGGAGACGTACTCGTCGATTTCGAGCACCGCGACGGTGAGCGGGCTCGCGGCCATCGGGGGGCCGGAGGGGGAAACGTTGGACATGGAGAACATCCTGCCTCCTTCCGCCCCGGTAACGGGAACTAGGTAAAGCGTCAGTAAGTTGAAGGGATGGGCTCTACGATCGCTGGGCCCGCTCCACACGACCCGCGAACTTCGAGGTGCGCACGTTGGCTTTCCAGATGCCGGACCGCGGCGGAGGCCCGACCGGGCCACGGATCAGAGTCGGCCGCCCGTCCCGGCGCGCCCGAACCCTGCTCATGACGCTCGGCGTCCTGGCGATTCTCGCCATGGCGTTCGTCATGTTCGCCGGGTTCTGGACGGACTGGCTCTGGTACCGGTCGGTCGCGTATTCGTCCGTCTTCACCACCACTCTGTGGACCAAGATCGGACTGTTCCTCGTCTTCGGACTGCTGATGGCCGTGGCCGTCGGCCTGAACATCTGGCTCGCGCACCGGCTCCGGCCGCCGCTGAGCGCGATGTCGCTGGAGCAGCAGAGCCTGGACCGCTACCGGATGAGCCTCGCCCCGTACAAGAAGTGGGTGCTGCTCGCGGTCACCGCGCTCGTCGGTCTGATCGCCGGGGCGTCCGCCTCGGGCCAGTGGCGTACCTGGCTGATGTATGTGAACGGCGTGTCGTTCGGCCAGAAGGACCCCCAGTTCCACCTGGACGTGTCGTTCTACGCCTTCGACCTGCCCTGGTACCGCTTCCTGCTGGGCTTCGGCTTCGCGGCCACGGTGCTCTCGCTGATCGCCGCCGCGCTGACCCACTACCTGTACGGCGGGCTGCGCGTCACCAGCCCCGGCGCGCGGGCCACCGGCGCGGCCACCGGCCATCTGTCGGTGCTGCTCGGTGTCTTCGTCTCGCTGAAGGCCGTCGCGTACTGGCTGGACCGCTACGGCCTGGCCGTGAAGTCCAGTGACTTCAAGGCCACGGACAACTGGACGGGTCTGCGGTACGTCGACGCCAACGCCTACCTCCCGGCGAAGACGATTCTGTTCTGCATCGCCGCGATCTGCGCCGTGCTGTTCTTCGCGACGCTGTGGCGGCGCACCTGGCAGCTGCCGGTGATCGGCTTCGGTCTGATGGTCCTGTCGGCCATCCTGATCGGTGGGCTCTACCCGGCGATCGTGCAGAAGTTCCAGGTCCAGCCGAACGAACAGGCCAAGGAAGCCCCGTTCATCCGGAAGAACATCGAGGCCACGCGCGACGCCTACGGCATCGACGACGCCCAGGTGTCGGACTACACGGGCAAGTCCACCGAGGACGACGGCGGCAAGCTCCGGGCGGCGGCGAATGACGCCGCGAGCTACCGGGTGATGGACCCCAACGTCGTCTCGCCGGCCTTCCAGCAGCTCCAGCAGAAGAGGAACTACTACCAGTTCCCCAAGACGCTGGACGTCGACCGCTACAAGGACGAGTCCGGCAAGGAGCAGGACACGGTCATCGGTCTGCGCGAGCTCAACATCGAGGGCATCCCCAAGCGCAACTGGATCAACGACCACTTCACGTACACCCACGGTTACGGCGCCATCGCCGCCCGCGGGACCACGACCGGCAAGAACCCGAAGGGCTCTCCCGACTTCACCGAGTCCGGCCTGCCGACCACCGGCGACCTGGGCACGTACAAGCAGGAGATCTACTACGGCGAGAAGACCGAGCAGTACTCCATCGTCGGCGGGCCCCAGAAGGAGCTCGACTACGAGGACGACGGCGAGAAGACCACCAGCTACAAGGGCGACAGCGGGGTCAGTCTCTCCAACGCGTTCAACCGCGCCGCCTACGCGGTCGCGTTCAACGAGCCGCAGATCCTGTACTCGGGAGCCATCGGCGAGGGTTCGCGGATTCTCTACAACCGCACGCCCAAGGAGCGCGTCGAGGCGGTGGCCCCCTGGCTCACCATCGACGGCGACGCCTACCCGGCCGTGGTGAACAAGCGCATCCAGTGGGTGGTCGACGCCTACACCACGACCAACGGCTACCCGTACGCCTCGCGCACCACGCTCGGCGACACCACGGCCGACTCGCTGACCACCAACCAGCGCGCCGTCGTCGCCCAGCAGAACCAGGTCAACTACATCCGGAACTCGGTGAAGGCGACCGTCGACGCGTACGACGGCACCGTCACGCTGTACGAGTGGGACACCCAGGACCCGGTCCTCAAGACCTGGCGCAAGGCGTTCCCCGGCACCGTGAAGCCGAGGGCGGACATCCCGCAGGACCTGATGGACCACCTGCGCTACCCGCAGGACCTGTTCAAGGTGCAGCGCGAGCTGCTGACCCGCTACCACGTCACGAGCCCCGCCCAGTTCTACAGCGGCAGTGACGCCTGGCAGGTCCCGGACGACCCGACCAACAAGGAGTCCGGCTCCGTCCCGCCGTACTACCTGAGCATAAAGATGCCGGGTCAGACGGCCCAGAAGTTCTCGCTGACCACGACGTTCACCCCGAAGGGACGGCCCGACCTGGGGGCGTTCATGGCGGTGGACGCCGATGCGGCCAGCAAGGACTACGGGACGATAAGGCTGCTCAGGGTCACCGGTGCGGTGAAGGGGCCCGGCCAGGTACAGAGTGAGCTCAACGGCAACGACGACGTCGCCGAGTTCGTCAGGAACCTCAAGGGCACCGACTCCGACATCGAGTACGGCAACCTGCTGACCGTTCCGCTCGAAGGGGGCTTCCTCTACATCGAGCCGGTCTACACGCGCGGTGGCACGCAGAACTACCCGCTGCTGCGCAAGGTCGCCGCCTCGTACGGCTCGAAGATCGTCTTCGAGAACAGTCTCGGTGAGGCGCTGAACGCCGTCTTCGGGGCCGAGGGCGCCGATACGAGCGAGCCGCCGGGCGACACCACCGAGCCGCCGGACACCACGCAGCCGCCGGCCACCGGCGACAGCGCGCTCAAGAAGGCCATCGCCGACGCGCAGAAGGCCTACACCGAGGGCGAGGCGGCCCTGAAGAAGCAGGACTGGGCGGCCTACGGCAAGGCACAGGCCGATCTCCAGGACGCGCTGGAGCGTGCGGCGGCGGCCCAGTCCAAGGCCGCGGACGACGGCAAGAACGACGCCGGGGCCGATAAGCCGGACAGCGGTGACAAGGCCGACAAGGCCGATAAGAGCAAGAAGACCGATGCGTCCGCCGCATCGGACAAGTCGGGCGATACGGGCGGCGACTGAGCAACCCGGTCAAGCTCCGTCCCGCGTCGTGATACGGTTGTGAACACAACGACGCGGGGTGGAGCAGCTCGGTAGCTCGCTGGGCTCATAACCCAGAGGTCGCAGGTTCAAATCCTGTCCCCGCTACTGCAGACGAAGGCCCGGATCTCTCCAGGGAGATCCGGGCCTTCGTCGTGTCATGGGACTCTGCCGTGAACCGGGCGTGAAGTGCGGTTCACGGGGCACGAGTTGGCCACGAACGTGTTTGACTTGTCTCTCTGTGGGCATGTCGACAAAACGCCGAAGTGACCTAACTGGCCGCGCAATACCAGGTGTGCGCGGGTTGCGGGTGGTGCGACGATGGTATTTATGGGGGACAGGGCAACTCTGTTGAAGACAGGGCGGTTTGCGCGGGGTCACGTCCATCCGGCGGAAAAGATGGCGGACGAGGTGTTTGCCGCTGCCGCCGAGCAGTACAAAGACATCATCGAGAACACCGAGACCGCCGAGCCCCCGGAGAGTGTCGCGACCACCGAGACCGCCCGGAACGCGGAGAGCCACGAGCCCGCGGAAGACTTCGAGACCGCCGACGGCGTGGAGAACGCCGATGCGGCGGCCACGGCCGAGAGCACGGACGGCGCCGACAGCACGGACGAGGCCGAGGCCCGCCACCGCCGCGCCGCCGACGCAGGGGACACCGCGTCGATGAGCGTGCTCGGCGCGCTCCTGCTGCGCCGGGGCGACCTCGCCGGCGCCGAACCCTACCTGCGCGCCGCCACCGCCGACGGCGACCGCGCCGCGGCCAACAACCTGGGCGTCCTGCTGCACCAGCGCGGCTACCCCGAGGAGGCGGCCGGCTGGTGGCGCACCGCCGCCGTCGCCGGGTCCGCCGCCGCGGCGCACGCCCTGGGCCGGCACTTCCGCGAGCGCGGCGACGAACCCGCCGCCGAGTACTGGCTGCGCCAGTCCGCCGAGCAGGGCCACGCACTCGGCGCGTACGCCCTCGCCGACCTCCTGGAGCACCGCAGCGACGTCGGCGCCGAGCGCTGGCTGCGCGCCGCCGCCGAACAGGGCCACCGCGAGGCGGCCTACCGGCTGGCCCGCCTGCTGGAGCACGACGCGGCCGACACCGCCCACGACGCGTTCGGCCGCCCCGCTCCCGGCTCCCGCGGCACACAGCCGGCCGCGCCCCGCCGCACCGCCCGCAGCGCCGGCGAGGGCCCCGCGCCCTCCCGAACCGGCGAGGCCGAGCAGTGGTACCGGCAGGCCGCGGCGCGCGGCCACCGGCGCGCCGCCCTGCACCTGGGCGCCATCCTCGAACGGCGCGGCGAGCTGAAGGAGGCCGGCCGCTGGTACCTCATCGCGGCCAAGGCCGGTGAGGCGCGGGCCGCCTGCGCGCTCGGCTTCCTGCTGCGCGACGCGGGCGACCGGGAGAGCGCCGCCGTGTGGTGGCTGCGCGCCGCCCAGGACGGCGACGGCAACGCGGCCAACGCCCTCGGCGCACTGCACGCGGCCCGCGGTGAGCAGCAGACCGCCGAACGCTGGTACCGCGCGGCGATGGACGCGGGCGACGTCAACGGCGCGTACAACCTCGGGCTGCTCTGCGCCGCCCAGGACCGCACCGCCCAGGCCGAGCAGTGGTACCGCCGCGCCGCCTACACCGGACACCGCGAGGCCGCCAACGCCCTGGCCGTGCTCCTGCTCCAGGCCGGTGACCCGGTCGGCGCCGAGCCCTGGTTCTCCAAGGCGGCCGAGGCCGGCAGCGTCGACGCCGCCTTCAACCTCGGCATCCTCTACGCCGGGCGCGACGAGGACCGCACCGCCCTGCTCTGGTACGAGCGGGCGGCGGCGGCCGGGCACACCGAGGCGGCCCTCCAGGTCGGCATGGCGCTCCTGCACCACGGCGAGGAGCAGGAGGCCGAACGGCATCTGCGCTGCGCGGCGGGCGGCGGCAGCGCGGAGGCCGCGTTCCGGCTGGCCGGGCTGCTCGACGCGCGGCAGCCGCCGCCGGGCCCGCCCGCCCTGGGCGAACCGCTGCCGGAGAAGTCCGAGTGCGAGGAGTGGTACGAGCGGGCCGCCGAGCAGGGGCACCGCCGCGCCCAGGTCCGCGTCGGCATGCTCGCCGCCTCCCGCGGGGACATGGAGAGCGCCGGCCGCTGGTACCGCGAGGCGGCCGAGTCCGGCAGCCGCAACGGCGCGTTCAACCTCGGGCTGCTCCTGGCCCGCGAGGGCAGTGAGCGCGAGGCCGCCCTGTGGTGGACCCGCGCCGCCGCCGACGGGCACGGGCGGGCCGCGCTGCGCCTCGCGCTGCTGGCCGCCCGCCGGGGTGAGCTGGCGGAGGGGCAGCGCTGGTGTGCGCGGGCGGTCGAGCTGGGCCCGGCGGAGGTCGCGGAGCGGGCGGCGCGGCTGAGCGAGGCCCTGCACCAGGAACTGACGGCGTAAGGCACCAGGAACTGACGGCGTAAGCCCCGCGAGGCCGCGCCGGGCCCGTACACCCGGCCGAACGCACCCGGCCGAACGCGACCGGCCGGGTGCGCCCCGCAGCCCCGCCGGGCGGCCCCCGCCGCCCCCGCCACCCCTGCCGGAACGAATTTGCACTGGTCCGGAGCGTGCCGTAGGGTTGTGAACACAACGACGCGGGGTGGAGCAGCTCGGTAGCTCGCTGGGCTCATAACCCAGAGGTCGCAGGTTCAAATCCTGTCCCCGCTACTGAAGACAGAGGCCCGGATCTTTTCGAAGATCCGGGCCTCTGTCGTATGCGCGCATGCGAAAGCCGCCCCCGGCCGGAACAGGAATCCGAGGGGGCGGGACGCGCCCGCTCGTTCAGGCGCTCGCGGCGCAGTCCGGGCAGATGCCCCGGTACGTGAGCTCGACACCGGAGATGGTGAAGCCGAAACGCTCACCGGCCGGCAGGTCCGCCAGCGGGTCGCCCGCGGGATGGACGTCGCGGATCGCGCCGCACTGCGCGCACACCAGATGGTGGTGGGCGCGGTGCGCGTTGGGGTCGTAGCGCTTGGCGCGGCGGTCGGTCGAGACCTCGATGACCTCGCCGAGGCTCACCATCTCGCCCAGCGTGTTGTAGACGGTGGCGCGGGAGATCTCCGGCAGCTTGGCCACCGCGCGTGCGTGGACCTCGTCGGCGGTCAGATGCACATGCTCCCCGTCGAGGACCTCGGCCACGACGCGACGCTGCGCGGTCATGCGCCAGCCGCGTCCTCGAAGTCGTTCCAGCAGGTCACTCATGACCGACATTCTAGCAGCGCACGAGCCATGTCTTGAATGGGTGCGACTTTGGATACCCATTTGACTTGGACTTTGTCCAATGTAGGATCGCTTGCGACGACGGCCGGTGGACAGGAAGGCCGGAGCCGAGCACGGCATGAACGCATGACGTGCGGATACGACGCAGGAGGCGCACGTGACGCAGGGACCGCTCACGACGGAGGCCGGCGCACCGGTCGCGGACAACCAGAACAGCGAGACCGCCGGGGTCGGCGGACCGGTCCTGGTGCAGGACCAGTCGCTGCTGGAGAAGCTCGCGCACTTCAACCGGGAACGCATTCCGGAGCGTGTGGTGCACGCCCGGGGCGCGGGCGCGTACGGCACCTTCACCGTGACCCGTGACGTCTCGCAGTGGACGCGGGCGAAGTTCCTCTCCGAGGTCGGCAAGCAGACCGAAACGTTCCTGCGGTTCTCCACCGTCGCGGGCAACCTCGGTGCGGCCGACGCCGTACGGGACCCGCGCGGCTTCGCGCTGAAGTTCTACACCGAGGACGGCAACTACGACCTCGTCGGCAACAACACCCCGGTGTTCTTCATCCGGGACGCCATCAAGTTCCCCGACTTCATCCACACCCAGAAGCGCGACCCGTACACCGGCTCGTCCGAGGCGGACAACATCTGGGACTTCTGGAGCCTGTCGCCCGAGTCCACCCACCAGGTGACCTGGCTCTTCGGCGACCGGGGCATCCCCGCCTCGTACCGGCACATGGACGGCTTCGGTTCGCACACCTACCAGTGGCAGAACGAGGCCGGCGAGGTCTTCTGGGTGAAGTACCACTTCAAGACCGACCAGGGCATCAAGAACCTCACCGCCGACGAGGCCGCCCGGCTGGCCGGGGCGGACCCGGACAGCCACCAGCGGGACCTGCGCGAGTCCATCGAGCGCGGCGACTTCCCGTCCTGGACCGTGCAGGTGCAGATCATGCCGGCGGCCGAGGCGGCGACGTACCGCTTCAACCCGTTCGACCTCACCAAGGTGTGGCCGCACGCGGACTACCCGCCGATCGAGATCGGCAAGCTGGAGCTCAACCGCAACCCGGAGAACATCTTCGCCGAGGTCGAGCAGTCCGTCTTCAGCCCGGCGCACTTCGTGCCCGGCATCGGCCCGTCCCCCGACAAGATGCTCCAGGGCCGCCTCTTCGCGTACGGGGACGCGCACCGCTACCGCGTCGGCATCAACGCCGACCACCTGCCGGTGAACCGTCCGCACGCCACCGAGGCGCGGACCAACAGCCGGGACGGCTACCTCTACGACGGCCGCCACAAGGGCGCGAAGAACTACGAGCCGAACAGCTTCGGCGGCCCCGCCGAGACCGGCCGTCCGCTCTGGGGCGCCGTCGACGTCACCGGCGGCACGGGCAACCACGAGACCCCGAGGCACGCCGAGGACGACGACTTCGTGCAGGCCGGGAACCTCTACCGGCTGATGACCGAGGACGAGAGGGACCGGCTGGTCGCCAATCTCTCCGGATTCATCGCGCAGGTCTCGCGCGCGGACATCGCCGAGCGCGCCATCGGCAACTTCCGCAGCGCCGACGAGGACTTCGGCAAGCGCCTGGAGGCCGCGGTGCAGGCGCTGCGCGCCTGAGCACCACCTGCCGTACACGACCGGCCCGCCCCCGCGACGCGCGGGGGCGGGCCGGTCCCTTTCCGTCGGAGGTCAGCTCACCAGCGAGGCCGGCCGGGGGCGGGCCGGGGTCCAGCAGCGGATGATGTCGCGCACCGACACGACCCCGACCGGCCCGTCCCCGTCGAGGACGATCAGATGGCGGAAGCCGCCGTGCGTCATGGCCGCCGCGGCCTCTTCGAGCGTCCAGGCGGGCGCGGCGAAGACCACATCGGTGGTGGTGTGGGCGGAAGCGGTCTCGGAGTCCGGGTCGAGACCCGAGCCCACCGCGTCCAGGACGTCGCGCTCGGTGAGGATGCCGAGCCCGCAGGTATCGGGGTCGTGGACGACGGCCGCCCCGACCCGGCGCGCCGACATCAGCCGGGCGGCCTGGCGCAGCGTATGGGCGGGGCCGATGGTGAGGATCATCGTGGTCATGGCGTCACGGACGAACATGAAGGGGTGCCACCTCCTCGGCGAACCGGCGCGTGCGCCGATTCACAAGTTCACAAGTGGGGGAAACCTCAGAGTGGCACCGAAGGGGAAGGCCGACAAGGGGTCGCGGAGATCAGCGGAGGGGCGCGCGGACGCGCGGCACGCCCCCCCCGGTGACCCGGCACGCCGACCGGCGTACGGAGGAGCGCTCAGTAGCGCTGGTTCAGATAGCCGAGCAGCTCGCGGTGGAGCGCGCCGTTCGACGCGGCGCCGTTCCCCCCGCCCGGCCCGTCCACACCGTCCAGACTGGTGAACCGGCCGCCCGCCTCCTGGACGATGATCGCGTTCGCCGCCATGTCCCACAGCGACAGCTCCGGCTCCGCGCAGATGTCCACGGACCCCTCCGCGACCATCATGTACGGCCAGAAGTCCCCGTAGCCCCGGGTCCGCCAGCAGGCGCGCGTCAGGTCCAGGAACCCGTCCAGCCGGCCCTGCTCCTCCCAGCCCGTCAGCGAGGAGTACGCGAAGGAGGCGTCCGCGATCCGCTCCACCTTCGACACCGCGATCCGGGTCGCCGAGGTCAGGCTGCGACCGGTGTACGCGCCGGCGCCCTTCGCCGCCCACCAGCGCCGGTTCAGCGCCGGCGCCGACACCACGCCCACGACCGGCTGGAAGCCGTGCTCCCCGGCCTCCATCAGCGAGATCAGCGTCGCCCAGACCGGCACGCCCCGCACATAGTTCTTGGTGCCGTCGATCGGGTCGATCACCCAGCGGCGGGGGCCGGTGCCCTCGATCCCGTACTCCTCGCCCAGGATCGCGTCGCGCGGACGCGCCCGGTGCAGATGGCCCCGGATCAGCTCCTCGGCGGCCTTGTCGGCCTCGCTCACCGGCGTCATGTCCGGCTTGGTCTCGACCTTGAGGTCCAGAGCCTTGAACCGGTCCATCGTCGCGGCGTCGGCGGCGTCCGCCAGCACATGGGCGAGGCGCAGATCATCGTGGTAATCGGGCATGCCGTCACAGTATCGACCGGCCGGTGACCGGGGCCACACGGGCTCGGAGGGCGGACGGTCAGTGGGCGGAGCCGGAGAGCTGGAGCCCGATCACACCGAGGATCACCAGCGAGATCGACACCAGCTTGAGCGTGGAGACCACGTCGTCGAGGAAGATCATCCCGTAGATCGCCGTCCCGGCCGCGCCGATGCCGGTCCACACGGCGTACGCGGGCCCCACGTCGAGCTTCTTCAGCGACAGGGTCAGCAGACCGAAGCTGCCCAGCGCGAAGACGCAGAACGCGAGGGTCGGCCAGAGCCGGGTGAAGCCGTGCGAGAGCTTCAGACAGACCGCGAAACCGGTCTCCAGAAGTCCCGCGACCACGACCAGCAGCCACGCCATCGTCCGCACCCTCCGCATCGGTGACCGCCCGGCACCAGCCGGTGCCGTTGGGCGTGATTATGCACTTACCGCATGCGAGTGATCGCAAACGTGCACGGCCGGCCGGAGATCAGTCGCCTTCGCGCCGGCCCCGTGTGGACAGCAGCCGCCGCAGCGAGTCCAGCCGCGCCGGATCCGCGTGCCCCTCCGCCACCCAGGCGTCCAGCGCGCATTCCGGTTCATGGCTGTCATGGGTGCAGCCGCGCGGACACTCCTCGGTACCGGGCTGGAGGTCCGGGAAGGCGTTGATCACCCGCGACGGATCGATGTGGTTCAACCCGAACGAGCGCACACCCGGGGTGTCGATCACCCAGCCCCGGTAGCCCGGCAGCGGCAGCGCCAGCGCGGACGTGGTGGTGTGCCGGCCCCGCCCGGTGACCGCGTTGACGACCCCCGTGGTGCGCCGCTTCTCCTTCGGCACCAGCGCGTTGACCAGCGTCGTCTTGCCGACGCCGGAGTGCCCGACGAACGCCGTGACACGGCCGTCGAGCTGCTCGCGGACCCGGTCGGCCGCGTCCCCGTTCTCCAGCTCCTCGCGGCTGGTGACGACGAACGGCACACCCAGCGGGGTGTACGCGCCCAGCAGTTTGTCCGGGGACGCCAGGTCCGACTTGGTCAGCACCAGGAGCGGCGAGAGCCCGCCGTCGTACGCGGCGACCAGACAGCGGTCGATCATGCGCGGGCGGGGTTCCGGATCGGCCAGCGCGGTGACGATCGCCAGCTGGTCCGCGTTGGCCACGACCACCCGCTCGAACGGGTCGTCGTCGTCCGCCGTCCGGCGCAGCACCGAGCGGCGCTCACCGATGCGGACGATCCGGGCCAGCGTGTCCTTGTCGCCGGACAGGTCGCCGACGAGCGACACGGTGTCGCCGACCACCGCCGCCTTGCGGCCCAGCTCGCGGGCCTTCATCGCGACGATCGTGCGCCCGTCGACCAGGCAGGTGAGGCGGCCCCGGTCCACGGTGAGGACCATGCCCTCCTCGGCGTCCTCGTGCTTGGGCCGGATATGGGTGCGCGGACGGTTGCCCTTGCGGTTGGGGCGGACGCGGATGTCGTCCTCGTCGGGGTTCTTGCCGTAGCGGCGCATGTCTCAGACCCCGAGCATTCCGGTCCACATCTGCGGGAAGTCCGGCAGGGTCTTGGCGGTCGTCGCCACGTTCTCGATCTCCACTCCGGGGACGGCAAGGCCGATGACCGACCCCGCGGTGGCCATCCGGTGGTCGTCGTACGTATGGAAGGTACCGCCGCGCAGCGGGCGCGGGCGGATGTGCAGGCCGTCGGCCGTCTCGGTGACGTCGCCGCCCAGCTCGTTGATCTCCTTGGTGAGCGCGGCCAGCCGGTCCGTCTCGTGCAGCCGGAGATGGGCGACGCCGCTCAGCGTGGACGGGGAGTCGGCCAGGGCGGCGACGGCGGCGATGCCCGGCGTCAGCTCGCCGACCTCGCCGAGGTCCACGTCGATGCCGTGGATGCGGCCCGAGCCGGTGAAGGTCAGCCCGTGCTCGGTCAGCTCGCAGGAACCGCCCATCGCGGTGAAGATCTCGCGCAGCGCGTCACCGGGCTGCGTGGTGTGCGCCGGCCAGTCCGGGACGGTCACCCGGCCGCCCGTGACAAGCGCGGCGGCCAGGAACGGCTGGGCGTTGGACAGGTCCGGCTCGATGGTCAGGTCCCGGCCCAGCAGCGCGGAGGGGGAGACCCGCCACACATTGGGCTCGCCGCCGGTCTCCGGCTCGTCCACCCGGGCGCCGACCGCCCTGAGCATGTCCACGGTCATCCGGATGTGCGGCATGGAGGGGAGCCGGCCGCCGGTGTGCCGGACCTCCACGCCCTGGTTGAAGCGCGGCGCGGACAGCAGCAGCGCCGAGACGAACTGGGAGGACGAGGAGGCGTCGATCGCGACCGGACCCCCGTCCAGCGCGCCGCCGCCGTGCACCGTCATCGGGAGCGAGCCCCGGGAGTCGTCCTCGATCCGGGCGCCGAGCACCCGCAGGGCCTCGATCACCCCGGTCAGCGGCCGCTCGTAGGAGCGCGGGTCGCCGTCGAAGCGGACCGGGCCGTCGGCGAGCGCGGCCACCGGGGGCAGGAAGCGCATGACCGTACCGGCGTTGCCGACGTCCACCGTGACCGGGCCGCGCAGCGGGGCCGGGACGACGCGCCAGGTCTCGCCGGAGAACTCCGGGCCGGTGGCGTCACCGGTCGCCGACGCGCTGGAGGACACCGTCTCCTCGATGCCGACGCCCATCGCGCGCAGCGCGTCCGCCATCAGCAGGGTGTCGCGGGAGCGCAGCGGGCGGCGCAGCCGGCCCGGCTCGGAGGCCAGCGCGGCGAGCACCAGCGCGCGGTTGGTGACCGACTTGGAACCGGGCACGGTGACGGTCGCGTCGACGGCCCCGCTCGCGACGGGGGCGGGCCAGAGGGCGGGATGCACGGCACTTTCGGTCATGCGCTCACTTTACGGGCTCCGGCCGCACGGGGCCGGGCCGCGGGTTCCCGTCCGCGAGCGGGGGGAACCGGCCGGGTCACAGCCCCAGCAGCCAGCGCCCGCCGCCGATCAGCGAGCACAGCGACACCGCGTGGAAGAGGAACAGCCACAGCGCCGCCGGGACGTCCGTCAGCCGGGACAGCTGGTCGGCGTCCGAGTCCGGCGCCCCGCCGCGCCGCCGCTTCGACTGGAGCTCGAACACCGGGCGCACCCCGCCCATCAGCAGGAACCACACCACGCTGTACGCGAACAGCGACTGCCAGGCCGGCGAGGCCAGCCAGGACACCAGCAGGAACAGCGAACCGGTAAGAATCACCGTCAGCGCCCCGTACACATTGCGGATCGCCACCAGCATCACCGCGAGCAGGCCCGTGGCCAGCCACAGCAGCAGCGTGATCCTGCCGTCCACCAGCAGCCAGGCACCGCCGAGCCCGAGCAGCGAGGGCGCGGTGTAGCCGGCCGCCGCCGTCAGGACCATGCCGATACCGGTCGGCCTGCCCCGGCTCACCGTCAGCCCGCTGGTGTCCGAGTGCAGCCGGATGCCCGCGAGCTGCCGGCCGGTCAGCAGGGCCACCAGCCCGTGGCCGCCCTCGTGGGCGATGGTGATGGTGTTCCGGGACAGCCGCCACACGACGTTCGGGACGACCGCGATCAGCGCCGCCGTCGCGGTCACCACCACCAGCCACTGCTCGGGGGCGGGCTGGGTACCGACGACGCGGTCCCACAGATGGCCGAGATCGGTGCTGTCCATGGGGCGGGCGGCTCCTTACGGGAGTGGGGTCCGGACCGGGAGGCTGTCGTGGCAGTCTGGCACTCATGTGCGGACGGTATGCAGCGAGTCGGCGGCCCGAGGACCTGACCGGACTCTTCCAGGTGGAGAAGTGGGAACCGGCGGAGGTGCTGGAGCCCGACTACAACGTGGCGCCGACCAAGGAGGTCTACGCCGTACTGGAGCGCCCCCTGAAAGACGCGGACGACCAGCGGCCGGTTCGCCAGATGCGCGCACTGAAATGGGGACTCGTCCCGTCCTGGGCCAAGAGCCCGGAGGGCGCCGCCCGGATGATCAACGCACGGGCCGAGACCGTCCACGAGAAGCCGTCCTTCCGCCGCCCCTTCGTCTCCCGGCGCTGCATCCTGCCCGCCGACGGTTATTACGAGTGGGTGACCGGCGCCGAGGAACGGGAGCTGGAGGAGAAGGGCCGGCGCAAGCGCCCCCGTAAACAGCCCTACTTCGTCACGCCCGCCGACGGCACGGTCTTCGCCATGGCCGGGCTGTACGAGTTCTGGCGCGACCGCACCCTGCCCGACGACCACCCGCAGGCCTGGTGGGTCACCTGCACGGTGATCACCACCGAGGCGGAGACCACCCCGCTCGGCGTCGCCCCCGCCGAGGGACCGGCCTCGCTCGCCGACATCCACCCCCGGATGCCCCTGATGCTCACCCCGGACCGCTGGGACGCCTGGCTGGACCCCTCGCACACCGACCCGGAGGCGCTGCGCGCCCTGCTCACGCCCCCGCCGCCGGGCCTGATGCGCGCCTACCCCGTGGCGACCGCCGTCAGCAACGTCCGCAACAACGGGCCCGAGCTGAAGGACGAGCTGGCCGCGCCCGAGGTGAGCACCCTGTTCTGAGCGCCTCTGTTGGTTGGATGGGCCCGTGACCACCGACACAGCGACACCCCGCACCGAAACCGTCGAGACCGCGACCGGCACCGCGCGCATCACCTGGCTGACGGCCCCCGCCCCGCGCCTCCTGCTCGCCCTCGGCCACGGCGCCGGCGGCGGCATCGAGGCCCGCGACCTCACCGCCCTGGGCGCCGCCCTGCCCGCGCACGGCGTGAGCGTCGCCCTGGTGGAGCAGCCCTGGCGGGTCGCCGGCAAGAAGGTCGCGCCCGCCCCGAAGACGCTGGACACCGGCTGGCACGGGGTGTGGCCGGCCCTCGCCGCCGCCGGACTCCCGGTCGTCGCGGGCGGACGCAGCGCCGGGGCCCGCGTCGCCTGCCGCACCGGCGCGGCGCTCGGCGCCCGCGCGGTCCTGGCGCTCGGCTTCCCGCTGCACCCGCCGGGCCGCCCCGAGAAGACCCGCGCCGCCGAACTGCTGGACTGCGGCCTGCCCGCGCTCGTCGTCCAGGGCGGCAACGACCCCTTCGGCAAGCCCGCCGAGTTCCCGCCGGGCGACTACCGGATCGCCGAGGTGCCGTACGGGGACCACGGCTTCGCCGTACCGAAACGGTCCGGGCTCACCGGCGAACGCGCGATGGAGATCCTCACCGGCGCCGTCACCGGATGGCTGGCCGGAATCGGCTGAACCGGAATCGGCCGCGCGGCCGGGAATGCCCGGCGGGGGACCGCTGTTGTTGCGGACATCGGTACGCCAACGTCGTAAGTGGAGAGGGAGTCCGTCGCATGGGTTCGACCATCTGCCCGCGTCGCACAGATACCGCTGACCTGGAGTGGACGGTCCTGCACGCGGCCACCACCACCCATGAGCGGTCACCCGGCGGCACGGAACGACAGCCCGCGCGGGACCAAGGTCGACTATTCTCCGATTCGAGCGGGTCCGGTGCGGGCTCCGCCCCAGCGTTGGAGGAGGTGGGTCCGGTCACTGGGACCGACACAGGGACCGACGACGGCCGCCCGCAGGAGACGACGGCCGAGCGCAACGCGCGTTTCGAGCGCGACGCCCTCGGTTTCCTGGACCAGATGTACTCGGCCGCCCTGCGCATGACGCGCAACCCCGCGGACGCCGAGGACCTGGTCCAGGAGACGTACGCCAAGGCGTACGCCTCCTTCCACCAGTTCCGTGAGGGCACCAACCTCAAGGCGTGGATGTACCGCATCCTCACGAACACCTTCATCAACTCGTACCGCAAGAAGCAGCGCGAACCCCAGCGCAGCGCCGCCGAGGAGATCGAGGACTGGCAGCTGGCCCGCGCCGAGTCGCACATGTCGACCGGGCTGCGCTCCGCCGAGTCGCAGGCCCTCGACCACCTCCCCGACTCGGACGTGAAGTCCGCGCTGCAGGCGATTCCCGAGGAGTTCCGCATCGCGGTCTATCTCGCCGATGTAGAGGGCTTTGCCTACAAGGAGATCGCGGACATCATGGGGACACCCATCGGTACGGTGATGTCCCGACTGCACCGGGGCCGCCGTCAGCTGCGCGGCATGCTGGAGGATTACGCCCGCGACCGCGGGCTCGTCCCCGCGGGCGCCGGTAAGTCGGACGATCGGAAAGGCTCGGGCTCATGAGCTGCGGAGAGCCGCACGAGACGGAATGCTCAGAGGTCCTCGACCACCTCTACGAGTTTCTCGACCGGGAGATGCCCGACAGCGACTGCACCAAGTTCGAGGCGCATTTCGTCGAGTGTTCCCCCTGCCTGGAGAAGTACGGCCTGGAACAGGCCGTGAAGAAGCTGGTCAAGCGCTGCTGCGGTCATGACGACGTACCGGCCGACCTGCGGTCCAAGGTGATGGGCCGGATCGACCTCATCCGCTCGGGACAGGCCGTGCCGGACCAGGACGTCACGGTCTCCGACACCGAGGTGCCGACCGCCGCCGGAGACTGAACCTTCCGCCGCTTCACCCGAACGTGCTAATCGCCCCCATCGGCCCCCGCCCGGCCCGCCCCGCTCGTTAGCGTGGCTCCTTCACGAGCGGAGCTGGGGGGCGAGCGACGGTGGAAGCCACACGCCGGGCCACGCGGGCCCACATCGGAGCCGTCGCCCTCGCGGCGGCCCTGTGCGCCGGGCCCGCCCTGCGCCCCGGCGCCGACACCCCGTGGGCCACGCTCGCACTGCTCACCGGGCTCTACCTCGTCTGCGAACTCCCCGGCCGCTGCCCGTCCTTCGGCGGCTCCGTGCCGCTCGGCGCCGGCTCGTTCTTCCCGCTGCTGCTCGCGGCGGCCTTCCTGCTGCCGCCCCCGGCGGCCGCGCTCGTCGCGATCCCCGGCTCCCTCGCGGGCCGGGTGGACGAGCCGCCCGCCACCGCCCGCCGGATCTGGCGCGCCGCCGAACTGGCCGTCGCCGTATGGGCCGCCGCCTGGGCGCACACCCTGCTCGGCGGCCCCGCCCCCGGCGCCCCGCCCGCCCTGCCGTACGCGCTGCTGCCCGTCTGCGCGGCCGTCCTCGCCTTCGGCGCGGTGCTCGCCGCCCTCGACGGCTCGATCCTGCTCGTCGCGGAACACCTGCCCGCGCGCCGCGCCTGGCACGGACTGCTGACGCGCTCGCTCGCCCCCCACCTGGTGCACGGCCTCGCCGGGCTGATGATGGCCGTCCTGTGGAACAGCCCCTACGGGCCGCTGGCCGCGCTCTTCGTCCTGCTGCCCATGTACATCTCCTGCTGGGCCTTCGCGCAGTACCACCGCGAACACGCCGCCCACCGGGCCACCATCAGGGCCCTCGTCCAGGCCGTGGACCTCAAGGACACCTACACCCGGGGCCACAGCGAACGCGTCGGCCGCGCCTCCGTCCTCATCGCCCACGAACTGGGCATGGACCGGCACCGCGTCGAGGTGCTCCGGTTCGCCGGCATCCTGCACGACGTCGGCAAGCTCGGCGTGCCCACCCGCGTCCTGCGCAAGGACGGCCCGCTGACCCCCGAGGAGCGGCGCGTGATCGAGCTGCACCCGGAGTACGGGCACGAGATCGTCCGGGGCATCGGCTTCCTCGGCGAGGCCCGCGCCGCGATCCTGCACCACCACGAACGCCTCGACGGCAGCGGCTACCCCTACGGGCTCTCCGGCCGGGGCATCCCCGAGTGCGCCCGCGTCGTCGCCGTCGCCGACGCCTTCGACGCCATGACCTCGACCCGCTCCTACCGGCGCGCCCGCCCCGTCCCGGCCGCCGTCGAGGAGCTGAAACGCTGCGCGGGCACCCAGTTCGACCCCCGGATGGTCCGGGCGCTGGCCCGCGGCCTGGAACGCTACGGCTGGTGCGCGGCGGTCACCTCGGACGACGCGCCGCCCGTCCCCGCGCCCCGCGAGGAGACCCCCGGCGGACACGGCACCGGCGCCGCCGCCGGGCGGGCGCCCGGCCGGCCGCCCGAGAGCGGGGAACCCCGGTGACCCCCCGGTGGGCCCGGCAGGCCCCCGCAGCCCGCGCCGTGCACGCCGCCGCCCTCCTCCTCGCCGCCACCGGCCTCGCCCACACCCTCTGGTACGGCATCGGCGAACCGGGCCACGCCCTCGCCTTCGGCGCCCTCGTCACCATCGGCGAACTGGCCCGCCGGGGCGCCCGGCCCGGCGAGCGGGAACCCGCGCCGCTCGGTGCCGCCGGGGCCCTCGCGTACGCCCTGCTGGGCCGCAGCGACGGACAGCCCACCAGCCACGGCGTCCTCCAGGTCGTCGCCGTGCTGGCCGCCGCCCAGCTCGTCGCCTCGGTGCCGCAGCTGGCGCGGGGCGACGGACCGGGCGCCGACCAGGTGGCCCGGCGGCTGCTCACCGTGACCTTCGCGGCGGTGTGCTTCCAGCCCCTGTTCAACACCGGCCGCTGCGAGCGCTGGCTTGGCGACGGCCCGTACTACGCGGCGTTCCTGCTGCTCCTCCTCGGCCTGACCGCCCTGTGCGACGCCGTCCTCGCCGCCCTCCTGCTGCGCGCCCGGACCCTGCCCCGCGGCTCCCGCGCGACCCCCGTCCCGTACGGGCCGCTGCTCCGCGACGAGCTGCGGGCGCTGAGCGGGATCGGTTCGGCGGTGTGCGCGACCGGGGCCGTCATGGCGCTCGGCGTGGCCGCCGCCGGACTGTGGGCACTGCCCGTGCTGTGCGTACCGCTGCTGCTCACCCAGCTCTCCTTCCGCCGCTTCGCCGCCGTACGCACGACCTACCGGCAGACCATCGCCTCCCTCGCCAGGGCCACCGAGATCGCCGGCTACACCCCGCACGGCCACGCCCGCCGGGTGGCCGAGCTGTGCACGGCGGTCGGCCGCGAGATGGGGCTGACCGGGCCCGAGCTGACGGTCCTGGAGTACGCCGCGCTGATGCACGACATCGGCCAGCTCTCGCTGGTCGACCCGGTGCCGGACGGGGCGACGGCCCTGCTGTCGGCCGCCGAGCAGCGCCGGATCGCGCTGCTGGGCGGGGCGGTGGTCCGGCAGACCGGGGTGGACCCCAGGGTCGCCGTCGTGGTGGAACGGCAGGCCGACCCCTATCGCGAGCAGCCGCTGTCCGCCAGGATCGTCCGGGCCGTGAACGCATACGACGACCTGTGCGGGGAAAGTCTCTCCGGGCCGCTGGACGCGCTGGAACGGCTCAGGCTCGGAACCGGGCACGACTACCAGCCGCAGGTGGTGGAATCACTGGCCCGGGTTCTGGCCAGGGGCGGTGCGGCCCCTGTCCCGCTGGGGTAACCGATGGGTAATGAGCGGGCGTCCGGCCCGGCATGGTTGGATGCGAAGAGAGCGGTAGAACGAGGGTGTCCAGTCGGGACAGGCGGGAATCGTGAGGATCTTCGGGAAGGTACGGCATCGGCCGTCCGCCTCTTGGCGGCAGGCCACGGACCGCGCGTTCACGCTGATCGGCGACGGCCGGTACGAGGACGCGGGCGCGCTGTTGACGCGTGCGGCGGACCTGGAACCCTGGCTCTCCGAGTCGTGGTTCAACCTGGCGCTGCTGCACAAGTTCCGGCACGACTGGGAACAGGCGAGGGCCGCCGGGCTGCGCGCCGTCGCCCTGCTCGACAAGGAGTCCGGCGCCCCGGACTGGTGGAACGTGGGCATCGCCGCGACCGCCCTCCAGGACTGGCCGCTCGCGCGCCGCGCCTGGCAGGCGTACGGGCTCAAGGTGCCCGGCGGCGGCCGACAGACCCCGGCCGCGGGCAACGAGCCGGTCGGCATGGAGCTGGGCAGCGCGGCGGTACGGCTGTCGCCGGAGGGCGAGGCGGAGGTCGTCTGGGGCCGCCGGCTCGACCCGGCCCGGATCGAGGTGCTGTCGATCCCGCTGCCGTCCTCCGGGCGGCGCTGGGGCGAGGTCGTCCTGCACGACGGGGTGCCGAACGGCGAGCGGATCACCGCGGCCGGCCCGTCCTACCCGGTGTTCGACGAGATCGAGCTGTGGGCGCCCTCGCCCGTGCCGACCTGGGTGGTGCTGCTCGAAGCGGCCACCGAGGCCGACCGGGACGCGCTGGAGCAGCTGGCGTCGGACGCGGGCTTCGCCGCCGAGGACTGGTCCTCGTCGGTGCGGCTGCTGTGCCGCTCCTGTTCGGAGAGCCGGATGGAGAGCGACGAGGGCGACGGCGAGCACCTGGACCCGCACGACCACAGCGAGCCCGGCCACCCCGGCCCGCTGGGGCACCGCACGGCCGGTGAGCTGTGGGTACCGGAGCGCGAGTGCGGCCTGGCGGCCCCGGCCGGTCTGGTGCGCGGCCTGCTCGACGGCTGGGTGGCGGACAGCCCGGACAGCCGCGAGTGGCGGGATCTCGAAGAAGTCTGCTGACCGCTGCCCGTAGGCTGTACGGGCACCGATTCGGGTTTTGAGGAAGGCGTACGGCGGACATGGCGCAGCAGGAGACGGACGAGCAGGTCAGCGTCGACGAGGAGGGCTTCCTCGTCGACACCGAGGACTGTGAGGCGCGCGAGACGGCACACCGCGAGCGCGGCACCTCCCGTCCGATCACGGTCGTGGGCAACCCCGTCCTGCACAAGGAGTGCAAGGACGTGACGGAGTTCGGCGACGAACTGGCCGCGCTCATCGACGACATGTTCGCGAGCCAGCGGACGGCGGAGGGCGTCGGCCTGGCCGCCAACCAGATCGGCGTGGACCTCAAGGTCTTCGTCTACGACTGCCCCGACGACGACGGTGTGCGGCACGTGGGCGCCATCTGCAACCCGGTCCTGGAGGAGCTGCCGCCCGGGGCGCGGGCCCTGGACGACTCCAACGAGGGCTGCCTCTCCGTCCCGTCGGCGTACGCCTCGCTGGCCCGCCCCGACTACGCGGTGGTGCGCGGCCAGGACGCCGCAGGCAACCCCGTCCGGGTGCGCGGCACGGGCTACTTCGCGCGCTGCCTCCAGCACGAGACGGACCACCTGTACGGCTACCTGTACATCGACCGGCTCTCCAAGCGCGACCGCAAGGACGCGCTGCGGCAGATGGCGGAGAACACCCCGCGCTACGAGGTCGTCCCCAACGACTGACCGGCGCCCACGCGCGCACGCGCGGGCCCGCCCGGTACGCCGGGCCGGGCCCGCCTTTCGTTTCCCGGGATGTCAATTGCCATTTCTACACGCGTAGTTGACGCGCGTCGACTCGTCCGCCAGGCTCGGGGCCACAACCTCCACAGCGGTAGGGAGCCCCCGTGATCAGACGATCCGCACGACTGCTGCTCAGCCTTGTCATGACCATGGCGTTCGCTTGGGGTGGTGCGGTGGTCACCGCCGGCCCCGCCCAGGCGGACGGCTGCTACACCTGGACGCGCACCCTGCGTCCGGGGGCCACCGGCAACGATGTCGCCCAGCTCCAGATCCGGGTCGCCGGCTACCCCGGATACAACTCCGTCCTCGCCGTCGACGGCTCGTACGGCCCCGCCACCACGGCCGCCGTCAAGCGCTTCCAGGCCGCCTACGGGCTGGCCGCCGACGGCATCGCCGGCCCCGCCACCCAGTCCAAGATCTACGCCCTCCAGGACGGCGACTGCACCCCGGCGCACTTCAGCTACGCCGAGATGAACCGCTGCAACAGCACCTGGTCCGGCGGCGCGGTCTCGGCGGCCACCGCCAAGCAGAACGCGCTGACCACCATGTGGAAACTGGAGGCACTGCGCCACGCGCTCGGTGACCGGCCCATCAACATCAACAGCGGGTTCCGGTCGAGGGCCTGCAACAGCGCGGTGGGCGGCGCGTCCAACAGCCGCCATCTGTACGGCGACGCGGCCGACCTCGGCGGGATCGCCTTCTGCACCCTCGCCAAGCAGGCCCGCTACCACGGGTTCCGGGGCATCCTCGGCCCGGGCTACCCCGACCACAACGACCACGTCCACGTGAACCAGGGCCCCAGCCACTTCTGGTCGGCGCCCAACTGCGGCATCTGAACCCGGGTGGGGCCGCCGCTGCCCGGCGGCCCCACCCGCTCGGCGCCCAGAGGTCAGGCCGCCTCGACGACGGCGGACGGCCCCCGGAAGGTGCGCCGGTACGCCTGCGGAGTCGTACCCAGCGCCCGGACGAACTGATGGCGCAGCGCGGCCGCGTTGCCGAAGCCGGCCCGCCCGGCGATCGTGTCCATCGTCTCGTCGGACGTCTCCAGCAGGTGCTGAGCGAGCAGGACGCGCTGGCGCAGCAGCCAGCGGTACGGCGTGGTGCCGGTCTCCTGCTGGAAGCGGCGGGCGAAGGTGCGCGGCGACATGTGCGCCTGGGCGGCGAGCTGCTCGACGGTCATCTCCCGGTCGAGGTGGCGCTCCATCCAGGCCAGCGTGTCGCCGACCGTGTCGCACCGGGTGCGGGGGAGCGGCCGCTCGATGTACTGGGCCTGGCCGCCGTCCCGGTGCGGCGGCACCACCATCCGGCGGGCGATGGTGTTGGCCGCGGCCGGCCCGTACGCCTGGCGGACCAGGTGCAGACAGGCGTCGATCCCCGCCGCCGTCCCCGCCGACGTGGTGACCGGCCCGTCCTCCACGTACAGCACGTCCGGCTCGACGCGGGCGCGCGGGAAGCGGCGGGCCAGGTCGTCGGCGTGCCGCCAGTGCGTGGTGCAGCGGCGGCCGTCCAGCAGCCCGGCCGCGCCCAGCAGATACGCCCCGGAGCACACGCTGAGGACCCTGGCCCCCCGGTCCACGGCCCGGCGCAGCGCGGTGAGCACCTCCTCGGGGAACTCCCGGTCCGCGAAGCGGCTGCCGGCCGGCACGGCGACCAGGTCGGCCTCCTCCAGCCGGTCGAGGCCGTGGGGGGTGTCGATGGTGAACCCGGCGTGGGTCCGCAGCCGGGGCCCCTCGCCGGAGACCACGGCGAAATCGTGCACCGGCAGCCCGTCATCGCTGCGGTCGAGGCCGAACACCTCGCAGATCACGCCGAGTTCGAAGGGATGGACATCGTCGAGCATCAGAGCGGCGACATTGTTCAACATGCCACCAGTGTGGCAGTAATTCGATGCTGTGTGACAGTCCTGCCACTGCCGCCGTGTGCTCCGGACGAGGACAGTAGAGGCATGAACACATTCCTGAACCTCCTCGGCGTCTCCGCTCTCCTCGCCCTCGTCCTGCTGCCGGCCCTGCTCGGCGCGGCCCGCGAGCGCCGCATCGACCGCGAACTGCGCGAAGCCGAACAGGACCGGAGCACCCGCCCCCCGCACACGGCGGACGCCGCACGGCCGGTCGCGGCCGCACGGCGTCCGTACGTCAGGAGCTGGGCAAGGGTCTAGAACTCGTCGTCGAAGGAGACGGTGCCCTCCACCGCCACCTGGTAGGCGGACGGGCGCCGCTCGAAGAAGTTCGTCAGCTCCTGCACCCCCTGGAGCTCCATGAAGGCGAACGGGTTCTGCGAGCCGTACACCGCGGGGAAGCCCAGCCGGACCAGCCGCTGGTCGGCGACGCACTCCAGATACGCGCGCATCGACTCGGTGTTCATACCGGGCAGCCCGTCCCCGCACAGATCGCGCCCGAACTGCAGCTCCGCCTCCACGGCCTCCCGCAGCATGTCGGTGACCTGCCGCTCCAGGGCGTCGTCGAAGAGGTCCGGCTCCTCCTTGCGGACGGTGTCCACGACCTCGAACGCGAAGTTCATGTGCATCGTCTCGTCGCGGAAGACCCAGTTGGTGCCCGTGGCGAGGCCGTGCAGCAGACCGCGCGAGCGGAACCAGTACACGTACGCGAAGGCGCCGTAGAAGAACAGCCCCTCGATGCACGCCGCGAAGCAGATCAGGTTGAGCAGGAAGCGCCGCCGGTCCGCCTTCGTCTCCAGCCGGTCGATCTTCTCCACCGAGTCCATCCAGCGGAAGCAGAACCGCGCCTTCTCGCGGATCGAGGGGATGTTCTCCACGGCCGCGAAGGCGGCGGCCCGGTCGTCCGGGTCGGGCAGATAGGTGTCGAGCAGCGTCAGATAGAACTGGACGTGCACGGCCTCCTCGAACAGCTGCCGCGACAGATACAGCCGCGCCTCCGGGGAGTTGATGTGCTTGTACAGCGTCAGCACCAGGTTGTTGGCGACGATCGAGTCACCGGTCGCGAAGAACGCCACCAGCCGGCCGATCAGATGCTGCTCGGCGGGCGTCATCCTCGCCAGGTCCGCCACGTCGGAGTGGAGGTCGACCTCCTCCACGTGCCAGGTGTTCTTGATCGCGTCCCGGTAGCGCTCGTAGAAGTCCGGGTAGCGCATGGGCCGCAGGGTCAGCTCGAAGCCCGGGTCGAGCAGGTTCTTCGTGGTGTTCTCGGCGGTCATTACTGGCATGCCTCGCAGGACTCGGGGTTTTCCAGGGAGCAGGCGACGGCGTCCGCGTCGGGAGCCTGCGCCTGCTGTACGGGGACGGGGGCGGCGGCCGACGCGGTCCCGGACGCGGCCCGGGCGATCCGGGTCGCCGGGCGGGACCGCAGGTAGTACGTCGTCTTGAGGCCCTGCTTCCAGGCGTACGCGTACATCGAGGAGAGCTTCCCGATCGTCGGCGTCTCCAGGAACAGGTTGAGCGACTGGCTCTGGTCGAGGTACGGCGTACGGGCCGCCGCCATGTCGATCAGGCCGCGCTGCGGGATCTCCCACGCGGTGCGGTACAGCGTCCGCACCTCCTGGGGAATCCAGGCGAAGTC
The DNA here is from genome assembly GCF_003248355.1 of Streptomyces sp. AC1-42W. Taxonomy (GTDB): domain Bacteria; phylum Actinomycetota; class Actinomycetes; order Streptomycetales; family Streptomycetaceae; genus Streptomyces. Next base: position 1,538,046 of record NZ_QKWY01000002.1, read on the forward strand.
CCGTACCGAGCCGTTCGACTCGCGCAGCGCCTCACGCGTCCGCGCGTCCCACACGCCCAGCCGCTTCAGCTCGTCCACCAGATAGCCGTTGACCTGGAGGAACTCCCCGCTCAGCGTCTCGCGCTTGAACAGGTTCGACACCTGGGGCTCGATGCACTCGTAGACGCCCGCGATCGAGGCGATCGTCGCCGTCGGGGCGATGGCCAGGAGCAGCGAATTGCGCATCCCGGTCCGCGCGATCCGGGCGCGCAGCGCCTCCCAGCGCTCCGGCCAGGCCGGCTCCGTGTCGTAGTGGTCGGGGTGCAGCACCCCGCGCGCGGCCCGCGTCCCGGACCAGGCGGGCAGCGGACCCGACCGCTCCGCGAGGTCGCAGGATGCCTCGTAGGCCGCGAGCATGATCCGCTCCGCGATCTTCGTGGAGAGCGCACGGGCCTCGGGGGAGTCGAACGGCAGCCGCAGCCGGAAGAAGACGTCCTGGAGCCCCATGGCGCCCAGGCCCACCGGCCGCCAGCGGGCGTTGGACCGGCCGGCCTCCTCGGTCGGGTAGAAGTTGATGTCCACCACCCGGTCCAGGAAGGTCACCGCCGTCCGTACGGTGGCGTCCAGGCGCTCCCAGTCCATCGAGCCGTCCGCGACGAACGCGCCCAGGTTGACCGAACCGAGGTTGCACACGGCGGTCTCGCCGTCGTCGGTGACCTCCAGGATCTCGGTGCACAGGTTCGAGGAGTGCACCACCCGGCCCGGCTCGGCGGTCTGGTTGGCGGTGCGGTTGGCGGCGTCCTTGAACGTCATCCAGCCCTGGCCGGTCTGCGCCAGGGTGCGCATCATCCGGCCGTACAGCTCGCGGGCCGGCAGCGTCCTGCGGGCCAGGCCCCTCGCCTCGGCCGCCCGGTACGCGGTGTCGAACGCCTCGCCCCACAGGTCCACCAGTTCCGGCACGTCCGCCGGGGAGAACAGCGACCAGTCGGCGTCGGCGTCGACCCGGCGCATGAACTCGTCCGGAATCCAGTGCGCGAGGTTCAGGTTGTGCGTGCGGCGCGCGTCCTCGCCGGTGTTGTCGCGCAGCTCCAGGAACTCCTCGATGTCCGCGTGCCAGGTCTCCAGGTAGACGGCGGCGGCGCCCTTGCGCCGGCCGCCCTGGTTCACGGCGGCGACGGAGGCGTCCAGCGTCTTGAGGAACGGCACGATGCCGTTGGAGTGCCCGTTGGTGCCCCGGATCAGCGAGCCGCGGGCGCGCACCCGGGAGTAGGAGAGGCCGATGCCGCCGGCGTGCTTGGAGAGGCGGGCGACCTGGTGGTAGCGGTCGTAGATGGAGTCCAGCTCGTCCAGCGGCGAGTCCAGCAGATAGCAGGAGGACATCTGCGGGTGGCGGGTGCCGGAGTTGAAGAGGGTGGGCGAGGAGGGCAGATAGTCCAGCCGGCTCATCAGCCCGTACAGCGCGGCGACCTCGTCCAGGGCCCGCGCGGACTCGTCCTCGGCGAGCCCGGCGGCGACCCGGAGCATGAAGTGCTGGGGCGTCTCGACGACCCGGCGGGTGTGCGGGTGGCGCAGCAGATAGCGGCTGTGCAGGGTGCGCAGCCCGAAGTAGCCGAACCGGTCGTCGGCGCCGTCCGCGAGGGACCGCTCCACCAGGGCGTCCAGCGCGGCCGCGTGCGTGGTGACGAAGGCGGCGGTGCGGTCCGCGATCAGGCCCTCGCGGTGGCCCGCGACGACGGACGCGGAGAACGAGGTGGCGCCCTGGCTCGCGGCCTCGTCCGCGATGGACCGGGTGAGCAGCCGGGCGGCGAGCCGGGAGTAGGCGGGGTCCTCGGAGATCAGGCCCGCGGCGGCCTCGGTGGCCAGGGCGCGCAGCTCGGCCGCGTCGGACCGGGCGCTGCGGCCGCGCAGGGCGGCGGCCGCGACCCGGCCGGGGTCGGTGTCGGGCAGGTCGGCGGTGAGGTCGGTCAGGGTCCGCAGCAGTGCGGTGCCGGGCCCGTCGCTCGCGGGTCCGGTGGTGCCGGAACCGGCCGCCGCGGCCGGTTGTGCGGGCGCGATGGTCACGTGGTGCTCTCCCTCGCTCGGCTCTGGGCCGGCGGGGAGCGGGGGCAGCCGGGCAGGAGCGGGCCCGGCGCGGGGCGGCACTCCGTACGGCGTCCACCGGCCCATCCCACGAGGCCCGGACGTCTGGGCGCCCGGTTCGGTCGAACCGGACGCGCTGTCGGCAGGTCCTCGGACTCATGGGTGCGCGAAAGCGCACCGAATACACCGTTGCGGGACAGTTCCGGATTCGCACCGGATTCCCCTGCGGCGACAGCGAGGATGAGCATACATGTGGGGGCTGCCCGATCGGGCAGCCCCCACATGTTGTGTCGTACGGTTCGGACGCAGCCGGTCAGTGGCCGCCCGGCGCCCCCGCGGTGGCCGGCGGGAGCTCGGCCTCGACGCCCGGATCGCCCGCGTCCGCGGTGTAGTCGGCCGGCGAGGTCTCGTCGATGCCGGCGGGCGCCTTGACGGCGTTCAGGACGAACGTCAGCACCACGGTGACCAGGACGTTCAGCGCGAAGGCGGTCAGTCCGATGTAGCCGATCTCACCGAGGCCGGGGATCTCGTCGGATGAGCCGCCGAAGTGCTTCTGGGTCGGGCCGGCGACCCCGTACGCGGCGGCCGTGCCGTAGATCATCCCGGCCGCCCAGCCGGCCAGCAGCGCCCAGCGGTGGAACCAGCGGGTGAACAGGCCGCCGACCAGGGCCGGCATCGTCTGGAGAATCCAGATCCCGCCGAGCAGCTGGAAGTTGATCGCGACCGTCTTGTCCATGGTGAGGACGAAGGCGAGCGCGCCGACCTTGACCAGCAGCGAGACCACCTTGGAGACCTTGGTCTCCTGCTCGGGCGTGGCGTCCGGCCTGAGGAAGTCCTTGTAGATGTTGCGGGTGAACAGGTTGGCCGCGGCGATGGACATGATCGCGGCCGGCACCAGGGCGCCGATGCCGATCGCGGCGAACGCCACCCCGGCGAACCAGTCGGGGAACATGTTCTCGAACAGCTGGGGGATGGCGAGCTGCCCGTTGTCCACGTCGACACCGGCCGCGATCGCCATGAAGCCGAGCAGCGCCAGCATGCCCAGCATCAGCGAGTAGAGCGGCAGGATGGTGGTGTTGCGGCGGATCACCTCACGGCTGCGGCTGGAGAGCGTCGCCGTGATGGAGTGCGGGTACATGAACAGGGCGAGCGCGGAGCCGAGCGCCAGCGTGGCGTACCCCCACTGCCCGGCCTCGGCGGGCACCAGACCGCCCTTGCCCGACTCGGTGAACTTGTCCTGGGCGGCGGCGAAGATGTCGTCGAAGCCGCCGAGTTCGATCGGGATGTAGATGACCGCCACCGCGATGACGAGGTAGATCAGCCCGTCCTTGACGAACGCGATCAGCGCGGGCGCCCGCAGCCCCGAGGAATAGGTGTACGCGGCGAGCACCGCGAACGCGATGAGCAGCGGCAGGTCCTTGACGAACCAGTGGGTGTTCTCGCCGCCGCCGACGCCCATCACGTCCAGCACCGCCTGGATGCCGACGAGTTGCAGCGCGATGTACGGCATCGTGGCGAGGATGCCGGTGACCGCGACGGCCAGCGAGAGCCCCTTGGAGCCGAAGCGGCCGCGGACGAAGTCCGAGGTGGTGACGTAGCCGTGCTTGTGCGAGACCGACCACAGCCGCGGCAGGAAGGTGAAGATCAGCGGGTACACCAGGATGGTGTAGGGCACCGCGAAGAAGCCGGCCGCGCCCGCCGCGTAGATCGCCGCCGGGACCGCGACGAAGGTGTACGCGGTGTAGAGGTCGTCGCCGAGCAGGAACCAGGTCACCCAGGTGCCGAACGACCGTCCGCCCAGGCCCCATTCGTCGAGGCTGGCCTCGTTGGCGGCCCGGCGCCAGCGGGCGGCCATGAAGCCCATGACCGTGACGGCCACGAAGAAGAAGATGAAGACGGCGAGCGCGACGCCGTTGACTCCGTCCGTCATGCCGACGCACCCCCCTTGCGGGCGCGCTGGTCACGCTGCCACAGCTTGTACGCGATCATGGTGAGCACGGTGGAGATCAGCACCCAGAGCATCTGGTACCAGTAGAAGAACGGGATGCCGATGAAGGCGGGGTCGGTCTTCGCGTACGAGCCCACCCAGAGCATCGCCACGAACGGCGCGACGAGACAGAGCGCGATGACCACTCTCATCGGTGTGACGACGGGTGGCTTTCCTTCTGGTTCCTCCGGCATGGCGGTGTCTCCGTCCCCTCGTTGATCATCTGTGATGCGCAGGGAATCTAGGGGGAGGGCCCGGCAGGCGTCACCCCCTGTCGGGGCCGCCGTGCGGTGAACGGTCGTTACGGAACGCCGAACGGCCCCCGGAGGTGGGTCCGGGGGCCGTTCGCAAGGACATGCGTGCGAGGGGTCAGTCCAGCGGCCGCTTGAGCCGGGCCACGAACTTGTAGCGGTCGCCGCGGTAGACGGAGCGCACCCACTCGACCGGCTCGCCCTGCTCGTCCAGCGAGTGCCGGGAGAGCATCAGCATCGGCAGGCCCACGTCCGTGCCGAGCAGTCCGGCCTCGCGCGGAGTGGCCAGCGAGGTCTCGATGGTCTCCTCGGCCTCCGCCAGCCGGACGTCGTACACCTCGGACAGCGCGGTGTAGAGAGAGGTGTACTTCACCAGCGAACGGCGCAGCGCCGGGAAGCGCTTGGCCGAGAGGTGGGTGGTCTCGATGGCCATCGGCTCACCGCTCGCCAGACGCAGGCGCTCGATGCGCAGGACGCGTCCGCCGGCGCTGATGTCGAGCAGCCCGGCGAGGGTGTCGTCGGCGGTGACGTAGCCGATGTCCAGGAGCTGCGAGGTGGGTTCGAGCCCCTGGGCGCGCATGTCCTCGGTGTACGAGGTGAGTTGCAGGGCCTGGGAGACCTTCGGCTTGGCGACGAAGGTGCCCTTGCCCTGAATGCGCTCCAGCCGGCCCTCGACGACCAGTTCCTGGAGCGCCTGGCGCACGGTGGTGCGCGAGGTGTCGAACTCCGCCGCCAGGGTCCGTTCCGGGGGAACGGGGGTACCTGGCGGCATGGTGTCCGTCATGTCGAGGAGATGTCGCTTCAGCCGGTAGTACTTAGTGGTCGGCTCCGTAAGTCCTTCGGGGGTTGACTTCGGATCCGGCGTTGTGCCTGGTAGTGGGTCAGATGTCGACTGCAGCGATGTGGAGCTCGCAGGCGCAGTCGAGCGCCTCCGCGGGGGTGCCGGTGGGGCTGCCGGTGGGCAGCAGGGAGTCTTCGTAGCGGTCGCCACTGGCGTAGTAGGGGGCGAAGCCCCACCTCTTGCTGACGGTGCCGGTGTAGCGCAGTCGCATCAGCTTGACCCGTTCGCCGTCGGCCAGTTCGGCCTCCACGTAGGCGAACGCTCCGCGGTGTCGGACATGCAACTGCGCAATCTGGGGCCAGACGGCGCGGGCCTGCTCGCCGAGGCGGGCTTCCAGCGAGAGGCGGGTGTGTTCCGAGGGCGTGGGCATGGCGCCCATCCTGCCCGAGGGGCCACGGACCGGATACGGCAAGCTTCGGCCTGTTGTGATCCACTTCTCCGGATTGGCCCGCCTGCATTGCCTGTTGCCGTCGCCCGCACGATCACCCTGCGCGCCGCCGAGCGCGAGCGACTGAAGCTGATGGCCTACGGCCACAAGACCGAGTACCGGCTGCGGATGCGCGCGCAGGTGGTGCTGCACGCGGCGCGCGGACGCGCCAACGCGCGCATCGCCCGGGAGACGGGTCTGCATCTGGACACGGTCCGCCGCTGGCGCGGCCGGTTCGCCGAGCACGGGCTCGCCGGGCTGGGCGACCTCGACCGGTCGGGCAGGCCCCCCTCGTTCACCGCGCTCCAGGCCGCCCAGGTCAAGGCTCTGGCCTGCCGGCTGCCCGCCGAGACAGGGGTGCCGCTGGCGCGTTGGTCGTGCCCGGAGCTTGCCCGCGAAGTCGTCGCCCGGTCCATCGCCAGCTCGATCTCCGCCTCCACTGTCCGTCGCTGGCTGGGCGACGACGCGATCAAACCGTGGCAGTACCAATCCTGGATCTTCGTCACCGACCCGGACTTCCGCCCGAAGGCCGAGCGTGTACTGGACCTGTATGCCCGTACCTGGCGGGGCGTCCCGCTCGGCGACGACGAGTACGTCATCAGCGCGGACGAGAAGACCTCCATCCAGGCCCGCTGCCGCTGTCATCCGACCCTGCCGCCCGGCCGGGCCCGCGCGATGCGCGTGAACCACACCTACCGGCGCGGCGGCGCCCTGGCCTACCTGGCCGCCTACGACGTCCACTCCGCGAAAGTGTCCGGCCGCTGCGAGCCGACCACCGGCATCACCCCGTTCATGAACCTGGTCACCCAGGTCATGACCCGCGAGCCCTACGCCAGCGCGAAACGCGTGTTCTGGATCGTCGACAACGGCTCCTCCCACCGCGGCAAGAAGGCCGCCGACCGACTGTCGGACGCGTTCCCGAACGCGGTCCTGGTCCACACCCCGGTGCACGCCTCCTGGCTGAACCAAGTGGAAATCTACTTCTCCGTCGTCCAGCGCAAGGTCGTCTCGCCCAACGACTTCACCGACCTCACCCAGGTCACAGACCGGCTCCGAGAATTCGAAGACCGCTACAACGCCACGGCACAGCCGTTCCAGTGGAAGTTCACCACCTCCGACCTGGACGATCTGCTGGCCAGACTCGACCAGCACCCCGCCGGCCGACACGAAGAATCCTCCGCCGCCCCGGCACCATGATCAACCCCCGAAGGACTTACGGAGCCGACCACTTAGGGACACGCGCGGTCCGCGTACCGGCTCCCGCGCCCGTCTCACTGTCCGTACTTCCCCCGTCGGCACCCATGGCCCGCCTCCCCGACTGCTGCGTTGCTGCCGTCACCGGCTCCTCCGTCTGTCGCGGCTCACATGGTGACACGGTCCCGTCACGGCTGGTCGCCCTCCCTCAGGTGTCGGTCCTATAACGGACGCGAGTGCACTTCTTATACACCCTTGACACCCCTAAAGGTCTAGGCCAAGCTCCCGGTAACTGGTCTAAACCATTAAAGACCAGGTCCCAGCCCCAGAGGTACTCGTCGACGTTTTCGCGCGGTGGGGAGGGGGTTGCAACATCCCTGAGGAGGGTGGCGTGAAGCGCAAGCTCATCGCGGCGATCGGTGTCGCGGGCATGTTGGTTTCTGTTGCGGCGTGTGGTGGCTCCGACAGCAAGGAGTCGTCGAAGGACCCGAAGGACCGCAAGGAAGACCTGACTGTCTGGCTCATGGGCGAGGCCCAGACGACCTGGCCCGAGCTGGTCAAGGACGTCAACGCCCAGTTCAAGAAGAAGTACCCGAACGTCAACGTCAAGGTGCAGTACCAGGGCTGGGCCGACAAGGTCAAGAAGCTCGACACCGCGCTCGGCGGCGACAAGTTCCCGGACGTTGTCGAGCTCGGCAACACCGAGACGATGCAGTACATCCTCAATGGTGCTCTCGGCGAGATCGACCCCTCGAAGTACGAGAACTCCGACACGTGGATCAAGGGCCTCAAGGACACCTGCTCCTACGAGGGCAAGATCTACTGCGTGCCCTACTACGCCAGTGCCCGCCTGGCGGTCTACAACAAGGACATGCTGAAGGACGCCACCGGCAGCGACGCCCTTCCGCAGACCGAGGACGAGTTCCTCAAGGCCATGGACAAGGTCCAGGCCAAGCTGGCGAAGAAGGACAAGCGCGCTTCGTCCCTCTACTACCCCGGTCGTTACTGGTACGCCGCGATGTCCTACGTCGCTGCTGAGGGCGGCCAGATCGCCAAGTACGACGAGGGTGCGAAGGAGTGGAAGGCCTCGCTCTCCACCCCGGAGGCGCAGAAGGGCATCCAGCACTTCATCGACCTGGTCAAGAAGTACAACAAGGCCGACCAGACGAAGGACGAGCAGGACCACGCCAACGTCATGGCCAACGAGAAGGCCGCGGTCATCTACGGCCAGGCCTGGGAGGCCGGCAGCGTCACCACGGGCGAGAACGGCAACCCGAAGCTCGAGGGCAAGATCGGAACGGCCGGCATGCCCGGCCCGAACGGCAAGGCGCTCCCGTCCTTCATCGGTGGCTCGGACCTCGCGACCATCTCCAAGTCGAAGGTCCAGGACCTCGGCCAGGAGTGGATCTCGCTCTTCACGAACGCGAAGTCCATGGAGGTCCTCGCGTCGAAGAACATCCTCCCGAACAACGAGAAGCAGCTTGAGCCGCTGAAGGCCAAGCCGGAGACGGCCGCCATCGCCAACGCGGTGCCGGACGCCTGGTTCACGCCGATCGCGCCGGGCTGGGCCTCCATCGAGAAGGAGGAGATCCTGCAGAACATGCTGCTCTCGGTCCTCAAGGGGACGTCCGTCGCCGACGCCACGAAGAAGGCCGACGGCGAGATCGACGCGCTGATCAACAAGAAGGCCTGAGCCTTCTGATCGCCAGGCGGGGGCCCGGCACAGCCGGGCCCCCGCTCCTTTTGCACAAGAACACCGCATTTTCCGGGGCCCTCCCCGGACCCGCGATTGGAAGGTCAGCCACGTGACTGCCGCCGATACCAAGGCCGCCGGGCCACCGGTCCCTGTACCACGTGATCCGAAGGCGGACGGGGGCCCGCTGTCCGAGCAGGGCGGCAACGGCCCCCTCAAGCAGAAGAGGAAGCGGAAGAAGGGCGAACTGCTGCCCTATCTGCTGATCCTCCCGGCGATCGTGGCGATCGCCGCCGTCTATCTCTACCCACTCGCCAAGACCGTCATCATGTCCTTCCAGGACATGGGCCGGCGTGAGCTGTGGACCGGAGATCCCGCACCCTGGGTCGGCTTCGACCAGTTCACCAACATCCTCGGTGACTCCGAGTTCTGGTGGGTGACCTTCCGTACCGTCGTCTTCATGGCCGTCTGCGTGACGCTCACCATGGGCATCGGCCTGCTGATCTCCCTGCTGATGCGCCGGCTGTCCAACTGGGTGCGGCTCGTCCTGACCTTCTGCCTCATCGCCGCCTGGGCGATGCCGCTGATGGTCGCCGCCTCCATCTTCCGGTTCATGGCCGACTCCGACTACGGCCTCATCAACACCCTCATCGCGAAGGTCGTCGGTGAGGACTGGCTCGGCCACAACTGGTACCTGGACCCGGTCCAGGGCTTCGGGATCATCACCCTGCTGGTGGTCTGGGGTGCCATCCCCTTCGTGGTCGTCACCCTGTACGCCGCCCTCACCCAGGTCCCCCAGGAACTGGAGGAGGCCGCCTCCCTCGACGGCGCGACCAGCTTCGGCATCTTCCGCTACGTGACCTGGCCGGTCATCAAGCCGGTGTTCAGCATGGTCGCCACGCTGTCGGTGATCTGGGACTTCAACGTCTTCGGCCAGATCTGGCTGCTGCGCGGCAACAAGCCCGAGCCCGAGTACGAGACCCTCGGCCTCTACTCCTACTCGAAGGCCTTCGAGTCCACCTCCTTCAGCCAGGGCACCGCGATCGCCCTGATCACGGTGCTCCTGCTGTCCGCGGTGGCCGTGTACTACCTGCGCCAGCTCATGAAGACGGGAGAGGTCGAATGAGCACCACGACCGACACACCACAGGTCCTGCGCCCGGACCGCAAGAACACCCGCTTCGGGCTCAACGTCCTCGGCCTCGTCATCTCGGCCGTCATGGTCTTCCCGGTCTACTGGCTGGTCGTCAGCGCCCTGCGGCCCAGCCGCGAGATCCGCTCGTACGACCAGACACTGTGGCCCTCCTCGTTCACCTTCGACAACTTCGTCAAGGCCACCGAGCAGCCGAACTTCTACACCGCGATCCAGTCCAGCCTGATCGTCTCCATCACCGCCGTCGTCGGTGGCATGATCATCGCCACCCTGGCGGCCCTGGCCATCGGCCGGTTCCGCTTCTTCGGCCGCAAGTCCCTGGTCCTCATCCTCATCCTGGTCCAGATGCTGCCGCCGACGGCGATGCTCATCCCGATCTACGCCCAGCTCAACGCCATGGGCGGCATCGACGAGTACTGGAGCCTGATCGTCGTCTACCTGGTCTCCACCCTGCCGTTCGCGACGATCATGATCCGCGGCTTCGTGGTGAACATCCCGGTGGAGCTGGAGGAGTCCGCCATGGTGGACGGCTGCACCCGCTTCGGCGCCTTCCGCCGCGTGATCCTCCCGCTGCTGGCGCCCGGCCTCGCCGCCGCCTCGATCTTCGCGCTCGTGAACGCGTGGAACGAGTACCTCTTCGCCTACATCCTGATCAACGACAACTCCAAGTACACGCTCAACGTGTGGCTGATGACGTTCACCAGTGAGCGCGGTACGGACTACGGTGCCCTGATGGCGGCGTCGACCATGATCGCCCTTCCGGTCGTCATCTTCTTCATGTTCGTGCAGAAGAAGATGGCCGCGGGTCTCACCTCCGGCGCCGTGAAGGGATAACGCCGCCCCATGACCACCCTCGTATCCACCACGGACACCGTCACCCGCGACGCTCTCGCCGTCCTGCAGCCCGGCTTCACCGGCACCACGGCACCGGAGTGGCTGCTGCGCCGGGTCGGCGAAGGACTCTCCTCCGTCGGCCTGTTCGGCCGGAACGTCGAGACGCCCGAGCAGGTCGCCGCGCTCACCGCCCAGCTCAGGGCCGAGCGGGACGACGTGCTCGTCGCCATCGACGAGGAGAGCGGCGACGTCACCCGCCTGGAGGTCCGCCAGGGCTCCTCCTTCCCCGGCAACCTGGCGCTCGGCACGGTCGACGACGCGGACCTGACCCGCGCCGTCGCCCACGAGCTGGGCCGCCGGCTCGCCGAGTGCGGGGTCAACCTCAACTGGGCCCCGTCCGCGGACGTCAACTCCAACCCCGGCAACCCGGTCATCGGCGTCCGCTCCTTCGGCGCCGAACCGGAGCTGGTCGCCCGGCACACCGCCGCCTACGTCGAGGGCCTCCAGGCCGCCGGCGTGGCCGCCTGCACCAAGCACTTCCCCGGCCACGGCGACACCGCGATCGACTCGCACCACGCGATGCCGCGCATCGACGTGGACCTGGAGACCCTGCACGCACGGGAACTGGTGCCCTTCCGGGCGGCCATCGCGGCCGGCTCCAAGTCGGTGATGAGCGCGCACATCCTGCTGCCCGCGCTCGACCCGGACCGCCCGGCCACGCTCAGCCCCCAGATCCTCACCGGGCTGCTGCGCCGGGACATGGGGTACGAGGGGCTCATCGTGACCGACGCCGTGGAGATGCAGGCCATCGCCTCGACGTACGGGATCGAGCACGGCTCCGTCCTCGCCATCGCGGCCGGGGCCGACGCGCTCTGCGTCGGGGGCGGGCTCGACGACGAGGACACCGTGATCCGGCTGCGCGACGCGCTGGTCGCCGCGGTGCGCTCCGGTGAACTTCCCGAGGAGCGGCTCGCCGACGCCGCCGCACGGGTACGGGCCCTCGCGTCCTGGACGCGGGAGGCCAGGGGGGCCGGCCGGGAGCCGGGCGCGGCAGTGCAGGAGGGGACCGCGCCCGGCACCGCACGGAGCACCGGCGTCGCCTCGGACATCGGCCTGGTGGCCGCCCGCCGCGCGGTGAGGGTGACCGGCACGCCGGAACCGCTCACCGGCCCGGCGTACGTGGCCGCCTTCACCCCGGTCGCCAACATCGCGGTCGGCGACGAGACCCCGTGGGGCCTCGCGGCCGAGCTGGAGCGCCTGGTCCCGGGCACCGGAACCGACACGTACGACAGCGAGTCCGAGGCCCCGGCCGCGGCCGCGCTGGCGGCGGCGGGGGAGCGGCGCATCGTCGCCGTCGTCCGTGACGCGCACCGTCACCCGTGGATGGGCGAGGCCCTGGAGGCGCTGCTGGCTGCGCGCCCGGACACCGTCGTGGTCGAGATGGGCGTGCCCCAGGCCGAGCCGCGGGGCGCCCTGTACATCGCGACGCACGGCGCCGCCCGTGTCTGCGGCCAGGCGGCCGCGGAGATCATCGCGGGTACCGCGTAACAGCGCATACGAAAGGGCCGGGACACCTTCGCGGTGTCCCGGCCCTTTCGTATGGCGCGGTGTGCGCGGGCGGCGAGGGAGCCTACAGCCCCTGCCAGGCCGGCTTCGCGGCCCAGGTCGCGCGGAAGTAGTCCGCCAGCTTCAGCTTCGACGCGGCGGCCTCGTCGACCACCACCGTCGCGTGCGGGTGCAGCTGGAGCGCGGAGGCGGGCACGACCGAGGCGACCGGACCCTCCACCGTCGCCGCCACCGCGTCCGCCTTGCCCTCGCCGGTGGCGAGCAGGATCGGGTGGCGGGCCTCCAGGATGGTGCCGATGCCCTGGGTGATGACGTGGTGCGGCACCTGCTCGATGTCGTTGTCGAAGAAGCGCGCGTTGTCGATCCGGGTCTGCTCGGTGAGCGTCTTGATCCGGGTGCGGGAGGCGAGCGAGGAGCACGGCTCGTTGAAGCCGATGTGCCCGTCGGTGCCGATGCCGAGCAGCTGGAGGTCCACCCCGCCGGCCGCGGCGAGCGCCTTGTCGTACGCCTCGCAGGCCGCCTGGACGTCCTCGGCGGAGCCGTCGGGGCCCATGAACGCGTCCTCGGACAGGCCGAGCGGTTCGACGACCTCGCGCAGCACCACGGAGCGGTACGACTCGGGGTGGCCCACCGGCAGCCCCACGTACTCGTCGAGCTGGCAGACGCGGGCGCGCGAGGCGTCCACGGCCCCGGAGCGGACCTGGTCCGCGAGGGCCTGGTAGATGGGCAGCGGGGTAGAGCCGGTGGCAACGCCGAGCAGGGCGTCGGGCTTGCGGCTCAGCAGGGCGCCGATGGCCCCCGCGATCAGTTCGCCGCCTGCCTTGGCGTCCGGGACGATGACAACTTCCACGCGGGGCCTGCCGATCCGATCGAAGAGTGACGTCTGTGGTATAGACCAATCAAGCTCCTAATCTAGCAGACTCGGGCCGCCCGGACACGGCCGTCCCGGCCCCCGGACCGCGCCCCGCGGACCCCGCCCGCCATCCCTCCGGACCCCGCCCGCTGGCGGCCCCCGCGCGCCCCGTGCTCGACTGGGCCGATCCATCGCGACCACCGGGAGGCACCAGACATGTCCGCCACGCACCCGGCCGACGACCGCGAGCGGCCCGGCCGCATCATGTCCGGTGAGATGGCCGAGCAGCCCGCGATGCTCCGCCGCATCCTGGAACGCGGCGCCCCGGCCATCCGCCGGACCGCCGAGCTGATCGCGGCCCGCAGCCCGCGCTTCGTCCTGCTCACCGCCCGCGGCACCTCCGACAACGCGGCGCTCTACGCCAAGTACCTGCTGGAGATCACGATGGGGCTGCCCTGCGGCCTCGCCTCGATGTCCACCACCACGGCCTACGGCGCCCGGCCGGACCTGCGCGACGTCCTGGTGATCACGGTCAGCCAGTCCGGCGGCTCCCCGGACCTGGTGGCGTCCACCACGGCCGCGCGGGAGGCCGGTGCGGTGACCCTGGCCGTGACCAACAACCCGGACTCGCCGCTCGCGGCGGTCTCCGAGTACCACATCGACATCCTGGCCGGCCCCGAGAAGGCCCTGCCGGCCACCAAGACGTACACCGCCTCCCTGCTCGCGCTGTATCTGTTCGTCGAGGGGCTGCGCGGCGGCGACGGGGCGGCGGCCGCGGTCCTGCCCGAGCGCGCCGAGGAGGTGCTCGCCCGCAAGGACGAGGTACGGGCCCTGGCCTCCCGGTACCGCTTCGCCGAGCGCATGGTCATCACCTCGCGCGGCTACGGCTACCCCACGGCCAAGGAGGCCGCCCTCAAGCTCATGGAGACCAGTTACATCCCGGCGCTCTCCTACTCGGGGGCCGATCTGCTGCACGGCCCGCTCGCCATGGTCGACAACATCTCGCCGGTGATCGCCGTGGTGACCGACGGCCGGGGCGGCGAGGCCCTGCAGCCCGTCCTGGACCGGCTGCGCGGCCGGGGCGCCGACCTGTTCGTCGTCGGCCCCGAGGCGCAGGTCGCGGCGGCCAGCGCGGGCTTCGTGCTGCCGACCGCCGGCGTGGCCGAGGAGGTCCAGCCGGTCCTGGAGATCCTGCCGCTCCAGATGCTGGCCTACGAGGTGACGATCGCGCGCGGCCAGGACCCGGACGCGCCGCGCGCGCTCGCGAAAGTCACCGAGACCCGCTGAAGGGGGCTGCGTGAAAGGGGACGGCCCGCGGAAAAACCCGCGGGCCGCGGCGCCGGGCCGGGACCCTCAGCCCGACCAGCACCGCAGCCCGGAGTAGGGCCGCCCTCGCGGGCGGCCGGCTCGGCCGGCGGTGTGCGGTGCCCCCGGCCGGGGGGGAGGCGCCGGCGCAGTCAGGGCAGAAGGCGCGGCACCTCGGTCCGCTCTCCTGTGCGGGGAGAGCGGAGGTTCGTACAGTCATCATTGTGGACTAGACCAATAGCCCCTGTCCATCCGCAGGACACGGCGATACGGGCCCTTCTTCCCTGCGCGTACGGGCAGGGTTTCCGGTTCGGAACGGCACGCGTCCACGGGTACGCTCGCACACGTGCCCTCCATGAACGACCTCGTACGCCAGCACACCGCCCTGAGCGACACCGACCTCGAGTGGCTCCATCTGCTGGTCTCGGAGTGGCAGCTGCTCTCCGACCTCTCCTTCGCCGACCTGGTGCTGTGGGTCCCCACCCGCGACGGCACCCGCTACGTGTCCGTCGCCCAGATGCGGCCCAACACCGGCCCCACCTCCTACCAGGACGACATGGTCGGCCATCTGGTGCCGCGCGGCCGGCGCCCGCTGCTCGACGCCGCCCTGGACGAGGGCCGCATCGTGCGGGAGGGGGACCCGGAGTGGCGCGAGGAGGTCCCGGTCCGGGTCGAGTCGATCCCGGTGCGCCGGGAGGGCCGGGTGCTCGGCGTCATCGCGCGCAACACCAACCTGCTCACCGTCCGCACCCCTTCGCGGCTGGAGCTGACCTACCTCCAGTCCGCGTCCGACCTGGCGCAGATGATCGCCGCCGGGGCCTTCCCCTTCCCCGGCCAGCAGGTGGACATGGACGCATCGCCGCGCGTCGGTGACGGCCTGATCCGGCTGGACGCCGACGGCGTGGTGCACTACGCCAGCCCCAACGGCCTCTCCGCCTACCACCGCCTCGGCCTCGCCTCCGATCTGGTCGGCCAGCACCTGGGCCAGATCACCGCCGAACTCGCCCCGTCCCGGGGGCCGGTGGACGAGGCCCTGGTCAAACTGGCCAGCGGTTACGCGCCCCGTGAGTTCGAGGTGGAGTGCTCGGGCGGGGTGATCCAGCTCCGCGCGATCCCGCTCAAGCCGAAGGGCGTCCGCATCGGGTCTCTGGTCCTCCTCCGGGACGTGACCGAACTGCGCCGCCGCGAGCGCGAGTTGATCACCAAGGACGCCACCATCCGGGAGATCCACCACCGGGTGAAGAACAACCTCCAGACGGTCGCCGCCCTGTTGCGGCTCCAGGCCCGCCGGATGGACTCGCCGCAGGGCCGCGAGGCGCTCAACGAGGCGGTCCGGCGCGTCGGTTCGATCGCCATCGTCCATGAGACGCTGTCCCAGAATCTGGACGAGCGGGTGGAGTTCGACGAGATCGCGGACCGGGTCCTCGCGATGGTCGCCGAGATCTCGCCGGGCAAGGTCACCTGCCGCCGCACCGGACGCTTCGGGGTGCTCGACGCCGAGGTGGCCACCCCGCTGGCGATGGTCCTCACCGAGGTGCTGCAGAACGCCCTGGAACACGCCTTCTCCGTCGCCGAGTCGGGCACGGTGGAGGTCTCCGCCGTACGGGGCGGCTCGCCCACCGAGGGACGGCTGCTGATCACCGTCCAGGACGACGGCTGCGGACTGCCCGAGGGGTTCGACCCGCAGCACGCCGGCAACCTCGGCCTCCAGATCGTCCGCACGCTGGTCGAGGGCGAGCTGGGCGGCTCGTTCGGCATGGTCCCGGCGCCGGAGCGCGGTACGCAGGTCGTCCTCGACATCCCCGTCCGCAACGAGAAGTAGCGGCCCGCCGCGCACGGCAGAGAGCCCGGACCGTCGGTGACGGTCCGGGCTCTCTGGTCAAACGTGCGCTTCGGGGGTACTGCGCGCTGCGACTCGGGGGGCTGGGTGGTGCGTACGTGCTGTCTACGGAGTGATGCCGTCAGGCACACGCACCGCCTGGCTGAGGTTCGTAGCGGTGGCGTCGGTCAGGCGCTGGCGTTGCGCGCCCGGTTGCGAGCGGCGCGGCGCTTCATTGCGCGGCGCTCGTCCTCGCTGAGGCCACCCCAGACGCCGGAGTCCTGGCCGGACTCGAGCGCCCACTGCAGGCACTGCTCCATGACGGGGCAGCGACGGCAGACGGCCTTGGCTTCCTCGATCTGCAGCAGCGCAGGACCGGTGTTGCCGATGGGGAAGAACAGCTCCGGGTCTTCCTCACGACAAACGGCGTTGTGACGCCAGTCCATGGCTGCTACCTCTCCTTGGTATTACGTACTGTGGCTTGTGAATGTGAACGCTTTCACGAATCCCCCCGCAGGTGTAGGGCCGACGACCAGAAGGACTGGTTGTGGTCCTGTGAAGTGAGGAGGGGTTCTGGCTCTCAGTGGAGGCCGTTGTTGCGGGCCGTCCCGATCGCCATGTAGAGATTCGCAAACCTCGGCGACGGATACAACCCCTTCTGGAAAGTTTTTTTTGATTCCTCGGTGTCGGCTAGGTCACAGCCGTACTTCTAGAGGGTGGAAGCCAGTCCAAACGTTCGAGTTAAAGGACTTTGGTCCCTTCCACTCACACAATCACACGCAGTGCACGGCGTACGCCTGTGAACGTCACACTCGTACGCACTCCGAGGTGGTCACCGTCCATCTGGAAAGGCAGTGGCACCTTGGAATGCAAGGTGAAGTCCGTCAGGTCGTGCCGGGATACCGCGTGCTTGCCGCGAGGGCCCTTCTCGGGGCTCGACGTGAGCAGCTGGGTGGCGTAGCGGCTGACCGCGGGAGTGGAGAGTTTCCGCAGGCCAAGCACGTCGAGAGCGGTGTCGAAGGACGCCTGCGGGGCCGCGTAGATCGGCCGGTTCCCCAGGTACGTCCAGGGGGCCGTGTTGCAGATTATGGAAAGCGCGAGATCGGTGACCGGTTCCTCACCGGGCACGTCGAGCGTTATGACGCCCTGTCTGCGGTGCGGCTCGTCCAGGAATTGCCGGACGACCTGCCGGACGTAGAGCGCGTGCGTCGAACGCTTGCCGCGCTCCCGCTGCTGTTCGACCCGGCCGATCACTCCCGCGTCGAAACCGAGGCCGGCGCAGAAGGTGAACCAGCGCTCCGGCACGGATTCGTCCTCCGTGCCCGGCGTACCACCCGCCAGGCCCAGGCCCACCGTACGTTCGGTCCGGTTCGCCAGGGCGTCCAGAATGGCGCCGGTCGCCTCCACCGCGTCGTTCGGGAGCCCCAGGGCGCGCGCGAACACATTGGTGGAGCCGCCGGGCACCACGGCCAGCCTCGGCAGCCGGTCGAGGTCCGGGCCCCGGTGCAGCAGGCCGTTGACCACCTCGTTGACCGTGCCGTCGCCGCCGAGCGCCACCACCAGATCGATGTCGTCGCTGTCGGCGGCCCGCCGGCCCAGATCGCGGGCGTGCCCCCGGTACTCCGTGGACACGGCCTCCAGCTTCATCTCACTGGCCAGCGCGTGGATCAGCACATCACGGGTCCGCGCACTGGTGGTGGTGGCTGCCGGGTTGACCACGAGAAGTGCGCGCATGACTGCCAGCCTACCTACCACGGGGTACCGCCCTGAAGTCCTTCCCGCACACCCTCACGCTCGGTGACGGCTCGGGAGCGGGGCGGCGGCGCGCCGACCCCGGCTTTCCCTTCCGGGCGCCGGGATGCCAACCTGCAAGGGTGAGTACTCAGCAGAACGCGCCCTCCCCGGCCCCCTCGGCGGACCCGGCGAAGCCCGTCAGGATCACGCTGGTGGCCGGGGTGAACGCCCTGGAGGGCGCCGCCCTCGTCGCCGGCGGGATCTACATGCTGGTGATGGGGCTGCTGGGCCGCCCCGACAGCCCCCAGCAGGCGGAGATGGGCGGTCTGACCGTGATCGCCCTCGGCCTGATCCCGCTCTTCGCCGCGCGCGGACTGCTGCTGCGGCGCAGCTGGAGCCGGGGCCCCGCGCTCATCACGCAGATCATCGCGCTGCCGGTGGCCTGGACCCTGCTGCGCTCCCACGACCTGCTCATCCCGGCCGGGATCGTGCTCGCGGCGCTCGCGCTGACCGCGCTCTACCAGCTGGCGAGGCCGGCCACCGTCGAGGCCCTGGGCATCCGCAGGCCGGGCTCCGCGCCCGAGACGGACTGACCCGGCCCGCTGCGCGGCGGAGGCCGCCGGGGACGTCCCCGGCGGCCTCCTTCGCGTACGTACGGCAGGGCCGCGCCCTACTCCTCGACCAGCAGCCGCTCGCGCAGCTGCGCCAGCGTGCGGGCCAGCAGCCGCGAGACGTGCATCTGCGAGATGCCGACCTCCTGCGCGATCTGCGACTGGGTCATGTTGCCGAAGAACCGCAGCAGCAGGATGCGCTTCTCGCGGGGCGGCAGATCCTCCAGGAGCGGCTTCAGCGACTCCCGGTACTCGACGCCCTCCAGCGCCTCGTCCTCGGAGCCCAGGGTGTCCGCCACGGCCGGCGACTCGTCGTCCGTGTCCGGCACGTCCAGCGAGAGCGTGCTGTACGCGTTGGCCGACTCCAGCCCCTCCAGGACCTCCTCCTCGGAGATCCCCAGCCGCTCCGCCAGCTCGTGCACGGTGGGCGAGCGGCCGTGCAGCTGGGACAGCTCGGCGGTCGCCGAGGTCAGCGAGAGCCGCAGCTCCTGGAGGCGGCGCGGCACCCGCACCGCCCAGCCCTTGTCGCGGAAGTGGCGCTTGATCTCCCCGACGACCGTGGGCGTCGCGTACGTCGAGAACTCGACGCCCCGCTCCGGGTCGAACCGGTCGACGGACTTGATCAGCCCGATGGTGGCGACCTGGGTCAGGTCGTCCAGCGGCTCCCCGCGGTTGCGGAAGCGCCGGGCCAGGTGCTCCACCAGCGGCAGATGCATCCGCACCAGCCGGTTGCGCAGCTCGGCCCGCTCCGGCGAGCCGTCGGGCAGCGCGCGCAGCTCGACGAACAACGCCCGCGCACCGCTGCGGTCGTTCGGATCGTGGTGCCCGTGCTCGCTCATCTGGCCTGCCCGCTCCGCCTGCGACTGCTCCACCGCGACCGTAGTGCCGGCCGGCACGTCCACCCCGCCCAACGCACGGGGCAGGTCGTCCCCGTCCACCGGATGAGGCAGTGCCTGCTGGTCCGGGATGCCCGCCGCGCGCACCACCCCTGGTCGGATCGTCTCGTCCCGCACAGGACCGTCCCCGTTTCCGTCGCTCACGCCGGCCCTGGTCCCGCGCCGCGCTGTTTGTACAGGCTGATGCTGACCGTACGGTCGTCGGCGACCGAGGAGTCGACCTTCCCGGCCAGTGCGGAGAGCACCGTCCAGGCGAAGGTGTCGCGCTCCGGGGCGCGGCCGTCCGTGGTGGGGGCCGCGACCGTCACCTCGAGTGAATCGTCGATGAGACGGAACACGCAGCTGAGGACGGAGCCCGGCACGGCCTGCTGGAGCAGGATCGCGCACGCCTCGTCCACCGCGATGCGAAGGTCCTCGATCTCGTCGAGAGTGAAGTCCAAACGTGCTGCGAGACCGGCCGTGGCCGTGCGCAGCACCGACAGGTAGGCACCCGCAGCGGGCAGCCGGACCTCCACGAAGTCCTGATTGCCGGGCTCGCCTGCGATCTGGGACACCCTCACCTCCAAGGTGGCACAAACTCATTCGAGGTTCCGGGAAGAACGCCCGGAGCCATGCGGTACGTCTTCGGTTCCAGTCCGGCGACGCTATCGCGATCCATGATGCCGTGTCGCAGGAACCCCTCCCCGTGGACGTCACTCATGGTAGGTCCATGAGTACACACAGTGGCTAGAGGTCTGCGTCGCCCAATTGCGAACACCCGACGCCGGTTTGACGTACCCGGACCTCAGACGATCGAACCGTCGACAAAGCACCATCGCCACTTCTCGCCGGGCTCGAAGCTCCGCATCACCGGGTGGCCGGTCTGCTCGAAGTGGCCGGTCGCATGCCGTCCCGGCGACGAGTCGCAGCAGCCGACGTGGCCGCAGCTCAGACACATCCGCAACTGCACCGGGTGGGTGCCGGCCGCCAGGCACTCGGGGCAGGTGGCACCGAGCGGCTCGGGTTCGGGGCGCGGCAGGTCCGGGACATGCGGGCACACACTCATGTGGCCAGGTTACGACGGATGCGAGGATCGCGGGATGGACGCATTGCCCCTGGTGGCGCTGGTCGCGGGCAGCGCCGCGACGGCCGGTCCGGCCCGCCGCACCCCGGTCCCGGCACCCCTGCTGCTGGTGGCCGCCGGGCTGATCGCCTCGTACGTGCCGGGGGTGCCGGCGTACACCCTGGACGCGCACATCGTGCTCCCGCTGCTGCTGCCGCCCCTGCTCCACACCGCAGCCGTGGACAGCTCCTACCTCGACCTGCGGGCCAACCTGCGGCCGGTGGCCCTGCTGTCGGTGGGCTACGTGCTGTTCGCCACCGTCGTGGTCGGATGGCTGGCCCACCTGCTGGTGCCCGGTCTGCCGCTGACCGCCGCGCTGGTGCTGGGCGCCGTGATCGCCCCGCCGGACGCGGTCACCGCCGCCGCGATCGCCCGCCGGGTGGGCCTGCCCGCGCGCGTCACGACGATCCTGCAGGGCGAGTCCCTGGTGAACGACGCCACCGCGATCACCGCGTTCAAGGTGGCGCTGGCCGCCGCCGTGGGCGAGGGCGTGAGCTGGGGCGCGGGGATCACCGAATTCCTGCTGGCCGCGGTCGGCGGGGTCGGGGTCGGCCTGCTGCTGATGGTCCCGCTGCACTGGCTGCGCACCCATCTCGAGGAGGCGCTGCTCCAGAACACGCTGTCGCTCCTGATCCCCTTCGTGGCGTACGCGGCGGCCGAGCGGGTCCACGCCTCGGGGGTGCTCGCCGTGGTCGTCGTCGCGCTGTACCTGGGCCACCGCTCCTGGCAGGTGGACTTCGCCACCCGGCTCCAGGAGGCCGCCGTCCGGAAGATGGTCGCCTTCGTCCTGGAGTCCGCGGTGTTCGCCCTGATCGGCCTCCAGCTGCCATTCGTCCTCAAGGGGCTCGGCGCCTCCTCGGTGGCGGACGCCTTCGGGTACGCGGTGCTGGTCTTCCTCGCCGTCGTCGTGGTCCGGTTCGTCTGGGTCTACCCGGCGACCTATCTGCCCCGGTGGCTCTCGCGGCGCGTCAGGGAACGGGAGCCCGGCACGGACTGGACCTCGCCGCTCATCGTCGGCTGGGCCGGGATGCGCGGCGTCGTCTCGCTCGCCATCGCCTTCTCCATCCCGCTCGTCACGGCCGACGGAGCCGCGTTCCCGGCCCGCAACCTCGTCCTGTTCCTGACGTTCACCACCGTCATCGGCACCCTGGTGGTGCAGGGGCTCACGCTGCCGGTCCTGGTACGGGTGCTGCGGCTGCCCGGCCGCGACCGGCAGGCCGAGACCCTGGCCGAGGCGCAGGCCCAGAGCGAGGCGTCGGCGGCCGCCGAGGCCCGGCTGGACGACCTCCTCGCCGACGAGCGCAACCGGCTGCCCCAGCCGCTGGCCGACCGGCTGCGCACCGTGCTGGAACGCCGCCGCAACGCGGTGTGGGAGCGGCTCGGCGCGGCCGACCCGGTCACCGGCGAGTCGGCCGACGACACCTACCGGCGACTGTCCGGCGAGATGATCGAGGCCGAGCGCGAGGTCTTCGTACGGCTGCGGGACGAGCGCAGGATCGACGACGAGATGATGCGGACCCTGCTGCGCCGCCTGGACCTGGAGGAGGCGGCGGCCTACCGCGAGGAGTCGGGCTAGGGGGTGTCCGCCTCGTCGGGGCGGCCGGTGATCACGGCCGCGACCGCGCTGCCGGCGGGGAAGGCGCCCTCCGCCACCAGCTCGGTGAGCGCGTACAGCATTTTGGCCACATACAGTCGCTCCACGGGCAGCCCGTGGCGGTCCTCGAAGTCCTGTGCGAAGGCGTGCAGGGCCGGGGTCGTACGGGCGTAGCCGCCGAAGTGGAACCGCTCGTCCAGCCACCAGTCGCCCGCCGGACCGCCGAACGCCTCCCGCTGGAGCTCCCGTACCGCCTCGCCCAGGAAGCCGCCGCGCAGCACCGGGACGCCGAGGGCGCGCTGCCCCGGCGCCAGTCCCGCGGCCAGCCCGGCCAGCGTGCCGCCGGTCCCGCAGGCCACCGCCACCACGTCGGCCGCGCCCCGCAGCTCCCGCCCGAGCGCGGCGCAGCCCCGGGCCGCGAGGGCGTTGCTGCCGCCCTCCGGGACGACCGCGCAGTCGCCGTACACGTCGAGCAGCCCGGCCAGGACCGCCGGGTCGGTCTTGGCGCGGTACGTCGCCCGGTCCACGAAGTGCAGCCGCATGCCGTCCGCCGCGCACCGGGCGAGCGAGGGGTTGAGGGGCCGGTGCGCCAGCTCGTCACCGCGTACGACACCGATGGTGCCGAATCCGAGGAGCCGGCCCGCGGCGGCGGTGGCCCGCAGATGGTTGGAGTACGCGCCGCCGAAGGTCAGCACCGGGCGCCCGGCGGCGGCCCCCAGATTGGGCGCGAGTTTGCGCCACTTGTTGCCCGGAGGGTACAGCTCCGCTGGTCCAAACGCATCGGTATCCCAGTCCGGCGCGGAGTGGATCAGGTCGTCGCGCTTGAGCAGCAGCCGGACGCCCCGGCGTGCGAACCGGCTGTCACGCGCCTCTTCCAGGGGCGAGGGGGGCCGGGGCCGGAACGCGAGGGCGGGGTCTACGGGCAGGTTCACCCTCCCATTGTCTTCGCGCCGTCACGGTGTCTGTGGTACGCCCCGGTCCCACAGCTCCTCGGCGTGCTCCGCGAACCGGTCGAACATCCCGTTGTCTCCCTGGCGGCGCAGGTGCATGAGGGGCGAGTCATGGCCGACGAGCCGAGCCAGGTGGGGGGTCACGAGGGCGTCATGATCGAACTTGAACACGGACAGGGACACATGGTTCACGGCGTCCGCAGGGCTGCTGAAGCGCGTCTCAAGCCCTTCCAGGGAGCCGAGGCGTCCCAGGTGCTCCAGACTGATCCGGATGCGGGTGCTGACGCTCAGCGCCACGTCTTCGATGGCCTCACGCTGCCGGGTCACCTCCCCGTCGGGATCACCCAGGAGAAAGCGCACCCGGCACCCCGCAGTGATCTTCCGGCGCAGTGTCTCGGTGAACGTCGGTTGCTCCAGCCAGACGAAGTAGTTCGTGTATCCCGCGAACAGGAGGTCCGTGGAGGCTCCTGAGATCAGTTCGCCCCACGCGGTCGAGGGACAGGCGGACCGGTACGGGTAGGCATGGACCAACTCACGGTCATGACCGGTCTTCACCCGTTCCTGAACAGCCTTGGGCCAGATCATGTCTTCATCCACCTTCAGCGCGCGGCACGCGTCGACGCGGTTTCTCGCATGCGGTAACAGCTCGGCGTCGGCCAGCCACCGTTCCACCGTCTTGGGCGCCACACCGATGCGGGTGGCAAGTTTCCGGGGCGTGAGCTTGGCGTCTTCCATAGCTGATCGTAGAGCGGCGTTCAAGACTTCCCCCTGCGACATTTGGGCGTTCTTGAACCGTAGTGCTGAACGGTACAACTGTCCCTGATTCGGGGAGGGATACGTCCTTCGGGGGCATGGAGCATCACTTCCATGAAGACCTCAGCCACAGCGATGAGCCCGCCCGTGCATCTCATGTCCTTCCCGGAGCCTTCGCAGCCGGTGGAAGGGTGCGATGTGTGTCAGGCGCTGGATGTCCAGCGGCGGGAAGCCGGAAGCCGGGGCGACTACTCGGCGGCGACGGACGCGAGCGTGGAGATCCGGCGGCATCCGCACGCGAACAGGAAGCGTCGGTGACCGTGCAGCAATGGTGCGATGACCGCAAGACGGCGGAGAGAGCCCACGGCGTGCTGGGTGGCCGGTCCGCGTGGGCTTCCTGATGTGGAGGGGGTGGAAACGCCACCGGTCTCTCGTCCGCTCCAAAAGAGGCCGACTCCTTGTGCTGCACAGCGGCGGGACTCTGTGCGCATCTGCCTTGACTTGTGTTCTCTTCCGTTGTCAGCGGGGGATGTCAGCTTGCGGATCATGACGACGGCTGCGGTGGACGGGCAGGTTTCCGGGCATGCCCGGTACACGTTCCGACTCCGTGTGTCGTCATCCGCGCTCACGGGTCTTGAGGCCGAGTGGGCCCGCTGTCGGTGGGTGTGGAACGAGTGCGTGGCGATGTCCCGGAAGGTCCACGGTCTGAACCGGGGCTCCGGAGAGAAGGTCACGTGCGGTCCGGCGCAGCTCGACAGGATGCTGACCGAGGCCCGGCAGTCGATGGCGTGGCTACGTGAGGGCGCTTCGGTGCCGCAGCAGCAGATCATCCGGGACTTCGCCAAGTCCCGTGCGAGGGCGCTGAAGGACATCGCGGCGAAGGCTCCTCGGCGGCAGCGGGTCGGCATGCCCCGGATCAAGCGCAAGCGTGAAGCTGCCCCGTCGCTGAACTACACCACCCGCGGATTCCGCATCAGGGACGGGAATCTGCACCTGGCGGGCGGGATCGTGCTGCGTGTGGTGTGGTCTCGTAATCTTCCGTCCGCGCCGTCGTCGGTCCGGGTGTATCGGGACAGCCTCGGGCACTGGTACTGCTCGTTCGTTGTTGCCACCGAGACCATCCCGCTGCCCGCTACCGGCCGGGCGATCGGCATCGACTGGGGCGTGAAGGAGACCGCGACCACCACCTCCGACGCCCACGACCTCCCGCACGCCCAGCACGGGAAGACAGCCGCGCCGAAACTTGCCCGCTATCAGCGGATGATGGCCCGCAGGAAGACACCGAAGAACCGGTCCGAGAGCACCGGATACCGCAAGGCCCGCAAGGCCGCGGCGAAGCTCCAGAAAAGGATCGCCCGTCAGCGGACGGATACCGCACGCAAGTGGGCCAAGAGCATTGTGCGTGACTTTGACCGGCTCGCCGTCGAGGACTTCCGCCCGAAGTTCCTCGCGAAGACCACGATGGCCCGCAAGGCCGCCGACGCCGCGATCGCCGCCACCAAGACGGCACTGATCGAGCAGGCCCGCAAACACGGCAGGACCGTGCACCTGATCCACCCCGCGCACACCACCATGGATTGCGCACAGTGCGGAGCGAGAACCAAGCACGCACTGCCCCTCTCCGAACGAACGTACACGTGCACCGCGTGCGGAACCGTGTCTCCCAGGGACAAGAACTCCGCCCGTGTGATGCTCGTCCGGGCTGGTCTCACCCCGGCTGGTGCTGATCTCGTAAGCCCTGCCCCCTGCTAGGGGAAGCTCCTATAGATCGTCAAGCGGTCTGTGGGAGCGGTTTGGTGGTGTGGATCACATGGGGTAGGTGGCGGTAGATCTCGCGGGCGATGAACCGTTTCAGGCACCGGATGACGTCCTTCTTGACCATGCCTTCGGCGGTGCGTCGGGCGACGTAGTCCCGTGTGCGCTGGTCGTACTTCATGCGGACCAGGACGATGGTGTGGAGGGCGTTGTTGGCCTGGCGGTCGCCGCCGCGATTGAGGCGGTGGCGGTTGGTGCGGCCGGAGGAGGCCGGGACCGGTGCGGCCCCGCAGAGGTGGGCGAAGGCTGCTTCGGAGCGGAGCCGGTCGGGGTTGTCGCCCGCGCTCGTCAGCAGCTGGCCGGCGGTTTCGGGGCCGAGGCCCGGCAGGGCGATGAGCCTCGGGGCCGCCTTGGTGACCAGCGGTCCGATCTCCTTGTCCGCGTCCTTGATCTCCTCGTCCAGCGCCTGGTAGCGGCGGGCGAGCCGCCGCAGGACGGTCTTCACCGCGCAGGCTGGATCGTCGAGTTCACCGGCCGGACGGGAGCGGGCCAGGGTGTCGATCAGCTCCCGCGTGGACAGTCCCCGCAGCTTGTCCCGCACCACGGAGGGAGCGGTGACGATGAGGGTGCGGATCTGGTTGATGGTCTGGGTGCGGGCCTTGACGGCGCTCTTGCGGACGACCCGCAGGGCGCGGATCGCCTCCACGATCCCGTTGCGCGCCTTGGGTGTTCCTCCGGCCCGGCCGGAGAGGACCGCGGTCGCGGCCCCGTAGGCGTCGATCGGGTCGGATTTGCCGTTGTCGCGCCTCGCCTTGCGGTCCGGCCGGTCCACCTCGACCACTGCGACCCCGTTCGCGGTGAGGAAGCGTGCGATCTCGGCGCCGTAGGCACCGGTCCCCTCGACCCCGACGGCAAGGACCTCACCGTGGGACCGGAGCCAGTCCAGCAGCCGCCGGTATCCCTCCGGCGTGGTCTCGAACCGCTTGGTGGCCAGGTGCCGGCCAATGCTGTCGATGACCGCTGCCTGGTGGAGGTCGGTGTGGGTGTCGATCCCGCCGACCACCGCTATCTCGTCTGCCATGCTGGTGTGTGCTGCCCTTCCAACGCTCAACGGTGGGAGGGCGCGAGCCGGTCGGGCAGACGGACAAGACAGTGATGGGACCTTTGGCCGGGCTCCTATGAAGTCACGGAAGCCCGACCGGCCACGCGCCAGACGGCATCGCCCGGCAGGCCGACGATTCCCCAGAAGGACAACCGAAGCGTCAGTCAGGCGGAGAGTCAGACCCCCGGGCGATGCCATGGCTAATCCTCACTGTCAGGCGGAGTGAGCCAGGAATCCTCTCCCGCCAGGGAGGGGAGGTTTCAATTGAGGCGGTCGTGGACCCGGGCCCGCAGGTCGTCCATCGAGAAGCCGCGCGGGTCCACCTTGCCGGGCTGCCACTCGCGGTGCCCGATGATGGACCGGGCGGTCCAGCCGTGGTGCCGGCAGATCGCCGCCGACACCCGCTCGACGGCTTCGAGCTGCTCGTCGGGCCAGGGGTCCTCGCCGTCGCCGAGGTTCTCGCACTCGAAGCCGTAGAAGTGCCGGTTCCCGTCGGTGTTGGCCTCGTTGTCGTGGGGGAGGCGCTTCTTCTCGGCGATCACCGCGCGCAGCACGTCGTCGTCGCCCATGCCCGCGTGGTTGGTGCGCCCGTAGCCCACCAGATGGACCCGGCCGTCCTTGGCGATGACGCCGTGGCACAGGGGGCCCGGCAGATCGGGATGGCCGTCGCGGCAGACCCGTACGGTGGCGCCGGTGCCGCGGGTGGCCGAGTGGTGGATCATCACACCGTTGACGGGGCCCCAGGGGCCCTTGTGGTCGCGATTGTGGCTGCGCCAGTCGTCCACCTCGACGACGGTGAGCCCTTCCTTCCTGAGGGCGGCGAGGAACGCGCTCGCGGACATGGGTGAGGACATGGCCGACTCCTTACGGTGCGTGGGGGGAGGGTGTCCTGATGGAGCCCTACCCGGCCGCGAGGGCCCCGACCTGTCGCGGAGCGACAGCGGGGCCCTGTTCGGATGCTGTGCGAGCCGATCCGGTCACCTCGGCGCGCGGGGTCGGTTCAGGAGGCCAGCCACAGGTCGGGGCCGAACACCTCGTAGTGGATGTCGGAGGCCGGGACGCCCTTGGCGAGCAGCTGGGTGCGCACCGCGCGCATGAAGGGCAGCGGGCCGCAGAGGTAGGCGTGGGTGCCGGAGGGGATGACGACGTCGCTCAGGTCGACGAGCCCGGTGCGGTCGGCGGGGTGGCCGTCCTCGGGGTCCTCGTACCAGAAGTGGGCGGCCGCGTCGGGGAGCTTGGCGGTCAGCGCGATGTGGTCGGTGCGCAGCGCGTGGTCGGCGGGGGAGCGGTCGCCGTGCACGACGGTGACCGGGGCGCGGTGCCCGGAGACGGCGAGGTGCTCCAGCATCGACAGGATCGGGGTGCAGCCGATGCCCGCGGAGGCGAGCAGCAGCGGGGCGTCGTCGGACTTCAGCACGAGGTCGCCGTACGGGGCGGAGACCCGGATGCGGTCGCCGGCGCGGACCTGGGCGTGCAGGTGGCGGGAGACCTCGCCGTCCGGCGCGTCGTTGCCGTGGACCCGCTTGACCGTGATGGAGCGGAGCGGCGAGCCGGGGGCGCTGGAGAGGCTGTACTGACGTATCTGGTGGGCGCCGTCCGCCAGCTCGACCTGCACGGAGACGTACTGGCCGGGGCGGAAGGCGGGAGCCGGGGAGCCGTCGGCCGGGCGGATGCGGAACCGGGCGACGTCGTCGGTCTCCTCGGAGCGCGAGACGACCTCCCACTCGCGCCAGACGTCACCGGCGACGACGCCCTGCTCCGCGTACAGCCGCTCCTCGATGGCGATCAGGGCGTTGGCCATCAGCCAGTAGACCTCGTCCCAGGCGGCGGCGACCTCGGGGGTCACCGCGTCGCCGAGGACCTCGGCTATCGCGGCGAACAGGTGGGTGTGGACGACGTCGTACTGGGCGGGGGTGATGCCGAGCGAGGCGTGCTTGTGGGCGATGCGGCTGAGCATCACGTCCGGGCGGGTCTCGGGCTGCTCGACCAGGTGCGTGGCGAAGGCGGCGATGGAACCGGCCAGGGCCTGACGCTGCGCGCCGGACGCCTGGTTGCCCCGGTTGAACAGGTCGCGCAGCAGCTCCGGGTGGGCGGTGAACAGCTTGCGGTAGAAGAGATCGGCGATGTCTCCGATGGCCGCGCCTACGGCGGGCAGGGTGGCACGAACGGTGGCGGTCGACGACTCGGAGAGCATCGGTGACTCCTCGGAGGTTGAATTGGCATCTCGGATGCGCATTTAAGAGCAGTGTAGGACCAGGTCCGGCGGGCCCTCGCGGCGGGGGTCAGTTTTCGGACGGGCGGCGACTGCTGAGGCTGATGAGGAGGGGGCCGGTCGGCCCGGCGGTCAGCTGTGTGACGGTGAGCGGGTCCAGCGAGGCGTAGAACGCGTCCTGGGCCTGGCGCAGGGCCATGCGCAACTGGCAGGCCGAGCGCAGCGGACACGGCGTCGAGCCCTCGCAGTCGACGACGTCGCCCGGCTCCTCGGGCTCCTCCAGCTCGCGGACCAGGGCACCGACCGACGCGGACCGGCCGGCCTCGGTGAGCGTGAGCCCGCCGCCCCGGCCGCGGCGGGCCTCGATCAGGCCGAGGTGCTGGAGGCGGGCGACGACCTTCGCGGCGTGCGAGTACGGCACCTGCATGGTGGCCGCCACCTCGCGGGTGGTCGGCGGGTCCTCGTGCTTCACGACGGCGAGGCGCATGAGCACGCGCAGGGCCACGTCGGTGAACCTGGTGAGCCGCATGGATGCCAGGCTAGGTTAATTGGCATTACGCATACAAGTTACTGGCCATCAGAGTGCCGTCGACGGGGCATCGCGCGACGCGATGCCCACTCCAACGGCCGATTAATCACACTCTTTTGTGTAATGGCGCGCCCCGCCCTCGTGCTGCAAGTGTTCTTCCCGCAGGTCAGCCGATAGATCGAGAGGGCGAAAGATGTCCGTTGGTGAAGAGGTTCAGAACACGCAGGTGCCGCCGCAGCAGAGTCTCGGTACGGCGGCCGCGCGGAACCTCGCGACGACCACCAAGTCCGCTCCGCAGATGCAGGAGATCACCTCCCGGTGGCTGCTGAAGATGCTGCCGTGGGTCCAGGTGCAGGGCGGTACGTACCGGGTGAACCGCCGGCTGAGCTACGCGGTCGGCGACGGTCGCGTCACGTTCGTGCAGACCGGCGACCGGGTCGCGGTCATCCCCGCCGAGCTGGGCGAGCTCCCGGCGCTGAGGGACTTCGAGGACGAGGAAGTACTCGCCGAACTGGCCCGGAGGTGCGAACAGGTCGAGATCCCCGCCGGAGAGGTCCTGGCCGCGGCCGGCGACCCGGCGGACCGGGTCTACCTGCTGGCGCACGGCAAGGTCGAGAAAGTCGGCAGCGGCCCCTACGGCGACGAGACGGTCCTCGGGGTCCACGCGGACGGGGCCTACTTCGGCGACCAGTCCCTCATCGAGGGCGACGCCGTCTGGGAGTACACGGCCCGCGCCGTCACCGCCTGCACGGTGCTCACGCTCCAGCGGGCGGACGTGCTCAACCTCGCCGAGCGGGCCGAATCGCTCAACAACCACCTCACCGGCCTGCTCGCCCTCCCGCAGCAGCGCACCAACAAGTACGGCGAGGCGGCGATCGACCTCTCCGCCGGCCATGTCGGCGAGGCCGTCGTCCCGCACACCTTCGTGGACTACGAGGCCGCGCCCCGCGAGTACGAACTGAGCGTCGCCCAGACCGTCCTGAAGGTGCACAGCCGCGTCGCGGACCTGTACAACCAGCCGATGAACCAGACCGAGCAGCAGTTGCGGCTCACGGTCGAGGCGCTGCGCGAGCGCCAGGAGCACGAGCTCATCAACAACCGCGAGTTCGGCCTGCTCAACAACTGCGACTACGGCCAGCGCCTCCAGCCGCACGACGGGGCGCCCAGCCCCGACGACATGGACGAGCTGCTCTCGCGGCGGCGCGGTTCCAAGCTCTTCCTCGCCCACCCCCGCGCCATCGCCGCCTTCGGCCGCGAGTGCAACAAGCGCGGACTGGTGCCGGAGAGCATCGACGTCGGCGGCCACCGCATCCCGACCTGGCGCGGCGTGCCGATCTTCCCGTGCAACAAGATCCCGGTCAGCGACGCCCGCACCACGTCGATCATCTGCATGAGGACCGGCGAGTCCGAGCAGGGCGTCGTCGGCCTCCAGCAGTCGGGCATCCCCGACGAGATCGAGCCCAGTCTCTCGGTCCGCTTCATGGGCATCGACGAGCAGGCGATCATCTCCTACCTCGTGACGGCCTACTACTCCGCGGCGGTCCTCGTCCCGGACGCCCTCGGTGTCCTGGAGAACGTCGAGGTCAGCCGCTGGCGGTGAGCCACGGGGCCCGGACCGGCAGCGGTCCGGGCCCCCGGCCCCGGCGCACCACCACAGCAACGACAGGGGTGACCGATTGACCATGACCCGAACAGACGCCGCGACCGAGGGCAATGAGGCCGCGGCCCTGCTGGAGTACACCCGGACCCTCGTCGATCCGCATCTGCGGGCGGCGATCGCCTCCCTCCCCGGCTCGATCCGGCGGGTCGCGATGTACCACTTCGGCTGGGAGCACGCCGACGGCAGCCCGGCGTCGGGCGGCGCGGGCAAGGCGATCCGGCCGGCGCTCGTCCTGGCGGCCGCCCGCGCCCTCGGCGGCGACCCCGAACAGGCCGTACGGGCGGCCGTGGCCGTGGAGCTGGTCCACAACTTCACCCTGCTCCACGACGACGTCATCGACGAGGACCACACCCGCCGCCACCGGGCCACCGCCTGGACGGTGTTCGGCGTCCCGGACGCCGTCATCGCGGGCGACGCGATCCTGGCCCTCGCCCAGCGGCTGCTCGCGGAGGACGGCGGAGCGGTGTCGCAGCTCGCCGCCGCCCGCCTCTCCACCTGCGTCATCGAGCTGTGCGCGGGCCAGCAGGCCGACTGCGCCTTCGAGGAGCGCGACCCCGAGCAGGTCACGCTCGACGAGTGCCTCACCATGGCGACGGCCAAGACCGGCGCCCTGCTCGGCTGCGCCTGCGCGCTGGGCGCGCTCTACGCCGGCGCCGACGAGCGGGCCGTGGGGGCGATGGACGGCTTCGGCCGGGAGGCCGGGCTCGCCTTCCAGCTGATCGACGACCTGATCGGCATCTGGGGCGACCAGGCGCGGACCGGGAAGCCGGTCGGCGCGGATCTCAGCGCCCACAAGAAGTCGCTGCCGGTGGTGGCCGCGCTCACCGCGGGCGGCCCGGCGGCGGCGGAGCTGGCCGCCCTGTACCGGGGCTCGATGAGCACCCGCGCCGAGGTCGGCCGGGCCGCGGAGGCCGTGGACCGGGCCGGCGGCCGGGACTGGGCGCAGAGCTGCGCGGCGGACCGGATGGCGCGGGCCGTGCACCACCTCTCGCGGGCGGTCCCGGACCTCTCGGCGGCGGGGGACCTGCTGGCCCTCGCGGAGTTCGTCACGCGCCGCACGTACTGAGGGCGGCAGGGCCGGTGTCGGAGGCAGGGGCTACAGTCCCTGCTCATGACAGATGAGTCGTGGGCAGGGTGGTACCGGGACCGACAGGGCTCCGACGCCGTCATCCTCACCACAGACGGGCAGCAACTCCGCCTCCGCGTCAGGGGCGTGGACTTCGAGGGCGGCAGCTTCGACGGTCTGCGCCCGGTGGCGGCGGGCCCGGCGGAGAGCGGGATGTTCGCACTGACGGACGGGGTGCTGGGGGACTGCGTCCTGGAGTGGGATCTGCCGTTCCCCGTCCTGGCGGAGGGGGTGGAGCGCCAGGCGACCCTCAGCTGCCTGCTGTCGCTGCGCAGGCCCGACCCGTACCTCTACCTCGAACTCCGGTTCGGCGGGGCGGCCTTCGCGTCGCGGCGCGCCGAGAGCGACTTCGGCTCCGCGCTGGCCACGATCCAGCGGGAGCTGCCGCCCGGAGTCCACCTGCGGACCTGCATAGCCTGCGCGTTCTCCGACTACTTCCCGGCTCCGGAGCGGGCCCGCGGCCTCTCCGGCGGCCTCGCCTGCTTCCGGGGCGCCAAGGAGGCGTACCGGGACGCGGCCGGGGAGCAGGACCTGCTCGGACTGTGGGACCGGCGGACCGGTTTCGTCCAGGAGGTCTGGAGCTGCCGGGAGTTCGAGCCGAGGCCCACGGAGGGCGCGGGCACCGGCCACCGGGGAGCGTTCCCGCTCGAAACCGCCTGACCGCTCCGGCGGGACCTGTTCGGCACGGCGCTTCCCCGCCGCAGCCGGCTTCGTCGTTGCCGTTACCTTCATTGTTCTACTAGCATGCGAACAATGGAGGTTTTGATGAACCGTAACTCCATCGGTCGCGCGGCCCTCGCCGCGCTGCCGTTCCTGCTCGCGCTCGCCGCCGACCTGCTCCTCTTCGCCACCCGCCGGGACCGGCTGCCCGAGCAGCTGGCCAGCCACTTCGTGGGCAACGGCCGGGCCGACGACTACGCCGGCCAGACCTCGTACGTCGTCCTCACCACGCTGGTCCTGCTCGGCATCGGCCTGCTGGCGGTGCTGATGGTGGCTCTGGGCACGTTCACCCGGCGGTCCCACCGGACGACCCTCGGCTTCACCTACGCCATCGCCGGGTTCCTCGGCTACCTCCTGGCCGCCCTGCTGCTGATCAACGTGGACGCCGTCGAGGACGCGCAGGGCCGGGGCCAGGACGTCACGTTCCCCCTGTGGCATCTGGCCGCCGCCCTCGGGGTGGGCGTGGCCGCCTACGGGCTCGGCCTCCTCGCGGCCGCGCTGCTGCCCGTACCGGAAGCGTCCGGGGACGACGGGCCGCAGGGCAGGGGGGAGGGGCCGCGCATCGCGCTGCGCCCCGGGGAGGTCGCCGGATGGGCCCGCAGCGCCGGGTCCTGGCCGCTGCCGCTCGCCGCGCTCCTGCTCCTCGGGACCGGCGTCCTCCTGGTGTTCACCTCGGGCTGGCCGATCGCCGTACCGGCCTTGGTGCTCGGGCTGCTGATCGCCGCCTTCGCCCGACCGCACGTGACCGTGGACCGGCGCGGAATCACCGTCTCCGGACTGCTCCCCCGGCCCCGCGTCCGGGTCCCGCTGGACCGGATCGAGGCGGCCTCCAGCCGCGAGATGAAGCCGCTCGGCGACTACGGTGGCTGGGGCTACCGGGTGCGGCCCGGACGCACCGGAGTCATGATCCGCTCCGGCGAGGGCATCGTGGCCCGGCTGGCCGGCGGGCGGGACTTCGAGGTCACCGTGGACGACTCGGCGACCGCCGCGGCGCTCCTCAACACCCTGATCGACCAGCGCCGAACGGACCATTGACGATGCTCTTCCGGGTCGATCCCACCTCCACCGTGCCGCTCGGAGACCAGATCGCCGCCTGTGTGCGCCGCGCCGTGGCCGACGGCGCGGCGGCCCCCGGCGAGCGGCTGCCCGCCGCACGGGTCCTGGCCGAATCGCTCGGCGTCAACGTCCACACCGTGCTGCGCGGCTACCAGCGGCTGCGCGAGGAGGGCCTGATCGAACTGCGCCGGGGCCGGGGCGCCGCCATCGCCGACGGAGCCTCCCCGCACCGGGCCCGCCTCCTCGAACGGGTCCGTGAGACGGTCGGCG
The DNA here is from genome assembly GCF_003248355.1 of Streptomyces sp. AC1-42W. Lineage (GTDB taxonomy): Bacteria > Actinomycetota > Actinomycetes > Streptomycetales > Streptomycetaceae > Streptomyces. The sequence goes on from NZ_QKWY01000002.1 coordinate 1,572,096, forward strand.
AGGCGCGCGGCCTCGGCCTGACCCTGGACGAACTCCTGACCCTGGTGCGTACCGAATACGGCGCCGGCTGACGGCGATGGGCCGCCTCGTCCTGCGAGGCGGCCCATCGGTGCGAGCGGTGCTTCCGGGAAGCGTGCTCCCCGGAAGCCTGCGGTCAGGAAGCGGTCTTGGTCAGCGTGGCCGCGAAGCCGTACTGCCACAGGTAGTTCACCCGGTTCCGCTCCGCGGCGTTCGGGTACGGGTTGGTGCAGGACGTGCCGGGACCGCCGCCCGACATCAGCTCGCTGCACGGACCCGAGTAGTGGTCCGGGAGACCCAGCACGTGGCCGGTCTCGTGGGCGGTGACGCGGGTCGAGTTGTACTGCCGGTTCTGCGCGTAGTCCAGGAGGATGTAGCCCCGCCCGTGGCCGTCCGTGCTCGCGTAGGAGCCGCGCGGGTCGCTGCCCTCGTAGTACCGGAAGTCGGCGTTCGAGCCCTCCTGGAGCCGGACGGTGGAGACCGAGCTGTTCCAGATCGACGCGCTGCTGGATATCTGGGAGCGGAAGCTCGGCGCGTTGGCGGCGCTGTAGACGACCGTGACGGCCAGGGCGTTCGGATTGGCCGCCCGCTTCTCCGCCACCGACTTCGCGACCGCCTCGAAGAACGCCTTGTTGCCCGCGGCGTTCTCCTGCGTACCGGACTTCGCCGTGTACGCCAGGTGGGCGGACGGGGCGGGGGCGGCCACCGGCGCGGCGATCGCGGGGGCGGTGCCCAGCGTGGCGGCGAGCGAGAGGCCGAGGCCGAACACGGCCGACATGACGGTCCTGGGGTGTCTCATGTGGGGGGTCTCCTACCAGTTACCTGTCAGGGGAACCCGTCCGCTGATCGGACTCGGACGGGAGTGGTACGGAGAGAGTTTCGGGGAAGCGGAGCCCGCGCGGATGATGTCAGCCGGTGATAACGCGGCCCTATCACCTCCGCGCGCCCCTTTCGTGCACACCGGCTTTCCGGTTGCCCAACGCCCGGTGAATCGCCCGCCTTTGGCAGGGTTACGGCCCATGGTGCGGCCGGACGGGCCGCCCTAACCTCGGCAGCATGGAGCTTGAGGTGAGACACCTCAGGGCGCTGTGCGCCATAGCCGACACCGGCAGCCTGCACCGGGCGGCCCGCACCCTGGGCGTGAGCCAGCCCGCACTCACCACCCAACTTCGCCGCATCGAGAACGCCGTGGGCGCCGAACTCTTCAGCCGCGAACGCACCGGCTGCCGCCCCACCCTCCTCGGTCGCGCCGTCCTCAGCCGCGCCCGCCCCCTCGTCGACGGCCTGTCCGCCCTGGTCAGCGACGCCAGGGCGGAGGCCGCCCACGCCGAGGGCCCCCGGCTGCGCATCGGCTGCACCGCGAGCCGGGTCATCGGCGGCTGGCTGCGCCGGCTGCGCCTGCGGCTGCCCGGCACGGACATCTCGCTGCGGGTGGACGTCTCCGCGCACGCCCTGCTCCGCGCGGTCGGCACCGGCGGGCTGGACGTCGCCTTCGTCCACGAGGTGGAGGGCTGTCCGCTCACCGTCCCGGACGGGCTGGAGCAGCGGGTCCTCGTGGAGCGCGAACCGCAGTTCGTCTCCATGGCCCGCGACCACCCCGCCGCCGCCCTGCCCGTCGTCGACCTGGCCGACCTGGCCGCCGACCGGTGGATGGTGGACCCCACGGTGGACGGTGAATGGGACGGGCTGCGCCGGATGTTCAGCGAGGCGGGCGTGGCGCCCGTCGTGCTGCACGGCGACTACCTCACCGCCGCCTCCCTCGTCGTCCTGGGCGAGGCGGTCGCCCCCTGCCAGCCGACCTCGGGCCCCCGCGACGACATGGCGATCCGCCCCCTGCGCGACGACCCCCTCGCCGTACGGCTCCTGCTGGTCTCCCGGCCCGGCACGGACATGACCGCCGCCTACGAGGAACTGGAGGCGGCCTACCGGGAGGCGGCGCGGCGCGTGGCCGGATACCACCAGTGGCTGCTGCGCCACCGCAGCCCGCTCGCCCGCTCCTGACCCCTGGTGGGAGTTCCCGGTTCCGGCGGATTCAGCCGAGAGCGTGGCCGGTTCCGCACCGGCCCGGTACGGGGCAGAGTCGTCCCATGAGGCTTCTGATGCTGGGCGGTACGCAGTTCGTCGGACGGGCCGTCACGGAGGCGGCCCTCGCGCGGGGCTGGGAGGTCACGGTCTTCCACCGCGGCCACCACGCGCCTCCGCCCGGTACGGCCGAACTCATCGGAGACCGCACCGCCGGGGACGGCCTGGCCGCGCTCGCCGCCGCCGGGGCGCCGGACGGCGGGGGCCCCACCTGGGACCTCGTCGTGGACACCTGGAGCGGCGCGCCCTCCGCGGTACGGGACGCGGCCCGGCTGCTTACCGCACGGGCCGCCCGGTACACCTACATATCCAGCCGTTCCGTGTACGACTACCCGGCACCGGCCGGTCTCACCGAGGACGGCCCGCTGGTCGGGGGCGCCTCGCCGGACGCCGGGGACGGCGAGTCGTACGCGCTGGCCAAGCGCGGCGGCGAACTGGCCGCGCTGGACGCCTTCGGCGACCGGGCCCTCCTCGCCAGGGCCGGGCTGATCCTCGGCCCCTGGGAGAACATCGGCCGGCTGCCCTGGTGGCTGAACCGGATCGCCCGCGGCGGCCCGGTCCTGGCCCCCGGCACCCCGGACACCGACATCCAGTACATCGACGTGCGCGACCTCGCCGGCTGGGTGCTCGACGCGGCGGAACGCGGACTGCACGGCCCGTACAACCTGGTCAGCAGGCCGGGCCACACCACCATGGGCGGACTGCTCGACGCCTGTGTGCGCGCCACCGGCTCCGGCGCCGAGCTGCGCTGGACCCCGGCGGAGACGATCCTCGCGGCGGGCGTCGAACCGTGGACCGACCTGCCCGTTTGGCTGCCGCCGGGGGAGCTGTACGACATCCTCCACCAGGGCGATGTCGGCCTGGCGTACGCGGCCGGGCTGCGCTGCCGCCCGGTGGCGGAGACCGTCACCGACACCTGGACCTGGCTGTGCGGACTGGGCGGCACGGCACCCCACCGCCCGGACCGCCCGGCCACCGGCCTCGACCCGGAGACGGAGGCGAAACTTCTGGCCGGTTAGGGGGAGTCGTCCGCGCTGGACGGGGACGCGCCGACGCGGTCAGGAGTTATCCACAGGGCCCGGCCCGGTGGCCGCCGCCGCGTTAGCCTCGGGCCATGGCTGAACTGCTGCACATCACCGAAGGCCCGCTCTGGGAGGCGGCCCGCGGGATCGGGACGTACGAGATGTCCACCCGCGGCCGCACCCTGCACGAGGAGGGCTTCATCCACTGCTCGCTGCCCCACCAACTGCCCGCCGTGGCCGAGGCGCTGTACGGCGCGGGGAGCCGGCCCGCAGCCGCGGAGCAGGACCTGGTGGTGCTCGTCATCGACTCCGACCGGCTCACCGCCCCGGTGCGGTACGAGCCCGGCGAACCCGGCGGCGAGGACTTCCCGCACCTGTACGGGCCCCTCCCGGTCGACGCGGTCGTGGACGTGCGCCCCTGGCGGCCCGAGGGAGGCGCCCGCGCATGAGCCCCGCCCCCGACACCCCGTCCGAGACGGTCACCGGCGGCCCCCTCACCGCCGTCACCGGCGCGAGCGGCGCCCTCGGCGGCCGGGTCGCCGCCCGGCTGGCCCGCGCCGGAGTCCCCGTCCGGCTGCTCGGCCGCGACCCCTCCCGGCTGCCCGACCTCCCCGGCGCCGACCCCGCGCCGCCCGCCCCCTACGGCGACGGCGAGGCCATGCGCCGCGCCCTGGCCGGGGCCCACACCCTGTTCCTGGTCTCGGCGCACGAGAGCCCCGACCGGGTCCACGAGCACACGACGGCGGTGGACGCGGCGGTCGCCGTCGGCGTCGAACGCATCGTCTACGTCTCCTTCCTGGGCGCCGCCCCCGACGCCACGTTCACCTTCGCCCGCGACCACTGGCAGACCGAGGCGCACATCCGGACCACCGACGTCCGGTACACCTTCCTGCGCGACAGCTGGTATCTCGCCGGGCTCCCGGCCATGACCGGCGCCGACGGAGTGCTGCGCGGCCCCGCCGGTGACGGCCGGGTCGCCGCGGTGGCCCACGAGGACATCGCGGACGCCGCCACCGCCGTCCTCCTCGCCGGCACCGACGCCACCGGCCCCTCGCACGACGGACGCACCTACGACCTGACCGGCCCCGAGGCGTTCACCCTCGCCGAGGCCGCCGAGGAGCTGAGCCGGGTCACCGGACGGGCCGTCACCTACGAACCCGAAACCCGCGAGGAGGCGTACGCGTCCCGGCAGCACTACGGGGCCGCCGACTGGGAGGTGGCCGGCTGGGTCACCTCGTACGAGGCCATCGCGGCCGGCGAGATGGCCACCGTCTCGGACGCCGTACCGACCCTCACCGGCCGCCCCGCCATGGACCTGGCCACCTATCTGCGCGAACACCCCGACAGCTACCGCCACCTGCTCCGGGACTGACCCGGTGCGCACGGAGACCCCCTGGGGCCCCTGGGACCCGCCGCCGCTCGCCGAGGCCGTCCGCCTGCTCACGGCGCTGCGCTCGCCGTGGTGGATCGCCGGCGGGTACGCGGTCGAGCTGGCGGTGGGCCGTGCCTTCCGGGACCACGGCGACATCGACGTGCTCGTGCCGCGCGACGCCCAGCCGGAGGTGCGGCGGGTCCTGCCCGGCTGGGACTGGTGGGCCGCCGACCCGCCCGGCACACTGCGGCCCTGGCACCCCGGTGAGACGCTGCCCGCCGCCGTCCACGACCTCTGGTGCCGGCCGGGCCCGGACGAGCCGTGGCGCTTGCAGTTCATGCTGGACGAGGTGGCCGGCGGGGACTGGGTCTTCCGCCGCGACCCCCGCGTCCGCCTCCCGCTCGCCCGGCTGGGCCGGGTGTCGGACGAGAGCATCCCCTACCTCGCCCCCGAGGTCCAGCTCCTCTACAAGTCCAGGTCCCGGCGCCCCAAGGACGAGCGGGACTTCGAGGAGGCGCTGCCGGCCCTGGACGACCATGCCCGCGCCTGGCTGGCGGAGACGATCACCCTGACGGAGCGCGCGGACCACCCGTGGGCGGCACGGCTGCGGGCACTGCTGGCGGGCTGAGCCGGTCGGGTTGCCAGCCGACAGGCGTTGGTAGAGCGGCGCCGACACGGCGCGTACGACCGCGTCCGGGTCGGTCCCGGCCGGGAGTTCGCCCCGCTCGACGGCCTCGGTGACACAGTTACCCCACTCCTTGACGCGGATCGCGTAGAACGGGAGCAGCGGCCGCGCCACCGGTCCGGGCGCCGGCAGACGGTCGTCGACCTTGTACCCCTTCGGTACGGGGCCGACCCACGCAATGCGTGCGATGACACTTCGGTGACCTCGTCGGTCGCTCGGGAATGCGGTCGCGGGAGGGGCCACGTAGGCAGGACTCCGCGAAATCCGCAAGGGCATACGCAAAGCGGTCACATCGCGATGAAAGGCATAACTGCCGTCATTGTTGGGGCAGTTGATGTACACTCAAGCATTATCGCGGGGGGCGGTCTGTCAATGCGACCTTCAACCAATTCGCCTCGTGATGCACACGCGTGCCCGCAATTCCAAATGAGAGGTGCAACTGTGCGTAAGTTCGGAACCCGTAATACTTGGAAGCGAGTCGGTATGGTTGCTTCCGTCGCGACCCTCCCGTTGGCTCTCGCGAGCCCTGCCTGGGCTGTCGTGAAGTACTCATACATAACGGGTGGAGTCGCCGGCTTCACCTCGAAGTATGTGACCGATGATGGAGGCACCGGCCCGAACAAGGTCGACTTCACCGGATGTCATACGGGCGTGACGAAGAGTGTGACTGTTCAGTTGCGACGTGCTGTCTTCGGGCCCGACATCGGATTCGACACGAAGACCTACACGGCATGCTTCAATGGCGGAACCTCGTCCGGCGAGTGGGGTGCCGGAAGCGAAGGTCACGACTACTACTTCCGCATTACCAAGGTCGGCGGCAGTTCGGTAGTGGGCCCGACGATCAGCGTCGATACGACCCGTATGTCTTTCTGAGAACTGTCCGTCAGGAATCGCGGGTCAGTCCATAGGTGACACTGGATTCTGAATGCCTGGGTGGAGACCTGAAACGCGGGTCTCCACCTGCCTCTTTTTGAAACAGAGAGAGGCGCCCCACACTGAAACACCAAGGTGTCGCATGCCCATTTCGATGTTCGAGTGTTCCTTCTCCTATCGGCGTAGACGCCCGGTGCTGCGTGATTTCAGTTATACGCTGCCGCCCGGGCGCACCGTGCTTCTGGGGCCGAACGGAGCGGGAAAAAGTACCCTGTTGGGCTTGTGCGCATCTGCGCTGCGCCCCGATTCCGGTTCCGTCACCTACGACGGCCTGAGCACTGGCCAGCGCCGTGCGCTGCCCGCGTTCCGCAGGCGTGTGGCGTGGATGCCTCAGCAGGTGGAGCAGGTGCCGGGGCTCACGGCCCGGGATCAGGTCGCGTACTCCGGCTGGCTCAAGGGGATGTCCCGGCGCGCGGCGTGGCGTGAAGCTCTCCGGGCCCTGCGCCGCGTGGAGTTGGCCGATCGGGCGGATGACAAGGTGCAGGAGCTCTCCGGGGGGCAGCAGCGGCGCGTCGCAGTGGCTCAGGCCCTCGTGCATGACGCGGAGGTCCTTCTCCTCGATGAGCCGACAGCGGGTATGGATCCCCGGCAGCGGCAGGTCTTCCACCAGATTCTCGCCGATCTGTCGAAGGAGGTGCACATCGTTCTCTCCACCCATGACACCTCCGACATCGCCAACTCCTACGACTCGGTCGCAGTTCTGCTGGACGGCCAGGTGCGCTTCTCGGGGACGGTCGCGGACTTCCTTTCCCACGCGAGCGCGACGGCGGCGTCCGACGAGCAGCGGGCCACCTCCGCCTATCAGGCCTTCACCGAGATCGATGGGGCGATCTCGTGGTGAACCGATTCCCCTTCGCCCGGCACTCGGCCGTCATCGGGCTCGGAGCCCCGACGGTGGCTCTCGCCGCATACTTCACCGCCTACCAGCCCAGGCCGCTGACCGGTGAGGATTCCATCGTCATGGTGTCGGGGGCCATGAGGGTCGCCGCGCTGGGAATTGCCTTGGCGGCTGCCTGGGACGCGGGAAGGCTTCGCCGGGCTCGGATTGCGGCAGCCCCGTCCAGCCGTCACCTGCTGCGCGTATTCGTCGATGCGCTGGCCCCCAACCTGGCCCTGGTGATCATCAGCTGGGTGGCGTCCTTCCTGCTCGTGATCAGCTATCTGGGAGGCCCCGCACCAGGGTTGTACGACACCGTTCCCGTGGTCCGGAGCTTTGCGGTCCCCCTCAGCGCGGTAGCGGTCGGCTTCTTCCTCGGGCTCTTCCTTTCGCCCGTTGTCGCCCGCCCCCTTGCGGTGGTGATCACGGCGCTGTGGGTCTTCGTCGCCTATGCGCTGGGTGTCCCATGGCTGCGGGCGATATCCGGATTCGACATGAGCACTCCGACCTATACGGATGTCGTGGACCGCGCCTACCTCATGGCACCGGCGATCCTGGCTCTCGGACTGCTGCTCGGCCTTGTCGCGCTCAGCCTGTTCTCACGTCCGGCGCTGCGCGCCGCCGCCATGGCCTGCTGCGTCCTCGCGGGCTTCGGGGCGTCGTACCCCCTGGTGAGTGACGCCCCGCGCTACGCCGACCCCACCGTTCCCCGCACCTGGGCGACGACGTGTGAGCGAACTGCTCCGGTGATCTGCGTGCCCGGCGAGTTCGCCGACGACATCCCCGCGCTGCATCGCTCCGCTCGACAGGCGCTGCCCCGCCTGCGAGAGGCCGGGTTCACCCCACCCCGGAAGCTGGCCTTCGTCTCGGAGGATCTGCCACTGGCACGCGACACCTGGCGAACCCATCTCCAGAAGCCGGTGACCCGGCACCGCAGCCGGGGCATCTACATCAGCGCCTTGGTTCCGTCAGGGCTCCACGACTGCCCCCGCCTTCCTGATGACTACGTCTACCCGGGGCGCGGAGCCGCCTTCGCCTGGGTCGGCCTGACGGTCGGGATGTCGGAGGAAGAGGTCACCCGCAGCTACGGCCCCACTGGCGCGTACCGGGCACGCTGGGTGCGCAGCCTCCCCAAGGCCAAGCAGTACGCCTGGTACAAACAGGAGTTGAGCTACCTCAAGTCCTGCGACGAGCAGGTCCATGAGAAGGCCCGGGCGGGAGCCAAGGCCGAGAAGGAGCGGGGCCGAGCGCTGGGCCCCGAGTTGGAGAACCCGGCGGACACGGCACCGGGGGCGAACCGTTGACCCTCTGGGTGCGTACGCGAAGAATCTGGGTGCTGCCTGTGGCGCTGGCCGCCTGGATGCTCCTGCTTGTGCTCGTGCGCGACGATGTGGCGAAGGTTCCACAGATCGCCGCACAGGGCACCTTCTCGGTCAAGCTGATGAACTTCGTCCCGCTCATCCTGTGCATCCCGACGATGTACTGCATGAGCCGGCGCCTCATCGCCACCGAAACCACAGCGGCGCGGCCGGTCGCCGTCGTCGACCGGCTGGCTCTCCTGCTCCTGGGGGCGAGCGCGGCGGGGCTGGGGTTTGCACTCGGGGAGTTCCTGGACATGCCGACAGCGGTGGCGGGCGGCCGGAACACCGTCATGGTGCTGGGCCTCGCCCTCCTCGTACACAGCTGGTACGGCCCGATCGCCGGTGGCGCGGCGGCGACCATGTTCGTGATGTTCAGCATCGTCACCGGCCTGGCAGGAGACCAGAGGCCGTACCCGTGGGCGGTTCTGCTGATGGAGTCCACCAGCGTCGTGGCCGCAGTCGTGGCGGCGGTCAGCTTCACTGCCGGGCTGATCACGATGGCGTACCGCCGGCGGATACCGGGCTGACCTGAAAAGACCGCACCCGGTCCGTGAGGGACGCCGTTCTCGGCGGCCTGCGGACCGGGTGCGGACCGGTAGGGAGTCCGACCAGCGAAACCGCAGGTCAGACGGCCTAACCAGAGATCAGGCCTTCTTGGTCTCCCAGAAGATCTTGTCGATCTCCGCGATCAGGTCCAGCGCCTTCTGGCCGGTGGCCGGGTCGGTGGAGCCCTTGGCGGCCGAGAGGGCCTTCAGGGTGTCGTTGACCAGCTGGTGCAGCTGCGGGTACTTCTCGAAGTGCGGGGCCTTGAAGTAGTCGCTCCACAGCACCGAGATGTGGTGCTTGGCGAGCTCGGCACGCTGCTCCTTGATAACCACCGCGCGGGCCCGGAAGTGCGGGTCCTCGTTGGCCTGGTACTTCTCCTGGACGGCCTTGACGGACTCCGCCTCGATGCGGGCCTGGGCCGGGTCGTACACGCCGCAGGGCAGGTCGCAGTGGGCGCTGACCTTCACCTTGGGGGCGAACAGGCGGGAAAGCATTGAGCTGTCCTTCCTCGTGATCGTCTTCTCAGGTGGGACATTACTCCGTGAGAAGCCTCTTTCAGCGAGTGCCCCCAGGGGCTTAGGCCAAAAGTCCGGGAAGAGGATGGGACCCACGGCCGAATGTACGAAAGCCTGTCGTGGACGGTGTACTGGACGGATGGGGAAGGTGCGGGAGGAGATGAGCGAGGTGCCGGAGGTGCCGGAGCCGGCCGGTGAGCGGCCCGCGCGCGGGCTGTCGGCGCGGGTGCCCTTCCAGGTGGTGGAGGTGACGGGCCCCTCGATGGTGCCCACGCTCCATCACGGGGACTGGCTGCTCGTGCGGTACGGGGCGCCGGTGCGCCCCGGGGACGTGGTGATCCTGCGTCATCCGTTCCAGCAGGACCTGCTCGTCGTGAAGCGCGCCGTGGAGCGCCGGGCCGGCGGCTGGTGGGTGCTGGGCGACAACAGTTACGCGGGCGGCGACTCCACCGACTACGGAACCGTCCCCGAGGAACTCGTGCTGGCCCGGGTCAGCGCGCGGTACCGGCCGCTGACCCGGGATCAGCGCACGGTGCGCGGCGTACTGGGCTGGGCGGTCTCCGCGCTGCGCCCGGTCTCCGCGGCGCGCTCGGTCTCCAGGCGCTTGCGGGCCCGGTAGGCCGCCACGTTGGCCCGGGTGGCGCAGCGGTCCGAGCAGTAGCGGCGGGAGCGGTTGGTCGAGGTGTCGAGGTACGCGTTGCGGCAGGGCGCGGCCTCGCACAGGCCCAGCCGGTCCACCCCGTACGAGGTGAGGTGGAACGCCAGACCCATGGCCGCGATCGCCGCGTACCCCGCCGTGGCGTTGGACGGGTGGTCCGCGAGGTGCATGTGCCAGTCCGGCGTGCCGTCCGCGTCGCGCACGTCGTGGCCGGAGATCTGCGGGCTCACCGGGAACTCCAGGAGCAGCGAGTTGAGCAGGTCCACCGCCAGCCGCTCGTCCCCCTCGTCGGCCGCCTCGAAGACCGCGCGCAGCCGGGCCCGTACCGAACGGAACCGGGTGACGTCCGCGTCGGCCGCGCGCCGGGCCGCCTGGGCGTTCTCGCGGAACAGGTCGCGGACGGCCTCCACCGACGTCAGGGTGTCCCTGTTCCGGGCCGGCTCCTCGGTGTTGACCAGGCGTACGGCGTAGTCCGAGTACAGGGCCAGTTCCACGAGTCGTCCTTACGGCGTCGGTCCAGGGCGGGGCGGTACGGGATGGTGCGGGGCGGTACGGGGTGACGTAATGGGTGGTTAAAGCTACAGGGTATTACATAGTGGGAGGGGATGCGGCCCATCCGCATTCCTCCGCGCACACCGCAACCCGCCGTGCCGCCCACCGCACTGGAAGGGTGAGACGGTCCGCGCCCGCGGGCCGGGGGAAGGACACCGAGGATGCGGAGCGATGACCATGCCGCGCTGCACGCCTTCGTCGAGAGCAGACGCACCGCCCTGTTCCGCAGCGCGTTCCTGCTCTGCGGCGACCGGGACGAGGCCGAGGACCTGGTCCAGACGACCCTGGTCAAGGTCGTGCTCGGCGGGCGGCGGCACGGCCGGCTCGACAACATCGAGGCGTACGCGCGCAAAACCCTGGTCAACACCTTCATCGCCGCCCGCCGCCGGTTCTGGCGCCGCGAGCAGGCGTACGGGGAACTGCCCGAGCGGGCCGCGCGGACACCCGACACGGACACCGGCCTGGCGGTCCGGGCGGCGCTCGCCCGGCTCACGCCCAGGCAGCGGGCGGTGCTGGTGCTGCGCTACTGGGAGGACCTGAGCGTCGAGGCCACGGCCGCCACGCTCGGGATGCGGGAGAACACGGTCAAGAGCCACACGGCTCGGGGATTGGCGGCGCTGCGCGCCGAGATGGCGGAGGTATGGGTATGAGCGACGACGTGCGCGAGCTGCTGGGGCGGGCCGCCGAGGACGCCGGGCGGCCGGTCATCAGCACGGAGGCGGTCTACGCCAGGGCCGCGCGGGTGCGGTGGCGCCGCCGGGCCGCCGTGTCGGCGGCGGCGGTCTGCACGGTGGCGGCGGGGGCGTTCGTGGTGCCCCGGCTCTCCTCCTCCGCGACCGACACCCCGCAGACCTCGTCGGTGGCCTCGTCCGCCAAGGCGCCCGGCGCCACCGACCGGGCCGCCCGGCTGACCGAACTGCTGCCCTCCGGGGTCGGCGCGGTCGAGGAGGTGTCGTTCGCCGACATCATCAAGCACGCCTCGCCCCTGCCCCCCGAGCCGCCCAGGACCGGGCCGCTGGACGGGCAGTACGCGGTCCGCCGGGACGGCGGCGTCGGCTACCTCACCGTGGACGTCATGGACGCCGACGCCGTACGCAAGAAGCTCGGCGGCGGAGCGCCGGACGCGAACCTGTGCGTGCCGGAGAAGGGGGCGCCCGCCCGTACCGACTGCGTGCGCGAGGAGCTGTCCGGCGGCCGGGTGCTCACCATCTGGAGCGACGCCATGGACTACGGCGAGGGCGGCACCCCGCTGTGGGGCCCCGAGCTGGCCGCCCGGCTGGTCCTCGCCGACGGCAGCCTGCTCGGCGTACGCGACAGCACCGGTTTCGAGGCCGATGTGGTGCAGGGGCCGCTGCTGGACAGCCCGCCGCTCACCCGTGCGCAGCTGCGCGAGCTGATGCTGCGTACGGAGCTGCTGCCGGCGACATGACCGGCGCGCGTGAAGGGGTGGTACGGGCCGCACCGGCCCGTACCACCCCTTCACGCATCCGCTGGAGCACCTTCTAGAGCACCTTCGACAGGAACGACTTCGTCCGGTCGTGCTGCGGGTTGGTCAGGACATCGCGAGGATGGCCGGATTCGACCACTACGCCGTCGTCCATGAAGACCAGCGCGTCGCCGACCTCGCGGGCGAAGCCCATCTCATGGGTGACGACGATCATCGTCATCCCGTCCTCGGCGAGCCCCCGCATCACGTCGAGCACATCGCCGACGAGCTCCGGGTCGAGCGCCGATGTGGGCTCGTCGAAGAGCATCAGCTTCGGCTCCATGGCCAGCGCCCGCGCGATGGCCACCCGCTGCTGCTGTCCGCCGGAGAGCTGCGAGGGGTAGTTGCGCGCCTTGTCCCCGAGGCCGACCCGGTCCAGCAGCCGTTCGGCGCGGGCGCGGGCGACCGCCTTGGCCTCGCGCTTCACCTGGACGGGCGCCTCCATGACGTTCTCCAGCGCCGTCATGTGCGGGAACAGGTTGAAGCGCTGGAAGACCATGCCGATGTCCCGGCGCTTCAGGGCGACCTCGCTGTCCTTCAGCTCGTACAGCTTGTCGCCCTTCTGGCGGTAGCCCACCAGCTCGCCGTCCACGTACAGCCGGCCGGCGCTGATCTGCTCCAGGTGGTTGATGCACCGCAGGAACGTGGACTTGCCGGAACCGGACGGGCCGATCAGGCAGAACACCTCGCGCGGGGCCACCTCCAGGTCGATGCCCTTGAGGATGTGCGCGGCGCCGAAGGACTTGTGGACGCCCTCGGCCTTGACCATCGCGGTCATGCGATGCCTCCCTTCGGGCGGCCGACCGACAGCACCGTCGACCGCAGCTTCTGCAACGGGGTGGGTGGCAGGCTGCGGCTCGATCCACGCGCGTAGTAGCGCTCCAGGTAGTACTGCCCCACGCTCAGCACCGAGGTCATGATCAGGTACCAGGCGGCCGCGAGGAAGTACATCTCCACCGGTGCTCCGGACGCCTGCCCGATGTCCTGGGCGTTCTTGAAGAGTTCGTAGAACTGCACGGCCGCCACCAGCGAGGTCGTCTTGAGCATGTTGATGACCTCGTTGCCCGTGGGCGGCACGATCACCCGCATGGCCTGCGGGATCACGACGCGCCGCAGGGTCTTGCCGTGGCTCATGCCCAGCGCGTGGGACGCCTCCGTCTGGCCCTCGTCCACCGAGAGCAGACCGGCCCGGCAGATCTCCGCCATGTACGCGGCCTCGTTGAGTCCGAGCCCGAGCAGCGCCGTCAGCAGCGGCGTCATGAAGCTCGACCAGTAGTCCTTGTAGATCGGCCCGAGGTTGATGTACTCGAAGACCAGCCCCAGGTTGAACCACACGAACAGCTGGACCAGGACCGGGGTGCCCCGGAAGAACCAGATGTAGAACCACGCGATCGACGACGTCACCGGGTTCTTCGACAGGCGCATGACGGCGAGCAGCACGCCGCCGACCACGCCGATCAGCATCGACAGGACGGTCAGCAGCAGCGTCTGGCCGACGCCGTCGATGATGCGGTCGTCGAAGAAGTAGTCCGGTACCGCACCCCAGTTGATCCTGCCCTGGCTGAAGGCGTACACGATCGACGCGAGCGCGGCGATGGCGATGAGCGCCGAGACGTAGCGGCCGTAGTGCCGCACCGGGACGGCCCTGATGGCCTCCGGCGCGGACCCCGCCTCGGTGGCGGACGCGGGCGGCCCGTCGGCCGGTCCCGTCTTCTTGATGTCAGTCACGGCTGATGCCTTTCAACTGCCTCTCCGCACCGGACGCCGGTCAGGAACCGCCGTTGATCCTGGCCTCGGTGACCGCGCCGGCCTCGACGCCCCACTTCGCGATGACCTTGTCGTACTCACCGCTCTTGATGATCGCGTCCATGGCCGCCTTGATGGCCTGGGTCAGCTTGTCGTTGCCCTTGGCGACGGCGATGCCGTACGGGGCCGCCTCGACCTGGTCGCCGACGAGCTGGAAGTCGTTGCCGCCGCCCGAGGTCTTCACCGCGTACGCGGCGACCGGGAAGTCGGAGGAGCCGGCGTCGGCACCGCCCGAGCGCAGCCGGGTCTGGGCCTCCAGGTCGTTGTCGAACGCCTCCATGGCGATCTTCTTGCCGTCCGGGCACTTCTTGGACTCGGCCTTGGCCAGGTCGTGCGAGACGGTGTTGCGCTGGACGACGATCTTCTTGCCGCAGAGGTCGGCCCAGGTCTTGATGCCCTGGTCGTCGCCCTTCTTGGTGTAGAGCGAGACGCCGGCGGTGAAGTAGTCGATGAAGTCGACGCCCTCGCCGACCTTCTTCCGCGTCTCCGGGTCGATGCCGTTCTGGCGCTCCTTGGTGTCCGTCATCGCCGACATCGCGATGTCGTACCGCTTGGAGCGCAGGCCGGTGATCAGGGTGTCGAAGGTGCCGTTCTCGAACTTGAACTCCACGCCCAGCTCCTTGCCGAGCGCGGCGGCGAGGTCCGGGTCGATACCGACGGTCTCGCCGGACTTGTCCTTGAACTCGACCGGCGGATAGGCGATGTCGGAGCCGACCCGGATGACGCCCTTGGAACGGATCTCCTCGGGCAGCATCTCGGCGGGCGTGAGGGTGCCGCTGGAAGCGGTGGCGCCGGTCTTCGCCGTCGCCGAGCCGCCGGCGTCGTTGTTCTTCGTCTGGTCGCCGCAGGCGGTCAGCAGCATGGTGCCGGCGACCGCGATGGCGCCGACCGCGGCGATGCGGGTCTTCGCGGCCGTACGACGGGCGATACGTGCGGTCATGTTCGGGTTCCTCCGGCAGGGTGGGGACGAGTGACCGGGCGGCGTTGGCACGCAGTGTCGAGTGTCGTCGCCTTGTGTGATTACGGCATGTTGCCATGCGGATTAGCCCGAACAGGGGGCCCGGCATGTCAAAATCGGATAACGGGCGATCCCCGAACCTTCTGAGGCCGGCCCACCGGAGCCGGACCATCTCAGGGGTTCACGCGTCGCGGCCGGAGGATCTCCGGCGCGTCCCGCGTGGCGGACTCAGGCAGGGCACAAGGCCGACCTGTTCAGATAGGCGACTATGAGTCATGTCACGGAGTCGATATCGGCTCGTCCGTGGCCGGGTCCGTCCGGTAAGAAAGATCTTTACACCCCTCATCCGGGGCTCAGGGCGCGTGTGCGGCGCGCCCGCGCGTACGTACCTCCCCCTGCCGGGGCGGCCAACCGCCAGGCGCAGGGCACGTACGCGGTGCCCGCCCACCCCTCCTCAACCAGGAGTGGCCACCCTCAAACGATGAAGACTTAAGGGGTCAACACCATGGCAGCGGAGATCGTCAATCCTCGCAGCGACAGCACCACCGACAGCACCACCGACGAGCCGTTCGATCCGGCCTTCGCCCTTCACCGGGGCGGGAAGATGGCCGTGCAGGCCACCGTCCCGATCCGGGACAAGGACGACCTGTCCCTGGCGTACACGCCGGGCGTGGCGAAGGTGTGCTCCGCGATCGCGGAGCAGCCCGAGCTGGTCCACGACTACACCTGGAAGTCCCAGGTCGTCGCCGTCGTCACGGACGGGACGGCGGTGCTCGGCCTCGGCGACATCGGTCCCGAGGCGTCCCTCCCCGTGATGGAGGGCAAGGCGATCCTGTTCAAGCAGTTCGGCGGCGTGGACGCGGTGCCGATCGCGCTCGCGACCACCGACGCGGACGAGATCGTGGAGACCGTCGTCCGGCTCGCCCCGTCCTTCGGCGGGGTGAACCTGGAGGACATCTCGGCGCCGCGCTGCTTCGAGATCGAGCGCAGGCTCCAGGAGCGGCTGGACATTCCGGTCTTCCACGACGACCAGCACGGCACCGCCGTCGTCACGCTGGCCGCCCTGCGCAACGCCGCGAAGCTGTCCGGGCGCAACCTGGGCGACCTGCGTGCCGTCATCTCGGGCGCCGGCGCGGCGGGCGTGGCCATCGCCAAGTTCCTGCTGGCGGCGGGCCTCGGCGATGTCGCCGTGGCCGACCGCAAGGGCATCGTCAGCCGGGACCGCGAGGACCTGACCGACGTCAAGCGCGAACTGGCCGGGCTCACCAACCGGGCGGGCATCTCCGGCCCCCTGGAGGTGGCGCTGGCCGGCGCCGACGTCTTCATCGGCGTCTCCGGCGGTACGGTCCCGGAGGCGGCGGTCGCCTCGATGGCGCCGGGCGCGTTCGTCTTCGCGATGGCCAACCCGAACCCCGAGGTCCACCCCGACATCGCGCACAAGTACGCGTCCGTCGTGGCGACCGGGCGGTCGGACTACCCGAACCAGATCAACAACGTGCTGGCGTTCCCGGGGATCTTCGCGGGGGCGCTCCAGGTCCGGGCCTCCCGGATCACCGAGGGCATGAAGATCGCGGCGGCCAACGCGCTGGCGGACGTCGTCGGCGACGAGCTGGCGCCCGACTACGTGATCCCGTCGCCGTTCGACGAGCGGGTCGCCCCGGCGGTGACGGCCGCGGTGGCGGCGGCGGCCCGTGCGGAGGGCGTCGCCCGGCGCTGAGGCGTTGCGGGGGCCGCCGCCCCCGTACCCCCGCTCCGAGGACGGCCTTGCCGGCGTTCGGGGAGCGGGGGCCGGGGCGGCGTCCCCGGTGCGCGGTGCGTGTCACACCCGCAGCCGGTTACGCGCCGGTACCCCGGCCCCTATCGTCGGCGGCATGTTCGCCGCCTACGCAGCCAGCCTGGACCCCGCCCACCCCCTGAACGGCCTCGAACTGGGCGATTGCCCGGCGCCGCGGGCCCGCCAGGGCTGGACCACCGTCAACGTCCGGGCCGCCTCCCTCAACCACCACGACCTCTGGTCCCTGCGCGGCGTCGGCCTCGCCGCGGACAAGCTCCCGATGATCCTCGGCTGCGACGCCGCCGGGATCGACCAGGACGGCAACGAGGTCGTCCTGCACTCCGTCATCGGCCAGACCGGCCACGGGGTCGGGCCGGACGAGCCCCGCTCCATCCTCACCGAGCGCTACCAGGGCACCTTCGCCGAGCAGGTCACCGTGCCCGCGTACAACGTGCTGCCCAAGCCGAGGGAACTCAGCTTCGAGCAGGCCGCCTGCCTGCCCACCGCCTGGCTGACCGCCTACCGCATGCTCTTCACCAACGCCGGGGTGCGGCCGGGGGACTCCGTCCTCGTCCAGGGCGCCGGTGGCGGGGTCGCCACCGCCGCGATCGTGCTGGGCCGGGCCGCCGGGCTCCGCGTGTACGCCACCAGCCGCGACGCGGCCAAGCGCGCGCGGGCCGTGGAGCTGGGCGCCGCGGAGGCGTTCGAGGCGGGCGCGCGGCTGCCGCACCGGGTGGACGCCGTCATCGAGACGGTCGGCGCCGCCACCTGGTCCCACTCCGTCAAGTCGCTGCGGCCCGGCGGCACCCTGGTCATCTCCGGCGCGACCAGCGGGGACCGGCCCTCGCACGCCGAGCTGACCCGGATCTTCTTCCTGGAGCTGAAGGTCGTCGGCTCGACCATGGGCTCCAAGGACGAGCTGGAGGACCTGCTCACCTTCTGCGCCACGACCGGGGTGCGCCCCGTCATCGACGAGGTGCTGCCACTGGACCGCGCCCGCACGGGCTTCGAACGGCTTGCCGCGGGCGACCACTTCGGGAAGATCGTGCTCACTGTCAACAATGGTTGACGTGGCCGGGGTGTCAATGTAGGTTGACATCATGACCGAAGCAACGGATCTCGCCGAGCGTGCGGGCGACCGCGACCCCCGTGTGGGGCTGCGGTCGGTCGCCGCGCTCCGGCGGCTGCTGGAGCAGCTGGAAGCCGTACAGGTCAGGAGCGCCCGCGCCAAGGGCTGGTCCTGGCAGGAGATCGCCGCCGAACTGGGCGTCAGCCGACAGGCCGTGCACAAGAAGTACGGGAGGCATTGATGTTCGAGCGATTCACCAAGGACGCCCGCGCCACGGTGACCGAAGCCGTAGCGCACGCCGAACGGACCGGGGCCGACACGGTCACGGAGGAACATCTGCTGCTCGCCCTGCTGGACCGGGACGGCGGCCGGGCCGCGTTCGCGATCACCGCCCTGGGCCTCGCGGACCGCAGGGACTCCGTGACCGCGGCTCTCGCCGACGTACGCCGGCGGGGCGGCATGACCAGGGCCGACTCGGAGGCGCTCGCGGACATCGGCATCGACGTCACCGCGGTCGTCGCCCGCATCGAGGAGGCGCACGGCGAGGGAGCCCTGCGCGGCGACCGGGGCGCCCGGCGGCGCTGGTCGGGCGGCCCGTCCTACTCCCGGAGCGCGAAGAAGATCCTGGAGAAGTCCCTGCGCGTCGCGCTCGGACGCGCGGACCGGACCATCGGCGCGGAACACCTCCTGCTGGCCCTTGCCGCCACACCGGGGCCGGTCGCGGAGGTGCTCGCCGATCACGGGACCGCCTACGGGGCGGTGGAACGCGCGCTGTTCGGGGCGGGCGGCGGCACGGAGGGCCACCGCAAGGCGGGCTGACCCGCCGCCCAGCCACCCCGCCTCGGCGCCCCGGTTCCGCGCCGTCCCGTTCCGCCCCCGCCGCGCCCCGAACAGCGCGCTACTTCGCGCCGTCCCCGCGCAGTGCCGCCGCCATCCGGGCCGCCGCCGTCGCCAGATGGCCGCGGATCTCGCTCAGCTGGGGCTCCGTCACTCCGTGGTCGCGGGCCGTGTCGCGGATCTCGTCGCGGAAGCGGTCGAGCAGGCGGTCCAGATCGCGGGCCGGGTCGCCCGTGCCGCCGGCGTCCATGCCCCAGTCGGGGTCCGGGTCCGCGTCGGCCGGGTCCGGCTTGAGGTACGGGGCGGCCCAGTTCCCCGTACGGGCGAAGCCGCCGAGCTGGCCGGTGATCTCGGCCAGGCCCTCGCGGACCCCGGCCGGCCAGTCGCCGCGGGCGAAGTGCTCCTGGACCTGGCGGGCGGCGTTCTGCATCTGCTCGCGCGCCCTGTCCTGGGCTTCTTTCGCCTGGCGGCGGGCCTGCTGGGCGTCCTGGCGGGCGCGCCGGGACTCGTCCTTCGCGCGGCGGGCCTGCTCCTTCCACTCCTGCTTCGCCTTGCGCAGCTCCTCCTTCGCGGTGCGCCACGCCTCCTTGTCGCCCAGGTCGCCGAAGGCCGGGTCCTTGAGCCCCGGACCGGCGCCGGGGCCGGCCCCCATACCGGCGCCGGAGGTGTGGCGCGACTCGTCGGCCGCCGCCCGCATCTCGCTGCGCAGCTTGCCCGCCGCCCCGCGCACGTCGTCCCGCATCTCGGCGGCCAGCTCGGCGACCGACTCGCGGATCTCCAGCTCCAGATCGGCGAGTTCACCGGTGCGTCCGGCCAGCTCGGCGCGGCCCTCGTCGGTGATCGAGTAGACCTTGCGGCCGCCCTCGGTGGCGTGGGTGACGAGGCCCTCGGCCTCCAGCTTGGCCAGCCGCGGATAGACCGTGCCCGCCGAGGGCGCGTAGAGGCCCTGGAACCGCTCCTCCAGCAGGCGGATCACCTCGTAGCCGTGCCGGGGGGCCTCGTCGAGCAGCTTGAGGAGGTAGAGGCGCAGTCGGCCGTGGGCGAAAACGGGAGGCATGTCAGAGCACCTTTCCGGCCGGCTGGGCCTCGTACGGTTCGTCTTCGGCCGGTGGGCGGCGCAGCAGCGCGATCGACCCGGAGACGGTCGTCGCCCGCAGCGTTCCGGTGCCGGAGCCCAGCGTGCCGGTGATCTTCTTCGAGCCCCACTGGCCGCTGACCCGCAGGTCCTCGAAGCCGTTGGAGACGGAACCGCTCGCGGTATTGGCCTCCACCCTGGCGTCGGCCGGGTGCGGCAGCCGGATGGCGATCTCGCCGGAGACCGTGGTCAGCCGGATGTCCGTGGGCTTCCCGGTCGGGTTCAGATCGAGGACCATGCCGCCGCTGACGGAGTCCGCCTTCACCGAGGCGCCCGCCCCCTCGACGACCGTCAGATCCCCCGACACGGAGTGGAACCGCAGGTCACCGGTGACGGACTGGGCCTCCACACTGCCGGACACCGTCTCCGCGCCGACCGGCCCGGAGAGCTTGACGAGCGTGGTGTCCCCGGTGACGCCGCGCACCTCGGTACGGCCCCGGACCCCGGAGACGAAGGCCCCGGCGCCCACGACCCCGACCTCCACGGTCGAGCCGGCCGGGACCGCCAGCGAGACGACCGCGGTGCGCCGCCATTCCTTGCGGTCCAGCCATTTCAGCAGGTTCTGCCAGGCCAGGTCCTCGTAGGCCACGGTCAGGACGCCGTCCTCCTGCGTCACGAGCAGCGGCGGTCCCTCGACGGAGGAGACCTCCAGGCGGGCGGTCGGCTCGTCGGTGCCCACGACGTTGACCGTGCCGTTGACGATGCGCACCTTGAGCGCGGTCACGGGTTCGTCGAAGGTCAGCTTCTGAGGCTCGGCGACGGCCCACGTCGAGACAGGCATGGATCTGACCTCCCGGATAGACGGACGACGCAACATATCGCGTCTCTTGAACAACACGATATATCGCGGATTCGGGAAGTCAAGGCGTGTGATGGGTTCCCCGGTGGGTTCGGCAGTTGTATAAAGTCGCCTGAAATATCCGAAAAGTCGGCTAAGTGTCCTACCGTGTGATCCATGGACGCGACCTCACCCGTGGGTGCCCTGCTGCTGTGCCGGACCGTGCCGGACGCCGTGCGCCCGGTCGCGCACCTGCTGCGCGAACCCCTGCTGCTCGCACCGGCGGGGGAGGGCTGGACCGTCTTCGTACCGGAGGGCGAGCCCTGGCAGGGCGGGCGCCGCGCGCGGGCCGGAGAGGGGGAGCGCGCCGAACCCGTCGACCGGGTCCTGGGCGGCTGGGCCACCGCGCTCGCGGTCGGCTCCACCTGGCCGGTGCTCGCGCTCTGGTGGGATGGCGACCGGGCCGGATACACCCTGGCCGCCGGATTCCGCCGCCCGGTGGGCTACGTATGGCTGGCGGACGGCACCCCGGCCGGTGAGGACGAGGCCATGCGCACGTTCGCCGAGCGGCTCGGGCTCGACCCCGTACTCGACGTGCAGGCGCTCGAAGCGCTCACCCGGCCCGACCCGGACGCCGACGCCCGCGCCAGGCTGCGCGGACTGCTCGCCGTACTCACGCGCACCGGTCTGACGCTCCCGCCCGGTCTCGACCCCGGCGAGCCGCCCGCCCGGCCGGTGCCGGGCACCGGGGCATGGGAGAGGGCCGAACGCATCGAGTGGACCGGCTGGCGGGACGCGGTCAGGGTCGACCTCGGCGCCGTGGAGAGCAGTCGGCTCGGTCCCTGGGTGCGCGGGCCCCGGGCGCGCGCACTGGCGGGCGTCCAGCTCGCCGCCGGGCTGCCGCTCGCCCTGTGGGGAGCGGCCAGGCGCAGCGGCGGCTGGGCCTTCGCCGGGGTGCTGCTGATGGCGCACGGCGCGCTGGGACTCGCCTACGACCGCATCCGCGACGGCGGGCCCGAGGCGGACGGGACGGGCTGACTACTCGTCGTCCTCGTCGTCGTCCAGCCGGGCCAGCCAGGTCGCCAGGCGCTCGACCGGCACCTCGAAGTCGGGATTCAGATCGACGAACGTACGCAGCTGCTCGGCGAGCCACTCGAAGGTGACCTCTTCCTCGCCCCGCCGCTTCTCCAGTTCCTCGATACCGCGGTCCGTGAAGTACATGCCACAAGTCTAGAGCGGCTCCCGGACCCCTCCGCCCCGCCCGTCCACCTCCCGGGGTGTCCTCGTCGATCTACCCCGCATCCGCCGACTACGGCCGTTAATCTGCGGGTAATTGGCGAACGGGGGGTTGTCATGAGCGACGGTGGGTCCCGGATCACGCGCATCGAACTGCCGGACGGAACGCCGGTGTGGGCCCGGATCTCCGGGGCGGAGGAGCTGACCGGGCCCTCGCCCGGCGGCGGGCCGACCTACACGGACACCGGGTTCGGGGACTTCGCGGACCAGGTACAGGCGCGGGTCGAGAGCCTGCACTCCGTGGTGACCGGTGTGGCGCGCTCGCTCGCCGTGCCGCTGCGCGCGGTGCGGCCGGACGAGGTGAGCGTCGAGTTCGGCATCGAGCTGACCGCCAAGGCCGGCAAGATCGTCGGACTGCTCGCGGACGGCGAGGCCAAGGGCGCCATCACGGTCACCCTCACCTGGAACGGCGGCGGCCCCCCGGTGGACGCGCCCCCGCCCGCCCCCGTGCCCGCGCAGACCTCCGCACCGCCCCCCGGGCCAGGCCCCGCGCCCGCGCCCCCCGTCCCCTTCGCGCCCCCCGTGCCACCCCCGGGCGCCCCGCCGGGCGCGGGCGCACCCCCCGGTCACCCGTCCGCCGGGGCACCCCCCGGCGCACCGGCACACCCCGGTGGTGCGGACGACACGGACGGCGGCCGGGCATGACCTCCGAGGACCGAGGGGGCGCAGAGGGGGTGCTGACGCCCGCCCAGGCCGCTCTCATGGACCTCGTGCAGGACGCCACCGTGCGCATCCATCGCCCGCCCTCCGGGTATGCCCAGGACGAACCGGCAGGGGACTTCCTGGGCAGCGGCTTCTTCGTCGCACCCAGCTGGGTCCTCACATGCGCGCACGTGGCGACGCGGGGGGAGGACGGCATGGTGGGCGTGTGGTTCAAGGCGGACCGCTACGGCACCGAACTGACCGAGGTGCCCGGCAAGGTCGTCGCCGCCCTGCCCGCGGCCCGGCCGCCGGGACCGGGCGGCTGGCCCGCCCCCGACCTCGCGCTCATCCAGCTCCAGCGCCCCGTCGAACACCCCTGCGTCTACGTCACCGAGCGGTCCGAGGCGATGCTCCGCAGCCGCGAGGTGCGCTGCGTGGGCTGGGCCCCCGGCCAGGGCGGCGGACTCCAGAACCGCAGCGGCGTCTGCACCGTCAAGGGCTCGTACGGCGGCTCCGGCGACGCCGAGCAGGTGGTGCGGCTCGACGGCGACTGGGTGGAGCTGGGCATGTCCGGCGGCCCGCTGGTGGACCTCGTACGCGGCGAGGTCGTCGGCGTCGTCAAGTCGCGGCTCGACGGCCACCAGGGCGGCACCGCCGTCGGCATCGAGCGGCTGCGCACCCTGGAGGTGCCCGCCACCCCCGTGGAGACCGAGACCGACGACATATACCAGGCCGTCTTCCACGCCCACGACCGCTACCACGCCGACCGGCACACCAGCGCCGCCGGCTCCGAACGGACCTGGACCGACGCACAGAGCGAACTGGCCGTCCCGCCCGGCGGCGTCCTCGGACCCAAACTGCGCGTGGACCTGCTGGGCCGGCTCGCCGAACTGCCGCCCCCGGCCAGCACCCGCGCCCTGCTGATGCTGCTCGACCGGCTGCCCGGCGTGTACGCCCGCGACCACCGCCCCGCGCCGCGCGGCTGGCGCGACGGCCTCGGCGCGCTGTACGACGCCCGCGCCCGCGACCGCGAGGCCCGGTTCGAACTGATCGTGCGCTACTGCATGGGCGTCCTCGCCGCCGAGCGGCCCTGCGGCCAGCTCTCGGTGCGCAACGCCAAGGCACTGTGGGGCTGGGTCAAGCGCATCGCCGACGTCGAACTCCCCAGGGACCTGCGCCGCCTGCTCGACGTGGAATGGGCCGGCATCCGGCTGCGCCTGGAGCAGAACCGCCAGAGCTCCGCCCGCGCCCCGGCGGCCGAACCCGTCCTGTACGGCGACCGCGACCGCGTCGTCCTCCATGTGGACCTCCAGGGCTGGTCCCGCGACCAGTACGACTGGCGGGTCGCCGTGGACCGCAGGGGCGGCGAGGCGGAACCGGTGGACGAGGACAGCCGCGGCGCCCCCCTCGGCACCGTCCCGGACCGGCTCGCCGCCGCGCTCACCGAGGCGTTCCGGCGGTGCGACGAACCGGGCAGCCCCGCCATGCTCCAGGTCGTCGTCGCGCCCGCGCTCTTCGGCCTCCCGGTCGACGACTGGGTGCTGCCGCAGTCCGGGCAGCGCCTGGGCGCCGTACGCCCGGTGGTGCTGCGCAGCCCGTACCAGGGCCCGGCGCCGGAGCGCCCGGCCCGCTGGAACGCCGGGCTCGCCACCGGCATCCGGGCCGAGGTCGTCGACTGCGAGGACGAATTGCGGGTACGTGTACCGGAGTCGTCGTGGCTGCGCACCCTGGCCCACGAGACCGTGCCGGTCCTGTGCCGCTACGGGACCGTGCCCGACCCCGACGTCACGGCGGGGGTAGTGCGGCTGCTCGACAGCGGCTTCGGCGTGGCCCTGCTCCAGCGGCGCACGACCGAGGCCGACACGGTCTGCAAGGAGTTCCACCGGCGCGTCGCCGAGGCGGTCTCGGACACCCGCACCCACGACCGGCTGCCGTGGAAGATCCACGAACTGCGCAGAGGGGTGAGCGCCGGGCGGACGGAGATGTACTGGTCCGCGGGCGCCGCTCTCTACTACGACGACCCGCACCGACCGCTGCCGGGCACCGACTTCCTGGAGGCGCCGTGAGCACACCCGTACCGCACCACAAGGTCAGGCGAACTCGGCTTCCTCTTACGGGGGTTGAACGGGATCGCTACGGTAAGGCACGTTCGGCGGCGGCCGCCGGCGGCGGACGAGTGACAACGAGGAACACGCTATGAGTGAACCCAGCGAGTGGCTCATCTACCGGGGCATCGGCGAACCGCACGACGAGACGCCGCAGCTCCCGCCCCCGCCGCCCTGGCGCGACTTCACCGGCGGGCCCGGCGGGGCGGACAGCGCCGACACCGCCGACCGCCGGCTCGGCATCCCCGGCCGCGTCGCCGAGGAACACCGCCCCGGCGCCGAGGAACTGGAGATGATCAACGCGGCGCTGTACCTGCGGCGCCCCCTGCTGGTCACCGGCGACCCCGGCGCGGGCAAGAGCACCCTGGCCCACTCGGTGGCCCGCGAACTGGAACTGGGCAAGGTGCTGCGCTGGCCCGTCGTCAGCCGCACCACCCTCCTCGACGGCCTCTACCACTACGACGCCATCGCCCGGCTCCAGGACGTCCAGATCGCCTCGCACGCGGCGGCGGGCGGCGCCGCCGGGGCCGACGCGGCCCAGAGCGTCGGCAGCTACATCCGGCTCGGGCCGCTCGGCACCGCGCTGCTTCCCTCGGACCGGCCGCGCGTCCTGCTCATCGACGAGCTGGACAAGAGCGACATCGACCTCCCCAACGACCTGCTGAACGTGCTGGAGGAGGGCGAGTTCGCCATCCCCGAGCTGGAGCGGATCGCCGACCGGCTGCCCGACGGCGAGGCGGACGTCCTCGACCACGACGGCAACAAGGTCCGCATCAAGGGAGGCAGGGTGCAGTGCCGGGCCTTCCCCTTCGTCGTGCTCACCAGCAACGGCGAACGGGACTTCCCGGCCCCGCTGATGCGCCGCTGCATCCACCTGGAGCTGGGCCGCCCCGACCACAAGCGGCTGGCCTCCTTCGTCAAGGCCCACCTCGGCGAGGAGGCGGCCCGCGCCAGCGACGACCTGATCGCCCACTTCCTGGAACGCTCCCGCACCGAACTCCTGGCCACGGACCAGCTGCTCAACGCCATATACCTGACCCACGCCGCCTCACCGGCCGGCCGCGACCGGCTGGCCGACCTGCTCATCCAGCGACTCGACCGGCCGAGGTGAGACCGCGATGTCCGATGGTTCGCAGGCGTACGAGGCCGGGCTGCTGCCCGAGCTGGTCGCACGGCTGCGCGGAGCCGGGCTCGACCCGGACGTCGAGCAGCTCTGCGACGCGCTCTGGCTCGCCCGGTGGACCCGCGGCACCGCCGCGGCCGACGCCCCCGGCGAACGCGCGGACGGCGATCCGGGCGAACCCGACCCCGGTGAGCGCACCGCGCCCGGCCGCGCCACCACCCCGGCCCGCCCGGACGGACGCGCTCCGGAGGCGGACGCCCGGCCCGGCGACCCCCGCGTGCCCGGGGACGGCGAGCGGATCTCCCTGCACCCCGTCCCCGGCCGCGCCCGGCCCGGCGGCACCCCGGCCCACGAGCCCGGCGCGCCCGACGGCGGACAGCCCGGCCCCGACGCCCGCGCCACCGCGCTGCCGCTCGGCGTACCGGCCGCGCCCGTGCTGCCCGCACCCCTCGAACTGACCCGCGCCCTGCGCCCCCTGCAGCGCTACCGGACCGTCTCCGCGCCCAAGCGCCGGGTGCTGGACGAGCGGGCGACCGCCGAACGCAGCGCCCGCGCCGGCGGCATGGTCATGCCGGTGTTCCGGGGGGTCCGCCGGGGCGACGCCGTCGTCCAGTGCGTGATGGACGCCTCCTCATCGATGCTGGTCTGGGACCGGCTGTTCGAGGAACTCCAGCAGATCTTCGCCCAGCTCGGCGCGTTCCGGGACGTGCAGATGCGCTATCTGCACCCCGGCCCGGACGGCGGCTGCACCGTCAGCCGCAGCCCCGACCCCGCCGCCGCCCCGCTGCACTCGGCGGACCGGCTCAGCGACCCCACCGGCCGCCGGGTCACCGTCGTCGTCAGTGACTGCGCCGGCCCGCTCTGGCGCAGCGGCCACGCCCACCGCCTGCTGCACCAGCTCGCCCGGCTCGCCCCGGTCGCCGTGCTCCAGCCGCTGCCCCAGCGCATGTGGAACCGCACCCGCCTCCCGGTCACCTTCGGCTCGCTGACACGGGGCGAGGGCCCGGCCGGGGCCACCCTGCTCAAGGTCACGGGCGACGCCGGAACGGGCCCCGCCCACCCCGGCGCCCTCGCCGTCCCCGTACTGCCCCCGGCGGCGGACGCGCTCGCCGCCTGGGCCCGGCTGCTCTCCGGGACCGGCGCGGCATCGGTGCCGGGCGCGGTCGGCTGGGTCCGGGCCGACCAGCCGCCCGCCCCCGCCCGCCGGCCGGGCGACGCCCCGTCCTCGCTGCAACTGGTCAGCCGGTTCCGCTCGACGGCCTCCCCGGTCGCCGGACAGCTCGCCGTCTACCTCGCGGCTGCCCCCCTCTACCTGCCCGTCATGCAACTCGTACAGCGCACCATGCTGCCCCACTCCGGCCCCTCCGAACTGGCCGAGGTCCTGCTCAGCGGGCTGCTCAGGCGCACCGGGGGCGGCACCGGACGCGGCCAGTGGTACGCCTTCGAACCCGACGTGCAGGAGGCACTCCTCGGGCCCCTCGGCCGCGACGAGGCTCTGCTCGTACTCAAGCACTGTTCGCAATACATAGAGCAGCGGTTCGGCAAGGGCGGCCCCAACTTCCCGGCCCTGGCCTACGCCCAGCTCGGCGACGGCACCCCGCACGACGCCACCACCGGCCCGGCCCCCGCCTGGCCGGCTCCCGGCGAGGCGGACCCGGACGCCGAAGCGGAGGACGCCGACGAGAGTGAGGAGACCGAGGGGAACGGGGGAGACGAGAGACGCGGCGGTCCGCGCGTCCCCCACGCCTTTGCCGAAGTAGCGGCCCGCGTACTGGAGCGATTCATGCCCGTACCCCCCAGATTCGTCACCCGCGAACCCAAGACCTCCGGAAGCCCGCAGACCGGCGGCCTCGCCGTGCACCGCGCCCGCGAACTCGTCCGCCTCTTCGAGGCCGACAAGATGGTGCAGCGCCTGATCGACGCCGTACAGCTGCTCAGGGGCGCCGCCGAGCACACCCCGCCGCCGTCCGACGACACCGAACTCTGGGCGGAGTACGCCCGCTGCGTGCTGCGCCTGTGGGAGGTGCAGGGCGGCGCCGACCTCCTGGAGGAGGCCGAACGCGCCGCCGAACGGGCCGCCGCCCGCCCCGGCGCCGTACGCGAACGCGCCGTGCTCGCCAAGGTCCTGCACGCCGCCGCCGACGACCGGCGCAGGCGCGGCGACCGGCGCGGCGCGCTGGAACTGCTGCGCCGCGCCGACCGCGAATACACCGCCGCCTGCGCCACCCCCGGCCTGGAACCCGGCGAAGCCCTGCGGCTCACCCTGGAACGGGTACGCGCCCTGGAGGCGCAGTGGCGGCTCGACGGCGACACCGCCCTGCTGCAGAGCGCCTGCGGGATGCTGGAGGCGTTCGCCGACGCCTGGCCCGACCAGGAGAACCGCCCGGCCGTCCTGCCCCTCCAGCACGGCCGCACCCTGCTGAAACTCGCCCGCGCCACCCAGGACGGCGAACAGTCCCGCGCGTACGCCCGCCAGTCGGCCCGCTCCCTGCGCACCGCGTTCGCCCAGGGCGGCCGGCACACCATGGGCACCGAGAACCGGATCGTCCTCGACCTCGTGGACGCGCTGCTCGCCTCCGGCGCCGAACCGGAGGAGGCCGCCACCCTCACCGCCCAGGCGCTGGAGACCGTACGCGACCAGCGCCAGCGCGCCCAGCTCCAGACCAGGGCCGGCCGCGTCCGGGTCGCCCGCTACGAACACACCGGCGACCCCGCCGAACTCGTCGCCGCCACCGAATGGTTCGCCCGCGCCGCCCGGGGCATCCCGCGCGACTCCCGCGCCTACACCGACCTGCTCGCCGAATGGGGCGCCACCCTGCTGCGGCGCGCCGAACTCCCGGACGGCCGCGCCTTCATCGGCGCCGCCGTGCGGGTGCTGCGCGACTGCCGCTCCGAGATGCCGGCCGGCGGCGCCCACCAGTCCGAGCGCCTGCTGATGCTGGGCCGCGCCCTGATGCTGCGTCACCGCGCCACCGCGGACCGGGTGGACCTGCGCGAGGCGGAGTACCTGTTCAAGCTGGCCGCCGAGGAGGCCACCGTCCCGCTCACCGCGGCCCGCTGCTGGCTGGAGCTGGGCCGCGCCCTCCTTCAGGCGGCCGGGGTCCTCGACCGCCCGGCCCGCCGCGACGAGGCGGCGGAGGCGTTCCGGTCGGCCGCCGACTCCGCAGGCGACGCGCAATCGGAGCTGGAGACTCCGCAACAGCTGCGGGAAGCCGTGGAGTTGGCCGCTACAGCGAACCACTGGCGGGGTATGACGTACGAGAGAGCGGGCCGGCCCAGGGCCGCGCGGGACGCGTACCGGGCGGCCCGGCAGGAGTGGCGCAAACTGCCGGACGGCGGCGGCGCGGCCGGTGAGGCGACCGCCGAGCGGCTGGCCGAGCTGGAACGGTGAGCGGGCGCGGACGCGCCCGGTGACGAGCGGGCCGCCGGCCCGCCGCTTCGGTACGGGGAGGCGTGATGAGCGAGTCGACACGGAACGACGGAACGCGCGCGACGGGACCGGCTGAACTGCCCGACCTGCTGGGCCTCGACCTGGCGACCCTCCGGACGACGGACCATCCGGTGCTCGCGGAGGTCGTCGCGGACCTGCGGGGACGGGCGGAACAGCCGCAGGAGATGCTCTGGGGGTTCAACAGCGCCTTCTGAACGGGCGACCGCCCACAGCGGCGACCGCCCGCGGGCGACCGGCCCGGCGCGCGGGCCGGGCCGGCCCGCGTACCGCACGGCCGGTCCGCGTACCGCACGGTTTTGGCCGGGGGTGCGCCCAATCAGGACATCGTCGTCCGGGACCAGCCTGGTCCCTCCGGCTCCGGGAACACTCACTCCGGGTCGGCACCGGGGAGCGCCCCGGCCGACGTACAGCACGGGGGTGCTTGAGTGGCTGGACGCACGACGCCCTGGCGGCGGCGAACCGAACGGCCGGCGGAACGGACACCGCGGCCGGACCCCGGCACGCGCCGGACCACCGGCACGGCACCGCACGTCCCGGCCACCGCCCCCGTCCCCTTCGGCCAGTTCATCGTGAAGGTGCACGGCCGCTGCAACCTGGCCTGCCGCTACTGCTACCTGTACGAGGGCCCCGACCGCACCTGGCGCGACCGCCCGTCCGCCGCCCCGCCCGCCGTCCTCGACCGCACCGCCGCCCGGATCGCCGAACACGCCGCGACCCACCGCCTCGGCAGCCTCGCCCTCGTCCTGCACGGCGGCGAACCCCTGCTCGCCGGGCCCGGCCGGCTGGCCGCCCTCGCCGACGCCGTCCGCGACCGCGTACCCGCCGACTGCGCCGTCCACGCCACCGTGCAGACCAACGCCACCCTGCTCACCGACACCGGCATCGCCACCCTCGCCGACCACGGCATACGCGTCGGCATCAGCCTCGACGGCGGCCTCGCCGCCCACAACACCCTGCGCACCGACCACGCCGGCCGCCCCTCCTGGCCCGCCGCCTCACGCGGCGCCCGGCTCCTGGCGGACCGCCACCCCGGCGCGTACGCGGGCATTCTCACCGTCGTCGACCCGCGCACCGACCCGGTCGAGATGTACGAATCCCTGCTCGCCCTGCGCCCCCCGGCCCTGGACCTCCTGCTGCCGCACGGCAACTGGTCCAGCCCGCCGCCCGGACTGCCGGACCCCACCGGCTCCGGGCAGGCCCGCGCCACCCCGTACGGCGACTGGCTGTGCGCCGTCTTCGACCGCTGGTGGCCCGCACCCCGCCGGGAGACCCGCGTCCGCCTCTTCGAGGAGTGCGTCGCCCTGCTCATCGGACTGCCCGCCGCCACCGAATCCCTCGGCCTCGACCCGGTCAACGCGGTGGTGGTCGAGACGGACGGGTCCATCGAACAGGTCGACTCGCTCAAGTCCGCGTACGACGGCGCCGCCACCACCGGCCTCGACGTCTTCCACCACACCTTCGACGAAGCGCTGCGCCACCCCGGCGTGGCCGCCCGGCAGGCCGGAGCCGCCGCCCTCGCCGCCGACTGCCGCGCCTGCCCGCTGCTGACCGTGTGCGGCGGCGGCCACTACGCACACCGCTACCGCGCAGACAACGGCTTCCGCAATCCCTCCGTCTACTGCGCCGACCTCGAACGGCTGATCCGCCACATCGCGGCCCGGCTGGCCGAAGCAACCGCTGGAGACCCCCCATGACCCCCACCGTCCCGGACCACGTCCTGCGCGCCCTCGGCCGCACCGAGGGCGACGCCGACAGCCTCGGACTGCTCGTCCGCGACCAGGACACCCGCCGCCTCGTCCTCCTGCGCGCCCTGCTCGACGCGGCGGCCGCCGCCCCCGCCGCCGTCTGCCCCCCACCCCTGCTGGACCGGCTCCACGCGGACTGGGCCCTCCTCGAAGCCGCCGAACGCGCCGACCGGGCCGCCACCCGCACCGTCCTCTTCCACCCCCTCGCCGGCCCCTGGGCCCAGCGCCTCCTCGCCGGCCTCATCACCCCGGCCGCCGCCCCCGGCCCCGACCTCCGCGCGGACCTGGCCCACTTCACGGCCCTCGCGGCAGCGGCCGCCGTACGGGCCGGAGTGCCGTTCGACCTCCGGCTCACCCCGCGCGAAGGACTGGTCCCGCTGCCCACGCTCGGCGCCGTCCGGACCGGACCCGACCCCGTCCGCCTCGTCCACCGCGACGACGAACTGACCCTCACCCCCGGGCACGGGCCGCCGTTCACCCTCCGCCGCCAGCCCGACCGGACCCTCGACGCGGCCGACCCGCGCTGGCTCCCGGTGCTCACCCTCCGCCCCGTCGTACCCGGCGCCGCGCCCGTCGCCCTCGACGACGTGGACCCCTACGGCATCGGGGCCGGCGACCTCTCCCGCTACGGGCTCAGCGGGGCCGCCCGCGTGGACGACCACCAGCGCAAGGAGTGGGCCGGGTCCTGGGCCGGGGTCGAGCCCCTGCTCCGGATCGGCGGCGACCACCGCGTCGCCGAGGCCGCCGCGCTGCTGCGCTGCGTCGTGCCCCTCGGGCACCCCGCCGGAGCCGGGCCGGACGGCGAGGGCGCCGCGCACTGCAGCGGCACCCGGCGGGAGGCGTTCGGGGCCGTGCTCAGCAGCAAGCCCGCCACCCCGGCCTACTTCGCCTCCACCCTCGTCCACGAGCTCCAGCACACCAAACTGGCCGCCCTCGCCACCCTCGTACCGCTCCACCGCGAAGACGCGGCCCCGCGCCACTTCGCCCCCTGGCGCCCCGACCCCCGGCCCTTCGACGGCCTGCTCCAGGGCGCGTACTCGCACCTGGCGCTCGCCGACTACTGGCAGCGGTTCGCCCTCCGGGCCCACCGGGTCACCCACCGGGACCTCGCCTGGGCCGAACACGCCCGCTGCCGCGAACAGGTCGGCGCCGCGCTCCCCGCACTCGCCGGATCGGCGGCACTCACCCCCGAAGGCCGGACCCTGGTCAACGAGATGATCTCCGTCTACCACCGTCTGGACGACAATCCGCCCCCCTCGGGGCACCTCGCGCGCGCTCAGGCGTACGTGAGCACCGCCAAGGTGATATGGCAGCAGAGGAACGGCTCGCGAAGGCAGTGAGAAGCCTGTGATTCCCATCGGTGCCGCGAGCGCTCCGGTGTATGTTGACAAGGCTCGTATCGAGGCAGGGAGACGGCTGAATGCCCGGAACGCGTAAGCCAGTTGGAGTAGCCGGGGCGAACACCGTCACGATCAGTTTCGCCGGCTTCAACCGCGCCTGGGCGGCGTGGATCGCGGACCGCCTGGAGCGGCGCGGAGTGGTGGTCGTCCAGCAGCGCTGGGACCCGCCGGTCTCCGTCCCGCTGGAGGAGGCGCTGCGCGACCTGACGCTCGCGCGCGGCCGGGTCCTCGTCGTCCTCAGCGACTGGTACTTCCAGCTCGGCCCCCGCAGCCACGACGAGTGGAACCGCGCCCTGCGCTCCGAAGTCGCCCCCGACCCCGACCGGTTCGCCGCCGTGTGCGTCACCACCTCCGCGCTCCCCGGAGCCACCTCCGCCTTCGGCGCCGCCGACCTCACCAACGTCGGCGCCGAGGAGGCGGAGCGCAGGCTCCTGGTCCGCCTCGGGCTCCCCACCGACCCGCTGCCCGACGCCGGCTCCGGACCGGGCCCCCGCTTCCCCGCCGACACCCCGCAGGTGTGGGGCGGGGTGCCGCGCCGCAACATCCGCTTCACCGGCCGCGAGGAACTCCTCACCGACACCTACCGGGCGCTCCAGGAATCCGGCGCCGGCGCCGGCGTCGTCGCCCTGCACGGCATGTCCGGCGTGGGCAAGACCCAGCTCGCCGCCGAGTACGTCTACCGCTTCGGCTCCGAGTACGACGTGGTCTGGTGGGTGCCCGCCGACCGGCGCGCGCTCTACCGCCAGAAGCTCGCCGAACTCGCCCCGGAACTGGGCCTGTCCACCGGCGCCGAATACGGCGAACGGCTGCGCGCCGTACGCGACTCGCTGCGCCGGGGCGACCCGCACGCCCACTGGCTGCTCGTCCTGGACGGCGCCGACGAACCCGACCAGATCTGGGACCTGGTCCCCACCGGCCCCGGCCACGTCCTCATCACCTCCCGCAACCCGGAGTGGGGCGAGCACAACAGCAACCTCGTCGAGGTCCCCGTCTACCGGCGCGACGAGTCCGTCGCCTTCATCCGCCGCCGCGCCCCGCGCCTGACCCAGGCCGAGGCCGACCAGCTCGCCGAGGCCCTCGAAGACCTCCCGCTGCTCCTCGACCAGACCGCCGGCTGGCTCAACGACTCCGACCTGTCCGTCGAGGAGTACATCGAACTGCTCGAAGGCGGCATCGACCAGGACGTCGTCAAGGTCTCCGCCGACTTCCCGCTCGCCTTCCAGACCGCCTGGTCGATACTGCTCAACAAGCTCCGGGACACCGTCCCCGAGTCCGTCGACCTGCTGCGCCTGTGCAGCTTCTTCGCCCCCGGCTCCATCCCGGTGCGGCTCCTCAAGGACATGCCCCCCGGCGACCTGCCCGAACAGGTGTCCGGGCTGATGAGCGACCCGCTGCTGTGGAACAAGGCGATCAACCAGCTCCGCCAGTACTCCGTGGTCCGGCTGGAATCCCATGAATCGGGCGTCGACCCCGCGTCCTCCGGCGAATCCCTCTACATGCACCGCATGGTCCACCAGATCGTCGGCCTCGACATGACCGAGGAGAACCGCCGGGAGTTCATCGACGTCGTCCGCCGCGCGCTGGCGGCGGCCGATCCGGGGCGCCCCACGGACACCCGCCTGTGGCCCGCGTACGCCGAGATCACCCCGCACCTCAAGTGGGCCGACGTACTGAACAGCACCGAACCGGCCGTGCAGAACCTGGTGCTCAACTGCCTGCGCTACATGTACCTGTCGGGGGAGTACCGGGCCGGCATCAAGCTGGGCGAACGCGCCATGACCGCCTGGCGCGAGCTGCTCGGCGAGGACCACCCCAGGATCTGGGACGTCAGCTACCACTACGCCAACCTGCTCCGGGCCGTCGGCGACTACGCGGCCACCGAGGCCATCGAACGCGCCGCCGTGGAGCATCTGCGCGCCGAGCGCGGCACCCAGGACCTGGAACACCTGCGCGCCGCCACCGGGCTCGCCGCCGACCTGCGCGGACTCGGCCGCTACGACGAGGCGCTGGAGATCTCCACCTGGGTGCTGGCCGGTTACCAGGAACTCCTGGGCGACCAGGACTCCCGCACGCTCAACGCGCAGAACAACCTGGCGGTGACCGTGCGGCTGCTCGGCAGGTACGCCGAGTCCCTCGAGCTCAACGGACGCACCCTGGACGCCCGCCGCCAGCTCCTGCGCCAGCGCCACACCTGGACCCTCTTCTCCGAGATCCACTACTCCACCGACCTGCGGCTCCTCGGGCGCTACAACGAGGCGCTGTCGCTCCAGAACCAGAGCGTCCAGGTGCACCGGCGCGTCCTGGGCACGGACAACCCGCAGACCCTGCGCGCCGAGCACAACCTCGCCCTGTGCCACTACCGCAACGGCGAACGGGCCAAGGCGACCACCCTGTTCACCCGCGTCCTGGAGCGCTGCGAACGCGTCCTGGGCGAGAGCGACCCGCTGACGATGATGTTCGCCGCCGGGCAGAGCTGCTTCGCCCGCGAGCACGGCAACATCGACCAGGCCAGGGCCATAAGCGAAAAGGTGGTCAGCGGATACGCGGACATGCTCGGCGAGGCGCATCCGTACGCCGCGGGCACCCGCTCCAACCACGCGATGATCCTGCGCAACGTGGGGGAGCGGGACCACGCCCACGTGCTGCTGGAGGAGTCGCTCGCCACCATGACCCAGGCCGTCGGCGAGAACCACCCGTGGACGCTGGGCTGCGGCATCAACGCCTCGGCGTTGCGGAACCTCGTGGGCGACCCGGAGGGCGCGGCCGCGCTGACGGACTCCGTCATCACCCGTGCCACCGAGGTCCTCGGCCGCACCCATCCGCTGACGCTGTCGGCGCGCATCGCGCACGCCGCGGACCTGCGGGGCCTGCGCGACCGGCAGAAGGCGGAGAAGGTCGAGAACGAGGCGCTGGAGGACCTGGCGAGCACGCTCGGCGCCCAGCACACCCACACCGTGTCGGCCCGCTCCCGCAACCGCCCGTACTGGGACTTCGAGCCGCTCACCATCTGAGCCGCCCGGACCACGCCGAAGGGGCCCGCCCCGCGAACCTCTCGCGGGACGGGCCCCTTCCGGCGTACTGCGTACCGTCTGCCGTGCGGGCAAGCCGGGTCAGGCGTCGAAGACCTCGCTGACCAGCTGGGCCTGCTCCGCCTGGTGGCGCTTGGCCGAGCCGACCGCCGGGGACGAGCTGTGCGGACGCGAGATGCGGCGCAGGCGCTCGCCGTGCGGCACGTCCGCGCCGACGGCCAGGTCCAGGTGGTCGATCAGGTTCAGCGCGATGAACGGCCAGGCACCCTGGTTGGCCGGCTCCTCCTGCGCCCACAGGTACTTCGCGGCGTTCGGGTACTTGGCGATCTCGGCCTGGATCTCGGCACCCGGCAGCGGGTACAGGCGCTCCAGACGGATGATCGCGGTGTCCGTGACGCCACGCTTCTGGCGCTCGGCGTCCAGGTCGTAGTAGACCTTGCCGGCGCAGAAGACGACCTTGCGGACCGCGCTCGGGTCGACCGAGTCGTCGCCGATCACCGGGCGGAAGCCGCCGGTGGTGAACTCCTCCGCCTTCGACGCGGCCGCCTTGAGGCGGAGCATCGACTTCGGGGTGAAGACGATCAGCGGCTTGTGGTGCGGGTTGTGCACCTGCCACCGCAGGAGGTGGAAGTAGTTCGACGGCAGGGTCGGCATGGCGACCGTCATGTTGTTCTGCGCGCACAGCGTCAGGAAGCGCTCCGGGCGGGCGGACGAGTGGTCCGGGCCCTGGCCCTCGTAGCCGTGCGGCAGGAGCAGCGTGACGCCGGAGGTCTGGCCCCACTTCTGCTCGGCGGAGGAGATGAACTCGTCCACGACGGTCTGGGCGCCGTTGACGAAGTCGCCGAACTGGGCCTCCCAGATCACCAGCGACTCCGGGCGGGCCAGAGAGTAGCCGTACTCGAAGCCCATCGCCGCGTACTCGCTGAGGAGCGAGTCGTAGACGTTGTAACGGGCCTGGTCGTCCGTGAGGTACAGCAGCGGGGTGTAGTCCTCGCCGGTGACCTGGTCGACGAGCACCGCGTGGCGCTGGCCGAAGGTGCCGCGGCGGCTGTCCTGGCCGGCGAGCCGGACCGGGGTGCCCTCCATCAGCAGCGAACCGATGGCCAGGGTCTCGCCCATGCCCCAGTCGATCGTGTCGTTCTCCACCGAGGCGGCACGGCGCTGCATCTGCGGCATCAGCCGCGGGTGCACGGTGATCGACTCGGGGATGTTGACCTGGGACTCGGCGATCCGCTTGACGACCTCGGCGGAGACCGCGGTCGACACGGCGACCGGGAACTCGGCCTGCGGATCGGAGATGTGCGGCTGCGCCGGCTGCGAGGTGGCCTCGCGGACCTCGGCGAAGACCTTCTCCAGCTGGCCCTGGAAGTCCTGGAGCGCCTGCTCCGCCTCTTCCAGGGTGATGTCGCCGCGACCGATGAGGGACTCGGTGTAGAGCTTGCGCACCGAGCGCTTCCGGTCCACCAGGTGGTACATCTGCGGGTTGGTGAACTCGGGGTTGTCGGTCTCGTTGTGACCGCGGCGGCGGTAGCAGATGAGGTCGATCACGACGTCCTTGTTGAACGCCTGCCGGAACTCGAAGGCGAGCCGCGCGACGCGGACGACGGCCTCGGGGTCGTCGCCGTTGACGTGGATGATCGGCGCCTCGATCATGCGCGCCACGTCGGTGGCGTACATCGAGGAGCGGGAGGACTCCGGGGCGGCGGTGAAGCCGACCTGGTTGTTGATCACCACGTGCACGGTGCCGCCGGTGCGGTAGCCGCGCAGCTGCGACATGTTGAGCGTCTCGGCGACGACGCCCTGGCCGGCGAAGGCCGCGTCGCCGTGGAGAGCGACGGGCAGGACGGTGAAGTCCGTGCCGCCCTTGTTGATGATGTCCTGCTTGGCGCGGGCGATGCCCTCCAGGACCGGGTCGACCGCCTCCAGGTGCGAGGGGTTGGCGGCCAGCGAGACCTTGATCTGCTCGCCGTCCAGGCCGGTGAAGGTGCCCTCGGCGCCCAGGTGGTACTTCACGTCGCCGGAGCCGTGCATCGAGCGCGGGTCGAGGTTGCCCTCGAACTCGCGGAAGATCTGGGCGTACGACTTGCCCACGATGTTCGCGAGGACGTTCAGGCGGCCGCGGTGGGCCATGCCGATGACGACCTCGTCGAGGCGGGCCTCGGCGGCGGAGTCGATGACCGCGTCGAGCAGCGGGATGACGGACTCGCCGCCCTCCAGCGAGAACCGCTTCTGGCCGACGTACTTGGTCTGCAGGAACGTCTCGAACGCCTCGGCGGCGTTGAGGCGGCGCAGGATGCGCAGCTGCTCCTCGCGCTCGGGCTTGGGGCGCGGACGCTCCACCCGGTCCTGGAGCCACTTGCGCTGCTTCGGGTCCTGGATGTGCATGAACTCGATGCCGGTGGTGCGGCAGTACGACTCGCGCAGCACACCGAGGATGTCGCGGAGCTTCATCAGCGACTTGCCGGCGAACCCGCCGACCGCGAAGTCCCGCTCCAGGTCCCACAGGGTGAGGCCGTGCTCGGTGATGTCCAGGTCGGGGTGCTTGCGCTGGTGGTACTCCAGCGGGTCGGTGTCGGCCATGACGTGGCCGCGGACCCGGTAGGAGTGGATCAGCTCGAAGACCCGTGCGGCCTTGGTGACGTCGTCGTCGTGCGAGGCGTCGATGTCCTTGAGCCAGCGGACCGGCTCGTAGGGGATGCGCAGCGCCTTGAAGATCTCGTCGTAGAACTCGTTCTCGCCGAGCAGCAGCTGGGAGAGGATGCGCAGGAACTCGCCGGAGGCGGCGCCCTGGATGACCCGGTGGTCGTACGTGGAGGTCAGGGTCATGACCTTGGAGATGCCCAGCTTGTTCAGGGTGTCCTGCGAGGTGCCCTGGAACTCGGCGGGGTAGTCCATCGCGCCGACGCCCATGATGAGGCCCTGGCCGGGCATCAGGCGGGGCACCGAGTGGACGGTGCCGATGCCGCCGGGGTTGGTCAGCGAGGCGGTGACGCCGGTGAAGTCGTCCATGCCGAGCTTGCCGTTGCGGGCGCGGCGGACGATGTCCTCGTAGGCCTGCCAGAACTCGAAGAAGTTGAGCGTCTCGGCCTTCTTGATGGCCGCGACGACCAGCTGGCGGTCGCCGTTCGGCTTCACCAGGTCGATGGCGAGGCCGAGGTTGACGTGCTCCGGCTTGACCAGGGTCGGCTTGCCGTCCTTCTCCGCGAAGGAGTGGTTCATGGACGGCATGGCCTTGAGGGCCTGGACCATCGCGTACCCGATGAGGTGCGTGAAGGAGATCTTCCCGCCGCGGGCGCGCTTGAGGTGGTTGTTGATGACGATGCGGTTGTCGAAGAGCAGCTTCACCGGGACGGCGCGCACGGACGTGGCCGTGGGCAGCTCCAGCGAGGCGTTCATGTTCTTCGCGACCGCGGCGGACGGGCCGCGCAGCGTCACGTACTCGGGGCCGCCCGGGGCCTCGGTGTCCGCGCCGGCCTTGGCCTTGGCGGCCGGGGCCTTCGCGGCGGGGGCGGGCGCGGCCTTCGCCGGCGCCTTGGGCGCGGCGGGCGCGGCCGGTGCCGCCGGGGCCGGGGCGGCGGCGGGCGCTGCCGGGGCCGGGGCCGCGGGCTGCGCCGGTGCGGTGGTGGTGGCGGCCGGGGCCGCGGGCGCTGCAGCCCCCGCGGCTGCGGCGCCGGTCTTGTCCGCCGTGCCGGTCTTGCCCGGCTTGTAGTCGGCGAAGAAGTCCCACCAGGCGCGGTCGACCGAATTCGGGTCCTGGAGGTACTGCTGGTAGATCTCGTCGACGAGCCACTCATTGGCGCCGAAGGCGGCGGCCGGGTTGGTGCCCGGACCGGCCTGGTCGGTCGAGATGCTCGAGTTACTGGGGGACTGAGACGACACGGCGGCAACCGCCCTCTTCCGCTTCACAAGGTGATGGACAGCGGGAATCAAGGCTACGCCTCCGCGACCGTTCCCTGCAGTCCGGGGACGCCTTCGTCGTGCAAGTCACATCGAAAGTCGGGTTTCGGCGCAGGAAATGGCGGGAAACAAGCATGGTTCCGCTTCACTCCGGGTACGCGCGGCCGCAACAGCCGCCCCCTGGACCGTACCCCGTGCACAGAACACGCAGAACGCGCCCTTCCGGTTCGAACCCTATGTCAACCGCGCGGTTGGGGAATCCCCGGAAGGGTGACACGGATGCGACAGCCGCGAGCGGATTCGGCCACTCCGATCCGGCCGCCGTGCAGATCCACCGCCCAGCGCGCGATCGCCAGCCCCAGACCCGTTCCGCCGTCGCTGCCCGGACCGTGCGGGGAGGCCACCTCGCCCCGGTTGAAGCGCTCGAAGACGCGGTGCCGCTCGGACTCCGGAATGCCCGGCCCCTCGTCCAGCACCTCCAGGTGCAGGGACTCCGGCTGCGGGCCGCGCCGGGCCAGCACCGTCACCCGGCCGTGCGGCGGGCTGTGCTTGACGGCGTTGTCGATGAGATTGGCCACCACCTGGTGCAGCCGC
This sequence comes from Streptomyces sp. AC1-42W, assembly GCF_003248355.1. GTDB lineage: Bacteria > Actinomycetota > Actinomycetes > Streptomycetales > Streptomycetaceae > Streptomyces. The sequence goes on from NZ_QKWY01000002.1 coordinate 1,611,842, forward strand.
TCCGCGTCCGCGTGCGCCGTCAGCTCCGGCGGCGACACGTCCAGGTGCAGATGGACGTCCGTACGCGAGTGGTTCCCGGACCCGGAGGAGAGCCGGCGGTGCGCGGAGGCGAGGTTCGCCTCCTTGAGGACGCCCGAGAGATACGGCCACACCTCGAAGCGGCCCGCCTTCAGCGTGACCACGCCGTTGTCCAGCCGGGACAGGTCGAGCAGCGTCTCCACCAGCCTGCCGAGCCGCTCCGTCTGCGTCAGCGCCGTCCGCATCGTCTCCGGGTCGGCGGAGGACACCCCGTCCACGACGTTCTCCAGGACGGCTCTCAGCGCCGCGATGGGCGTCCGCAGCTCGTGCGAGACGTTGGCCACCAGCTCCTTGCGGTGCCGGTCCACCGCCGCCAGGTCGTCGGCCATCAGATTGATGGTCTGCGCCAGGTCCCCCAGCTCGTCGCGCCGGCCCGCGCCGTTCACCCGGCGGGTGTAGTCGCCGTGCGAGATCGACCGGGCCACCGCGCGCATCTCGTCCAGCGGCGCGGTCAGACCGTGCGCCACGAACTGGGTGATGAGCAGGGTCGCGATGACCGAGAACACGGTGATGAACCGCAGCTCGGTCCGGGTGCGCAGGGCCACCATGAGCAGCCCCGTCGTGATGAAGACCGACACCACCACCAGGGTGCCCAGCTTGGCCTTGATCGAGAACGGCCGCAGCCCCGGCCCGGGGGCGCTCATGGCGCGGGGGTCTCCAGCGCGTAGCCGACCCCGTGCACGGTACGGATGCGCTCCGCGCCGATCTTCCGGCGCAGCGCCTTGATGTGGCTGTCCACCGTCCGGGTGCCCGAGGCGTCCGCCCAGTCCCACACCTCGGCGAGCAGCTGCTCGCGGGAGAGCACCGCGCGCGGCGTGTTCGCCAGGCAGACCAGCAGGTCGAACTCGGTCGGCGTCAGGTGCACGTCCTCGGCGCGGACCCGCACCCGGCGCTGCGCGTGGTCGATCTCCAGCTCGCCGAGACGCAGTATCCCGCTGCGCGGGGTCACGGCGGCCAGCGCGGCCCGCTCCACCCTGCGCAGCAGCACATGCACCCGGGCCGCCAGCTCCCGCATCGAGAACGGCTTGGTCATGTAGTCGTCGGCGCCGACCCCGAGCCCGACGAGCATGTCCGTCTCGTCGTCCCGCGCGGTCAGCATCAGCACCGGCACCGGCCGCTGGGCCTGGACCCGGCGGCACACCTCCAGGCCGTCGAAGCCCGGCAGCATGATGTCGAGCACCATCAGGTCCGGCTGCCACGCCTCGGCGGCGTCCACGGCGGCCGGGCCGTCGAGGGCGGTCTGCACGAGGAAGCCCTCCGCCCGCAGCCGGGCGGAAATGGCGTCCACGATCGTGGCGTCGTCCTCGACCACCAGTACGCGGCGCTGTGCGCCAGGGGTGGCCGCCACGCCGTTGTGGGTGGTGTGTGTCTGTTCCATCGCCCCGCCCCTGCCCGTTCTCACGGAGGCCATTCCCCCGGACGTACGGTTTTCGCTCGTGAATTTCGTGGGTGATCTCGCTATCGCTCAGCAGCGTAGAGGCAGCGGAGGGTTTCCGGCTACGCAGGGTGCAAGGCCGAAGCACCCCGGCGGGTCGCCGGGGGCGGGCGGACTGTCGCGCTTGTGGCGCTTGAACCCCCGGTGCCGGGGCCCATTCGGCACCCGGCGGGGGGTGTCAGTCCCCTCGAATTGCGAGATGGACCACGTCGGGCACACCTCGGGCAACGCCCACTTCTTCCGTCCGTACCCCCTGGAACCCGGCATTCTGTAGGGCCTGGTCGAACGCGGCGGACGGTTGTGCCGACCATACGGCGAGCACGCCGCCCGGACGCAGCCGCGCCCGGCAGTCGGCGAGTCCCGCGGGCGAGTAGAGGTTCCCGTTCTCCTCGGTGACCGTCCAGTCCGGCCCATTGTCGATGTCCAGGCACAGGGCGTCGTAACGGTCCGTAGTCGTGCTCAGGTAGGTGACGAGGTCGGTGGTCAGGATCTCCGTACGCGGATCGGCGAGCGCCGGTCCGGAGATCGCGGCCAGCGGACCGTCCAGGTGCCAGCCCACGATCGCCTCCTCGCGCTCGGCGACCGCGATCCGGCCCCAGCGCGGCTCACCGGCGGCCCGGACGAGCGAGAACCCGACACCGAGCCCGCCGATGAGCACGGAGGGCGCGGGGCGGTCGGCCGGCAGCGCGGCGAGCGCGGCGTCGATCAGCAGCCGCTCGGACCGCCCGTCCGAGGTGTCCATCAGGAAGCAGCCGTTGGCGATGATCTCGAAGTCCTCACCCCGCCTGCGCAGGACCACCTCCCCGTACGGGCCCTCGCGGCGGTCCAGGGTGACGGGGGCGTCGGCGGCGGGGCCGAACGTGTGGGGCATGGCACTGATCTCCGGTGGCCGGGGTCGATGTCGTCCCCGCCATCCTGGCCCGCCGGGGCGGAGGGGTGCCACCGCGTTGCGCGCGCGGGACGCGGACGCGCGTGCGGGACGCGGGATACGGGACGCGGGCCCCGACCTCCCGGCTCAGCCCCGCTCGCGGCGGGCCCCGCGCACCGCGTACAGCGCCACTCCCGCCGCGAACAGCGCCGACGCGGTGGCCCACGCCCCCACCTGCGGCCCCGGCTGCATCGGCCAGGCCCACACGGAGGCCGCGCCGCCCGGTGTACGCGGCGCCGCCAGATAGACCGCGCCGCCGTAGACGGTCATCGGCAGCCAGCTGAGCCGGGCCCCGATCAGGGCGGCCGCCGCGGCGGTGACCCCGGTCGCCCCGAGCACGTTGCGGATCATGCCCGGCGCCCCGAACGCCTCGGGATGCCCGGGGACGGCGAGCGCGAGGGCCGCCCCGGCCGGGACGGCGAGCGCCAGCAGATGCAGCAGCCGCCGGGGCCACCAGCGCCGCACCGCCGTCCGGTCGAGCTCGTCGGCGGCGGCGTACAGGCTCGTGCCGATGGCCGAGGCGGCCAGCAGCGGGGCGAGGACCAGGACCGGCACCCGGGCGCCGTGGTCGAAGTTCGGCTGTGCCACGAGCCAGTGGGCGGCCCAGGCGGCCAGCAGGACGACCCCGCCGAGGGCGGCGGCGGTACGGGGGAGGGCCCGGGAGCGGAGATAGAGGGAAGCCGGGTGACGGTTCACAGGATCGGCACCTCCGAGAGGTCGCAGCTCCTGCGGGCGGTCAGGTAGCGGCCGAGCCAGGCGCGGCGCTCGGCGTCGGGCATGGCTTCGAGGCGGAGCAGCTCGGGGGGCTTCTCGGAGCCGGGAGCCAGGCCGGCGGGGGCGAGCCAGGTCGCGACAGTGCCGTCCGCCGACTCCACCGGAGGGCCGCCGGAGCTCTCGTGATGGTTGTTCGGACAGTCCCGCATGGTCAGGTTGGCGGCCACCTGCCAGGCGAAGTCCTCCGTGTTCTGCAACCGCCCGCGCAGGAGGTACCAGCCGGGGTGGGGCGCCGGCATCCACGCCTCGTCCGGGCCGTGCAGCGGAAGCCGGTCGACGTAACGCTTCGGCGCGCCCCGTACCCCCTCCAGCCGCCCGGTCAGCCCCGACAGCGCCTCCGCGACCTGGGGCAGCAGATGCTCCTGGCGCCCGCTCAGGCAGATCTGCGGGCTGCCCTCCGTGCAGACGAGGCGGTCGGCCGCCGGGTCCGCCCGGAACAGCCCGTCGCCCGTGGACACGATGAGCGGGGCTACGGCGGCGGCCACGGCGAGCGGCACGAGGGCGGCGAGCCGGCGCCGGGCCGCCACGGCGGTGAGCGCGGCGACCGCGAGTCCGCAGGTCCAGAGCGCCATCGCGGGGGCGTACCACCACACCGGCAACAAGTGCTCCAGGGGATACTCCAGGGCCGGATCGAGGTACCGGGCGGCGGACTCCGAGTACGTGGGCACGCCCAGGGCCAGATACATCAGCGCGGCGAGGACGGGCGCGGCCAGCCGCCACCGGCAGAGCACGCCCGCGGTGAACCCCAGCAGCGCCGCGGCCACCAGGAACGCGCCGTCCACCACCGCGACGGACGGGGACGGCCCGCCGCCGCCCGCGTAGGGCCAGGTCGCCGACAGCGAGGCGGCCAGCGCGACGGCGTATCCGGCGACCGCCCACAGCGCGAGCGGCAGCGCGGCCGCCGCCTGACGCGACCAGCGGGCACGCGGGGTCGAGGCCCACAGCCCGCCCGTGCGGCGCCGGTGGTCGCGGGCGCCCTGCCAGCAGGCCGCGGCGGCCACCAGCGGGCCGCCGAGCAGCGTGGCGCCGGAGTGCAGGAGGTCCTGGGTCGCACCCCAGTCGCCCTGCCAGGAGTCGGCCTTGGCGGCCATGGTGACGATCAGCGTGAGCGCCGTGCACACCCCGGTCCACGGGGCGACGCCCCGGCGCGCCTCGGTCCGGAGCACGGGGAGCGCGGTGCGGAGGGGGCCGCGGCGGGCCGGGCCGTCCCGGCGCTCGTCGGCGGCCGGGCGTTCGGTGAGGGTCATCGGGCGCCCGCCGCCGCCCGGTGGGAGCGCAGGGCCAGGGTGTAGCCGCGCTCGATGGGGCTGCCGCCGTACTCGTGCGGGTCGCCGTCCGCGCCGAGGGCCGCCAGCTCGCGCGTCGTGCCCCGGTACGCGACCCGGCCCGCCTCGATCAGCGTCACCCCCTCGCAGGCCGTGGCCACGTCCTCCACCAGGTGCGTGGACAGGATGACCGTGGCGTGCTCGCCCAGGCTCCGCATCAGGGTGCGGAACTCCACCCGCTGTTCCGGGTCGAGGCCGGCGGTCGGCTCGTCGAGCAGCAGCAGCTCCGGTTCGTTGACGATCGCCTGCGCGATGCCGACGCGCCGGACCATGCCCCCGGACAGCGTCCTCATCCGGGAGTCGATCCGGTCCGCCAGGCCCACGCGTTCCACGGCCCGCTCCACGGCGGCCGGCGTCCGGGCACCGTCCATCTCCTTGAGCCACGCCACATAGCCGACGAACTCACGGACCGTGAACCCCGCGTAATGGCCGAATTCCTGTGGCAGATAGCCCAGCCTGCGCCGCACCCCGGCGCGGGCGCGGTGGTCCGAGGCGGCGCCCACCTCGGCGCCCAGCAGCTCCACCCGCCCGGCGTCCGGCGCGGCGGCCGTGGACAGCACCCGGATGAGCGAGGTCTTGCCCGCCCCGTTGGGGCCGAGCAGCCCGTGCACACCGGGCCCGAAGTCGAGATCGACGGAGTCCAGGGCGGTTCTGCGGCGGTGCCGCACCGTCAGCCCGGACACCACGACGGTCCTGTTCACGCGATCACGCTCATGACGTCTCCAGATGGTCGAAGGATCGGCGGCGCAGGGCCAGCAGCCCCGCGCCGAGCACGGCCGCCGCCGCCCAGGCGCCCTGGGCGGGGGTCCCGGACAGCAGCCGGGCGGCCGTTCGCGCCGCCTCGGCGAGCGGGGTGTGCGAGCTGCCGAGCCCCGGTACGGTCACGGCCGCCGCCCAGGCGGCCGCGACGGCCCAGGACCCGGCGCGGCATCCCACGTACGAGCCGAGGCTCAGCGCCGCCAGGGTCAGCGCGAGGCCGGGCAGCAGCCAGGACAGGGCGCCGGGCCCGCCGGCCGACGCGGGCAGCACGGCCCAGGCCAGCGTCGTCACGGGGACCGCCGTCCCGAGCACGGCGGCGGTCCTGACCAGCAGCAGCCGCAGCCCGCCGCCCGGCGAGGTGGCGATGATCTCGTGCATCGGGTCGGCGGAACGCCCGTACGAGAGGCCCACCCCGGCGACCGGCAGCACCGGTGCGAGCAGCAGCAGCACCGGCCGCGCCTGCGTGTCCGGCCCGCCCCCGAACGCCAGCGCCACCGCCGCGCCCACCACCAGCAGCAGGGCCCCCAGCCAGCCGCCCCGGAACGCGGGCCCGGCCGCCCACAGCACCCGGCCGAACCGGCGCGCACCGGTCATCCGCCGCCACGGGTCCGCTACCGGAACGCGCTCCGCCGAAACGCCCTCGGCCTCGGCCGCGGCCGTCGCCAGCACCGCCGCGCGGATCTCGTCCAGGAGGGGGGCCGCGGCCCCCCGCTCGCGTACCGCCGCCGTCACCCGCCGCGCGCACGGCGCGCAGGACTCGACGTGCTTCTCCAGGGACCAGGCGTCCGTCTCGGGGGCCGTGCCCGCCGCGTACCGCCGGGCGAGGTGGTCCGCCACATGCCAGGCCGTCGTCATGCTGTGCCTCCCAGGGGGCCGTTCTCCACGACCAGGCGGTCCAGCGCGGCGCGCAGCTCGCGCCGGGCCCGCAGCGCCCGGCTCTTGACGGTGCCTTCCGGTATGCCGAGCAGCCGGGCGGCCTCACGGGTCGTCAGACCGTCGACGACCGTCGCCCGCAGGACCTCCCGCAGTTCCGGCGAGATCCGGTCGAGCGCGGCGCCCACGTCCCCGTACTCCAGGCCGGCCAGCACCCGGTCCTCGGCGGACGGCACGGGGGCGGCCCACCGCGCCCCGTCCGCCCGCTCGGCCGCCGCCGCGCGCTCCGTCCGGCTCCGGGCCCGCCGCGCGTCCACCAGGCGCCGGGCGGCGATGACCCAGAGCCAGCCCCCGGCCTCGGCGCCCCGGTGGGAGCCGGCGGAGCGCCAGACCGTCAGGAAGGTGTCCTGCACGACCTCGCGTACCGTCTCCGCGTCCGGGCAGCGGCGGTTCAGCCGGGCCAGCAGCCAGCCCGAGTGCCGGTCGTAGAACGCGCCGAGGGCGGCGGTGTCCCCCTGCGCGACGGCACGCAGCAGCGCCTCGTCGCTCCGGTCGTCCCCCGAGGGATGCACATCGCTCACACTCCCTCTATCGCGAACCGGGCGCCGCGCGGTTCACGCGCGACGCCCGGTTCGGTGTTCCCCCGCCCCTCTCAGGGCCGGGGCATAAGAACCTCGCGCAGGCGGTTGATCTCGGTGTGCCAGGGGCCCTCGTCCGTTTCCTCCCAGAGCTCCAGGGGCTCCGACGGCTCCGTGAGGACCCGGTCCAGCGCCTGGAGCGCGAGGCCGCGCAGCGCGGTCAGGTCCGGCAGGGGCTCGTCCGGGCCGTACGCGGAGTCGACCGGCGCCCCGCCGGGGCACTGGGCCGCGACCAGGGCGGCCGCCGCTATCGCCTCGTCGGCGACGTCCGAGTCGAGGTAGTCCGTCGTGTCGGCGGTCTCGGCGAGAGCGGCCCGCACCTTCTCCGCGCGCTCCTCCGGCGTCGCGTCGTCGAGGCCACCGCACCAGTCCGCCGCGGTGTCGTTGTCGAAGGGGCCGACGTCCCACGCACCCATGTGTTTCTCCCTGCCGATCGTTCCGATGCCCGCATCGTGACAGGCACCAGTCAACTTGACCCGGCCCCGAAGGGCCGGGCTTGGAGGTAGAGCCCAGCTGGGTGCGGGGTTGTCTCCTCCGTCCAGACACCCCTACGGGGTGGCAGGGACGCGTGACTCACGCCCCGCGGTCCACACGGCCTCGCCCTTGCGGGCGAGGTTGTGGGACGCGTTGTCGTCCGCGTTGGCGAGGAACCCGCAGGCCCTGCACGCGAACGTCGCTTGATCGACTCGGTTCTTCCGGTCGGTGTGTCCGCACTGGGAGCATCGCCGACTGGTGTACGCCGGATCGACGTACACCAGCGGCACCCCGGCCCGGCGTGCCTTGTACTCAAGGAAAGAGCCGAGCTGGTGGAAGCTCCACGCGTGCAGTTGTGCCCGCTGGTCCTTGCGGAGCCGTACCCGGTCGCGGATGCCCGTGAGGTCTTCCAGGGCGATACCGGAGCCGGTGCGTTCAGCGGTGGTGACGATCTGCTTCGAGATGATGTGATTGATGTTCGCGGCGTGCCGTGCCTCTTTGCGGCTGCGGTGCTTCAGCAGGCGTTTGGCGGACTGGGTGCCTTTGGCCTGGAGCTTGCGGCGGAGTGCGAGTTGCCGCTTTCGGTGCCGGTTGAGGCCCCGCCCGGCGGCCCGGTAGCCGGTGGAGGCAGTGGCAATATTGACGATGCCGAGGTCCACACCGATGAACCCGGACGGATCTTCGTTGACCGGGGCTGCGGGAACCTCGCATACCGCGAGCAGGTAGAATACTCCGTCGCGTTCTATGAGGTCCGACTCGCCCTTGCGGTACTCGCGGAGCGTCTTGAGCGCATCCGGGGAACAGGCGAAGCGGACATCCTTCAGCCGTCCCGCAGTGCTCCAGACCGACACTGTCTGTGCGTCGTACTGCCAGGACAGGCAACGGTCGTCGTACGGATGCGCCGCATCCGGCCGGAACATGATGGGCTTCGACTCCGCCTTGACGCGCCGCCTCGATCCCGGCCTGCCCAGATTCCCGGCCCGGATGTTCGCCTTCAGCGTGGTGTAGGCGTCGCGGACCTTCTTGATCGTGTGCTGGGCGGCCTGCGCCCCGAGACCGGAGGCCTTCAGCTCGGCGTAGGTATGTTTCCGTAATTCGTACTCACGCGGTACACCGTGTGCGAATGCCACACTCGATACCCACGTGGCGCAGTCGTTGACCGTGCGCAGGGTCGCACCGATGGCCGACGCCTGTACAGCGTCCGGCATCAGCTTGACCTGCACGACGATCTTCATGTAGAGCATGGTAATACAGTTGGCCTATGTCGCCGTGCTGGGAACCAAACCCCAATATTCGCAGGGGTCACACGGTTATTCACACCCTCCATGCTTATTTGATCTTCACGCCGAAGTACCGGCGTGGGTCTTTCACCGACGACATTCTTCGCCGCTGCGAGGAGGTCTCTCCAAGCTGGTGGGCTCCCTCAAGGGCGTGTCCGCCCGCAGGCTTCGCCAGGAGTACCCGGACCACATCCGCCGCTACCTGTGGGGTGCGCACTTCTGATCGCCCTCATACTTCGCGGCGAGCTGTGGCGGAGCACCGCCGTCCGCCATCAAGGAGTACAGCGAGCAGCAGAAGCGCCCGTCGTGACCTGTACGTCAGAGCAATCTCGGGCATCTCGACACCCGGAATGACGGAGCGTCCGGCAGTGACAACCAGGGCGGAATCGGTCCGGCTCCCTGCGATGATGTCTGATGCCCCCGCCCTCGCTCGCTATGTTGCAGCACTTCCCTGCTCGCTGCCTCCAAAGTTCCGTGCACCCCTCTGCTGACCTCCGAGCGGCGCCCTGGTACCCGGTGCCAGAGAGACGCTACAAGGCGCTCACGGGCCGTCTGCGGCTTCCTGGGGGCGGCGTAAAGGGCTCCCGCCCGGATCGGGATCGATCTCCGAGCGGGTTCTGATGTTGACTTGAGCATGCGGCCATATCCTCGGCCTCGTCGGGATCGTGCCCGTGCCGAGTGCTGTGCGGTGCGAGCCGGACACGTTGGTCTACGTAGACCAACGACATGCACAGCGCTTCGGGACAACGGATGGTGGCGATGGCCCCTCGCGGGTCTCGGAACACCTGGTGTGCGTATCCGAGATCCCGCACGCTCGGCGTGACTACTACCCAGCGGGTCATGTCTCGTCCAGCCCGTCCGTGAACATCTGCCGCACGTGCCGGCGGGCTATGTCTTCCAGCAGTCGCCCGAGCGGGTCTCTGACGTTCCACGAGTGGGCGGCGGGGTGTCCGGCGTAGAAGACACACGCCTCGCAGTGTTCAACCGAGTCGGGGCGGTACAGCGCAGGGCACGGTGTCAGCTCGGTGAATCTGTATGCGCGGTTGGCGTCGGTCCCGTTCCAGAGCAGCCATAGGTCCCGCTCGGCGGGGATCTCGGCGGACCAGAGTTGTGCGGCGTGCTCCTGGTGGTCGTCGTGCTCGCCGAGTTCGCACATCAGGTGGTCGCCGAAGGCGAGGGCGTCCGGAGGCTGTTCGGGGCCCCCTTCCATGGTGGTCAGCGCAACGAGTGCGTCCAACTCGGGAATCTTGGTGTAGGCGGTGCACTGCAACACGTTGGGGCGTTCCTTGGCAGGGGAAGGGGGGCGGCCCCGCCCGCAGGTGGACGAGCGGGGCCGCGAGGGGCAGCGAGTCAGCTACCGAGTGCGGCAGCTACGGCGGACTTTCCGGGGAAGTCCTCGGGCACGGCGTCCATGAGTAGTTCGTCCACGGGTTCGCCGAGCCAGAACCCCGAGCGGCGGAGCCGACCGGCGGGGCGGAACCCGGCCTTCTCGTACGCGCGGGCTCCGGCCTTGTTGGGCTCAAGCACCTTGAGCCACACAGTCCGCAGGTGTGCGAGGTGGAACGCCCAGTCCAGCGTCAGGCGAGCCGCTTCGGTGGCGTAGCCCTTCCCGCGTTCCTCGGGGGCGAGGACCATGACGAACTCGGCCGTACGTACGTAGGTGTTGACTTCCAGGATGGTCATGCCCACGGGCGTGCGGTCGTCCAGCCGGATTACCTCGAACTGTTGGAAGCGGTCGTTCCCGCGTTGCCGCTCGTATCCGGCGGCGCGAACCTCCCAGGCTTGCGCCCACTGGTTCCCGTACCCGGTGATCGTGGCGGGGTCGTTTTCCCACTTGTGGTACTCGGGCAGCATGTCCGCGCGGGGCATGGCGAGGGCGAGGGTTTCGCCGCTCAACAAGATGTGCGGGTCACTCATGGTCGTACCTTCCTGGTGGCCCGTGCCGATCCGGGCCCATCTGGCGTGTAGGCGGGGGTATACAGGGCGGTGTCTGCCGGTTCCTCGACCGGAGTCCCGTCCGGGCCGGCTATCCATGCGTGCAGCCGTACGGGGTCGAGAGCTACCCCGTGTCTCCACTCGGCGCGGCGTCGGACAGCCGTCAGCACGAGTGCGGCAGCTGTCGAGTCCTCCAGGCACGCCCAGCGCATCGGCAAGAGCTGTGCGGCCCAGCGAACGGAGCGGACAGCGTAACGAGCCTGTACGGCGGTGGCCGGGGGCAACGCGCGCCCCGAGCACGCAAGGCGGACGAGCCGCGAGAACCGGTTCCGGCGACGACCAGCAGCCCATACGGCGGCGGTGGCGAGGACGACCGGAACGGCGAGGGCCCGCCACCGCAACGGGACCGGAGCCGGCTCGGGCGGGGCTGCCGACTGTTCGACGGTTCCCCACGTCAGAACCGTGTCCGGCACGTCAACGACGGTCGCACCCATGGCGGTTACCGCGTCGGACGTGGGGCGTAGCTCGGTTGTGCCCGTGTCGTAGTCGAGTACGACGGACGCGTAAGAGGACCGCACGACCACGGTGTTGGTTCGGCTCACCGCGCACCCGCCGGGGTCGGGGCGGTGTATGTCCACTCGGTCCCGGGGGACCGCTCGACCGCCTCTAGCCATGCCTCGGCAGCAAGAACGGACAGCAGCGGGGGCCAGATCGTTTCCGCGCCGAGGGCAGCCGCGTGAAGGGTGGCGCACAGCGGCGCGGGGTTGACGAGCCCGAGGGCCGCCAGACGACCGTCCGCGAGGCGGAGCAAGCGCGTTCGGTTCCTGCGTAGTCCTAGGTGGAAGTCGCCGACCATGAGCCCTTTGGCAGCCCTGGTGCGGTGCTCGGCGGGCAGCAGATCGGCGAACGTGTCGGCAAGCATCGGCTTGTATCGCCGAGCCGAGTAGCGCTGTTCGATGGGGGCCGAGACCACCGCGTCCAGGACCGAGCCGTCAAAGTAGGGGTTGTGCAGCGCGAGGCCGAGTGAGTCCGCGAGCTGGAGTTCCGAGTACGCCGCGCGTGCCACCGTGCGCAGCTCGGCGACCAACACCATGTCGGGGTCAGGGCCTGTTACGGCGCTCACTTTCGGTACGGGTGCGGTGAGCCACGTCGGCCGCCCGATGTTCGCTCGGCCGATCCGGTACGCGTTGCCCCGCAGCGCGGCGGCGATCAACGGACGGGGACTTTGGCGACGGAGCCGAGCCCAGTCCCGTGCTTCCCCCCACATGCGGAGCCAGTTCCCGCTACGGGCGAGGCTCGCAAGGTGTGCGGGCGTGGACAAGAACAGGTTGTCTCCGCCGTCGCCGGTCAGGTGGCAGACGGAGCCGGCGGCGGCCATCGTGCCGAGCTGGTCCGCAAGCATCGCCCATACCGCCGTTGACGGGGCGGGCTCGTCCGTTGCGGGCAACGGCACGTCGGTTTCCGTGAACGGAAGGTGTCGAGTGCTGAGCGGGAACGGGGATCGTGTCAGGCGGGGGACGTCCAGCGCTTGCGCGTAGCGCATGTCCCCGCCGCTGGTCACGCCCGCCGGATGCGCGGTCATGCCGGTAACGGGTCCGTACTGTGCGGCGAGCAGCGTGACCGTGGTCGAGTCCATGCCCGCAAGATCGGTGGTCGCGGATACCCCCTCGACCCGCACGCGGATACCCTCGCCAAGAGCCTGTCGCAGAGCTGCCGATGCCTCGCGCGGGGTGCGCTTGCTCGGTGACCACCAGGGCGTAAGAGTCGGGCCGCCCTCGGTTCCGAGCGTCAGCAGATGACCGGCGGGAACGGGGGCCACGCCTGCCCACGGGCTACGGTCCGCGGCGGGGCTGTGCTTGTCCCGCAGGTACGCGGCGAGCCATCCGGTGTCCACACGCCCGCCGGCAAGCGAGGACAGCGCGAGCGAACTGGACCCCCACACGGGCCCGTCCGGGGTGGTGACCGTATAGAGGGGCGAGGCAGCCCCCGTGTCCGCGAGGACTTCCACACGACCCCGCTCTGTCAGCCGGACAACGGTGTGCGAGCCCGCCCACGTCCGCGCGAGCGTCGGCAGATCAGGGACCACCAGCGCACGGCCCAACTCATGGTCGGTGGCCGAACACGGACCGAGCACAGCCAATCGCGCACTGCCGAGTTCCAGGATCCGGACGTGCTCGGGCTGCCAGTCCCCGCAGACCCACAGCGCAGGGTCATGCCAGAGCAAACGTGCCCCTACCGGGGTTGCGGCGGGTCGGCTTCCGGGTGCGCGCCCGCCGTACCACCGCGCCTTGCGGTCTTTCATTTCGTCACCTCTTCCACCGCTGAAACCAGGGAGCGGCCCCCGTTGGGATCTCTCCCGCAGGGGGCCGCCCTGGTGCCGGTCTAGCTGTACGGCGTCTGCTTGCTTTCCACCGACGTGGACGAGCTGCCACGCGTCAGCGCGGCGGCGTCGCCGAGTACGACGACTGCCGGAACGTCGGTCTCCTCGGACGTGCCGGGGGTGACTTCCTGGGCCATGTGCGTTCCTCCTCTCCGCATGAGACGGGTTCTCGGTTTTCCCCTGCCGAGTAGGGACGCCCGCTCTGACGGGCAGGGGAAGTCTGGGGCCCGCCCTGGTCGTCGGGGGAACCGTTGGCACGACCAGGGCGGGGGCTTGAGGGCTACCGGAACAGTCGCCGCGGTGCCTTGTGGCGGGGGCCCGAGCGGATCGGCAACCCCTCGGTCGTGACGGTCCGGGTAGGTACCGCATCGCGAGCGTGAGCAACGATCCGGGCGTGAAGACGCTCGATGCACGGTCCGCAGTAGTACAGATCAGCGACTACATGCCCGGTCGTCTGCGCGGGGCCGAGCCACAGCACCCGGGCCCGTTCCCGCAAGCACCAGCCCCAGCACGGGCCCCACGTCCAGCGGTTCCCGTCGTTCGTGCTCGCCGGCTCGGGAACGCCCGACACGTCGGGGTGCAGGATGCCGGACGGCAGGGTGACGCTCACGAGCCGAACCGGATGGAGCGGCGCAGCCCGTTTTCCTCGGTGACGCGCTCCCGGAGGGCGATCAACAGCGGGGAGTCCTCGCCCGTCTCGTCGCCCTTGTGCTCGGCGTCGGCCTGGTCGTCGCGGTGGGGGTGCGCCTCGATGATCGCGTTGTAGTGCCGTACCCCGCCCTCGTTGCCGTGGATGCGCGACGCCGAGCGGCCCCGGTGAGCGGCGGTGCAGATGCGGCACTCAGCGTGCGCGACCGGCTCAAGCTCGGGTTTGTCGCGCGTCCTGGCGCTCTTAATGACCTCGGGCATGGGGTACCTCGGTTCGGGGGGATGCCTTCTCGCAAGCGGTACAACACCTAGAGTGACGTCCCGGCGGCACTCTCAACAGGGCAAACATGTTTCCAACGCATGTGGAAATGTGAGGAGTTGAACAGGTGAGCGAACAACCGAGACGACCCGGGAACGGGTTGGAGTGGTTCGGAAATGAGCTGGAGGAAGCTCTCAGGCACTCAGGGAAGACGGGGGCGGCACTTGCCGCGTTCACGGGTTACAAGCCCCCGTACGTGAGCAAGGTCAAGAACGGGCAGGCACTCCCGTCGCCTGAGTTCGCCGAGGGTTGTGACCGGTTCTTCAACACGTCCGGGTACTTCGCGCGGACGCTGGTCCGAGTGAGCGAGCGCGCACACCCGGAGTGGTTCGTTCCGTACGTCAACCTGGAGAGACAAGCCCGGCAGATCGAGGACTACTCCAATGCCCTGATCATGGGCATGTTGCAGACGTGGGAGTACGCGGAAGCCACGTTCCGGGCTACGTTCCCGTACGAGACCGACGCCGAAATCAAAACCAGAGTTGAAGCACGGTTGGCCCGGCGCGAGGTCATAGAGCGCGACGACCCGCCTGTCCTGTGGGTGATCTTGCACGAAACGACCCTGCGCACGCTGGTGGGCAACCATGCCGTCATGGCTGAACAGCTCCGCCACCTCGCTGCCGACGCAGAAAAACCCCACGTCACGCTTCAAGTTCTCCGCTCCCTGGCGGGTGCCCCTGCATCAGGTACACCCTTTACGCTTCTCACACCAGACGACGGACCGACCGTCCTCTACACAGAAGCCATGGGGCAGGGGCACGTAACGGACTCGGCACAGGTGGTGAGTCACGGACGTGCTTCCTTCGAGCGTTTGCGGGCATCCGCGCGTGACCCCGAAGAGTCCGTGGCGCTGATTCGCAAGATCGCGGAGGAGTACGACAGATGAGTAGTACGCACGGCCCCCGACCGGACCAGTGGGTCAAGAGCACGTACAGCGACGGAAACGGCGGCCAGTGCATCGAGTGGGCCCCCGAGCACGCTGCCGCAACCGGCGACTACCTCGTACGGGACAGCAAGAACCCGGAAGGACCTTGCCTCACCCTCACAGCCGACCAGTGGGCGGGGCTGGTCACATTCGCCCGTAAGAACGGCTGACGAACCTGCTGCCCGGGCCCCGCCCCTCCCCTCGGAGCGGCGGGGTGGCACGCCCTGCGCTGTACGTCCAGCGACGTTGACGCGTCGTCCGAGCGGGACAGACGGAGGCTGATAGCGATGCGGGGGGCGGGCTGGAAGGTGGCGGGCACAGCGTGCGCGGTGGTTTGCATGGTGGCGTAAGGACCACGGGATTCCCCTATGTCTCCAGGGGTGCACCGTTCCGGGGAACGGGCACGCTCGGGAGATTCGATCTCTCGAGGGGCTTACAGTTCCCTGGAGGTCGAACTCGACCTCAGCGACGTCGTCTTCCTGGCCACCGCCAACGTCCTGGAGGCCATTCCGGAGGCGCTGCTCGACCGGATGGAGCTGGTCAGGCTCGACGGCTACACCGAGGACGAGAAGGTCGTCATCGCCCGCGACCACCTGCTCCCGCGCCAGCTGGAGCGGGCCGGTCTGGAGAAGGGCGAGGTCACGCTCGACGAGTCGGCGCTGCGCAGGCTGGCCGGCGAGTACACCCGCGAGGCCGGGGTGCGGAACCTGGAGCGGTCCGTCGCCCGGCTGCTGCGCAAGGTCGCGGCCCAGAGCGAACTCGGCGACCGCGAGCTGCCGTTCGCGGTGGGCGCGGACGACCTGCGCGGGCTGATCGGCCGTCCGCACCACGTGCCCGAGTCCGCGCAGGACCCGGCCGAGCGCCGCACCGCGGTGCCGGGTGTGGCCACCGGGCTCGCGGTGACCGGGGCCGGCGGGGACGTCCTGTTCGTGGAGGCGTCGCTGGCCGATCCGGAGACCGGGGCGTCCGGACTGACCCTGACCGGTCAGCTCGGTGACGTCATGAAGGAGTCGGCGCAGATCGCGCTGAGCTTCCTGCGGTCGCACGGCGCGGAGCTGGAGCTGCCGGTCGCGGACCTCAAGGACCGCGGGGTGCACATCCACTTCCCGGCGGGCGCGGTCCCCAAGGACGGCCCGAGCGCCGGCATCACGATGACGACGGCGCTGGCCTCGCTGCTCTCCGGGCGGCAGGTCCGCACGGACGTGGCGATGACGGGCGAGGTCTCGCTGACCGGGCGGGTGCTGCCGATCGGCGGGGTGAAGCAGAAGCTGCTGGCCGCGCAGCGCGCGGGCATCACCACCGTGGTGATCCCCAAGCGCAACGAGGCCGACCTGGACGACGTCCCGGCCGAGGTGCTGGAGAACCTGGAGGTGCACCCGGTCACCGACGTCCGCCAGGTGCTGGAGATCGCCCTCGCCCCGGCGTCGGCCCCGGCGGAGCGGAGGGTCGCGGCGGCGGCGTGATCCCGCGGCCCCGCCCGTACCCGGCCCGCTTCCGCCACCCGGCCCGCTTCCTCTCGTACCAGGCCCGCTTCCGCTCGTACGAGGGGGAGCGGGCCGCCGCGCGGTTGCCGGGTCAGGGGCGGTAGATCGTGCCGGGCACCGGCTCGGCGGGTGCCATCAGCTGGGGGACCGTCACGAAGGTGTAGCCCTCCTTCTTGAGGGCGTCGATGATGCCGGGCACCGCGGGCACCGTGCCCTTGTAGATGTCGTGCAGCAGGATGATGCCGTCCTTGCTCGCCTGGTCGAGTATCCGCTTCTTGATCAGCGCGGAGTCGTTCGTCGAGTAGTCCTTGGCGGTGGCGCTCCACAGGATCTGGGAGAGCCCGAGGTCCTTGCTGATCCCGGAGACGGTGTCGTCGGTGCGGCCCTGCGGCGGGCGCATCAGCCGCGGCTTCTTGCCGGTGACCGCCTCGATGGCGTCCTGCGTCTTCTCCAGCTCGGCGCGTATCTCGGCCGGCTTCTTGTCCGTGAGGATCTCGTGCGACCAGGTGTGGTTGGCGACCTCGTGGCCCTCGGCCGCCAGTCGGCGGACGGTGTCCGGGTGCTTCTTCACATGGTTCTTGCCGAGCAGGAAGAACGTCGCGTGGACCTTCTTCTCCTTGAGGATGTCCAGCAGCCTGGGGGTGTCCTCGCCCGGTCCCGCGTCGAAGGTCAGGGCTATGCACTTGGCCTTGCGGCAGTCCACCGGACCGAACGCCCCCTTGGCGTCGTCACCGGCGTCCGCGCGGGCCGAACCGGGCGCGGTGGTCTCCATCGAGCAGCCGCTCAACGTCAGCGTGAGGGCTGTCACAAGGGCAACGGCCAACCCCGTACCGATCGACTTCGTCCTACTGGGCACGGCGTGCCACTCCCTCGGGTAAATGGTCGCACTGGTGTGCGACGTAGGACGATGACTATACACGTGGGGTATACACCGAATTTATAGTGGGGGTGGGGTCTCCGGGTTCGGTACGGGGGAGCGCCGGTTCCGGCCCGTGGACGCGGCGAAGCCCGGCGACCCTTGCGGTCACCGGGCTCAGGGGAGGGCGGGGCTGCCGCCGCTATCCGTTGGCGAGCGCCCGTACGCGGTCGAGAGCACCGTTGAAGTGATTGTGGTCACCCACCGTCGGTCCGGACGACGTGTACTGCCACATCGTGTAGAAACCCCAGCCGGCGGGAAGCGTGCCGACCGTCGAGCTGTAGCGGGCCACCCACAGCGGGTTGGTGGTGCCGAAGCTCGCGTTGTTGCCCGTGCAGGTCTGCCACCAGCTGGTCGCGGTGTAGATGACCGCGTCCCGTCCGGTGCGCGCCTTGTACGTGTTCACGAAGTCGCGTATCCACGCGACCATCTGGGACGCGCTCTTGCCGTAGCACTGCGCGCCGTACGGGTTCCACTCGATGTCCAGCACGCCCGGCAGGGTCTTGCCGTCCCTGGACCAGCCGCCGCCGTGGTCCACGAAGTAGTTGGCCTGGGTGGCGCCGCTCGTGGTGTCGGGCGTGGCGAAGTGGTACGCGCCCCGGATCATCCCGACGTTGTACGAGCCGTTGTACTGCTGGGCGAAGTAGGGGTTGGTGTAGTACGTGCCCTCGGTCGCCTTGGCGTAGGCCCACTTGACGCCGCTGTTCCACAGCGTCGACCAGGCCACGTTGCCCTGGTGGCTGCTGACGTCCACGCCTTCGGTCTGGGTGACCAGGCTTCTGGCGGGCGAGCCGCCCTGGCCGTCGTGGGCGATCACGCCCATGCCCATGGTGGCGGAGCCGCGGGCCGGGCCGGTGGGTTTGCCGCCGGCCGCGTTCGACGCGCCGGGCAGGGCTATGAGGAGGGAGAGGGCTGCGAGCAGGGTGCCGGCCGCGGCGAAGCGCGAGCGGCGGGCCCTGGAGGAACCGGATCTGCGCACGGGCATTGCGTGCCTCCGAGTCTTGGTGGGGGGAAGCGAGGGGGAAAGCTCAGTGGGGGGATTCCGCTGACCCGTGGGGCGCCGCACGGCGACCCCGGAGGCATGTCATGGTGTGAACATGCCACGTATGACGCTACGCACGTAGACCCGCTCGCGGAAGGGGGTCCGCGCTGTGCCGTTGGTCTAATCCTGCGAAATACTGGCCGAGCTGCGGCGATGACCGGCGGCGTAAGGAAAGTTTCACCGGCAGGAAAGCTCAAGAGGGGTGTTGACGTGCACGGGAGCGAAAGAGGGCGTGAACCCGGCGCTACCGGAGGAAGTGGTGTGGACCACGAATTCCTCGCCCTCGAACGCGAGTTGGCCGTCTTCCTGCGTCGCGCACGGGCCAACTCCGGGGAAATGGCCCGCGAGGTGCATCCGGAGCTGGAGGCCGCCGCCTACGGGCTCTTCGTCCGCCTGGAGTCCGCGGGCCGTCAGCGGGCCACCGACCTCGCCGCCTACTTCGGCGTCGGCAAGGCCACCATGAGCCGTCAGCTCCGCGCCCTGGAGAACCTCGGCCTGGTGGCGCGCGAGCCCGACCCGGCCGACGGGCGCGCCTTCCTCGTCCACCTCACCGACGAGGGCCTGGCCCGCTTCCGCGGCGTCCGCGACGCCCGCCGCGACCGCTACGTCCGCAAGCTCGCCGACTGGGACCGCGCCGAGGTCGCCGAACTGGCCCGGCTGCTGCACCATCTGAACGCCCGGGCCGAGGACTGAGCCGACCGGCGGGGTGCCGGGTGCCCGGCGGCGGGATGCCTCACAGGCGTACGAAGACCGCCGTGGCGTCGTCGTGCGTCTTGCCCCGCAGATGCTTACGCTCCGTGTCCGCGTCCTCCAGGGCGCGGACCCGGTCGATCAGCCCCTGCGGGCCCTCCTTCTCCAGGACCCCGAAGCACGCCGCCCAGTCGCCCTCGCCGAACATCTCCGTCCAGCGGCTCGCCCCGTCCGTCATCGCCGCGAGGCCCCGTACTCCGGCGCGCGGGGCCTGCCCCACGACCGCCCGCGCCGCCACGGCCGGGTCGGCGGCGGCCGTGAAGAACCCGCCCTCCTTGTTGCGCGCACGGGCGTCCGCCACCGCGTCGGACACCAGCAGCTCGGGCGCCAGCCGGTCGAGCCGGTCGTCCAGCACGGCGCGGACCTCTCCCTCGGGCGACTCGAACAACAGCACCGAATCGGACAGCACCAGGTACTCCACGGCGGCCTCGTCCCAACGCACCACGACCACCGTCGCCTGCGGCGTACGTACGTGAGAAAGGTCACACGAGGAGCGATGGGCGTTTGCGGTGCGCCGGATGGACTCCGCGAGGACCTCCCGCAGGGTCGGATCCCGTCGCGAACCGGACAGTTCGACCAGCGCCCCGCCCAGCCTCGCCGTGAACCATGGAACCGAATGCACACAACCGTCGTCGCCCTCCGGCGGCGTCACGCCGTCCAGGAGCACCAGTCCGCCGCCCCGGCCGGAGGCGGGGAGGACCGATGCGGTCCAGTCCTCGTTCGGTCGATCGGGGGCTCCGGCGGCGGTCGCGAGTTCGATACGCATGCGTTCAGTCTGCACGACGCCTTCACCGCACCTGCATCCTGCGGGGATCGGCGCGTACCGGCAGGTCAGCGGCCCGACCGGGCGGAAGCGGCCGCTCCGCCCCCGGATGCGGGCGGGCATCCTGCCAAAGCGGGCGCCGAAGTTCCAGCCGGTGGCCGCACGTGACTCCGGCGTGCGCCGGGGAAACTTGTTCGCCAACTCCGGAGTGATGTTCACTCGTTCAGGTGGCGGAGCGGTTGATGCGCGCCCCCTCCCCAAAAGCGCTGGAATGGTCGGAAGCCGTACCAGGGGGCGGGGCGCTCGTTCATGTGACCGTGCGTCACCTCTGCTTCAAGGGCGGACGAGTCAAGATTGCGAGCACCGGTGCAGAAGAAGCGGCCTCGGAGCAAGGGCGGCAGCAACAGCGGTTCCGGGGCGGCGCCGACGACCCCGGCCGGCGGCGGTCGCACCGTACGCGTCCGCAGCCGGCTGGTCGCGGGCGTCGCCGTCGTCGGGATCACCGTCATAGCGGCGGGGACACCGGCCGTGCTCGCCGCCTCGGCCGACCTCAACGACTCGCAGCACCTGGTCACCCTCGCCGAGCTGAACCAGCAGGCCGTCTCCCTGGCCCACTCCCTCGCCGACGAGCGCGACGAGATCACCGTGTACATCGCGGGCGGCCGGGACGGCGAGCCGGGCAACCGGGGCGCCCGGGTCGACCAGCAGGTGGACGAGATCCGCGAGGCGGCCCCGCCCGACCTGCTGCGCGACCTGTCCACCATCCCCTCCCTGCGCCGGGACGCGGTCAGCGGCAAGGGCACCGCCCTGGCGGCCCACCAGGCGTACTCCGAGGTCATCGCCAAACTCCACGGCCTGGCCGACGCGCTCGCCCGTGACACCCCGCCGCGCGCTGCCGACGGCGCCCGCACCCCGCGCGCCCTCGGCCGGGCCACCGACCAGGCGTCCGCCACCCGCGGGCTGCTGCTCGCCGCACTCGCCGTGCCCCGCCCGGAGCCGGCGCCCCCGCAGACCGACCCGTTCACCGGGCTGCCCGTGCAGCAGCGGGACGAGGGCGAGACCAAGGGGGACCGCGCCCGCGACGCGCTGAGCGCCGCCGCGCAGCGGGCCAGGGTCGGCGAACTCGCCGCGCTCGCGGAGTTCGACCAGTCCGCCGGGGCCACCGCCCGCGACAAGCTGGCCTCCCTCGTCACCGGACCCGAGGTCAACAGCGCCGAGAAGTACCTCGCCGAGCTGACCGACCGCCCCGAGCTGTCCGACGCCGACCTCAAGGTCAGTGAGAAGAAGGTCGCCGCCGCGCTCACCGCCCGCGTCGACCGGATGCGCTCCGTGCAGTCCGCGCTCGCCACCACCCAGGTCCAGCGGCTGGAGCAGCTGCGCGACGACGACGTCACCGCCCTCGAACTGCGCATCGCCCTCCTCGGCGGCTGCCTGCTCGTCGCCGTCGGCGTCTCCACCGCCGTCGCCCGCACCCTCACCCAGCCGCTCGCCGTGCTGCGGATCGGCGCCGCCCGGCTGGCCGCCGAACCCGCCACCGCCGAACCGGTCCGCTACACCGGCCGCAACGACGAGTTCGCCCAGGTCGTCCGCTCCCTCAACGCCCTGCACGGCCGGTCGCGCGAGCTGCTCCAGGACCACGAGGGGCGCGCCGAGAAGCTCGCCGCCGAACGCGCCGGCCTCATCGGCGAACGCGAGAAGCTCGCCGCCCGGCGCACCGAACTCCAGGCCCACACGGACGAGCTGACCGCCCAGCTGGAGAAGCTCCGCGGCACCGTCCACCACACCTTCGTCAACCTCTCGCTGCGCACCCTGGGCCTGGTCGAGCGGCAGCTCGGCGTCATCGAGTCCCTGGAGGAGCGCGAGCAGGACCCGGAGCGCCTCGGCACGCTCTTCAAGCTCGACCACATGGCCACGGTCATGCGCCGGCACAGCGAGAACCTGCTGGTCCTGGCCGGTGCCGAGCACGGACACGGGCACCCGGGCCCGATCCCGCTGGTGGACGTCCTGCGCGCCGCCGTCAGCGAGATCGAGCGGTACGAGCGGGTCACCATCCAGTCCCTTCCGCCGCACGCCCAGATCGCCGGGTTCGCCGCCGACGACCTCAGCCACCTGGTCGCCGAACTCCTGGAGAACGCGACCTCCTTCTCGCCGCCCGACTCCCCGGTCCAGCTCTCCGGCTGGCTCCTGGAGAGCGGCGAGGTGATGCTCTCCGTCCAGGACGAGGGCATCGGCATGTCCGCCGAGCGGATGGACGAGCTGAACACCCGCCTCGCCGACCCGGCCCTCTTCGAGGCCGGCGAACGGAACGCCGCCGGGGAGGGGGCCGGGGCCGGTCTCGGCCTCCAGGTGACGTCGCTGCTCGCCGCGCGGCACGGCGTACGGGTGGAGCTGCGCGAGCAGAAGGGGAACGGGATCACGGCGGTCGTCGTGCTCCCCGAGGCCCTGCTGCCGAAGGCCCTCCCCGCCGCGACGCCCCCCGCCGTCACCACGCCGGGTGAGGCGCCCGCGCTCAACCTGCCGGGCTCGGTCGCGGAGGCCAACTCCAACACGCTGCCGGGCCGCGGTACGGAGTCGTCGGACGATCCGATGATCGCGGCGGCGGAACGGGTGCTCGCCCAGGCGCAGGCGGCCGACGACCCCGAAGAGGCCCCCGAGGCGGTCACCGAACCGGACCCCGAGCCCGACGCCCTCGACGCCGAGGCCACCCTCCAGGTGCGCCTGCCCCGGCCCCCGCAGGCCCCCGAGCCCGCCCCGGAACCCGAGCCCGCCCCGGAATCCGCCGCCACCGTCACCGACAAGGGGCTGCCCAAGCGGACCCCGAACATCGTCCGGCCCGCCGGGGCGCCCGCCGCCGAGCGCCGGGGGAGCGTCGACCGCGAGGCCCTGCGCCGCCGCCTCGACAACTTCCAGCAGGGGGCCAGGGACGGCCGCAGAGACGTCGAGGCGGAACTCGCCGGAGACACACGTACCGAACAGGCCGAGCCGGCAGGCCGTACCGATGGCCGGACCGGAGACACGGGGGAAACAGTCGAGGAGGCACGTAGTTGACTGCGCCCAGCACATGCGGGCTGAGTAGCGAGGCCCGGAACCTGCAGTGGTTGCTCAGCAATCTCGTGGAGGAGGTGCCAGGGGTCCACTCGGTCACGGTCGTGTCGTCGGACGGGCTGATGCTGCTCTCCTCCGACCCCGGCCACCGCACGGCGGCCGCCGCCGAACCGGCCCCGCCCAGCGGACCACGCGGTTCCAGCGCCGATCTGGCGACCATCGTCTCGGGCATCGGCAGCCTCACCGCCGGCGCCGCGACGCTGATGGAGGGCGGCGGCGTCAAACAGACCATGGTCACCATGGAGGAGGGCAGCGTCTTCGTCATGTCGATCAGCGACGGCTCCCTGCTCGGGGTGCACGCCGCCCCCGACTGCGACATGGGCGTCGTCGCGTACCACATGGCGCTGTTCGTCGGCCGGGCCGGGCACGTACTCACCCCCGAACTCCGCAGGGAACTGCGCACGTCGTTGGAGAGCGCCCGGTGAGCCCGGCCGCCACCGGACCCGCCGGCAGGCTCCCCGTACGCGGGGCGGGCAAACGGCCCGCACGGGTACGCCCGTACTCGCTCACCGGCGGCCGCACCCGCTTCGGACACGTCCTGCTCGTGGAGACGTTCGTCGCCGCGCTGGAGGCACCGCAGGAGCGCCGCGAACTCACCGACGGCAACCCGTCCCGGGTGATGCCGGAACTCAGGGCGATCGTGGAGATCTGCCGCCGGATGCGCACCGTCGCGGAGGTCTCGGCGCTGCTGAGAATGCCGCTCGGCGTGGTCCGGGTACTCCTCAGCGACCTGGCCGACCAGGGAAAGATCCGCGTGTACGGGACCGGGCACGGCCCCGGCAGACCCGACCGCGCACTGCTCGAAAGGGTGCTCGATGGACTCCGTCGTCTCTGAGTCGCCGCTGTTCGCCCCGCGGCAGCCGGGGCCGGACACCCGGCCCGAGGAGCAGACCCAGCCCTGGCAGCTGGACACCACCAGGGCTCCGATCGCCACGAAGATCGTGGTCGCGGGCGGCTTCGGCGTCGGCAAGACCACGTTCGTCGGCGCGGTCTCCGAGATCACCCCGCTGCGCACCGAGGCGATGATGACGCGGGCGAGCGAGGACACCGACGACCTGGACGCCACGCCCGACAAGCTCACCACGACCGTCGCGATGGACTTCGGCCGGCTGACGCTGGACGACGACCTCGTGCTGTACGTCTTCGGCACACCGGGCCAGCAGCGCTTCTGGTTCATGTGGGACGACCTGGTGCGCGGCGCGATCGGCGCCGTCGTGCTGGCCGACACCCGCCGCCTCGCCGACTGCTTCCCCGCCCTCGACTACTTCGAGAGCTGCGGACTGCCGTACATCGTCGCCGTCAACCACTTCGAGGGCACCCCGGCCTTCGAGGCCGACGACGTCCGCGAGGCACTGACCGTACCCGCGCACGTCCCCGTCCTGATCATGGACGCGCGCAGCCGGATCACGGTCGTCGAGTCCCTGCTGGCCCTCGTCGGCCACGCCCTCGACGCCGACCCCGCGTAACCCGCACCCCCACAACGGAGAACCGCGATGCGGAAGATACTGATAGTCGGAGCCGGTCAGTCCGGGCTCCAGCTCGCCCTCGGACTCCAGTCCCGGGGATACGAAGTCACCCTGATGTCCAACCGCACGGCCGATGAGATCCGGTCCGGCCGGGTCATGTCCACGCAGTGCATGTTCCACACCGCGCTCCAGCACGAGCGGGACCTCCGGCTCAACTTCTGGGAGTCCCAGGCCCCGCGCATCGAGGGCCTCGGCGTCTCCGTCGCCGCCCCCGACTCCTCGCGGGCCGTCGACTGGGTCGGCCGGCTCGACGGCTACGCCCAGTCGGTGGACCAGCGGGTCAAGATGGCCGGCTGGATGGAGACCTTCGCGCAGCGCGGCGGACAGCTCGTCATCCACGGCGCGGCCGTCTCGGACCTGGACTACTTCTCGCGTGCCTACGACCTCGTGCTGGTCGCGGCCGGCAAGGGCGAACTGGTCTCCATGTTCGGCCGGGACGCCGCCCGCTCGCCGTACGACGCCCCGCAGCGCGCGCTGTCCGTCGCGTACGTCCACGGCATGGGCCCGCGCCCGGAGCACCCGGAGTTCGACGCCGTCCGCTGCAACCTGGTCCCCGGCGTCGGCGAGCTGTTCGTGATGCCGACCCTCACCACCTCGGGCCGGGCCGACATCCTGTTCTGGGAGGGCGTCCCCGGCGGGCCGCTCGACGCGTTCCAGGGCATCAAGGACCCCTCCGAGCACCTGGCCAAGACCCTGGAGCTGATGGAGCGGTTCACCCCCTGGGAGTACGCCCGCGCCACCAAGGTCGAACTCACCGACGCCAACGGCACCCTCGCCGGCCGGTACGCCCCCACCGTCCGCAAGCCGGTCGGCCGGCTGCCCGGCGGCGGCCTGGTCCTCGGCGTCGCGGACGTCGTCGTCGCCAACGACCCGATCACCGGCCAGGGCTCCAACTCGGCGTCCAAGTGCGCCGCCGCCTACCTCGACGCGATCGTCGAGCACGGCGACCGGGAGTTCGACGAGGCATGGATGCGGGCCACGTTCGACCGCTACTGGGCGACCGCCCAGCACGTCACCAAGTGGACCAACGCCATGCTCGGCGCCCCGCCGGAGCACGTCCTGAACCTGATCGGGGCGGCCGGGCAGCTCCAGCCGGTCGCGGACCGCTTCGCCAACGGCTTCGACGACCCGGCCGACTTCGAGAACTTCTTCTTCGACCCGGAGAAGACGAACGCCTATCTCACCTCGGTGACCGGCCCCGCCGCCTGACCGGGCCCCGCCGCGGCCCCCGGTCCTACGAGGCCGGGGCCGCGGCGGAGCCGTAGCCCTCGTCGGAGCCGTCGGTCGCCCCGGCGGGCAGCTCGGGGCCCCGGTACGAGGTCAGCGGCGTACCGGCCGGGTCGGGCCGGACCGCGCCGAGCACCGGGTTCGACGCCACGGGGGAGACCTTCACCCGCGAGCCGGGCCGGGGCGCCTGCACCACCAGGCCGTTGCCGAGATACAGCGCCACATGGGTCGCCTTCGGGAAGTAGACCACCAGATCGCCGGGGCGCAGCGCGCTCATCGGGATACGGGTCAGCTGCCGCCACTGCTCCTGCGAGGTGCGCGGAACGGCGCGGCCGGCGCTCGCCCACGCCCGCGAGGTGAGCCCGGAGCAGTCGAAGGAGTCGGGCCCCTCCGCCCCCCACACGTACGGCTTGCCGATCTGCCGGACCGCGTACCGGACGGCCGCGCCGCCCTGGGCGGTCGGCGGCCGGGTCGAGGACAGCGCCCCGGAGGCGGCGAGCGCGCTCTGGGCCCGGTCCGTGTTCTTCCGCTGGAGGCCGTTGACGTCGGCGAGCTGGTCCGGGGAGAGCGTGGCGAGCATCGCCTCGACCTGTTTCAGCCGGGTGCGTACGGTGTCGCGCTCCTTCTTCCGGCGCGCGGTCAGCGTCCGCTGCTCGGCCAGCACCTTGCGGGACTCCCGGGCCAGCTCGTCGGCCCGCTTCTCGGCCGCGCCCAGCCGCCGCACGGCCGCCGCACGGCCGGCGGTAAGACGCTGGATGACCTGGCCCTGCGTCAGGGCCGCCTCCGGATCGCGCATCAGCAGCAGCCGCAGATACGCGGAGAGCTCGGACCGGCCCTGGTACTGCTCGCGGGCCAGCCGCCCCGCCGCGTCGCGGCCGTCGGCCAGCGAACGGCGGGCGGTGACGAGGGCCGCGTCGAGCTTCTTCGCCCGCGCGGCCCGCTTCTTCAGCTCGGCCGCCGTGCCGTTGTAGCTCTCGGTGGCCTCTTCGGCCTGCTGGTAGAGCCGCTGCAACTCGCTCAGCAGCCCGGCGACATCACCGGGCGCGGGGGGCGGGGCGGGGGCCGCGACGGCGGTGGCCGGTGAGACCACGACGACGGCGGCCAGCACCGCCGTACCGAGGGTACGCACCAGAGTGCCCGACGCCACGACATCACCTCCGGACCGGGGCGAATCGTGCGACTACCCCATGAGTGAGCGCATTTCGTACACACGCTCACGCCGTGCGGGGTGCGATGCAAGGACCCGGGGGTGTGGCGGCGGGCCACCGCCCCCGGAATCGCCCGGAAGGCGGTGGTCCCGTCCGCCGGACGGGTGCGCTCAGGCCACCGGGAACGCGTAGACGGTCCCGCCGCGCCGGACGACCGCCGTCCCCTCGTACGCCAGCACCTGGTACCCGGCGGTGACGGTCTCGCCCCCGGGGTCCTGGTTGCCGATGTCCTGGAACTTCCACAGCCGCTTGCCGTCGGCCGCCGCGAACGCGGTGACCTGGCCCCGCTCGGCGGCGAGGAGGGTCTTCCCGGTGGAGCTGACGGTGATCGCGGGCGTGCCGTCGCCCGCCGCCTCGGTGGAGCGCTGCCAGACCGCCTTGCCGCTCTCCCGGTCGAGCGCCCCGACGACATGGTTCCGGTTGGTGGTGTACAGCGTGTCGCCCTTCGGCACCGGGACCCCGAAGACGGAGTCGCGGCCGCCCTTGAGCGTCCACCGCGCCTTGCCGCCGGGCGTCGCGAAGGCCCGCAGACCACTGCCCTCCGCCGCGTACAGCATGCCGTCGTCCCCGCCGGCGGCCGCCGCGTCCGGCGTGACCCGGCCGAGCGACTTGGTCCACTGCGCCTTGCCGGTCGCCCGGTCGTAGCTGATGAACCGCGACTTGTTCCGGGCGGCCTTCACCTGCTTCGCCGTGCGGGAGGCCGGCCGCTGCCGCACCACCACGGCGTCCTCGCGGACCGCGATCAGCTGGTACGCGGGCGCCGCGTCCCCGCGCCCGTTGGGCAGCGCCGAGCGCCACAGCTCCTTGCGCTCCGCGATGTCGTACGCGAACAGATACGACGTGACGACCTTCTTGTCCTTGCCGCGCTTCTTGCCCTTCTTCGGCTTCGGCGCCTTCACCGTCACCCGGTGCGACCCGGTGAACCAGATGCTCGACCCGTCCGCGCCGACCAGGGTGGCGAGCGTGAGGCCGGGCAGGTCCTCGAAGCCGTCCTCGTACGCCAGCCGCTCGGCGACCTTGCCGTCCTTCGCCGAGATCCACAGGAACCCGGACGCGCCCACCACGAAGCAGTGCTCGTCGTCGGCGGGCAGCGCGGCCCGGTCCCCGGCGCCGTCCGGGCACTCCCAGACCCGGCGCCCGGTGCGCAGGTCCACCGCGCTCGCCCGCTTCTCGTCGGTCAGGACCAGCAGCCGGTCCTTCCAGAGCGCGGCCGTCAGCGGCGCGGGCTCGCCCTCGGGATGGGTGTGGATCCAGCGCGGTTGCGGGGCGGTGCCGGCCAGGGTCGGCCGGGTGTTGCTGGGCGCGGGCTTCGGCTTCGGCTCCGGGGCCGCCTTCGCGTCGTCGCCGGACCCGGTCGCGTAGACCGCCCCGCCGCCGATCAGCAGGCCGGCGAGCCCGGCGGCGCCCCCGACCAGCAGCGACCGCCGGTCGAGACCGGAGCGCGGGGCCCCGGCCGCCGGCGCCGGGGGCGCGGGTACGGGCAGCGGCTGGGGCGGGAGCTGCGCCGGCGGGTACGCCCCCGAGCCCGGCCACGGCGCGGGCGGGGCGGCGGGCACGGGCTGCGCGGGGGCCGGCCGGCCGATGACCCCGAGCTGCGTGGTGCGGGTGTCCAGGGTCGGCGCGGGGGCGGCGGGCGGCTGCTGCCGGGCGGGCACGGCCGGCACGGCGTCCTGGACATCGACCCCGGCCACCGCCTCCGGCACGGGCGCCTGCGCCCCGGACTCCTGCGGCGCGGGCGCGCCGGGCGCGGGCCCCTGCGCCTCGGGCCCCTGCGCCGATCGGCGGGCCTCGGCGCCCTGCGCGGCCACCGCCGCCGCGAGCCGGTCCGGAAGCCAGCCGGCCGCCGCGAGCGCAGCCGCGCCCTCCAGCGCGAGTTCGGCGGCCACCGCGCCCGCGTTCGGCCGGTCGGCCGGGTCCTTCGCCAGGCAGCGGGCGATCAGGCCGCGCAACTCCTCGGGCACCCCGCCCAGTTCCGGATCGGCCTGCGCGATGCGCTCGGCGGCCTCGGCGGGCGGGCCGTCCGCCAGCGGCGTGGCGCCGGTCGCCGCATAGGCCAGCAGCAGCCCCAGCACGAAGAGGTCGGACGCCGGACCGGCCTCCTCGCCCGCGAGCTGTTCCGGAGTCAGATGCCCCAGGCGCACGGACAGCCGGCCGTCGCGGCCCGCCGCCTCGGCCGCCGCGCCCAGCGGGCCGAACGCGGTCAGCCGGGGGCCGTCCCCGGCGAGCAGCACGGTGCGCGGGGAGAGGCCCTGGAGGGTGGCGCCGGTGGCGTGCACCCGGGCCAGCGTCTCGGCCAGGCCCGCTCCGAGCACCCGGACCGCGCGTTCGGGCAGCGGCCCCGAGGTCCCTATCGCCTCGTCCAGGGTCAGCGCCGGCACATAGGGGGACGCGGTCCAGGGCCGCTCGCCCTCGCCGGTGCCCAGCAGCTCGGCGACCCAGCCGCCCGCCAGCCGGTCGGCGAGGCGCGTCTCCGCGTCGAAGCGGTGCCGGAAGGCGGGCAGCGAGGCGAGTTCGGGGCGGGCGGCGGTGACGACGACGAGGTCCTGTGCGCCGGCCCCGTGCGCCAGGTACTGCACGGCGGTGGCCGTCTCGCGCAACCGCGCCAGCACGGTGTAGGGCCCGAAACGGCCTGGCTCGTCCTGACGTGGCGCCTCCATGGCGCATCCCCCCTCGTGACCCACCCGGCCTTCCCCGCACCGGACGACCGATCCTAGGGCCTGTCGTCACATTGCCGTCTGCCGGGCGGCGTCTGGCACGCACGCTCGCGGCGTTGCCGAAATGCCCTGGTAGCTCCTTCCCCAAGCTCTTGACGAGCAGGGGAGGCCCCATCCAAGGACTTTCCGGCGCCTTGCGATCGCACGCACCAGACGCCGCCCGGCCGCCCTTCGGGCGACGACGGCAATGTGACGACAGGCCCTAGTGCGGCGGTTCCTGGCCTCCGTGTCCGCCGTCGCGCTCCGGCCTCGACCACGGCCATCGCACGCGGTGCCGGTCGCGGCCGTCCGGGGCGTACTCGTAGACCCAGCCCCGCTGGATGCCCAGCCGCTTGGTGTGGCCGGCCGGGGTGCGGCGGTACGCGTACACGGTGGGCGGGCCGCCCGCGGCGTCCGGGACCGGGACCTCGTACCACTTGGGCGGGTGGCCGGTCGCGCCGGTGAGGACGGGCAGGACCCGGCCGTCCAGCGGGCCGCCGACGAAGGCGGTGTTCTCGCTTCTCACCGGGCCAGTCTGACCGATCGGCCCGGCCGGTCAGTCACGCGGCAGCAGATGCTCCGCCGCGCCGACCAGCGGGGCCAGCCGGTCCGCGAGCCGGCCGGCCGGGCCCCGCTCCGTCTCCAGCGGGAGCAGCGCGGCCACGGCGGCGGCGGTCTGCGGGTCCGACGCGGAGGTGACCGCGAGCAGGCCGATGAACTGGTCGACCAGCCAGTCGCGCAGCTCGCCGGCGTCCGGCCGCTTGCCCTCGTCCAGCCAGATCAGCGAGGCCGCCTCGACGGCCGCGATCCAGGTGCGCACCATCATGCTCATCCGGGGCGCGGGCTCGTCGCGCCCGTCGTGGCCCAGATGCAGCAGGATCTGCTCGGCCGCCGCCCGGCGCACCTCGTCCACGATGGTGCCCGTCCGGGACGTCTCGGCGACGCTGCCGCCGCGCAGCAGGGCGCTGAACCCGGCGTCGTGCTCGTCGACGAAGGCCAGATAGCGGTCCAGGACGCGCGTGACGCGCTCGGTCGGCGGGCCCTCGGCGGGCTCGGCGAAGCACAGCTTCAGCTGCTCGGCGGCCGACCGCAGCGCCGCCTCGTACAACTGCTGCCGCCCACCGGGGAAGTAGCGGTAGACCAGCGGCCGCGACACCCCGGCCACGGTCGCCACCTCGTCCAGCGAGACCTCGTCGGGGGCCCGGTGGGCGAAGAGGGTGAGCGCCGCGCCGAGCAACTGGGCGCGGCGCTCCTCGACGCTGAGCCTTCGGTACGCACGGCCGGGCGGCGCGGCTGCGGCGGCTGGGGTCATACCCCCCAGCGTAAGCGCTCCCACCGTCAGGCCAGCAGGCCCGAGCTCTTCCACAGCCTGCGCCCCACCCCGTTCAGGACACCGATGTCCTCGAAGAAGTCGGTCAGCCGTTTGGCGCCCGTCCGCATGACCTCCGTGCGGTGTCCGCCGGCCCTGACCTGGGCGACGGCCTCGTGGCGGTTCAGCCCCACGTTCTCGTACACCTGCGGGTTGATGAAGCAGACGGAGAAGACGCGGGCCGCCTGGCCGCAGCTCACCCGCGCCAGTTCGCGTTCCCAGCGGGGCGCGGTCACCATCTGGCGGCGCAGCTCCTCGCGGGCGTAGCGGACGTGCCGGGCCTCCTCGATGACGTGGATGCGGGTCACGCCGCGCACCAGCGGCTGCACGCGCTCGTCGGGGAAGGTCAGCCGCTGCATCCAGTCCAGGATCTCCTCGCCGAGCAGCGTCCCGGCGAAGGAGCCGGGCGTGGTGGAGACGCTCTTCAGGACGCGGGCCATGTTGTGGTAGCGGCGTGGCACGGTGTACGTGGGACCGTTGCCCCAGGTGATCATGCGGCCGAACATCATCGAGTGCCGGCACTCGTCGGCTATCTCGGTGAGCGCGTAGCGGACGTGGCTGCTGGTCGCGGGCTTGTCGTAGATGTGTCGCACCAGCAGCTGCATGAGGATGATCTCGAACCAGATGCCGAGCGAGGCCAGCGAGGCCGCCTCGTGCCGGGCCAGTTCGAGCCGCTGGTCGTGCGACATCCGCTTCCACAGCGGGGTGTCGTACAGGGAGACCAGCTCCGGCGGCCAGAACCACTTGCCGTCCACGGGCAGGGTGTCCCAGTCGAGTTCCCGGTCCGGGTCGAAGGAGTGCTTGGCCGAGGCCTCCAGCAGCCGCTCGGCGATCTGCTCGCGGCCGCGCAGCGGGCCGAGTGCGTCGCGGAGCGTCTGCAGGTCGCTTTCGGTGACGGTCGTCATGGCTGGGGGCACCTCACACATGGGTTACCGGCGGTCACTCATTATGAGACTGCCTGTCAGCAAGACCGTCAATCCCCTCGGCACGACTTGTTGACCGAGCGTCTACCAGCGTGTGAACCTGCCAACTGGGCCGGGAGCCCGCCGACTTCCCGATATCCGCGAGGCGAAGGAGCCGTCCGTGTCGACCCACGACCTCTACACCACCGCCCCCGAGGAACCGCTGTGGACGGTGCCGGCCACCGGCGCCGCCCGCTTCAGCTGGGACTACGACGACGGCCGCGAACGCCTCCTCGCCCTCTACCAGAAGGGCAAGGACAAGCAGTGGGACGGCAACAAGCGCATCGACTGGAGCCTGGAGGTCGACCCGTCCGACCCGCTCGGCACCCCCGACGAGGCGCTCACCCTGTACGGCACCCCGCACTGGGCGAAGATGACCGAGAAGGACCGGGGCGAACTGCGCAAGCACTACACCGCCTGGCAGTTCAGCCAGTTCCTGCACGGTGAGCAGGGCGCGATGATATGCGCCGCCCGCATCGTGGAGTCCGTCCCCGACCTGGACGCCAAGTTCTACTCCGCGACCCAGGCGATGGACGAGGCCCGGCACGCCGAGATATACGGCCGGTTCCTGCACGAGAAGGTCGGGATGCTCTACCCGGTCAACGACAGCCTCCAGGGCCTCCTCGGCGACACCCTGCGCGACTCCCGCTGGGACATGCCCTACCTCGGCATGCAGGTCCTCATCGAGGGCCTGGCGCTGGCCGCGTTCGGCATGATCCGCGACACCACCACCAAGCCGCTGCCCAAGCGGATACTCGCCTACGTCATGCAGGACGAGGCCCGCCACGTCGCCTTCGGCCGGATGGCGCTGCGCGACTACTACAAGCAGCTCGGGGACGCGGAACGGCGCGAGCGCGAGGAGTTCGTCATCGAGGGCTGCTACCTGATGCGCGACCGGCTCAGCGGGGTGGAGGTGCTGGAGAACTTCGGCATCGGCCGGAAGGAGGCCAAGGACCTCTCCGAGCACTCCGAATTCCTCCAGCTCTTCCGCAAGCTGCTGTTCAGCCGCATCGTCCCCTGCGTCAAGGACATCGGCCTGTGGGGCGAACGGCTCCAGAAGGCGTACGTGGACATGGGCGTCCTCGAACTCGGCGACTCCGACCTGGACCTGCTCATGGCCCAGGACGAGGAGATAGCCGAACGGCTCGACCGGGACCGCTTCGCGGCCGAGGAGGAGGCCAGGGTCGCGGAGGTCGCCGAGGCGATCGCCCAGGGGGACGCCGGCGCCTGAGCCGGACGCGTCGCCCTACTCCGAGACCTCCACGATCTTCCCGTCCTCGTCCAGCGTGTGGGTGTTCCAGTACGTCCACCACGTGTCGTCCACATGCTCCGGGACCTTGCCCTCGGGGTAGCGGGCGTACCCCTTCGGCGGCTCCTCGCCGTCCTTGACGCACGCGCTGCCGGTGCTGCCCACGTACAGCACCGGGTACTCCCCGCCGGAGCAGACCGCGTCCGCCGTCGAGCAGGCGGAGGTGAGCAGGGCCAGCGCCCCGCCCGTCACGGCGAGGGCGGCGGCGGTCCGCAGACGGCGGCGGGCTGTACGCATGATGACTCCTGGTTCAGGGGGTGGCTCGTCGCACTCCAGGCTGCCGCCTCGGCGCCGGACCGCCCTGAGTACGCGTACTCACGTACGGAAACGACGTACTCCCGCCGACAGGGCACGCTCCACCGCGCGGGCCGCGCCCAGCAGTTCCGCGTCCCGGCCCCGGTCGGCCACCAGCTGGAGCCCGACCGGGCAGCCGTCCGCCGTGAACCCGGCGGGCACACTGGCCGCCGGATGCCCGCTCAGATTGAACGCCCAGGTCAGCGCCGTGGAGAAGGTCTCGCCCGGACCCTCGTGGCCGTGCGGGCGGTTGGGCGTGACGGGTGTGAGCAGCAGGGGCGTACGGGCGAAGAAGGCGTCGAGGCGGCGGTCGTTCTCCGCCCGCGACTCCGCCTCGCGCGGTGTCACGTTCCCGCCCCGCACCGCCGTCCAGGCGTCCACCGGGTCCAGCAGAGCGCAGCCGCCCACGGCCGTCCGCACCACCCCGGCCGCCTCCAGCCGCCGCACCGCCCCCCGCACCACGGCCGCCACATCCGGCTCGGTGTCCGCGAAGCCCAGGTCAGGGCTGTACACGGCGGCGAGCGGAAGCCGCGGCGCCACCGGCGCGTACCCGTCCAGGACACAGCGCAGATACGTCTCCGCCGCGTCCGTCGACGCCGCCAGCACCCCGGCCGACGCCAGCCCCGAGCGGTCCGGCGAGGGCAGCAGCCCGTTCGTCGTCTTCAGCCCGAACACCCCGCACCAGGCGGCCGGGATACGCACCGAGCCCGCCCCGTCGCTGCCGGTCGCCAGCGCCACCAGGCCCGCCGCGACCGCCACCGCCGAACCCGCCGACGAACCGCCCGGCGTCCGGTCGGGCCGCCACGGGTTGACGGTGCGGCCGTGCGCGCCGAGCCCCCATGTCTGCCAGTACGTCCCCGGACCGGGCACCGAGGTCGAGCCGACCGGGACGCCACCGGCCGCGATCAGCCGGCCGGCCGCGTACGAGCGGATGCCGGACGGGCCCTTCACCGCGAACGGCAGCCCGGCAAGCGGGAGTCCGGACGCGGCCGACAGCCGGGCGAGCGCCTCCTCGGGCCAGACGTCGAGGAAGGCGCACAGCCTCCGGTCCTCGCGCTCGATCGCGGCCAGCACCGCGCGCAGTTCCCCGCGTATGTCCTCGTGAGCCGTCACCGGTTCAGTCTCGCAGGGCCGCCTCCATCACGGCACGGGCGATCGGGGCCGCGCTGCCGCCGCCGCTGATGTCGGCGCGGTCGGCCTCGGCGTCCTCCACGACCACCGCGACCGCGAGGAGTTCGTCATCGAGGGCTGCTACCTGATGCGCGACCGGCTCAGCGGGGTGGAGGTGCTGGAGAGCTTCGGTATCGGCCGGCAGGAGGCCAGGGACCTCTCCGAGCACTCCGAATTCCTCCAGCTCTTCCGCAAGCTGCTGTTCAGCCGCATCGTCCCCTGCGTCAAGGACATCGGCCTGTGGGGCGAACGGCTCCAGAAGGCGTACGTGGACATGGGCGTCCTCGAACTCGGCAAGGGGGACGCCGGCACCTGGGCCCGTCTCCGCCGGGGGACCGCCCCCTGGTCCCCGATCCGCCTGCCGTGCCCGCTTCGTTCCCGGTGCCCGGATTCCTGCTCAGTGCCCCAGATCCGTCGAGGCGCGGACGACGAGCCGGGGTGCGAACCGCTCGACCCGCTCGGCCCGTTGGCGGACGGGTGCGGCAAGCAGCGACAGCGCGCGTTCCGCCATGGCGGACAGCGGATGCCGGATGGAGGTGAGGGGCGGGTCGAGGAGCCTCAGTATCTCGGTGTCGTCGAATCCGGTGACGGCGATCTCGTCGGGGACGGACACCGACGCGCGATGCAGTGCGGTCACCAGACCCACGGCCAGGACGTCCGCGCCGCAGACGACCGCGTCGACCCGGTCGCGTTCCTCGACGATGCGGCGGGCCGCCGTGCGACCGGCGTCGGTCGTGAAGCTGGGCTGGAGAATGGTGGTGGCGTCCTTCCCCAGCAACTCGGTGAAGGCGGCGAGTCGTTCGGCGCCGGATGAAGACGCCTGGTCGGCCGCCACAAGTGCGATCCGGTCCCGTCCGATGCCGCGCAGATGCTCGACGAGGAGTCGTACGGCGGCCGCGTTGTCGAGCGTGACGGCGACGGTTCCCGAGTCCTCGGCCCATCGGTCGAAGAGCACGACGGGGCGGCGGGTGGCCGCCTTCCTCAGAGCGGGGCCCGACTCGGCCGCGGACACGGGGACGACGAGCAGGCCGTCCACGGGGCCGCTCAGCAGGGCGTCGATCTGCTCGGCCTCGATCCCGGGATCATTCGCCGCGTCCGAGAGGACGAGCGTGCCGCCCGCCGCCCGCACCCGGCGCGCGATGGAGTCGGCGAGCTGGACGAAATAGGGGTTGGCGAGCGAGGGGACGACGACGCCCACGGTGCCGGTGGTCCCCGTACGCAGCGCCCGTGCGGAGTGATTGGTCCGGTAGCCGAGGCGGCGAGCGGCCTCGGCCACCCGGCGCGCGAGTTCGGGGTCGACGTTGCGCGGGGTGCCGGCGAGGACGCGTGACGCCGTTGCGCGGGAGACGCCGGCGGCCTCGGCCACGTCGATGAGTCGGGGCGCAGGCACGTGAACGTGTCCTTCCCGGTCGGTGAACTGGACGGTGAACGGATCACGGCGGGCGCCGAGAGATCTTGGCAGAGAGTACTTGACGGCCGGGATGCCCTGATGGAGCATGTGGGAGATCGATCTCCCAAGGAGTGCACATGCCGTCCATCACCGTTGTCGGTTCGGTGAACCGCGACCTTGTCCTGACTGTCGAGGACCTGCCGCGCCCCGGCGAGACGGTGCTCAGCAGCCACTTCGTGAAGGGGGTCGGCGGCAAGGGGGCCAACCAGGCCGTTGCCGCCGCCCGCCTCGGTTCGCGGGTCCGGCTTGTGGCCCGGACCGGCACGGACGGCGCCGG
Source organism: Streptomyces sp. AC1-42W (assembly GCF_003248355.1). Classification (GTDB taxonomy): domain Bacteria; phylum Actinomycetota; class Actinomycetes; order Streptomycetales; family Streptomycetaceae; genus Streptomyces. The sequence continues at coordinate 1,648,158 of NZ_QKWY01000002.1, forward strand.
CATCCTCGGCGCGCTGGAGTCGGAAGGCGTGGACGTCGCCACCGTGCGTACCGACAAGGAGGCCCCGACCGGGATCGCCGCCGTGGTCGTCGACGCGGCCGGTGAGAACTCGATCGTCGTGCATGCGGGTGCCAACGCCCGGCTCGGTGTCGGGGACCTGCCCCAGCGACTGGTTCGCGTGCCGGGCGAGGTTGTCGTCGTCCAGCACGAGATCGCTTCCGAGGTGGTGGACGCAGCGGTTCTGCGCGCCCGCGGGCAGGGCGGTATCGTGGTACTGAACCCCGCCCCGGCCCGTCCGGTGGCGCGGGAGACGCTCGCCGCCGTCGATGTCCTGGTCCCCAACCAGGGCGAACTGGCCACGCTGCTCGGTGTCGACCGGCCCGCCACGGTGGACGCCGTCCGCGTCCTGCTGGAGAACGCGGACCTGCCTTGCCGGGCCGTCGTGGTGACACTGGGCGCGGACGGAGCGGTCCTCAAGGAAGCCCACAGCACACAGACCACACATGTTCCCGCGCCGCTCGTGGACGCCGTCGACACCGTGGGTGCCGGCGACACCTTCTGCGGCGCACTCGCGGACGCCCTCGGGCGCGGCGAGGATCTCGCGTCCGCCGTCGCACGCGCGGTGCGCGCGGCCTCGCACGCCGTCACCGGCCTCGGCGCGCAGTCGTCCATGCCGTATGCGGCACAACTGGACGCACCGGCGGTCATCGCCGCCTCCTGACCCCCCGCAGGGCATCAACAGCACAACGGAGAACCACCCATGAGGAACCTCAAGATCGGCGTGTTCGAGAACGCGCAGACCAACGCGAGCGGCACCGCGACCTGGCGTCACCCCGACAGCAAGCGGCACCTGTTCGACACCTTGGAATACTGGCGCGAACTCGCCGCTGTCTGCGAGGACGCGAAGCTGGACTTCCTGTTCCTCGCCGATGCCTGGGGCTGGTCGGAGATAGCCGGTACCCGTCCCCCGATCGCCACGGAGGAGACGCTCGACCTGCCGCGGCTCGACCCGATGGTGGTGGCGTCGGCCCTGCTGTCGACCACGAAGAACCTGGGCCTGGTCATGACGGGGTCGGTCCTCGTGGAGCCGCCGTACGCCTTCGCGCGACGCATGGCCACGATCGACCAGCTCTCCGGCGGCCGGGTCGGCTGGAACGTGGTGACGACCGGCACCGCCGACACCGCCGTCAAGGCGTTCGGCATGGACATGGTGGCCCATGACGACCGGTACCGCATGGCCGAGGACTTCCTCGACCTGGTCTACAAGTACTGGGAGGGCGCCTGGGAGCCGGACGCCCTGGAGAAGGACAAGAACGGCCGGTTCGCCGACCCGGACAAGGTGCACCTGATCAAGCACGAGGGCCCGTTCTTCCGCTCGGAGGGGTACGGCAACACGGCGCGCTCCCCGCAGGGCACGCCGGTGCTGTTCCAGGCGGGCGCCTCGCCGGCCGGCCGCCGTGTCGGCGGACGACACGGCGAGTGCATGTTCGTGGGCAGCGGCTCGATCGAGCAGCTCGCGGGGCACACCTCCTCCATCCGCGAGGAGGCGGTCAAGGCGGGCCGCCGCGCGGACGAGGTGAAGGTGATGTCGGCCTTCTCCTGCGTGGTCGGTGCCACGACTTCCGACGCCGAGCGGCGCTACCAGCGGATTCTCGACGCCCAGCGGCCGGAGGTGACCGTCGCCAGCTACGCGATGTTCACCGGTCTGGACCTGTCCTCGTACGCTCCGGAGACACCGATGACGGAGCTGTCCACCGAGATGTCGCAGACGCAGGTGGCCCGTTTCGCCGGCAAGACGGTCGGTGACGTCCTCGCCGACTGGCACACCCATGGTGTCGGCGCGCGCCCCGTGGTGGGTACCGCGGAGGAGATCGCGGACGAGATCTGCGCGCTCGCCGAGGGTGCGGACCTGGACGGTTTCCTGCTCTCCCCGGCGATCCAGCCGGCCTCGACCACGGACTTCGTGGAGTCGGTTCTGCCGATTCTGCGGGAGCGCGGCGCGTTCCGCGGCGAGTACACGGAGGGCGAGAGCCTGCGCGAGCGGCTCACCGGCGCCTCGGACCGTGCGCTGCCGGCCAGTCACCCCGCCGCGCAGTACCGGCACTGAGCAACACCCAGCGGCAACGAGAGAAAGTCGAACACCATGGTCACGTCTGCCCCACACCAGTCCGGCGCCCTGGCACCGGTACCCCTGGATGCGGCCACACTGCGGCAGGCATTCGGGGCGTTCCCGACCGGCGTCGTCGCGATCGGCGCGGTGCGCGGCGACGAGCCGGTGGGCTTCGCGGCGAGCTCGTTCGTCTCCATTTCGCTGGAGCCACCCATGGTGGCCATCAGTGTGGCCCGCACCTCGACCACCTGGCCGCGTCTGTCGTCGGCGCCCGTCGTGGGGCTCAGCGTGCTCAGCGGTGAGCAGGGTTCCCTCTGCCGGCGGCTGGCCTCCAGGAACGCGGACCGTTTCGAGGGTGTCGCCTGGCGGGCCACGCCCGAGGGGGGTGTCCTGATCGAGGACGCCGCGCTCTGGCTGACCGCACGCGTGGGGGCGAGCTACGACGGTGGTGACCACGAGATCGTGCTCCTCGAACTGCTGACGGTGGAACTGTTCTCCGGTGTGGAACCGCTCGTCTTCCACACCAGTCAGTTCCGGGAGCTCGCCCCCCATGTGTAACCGCCCGGACGCCCGCGCGCCTCTCACCGGTTCCGTGGTGCACGGTGCCGGCCGAGGCCGCGGGCTCGGGTTCCCCACCGCCAATATCGCGGCCGACCCCGGATCACCGGTCCCGCCGCCCGCGATCTACAGCGGCTGGTTCGTACGGCGATCGACCGGCGGAGTCCACCGCGGGACGATCAGCATCGGGTCCAATCCCACGTTCTGCGACACGACGGACGTACACATCGAGGTGTACTGCCACGACGCGGCCGGTGAGCTGTACGGAGAACGTGTCGTCGTGTGGTTCGTGGAACGCATCAGGGACACCGTCAAGTTCTCGTCGGTCGATGCCCTGGTGCGCGCCGCACGGCAGGACGTGGTCCGGTCGGACGCTCTGCTCGCCTCCGATCGTGGACAGCGCGTCCTCGCCGAAATCCGCACCGCTCTCAGGCCGGCCGCGTCCGCCTGAGACTCATTCCCCGCTGGGTCCGGCACTTCCGCCGGACCCGGCGCACCCCTACCCGGCCCCACCCGGACACCCATCTCAGCCCTGCTCACGGACAAAGGTGTTATTCATGAGCGCACTCGAGTGGTTGAACCAGCAGTTCGACCTGTTCGGCATTCCCGTCTACTGGTCGGACTTCCTGGGCAACATCCTGGCCCTTGCCACGGTCTGGCTGGCGTTGAAGCGTTCGCTCACGGCCTGGCCGGTGCAGATCCTCGGCTCAGTCCTGCTGCTGATCGCAAGCCTCAACGTGCATCTCGGAGGCAACGCGGCGCGGCAGGTCGTGATCATCATATCAGCCTCGTGGGGCTGGGCCACGTGGAAGCGGAGCAGGGAGAAGGAGGGCTCGATCAACGTTCGCTGGGCCTCCGGCCGCGAGCGCCTGGTCCTGATCGCGGCCATGGCTCTGGGCACCTTCGGCTTCTCGGCTCTGCTCAACGCGACCGACGCCTCGTTCTATCCGGGCGCTCCCATGTGGATGATCCTCGCGGATGCCTGGATCTTCATCGGCTCGATTCTCGCGATGTACACACAGGCGCGGCGTTACATCGAGTTCTGGTTCGTCTGGCTCGCCGTCGATCTCGTCGGAGTGCCGCTCGCCATCTACTCGGAGCTGTACTTCTCCGGCATCGTCTACGCGATCTTCTTCGTCATGGTCGTCATGGGCATCCGCGACTGGGCCTCCCGCAGCAAGGGCCAGGACGTGTCGTCACCGATGGAACCCACCGTCGTGCTGGAGAGCCGCACCGGAGCGTCGGCCGTCTCCTCGCCGGCCGGCGGCCGGACGGAGCCCGAACCCGCAGGCGACGCCCGTCCCGCGGGCTGACCCCGGACCCCGGTAGCCCGTGCCCGTTCGCCGGTCGGCCCCAGGGCCTGTATCGAGTTCCCCGTCGTTCGCCCGCCGTGCGGACGGGGAACTCGATACAGGCCCCGGAGCGTGTTCCGAACGTGCCGCCTGCCGGGCGGACGGCGCTACTCTCCGAACACGCCCTGGTCGCGCAGGGCCGCCTCCATCACGGCACGGGCGATCGGGGCCGCGCTGCCGCCGCCGCTGATGTCGGCGCGGTCGGCCTCGGCGTCCTCCACGACGACCGCGACCGCGACCGCCGGGCGGGCCGCGCCGTCCGCCTGCGCCCAGGAGATGAACCAGGCGTAGGGCAGGTCCGAGTTGTCCACGCCGTGCTGGGCGGTGCCGGTCTTGCCGCCGACCGTCGCCCCGTCGATCGCCGCGTTCGTGCCCGTACCGTCCCGCACGACGTCCACCATCATCTGCCGCAGCCGCGTCGCCGTCAGCGGGTTCATCGCCCGGTGGTACGCACGCGAGCCGGTGGTGCGGACGGTGGCGCCGTCGTGCCGGGTCGTCCGCTCCACCAGATGCGGATACATCAGCTCCCCGCCGTTGGCGACGGCCGCCGCCACCAGCGCCATCTGGAGCGGGGTCGCCGTGGTGTCGAACTGCCCGATCGAGGACTGGGCCAGCTGGTCGTCGCTCATGTCCGTGTCGAAGTTGCTCGCCGCCACCCCGGACGGGATGCGCAGCCCGGCGTCGTTGAAGCCGAACCGCTCGGCCGCCGCCACCATCCCGTCGAGCCCGACCTCCACACCCAGATGTGCCATGACGGTGTTGCAGGACACCCGGATCGCATCGGCCAGCGACGCCTTCTCGCAGCCCCGCGACTCGTTGGGCAGCACGGTCGACGTGCCCGGCAGCACGTACGGGGAGGGCGTGTCGGTCGCCGCGTCCGGATCGGTGACGACCTCCGCGTCCAGCGCCGCCGCCGCCGTCACGATCTTGAACGTGGAGCCGGGCGGATACGTCTGCCGGATCGCCCGGTTCAGCATGGGCCGGCTCGCCGCCCCGTTCAGCTCCCGCCAGGCGTCCGTGACGGACGAGCCGGTCCCGGAGAGCCGCCCGGGATCGTACGACGGGGTGGAGACCAGGGCCAGCACGCGCCCCGTCGCCGGTTCGACGGCCGCGACCGCGCCCCGCCGGTTGCCGAGCCCCTCGTACGCGGCCCGCTGCACCGCGTCCCGGACCGTCGTGACGACGTCCCCGCCGGGCTGCCGGTCCCGGCTGACCTCGCCCCACAGGGGGAGCGGGGCCAGCAGCGGATCGGTGCCCGAGAGCACCGGGTCCTCGGCGTTCTCGATGAGCGTGGTGCCGTACGTCTGCGAGGCGTAGCCGGTCACCGGCGCGTACAGGGGCCCGTAGCGGTAGGTGCGTTCGTACGCCAGCTGCTCGCCGGTGTCCACCGAGCCGGTGACGGGCCGGCCGTCCACCAGGATGTTGCCGCGCGGCTGGTCGTAGCGGGCGATGGTGGTGCGCCGGTTGGCCGGGTTGGCGTCCAGCTCGTCGGCCTCGAAGACCTGCACGCGGGCCGCGTTCGCCAGCAGGGCCACGAGCAGCAGCAGGCAGAACGCGGCGGCGTGCCGGATGTAGCGGATCACCACCCGCCCTCCGCGACCGGCGCCACGATCCCCGCGTCCGCCTCCTGCGGCGCGGGTCTGCGGGCCAGGTCGCTCACCCGGATCAGCAGGGCCACGATGATCCAGTTGGTGACCACGGACGAACCGCCCTGCGCCAGGAACGGCATCGCCATCCCGGTCAGCGGGATCAGCCCCATCACCCCGCCCGCGATCACGAACACCTGGAGCGCCAGGATCGACGCCAGCCCGATCGCCAGCAGCCGCCCGAACGCGTCGCGCAGGGCGAGCCCGGCCCGGAACCCGCGCGCCACCAGCAGCGCGTACAGCAGGAACACCGCCGTCAGGCCGACGTACCCCAGCTCCTCGCCGGCCGTCGCCAGGATGAAGTCGGACTTGGCGGCGAACCCGATGAGGACGGAGTGCCCGAGGCCGAGCCCGGTACCGAGCATCCCGCCGGCCGCGAACGCGAACAGCGACTGGGCGAGCTGGCCCGGCCCCCGCCCGGCGTCGATCGAGGCGAACGGATCGAGCCAGTCCTGCACCCGGCTGTGCACATGCGGTTCGAACGAGCCCACCACGAACGCGCCGACCGCCGCGAGCAGCAGCCCCACCGCGATCCAGCCGGTCCGGCCCGTCGCCACGTACAGCAGGATCACGAACAGGCCGAAGAACAGCAGAGAGGTGCCCAGATCGCGTTCCAGGACCAGCACCCCGACACTGATCAGCCAGATGGCCACGATCGGCCCGAGCACCCGCCCGGTGGGCAGCTGGAGCCGCCAGATCCTGCGCCCGGTGTACGCGAGGGCGTTGCTGTTGGCCGCGAGATAGGCGGCGAAGAACACCGCGAGCAGGATCTTGGCGAACTCACCCGGCTGGAAGGAGAACCCGGCGACCCTGATCCAGATCTTCGCCCCGTTCACCGCCGGGAAGAAGATGGGCACGATCATCAGGACGAGAGCGGCGGCCACCGAGAGATACGCGTAGCGCTGGAGCACCCGGTGGTCGCGCAGGAACACCACCACCGCGATGAAGAACGCGACGCCGATCGTGGACCAGATCAGCTGCGTCGTCGCCGCCCGGTCGCCCGGCGTCTCCAGGTCCAGCCGGTAGATCAGCACCAGGCCCAGCCCGTTGAGCAGCACCGCGATCGGCAGCAGCAGCGGATCGGCGTACGGGGCGCGCAGCCGCACCGCGAGATGGGCCAGCAGCGCGAGCAGCCCCAGACCGCCCGCGTACCCCGCGACATCGGGCGGGACCGCGTCGTCGTGGGCGAGACCGACCGCGGCGTAGCCGTAGACGGAGATCAGGACGGCCCCGATGAGGAGCGAGAGTTCCACGCCGCGCCGCCTGGGCAGGCGCGGTTCGGGCGGGCGCGCGTCCGCCGTCGATGCGGTCATGCCCCGCAACGTAGCAAGAGGTGGGGGTCATATCGGTCATGTCGGGACGCGGAGCCGCCGGGTGCGGGGCTCGCGTCTCCGCCGGTCACCGCTGGTACGGGTTCTGCCCCTGGCCCGGCGCGCCCGGCGCGTACCCCGGCTGCGGCGCCCCGCCGAACGGGTTGCCGTCCTGCGACGCCACGTGCTGGGACAGCAGCTGATCGGCCTGCTCCGCGGGTATCCGCTGCTCGCCGCCGCAGAACGTGCACTGCGTGGCGAACTTCGTCGAGATCGGGAACAGCGGCACGAAGAACAGCGTGAACTTCGTGATCCGCTTGCGCAGCGTGTGCGCCGCCGGATTCCCGCACCAGCCGCACACCAGCGTCAGGATCGCCAGCTGGTACAGATAACCCCGCGTACCGAAAATGATCATGTGGGTTCCTTCCCCGTCTTCCCCGCGAGCGCCCGGCGGCACAGCGCCAGCAACTTCTCGTCCGTGTACGTGTCATGGCTGCCGTGCACCCCGTCGGTGGCGTTGTGACGGCGTACGGAGGCGAGTTCGGCCCGCAGCACCCGCGCCGCGTCCGGCTCCGCACCGGCGGGCCTCATCCGCGCCAGGCACTCCGCCACCCGGACCCGGACGTGCCGGTTCTCCTCCCAGGCCGCCAGCAGCACCGGAAGGGACTCGGCGGCCCGCCCGGAAACCTCCCACAGCGCGATCGCCGCGTCCACCCGCAGCCACAGCTCCCGGTGGCGCAGCAGCCCCCGCAGCCGGGGCACGGCCGTCGCCGCCCGCTCGCCCAGGCCGCCCAGCGCGTCCGCCGCCGCACGCCGCGCGTACACGTTGTCCGCCCTCAGCCCGCCCAGCAGCGCGGGCAGCACCGCCTCGGCGTCCCCCTCCACCGCCCACAGCGCCCCGGCCGCCTCGACCGCCTCCTGCGAGCCGTCGCCCCGCACCAGCCGCCGCAGCTCGGGAACCGCGCAGCCGGCCGCGGGCCCGAACGCGGCGAGGGCCCGCAGCGCCGCCGTACGCAGCCACTCGCCCCGGACCTCCGGCGCCTCGCGCAGCACCCGCAGCACCTCCGGCGCGGCCTCGCCCGCCCGCAGCGCCGTGAGCCCGCTCAGCAGCGGGCCGACCCGGTCGTACGCCCGCTCGTCCAGCGCCGCACCGGCCAGCCGGCGCCGCAGCACCCCGGCCAGCGGCCGGGCCACCTCGCCCAGCCGCGCGATGCCCGGCCCCACGTCGTACGGCACCAGTGGCTCGTCCAGGGCCGCCGCCAGGACCGGCAGGGCGCGGGCATCGCCCAGCCGGGCCAGGGCCCGCGCCGCGCCGCCCAGCTGGGTGCGCCCGTCCGGCCACCGCCTGACCCAGCCGGCCGGGTCGGACGCGACCTGTTCCGCCAGCGCCTCCGCCGCCGGGGCGGCCAGCCCGAACAGCCCCTCCAGCACATGCGCGGCGGCCTCGGCCAGCTTCGGCTCGGGCGCGGCGAGCTGCTCGCCCACCAGCCGGACCAGCTCCGTGTACGAGCCCCGCCAGCCGCCGATCAGCCCGTTGGCCATGCGCACCGCGTCGACGCGCTGCCAGGGGTCGGGGCTGCGCAGCTGGTCGGCCAGGAGCACCGTCCGGTCCGCGACCCGGTCGTCCAGCCCGGCGTGCAGGGTGCGCAGCAGATCGGCGGTCCAGGGCGCCGTCCGTCCGGCGCTCTCCTCGGTGGACAGCGCCCGGATCTGCCCCAGCAGCGTCACCGGGGCGGCCTCGGCGGCGGACCCGGCCGGCTCCGCGCCGCGCGTCCTGGGCCCGCCCGGACCGGGGGAGGCGCGCAGCTCGGCCAGCAGCCCGGTGACCACGGGCACCACATCGCCGGGCAGCGCGCGCGGTGCGCAGCGGGCCAGCTGGGCCAGGGCGGCCAGCCGCAGCCCCGGCGGGTTGGCCTCGGCGACCAGCCGGCCCAGCCAGTCACCGACCGCCCCGGCCAGCGGGCGGTGCCGCAGCGCGAGCCGCCCGGCCGCCTCGACCAGCGCCAGCCGTACCTCCTCGTCCCGCTCCGCCGCCTGCCGGGCCCGCAGCAGGGTCAGCACCCTGGCGGGGTCGTCGTGCAGGGCGGCCAGGGCGAGCGGGGCGCTCTGCCGTACGCCCGGATCGTCGTCGGCCAGCAGTCCGAAGAAGACGCCGGCGCCCGCCGAGACGGCCGCCGCCGCCATCGCGTAGTTGGCCGCGCCCTCCGCCTCGTCCTCGCCCAGCTCCGCCTCGTCGTCCTCACCGAGGTCGATGCCGCCGATGCTGGTCAGCAGCTCGACTATGTCGCCCCGGTCCGGGACGGCGGGGTCGGTGACCAGTTCCAGCAGGAAGGGGATGCAGGCGAGCGTGCACGGATAGACGTCGCCCTGGTGGTGCACCGCCCCGTACATCCCGTCCAGGGCGCGTTCGCGTTCCGCCGGATCGGGGGAGGCCAGCCCCCGCAGCAGGGCGGGCACATCGTCCGCCGGCCCGTAGGCATGCTCCATCGAGGCCCAGTCGACCTCGTCGATCCCCGCGAACACGCCATCGCCTCCCCACCGACGTCACGCAAGCAGTGTCTGCGCAGAGTGTGCACCACGGGCCGGACAATCCGACCGGCCCCGGCGAGCATTTGCCCTGCGGCATGACAAGACTCCCGCCGGTGCGATATGGCTGCGGCGTGAACCGGCCAACCTGGGGGCGCCGCCCGGGGCGCGGGGAACGCCGTTACGGTGCCGGGATCGGGCAGGACCGGGCGGGATCGGACAGCGGCGCCAGCAGATCGCCGTACCGGTCCAGCCGGCCGGCCAGGTCGCCCGCGAGGAAGACGAGAGCGCCGGGGGAGCGGCAGTCCTCGATCTCCGCCCAGGTGACCGGCGCCGACACGGACGGTTCGGGCCGGGCGCGCAGCGTGTAGGGCGTGGCGGTCGTCTTGGCAGCGGCGTTCTGGCTGAAGTCCACGAACACCTTGCCCGGCCGCAGCGCCCGCCGCATCCGGTGCACCACCAGGTCCGCCAGCTCCCGTTCCGCGCGGACGGCGAGGCCCTTCGCGTACGCCGACACCGCCGCCGAGTCCGTGGGGGTGATCGGGACCAGCAGATGCAGGCCCTTGGAGCCGGAGGTCTTCCCGTACGCCGTCAGGCCGTCCTCCGCCAGCCGCTCCCGCAGCCAGAGCGCGACCCGGCAGCACTCCACGACCGTCGCGGGCGCCCCGGGGTCGAGGTCGAACACCAGCCGGTCGGCCACGGCGGGGGTCGCGGCCCGCCACTGCGGGGTGTGGAACTCCACCACCAGGTTGGCCGCCCACATCAGCGAGGCCAGATCCTGGACGACCACCTGCTCGGACGGCTCGCTCGCCCGGTGCGGCACCGGGGTCCGGTGTACCCAGGACGGCGTACCGGGCGGCGGGTTCTTGGTGAAGAACCGCTGCCCCCGCGGGCCGTCCGGATAGCGCAGGAACGACACCGGCCGGTCCCGCAGCTGGGCGAGCAGCACCTCGGACGCCGTGGTCGCGTAGTAGTGCAGCACCTCGCCCTTCGTGGTGCCGGTGGCCGGATACAGCACCTTGTCCAGGTTGCTCAGGGACAGGCGTCGCCCCTCCACCTCCGTGATCGGCGTCATACGATAAGAATCACACGCACAAGGGATTTTCTTCGCCTCTCCACCACCCGCGACTACCCGCACCTTCCGATCCAAGGGGTGAACCGGTGAGATCCATCTGGAACGGCGCCATCTCCTTCGGGCTGGTCAGCATCCCGATCAAGCTGGTCAACGCCACCGAGAACCACTCGATCTCGTTCCGGCAGATCCACACCGAGGACGGCGGCCGCATCCGCTACCGCAAGGTGTGCGAGCTGGACGGGGAGGAGGTGACGTCCGCCGAGATCGGCAAGGCGTACGAGGACGCCGACGGCACGATGATCCCGATCACCGACGAGGATCTGAGCCGGCTGCCGCTGCCCACCGCCAGGACCATCGAGATCGTCGCCTTCGTCCCGGCCGACGCGATCGACCCGCTCCAGATGGACGCGGCCTACTACCTCTCCGCCAACGGCGTACCGGCGGCCAAGCCGTACACCCTGCTGCGCGAGGCCCTGAAGCGGAGCCGCAAGGTGGCCCTCGCCAAGTACGCCCTGCGCGGGCGCGAGCGGCTGGGCATGCTGCGCGTGGTGGACGACGTGATCGCCATGCACGGACTGCTCTGGCCGGACGAGATCCGGGCGCCCGAGGGCGTCGCCCCGGAGTCCGACGTCACCGTCCGCGACGCGGAGCTGGACCTCGCGGACGCCCTGATGGACACCCTCGGCGAGGTCGACATGGACTCGCTGCACGACGACTACCGGGAGGCGGTCGAGGAGCTGATCGCCGCCAAGGCGTCCGGCGGGACCCCGGAACCGGCCGGCGAGGGCGCCGAGGGCGGCGGCAAGGTCATCGACCTGCTCGCGGCCCTGGAGAGCAGCGTGCGCGCCGCGAAGGAGGCACGGGGCGAGGAGGAGGGGGAGGAGAAGACGGCCGGGAAGACGGCCAAGAAGAAGCAGTCGGGCTCCAAGCGCACCGCACCCCGCAAACGTGCCTCCGCCTGACCGCGTACCGCGTACGACCGTTGCGTGCCCCGTGCGTACCGGGCCCGGCGCGACGGGCGGAAGCCGGTACAGGGCGAGGAGGGTCCCGCATAGACTGCGGGCTGGTCCGGGTGGGACTGCCTCGCGCGATCGCGGGGAGGACGGGCCGCGAAGGGGGAGCGTGGCGCCGTGGAACCGCTGACCGACGACGACCCGAGGGAGATCGGGGGCTTCACGCTCGTGTGCCGGATCGGCTCCGGCGGCATGGGGCAGGTGTATCTGGGAGAGTCCGCCGCGGGCCACCAGGCCGCCGTGAAGGTCATCAGATCGTCGGTGCTCGACGAGGACACCCGGGCACGTTTCATGTCCGAGGTGGAGAGCCTGCGCACGGTCTACGGCCCGTTCGTCGCGGCCTTCGTCGGCGCGGACGCGGCCGCCGAACGGCCGTGGCTCGCCGTGGAGTACGTCCCGGGGCCCGATCTGCGGACTCTCGTCGCCGCGCGGGGGCCGCTTCCGCTCACCGAGGCGGCCAGCCTCGGCGCCCTGCTCGCCGAAGGGCTCGGCACGGTCCACGAGGCCGGGCTGCTGCACCGCGATCTCAAGCCGCAGAACATCCTGCTCTCGCGCTACGGCCCCAAGGTGATCGACTTCGGTCTGGCCGTGCTGGCCGAACGCCGCACCACCCTGACGGCCACGGGCTTCGTCGTCGGCAGCGTGCTCTGCATGCCCCCCGAGCAGGCCCGGGGCGAGCAGCGGCTGGACCGGTCCGCCGACGTGTACGCACTCGGCGCCGTACTGCTCTTCGCCGTGACGGGCCACTATCCGTACGACGGACCGACCTGGCAGGCCGTCGCCCTCAAGATCGAGGACCGGGCGACCCACCCGGATCTGACGGGCGCCCCGCCCGAACTGGTCCCACTGATCACGGACATGCTGGCATCGGACCCCGCTGCCCGGCCCGCCCTGCCCGAGGTGACCGACCGGCTGGTGGGCGTCATCCGGGCCCTGGGCCTCACCGCGCTGCAGGCCAAACGGCGCCTCACGGACCTCACGCCCGAGATCAGCGTGCCCCAGCTGCCCGCCCCCGCGCCCGCGCCCGGGACGGACCGGCCCGCCTACACCCCCACCGTGATCGACCAGGCGGCGGTCGAGGACGACGAGCATCCCGGTCCTCCGGCGGCACCCGGTACCGCGGACCCCACCACCACCGGCGAGGCCACCGAGGAGGACCTGACCGCCGATGAGCCACCCGCTCCGGAGGGGCACCCCCGCCGCCCGCCGGGACGGGGGGCCGCGCCCCGCCCCGCCGCGCCCCTGCGGATCGCCGAACGCATGCGCGCCGCCTACGCCCGGGAGGCCCGCTTCTGAGCGGGACGGGGCCCCGGCGGCACCCCCTACGGCCTCCCGTCTCCCCGTGACAGACTTGCCGTGGCGAAAAGCACGGCGTACGGGAAGCGAAGGGGTCGCGGGTGACCGACCAGGGGGCGACGCAGGAGGGCACCCGGTTTCCGCCGGGGGCGCAGATCCTCGTACGGGACGAGGAGTGGCTGGTCCGCAACACCGCCACGACCGACTACGACGGGGAGAGGATCGAGGCGGTCGGCGTCTCCGAGTTCGTCCGGGACGAGGAGGCCGTCTTCTTCAGCGGCATCGACCGGGTGGAGCTCCTGGACCCGGAGAAGACCGTCCTCGTGCCCGACACCTCGTCGTACTTCCGGCGCAGCCGCCTGTTCCTGGAGGCCGCCCTGCGCAAGACCCCGCTGCCCCAGTCGGAGCGGGGCCTCGCCCTCGCCGACCGCTTCCTCCTGGACCCGCTCGTCTACCAGCGGCGTCCCGCCGAGCTCGCGCTGTCCATGCGCAACCTCCGGCCCCGGGTCCTGATCGCGGACGTCGTCGGTCTCGGCAAGACCCTGGAGATCGGGCTGACGCTGGCCGAGCTGATCCGCCGGGGCCGGGGCGAGCGCATCCTCGTGGTGACTCCGCAGAGCATCCTGGAGCAGTTCCAGCACGAGCTGTGGACGCGTTTCTCCATCCCGCTCGTACGGCTCGACTCGCTCGGCATCCAGCGCGTCCAGCGTGAACTACCGGCGGGACGAAACCCGTTCACGCATTACAAGCGCGTGATCATCTCCGTGGACACCCTCAAGAACATCGGCCAGTACCGGCACCATCTGGAGCGCATCCGCTGGGACGCCGTCGTCATCGACGAGTCGCACAACCTGATCAACCCGGGCAGCCAGCGCCGCGCCCTCGCCGAGACCCTGGCGCCGCGCACGGACGCCCTGCTGCTCGCCAGCGCGACCCCGCACAACGGCGACAAGCGGTCCTTCGCCGATCTGATCTCCCTGCTGGACCCGGCGGCCATCGCGGACCGGGACCGCTACGACCCGGTGGCGGATCTGGGCCACCTCTTCATCCGGCGGACCAAGATCAGCCCCGAGGTCCGCGACGAGATGGGCACCGAGTGGCCGGACCGGGGACCGACCGACTCCCGCCACTGCACGGCCACCGAAGCGGAGGAGCGCGTCTTCGCCGAACTGGCCGAGCACTGGATCCCCGCCCCGCCGGCGAGCACGGAGTTCGGGACCGCCGACCGCGACGCCGTATCGGTCGCCGTGGAACCGGTCTTCGCCTACAACCTGCTCAAGACCTTTCTGTCCTCCCATGTCGCCCTGGGCGAGACGGTCGCCCACCGGATCACCTCCCTGACGGACCGGGCCAGGAGGGCCGAGGAGAAGGGGCTGACGCCCGACCCGGCCCTCGCCCGCGAGCAGTCCGCCCTCGCCAGGCTCCGGGACATCGTCTCCGGTATGGGCGACGGCACCGCGCCCGGCGACTCCGCCAAGCTGGACGCCCTCGTCGCCCAGCTCAAGGAGATCGGCGTCGGCCCCCGCTCCACCATCAGGGCCGTGGTCTTCTCCGAACGGGTCCGCACCCTGACCTGGCTCGCCGAGGTCGTTCCCGCCCGCCTCGGCTTCCCGGCGGGCCCCGACGCCACGTCGAAGGCCGTGGCCGTGATGCACGGCGGCCTGAGCGACGAGGAGCAGGGCAAGGTCCTGGAGGCGTTCGGTCTCGCCGACACCCCCGTCAGGCTGCTGTTCACCGGCGACGTCGCGTCCGAGGGCGTCAACCTGCACCGTCAGTGCCACCACCTCGTGCACTACGACATCCCGTGGTCCCTGATCCGCATCGAGCAGCGCAACGGCCGTATCGACCGGTACGGGCAGAAGCACGAACCCCGGTTCCACGCACTGATCCTCACCTCCGCCGTCCCGGGCGCGAAGGACGACCGCACGGTCGCCGAGAAGCTGCTCCGGCGCGAGGAGGAGGCCCACAAGCTGGACGGCACGGCCGAAGCCGTCTCCGGTCTCTACCGGGCGGAGGAGGAGGAGCGCCGGCTCATCAAGGAGCTGGTCAGGGGCGGCTCGGTCGAGGAGTTCCTGGAACAGGCCCCCACCGAGGACACCGGGCTCGCCGACCTCTTCGGCCAGGTGGACGCGATCACCGAACAGGAACCGCCCGCCCGCGCGGAGCTGATCTCGCTGTTCGACGGGGACACGGCCGACTTCGTCGCCACCGCCTTCGACGAGGTCTACCAGGACCGTGCCGAGGAGCTGATCGGGCTGGCGTCGGGCACCGACGCCCAGGGCGGCGCCTGGTTCTCCCTCTCACCCGCCCTGGCCCCGGACCTCCTGCACCGGCTCAAGGCCCTCCCGCCCTCCTACCTCAAGGAGCAGCGCGTCGCCGAACGGATGCTGGTCACCTTCGACCGGGCCCTCGCACAGCGCAAGCTCACCGAGGCCAGGGACAGCGGCAGCACCCTGTGGCCGGAGGTCTCCTTCCTCACCGACATCCACCCGGTGGTGGAGTGGCTGACGGACAAGGTCCTGGTGGAGTTCGGCCGGCAGGAGGCCCCGGTCATCACCACGCCGCATGTCGACGGCCCGGTCTTCCTCGTCCAGGGCATCCACTCCAACGCCCTCGGCCGCCCGACCGTGGTCCGCTGGATGGCCGTCACCGGCATCCGGCCCGACGGCACCGGGACCCCCGAGGTGCGCCCCATGGCCGACGCGCTGCGCGAGGCGAAGGTCGGCCCGAGGCTCGCCCGCACCGGGGACCCGGACGACCTCGCCCGGCTCCAGACCCTCGTCCCGGCGGCCGTCGCCGCCGCCCGGAGCCACCTCGACGCGGGCCGGGACCAGTGGGAGGAGCGGATCAGCGGGCCGCTCGCCGCCTACCGCGCACACGTGGCCCGGTGGCGTACCGACTCCCTGCTGCCCGGTGTCACCGGACGCCGCGAGCGCGTCGTCGAGGAGACCGCCGACGAACTGGCCCGTCTCCTGGACCAGCTGCGCACCACCGGCCGGCCGCTGCTCCGGGTCCTTGCCGTCCTGGACCGCCCCGGCGGCCCCGCTCCCTCTACCGAAGCCCAGGCGGAGAACTGACGTGACGTACGACTCGCTGGTCAACCACGGCGACTACCTCTCGCCCCACTACCTCGCCGAGGTCTTCCCCAAGGACCTCAAGGCCAAGGACGGACTCCTCACCCGCTGGGCCGCCTTCGAGGAGGCCGAGCGCCGCCGCCACGCGGACGCCGTGGCCGACGCCGCCCGCCGGGGCCTCGGCCCCGACACCGTCCCGCCGCGCGTCCGCACCCCCCGCGAGGGCCTGCGTGCCCTGCACGGCCCCTACTTCGCGGGCCGGGCCGCGCTCGCCCAGGACGCCGCCGCGCTCGCCGAGCCGGACGCCCCACTGCCCGAGGGGTGGCGCGAGAGGTGCACCGGGAGCCACCTCGACACCCTGCACGCCCTCGGCTACACGGGCGCCCACGAGCAGACCGTGACGGTCCACCGCGCCGACCGCGCGTACGCCGTCCAGGTCCTCCACGCCGAACCGGGGGTCTACGCGGTCGGCTGCGGCTGGACGACCGAGCCCGACGCCGCCCTGGATCCGGACGGCGCGGGCCGGCTGCTCCATCCCGTCGAGACGGAGACCTCCGCGCCCGACCTGCTCGACGCCAAGGCCCTCACCGACTTCTTCTTCGGCTGCGACGTGCCCCCGCGCCACGTCCTGCTGCTCGTCGGCGGCGTCGTCGTCCTCGCCGACCGTCTCACCTGGCCCGAGGGCCGCTACCTGGCGGCCGACCTGGACACGGCCCTGCACCGCCGCGACGACCGCCACGGCGGCGAACTCGACACGCTGGCGGCGCTGTTCGGCGCGGACGCGCTGCGGGTCCCCGCCGAGGGCGGCACCGCGCCCCTCGCCGTCTGCCTCGACCGCTCCGGCAAGCACGCGGTGGGCGTCTCCACGGAACTGCGCGAGGGCCTGCGCCTCAGCGTCGAGTGGATCGCCAACGAGGTCCTGGACCGCCTGCGGGAGCCGGGGAACGGCATCCGCCCGGCCGAGCTCGACGACCCGGCGCTCCTCGCCAAGGAGCTCAGCCGCGAGTCCCTGCGCTACCTGTACCGCATCCTGTTCCTGCTGTACGCGGAGGCGAGCCCCACCCTCGGCATCCTTCCCTCCGACTACCCCGAGTACGAGCGGGGCTACGGGCTCCAGCGCCTCGGCGACCTCGTCCTGCGCGACCTCGTCGGCGAGCGCTCCCGGCGCGGCTTCCACCTCTACGAGTCGCTGGACCTCCTCTTCGAGAAGGTGGAGAACGGTCACCGCCGTTACGGCACCGAGCCCGAGGACCTCGTCGCGGAGGCGGCGGCCCGCGAGGCGGCGGCGTCGGAGAGCCGGGCCTCGGATCTGCTGGCCGCCGGCACGATCGGCCGGGGCGAGTACACCGAACGCGTCCGGGAGGCCGACCGCGCCCGCCGCGCCGCGGCCCGCTCCACGAGCGAGGGTCTGCGCTTCGAGGCGCTGCGCTCCGAGCTGTTCACCAAGGACGCCGTCCGCCTCATCTCGGACGACCGGGTCGAGAACCCGGCGTACCGGGGCGGCGAGGGCGAGAAGCGCCGCCCCTTCCTGGACACCCGGCTGCGCAACGAGACCCTGCACAAGGTGCTGCGCCGCCTGATGCTCACCCGGGGCAGGGGCCGGGAGCGCGGCGGCTTCATCTCGTACGCCCAGCTCGGCATCAACCAGCTCGGCGCGGTGTACGAGGGCCTGATGTCGTACACCGGCTTCATCGCCCAGGAGGAGCTGTACGAGGTCGCCAAGGGCGGCGACCCCTCCGGTGGCAGCTGGATGGTGCCCGCCTCCCGGGCCCGGGACTACGAGGACGCCGTCTTCGTGAAGCGGACCGACGAGGAGACGGGCCGCAAGGAGCGCGTCGTCCACCCCGAGGGCTCCTTCGTCTACCGGCTGGCCGGCCGCGACCGCCAGACCTCCGCCTCCTACTACACCCCGAAGTCCCTCACCGAGGTCACCGTCGAACTGGCCCTCAAACACCGCCTCGACCAGGACGGCTCCACGACGGCGGCCAGGGAGCTGCTGGGGTGGAAGATCTGCGAACCGGCACTGGGCTCCGGCGCGTTCCTCAACGAGGCCATCGACCAGGTGGCCGCCGAGTACCTGCGGCGCCGTGAGCGCGAGCTGGACCGCCGGGTGGACCCGGAGCTGCGGCAGGTCGAGCTCCAGAAGGCCAAGGCGTACATCGCCCTGCACAACGCCTACGGCGTGGACCTGAACGCCACGGCGGTCGAGCTGGCCGAGGTCTCCCTCTGGCTCAACTCCATGCACCCCGGCATGCGGGCGCCCTGGTTCGGTTTCCACCTGCGGCGCGGCAACTCGCTCATCGGCGCGGGCCGCAAGGTGTACGAGGCCGGCGTCCTCCCGCACGGCCAGTGGCTGGCCAAGAAGGGCACCCTGCCCCCGAAGGACCTCCCGTTCCGGGACGGCCCGCTGCCCGAGGGCGCGGTGCACCAGTTCCTGCTGCCCGCGATCGGCTGGGGCGCGGTGGCGGGCGAGTCGGAGGCGAAGAAGCTCGCCCCGGACGAGGCGACGGCACTCGCCAAGTGGCGCAGGGCCGTCCAGAAGGCCCCGAAGGGCGGCAAGCCGTTCCAGGAGCGCGGCGACGAGCCGGCCGACGCCCGGCGGAAGCGGTACGACCGCTGGCGCAAGTCCGCCGACAGGACCGAGCTGGGCCGCCTCCAGGGCGTGGCCCGGCGCGCCGAGTTCCTGTGGTCGCTCGTCGCGACCCGCCTCGAACTCTCCGAACGCGCCGTCGCCCGCCGCGTCGACGTCTGGGGCGCGGACTGGCTCGGGCAGTCGGAGGAGGCCGAGGACAAGCAGAAGGTCCTGGACGACCTGACCCGCGAGGGCACGCCGTACTGGCGCCTGAAGAAGGTCATGGACGCCTGGTGCGCGCTGTGGTTCTGGCCGCTGGACCGCGTCGGCGAGCTGGACGGCACCGACGCGGCGTACGCCCGGGGCGGCGCGCTGCTCGACGAGGCGTCGGTGTGGGGGCGGCTGGGCGGTACGCCGGAACCGGCGGCGCCCGCGGAGCCGGTCGCGTCCTCGGCCCCCGGGGACCAGTTGTGGCGGAGGGCCGGCCTTTTCGACGACCCGGACGGTGAGCAGGGGGAGCTGGGCGAGGACGCGCCCGCCGGGAAGCCGAAGAAGGCGGCGGGCAAGCCGGCCGGCCGGAAGCCGGAGCGGACCACCGTCCCGTTGCAGACCCTGGGTGACTGGCTGGACTTCCTGGAAGCGTTGCTCGGTACGTCGGACATGCCGGAGGAGTCGCTGCTCTCGGGCATCGACAAGCTGGCCCCGGACGAGGCGCTGGGCGTGCTGGGCGATGTGGAGGACCGCCTGGAGGGGTTCCTCGGGATGAGGCCGGCGGCGCTGCTGCCGTTCCGCTACCCGTGGCTGAACACGGTCGAGGACATCGCGGGCACCACGGAGAAGGACATAAAGGCGGAGGACGGCCACGGCTTCTTCCACTGGGAGCTGCACTTCGCGCACGTGTTCCGGGGGCCGAGCGGCGGGTTCGACCTCCAGGTGGGGAACCCGCCGTGGGTGCGGCCGAGGTGGGAGGAGAACCCGGTACTGGCCGAGCACGAACCGTGGTTCATGCTCACCGAGAAGCCCTCCAAGGCGGAACGCGTCCGGCGGCGCGAAGCGCTGCTGGAGTCACCGCGTGCACACGCCTACCTCCTCTCGGAGCTGGCATCGACGAGCGGTACGAGCGAGATCCTGGGCTCCGGCGCGATGTACCCGCTGCTCACGGGCACCCAACCGGACCTGTACCGGGCGTTCATGTGCCAGACCTGGCGCCACACGGCCCGGCACGGCTCCGTGGGTCTCGTCCACCCGGACTCGCATTTCAGCGGGGACAAGGAGGGGCGGCTGCGGGAGGCGGCGTACGCGCGACTGCGGGTGCACGGGGACTTCGTGAACTCCGGCAACCGCTTCTTCCCGCCACCTGTCGGCCGGTCCAGCCACTTCGGGGTGCACGTCTACGGCGAGGCGGGCGAGATCGGCTTCGACCATCTGTCCTGGCTCTTCTCCGTGGACGCGTTGCGTCTGTCGGCGGACGACGACGGTACGAGCCCCGACCCCGGCGTTCGCTACGGTGACAGCTGGGACGAACGCCCGCACCGCAAGCGGATCGTCCGCGTGGACGAGAGCGTGCTCGCACGGTGGCAGAGGCTGACGGGCGACGACGCACAGCCAGTGCGGCAGGCCCGGCTGCTGTCGCCGGTGAGTACGGCGGAGGCCCAGGCGATCGACGCGCTGGCGGACTATTCGCTGCGCCTGGCGGAGTACGAGCCGCAGATTGCTCGCGGTTACGACGAGAGCGGTGCCAAGGCGGCCGACCTCATCGACTACAACAAGCCGGACGCGGCCGGTGTGGTCAAGCAGCCGGCCGACTGGTCCGAGGTGATCCTCAAGGGCCCGCAGATCGGCCTCGCCAACCCCATGTTCAAGCAGCCGAGCCAGGGCGGCGGCGAGGTGCTGGGCCTGAACCCGCAGACCCTCGCGGACGACGCCGTTCCGGAGTCGGAGTACGTGCACGTCGCGCAGCCGGAGGTGTACCGGGCCGCGCAGGACGTGTGGAGCGACGGCAGGACGCTGGAGGAGCTGAAACAGTCCGAGCGCGAGGTGACGCGGGCGCGTGATCTGGCCTCGCGGCGCTTCGGCGTGGAGGCGTCGCAGGTCACGGACGACCAGCTGGAGGCGGAGCTGCTGCGGCGGCTGCGTCGGCCGTACACGGAGTTCTACCGGGTGGCGTGGCGGGAGTTCATCGCGCCGGACACCGAACGCAGCCTTTACGCCGCGATTGTTCCACCGGGCCTTGCGCACATTCACGCGGTTCGAAGTGCTGACGTGCACGACCTGCGGACCACAGTGCTCACCGCAGGCTTCTGGTCGGCCATCCCAGTGGACTACCTACTCCGCACAACCCGTGTGGGGCATCTCGATGTCGCGCAGGCTCGACGTCTCCCCGCACCGGTGCCGGACCATCCGCTGGCGTCAGCCCTTCTGCTCCGCACCCTCCGCCTCAACTGCCTTACCAATGCCTACGCGGATCTCTGGGAGGAGTTGTACGACTCCACCTGGCCCGCCTACGAGCCCTGGGCGTGTGCCTGGCCCGAGTTGCAGCCGCTCCACGCCGTTGGACCGACGTGGACGCGGAACACGCCTCTGCGCACCGAGCGAGCCCGGCGCGCGGCCCTCGTGGAAATCGACGCGCTCGTAGCCGTCTGGCTCGGTGTCAGTGCCGATGCCCTAGTAGCCATGTACAAAGCCCGGTTTCCGATCATGCAGGACTTCGACGCCGTGACGTGGTTCGACTCCGCTGAGCGGAAGATCGCGGGGAACCGCTACACCTACGGTTTCGGCCAGACCAAGGCGCACTACGAGCAGTTTCTCGCCTACCAGAAGAAGGAACGGTCCGAGCCTCCCGAGGGCTACACCGCTCCCTTCTACAAGGCGAACCGCGAGGCGGAGATGCGCGAGGCGCACGCGTACTTCTCCGCGCGCCTCCAGGAAGCCATCGACAAGGGCACCCGGGCGCCGTGAACCGACAGTGCCCCGCACTGGAGTTGTCCGGTGCGGGGCACTGCGTACGCCGTCAACTCTGGGACGCGTACGCGATGAACTCGTTCCAGGTCGTGGGGGAGAGGGCGAGTTCGGGGCTGTGCTGGTCCTTGGAGTCCCGGACGTGGACCGCCGTGGGGCAGGAGGCCACCTCGACGCAGTCGTCACCCTGAGAGCCGCTGTAGCTGGACTTGTGCCAGTCCATGGCCACCTCGACGCAGGCGTCCCCCTGCGAGCCGCTGTAACTGCTCTTGAACCAGGTCAGGCCGGACGTGCTCATAGCGCTCCTCGCATTCGCTTCAGCAGGCTCAGCGAGTCCTCGGGAGTCAGAGCCTGTGAGCGCAGTTTCGCATAACGCTGCTGGAGCACGCTGATCTCTTTCGGATCGGAGATCAGCCGTCCGTTCTGCTGACCCTCCGAGTACGCGAACCAACGGTGGTCCGGCGTTTCGGCCAGACGGACGGGGCCATCCAGTCCCGCGTGCGTCGGCCGACGCAACGGCATGATCTGAAACTCCACATTCCAGTTGCTCTCAATCAACTCGATCAGGTGGTCCAGGAGTTCGCGCGTGACGTCGTCCCCGCCTGTGTGGCGCTCCAGCACCGCCTGTTCCACGATGAAGCTGAACGCGGTTGGCGGTTTCCGGTTGACGGACAGCAGCTCTTGGCGGGCCATCCTCGCCGCGATCCGCTGTTCCAACTCCTCCGGGTCCGGCAGGGGCGGGACGTCGAGTGAGACGGCTCGTGCGTACGCCTCGGTCTGCAACAGGCCGGGGATCACCCGGCACTCGTAGGTGTAGAGGCTGATCGCCGTCGCCTCCAGGCGCGCCCACTGCACGAACCAGCTCGCGAGCCCGGGCTGCCGGGTCAGGTAGGGCGCGGCCTTGCGAAGGGCTCCCGTGTTGCCGAGCAAAGGTTCCGCGCTCTCCACGAAGCCGCGCTCCGGCCACCGGCGGCCCTGCTCGATGGAGGCGATCGTGTGCTTCGAGTAGCCGACCCGTTTGCCGAACTCCTCGCGGCTCAGGCCGACGTGTTCGCGCAAGGCATGGACAACCGCGCCGAACGTGCGCAAGCTGTCCGAAGTCTCCGGCTCCGCGCCGCCCGCCGATCCCGTACCGCCGTCCGTGTTCCCGTAGGCCATCGTGGCCACCCTTCGCGCCGCACCCCGCTGTACCGCTTCTGACTCGGGGTCATCGTCGCGGCGGGGACTGCGTACTGTCCACCAGGCGTGTGCGTACGCTGACGCAGCGTACGCGGTGCGGGGCTGGTGCGAGCGGAGACTTCGGCGTTGCGTGCGAAGGTTCACGTCGAGGCGTCGATCGCATGTACGTTCCCGCCATGGACATGGACAAATCGAGTGGGAACGGGGAGTCGCGGTTCTCCGCTCTCCTCGCCGCTGCGGCGAAGCTTCCCGGCGTACGGATCGACCGGGACGCGTACCTCCGGACGGCACTGCGCCGCCACTGCTCGGAGGAGGACATACGCAGGGCGACGGAGGGGACCCCGGCGGCGGCGGGGATACCTCTCGACGTCCTGGAGCGGGTGGCGAACGAGTCCATCCGCTACGAGACCGCCAAGGTGAGCGCGATCTCGGCGGCCACCGGCCTTCCCGGGGTCCTCGCCCTGCCCGCCACCGTGCCGGCGGACCTCGCCCAGTACGTCGGCCACATGCTGCGCGTCTCGCAGAAGCTCGCCTACCTCTACAGCTGGCCCGACCTGTTCTCCGGCGAGGACGATCTCGACGACGAGACCAGAAGCATGCTCACGCTGTTCTTCGGAGTGATGTTCGGAACCCAGGTCGCCAACGACGCTGTCGGGAAGGTGGCGGCGGCCATGGCCGAGCACGTCGCCAAGCAACTGCCGAAGAAGGCGCTGACCCAGGGGGTCGTCTATCCGGTCGTGAAGAAGGTCGCGGGATACCTCGGCGTCGAGATGACGAAGCAGACGTTCGCCAAGTCGGCCTCGAAGGCCATCCCCGTCATCGGAGCCGTGGTGTCCGGCGGGTTTACCCTGGCGACCTTCCTCCCCATGGCGAAGCGGCTCAAGAAGCATCTCGCCGGCCTGGAGATCGCGGTGCCGACCGGGCAGGTCCTGGTGGGTGAGGTCGTACGGGACGAAGAGCCCCCGGCCGCCGACGAGGCGAAGATCCCCAAGCAGGGCCGCGACTGGCGGATCGGGCGGCGCCGGAAGGAAGTCGAGGGGTGACCGGTGCTCGGATCTCGCATCCCGAAGCTCGGGTTCCGAGTGCCGTGGGGAGCCTCCTCCGGTGCCCGGCACAGGGCTTGAGCTCCGAGCTCCGAGATCCGAGCGGTGTTTTTCATCCGGCGGGGAAAAGCAGGAAGGGGAAACCCTCCCACCCTCCCTACCCCGTCACGGCCAGCAAGTATGACTAATAGTGAGCGAGTTGCAGCGCAGTGTCGCGGCTGCCTACGGTGCCCCCAACGAAACGACCCCGACGCGGTGTTAGCGCACCGGCCGGGGTCTGACCCAAGATCGACCCACTAGAAAGTCCCGATCTCATGGCTGCCCCGCACTTTAGTCCCGCCCTGCCCGCCTCCGCCGCAGGCCCCCGTTCGGCCCGCACCGGCTACGGCAAGCGCTCCGCGCCCGGCCAGGACTCGCCCCGCCCCGCGGACTTCACCGGCCTCCCCGAGCGCGAGCGCTACGTCGCGGCGTACGTCGACCGCCTGCCCGAGGGGGCCGCGATGGACATCAAGTCGCTGGCCAAGGACCTGCCCCTGTACGGCCAGATGGCCATCGGCACCGCCCTGCGCGCCCTCGCCGTGGCCGGACACCTGCGCCGCGTACGCCGCCGGGTCGAGGGGGACGGCACGTGCCGGTGGGTGACGTACACCTACTGGTCCCGGACCGCCCACGACAACGAGTGGTGGGCCGCCGCGCTCTGCGGCGAGGCCGCCGCCCCGGCGCCCGAGCCGACCGCCGAACCGATTGCCGAGCCGATCGACGTGCCCCCGCAGCGCACCGCCCCCGAGCCGCCCGCGCCGCCGGAGTACAGGGCTTCCGGCGCGCCCTCCGCCGCCTACCTCGCCCTCGCCGGTCTCGGCCGCCGCGAGCCCCGGCTGACGCTCTCCGCCGCCGACTGCGCCGCCCTGGAACCGCTCGCCGCCGCCTGGCTCGCACGCGGCGTCGGCGCCGACCGCCTGGCCTCGGCGCTCACCGCCGGGCTTCCCGAGGACGTCGTGTATCCGCGCGGCCTGGTCCGCCGCCGACTGGGCGACAAGATGCCGCCCCGGCTGCCGGAGCCGCCTCGACAGGGCCACCCCGCGAGCGGGCTCCGGGTCGAGTGCGTCGAGTGCGGTCGCCCCGGTCCGGCGGACGCCCTCCCGGACGGCCTCTGCCGCCCCTGCCGGGGCCCGGGGCCACGGCCGTCGGCACCGGACGGCCGGGACGGGGTCGCGGACCGCGTCGCCGGGCTCCGCGACCTGGCGCGCACACGCTGAGTGCGTACGCTCACGCAGAGTACGCGGTGCGACTCTGGCGCGGGCCCCGGACGTACCGCCAGATTGGGGGCATGACACCACAGCCCACCACGCTCGCCCCCCGCACCCAGGTCACCCCGAGCGTGTTCACCCAGCGTTTCAGCTCCACCCCGCGCGGCGCCCGCCTCGCCCGGCGGCTCGCCCTGCACCAGCTCGACGCCTGGGGAGTGCCGCACGGCAGCACCGCGTCCGACACCGCCGCCGTGCTGGTCGCCGAACTCGCCGCCAACGCCGTCACGCACGGCCGCGTCCCCGGCCGCGACTTCGAACTGGTCATGCGCCTCACCGGCCGGACCCTGCGCGTCGAGGTCTCCGACACCCGTGGCGAATGCCGCCCGCCCGCCGGGGACGTGGCCGAGCCCGCGCCCCTGGCCGAGGAGGGCAGGGGCCTGCTCCTGGTGGCGGCGCTCGCCGACCGGTGGGAGGTGCTGGACCGCGTATCCGTGGGCAAGACGGTCGCGGCCGAACTGGAGCTGCCGCACTGACGACGGGGTTGTCGAGGTGCACGGACTACGGAAGATCCGCACGGACCAGGCGTGGTTCTGGACGGAGCGGTGGCAGGCGGGTGAGCGCGAGGCGAGCGAGGACATCGCCGCCGGGCGCACCACCCGGCATGCGGACGTGGACGCGATGTTCGCGCACCTCGCCGAGGAGAACTGACCCCGGCCCCTGGGAGGCCCATTGCCGACTTTCGAGACGACCGCTCGCTTCGACCGCGACTTCAAGAAGCTCCTCCCCGAGGAGCGGGCGCGGTTCCAGGACTGCGTCCGGAAGAAGTTCGTGCCGGACGCGGCCGGCGGGCGTGCCACCTGGCAGTACGCGGACGAGGTCCGCGCGGGTGAGCCGCATATCGTCTGGCGCCGGGTCGGGGGGCACGAGATCTTCGATCCCGGTCCCGCTTGAGGGGCGGAGGGCCGCACGTCGTGACGTGCGGCCCTCGACGCCTTCCGGCGGCACGGAGTCCGACGCCGCCGCTGTGCTGGTCGCGGAACTTGCCGCCAACGCCGGTGCGCACGGCCGCGTCCCCCGACAGGCCCTAGGCTGAGCCGCGTACGGCATCGGGCTACGGAGGGCTACGGAGGGCGACGAGGGGCATGGCAGAGGCCGAGGACCACGGGGGCGGCAGGAGCGCCGCCGAGAGCCGCCCGTACGCCACGGCGGAGGACGTCGACCAGCCGGACTCGCTGTTCCTGCCCGCGAGTTCCGGGCGGCCATGCGGTGCGCGCGGGAACTGTTCGGTGAACATGCCTTCCGCAAGTGGCGCGGCGAGGCACGCAGCGCACCCGTGATCAACAAGGCGCTGTTCGAGACAGTTTCCGTCACTCTCGCCCTTCTCGACGATCAGGGGCGGGCGCGGCTGGTAGCTTCGCGGGCGAGGGTTCTCGACAGGTTCTTCGCGCTGATGAAGAACTGGGACTTCGAGCGGGCGATCTCCGTCGGTACGACCAACCCCGAGAAGATCCGCACCCGATTCCTGCACATGGGACCAGTGTTCCGAGGGGGGGGCCGAACAGTGATCGACCGACTGACGCTGCACAACTACAAGGCGTTCCGGCACGCGGAGATCCCCCTGGGCCCGCTGACCCTCCTCACCGGGCTCAACTCCTCCGGCAAGAGCAGCGTCCTGCAATCCCTCGCGCTGCTCAGGCAGTCGCACGAGGCGGGCGACCTCGAAGCCGGCTCGTTCATGTCCGCCGCGCAGGAGGCGGGCCTCCGTACGAGCGTCGGCAACCAGGGCTTCCTGCTCAACGGTGAGCTCGTGAGCCTCGGCACCGGCGAGGACGTCCTCCACGAGGACTTCACGGAGGACGAGCCCAGGATCGGCCTCGCCGTCGACGAAGGGCCGTACCACTACGGGTGGACCGCCGAATACGAGGGTGAGCAGAACCTGCTGCCCCTGCTGGACGTGGAGCTGCCGCGCGACGCGGAGGGGGCCGCCACACCCACCGGCCCGGAGGCCGTCACACCCGCGTTCCTGACCGCGCCCTTCCAGTACCTCCACGCCGACCGCATCTCGCCCGCCGAGTTCTACCCGCGCGACCACCACGCGGCCATCGGGCGCGGGTTCCTCGGCGTGCGTGGCGCCGGAAGCTGTGCTGGTTCCCCGACACCGACGGCGAGAGCCGCCTCTTCGACTGGCACTGCGACTTCCTGCCGACGCCCGGCCGGATGCACTTCCGGCTGCTCCACGAGGAGCGCACCCTGCGCATCGCGTACGTCGGGCGGAAACTCGGCATCAAGTGATCCGCCCCGGATCCCGCCCGCGTGCCCCGGATAACGTAGCCCCTGACGGCCGGTTGTCGGCCCGACCCGCCCCAAGGAGGAACCGCGCGTGCGTCCCACCCTCGCCGCCGAACAGGTACGGGCCAGCCTGAGCCAGTACCTCGCGACGACGTACGCGCTGGCCGACGAGTCCACCCGGCGCGCCCTGGAGGGCTTCCTCGGCGACCCGGACGACGGCATCTTCCGCGGCCCCTACCTCCGCGTCCGCACGCCGTTCCGGACGGCCGACGGCGACGACTGGCAGCGGCACCTGACCTGGCACCCCGACCTCACGCCGTACCGCCACCAGGAACGGGCCTGGGAACGGCTGTCCACCCTCCACGGACCCGCGCGGCCCACCCTCGTCACCACCGGGACCGGATCGGGCAAGACCGAATCGTTCCTCGTCCCGATCCTCGACCACTGCCTGCGCGAGCGCGAGGCCGGCCGCGAGGGCGTCAAGGCGATCCTGCTCTACCCCATGAACGCCCTCGCCACCGACCAGGCCCACCGGATCGGCAAACGCCTCGACGACCCGAAGGACACCCGGCTGCGCGACGCCGGGGTACACGCCGCGCTGTACATCGGCGACCGGCCGTCCCAGGAGTTCAAGCAGGCCAACCCCGCGATCACCGTCGACCGCGACGAGATCCGCCGTACCCGGCCCGACATCCTGATCACCAACTACAAGATGCTCGACCTGCTCCTCCAGCGCCCCGAGGACCGGCGGCTGTGGCAGGACTCGCCCCTCGCCTACGTCGTGCTCGACGAGTTCCACACCTACGACGGCGCCCAGGGCACGGACGTCGCCATGCTGCTGCGCCGCCTCGGGTCCGTCACCGGGCTCGCCGAACCCGGCCGGCCCCTGGGCCCGGTCTGCCCCGTCGCCACCTCCGCCACCCTCGGCGAGAACAGCGGGGGCGAGGCCGGCCGGCCCGGGATGCTGGAGGTCGCCGAGCAGGTCTTCGGCGTGCCGTTCCCGCCGGACGCGGTCGTGGGGGAAGACCGCAGGGCCACCAGGGACTTCACCGGCGAGAGCGACTTCACCCTGCCGTTCCCGTCGCCGCAACAGGTCGACTCCCTCGGCGACCCCACCCGGGACCCGGACGCGATGGACCGCCTCATCGCCGAGTTCACCGGCCTGAGCGCGCCCACCCCCGAGGAACTCGGGGACGTCCTGCGGCGGCACCGGCTCACCTCCGCCGTCCTGGACATCCTGGACGGCACCCCCAAGACCCTCGCCGAGATCACCGAGGTGCTGCCCCGCTACGCCTACCACTGGGGCATGGCCGTACAGCGGCAACCGGGCCTCGCCGCCCGCGCCCTCGCCCGCTACCTGGCCCTCCTGTCGTACGCCCGCGACCCGAGGCACCCCGGCCGGCCCCTGCTCTCCATCGAGATCCACCACTGGGTGCGCTCGGTCTCCCGCGTCCTGCGCGGCATCAGCGCCGCCCGCGCCGAATTCCGCTGGGACGACGAACGGGTCACCTCCGGCGGCGCGCTCATCCGCTCGGGCCGGACCTCCGACGCGCGGCCGTCGCCGTACGACGGGGAGGGGGCCGCAGGACCGTCCGCGGCCGAGGGGAACGCCGTCCCGGCCGACGACAGCGCACCGCCGCCCGCCCAGGTGTTCCTGCCCGCCGTGTTCTGCCGCGAGTGCGGACGCTCGGGCTGGGCCGCGTACTCGCCGGAGGTCGACCCCACCCAGCTCGACCTCGACGCGACGAAGATCCGCCGGGCCTCCGTCGGCCGCGACAAGCGCCGGGTCCGCAACATGATCGCGGCGACCCCCCGCGAGGTACAGGAAGCCGCCTTCGCCGCGGGGGCGGACCGCAGGCGCGGCGGGCCCTCCGTCATGGTCCTGGAAGGCACCGAGGGCCGGCTGCGCCCCCTGGCCCCCGAAGCCGACTTCAGCGCACCCGAGGAGGGCGGGGGACCGCGCCGACCCCTGCCGCTGCGGAACGCCGCCTTCGTCCACGCCGACCTCGACGGCGACCGGGCGGCCGAGCGCGACCAGTGTCCGGCCTGCCGCACCTTCAACTCCATCCGCTACCTCGGTACCGGGCTCGCCGCACTCGCCGCCGCGGCCGTCACCCAACTCTTCACCGGCGGCGAACTGGACAAGAACCTGGGCGAGGACAAGACCCTCCTCTTCAACGACTCCGTCCAGGACGCCGCCCACCGCGCCGGCTACGTCGCCAGCCGCTCGTACACCTTCTCCCTGCGCTCCCTGCTCGCGAGCCGCATCCGCGAGGACGAACCCGTCGCCCTCAACGACCT
This sequence comes from Streptomyces sp. AC1-42W, assembly GCF_003248355.1. Lineage (GTDB taxonomy): Bacteria > Actinomycetota > Actinomycetes > Streptomycetales > Streptomycetaceae > Streptomyces. The sequence continues at coordinate 1,677,707 of NZ_QKWY01000002.1, forward strand.
CGCCGCCGACCTCATCGCGGACGTCGTCGACAGCAAGGCCGTCCAGGCCGCCGTCATCCCCCCGGACCTCCACCTCGTCCGCGGCGTGGACACCCTGCTCTCCGGGCGCAGTCGCGGTTCCCAGGCCACCTGGCAGCTGATCGCGCAGCGCCTCGCGTTCGCCACCGTCATGGAGTTCGGCCTGCGCTCCCGGCAGGGACGCACCCTGGAACTGACCCGTACGGTCGCCGCGGACGTGCCCCTCCAGGACCCCGACGCCGTGGCGGACCTCGTGCGGGAGATCCTGCTCACCACCCCCGGCGAGGTCGCCCTCCCCGACGGCTCGGCGCCCGGCCCCGACCAGTACACCGGCTTCGTCCGGGGACTGCTGGAGCGCATGCGCGTCCGGGGCGCCGTCCGGCACGCCTGGCTCGACCCCTGGCTGAAAGAGGCCGGCGTGCGCCGGTGGGCGATCTGGGGCGGGCGCGCGCCGGGGATGCCCGCGTTCCCCCGAGGGGTCTCCGCACCCGCCTTCGTACTCGGTGCCCCCAAGCACGGCAGCGAGGACTTCGACGTCCTCACCGGCCGCCTCGGCTGGTACCAGGACTGGGCCGTACGCGCGCTCGGGCTGCGACCCGAAGCGGCGGCGGTCTTCCTGAGCCGGCTGCTCCCCGCGCTCACCGAAGCGGGTGTGGTGTCCGCACGCACGGCCGACGACGGCGCCACCCGCGTGTACGGACTCCAGCCGGGACACGTCCAGGTGCGCGCCCTCGCCGACGAAGCGCTTCCCGACGCCACCGCGCACTGCCCCAGGTGCTTCTGGGAGCAGACCATCCACCCCGACCTCGCGGACCACTGGCACGGGCAGCCGTGCCCCCGCTACCGGTGCGGCGGCACCCTGGGCACCGGACGCCACCTGGACAGCGGACTGCGCCAGCGGGACTTCGCCGACGACTTCTACCGCCGCATGTACCGCGAGGCCGGTGTCTTCACCATCAACACCGCCGAGCACACCGGCACCCTCAGCCGCGCGAAGCGCGAAGCCGTGGAGAAGGCGTTCCGCGACGGCACCCGCGTCCACTACGCCAACCCGCAGGTGCTGTCCTGCACCCCCACCCTGGAACTGGGCATCGACATCGGCGACCTGTCGGCCGTCGTGCTCGCCTCGCTGCCCAAGGGACCGGCCAACTACATCCAGCGCGTGGGTCGCGCCGGGCGCTCCACCGGCAACGCCTACCTGCTCACCATGGTCGACCGCGGCCCGCGCGACCGCTACTACCTGGAAGACCCCCGGCTCATGATCGCCGGGGACGTCCTGCCGCCCGGCTGCTACCTGTCCGCCGTCGAGATCCTCCGCCGCCAGTACGTCGCCCACCTGCTCGACCTCGCGGGCGGAGGCAGGCTGAACGCCCCGGACGGAACACCCCTGCGCCCCCTGCCGGGACGCGCCGCGGAACTCTTCGGAGCCTCCGCGTGGCAGGCCGAGTTCGCCGAAGCCGCGTTGACCGACGGCGAACGGCTCGTACACCGGTTCCTCGCACTCTTCCCCCCGTACGACGAGAGCCGGGGCACCGGAGTCAGCCCCCAGGCCCGCGCCGCCCTCGTCACCTACGCGACCGATCCCGGCGAAGCCGGGCTGGGTGCCGCCCTCGACACCGCGCGCCGCCGCTGGGAGGACCGCCGCGCCGACCTCCAGCGCCGGACCGAGGCGATCGACCGGGCGCACGGACTGCTCGTCGCCGGAGACCCCGACCACGAGCGGCAGGGACGCGAACTGCGCGCCGAGCGGCGCGATGTGGCGCGTGTGTCCCGCGAGATCAGCCGCACCACCGCCCACGGGGCCCTCGTCGATCTCGGCCTGCTCCCCAACTACAGCCTGATCGACTCGACCACCGAGCTGGAAGCCACGCTCACCTGGACGGAGAAGGACGCCGACGACACCCGCAGGAGCCACACCAAGACCCTGCGACACAGCCGTCCGGCCCGCCTCGCCCTCTCCGAGTTCGCCCCCGGCAACCACTACTACGTCCAGGGATACAAGCACCGCGTCACCGGACTGGACATCGGCACCCCGGGACGGCCGGCCTGGCTCTGGTGGCGCGTCTGCCCCGACTGCGGCCACGTCCGCACCCACCGCGCCGAGCAGGACGCCTCGCCCTGCCCGCGCTGCCGCTCCGCCGCCATCGGCGACATAGGCTGCCTGCACAAGGTCCTCGTACCGCGCCGCGTCACCTCCCGCGACGAACGCGACGACGTCCGCGTCCGCGACGACAGCGACGAACGCGAGCGGCGGCACTACACCGTCGTCCCGGCCGTGGACATCGACGGACACGACATCGAGCAAGCCTGGAAGCACGAACACGCCACCTTCGGATGGGAGTTCACCCGGCAGGCCCGGATCCGGCACTTCAACGTCGGGGCGACCCGGGTGGACGGCGGTACCGACACGGCCTTCGCCGGACACGAAGTCCGCCTCAACCCGTTCTGGGTCTGCGACGCGTGCGGCTTCGCGGACCCGGACGGCGGGCCCGTCGCCCACGACACACGCGTCACCCCGGACCGGTACCACCGGCCCTGGTGCCCCCGGCGGCGCGCTGAGGCCGACACCGCGCGGCGGGGGGAACGAGTCCTCCTCGCCCACGAGCTGCGCACCGACGCCCTGCGCATCCTCATCCCCGCCGTCACCGCCCACACCGCGGAACGGCTCGCCTCCTTCAAGGCGCTGCTCCTGGCCGGTATCGCCCGCAGCTACGGCGGAGACCCGGACCATCTCGCGGTCGTCACCGACTCCATGCCCGAGGAGGGCGAGGGCGCGCTGCGCCGCCACTACCTCGTCCTGTACGACACGCTGCCCGGGGGCACCGGATACCTTCACCGCCTCGCCGGTCAGGACGGGCTGCGGAGCGTCCTGGAAGACGCCCGCCAGGTGATCGAGACCTGTGTGTGCGTGGGCCGGGGAAGGACCGCCTGCCACCGCTGCCTGCTCCGCCACGTCACCGACGGCGAGTACGAGCTGGTGAGCCGCGAGCACGCCCTCGACATGCTCGGCGAGCTGTTCGGCCGCACGGCGGACCACTGGAGCGCCGAGCCCGTGGCCACCACCCGGGACATCACCCTGGTCCACCAGGTGGAGAGCGAACTGGAGGCGCTCTTCCGGCGCGGGCTGCTGGAGTGGGCCGACCGGGTGGACGAGGTCAGTGTCCGCACGGCGCTCACCGCCGACGGCACCAGGGACACCACACTCCGCTTCACCGCACCGGACGGAACCGTCCGCGGCTGGCAGATGGAGACCCAGACACCGCTCGGCTTCACCCGGCCCGACGTCGTCTTCCGCAGCACCGACGACGACCGCAGGGCGGCCGTCTACCTCGACGGCTACCGCTACCACGCGAGCCCCGACAACCTCACGGCCGAGGACGACGCGGCCAAACGCACCAGGCTGCGCGCCGAGGGCTGGCAGGTCTTCCAACTCACCTGGGACGACGTACAGGCCTGGACCGGGCGCACCGCGCCGCAGGCCGACCCGGTGTGGAAGCCCTATCCGAACACCGCGCAGAAGACCGCCATGGACGTACACCGGCGGATGCACGCCGGGGACACCCGCGACCTGCCCCGCCTGGTGTGGGCCAACCCGGTCGAGACGCTGATCGGCTACCTCACCGATCCGGCCCCGGGCACATGGCGGCTCCGCGTCCAGAGCGCCCTCGCGGGCTTCGCGGCCGTCTCGGCGACCAGCAGGGCCCTGGCCGACGGCCCGGAGACCGGACGCCGGATCAGCGAGGCGCTGCACGGGCAGCGGCTCTCCGGCGGCCAGGGAGCCGTGCAGGTCATGGCCACCCGGGACGCCTCGGGCTGCCCGCTCACCATCGCGCTCGACCTGCGCCGGGGGCAGAGCGGTGCGGCCTGGACCGCGCTGACCGTCCTCGACGACAGCCCCGGAACGGTCGCGGGCGACGAGGCGGCCCATCGCAGGCGCTGGCAGGCATGGCTGTACTGGAGCAACCTCCTCCAGTTCCTCGACGCGGGCGAGGGCGACGGGGTCCAGCTCACCACGTCCATGCTGCCCGGATTCGATCCGGCCGAACTGGCGGTCACCGGCGGGGGCGGCCGGCTCACCTCACGGCCGCGCGCACACGCGTCCGGGCCGGAGACCCCGGAACCACCGGCGGACCAGCGGCAGACCGGGGCGCCCGGCCGCGACCCCGCCTGGGACGAGGTCATCGACCTCCTCGTCGACGACCCGGGCCTGGAGGCCCTCGCCGCCGCGCTCGCCGACCGCGGCGTCCCCGTCCCCGTAGCCGGCCACGAGCTGGGGACGGCCGCCTGGCCCGCCGAACTCGCCTGGCCCGCCCGTCGTGTGGGCATCGTCCTCGCCCCCCGCCCGGACCCCGGCAACGGCCGGGACGTCGAGGCCGAACGACGGGACGAGGCATACCGGGACGCCGGCTGGCAGGTGCGTACGGCGCCCGAATGGGACGCCGACGAACTCGCCGCGCTCGTGAGCGGCGACGCGAACGGGACCACGAACGACCAAGGAGAGAATCAGCGATGACGGTCACCAGTACGCCGCGGACGGGCGTGACCCTGCGTCTGCTGGACAAGGCGGACAAGGAGATCGTCAAACTCGACCGCGCGGTGCTCGGGGCGTTCTACAAGTTCCAGCACGACTTCCGCCGCAACCCGGACGCCGGCGGCCTCGACCTCAAGCCGCTCGAGGGCCACGACCGTCTCTGGTCGGCGCGCGTGAACCGGGAATGGCGCGCGCTGATGATCCGCCTCGGGGGCGACGACTGGCTCCTCGTCTCGGTCAAACACCGAAGCCACGTCCACAAGAATCTGGACCGCTTCAACTACGGCATCAACCACATCACGGGCGCCATCGAGTACGTCGACCTCCAGGTCGTCGAGGAGAGCCTGCTGCGCCGCGGCCCGAAGCCGCCGGCCGCTGCCACGCCCCTTCCGGCTCCCGTCCCCCCTCCGGCCGCTCCCGGGCCCTCGGAGACGCCGCTCTTCGCCGCGTACACCGACCAGCAGCTCGCGGACCTCGGCGTCACCACGCCTCTCATCCCCATCGTCCGGAAGCTCACCACCGACGACGAACTGCTCGGCCTCGCCGAGTACGCGCCCCGCCACACCGGGGAAGTGCTCCTGCGGCTGCGCGACGGCGTGTCCTACGACACGGTCATGGAGCAGGTGACCGCTCCCGTCGCGGTGCCCGAACCCGAGCGGAACCTCGACGCGGACGACTGGCGAGCGGCCGTCGACCGTTCCCAGGCCGTCGTGATCACCGACGACGAATCCCTGCAGAGCATCCTGGAGGAGGGTGACTTCGGCCGCTGGAAGGTCTTCCTGCACCCGACCCAGGAAAAGCTGGTCCACCGGCGGTACTCCGGCCCCGCCCGGGTCGGCGGCGGGCCGGGGACGGGCAAGACCATCGTCGCCCTCCACCGTGTCTGCCACCTCGTGGGCGGACTCTCCCCGGGCCACACGAAGCCCGTGCTCCTCACCACGTTCAACCGGAACCTCGCCGCCGACCTGCGTGCCCGATTGCTCTCCCTCGGCGGTCCCGAGGTGCTGGCACGCGTCGACATCGCCCATGTCGACCAACTCGCGACCCGGATCGTCAGCGAGGCCGACCCGGGCAACGCGAAGCGCCGGATCGATGACGCGACCGCCCTCCGCGAGTGGCGGGAACTGCTGGTGGAGACAGGGGAAACCCGCTGGAGCGCCGAGTTCCTCAGCGACGAGTGGAACCAGGTCATCCTGGGCCAGGCCGTAACCTCCCGCAGTGACTACTTCACCGCCCGCCGGGCGGGGCGGGGCCGCAGCGTCACCCGCGCCGAACGCGCGGGCATCTGGCAGCTGGCCGAGCGCTTCACCCAACGGCTGGAGACGAAGGGCCTGGAGACCCACCGGCAGGTGGCGGAGCGGGCCGCCAAGCTGGAGATGGCCCGCAAGGCGCGCATCGACCGGCGCGCGGAGGAGCAGGAGCAACGGGGCGGCCTGCGCAACCTCCACGTCGAGGCAGGCTCCGGCGCCTGGCTGCGCTACCGGTACCGCCATATCGTGGTCGACGAAGCGCAGGACCTCAGCGCCGCCCACTGGAAGATGCTGCGCGCCATGGTCCCGGCCGAGCCCGACGACATCTTCCTCGTCGGCGACACCCACCAGCGCATCTACGACAACCAGGTCACCCTCGGCAGCCTCGGCGTCCACATCCGCGGCCGCTCCTCACGGCTGACCCTCAGCTACCGCACCACCCGGGAGATCCTCCGGGGCGCCGTGCGGGTCCTGGACGGCGCCGCCTACGACGACCTGGACGGCGCCGCGGACACGCTCGCCGGATACCGCTCGGTCCTGCACGGCACGGAACCCTCGTTGCGCGGGGCACGCGGCTGGGAGGAGGAGATGGACCTCGTCGTCGAGCAACTGAGGGCCTGGCACGACGTACCCCGCGAGGCCACGGCGATCTGCGTTCCGACCAACGACATGGTCTCCCAGCTCGCCGCCCGGCTCGTCAGGAACGGCATCACTCCGTCGGAGATCACGCAGGACGGGCCGCGCGGCGACCGAGGCGTCAACATCGGCACCATGTATCGCTTCAAGGGGCTGGAGTACCGCTGCCTGATCATCGCGGGGGCCGCCGAGGGGCTCGTCCCGCGGTCTTCCGTGGACGACTGGGAGCACAAGGACCCGAGCCGCCACGAGCGGGAACTGCACCGAGCCCGCTCACTGCTGTTCGTCGCGGCGACCCGTGCACGAGACGCGCTCGCCATCACCTGGCACGGTGAACCGAGCAGGTTCCTGGCACCGCTCCTGCCCACGAAGTAGCGAGGCGTCCCCGCCGGCCCACCTGGGCAGTAGGTCGGCGGGGTGTCTGGGCAGCAGGCCGGCGGGTTACGCAAAAGGTCGGCACAAACGCGAAGACCTCGCATTCAGCCATTCCGCTGATTACGAGGTCTTCAGGCACTTCCTGCGAAGTGCCCCCGGCAGGATTCGAACCTGCGCACCCGGCTCCGGAGGCCGATGCTCTATCCCCTGAGCTACGGGGGCGTTTCGCCGTGTTGCTCGGCGACGGGTGAAACACTACCAGCTTCCACGGGGTGCCCGTGAACAGGTATTCCGCGTCATCGCGCGAGGTCGGTACGCCCCTCGCACACACATCCGGCCATCCTCGCCGTCCTCCGTCCGGGGACGGAAGTGGGCAAAACCCGGACGCAGCTCCTGCGGCCCGCCTACTCTCGAAGGGTGTCTGGCGCTTGCGGCCGCGTGCTTGTTGTCGACGACAACAAGGTCATCCGGCAGTTGATCAGGGTCAACCTCGAGCTGGAGGGCTTCGAGGTCGTGACCGCGGGCGATGGTGTCGAGTGTCTGGATCTGGTGCACCGGGTCCGGCCCGATGTGATCACCCTCGATGTCGTCATGCCCCGGCTGGACGGCCTCCAGACCGCCGGCCGGCTGCGGTCCGACCCGCGCACCGGGCATCTGCCGCTCGCGATCGTCAGCTCCTGCACGCCGTACGAGGTGGACCACGGGGTCGCCGCCGGGGTGGACGCCTTTCTGGCCAAACCCTTCGAGCCCAGCGAGCTGGTACGGCTGGTGCGCCGGCTCATGGAGCGCGGCCGGCCGCCCGTACTGGACTGCGGGCAGGGCGGCGGGCTGGCGGAGAGCGCCGCCGGCTGACCGCATGGCGAAACCGGTTCGCGAAGGGCCCCCCTCCCTCCCATACGCTTGTGCCGTGACCCCCGTCGATCTCTCCACGACCGTGCTGCGCGCCGTGCGCCGCGCGGTCCGCGAGGACGCCCTCCGCGTGCCCGTGCCCGCGCGCGTCCGGGTGGAGCGGACCCGCCCCGGCGGCCGCGGGGAGTACGCCAGCGCCGTCGCGCTCCAGCTCGCCGGACCCGCCGGAATCGGCGCCCGCGAGGTCGCCGCGATCCTGCGTGACCGGCTCACCGGAACCCCCGGCGTCGCCGGCGTCGAGATCACCGGACCCGGCTTCCTCAACTTCACGCTCGACGCCGGTGCCGGCGCCGCCGCCCACCGCGACCTCGTGCACCGCGTCCGCGCCGAGGGCGAGCGCTACGGCTGGAGCGACGCCCTCGCCGGACACCCCGCCCGGCTCCACCACGCCCACGAGGTCCGGGCCGCCGTCACCGCGGACGCCGTCCGCCGCCTCCTGCACACCCAGGGCGCCCCCGTCCACCTCAGCCACGACGGCGGCGCGCCGGACCCCGCCTGGCAACGGCTCGGAGTGAGCCCCGACGCGTACGGGCGGCCGGAGGCGGAAGCGGCGGCGCAGGCGGCGGCCACGCCGGTACGGCCCGTCCCCGCCGGGCACACCGCCGCCGAACTGCTCCGCCGGCTCGGCCCCGACGCCACCCGCTGGGGGCTGCTGCGGCCCGCCGGCCACGACCACGCGCCCCTCGGACCCGAGCTGATCGTCCAGACCGCGGCCAACCCCCTCTTCCGCGTCCGCTACGCACACGCCCGCGCCCGCGCCCAGCGCCGCGGCGCCGACCGGCTCGGCCTCACCGCCGCCGCGCCCGGCGAGGACATCGACACCACCGGCGCCGCCCCGCTGCTCACGCTGCTCGACGCGCACCCCGCCGTACTCGCCGCCGCCGCCCGGCAGCACGCCCCGGACCGGCTCGCCCGGCACCTCGAAGCGCTCGCCGGCGCCTTCTTCGACTTCCACGACGCCGCACCTCCGCTGCCCGCCGGGGAGGAGAAACCCTCGGCCGCCCACCGCTCCCGGCTGGCCATCGCCGAAGCCGCCGGGACGGTGCTGGCCGGCGGCCTGACCCTGCTCGGCGTCAGCGCGCCCGAACACCTCTGAGAATCCGAGAGAGCAGAGCCACTCACAATGAGCCGATCCGCCCACCCCGCCGGACCCCGTCACGCCGACGTGCTGTCCGAGGGCCACTACCTCGCCCCCGCCGACAACCTCAACGCCCTCGACACGAAGGTGTGGTCCAGCACCGTCACCCGCGACGAGCAGGGCGCCCTGACCGTCGCCGGGCTCCCGGTCGCCCGCCTCGCCGAGGAGTTCGGCACCCCCGCCTACTTCCTGGACGAGGCCGACTTCCGGGCCCGCTGCCGCGCCTGGGCCGACGCCTTCGGACCCGGCGCCGACGTCTTCTACGCCGGCAAGGCGTTCCTCTCCCGCGCGATCGTCCGCTGGCTCACCGAGGAAGGGCTCAACCTCGACGTCTGCTCCGGCGGCGAACTGGCCACCGCGCTCGACGCCGGCATGCCCCCCGAGCGCATCGCCTTCCACGGCAACAACAAGACCGTCGAGGAGATCGAGCGCGCCGTCGCCGCCGGCGTCGGCCGCATCGTCCTCGACTCCTTCCAGGAGATCGTCCGCGTCGCCCACACCGCCCAGCGCCTCGGAAAGCGCCAGCGCGTCCAGATCCGCGTCACCGTCGGCGTCGAGGCGCACACCCACGAGTTCATCGCCACCGCCCACGAGGACCAGAAGTTCGGCATCGCGCTCGCGGGCGGACAGGCCGCCGAGGCCGTCCGCCGCGCCCTGACGCTGGACGGGCTGGAACTCGTCGGCATCCACTCCCACATCGGCTCCCAGATCTTCGACATGGCCGGCTTCGAGGTCTCCGCCCGCCGCGTCGTGCAGCTCCTGGCCGAGGTGCGCGACGAGCACGGCGTCGAACTGCCCGAGATCGACCTCGGCGGCGGCCTCGGCATCGCGTACACCTCCGAGGACGACCCGCGCGAACCGCACGAGATCGCCAAGGCCCTCGGCGACATCGTGACCCGCGAGTGCGAGGCCGCCCGGCTCGCCACCCCCCGCATCTCCGTGGAGCCCGGCCGCGCCATCGTCGGCCCGACCGCCTTCACGCTCTACGAGGTCGGCACGATCAAGCCGCTGGACGGCCTGCGCACCTACGTGAGCGTGGACGGCGGCATGTCGGACAACATCCGCACCGCGCTCTACGACGCCGAGTACAGCGTCACGCTCGCCTCGCGCACCTCGGACGCCGAGCCGATGCTCGTCCGCGTCGTCGGCAAGCACTGCGAGAGCGGCGACATCGTGGTCAAGGACGCCTACCTGCCGTCCGACCTGGCCCCCGGCGACCTGATCGCCGTGCCCGCCACCGGCGCGTACTGCCGCTCCATGGCGAGCAACTACAACCACGCCCTGCGCCCGCCGGTCGTCGCCGTGCGGGACGGCGCGGCGCGCGTGATCGTCCGGCGCGAGACGGAGGAAGATCTCCTGCGTCTCGATGTCGGCTGATGCCGTATTTCCGGGGCCGTACCACGGTATCCCCGTAAAGGTCTCACGATCCGGACGGGTGGCGGGAACACCCGTCCGGTGAGTGAGACTGGTCCGTACAACAGCTGTAAAGGAAACGAGGTCGGATGATGCGTACGCGTCCGCTGAAGGTGGCGCTGCTGGGCTGTGGTGTGGTCGGCTCAGAGGTGGCGCGCATCATGACGACGCACGCCGACGACCTCGCCGCGCGCATCGGCGCGCCGGTGGAGCTCGCCGGTGTGGCCGTGCGCCGGCCGTCCAAGGTGCGCGAGGGCATCGACCCCGCGCTGATCACCACCGACGCGACCGCCCTGGTCGAACGGGGCGACGTCGACGTCGTCATCGAGGTCATCGGCGGCATCGAGCCCGCCCGCACCCTGATCACCACCGCCTTCGAGCACGGCGCGAGCGTCGTCTCCGCCAACAAGGCGCTGCTCGCCGAGGACGGCGCCGCGCTGCACGCCGCCGCCGAACGGCACGGCCGCGACCTCTACTACGAGGCCGCCGTCGCCGGCGCCATCCCGCTCGTCCGCCCGCTGCGCGAATCCCTCGCGGGCGACACGGTCAACCGGGTGCTCGGCATCGTCAACGGCACCACCAACTTCATCCTCGACAAGATGGACACCAGCGGCGCCGGCTACTCCGAGGCGCTCGACGAGGCCACCGCGCTCGGCTACGCGGAGGCCGACCCCACCGCCGACGTGGAGGGCTTCGACGCCGCCGCCAAGGCCGCGATCCTGGCCGGCATCGCCTTCCACACCCGGGTGAGGATCGGCGACGTGCACCGCGAGGGCATCACCGAGGTCACCGCCGCCGACATCGCCTCCGCCCGCCGCATGGGCTGCACCGTCAAGCTCCTCGCCATCTGCGAGCGCGCCGCCGACGGAGCCTCCGTCACCGCCCGCGTGCACCCCGCGATGATCCCGCTGAGCCATCCGCTCGCCTCCGTCCGCGAGGCGTACAACGCGGTGTTCGTCGAGGCGGAGGCCGCCGGGCAGCTGATGTTCTACGGCCCCGGCGCGGGCGGCGCGCCCACCGCGTCCGCCGTCCTCGGCGACCTCGTGGCCGTCTGCCGCAACAAGCTCAACGAGGCCACCGGACCCGGCGAGTCCGCCTACACGCGGCTGCCCGTCAGCCCCATGGGCGACGTCGTCACGCGGTACCACATCAGCCTGGACGTGGCCGACAAACCGGGCGTGCTCGCCCAGGTCGCCACGGTCTTCGCCGACCAGGGCGTATCCATCGATACGGTCCGCCAGCAGAGCCGGCCGGACAGCCAGGAATCCGACGGCGAGGCATCGCTCGTCGTCGTCACCCACCGCGCGCCCGACGCCGCCCTCTCCGGGACCGTCGAGGCGCTGCGCAAGCTCGACACCGTGCGCGGTGTCGCCAGCATCATGCGTGTTGAAGGGGAGTAAGGACCCATGACCACCAAGGGCACCCACCAGTGGCGCGGCATCATCGAGGAGTACCGGGACCGCCTCCCGGTCACGGACACGACCCCGGTCGTCACGCTCCGTGAGGGCGGTACGCCACTCGTACCGGCCCAGGTCCTCTCCGAGCGCACGGGCTGCGAGGTGCACCTCAAGGTCGAGGGCGCCAACCCCACCGGGTCCTTCAAGGACCGCGGCATGACCATGGCCATCACCCGTGCCAAGGAGGAGGGCGCGCAGGCCGTCATCTGCGCCTCCACCGGCAACACCTCCGCCTCGGCCGCCGCCTACGCGGTCCGGGCCGGCATGGTCTGCGCCGTCCTCGTGCCGCAGGGCAAGATCGCGCTCGGCAAGATGGGCCAGGCCCTCGTGCACGGCGCCAAGATCCTCCAGGTCGACGGCAACTTCGACGACTGCCTGACGCTGGCCCGCTCGCTCTCGGACAACTACCCGGTCGCGCTGGTCAATTCGGTCAACCCGGTCCGCATCGAGGGCCAGAAGACCGCCGCGTTCGAGATCGTCGACGCCCTCGGCGACGCCCCGGACATCCACGTCCTCCCCGTCGGCAACGCGGGCAACATCACCGCGTACTGGAAGGGCTACACCGAGTACGCCGGCGACGGCATGGCCACGCACAAGCCGCGCATGTGGGGCTTCCAGGCGTCCGGCTCCGCGCCCATCGTGCGCGGCGAGGTCGTCAAGGACCCGTCGACCATCGCCACCGCGATCCGGATCGGCAACCCGGCCTCCTGGAACTTCGCGCTCGCCGCGCGCGACGAGTCCGGCGGCTTCATCGACGAGGTCACGGACCGTCAGATCCTGTCCGCCTACCGCCTGTTGGCCTCGCAGGAGGGCGTCTTCGTGGAGCCCGCGTCGGCCGCGTCCGTCGCCGGTCTGCTCAAGGCCGCCGAAGAGGGCAAGGTGGACCCCGGCCAGAAGATCGTGTGCACGGTCACCGGGAACGGCCTCAAGGACCCCGACTGGGCCGTCGCGGGCGCCCCGCAGCCGGTGACCGTCCCGGTCGACGCGGCCGCCGCCGCCGAACGGCTGGGCCTGGCCTGACCCGCCGGTCCGGGGGCCGGTCCGCACGGACGGCCCCCGGACCACACGGACGGCCCCGGCATCGCACACGCCACCTCGTCCGCACGCGCGACACCCCGTCAGAAACGGCGCCCGACCGGCCCTTTCCGCCCGGGAGAGCGCATCACGGGCGTGCGACACGCATCGTGCGCCTCCTGTGCGCCCTATGTCGCCACAGAACCTTCCTTCGATAAGCTGTACCCAACCCGCCCCGCCGCGTCTGCCGGGGCGCCACCGGGCCGTTGCGGCTCCCCCGAAGAATCCCCGCCCGCAGCTCCTCGGATTCCCCGCCGCCTCACAAGGAGAGTCGTCACAGCGATGGCCGGTCCCGCCTTCCGAGCCGCCGCCGTCCGGGTGCGCGTCCCCGCGACCAGCGCCAACCTCGGCCCCGGTTTCGACGCCCTCGGCCTGTCGCTCGGCCTGTACGACGACGTCGTCGTCCGCGTCGCCGACTCCGGACTGCACATCGACATCGCCGGCGAGGGCGCCCAGACCCTGCCCCGCGACGAGAAGCACCTGCTCGTACGCTCCCTGCGCACCGCCTTCGACCTGCTCGGCGGGCAGCCGCGCGGCCTGGAGATCGTCTGCGCCAACCGCATCCCGCACGGCCGCGGCCTGGGCTCGTCCTCCGCCGCCATCTGCGCCGGAATCGTCGCCGCCCGCGCCGTGACGACCGGCGGGGACGCCCGGCTCGACGACGCCGCCCTGCTGGAACTGGCCACCGAGATCGAGGGCCACCCGGACAACGTCGCGGCCTGCCTGCTCGGCGGATTCACCCTCGCCTGGATGGACGGTTCCTCCGCCCGTGCGATCAGGATGGACCCCGCCGATTCCATCGTTCCGGTGGTTTTCGTCCCCGGCAAGCCGGTCCTCACCGAGACCGCCCGCGGCCTCCTGCCGCGCACCGTTCCGCACGTGGACGCCGCCTTCAACGCAGGCCGCGCCGCCCTGCTCGTCGAGGCCATGACCCGGCGCCCCGAGCTGCTGCTCACGGCCACCGAGGACCGGCTGCACCAGGACTACCGCGCGCCCGCCATGGCCGAGAGCGTCGAGCTGGTGGGCCGGCTGCGCGCCGAGGGCGTCCCGGCCGTCATCTCCGGGGCGGGCCCGACGGTGCTGGCCCTGGCCGGGGACGGCGAGGCCGACAAGGTCGCCCGGCTGGCGGGCGAGGGATGGGCGGCCAACCGGCTCGCCCTCGACGCGCAGGGCGCGAGCGTCCTGCCGCTCACGTCGTCGTAACCGGCAGACCGCCGGCCGAGAAGTGATTGCCGGTGAGCGAGAGGGGGAATGTTTGTTGGAGCCGGTAGTGTTAACCTCAAGTCTGCAATCGACGTCCATGAGGCGCGTTGCTTCGTGTCCCCTTCGGGACCACCATTTCTTCCGGGAGCCTCCCCAACTGTCAGAGCAGCCTGCCTGAGCAGTTGCGAGCACGCTCCGGAACCGGCACGACACCCCTCGCTCCTCCAGAGAGTGGGCCGAGCAGGGGGATGCTCGCGCCGGGCCCATGCACACCTCATCTCTCCGCCGTTCCATCCGGCGGACCACCGCCCCGGCACGGGCCGCACCAACCGAGGACCGCAGCCGGACAGCACAACCGGTCGCCGAGCCAGAAGGCCGACGTCCGCTCCAGGGAAGGACCCTTCGTGAGCGACACCACCGATCTGATGGGCGTGACTGCCGACAAGAGCGTCGACAGCGCCGCGCCCGCCGAAGGTGCTGCCACTGGCACCACCGCACGGCGCCGCCGCTCCGGCACCGGCCTTGAGGGCATGGTCCTGGCCGAGCTGCAGCAGGTCGCGTCCGGCCTCGGCATCAAGGGCACCGCGCGGATGCGCAAGGGCCAGCTGATCGAGGTCATCAAGGAGGCCCAGGCAGGCGGCGGCGCACCCGCCGCCCAGGCCAGGGCCACCGCGGCCCCCGCCGAGGCGACGGAGACGAAGCCGAAGCGCCGCGTCACCTCCAAGGCGCGCACCATCGCCGCCGACGAGACCCCCGCCGCCGAGCCCGCCGAGAAGGCCGCGGCCCAGCAGCAGATCGACATCCCGGGCCAGCCGGCCAGCGACGACCAGCCCGCGGGCGAACGCCGCCGCCGCCGTGCCACCGCCCAGGCGGGCAGCCCGGAGACCAAGCCGGACACCAAGGCGCAGACCCAGATCCAGACCAAGGACCGCGTCCAGGACGAGCCCAAGCACGAGCAGAAGCACGAGGCGCCCGCCGAGGACCGCTCCGAGGCCAAGGCCGAGAACGCCGCCGACAACGCCGAGGGCCGTCGCGGCGACCGCCAGGACCGCGGCCAGCAGCGCGGTGACCGCGGCGAGCAGCGCCGCGACCGCCAGCGCGACCGCCGGGGCAAGGGCGACGACCAGAGCGGCCGGCGCCAGGGCGGCGGCCAGAGCCAGGGCGGCAACAACGGCCCCCAGGACGACGGCTTCGACGACGAGGGCGGCCGGCGCGGCCGGCGCGGACGCTACCGCGACCGCCGCGGCCGCCGCGGGCGCGACGACTTCGCGGGCGACGCCCCGCCCGTCAGCGACGACGACGTCCTGATCCCCGTCGCGGGCATCCTGGACATCCTCGACAACTACGCGTTCATCCGGACCTCCGGCTACCTGCCCGGACCGAACGACGTGTACGTCTCGCTGGCCCAGGTCCGCAGGAACGGCCTGCGCAAGGGCGACCACGTCACCGGTGCGGTCCGCCAGCCCAAGGACGGCGAGCGCCGCGAGAAGTTCAACGCGCTGGTCCGCCTCGACTCGGTCAACGCCGGGGCGCCGGAGTCCGGCCGCGGCCGGCCCGAGTTCCAGAAGCTCACGCCGCTCTACCCGCAGGACCGGCTCCGCCTGGAGACCGACTCCAACGTCCTGACGACGCGCATCATCGACCTGGTCGCCCCCATCGGCAAGGGCCAGCGCGGTCTGATCGTGGCCCCGCCGAAGACCGGCAAGACCATGATCCTCCAGGCCATCGCCAACGCGATCACGGTCAACAGCCCCGAGTGCCACCTGATGGTCGTCCTGGTCGACGAGCGTCCGGAAGAGGTCACCGACATGCAGCGGTCGGTGAAGGGCGAGGTCATCTCCTCGACCTTCGACCGCCCCGCCGAGGACCACACCACCGTCGCCGAGCTGGCCATCGAGCGCGCCAAGCGCCTGGTCGAACTGGGCCACGACGTGGTCGTCCTGCTCGACTCGATCACCCGCCTGGGCCGCGCGTACAACCTCGCAGCCCCGGCCTCCGGCCGCATCCTGTCCGGTGGTGTCGACTCCACCGCGCTCTACCCGCCGAAGCGCTTCTTCGGCGCCGCGCGCAACATCGAGGACGGCGGCTCGCTGACCATCCTGGCCACCGCGCTGGTCGAGACCGGCTCGCGGATGGACGAGGTGATCTTCGAGGAGTTCAAGGGCACCGGCAACATGGAGCTCAAGCTCGACCGCAAGCTCTCCGACAAGCGGATCTTCCCCGCGGTGGACGTCGACGCGTCCTCCACCCGCAAGGAGGAGATCCTGCTCGGCGGCGAGGAGCTGGCGATCGTCTGGAAGCTGCGCCGGGTGCTGCACGCCCTCGACCAGCAGCAGGCCATCGAGCTGCTGCTGGACCGGATGAGGAAGACCCAGTCCAACGCGGAGTTCCTGCTCCAGATCCAGAAGACCACCCCGGCGCCGGGCAACAACGACTAGTCGGGGCCCCGCCGCCGTCCAGGGCCGCCCCCGCACTCCGGTGCGGGTGCGGCCCTGCACGCGTACCCCCGTACCCCCGCCCCGGCGGGCCGGGGAATAGCCGGGGGCCGACCCTCGTTTTGGGAGATACGGCCGGTCCTGGCAGACTGGTACGTCGGCCCCGGTTCACGGACGCGCAATCCGCGCGTGCGACCCGGTGCCCTCCCGAACCTAGGAGAAACCCTTGAAGCGCGACATCCACCCCCAGTACGTCGAGACGCAGGTCAGCTGCACCTGTGGCGCGTCGTTCACCACCCGCTCCACGCTGGACAGCGGCACCATCCGTGCCGAGGTCTGCTCCGAGTGCCACCCGTTCTACACGGGCAAGCAGAAGATCCTCGACACCGGTGGCCGTGTGGCCCGCTTCGAGGCCCGCTTCGGCAAGGGCGCCAAGGCCTCCGGCAAGTAGCGAGCCGTCCGCGCCGGTCCGCGACGCCCTCATCCGGGGGCGCCGTGGCCGGCGTTTTTTTCCGGTCCGGGACGGGGCCCGTATACCCCCGCCCCGGCAGGCAACCACCGGCCGGCAGGCACGACCAGCGAAGGAACCAGGAGCCGAGATGTTCGAGGCGGTCGAGGAACTGATCGGCGAGCACGCCGATCTCGAGAAGCAGCTCGCCGACCCCGCGGTCCACGCCGACCAGGGCAACGCGCGCAAGCTCAACAAGCGCTACGCCGAGCTGACCCCGATCATCGCCGCGTACCGCTCCTGGAAGCAGGCCGGGGAGGACATCGAGACCGCCCGCGAGCTGGCCGCCGACGACCCCGACTTCGCCGCCGAGGTCAAGGAGCTGGAGCAGGAGCGCGAGGAACTCACCGAGAAGCTCCGCCTGCTCCTCGTCCCGCGCGACCCCAGCGACGACAAGGACGTGCTCCTGGAGATCAAGGCCGGGGCGGGCGGCGACGAGTCCGCGCTGTTCGCCGGCGATCTGCTGCGCATGTACCTGCGCTACGCCGAGCGCGTCGGCTGGAAGACCGAGATCATCGA
The DNA here is from genome assembly GCF_003248355.1 of Streptomyces sp. AC1-42W. Taxonomy (GTDB): domain Bacteria; phylum Actinomycetota; class Actinomycetes; order Streptomycetales; family Streptomycetaceae; genus Streptomyces. The sequence goes on from NZ_QKWY01000002.1 coordinate 1,695,173, forward strand.
CTCCACCGAGTCCGAGCTGGGCGGCTACAAGGACGTCCAGGTCGCCGTGAAGACCAAGGGCGGCAACGGGGCCACCGAGCCCGGCCAGGGCGTCTGGGCCCGCCTGAAGTACGAGGGCGGGGTGCACCGCGTGCAGCGCGTGCCCTCCACCGAGTCCCAGGGCCGCATCCACACCTCCGCCGCCGGCGTCCTCGTCACGCCCGAGGCCGAGGAGGTCGACGTCGAGATCCACGCCAACGACCTGCGCATCGACGTCTACCGCTCGTCGGGCCCCGGCGGCCAGTCCGTCAACACCACCGACTCCGCCGTCCGCATCACCCACCTGCCGACCGGCGTCGTCGCCTCCTGCCAGAACGAGAAGAGCCAGCTCCAGAACAAGGAGCAGGCCATGCGCATCCTGCGCTCCCGGCTGCTCGCCGCCGCCCAGGAGGCCGCCGAGCAGGAGGCTTCGGACGTACGTCGCAGCCAGGTGCGTACGGTCGACCGGTCCGAGAAGATCCGGACGTACAACTTCCCGGAAAACCGGATCTCCGACCACCGCGTCGGCTTCAAGGCGTACAACTTGGACCAGGTGCTCGACGGAGACCTGGACGCGGTGATCCAGGCGTGCGTCGACGCCGACTCCGCGGCCAAGCTCGCCGCCGCCTGAGCCCCACCCGCCCGCCCCGCTTGTGAACCCGTACGGAGAACCGCGATGAACCTGCTGCTCGCCGAGGTGGCCCAGGCCACCCAGCGGCTGGCCGACGCCGGTGTTCCCTCACCGAGATTCGATGCCGAGGAACTCGCCGCGTTCGTGCACGGCGTCAAGCGGGGCGAGCTGCACAACGTGCCGGACGCCGACTTCGACGCCCGCTACTGGGAGACCGTCGCCCGCCGCGAGGCCCGCGAACCCCTCCAGCACATCACCGGACGCGCCTTCTTCCGCTACCTGGAGCTCCAGGTAGGACCCGGCGTCTTCGTGCCCCGCCCCGAGACCGAGTCCGTCGTCGGCTGGGCCATAGACGCCGTCCGCGCGATGGACGTCGTCGAGCCGCTGATCGTGGACCTGTGCACCGGCTCCGGCGCCATCGCCCTCGCCATGGCCCAGGAGGTGCCGCGCTCCCGCGTGCACGCCGTGGAGCTGTCCGAGGACGCCCTGAAGTGGACCCGCAGGAACGCCGAGGACTCGCGCGTCACCGTCCACCAGGGCGACGCCCTCACCGCCCTGCCCGAGCTGGACGGCCAGGTCGACCTGGTCATCTCCAACCCGCCGTACATCCCGCTCACCGAGTGGGAGTACGTGGCGCCCGAGGCACGCGACCACGACCCCGGGATGGCGCTGTTCTCCGGCGAGGACGGCCTCGACACCATCCGGGGCATCGAGCGCACCGCCCACCGCCTGCTGCGCCCCGGCGGCCTCGTCGTCGTCGAGCACGCCGACACCCAGGGCGGCCAGGTCCCCTGGATCTTCACCGAGGAGCGGGGCTGGGCCGACGCCGCCGACCACCCCGACCTCAACCGGCGCCCCCGGTTCGCCACGGCCCGCAAGGCGATGCCGTGACACGGGCCCCGCGCGCCCAGAACCCGCCCCACCCGTACACGCTTGAGGAGGCCGGCTGATGGCACGGCGATACGACTGCAACGACGCGACGGACCGTACGACGGGGCTGCGCGAAGCCGCGTCGGCCGTCCGCCGCGGCGAGCTCGTCGTGCTGCCCACCGACACCGTGTACGGGATCGGCGCGGACGCGTTCGGTTCGGAGGCCGTCGGCGACCTGCTCGAAGCCAAGGGCCGGGGCCGCAACATGCCCTCGCCGGTCCTCATCGGCTCCCCGAACACCCTGCACGGCCTGGTCACCGACTTCTCCGAGCAGGCGTGGGAGCTGGTGGACGCCTTCTGGCCGGGCGCCCTGACGCTCGTCGCCAAGCACCAGCCCTCGCTGCAGTGGGACCTCGGGGACACCCGCGGCACGGTCGCCGTCCGGATGCCGCTGCACCCGGTCGCCATCGAACTGCTCACGGAGGTCGGCCCGATGGCCGTCTCCAGCGCCAACCTCACCGGCCACCCGGCGCCGGAGGACTGCGACGCCGCCCAGGAGATGCTCGGCGACTCCGTCTCCGTCTACCTCGACGGCGGCCCGACCCCCGGCATCGTGCCGTCCTCGATCGTCGACGTCACCGGCAAGGTGCCCGTCCTGCTGCGTGCCGGGGCCCTCTCGGCGGAGGAGCTGCGCAAGGTGGTACCCGACCTCGAGGTGGCCAATTGACCGCCCCCGAGGGGCGTGGCATAGCGGGGCGGTCCAACACTTTCCGCATCCTCCACGTCAGCACCGGCAACGTCTGCCGCTCGCCGATCACCGAGCGGCTGACCCGGCACGCCCTGGTGCACCGGCTGGGCGACCCGCTCCAGGGCGGGCTGATCGTGGAGAGCGCGGGCACCTGGGGCCACGAGGGCGCCCCGATGGAGGCCAACGCCGAGGTGGTGCTCGCCGACTTCGGGGCGGACGCCACCGGGTTCACCGGCCGTGAGCTGCTCGACGAGCACGTCATCCGCGCCGACCTGGTGCTCACCGCGACGCGCGACCACCGCGCCCAGGTCATCTCCATGGGCCACTCGGCCGGACTGCGCACCTTCACGCTGAAGGAGTTCACCCGGCTGGTCCGCGCGATAGACCCGGCGACCCTGCCCGACGCCCGCGAGGAGGGCGTCGTCGAGCGCGCCCGCGCTCTGGTCCGGGCCGCCGCCGCGCTGCGCGGCTGGCTGCTGGCCCCGACCGCCGAGGCCGACGAGGTCTACGACCCGTACGGGGCCCCGATCACGTTCTTCCGGTCCGTGGGCGACGAGATCAGCCAGGCCCTGGACCCGGTCGTCACCGCGCTGACCGGCGTCTCCGCGCCCCGCTGACGTCCGCCGTGCAACCATCGCGGCCGACTCCGTGTCCTCAACCATGGGACCGACGTAGTTAAGGTGTGGGCTGGGAGCGTGTCCGCCAACACACTCCGAGATGGCCGGCGACATTTGTGGGGCAGCCCGTGCGTGATTACTTGCTGACACTCTGCGTCACGGCCGCTGTGACCTATCTGCTCACCGGTCCGGTGCGCAAGTTCGCCATCGCGGTCGGGGCGATGCCCGCGATCCGCGCGCGCGACGTCCACCGCGAACCGACGCCGAGACTCGGCGGCATCGCCATGTTCGGCGGGCTGTGCGCGGGGCTGATCGTCGCGAGCCACCTGGCCAACCTGGACGGTGTCTTCGAGCTGTCCAGCGAGCCGCGGGCGCTGCTCTCCGGGGCGGCGCTGATCTGGCTGATCGGCGTCCTGGACGACAAGTTCGAGATCGACGCCCTGATCAAGCTCGGCGGGCAGATGCTGGCCGCCGCCGTCATGGTCCTCCAGGGCCTGACGATCCTGTGGCTGCCGATCCCCGGCGTCGGCACGGTCGCCCTCACCCCGTGGCAGGGCACGCTGCTCACGGTGGCGCTGGTCGTCATCACGATCAACGCGGTGAACTTCGTCGACGGCCTGGACGGCCTGGCGGCGGGCATGGTCCTCATCGCCGCCGCCGCGTTCTTCCTGTACACCTACCGGCTCTGGTACGGGCACACCATCGAGGCCGCCGCCCCGGCGACGCTCTTCGCCGCGATCCTGATGGGCATGTGCCTGGGCTTCCTGCCGCACAACATGCACCCGGCCCGGATCTTCATGGGGGACTCGGGCTCGATGCTGATCGGCCTGGTCCTTGCGGCCGGCGCGATCTCGGTGACCGGGCAGGTCGACCCGGACAACATGCGGCTCTTCGAGGGCAGTGAGCGCCAGGCGACCCACGCGATGCTCCCGGTCTTCATCCCGCTGCTGCTGCCGCTGACCATCATCGCGATCCCGGCCGCCGACCTGGTGCTGGCGATCGTGCGGCGCACCTGGAACGGCCAGTCGCCGTTCGCGGCGGACCGCGGCCACCTGCACCACCGGCTGCTCAACATCGGCCACTCGCACAGCCGGTCGGTGCTGATCATGTACTTCTGGTCGGCGCTGATCGCCTTCGGCGCGGTGGGGTACTCGGTCCACTCGACGTCCCTGTGGATCGTCCTGGTGATCGTGGGCCTGAGCGCGCTCGGCCTGATCCTGCTCCTGATGCCCCGCTTCACCCCCCGCGCCCCGCGCTGGGCGGAGAGCTTCGTACCCCCGCGCTACCGCCGCCGGCGGCGCCGGGGGGAGGATGCCACCGGAAACGGTGCCGTGGAGGACCAACAGGGGCCCGTGGACGGCCAGATGGACCCGGCAGGACCCGAGGGGCCGGGGGACGGCGGGAACGAGCCGGAGGGGGCTCCTGCGGCTCCGGTCACCGCCGGGGTCTCGGGCGTCAACGGAGCGACGGCGATCAGCCATCGTTCGCGTATTTCCGAGCGCCGCGCGGCTGGTTCCACACGTCGCTGAACCGGTCGTGGACGGCCATTAGCAGACAAATCGAAAGAGTTCTGCGCTCACACGTGCTCGTTAGTCCTCACGTGTGACGGCAAGCACACTTTCTTGGTAAAGACCTCATCAAATAGTTTGTGATACCGTTCACGAAGCCCGGTGACGGAGCCGAAGGACCTGATGTAGCGCGGTTCATCGGCGGGAAACATCGACTCGAACCGGGCCTACGCTCGTCCATGACGACACTTTGCCCACCCCCTTGCAAGCGGAGCTGCCCCATGCCGTCCAGCGACGTCCGGACTCTCCTCCAATCCGCCGTACCCACCGCTGCCGCCGGCCTCGTCGCCGCCGCGGTCAGCGCTGGTGTCGCGGGCGGAAAGGGAGCCCTGGGCGCGATCGTGGGGACGGTCGTGGTCATCCTCTTCATGGGGATCGGCCTTGTGGTCCTGCAGCGGACCGCCAGGTCCCTGCCGCATCTGTTCCAGGCCATGGGGCTGATGCTGTACACGGCCCAACTGCTTCTGCTGTTCATCTTCGTCGCCGTATTCAAGAACACCTCGCTGTTCAACCCGAAGGCCTTCGCGATCACCCTGGTCGCGACGACCCTCGTCTGGATCGGCGCACAGGCACGTGCGCACATGAAGGCCAAGATCCTTTACGTGGAACCGGAGTCCGACAAGGGCGACAAGCCCGGAAACCCGGGGTCCGAAGCGTGAAGGGTAGGGGCGGAATAAGTGCGGGGTCAGGACCCTGCTATCGTCCGGTTCCAACTGCGGCACTGCGGGCGCGTGCATGTGAGCTGACGCCTGCGCGATCGCGAGGCTCACATGCCTGACTGCCGCTCACACATCCGAAACACCAGTCCAGTGCCGAACCGCGGCCGCGCGCCGCGCCGACACAACGAGGTTGCCGTACCTATGCGCCACGCTGAAGGAGCCCGCGGTGAGTGCTGACCCGACACAGGTGCTCGCCTTCGAGACCGATTGCCACATCTTCGACGGTTGTGGTTTCCCGGCACCCGGCCTGCACTCGTTCCTGTTCGAGCCCATCTGGGGCGACGCGGACAGCAACTTGTACTTCAACAAGACGATGCTGCTGGCCCTGCTCGGCTCGATCATCATCGTGGGCTTCTTCTGGGCCGCCTTCCGTAAGCCGAAGTTGGTGCCCGGCAAGCTCCAGATGACCGCCGAGGCCGGTTACGACTTCATCCGTCGCGGCATCGTCTACGAGACGATGGGCAAGCGCGAGGGTGAGAAGTACGTCCCGCTCGTCGTCGCGTTGTTCTTCTTCGTCTGGATGATGAACCTCTGGTCGGTCATCCCGGTCGCCCAGTTCCCGGTGACGTCGATCATCGCGTACCCCGCGGTACTCGCGATCATCGTCTACCTCGTGTGGGTCAGCCTGACCTTCAAGCGCCACGGCTTCGTCGGAGCGCTCAAGAACTTCACCGGCTTCGACAAGTCGCTCGGTGCGGTGGCCTACCTCGCCGCCTTCATCGAGTTCTTCTCGAACCTCCTGGTGCGCCCGTTCACCCACGCGGTCCGACTGTTCGCGAACATGTTCGCCGGCCACACGCTGCTGCTGCTGTTCACGATCGCCAGCTGGTACCTGCTCAACGGCATCGGCATCGCGTACGCGGGCGTCTCGTTCGTCATGGTCATCGTGATGACCGCCTTCGAGCTCTTCATCCAGGCGGTCCAGGCGTACGTCTTCGTCCTCCTGACCTGCACCTACATCCAGGGCGCGCTCGCCGAGCATCACTGAGCAAGGCACTCGCCCCCCAATCGTCCGGTGGCCAACCCCCACCGGTCCGTAAAGAGAAGGAAGAACTGGCATGTCCCAGACCCTTGCTGCTGTCACCGGTGACCTCGGCTCCGTCGGTTACGGCCTCTCCGCCATCGGTCCCGGCGTCGGTATCGGCATCATCTTCGGCAACGGCACGCAGGCGCTCGCCCGCCAGCCCGAGGCCGCCGGCCTGATCCGTGCCAACCAGATCCTCGGCTTCGCCTTCTGTGAGGCGCTCGCCCTCATCGGTCTGGTCATGCCCTTCGTCTACTAAGACGAGCTGCGACTAGTCCGTACCGACGAAAGGCACTGACGTGAACCCCCTGGTTCAGCTCGCGGCCGAGGAAGCGGAAAACCCGCTCATCCCGCCGATCCCTGAGCTCGTCATCGGCCTCATCGCTTTCCTCATCGTCTTCGGCTTCCTCGCCAAGAAGCTCCTCCCGAACATCAACAAGGTTCTGGAAGAGCGCCGCGAGGCCATCGAAGGCGGCATCGAGAAGGCCGATGCGGCCCAGACCGAGGCCCAGAGCGTCCTTGAGCAGTACAAGGCGCAGCTCGCCGAGGCCCGTCACGAAGCCGCTCGTCTGCGCCAGGAGGCGCAGGAGCAGGGCGCCGTGATCCTGCAGGAGATGCGCGCGGAGGGCCAGCGCCAGCGCGACGAGATCGTCGCCGCCGGCCACGCCCAGATCGAGGCCGACCGCAAGGCCGCCGCCGCCGCGCTGCGCCAGGACGTGGGCAAGCTCGCCACCGAACTGGCCGGCAAGCTCGTCGGCGAGTCCCTCGAGGACCACGCCCGGCAGAGCGGCACCGTCGACCGTTTCCTCGACGAGCTCGAGGCGAAGGCCGAGGCCGTCCGATGAACAGCGCGAGCCGCGAGGCACTGGCTGCCGCACGCGAGCGCCTCGACGCGCTGACCGACAGCACGTCGGTCGACGCGGCGAAGCTCGCCGAGGACCTGGCCGGCGTCACGGCGCTGCTGCACCGCGAGGTGTCGCTGCGCCGGGTCCTGACCGACCCGGCGCAGCCGGGCGAGGCCAGGGCCGAGCTGGCAGGCCGCCTGCTCGGCGGCCAGGTGGGCGGCGAAGCCGTCGATCTGGTCTCCGGCATGGTCCGCTCGCGCTGGTCGCAGTCGCGCGACCTGGTCGACTCGGTCGAGGAGCTGGCGAACACCGCGGACCTCACCGCCGCCCAGCGCAACGGCGACCTGGACGACGTCGAGGACGAACTCTTCCGGTTCGGCCGCATCGTCGCCTCCGACACCGCTCTGCGTGCCGCGCTCAGCAGCCGGACCGCGACCCCCGCCGCCAAGGGCGAGCTGCTGCGCAGCCTGCTCGGCGGCAAGGCGCGGCCCACCACCGAGCGCGTCATCGTGCGGCTTGTCACCCAGCCGCGTGGACGTAGCCTGGAAGCGGGACTCGACTCGCTCTCCAAGCTCGCCGCGGAGCGCCGGGAGCGCATGGTCGCGATCGTCACCTCCGCGGTGCCGCTCACCGACCGGCAGAAGCAGCGCCTGGGCGCGGCCCTGGCGAAGATCTACGGCCGGCAGATGCACCTCAACCTCGACGTGGACCCCGAGGTCCTCGGCGGGATCGCGGTGCGGGTGGGCGACGAGGTCATCAACGGCACCATCGCGGAGCGCCTCGACGAGGCGACCCGTCGCATGGCCGGCTGACACGAGCGCAGCCCAACAGAGACAGAGCAAGACCAGCGGCCCGGTTGGGCCGTGCAGAAATTGCAGAAGATTCCTGGGGGTCGGCCCCCAGACCCCCTTAAGAAACTTCGGGCCCAACAAGGAGAGCAGGGAACCCAGATGGCGGAGCTCACGATCCGGCCGGAGGAGATCCGGGACGCGCTGGAGAACTTTGTCCAGTCGTACAAGCCGGACGCGGCCTCGCGCGAGGAGGTCGGTACGGTCAGCGTTGCCGGCGACGGCATCGCGAAGGTGGAGGGCCTGCCCTCCGCCATGGCGAACGAGCTGCTGAAGTTCGAGGACGGCACCCTCGGTCTCGCCCTCAACCTCGAGGAGCGCGAGATCGGTGCCATCGTCCTCGGCGAGTTCAGCGGTATCGAGGAGGGCCAGCCGGTGCAGCGCACCGGTGAGGTGCTCTCCGTCGGCGTCGGCGAGGGCTACCTCGGCCGCGTCGTCGACCCGCTCGGCAACCCGATCGACGGTCTCGGCGAGATCGCGACCGACGGCCGCCGCGCCCTCGAGCTGCAGGCCCCTGGCGTCATGGTCCGCAAGTCGGTGCACGAGCCGATGCAGACCGGCTACAAGGCCGTCGACGCCATGGTCCCGATCGGCCGCGGCCAGCGCCAGCTGATCATCGGCGACCGCCAGACCGGCAAGACCGCCCTGGCCGTCGACACGATCATCAACCAGCGCGACAACTGGCGCTCGGGCGACGTGAACAAGCAGGTGCGCTGCATCTACGTCGCCATCGGTCAGAAGGGCTCCACCATCGCCTCCGTGCGCGGTGCCCTCGAAGAGGCCGGCGCCCTGGAGTACACGACCATCGTCGCCGCCCCGGCGTCCGACCCGGCCGGCTTCAAGTACCTGGCGCCGTACACCGGCTCGGCCATCGGCCAGCACTGGATGTACCAGGGCAAGCATGTCCTGATCATCTTCGACGACCTCTCGAAGCAGGCCGACGCCTACCGCGCCGTGTCCCTGCTGCTGCGCCGCCCGCCGGGCCGTGAGGCGTACCCCGGTGACGTCTTCTACCTCCACTCGCGTCTGCTGGAGCGCTGCGCCAAGCTCTCCGACGACATGGGTGCCGGTTCGATGACGGGTCTCCCGATCGTCGAGACCAAGGCGAACGACGTGTCGGCGTTCATTCCGACCAACGTCATCTCCATCACCGACGGCCAGTGCTTCCTGGAGTCCGACCTGTTCAACGCCGGTCAGCGTCCGGCCCTGAACGTCGGTATCTCGGTCTCCCGCGTCGGTGGCTCCGCCCAGCACAAGGCGATGCGCCAGGTCTCCGGCCGCCTCCGTGTGGACCTCGCCCAGTACCGCGAGCTGGAGGCGTTCGCCGCCTTCGGTTCCGACCTGGACGCGGCCTCCAAGGCGTCGCTGGAGCGCGGTAAGCGCATGGTCGAGCTGCTGAAGCAGCCGCAGTACGCCCCGTTCCCGGTCGAGGAGCAGGTCGTCTCCGTCTGGGCCGGCACCAACGGCAAGATGGACGACGTCCCGGTCGAGGACATCCGCCGCTTCGAGACGGAGCTGCTGGAGTACCTGCGCCGCGAGCGCAAGGACCTCCTCACCAGCATCCGCGAGGGCGCCAAGATGTCCGACGACACGCTGCAGGCGATCGCTGACGCAGTCGCCGCGTTCAAGCAGCAGTTCGAGACCTCGGACGGCAAGCTCCTGGGCGAGGGCTGATCGATGGGCGCTCAGCTTCGCGTTTACAAGCGCCGCATCCGCTCCGTCACCGCCACGAAGAAGATCACCAAGGCGATGGAGATGATCGCCGCCTCGCGCATCGTCAAGGCGCAGCGCCAGGTGGCGGCGTCGACGCCGTACGCCACCGAGCTCACCCGCGCGGTGACCGCGGTGGCGACCGGCTCCGCCACCAGGCACCCGCTGACCACCGAGGCCGAGACCCCGGCCCGGGCCGCGATCCTGCTCATCACGAGCGACCGCGGTCTGGCCGGCGGTTACTCCTCCAACGCCATCAAGGCCGCGGAGAGGCTGACCCAGCGGCTGCGCGGTGAGGGCAAGGAGGTCGACACGTACGTGATCGGCCGCAAGGGCGTCGCCTACTACGGGTTCCGGGAGCGCAAGCTCGCCGACTCGTGGACCGGCTTCACCGACAGCCCCACGTACGCGGATGCCAAGCGGGCGGCCGCTCCGCTGATCGAGGCGGTCAGCAAGGAGACGGCCGAGGGCGGCGTCGACGAGCTGCACATCGTCTTCACGGAGTTCGTGTCGATGATGACGCAGAACCCGGTCGAGGACCGGATGCTGCCGCTCAGTCTCGGTGCCACGGAGAAGAAGGACGGCCAGGGCGAGATCCTGCCGCTCTTCGACTTCGAGCCGTCTGCGGAGGACGTCCTCGACGCCCTGCTTCCGCGGTACGTCGAGAGCCGCATCTACAACGCGCTGCTGCAGGCCGCTGCTTCCGAGCACGCCGCCCGCCGCCGCGCGATGAAGTCGGCCACCGACAACGCCGGTGAGCTCATCAAGACGCTCTCCCGGCTTGCCAACGCGGCCCGCCAGGCCGAAATCACCCAGGAAATCAGCGAGATCGTCGGTGGTGCCAGCGCGCTGGCCGACGCGACCGCGGGGAGTGACAAGTAATGACGACGACAGTTGAGACGGCCGTTGCCACGGGCCGCGTCGCCCGGGTCATCGGCCCGGTCGTCGACGTGGAGTTCCCCGTCGACGCGATGCCGGACATCTACAACGCGCTGACCGTCGAGGTGGCCGACCCGGCCGAGGACGGCAAGCTCAAGACCCTGACGCTCGAGGTCGCCCAGCACCTCGGCGACGGCGTGATCCGCGCGATCTCGATGCAGCCCACCGACGGCCTGGTCCGCCAGGCCCCGGTGACCGACACGGGCACGGGCATCACCGTCCCGGTCGGTGACATCACCAAGGGCAAGGTCTTCAACACCCTCGGCGAGATCCTGAACAAGCCCGAGGCCGAGGCCGAGGTCACCGAGCGCTGGTCCATCCACCGCAAGGCGCCCAACTTCGACCAGCTCGAGTCCAAGACCGAGATGTTCGAGACCGGCGTCAAGGTCATCGACCTCCTCACCCCGTACGTCAAGGGTGGAAAGATCGGCCTGTTCGGTGGTGCCGGTGTCGGCAAGACCGTGCTGATCCAGGAGATGATCTACCGCGTCGCCAACAACCACGACGGTGTGTCGGTGTTCGCGGGCGTCGGTGAGCGTACCCGTGAGGGCAACGACCTCATCGAGGAGATGGCCGAGTCCGGCGTCATCGACAAGACGGCGCTCGTCTTCGGCCAGATGGACGAGCCGCCGGGGACCCGTCTCCGCGTCGCCCTGGCCGGTCTGACCATGGCGGAGTACTTCCGCGATGTGCAGAAGCAGGACGTGCTCTTCTTCATCGACAACATCTTCCGGTACACCCAGGCCGGCTCCGAGGTGTCCACTCTGCTCGGCCGTATGCCGTCCGCGGTGGGTTACCAGCCGAACCTGGCCGACGAGATGGGTCTGCTGCAGGAGCGCATCACGTCGACCCGCGGTCACTCGATCACCTCGATGCAGGCGATCTACGTCCCCGCGGACGACCTGACCGACCCGGCGCCGGCGACCACCTTCGCCCACCTCGACGCGACGACGGTTCTCTCCCGTCCGATCTCCGAGAAGGGCATCTACCCGGCCGTGGACCCGCTGGACTCGACGTCCCGCATCCTCGACCCGCGGTACATCACCGCGGACCACTACGGCACGGCCATGCGCGTCAAGGGGATTCTCCAGAAGTACAAGGATCTCCAGGACATCATCGCGATCCTCGGTATCGACGAGCTGGGCGAGGAGGACAAGCTCGTCGTCCACCGTGCCCGTCGCGTCGAGCGCTTCCTGTCGCAGAACACCCACGTCGCCAAGCAGTTCACCGGCGTGGACGGTTCGGACGTGTCGCTCGACGAGTCGATCGCCGCGTTCAACGCCATCTGCGACGGTGAGTACGACCACTTCCCCGAGCAGGCGTTCTTCCTGTGCGGTGGCATCGAGGACCTGAAGGCCAACGCCAAGGAGCTCGGCGTCTCCTGAGCCCCGGCTCACCGAGGGGGACGGGTGCTGTCCCGTCCCCCTCACCACGCCCCGTAGAATTGACCCAACACCCGGCACGACCGCCGGGTGGTGACCCGAGGAGCCACCCTTGGCTGCTGAGCTGCACGTCGAGCTGGTCGCCGCGGACCGCAGTGTCTGGTCCGGCGAGGCCACCCTTGTCGTCGCGCGCACCACGTCCGGCGACATCGGCGTCATGCCCGGTCACCAGCCGCTTCTGGGTGTGCTGGAATCGGGCCCGGTGACGATCCGTACGAGCGACGGCGCGACCGTCGTCGCCGCGGTGCACGGCGGTTTCCTCTCGTTCGCCGACGACAAGCTCTCGCTTCTCGCGGAGATCGCGGAGCTGGCCGACGAGATCGATGTCGAGCGCGCGGAGCGTGCGCTCGAACGTGCGAAGTCGGACACGGACGCCGCTTCCGAGCGGCGCGCCGAAGTACGACTGCGTGCGGTGGCCGCACACTAGCCACCCCGCGACATGGCTTTACCCTCAGCCGCGGCCCGTGCCGGAGACGCCTCCGGACCGTGTCGCGGCTGAGGCGATGCAGGTGCAGGTGAAGTTCCGGACGGTATCCGTTTACTCGACGACGCGAGGAGGTCGGTGGAGATGTTCCTCGCACTGTGGGTGGGCGGACTGCTCGTCGCACTGATCGTGGTGGGGCTCTTCGTCTTCGGCCTGCGCCGGCGGCTGATCCAGCGCTCCGGCGGAACGTTCGACTGCAGTCTGCGGTGGAACGTGCCGGCCGAGCCCGATCTGTCGGGCAAGGGCTGGGTGTACGGCGTCGCCCGGTACAGCGGCGACGAGGTCGACTGGTTCCGGGTCTTCAGCTACTCGCCCCGGCCGCGCCGGGTCCTGGAGCGCTCCGCGATCGAGGTGGAGGGCCGCCGCATGCCGGAGGGCGAGGAGGAGCTCGCGCTGCTCTCCGACGCCGTCGTGCTCTGCTGCCGCCACCGGGAGACCCGCCTGGAGCTGGCGATGAGCGAGGACGCGCTGACCGGCTTCCTCGCCTGGCTGGAGGCGGCCCCGCCCGGCCAGCGGGTGAACGTGGCCTGAGCCGCGCGTACGCACACCACGTACAGGCACACCGCGTACAGACATACGAAAACCGGGGAGACAGGGGGCGGACCTGTCTCCCCGGTGCTTTCGGGGGTGAGCCTCGGTTGTGCTACCGGCCTACTTCAGGCCGGAGTTCATCGCGCTCACGAGTTCACCGTTGCTGGTGTCCCCGCTGAACTCCCAGAAGAACGCGCCTCCCAGGCCCTGGTTCTTCGCCCAGGCCATCTTCGCCTCGATGGTGGCCGGGGTGTCGTAGCTCCACCAGTTGGTGCCGCAGTGCGCGTACGCCGTGCCGGCGATGGTGCCGGTGCTGGGGCAGGTGTTCTTGAGGACCTTGTAGTCCTCGATGCCGGACTCGTACGTGCCCGGCGCGGGGCCGGTCGCCGTACCACCCGGGGCGGCCTGCGTGACGCCGGTCCAGCCGCGGCCGTAGAAGCCGATGCCGAGCAGCAGCTTCGAGGCGGGCACGCCCTGGGCCTTCAGCTTGGCGATCGCGGCGGCGGAGTTGAAGCCGTCCTTGGGGATGCCGTTGTACGACGTCAGCGGGGAGTGCGGGGCGGTCGGGCCCTGCTTGTCCCAGCCACCGAAGAAGTCGTACGTCATCACGTTGTACCAGTCGAGGGACTGCGCGGCGCCGGCGTAGTCCGCCAGGTCGATCTTGCCGCCCTCGGAGCCGTCGGCCGTGATGGCGGCGGTGACCAGGTAGTCCTTGCCGAACTTGGCACGCAGCGCCGTGGTGAGCTTCTTCAGCGCGTCCGGGCCGCTCGTGTCACAGGTCAGGCCACAGGCGTTGGGGTACTCCCAGTCGATGTCGATGCCGTCGAAGACATCGGCCCAGCGGGGGTCCTCCACCAGCTTGTAGCAGGAGTCGGCGAACGCGGCGGCGTTCTGGGAGGCCTGGCCGAAGCCGCCGGACCAGGTCCAGCCGCCGAAGGACCAGAGGACCTTGATGTGCGGGTACTTCGCCTTGAGCTTGCGCAGCTGGTTGAAGCTACCGCGCAGCGGCTGGTCCCAGGTGTCGGCGACGCCGTCGACGGACTGGTCGGCGGTGTACGCCTTCTCGTAGTCGGCGTAGGAGTCGCCGATGGTGCACTTGCCGCCCTGGACGTTGCCGAAGGCGTAGTTGATGTGCGTGATCTTCGCGGCCGAACCGGACGTGTCCAGGTTCTTGACGTGGTAGTTGCGTCCGTAGACGCCCCACTCGGCGAAGTAGCCGAGGTTGACCTTGTCGCCGGTCTGGTTGTCGTCGTCGCCGCCACCGCCGGTGGTGTGGACCTTGACCGCGCCGCTGACCGGGCCGGTCTGGTCGGCGGTGTCACGCGCCTGGACCGTGTACGAGTAGTCCGTACCGGCGGTCAGGCCGCTGTCGGTGTACGTGGTGCCGGTGACCGTGGAGACGACCGCGCCGTCCCGCAGGACGTCGTAGTTCTTGACGCCGTGGTCGTCGGTGGCGGCCGTCCAGCTCAGCTTCGCCGAGGTGTCGGTGATGTTGCCGGCGGTGGGGGTGCCCGGCGCCGAGGGGGCGTTGTCGCCGGGAATCTCCGGCCCGCCGTCGCAGGAGGCGCCGTTCAGCTTGCAGTTGGTGGCCGAACTGCCGCCGGAGCCGGTGCCGTTGAAGCCGAAGGAAACGCTGGCACCGGGGGCGACGGTGCCGTTCCAGCCGACGTTCTTGGCGGTCCAGTGGTCACCCGTGTGGGTGACGGTGGCGTTCCAGGCGGAACCGACCGCGGTGCCGCTGGGGAAGTCCCACTCGATGGTCCACGAGCTGAGGGCGGTGGTACCGGTGTTCTTCACCGTCCACGAGCCCTCGAAGCCGGAGCCCCAGTCGGACTTCTTGACGTACGTGGCCGTGGCGGAGGTCGCCGCCTCGGCGGGGGAGGCCAGGCCGACCATGACGGCCAGCGGCAGGAGCATCGCGGTGAGGCCCGCGACTGCTCGGGTTCTGGTGGCTTTCCCGGACCCGATTCTGAATCGGGTCCGGTGGGGGGTCTCAGTGCTCAACGGTGCTCCTCGGGTGAGGTCCGGACATACGAGGTGGTCCGTGGACTACTGACTCTGCGTCGCCCTGAGCCCGCTTTTGTCATGAGCAAGCTCACCGCAGTGTGCTCGGTGAGATTAGGAAGGTCTGGACCAATCGTCAAGAGGTCTGGACCAAAGAACGGGGTCGCTCCCCGAATAAACCTCACACGCCCAACTCCTGTGCCAGCACGGCCGCCTGGACCCTGCTCCGCAGTTCGAGCTTCCCCAGCAACCGGCTGACATGCGTCTTCGCGGTGGCCTCAGCCATGGACAGCCGGACCGCGATCTCCGCGTTCGACAGCCCCTCGCCCAGGCACCCCAGCACCTCTCGTTCCCGCCTGGTCAGCGACTCCAGCACCGACGGGTCCGGCACCTCCGGCGCCCGTACGACCGGCGTCCCCGCGAACTCCGCGATCAGCCGGCGCGTCACGGCCGGGGCGATCAGCCCCTCGCCGCGCGCCACCGTACGCACCGCGTCGAGCAGCCCGGCCGCCTCCGTGTCCTTCAGCAGAAAGCCGGCGGCGCCCGCCCGCAACGCCCCGAACACATAGGCGTCCAGGTCGAACGTCGTCAGCACCAGCACGTCCGCCAGCCGCTCCCCGGTCACCTGCCGGGTCGCCGAGAGCCCGTCCAGACGCGGCATCTGAACGTCCATCAGCACCAGGTCAGGACGCAGCTCACGGGCGAGCCGCACCGCCTCCTCGCCGTCCCCCGCCTCCCCGACGACCTCGATGTCCGGCGCGCTGCCCAGGATGAGCACCAGCCCCGCCCGTACCGCCGTCTGGTCCTCCGCGACCAGCACCCGGATCGTCATGTCCCCACCTCACCCTGCCTTCCGTGTACCGGACACGGGCAGCGCCGCCCGCACCCGCCAGATCCCGTCGCGCGGCCCCGCCGCGAACTCCCCGCCGAGCAGCGCCACGCGCTCCCGCATCCCCACCAGGCCGGCCCCCGACCCCGGCGCACGCGGCCCCGGCCGGTCGCCGAGCGCACTGGTCACCTCCACCGTCAGCACGTCGGCCGCCCGCGCGAGCCGCACCGCGACCCGGCCCGGCGCGGCGTGCTTGAGCGCGTTGGTGAGGGACTCCTGCACGATCCTGTACGCGGCCAGCTCGACCGGCGCCGGCAGCGGCTCACCGGCGGCCCTGGTGTCCTCCAGGACACAGCTCAGCCCGCCGGCCGCGGCGGCGGCGCGGTGCTGCTCGATCAGCGCGTCCAGCGAGCCGAGCGTCGGCGAACCGGTGGGCTCCGGATCGCCCGCGCCGGTGCGCAGCAGCCCGATGAGGCGTCGCATTTCGGCCAGACCCTCGACGCTGTTCTCCCGGATCACGCCGAGGGCGGTGCGGGAGGTCTCCGGGTCGCCGATGGAGAGTGCGGCGGTGGAGTGGATCGCGATCGCGGAGAGGTGGTTGGCGACCAGGTCGTGCAGTTCGCGCGCCATCCGGGCCCGCTCCGCGGTGACCGCCTGGGCGCGGTCCATCTCGGCGAGCAGGGCGGTCTGGTCGGCGCGCAGCCGCGCGGTCTCGGCGGCGTCCCGGTGGTCGCGGACGCTCACCCCGGTGAGGGCGGGCACGAAGACGACGAGGGCGGTGACGATGCCGATGAGCAGGGCATCGGCGCTGCGGAACCAGGCCAGCGAGCCGATGGTGACGACGAGGGTGACCAGGAACGTGACCACCGGGATGCGCCGGGCGGCCGCCGGGGTCCCGTACAGCACCGCCGCGTACATGATGTCGGTGTACATCGCCACGGTGGCGAGATTGCCGTGGGTGCACTGGTCCGCGGCGAGCGCGACGGTGCCGAGGGCGAGCGCGGTGCGTGGCGCGGTCCTGCGCAGCAGCTCCGCCGCCGACATCACGACGAGCGGGATCAGCGGCAGCCGGGTGTCCCCGAGGACGTACCCGGTCCGCATGTAGAGGTCGAGCAGCCACAGCACCAGGCCGCCGAACAGCCCGCAGGCCGCGATGAGCACATCGTCGCGGTGGGGGCGGGACAGGGGGAGAGCCGGCATGCGTCCATCCAACACGTCCCGCCCGACACGCCGCGTCGGCGCCGGGGGCGACCCGCCACTACATCGAAGTATGCAGTCGGGATTCCTCACCGGGGCCGATGATCCGGGCCGGGGCGGCGGCCAGGCTGGAAGGGACCGAAAAGGAGCGGACCGTGATCGTCACACTGATCGTCGCCTGCGAGATCGCCTTCTGGGTGCTGCTCGCCACCGGCCTGGCGCTGCGCTACGGGGCGCGCAAACCGCGGCTGGGGGCCGCCGTGCTGCTGTGCGAGCCGGTGCTGGAACTCGTGCTGCTCGTGGTGACCGCCGTCGACCTGAAGAACGGCGCGGAGCCCGACTGGAAGCACGGGCTCGCCGCGGTCTACATCGGCTTCACGGTCGGCCTCGGCCACTCCACCATCAAGTGGGCGGACGCCCGGGTGGCGCACCGTTTCGCGGGCGGCCCGCCGCCGGTGAAGCCGCCGAAGTACGGGAAGGCGCGGGCCGTGTACGAGTGGGTGACCGCCGCCCGGTGGTGCGCCGCCGCGGTGACGGCCCTGGTCCTGCTCCAGGCCGCCGCCTGGTACGTCGGGGGAGACGGGGACGTGTCCTCGCTGCGGTCCTGGCAGCGCACGATGCTCCTGGTGATCGGGATCAACCTGGTGATCGCGGTGAGCTACACGCTCTTCCCCAAGCGGGAACCCGCGGACCGGGACCGGGAGAAGAGCCCGTCCGCGAGGTGAACCGGCTCGCGGACGGGCCTGCGCTCAGCGCTCGCCGCCCGGCACCCACAGCACGTCGCCGACCTCCTTGTTCGCCACCCGCGCCAGGATGAACAGCAGGTCGGAGAGGCGGTTGAGGTAGGTCGCCGTCAGCGGGTTCATCACCTCGCCGTGCACCTCCATCGCGGCCCAGGTGGAGCGCTCCGCGCGGCGGACCACGGTGCACGCCTGGTGCAGCAGGGCCGCGCCGGGGGTGCCGCCCGGCAGGATGAAGCTGCGGAGCTTCTCGACCTGCTCCAGGTAGTGGTCGCAGTCGGCCTCCAGCTTGTCGACGTAACTCTGCTCCACCCGCAGCGGCGGGTATTTCGGCTCCTCGACGACCGGTGTGGACAGGTCCGCGCCCACGTCGAACAGGTCGTTCTGCACGCGGACGAGGACCTTCACGACGTCCTCGCCGAGCTGCCCGAGGGCGATCGCGGTGCCGATGACCGCGTTGGCCTCGTTGGCGTCGGCGTACGCGGAGATCCGCAGATCGGTCTTGGCGGTGCGGCTCATGTCACCGAGGGCGGTGGTGCCGGTGTCGCCGGTACGGGTGTAGATGCGCGTCAGATTGACCATGCGCCCAGAGTAGTTATGCCCCGGCCTTCGCGAAGGCACGTGTGCCCACCGTCACGGCCCTGCTGATGACGGGCATGTTCCAGCAAAACAGCGTGAGGCCAAAAACGCAGTGAATCCAAACTTTCATGAACCCCATTCGATCTACGATGGGGGCATGGCCGAGGGACTCAGAGAGCGCAAGAAGCGGCAGACCAGGCAGCAGCTGTCGGACGTGGCCACCGGTCTCTTCCTGGAGCGCGGCTTCGACGCGGTCACGATCGCCGAGATCGCCCAGGCCGCCGACGTCTCCGTCAACACCGTGTACAACTACTTCCCCGCCAAGGAGGACCTCTTCCTGGACCGCAGTCAGGGCGTGGTCGAGCGCCTCTCGCGCTACGTCCGGGGCCGCGACAGGGGCGAGTCCGCGGCCGACGCCGTGCTGCGGGAACTGCGCCTCCAGGTCGAGGGCGTCTCGCCCGCGGTCGGGCTGATGGAGGGCTACGAGCGCTTCATGTGGGTCATCGAGGGCGCCGACGGCCTCAAGGCCCGCCTGTGGCACATCCAGCAGGAGACCCAGCGGCATCTGGAGGCCACCTTGCTGGAGGAGAGCGGCGCCGGGGCCGGCGACCCGCTGCCGGTTCTGGTGGCCGGCCAGCTCTCCTGGGTCCACAGCACGCTCATGGCGTACATCGGGCGCGAGATGGTGGCCGGCCGCCGCCCCGCCGAGGTCTCGCGGGACGCCCTGGTACTGCTCGACGACATCGAGGATCTGCTGGGCGAAAAGGTACTCAACTACGCCCGACGCGCCGCCGAATGACACCTGCCGGTGTGATGTCCGTCATTTGAGACGTGACGCGCATCTCTTCGCAGCCCCAGCGCGCGCCACGGGTACTAACCTCCGCCGGAGGGCATGGACCAGAACCACCGACACATACAGAGGGGTGCCAACGTGGCCAGGAAGCTCGCCGTCATCGGAGCCGGACTCATGGGGTCCGGTATCGCGCAGGTCTCCGCCCGGGCGGGCTGGGACGTGGTGCTGCGCGACGTCACCGACGAGGCCCTGACCCGCGGCCGCGACGGCATCAAGGCCTCGTTCGACAAGTTCGTCTCCAAGGGCCGGCTCGACGCCGCCGACGCCGAGGCCGCCCTCGGCCGGATCACCACCACCACCGACCTGGACGCCGTCGCCGACGCGGACGTCGTGGTCGAGGCAGTCTTCGAGAAGCTGGAGGTCAAGCACGAGATCTTCCGGTCCCTCGAAGGGATCGTCCGGGACGACACCGTGCTCGCCTCCAACACCTCCGCCATCCCGATCACCAAGATCGCGGCCGTGACCGCGCGGCCCGAGCGTGTCGTCGGCGTGCACTTCTTCTCGCCGGTCCCGATGATGCAGCTCTGCGAACTCGTACGCGGCTACAAGACCAGCGACGAAACCCTCGCCACCGCACGGGAGTTCGCCGAGTCCGTCGGCAAGACCTGCATCGTCGTCAACCGCGACGTGGCCGGCTTCGTCACCACCCGGCTGATCTCGGCGCTCGTCGTCGAGGCCGCCAAGCTGTACGAGTCGGGCGTCGCCACCGCCGAGGACATCGACATCGCCTGCAAGCTCGGTTTCGGCCACGCCATGGGACCGCTGGCCACCGCCGACCTGACGGGTGTGGACATCCTGCTGCACGCCACCGGCAACATCTACACCGAGTCCCAGGACGAGAAGTTCGCCGCCCCGGAGCTGATGCGCCGGATGGTCGATGCAGGTGACATCGGGCGCAAGAGCGGGCAGGGCTTCTACACCTACTGATCATTTCCGGTCCGGTCCGGCTGATTCGCTGTCAATCACGCCGGGGCGCCGTTCGGGGAACACCGTCCGGAACCAGCGGCTCCGCCAGGGGCCGCAACCGTCCCGCATCACTCCCCGGAGTGAATTCGGTATCGGTTCGCTTACGGACGGCAACTACCCTGTCGCTGCCGCAGTCAGTTGGGGCAGTAACAGTTTCGGACAGACGGACCGGGCCACGGAGCATTCCAGGGGAGCGCATATGCACATCAGGGGCGACCACGCCGAGCTGGTCGTCGGGGGCCGCCTCGACGTCCGAAGCGCGGCGGACGCCCGTACGGTCCTGCACACGGCCCTCGACGACGGCGTCGGCGATCTGGTGCTCGACCTGACCGAGCTGGATTCGTGGGACGCCACCGGACTCGGCGTCATCATGGGCGCACACCGCAGGGCCGGGCGCGCCGGACGCCGCCTCGTGCTGCGCGGCGTGCCTCCGCAGATGCAACGCCTCCTGGTGGCCACCCGGCTGCACCGCATCCTCGCCATCGAGGGCGGCATCGCCGCGGAGTCCCTCCCACGCGTCTGAGCATCCGGACGGGGACGCCGCGTACCCCCGGGCGGACCCTCGGTGACCGTACGGCCGAAGCCGCACAATCCTCACGAGACCGTGATCTGTGGGGCGGCGCGCCACCCCGGCTGTTCGTAGATACTGTGCGAAGGTTTAGGGTTCGGCCGTCTGCCGATTGACGGACCCACCCGGCGGACACCGGACCGTGAACGGCATCTGGACGTGCGAGGCCGGGAGGGACAACCGCGCTCGACGCGTCTTGGGGGCTTTGGCGATGGACCCGATACACCGGGGGCCGGAAGAGTTCGGCCACGACAACGAGGGCTCCGCGGAGGATGCCGTACGGCGCCGCCCCTCCCGCGATCCGCTGACTCCGGATTTCGGTCAGCAAACACCGCAACAGGCCCGCGTGGTCACCCTCGTCGCCGGTGATCTGCTGCTCACCATCAACCCGGTCGACGGCAGCGAGGTCGAACTGTGCCCGCCCGGCGGGCAGCCCGCGGACCCCGTCCGCCGCACCCCCGCCGAGCGCGCCGACCGCGCCCGCGCCGCCACGCCCCCCGGCCCGCCCCTGCCCGAACTGCCCCTGCTGCGCCGCGACGCCGAGCGGGAACGGCTGACCCGGCTGCTCGCCCGCGGCCGCTCCGTCCGGCTCACCGGACCGGCGGGTTCCGGCCGGACGGCGCTGCTCGACGCCGTGGCCGCCGCCTGCGCGGACTTCGCGCCGGACGGGGTCGTCCGCCTCAGCGGCCACAAGCGCACGGCCGCGGACCTGCTGTACGGACTCTTCGACGCCGTCCACGACGCACCCCGCTTCCGGCCGGACCGGGCCCAGCTCCTGACGGCGCTGCGGACCACCGGGGCCGTCGTCGTCCTGGACGACCTGGAGTTCGGCGGCGCCGCCCTGGACGAACTGCTGGACGCCACCCCCGAGTGCGCCTACCTCCTCGCCGCCACGCCGGACGTCGCCGCGCCCGGCCCCGACGCGCACCTCGAAGAGATCCCCCTCGCCGGCCTGGACCGTGCCGCCTCCGTCGAACTCCTGGAGCGGGTCGTCGAACGCCCGCTCACCGAGGAGGAGGCCAACTGGGCCGGAGACCTCTGGTTCGAGTCCGAGGGCCTGCCCCTGCGGTTCGTCCAGGCCGGCGCCCTGCTGCGGCAGCGCGACGCCCTGCGCGTCGACCCCACCGCGTACGACGAGTACGGCTATCTCGCGACCCGGCCCGCCCCGGCGCCGGACCCCGAGGACGCCACGAGCGTCGAGGACGCCACCGGCACCGAGGACGCCACCGGCACCGAGGACGCCGCGAGCACCGAGGACCCCACGAGCACCGAGGACGCCGAGGCCGCAGACGTACCGCTGCCCGGCCTCGGGGAGGCGGTCGCGCCCGCCGCCCTGCTCGCCTCCCGGCTCGGCGAGGCCGCCCGCGAGACGCTGAGGTTCGCCGTCGCGCTCGGCGGCGAGGTGCCGCACCAGGCCCACCTCCCGGCACTCATCGGGGACACCCACGCCGACGCCGCACTCGGTGAACTGGCCGGCTGCGGGCTGCTCTCCCCGGCCGGCTCCCGCTACCGGCTGGCCGCCGGGGTGACGGCCCAGCTGGTGGCCGCCGGCTACGACGAAGGCGCCGCCGTCCGGGCCCGTACCGCCGCCCAGCACTACACCTGGTGGACCGGGCACCCCTCCGTCACCCCCGCACGGGCCTGCGCCGAGGCCGACGCGATCGTCGCGGCCATGAACCAGCTGGTGCCGGGGGAGGGGGCCGGCCGGACGAGCGCCGCCGTGCTCCTCGCCCGCAGCGCGGCGCCCGTGTTCGCGGCCGGGCTGCACTGGGGCGCCTGGGAGCGGGCCCTGCGGATCGGCCAGGAGGCCGGCCGGCTCGCCGGGGAGGTCGCGGAAGAGGCGTACTTCCACCACGAGTTGGGTGTGCTGGCGCTCTGCACCGGCCACCCCGACCGGGCCAGGACCGAGCTGGAGACCGCGATCGGGATGCGCGGGGCGCTGGCCGACCGCAGGGGCGCGGTGGCGGGACGGCGGGCCCTCGCCCTGGTCGCGGACCGCTCCGGCGGACCGGGCGCGGGCATGGTGCCGGGCGGCCAGGGTGCGGCCGGGACGTTCGAGGCGTCGCCGCCGCTCGGTGTGCCGGCCCTCGCCCCGGCCCCGGCGCGGCGTCCGCTCGACGACACGGCGGTGGTGCCGCGGCAGCCGGCGCCCGGACCGGCCGGGTCCGGCAAGGGGTCCGGCCGGCGCGTCGGCGCGCTGGCGTACATCGGCGGGGCCCGGCGCAACCTGGTCGCCGCCGGGGCGGGGGTGCTGCTCGCCGGTGTCCTCGGCACGGTGGTGACGCTCGGGCTGACGTCGAGCAGCGACCCGCAGGGCGGCGCCGGTACGTCGACCGAGCAGGAGGTGCCGCAGGACGACAGCATCTACGACGCCGAGGTGACGACCGGTGAGCCGGCGGACGGGAAGCCGACGACGGTCTCGTCCCCGGGGTCGCCGTCCGGGTCGGCCTCGACGGCCGTGACACCGGGGGCCACGGACAGCGCCACGGCCTCGCCGGGCGGGGAGTCGCCCAGCACGACGCCCTCGGCACCGGACGCGTCCACGTCGTCGAGCAGCACGGCGCCGGAGCCTTCGGAGACCGTGTCGTCGGGTAAGCCGATCGCCACGTCGCCGGGCATGTCCGGTACGACGCCGAGCGGGTGGACGCCCCCGAACCCGGACCAGGACCCGGGCACCGGGCCCCCGGAGCCCACGCAGACGCCGACGGAGGACCCCGGGGCCGGAGAGGGCGCGGTGGAGTCCGCGAGCGGTGGCCCCGGTCCCGACCCGGCCCTCGCTCAGAACAGCCGGAGTTTGTCGTCCTCGATGCCCCTCAGCGCGTCGTAGTCCAGGACCACGCAGCCGATGCCGCGGTCCGTGGCCAGCACGCGGGCCTGGGGCTTGATCTCCTGGGCGGCGAAGATGCCCCGGACCGGGGCCAGGTGCGGATCGCGGTTGAGCAGTTCCAGATAGCGGGTCAGCTGCTCGACGCCGTCGATCTCGCCGCGCCGCTTCAGTTCGACGGCCACCGTCTGCCCGTCCGCGTCGCGGCACAGGATGTCCACCGGGCCGATGGCCGTGAAGTACTCGCGGCGGATCAGGGTGTAGCCCTCGCCCAGCGTCTCGATGCGGTCCGCGAGCAGTTCCTGGAGGTGCGCTTCCACACCGTCCTTGATCAGTCCTGGATCGACGCCCAGCTCATGGGACGAGTCATGGAGGATTTCCTCCATAGTGATGATCAGTTTTTCGCCCGCCTTGTTCACCACGGTCCAGACGCCCTCGGTCTCACCGCCGCCCTCCTTGAGGGTGCAGGGCGGCGACATCCAGTTGAGCGGTTTGTACGCCCTGTCGTCGGCGTGAATCGACACGCTCCCGTCCGCCTTGACCAGGATGAGGCGGGGAGCGGAGGGCAGGTGGGCCGTGAGCCGACCCGCGTAGTCCACGGAGCAGCGGGCGATGACGAGACGCATGGTCGGCAACGCTACTCGACGTCGGGGACTCGACGCGATTCCCCCATCCGGGGGCCCCAGCGCTTTCGGACCTGACACTTTCTGTCTTGCCCCTCTTTGAACCCCTTCGTTATTGGCCGGTTGTGTTCCCAATCTCCTGGTGCGGCCCGGACTGCGCCCTTACCGTGGATGCGGGAGGTCGCCGCATGTGCACGCTGCGTCGCCGCCCTCCTTCCCTGCCCGTAAGGCTTCGGCAGCCCGCCGGGGCCGCGAGAGGAGAACCCATGTCGCTCGACGTCTCACCGGCTCTGTTGGAACAGGCCGAGCGAGGCGAGGTCGACGAAGCCGACTTCGTCGACTGCGTCCGGACCTCCCTGCCCTACGCGTGGGAGATGATCAGCTCGTTGGTGGCTCAGCTGAAGGTGGACGGCGGGCAGTTCGCCGACAACCAGACGCCGCCGCCCGACGAGCAGGCACGTGGTCAGCTGCTGCGCGCGCTCGCGAGCGATGCGATACGCGGCGCGCTGCAGCGGCACTTCGGGGTGCGACTCGCATTCCAGAACTGCCACCGCGTCGCGGTGTTCCCGCTGGACGCGTCGGTCGACGACCGGCTGGCCAAGTTCACCTCGGTGAGGGGCCAGTTGCTCAACCAGTCGCCCGAGCTCCGGGACTGCTGAACGCCTCCGTCGCCGTTCCGGGCCGCGGGAGGTGCAACTGGTCCGGGGCGGCGGCTCCGTGAGTACCCCGCCGTACGTACATCGCGGTACACCGCCGTGCCTGTGCGCGGGGTCATTCCAGGAGTGGCAGTACCTCCTTGCCCAGCCGCGCCACGTTCTCCTCCGTGGTCACGAGATCCCCGGAACCCTCCACCAGGAGCGCGAAGCGGGTGATGCCCGTGCGCTCGGCGGTGGCGGCGAGACGGTCGGCCGCCAGCTCCGGTGTGCCCACCGGATGAAGGCCGCAGAGCAGCTCCGCGTACTCGACGGGGTCCCGCATGACGCGGTGCCGGCCGTCGACCGTCACATGCGCGTCGAGCCCCTGCCGCAACCAGCCCGGCATCGCCTTCACCAGCGTCTCGACGGCGTCCTCCGTGCGGTCGGCGATCTGGGCCACGCCCGCCGAGACGTGCCCCGCCGCGCGCACCCGCTCCGGGCTGTGCCCCGCCGCCAGCGCGCGGGACCGCCACAGCGCCACCATCTCCGCCTTGTCCGCGTCCCCGCAGTGCATGCCGAGCAGCATCGGCAGGGCGTGCTCGGCGGCCAGCTCGACCGTCTTGCGCGAGGTGCAGGCGACGACCACCTCGGGCCCGCCCGCGCCGTCCGTGCCGTCCGCGTCGAGCAGTTCGCCGGCCCGGGGGACGACCGCCACCTCGCGGAACCCGTACCGCCCGCCCCGGCCCGCCACGCGCGGCTTCCGCAGCCAGTCGAGCAGCAGCTCCAGGGACTCCGGGAAGCCCTTCTCGTACGCCTCCAGGCCGCCGCCGAACACCTCCAGGTCCACCCAGGGGCCGCCCCGGCCCACGCCCAGGCTGAACCGGCCGCCGCTGGTGAGGTGGAGCAGCGCCGCCTGCTCGCCGAGCGCCACCGGGTGCTGCGTGGGCAGCACGCTCACCGCCGTGCCGACGCGGATGCGCCGGGTGCGGCCGAGCAGCTGCGCGGCCAGCGTGACGGCGGACGGGCACACCCCGTACGGCACGAAATGATGTTCGGCCAGCCAGACCGCGTCGAGCCCGGACTCCTCCGCGACCTCGGCGGACCGGATCGCGCGGTGCAGCGCTTCCCCCGGTCCCTGGCCCGGAAACTGGGCCGCCAGTACGAACGTTCCCACACGCATCGCGAATTGCCTCCTTGCGGCCGACGCGGCTCTCCCCATGCCGGCAACAACGTCTGACACGTGCCAAAGGCACGGTCCGGCCCGCAGTTGTTGCGATTTTCCGGTAACCAGTGGCATCACCGGACCCCGTAACGACCGGCCCACCGCCCGAATGGCCCGAGGGGGTGTCTCGCCGGTCGGGGGCGGGTCCGCGGCGTCCGGCACGGCACCTCGCGGCGTTGTCGTCAATCACCAACGCTCCGCGTTGACTCAATCCTCCGCCTTGCGATGCACCGCACCGGACGCCGCGGCCTGATCCGCCCCCGACCGGCGAGACACCCCCTAGGCTTGAAGCAACCTGCCCGCCCGTTTCCGTGAGGTGAAACACGTGTCCCCGCGCCGTAACCGCCCCAAAGGCGGCGAGAGCCGCAACGACGACAGCGCGAGCGGAGCGGGCGACCGGTACGGCGGGGGCGGGCGTACCGAGGAGTGGCAGGGCGAGGAGTGGTCCGTGCGCCCGGTCAGCGGGGCGAGCGCGGCCGGCAAGCGCTACCGCTGCCCCGGCTGCGACCAGGAGATCCCGTCCGGCGTCCCGCATCTGGTGGCCTGGTCCGAGTACGGCGGGGTGGACGACCGCAGGCACTGGCACAAGGCCTGCTGGAACGCGAAGGACCGCCGCACCACACGGGTGCAGCGGTCCAGGAACGCGCCTCGCCACTGAGCGGCGGCGGGGCTCAGACGTCGCGCTGGTTCATCGACAGGTACGCGCCGCCCATGGCGACGGCGGTGACGCCGATGATGATCCACAGCGGCTCCCAGCCGGACGGGCCGGACGACGTGACCGCGTTGTCGTAGAAGACGCTCAGCTGGTTCGGGATCGAGTACTCCAGCAGGGCGTCCCGGAGCTTCTCCAGCGAGCTGCCGAACATGAAGATGGCCAGCACGAGCGGCAGCAGCACCACGCCGATCATGATGGTGATCGCCCCGGCCGAGTGCCGGATCAGCGCGCCGACCGCGAGCGCGAGCAGCCCCAGCGTCGCCACGTACAGGCCGACGCCGACCGTGGCGCGCAGCCACTCCTCGCCGGTGGGCGACGCCGCGTCCAGCATGGACGTCTGGATCAGGGCCACCAGCGAGGTCATCACCGCGGTCAGGACGAAGGTCAGCAGGAAGAACACCAGGGCCTTGGCGCCGAGCACCCGGCCCCGGCCGGGGCAGGCCGTCAGCGTCGTACGGATCATGCCCGTGCCGTACTCCGAGGCGATCGTCATCACGCCGAGCGTGATCACGCAGATGGTGCCGAGCAGCACGCCGAAGAAGCCGAGGCTCAGCACCGGGGTGCCGCTGATGTCCTGGTCGGAGGCGGACACCGCGACGGCCGCGAGCACCCCGATGACCAGCAGCAGCGCGGTCATGATGCCCAGCGTCCACATGGTCGAGCGAACGGACTTGATCTTGGTCCACTCGGAGGCGATCGCGTCGCCGAGCGTCGCGGGGCGCACCGGGATCGGCGAGGTGTAGAAGCCCTGTGGCTGCTGGGGCGCCTGCGGGTACGCCTGCTGCGGCGCGGCCTGCTGGTACGGCGCCTGGGGCGCCGGCGGCGTGGACGGCGTGGTCATCGGGGGTCCTCGCTGGTGTCGCGCTTGGTCAGGTCTGCGGGAGCCGCGGCGGGCGCGGGCGGGGCCGGAGCGGCGGGCGCCGGGGCCGCGGGCGCGGCCGGCGCGGGTGCCTGCGCCGGGGCGGCCGCGTACGGGTTCTGGCCGGGCGGCGGCGGGGCGTACCAGCCCTGCTGCGGCATGTCCGGGACGGGCTGCTGCTGCGGCGGCGGGGTGTGTCCGGGCGGCTGCCCGTAACCGGCGTACGGCGGCTGCTGCTGGAGGTGGGCCTTCTGGTCCACCGTCGAGCGGTAGTCCACGGCGCCCTGCGTCATCCGCATGTACGCCTCTTCGAGGGACGCCTGGTGCGGCGACAGCTCCCACAGCCGGACGTCCGACTCATGGGCGAGATCGCTGATCCGGGGGAGGGCGAGACCGGTGACCCGCAGGGCCCCGTCCGGCTCGGACAGCACCTGGCCGCCCGCCTCGGTCAGCGTCGCGGTCAGCTTCTCGCGGGCCTCGGGCTTCTCGTCCGGGACGCGCACCCGGGCGAAGTCGGCCGAATTGGCCGAGATGAAGTCCTTGACGCTCATGTCGGCCATCAGCTGGCCGCGGCCGATGACGATCAGATGGTCGGCGGTCAGCGCCATCTCGCTCATCAGATGGCTGGACACGAAGACCGTGCGGCCCTCGGACGCCAGCATCTTCATCAGATTGCGGACCCAGAGGATGCCCTCCGGGTCGAGACCGTTGACCGGCTCGTCGAACAGGAGCACCTGCGGGTCGCCGAGCAGCGCGGCCGCGATGCCCAGGCGCTGCCCCATGCCCAGCGAGAAGCCCTTGGAGCGCTTGCGGGCCACGTCCTGGAGGCCCACCACGCCCAGCACCTCGTCCACCCGGGCCTCGGGGATGCCGGCCAGCTGGGCGAGCGACAGGAGGTGGTTGCGGGCGCTCCGGCCGCCGTGCACGGCCTTGGCGTCGAGCAGGGCTCCCACCTGGCGGGGCGCGTTCGGCAGGCTCCGGAACTCATGGCCGCCGATGGTCACCCGGCCCGCCGTCGGCCGGTCCAGACCGAGGATCATCCGCATGGTGGTGGACTTGCCGGACCCGTTGGGACCGAGGAAGCCGGTGACGGCCCCCGGCCGCACCTGGAAGGAAAGGTTGTACACGGCCGTCTTCGCGCCATAGCGCTTGGTCAGGCCGACTGCCTCGATCATGCTCCAGCCCCATCGACTAACTGTCGTCGGGGCACACGCCGTCCTGCCGTACGCCCCCCGTACGAGCCTGTGTGCGAACCCGCGCCCGGGTCCGGGGCGCCTGGCACCTCCGCCTCCGGCGTTGTCGTCGGTCGCGATGGCTCCGCCATCACTCCCTCCTCCGCCTTGGATTCGAAGGCACCAGGCGCCCCGGCCTGATCCGGACGAGGGTTCGCACACAGGCTCCAAGAGTTAGGAGCATATCCATGCCTTGACGGTTCCGACCAAGTCGGCAAAGCCGGGTCCGACCAAGTCGGCGCAGCCGGGTCCGGCCCGGTGAGCGGGCCGGACCGTGCTCACGCGTCCCGCGTCCTCAGCACGAGGTAGCCGCCGATCAGCGCCGCCGCCACCCACGCCACCATGATCAGCAGCCCGGTCCACGGCCCGTACGGCCCCGGGGAACTGCCCATCGCGTCCGGCACCACCTGCATGATCTTGGAGCCCGCCTGGTCCGGGAAGTACCGGGCGACGTCCTTGGCCTTCGGCACCGCCGACAGGATCTGCGAGACCAGGAAGAAGAACGGCATCAGGATGCCCAGCGACAGCATGGAGCTGCGCAGCATCGCGGCCACCCCCATGGAGAACACCGCGATCAGCCCCATGTAGATCCCGGCGCCGAACACCGCGCGCAGCACATTGTCCGCGCCGATCGTCGTCCCGTGGTCGCCCAGCAGCGCCTGGCCCAGGAAGAACGAGACGAAGCTGGTGACCACGCCGACCACCAGGGCCAGCACGCCGGCCACCAGAACCTTGCTGAACAGGAAGGAGCCTCGCCTCGGCACGGCGGCCAGCGAGGTGCGGATCATGCCCGAGCTGTACTCCGTACCGACGACGAGCACCCCGAACACCACCATCGCCAGCTGGCCGAGGATCATCCCGGAGAAGCTGATGAACGTCGGGTCGAAGGTGGCTTGTTCCTCCGGCTTGAGATCGCCGAACTGCGTGTTCATCAGCGCGCACAGGGCCGCGCCCATCGCGACGGTGACCGCGAACGCCGAGATCAGCGTCCAGGTGGTGGAGGAGACCGTACGGATCTTGGTCCATTCGGACGTCAGGACCGCGGAGACCGAAGCCATCGTCATGCCCCCTCTTCCCCGTCGCCGGGCCGCTGGACCCAGCCCTCGCCCCATGGCCGGTCCGGCGGTGGCGCCCCGGGACCGCCGGGCTCCGAGTGCGCGTGGTACTCCACCGCGCCCGCCGTCATCTGCATGAACGCCTCCTCCAGCGACGCCCGCTGGGCGCTCAGCTCGTGCAGCGTGAGGGAGTGCCGGGCGGCCAGGTCACCGAGGTCCTCGGTCGCCGCACCGTCCACCTCCAGCGAGCCGTCCCCCGCCTCGATCGCGACGACGCCCTCCTCGTGCAGCACATCGCGCAGCCGCTCCTGCTGCGGGGAGCGCAGCCGGACGTAACTGCGCGAGTTCTCGTGGATGAAGTCGGCCATCGACGTGTCGGCGAGCAGCCTGCCCTGGCCGATCACGATCAGATGGTCGGCGGTCAGCGCCATCTCGCTCATCAGATGCGAGGAGACGAAGATCGTCCGGCCCTGCCCGGCGAGCGTCTTCATCAGATTCCTGATCCAGTGGATGCCCTCCGGGTCGAGACCGTTGACCGGCTCGTCGAACATCAGGATCTGCGGATCACCGAGCAGCGCCGACGCGATGCCGAGACGCTGGCCCATGCCGAGCGAGAAGCCCTTGGACTTCTTCTTCGCCACGGCGGTCAGCCCGACCGTCTCCAGCACCTCCGCGACCCGGCGCTCCGGAATGCGGTTGCTCTGCGCCAGACAGAGCAGATTGTTGTACGCGCTGCGCCCGCCGTGCATCGCCTTGGCGTCCAGCAGCGCCCCGATGTATTTCAGCGGCTCGGACAGATCCCGGTACGGCCTGCCGTCAATACGCACGGAACCGCTCGTGGGGTGGTCGAGATCGAGCATCATCCGCATCGTGGTGGACTTGCCCGCCCCGTTGGGCCCCAGAAAACCCGTCACCATGCCTGGTTTGATCACGCACGACAACTCGTCGACGGCGACCTTGCTCCCGAAGCGCTTCGTAAGGCCATCCAACTCGATCATGCGTTCACGCTAGAACGTCGGCGTGCCCGGCGCCACCACAAAGGCGGAACCGGGCACACACGTCATACAACCGGAACCGGCGGAACAACCGGAACCGGCGGAACGGCCGGACTCAGCGGGTCTGCTGGGCCGGGACGCCCCGGGAGGCGGGCTCCTCGTCGGCGGGGGAGCCGGCGGCGGCCACCGCGGCACCCGTCAGCGTCGCCAGCATCTCGCGGACGTTGGTCAGCTGCGCGTTGATCGAGTCGCGGCGGTTGGTGAGGGCCGCCAGTTCGCGCTCCGACTCGCTGCGGATGCGGTCCGCCTTCGCGTTGGCGTCCGCCACGATGTCCTCGGACTGACGCTGCGCGGTCTCCACCGTCTGACGGGCCCGGCGCTCGGCGTCCGTACGGAGCTTCTCGGCCTCCAGACGGAGCTGCTCGGCGCGGTGCTCGATCTCGGCGAGGCGCTTCTCGGCCTTGGCCTGACGGGACGCGAGGTCGCGCTCCGACTGGTCGCGGCGCTTGGCCAGGTTGGTCTCGAAGTCCGCTGCGGCCTGGGCGGCCTTGGCACGGGTCTCCTCGAAGAGGGCGTCGGCCTCCTCGCGCTTCTGCGCCGCGTCCTTCTGCGCGTCGGCACGCAGCGTGGTGGCCTCACCCTTGGCCTTGTCGACGATGCGGACGCCGTCGTCCTCGGCCTTGGCCTTGCGCTCGGCGGCGAAGGTCTCGGCATCGTTGCGCACCTGCTGGGCGGCGGACTCGGCGAGCTCACGGTGCTGCTCGGCGGCGCGACGGGCCTCCTCGCGCAGGTCCTTCGCCTCCTCCTCGGCCAGGCGCAGGATCTTCTCCACACGCGCGCCGAGACCCGCGTACGACGGCTCCGCGTCGGTCACCTGGGCCTGGGCGTTCTGCGTCTCGAGGTGCAGCTCCTCGATGCGCTTTTCCAACGACGTGATACGGGCGAGAGCACTGTCACGGTCGGCGACGAGCTTGGTAATGCGGTCGTCCACCTGACCGCGGTCGTAACCACGCCGCACGAGTTCGAAGCCGAAGGGGGAGGAAGGGTCACTCATGAGGTTCCTGTCGAAGTGAGACCGGTGAGGTGATAGAGGGAATCCTAGGGGCCGGAACGGCGTGTCATCGAGTGGATGCGGTTTTGGTCCGGAGAATGACACCCCTTTTGAGTGGCGGACCCCCGTTTCCGAGTGGCGGACCCCCGAAACCCCCGCCACCCGGACGAATGAAGAACCGTGCGGAACCATGAACGACAGCCGGCCGGCTACCCATCGGACGACTTGCCGCCCGATCGAGTGCCCGCCGAGGCACCCGCCTTGACACCGTTGGCCGGAGCGGAGCCCCCGCCCTTGCCCCCGGCCGCCGGGGTCTCGAAGGACTCCAACGCCTCCAGCACGTCCTGGACACGCGAGATCTCCGTGTTGATGTCCTCGCGCCGGCGCACCAGGACCTCCAGCTCGTGCCGGCCCTCGTCCACCACCCGCTTCGCCTCGGCCTCGGCGTCGGCCCGCAGCTTCTCGGCCTCGCGCACCAGGCTGGCCTTCTTCTGCTCGGCCTCCTTCAGCAGCGACTCCGCCCGCTTCACCGCCGCGATCCGGACCTTGCTCGCCTCCGAATTCGCGTCGGACAGCAGCTCCTTGGCCTTCGCCGCCGCCTCGTCGCGCTGCTCGGTCGCCGCCTTCATCAGCTTGTCGACGCGCTCGCCCGCCGTCTTCATCTGCTCGGCCGTCTCCCGGCGGGCCCGGTCGTGCAGCTCCTGGATCTCGCCCTCCAGACGGGTCCTCAGCTCCTCGGCCCGCTCCCGGATCTGCGTCGCGTCCCGGCGCGCGCCGACCAGCAGCTCGTCCGCGTCCGTCCGGGCCCGCTCCACCAGCGAGTTGCCCTCGACCGTCGCCGCCGACGTGATCCGCACGGCCTCCTTGCGCGCCGCGCCGACCATCGTGTCGGCCTGCTCCTCGGCCTCCGTGGCGACGCGCAGCGCCTCCTCACGGGCCTTGTCGATCAGCTGGTCCGCCTGCTCCGCCGCGTCCGCCCGGCGCTTCGACGCGGCCTCCCGCGCCTCGTCGAGCAGCCGGTCCGCCTCCTGCCGCGCCTGAGCCCGCATCTGCTCGGCCGCCGCCTCGGCATCCGCCCGCAGCCGCTCCGACTCCTCACGGGTGCGCGCCGCGTGCTCCTGCGCCGAGCCCACGGTCGCCGAGGCCTCCGCACGCATCCGCTCCGCGTCGCCCGCGGCCTCCTCGCCCGTCCGGGCCGCCTGCCGCTCCGCCTCCGTGCGCAGCCGCTCCGCCTCGGCGGTCGCCTCGGACACCAGCCGGTCGACCTGGGCCGCCGCCTCCGACCGCATCCGGTTGGCGTCCTCGCGCGCCTCCGCCCGGCTGCGCGCCGCGTCCTGTTCGGCCGACGCCAGCGCGTCCGACGCCTCCGTACGCATCCGCTGGCTGTACTCGGCGGTGTCCGCCCGCAGCCGCTCGGACTCCGAGATCGCCTCGGAGACCGTACGCTCCGCCATCGCCTTCGCGGCGTCCGTCTCCTCCTTGGCCACCTCACGGATACGGGAGGCGTCCTCGCCGGCCCGCTCCCGCTCCGCGTGCGCGTCGGCCCGCAGCCGGTCGGCCTCCTCCTGCGCCTCGGACTTCGTCCGCTCCGCGACATGCTCCGCCGCGGACCGCAGCCCGGCGATCTCCTCCTCGGCCTGCTCCTGGAGCCCGCTGACCGAATCCCGCACCTGCTGGGCGGTCTGCTCGGCCGCCGCGACCAGCTCGGCCGCCCGCGTCTCCGCCTCGCCCGTCAGCCGCTGCGCCTCGGCCTGCGCCTCCTCGACCCGCTTGCGCGCGGAGGCCAGCAGCTCCTCGCCGCGCTCACGGGCCTGCTCGCGCTCCCGGCCCGCCTCGGTCCTGGCCGCGTCCAGCGTCTCCTCGGCCGCCCGCCGGCGCCGGTTCGCCTCCTCCTGCGCGGCGGCCAGCGCCTCCGCGGCCTCCTCGCCCACCCGCTCGGCCGCGGCAGCGGCCTCCGACCGCATCCGGTCGGCGCTCTCCCGCGCCTCCGTCTTCAGCCGCTCCGCCTCGGTGGCCGCATCGGTACGCAGCCGTACGGCGACGGCCTCGCCCTCCGCACGGGACTGCGAGGCGTCCGCCGCGGCCTCGTCGCGCAGCCGCTGCGCCTCGGCCTCCGCCTGCTCCCGGAGCGAGCGGACCCGCTCGGCCGCCTCGGTGCGCAGCCGCTCGGACTCCTCGCCCGCCTCGCGCCGGATGCGCTCCGCCTCCGTACGCGCCTCGGCGAGCGCCTGCTCGGCGGCGGCCAGCCGGGTCTCCGCCTCGCCCTGCAGCCGGGCCAGCTCCTCGGCGGCCTCCGACTGCCGGGCCGCGACCGCGCGCTCGGTCTCCTCGCGCAGCGCGGCCGCCGCCTCGTCGGCCGCGGTCCGCGCCGCCTCGGCCTGCTCCTCCGCCTCCGAGCGCAGCTGCTCCGCCTCGGCGCGGGCCCGCTCCAGCGCCTCCTCGGCCTGCTTGCGCAGGGCCGCCGAACGCTCGGCCGCCTCGCCCCGGACCCGCTCGCTCTCGGCGGTCGCGGCGCCGCGCAGCTCCTCCGCGTCGGCCTTGGCCTTCGCGAGCAGCTCCTCGGCGGTCTTCGCGCCCTCCTCGATCTGCTGAAGGGCCTCCCGGCGGGCCTCGCCCCGGATGCGCTCGCCCTCGGCGACCGCCTCGGAGCGCAGCTGCGCGGCCTCGCCCCGCAGCCGGCGCGCCTCCTCCTGGAGCTCGACCGTCTTGGCCCGGTACTCCTTGGTGTCGTCCTTGGCCGCGCCCTTGAGCTGGTCGGCCTGCTCGGCGGCCTCGCCGCGCAGCCGGTCCGCCTCGGCCTCCGCCTCGCGGCGGATGCGCTCGGCCTCCTCCGCCGACGCCCGCGTGGCCGACTTCGCGTCCTCGGACGCTTTGCTCAGGATCTCCTCGGCGGACCGGGCCGCCTTCGCGAGCTGGGCCGCCGCGTCCTCGGCGGCGGCGGTGCGCGCGGCCTCGGCCGCCTCGGCACGCAGCCGCTCGGCCTCGGCACGGGCGTCGGCGAGCGCCTGCTCGGCCTCCGCCTTGAGGGTCTCGGCCTCCTTGGTGGCCTCCCCGACCAGCCGGGCGATCTCCGACTTGGCGGTACGGGTGCGCTGCTCGTTCTGCGACTCGGCACCGGCCAGCCGCTTGGCCGCCGCCTCCTTGGCCTCCGCGAGGACCTTCTCGGCCTCCAGGCGGGCCTCGCGCAGCTGGGTCTCCGCCTCCTGCATGCGCTGCTCGGCGGCCCGGTTCAGCTCGGTCGTCCGCTGCCGGGTCTGCTCGGTCTCCGCCGTCGTCGTCAGCCGCAGCTGCTCCGCGTGGCTGGTGGCCTCCTGGGCCTGGCCCGCGGCCACGCCGATCATCCGCTCGGCGTCCTTGCGGGCGCGCAGCAGGATCGCCTCCGCCTCGGCACGGGCCGCCTCCGCCTCCGAGCCGACGCGCCGGCGCGTCTCCTCGGCCAGCCGGGCGGCCTCCGCGCGGGCGCCGGTCAGCGCCTGCTCGGCCTCGGCACGGGACTCCTCCAGGAGCCGGCGGGCCTGCGACTCCGTCCGGGCCCGCAACTGCTCGGCCCAGGCGACGTTCTCGTTGACGTGCGACTCGACGGTCTGGCGGCGCTCCGCCAACTCCTGGTCGAGCTGCTGCCTGCGTTGCACGGCCTCGTTGTGCAGCTCGGCCTGGAGGCGGGCCTGGTGCTCCGCGTGCTCCTGGAGGATGCGCTGCGTCTGCGCCCGCGCCTCGCGCAGCTCGCGCTCGGCGTCACTGCGCAACTGCTCGGCCTGGACCTGGGCGTTACGGAGCATCTGCTCCGCCTGGTAGCCGATGTCCGCGCTGTCGTAGGCGGGACGCATCGCCAGACTGCGCCGCGCCTCGTGCAGCTTGGCGCGCAGGACTTCGACCTGGTAGCCGAGGTCCTCTGCGTGCTGGACGGCCTTCTCCCGGTCGGTCCTGAGCCGGTCCATCTCGGCCTCGAACCGCGAGAGGTGGTCGTCTTCAGCTCGGTGGCTCTCCTGGCGTTCGTAGCCCCGCACTGCGCGGTCCCATCCTTCCCCGAGCTCTCAACACGTTCGGGGAATGGTGACAGATCAACGGCTGGGGACGCGGCGCGCCCCCGACCCGGCCCCGGCCCGGAAGAGCCCACTCTACCGGGCCCGGTAGGGCTCGGGTCAGTGCTCCTTCCTCGCCGTGACGAGTTCGGTGAGGACCCCGTGGCAGTCCTTGGGGTGCAGGAAGGTGATCCGGGACCCCATCGACCCCGTCCTGGGCTCCTCGTACAGCACCCGGACGCCCTTGCCGCCGATGTCCGCCGCGTCCGCGTCCACGTCGGCCGTGCCGAACGCGATGTGATGCACGCCCTCCCCGTTCCTGGCCAGCCACTTGCCCACGGCGGAGTCCTCGCGGGTGGGTTCGAGGAGCTGGAGGTACGAGGCGCCGCCGTCGGACGTATCGTTGATCTTGAGCATGGCCTCCCGCACCCCCTGCTCCTCGTTGACCTCGGAGTGGTGGACCTCGAACCCGTAGGTCGAGCGGTAGAACTCGACAGTCGCGTCGAGGTCGAAACAGGCGATCCCGATGTGGTCGATTCGCGTCAGCATGGCTCCAGTGCAACGCGCTCCCGATGGTTACGCAACGTGCGCGCGATCACACCCGTGGGCGGATGACGGGGCGGGTACCGCTCAGTACATTCAAGTAAACCCTCGTTCACATCTACTCCAAGGGGCTGTGCCTCATGTCAGGAACGACCGGTACCACCTCCGTGATCGTCGCGGGCGCCCGGACGCCCATGGGCCGGCTCCTCGGCTCCCTGAAGAGCTTCTCGGCGGCCGACCTCGGCGGCTTCGCCATCAAGGCGGCGCTGGACCGGGCCGGCATCGGCGGCGACCAGGTCGACTACGTGATCATGGGGCAGGTCCTCCAGGCCGGCGCGGGCCAGATCCCGGCCCGCCAGGCGGCGGTCAAGGCCGGCATCCCGATGAACGTCCCCGCGCTCACCGTCAACAAGGTGTGCCTCTCCGGGCTCGACGCCATCGCCCTGGCCGACCAGCTCATCCGCGCCGGTGAGTTCGACATCGTGGTGGCCGGCGGCCAGGAGTCCATGACCAACGCCCCGCACCTGCTCCCCAAGTCCCGCGAGGGCCACAAGTACGGCGCGATCGAGATGCTCGACTCCATGGCGCACGACGGTCTGACCGACGCCTACGAGAACATCCCGATGGGCCAGTCCACCGAGCAGCACAACACCCGCCTCGGGCTCGACCGCGCCGCCCAGGACGAGATCGGCGCCCAGTCCCACCAGCGCGCCGCCGCCGCCCAGAAGAACGGCCTGTTCGAGGCCGAGATCACCCCGGTCGAGATCCCGCAGCGCAAGGGCGACCCGGTCCTCTTCGCCAAGGACGAGGGCATCCGCCCCGAGACCACCGTCGAGTCCCTCGGCAAGCTGCGCCCCGCCTTCGCCAAGGACGGCACGATCACCGCGGGCACCTCCTCGCAGATCTCCGACGGCGCCGCCGCGGTCGTCGTCATGAGCAAGGCCAAGGCCGAGGAGCTGGGCCTGGAGTGGATCGCCGAGATCGGCGCCCACGGCAATGTCGCCGGCCCCGACAACTCCCTCCAGTCGCAGCCGTCCAACGCCATCCGGCACGCCCTCGCGAAGGAAGGCATCGGCGTCGAGGACCTCGACCTCATCGAGATCAACGAGGCGTTCGCGGCCGTCGCCGTCCAGTCCATGAAGGACCTCGGCGTCGACTCGGAGAAGGTCAACGTCAACGGCGGCGCCATCGCGCTGGGCCACCCCATCGGCATGTCCGGCGCCCGCCTGGTGCTGCACCTGGCGCTGGAGCTCAAGCGGCGCGGCGGCGGCACCGGCGCGGCGGCCCTGTGCGGCGGCGGCGGCCAGGGCGACGCGCTGATCGTGCGCGTCCCCCGCAAGTAGCAGAGCACCCGGTACGAGAGACACGCGGCGACGAGACGGAGCGGTGATGGTGGACGTCCCCACCCTGGTGGAGCAGGCCCGCGCGGGGCGACCTCGGGCGGTGGCCCGGCTCATCTCCCTGGTGGAGGGGGCCTCGCCGCAGCTGCGCGAGGTGATGGCCGCCCTCGCGCCGCTGGCCGGCGGCGCGTACGTCGTCGGCCTGACCGGCTCGCCCGGCGTCGGCAAGTCCACCTCCACGTCGGCGCTCGTCGCCGCGTACCGGCGCCAGGGCAAGCGGGTCGCCGTCCTGGCCGTCGACCCGTCCTCGCCGTTCTCCGGCGGCGCGCTGCTCGGCGACCGGGTCCGGATGTCGGACCACGCGTCGGACCCCGGCGTCTACATCCGCTCCATGGCGACCCGCGGCCACCTCGGCGGCCTCGCCTGGGCGGCCCCGCAGGCGATCCGGGTGCTGGACGCGTCGGGCTTCGACGTGATCCTGGTGGAGACCGTGGGCGTCGGCCAGTCCGAGGTGGAGATCGCCTCGCAGGCCGACACCTCCGTCGTCCTCCTCGCCCCGGGCATGGGCGACGGCATCCAGGCCGCCAAGGCGGGCATCCTGGAGATCGGCGACGTGTACGTCGTGAACAAGGCCGACCGGGACGGCGCCGACGCCACCGCCCGCGAGCTGAACCACATGCTCGGCCTCGGCGAGGCCCGCGGCCCCGGCGACTGGCGCCCGCCCATCGTCAAGACGGTCGCCGCACGGGGCCAGGGCGTCGACGAGGTCGTCGAGGCCCTGGAGAAGCACCGGGCCTGGATGGAGGAGCACGGCGTCCTGACCGAACGGCGCACCTCCCGCGCCGCCCGCGAGGTCGAGACGATCGCGGTCACCCGCCTGCGCGAGCGCATCGGCACCCTGCACGGCGACCGCCGCCTGGACGCCCTGGCCGCCCGCATCGTGACGGGCCGGCTGGACCCGTACGCGGCGGCGGACGAACTGGTCGCGGGCCTCACCGGCGAGGACTGACGGGGCAGGACGCGCGAGCGGCGGGCACGGGCCGGTCATGGGCGTCCCGGCCGGGTGGACGGAGGACGCCGTGACCCCGGCCGTGATCAGCCGGACATGCTCCAGTGTCCCGCCGCCGGTTTCACACCCCCGCCCGCAAGGTCTCGGCAGGCAGGACCCGGGCAGCGGCGAGGGCCGGGTACAGGCCCGCGAGCAGCCCTACGACGAGGCCCACCAACGGCCCCATCGATACGACCGAGGGGTCGAGAACCACGAGCCAGTCCTTGGCCAGACAGGTCACCGCGGTGATCTGGATGCCCAGTACCGTCCCCACGACACCGCCCAGAACGCCCACCAGGCCGCTCTCGACACAGAACTGGCCCGCCACCGCACGGCGTGACGCGCCGAGTGCCCTGCGCAGCCCGATCTCGGACCGGCGCTCCAGGACCGAGACATAGGCGGTGTTGCTCACGCCGAGCGCGCCCACCCCGAGCGAGACCGCGGCCAGGCCGAGAAACAGGGCACGAGTCTGCGCCTCGACCCCCTGTCGCAGGGAACGGGGATCCGGCGGAACCAGCGCGACGAGCTTGTCCGGTGCCCTCGGCGCGAGGGCGAAGGGCGCCTCGCGGCCGATCTGATCGGCCGCGCCCAACTCGGTGGCGAGGATCATTTCCGCCGGAGCGAACTTCAGCCGGGCGGGGTCCCGCAACGCAGTCCAGTAGGGCAGCACGACCGCGCTCGTCAGATCGGTGTCGCCGTCCGGCGCACGGAACACTCCGACGACGGTGAACCTCACTCCGTTGATGTGGATCACCGATCCCGTCCGTCCGCCGCCCACGGTCAGGCGTGCGGCGGCGGCGGTGTCGATGACCGCCACACGCTCATGGCGCGACTCGTGCCCCGCGTCGAACCACCGTCCACGCACGAGTTCCGCGGACATCGCCTCCAGAGCCTCGGACTGCGCGGCCATCACGGTCGCTTCGGGCAGCGCGGTCGCCTCGGAGCCGGCCAGCCGCGAGACGTCCGCCTGCTCGCTCGCCTTGCTGATCAGCCCGGCCGCGCGGACCCCGTTCAGCTCACGGGCACGGTCGGCGGTCTCGGGGGCGGGCCTCGGACGGACGCCGGACACGGCCTCGGACGGGTATTTCACCGTCACCCGAGTCGCCTTGAGCGCGTCGAACTGGTCCGAGACGGCTCCTGCGGCACTTGCGGTGATACCGAGGGTCGCCAGGGCGGCTGCCAGACCCACCGAGATTCCCGCCATGGTCAAGAAGGTGCGGAAACGGCGTCCGAAGAGCGCCAGGAACGCTTGCACGAGCAGGTCGACGGCCGAGGTACGAGGGCCGTTCGACGTGCCGCCCCGCTTACCGCGTACGGACCTACGCCGCGCCGCGCGCCTGGGAGACATGACCGTCCACCACCTTGAAAACACGATCCGCGCGGGAAGCGACGTCCGGGTCGTGAGTGACGACGACCACCGCGCGGTCCTCCTCCACGAGATCGGCCAGTAGATCCATGACACGAGCGGAGTTGGCCGTGTCGAGATTTCCGGTCGGCTCGTCGCACAGAACCACCGCCGGCCGGTGCACGATGGCCCGGGCGACCGCGACTCTCTGACGCTCGCCGCCGGACAGCGTCACCGGCCGGACGTCCAGCCGGTGACCCAACCCCACTGATCTCAGTGCGGCCTCGGCACGCGAGCGCCGTCGTGACCGCGGAACGCCGAGGTGCACCAGCGGAAGAGTGACGTTCTGCACGCACGTCAGATGGGGGACGAGGTGAAACGCCTGGAAGACGAATCCCAGTGTCCCGGCGCGCAATGCCGTCCGGTCCCGTTCCGAAAGGTCCGTGGCGTCCTCACCCCGAAGCAGATAGCGGCCGCCGGTGGGGGTGTCGAGCAGCCCGAGGACACTGAGCAGTGTCGACTTTCCGCTGCCGGAAGGGCCCACCACGGCCACGAGCTCCCCGGGCAGGATCGTCAGATCCACGCCCCGCAACGCCTCCACGGGCGGCGGCCCCTGGTACGTCTTGGTGATCGCGGACAGCGCGATGACCGGCGCACGATCAGCCATCGGTGCCCCCCGCGGCCGAACTGTCTCCCCGTCGCGTCAGCATGACCTTCTGGGAAGCGCGCAGACCGTCGTCAAGAGCTCTGACGGCGGTCAGTCCGTCGTAGGTGAACAGCACTTCCACGGACACGTCCCGCTTCGACCCGTTCTCCAGGACCGTGACCGAAGCCGAGCCGCCCAGGTCGGTCCAGACCGCGGAGACCGGCACCGTCAGAGAGTCAGCGGGGCTCTTCCGGAGCTCGACCGTGATCTGCTGACGGGCACCGTCCTTGGCCGTTCCGGCAGGCGGGACGAACAGCGCCTCGTACGTGTCGCTCTTGCCCTCGTCCGCACCCTCGTCCCCCTTGCCCTCGCCCGCCACCGCTCTGAGAGAGCCCAGCGAGCCGGTTCGCCCGTCGTACGGCCCCTCACCGAAACGGATCACGGCGTCGTCGGGCATGTCACGCAGCCGTGTGCGCTGGTCGGCGGTGAGCGTGGCCCGCACCTGGCGCCCCCCGCTTCCCACTGTCACCAGCGGTCCATCGGCGGTGTCGCCGACCTCGGCGCTCACCCGCACCACGGTGGCGGGAACTGCGGCGACGTACGTCACCTCGGCGGCGGGCAGCGTTCCGCCGACGGTGTCCTGATGCTGTTCGGGCGCTCGCGCGGCGGACGTGGCCCGGTCCGAAGCCTCGTCCCCGGAGGCGGGTGGCTGCCCCGTCCCGCCGTCCGTCTCGGCTCCACCGCGTGCCCGGGTACCGGGGGAGGCGTCGGCCGACGCGGCTTCGTCTCCGGACTCGGCGGCTTCCGGCGGGGCGGTCGACCGAGGGGCCTCGTAGCCCGCGGCCGCGTAGAGACGACGCACCGCGTCAGCCGTCGCAGGGCCGTAGGTGCCGGTGACCGCGACGCCGTACAGCGGCCGCAACGCCCGCTGCAACTGCCGGACGTCCGGCCCCTTGTCGCCGATGCGCAGATCCCGGTACGCCGGAAAGCGGCCGGGAAGCAGCAGCACCGGGCGACCGGAGACCTCCGCGACGACGGCGCCGCCGCGCAGGCTCTCGCCGGCCTTCGCCGGGAGCCCGGTCACCACGGCACGACTGGTGCCCTCCGGCCGCACCCCGCTGATGGTGGTGCGCGACGAGGTCTGGACACGTCCCGTCAATTCCAGACGTTCCACGATCCGCTGGTCCGAGACGGTGGCCGTCACATCGGAAGGTGGCGGCGGTCCGGCGTTCGCCGCGCGCTGTTCGGGTGTCCTCGCCTGGGAGGCGATCCACCAGACGGACCCGCAGCTGCCGAAGAGCGCGAGCACCACGACCGCGATGACGAGGCCGCGCCGTGATCCTCTGCGGCCACGATGTCCGGACGGCTGGTCCCTGGACGATTCTTCAAGGGGTTCCGGGCTCATTGTCAGTTCTACGACGTCTTCCGAAGGAGCTGCTGGGCCTTGTCCTTGGCCTTGGTGATGAGTTCGAGCCAGGCCGTGATCTCGGCCTCGTGCTCGACCAGCGATGTCGCGGAGGCACGGCTCTTGGCCTCTCGGGCCTTGGAGTTCAGCGCGGTCTTCTCGCCGCACGCCGCGTCGGCCTTCGCCTGCTTGATCTCGGACCGCTGCGCCTCGTCGAGGGCGTCCGTGTCGCCGTCCGGAATTCCGGCGTAATACGACATCGCCGTCTTCCGCGCCTTCTCAGGCGTATCCACTTCGCCGTATCCCTTCGCCTTCAGGCAGGTCGCCCAGGCGGAAAGCGCGTTCTGATAGTCGTCGTCCTCCGCGAGGATTTCCGCGCTGTTCTGTTTGACGGTGTTGTAAACCGTCCAGTTCAGGCGAAGGTATTCCTTGACGTCGCCGTAGACGGCCTTGAGGGTCTCGCCGCGGCACCCCTTCGACGGCACCATGACCTTGCCGCCTCCGAAGTCGAACTCGACCCCGCCCTCGGGCCTGTCCACATACCCGTCCATCGCCATGGAGTGCTTGCGCTTCACCTCGGTGGGCAAGGCGTCGAAGGAGTCGGTACTCTCCTCCACCTTCTGGTTCTCCGGTCGGCGGGGGTCCACGCCGTACCCGACTTTCCGGGCGGTCTCCGCGGTCGGCGACAACTCGATGGCACGGCCTGCGGCGTCGCCGGCACCACTGCTTCTGCCCTCGTCCGGGAAGACCGTGAATCCCTTGGCCGCCATGCATTTGCGGATCAGCTTGGTTTCGGCGGCGCGTTCCTGGGCCAGCGCCGCGTTGGCGCTGTCGAGCGCGGACTGGGCCCTTCGAGCCGTCGCGAGGTCCTCCGCCGAGGTTTCGGAGGAGCATCCGGAGATCAGCGACAGCAATGCCGCGCCCGAGATCGCGGCTGTGCGCGCCGTACGCTTGTTCATGGTCGGTGCCCTTGTCGTGTGTGCGGCCGGGGCCGCCACCCGGGACCGGGTGGCGGCCCCTCATTCAGCGGTTCAGCAGCCGGAACCGTCGTTCAGGGTGTTGCTGGCACCGTCGTCGTTGGCGTCCCAGTAGTAGTCCACGGACCCGCCGGGGACGAGGCAGACCTCGACACCCAGCGACATCCAGCGGCCACCGTAGGTCTTGGAGGACTGGCTGCGGCGGTTCCACCAGGAACTGTCGTTCTCATACACGGCGGGCATGTCGATGTCCCAACGCGCGGACTCGTACTTCGTCCGGTACATCGAGTTGTTCGTGCTGAAGTTGCTGTCCTTGTATATGCAGAAATTTCCGCTGTAGCACGTACGGTCCACCGCGGCGGCCGACGAGGCCGTCCCGATGACGCCCGCCACAGCCAGGACAGCCACAAAGGCAGCCGAGATCTTCTTGAACATGTTCACTCTCCCACGTAAATCCTGAACAGGTCTGTGGAAGGGGAATTGGGCAGCCGCAACCCCGCCCCCCCGGCGGCTTTCATGATCATACGATGCGCACAGTTGACCCACAACTCAACTTTTGTGTGAGCGTGCCTGATTGGCGCTGCTGTCCTGTTTGCCTGCAATGGTCTGCCGCCCACGCGAACAAGGTGCCGGATGTGGTGGTGTCAGCCCTTTTGGCCGAGTGGTGTGCGTTCCGCGTCGCCCGCGTTCGGTGTTTCACGCGAGTGAGCGCGCGCCGGGAAGTCTCCGGCGCGCGCTCACTCGTGTCGTCAGCGGCCTTGATTGTCAGGCGTTGAACCCTTCGGTCCGGGTGCCGTTGATGAATGCCCGCCACTCGGTCTCGGTGAAGGCGAGGAACGGGCCACTCGTGTCCTTGGAGTCACGAACCGCCCGACCGCCGCCGGGGA
The DNA here is from genome assembly GCF_003248355.1 of Streptomyces sp. AC1-42W. Lineage (GTDB taxonomy): Bacteria > Actinomycetota > Actinomycetes > Streptomycetales > Streptomycetaceae > Streptomyces. The sequence continues at coordinate 1,739,327 of NZ_QKWY01000002.1, forward strand.
GGCCGGCGACCTCCACGCAGTTGCCCTGGTTGCCGGAGTACGAAGACTTCGCCCAGGCGAGGTCTTCCGTGGGGATCGGGTTCGTGTGCGTCACTTGTCTGCCGTTTCTGCTATGGCCCTGCGAATCAAGGCCCTGGATTTGCTCACATCGCACGCTGCCACGTTGAGACGTCGAAACAGCGTCCGGTATTTCTCGGTGTCGGCCTTCTCCTCGTAGTACACGGTGCCGGTGGTCGACTCCGCGTAGGCGACATCCGACTCCGAGGACGAGGGGAAGCCCATGATGACGAACGGGCCGAACAGCGCCGCGTTCAGCGCGCTTTCGCCGGGCAGGATCTGCAGCTCCACGTTGGTCTCCTCGCCGGCCGCGAGGAGGTGTTCCAGCTGTTCGCGCATGACTTCCGCGCTGCCGACAGCGTGTCTCAGTATCGACTCCGAGAGAATGACCCGCAGGTGGATGGGGTTGTCTCCGCCGAGAACCTTGCGGCGCTCCTCGCGCACCTTGACCATCGTGCTGATGTGTTCGTCCGAGGCGTCCGGCACCTGGACCTTGATGACGGCCTCTGTGTAAGCGGGAGTCTGCAGGAGCCCCGGAATCAGGCTGGTCTCGACGTCATAGATCTCGGAGGCGTCCGACTCGATCGCGATATAGGCCGCGTACGCCGAGTCGACGAGGTTCCCGTACTGGGCCCACCAGCCCTTGCGTTTGGCGTCCCTCGACAGCTTCTCGATCTCGGCGCGCTGCGTGCCGTTCGTGACGTTGTACGCGTCGAGCAGCGCTCTGAGGTCGAGCAGCCGGATTCCGGACTGGGCGTTCTCGATCCTGGTCATCTTGGATTCCGCGCAACCGAGGACCTCTGCGGCGTCCGAGTGTTTCAAGCCCGCTTTCAAGCGTAGATCCCGCAACGTTCGCGCCAGCCGCCGTTGCCGGATGGTCGGGTTGTACGTGATCGGCACTCCGCGACCTCCCCTCTGTCCGGGGGCCAGTCTGCCCGACACCGCCCCGCCGCAGCAACGTCCAGCAGAGACCACCGGAATGGGTACTTGACACTTTGGTGCCCCCAGGGTGCATGGTGGCTAGGTGCTTGCCGATGGGTCCGATTCATGGGCGACACAAGGAAGGTGACGTTCCGTCACGCGAGACAGCACCCGCGTCAGGGGGCCACATGAGCAGTACCCATCGGTTAAGTGTTCGGTATCCGCGAGCCAAGGCGAGCGTCGGAAGGCGCGTGAGTTCGCGCGCACCTTCATCGGCGGGGCCGGGTGCGCCGGGTTGTCGGAAGACCTCGTGCAGGTCGTCTCGGAGCTGGTCGCGAATGCCGTGGTGCACGGCAGAACGGCTCGCGGCCGGCAGGTCGAGGTCACGATCGACGGGGACGCGGAGCGCGTACGGGTCGAAGTCCGGGACGTCGGCGACGGAATGCCGCGAATGCCGCGGGACCGGCGCCCTCTGGCGGTGTCCGGCCGAGGGCTCGGGATCGTGGACGCCCTGTCCACCTCATGGGGTGTGACGGAACGGGTCATCGGTAAGACGGTCCGGGCCGAGATCCAGGCCGAAGGAGCCGTGTGAGGAGATGAGGTCCGTCATGCGGTACGTGGACCACACGCTGGGTCCGGACCCCGACGCCCAGCAGGACCTGGCACACGCGTGGTGCATGTCGTGCGGCGAGAGGTCCCCGGAGACGCTGGAGAAGGGCACCGTCCAGGACTGGTGTCTGAGACACAGCGGGCGGACACGGCACACCAGCTACCGGGCCGTAGTCACGAACTACTTCGTCGTTCGGCCCGCGGATGAGTTCATGTAGTACGCCTTCGAGGCCGGCGGTCCGCATCCGGTCGGCACCGGAGCCGCCACGGGGGCCGTTGGGGCCGGGGCGGAGCGGGGCAGAGCGCGTGCTCGTGCCTCCGCCCCTTCCGCCGGCCCGTCAGCCCCGGACCGTCCCCGATTCCGTGTCCACGGTCAGTTCACGCTCTCCGCCGCGCTCGGTCCGCACCTCGACCTCCCAGTGCGGCGCGCCGTCCCCGTGCTCGTCGTCCAGCTCCACCGACGTCACCGCGCCCGGCGCCGACTTCAGCGCGGCGGCCACCGCGTCCCGCAACGACACGGAAACGCTCCGGGGCGCACGCCGGTCGCGATCGTCGTCGTCCCGGTCGATCTGCCGGCCGAGCACCTTTCCGCTCTCCGCGTCCACCGTCACCTCGTGCCAGGCCCGGTCGGAGCCGTACACGTCCAGCTCCCAGACCGGCCCGCCGTCCTCGTCGTCCAACTCCGCCTCCGTGACCGTGCCGGGGACGGCCTTGACCGCGGCCGCGACCGCGTCGCCGACCTCGATCCGGGCGGTGGCATCGTCGCTCGCGGCGGCGCTCCGGCCGGTCCCGCGCCCGTCGCGGCCGTCGTGGTGGTCGCCGTCCGAGAGGGCGGCGGCGGTGGCGGCCCCGCCGCCGGCGAGCACGGCCGCGGTCACGACACCGATGACGATCTTGCGCTTCATGAGGGTTCCTCCCCGTACAGGTGGGCTGACTGGCTTGCCCACCACCCTGCCGGGGCGATGCTGAACGCAGCCTGAAGCCACCTGAAACCTTCTTCAGCTCAGTCGGGACGCTTCTGGCCCGTGATGTACTCCTTCACCGCAGTGAGTGGCGCTCCGCCGCAGGATGCCGCGAAGTAGGACGGGGACCAGAAGTGTGCGCCCCACAGGTACTTCCGGATGTGGTCGGGGAACTCTTGCCGGAGTCGGCGGGCGGACACGCCCTTGAGGGAGCCGACCAGTCGGGACAGGGCGACCTTCGGCGGATAGTGCACCAGGAGATGTACGTGGTCGCGTTCGCCGTTGAACTCCACCAGCTCGGTCTCGAAGTCCGCGCACACGGCCCGCATGATCTCTTCGCAGCGCGTAAGGATCTCGTCCGTGAACGGTCCGCGTCGGTATTTGGGTGTGAAGACCAAGTGGGCGTGGAGGGTATAAGTGACCGTTCGACCCCTGCGGATATTGGGGTTTGGCTCCCAGCGAGGTGACAAAGACCAACTGTAGTACGATGCCCGCATGAAGCTCGTGACGCGGGTGAAGCTGATGCCGGAGGCCGGTCAGGCCGCCGCGCTGCGCTCCACCCTGCGCACGGTCAACGAGGCCGCCTGCTGGGTGTCGGCGGTGGCGTTCGATCATGGTGTGCCGCGTGAGTACGAGCTGCGCAAGCACACCTACACCGAGTTGAAGGCCCGGGGGCTGGGGGCACAGGCCGCCCAGCACGTCATCAAGAAGACCCACGACGCCTACACCACGTTGAAGGCGAACATCAAGGCGGGGAACCTGGGAAAGCCGGGTTCGAAGCGGCGGATCAGGGCGGAGTCGAAGCCGGTCACGTTCCGGCCCGGGGCCGCGCAGCCGTATGACGATCGTTGCCTGTCCTGGCAGTACGACGCCGCAACGGTGTCGGTCTGGACGGTGGCCGGACGTCTCAAGGGCGTGCGGTTCGCCTGCTCGCCGGACGCGTTGAAGATGCTGCGCGAGCACCGCAGGGGCGAGTCGGACCTGATCGAACGCGACGGCGTGTTCTACCTCGTCGCCGTCTGCGACATCCCCGAGCCCGAGGTGTACGAGCCGGACGGGTTCGTCGGCGTCGACCTCGGCATCGTCAACATCGCCACCACGTCCACCGGGTACCGGGCCGCCGGCCGGGGCCTGAAGCGGCACCGCAAGCGACAGCTCGACCTGCGGCGCACGTTGCAGGCCAAGGGCACCAAGTCCGCGAAGCGTCTCCTGAAGAAGCGTTCGCGGAAGGAAGCCCGGCATACCGCCAACGTCAACCACATCGTCTCGAAGAAGATCGTCACCACCGCTGAACGCACCGGCTCCGGTATCGCCCTCGAAGACCTGACGGGCATCCGCAGCCGGGTACGGCTCCGCAAGGACCAGCGGTCATCTCTGCACTCGTGGAGCTTCCACCAGCTTGCCTCCTTCGTGGAGTACAAGGCACGCCGGGCCGGGGTGCCGCTGGTGTACGTCGATCCGGCCCACACCAGCCGGCAGTGCTCCGAGTGCGGTCACATCGACCGGAAGAACCGTGTCGGTCAAGCGACGTTCGCGTGCCGGGCCTGCGGGTTCCTGGCCGACGCGGACGACAACGCGTCCCACAACCTCGCCCGCAAGGGCGAGGCCGTGTGGACCGCGGGGCGTGAGTCACGCGTCCCTGCCACCCCGTAAAGGGGTGTCTGGACGGAGGAGCCAACCCGGCAGCCAGTCGGGCGCTACCTCCAAACCCGGTCCTCCAGGACCGGGTCAAGTTGACCTCCGGTCTGGGACGCTGGGCGCATGCGTCTGTTGATCGTGGAGGACGAGAAGCGGCTGGCGGTCTCCCTGGCCCGCGGCCTCACCGCCGAGGGGTTCGCCGTCGACGTCGTCCACGACGGCGCCGAGGGCCTGCACCGGGTGCTGGACGGCGCCTACGACCTGGTCGTCCTCGACATCATGCTGCCCGGCATGAACGGCTACCGCGTCTGCGCCGCCCTGCGCGCCGCCGGACACGACGTGCCCGTCCTGATGCTGACCGCGAAGGACGGCGAGTACGACGAGGCGGAGGGCTTGGACACCGGCGCCGACGACTACCTGACCAAGCCGTTCAGCTATGTGGTGCTCGTCGCCCGCGTCCGCGCCCTGCTGCGCCGCCGGGGCGGCTCCGGCTCGCCCGTGGTCACCGCGGGCGCCCTGCGCATGGACACCGCGGCCCGCCGCGTCCACCTCGGCGACGACGAGATCGCCCTCACCGCCAAGGAGTTCGCGGTCCTCGAACAGCTCGCCCTGCGCGCCGGACAGGTGGTGAGCAAGGCGGAGATCCTGGAGCACGTCTGGGACTTCGCCTACGCGGGCGACCCCAACATCGTCGAGGTGTACGTCAGCACCCTGCGCCGCAAGCTCGGCCCGGCCGCCATCCGCACGGTACGCGGCGCCGGATACCGGCTGGAGGCGTTGTGAGGTCCGTACGCGCCAGGGCCGCGCTCGGCGCCACCGTCGTCGTCGCCCTCGCCCTGGGCGCCGCCGGGCTCGCCGTGCTGCTCGTCCTGCGCGCCAACCTCACCGACCAGGCGGGCCTCCAGGCCGAGGTGGCCGCCCGCGAGGTCGCCGGGCAGCTCGCGCTGGGCGTTCCCTACGACGAGCTGGACACCGGCGACGAGGAGGAGCACCCGGTCCAGGTCACCGACGAGGACGGCCGCGTGGTCGCCGTCTCCAAGGACCTGGAGGCGATCTCCGGCACCGGCACCGACCGGGTCGCCCCACAGCCCCCGCAGCCGCCCCGGCCCGCCCCCGCGCCGGACGACGACGACCGCGACGGGGACCGCGACGACGACGGCGGCGCAGCCCCGGACCGGGGCGAGGTCTCCGCGGACGACCCGGACTTCACCAACGGCACCGCCACCGTGGACGGCGACCGCGCCGACTACCGGTTCGCGTCGGTCGAGGCCACGGACCCGGACGGGCGCACCCTGACCGTGCACGCCGGCGCCCCGCTCGCCGCCGAGCAGCGGGCCGTACGCAGTGTGCGCTCCGCGATGCTGACCGGGCTGCCCGTGGTGCTGCTGGTCGTCGCCGGGGTGACCTGGCTGGTGACCCGGCGGGCGCTGCGGCCGGTGGAGGGCATCCGGCGCGAGATGGCGGCGATCACGGCCTCCGAGGACCTGGGCAGGCGGGTGCCGGAGCCGGACTCGCGGGACGAGGTCGCCCGGCTGGCCCGTACGACCAACGAGACGCTGACCGCGCTGGAGGCGTCCGTCGAGCGGCAGCGGCGCTTCGTGGCGGACGCCTCGCACGAACTGCGCAGCCCCATCGCCTCGCTGCGCACCCAGCTGGAGGTGGGGGCCGCGCATCCGGAGCTGCTGGACGTGCCGGGGGCGGTCGCCGACACCGTACGGCTCCAGGCGCTCGCCGCCGATCTGCTGCTGCTGGCCCGGCTGGACGCGGGGGAGCGGCCGGGCCTGACCGGGCTGGAGCTGGGGGCACTGGTCCGGGAGGAGGTCTCCCAGCGGGTCGGCGACCGCGTGCCGGTCGCGGTGTCGGTGCGGGGCGGCGGACTGGAAGTGGCCGGGTCGCGCGGACAGTTGGCCCGGGTGCTCGGCAACCTGCTGGACAACGCCGAGCGGCACGCGGTGCGTTCGGTCACCGTCACGGTGGGCCGGGAGGGCGACGGGGTCGTCGTCGCGGTCGAGGACGACGGGGCGGGGGTGCCGGAGGCGGAGCGCGAGCGGATCTTCGAGCGCTTCGTGCGCCTCGACGACGCCCGCGCCCGCGACGACGGCGGGGCGGGCCTGGGCCTGGCCATCGCCCGCGATGTGGCCGCGCGGCACGGCGGCCGGCTCACCGTGACGGATGCGCCGGGGGGCGGGGCCCGCTTCGAACTGTGGCTGCCCTCGCGTACCGGCTCCCCGGCGGCCGGAGGGGCGTGAGCCGGGGCCCGCGTCAGACCCGCTGACCCCGCAGATGCTCCGCCACCGGTGTGAGCGCGGCGTGCAGTTGGGCCAGGGCCTCCGGAGAGAGCAGATCCATGAAGTGCTTGCGGACCGACGCGACGTGGTGCGGCGCGACCTTGCGCATCGTCTCCGCGCCCTCCTCCGTGAGCACCGCGTACAGGCCCCGGCGGTCCGACTCGCAGTTCTCCCGGCGGACCAGGCCCGCGGTCTCCATACGGGTGATCTGGTGCGAGAGCCGGCTCTTGGACTGCAGGGTGGCGCCCGCGAGATCGCTCATCCGCATCCGCCGGTCGTCCGACTCCGAGAGGTTGACCAGGATCTCGTAGTCGTTGTTCGTCAGCCCGAACGGCTGGAGGTCCTTCTCCAACTGGTGCATCAGCAGCCTGCTGACGTCCAGGTGGGTGCGCCAGGCGCACTGCTCGGCGTCGCTCAGCCAGCGGGTGGCCGTCTCGGTCTCCATGTATGGATTCTACCTAAGAAGTTGAAAGCCGGACCAACTAAGAATGTGTGACGCCCGGCACACACGACGGGGTGCAGGAGTTCGACATCACACTCCGCAGACTACCGTTCACAACCCGAAGCGACGCTGGAGGTCCCCCAGCTGACCGGGGGCGCGGGGGGTGGACCCGTGTTGACCGCCGCCGGGGACGCCCGCCTGGTGGGGGACCGGGCCCGTCGGCTGTTCGGGCATCAGCGCCTCGGTGGACTGGAGCAGCACCGTACCGGCGCCCGCGAACTCGAACTGGTGCTCCTCGCCGGAGGCGCCGCCGATTCCGGTGAGCGCGCGCAGCCCGCCCAGCACGCCGGTCATGTAGCCGTGGTCGTAGTGGTGGCAGGGGGAGGGGCAGTCCGCCCAGCCCACCAGTGCCTGCGGGTCGACGCGCAGCGGCGGCTCCATGAACACCACCGGGCCGTTGGACGCGGCGACGAACTTGCCCGTGCCGATCAGCGTCAGGAACCCCGGCACGATCGACTGCTTCAGCGCCAGCGACGGCTGGTACGCGAGCAGGTTCCCGGACCGGATCGTCAGGTTCCCGTCGTCCAGGTCGTAGGAGTTCACATCGAACGCCCGGTCGGCGAGCAGCATCTTGCCGCTGCCCTCGGCGACCACCCAGTCGCCCGCGTGCAGCGGGGAGTGGAAGCTCGCCCGCACCAGCCGCTCGAACCGGCCGTGCCCGACGCCGTCGAAGTTGATCTGCCCGTAGTAGGCGATCATCTTGCCCTTCTGCAGGAACCACTGGCTCCCCTTGAGCTCCACGCAGAAGGTGTACGCGTTGACGTTGTCGTCCGCCGGCAGCGTCATCGGATCAAAGACCACGGGGGCGTTCACTGAAGTCCTCCGAGGGTGCCCCTGCCTTCAGGCCGGGGAGGAATCGGACCCCTGCGGAGCGGGGCAGGGGTAGCCGAATCGCCGTCAGAGCGATTTGGCGTCTGCCGCGGCGGCGGCGCGCTCGCCCTCAAGGCGGTGGACGGTCTCGGCGTTGACCGACCGGTGAGCCGCGCGGGCCTGGTCGGCGAGCCACTGGTGGAGGTCTTCGGGAAGGCGGAGGGTGGTGCGTTTTTCATCATTTATGCCTCAACTGTAGTGTTAGGGTGACGTCATGATGACAATGCAGGAGACAGGCGAGGAGTCCGGGCGCGCCCGGTACACCTACCGCCTCCGCGTGTCGTCCACCGCCCGCACCGCACTGGAAGCGGAATGGGCGCGGTGCCGGTGGATCTGGAACGAGTCCGTTGCCCGGTCGAAGAAGGCCCACGCCCAGGACGAGAAGTGCGGCCCGGCCCGCCTCGACAAGATGCTGACCGAGGCGCGTGGCGCGAACGCGTGGCTGCGTGAGGGTTCCTCGGTGCCGCAGCAGCAGTTGATCCGGGACTTCGCGAAGTCCCGCGCCAAGGCACTGAAGGACATCAAGGCACGTGTGCCGATGGTGCGGCGGGCGGGGATGCCCCGGTACAAGAAGAAGCGCGGTGCTGAGCCGTCGCTGAACTACACGCGGCGCGGGTTCCGGCTCAAGGACGGACGCCTGCACCTCGCCGGCGGGACCGTGGTGACGGTGGTGTGGTCGCGACAGCTCCCGGCCGTCCCGTCCTCGGTGCGGATCTACCGGGACGGCCTCGGCCACTGGTATGCCTCGTTCGTCGTCGCGGTGGCCACCGAGCCCCTGCCCGCCACCGGCGCGGTGATCGGGATCGACTGGGGCGTCAGGGAGACCGCGACCACCACCAGCGACCGGCACGACCTTCCCCACCCCCGGCACGGCAAGACCGCTGCCGCCCGCCTGGCCCGGTACCAGAAGCGGATGGCCCGCCGGAAGCCCGCGCGCGGAAAGGCCGTGTCGAGGGGCTACCGGATGGCGTCGCGCGCGGTGGCCAAGGTCCACAAGAAGGTTGCCCGGCAGCGCCAGGACACCGCCCGTAAATGGGCCAAGGCCGTCGTCCGGAACTTCGACCAGCTCGCCGTCGAGGACTTCAAGCCGAAGTTCCTGGCGAAGTCCACGATGGCCCGCAAGGCCGCCGACGCCGCGATCGGTGCGACCAGGACCGCTCTGACCGAGATGGCACGCAAGCACGGCCGTATCGTGCACCTGGTTCACCCGGCCCACACGACGATGGACTGTTCCCAGTGCGGTGCGAGAACCAAGCACGCACTCCCCCTTTCTGAACGTACCTACGCGTGCACCGTGTGCGGAGTGGTGTCCCCCAGGGACAAGAACTCCGCCCGCGTGATGCTCGTCCGGGCTGGTCTCAACCCGGCTAGTGCTGATGGTGGAAGTCCTCGGGGAGCGCCGCTCCCAGAGGCAGCCTGAGCTAGGAATCCCCCTGCCTTCAGCTGGGGGAGGATGTCAAAGCTTCTCCTCCGACGCCTGGACGTACACCGCACCACTGCCGCTCAGCTCCAGCTGGAAGCCCTCGCCCGAGCCGCGGCCCACCATCTCGCGCCAGCCGAGCGCGGTGGAGAGCTTGTTGCGTACGTCGCCGTGGTGGGCGACGTACGCCTGGGGGTCGACATGCACCGCGCGGCCGGGTGTGATCGGCAGTTCGATGACGCCGCCGTGTGCCATCACCGCCACCGCGCCGTGGCCCTGGAGCGTCGTCGTGAACAGGCCCTGACCGGTCACCTGGCCGCGCACCATGCCCATCACGCCGCCCTGCGAACCCATGAACATCGTGCCCTGCCGGAGCGTCCCGTCGAAGGCGAGCAGCCGGTCGGCCTCCACGTACAGGGTGTCCCCGGAGAGGTTGATCACCTGGATGTGATGGCCGCCGTGGCCGAACATCACCGTGCCGTTGCCCTCGACCGTCATCAGCGGGGTCGCCTCGTTCGCCAGTCGGCGCCCGATCATCGACATCACGCCGCCCTGGCCGCCCTGGATGTTCGGGGTGAACGACACCTCGCCCCGGTAGGCGAGCATCGCCCCGCGCTGGCTGAACATCTTCTGGCCGGGCGCCACCGTCGCCTCGACCATCCTGGAGTTGATCTCCCGGAACGGCATCAGACGTTCCCCCCGATCGTGTTCCGCTCGCTGGGCTGCACGTAGACCAGTCCCTCGCCCTCGAAACGGATCTGGAAGGACTCGCCCGAGCCCTCGCCGATCAGTGTCCGGAAGTTCACCCCGGACTGGAAGTGCTGCTGGAGATTGCCCTGGTGGGCGATGTACGCGCCCGGGTCGACGAACAGCGGGTACTGCGCCGAGACCCGCAGCACCACGGCCGTGCCGTCCGACATGATCGCCGCCTGGCCGGTCCCCTCCACGGTGGTCGTGAACAGGCCGTTGCCCGTCGCGCCGCCGCGCAGCCCGGTGAACGTGGTGCCGGTGCGCAGCCCCGCGTCGGTGCAGAGCAGATTGCTCGCCTCCACGTACAGCTTGTCGCCGTGCAGCGAGACGAGGTTGATCTCGCTCGCCCGGTCCGCGAAGTAGCAGGTGCCCTGCCCGGTGACCTGCATCACGGCCATCGACTCACCGGTCAGCCTGCGCGTCACCATGCCGCGCAGTCCCTCACCGCCGCCCGTCATCTTCTTGAACGACATCTGGCCCTCGTACGCGACCATCGAGCCGTTCTTCGCCTTGACGGCATCGCCGGCCAGATCGACCGCGAGCGTCTTGCTTCCCTCAAGCCGGAACATTGCCACCCGGCGAAAATAGCGCCGGGTACCGCCGGCGGAACAGGGGTGACCCTGCGATCGGCCGTCCCGGAGCGCCCCTGATACGCATCCGGTACCGGACCCGTACGCAATCGGGACGTACTCCTCGCGCCACCGGGGACATGCCCGCCCGGCCGCGTCCGGGACCCCCCGCCCGGCCGTCCGGGCCGCGATGTCACAATGGTGCCGCTTGTGCGTTCGTTCACAAGCCGTCACGACCCTCCCACCGAAGGTGCCCCCGTGGACATCAAGACCGCCACCGCCCTGCACCGGCTGCGCCTCATCTCGATTCCCGAGGCGCTGTCCTTCCCCGCCCTGATCCTGTTCGGCTCGGTCCTGAGCCGGGTCTCGGACATCGACTTCCTGATGATGCCGCTCGGCATGCTGCACGGTGTGCTCTTCGTCATCTACGTCGTGCTGCTGCTCGACGTGTGGTCGAAGACCAAGTGGCCGCTCAAGCGCGTCGCGTTCTTCTTCGTGCTCTGCGTGCTGCCGTTCGGCGGCCTGTACGGCGACAAGGTGCTCAAGCGCTACGAGGCGGACAGCGTCATCGCCGCCCGGGCCCGCCGGGAAGGCACGGTCAGCGCATGATCGTCGCGTTCTCCGTGAGCCCGCTCGGGGTCGGTGAGGACGTCGGCGAGTACGTCGCCGACGCCGTCCGCGTCGTCCGCGAGTCCGGTCTGCCCAACCGCACGGACGCCATGTTCACCTCCATCGAGGGGGAGTGGGACGAAGTGATGGACGTCGTCAAGCGCGCCGTGGCCGCCGTCGAGGCACGGGCCGGGCGGGTCTCGCTCGTCCTCAAGGCGGACATCCGCCCCGGTGTCACGGACGGGCTGACGTCCAAGGTCGAGACGGTGGAGCGGTACCTCGCGCAGTGATCCCGCGCGCCCCGCGACGAGCCCCCGCCCGCCCGGACGGGGGCTCCCGCCGTTTCCGGGCGGCCGACGCGTTCCGGTCCCCGGCCGCCGCGTTCCGTCCCCCGGCCGCCGCGTTCCGTCCCCCGGCCGCCGCGTTCCGTCCCCCGGCCGCAGGCGCCGCGCGTCACTCCTGGGCGGCCAGCGCGATCCCCAGCGGCGTCCGCTCGTACAGCACCTGGTGCCCGTAGCGGCGCGAAGTCAGCAGCCCGGCCGCCCGCAGCACCGACAGGTGCTCCGACACCGACGACGGCGCCAGGCCCAGCCGGTGCGCCAGCACGGTCGGCCCGGCCGGCTCGTCCAGCGCGCACAGCACCTCCGCCCGCCCCCGCCCGAGCAGCCGGGCCAGCGCCTGCGGGGTGCTCGCGCCCGGCTCCGTCCACAGGCCCCCGATGCCGCGCGCCGGGTAGATCACGGCCGGCAGCCAGGGGTCCTCGAAGCCGCCCACCGTGTCCGGCCAGACGAACACGGACGGCATCAGGACCAGCCCCCGCCCGCTCAGCACCCGTGAGTGGGCGCTTCTGGTCCCGCTGACCGTGAGCGTGGAGCCCGACCAGCTCAGCCGCGGGCTCAGCTCACCGAGCAGCCGCTCGAACCCGACCGCCGCCAGCCGGCGCGAGTGGTACGCCACGTCCGCCTCCAGCAGCGCGCGCAGCCGGGGCCAGTGCGGTTCGATCAGCAGCCGCCAGGCCCGCTCCAGCAGGTCCGCCAACTCCCGCACGGCGCGCGCCGGGTCGGCGAGCAGCGCCCGCCCCGCGGCCGAGTCCCGCGCCTGCGGCCGCTGGTCGAGCGAGGCCGCGATGTCCTGCCGGGCCAGCTCCGGATCGACCGACCGCACGGCGGCGATCTCCTCGTCGAAGGAGGCGAGCGGGCCCATCGGCGGCGGCGAGAAGAAGTCCGGGCAGTGCCCGCCGTCCGGCATCAGCAGCCACAGCGGGTCCAGTTCGAGACCGGCCGCCGCGTCCCGGATGCTCCGCAGCCACGGCAGGTGGTAGCCCTGCTGGGCGGGCCGCGCCAGCACCCGTACCGCCGCCTGGGTCTCGAACAGGGGCGAGAGCGCGAAGCGGCAGCGCAGCAGATCGCTCTCGTCGAAGTGCAGCTGGAAGGACATGGGCGGACCCCGCGAAGATTCGGCCGGTGCCGAAAGTCTACGGGGCGGGCGGGCCGGTACCGCAGGCTGCGGCCATGCCGAGAGACACCACCGATCCCCGGCCGGGCAGCCCCGGCGACCCCGGAACCCCTGCCCGGCCCACCGGACCGGCCGCACTCCCGGCCCCGCCCCCGGAGCGCACAGGCCCCCCTGACCCGAGCCGGCCACCGGCGCTCCGGGCCGGCGGCGGAACACCGGAGACGCGCGAGGCGCGCGAGACGCCTGATACGTCCGAGACACCCGTGACTCTCGGGACACCCGACACACCCGACACACCGGCGCCGCGCGGGTACCAGCCCGTCTTCGCCGTCCGCGAGTTCCGCGCGGTGTTCGCCGCGCATCTGCTCTCGCTCCTCGGCGTCATCGTCAGCGAACTCGCGCTCACCGTCCTCGTCTACGACCTCACCTCCTCGCCCCTGCTCAGCGCGCTGACCTTCGCGCTCGGCATGCTCCCGTACCTCGTCGGCGGCACGCTCTTCGCCGGGATCGCCGACCGCTACCCCGCCCGCCGGGTGCTGGTCGGCTGCGATCTGGTCTGCGCGGCCTGTGTCGCCGTGATGGTCCTGCCGGGCACCCCGGTCGCCGGACTGCTGGTGCTGCGCTGCCTGGTCGCGGCCGTCTCGCCGGTCTTCACCGGGGCCCGGATGGCCGCGCTCACCGACATCCTGGGCGAGGGCGAGCTGTACGTCCTGGGGCGCTCGCTGCTGCGGATCGTCTCGCAGGGCTCGCTGCTCGCCGGATTCGGCGTCGGAGGGGTGCTGCTGACCGTGGTCTCGCCGCGCGGCGCGATCACCGTCACCGCCGTCACCTTCCTCTGCTCGGCCGCGCTGCTGCGCTTCGGCACCCGCGACCGGCCCGCCCGTACGCGGGACGGGTCCGGCTCCTCGCTGCTGCGCGACTCGCTCTCCGGCGCCCGGCTGGTCCTCGGCCATCGCCGCGTCCGCGCGCTGATGCTGCTGTTCTGGCTGCCCCCGATGTTCGTCGTCGCGCCGGAGGCGCTGGCCGCGCCGTACGCCGACGAGATCGGCGTCGGCCCGGCCGCGCTCGGGCTGCTGATGTGCGCGATGCCGGTCGGGCACATCGCCTCCGAGCTGTACGCGGGTTCCGCGCTGCGGCCCCGGACCCGGGAGCGGATCGTGCTGCCGCTCGCCGCCGCCGGTCTGCTGCCCCTCCTGGTGTACGGGCTGACGCCGGGCGTCGCCGGGGCCGCCGCCGCGCTCGTGGTGGCCGGCGCCTCCTCCGCGTACGTGATCGGCCTCGACCAGTGGTTCGTGGCGGCCGTCCCGGAGGAGCTGCGCGGGCGGGCGATGACCCTGCTCACCGCCGGGCTGATGACGATCCAGGGCGTCGGGATGGCGCTCGCCGGGCTCGCGGCGGAGTTCTTCCCGGTGCACGGGGTGGTCGCGGGGGCGGCCGTGCTGGGCACCCTGTGCCTGTTGCCGCTGGTGGCCGAGGTACGCAGAACGGCGCCCGGTGCCGGTCCCGTAATCGCACCCGGGGACGGGACCCGGACCGAAGTACGAGACAGGGAGGACCGGCAAGTTCCCCATGGGTAAGGTCGTGGCCGTGCCGAAGCCGCTCAGCCTTCCCTTCGATCCCATCGCCCGCGCCGACGAGCTCTGGCAGCAGCGCTGGGGCCCCGTCCCGTCCATGGGCGCGATCACCTCGATCATGCGGGCGCAGCAGATCCTGCTCGCCGAGGTGGACGCCGTCGTCAAGCCGTACGGGCTGACCTTCGCGCGCTACGAGGCGCTGGTGCTGCTCACCTTCTCCAAGGCCGGCGAGCTGCCGATGTCCAAGATCGGTGAGCGGCTGATGGTCCACCCGACGTCGGTGACCAACACGGTGGACCGGCTGGTGCGCTCCGGCCTGGTCGACAAGCGCCCCAACCCGAACGACGGCCGGGGCACGCTGGCCTCGATCACCGACAAGGGCCGCGAGGTCGTCGAGTCGGCCACCCGGGACCTGGTGGCGATGGAGTTCGGGCTCGGGGTGTACGACGCCGAGGAGTGCGCCGAGATCTTCGCGCTGCTGCGGCCCCTGCGCATCGCCGCGCAGGACTTCGAGGAGATCTGAGAGACGCGGTTCCGGAGCCCGGCCCGCTGCAAGATCGCCCGGGACGTCCGGTTACGCTCGATGGCATGAAACGCAGTGTGCTGACCCGATACCGGGTGATGGCTTACGTCACCGCCGTCATGTTGCTGATCCTCTGCGTGTGCATGATCTTCAAATACGGCTTCGACAAGGGTGAGGGCCTGACGCTCGTCGTCTCCCAGATCCACGGCGTGCTGTACATCATCTACCTGATCTTCGCCTTCGACCTGGGGTCCAAGGCGAAGTGGCCGATGGGGAAGCTGCTCTGGGTGCTGATCTCGGGCACCATTCCTACGGCCGCGTTCTTCGTCGAGCGCAGGATCGTCCGTGAGGTCGAGCCGCTGGTCGCCGACGCGACGCCCGCAGCCCCTGCGAACGTCTGAGCGATTCCTGACGAACCGCCCCGCGCGAAGCGCCGGGCGGTTTGTCATCGACATTTACTAGGACGTCCTAGTAAATTGGCGGGCATGGACGCTGAAGCGATCGAGGAAGGCCGCCGCCGCTGGCAGGCCCGTTACGACAAGGCCCGCAAGCGTGAGGCCGACTTCACCACGCTGTCCGGGGACCCGGTCGAGCCCGTGTACGGCCCCCGGCCGGGCGACGCGTACGAGGGCTTCGAACGGATCGGCTGGCCCGGTGAGTACCCCTTCACCCGGGGGCTGCACCCGACCGGATACCGGGGCCGCACCTGGACCATCCGCCAGTTCGCCGGCTTCGGCAACGCCGAGCAGACCAACGAGCGCTACAAGATGATCCTGGCCGCCGGCGGCGGCGGGCTGAGCGTCGCCTTCGACATGCCGACCCTGATGGGCCGCGACTCCGACGACGCCCGCGCCCTCGGCGAGGTCGGCCACTGCGGCGTCGCCATCGACTCCGCCGCCGACATGGAGGTCCTGTTCAAGGACATCCCGCTCGGCGACGTCACGACGTCGATGACCATCAGCGGCCCGGCCGTCCCCGTCTTCTGCATGTACCTGGTCGCCGCCGAACGCCAGGGCGTGGACCCGGCCGTCCTCAACGGCACGCTCCAGACGGACATCTTCAAGGAGTACATCGCGCAGAAGGAGTGGCTGTTCCAGCCCGAGCCCCATCTGCGCCTCATCGGCGACCTGATGGAGCACTGCGCGAGCTCCATCCCCGCCTACAAGCCGCTCTCCGTCTCCGGCTACCACATCCGCGAGGCCGGGGCGACGGCCGCCCAGGAGCTGGCGTACACCCTCGCCGACGGCTTCGGCTACGTGGAGCTCGGCCTCTCGCGCGGCCTCGACGTCGACACCTTCGCGCCCGGCCTCTCCTTCTTCTTCGACGCGCACCTCGACTTCTTCGAGGAGATCGCCAAGTTCCGCGCCGCCCGCCGGATCTGGGCCCGCTGGATGAAGGAGACGTACGGCGCGAAGACCGACAAGGCGCAGTGGCTGCGCTTCCACACCCAGACCGCCGGTGTCTCGCTCACCGCGCAGCAGCCGTACAACAACGTCGTACGCACCGCCGTCGAGGCGCTGTCCGCCGTCCTCGGCGGCACCAACTCGCTGCACACCAACGCCCTCGACGAGACCCTGGCGCTCCCCTCCGAGCAGGCCGCCGAGATCGCGCTGCGCACCCAGCAGGTGCTGATGGAGGAGACCGGCGTCGCCAACGTGGCCGACCCGCTGGGCGGTTCCTGGTACGTGGAGCAGCTCACCGACCGCATCGAGGCCGACGCGGAGAAGATCTTCGAGCAGATCAAGGAGCGCGGCACCCGCGCCCACCCGGACGGGCAGCACCCGGTCGGCCCGATCACCTCCGGCATCCTGCGCGGCATCGAGGACGGCTGGTTCACCGGCGAGATCGCCGAGTCCGCCTTCCGCTACCAGCAGGCGCTGGAGAAGGGCGAGAAGCTGGTCGTCGGCGTCAACGCCCACCACGGCTCGGTCACCGGCGACCTGGAGATCCTCCGGGTCAGCCACGAGGTCGAGCGCGAGCAGGTCCGCGCGCTCGGCGCCCGCAAGGAGGCCCGCGACGACGCCCGCGTCCGGGCCGCCCTGGACACGATGCTGGCCGCCGCCCGCGACGGCTCCAACATGATCGCCCCGATGCTCGACGCGGTCCGCGCGGAGGCGACCCTGGGCGAGATCTGCGGCGTCCTGCGCGACGAGTGGGGCGTCTACACAGAACCGGCAGGCTTCTGACCGTACGGGCGCGGCAGCGCACCGCCTGCCGTGCCCAGGCCCGCCAGTAGGAGCAGGGTGAAGCGGTGGGCCCAGTCGGCGTCGACGGGCTCGCCGCTCACCAGCGTCCGGTGCACCACCGCGCCGGCGATCACGTCGAAGACCAGGTCCGCCGTCAGCGCGGCCGTGGCCTCGTCCGGCTCGACGGGCAGCTCGCCGCGCTCCTGGGCGCGCTGCCGGCCCTTGAGGACGAGGCGCTTCTGCCGGTTGACGATCGAGTCGCGGATGCGGGCCCGCAGCGCCTCGTCCCGTGTGGACTCGGCGACCACCGCCATCAGGGCGGTCCGGGTCTCCGGCCGTTCCAGAAGGGCGGCGAACTGGAGCACCACCGCCTCCACATCGGCGGCCAGACTGCCCAGGTCCGGCATCTCCAGCTCGTCGAAGAGCACCGCGACCGCGTCCACGACCAGTTCGTTCTTGCCCGCCCAGCGCCGGTAGAGGGTCGTCTTGGCGACCCCCGCCCGCGTCGCCACGTCACCCATCGTCAGCTTCGACCAGCCGAGGTCCACGAGCGAGGCGCGGGTGGCCTCCAGGATGGCCTCGTCGGCCTCGGTGCTGCGCGGACGTCCCGATCGTGCGGGTTTGGGGTGGCTGCGGCTGAGCATGCCGTGACCATACCCGCCAGTAGGTAAATCCGACCGGGACCGCTCCCCGTGAGAGAGATCACCGAACACTCTTGTGCATCAGGGGGCGTGGCCAGTTACGCTACGGGTCGTAGCGTAAGGCGACGGTCCGGACCGTCCCGGACGTCACGACGAACGACAGCCACAGGCGCCGGGTGGGGACCGGGTGCCGACCGGGCCATTCAGGGGCCCATGAACCGTGTCTGTCCGGCCACCCCGCACACCGGCGGGGATCGTGGACGGGCGCGGTTCCCGTAGCGCTTTCCGGAACTGCACACCGAGGGGTGAACAACTGTTCCTGCTTCTTTCTGCAGTTGTATGGCATTTTCCGTGCATATGCTGATGTGGTGATGCTGTGGAACTGGTCTTGGTGCCCCACTGGGGGGTGTGCGTGAAGAAGTTCACGCCGCGGCAGGGCTCTGCCGTATCCGCATACAGGCTGGCTCTGGATCCGAATGTGACGGCCATGGGGCGTCTGCACTCGCATGCGGGTGCTG
The DNA here is from genome assembly GCF_003248355.1 of Streptomyces sp. AC1-42W. Classification (GTDB taxonomy): domain Bacteria; phylum Actinomycetota; class Actinomycetes; order Streptomycetales; family Streptomycetaceae; genus Streptomyces. The sequence continues at coordinate 1,757,419 of NZ_QKWY01000002.1, forward strand.
CGCGGGCCGCATACAACTGGGTCATCGCTCACGTCACGGCGGTGTGGCGACAACGCCAGGCCGAGGTCTCCTACGGCATTGCGGAGGACGGGCTGACGGCGTGGCGGTCGTGGTCGCTGCCGTCGTTGCGGAAGGCGTTCAATGAGGACAAGCACACCGATCCGCGGTTTTCGGGGTGGTGGGATGAGAACTCCAAGGAGGCTTACAACACTGGCCTCGCCAACGCATCGGCCGCTTTCGATACCTATGCGAAATCCAGGAATGGTAAACGCAAGGGCGCGCGGGTGGGTGTGCCGCGCTTCAAGTCCAAGCGGAAGGCACGTCTGACGTGCCGGTTCACGACCGGGGTGATCCGTATCGAGGCAGACGGCAGGCATGTCACCCTGCCCAGGATCGGCAAGATCCGCCTCCACGAGCCCCGTCCCGACCTGCACGCCCGTATCGACTCAGGCACGATACGAATTCTGTCCGCGACAGTGCGCTTGGACCGGGGGCGCTGGTTCGTCTCGTTCCAGGTCGAACAGCGAAGCGAACTGGTGCGGGTCGCGCGCCCGGATGCTGCGGTCGGGATCGACCTGGGCATCAAAACTCTCGCTGCTCTCGCGGACAGCGACGGAACCGTGACCGAGGTGACCAACCCCCGCCACCTTGACCGCGCCCAGAAGCAGCTGCGTCGTGCCAGCCGTGTCGTCTCACGTCGGCGAGGCCCCGACCGCCGCACCGGGCAGCAGCCCTCACGTCGGTGGAGGAAGGCCAACTGTGCCCGGAACAGGGTGCATCACCGGGTGGGGAACCTGCGCGAGGACAGCCTTCACAAACTGACCACCCGCCTCACGGCCGAGTACGGCACCCTTGTGATCGAGGACCTGAATGTGGCGGGTATGAGCCGCAACCGGCGCCTCTCGCGCCAAGTCGCGGATGCCTCGTTCGGTGCGATCCGGCGCCAGCTGACGTACAAAACCCGCCGGCATGGGACACGCCTGGTCGTGGCCTCCCGGTGGTTCCCCTCCTCGAAGACGTGCTCACGCTGTGGTGCGGTGAAAGCCAAACTGCCCCTGGCCGTACGCGTTTTCGAGTGTGACGCCTGCGGGCTCGTCATGGACCGGGACGAGAACGCTGGACGCAATCTGCTCGCCCTCGCGACAACCTCCACCACCAGCAGTACAGGTACCGGAGTGGCCGGAGACCTGGGCCCCACCATCGCGGTGGGGCCGAAGCCCCGTGGAGCCGACCGTAAGACCCGCACCACCCTTCCCGGCCGCAAGGCCGGTAGGGGGCGGGCAGGTGGCACAATCCCCAGCCCCAGAGCCGGGACAGAAACGGGAGACCGTCAACAGGACATCAGAACGCAACTCGCGCTCTGGTGACACCGTCACGGACTATTCCGGCAGAAACGCCGGGATTGCTGATATCTACTGATGATTAAAGCAACGGAGGATGTACGCATGCAGCCCAGAAACATGTCCATGAGCGGCGTCGTCGACCTCGCCGCGGTGAAGGCGGCCGGTGAGGCCAAGGCGAAGGCGGAGCAGGCCCGTGCCGAGTCCGCGCGCCAGGGCGGCCCGGCGGCCGTTCCCGCCTCCTCCCTCGTCATCGACGTCAACGAGGCGGGCTTCGAGAACGACGTCCTCCAGCGCTCCGCAGAAGTGCCCGTCGTCATCGACTTCTGGGCCGAGTGGTGCGAACCGTGCAAGCAGCTGGGCCCGCTCCTGGAGCGCCTGGCCCACGAGTACAACGGCCGCTTCGTGCTGGCCAAGGTCGATGTCGACGCCAACCAGCTGCTGATGCAGCAGTTCGGCATCCAGGGCATCCCCGCCGTCTTCGCGGTCGTCGCCGGACAGGCGCTGCCGCTGTTCCAGGGCGCGGCGCCCGAGGCCCAGATCCGCCAGACCCTGGACCAGCTGATCCAGGTCGGCGAGGAGCGCTTCGGCCTCACCGGCATCGCGGTGGACGCCGCGGCGCCCGGCGAGGCCCAGGCGGCGGCCCCGGCTCCGCCCGGCCCGTACGACTCGCTCCTGGAGGCGGCCGCGCGGGCGCTCGACGCCAACGACTTCCCGGGTGCGGTCCAGGCGTACAAGAACGTCCTGTCCGACGACCCCAACAACACCGAGGCCAAGCTGGGCCTGGCCCAGGCCGAGTTGCTGGCCCGGGTGCAGGCGACGGACCCGCAGCAGGTCCGCCGGGACGCCGCCGAGAAGCCGGCCGACGCGGACGCCCAGCTGGCGGCGGCCGACCTGGACCTCGTCGGCGGCCATGTGGAGGACGCCTTCGGCCGGCTCGTGGAGACGGTGCGCCGCACGTTCGGCGAGGACCGCGACCGGGTCCGGCTGCGGCTGCTCGACCTCTTCGAGGTCATCGGCCCGGAGGACCCGAGGGTGGGCGCGGCGCGCACCGCGCTCGCGCGCGTCCTGTTCTGACCGGTTGGTCCGGTCCGATTGTGCTGAACTGACAACACGGCCGCGGCGGCCTTCGGGCGCCGCAGCCGTTTTCACGATCAGGCGATAAGAGTAGGCCCCGCTTTACCAAATCTTGATAAAAGCGCGGCCTGTTACTCGCAGTAAATCGATCTTGGCGATGTGCCCCGTTTCACTCGCTGTTACCCTCTTTCGTCCGCCGATCCTGGGCCACCCTGTGTGGCCGCTCGACGCCGGCAGGTCGTGGCCCGGCGAGGGGGCATTACCAGCGAGTAACGAACCCTCTTGTGTCCCGGCCGGGAATGGACCACGATCGGCCACGCTCGGTCCAATAACGCCAGTCCGGCTGCCAGTCGGGTGGGGCGGCTCCGTTGGGTCCCCACCGAGTGGGTCGGCGGCAGTGACGCCGGCTCCGGACAGGGGGGTTCCTGCCGGTCGGCAGGGCCTGTCCGATCAGGTCGCGCACACGCGTGACCCGTGGTTGTCGCTCGGGGGTGATCGCCGGTGGTGCGGACGCGTGACACGCCTCCGCTCGCGGGCGCTCTCCTTTCCGAGGACGTAGCACTTCTCCCATCCCAGGTCGGGCAGGATGCCGGACCGGAGATGTACGTCCGAGAAGGAGGAAAAGTATGAGTTCCCAGGTTCGCGGTGGCACGAGATGGAAGCGCTTCGCTGTCGTCATGGTGCCGAGCGTCATAGCCACCGCCGCGGTCGGCGTCGGCCTGGCGCAGGGCGCGCTCGCCGCGTCGTTCAGCGTCTCGGGGCAGGAGTTCAAGGTCACGGCCAAGGAACTGAACGGTGAGAACTTCGTTCAGTACGGCAGCATCGCGACCGAGGGCGGCGCCGACCCCATGAAGGACGGCAAGGGCCACGCCGTTGCCGTCTCCGGGTTCAGTCACGCCACCATCAACACGATGTGCCAGTCGATCGTCACCCCCAACCTGCCGTTCGGGCTGGGCAACGTGACGCTGCGGCTGACCGCCGGTGACCCGGGGAATGCCACGGGCGAGGAGAAGAAGAAGAAGCTGGTCGACGCCACCGGCCTCTACCTCGATGTCTCGGACCTCCAGGCCAACGCCGAGTTCACGGGCATGGACATCGGTGTCCGCGCGGGTGATCTGCAGAATCCGGGCATCCAGCCCGGTGCCGACAAGTGGGTCAACCCGAACGGGTTCGCGCAGCGGGCCAAGACCGCCAAGCTGACGGACGTCAAGCAGCGGGCGTGGGCCACCACAGCGGGCACGTTCAAGCTGCCGGGTCTGCACCTGGCGCTGTCCAGGGGCGTCAACGAGTGCTACTAGGGCGCTAGCCGGCCCTGGGCGGCCGGGAGCACGCAGTGGTTCCCGGCCGCCCACCCCTCCTCCTCGCAGCAGTACCGGTTCCCAGGGAGCTGTTTTCCATGAGCCCCGAATCCCAAGGGCAGAACGAGCACTACCTCACCGTCGCCCGGCGCGGCTTCCGTACCTGGCGGGGTAACCGGCCGTTCTGGGCCGGACTGTTCACCATGCTGGGCGGCTTGCCCATCATGTACTTCCCGTACGCGAACATGCACCTCGGCAACGTGACGCTGGCGATGTCCACCACCGCCGGCGCCGGTTCGCTGATCATCGGTGTCCTGCTTGTCACGCTGGGCCTGACGATGTGGTTCCACAGCATCGTCCGCGTGTTCTCCGGTGTCGCGGCCATTCTGCTGGCCCTCGTGTCGATACCGGTCGCCAACATCGGCGGCTTCCTGATCGGCTTCGTCTTCGCCCTGCTCGGCGGCGCGCTCTCCGTGTCGTGGATGCCGGGCGAGGAGCCGACCGCGGAGGCGCCCGAAGCGGCCCCGGAGACCGTCTCGTTCGCGAAGGACGAGCAGCCGGCGGCCCCGCTCCCCGAGGGCGCGCTGCACGGTGCGGGCCTCCCCGAACAACAGCAGGCCCCGTACGACGCGGTGGCCGAGACCGACGGCGGGGGGCATCGTGCGGGGTGATGACGTGAACCGCGCGGACGAGTCCGGGCTCCGGGAGGAACGCCGGGGACCCCGCCACGCCGCGCCCAGGAAGTCGCTGCTGACGAAGCTCCACATGCCGTCCGGCAAGAAGGCGTTCGCGCTCGCCGCGATGCCCACGGCGGTGTTCGTCGGGATGGGGCTCACCCCCCGTCTGGCGATGGCCGACGACGCGACGGACATCCCCTTCGCGCCCGGCCCCTGTGTGACCCGCTCCGACGAGCCGAGCGAGTCGGTGGAACCGACGCCCTCCGCGTCGAAGACGCCGTCCGCCTCCGCGAGCCCGACCAGCACACCGGCCCCGACGACGAGCGGCGCGGCGACCCCGAAGCCGACCGCCACGGGCGCGCCGGCCGACACCGCGAAGCAGACCACCGAGGTCGCCACGGCCGACACCCCGGCCGACACCGCGGCCGAGACCCCCGCCGCCACGCCCTCGCCCACCAAGTCGGTCAACCCGCTCGACCCGCTGGGCCTCGGCGACGCGCTCAAGGACCTCTTCGACGGCCCGGACAAGGACCCCGGCAAGGACGCGGAGACGGCGAGCCCGTCCCCCACGCCCACCACCGCGAGCCCGAAGCCGACGGCGTCCGCCGCCCCGGACACCGCCCCGGACACCGCCCCGGAGAGCACCCCGGACCCGAAGGACGAGCCCGCCGAGAAGGCCACCGACACCACCACCGACGCCATCCGCGAGGCGGCCGGCCGGGCGGGCCGCACGGTCGAGGAACTCGACGAGGACGTCAAGGGCACCGACGCCAAGAAGGACGAGGACATCCCGGACGGCGCCAAGCAGCCGTTCCCGTGCCCGACCGCGGACCCGGAGGCTCTGGCCAACGCGAAGCTGGAGCCGGGCATCCCGAACCTGCCCAGCGACCCGTGGATTCTGGAGAGCTCGCTGCTCACCCTGAACGGGCTCGACTACAAGGGCATCGTGGAGGTGCGGACGGGCGAGGGCACCATCAAGAAGGTGCTGAAGTTCACCGCGTCCTCGATCGACATCAAGGACCTGCACCAGCTGACGGTCGGGCCGATGCCGGGCCTCACCGGCCATGTGCAGGCGCGGAAGGGCTCCACCTCCACCATCAGGAACGGCACGGTGACGATGTACACGGAGGAGCTGAAGGGCAACCTCTTCGGCCTCATCCCGATCACCTTCAGCCCGCAGTCCCCGCCCCCGCTGAACGTGCCCTTCGCCTTCTTCACCAAGGTGAAGGTCACCCAGGCCGGTCAGTTCGGCGGCACCCTGACGATCCCCGGACTGCACAACTACTTCACCGAGGACGGCGCCTGACGCACGCGGTGGCACGACGACGGCCCGGCACCCCCGCAGGGGTGCCGGGCCGTCGCGCCGCTCGGGGTCAGCCCTGGTCCTGGCCGCCCACGTGGTGGACGCGGACCATGTTCGTGGTGCCGGGGACGCCGGGGGGCGAGCCGGCCGTGATGACCATCGTGTCACCGGCGTTGTAGCGGTTCAGCTTCAGCAGCTCCGAGTCGACCAGGTCCACCATCGCGTCCGTGTTGTCCACGTGCGGGACGACGTGCGCCTCGACGCCCCAGCTCAGGGCCAGCTGGTTGCGGGTGGACTCGTCCGTGGTGAAGGCCAGGATCGGCTGGGCGGCGCGATAGCGGGACAGGCGGCGGGCCGTGTCACCGGACTTGGTGAAGGCGACCAGCGCCTCGCCGCTGAGGAAGTCCGCGATCTCGCAGGCCGCGCGGGCCACCGAACCGCCCTGGGTGCGGGGCTTCTTGCCCGGCACCAGCGGCTGGAGGCCCTTGGAGAGCAGCTCCTGCTCGGCGGCGACCACGATCTTCGACATGGTCTTGACGGTCTCGATCGGGTACGCGCCGACCGAGGACTCCGCGGAGAGCATGACCGCGTCCGCGCCGTCCAGGATCGCGTTGGCGACGTCGGACGCCTCGGCGCGGGTCGGGCGGGAGTTGGTGATCATCGACTCCATCATCTGGGTCGCCACGACCACCGGCTTGGCGTTGCGCCGGCACAGCTCCACCAGGCGCTTCTGCACCATCGGGACGCGCTCCAGCGGGTATTCGACGGCGAGGTCGCCGCGGGCGACCATCACACCGTCGAACGCCATGACGACGCCCTCCATGTTCTCGACGGCCTGCGGCTTCTCCACCTTGGCGATGACGGGGACCCGGCGGCCCTCCTCGTCCATCACCTTGTGGACGTCCTTGACGTCGTTCGCGTCCCGGACGAAGGAGAGCGCGACCAGGTCGCAGCCCATCCGCAGCGCGAAGCGCAGGTCGTCGACGTCCTTCTCGGACAGGGCCGGCACGTTGACCGCGGCACCCGGCAGGTTGATGCCCTTGTGGTCGGAGATCACCCCGCCCTCGATGACGATGGTGTGGACCCGGGGGCCCTCCACGGAGACGACCTTCAGCTCGACGTTGCCGTCGTTGATCAGGATCGGGTCGCCCTTGGCGACGTCGCCGGGCAGACCCTTGTAGGTCGTGCCGCAGATCGACTTGTCGCCGGGGACGTCCTCGGCGGTGATGACGAACTCGTCCCCGCGGACCAGTTCGACCGGGCCCTCGGCGAACTTCGCGAGGCGGATCTTCGGGCCCTGGAGGTCGGCGAGCACGCCGACCGCCCGCCCGGTCTCGGCGGCGGCCTTGCGGAGCCGGTCGTAACGACCCTGGTGTTCCGCGTGGGAGCCGTGACTGAAGTTGAAACGGGCCACGCTCATGCCGGCCTCGATCAGAGCGACGAGCTGCTCATGGGAGTCGACGGCGGGGCCGAGGGTGCAGACGATTTTCGAACGGCGCATGGGGCGAATCCTATCGGTTTGTTTCGCTGCGGAATATTCCGGCTGGCGGAAGATACAAAGGGGCGGGGGTCCGCTCAGTTGTCGACCAGTGCGAAGGTCTGCGTGGCGATCTCCAGTTCCTCGTCCGTCGGCACCACGGCGACGGCGACGCGTGCGTAATCCGGTGAGATCAGCCGCGGCACCGCGGACCGTACGGCGTTCAGATCCGCGTCCACCGCCAGGCCCAGCTCCTCCAGACCCGCGATCGCGGCCTCCCGCACCGGGGCGGAGTTCTCCCCGACCCCCGCGGTGAAGACGACGGCGTCCACCCGGCCGAGCACCGCCGTATAGGCGCCGATGTACTTCTTCAGCCGGTGGATGTAGATGTCGAAGGCGAGCGCGGCCCGCTCGTCGCCCTCGTCGATCCGGCGGCGGATCTCCCGCATGTCGTTGTCGCCGCACAGCCCCACCAGGCCGCTCCTCTTGTTGAGCAGGACGTCGATCTCGTCCGCCGACATCCCCGCCACCCGCTTCAGATGGAAGGTGACGGCCGGATCGATGTCCCCGGACCGGGTACCCATGACCAGCCCCTCCAAGGGGGTCAGCCCCATCGACGTCTCCACGCACCGGCCGCCCGCGACCGCCGAGGCCGACGCCCCGTTGCCCAGGTGCAGCACGATGACGTTGACGTCCTCCGGTTCCTTGCCCAGCAGCGCCGCCGCCTTGCGCGAGACGTACGCGTGCGAGGTGCCGTGGAAGCCGTAGCGGCGGATGCGGTGCGCGTCGGCCGTCTCCACGTCGATCGCGTACCGCGCCGCGTGCTCCGGCATCGTCGTGTGGAACGCCGTGTCGAACACCGCCACCTGCGGCAGGTCCGGCCGCAGCGCCATGGCGGTGCGGATGCCCGTGATGTTCGCCGGGTTGTGCAGCGGCGCCACCGGGACCAGCCGCTCGATCTCCTCGAGCACGTCGTCGGTGATCACGGTCGGCTCGGTGAACCGCAGCCCGCCGTGCACCACCCGGTGCCCGATCGCCGCCAGGCGCGGCGAGTCCAGGCCGAGCCCGTCCGCCGCCAGCTCCGCGGCCGCCGCGCGCAGTGCCTCGTCGTGGTCGGCGATGCGGCCCTCGCGCTCCCGGGGGCCGCCCCCGTCCCCGGTCAGCGGGGTGTGCACGAGCCGGGAGGTCTCCTCGCCGATCCGCTCCACCAGCCCGGCCGCCAGCCGGGAGCGGTCGCTCATGTCGAGCAGCTGGTACTTCACCGAGGACGAGCCCGAGTTGAGCACGAGCACCCGGCCCGGCTTCCCGGCCGCCGTGCCTTCGGTGGTGTTCGGGGTGGTCATACGGGTCACTCCTCGCCCTGGGCCTGGATCGCCGTGATGGCCACGGTGGTGACGATGTCCTGCACGAGCGCGCCGCGCGACAGGTCGTTGACCGGCTTGCGCAGCCCCTGGAGGACCGGGCCCACCGCCACGGCACCCGCCGACCGCTGCACCGCCTTGTACGTGTTGTTGCCGGTGTTCAGGTCCGGGAAGATCAGGACCGTCGCCTGCCCCGCCACCTCGGAATCCGGCAGCTTGGTCGCCGCGACGCTCGGCTCGACCGCCGCGTCGTACTGGATGGGGCCCTCGATCAGGAGGTCCGGCCGGCTCCCGCGCACCCGGTCCGTCGCCGCGCGCACCTTGTCCACGTCCGCGCCGGTGCCCGAGGTGCCCGTCGAGTACGAGAGCATCGCGATCCGGGGGTCCACGCCGAAGCGGGCGGCGGTGGCGGCCGACTGGACCGCGATGTCCGCGAGCTGCTCCGCGTCCGGGTCCGGGTTGACCGCGCAGTCGCCGTACACCAGCACCCGGTCGGCGAGGCACATGAAGAAGACCGACGAGACGATCGAGGCGTCCGGCTTCGTCCCCCCATCGCCCGCCGCCGCCCTGCCCGACGAGCTGCGCTCGGACCCCTTCGTTCTTATGATCTCGAAGGCGGGCCGGATCGTCGCCGCCGTGGAGTGCACCGCGCCGGAGACCATGCCGTCGGCCAGGCCCTCCTCGACCATCAGGGTGCCGAAGTAGTTGACGTCCGAGACGACGTCGTACGCCAGCTCCACCGTCACCCCGCGATGCGCCCGCAGGGCCGCGTACCGCTCGGCGAACGACTGGCGCAGCTCCGAGGTCTGCGGGTCGATGAGCTGGGTCTCGGCCAGGTCGATGCCCAGGTCCGCGGCCTTCTTGCGGATGACGTCGGGGTCGCCCAGCAGCGTGAGGTCGCAGACGTCGCGCCGCATCACGACGTCCGCCGCGCGCAGCACCCGTTCCTCGGTGCCCTCCGGCAGCACCACCCGGCGCCGGTCCGCGCGCGCCTGCTCCAGCAGCTCGTGCTCGAACATCATCGGGGTGACCCGGCCGCTGCGGGCGACGGATATCCGGTCGAGGAGGGCGGCGGTGTCCACATGGCGCTCGAAGAGCCCGAGGGCGGTCTCCGCCTTGCGCGGGGTGGCCGCGTTCAGCTTGCCCTCCAGCGCGAAGAGTTCCCCGGCGGTGGGGAAGGAGCCGCCGGCCACCGACACGACCGGGGTGCCCGGTGCGAGCCGCGCGGCCAGCGTGAGTATCTCCTCGCCGGGCCGCTCGTCCAGGGTCAGCAGCACCCCGGCGATCGGCGGCGTCCCGGCGCTGTGCGCGGCGAGCGAGCCGACCACCAGGTCCGCGCGGTCCCCGGGCGTGACCACCATGCACCCCGGGGTCAGCGCCTTCAGCAGGTTCGGCAGCATCGCCCCGCCGAAGACGAAGTCCAGCGCGTCCCTGGCGAGCCCGGAATCGTCGCCCAGCAGCACCGTGCCGTTCAGGGCCGCCGTGATCTGGGCGACCGTCGGCGCCGCGAGGGCCGGCTCGTCGGGCAGCACCGAGCAGGGCACGGGCAGTGTGGCGGACAGCCGTTCCGCGATGACGTCGCGGTCGGCGGGGGCCACCCGGTTCACGATCATCGCCAGCACGTCGCAGCCCAGGCCCGAGTACGCACGGTAGGCGTTGCGGGTCTCGGCGCGCACCGATTCGGCGTTCTGGTCCTGGCCGCCGACGACCGCGATCACCGAGGCGCCGAACTCGTTGGCCAGCCGGGCGTTGAGCGCCAGCTCGTCGGGGAGCTGGGTGGCGGCGAAGTCGGTGCCGAGGACGAGCACCACCTCGTAGTCGACGGCCACCCGGTGGAAGCGCTCGACGAGCCGGGACACCAGCTCGTCGGTACCCCGCTCCGCCTGGATCGCGGACGCCTCGTGGTAGTCCATCCCGTACACCGTGGACGGGTTCTGGGACAGCCGGTAGCGGGCCCGCAGCAGCTCGAACAGCCGGTCGGGGTCGTCGTGGACCAGCGGGCGGAACACCCCGACCCGGTCCACCTGGCGGGTCAGCAGCTCCATGACGCCCAGGTCCACGACCTGGCGGCCGTCCCCCCGGTCGATCCCGGTCACGTACACGCTGCGCGTCACGCGTGCTCTCCCGTCGTCTCTGGTCCGGTATGGTGCCCGGTTCGAGTGGCAATCGCCCGTTTGACGATACCCATGGGGCGGGCGGCGCCGCCCGCCGGACTACTGCCCCGCGAGGGCCCCGGCAGGCGGCCCCCGGACGGCCGGGAGCGCGAGCCGTGCGCCCGGCGTGGGACACTCGTCGTGACTCACGGTACGGGGGAAGAGGAAGAAGCCCCGTTCCGGATGCCGACGGACGGGCCCAGCGAGCAGGAGATACAGCAGGATGCGCATCGGAGTTCTCACCGCAGGCGGCGACTGCCCCGGCCTGAACGCAGTGATCCGTTCGGTCGTCCACCGGGCCGTCGTCGGCCACGGAGACGAGGTCATCGGCTTCGAGGACGGCTTCAAGGGCCTCCTCGACGGCCACTTCCGGCCCCTCGACCTGAACGCGGTCAGCGGCATCCTCGCCCGCGGCGGCACGATCCTCGGCTCGGCCCGCCTGGAGCGCGCCCGGCTGCGCGAGGCCGCCGAGAACTGCGCCGAGCTGAGCCGGCGCTACGGGATGGACGCGCTGATCCCGATCGGCGGCGAGGGCACGCTCACCGCCGCCCGGATGCTGTCGGACGCCGGGATGCCCGTCGTCGGGGTGCCCAAGACCATCGACAACGACATCTCCTCCACCGACCGCACCTTCGGATTCGACACCGCCGTGGGCGTCGCGACGGAGGCCATAGACCGTCTGAAGACCACCGCCGAGTCCCACCAGCGCGTGATGGTCGTCGAGGTCATGGGCCGCCACGCGGGCTGGATCGCGCTGGAGTCCGGCATGGCCGGCGGCGCCCACGGCATCTGCCTGCCCGAGCGCAGGTTCGAGGTGGACGACCTGGTCAAGATGGTCGAGGAGCGCTTCGCCCGCGGCAAGAAGTTCGCGGTCATCTGCGTCGCCGAGGGCGCGCACCCGGCCGAGGGCTCCATGCCGTACGCCAAGGGCGAGATCGACCAGTACGGGCACGAGCGCTTCCAGGGCATCGGCAACCGCCTGGCCGTCGAGCTGGAGAAGCGGCTCGGCAAGGAGGCCCGGCCGGTCATCCTGGGCCACGTCCAGCGCGGCGGCACCCCGACCGCGTACGACCGCGTCCTCGCCACCCGCTTCGGCTGGCACGCGGTGGAGGCGGCGCACCGCGGCGACTTCGGCCGGATGACCGCGCTGCGCGGCAACAACATCGAGATGGTCCCGCTCGCCGAGGCGGTCACCCAGCTCAAGACGGTCCCGCTGGACCGGATGCACGAGGCCGAGTCGGTCTTCTGACCGGCCCGCCGGGCGGCGCCCCGCGGCCGTGACGGCTGTTACGCCGCGGGTGCCGCCGCCTCCCAGAACCGGGGCACGATCCGGTCCAGGAAGGCCCGGCCCCCGTCGCCGGAGCCACTGGGCCGGTCCGTGCCGGTGCTGCTCCAGCTGAGCGTGGTCACCATCAGCGCCTGGTAGTCCGCGTGCAGCCGCTCCAGGGTGTCCTGGACGTGGCGCCGCTCCAGCGGCACCAGCTTGGCCACCGGCCGGGTGTACGCCTGCCAGCGCGTCGTCACCGCGCTGCGCAGCAGGCCCGCCAGCTCCTCGTCACGCCCGGTCGCCGTCACGAAGTCGGCGGGCGTCAGGCCCAGCGCCTCGCCCAGCGCCGCGGACTGGCGCTCGTTGCCCCGCCACCGCCCCGACTCCTCCATCCGCAGATACGCGCCGGCGGCCATCCCCACCCGCGCCGCCAGCTCGTCCGGGGCCAGCCCCCGCGCGACCCGGTGCTCGCTCAGGCTGCGCGCGGCCGTCAGCAGCTCGCCCGGCGCACACCACAGCACCCCGGCCAGCGCGGTCAGCTCGTACTCCGAGGGAACGGCCAGGCCGCGTTCCCATTCGGCCACGGTCTCCGGGGTGATCCGCAGGCCGTACTGGGCGCCGAGGCCGTAGGCGACATGGCCGGGAGCCATTCCCAGGGCCTCGCGGAGTCTTCGGGCGGCGGGGGCGTTGAAAGGAGGGGTGGGGTGCACGCGCCCACCGTAAGGAGGTCGGGGCCTGTCTGACTACGGTGTGTTCGCCCGAGAATACGGCTCATAGGAAGGTCCTAGGCACAAAAGCCGCACGGCGGGACCGAACGCCTCGCCCCGCGCCCGCCGCCGCCCTCCGGTTCAGCGCTTCTCGGGCTGCCGGCGGTAGTGCAGCTCGGGCCGTCCCACCTGCCCGTACTGCGGACTGCGCGCCGCCCGCCCCAACGTCACCAGGTATTCCAGATAGCGGCGTGCGGTGATCCGCGAGATGCCCAGCTCCAGCCCGGCCGCCGCCCGGAACTCCGCGTACCGCGCCAGCCGGTCCCGCAGGGTCGCGAAGGTGAACGGCTTCAGCACGTACTGGACGACCCCCAGCGAGACCCCCTCGCGAACCACCGCCAGGTCACGGGCCGAGGTCACCGCGATCACGTCCGCCGTGTGCCCGGCCGCCCGCAGCGCGCGCAGCAGGGCCGGCCCGTGCCCGTCCGGCAGATAGAGGTCCAGGAGCAGCAGATCGACCGGGACCCGCTCCAGCACCCGGACCGCCTCGGCGCGCGAATGCGCCACGGCGGCCACGGCGAAGCCGGGCACCCGGCCCACGTACAGCCGGTGCGCGTCCGCCGCGACCGGGTCGTCCTCGACGACCAGCACCCGGATCACGCCCGGACCCCCGCGCCCAGCGGCAGCCGCACGGTGAACTCCGCGCCCCCGTCGGGCCCCTGCTCCAGGGCCACCGTGCCGCTGCCCCGGTGGGCGGCCTGGCGCACCAGGGCCAGGCCGAGCCCGCGCCCGGCGCCGTGCGTCGACCAGCCGCTGCGGAACACCTCGGCGGCGAGTGCCGGATCGACCCCGGCGCCGTTGTCCGCGACCCGCAGCAGCAGTTCGCCGTCCCCGGCGAGCGCGGTCACCGTGACCCGGCCCCGCTGCCCCGGCACGGCCGCCTCCGGCGCCCCGGTCACCGCGTCCACCGCGTTGTCGATCAGATTGCCGAGGATGGTCACCACATCGCGGGCGGGCAGCGTCGGCGGCAGCGCGCCGTCGTCGATCAGACTGTCCTCGGCGAGCACCAGCTCCACGCCCCGCTCGTTCGCCTGGGCCGCCTTGCCGAGCAGCAGGGCCGCCAGCACCGGTTCGGCGACCGCTCCCACCACCCGGTCGGTGAGCGCCTGGGCCAGCTCCAGCTCCGCCGTCGCGAAGCCCACCGCCTCCCGCGCACGCCCCAGCTCGATCAGCGAGACCACGGTGTGCAGCCGGTTCGCCGCCTCGTGCGCCTGGGAGCGCAGCGCCCGGGAGAAGCCGCGCTCCGAGTCCAGCTCCCCGGACAGCGCCTGGAGCTCGGTGTGGTCGCGCAGGGTCACCACGGTCCCGCGCCGCTCGCCGCCGACCACCGGACGGGTGTTGACGACGATGACCCGGTCCGCCGTCAGATGCACCTCGTCCACCCGCTTCTCGGAGGCGAGCAGCGCCCCGGTCAGCGGGGCCGGCAGAGCCAGATCGGCGACCCGGCGGCCGACCGCGTCCGGGCCCAGGCCCAGGAGCTCCCGGCCCGCGTCGTTGACCAGGGCGATCCGGCGCTGCCCGTCCAGCATCAGCAGCCCCTCACGCACCGCGTGCAGGGTCGCCTCGTGGTAGTCGTGCAGTCGGCTCAGCTCGGTGGCGTTCATCCCGTGGGTGTGGCGGCGCAGCCGCGCGTTGATCACGTATGTGCCGAGGCCGCCGATGACCAGCGCCGCGCCGGCCGCCGGCCCCAGCGCGCCGAGCTGCGCCCGCACCTGCGAGGAGACCCGGTCCACGGTGATCCCCGCGCTGACCAGCCCGGTGATCCGGCCGCCGTCCCGGACCGGGGTGACCACGCGGATGGAGGGCCCGAGCGTGCCGGTGTACGTCTCCGAGAAGGTCTCGCCGCGCAGTGCCCGCGCGGTGTGCCCGAGGAAGGTCTCGCCGATGCGGTCGGTGACCGGATGCGTCCAGCGGACCCGGTCCGGGCTCATGATCGTGACGAAGGCGATCCCGGTCTCCCTGCGGACCCGCTCCGCGTACGGCTGGAGCGCGGCGGACGGGTCGTCGGTGCGGATCGCCTCCCGGACGGACGGCGATCCCGCCACCGCCAGGGCCACCGCCCGCGCCTGCCGCGCCGCCGTCTCCTCGGCCTGCCCCCGCCCCGACTCGTACGCGAAGAACGCGCATCCGGCCACCACGGCCGCCACCAGCACCACCTGCATGGCGAACAGCTGCCCGGCGAGGCTGCGCGGACGAGTACGGGGAAAACGCATGCCGACCAGTGTGCCTGTCCGAAAACGCGGGCCGGTCCGGCCCGTGAACGAAATGCACGCAACGGTGACCGGCGTCACAGCGGGCGGGATAGTCGCCGGGGCCCCCGGCGCGGGGGCGGGACGACGACGACCCGAGGAGACCCCGTGGCAGCGACCGCCGCCGAGCCGGAACGCACGACGCCGGACCGTACGAAGCCCGACCGGACGAAGTACCTGTATCTCGCCGTGATCGTGGCGGTGGGGCTGGGCATCCTCGTCGGCTTCGTCGCCCCGGACGCCGCCGTCGAGCTCAAGCCCATCGGCACCGGCTTCGTGAACCTGATCAAGATGATGATCTCGCCCATCATCTTCTGCACGATCGTGCTGGGCGTCGGCTCGGTCCGCAAGGCCGCCAAGGTCGGCGCGGTCGGCGGGCTCGCCCTCGGCTACTTCCTGGTGATGTCCACGGTCGCCCTGGCCATCGGCCTGGTCGTCGGCAACCTCCTGGAGCCCGGCGCCGGCCTCCACATCACCGAGGCCGTCCGCGCCGCCGGTGAGAAGCAGGCGTCCGGGGCCGGCGAGTCCACCACGGACTTCCTGCTGGGCATCATCCCGACCACCCTGGTCTCCGCCTTCACCGCGGGCGAAGTGCTCCAGACGCTGCTCGTCGCCCTGCTCGCCGGCTTCGCGCTCCAGGCCATGGGCGCCCACGGCGAACCGGTGCTGCGCGGCATCGGACACATCCAGCGCCTCGTCTTCCGCGTCCTCGCCATGATCATGTGGGTGGCCCCGGTCGGCGCGTTCGGCGCGATGGCGGCGGTGGTCGGCGAGACCGGCGTGGACGCGCTGAAATCGCTCGCGGTCATCATGATCGGCTTCTACGTCACCTGCGCCCTGTTCGTCTTCCTGGTGCTGGGCGCGATCCTGCGCCTGGTGGCCGGGCTGAACATCCTCACGCTGCTGAAGTACCTGGGCCGCGAGTTCCTGCTGATCCTGTCCACCTCCTCCTCCGAGTCGGCGCTGCCCCGGCTGATCGCCAAGATGGAGCACCTGGGCGTCAGCAAGCCCGTCGTCGGCATCACCGTGCCGACCGGCTACTCCTTCAACCTGGACGGCACCGCGATCTACCTCACGATGGCCTCGCTGTTCATCGCCAACGCCACCGGCGACCCGCTGAGCATCGGCGAGCAGATCTCACTGCTCGTCTTCATGGTCATCGCCTCCAAGGGCGCGGCCGGGGTCACCGGCGCCGGCCTCGCCACCCTCGCCGGCGGCCTCCAGTCGCACCGCCCCGAACTGGTGGACGGCGTCGGCCTCATCGTCGGCATCGACCGCTTCATGAGCGAGGCCCGCGCCCTGACCAACTTCGCCGGCAACGCGGTCGCCACGGTCCTCGTCGGCACCTGGACGGGGGAGATCGACCGCGAACGGGCCGGCCTGGTGCTCGCCGGCACCCTCCCGTTCGACGAGAAGACGCTCAGCGACGAGGGGCCGGCCGAACCGCACGTGCCCGAGGCCCGCGACGGCGACCGGCCCTCCGCGTCGCACCGCCTCACGCCGGGGTGAACCACACCGTCGCCAGCGGCGGCAGCGTCAGCACCACGCTCGACGCCCGGCCGTGCGACGCCACCGCCTCCGGCCGCAGCGGCTCCGCGTTGCGCACATCGCCACCCCCGTACCGGGCGGCGTCCGTGTTCAGGGCCTCCGCCCACAGCCGGGGGCCCTCCGGCACCCCGAGCCGGTAGCCGTGCCGCACGACCGGCGAGAAGTTGGAGACCGCCAGCAGCGGCGCGCCCTTCGCGTCGTGGCGCAGGAACGCGAACACGTTGTCCTCCGCCGCGCCCCCGTCCACCCAGGAGAAGCCCTCCGGACGGGTGTCCCGCTGCCAGAGCGCGGGCGTCGCCCGGTACACCCGGTTGAGGTCGGCCACCAGATCCCGCACCCCGCGGTGGTCGGCCTCCGCCCCGTACGACGGGTCCAGCAGCCACCAGTCCGGGCCGTGGCCCTCCGACCACTCCGCGCCCTGCGCGAACTCCTGTCCCATGAACAGCAGTTGCTTGCCCGGATGGGCCCACATGAAGCCCAGGTACGCACGGTGGTCGGCGCGCCGCTGCCACCAGTCGCCGGGCATCTTGGAGACCAGCGCCTGCTTGCCGTGCACCACCTCGTCGTGCGAGATCGGCAGCACGTAGTTCTCGCTGTACGCGTACACCATCGAGAACGTCATCTCGTTGTGGTGGTACTTGCGGTGCACCGGCTCCTTGGAGACGTACACCAGCGAGTCGTGCATCCAGCCCATGTTCCACTTCAGGCCGAAGCCCAGCCCGCCGCGGTCGGTCGACCGGGTCACGCCGTCCCAGGCGGTGGACTCCTCGGCGATGGTGACCACCCCCGGATTGCGCCGGTAGACCGTGGCGTTCATCTCCTGGAGGAAGGCGACCGCGTCCAGGTTCTCCCGCCCGCCGAACTCGTTGGGCGACCACTGGCCGTCCTCGCGCGAGTAGTCCAGGTAGAGCATCGAGGCGACCGCGTCCACCCGCAGCCCGTCGATGTGGAACTCCTCGCACCAGTACGTGGCGTTGGCGACCAGGAAGTTGCGCACCTCGGTCCGCCCGTAGTCGAACTCCAGCGTGCCCCAGTCCGGATGCGCCGCCCGCCCCGGGTCGGAGTGCTCGTACAGCGGCCGGCCGTCGAACTCGGCGAGCGCCCAGTCGTCGCGCGGGAAGTGCGCGGGCACCCAGTCCATGATCACGCCGATGCCGGTCCGGTGCAGCGCGTCCACCAGGAAACGGAAGTCGTCCGGCGAACCCATCCGCGAGGTCGGCGCGTAGAAGCCGGTGACCTGGTAGCCCCAGGAGCCGCCGAAGGGGTGCTCGGAGACGGGCATCAGCTCCACATGCGTGAAGCCCAGCTCCTTCACGTACGCCGGCAGCTGCTCCGCCAGCTGCCGGTAGGTGAGCCCCGGCCGCCAGGAGCCCAGATGCACCTCGTACACCGAGAACGGCGCCTCGTGCACCGGGACGTCCCCGCGCCGCTCCATCCACTCCCGGTCCCGCCAGACGTGGTGCGAGGCCGTCACGACCGACGCGGTGGCGGGCGGCACCTCGGTGTGCCTCGCCATCGGGTCCGAACGCGTCGTGTGCGAACCGTCGGGCCGGCAGATGTCGAACTTGTACAGCGCGCCCTCGCCGACGCCGGGCAGGAACAGCTCCCACACCCCGGACGAGCCCAGTGAGCGCATCGGGAAGCCGGTGCCGTCCCAGTAGCTGAAGTCGCCGCACACCCGCACGCCGCGGGCGTTGGGCGCCCACACCGTGAACCTGGTCCCGGCCACGCCCTGGTGGACCATCGGCCGGGCCCCGAGCGCGGTCCACAGCTCCTCGTGCCGGCCCTCGCCGATCAGATGCAGATCCAGCTCACCGAGCGCCGGCCAGAAGCGGTACGGGTCCTCCGCCTCGATCTCGTTGTCGTCGTACGCCACCAGCAGCCGGTACTCCGGCACCCCGGGCAGCGCCAGCAGCCCGGAGAACAGCCCGTCCCCCTCGCTGTCCAGCGGCACCCGCAGCCCCTCGGCGAGCACGGTCACGGCGCGGGCGAACGGGCGCAGCACCCGCACCCGCACCCCGCCGTCCACCGGGTGCGCGCCCAGCAGGGCGTGCGGGTCGTGGTGCTCACCGGCCAGCAGCCTGCCCCGGTCGGCCCCGTCCAGCGGCGCGGCCGGGCGCGGGTTCGGGCCGGTGGCGGTGCGCGGTCGGGGCGGTGCCGCGGCCTTCCTGGCGCGCCGGGCGGGTGCGGCGGCGGGGGTGCCGGTGGCCGCGGTCTTCTTCGGGGGGCGCGTGGTGCGCTTCTTGGCGGGCGCCGCGGCCGGCGGGGTGGGGAGGACGGCGGCGATCGGGGGCTCGGGGAGCGGGGTCCCGGTGTCGGCCGGGGCGGTGCGGGCGGGCGTCGCGGGCTTGGCGGTGCGGGACGGCTTGCGGGCGGTCACGGGGGACTGACTCCTCGGAGGTGGGGGTGGGGAGCGGGGCGGGTCGGGGGATGCGGGGGAGCGAGGGCGGTCCCGGCCGGTCTCGGCCGGTCTCAGCCGGGGGAGCCGGCGGCCAGGCGGTGGATCGCGGCCATCGGGACCGGCAGCCAGTCGGGCCGGTGCCGGGCCTCGTACAGCACCTCGTACACCGCCTTGTCGGTCTCGTGGGCGCGCAGCAGCTCCGGCTCGGCGCGCGGGTCGGTGCCCGCCGCCTCGGCGTAGCCGTCGCAGTAGGCGTCCCGGCAGCGGGCGGCCCACTCCGGCTTCCAGGGCCGGTGGGTGCGGGCCGCGTAGTCGAAGGACCGGAGCATGCCGGCCACGTCGCGGACCGGGGGCTGCGGGCTGCGGCGCTCCGGGAGCGGCCGGGCCGGCTCGCCCTCGAAGTCGATCAGCGACCAGAAGCCGTCGGCGCCGCGCAGGGTCTGGCCGAGGTGGAGGTCGCCGTGCACCCGCTGCGCGGCCCAGCTGCGCCCCCGGTGGCCCAGGGCCGCGACCGCGTCGAACGCGGTGCGCAGTCCGGGGACGTACGGGACGAGTTCCGGCACCGCGTGGGCGGCCGCCTCCAGCCGCTCCACCATGGCGGCGGCCAGCTCGTCGGTCTGGGACCGGCGCAGCACCGGGGTGGGCAGCGCGCCGGCGAGCGCGGTGTGCACCTCGGCGGTGGCGCGGCCGAGCGCCCGTGCCTCGGGCAGGAAGTCGTGCCCGGTGGCGAGGGCGCGCAGGGCGAGCTGCCAGCCGTCCTCGGCGCCGCGCAGGAACGGCTGGAGCACCCCGAGCGTCAGCCGCTCCGGTGTCGCCGCCTCGAACCAGGCGACCGGGGCCGGGACGCGGCCGCAGCCCTCGCGGGACAGCACGAGCGGCAGTTCGAGGTCGGGGTTGGTGCCGGGGAAGACCCGGCGGAAGATCTTGAGGATGTACGCGTCCCCGTACACCAGCGAGGAGTTGGACTGCTCGGCGTCCAGCACCCGGGGCGGCAGCCGTTGCGGGATCGGTTCCGCACCGCGGTCGAAGCGCACGGCGCCGAGTCGGCCGGGGGTGCGAAATCGTTCCAGCAGCAGCGCGGCGAGGCGGGCGTCGTGCAGTCCGTCGTAGACGGTGAGCCCGGCCAGCGGCCCGTGCGGGACCCGGCCGATGGCGGCGGGCGCCAGGTGCGGGGGGAGCACCGGGCGTACGCCGAGGAGCAGTTGGTAGCAGTCGACGGGCGGCTGGGCGGGCATGGTGGGCTGATGGGCCCGGACCAGCAGGTGCAGGAGCCCCGGCGCGGAGCCGCTGCCGTCCACCGGCAGCATCTCGGTGGCCGCGACCAGCGAGAAGGCGGTGATGGGCCGTCCCTTGCCGGCGAACCACCGCTGCCGGGGCAGCCATTCGTGGAGCAGCGGCCCGAGGGACGGGATCAGGGCCGTGCCGTCCGCCGTGGTGACCTGTGTGTCCGTGCGCGAGCCCGCGTCCGGGGCCGAGGCGTCTGGTGCCTCCAACATGGCATCGCGTCCTTTCCCCGGGGCACACCACAGGATGCGAAGAGTGTCCCGGATTGCGGCATGGGCTGTCCGGCTGTGCGGGACGTGTCGGGTCAGGATGATCCGTACGGACTCGGCAGGGGGGGCATCGGTGGGTGCCCCGTGCGGGGCGGCGCGAACCGCCCCGCCGGTGGCCCGGCCCGTCAGCTCGGCGGCGCGTCCTTGCGCAGCCGGAACCAGTAGAAGCCGTGTCCCGCGAGCGTCAGCAGATAGGGCCACTGACCGATGGCGGGGAAGCGCACCCCGCCGGTCAGCTCCACCGGATGACGCCCGTTGAAGGACGTGAGGTCCAGCTCCGTCGGCTGTGCGAACCGCGAGAAGTTGTGGACGCACAGCACGAGGTCGTCCCCGTGCTCACGGGTGAAGGCGAGGACGGCCGGGTTGGACGACGGCAGTTCGCTGTAGGTGCCGAGGCCGAACGCCGGGTTCTGCTTGCGGATCTCGATCATCCGCCGCGTCCAGTGCAGCAGCGAGGACGGCGAGGCCATCGACGCCTCGACGTTGGTGACCTGGTAGCCGTAGACCGGGTCCATGATCGTGGGCAGGTAGAGCCGGCCCGGATCGCTGGAGGAGAAGCCCGCGTTGCGGTCGGGCGTCCACTGCATCGGGGTGCGTACGGCGTCCCGGTCGCCCAGCCAGATGTTGTCGCCCATCCCGATCTCGTCCCCGTAGTAGAGGATCGGGGAGCCCGGCAGCGACAGCAGCAGCGCGGTGAACAGCTCGATCTGGTTGCGGTCGTTGTCCAGCAGCGGGGCGAGCCGGCGGCGGATGCCGATGTTGGCGCGCATCCGCGGGTCCTTGGCGTACTCCGCGTACATGTAGTCGCGTTCTTCGTCCGTCACCATCTCGAGCGTCAGCTCGTCGTGGTTGCGCAGGAAGATGCCCCACTGGCAGTTGTCCGGGATCGCCGGGGTCTTCGCCAGGATTTCCGAGACCGGGTAGCGGCTCTCGCGCCGCACCGCCATGAAGATCCGCGGCATCACCGGGAAGTGGAACGCCATGTGGCACTCGTCGCCGCCGCCGGCGTAGTCCCCGAAGTAGTCCACGACGTCCTCCGGCCACTGGTTGGCCTCGGCGAGCAGGACCGTGTCCGGGTAGTTGGCGTCGATCTCCTTGCGGACCCGCTTGAGGAAGTGGTGGGTCTCGGGCAGGTTCTCGCAGTTGGTGCCCTCGCGCTGGTAGAGGTAGGGCACGGCGTCGACCCGGAAGCCGTCGATGCCCAGGTCCAGCCAGAACCGCAGCGCGGAGATGATCTCCTCCTGCACCGCCGGGTTCTCGTAGTTGAGGTCGGGCTGGTGCGAGAAGAACCGGTGCCAGTAGTACTGCTTGCGCACCGGGTCGAAGGTCCAGTTGGACGTCTCCGTGTCCACGAAGATGATCCGGGCGTCCGGGAACTGCTTGTCGTCGTCGGCCCAGACGTAGTAGTCGCCGTACGGCCCGTCCGGATCGGTCCGGGACTGCTGGAACCAGTCGTGCTGGTCGCTGGTGTGATTCATGACGAAGTCGATG
Source organism: Streptomyces sp. AC1-42W (assembly GCF_003248355.1). Classification (GTDB taxonomy): domain Bacteria; phylum Actinomycetota; class Actinomycetes; order Streptomycetales; family Streptomycetaceae; genus Streptomyces. Next base: position 1,779,381 of record NZ_QKWY01000002.1, read on the forward strand.
ATCACGCGCATGCCGCGCTGGTGGGCGGCGTCGACGAACTCCACGAAGTCGGCCAGGTCGCCGAACTCCGGCAGCACGGCGGTGTAGTCGGACACGTCGTAACCGCCGTCGCGCAGCGGCGACTTGAAGAACGGCGGCAGCCAGAGGCAGTCGACGCCCAGCCACTGCAGATAGTCCAGCTTGGCGGTGAGGCCCTTCAGGTCCCCGATGCCGTCGCCGTTGGAGTCCTGGAAGGACCGGACGAGGACCTCGTAGAACACGGCACGTTTGAACCAGTCGGGATCGCGGTCCTTGGCCGGGGTGTCCTCGAATGTGTCGTGGACGGGCTCATTGACGATCATGGTGTGGGTGACCCTCCGGTCTGCGGGGACGGTCGCAGAACGGCGATGTGCGCGGGTGTCACACCCGGTTCGAGGCGCACATAGAACGTCCTGCCCCAGTGATAGGAAGTGCCGGTGAGCTCGTCACGCACCGGCACGCTCTCGTGCCGGTCGAGGCCGAGTCGCGGCATGTCCAACGAGACGGTCGCCTCCTGGGTGTGGTGCGGGTCGAGGTTGACGACCACCAGAAGGATGTTCGAACCGGAACGCTTGCTGTACGCGATGACCGCGTCGTTGTCCGACGTGTGGAAGTGCACGTCGCGCAGCTGCCGCAGGGCCGGGTTGCGGCGCCTGATCCGGTTGAGCGAGGTGATGAGCGGGGCCAGCGACCGGCCCTCGCGCTCGGCGGCTTCCCAGTCCCTGGGCCGGATCTCGTACTTCTCCGAGTCGAGGTACTCCTCACTGCCGTGATGGATCGGGGTGTTCTCGCACAGCTCGAACCCCGCGTACACCCCCCAGGAGGGGGAGAGGGTCGCCGCGAGCACCGCCCGTGCCTCGAAGGCCGGCCTGCCGCCCTCCTGGAGGTATCCGGGAAGGATGTCGGGGGTGTTCACGAAGAAATTGGGCCGCATGAACGCGGCGGTCTCACCGGCCAGTTCGGTCACGTAATCGGTGATTTCGCGCCGCGTGTTGCGCCAGGTGAAATACGTGTACGACTGCTGGAACCCGATTGCCGCGAGCGTACGCATCATCGCCGGGCGGGTGAACGCCTCGGCCAGGAAAATGACATCCGGATCGGTCCCGTTGATCTCCGCGATGACCTTCTCCCAGAAGACCACCGGCTTGGTGTGTGGATTGTCGACCCGGAAGATCCGCACCCCGCGGTCCATCCAGAAGCGCAGAATACGCACGCTCTCCGCGACGATCCCCGCGAAGTCCTCGTCGAAGGCGATCGGATAGATGTCCTGGTATTTCTTCGGCGGATTCTCCGCGTACGCGATCGAGCCGTCGGCCCGGTGCCGGAACCACTCCGGATGCTCCCGCACCCACGGATGGTCCGGCGAGCACTGGAGCGCGAAGTCCAGGGCCACCTCCATCCGCAGAGTGCGGGCCGTCTCCACGAAGTGGCCGAAGTCCTCCAGCGTGCCCAGGTCCGGGTGGACCGCGTCGTGCCCGCCCGCGGCCGAACCGATCGCCCACGGCACGCCCACGTCCTGCGGACCGGGGGCCAGCGAGTTGTTCGGGCCCTTGCGATGCGTCGTGCCGATGGGGTGGACCGGCGGCAGGTACACCACGTCGAAGCCCATCGCGGCGACCGCCGGCAACCGCTCCGCCGCCGTGCGGAACGTACCGCCGACCAGCCGGGGCGCCCCCGCCGCGGCCGACTTGGCAGCGCGCCCCCGGCGCGGCTTCGCCGGCTCGTACCTCGCCCCCTCGGAGCGCGGGAACAGCTCGTACCAGGAGCCGTACAGCGCCCGCCGGCGCTCCACCACCAGCGGATGCGGGCGCGACGCCGTGACCAGCTCCCGCAGCGGATGGCGGTCCAGCGCCCCGCGCGCCTCCGGCGCCAGCGCCGCCGCCAGCCGCTCCCCGGCCGGCCGGGACGCGTCGCGCAGCGCGTCCACCGCGGCCAGCACCGCCTCGCGCCCGTCCCGCTTCGGCACGCCCTCGGCGGCCCGCTCGTACAGCTCGGCGCCCTCGGCCAGCGTCAGCTCGGTGTCGATACCGGCCGGGATCTTGATCCCCGCCGTGTGGCGCCAGGTGGCGACCGGGTCGCTCCACGCCTCGACCGTGTACGTCCACCGCCCCTCGGCGTCCGGGGTGACCTCGGCGCCCCAGCGGTCGGTGCCGGCCGCCAGCTCGCGCATCGGCGTCCAGGGGCCCGGCCGGCCGCCCGGACCGCGCAGCACCACATTGGCCGCCACCGCGTCGTGACCCTCCCGGAAGACGGTCGCGGTGACCTCGAACGTCTCACCGGCGACGGCCTTGGCGGGCCTTCTGCCGCAATCGACGAGCGGACGGACGTCGAGAACGGGAATGCGACCGATCAATGGAATCACCTGGGGACTGGAGGAGCACGAGGGTGGAGTCGTGTTCTTTCTAGTCGCTCGGTGGACGACTCACGGGGGGTGGGCGTGGCCACTTCCGTACGCATTCACTCGAATGGCAGTCCAAAGCCGTCCGGTCGTTCCCGCGTGCCGCCCCGATTCCCGCCTCCCCTGTAAAGCTGGAATACGTGAAGGCCATTCGTCGATTCACCGTGCGTCCCGTCCTCCCGGACTCCCTCCAACCCCTCAGCGACCTGGCGCGCAATCTGCGCTGGTCCTGGCACGCCGAGACCCGCGAGCTGTTCCGGGCCGTCGATCCGGCGGCCGGCCCCCCGGCGGAGTGCGACCCCGTCCGCCTGCTCGGCTCCGTCTCGGCGGGGCGGCTCGCCGAGCTGGCCCATGACGAAGCGTTCCTGCAGCGGCTCGCCGAGGCATCCGCCGACCTCCGGGACTACCTCGAAGGGCCCCGCTGGTACCAGGAGCGGCGTGAGCGGGACGGCGGACTCCCCGCCGCCGTCGCCTACTTCTCACCCGAATTCGGGGTCACCGCCGCCCTGCCCCAGTACTCCGGCGGACTCGGCATCCTCGCCGGCGACCACCTCAAGGCCGCCAGCGACCTGGGCGTGCCCCTGATCGGCGTCGGCCTCCTCTACCGCCACGGCTACTTCCGGCAGAGCCTGTCCAGGGACGGCTGGCAGCAGGAGCACTACCCCGTCCTCGACCCCAACGAGCTGCCGCTCACCCTGATCCGCGAGCCCGACGGCACCCCGGCCCAGATCGTCCTGGCCCTGCCCGGCGGCCGCTCCCTGCACGCCCAGATCTGGCAGGCCCACGTCGGCCGGGTCCCGCTGCTCATGCTCGACTCCGACGTCGAGGAGAACGCCCCCGGCGAACGCGAGGTCACCGACCGGCTCTACGGCGGCGGCAGCGAGCACCGGCTGCTCCAGGAGATGCTCCTCGGCATCGGCGGCGTCCGCGCCGTGCGCGCGTACGCCCGGCTCACCGGCCACCCCGCCCCCGAGGTCTTCCACACCAACGAGGGCCACGCCGGCTTCCTCGGCCTGGAACGCGTCCGCGAACTGGCCGGCACCGGCCTGGACTTCGACGCCGCGGTGGAGTCCGTGCGCGCCGGCACCGTCTTCACCACCCACACCCCCGTCCCGGCCGGCATCGACCGGTTCGACCGCGCCCTGGTCGCCCGCCACTTCGGCGAGGACGGCGAACTGCCCGGTGTCCCCGCCGAACGCGTCCTGGAACTCGGCACGGAGACCTACCCCGGCGGCGATCCGGGCGTCTTCAACATGGCCGTGATGGGGCTGCGCCTCGCCCAGCGCGCCAACGGGGTCTCCACCCTGCACGGCGCGGTCAGCCGGGAGATGTTCGCCGGGCTCTGGCCGGGCTTCGACGCCCCCGAGGTGCCGATCACCTCCGTCACCAACGGCGTCCACGCCCCCACCTGGGTCGCCCCGGAGGTGCTGCGGCTGCGCGCCGAGTCGGGCGGGGTGCCCGGCCGCTGGGACTCCGTCGCCGAGGTCCCCGCCCGCCGGCTGTGGGAGCTGCGCCGCACCCTGCGCGGACAGCTGGTGGACGAGGTCCGCCGGCGGCTGCACGCCTCCTGGCGCCACCGGGGCGCCGAGCCGGCCGAACTGGGCTGGATCGACGGTGTGCTCGACCCGGACGTCCTGACGATCGGCTTCGCCCGCCGCGTCCCCTCGTACAAGCGGCTGACGCTCATGCTGCGCGACCGCGAACGGCTGCGGACGCTGCTGCTGCACCCGCAGCGGCCGGTCCAGATCGTCGTCGCGGGCAAGGCGCACCCGGCCGACGACGGCGGGAAGCGGCTGGTCCAGGAGCTGGTCAGGTTCGCCGACGACGCACGGGTCCGCCACCGCATCGTCTTCCTGCCCGACTACGGCATGGCGATGGCCCAGAAGCTCTATCCGGGCTGCGACGTCTGGCTGAACAATCCGCTGCGCCCGCTGGAGGCGTGCGGGACCAGTGGGATGAAGGCCGCGCTCAACGGCTGCCTCAACCTGTCGGTGCTGGACGGCTGGTGGGACGAGTGGTACGAGCCGGACTTCGGCTGGGCGATCCCGACGGCCGAGGGCGCGGCACTGGACGAGGACCGGCGCGACGACCTGGAGGCGGGCGCCCTGTACGAGCTGGTCGAGGACCGGATCGCGCCGCACTTCTACGACCGGGGCGACGAGGGGCTGCCCGCCCGCTGGATCGAGATGGTCCGGGCCACCCTGGGCACCCTGGGGCCCAGGGTCCTCGCGGACCGGATGGTCGCGGAGTACGTCGAGCGGCTGTACGCCCCCGCGGCGGCGGCCGGGCGCGCCATGGACCCGGCCCGCTCGCGGGAGCTGGCGGGCTGGAAGGCGAAGGTCCGGGCGGCCTGGCCCCGGGTGGCGGTGGACCATGTGGAGGCGGTGACGCCGACCGGCTCGGGTACGACGGCGGAGCTGGGTTCCACGCTGGGGCTGCGGGTGCGGATCTCGCTGGGGGCGCTGGCGCCCGGGGACGTGGAGGTGCAGGCGGTGGCCGGGCGGGTGGACTCGTCCGACGCGATCACCGACGCGCAGGTCTTCCCGCTGAAGCCGGCGGGCGGCCAGGACCTGGAGGGCCACTGGCTGTACGAGGGCCCGCTCGCCCTGGACCGGACGGGGCCCTACGGCTACACGGTGCGGGTGCTGCCCGCGCACCGGCTGCTGTCCTGCGGCGCCGAACTCGGGTTGGTCGCCCAGCCCGCCGGGGCGGCGAACGAGGGCGGCGGGGTGCTGCTGCGCTGAGCCGGGGCCCGGCATGGCGGAACCGCCCGGAGGGGAGTGGACTCCCTCCGGGCGGTTCCGTGTCAGCGGCGGGTCGTGCGGTGACCCGTGCGGCGCGGCGCCTTCGTTCAGAAGGTCAGCTTGAAGCCGTTGATGGTGCCGCCGTAGTAGTAGTAGATGTCCTGGACGCGGAGCTTCCAGGTGCCGTTGGCGTTCTCCGAGGACGCGTTGACGGTGTACGTCGTCTTCACGTCGCTCGCCGAGTCGTAGTACGAGGCGTTCTTCAGCCGGTAGGCGGTGCCGTCCGGGGCGATGAGGTCGATGACCAGGTCACCGCGCCAGCTGTGGGTGATGTCCACGCCGACCTTGAGGGCGCTGGGCGCCTTGCCGGAGCGGCCGGTGACGGTGATCGCGCTGGTGACCGCGGAGCCCGCGTCCGGGATGGTGACCGGGGTGTTGTTCTGGAAGACGGTGCCGTCTCCGTCGCCGTCACCCGGGTCGGGGTCGCCGCCGGGGCGGGAGCCGACGTTGATGGCGGCCCAGGCGTCGGCCACCGACTTGTACTCGGCGCTGGTCGTGCCGTACAGCTCACCGGCCACCGCGAGCGTGCCGGTGCGGGCAGCGGCGTAGTTGGTGGTGGAGGTGAACTTCGTGCTGAGCGCCTTGAACCAGATCTGCTCGGCCTTGGCGCGGCCGATGCCGGTCACCGGCAGGCCGTCCGAGGTCGGGGAGTCGTAGTTGACGCCGTTGATGGTCTTCGCGCCGCTGCCCTCGGACAGCAGGTAGAAGAAGTGGTTGGCCGGACCCGACGAGTAGTGCACGTCGATGTTGCCGATGCCCGAGTACCAGGAGTCCTTGGACATCCCGTCGCGGCTCGGCTTGTCCTGGTAGCGCAGCGGGGTGCCGTCGCCGTTGATGTCGATCTTCTCACCGATGAGGTAGTCGCCCTTGTCGGTGGAGTTGTTGGCGTAGAACTCGACGGCGGTGGCGAAGATGTCGCTGGTCGCCTCGTTGAGGCCGCCGGACTCGCCGCTGTAGATCAGGCCGGCGGTGTTGGAGGTGACGCCGTGGCTCATCTCGTGGGCGGCCACGTCCAGCGAGGTCAGCGGGTTGGAGTTGCCGCTGCCGTCGCCGTACGTCATGCAGAAGCAGCTGTCGTCCCAGAAGGCGTTGACGTAGTTGTTGCCGTAGTGGACGCGGGAGTACGCGCCGACGCCGTCGCCCCGGATACCGCTGCGGCCGTGGACCTCCTTGTAGTAGTCCCAGGTCTCGGCCGCGCCGTAGTGGGCGTCGGCCGCGGCGGTCTCGGCGTTCGAGGGGCTGCCGTTGCCCCAGACGTCGTCGGAGCCGGAGAAGAGGGTGCCCTTGCCGGACGTACCGTGGTTCAGGTTGTACGTCTTGTGGCTGCCGCGGGCGGTGTCGGTCAGGTTGTACGAGCCGGAGGACCCGGAGGTGCCCAGGGTGACCTGGCCGCTGTACTCGGTGTTGCCGACGCCGTTCTCGATCGCCTGCCACTCGAAGAGCTTCGCTCCGCTGGAGGCGTCGGTGATGACGTGCAGCGCGTTCGGGGTGCCGTCCTCCTGGAGGCCGCCGACGACGGTCTCGTAGGCGAGCTGCGGGGTGCCCGAGGCCATCCAGACGACCTTGCGGGGGGCCCGGTCGGCCTCGGCCTTGTCCGAGCCGGCCGCCTTGGCCGCGCCGAGCGCCTGCTTGGTGGCGGTGGCCGGGGCGATGTCCGCGACCGTGTCGACGGCCTTCAGCTGGGCGGCGGTGGCCTTGGACGCCTTGACGACGCTCTTGGTGGCGCCGGCCTTGGTCTCCTGGACGACCAGGTCGCCGCCGAGGACGGGCAGGCCGTCGAAGGTGCGCTCGTAACGCGTGTGGGTGGTGCCGTCGCGGTCCTGGACGACATCGCGGACGACGAGCTTCTCCTTGGCGCCGAGGCCGAGCTCCTTGGCCGTGGCGGCCCGGCTCGCGTTGGCCTCGCGGATCAGCTCGGCGCGCTGGGAGGGCGAGAGCTGCTTGGGCAGGGCGCCGGGGTTGGTCTCGGAGGCGGTGGCGGTCTTGCCGTTTCCGTTGTCCGGGGCGGCCGTCGCCGATCCGGTCTGGACGCCGACGAGGAGGGCTGCGGCGGCTATGAGAGCGCCGGTCGCGGTGGCACGACGGCTGTGCGTGGATCTCACGCGGACTCCTTCTGCGAGGGGGGTACCGGCGGCTGGGTGAGCCGGCCGGTCAAGCAAGCAGTGCGCGGAACGGGGTGAAGAGTGTCAGGAGTCGGCCACTTCTGTCAGGACCGCGTCAACAACTTGGCCGGAACTGGTTCGTTGCCGGACCATGTGTGTTCGTTAAGCGGACGTTTCCGGGATCTTCACGCGAGGGCGCCGCGAGGCCCCCGTCGGGCCCGGTGCCCCCAGGGACCTGGAGCCTGCCGGGATGACGGGCCCCGCCACGCGGTGCGAAGGGAATGTGAACAACCGGAAAGTTCCCACCTGTCGAGACGGAAGGTGGGTGTGGCGCAATCTCGCCCGTCCGTTCGATGATCAAACGACCGAACGGACGGGCGGGAGTCGCGGTGTCAGGCCAGGCTCTCGCGCCAGGCGCGGTGCAGTCCGGCGAACCGGCCCGTGCCCGCGATCAGTTCGTCCGGCGCACCGTCCTCCACGATCCGCCCCCGCTCCATCACGAGCACCCGGTCCGCCACCTCCACGGTCGACAGCCGGTGCGCGATCACCACGGCGGTGCGGCCGCGCAGCACGGTGTCCATGGCCTCCTGCACCGCGCGCTCGCCGGGGATGTCCAGCGAACTGGTCGCCTCGTCCAGGATCAGCACCGCCGGGTCGGCGAGCAGCGCGCGGGCGAAGGCCACCAACTGGCGCTGCCCGGCCGAGATCCGGCCGCCCCGCTTGCGCACATCGGTGTCGTAGCCGTCCGGCAGCCCGGTGATGAAGCCATGGGCGCCGATCGCCTTCGCGGCCCGCTCGATCTCCTCGCGGCTCGCCTCCGGCCGGCCGATCGCGATGTTGTCCGCGACCGTCCCGGAGAACAGGAACGCCTCCTGGGTCACCATGACCACGCCGCGCCGCAGTTCCGGCGTGGCCAGGTCCCGCAGATCGGTGCCGTCCAGCAGGACCCGGCCCCCGGACGGGTCGTAGAACCGGGCCAGCAGCTTGGCGAGCGTGGACTTGCCGGCGCCCGTGGAGCCGACCACCGCGACCGTCTGCCCCGCCGGGATCGTCAGGTCGAAGCGCGGCAGCACCTCGCCGCCCGTCCGGTAGCCGAAGCTCACCCCGTCGAACACCACCTCGCGGCCCGGCAGCGAGCCCGGACGGGCCGGCAGCGCGCGCGGTTCGACGGCCTCGGGGACCGTCGGCGTCTGGGCCAGCAGCCCGGCGATCTTCGCCATCGACGCGGCGGCGGACTCGAAGGAGTTCAGGAACATGCTGAGCCGGTCGATCGGGTCGTACAGCCGCCGCAGATACAGCACCACCGCGGCCAGCACCCCGAGCGCCAGGTCCCCGGCGGCCACCCGGTACGCGCCCCAGAGCACGATCCCGGCCACCGCCGTGTTGGCGACCAGCCGCGAGCCGACGACGTACCGCGCGTTCTCCAGCATCGCGTCGCCGTTGGTCCCCCGGTGACGTGCGTTCAGCTCCGCGAACGCCACGTCGTTGACCGGCTCCCGGCGGAACGCCTGGACGGGCCGGATGCCGTTCATGGTCTCCGCGAACTTCACGATCACCGAGGCGATCGCCGACGAGCGCGCGGAGAAGATCACCGAGGAGCGCCTGCGGTACTGCCGCACCAGCAGATACAGCGGAAGGAAGGACAGCACGGCCGCCGCGCCCGTCGCCAGGTCCAGCCAGAGCAGCACCACGGCGATCGAGAGGAACGACAGGAAGACGTGGATCAGCTCCTGGAGCCCCTCCTCCAGCAGTTCCCGCAGCGCCTCCAGGTCCGAGGTGGACCGCGAGATCAGCCGGCCCGAGGTGTACCGCTCGTGGAAGTCCACGCTCAGCGCCTGCGCGTGCCGGAAGATCCGGCCGCGCAGATCGAGCAGGACGTCCTGGCTGATCCGCGCCGACACCTGGATGAACGCGTACTGGAGGACGCCCGCGCCGACCGAGCAGAGCGCGTAGCCCAGCGCCACCGCGATCAGCGGCCCGTAGTCGTGGTCCCGGAAGGCCGGCACCCCGCTGTCGATGGCGTACGCCACCAGCAGCGGGCCCGCCTGCACCGCCGCCTGCTGCAACAGGATGTACAGGGCGGCGACCACCACCCGCCCGCGCGACGGGCGCAGCAACGAGGCGAGCAGCTGCCGGGTGGCGCCGCGCGGGGACGGCAGGTCGTCCCGGTCGAAGGGATCGCCGGGAGCCTTGGCCAGGCCGTCCGCGTCCGCCTCCGGCGCTGTGTTCTCCGGGGCCGTTCCGTCCGGGGTCGTTTCCTCCCGTGCCGGGTCCTTCTCGTCGCCCGGTTCGGCGGGGCGGCCGGTCGTGGTGCTCGTCATCGGGTGCTGCCCTCCTCGGCAGGGGCCTTCGCGCCCAAGTCCTCGTTCTCACCGGGGCCGGAGCCCGCCCCGCCGGTCTCCCGCGTACCGGTCTCCCGCTCCTCGGCGGCATGCTCCGCGCCGGACATCAGCCACGCGTACTCCGCGCTGGTCCGCAGCAGCTCCTGATGGGTGCCGACCGCCGCGATCCGGCCCTCCGACAGCAACGCCACCCGGTCCGCCAGCATCACGGTGGACGGCCGGTGCGCGACCACCACCGCCGTGGTCTCCGCGAGCACCTGGCGCAGCGCCGCCTCCACGAGGGCCTCCGTGTGCACGTCGAGGGCCGAGAGCGGGTCGTCCAGCACCAGGAAGCGCGGCCGGCCCACCACGGCCCTGGCCAGGGCGAGGCGCTGGCGCTGGCCGCCGGACAGGCTCAGCCCCTGCTCGCCGACCTCCGTGTCCACGCCGTGCGGCAACGTGTCGACGAACCCGGCCTGGGCGACGCCGAGCGCGCGCCGCAGCTCCTCGTCGCCGCCGTCCGCCGCGCCCATCAGCACGTTCTCGCCGACCGATGCGGAGAACAGCGTCGGCTCCTCGAACGCCACCGACACCAGTTCCCGCAGCCGGGTGCGCGGCATCGCGGTGATGTCCTCGCCGTCCAGCGTGATCCGCCCGGCGGTCGCCTCGTACAGCCGGGGCACCAGCGCGGTGAGCGTGGTCTTCCCGGAGCCCGTCGCGCCGACCAGGGCCATCGTCTCGCCCGGCCGGATACGCAGATCGATCCCGGCCAGCACCGGCGGCGAGCCCTCCTCCGCGTCCGGGTAACGGAACTCGACGCCCTCGAAGACCATGCCGCCCGGCTCCCGGTCCGTGTCGCCGGACCGGGCCGGGAGCGCGGCGTCCGCCTCCTCGGCGACGTCCATCACCTCGAAGAACCGCTCCGTCGCGGTCGCCGCCTCCTGGCTCATCGCCAGCAGGAAGCCGATCGACTCGACGGGCCAGCGCAGCGCGAGCGCCGTGGAGAGGAACGCCACCAGGGTGCCCGCCGACAGGCCGCCGTCCGCGACCTGGATCGTGCCGAACACCAGCGCCGCCCCGATGGCGAGTTCGGGCAGCGTGGTGATCAGGGTCCAGATCCAGGCGAGCAGCCGGGCCTTGTTCAGCTCCGTGGTGCGCAGCCCCCGGGCGAGGACCCGGAAGGCGTCCGCCTGGCTGCGGTGCCGGCCGAACCCCTTGATGATGCGGATGCCGAGCACGCTCTCCTCGACGACCGTGGTCAGATCGCCGACCTGGTCCTGGGCCCGGCGCGCCACCTTCGCGTACTTCGCCTCGAAGACCGAGCAGACGATGACCAGCGGCACGACGGGGGCCAGCAGCACCAGTCCCAGCGTCCACTCCTGGAACATCAGGACCACGAATCCGACCAGGATCGTGGTCGCGTTGACCAGCAGGAAGGTCAGCGGGAAGGCCAGGAACATGCGCAGCAGCGACAGGTCCGCGGTCCCGCGCGACAGCAGCTGCCCGGACGGCCAGCGGTCGTGGAAGGCCACCGGGAGCCGTTGCAGATGACGGTAGAGGTCCGCCCGCATCGTCGCCTCGACCCCGGCCAGCGGACGCGCCACCAGCCATCGCCGCACCCCGAACAGCACCGCCTCGACGAGGCCCAGGAGCAGCAGGACCAGCGCGCCCAGCCAGACCCCGTCCGGATCGCGGCCGGCGACCGGTCCGTCGACGATCCACTTCAGGACGAGCGGGATCACCAGACTCAGGCAGGAGGCGACGACCGCCACCAGGGCGGCGCCGAAGAGCCGGCCGCGTACGGGCCGTACATACGGCCACAGCCGCAGCAGGGAACGTACGGCCGAACGGTCCTTGGGGTCTACATGTTCCTGGCGCATCAGGAGGAGCCTACGGTCCGTCCGGATATCGGTCCTGTGGTTTTGTGCCGCCGGCCCCCTCCCGCCCAATGCCCGCCCCGGTACGCGGGGTCGTAGGGCGGCATCAGCCGATCGGTGGATGCCGGTTCGAGCGTGATGGCCGATACCCCGGCCGGCCGCCCGCGCCGACACTCGTGCCATGGCAATCATCGAAGCGAACGGGCTGCACAAGGCGTACGCCGGCCGCCCCGTGGTCGACGGGATCGGCTTCTCCGTCGACGAGGGGGAGATCTTCGGGATTCTCGGCCCCAACGGCGCGGGCAAGACCACCACCGTGGAATGCGTCGCGGGACTGCGGGCCCCCGACGCCGGAACCGTCCGGGTCGCCGGACTCGACCCGGTCGCCGACCGTGACCGGGTGACCAGGCTGCTCGGCGCCCAGCTCCAGGAGAGCGAACTCCAGCCCAAGATCACCGTGCGCGAGGCCCTCGACCTGTACAGCGCCTTCTACCCGGACCCCGCCGACTGGCGCCCGCTCGCCGAACGGCTCGGACTGAACGGCAAGCTGGACACCCGCTTCCAGCGGCTCTCCGGCGGCCAGAAGCAGCGGCTGTCCATCGCGCTCGCCCTCGTCGGCCGGCCCCGCGTCGTCATCCTGGACGAGCTGACCACCGGCCTGGACCCGCGCGCCCGGCGCGACACCTGGCAGCTGATCGAGGACGTGCGCGACGGCGGCGTCACCGTCGTGCTCGTCACCCACTTCATGGCGGAGGCCCAGCGCCTCTGCGACCGGATCGCCGTCATCGACCGGGGGCGTCTCGTCGCGCTCGACACCCCGGCCGGGCTCGTCGCCGGAGCCGACGGGTCCACGGTCATCTCGTTCACGCCGTCCGAACCGCTGCCCGAGGCCGAACTCGCCGCACTGCCCGGCGCGGTCTCCCGCGAGACACGGGACGGCCGGGTCCTCGTCCACGGCACCGACGAGACCGTCAACGCCGTCATCTCGCTGCTGGCCCGGCGCGGCGTCACCGCCCATCGCCTCCGCGTCTCCGAGGCCACCCTCGACGACGCCTTCCTCGACCTCACCGGCCCCGAGGACGGGCCCGGACTCACAGAACGGGCGTCCTGAAATGGCCACAACACCCACAACAGACACAGCACCCACCACCCCCGCCGCGCCCCGGACCGCAGGCGCCGGGTCCCGCGCGTACCTCGCCGTCCTCAAGGCGGAGTACCGGCTCTTCCTGCGCGAACCCGGCAACCTGTTCTGGATCGTCGTCTTCCCGACCGTGCTCCTGGTGATCCTCGGCTTCGTCCCCTCCTTCCGGGAGCACGACGACGGGCTCGGCGGCCGGCGGGTCATCGATCTGTACGTCCCGGTCTCGGTGCTGCTCGCCCTGATCATGGCCGGGCTCCAGGCGATGCCACCGGTCCTGACCGGCTACCGCGAACGCGGCATCCTGCGCCGCATGTCCACCACCCCGGTACCGCCCGCCGCGCTGCTGGGCGCGCAGATGGTGCTGCACGGCGCCGCCGCGCTTGTCTCCGCGCTGCTGGTCGTCGCGGTCGGCCGGACCGCCTACCTCTGATCTTGCGCAGTGCTCCGCCCTTCAGGGCGGGGGTGAAGCGCATCCTTGGCCCGGAGCCGCGAAGCGGCGGAGTTCGCTATGGCTCCGGGGTGACGGTCGGATGGGCCGCTTCTGGTTCTCGATGTACTGCTTGACCACGGTCAGCGGTGGGCCGTCGCAGGAGCCTGCGAAGTAGGAGCCGGACCAGAAGTGTCCGCCCCACAGGTGCCGGCGGACATGGGAGTCGTACTCCTTGCGCAGCAGCCGGGCCGAGACGCCCTTGAGGGAGTTGACCAGCCTGGAGAGCTGGACCTTGGGCGGGTAGTGCACGAGAAGGTGCACGTGGTCGTCCTCGCCGTTGAACTGTTTCAGCTCGGCCTCGAAGTCCGAGCACACCTCACGCATGATCTCTTCGCGCCGCGTCAGCATGGCGTCGGTCATGGCCTTGCGCCGGTACTTCGTAACGAAAACCAAGTGGACGTGCAGGTTGTAGACGACGTGACGCCCGGTGCGAACGTCCGGATTTGGATTCCATCGTGGTGACATAAACCAAAGGGTATAGTGATCAACATGCAGCTTCGGTACTCGTTCCGCGTGTACCCGGGCGCCGGTCAGCGCATGGCGTTGGCACGGGCGTTCGGGTGTGCTCGGGTTGTCTTCAACGACGCGCTTCGCGTCCGCGAGACCGCCCGCGCCGCCGGGCTGCCGTTCGTTCCCTCCGGGGAGCTGTCCAAGCAGCTCACCGCCTCGAAGAAGACCTCCGAAAGGGCATGGCTCACCGAGGTCTCCTCGGTCGTGTTGCAGCAGTCCCTCCGGGACCTCGACACCGCCTACAAGAACTTCTTCGACGGCCTCAAGGGTAGGCGCCCCCGCATGGGGGCACCCCGGTTCAGGTCCCGCAAGGACAACCGGCAGTCGATCCGCTTCACCGCGAACGCCGGGTGGAAGATCACACCGGGCGGGAAGCTGCGCCTGCCGAAGATCGGCGACGTGGTCGTGAAGTGGTCACGCTCGCTGCCGTCGGTGCCGTCAACGGTGACCGTGGTCAAGGACGCCGGCGGCCGGTACTTCGCAAGCTTCATCGTGGAGACCGACCCGAACACCGACCTGGACCGGATGCCCGCCACTGACAACGTGGTCGGCATCGACCTGGGGCTGTCGCACTTCGCGATCCTCTCCGACGGCACGAAGGTCGACAGCCCCCGCTTCCTGCGCCGAGCCGAGAAGCGGCTCAAGAAGGCGCAGCGGAACCTCAGCCGCAAGGCCAGGGGATCGAACAACCGGAGCAAGGCCCGCGTCAAGGTCGCCCGCGCCCACGGCCGGGTGGCTGATGCGCGGCGCGAGTTCCACCACCAGCTCTCCACCAGGCTGATCCGCGACAGCCAAGCGGTCGCAGTGGAAGACCTGGCGGTCAAGGGACTCGTGCGCACGCGCCTGGCCAAGTCCGTCCACGACGCCGGATGGTCGGCGTTCACCACGATGCTGGAGTACAAGGCCGCCAAGTACGGCCGCACCCTCATCCGCATCGGCCGTTTCGAGCCCACGTCCCAGGTGTGCTCGCAGTGCGGCGTCAAGGACGGCCCCAAGCCGCTGAACGTCCGTGAGTGGACGTGCGGGGCGTGCGGGGCTGTCCTCGACCGGGACATCAACGCGGCGGTCAACGTCGCCAAGGCCGCCGGACTGGCGGTATCAGCCTGTCGAGCGCGGGTAGGACCGGGAGCAATCCCGGCGCGGCGCGAAGAAGCAGGAACCCACCCGAAGGTGAGCCGAGCATCCGGCAGCCAGGCGGGAATCTCCGTCCTTTAGGACTCCGTTGGGGAATGCAGAAACCGGCGTCGTCGACTCGTTGTGGTTGGCATGATCGTTCTGTTCGTTGGAGCGAGGGGTGGGCTGGGTGTCGTTGGAGTCCCGGGATGACCGTGGGGTGCCGGAGCTGACCGCTCGGGTGGTGCGGGCGGCGTTCCCGAAGGGCACGCTTGCGGTGCGGGTGCGCGAGGCTCTCGGCTCGCTGTTCGAGGACGGGTCCTTCGCGGAGGCGTTCGCGAAGCGGGGGCGTCCGGCGGTCTCGCCCGGCGCGCTGGCGCTGGTCTCGGTCCTGCAGTACGCAGAAGGGCTCACCGACCGGCAGGCCGCTGACCAGGTGCGGGCCCGTATGGACTGGAAGTTCCTCCTCGGCCTGGAACTGGACGACCCCGGGTTCGACTTCTCTGTCCTGAGCGACTTCCGCGTCCGACTGATCGAGCACGGCCTGGAGGAGAAAGCCCTGGACCTGGTCCTGGAGCGGATCTCCGCGCTTGGGCTGCTGCGGTCGGGGGGCCGTCAGCGCACCGACTCCACCCATGTGCTGGCGGCGGTGCGGACACTGAACCGGATGGAGTTCGTCGGCGAGACCCTGCGCGCCGCGCTGGAGGCGCTGGCCGTGGCTGCCCCGGACTGGCTGAGCGGGTTGGTCACCGCCGACTGGGTCAAGCGCTACGGCGCCCGGGTCGACTCCTACCGGTTCCCCAAGGGCGAGAACGTCCGCGCGCAGTGGGCCGAGCAGGTCGGCCGGGACGGCTTCACCGTCCTTGAGGCCGTCCATGCCCCCGGGGCCCCCTCCTGGCTGCGGCAGATCCCGGCCGTCCAGGTCCTGCGCCGGGCCTGGGTCGAGCAGTACCACCGCGACAGCGAGGGGGTGCACTGGCGGGAGGGCAAGGACCTCCCGCCGGCCAGACGTCGGCTCTCCTCGCCCTACGACCCCGACGCCCGCTACGGCGTGAAGCGGGGATCGGGCTGGTGCGGCTACAAGACCCACCTGAGCGAGACCTGCGAACCCGACGCCCCGCACCTGATCACCCATGTCTGCACCACGGACGCCACCGTCGCCGACACCGAGATCACCGAGGCCGTCCACCAGGGCCTGGGACAACGGGAGTTGCTTCCCGACGAACACGACGTGGACGCCGGCTATGTCACCGCCGCGCACATCGTCACCGCCCGGGACCAGTACGGGATCGAGCTGGTGGGGCCGGTCGGCCTGGACACCTGCCACGAGAACCATGACGGCGAGCACTTCACACAGAGCGCGTTCACCATCGACTGGAACGCCAAGACGGCCGTCTGCCCCCAGGGCAAGGTCAGTGCCAGCTGGTCCGATCAGCGCAAGAGCAGCGGCACACCCGTCTCGCGGGTGCACTTCACCGCTCAGGACTGCGCGGCCTGTCCGGTGCGGGACAAGTGCACCAGGGCGTCGAACGGCAAGTGGGGCCGAAGCCTCACCCTGCTGCCCCGCGAGCAGCAGCAGGTTCTCGACCAGCGCCGCCGGGAACAGCGAACCGAGGAGTGGAAGAAGCGGTACGACATCCGGGCCGGTGTCGAGGGCACGATCTCGCAAGCCGTCCGCCGCACCGGCATCCGCCACACCCGCTACACCGGGCAACGCAAGACCCACCTCGGCAACGTCCTCGCAGCCACCGCCATCAACATCATCCGACTCGACGCCTGGCTGAACGGCACCCCCCTCGGCCCAACACGCACCTCCCACCTCGCCGCACTCACCCTGACAGCCTGACCACCAGCCCCGTTTCTGCATTCCCCAACGGAGTCCTTTAGGGCGGAGAGGATGTCAATTCGCGATGATGTTCACCGCGGGCGTCTGGGTGCCGGTCCAGGCCATGCCCGAGGCGCTCCGCCGCGTCGTCCAGGCCACCCCCTTCGGCGCCGCGTCGCAGGCCCTGGACCAGGCCGTTCGGGGCGGCTGGCCGGGCTGGGCCCACCTGGGCGCGGTCGCCGCCTGGACGCTCGCCGTGGCCTCCCGGCTCGTCTCGGCGGTCCGCGCCCCGGTCGCTCCCGGCAACGAGACGCTGTCCGCCCGCGAGCGCGAGGTGCTGACGCTGGTGGCGCGGGGCACCTCCAACCGGGAGATCGCCGCCGAGCTGTTCATCAGCGAGGCCACCGTGAAGACCCATCTCACCCATATGTTCGCCAAGTTGGGCGTCAAGGACCGGGCCGCCGCCGTCGCCGCCGGCTACGACCGGGGCATCCTGGGCTGAGCCGCCCCCCGCCCGGACGGCCCGCACCCACGTTTCCCCCGGCCCGCCCCCGTCGTTGGCGGGTCATGAATCACGTAGCGAAGAAGGCGGCGGCGCACCGGACCGCCGCACCGGCCGGGCCGGGGACGCTCGCCGTACTGGTCCTGCTGGCCGTGCTCACGGCGTGCTCGGGCGCCGGCTCGTTCCTGGGCGGGAAGTCCGGGGAGCGGCGGGAGGCGATCCGGATCGTCCCCGCCGACCGGGCCGAGGACGTCCGCGCGGACGGGCCGCTGGAGGTGCGGGTGCCGGACGGGCGGCTGGAGAGCGTCCGGGTGCGGCGGATCGAGGACGCGCGGGAGGAGGAGGTGCCGGGCGGCATCGCCGGGGACGGCCGGTCCTGGGCGCCGGAGAAGGGCACCCGGCTGGCGCTCGCCGCCAAGTACGCCGTGGACGCGGTGGCGGTGGACGGCGACGGCCACCGCGCGGCCCGGCACACCACCTTCACCACAGCGGTCCCCGGGCACCGCTTCATCGGCTACTTCAAGCCGGAGAACCGCTCCACGGTCGGTACCGGGATGATCGTGTCGTTCGAGTTCAGCCGCCCGGTGACCCGGCGCGCGGCGGTGGAGCGGGCGATCCGGGTGACCGCCGATCCGCCGGTGGCCGTCGTGGGGCACTGGTTCGGCCGGAGCAGGCTGGACTTCCGCCCGGCCGCCTACTGGGAGCCGGGCACCGAGGTCACGGTGGACATCGGGCTGCGCGACGTGGAGGGCGCGCCGGGGGTGTACGGCAGTCAGGACAAGACCGTGCGGTTCACGGTGGGCCGGGAGCAGATCTCGCGGGTGGACGTCGCCGCGCACACGATGGAGGTGCGCCGCGACGGGGAGCTGGTCTCCACCCTCCCGGTCACCGCGGGCTCCGATTCCACCCGCACGTACAACGGGAGGATGGTGGTCAGCGAGATGCGCGAGGTGACGCGGATGAACGGCGACACGGTCGGCTTCGGCGGCGAGTACGACATCAAGGACGTGCCGCACGCCATCCGGCTGACCAGGTCCGGCACGTTCCTGCACGGCAACTACTGGTCCGGTGACGAGGTGTTCGGCTCCACCAACGTCAGCCACGGCTGCATCGGGCTGCGTGACGTCCGGGGCGGCAGCGGCTCGACCCCGGCCGGCTGGTTCTTCGACCGCACCCTCGTCGGGGACGTGGTCGAGGTCGTCAACTCGGGGGACAGGACGGTCGCGCCGGACAACGGCCTGGGCGGCTGGAACCTCACCTGGAACCAGTGGCGGGCGGGCTCCGCCGCGCGCTGACCACTTGGGACGGAACGGTGACATTTCCGGGGCGATCTGCCCACAGTCGGTGTGATTATCTCTTTACTGAGCGCGCAGGTGCAGCGCGCGGGGGCGGGAACCCGCGGGTTCCCGGGGCCTTGGCGGGGCCAGGCCGTGTGAGGGGAGACGACCACATTGAACGGGCAGCCGATATCGGGGACATCGGCCGTGGCGGGCGGCGGACGACGGGTGCGCAGGGCCACCGGTCTGCCGGCGCTGGCGATGGGCGCGCTGCTGCTGCTGGTGACGGCGTGCGGCGGGGGCGGCACCGACGCCGGCAAGGCGGGGTCCGCCAAGGCGGGCGGGGTCGCGGAGCAGGACACCAGCGCCTCGCAGGCCGTGGTGACCGTCGCGCCCGAGGACGGGACCGACGACGTCGCCACCAGCGGCGCGCTGAAGATCACGGCGGAGCGGGGGAAGCTGACCACCGTCAAGGTCTCCGACCCCAAGGGCGGCGAGGTCGAGGGCACGATCGCGGCGGACGGCGCGAGCTGGACGCCCGAGAGGCACCTGGCGGCGGCGACCAAGTACAAGGTCCACGCGGTGGCCAAGGATGCCAAGGGCCGCGAGTCCGCGAAGGACACCACCTTCACCACGCTCGTCCCCAAGAACACCTTCATCGGCCAGTACACCCCGGAGGACGGCTCGACGGTCGGCGTCGGCATGCCGGTCTCCATCCACTTCACCCGGGGCATCACCGCCCCCGAGGCCGTCGAGAAGGCCATCAAGGTGACCGCCGAACCGGCCGTCCCGGTCGAGGGCCACTGGTTCGGCAACGACCGCCTGGACTTCCGCCCCGAGAAGTACTGGGCCGCCGGCACCAAGGTGACCGTCGAGCTCAACCTCGACGGCGTGGAGGGCCGGCCCGGCGTCTACGGCAAGCAGGCCAAGACCGTCTCCTTCACCATCGGCCGCAGCCAGGTCAGCACGGTCGACGCCAAGTCGCACCGGATGAAGGTCGTCCGCGACGGCGAGCAGATCAAGGACATCCCGATCTCGGCGGGCGCCCCGGCCACCACCACGTACAACGGCCAGATGGTCATCAGCGAGAAGCTGCGGGTCACCCGGATGAACGGGGACACCGTCGGCTTCGGCGGCGAGTACGACATCAAGGACGTGCCGCACGCGATGCGCCTGTCCACCTCGGGCACCTTCATCCACGGCAACTACTGGGGCGGGCCCGGCGTCTTCGGCAGCGCCAACACCAGCCACGGCTGCGTCGGCCTCCAGGACGTGCGCGGCGGCGGCGACTCGAAGATGCCCGCGGCCTGGTTCTTCGACAACTCGCTCATCGGCGACGTCGTCGTCGTGGAGAACTCCCAGGACAAGACGATCAGTCCGGACAACGGCCTCAACGGCTGGAACATGAGCTGGTCGGAGTGGACCGCCTGACCGGCGCTCCTGGACCGTACGGCGGGCCCGGCACCGGACACCCGGTGCCGGGCCCGCCCGCGTCCGCCGCCCCGCCCGCGTCCGCCGCCCCGCCCGCGTCCGCCGCCCCGCCCGGTGCCGCACGGGTTAGCGCCGGTTAACCTGCCTCCCATGACCGTAACCCTCGAAGCAAGCGGCGGCGTCGGCACCATCCGGCTGGACCGCCCGCCGATGAACGCCCTGGACGTCGCGACCCAGGACCGGCTGCGCGAACTGGCCGAAGAGGCGTCCCGGCGCGACGACATCAGGGCCGTGGTGCTCTACGGCGGCGAGAAGGTGTTCGCGGCCGGCGCGGACATCAAGGAGATGCAGGCCATGGACCACGCGGCGATGGTGCTGCGCTCCAAGGCCCTCCAGGACTCCTTCACCGCCGTGGCCCGCATCCCCAAGCCCGTCGTCGCGGCCGTCACCGGGTACGCGCTGGGCGGCGGCTGCGAACTGGCCCTCTGCGCGGACTTCCGGATCGCCGGGGACAACGCGAGGCTCGGCCAGCCGGAGATCCTGCTCGGCCTCATTCCCGGCGCCGGCGGCACCCAGCGGCTCGCCCGGCTGGTGGGCCCCGCCAAGGCCAAGGACCTCATCTTCACCGGCCGCCACGTCAAGGCGGACGAGGCCCTGACCATGGGCCTGGTGGACCGCGTGGTGCCCGCCGCCGAGGTGTACGAGCAGGCGCACGCCTGGGCGGCCCGGCTCGCGAAGGGCCCCGCGCTGGCCCTGCGCGCGGCCAAGGAGGCCGTCGACGCCGGACTGGAGACGGACATCGACACCGGCCTCACGATCGAGCGAACCTGGTTCGCAGGTCTGTTCGCCACGGAGGACCGGGAGCGCGGAATGCGCAGCTTTGTGGAGGAGGGTCCGGGCAAGGCCGAGTTCCTCTGACCGAACACCGATGGAGAACGCGTACGGGCGCGTTCATCCGTGCGGGCGGATTGGCGAAAGCGCGGGGGGACCTCGGGAACCGCCGGGGCCCCCTCTCGCGTGAATTCCGAAAGGGGCATCGTCGCCGCAGGTCAGAAGGCGTATTCCGAGCCACGACATGCC
Source organism: Streptomyces sp. AC1-42W (assembly GCF_003248355.1). Lineage (GTDB taxonomy): Bacteria > Actinomycetota > Actinomycetes > Streptomycetales > Streptomycetaceae > Streptomyces. The sequence goes on from NZ_QKWY01000002.1 coordinate 1,800,270, forward strand.
GCTGGCATATGCCGGTTGCCGCTCGGGGGAGGGCTGATTGCCGGTCGGGGATTCCCCCGGAACGGCCCCGGAGGGCCCGCCGTGCGGCCATGATGGTGTGCATGGCGGGCCTGGAGGGTGTGGAGCAGCCGCGACCGCGCAGCAGCGCGACAGCGGCACGGAGATTGCCGGCCGTCGAGGACGAACAGGCGTTCAAAGCGCTGGAGTTGTTCGGAAACCCGACGGAGGAGGAAGTGCGGCTGCCCTCCCGTCCGGAGTCAGCCGCCACCGCCCGGCGGCTCACCGGATGCGTCATCCTGCATCAGTGGGCGCTCTCCCCGCAGGCCGCCGAACACGCCGTGCTGCTCGTCTCCGAACTCGTCGGCAACGCCGTGCGGCACACCGGCGCCCGCGTCTTCGGGTTACGCATGCTGCGCCGCCGCGGCTGGATCAGGATCGAGGTGCGCGACCCCTCCCGGGGGCTGCCCTGTCTGATGCCGGTCCGCGAGATGGACATCAGCGGGCGCGGCCTGATGCTCGTGGACAAGCTCTCCGACCGCTGGGGCGTGGACCTCTTACCGCGCGGCAAGACCACCTGGTTCGAGATGCGCATCTCCGACCGCTGACCCCGCCCCCCGTTCGGGCCCGCGGAAGAACCCGCCTCCGGGAACGCGGAAGCCCCCGGAACGGCCGTGGTGCGGCGCCTCGGGGGCTTCTGTGGGGGACCGTGAAATGGGGGGTGTGTTCACGGCCGCATGTGACGACCTGGCTCGGGTCGGAGGAGGTCGTGACACCGACTATGACAGAGGGGCGACCCTCTGGCCAAAGCAGCAAATGCTTCACTTCTATGACAAAAGCGGACAGTTTAGAGGTGAAATGTAGGTGTGTTGGGTCACTTGCCTGCAAATCCATGAATATTCATGAATGCTCCGGCATGTTCTTTTGATCATCCACGATGTGGGCAGTGGCCGCCGAGGTGATCCACCGGCCGCCGAATGGGCCGCGCGGGGCGCCCGTTAATCTGAGCATCGTCAGACAGTCCTACGAAGGGGCGGAACAATGGCGGACATCGAGTCGGCGCGCAAGGCGTTCGAGCGGTACGACCTGAACGGCGACGGGTTGATCTCGGCTGCCGAGTACAAGAGCGTCATGGCCCAGCTGGGTGACCCCTACGTCACCGAGCCGGTCGCGCAGGCCGTGATCAACTCGCACGACACCAACGGCGACGGGCTCCTCACCTTCGACGAGTTCTGGGCCGCGCAGAACAAGGGCTGACCGCGACCGGACACCCCTGACTCAGGGGGTGTTCCGGCGCCCGCCCCGCCGGTACGGGGGCCAGCCGCGCAGTTCGTCGTCGCGCGGGGCCCGGACCACCGCCGGGGCACCGGGCCCGAAGCGCATCACCGGGCGCGAGGCGTCCCACCCCGGCCAGCCGGGCGCGCCGGACACCGCGAACCGCACCCACGCCGCGTGCATCGCGCCGGCCAGCTCCTGCGGCGCGTCGTACCCCGCCAGCGCCACCGCGTCCTGGGTGCGCAGGGTGTCGAAGACGAAGCCGATCTCCAGCCCGTGACAGGCCCCGAGCCCCCCGACCGGGGACGGCCAGCCGAACTCGTACAGATGCGTGGTGCCGGGGGCGCGGGCGTCGGCCAGCCGGTTCAGCGGCACCCGCAGCAGCAGATCGGTGGCGAGCGCGCCGAGCAGCTCGCCGCGCGTGGCGCCGGGCCGGTTGGCGCGGTACGTACGGACCGTGGCGCGCGGCACCCGGGACTTCAGCAGCGCCAGCCGCAGCCTCGTACGGGAGAGCCGTTCGGTCAGCCCGCTCGGCACGAACCACAGCCGGTACTCCTCGGTGTTCGAGCCCATCAGCAGCCCCACCCCGGCCCCGGCCCCGTCGAGCAGGGCCTCCAGCGGGTCGCGGGGCAGCAGCTCGCCGTCCACCACCAGCCGGAACGCGTGCCCGCCGGTCAGCGGCGAACCCCCGTCCGTCACGGCGCCCTGCGCGGCCAGCAGCGCCGCCGGGTCCACCCCGGCCAGAGCCCGCGCCGTCGCCGCCACCCCGAGCCGCCGCGCGACGAGTTCCGTGGTCCGCCGCGCCTCGGCCACCGGCAGCGCCGAGGGGACGCCGCTCTGCAGCACCGCCCGCCGGAACAGCCCGCGCGCCCGCGGCGCGGACAGCAGCGCCCCGATGCCGATGGCGCCCGCCGACTCGCCGCACAGCGTGACCCGGTCCGGATCGCCGCCGAACGCCGCGATGTTGTCCCGCACCCAGCCCAGGGCGGCCAGCTGGTCGAGCAGCCCCCGGTTGGCCGGCGCGTCCGGGAGCACGGCGAACCCCTCCATGCCCAGCCGGTAGTTGACCGACACGCACACCACCCCGTCGCGGGCGAACGCCGTGCCGTCGTACAGCGGAAGGGCGGAGGAGCCGTGCAGCAGGTTGCCGCCGTGCACCCAGACCAGCACCGGCAGCCCGGCGCCCGCCGGGTCCGGCGTCCACACATTGAGGTTGAGGCAGTCCTCGCCCGGCACCGAGGGGTCGGCCAGCAGCCGGTCGAGCGGCGGGGCGTAGGGCCGCTTGGGCGCGGTCGGCCCGAACGCGGTGGCCGCCCGCACCCCGGTCCAGGGCTCCGGCGGCGCGGGCGCCCCGAAGCGCCGGGCGCCGACCGGGGCCGCCGCGTACGGGATGCCCCGGAACACGGCGACCCCGCGCTCGTACGTGCCGCGCACGGGGCCGTGGACCGTCTCGGCGTACGGCGCGGGCGGCGGGGACGGGTCTGTCATGGCCTGCCGCCCCTTCCGCGCTCGCCGGACGTGGGCTCCAGCAGACCACGGTCCCGCCGGGGCGGCCAGGGGGGAGGCCGGCGGTCCCCGGCGTACCGCGTGCCGGCTACTGGGCGCCGAAGCGCGAGCGCCAGGTCTCCAGGTCCTCGTCCGTGATCTTGGCGAAGAGCACCGGCGGCACCGTGAAGGCGGTCCCGGCCGGCACCGACGCCAGGGCGCGCGCCTCGTCCGCGCCGACCCACGTCGCCGAGTCGTCCGCCAGGGCGAACGCCTCGCGCATGGCCCGCGCCGACGCCGGGATGAACGGCTCCGAGACGACCGCGTACAGGTGGATCAGGTTCATCGCGGTACGCAGGGTCAGCGCGGCGCCCTCCTGGTCGGTCTTGATCTCCAGCCAGGGGGCCTTCTCCTCCAGGTAGGAGTTGCCCGCGCTCCACAGCGCGCGCAGCGCCTGGGCGGCCTTGCGGAACTGGAGCGCCTCCAGATGGCCCTCGTACTCCGCGAGCAGCCCCGCGATCTCCTCGCCCAGCTTGTGCTCGGCCTCCCCGGCCTCCTTGCCGGCCGGGACCTCGTCGCCGAAGCGCTTGCGGGAGAAGGACAGCACCCGGTTGACGAAGTTGCCGAGGGTGTCGGCCAGGTCCTTGTTGACCGAGGTGGCGAACAGCTCCCAGGTGAACGACGTGTCGTCCGACTCGGGGGCCTGCGCCATCAGGAAGTAGCGCCAGTAGTCGGCCGGCAGCAGTTCCAGGGCCGTGTCGGAGAAGATCCCGCGCTGCTGCGAGGTCGAGAACTTCCCGCCGTAGTAGTTGAGCCAGTTGAACGCCTTGACCAGGTCCACCCGCTTGACCGGCTCACGGGTGCCGATCTGCATCGCCGGGAACATCACCGTGTGGAACGGGACGTTGTCCTTGGCCATGAACTGCGTGTACCGGACGTCCGCGGCGTCGTACCACCAGGACTTCCAGTCGCGGGACTCCGGCTCCAGGTCCGCCCACTCCTTCGTCGCCCCGAGGTACTCGATGGGGGCGTCGAACCAGACGTAGAAGACCTTGCCCTCGGCCGCCAGCTCCGGCCAGGTGTCCGCGGGGACCGGCACGCCCCACTCCAGGTCGCGGGTGATCGCCCGGTCGTGCAGGCCCTCGGTGAGCCACTTGCGGGCGATCGAGGAGGCCAGCTGCGGCCACTCCTCACCGGTCTCGTCGATCCACGCCTCGACCTCGCCGGACAGCTTCGACTGGAGCAGGAAGAGGTGCTTGGTCTCCCGGACCTCCAGCTCGCTGCTGCCGCTGATCGCGGAGCGCGGCTCGATGAGGTCGGTCGGGTCCAGCACGCGCGTGCAGTTCTCGCACTGGTCGCCGCGCGCCTTGTCGTAACCGCAGTGCGGACACGTGCCGACGATGTAGCGGTCCGGCAGGAAGCGGTCGTCGGCGATCGAGAAGACCTGGCGGATCGCCCGCTCCTCGATGAAGCCGTTCTCGTGGAGCTTGCGGGCGAAGTGCTGGGTGATCTCGCGGTTCTGCGCGGAGGAGCTGCGGCCGAAGTAGTCGAAGGAGAGCCCGAAGCCCTCGTAGACCGCCCGCTGCGCGTCGTGCTGCCGCGCGCAGAACTCCGCGACCGGCAGCCCGGCCGCCTTCGCGGCCAGCTCGGCCGGGGTGCCGTGCTCGTCGGTGGCGCAGATGTACAGCGCGTCCTCGCCGCGCTGGCGCAGGTACCGTGTGTACACGTCCGCCGGGAGCATCGACCCGACCAGGTTCCCCAGGTGCTTGATCCCGTTGATGTAGGGAAGCGCGCTGGTGATCAGGTGTCGAGTCATCGTCGGATGCTCCCAATTTCTGCTGCGTAGAGCCGGCTGCGGCCCGGCACGGAGTCGAGGTCGGATTCCTGCCGCGGTGCACCGGTCGGACGCGGGAACGTGCCGGTGGCGCGCTGTTGCAGGCCGCATCCATCCTAGCCAATACCCGACAGCCGCCCTCACCGCATTTCCGGGCCCGCCACGACCCCCGCCCCGGCGAGAACCGCGGCCTTCCCACGAAGCGTCCTGATCTACGGTGGGGCGGGTTGCCGGACGAGGGGGAGGGGTTCTCGGGGCTGGCGATGACCGGGATGGAGGCCGGGCACCACGGGCTCTCGGTGGACTTCGAGGACTTCTGCGAGCGCTGGGAGTGGGGGGTGCGGGCTCTGGTGCGGGACGCCAGTGGGCTCGCGAATCTGCTGGGTCTGGCGGCGGGTACGCAGTGGGAGCACGACCAGTACCTCGCGGGCACGCTCAAGGTGGGCGCCAACGCCCTGTTCGGCGGGAACCCGCACGCGAGCGAGGAGGAGATCGCCCGGCAGGACTGGGGCGACGTCCTCACGCCGGACTACCTGGACCCGGACTACAGCCCGGAGTCGTTCCAGCGGGCCGGCCAGGACATGGGGCAGACCTGGAAGGACACCGGCCGCACGGTCCTCACCGAGGGCACCGGCGGCCGCCGGGCCGACATGTTCAACAGCGCGCTGGGGATCTCCGACGAGCAGTTCGACGGCATGCTGGACGAGACGTTCGGCCCGTCCCCGGAAGAGCGCGCACAGCGGGCACAGCAGCGAAGTGAGCCGGGGGGCGACTGACCGTGGGCATAGGCGACGTCATCAGCGACCTGACGCCCGACCCGGTCGAGAACGCGGTCGAGGACGGTATCGAGTGGGCCGGCGACCGGGTCGAGGACGTGGGGAACTGGACGGCCGACCGGCTGGATGACGTCGGCTGGCAGTCCGGCGCGGACTGGGTGCGTGAACAGTCCCGTTCCGTCGCCAACCGGATGGGCGCCGAGGTCGACGAGATGGACCTCGGGCAGACCGAGGACAGGACCGAGCTCGTCTACGGCAGCCCCGCCGAGATCACTGCCACGGTCGCGAAGCTCCGGGCCTTCCGGGCCGCGTTCGACGGCACCGGGGACGGGCTGAAGGGGCTGGACTCCGGAGAGCTCAAGGGCGAGACGGCCGACGCCCTGCGCACCGCGGTGAGCACCCAGCCGCCGAAGTGGTACGCGGCCGCCGACGCCGCGGCCGGGGCGCTGGGGGCTCTCGACGCCTTCGCGGACACCGTCACCTGGGCACAGGGCCAGGCGCAGACGGCGATCGACAAGTGGAAGGCGGGCGTCAAGGCGTCCGAGGACGCCGCGGACGCCCACCGCAAGAAGGTGGACGACTACAACAGCGCCGTCGACCGCTGCAACGCCCTGCCCGCCGACCGGCGTGACCCGTCCTCGCTGCCGCCGCGGCCGCCGTCGACGTTCACCGACCCCGGGCAAGCAGCTGATGCAGGACGCGCAGGACTTACTCGCCGCCGCCCGCGAGCAGCGCAACTCCGCGGCCGAGACCGCCCGGACGGCGGTCAGGGCCGCCCGCGACCTGGCGCCGCGGAAGCCGTCGTACGCCGGGCAGGTGCGGGACGGGTTCGAGGAGTCCCAGGTCATGGGCATGCACCTGGACGGCGGGATCATCAAGGCGTCGGCGGGCATCGTCAACTTCGTGCGGGGTGTCAACCCGATGGACCCGTACAACCTGACGCACCCGGCGCAGTACGCCACCTCGCTCAACAGCCTGGCGGCCGGGCTGGTGGTCGCCGCGAACGACCCGGCCGGCACCGGCAGCCGGATGGTCCAGGACTTCATGAAGGACCCGGCCGAGGGCGTCGGCCGGCTGATCCCCGACCTCGCGCTGACCGCCGCCACGGGAGGCGGCGGCGCCGCGGTCAAGGGCCTGCGCGTCGTCGACGAGGCGTCCGACATCGCCCGGCTGCGGCGACTGGCGGACGACGCCCCGGAGGGCACCCACACCCGGTCGGACGGCCGGCGCGTCACCGACGGCACCGACCCCGTCGACCTGGCCACGGGCCGGATGTTCCTGCCGCAGACCGATGTCGCGCTCCCCGGCATCCTGCCGCTGCTGTTCACCCGCCGCACCGAGTCCGGCCTGACCGCCGGCCGCTTCCTGGGCCCGTCCTGGACCTCCACCGTCGACGAACGCCTCCAGATCGACTCCGTCGGCGTCCTCCACGTCACCGCGGACGGCCTCCTGATCCGCTACCCGCACCCGGCACCCGGCGCGCCCGTCCGGCCGGAGTCCGGGCGGGCCCGTACGCTGCTGGCCCGCGACGCGAACGGCGACTACACGGTCACCGACCCCGACAGCGGCCTGGTCCTCGACTTCGACGCCCCGCCCGGCGCGGAGCCCGGGGGCGACGGCGTCGCCTGGCTCGGCGAGATCACCGATCGCAACGGCCACCGGATCACCGTCGAGCGCGCCGAGGGCGGCCTGCCGCTGGCCCTGGTCCACTCCGCGGGCCGGCGGCTCGGCCTGACGACCGCCGACGGCCGGATCACCGCCCTGTCCCTGACGGGTGCGGGTGCGGACGCCACGGACCTGCTCCTGATGAGCTACGGCTACACGGACGGCGACCTCACCGCCGTCACCAAGCCGTCCGGCGCCACGACCACCTTCGTCTACGACGACCGCCACCGCGTCACCGCCTGGATCGACTCCAACGACAGCCGCTACGACTACGTCTACGACGACCGGGACCGCGTCGTCGCGGAGGGCGGCGAGGCCGGCCACGTACAGATCACCCTCGCCTACACCGACCCCGACCCCGACAGCGGCCACCGCACCACCGCGCTCACCACCGCCGACGGCCACACCACCCGCCACCTCTTCGGCCCCGGCTGCCTCCCGCTCGCCGTCACCGACCCACTCGGCCACACCACCCGCTTCACCCACGACCCGCACGGCAACACCCTGACCCGCACCGACCCACTGGGCCTGCGCACCGCCTTCACCTACGACGGGGACGACCGGCCGGTCGCGACCACCGCCCCGGACGGCGGCGAACTGCGCACCGTGCGCGGCCCGTCGGGCCTGCCGGTCGAGATCACCGGCCCGGACGGCAGCCGGGTGCTCCAGGAGTTCGACGAACGCGGCAACCGCACGGCCGTCACCGACGCGGCCGGGGCCACCACCCGCTACACCTACGACGACGCGGGCCGCCTCACCTCGGTCACCGACGCCCTCGGCGCCACGACCCACGTCGAGTGCGACGCCGCCGGCCTGACCGTACGGGTGACCGGCCCCGGCGGAGCCGTCACCCGCACCGAGCGGGACCCCCTCGGACGGCCCGTCCGCATCACCGACCCGGTGGGCGCCGTCACCCGCCTGGAATGGCACCCCGACGGCGAACTCGCCCGGCGCACCGCACCGGACGGCGCCACCGAGTCATGGACGTACGACGGCGAGGGCAACGCGCTCACGCACACCGACGCGGCGGGCGGGACCAGCCGCTTCGAGTACACCCACTTCGACCTCCTCGCCGCCCGCACCGGACCGGACGGCGCCCGCTACGCGTTCGAGCACGACCGGGAGCTGCGCCTCACCCGCGTCACCAACCCGCAGGGCCTGACCTGGGACTACGCGTACGACGCGGCGGGTCGCCTCGTCGCGGAAACCGACTTCGACGGCCGCACCCTCGCCTACGAGACGGACGCGGCGAACCGGATCACCGCCCGCACCGACGCCCTCGGCGGGACCATCACCTTCGAACGCGACCCACTCGGCCGGGTGATCCGCAAGGACGTCGGCGGCCGGGTGACGACGTACGCCTACGACCGGGCGGGGCGGCTGCTCGAAGCGGTGGGCCCGGACAGCGAGATCCGCTACCGGTACGACCGCCGGGGCGCGGTCAAGACCGAACTGGTGGACGGCCGTGCCCTCTCCTACTCCTACGACGCGCTGGGCCGCCGTACCGGGCGCGTCACACCCACCGGCCACGCCACCTCCTACACGTACGCTCCCGACGGCCGCGCCCGCAGCCTCACCAGCGGCGGCCACCGCATCGACTTCACGCACGACGACGCCGGCCGCGAACTCACCCGCGCCTACGACGACGCGCTCACCATGACCTCCGCCTGGGACGAGGCCGGCCGCCTCACCGCCCAGCACATCGACGCCGGACCCCGCCGCGTCAACAGCCGCGCCTACACCTACCGCGCCGACGGCCACCTCGTGTCCGTCGCCGACCGGAAGTCCGGCACCCGCACCTTCGACCTCGACCCGGTGGGCCGCGTCACCGCCGTCCACGCCAAGGACTGGACCGAGCGCTACACCTACGACGACGCCGGCAACCAGACCTCCGCCACCTGGCCCTCCGGCCACCCCGGCGCCGAAGCCACCGGCTCCCGCGCCTACACCGCCACCACCCTCACCCGCGCCGGCGACACCCGCTTCGAGCACGACGCCCTCGGCCGGGTCACACTGCGCCGCAGGACCCGGCTGTCCCGCAAACCCGACACCTGGCACTACACCTGGGACACGGAGAGCCGCCTCACCTCCGTCACCACCCCCGACGGCACCCGCTGGCGCTACCACTACGACCCGCTCGGCCGCCGCACGGCCAAACAACGCCTGACCGCGGACGGGGACGTGGCCGAGGAGACCCGGTTCACCTGGGACGGCCTCACCCTCTGCGAACAGACCACCCACCGGCCCGACACCCCGACCGCGGTCGCCCTCAGCTGGGACCACCACGGCCCGGCCCCCCTCGCCCAGACCGAACGCATCCTCACGGCCGACGACCACCACACGGAGATCGACCGCCGCTTCTTCGCCATCGCCACCGACCTCGTCGGCACCCCCACCGAACTCATCGACGAGACCGGCCACACCGCCTGGCACTCCCGCACCACCCTCTGGGGCACCACCACCTGGCCCCGCACCAGCACCACGTACACCCCCCTCCGCTTCCCCGGCCAGTACTACGACCCGGAAACCGGCCTCCACTACAACGTCTTCCGCCACTACGACCCCTCCACAGGCCGCTACACCTCCCCAGACCCCCTGGGCCTGACCCCGGCCCCCAACCCGAACACGTACGTGGACAACCCGCACCGGTGGACGGACCGTCTGGGGCTGGCCCCGGACTACATCCCGATCTACCGGACTCCCAAGGGAGCCCACGCGCAGTACGAACTCGACAACGGTCCGAACCCGGCCAACCACCAACCGGGCGTGGACATCGGCGGCGGATACATCTCGAACGGGAAGGTCTACTTCGGTGAAGAGGCCGTCGCAGCCGAGTACGCCGGGCCCACAGGCATCAACTTCGCGAAGGGAATGGTGAAGTACGAGATGCATCCGTCGTTCCTGGAGGAGTTCGGCGAGTATGCGAAGATCATCGACAGAAACGGCCCCGGCGGAGCGCCGCGCCTGGAGTTCGAAATTCCTGTGGAGAAGCTGGACCGATTCAACGAGCTCACACAGAACCGCAGCTGGATCTCGATCTTCGGAGGACCTGAATGATGTTTCACGACGATCAGGAACTGGATGTCACGGTGACCGGGGTCGCTCCGGTGGGCTCACGCGTCGAAGCCGACGGCGTGACCGGGTTCATCGACCAGGTGAAGCACCCCTCATGGTGGGACGAGGACGCCGCACCGCCCCGGGTCGGGGACCGGCTGCACGTAGTCGTGCTCGACGCGAGCCGGGAACCGCCCCGCTTCAGCGCGCTGCAATGTGACATCGACAGGGCGCGCGGCTCCCGGCGCGCCGTTGACGACTCCGCCGGGGAGCTCCAGATCTCTTCCGTGGAGGAACGAGGTGCCGGGACCGCAGTGTGCGTGGCCCGCTGTGTCGGTGGCGTGGTGCGCGCCGGGGCAGATTTCGAAGTTCGTCTCCCCGACGGCGCGGCCGGCGGAGCCCCGGTGGTGCTGAGACTCGACCGGATCGAGCGCGACGGGCAGACGGCGGAGTCTCTGCATCCGCCCTACGGCGCGACCGTCCGGGTCTCGGGCGACGGCGTGGACCTCCTGAAGAAAGGCGTCACCCTCACCGCCGCCGGCGAATGAACGTCCTCAGCACTCGATGATGTTCACCGCGAGCCCGCCGCGTGCCGTCTCCTTGTACTTGACGGACATGTCCGCGCCCTGTCGCACTATGCCTTTGACCTGCATGTTCGGGGGTATATGAGCTGCCCTGCATGCCAGCAGGGACTTCTCAGGGACTTTCGGCCGGGAGGGGCCCCGCAGCCAGGCGTCCATCGCGGCGATACCTCGCTGTCCCGCACCGGGCATGAAGTGAGCGTAGTGGTCGAGGGTCACCTTCGGTGTTGAGTGCCCGAGCCACTTGGACAGGCTGACGACCGACTCGCCGGCCTCCAGTTGCACGCTCGCGTAGGTGTGGCGGAGGACGTGGAACATGTCCTCGCGTGGGGCGGCGTAGAGCAGGACCCGGCGAACCCGGTTGCCGTCGTGCCGTACCTTCTCGCCCACGGGCTTGATCAGCCCGGCGGCGGCGAGCGCACGCTTCCAGCTGCGGTCGTTCCAGGTGCGGTAGTAGATGCGGTTGCCGTGGGACGAGGTGAGGACCAGTGCGACCGTGATCGGCTTCCGCTGGCGCTCCTCGAGCGCGGTGGTCGGGGCCTCCGGGTTCCGCCAGGGCAACGTGCAGGAAGTCGGCGGGAACCGGCTGAAGTGAGCTCGGGCCCGGAAGGCGAGGTTGGCCGGCAGGGGGACCTCACGGGTCTTGCGCCCCTTGGGGAGCGAGAAGTAGGGGCGGCCTTTGATGTCCCACCTGAGCTGGCGGCGGATGTGGACGACTCCAGCCGCGAAGTCGAAGTCCTCTTCGGCGAGACCGAACGCTTCGCCTTGGCGCAGCCCGAGGCCGATGCCGAGATCGACCGCGATCCGGTAGCGGTCCTGCAACTCCGAGCGGACGGCGTCGACGACCTCACGTGACCATGCCTTGGCCTTGCTGTCGATTGCTCGTGGGGGCTTGACGCTGTTCTTCGCCTTCATCGGGTTGCGCAGCAGACGCTGGTCGTCGACGGCGCTGCCGAGGATCGAGGACAGGTGTCCCCAGATCACCTCTGCCGTCGACTCTTCGACCCTCGTGAGCAGTGCTGCCTTGAAGGTCCGTAGAGCGGACGCGTCGATCTCACGCAGGGCGTAGTCGCCCACCAACGGGATGATGTGGTTCCAGATGCGGCTGCGCATCGGGTCCGCCGTCGAGGGCTCGTCGGAACGGCCCGCCCACCAGTGCTCGACGATGTAGTCGGCGAGAAGGATCTCCCCCTTGCGGGGATCGACGAACTCGCCGCGGCTGGAGTCCGTCTTGGCGCTGGCGAGCCACTGCTTCGCGTCCTCGCTCGTGTGGAACGACCGGTCCTGGATACCGGGAATCCCCTTGACCCGGTAGCGCTTCCCGGTGCCATAGATCGCGGTCCGCTCCCGCTTCCCGGTCAGCTTGTCGGGGCGCTTCTTCAGCCATCGGTCTTCTATGTAACCCGCCATGATGGGGCCCTCCAGTGGTGCGTGATCATGAGCTGGTCGGTGTTAACGCGATCTGCGGCACGATCCAATCCCCGTGCGGAGAACTTCTTCTCGGGGAAGACCGGACGCGTAGACCACCGCGCTACTTCACGACCTTCGAGCGCCGTTGCGGCTTCCGGTTCAGCGGGTCAAGGGCGCTGTTGGAGCGGGAGTCCGCTCGCTCCTGATCGCGGACCCACTCGTCGAGCGCCGTGATCCGGTACATCACACGCCGTCCCATGCGGAAGCTGGGAGGCCCCTGTCGACGGTGTCGCCAGACGTACAACGTGTTGGGTGAGATGCCGAGGTACTCGGCAGCACTGGGGCAACGTCGCTCGCTTAGTTCATGATCGCGTAGAGTCTCGGTCTTGTGCCGAGAGATCACATAGTTGGTGAGACGTACCCGGAGCGGGTCCGGATGGGGGTGCTGTCGCGTACGTTCACGCCCGAGCTGGTCGACTTCGTGGTCGATGAGGCGGGGGCGCGCGAGGAGCGGACCCGGTCGTTGCCGGCCCGGCTGATGGTGTATTTCGTCCTGACGATGTGGCTGTTCAGCGGTGACGGATACGGCCTGGTGCTGCGGGAGTTGGTGGAGCACTGGCCGCGCCGGGCGCGGGAGGTGTGGCGTCCGGCGCGCACGGGGTCTCTGACAACGGCGCGGGCCCGGCTGGGTGCGGGGCCGCTGCGACTGCTCTTCGACCGGGTCGCCGGTTGCACCGGCACTGCGGCCACGCCGGGGGCTTTCTGGCGCGGGCTGCGGCTGACCTCCATGGACGGCACACTGCTGGACGTTCCTGACAGCGAGGCGAACGCTGCCGCCTACACCCGTGCCTCCAACGGAAATCGGCCTGGACCGTACCCGCAGGTGAGGCTCCTCGCGCTGGTGGAGTGCGGCACGAAGGCGTTGATCGGTGCGGTCTTCGACTCCTTCGCCGTCGGCGAGCGCACCTTGGCCGCCCGCCTCCTGGTGCACCTGCGGGAAGGCATCCTGTTGATGGCCGACCGGGGCTTTCCAGCCTATGAGCTGTGGCGGGCAGCCGCGGTCACCGGGGCCGAACTCCTGTGGCGGGTCTCGGATTCCTTCACCCTGCGGCCGCATGAGGTTCTGGCCGACGGCACCTTCCTCACCCGCCTGAACGGGCCGCGCGGCGCCCGGATCACCGTGCGCGCCGTGGAGTACACCGTGGTCACCACCACGATCGGCGCGGACGGCGACAGTGAGGAGACCTCGGAGCTGTTCTGCCTGATCACCACGCTCCTGGACCCCGAGGCGGCACCCGCCGCAGAGCTGGCAGAGCTGTACACCGCCCGCTGGACCAGCGAGACGATCTTCAAGCACATCAAGATCGAACAGCGGGGAGGACGCACCGCGACCCTCCGGTCCAACAGTCCCGCCATGGTCGAGCAGGAACTGTGGGCCATGCTCTGCGTCTACCAGGCCGTACACGACCTGGCCGTGGACGCCGCCCACCACGCGAACCTCCCCGTCTCGCACATCAGCTTCAAGAACACCCTCGCCGCCGCCCGACGTTCCGTCGGCGCGGACTTTCCCCCCTCGGCAACTGACCGCCAGGATCCGTGACATCCAGGCCGACCTGACCCGCGAGGCCGTCCGTCCCCGCCCCGGACGTGCCGCACCCCGCGCCACCAAACGCAGCACCACCGGATACCGCACCCTCAAACCGGACGAGCCCGCCACCACCAAGGTCACCCACACGATCAGCCTCTCGCTCTTCCCCGAAGAACGACGACCACGCAAGCCGCGGGCGAAGCCGAGACCCCTGCAACTCGCCCCGCAGGAAACGACGTCACCGACACTCAAAGACATGGCGACGGCCATCTAATAGAGCGACGTTGAGCACTGGGGAGGGTCAAGAAAGCGGTCTGGGATGCTCCGCGCGGCTCCGGCATGGGTCGACTCCTGTCGTGTGGGGCGATGACAGGACGAGATTCCAGGGAAAGGCCGAGTTGGACGAACCGGGTTCTTGCGATAGAGAGGGCGTTGCTGAAATGGATCTTGTGATGCCGAAGCAGCTAACGGTGGTTGTCCGCTGCGCTAAGGCCGAGGCATGGGTCTGCAAACGAGAGCAGGACTGGCCACCCGTCGGACAGCCCGGTTCATGAAGCGCGAGGTTAGCGGTCAAACTGTGGGTCGGCGCATAACTGACCTGGAACGGAGACGCCGTGACGGACCCCCTCACAGACGGCCAGCCCATCGAAGCCGTACCGACGGAGTGCAGCGGCACCACTTTCCGTTCTCGACTCGAAGCCGACTGGGCCTGCACCCTCGACACTCACAGCATCCTCTGGCAGTACGAGCCTGAGCGAATCACCCTGCTGTCAGGGGCGCATTACCTGCCGGACTTCTGGCTGCCTGAGATCGGGACATGGCTTGAGGTCAAGGGACCATCCACGCCCCGTAAGGAAAAGGCCGTCGAGCTGGGCAAGGCGCGCGCCTGCCACTGCGACGGCCCTTGCGCCTGTGCGTGGCCCGCGGTAGCTGTCAAGTCAAATGAAACGATTGTGCGGCTATGAACTGTGTTGTTGTGATTCGTGTCGTCGGGTGGGGTCGTTGATCCATGCCTGCTGGGGGATCTTCGGTGGCACGGGCCGGTGGTTGAAGCGTTCGGGGTGCTGCTCGAACGCGACCGTGAGGGTGGTCGCCCGTTGCTCGCGGACGAGGTCGGCGGTGCCGAAATGGACGCTGGCCGGGGTGTGGTAGCCGATCCCGGAGTGCCGGTGGACGTGGTTGTAGTGCGAGATGAACGCGTCCATCCACTCGCGTGCGTGGGCGAGGGAATCGAAGCGTTCGGGGTAGTCCGACTGGTACTTCGTGGTGCGGAACCGGCTCTCGCTGTACGGGTTGTCGTTGCTGACCCTGGGTCTGGAGTGGCTTCGGGTGACGCCCAGGTCGAGAAGCATCTGGGAGACCTGCCTGGAGGTCATCGAGGTGCCGCGGTCGGCGTGAACGGTGTGCGGCACGATCCCGTTGCGGTCGATCGCCTCTTGGATCAACTCCTCGGCTCGCGCCGCTGATTCGGCCTGCTCGACGGTGTGGCCGACGACATAGCGGGAGTAGATGTCGAGGATCACGTAGCCGTGGAACCAGACTCCCTTCGCCGGGCCGGCCAGGCGGGTGATGTCCCAGCTCCAGACCTGGGAAGGCCCGTCGGCGACGAGTTCGGGAATGGTGCGGGGAGGATGGGTGGCCCGCCGGCGGCGTTCGCCGTCCTGACCGGCTTCCTTCAGGATCCGGTACATCGTGCGCTCGGAACAGTGGTAACGGCCCTCGTCCAGCTCGCGGGCATAGACCTGCGCGGGCGGCAGGTCCACGTACTCGGGCCGGTTCATCAGCTCCAGCACCGCCCGCCGCTCGGCCGCCGACAGCGCGTTGACCGGCGCCGGACGCGGAGCCTTCGGCCTGGGCGGGGCCGGGTTGAGCCGCCGGTGGTGGGTGGCCCGGGAGCGTCCCGTCAGACGGCACGCCACCACGATGCCCACGTGCGGAGCGAGCTGCTCGACCAGGGCGTGCAGATGATGTTCGAGGACGTCGTTCAGTCCGCGCTGTCGGAGACCGATTCCAACAGCGCGACAGCTTTTCCCAGCACCTCCACCGCGGCGCGGTTCTTCGCCAGCTCCTTCTCCAGCCGTTCCACCTGCCTGCGCAGCCTGTCGTTCTCCGCCTCGGCCGGGTGCTTCCTCGGGCGGGCGGGGCTGGTGCGGTGATCGGTCAGCTTCTCCAGCGCGCCCGCATCCCTGGCCTGCCGCCACTCGATGATGTGCGAGTGGTACAGCCTCTCCCGGCGCAGGACAGCGCCCTTGTCCCCGGCGGGGGCCGCGTCGTACTCGGCGACGATCCGCAGCTTGTACTCGGGGGCGAAACGGCGGCGCTTCGGCTTCGGCGCCGGATCCTGCCCGGCGGGCTTGGTGCTGGTCATGCGGGTGGTTCTCCTGTCGTACCCGCCCACAATATCTGATCATTTCGGGGCGTCTCACCCAACGGTGTCAGAGAGGGCGGTGGCGAGATGGTCCTCCTTGGCTGGGTCGCGGAACGCACCCATGGCGACATCAACGTGGCTCGCAGCCGTTCGGGCTATGCCAGCTGGGCCGCCGCTCACGGGCCCAGCGCGTACTTCGTGTTGTGCCCCTGGTGCGGGCGCAGACAGTGGATCACTCTGCGCCGTCCGTGGAGGTGTCGTGCTTGTTGTCGCAGTCTGGAAAGCGAGGAGCTCTACCAGCCCCACGACCGTGTGCTGTCTTTCGGGAGCGGATCGGTGTGGTCGCCTGCGGACACGGCGGCCATCCGCAGGGAGATCGCCGAACAGATAGCCGAGGCAGAGACCGCCGACTTGGAGGACTTTCGCTCGGAGGCCTCGTACGAAGAGTGAGGGCGCGGGCGCGTAGTGCTCGCTCACTTGCGAGTGAAGGTCCACCCTCGGCCGGGCACCGAATGGGCGCCGTGCGGTCGCCACAAGGCGGCGGCACTTCGACGGCTCTCCAGGGGCGGTCGGCCGAGGGCGCTGAACCCCACAGGTCTGGAACAGATCCGCGCGCCCGGCGTCTTCACAACATGGCGGCCCGAACACTGCGGGCCGCCTTCGCCGAAGGAGGCTCATCATCCGCGTCTACCGCCGATATCCCTACGCCGTCTTGGTCGACGCCGTCACCCTTCTCAATCAGGACCTGAGCCCCACCGCCCGCCTTACATACGCCGTCCTCACCGCAGACCAACAGGTCGCCGAGGGCAGCGACACCTTCGACCTGGACCACATTGCCCGCGTTGTGGGCCTGGCCGGCTCGGACGCGCTGCTACCATTCCTTGCTGAACTCACCGCGGTCGGTGTAGTCGACAAGCGTGAGCACCACGGCCTGGGTCTTGTCCTCTCCGTGAACCTCGAGGCGATACCTCCAGCCGACCAGCAACCGTGCGTGCCCTGCGACGACTGCGGCCAGTGCTCGTGCAGTGGCCTGAGAGAGGTTTGCCAGTCCTGCTCAGAGGTCCGGGCATCACGTGTCCCCGAGGCGGAGAGCACCAATGAGATGGACTCCCGGTGGGTCTATGCCGTGTCCACTGAAGCCGACCCGCAGTCCATAAAGATCGGTGTTGCCGGGAACATTCAGAAGCGCCTTAAGCAGCTTCAGATTGGGTCGGCGTCTCCCATAGTGCTGCGCTGGCAGTCGCCGGGCGGATTTCCGTTGGAGAGCCACCTCCACGAGAAGTTCACCCGGCTGCGGATCGTAGGGGAGTGGTTCAACTTCCAGCGCACCGCAGACCCAGTGAAGGCCATCAACAAGGCGGCGCGGATCTTCCTTCAGCAGTACGACGCCACCCATTGAGCTTGTTCTTTATCTACCAAGATCTTCCGGGTCAACCGATGGCCTTGAGAGTCTCAGGGCGATTGACGGTCTTGCCGACGTTGTAGCGGGTTGCCCGGTGCTCGTTCTTGGCGCCGGGTGGCCGTCCGGGTCCGGTGCCTCGGGGTTTGGGAACACGGGCCGGGCAGGCGAGGTGAGCGCGCGGATGTTCTGAACCCCCGGCGAACCCGGGCCGGGGTGAGCCGGTCGGAGCCCGTGGGTTTGTCCCAGGGCCGGGGGAGGTCCGTGGCAAGGGGCCGGGCGAGCCGGAGCTAGGCGTGGGCGACGATCAGGATTCAGGTCCAGCGGTCCGCGGGCCTTGACCCCAGATGTTGGACACACGAGACACTGGATCCTGAGGACCTGAGGACGGACATCTCGTGTTCAGGCGTCGGCAAGTTCGAGAGCCCGCGGGCTGTCGGTCGCCCATGTCATGGTGACGGCAGCGGTGTGCGCGTGCGCGTGCGCGGTGGCATCCTGAGCGAGGACTCCGCCGGCGAGGAGGCTCTCGTCGTCGGGATGGGCTTGTGGACTCCGTTTAGAACTGACCACTGACCGTCAGCAGACGAACCTGCAGCAAGTCCCAGCCACTTATCACGTATCAGCCCCCGGCCGCGCACCTGACCGAGGGCTGCTTCGAGGATCGGGTTGGATCAGAATCCAGCGTGCTGAAGCAGTCTTCGGACGATGCTGGTGATGGCCCGGCGGGGCTGTGTGCCCGGCGATGCGCGCATGGAGAAGGGGCTCTCTCTCCGCCACGGCAGTGACGAGGAGGGAGCCCCCCCTGAACGCTCGGGCTATGACGTGATAAAGCGCTCCTCGCTCACGCCGCTGATGAACTCGCGCCAGGAATCGGCCGGGAACACGACGGCCGCACCGTGGGGGACCTTGGAGTCCCGGATGGCCATCCGCCCGTTGGGCAGCCGGCCGCCTTCCACGCATGCGCCTCCCTGGTCGTTGCTGTAGCTCGATCGGAACCAGCTGACCCCAAGATCATCGGCCCTGGTCTGCATCAAATCTCCTTGCTTACGCGGTGGATCATGCTCAGAGACTCCTGATAGCCCGGAGCAAGTGCTTGAAGTTCACTGAATGCCGTCTCGTACTTCTTCACGTCATCATCGCGACGCGAGACGCCGGCGCCGACCAGGTTCTCGAGGTACACCATCGGTCGGAGGTTGGGGACTGGCGGCCCAAACCGCAGCAGAATGAAGGGACCGTTCATGCCGGGGTGATAGCCCAAGCTGAACGGTACGACCTGCACCTTGACGTTGGGCAGGGAGCTGGAGATCTCCATGATGTGCTCCAGCTGCCCCTTCATCACCGAGCGGTCGGCGACCACGCGTCGCAGGACCGCCTCGTTGATGATCGCAACGAAGTCGAGTGGGTCAACCTTGCGATGCAAAACTTCCTGACGAGTCATGCGTACCGCGACCAGGCGGTCGATCTGGTCGCTGGGAAGGCCCGCGTGGGCCCTCTGGTGGATGGCTCGGACGTACGGTTCGGTCTGAAGCAGTCCAGGAACGAACTCGGCCTCGTAGCATCCCATCTTCTCGGCGGTGGCCTCCAAGCCGAGGTACGCCTTGAAGCCCGGCTGGATGACGTCACGCACTTCGGGGGACTGCCACCAGTCCTTCTTCGTCTTCGTGACTGTGGCGTACCCCGCCAAGACTCGCTGCTTCTCGGGTGCTGCCCCGTAGATGTGGCACAGCGCTATGACGTCAGCCGGCTCAACTGATCCGCTGTCCGCCGTCTCCAACCGAGTCAACTTCGAGCCGGCCCAGGATAGATGACGGCATACCTCTGCGCCGGTCATCTTCCTCTGCAGCCGTAGCTGACGTAGCTCAACGCCCAGTTGGAGCCGACATAGAGCAGGCGTTGCTGCTTCGAAGGCCGATTCGGCCACTTCGATCATCCCGCACCCTCCCGAATCTTGGACCCAGTCTGACGGTGAACGTTCGAGTTGCGCAACGCAGCTTCTCCTGACTAGTGCAACGTTCGGCTGATTCGCAGAACTCTCTTGCAGGACAGCAAAGTTTGCAGTGAAATTCGTCTGAAGCAATTGCTCCTGAGAGCTTCCACGATAGGTCTTGCGCTGTCATGATGTCTGCGGATCGAGTGCACTGGGTCACCGATCGACACTCATGGTTGCCATCCCCGTCTGCTGGCATGTCGGTAGCCCTTCGTGGGCGTGCTTGCAGCACGACGACCTCCGACGAAGCCGAGGCCAGCAATGCGCCAGAGCAATGCCCGCACCATGCGGAACTGGATGAGCGAGGTACGCCCCGAGCGTGTGCGAGGGGTCGACTACGCAGCTCGTCCCGTCCCCAACCCGTACGCACTCGTAGCTGCCGTACGTCGCTCCCAGGTGGACCGGCGCGTAGAGCAGATCCGCAGTCGCCACCGGACGCCAAGGGTTTGCCTATACGCGTTATCCGGCGACGGTGAGAGCCTGGCCGCATCGCTCAACTCCGCTGCGGCCTACGCCGAAGCGCGGTCATGGCAGGTGTCGGCAGGGCGGTCCCACTCCGACTTGGTGGGCCAGCCGGCTTCCTCGTCGCGGCCGGGCTGGAGGCTCGTGAAGAGCCAGGTACGCGCCGGCTTCGCGGACGGAGTGGTGGTGGCTACCGCCGAGGCCATCAGTACGGAGTTCGATGAGTATCGACGGGAACTCGACTGGTTCGCCTCGCACTTCGCCTTCGTGGCCGTAGTGACACCCGAAGCTGTGGGGCTGCCATGAGCAGGACGACTCGGATCATGGATCGGCCGCCGGCTCAGCATGTTGCGACGGGCGCGTGCCGTCCGTTCGGTCCCAAGTCCGAGCGCGGGCGAATCGCTCGAACGTTGCATGATGCCGTGGGGCTGATGCGCGCAATACGGGTCACCTTTCCCCGGCTTGAACTGACGGCCAGTCAACACTCGCACCGGACGGGACAGGGGCGGGACCAGGTAGTCGCCGCGACAGAGACGGTTGCGCTCGTGCTGGGCGAGGACTCGCCCGTTCCTGAGAACGCCGCCGATGTGGAGGACCTCGTCCTGCGGTTGCGGGGCCACGTCCAGCACCTCGGCCCCCTGGCGCCTGCGACCGAGCCGGCCCTCCGGCAGGCGCAGCAGCTCTGCTCGGAAAGTCTTCCCGACGGCTACGTGCCCAGCCGAGTCCATCTCGTCAATCTGGCTCGGGCCACCCAGCAACTGCTCGCTGTAGCGGGGAACGACAGAGCTGTCACCGTGGAGTCGCCGCGCCGACGTTGGTGGTGGAGGCCGTCGTTGAACGTATGGCGCGGCTCCGTTTTCGCCCTGGCACTCGCCGTTTTGGTGCTTGCCGCATCGGTGCCGCGTAGGTGACCGGCACCGGGGCCGCCCTCATTGCGCTGATCCTCGGTCCGACGGCCTGGCTGGTCGTCCGCGACGGCCGTACGCGCCGCCACCACTCCCAGAAACGATCCCCTTCCAGGGGCCTACGGAGATTTTTACGATGACGCGTCATCCACGTATCGAGCGATACGGCCTGATCGGCGACCTGCAGACCAGTGCGCACGTCTGCGACGACGGATCGGTCGACTGGCTGTGTCTGCCCCGCTTCGACTCGCCGGCCGCCTTCGCGCGACTGGTCGGCGAGAAACAGCACGGCAGTTGGCGGATCGCACCGGCCTCGTCGTTCGACGACGACGGCCGCGAGGTCACCGCCGAGCGCCGCTACCGCAGGGACTCCCTCGTCCTGGAGTCGGTCTGGCACACGCCGGCTGGGATGGTCCGTGTCACGGACTTCATGCCGCCGCGCAAGGGCGAGCCGCAGGTGATCCAGGTCGTCGAGGGCCTGACCGGCGAGGTCGCGATGGTGTCGGCCATGCGCCTGCGCCCGGGTTACGGCCGTGTCCACCCGTGGACCCACGAGGTCGGCGGACGCATGGTCGTCGAGGCCGGCGCGGACGCGATATGGCAGGACACCGGCATCCAGCAAGCGGAGCGGCTCGGTGCCCCGTCCGCGCCGGGCACGGAAGCCCTCCCGCCTCCAACTCACCGTACGAGCCGGGACCGCGGGGGCCTGACGCCGCTGCGCGCACAGCCACCGACACCGTCTTGATGCGCAGGGCACCGGACCGGCCGACCCCGCCCAACCCCCACCCGGACGTGGACCAACCGGTCCGGTCCATCCGCAAGCGTGAACGGCATTGCCCTGTGCCGCGCCGAAGCCGACGCCAACCCATACCCCGGAGTGATCCCTTGAGCACCCACCCTGCGAGCAGCACGCCCGCATCGAAGACTACGGCCGACGAAGACCGCGACGACATCGCCTGGCTCCTGCGCGAATTCGCCACCGACACGACCGGCGTCACGCACGTGGTCCTGCTGTCGCGGGACGGATTGCGGCTGCTGGACAGCGAGGTTGACAGGGGCTGGGCGGACTCGCTCGCCGCCTCGGTCAGCGGCCTTGCCTCCCTCGCGGGGGGTTTCACCGGCCCCGGCGGCAGGAGGTGCCCGGCCAGGCAGGTACTGATCGAGCGGGACGATTGCCTGATCTTCGTGCGGAACGCCGGACGGAGTTCCGCCTTCGACAACCAGCCTGGTGGCGTGGACACGATCTTGGCAGTGGTGGCCGCCGTGGATTCCGACGCGCACACCATCGGGTTCAGCATGGGTCGCCTGGTCGGCCGGCTCGCCCCGTACATGCTGCGTTGAACCAACGCCCGAAGCCACCTCGTCCGCAGCCGATCACCAGCTCAACGGAGAATGAGGATCCCGTGACCCCGCTCGTGACCACCAGCGCACCGATCACACCGCTGAGCCCAACCTTACGGCGAGTCGTCCATCACCTCATGGCGGGGCTCACCACCCCCCAGATAGCCGTGGAGCAGGGCATAGCGCTCGAAACGGTGCGTGGGTACGTGCGCGACATCAGAGCGCGTCTCCACTGTCCGCGGCGCAGCAAGACCTGGGTGATCGTTCACTTCGCCCTGGTGTCGGCTCAGGCCGAACCGCCCGCGACGGATCGGCCCGCGCCGTCACTCGACGCAAAGCAGACGTTGCTACTGCGGGCAGTGGCGGAGCACAGCACCACCCGCGACATCAGTCGTGCCGCCCGGATCGCCCCCGACGACCTGCGCAGCGCACTCGACGGGCTGCACGCCGCGACATCCACCAAGGACGTCACCCAACTCGTCGTCCGGGCCCATGCCTGGGGCTTACTGCCGAGTCGGCGAATCGACGTGAAAGGTACGAGCGAACAGTGAAGACCTTCCCGCCGGCCGCCGGGACGTCCCGGCTGGACCGACCACGCAACCCTCTTCCCCCGTACGAGATGCGGCCCCTGCGCACCGACGCCGAGCGAGCCGAGGCTGCCGCCCTCGTCCAGGACCATCAACGCTGGCTCGCCCTGAGTGGCCTCGCAATACCCGCTGACATAAGCGCTTCCACTCTCTCCAAGGCCCCGGCGACGCCAGCGGTCGGCCTGTTCGAGAACGGACTGCTGCTGGCCTGCATGACCGCGCAGCGCGTACCCGATCTCGCCTGGGGCGGCGGCCCGTGTCTCTTCCTGGGCCACGTCCACATCCTGCCCGACCGACTCGACGACACTGCCCGGTTGATCACACTCTGGGGTTCCGACGCCGCAGCCCGAGAGGATCTCCCGCTCGTACGAACGGAGATGCCGGCCCGCGGCGCCCTTGCCGCAGAACCCCTTGCCAGTCGCTTGCGCCGGCTCATCGACCTGGGCTGGGACCTACGGGGACCGGGCCCCGGCCGGAACGGCGACCGAGTGGCCCGCCTCGAACTCGTCGCCGAGCAGCGTTCCGGGCTCAGCGCGCTGATCGGTGACGACGTCCGCATGACGTTCGCAAGCCCGCCTGACCGCACTGATGCATGACGACCGGCGAACTCACCCTTCTTCAGCGAATCGGAAGCGCCACCCAACGCCGTCCCTCGCGCCTGCTCCACCGAGACTCCGGAGGCACCTCATGACCCAGCGGACGACTTCCATCATCACCCCCCTGACCCCTACCGAGCGCAAGGTGTTGGAGGAGATGTCCCTCGGCCGCGTGCCAGCGGCCGGCGCTGCGAACCTGAACATGACGCCACGTACGTTCGGCCGACACTCCACGCTGATCGGCCACAAGTTGCAGGTTAAGAAGCCCTCGCTCAAGGTGCAGATGGGCTTCGTGACCGGCGAACTTCCCCGGCCCGCACCTCTGCCGACGCCTGAGCCGTTCACTGAGAAGGAACTACTGCTGTGGCAGGCCCATGCCCTGCACCACACGGTGGCCGCGATCGCCCGACACACCGGGATCGACCAGTTCGACCTGCCGGGCTACACCGCCCACCTCATCGCAAAGGCAGAGGCTGACAACGAAGCGCACCTGATCCGCCTCGGTCACGCCTACGGAATCCTCACCACCGACGATGTACCCGAACCGTCGCCGACGTGATCCAGAACCCCGCTATGACCCACCACCCACACCACCTCTCCGAAAGGGAAGGCGATCGAGTGCCGGGCCTGGGTCCTGTCCGCGAACGCTTCCTCGACAGCAGCCACGAAGTCCTTGTTGCACCATCCGGGCCACCACGACTGCGACTCGTCCACCACCTCCTGGACGGCGGCTCTCTCAGCGTCCGCGTACCAGCCGCCCCTGGGCGGGTTTGTCGGGTCGGCGCCGTGGGGCGGGGCTACGGGGCATGGCGCTGATGTCGGTGGGCTCAGTGGGAGGCGGGGACTGTTCGTGCGCGGTGATGATCTTGCTGGTTTATTCCGTACCCAGCAGGATCATCACTGAGGTTCCCCCGGGATGCGGAAGGTGCTGACAGCGGGTCGGATGGGACTCATGAGAGGAACCCAGACGATGCCTGCTCCGAGAAAGTACCCGCTGGAGTTGCGTGAGCGTGCGGTACGGATGTACCGCACCGCCGAGCCGAAGCCGCAGATCAAGAAGCTGGCCGTCGACCTCGGCGTCCATCCCGAGGCTCTGCGCGGCTGGATCCGCCAGGCCGAGGCGGACGCCGGCGAGCGCGACGACCGGCCCACCACCGCCGAGCGCGAGGAACTCGCGGCCCTGCGCAAGGAGAACGCCCAGCTCAAGCGGGCGAACGAGATCCTGCGGACCGCCTCGGCTTTTTTCGCCGCGCAGCTCGACCCGACCCGGCCCAGGTGACGGCGCTCTTCACCGAGCACCCGCACCTGGAGGTCGAGCCCACCCTCCGGGAACTGCACATCGCCTCCTCCACCTACTACCGCTGGCGCCAGGCCGAGACCGAGCCGTGCGAACGGCTCCGCCGGGACGCCGAGCTGACCGAGCAGATCAAGGAGATCCATACCGAGTCCGGCGGGATCTACGGCTCCCCACGCGTGCACGCCGTCCTCAAACGCGAGGGCGTCCACGTCGGCCGCAAGCGCGTCGAGCGACTGATGCGCGAGGCCGACCTCGCCGGGATCAGCCCGCGCCGCACGGGCTTCACGCGCCGGGACCCGAAGGCCACCCCGGCCCCGGACCTGGTGATGCGCGACTTCACCGCCCCCGTGCCGAACCGGTTGTGGGTCACCGACCTGACGATGATCCCGACCGGTGAGGGGCCGCTGTGGCTCTCCGCGATCCGCGACGCGTTCTCCCGCCGGGTGGTCGCCTGGGAGACCTCCGCCCGCGCGGACGCCGACCTGGTCCTGACCTCGCTGGAATACGCCCTCGCCTCGCGGGAGGTCGAACCCGGCCGGCTGATCCATCACGCCGACCACGGCTGCCAATACACGTCCGTGAAGCTCACGACACGCCTGGTCAGAGCGGGGATCGAGGCGTCCATGGGATCGGTCGGCGACAGTTACGACAACGCTCTCGCCGAGAATCTCTGGATGGTCATCAAGACCGAATGCGTCCGCGGCCGCGTCTTCGCCACCAGGGCCGAGGCCAACCTCGCGCTCTTCGAGTACATCGACGGCTTCTACAACCCCCGCCGCATCCAGAAACGCCTCGGCTACCTCAGCCCCATCGAGTTCGAGGAGAAGCACTACGCCGACCAGGCAGCGGCCGAACCGGTGAACCTGAAACCCAGTCAACCCGCCCTGACCAGCTAGTCAGCACCTCCCGCACAGCGGGGGAACCTCACTCGGGGTCGCCGTGGTCGGCTGCGCGTTGGAAGAGGTGGTGGCTCCATTGCAGGCGATATCGGTCTTTGGCTGCTTTGGCGAGGTTGTTCAGGTCGCCGGGGTGAGTGAGGTGGGTGTGTGCGGCATGCCAGAAGGATGCGGGTGGGCACAGGTGGCCGCGGATGGTGCGGCCGTGTTGTTCGAGGTAGTCGGCGAGCCGGAACACCGGGCCTGCGGGGGTGGGCGGTGTGGTGCCGGCGTCGGTGGTGGGGGTGGGTGGGCGCCGTGTGGGCCGGGGCGTGGTGCGGCGCAGGGGTGCTTGCTTGCCGTGGACTTTTTCGGCGAGTTCGGCGTAGGCCTGTTCGGCCCAGTCGTCGGCGAGCTGGTCGTAGTCGTGGTCGCTGAGGTAGTCGAGGGCGGCGTCGGTCAGGAAGGACTGGGGGATGTGGAGTCCTGTGCCGAGCCGGCGGGCGTCCATCGCCGCTTCCAGGAGCGCGCGGGCGGCGGCCTGGCGGGGCTGTTCGTAGCGGCGCAGGAGCTCGGGGGCTCCGGCCAGGTCCTGGGTGATCCGGCCGCCGTTCCGGTTTCGGGTGAGGGCATCGGCCAGCAGGCTGTCGCCCTGCTCGGCAAGGGCTGTCGCGGTGGCCAGGGCCGCGGCATCGAACGTGTCGGGGACGCTCACGGTGTGTCCGGCCATCAGTTCCCGCACCAGACTGTACGGATCGTCCTGGCCCGGTGTGGGCGGGGCAGTGTAGTCGTATGCGTACTCGGGCCACAGCGTGCCCAGGACCAGGACCGGGCCGCGATCCTCGTCGAGCAGCAGCTGGCGCACCGCCGCCGCGATCCGCTCGCCGAACTTCCGGTCGCCGAGGTAGTGCTGTGCCTCGTTCAGCCATACCACCGTCTGCGGACCGACCCGGTGCAGGTCCTCAAGGGCGGCTTCGGCGCGGGTCGGATCGAAGGGATGCCAAAGCCGCCAGCCCTTCTCGGCGAGCGGCTGCACGGCCTCCCAGCACGCCCGGGTCTTCCCCG
Source organism: Streptomyces sp. AC1-42W (assembly GCF_003248355.1). GTDB lineage: Bacteria > Actinomycetota > Actinomycetes > Streptomycetales > Streptomycetaceae > Streptomyces. The sequence goes on from NZ_QKWY01000002.1 coordinate 1,826,817, forward strand.
TCGACGAGGTCCCCACCAGGACCACAATTCCACTGCGGCCTGCTGCCGCCGCCGTGACCGTGTTGGCCAGCACCTGGTCGTGCTCGCGCCGCGCATACCCCGACAGCGCGCGCACCGTCGGTGCCCGTCGGGCTCTTGCCGGGTCCGGCTGGGTGGACTTCCAGTTCGTGCGGATCCCACTGCCCGATCGGCCGGCCCGGCCCGGACATGTCGGCGGAGGCGGTGCCTGTCTCCCCGGCCGCGATCCGCCGCAACTCCAGCAGCTCCTCTTCCGACAACTTCAGCACGTTGGCCAGCACGGTCACTGTGTTCACCGACGGCACCCCTTGATTGGGGGAGAGTGCGTTCGACACCGTCGTACGCCCCAGTTCCGCTCTCCTGGAAAGTTGCGTCTTATCCAGGCGGGCGCGGGCGCGTCCCCTTTCCAGCCTTGAGCACAGCTCGGACAGCGCACGTCGACGGTCCGGATCATCGAGCATGTGACGGTCTCCAAGTGATGCGTGTGCCCGTGTTCATCTTCGTTCAGGTGAACCATGGCGCACAGCGGTTCTGCGAACTTCGCCCCTGTCAACACCCCACTGTGTCCAGGGAGTCTGTCATGACCGTCGCTGTTGTCCTTCTCACCATCGCTGTCGTCCTCCTTGTCGCTCTGCTGTCCGCTCTCGGCGCAGGCACGCTCGCCCGGATCGACGGCGCTAGCTGGCCAACAGCCTGCACCCGGGCTGCCGGCACCTTCGCCGCCGTCCTCGCCCTCGCCGCCGCCATCACCGCAGCCCTCTCCCCCCTCTTCACCTGACGGCCAGCACTCCCACGTCTCCGAAGGCCGATCATTTGCGGCCGGTGGCGATCCTGCCGGCTTTACTTGGTCACGCGGCGAGGGAGAGGTCGAGGCGGGCAAGGCGGCTGGCACGGATACGGTCGAGCGAGTGGCCTTTCCACCAGGCATCGAGGCGGATGAGGGTGAGCGCAGCGGCGGAGAAGACGCGTTCCACGGGGGTCTTCTGGAGGACGAGGCAGCGGGCACGTCTCATGCCGGTGACCGCGACGGCCTGGTGGATGGTTCCCTCGACGCCCGCGCGGGTTGCGTACTTGGCTCGCTACTGGTCGTCGGACTGCTGGAGGCGGGCATGGTCGAGGACTTCTTGCACCTCGCGTGGTGCAGGGAGAGGGTCCGACCGCCGATCTTCGAGCGGGGGCACTTGTCTCGCACCGGGCGGGGGCGACATCGCGCCGAGACCGATCTAGTGCCGCATCAGGCAACGTTCGCCCTGTCAACCACGGCTCGTAGCCGTTGATCGTCGGCGTGGCGGTTTCGCCAGATGATGTAGCGACGGATCATGCTGCCCTGCTCCTTGTGGCTGGCGTGGTCGGTGCCGTCGAGGGTGAAATAGCGCAGGGCGGTGAACTGGGCCTCGATGCGGTTCAGCCAGGAGCTGTTCGTAGGCGTGTAGGCGAACTCGACGTTGTTGGCCGCGGCCCAGTCGCCGACCCGGCTGTCCCTCTTCGTGGTCAGGTGCGGGGAGAAGTTGTCGAGCACGATCGCGATGCGGATCTTGGGCGGGTAGAGGCTGCGCAGGTAGCGGCAGAACTCCAGGAACCTCGTCCGGTTCTTCTTCGGTTTGATGTGGCCGTAGAGCTTGTCCTTGCCGAGGTCGTAGGCGGCGAAGAGGTGCCGGACCCCGTGCGGGCGGGTGTAGGTCGCCCGTCGGCGGGGCCTGGGCTCCCGGCCGGGGTCCTTGTGCCGTCCTCCGCGCTCGGCCCACTGTCGGCCGGGGTGGGGCTGGAGGTTGAGCGGTCCGAACTCGTCCAGGCATAAGACGACTTCGGGTTCGCCCTCCTCGGGTATGACCTCGCCGTCGGCGATCGCGTAGAGGTGCTCGACGCGGGCCTTCTTGGCGGCGTAGTCGGGATCGCGGGAGGTCTTCCAGGTCTTTATGCGTTGAAACGACACGCCCTCCTCGCGGAGCAGGACCCGAAGGCCCTCGTGGCTGATGTCGTCGACCACCCCCTCGGCGACCAGGAAGTCGGCCAGCTTGGCCAGGCTCCAGGTCGAGAACGGCAGACCGTGCTCGGTCGGCCTGGACTTGGCGATCTTCTTGATCTCACGCCGCTCGGGCAGGGTGAATGTCCTGGGCCGACCGCCTTTGTACTTCGGGTAGAGGGAGTCGAAGCCGTCGGCGTTGAAGTTGTGGATCACATCCCGGACCCGGTCCACGCTGGTGAACGTCACCTCGGCGATCTTCGCCACGGGCATGCCCTGCGCGGACAGCAGCACCATCTGTGCCCGCCGCCACGTCACCACCGACCCGCTGCCCCGGCGGATGATCCGCAGCAGGCGCTGCCCCTCGTCGTCATCGATCTCGCGGACGCGTACTCGCTCAGCCACCAGCACAGCTTCCCTGCCGCGCGCTGCCGGCGAGTGTCATTCCGTCGGTGTGCCGATTCGAAGCCGGTTGCCGTCAGGGTCGCGCAGCTCAATCTCACGCGCCCACGGAGCATCCTTCGCCTGCACACCGAACTCGGAGGCGATGGCCTCGACATCACGAATGCGGAGGTAGACCAACGTGTCGGGACGGGCGTCACCCTCGTGCTCCGACAAGAACAACCGCACCCCGCCCCGAGCGACCTCGACGAACGCGGGAAGTTCCGGTTCGAAGCGGTGTTCCCACTGCTTGGCGAAACCCAGTCGCTCATACCAAGCGACCGCCGCCGCAGCGTCCTCGACGCGAAGAATGGGGATGACTTCCTCGTCCATGGAGTCATCGTCGCAGACCGCCCAGGGCGAACGTTGCCTGATGCGGCACTAGATCAGGGAGTCTTCGCGCGGAGGGTCCGCGACGGGGCCGGTCAGGTTGTAGGCGTAGGGAGTGCCGGGCCCCTTCGCCAGCGACGACGACGCGCCGGCCTTCGGGGCTTTCCGGGCAGGGGGGTCTTCTGGAAGGCGTGCGGGAAGACGCCGGGGGCTCGGTGTCCCTGCGGCGGTCTTCACGATGGACGAGGGCGTTGGTCGGCCGGAAGGCAGTGGAACGGTGCTCCGGCGGTGCGTGCCCGAAGCACCGCCGGAGTAGCCACGTTCCGTGGTGCTCCGGCGGTGCTCCCCGCGTACTGTGTGCGCCCGCCTGTCAGGCCCACAGCTCCCGGACGGCGTGGATGACGCGTTCGACGTCTCGGTCGGTCATCGCTGGGAAACAAGGCAGGGACAGCTGGCGGGTTCCGGCCTGCTCGGTGACCGGCAGCGGCCGGTGGGCCATGTCCCGGTAGGAGCCCAAGAGGTGGACAGGTTTGAAGTGGACGCTGGTGGAGATCTGGTGGCGCTCCAGCAATGTGTCCGCCACTCGGTTGCGGTCCAGGGGCGCTGCGGCGGGGTCGATGAGGACGGCGTAGAGGAACCAGCCGTGCTCGATGCCGGGCAGGACGGTGGGGGTCGACAGGCCGGGCAGACCGGTGAGGCCGCTGGTGTAGGCGGCAGCGATGTCGGCGCGGCGCCGGGTGAACTCTTCCAGCCGGTCGTACTGAACGCTGGCGAGGGCGGCGGTGAGGTCGGACATGACGTATTTCAAGCCAGGGACGGTGACCTCGTAGTCGGCGGTGTTGCGCTTGCCATGCCGCTGCCAGGCGGAGGAGTCGATGCCGTGCCGGCCCAGCAGCCGGGCCCTCTTCACCAGTTCGCCGCGGCCGACGAGCAGGCCGCCCTCGCCGGCGGCTGCGACCTTGTTGGCGTAGAAGCTGAACGTCGACAGATCGGCGGTGCTACCAACGGATAGCCCGTCGCGGCTGCCGTGGAGGGCATGGGCGGCGTCCTCGATCAGCAGCAGGCCGTGGCGGTCGGCAAGCTGGCGGAAAGCGCGCATGTCGCACATCTGGCCGCCGTAATGCATGACGGCGATGGCTCGGGTGAGCGGAGTGATCGCGGCCTCGACCGCCTCGGGGGTGACGCACAGGACGGTGGGGTCGACATCGACGAACACCGGACGGGCGCCGACGTGGCGGATGACGTTCGGGGCGGCGCAGAAGGTCAGGCTTGGGGTGATGACTTCGTCGTCGGCGCCGATGCCGGCGGCGAGGAAGGCGAGGTGGAGGGCGGCGGTGCAGGAGGTGACGGCGAAGGCGTCCTCGACGCCCAGGCGCTCGCGCGCTGCGTGCTCCAGGCGCGTGGCCTTGGGACCGTGGGTCAGCCAGCCGGAGCGGAGCGTGTCGACGACGTTGGCGATCTCGTCCTCGCCGATCAGAGGCCGGTTCCACGGCAGCGGGTCGGCCGCCGGTTCGAGGGTCTGGTTCATCGCGCGCTCCAGGAGGTGTTGGTGTAGTCGGCGTGCAGGCGGGTGCAGTCGGCGCTGCGCAGCGCGCCGACGCGGCCCTGGGCTAGGGAGTTCTTCAGTCCGGCGAGGTTGTCGTATTCGGGCAAGTTGGGGTCCTCAAGCTCCTTGGACCCCACGGCAGTGGCTACCTCGCGTACACCGTGGTCCAGGGGGGTGGGGCAGGCGCCGGGGAAGGTGGCGGCCAGGCGGGCGAAGCTGGTGCGGTAGTCGCGGGCGTCCGCTTCGTCGCGCTCGGGCCCGGCGTCGATGCGGGTTTCGGGAACGGTGCGCTCCACGGTGGCGGCGATCTGGGCGATGGTGTAGTTCTCCGCCTCGGCGCCGACGTTGAAGATCCGGTGTCCGGCCGGGGTGGCGAGGACCTGGGCGAGGACGTTGGCGACATCCTCGACGTGGACAAGGGGGCGGCGCTGGCCGCCGCCGTTGAGGGGGATACGCCCGGTGGCAACGGCCTGGGCGGTCATGCGGTTGGCGACGGAGTCCAGGCGCTGGCGGGGGGAGCGGCCGTGCACGGTGGCCAGTCGCAGGACGGTCAGTGCCCGGTCGGCCAGCAACCCGGTCAGGGCTCGTTCGGCCAGGACCTTGGTGCGGGCGTAGATGCCGAGCGGGTTAGGGGCGGTGTCCTCGTCGACGGTGCCCTCGTGACGGCCGTAGACGCTGCAGGAGGAGAAGAAGACGTAGTGCTGCACACCAGCCGCGCAGGCCGCCTCGGCGGCTAGGACAGGTGAGGCGTAGTTGAGCTCGACGGCCAGGACCTCGTCGAGGGCGCAGGCGGGCTCGCCGACCAGGCCGCCGAGGTGAACGACGGCATCGGCGCCGGTGGCCGCCAGGCGCAGCGCGTCGCCGTCGCGCAGATCGGCGTGGACGAAGGTGCTTGCGGCCGGGAGGAGGCGGGCCGGGTCGTCGCCGCGGCTGTAGATCAGGCCGTCGACGACGGTGACGTGGTGTCCCCGTTCGGTCAGGTGACGGGCGGCGACGGTGCCCAGATAGCCGGCGCCACCGAGCAGGACGATACGCATGTAGGGCTCCTTGGAGAGATAGGGGACGGTCAGACAGCGGAGGTTGCGCCGACCAGGGCGGGGCTCGCGGACGGGCCGACCGGCCGCGGGGGCGGCGGATCGGGGAACGCCGCGCGGCCCAGGGCGGTGCCGCGCAGGTCAGCAAGGCGCGGGACGGGCAGGAGGTTGAGCTCTTCGGTGGGGTGCAGCAGCCCACGGTCACAGGTCTCGGCCACCCACGCCGCGCACGAGGCGCGGGGAAAGGCGAGGTTGAGGCCGATCTCGCCCTTGGGTAGTACCCCGTTGAAAGGGACGGCGATCTCGTGGCTGTTCCAGTACGCGTACACGGATGTCGCCTTGGCCTGCTCGAACACAGGGAAGAGCGCTGGGTAGCGGGGCAGTGTGCGCATCTCGCGGAAGACGAGCTGCCCGGCCAGGTACGGTGCCATGATGGTCAGGGTGTCGAAGTCGGCGCCGGCGTACCGGAAGGACACCGCGCCTGCGTCCCGGTCCGGGCCGAGCGCGGCGCAGGCGAACAGGTGCGGCAGGCGTCGGCGTACGTAGGTGTCGGCGCCCAGGGCGAGCGCGGGGTCGATCCGGTTTATCAGCTCGGTGAGTTGCGCGCGGTCGGGACTGAACAGGGCCAGGTCGAACAGGCGCCCCATCGTGGCGACGGCGGCGAACGCGAGTTCCTTGTAGAGATGGTTGTTCATCTCCCCTGCCAGCGCGAACGCCTTGGTCTCGGGGCTGGTGGAGTACAGCAGGAGGTACTCCGACAGAACCTCGAAGTACAGGTAGCCCAGGAACGGCATGCGCGGGACGGCCTGAGCCAGCTGGTGGAAGAACGCAGTTGTGGAGGTGGTGCGCTGACCGCAGGCGTCGGCGAGCAGCAGGTCCAGGAAGTCGGCCGCCTCGCGCACCTTGTCCACGGCGCTCTGCCGGAGGTGCTCGTCCTCGCCCTCGGCGAGGAATCCGCGGTGGGCCAGGTAGGTGTCCAGGTGAATGCCGCCGAGGCGCAGGTAGTCCAGGCCCTTGGCCGGCGCGGGTGCCTCGGGGTGGACCTCGAACACGAGGGTTCTAATGTCGGGTTTGGTCCGCAGCAGGTAGGAGCCGAGGTTGTGCGGGCGCAGGCCCTCGGCGGTGGTGGTCAGCGGGGCGCAGTACAGGGCGCCGACCAGGCAGCCGGCGGAGCCGTGGAGTTCGCCGGTGGCGCGGATGGCGTCCAGGTACGGGGTGGTGTGCATCAGGTGGACGGGCCGGCCGCTGGTGAGGGAGGCGAGCATCTGGTTGCCGGCGGGGGCCAGCAGGTGTCCGTTCGGGGTTCCGCGGTGAGCGGTGAACCAGTCGTCGGTGCTCTCGGCGAGCCCGGTCGGCCCAGGCAGGGCGGCGCGGGCGGAGTAGTCGGTGTGGACGGCGTCCCAGGCGGCGTGCACGAGGGTCGTCTCCCTTCTCTCTTAGCGGGCCAGGGTGGTCACGGCGTGGGTGAGCGCGTCGCGGTGTCCGACGCCGTGAAGGCGGGCGCGTTCGGAGTGGATGACCAGGCCGTGCGCGAACGGCAGCAGCCAGTCGGGGACCGTCACGCGCAGGTGGGTGAGGTCGGGCCACCAGCGCTTGAGCGGCAGGCGGTAGCGGTCCAGGCAGTCGGCGGCCTTGAGCAGGTCGGTCAGGTGCGGCGCCCGCTGGTAGGCAGTGCGCTGGGCGGGGCTGAAGGCGTCATAGGGCAGGTTGTGCGCGGCGATCGCTGCGGCCGCCTCCTCGCGCAGGGCCGCGGGAACGTCCTGGCCGAGAACGGCGAGAACATTCTCGGCGTTCTCGGTGAACCAGCCGGCCCCCCGGCAGCCGTGCCCGGGATCGGTCCGGTCGTCGTGGCGGCGGCAGTCGTGGATGGCAGCAGCGGTGCACAGCGCGGCGGTGTGCGGCCGGTCGAGGCCGTGGAAGCGGGCGAGGAGGAAGGCGAGGACGCCGGTGCGGGCGCAGTGGCTGATCCCGTGCAGGCCCTCGGCCTGCTCGCGGCGGGCAAACCATGCCGGGTCGGGGACCAGCACAGGGATGTCGCCAGCCACGAGCTGCGGGAGGTCGGCGGTCGGCGGAGGGCTCTCCGCGATCCAGTCAAGGGTGGCGGCGTCCATTCTCTGGCGATCTGGCAGCGTCCGGGCAACGGCCAAATCGCGCAGGGTAGACCCAGGTTGAGCGGGCACAGCAACTCTCCCTTCAGGAACGGAACTGTCAGGCGGGGGCGAGTTCGCGGGCGGCCACCGAGGTGGTACGGCCGCTGGCCGCAGCCGTCAGCAGCGCCTCGGTCGCGGTCACGGCGTGCGCGCCCTCGGCCAGAGACACCAGGCCGCGGCGGCCGGTCCCGAGCAGGGCGTCGCGCATCAGCCGGTGTTCGATGGTGAACGGGGGCTCCTGCTCGGGCAGCGTGATCAGGCGTGCCTCGCCGCCCTGGACGCCCGGGAAGGAGTCGGCCGGGGCTGAGGAGGCGGTGTTGGGGTGGTGGATGAGGGTGCCCGCGACGGTGTCGGCGGTCAGGACCCCGGCTGCGGTGTGGACCTGGACCTGACGGTGTTTGAACGGGGTGATCCAGTCGGCGTGGTGGTGGGCGAGGACCCCACCACGCAGGACCGTGGTGGCGGTGGCCGTGTCCTCGTTCGGGCCGGCCAGCGTGCGGGTGGCAGCGGTGACCGATTCGATCGGCGCCCCGGCGAGCCAGGAGACCAGGTCGACATCGTGGATTAGTAGGTCCAGGGCGACGCCGACGTCGAGGATTCGGCCGGAGTAGGGGCCCTGGCGCCGGGTTTCCAGCTGCCACAGCTCGCCGAAGTCTCCGCTGTGAAGAAGCCGGGCGAGTTCCGAGAGCGGTGCCTGGTGCCGTTCGGTGTGTCCAACGGCGGCGAAGGTCTCGGTGTGGGCAAAGGCGTCGTGGATGCGGCCGGCGGCCGCGCCGGTGGGCGCGAGCGGCTTCTCGATCAGCGCCGGCACGCCGGCCGACGCGAGGAGAAGGGCGTAGTGCTCGTGGGTCGCGCTCGGAGTGGCGATGACGCAGTAGTCCAGCTCCAGGCGCAGCATCTCCTCCACGTCGTTGTGCAGGGGGATGTCGGGGAAGGCGGTGTGCTTGGCGGGGTCGAGATCGCTGACGGCGACCAGGTCGATGCCGGGCAGGGCGGCCATGGTGCGGGCGTGAACGGTACCCGCCCAGCCCAGGCCCACCACACCGGCACGCAGCTTCGTCACGGGGCTCTCCTTCAGATCCGAGGGACAGGTCACCGGGGGGCGGGGGCGCTCCAGGCGGCGATGCGGCTGGTGCTGGTCTCGGTGCGCATCCAATCGGGGACGGCGTTGGGGGTGGTGCGCACCCAGTCGACATAGCCGTCGATGCCGTCCGCGACGCCGATGACCGGCTGCCAGTTCAGGACCGTGCGCATGCGGGTGGTGTCGGCGCAGGCGCCGAGCGGGTCCTGGGCGACACGGGGGGCGTCCACGATCTGGGCGCCGGGGAAGTGCCCGGCCACGTGCTCGGCGACCTCGCGGACAGCGGTCTGGGCGCCGGTGCCGAGGTTGAGGGTCTGCCCGGATGCCGCAGGCGCGGTGAGGCAGATGCGCAGAGCGTCAGCGACGTCGTCGCGGTGGATGAAGTCGCGGACCTGACGGCCGCCGTTGTTGAGCAGCAGTTGCTGGTTCAATGCGGCGTACATGGTGAACTGCGCCACCACCCACGAGGCGGCGCCCGGCTTCGGAACCTGGCCGGGCCCGTAGACGGAGAACGGTCGCAGGATCGTGTAGTCCCGCTCGGCCAAGTCCAGCAGGTGCCGGGTGTGTCCCTCGGCCCAGAGTTTGCTGTTGGCGTAGATGTTCAGGGGGTTGAGTGGCTGGTCCTCGGTGAAGTAGCCGGCCTGTTCGCCGCACGGAGCGTGAGGGTCGCCGTGGCCGTAGACCTGGGCGGTGGAGAGCAGGACGAAGCGGTGCACGTTGGGTGCGGCAGCCACCGCGCGCAGCAGGGTGTCGGTGCCCGTCAGGTTGGAGCGGACGGCCTTGTGCGGGTCGGTGGTGCAGCCGTGGACGGAGGAGTGGGCGGCAGCGTGGACGACGTAGTCGGCTTCGGCGACCATACGGCGTACCAGCGGCTCGTCGTTGATGTCGCCGACGGTCAGGTCCGGGTCGGTGGGGTCGGTGCCCAGCAGGGTCAGGGTCGTGGGCCCGTAGGCGCTCAGGTCGTCGAGGAGGGCCGGGCGCGCGCCGGCTCGGGTCAGGGTGGTGCGCAGCGCGGTGCCGATGAACCCGGCGCCGCCGGTGATCAGGACGCGGGCACCGGTCAGGTCGTTCGTCTGGGAAGGCACGGGGGTCTCCTCGTGGCGGTGGAGAGGGTCAGGAGCAGATGAAGTGGCCGGTGTACTTGGTCAGGGCGAAGTAGCCGGTCGCGTCGACGGCGGCTTGGACGTGGGCGTGCACGCGGTCTTCGAGCTCGGTGAAGAACGCCGGCGGCAGCCCTTCGCCTGGCTTGGAACCGGCGCAACAGTGGTTGCAGCTGCGGTAGAAGGCCATGAAGTGCTCGGCCTTGCCGAACTGGAGCTGGTCCTGCCAGTCCACGCGCTCGACGGACGTGAAGTGGCCGGCGAGCTGGTCGGCGCCGTTGCTCAGGGAAATCCGCGCTTTCGGTGTGGCCCGGAACAGCTGCTGGGTGGCGTTCATCTCGCGAAGCGCAGCGAAGTGGACGTTCCACATCTCGACCATGGAGTCGTTGCGGTCGGTGGCGAGCACGAACCGGCCCCCAGGGCGGAGGACCCGGTGTACCTCGGCGAAGCAGGCGTCCAGGTCGGTGAGGTAGTGCGCCATGTAGACGGCCATGACCCGGTCGAAGCTGTCGGTGGCGAAGGCACCCAGGTCGTCCGCGCTGCCCTCGACGAACTCGCACGGGGTGGTCACGCCATCCAGTCGCTGCCGGGCGGCCTCCAGGGCGGCTGGCGCGATGTCGAAGGCGGTGAGGTGGCCGGCGGCCAGGTAGGGGCGGATCCGGGCCAGCATCTCACCGTTGCCGCAGCCCAGGTCCAGCAGTTCCTCAGTACCGCGCAGGTCCAGGGCCCTGAGCAAGTGGTCGTGCAGGGCAATCGGATTGGTGCGGAACCGGTCGTGGGCCAGCTGCTTGGCGTCGAGCTTGCTGGTGTCGGTGAAGTATCTGTCGCGGGCGTCCTCGGCCCGCAGTTCGAAGTGTTGCTCGGGGATGATCTTCAGAGCCAGAGCGTCCAGTTCCGGGGTGCTGAAGTCCAGGGTCTCGGTGAACGACAAGACGGTGCTCCGATCGTGGCCGTCCGGGGCGTCGACGCCCGGTGGCAGATCCGCTGCCGCGACCTCGGGCTGACCTCACCCTGGCTTCCGCCCGGCCACGGGTGGAAGGCCGTTCGGCGGTGCTGTTGGGGTGCGGTGAGGAGCACTATCGGAGCACCGTTTGACGCTCTTCCGCGCCGAGGTCCGGGCCGCTAGCGTCGCCCGGATATCCACCCGCGCGTGGCTTTTGCAGGAGGAACAGTGAAGATCCACCGGTTAGTCATCGCACGTCAGGCACGAAACATGAACCGTCCTGATCTCGCCCGCGCACTGCGCAGACTGAGTGTCGAGCGCAAACGCCCTCTGGGAACCGCCCCATCCGGCGTCCTACGCTGGGAGGACGGCCGCGAGCCGGAGGTGGAGACGCAGAGACTGCTGGCCGAGCTGTTCGACATCGACCCGCACCTCGTCGACGCCCATCCCTGGCCCCTGTGGCTCGAGTTCGACCCGCTTCAGCAGTACAGCGACTTCCCCTGGACCCCGCACGGCGCGCTGGACGCGCTCAGAGACTCAGTCGGGAGCGACATGCATCGCCGGTCCTTCATCTTCGGTTCGTCGGCCCTGACTGCCGGCCTGTTCTCCTGGCTCACTGCCGACCCGGCAGCCGCAGGCGAGATCACCAGCGGCAAGCGCATCGGCGAGGCCGCCGTCACCCACATCGAGCGCAAGGTCCGCGCGCTGCGCCGCACCGACGACGAGGACGGTGGCGGCACCCTGATCCATGAGACTGCGGCGGCCAACGACATGGTCGCCGACCTGCTGACCCACCGCAGCTACTCCTTGGACCACGGCCGGCGCCTCTACGCCGCAGCGGCCGACCTGGAACGCATGCGCGCCTGGGCCATCTTCGACATCCACGGCACCTGCGACGACCGGATCTTCAAGTCCGCCCTGCACTCCGCGCACAGCGCCGACGACCAGGCCCTGGGAGCCCACATCCTCACCTTCTGGACCGCCGCCGCCTACAACTGCGATCGCCCCGTCGAGGCCGAGTCGATCGCCAGCGCGGCCCTGAGCACCGTACGCGGCAAGGCATCCCCGCGGGTGCAGGCCCTCGTCCACGCCCGCCGCGCCCGCGCCCGCTCGCACCTCGGGGACGAACGCTGCTGGTCCGACCTCGATCAGGCCGAGAGCCATCTCCACCGCGCGGAGCAGCACCCCGACGAGCACGAGCCCGAGTGGGCATACTGGATGGACCGCGCCGAACTCCAGGGCTCGCGCGCCTCCACCCAGCTTGCCATGGGGCGTCCGGGCGACGCGGAAGCCACCTTTGCAGCGGCCGCCCGCGCCTTCGACGGCGGCGCGGTGCGCACCCACGCTCTCTACCTCACCCGCATGGCCGGAGCGCAGTGGCTCCAGGGACATCACGAGCAGGCGTGCGGCACCGCGCACCAGGCCCTGGACCTCACCGACCAGATCAGTTCGCAGCGCACCGTCGGCCCTCTCCAGGACCTCGTCGCCACCATGGCCTCGCACAAGGCACTGCCTGCCGTACGGGACGTTCGCGAACGGGTCGCCGCTGTCCGCTGACGCACACCGCCCCCAGGGCGGCGCCGGGCAGGTCAGACGATCGGTGGGCGGCCGGCGCGCGTCAGTCGCCACACTGTGCGCCACGACATTGCCCGACGCTCTCCCGCGCCCCCGCGTAGTCCCTCGGCGAACCCCCGGAACCAAACCCCGAGGTTCCCCGAGGACCGGAACCGCCAGATGCTGATCACGGCCCAGGCAGTCAGGTAGACAGGGATGAGCGGAGCGGGCAGGCGGCGGCGCGCGACCCACACCCGGTTGCGGGCCACCATCCGGTAGAACGGCTTGTGCCGGGCGGGGTTCGTTGCTGGGTGGTGCACCTCGATGTCCCCGGCATACCAGCCGACCTTCCCGAGGTCCCACAGGCGCCACGAGAGGTCGATGCCCTCGTGGAAGAGGAAGAAGTGCCCAGGCCAGCCGCCCACCTTCTCGTAGTCCGTGCGGCGCACGAGGACGATGCCCTCAGCCATGACGGTGACGACTCCCGAGCGCCGGGCGTCGCCGGACCGGAGCCGTGGAACCCACCGTCCCAGCGTCATCCCGGTGGCGGGGTCGGCGATGCGGGGCTGGACGTAGGCGGCCTGCGGGTGCCGGTCGAACTCGGCGATCAGCCGAGTGACGGTGTCGGGGGCCGGCAGGACCGCGTCGTTGTCGAAGAACAGCACGAACTCGGCACCGTGCGCAGCCAGGGCGTCCGCTCCGACGTTACGACCTTCCGGAATACCGGTGTTCTCAGCAAGTGTGACGCCTTGCATTCCGTCGGGGATGTAGTCGGGTTCCACACCGTTCCCGACGATCACGACACGGAGGTCCACGTCCTCCTGGGCCAGGACAGAGGACATCGCCGTGCGGAACTCTTTGTCGCGATCGTTCATGGTGAGCACGACGACATCAACCGTGCGCTTGGGCGCTTCCCTGCTCACTGGACCTGTCCTTCGTTCACTGGGCCTGCGACGCCGTTTCCGCGAGGGCCCTCGTTGCTATCGAGGCGCACAAGGTGGTCTCGCAGCTTGTCCTGACTGCACGGCCCAGCGCAGCGTAGCGCCCAGAGCGCCTGCGGAAGAACTCGGCAGGTTGGCCACATGACGCGACTGCGAACTTCAGCTGAACGTGCCACTCGACGGTAATTCCCGAGGGGGAGGCCAGGCTCGTGGGGGTGCTTCGCTGGCCAGTCGCTTGGGGGTGATGGCCAGCCGCAGCTGCCGGTCCGCCGCGAGGACGTCGCGGGCTCCCAGGCTCGCCCTGCACGAGCGGGTCGAACTGTGTACGGGGGAGTTCACGAACGGCCGCGAGCGCCACGGCGTACGGCTCAGCACGTGCGGTATCTCGGCCGCGTCCTTCGGGAGCTGCCGTTGCCAGGTGCCGGCCTGCCCCTGGAGCCGGGGAAGACGCTCTGGTGCGGGCACGGCAAGGCGGCGGCTGCTCTGTCCGGCGATCGCGCCGCAGCCTGCGGAGTCAAGACCTCGGCCAGGGTGCCGCCGTGCTCACCGACGGCCCTCTTCCCGTTCGGTACGGACGCCGTCGGCAAGGGCGTGCTCACCTATTCGCCCGGCGCCTGCTGGACGAGAAGAGGACAGAGGGCGGCAGATTTTGGGAGTTCGACGCCATTGACCTCGGTCTCGGCAGCGAGGAACTGGTGGTTGAGGTCGCCGAAACCGTCCACTTCTGGGACTGGCTTGCATAGGCGTGCGCCACGTGGACAAGCCACTGCGCGTCGGCATCAAGGTCTCTGCGCGAGGTGGTCTGCGCCGGCGGGGCGATATCGGAGGCCAGCTGGCTGGCAGCGAGGTTGGCAAGCGCCGCCCTAACGACAGCCGCCTCGATTTGTGCCGATCCTTGCTCAGTTCTGGCGTCGAATATCTTCCGAGCTGCTTCTTGGGACTCTCGGGAGCGGTACGGTCTCAGTGCCAGAATCCCGTCGCTGATTTCAACAACGCGTCGCTGCAGGTGAAAGGCAGTGTCTGCTTCAGGCGGATTCTCGGTGAGTGGCCGAGCGGGTGACAGGACGATATGCGGCATCGCTTTTGCGAGATCGCGCCACAGGGGTGTGAGAGCTTCGAAGGACGCCTTTTCCCAGTGGCGGCGACGCATGTGGCGAATCGGGTAGATCACCGCGGGCAGGGTCAGACCGAGGCAGATCAGCGCTACGGCGAGTGCTGGAGACGTCACGCCGACTGCGCAGCGTACGGCGCTGAGTGAGGTGCACCTTTCGCCATCGCCATTGAGTTCGGCTCCCAGACCCAGATGGACCAATCGAACGGTCTTGTAACTGAGATGGATCAGCGCGACCCCGGAGCCCACCGCCGCAGTACGCAGGCCAACGCGCACAGTTGTCCGTCGCGTCGTCGTTGCCTGACGAAGTGCCTGGACCACGAAATTGATGTCCGTGGCTCCGACGACGGAGATGTAAAGAAGAGAGTAGAGGGCGTACACGTGTGCCGACTGGCCGGTTGCCTGCTCGTACACGAACAGGCAACCGATGCCGGCGAGGGCAATAGCCGTCCATTTAAGACGTGATCCGATGAGCTGTCTTGCTCTGGCCGGGCCCTGGTTGAGCTGGAGCGAAACAGCAAGGACTGCTGTGGTGGCTCCCAGCGATGCGCTGTCGCCGAGAATGCGGGTTCCGTGGGGCACGGCCGACTCAACGGTACGTTCCACCAGCGGCGCATATGTGGCCAGGAATACGGCGAAGGAGCTGAGGAGCGCACCCATGGCCCACGTGCCGGCAGGTCGCGGCTTTCTCCTGCCGAGTACCCAGAAGCAGCTGGCACCTGCGAGCAGGGTGGCCATGCCGAGGAAGAAGATGCTCACGGGCCGCTCTTGCGCCTTCTGAAGGGCTGGGCAAAGAGAGCGTCCCAGCGCTCCGGAGCCAGGCTGGGGTCAGGGGACGGGTCCTCTCGGTCCCGGTAGATGCGCCAGCGGATAACCGACGCCATCATCTCGGCCTCGCGCTCGTCGTCGGTCGAGTACCTGGTGCGGCCCGCCATGCGCATCATCAGTGCGGGGTTGAGCCCGATGATGCGGGCTGTCTTCTCATCGACTTCCAGATTCCCCGGATGATCGCAGTACACGTGGCACAGCTCATGCGTGAGGATGTGGCGCTGATGGTGCACGGAAGTTCCCTCCTCGTAGAAGAGGAGATCGGCGGACGGGGTCTCGATCCTCATGCCGCAGGGTGCGTCGACTGCGCCGAGTGTGGACAGCGGCCTGATCGATATCGGCTTGCCGCGGCGTTCGGCGATTGCGTCGCGCAACGCCCGGGTGGTGGCCGGGTAGGGAAGGTGGAGGCGGTCGACTTGGTCCTCGCACCACTGGCGCAGCCGCATCCCGGTCATGTGTGACGAGGGCATGGCACTCATTCCCCAACCCCCAACGTCGCTCGCTTAGTTCATGATCGCGTAGAGTCTCGGTCTTGTGCCGAGAGATCACATAGTTGGTGAGACGTACCCGGAGCGGGTCCGGATGGGGGTGCTGTCGCGTACGTTCACGCCCGAGCTGGTCGACTTCGTGGTCGATGAGGCGGGGGCGCGCGAGGAGCGGACCCGGTCGTTGCCGGCCCGGCTGATGGTGTATTTCGTCCTGACGATGTGGCTGTTCAGCGGTGACGGATACGGCCTGGTGCTGCGGGAGTTGGTGGAGCACTGGCCGCGCCGGGCGCGGGAGGTGTGGCGTCCGGCGCGCACGGGGTCTCTGACAACGGCGCGGGCCCGGCTGGGTGCGGGGCCGCTGCGACTGCTCTTCGACCGGGTCGCCGGTTGCACCGGCACTGCGGCCACGCCGGGGGCTTTCTGGCGCGGGCTGCGGCTGACCTCCATGGACGGCACACTGCTGGACGTTCCTGACAGCGAGGCGAACGCTGCCGCCTACACCCGTGCCTCCAACGGAAATCGGCCTGGACCGTACCCGCAGGTGAGGCTCCTCGCGCTGGTGGAGTGCGGCACGAAGGCGTTGATCGGTGCGGTCTTCGACTCCTTCGCCGTCGGCGAGCGCACCTTGGCCGCCCGCCTCCTGGTGCACCTGCGGGAAGGCATCCTGTTGATGGCCGACCGGGGCTTTCCAGCCTATGAGCTGTGGCGGGCAGCCGCGGTCACCGGGGCCGAACTCCTGTGGCGGGTCTCGGATTCCTTCACCCTGCGGCCGCATGAGGTTCTGGCCGACGGCACCTTCCTCACCCGCCTGAACGGGCCGCGCGGCGCCCGGATCACCGTGCGCGCCGTGGAGTACACCGTGGTCACCACCACGATCGGCGCGGACGGCGACAGTGAGGAGACCTCGGAGCTGTTCTGCCTGATCACCACGCTCCTGGACCCCGAGGCGGCACCCGCCGCAGAGCTGGCAGAGCTGTACACCGCCCGCTGGACCAGCGAGACGATCTTCAAGCACATCAAGATCGAACAGCGGGGAGGACGCACCGCGACCCTCCGGTCCAACAGTCCCGCCATGGTCGAGCAGGAACTGTGGGCCATGCTCTGCGTCTACCAGGCCGTACACGACCTGGCCGTGGACGCCGCCCACCACGCGAACCTCCCCGTCTCGCACATCAGCTTCAAGAACACCCTCGCCGCCGCCCGACGTTCCGTCGGCGCGGACTTTCCCCCCTCGGCAACTGGCCGCCAGGATCCGTGACATCCAGGCCGACCTGACCCGCGAGGCCGTCCGTCCCCGCCCCGGACGTGCCGCACCCCGCGCCACCAAACGCAGCACCACCGGATACCGCACCCTCAAACCGGACGAGCCCGCCACCACCAAGGTCACCCACACGATCAGCCTCTCGCTCTTCCCCGAAGAACGACGACCACGCAAGCCGCGGGCGAAGCCGAGACCCCTGCAACTCGCCCCGCAGGAAACGACGTCACCGACACTCAAAGACATGGCGACGGCCATCTAATAGAGCGACGTTGCCCCAACCCCTACATCCTGGCTTCGGGCTAGAGCCCGGCTCCCGTTTGTGAGTGGGCGTGACGAGAATGCCAAAGGGGAGCAGGAAGCCGCACTTCCGGGAACTCGCAGTTCCGATTACGGTGTGTGGTGCAGGGTGGGGCCTGTCGCGTGATTCTTGAATCGCCTTGGCCTGTCTCGATCTGGTGTGCGCACCCTGAAATATCGTGCGCAGCCGACTGGTCCCAGGCTGTTCATTTCTCTCCGCCTGGTTACGCTGAATGACTGATTCATGATCCACTGCCACCCTTGCGATGCCTGGTATGGCGTAAATCACAGGGCCGCTAGAGCTACTTTCGGACTATGGATCTCGTCGGGTCGGGTGAGGGTATGGGTGGCGACCGTGATTCGCTTCCGATGCTGCTACGAACGTGGCGGAGGCGCACTAGCCTCGGGCTTTCATGAGGTGGGCTGTCCGAAGCGTGATCGAAAACGTGAGAAGTGCTCCTGACCTGCAACGATGGGACTTGTCGAAGGTCCAGATCGTGCCGTGGAAAGAAGCACTTCTCAGGTGAAGAAGCGTATCGGGTCGTACCCGCGTATCCGCATCGAGGGCGGCGGCCGGGCGGTGGTCTCCCAGGCCGGGGGCGTGCTGCTGGTCGAGACGGTCCGCAAGGCCGGGCTGGACACCGCGATATCCGCGGCGCTGGCGCCGTGGCGGAAGGCTCGGGCGGTGCACGACCCGGGCAAGATCCTGCTGGACGTGGCCCTCGCGGTCGCGCTGGGCGGCGACTGCCTGGCCGATGCCGGGATGCTGCGGGCCGAGCCGGCCGTGTTCGGCCCGGTGGCCTCCGACCCGACCGTCTCCCGCCTCGTCGACACCCTGGCCGAGTCCGGCCCGAAGGCTCTGAACGCGATCCGGTCCGCGCGGGCCGAAGTACGCGAACGAATATGGAAGTTGGCGGGATCCTCGTCGCCGGACGCCTCCGGGCAGGTGATCGTCGACCTGGACGGGGTGCTGGTACTGGCCCACTCCGACAAGCAGGACGCGGCCGCGACCTGGAAGAAGACCTTCGGACATCACCCGCTGGTGGGCTTCGTCGACCACGGAAGCGGCGGCACCGGCGAGCCGGTGGCCGCGCTGCTGCGGCCCGGGAACGCGGGCAGCAACACCGCCGCCGACCACATCACCACGGCCCGACTCGCCCTGGCCCAACTGCCGAACAAGTACCGGCGCGGACGCCAGACGCTCATTCGTACCGACTCCGGCGGTGGCACCCACGAGTTCGTCGCCTGGCTCGCCCAGCGGGGCAGGTGGCTGTCGTACTCGGTCGGCATGACCATCACCGACGCCATCCACCAGGCCGTCCTCAAGATCCCGCCCGCCGCCTGGACAGTGGCCGTCGAACCGGAAGGTGAGATCCGTGACGGCGCCTGGGTCGCCGAACTCGACGGTGACGTCCTCAAGGGCTGGCCGCAGGGGATGCGGCTGATCGTCCGCAAGGAACGCCCGCACCCCGGCGCCCAGTTGCGCCTCACCGATGCCGACGGACTGCGGCTCACGGCGTTCGCGACCAACACCACCGGCGTTCCGATCGCCGCACTCGAACTCCGGCACCGCCAACGCGCGAGAGCCGAGGACCGCATCCGAAACGCCCGCGCCACCGGCCTGCGCAACCTGCCACTCCACGACGCCGCACAGAACCAGATCTGGCTGGAGATCGTCCAAATCGCCCTCGACCTGCTGGCCTGGATGCCCATGCTCGCCCTCACCGGGCAAACCCGCAGGTGGGAGCCCCGGCGGCTGAGGCTCCGACTGTTTTCCGCCGCCGCTCAGCTCGTCACCACCGCCCGCCGCCGACACCTGAGATTCGCAGGCCACTGGCCCTGGACCGACCTGATCACCGACGCCATCGCCCGACTCGAAGCTCTCCCGAACCCCGGCTGACCAGCACGTCCCCGCCCCTGCGAGCAGCACCACCCCGACCGGAGCCGTGGAACCCGGCGCCCACCCGACGCGACAGCCGGGCCATCAGCCTGCCCGCCACCCGCCCGAACAGCCGAAACGGCCCGCCGGAGGAACCGACGGACCGTCACGAAAGATCGAGGCTAGGGCCAGTGATATCCAGGGTCTGATGGTTGCCGGCCGGAGAGGTGAGTGCTTGACGCAGCGCGACGTGGCCCGCCTGGCGGGAGTGAGTGAGCGCTGGTACGGCGCCTTCGAGCGCGGCGTTGAAGCCGAGTATTCACCGGACTTCCTCGACCGGATCTCTTCTGTGCTCGGGTTAAGTCCTGCGGAGCGCCAAACCCTCTATCTGAAAGTGCTGGGTCGTCCGCCGGCCCCTGCTGGTTCAGTAGCAGCGGGAGCGGACCCGGAGAATGCGGGGTTTCTGCAGCAGTTCCTGGACAACCAAGGGCTGGCGCCTGCCTTCGCGACCGACCTTGCGTGGAATGTGATCGCCTACAACGAACCGTTGCTGCAATGGTTTCCGTGGGTTTCGGTCATGACGAATCAGATGCGGTGGATCTTTCTGGCGCCGGAGGCTCGCGAGCAGCTCGTTGCCTGGCGGCGGGACTGGGCGCGTCCGCTTCTCGGGCGGATTCGTTACGAGCGGGCTCATCACCCGGCGAACGAAGCGCTCGTCGGGCTTGAGCGGGACATTCTCGCGGGGTCGCCTGACGCGCGGGAGATGTGGGATCTGCACGAAGTGGCGGATCACTCCCACGGCCGTCTGCGGCGGCTCAAGTTGCCGTGCCATGACGGACGTGAGGTCGCCGTGCGTATTGCCGCGATGCGGCCGATGTCCGGAGAGCCCCTCTACGTGAACGTACTGCTGCCAGATCCCGGAGGCGCGGGCGTCATCTGATCGACTCACTCGTCGTCGAGCAGGTCCAGGGTGTCCGACTCCGGTACACCTTCCAGTCTCCGGGCCTGCTCGATCACTGTGCTCACCATGTTCAGGCTCGACGTACTGAGTCCGTCGGCGCGCAGGGCGACGCGAAGCACGTTCTGGTCGCGCATAGTGGCCACCAGTCGGATCTCCGCGCGTTGCCGCTCGGCCTCTTCCTCGTCGAAGAAGTAGCCAGGGGGTACTCCGAAGAACGCGGCCAGTGCCCGGATCGTCTGCATCTTCGGATTCCGGTTGGTTCCGCGTCGGAGCTGCTGGATGGCGCTCGCGGAGATGCTCACGCCGGTAGCCTCCCGGATGCCCTGCGACAGCTCGGCGTACGTGTACGGGCCGCGGCCTGCCGGGTGTACTTCCCGGACCAGGTGGTCGAGTAGCTCCGCGAAGCTGCGCTCTTCCTTCCCCGTCATCTCCCCTCCTTTATCGCCGGCCAGCTTATCCACTCCAGTGGGGATCGCATCTCGGATGCCGGTACTGCGGTTGACGCAGCTTCATCACTGGGGTGTACGTTTTCTGGCATCTTCATTCAGTTCAGTGTTGCATGCCTGGTCGGAGGGGTTGAAGGCCGTGGACTTGAACGGGCAGTCGCCATATGGTTCTGGTCCGATCGGGCTGCCAGACGCAGCACGGGCCAGGAGGGGAGGAAGCGCCATGTACGCGCACGGGCCGTGAAGTCGACCGGGGTGAAGTGAACCGGCGCCCAGGAGCTACCAACTCCCGAGCGCCGGGTCGGCACCCCGAAGGGGCCATTCACATCTCGCGGGCGGCGGGGCTTTTGCACGAGAACCGCCGCTCGCGCTCCTACGAACAACGGAGTATCGCATGCTCGCCACACCGAGCGGTATCCCCGCATGCCCGGACGTCAACCGCCACCGCCGCCTTGCGGATCAGCTCACCGACATGATCCCGGGCGCGTCCACGATCCGCGTCAGCCTCACCAACCCGCAGCGCGCCTGGCCCCACCCGCACGCGATCGTCAAGGACGCGGCGGGCCGGACCATGGAGGTGAGCAGGACGACCGCCCGAATCGCGGCGCGGTGGATTCTGCGGGTCTGGCCGGAGTCGGACTGGACCCACCCGCACACCCTTGACCTCGCCAACGCGGTCCTTACCCGCAGCGACCGGGTTCCCGCCGCCGACCGGGGCCGCTGACATGGCGCGGATACGAACGATCAAGCCGGAGGCGTTCGTCTCCGAGTCGCTCGCCGAAGTGACCGTGGCGGCCGAGCGGACCTTCTTCGGCCTCCTGACCCAGGCCGACGACCACGGCCGCCACCGCGACAACGCGGCCATCATCGCCGGGCTGCTCTGGCCCCTGCGGGCCGAGCACACCTCGGTCCACGTCGAGGACGACCTCCACCAGCTCGCCACCGCAGGCCTGATCTGCCGGTACACCGGCTGCGACGGCCGCCGCTACCTGCACATCGTCACCTGGTCCGAGCACCAGAAGATCGACAGGCCCAGCCAGTCGCGCCTTCCGTCCTGCCCGCAGCACCAGGCCGCCGACCGGTGCGCACCCTGCAAGGGCACCTGCGCCAAGGCCGCCGAGAAGTCGCCGAAGCCTCCGCGAGGGCTCGCCGGGGATTCCCCGAACCTTCCCGCCACCCTCGATGCAGCCGGGCAGCACGACGCGACACCTCGCGATGACACAGGCAAGGCTTCCGCTGCCCTGCAGGGCGCCCTCGCCAGCCCGGACAACACAGTCGGCCGGAGACAGGAAGAAACGGCAGGTCAGGACACCTTCCCCGAGTCCTCCCCGAGCCTTCCCCGAAGCCTCGACGAGGGCTCGGCGCCTGGATCTAGGATCTTGGATCCTGGATCTCTTGTCCCTACGGGGCGCGCCGCGCCCGCAGCTGGCATCTCGGCGCAGCAACTCGTCGGCGAGTACGTCGCGGCGTGCGGTGAGCGTCCGCCCCGCGACGTGATCGGCCACCTCGGAAGGATCACCAAGCGGCTGCTCGACGAGGGCATCAGCCCGGAGCACGTCCGGGCCGGGCTGGCGAAGTTCGCTGCCAATCCCAGGCACCCGAGCGTGCTGACCAGCATGGTCAACGAGGCCATGAACGCGCCCTCGGCCGGTTTGGGACGGCCGGGAATCCGGCCTAACGTGCCCGCCCACCAGGCGTGGACCAACCCGTCCGACGCTGCCGCCGCCTACGCCGAGGAGCTCTGATGGGCACCAACAGCCGCGACCCCCAGCTTCTCGGCGCGAGCGCCCTGGAGCGGATGGCCAAGATCCTCGCTGCCCGGGACATCGACCCGGCCGCCCTCGCCGGAGCGCGGTCCGACGAACCCGAGCAGCCCCACCCGCTGGACGCACTGTCGGCCGGCATGCCCGCGCGCTACCGGGCCGCAGTGGCCGACCACCCCCAGGTCCTGGACTGGACCCGGCAAGTCGCCGACGCGGCGGTCGCCCCCACCCTCGGGGCCCGGCGCCAGATCACCACCGGGCCCAGCCTCCTGATGGCCGGCGTCGTCGGGGCGGGCAAGACCCACCAGGCGTACGGCGCGGTCCGGGAACTGGTCAGGCACGGGGTCGGCGTGCGCTGGCGCGCGACCACGGCGGCCGACCTCTACGCCGAACTGCGCCCCCGGCAGGGCGTCGACAGCGAGCGGGAGCTGGCGATCGTCAGCCGGTGTCCGCTGCTGATCCTCGACGACCTCGGCGCCGCCCGAGTGACGGAGTGGGTCGAGGAGATCACGTACCGGCTGATCAACCGCCGCTACAACCTGATGCTCCCGACGCTGATCACCACCAACCTGGCGATCAGGGACCTCCGCAGTTACCTCGGCGACCGCGTCGCCAGCAGGCTCGCGCAGATGACCACTCGGGTCGAGTTCGAGCCCGTCGACCGCAGACGCCACCGCGCCGCCGCCTGATCCACCGCAGGCCGCCACGCCGGGCAGAGCGCCCTACGCTCCGCCCCGGCACTTTCCCGACCCAGCGCACCTCTTCGCCGACACCCCTGCGCGCGGAGAGCGATCGGAGCCATCACCGTGACCCGCACGACGAACCGCCCTGCCCGACACCGGTCGCTCGGCGACCACCTCTGGCAGGACGATGCCGTCTGCCAGAGCACCACGTACAACCCCGTCGACCCCGACCTCTTCTTCCCGGACCCCGACGAGACCCACAAGATCGCCGCCGCGAAGGCGCTGTGCGGCCAGTGCCCGGTCCGCCGCACCTGCCTGGACGCCGCCCTCGAAGGCGGCGACAGCGACGGCATCCGGGGCGGACTCACCGAGGAGGAACGCGCGAGGCTGCACTCCAGGATCGCCGACCGCCTCGACTACAGCCGCGTCAACGACACCATCGCCGGACGCGACATCCACCTCACCAAGGCCGAACGCCGCGCCGTCGTCCACGCCGCCTACCGACACGGCCTGAGCGAACAACGCCTCGCCTGGCTCCTGAAGATCACCGAGGAACACGCGCAGAAGCTCTACCGCGAGACCCGCCGGGCCCTGCGCAACCGTGCCCTGAACCAGCCGACCAGCACCCCACCGCCCGACCACCAGGCCGAGCCGCTGGGCCGCGACGACTTCGGGACGGCGGCATGACGACCACGAACACACCGACCACCGCCCGCCTCACCGGCTGGGACCGCACAGCCATCATCGCCCTGGGCGGCGCCGGATGCGCCCTGTCGTACGACGCACTCCAGCAGATGGCCGTCGCCATCCACGTCCGGGGCGTACTGACCTACCTTTTCCCGCTGGTGATCGACGGTTTCATCGCCTACGGCGTCCGCGCCCTCCTGGTCCTGCGCAACGCCCCGCTCCGCGCCCGGCTCTACGTCTGGATGCTCTTCGGCACGGCCACCGCCGCCAGCATCTGGGCAAACGCCCTACACGCCGTCCGCCTCAACGGACAAGCCGCGGTCGGCACGGATCTGTGGCTCGGCGACACGGTGGTCGCGGTGCTCTCGACCCTGGCCCCGCTCGCGCTGGCCGGAGCTGTCCACCTCTACATCCTCATTGCCCGGGTGCCGGTCAAAGCCGGTGACCGCACGGGCGCCGGTCACCCCGGCTACCTCGGTCAGTCCAACGGTGGTGACCGGGGCATGGCCACCCGAGATGACCGGCTCGGTCAGCAGCGTCCGGAGGACGGCCGGGTCAGTGCTGGTCAGCCGTTCGCTGCCCTGACCGACCGGCCGGCAGTCTCCCTGGAGAGGCAGACACCGAACCTGCGGTCAGCGACCGAAGAGAGCGCCCCGGCGGACAGCGGCCTCCCGGTCACCGGTGACCGCGAAGAGCAGAGAAGCGCCCATGACCTGCGCGGTCAGCCGGACACCTCGCAGCCGGTCAGTGACCGCACGGCCGCAACCGGGCCGGTCACCGGCCAGTCGGTCACTGCGGCCCAGGCCAGTGACCGCGAGCCTCGGGCAGGCGGTGACCGGCGCAGTGACCCCGACACCGAGGAGCTGCTCCGGATCGCCCGGTCGGCGGTCAGGGCGGAGGACAAGCTGACCCGGAAGGTGGTCGCCCAGGCCATCCGGGGTCAGCGGATACCGCTGTCCAGCGACACCCTGACCGGCCTGATGGCCCAGCTCCGAGCCCAGCACGGACAGCAGGTCACCCGCACCCGGAACTGACCGGCCCGCACCTTGGCGGGTGACCGCGCCGGACACTCCGGCCGGTCGCCCGCCCCACCGAGACCGCACCCCACCCGTTCCGAACGAGTCGGAGAGCACCAGATGCGCACCACACCGGCCACACCCGCCGAGGTCGAGTCCTGGCTGACAGTCCTGCACCAGCACGGTCACGTTCACGACGTCAGCCGTGGACGCGACGCCACCTGGATCGTCCGCCGTACCCCGTCCAGCCGGCCGTGGACCCTGCACCACCCGGTCCTGGCCATGGACTGGATCGAGAACACTGTCCGCCAAATCCGGCAGACGCGCCCGGAGAAGCGCCGGTGACCACCGACGAACCGGCGGCCACCGCCTCGGGACAGCAGCGTGACCCCAGCACGGCTCCTGGCGGAGCAAGTTGTCGCGTACGACGGTCCTACGGCCCGTCGTACGCACTTGCCCCCGCCCCAGAGGGCGGGGGAAGCCCTGCTGGTTCCCGAGCGAGGACGCACGGGAACCAGCAGGACAACTGGCACCAGGGGGCGCCGGACACCGGGGGAGAAGCCAACAGCGAAACCCGCTGCGAGCAGCCGATACCGAGCACGCCCGCCTTCCCCGACCGCCTACCGCGCCGCCGCAGCCGCAACCCGAGCCGGCGCACCCGCAAGACGACCACGCGCCTCTCCGATACCGAGCACGCCGAGATCGCGACCGCCGCCAAGCAGCGCAACGTCACCGTCGCCCGCTTCATCGCCGCGGCCGGCCTGGCCGCCGCCCGCGGTTCGACCGCCCTGCACACCAACGAACGGCTCGACGCCGCGATTGACGAGCTGGCCGCACTGCGTACGGCCCTCGCCCGAATCGGTAACAACATCAACCAGATTGCCCACGTCCTCAACAGCGGCGGCCACCCGCGCGCAGGAGAACTCGAATACGCCCTGCGCGCCCTGGCCCGGCTGCTCGTCCATGTCGACAACGCTGCGAACGACCTGGTGAGGAAGCGAAGCTGATGGTCCCCAAGATCCGGCGCGGCTCACGCACCCACGGTCTGCTCGTCTACCTGTACGGCCCTGGCAAACGCGACGAGCACGTCGACCCTCACCTTGTCGGTAGCTGGGACGGCTTCGCCCCCGACCCCGGCCGCGACACCAGCCCGGACCCCGACCCGAAGGCCACCCTCGCCCGGCTCGCCGCGGCGCTGGATCTACGCGTCAAGCAGGCAGGCACCGAGGCCCCGCGTGAGCACGTCTGGCATTGCTCGGTGCGCACCGACCCCGGCGATCGGACCCTGACTGACGCGGAATGGAACACGATCGCCAGCCGCTTGGTCCGCGCCGTCAACCTCGCCCCGGAAGGCGACCCGGACGGCTGCCGCTGGGTCGCCGTACGGCATGCCGACGACCACATCCACATCCTGGCCACCATGGTCCGAGGCGACTTGCGCCGCCCCCGGATGAACTACGACTTCAAGAAGGCCCAAGGCGAGTGCCGGCGCATTGAGAAGGAGATGGGCCTGCGCCGGCTGAAGCCCGGCGACGGAACCGGAGCCAAGACCCCCACCAGCGCCGAACGCTTCAAGGCCGAACGCACCGGCCGTACCGATACCGCCCGCGAGACGCTCCGCGACACAGTCCGCCAAGCCCTCGCCGGAGTGAACGACGAGAAGGAGTTCTTCACCCGCCTCCGCGACGCGGGCCTGCGGGTGAAGGTGCGCACCGCACCGTCCGGCGACCTCCTCGGCTACAACGTCTCCCTCCCCGGCGACCGCAACCGGTACGGCGAACCGATCTGGTACCCCGGCTCCAAGCTGGCCCCCGACCTCTCCCTCCCCAAGATCCACCTCCGCCTCGCCGACGGCGCCGGCGAGCGGACAACACCTGCGCCGGACAGCGGCCGACCGGACTGGTCCGCGCCGGCCCGAGCACGACGCGGCGCCACCGGCACCGCCGAGCACGCCGCTGCCCTTCTCGACAGCGAGAACGATCAAAAGGCCGCCGCGCAGCTCGTCGGTACCGGAGAACTCCTGGACGCGCTCGCCCAAACCTCCCCGGCCACCACCCGCGCTGAACTCGCCGCCGCAGCCCGTGCGTTCGAACGAGCCACCCGCAGCCACATCCGAGCAGAACACGCCGACCACCGAGCGCTCCGCTCGGCCGCCCGCGGCATCGTCCAGGCCGGCGGCGCACTCGGCAGGGGCGAAGACGGCGGCACCACCGCCATGCTCCTGTCCACCCTCGTCCTCCTCGCCCTCGCCGCCGCCCACTGGCACTCCGCCCGCAACCACGCCCAGCAAGCCCACGCCGCACGCCAAGCCGCACACCACCTACGCACCGCCTACCACCACGCCGCCACCACCCCGCTGCGCGCACTCAACGCACAGGGCCGCGCCCTCCCGGATGCAGAGCGCCGCACCCACCAGGCCACCATCCGTACGGCGCTGAGCGGGTCAGGACTGGAGACAGAGCGCTCAGCGGCGCACGCCGATGCTCTGGCCGCCACGCTCGCCCAGGCCGAGAAGGCAGGCCACGACCCGAAGGCGCTGCTCCAGCGGGCCATCGACATGCGCGAACTCGATACCGCAGAGAACGTCAACGACGTCCTGGTCTGGCGCCTGCGCCACCTCGCGCACCTCCCCGCCCAGCCCGCCGAACCGTCCCGCGCCCGGCCTGCCGGCACCACGACCCGCCCCGCCACACCCACCGCGACCACCCACACCACCGTCGAGCCACGCCACCGACGACCACGCCGCTGAGGACAGCCGGAAACGGCCCCGCGCCACCTGGGCGCACCAGGGTCTGCATATCCC
This sequence comes from Streptomyces sp. AC1-42W, assembly GCF_003248355.1. Lineage (GTDB taxonomy): Bacteria > Actinomycetota > Actinomycetes > Streptomycetales > Streptomycetaceae > Streptomyces. Next base: position 1,854,141 of record NZ_QKWY01000002.1, read on the forward strand.
CTGGACAGCCCGCTCACCTGCTGTTACGGATGGGAACCGAGACCTCGACCGGGAGACGACACCGTGGACAGAAGAACCAACCCCGCTGCCGGCACCGACCCGCTCCGCCAACTCGTGGACGCACCGATCTTGCCCACCGGCCCCGGCGTGACGCGCCACCTCGCCCATCCCCAGGAACTCACCCTTCGCGGGATTCCGGTGATGTGCTCGGTCTGCCGAGCCCGACGCGACTGGCTGCTCATCAGCCACGGCCGCAACGTCTGGGTCATCTGCCGTTGCGGCAACCAGTGGCTGGAGCCCGAGATCACCCGCGTCGACTTCGACGCCCGCATCTTCTTCCCCGACGGCACCGTCTACCCCAGCATCGACCAGGCCCTTGCCGCACTCGGATTCGACGGGACCTTCGCTGGCGCCTACCTGGACTGAGGCGCTGCTGGATCAGCCGAAGAATAGCCATCCGCATGTAATCGAACGCGTGAGCGAAACTGAGGTGTCGAGGATCGAACTGCTCCGCTCCCTGGAGCGGGTGCAAGTCCGAGATCTCGCACGTATCGTCGGATGACCGGCTCCAGGGTCGAACCGGTGCTGGCAGAGGAGGTACGGCGCCTTATCGGCGAGAACAGCTCGCTTGCCAGCTCTGCCGTCCGGACACCGAACTGGGCATGCTGTGACGTCCATGCTGCCGGACGATAGAGGCATGAAGCCCGCGCCGATAATCGTCCACCGCCCGTCGCCCACCGGCGGCCGAAGGGTGACCGCAAACGGGCAGATCCTCGGACTCGCGCACGACGATCGCGATCTGATCGAGTTCCTTCGCCGAGTCGGCCTAAACGCGGAAGCACTGATCGACGATCCCGACTGGGTCGAGTGGCGAGGGGGCCATGCCCACGTCTGGGACGCGGCCTGACCCGCGTCGAACACATGACAGCCGCTCGTACCACGATCGACGATCGCGGTACGAGCGGCTGCGGTTGGTGTAGGTGGTTCAGGTCGGGGCGAGGCTGTTCGAGAGGTCGAGGGCGGCGGTCGCAAGAGCGAGGGCGGTGGCGAGGCCGGTCACCTCGTAGAGGGTCGGGCGGACCAGTCTGGGCCAGTCGTCGGGAGCGGCGGGCCAGGACGCCAGGTGCACCTCGGTTGTGGCAAGGCTGAGGTGGGCGGTGACGTCCCAGCCGGCGAGGGAGGCGGGTTCCCAGTGGAGCCGGATGCGGCCGAGCGGGAGAGGTGCGGAAGCGGGGGTGAGCCAGGCGACGTCGAGCGGGCCGTCGGCCCGTGCGCTCACCCGCTGGACCACCGCGCCGCGTACACCGATCGGCATGGGGCGAACGGCGAGCCCGTGCAAAGGGAGGGAGCGTGAAGAGGGGATGCGGGCCTCCGGGGTGGTGCAGATATTTGGTCAGGACCAGCCGATCGTGTCGGCGACGGCTGGTGGGAGGTAGTCCTCCTGGCCGTCCTCGTTGATGAAGGCGTGGCCGTCGTGGACGACGACCTCGGCGCCCACGTAGTGGGTGAACGGAAAGTCGGGGCCGACGGCAATTCTTACCGGCAGACGAGGATCAAGCTGCTGCAGCTGACGCAGCAGATCACCGACGGTCAGATGGCGGGGCAAGAAGAGGACCTCCAAGGGACGTACGGGGCAGCAGAAGAGCGTCCGGGCGGCGGGTAAGTCACGCCTACGCCGGTCGGAAGTTCGGGTGCGATGTCCTGCCGCCACTCACGGGCATCACGGGCGGGTTCCCGCCCGTGGTGGTAGGAGCTGGGGTTGTGGCCGGGGCAGCAGTTGCAGCGCCGCAGTCCACGCCGCGTCATCATTTTGTCGCGCGTCACGCAGTGGTCGTCCCTTCATCGCGTCGGATATTCGATGGTTGGTGCGCGTCGGGTCCGGAGGGTTGGCCGGGCTCGACGGGTTCGCGTGCACTACTCGCTGAAGACGTCCGCGATGTCGGCGAGCCATCGGCGTTCTTCGGCGCGCCGGGCGGCCCGGCGCCGAAGGGTCTTGGCGCGGCGGCCGTAGTTTCTGGGCAGGTAGTAGCAAGTGCAGCCTCGGCGGGCGTGGGCGCACTTGCGCCGGTATCCGGGGCGGGTGGCCAGGAGCATGGGCATGGCTGTGCCTTTCGGTAAAGGGGGAGGCGTGTCGCGCTCGTCAAGCGGGTGACTGCGGACGCACTGGGGGGCTGCTCGGGATCGATCCGCCCAGTGGCGCTGCGTCAGTGGGCGGAACGGGTGACGAGGGCCGCGAGGAACCCCGCGACGGCCTCGGAGGGGGTCTGGAGGCCGAACTCCTGGACCCAGGGGTCGCCCTCATCGGGCTGGACGCGAATTTCCCAGACGATGTTGCGCTGCCAGGCGGCGGGTCCTCGGGGAGCCAGCCGACGTAGACGTGGCCGTCGGGGCTCGTGGCGTGGACGTTGGCCTCCGGGGTGTCGACGACGGACCAGTTGAGGTCGTGGAGAAGGTCGAGCACGGGGGCAGCGCAGTGGTCGGAAGAGAGCCAACGGCGTTCGTGCACGGTGGGGTCGACGGTGGCAGGAAGGAGGGCAGCAGACGCGTTCATGGTTGGACGATCCCTTCGATGACCTGCGGTTTTTCCGACACCCGTACGTTGGCATGGGGTGCCCCGGAGGTCGTAGTCGTTTCCCGCACGGTGGCGTCTGCCGTGGGCGAACTTGCGACGACCCGCAAGTGTGCGTCGGCCGAAGGAATGGATGGGCGGCGGTCGGTGTCGTACCTGGGTTGCGGTGACAGGCCGTATGGGAGGGAGAGGCGGGCCGGAATGGCGCAGTCGAGCAGAGGGTGGGACGGTGCAGGGTTGGAACACAAGATCCTTGCCGCAGGCCGGCCCTGGACCGTGGGCGACACCGTGATGGTCGCGGATGGGCAATGGGGAGTTGGCGCGCAGTCCAGCGGACGGACGGAGCAGGAGGTCGTGGTGGAGCAGCGGATGGCGGATGGCGGTGAAGTCGAGTTGACGGTGGAGTTGCTGGCCCGCGTCGTGGGTGCTCACGTCTCGGATGCCCACCAGGCGGAGCCTCCCACTTGAACACGTGGTGAGGGAGCCCGTGTGGTGTGCGCCCGTATCGGGGACGTCCACCACACGGGCCTGGGCCTGACCGTTCAGTGATGGCGGGGGCCTGCCAACGGCGTCGGCGAGCTCGCTGCCGCAGGGGGAGTTGGCGACGTGGGCACCGGGCCCGGTGGGGCGGCGGTCTGCCCTGCGGTTGGGACGGGGGTGTGTCCTGCGGTTGGGACGGGGGTGTGCGGACGGTGCTGCGATGTACCCGCTGTGCGGCTGCGGGCTGCCATCACCCGTAGGCCAGCGGCGGAGCGTGGGGCGCGTGCGGCGCGGTTGACCGCCCCGGCGACGGCAGTACGCCGTACGTCGAGCGGAGTCGGGGCGGCATGTGGCCGGGGCATGCGTGAGGTGACGGGCGTGATGGTGACCAGATGTTTCAAGCTCTCGTTCAGCATGTGCCGTTCACGTACGACGGGCGCGGTAATGGTCATAGCGGCGGCCGTTGCGGAGATCAGGTGGGACGGGGTGCCGGCAGTGAAGACCGCCTCGGCGCGTGTGCCCCACCTGGGCGGACCGGACCACAAGGTCACAGCCTTTTCCTTCCTGCCGATGTACCGCCGGTCAAGCATGGCACCTGCCTGGCCGTCGGGCGCGATGATCTCGATGAGCCCAGTTCCCCACCCCCCCCGGCGCCAGCCGGCGTCGATCAAGGGCTGGAGCGCATCGCGCCAAGACGCCGACGGCCGTTCCAGGAAGCACGCACCGTCCTTGTGAGTGCTGGATTCGGCGTAGTCGCGGGCCGGGCAGCGGTGAGGCCGGCCACGATCTCGGCCAGGGTGAGGTGGTTGAAGGACGCCGCCCGCTGCGGTGCGCCGACGCTCTCGGGGGAAGCGGTGATCTTCCAGACGTCCCAGTCATCGCCAAACCAGCCGATACGAATCCGGTGGTCAGGACTGGTGACGAGCAGCTGGCAGGGGCTGTCGCCCAGGTCGTGGCGCGGCCAGTGGGCAACCGGCGCGAAACTCGCCTCGCCCGACACCCCCAAGCCGGCCAGGTACCGGGGGCTGACCAGTACCTCTTCGTAGGGATCAGGTTCGTGAGCCTGCAAGGTGCTCATAGCCGGTACTCCGGGGCGCGTAGAAGGAGGTGGTGGTGCCCGCGCGGGCGGCGCGGAGAAGCGCTTGGTCGTACAGGGGCGCTGTTCTGGTGGCGAGGGGCGCTTGGTTCTCGGCAGCGGGATCACCGGCGTCGGGCGGGGGTGGGCTGGGCGGTGGGGGCAGCGGGGACCTGCGGCTGAGGCTGGGGCGGATGGCTGAACAGGGAGGTCGGAGCAGCGGGGCTTCGGCGCAGTGCCGCAGCGGTTCGTACGCTGCTCGCCTCCAGAGGAAGGCCGACTCGGGTCTGCGCTGAGGGCGCGGGTGAAGCGGGCGTCATCTGTGCGGGGGAGGGAGCGGCCCAGTGCGTTACGGCCGCGTAGACGGGGCTGAGCGCTTGCCCGGCGGCGCTGAGGACGTACGGATCGCCCCAGCGTGGGCCGGTGCGGGTCACCAGTCCGTCATTCTGAAGTCGCCTGAGCCGCTGCAGGGCGGTGTTCTTCCCCAGATCAGTGGCTTCGGCGATGTGGAGAAACCGCATGGGCCCGTGCGTGCTGAGGGTCTGGATCACAGTGGTGGTATGGCGCAGGTGCAAACGACGGACCGCGTCCTCGATGCGTTCGGCACCGGCGATCTCGTCGAGCGGAAGGTGTTCCCGGGACCACTCGGAGAGGACACGGTAGACCGGCGGCAGCGACTCGCCCAGAGCGCTGAGCTTGTAGGGGGCTCCGTGGCGGGAGCCAGCACGGGTGACCAGATCGGCGGTATACATGTCGGTCAGCCGCCTACTGACGGTCGACATGTCGATGAAGGGCAACTGGTTGGCTATGTCGCCCACGCGGAGTGGGTGCTCGTGCTGGGCCAGGGTCTGGGCCAGCCAGACGGTCCACTTCGGCGCGAGCAGCGACAACGTGTCCTCGATCCGCTGCGCTTGGGCCGGGGCGAGGGGGGTGGTGGTGAGCATGGTGCACTCCGGTGAGAAGGGGATCGCTTTTAGGCCGAGGGGGACCGGCGAAGGCGTAGGGAAGCGGGAGCCGTACGGGGGGCCGACGCAGGAGTCACTGCGCCGGGGCGTGGCTCCGGGACAGAGGCGCTGCGGCAGAGGGCGGCAGAGACACGCGACGTGGCTGGCCCCGGATCCTTTTCGTGCAAGGGCTGTTGGCTCCGCTCTTGGTCGTGCGCTGCCGCCTTCGCAGAGTTGTTTGGCCCGCGGCCGGGGTCGAGCCGGCGGAAGGTGGCAATGGCCTTCTTGAGCTGGTCGTAGGTAACTGCCCGACGGGCTGCGAGCACATCGATTCGCGGGGCCACGCTCGACAGAACGCCGTACTGCTGCTCGTGGGCGATCTCGCCATGAAGGATCGGTGCAAGGAGATCGGCGGCGGTTTGGGCAGCCCGCTCCAGTTCCGTGTGCAGTGAGTCGACGTTGCGAGCCGACTCGGCGATCAACCGGCCGACGATGTCGCGTGGGTCATCAGAGCCAAAGTTCTCGGTCAGGTCCCAGGGATTGTCGACGTACAGCGCCTCGGCGACCAGGTGTGCGCCGGGCCGATCGACAGCGTCGTACGGGTTCACTTCGCCGGCTCCATCCGTGTAAGGAGCGAGCGGACCAGGGTGGGCAGGCTGCCCGGTCCGTCGTCGGTCCGGACGTGGTCGCTCGCTTCGTCCAGGACGTATGCGGCGTCGTCGATCAGGCCGCTGGAGATCTCCATGCAGTCGTCGGTGATGCGGGAGCCGGCGAGCAGTGCTTGGCAGAGAACTTCGACGTAGTCGCCCGGGGTGAGGGCGGCGGCCTCGGCCGCGGTCCGTATCGCCGCCAGCTCCAGCGCACTGAACGCGAAGTCGAACTCGTCGTCCGGTTCCGTGCAGAGGATCCTGTCGGCGACCGTGGTGTCAGGTTTGGTGGGGATGCCTGTGCGGGTGCAGATCTGTTCGACGGAGGCGGTCAGCTCGGTGACGGATTCGGTGAGCCACCCCAGGGCAGAGGCGTAGGAGGCCAGGGTGAACAGGCCGGCCGGGGTGACCAGGCTGGCCTCGGCGGCCACGAGCCGTTCGAACCGGTCGTTCAGGTCGCCGATGACGCGGGGCCCGGCCGCGAGCGGGCCGAGTACCGGATGCAGGTAGGACCGGCTCGCGGCGGTCGGGTAGTCGGTGGTCAGGATGCTGGAGACGCTCTGTGCCGCGTCGGTGAGACATTCGGCCAGCTCGATGCGGGTCAGGGAGGTCTGTTCGGGGGTCATCGCTGGGGAACCTTTAGAAGGGGTGCGGCAGCAGGTCGGGCATCGGTCGCGGGAGAGACCGATGCGGCTATCTGCTGAGTGGCGGCGTGGGGAGAGCGGGCGAGGGCAGCCTGCACGCGCGTTTCGGCGGCGGTGGCCGGCGGGCGCTTCTGAATGGCGCCGGTGCGCAATTGCGCGGTGTGGTAGACGGCGTATTCCTTGCGGCTGCCGGCGGCGACGAGATAGATCTCCCGCTGATGGGTGGAGGTCGCCGGGGCGTCGCGGAACTGGATGACCATCCGATAGTGCACGGCGGGGTCAACGTAGACCTTGTGGTAGCCGGTGAGGAGGCCGTGCAGCGGCAGGCAGTCGCCGTTGCCGTGAACCAGGCCCTGCAGTTCCAGCAAGGCAAGATCGCGCATATCGTCGGGCAGTTCACGGAGGTCGCGGATCGCGTCCGGATGGGCCGCGAAGGCGAAGCGCGCGCGGCTCACGGCATCGATCCAACAGCCGGGCGGCGGAAGGAGACGGTGTTCATGCCGCCAACTCCGTCTGTACGGGCGCCGGGGTGGCGAGCACGCGGTGGCCGGGCCGGGCCGGGCTCGTCGTACACGCGGCGAACGGACCGTCGGGAGCACGCAGGTGGAGGAGGGTCTGGTCGAGGTGGTCGCGGTGCCAGGTCGAGGGCCCGGACAGGCCGGCCTCGGCGTCGGTGAGCTGCTGCCATGCGAGCCACAGCGCGTGCAGCCGCGCGACGGCTTCGGGGTGCTCGTGCCACTGCGCGCACCAGGGCCGGGTCGTGCTGATCTCCCGTCCGTAGACCGGGAGGAGAAGGTAGTTCACCCAGTCACTGAGGGCCGCCAGCTCGGCCTCGTACGCCTCGCCCGCTAGGGCGACGACGAACAAAGAGGTCGGCTCCTCCCCGTCCTGGGCAGGAGCGGCCGGTCCGGGGATGGCAGGGGACGGGAGTTCGGAGCCGAGGCGGTCGAGGATGACACCGTGCTGCCTGACCTCGGACACGGTCCTGGCCAGGGTACTAGCGAGGTCGTCGAGGTCCTCGTCCGCAATGCGGAACGGATCGTGCTCGGAGGCGGTCGTGCTGTCGGACATAAGGTCGTGCTCCATCTGTGGGTCGGCGACATGAGGAAGAGGATTCGCACGAACGCCGATTTGGCCCGGCCGGAACAGCGGGGTAGAGGGCACCTACTCCGACGCCCTGCAGCGCGGGCACCGGGGGAAAGGTGGAACCAGCAGCCGCAGGGCCTCGCGGGCCTGTTGGGGGACGACACCGTTGCCCAGCGCGGTGAGCTGCGCGGGCCGTCCGAGGCCAGGGGTGGCGGTGACCCAGCCGGCCGGCAAACCCTGCATCCACTCCACGAACTCGGGCCGGAGCCGGCCTGCCGGATCGGTGGGTACCGGGGCGGGACGGGTGAGCATCTCCCACCGGGTGATCGCGGCGTCGTACGGTCCCCATCGCCGTTCGGGTCCGCGGCCCTCGGAGGCGGATCCGGCCACAGCGGTAGTGCCGCCGTTGGCAGGTTGCGGTGTAGCTGCCGGGGCAGGGAGGGCCCGGTCCGGTGGGAGGGCGAGAGGGAGGCTGCCGCGCTGGGCAGGGTCATGTCCCCGTTGCCGTGTCGCTGGTTGGGGGAGCCCTTGGTTCCGTCCGAAGCCTTCGGGGTCGGCAGCAGCCACTCGATCTCGTCGGCCAGGTTCGGGCCGTGGCCCCCGAGCTTCCGTTTCGCGGGGTGCTGGGAGCCTCCGTTTTTGGCGATGTTGCTGGTCGGGGTCTTGAGCAGGGTGGCCGGAGGGCCAGGCGGTGAGGAAGGTGCGCTCACGCCGGTGCGGGGCTCCGACGTCGGAGGCGCGAAGCACGAGCCACTTCGCGTCGTACCCGAGGTCGGCCAGGGATCCGAGTACGGCACCGAGTGCCCGCAAAGGAGGCTGGCCTGGGGTGTCTCCCAGACACCACGGGCAGGGTTCCACGTCGCCAGGGGAGCCGGCGGGCGAGGTGAGGAGTCCGCGGACATTTTCGATCACCACGAGGCAGGGTCGGAGGGCCGCGATGGCACGGGCGACGTGCAGCCACAGCCCGGAACGGGTACTGGGGTTGAGTCCGGCACGGCGGCCGGCGACCGAGACGTCTTTGACAGGGGAAGCCTGCCGTCAGGACGCACACCCGCGGGACGGTGCTCCAGTCGACGAGGGCGATGTCGCCGAGGTTGGGCACCCCCGGCCAGTGGCGGGTCAGGATGCGCGAAGGGCCCGGATCAACTTCCGCGTGCCAGGCCAGAGTGCCCCCCAGAGCGGACAGCACTCCGAGGTCCAGTCCGCCATAGCCCGAGCAGAGCGAGCCGATCAGTGGAGCCCGTACGACGTCGGCCGGCATGTCACCGGCCCCGCCGCGCCGGGGCCGTGGAAGGTGCTAGAGGTGGTGAGGGCGGGGCCGCAGCGGTGGCCGAGGGGATAACCGGAGACCGGCTGAGCGCGGCCCGAAGCTGCACGGACGGCGGCGAGATCGTCGTTGCCGCGGTGCGCAGACAATCGGCGGTATCGCGCAGACTGGTGTGCGCCTTGCAGAGCGCTTCGTCGATCACGTGTACGGCGGCCTCCCGGGCGTCGTCGGCGTCGGGCTGGACACGCAGGTGCTCGGTCCGGTCGAGGAAGGCGAGCTGCTCGGCGACTTGACCGAGCGCAGATAGCGCCTCGGCGGTGGGTTGTACGGCGGCGGTGTAGGCGGCGAGCACCTTCGGGGTGTGTGCTTCGGGTTCCTGGGCATCGCTGAAGAAGACCTCGTGGCCCATGCCGCTGGCCAGTTGGCCGAGAGCGGTTATCTGCCGAGCGATGTCACCGAGGACCGGCGGGCGCAGCGGGTCCGCGAGGTCGGGGAGCTTGCCGCGCTGGGCGTCGAGGGCTGCCGCAATGGAGCGCAGGGAGCGGATATCCGCGCTGGGGGTGTTGTTCATAGTCGATCCAGACGTGAGGAGCGGAGGGATCAGTGGTGGCCGCGTGCAGGTGGTCGTGTGCTGGCCGGTGCGGGGGCCGGGCCGGTCCGTCCGGCGGACGGTGGGACTGGCGACGGCGTGCTGCGGGCGAGGGCAGCGTGCATCCGCTCCGCAGGAGGACCACTCGAAGAGGGAGTGGGCTGGGGCGGGGGTGCGGGTGAGCGGCCCGTGGCGGTCTGCCAGCGCGCCCTCACCTCGTCGAGCGGGCCCAGGGCGTGCAAGGCGTGATTGATCAGCCGGCCCGGCGACAGCGCCTCAGTCCCAGCCAGGGCCAGTACCTCGTCGGCCGAGGCGGCGGCGGTCCGGGTGACGGAGGATCGGAGGACTTGCTCGCCGAGCCAGGCGGCATCGCCGGCACCGACGTCGTCGCAGATCGCGGCAAGATCCTCCGTCGTGAGCGTGCCGTCGGCCAGGAACCCGCGCCGCTGAGCCTCCCATAGAAGGGTGAGGCGGTCGACGGGTTCACCGCGGTGGTGCAGCGCGCCGAGGCAGCGGTAGAGCTGCCCGTGACCCGGGTCGGCGAAGTCGCCCGGCCGCAGCCACCCCACCACCGCATCCATAGCCTTCGGCCGGTCCGCCAGGACAGCGAGGAGGAACTGTTCGTCCTCCATCACCGAGTTGGGGACCGGGCCGCCGCGGTCCGTGGCCGGTGGTTCGGTAGCCGGGACCGGGCGAGGCTCGGTGCCCCACCGCTGGGCGAGGTCGTCAAGAACCCCGGCCAGAACATCCGTCCGGTGCAGGGCGCCGTCGACCTGGCCCTGGAGCGCATCGGCGCGGGCGGCCTGGCGCAGGCGGACCGCATGCTGGGCGATGGTGCGGTGGATAGCGCCTTCCAACACCATCCTCGCGTACACCGGGGCGTGTTCGGGGCGCGGACAGGCCGAGATCAGCATGTGTGCGTAGACGGCGGTCAGGCCCCGGACGTGGCGGCTGGCCTCGTCGACCGCATCGGTCACCCACGACAACGGCACAGTCCCCTCGGCGTCCAGCGCGCCGTGCCCGCCGGACTGGAGCTTGCGCAGCGCGGTGAACAGGGCACGATGAACCGGCCGGTCGAAGTGCTCCGGGACGAGCCAGCCCAGGAGCGAGAGTTGGCCCGGGTCCAGGAGCACCGCGCCGAGGACCGCCTGCTCGGCCCTCTGCAGCGGTGTCATCGCCGGTCAACCGGGCGCGGGAGTGCGTCCGTACGGGCGCGGAGGCCGGCGACGGCTCGGTCGGCAGCGGCTGAGGCCGTGGCGAGAGCATCCAGGGCGCTGGCGAAGACGGGGTCGTCGGTGCGTACGGCCCCAGCCTCGCTGACCAGCCACCACTGGCCGTTGCGTCGAACGGCTGGTGACCGCATGAGTCCCCCGGCGTGAGTCCGAGGGAAACCAAGGCGGAGAGGGGAGAACACGATCAACTCCTGTGCAGTGAAGGGGTGTCACGAAGCGAGGTCGTGATCGGTCTGGGTGGGGGTGCCGGATCGGCAGGACCAGGGGGAGCATCCGTCCGGCTCACCGTTCTCCAGCTCGGCGTCGGCGACCGCGTCGAAGACATCGGTCTGCCGCCCGGACCACTCGTGGGCGGTGACCCGGTCGATCGGCGCCTGGTCAAGGGGGCGTCGGCTTCGGTGCAGGTACGCCTGTCCGAGCAGGGGCTTGCCTTCGGCGGTCGCGCGGGCGTTGCCCGAGCGGATCGCCGCATCGAAGGCCACGACGTCCTTCCATTCCTCGGGGGACTCGTCGCGCAGGGCCCGCCACTGCGAGTTGCCGTGGTACGGGCAAGTTATTGAGAATCGAGACAGGTTCGTGACCTTTCGTCTGGGGGAGGGATCGCCCTCCCAGGGCGGTTGCGGGGTGCGTGAACGGGCGTGGTAGACACGCGGCATGGCTGCGTTCATGGCGTTCTTCGATGGTTCGACCACCACCTGGCGGGTCAGCTCAGCCGCCGTGACTTCCGCGATCACGGAACTCTGGGCCGAGGTCGAAGCCGATCCGACGCCACGAAGTGAGGTGTGTGCCTTCAGCTGGAGCTTCTGCACGGATGAGGGTCCGGGCGAGGCGCTCCTTCCGGAGGATGGGACGGGCCTGTACTTGGACGCGGCCCTGGCAGACTCGGCGCAGGTCGCTTGCTTGCTTCGCCAGCTGATGCCGGATTCCGTCGAGCTGGTGTTCTGCGATCAGGGTTACAACTTCGATGTTCGAGTCCAGCCGGGCGTCACCGCGGCGGAGCTCATCGCAGACGTGGATGCCCAATCCTGAGTGGGAACCGTCCGCAGGCGATCGCGGCCTGGTGGAGGCGGCCAGTCTTGCTCAGCTGTCTCTCTCGCGGGAGATGGTCTCGGTGAGCTGGGTGAGGGGGATGAAGGCGGACTCGGTCCCCAGCTCTTTGGGTGTGGGCCCCGCAGGTGTGGGGATGTCGGCCAGTCGCTCGACAAGCGCGGTGACGGCGTCGCGGTCACCTTCGAGTGCTTCGCGCTCGTCGTCGGTGAGGTCGACCTGTTCGAGCATCCTGTTGATGCCGTCCTTGACCGCGAGGAGCTGGCCCTTGGTCGACTCCTTGGGGACGTAGAAGGGGCAGCGGGCGCAGGCCATGCGGTGGGGGCACTTGGCGAAGAAGTCGTAGCTGCAGTAGCCGTCCCCGAGGTCGTAGTACTTCCAGGGCTGTTCGCCACCGGCGGCGGCGCCGGTGAGGATGCTGTCGCGGTCGATGAGGACCTCGATGGTGCGGATGTTGCGGGCGAAGTAGTCGGCTTTCCGGTAGGCGGCAGTCAGGGTTCGTTGGAGGATCTTGGCGTAGTAGCGGGTGCTGGCGGGGTGCTTGTGGCCGAGCCATTGCTGCAGGTCGCCGAGGGTGAGGGGGTCGCGGGCGTTGAGGAGTTGAGTGGCGATGGTGCTGCGGGCCCGGTGGCTGGTGAGGGCACCGCGGGAGTCTTCGGCAGGGATGCCGGCCTTCTGGCAGAGGGCCGGAATGATGTTGTCGTTGAGGTAGGCGTTGCCCACCAGTTGGCCGCGGTGGCAGAAGAGGTGCTGGCGGGGCAGGCCAGTCTTGCGGTCCGCGAGGTCGGGCTGGGGCGAGCGGACGAGTTTCCAGGCATCGATCAGTTCTCCGACGAGCGGGTCGACGGGCTTGGCGAAGGGCCGGCTGGTCTTGTTCTGCGGGATGTGCAGCAGGCAGATGGGGTAGGTCTCACCGGTTCGTTCGTCGGTTCCTTCGTCCCAGGTAATGCAGTCCAGGTCGAGGCGGCGCAGCTCGTCCATGCGGCAGCCGGCGAACAGCCAGACGCCGACCATGGCCCGGACCATCTCGATGGGGTAGTAGGTGGCCTGCCAGCCCGCGGAGCGGGCCCGCGGTGTGCCGTAGGGCTTGAGGTCCTCGCTGTTGAGCGTCAGCCCGGCGGCCATGAGCTTGGCCCAGGTCGCGTCGTCGATGATCCGCGGGTTGGGTCCCATGAGCGCACGGAGCGACAGCGGCATGCTCAACACCTGCCGCGGGTCGAACCGCGGCTTGATCCACTCCCATTCGATGAGGTCGTTGAAGAACCCTCGGATGCTGTCGATCCGGTTGGCCTTCCCAGCGGGGCTCAGCGGTTGGCCGAAGCGGGAGCGGTTGCGGCTGTGCCCGGCCCACTGCCCGACGGTGGCGGTCATCGTGTCGGCGATGTACTCGGCCGCGATGTCACGCGTCCAGTGCTCGGGAGCGACCGCCTCAGGGTGCTTCTCGGCGGCCCAGCGGCCGGCGACCAGGATGGCCGAGAGCATCGACCGCTTCGTCCCGGGTTCATGGGTGACCAGCCGCATCCACCGCAGGGCCGCATCCCGCCACGGGGACGGGACCGTGGCCAGGGCCGCGGTTTCCGGCCCGGCCTTGTCCTGGTTGGTGCGTAGAGGCGAGGAGATGATGCCCTTGTCGGCGAGGACGCGGGAGATCTTGAACAAGCCGCGGCGGCGGCTCGTCGCGCCGGTGGAGCGGTAGTGCTCCATCAGGTCTTCCAAGAGGGGTTCGCGCAGGTCCTCCAGGTGAGGGCTGTTGTTGCTCAGGAGGACGTCGATGGTCGCGTTGCGGACCTGCCAGGGCAACAGGTGCGTGGAGTTGCGCCAGGCCGTCAGGGTCTCCGCGACGGCATCGACTGCGGGCTGGATGGCCTGCGGGCCGAAGACCAGGTCCGCGAGCCGGGCCAGACTGGTGATGCCGGCGGTGCCGTGCAGGCGGTGGTGTCCACCGAGCTGGTGGCCCAGAGCCGCCACATGAAACCGAAATGCCCCGGCCTCCGCTGCGGCCTCTGCCCAGGCTTCCTCGTCCCAGGTCCAGTACGGCCTCTGCTGGCGGTGGACCTCCTTCAGTAAGCGAAACCGCGCCGAGCGGGCCTTGCCCGGATCCCAGGCGGAGGTGACCTCATCAATCGGGATGATCAAGCGCGCCAGATCCGCCGCTGCTCGGGCGTGCATCGCTTTCAACGGGGCGATGTGCTCCAGTGCTGTCACCTCCTTCGGTATGAGGTCGGGCAGCAGGTGCATGGTCAGCCGGTGGCTGGGGTTGTGGGTCACGGTGTCTCCAGAAGACGGGCGAGGAGCCGCTCGCGGTCGGCGTGGAGGGTGGTGTTCGCCCGGTGGAAACGTGCTGCGAGCTCACGGCCGGACAGGTGGATGTAGCGCATGGTCGTGGCCAGGTCGCGATGGCCGGCGTACTGGGCGATCTGGTCGATGGTCCAGTCGGCCCGGGCCAGGTCCGTCAGCCGTAGGTGCCGGAACGTGTGCGTGGAAAGGCGACTGACACCGGACGTGCTGCTGAGACGTTCGACGATCTTCGACCAGCTCGACGCTCCGAGCGGACCACCTGGGTTCCGGTTCGACGTCGACCGCAACAGCGGTCCGCCGACCCTGCCGACCGAACTGCGTCGCTCGGCCAGGTAGGCCATGAACAGCTGCCCCGTCGCCTCCCCGTAGGTGACTTCCCGCGACCGCTTGGACTTCGTCGTCTCCGCCCTCAGCCGGATCAGGCTGTAGGCGGGATCGAAGTCATCGCCGGAGAGCTGGACGAGTTCCTCGCGGCGTAGGGCGCCGTCATAGGCGAGAGAGATCATCAGACGGTTCCGCAGCGGCTCGGCACGAGCCACCTCCAGGATCCGCTGCCAATCGGCCTCCGTCGGTATCCACGGCGCTTGCTCGATACGCCGAACCAGACCCCGCTTGGGCCGGCGCCCTCGTCTGCCAGCCTGACCGCGCCGCACCGGGTTCCGCTCCCGCAGCCCGTCCTCCACCAGAAACTCGTAGAAGGTTCGGACTGCCACGAGCCGCTGCTGCACCGTTGCGTTTGCCAGCCCCGGACCCGCCCGGCTCGCGCCCTTCCCCCGCGGCCGACCAGGCGGGCGCTCCAACATCTCCCCGATCCACGCCGCCACCGTGTCCGCCTTCGCGTACAGCGGTTCCGTACCTTCCGCAGCGCAGAACCGCAGATGGTCCTCCACCGCGCGGCCGTACGCGTCGATCGTGTTCGGCGCCCGCCCGATGTTCGCCATGAACTGCAACCACCTGCGGGCTTCTTGATCCGCTGTCAGGGTAGGGAACTTGTCCCACGGGACGTCGACCATGGCTCCAAGCTAAGGGCTGTCCCGTAATCCCCGGTGGATCAGCGCGCGGCGTCAGATGCGGTGCATCGCAAGGCGGAGGGGCGTTCGCATACTGGACGTATTCGGACGTTCCGACAACGCAGCGAGGTGCCGTAGCTGTCGTCGTGCGCCCGCCGGGGATTACGGGACAGCCCTTAGCCCCGGTCGATTCCACATAAGGCACCCCAGGCAGGCGGATTTGGGGGTCTGGCCGAAGCCCCTGGAGCGCAGTAGCCGTAGACAGTCCGACCGCGAGAAGCCGAGCTCGATCAGCGGGTGGCGGTTCTTCATGTAGGCGACGTCGGCGTCCTTGGCCCGGTGGAACTCATCCACAGAGATGCCGATCCACTGCTCGACGTGCATTCCGGCGGGGATGCGCTGCGGGTGCGGGTAGCCGAGCAGCTCGCGGACCTTCTCCTTGATCGGGCGGACCTTGTACTGCCCCGTGCACTGGCGCCGCGACATACCTTCACCGCCATCGGCATTGAGGATGTGCAGGGGCATGGAAGCGAAATGCTTGGTGGGGTCTAGCGCGTCCGAGCGGATGTTTCCGGACGACACCCGCAGGATCGGAATTCCGGCGGGCTTCGCGACCTCTGACTCGATCCGGTCGAGGTGGTCGTAGACGCTGCGCGGCTCCCAGCCCGTGTCCGCGAAGATCGCCGCGTCTAGCTTCGGTAGGTGGCCCTCGGCCGCCAGGAGCAGCAGACATGTCGACTGCACGCCGGCGCCGAGCGAAAGCACCTTGAGTGCCGGGGCGCTCATGCCGTCAGCCCGAAGTCGTCGCCAGCAGCCTCGACCTTGGCCAGGGCGCGTTCGGTGATGGCCTTCGTCGCCCGCGCGGAGGCCGGGCCAATGACCTTGGCGGAAGGCTCCTTGTACCAGGGCCGGATGCTGAGCATGGCGATGCGCAGGCCGGTGGCCAGCAGCAGCACCTTGCCCTTCGGCAGGGCACGGATCGCGTCCGGCGGCAGAATCCGCTCGGTGCGCATGCTCACCGAGGAGGACTTGCCGCCCTCGCTCGTGGACACCGAGACGGTCTGGACGTCGTGGTCACCGACCTGGCGGCTGAGCCGGTCGGCGAAGTCCGCGTCATCGATACCGGACCCGACGATCTTGACGGTGGCAGCGGACCAGAGAGCGTCCATCCCGGCCTCGCCCCAGCACCGCTGACCCTGCCGGTAGGACTGCAGGATCGTAATCGGGATGACGCCCCGGCTGCCCAAGTGGCTGTACAGATCCGGCAGGTCGCTGATCTTGCACACGTTGGCGGCTTCGTCGAGCACGCACAGCGCGGGCGGGTCGAGCCGGCCACCGGAGCGCTCGGCGACGACGACGGCCGCGCGCATCACCGCGTCTGCGGCGGCAGCGATGATCGCGGACGCGCTGCCCCCGCCGTCCTTGCTCAGCAGGTACAGAGTGTCGCGGGAGGTGGCGAAGGCGTATGGCTTGAACTGGGGAAGGTCTGCGGTGGGCGTGACCCAGGCGGCGACGTCCGGGTCGAGGAGACAGCTCGCGTACTGCCGCGCCGTCTCGTAGATGCCGTCGCGGGTTTCGGTGGCGCCGGAGACGGTGCCCTGGAGCTGGGCGGCGACGGCGTCGTGGCCGGCGTCGGTGAGCAGGTCCACCGGGGTGCGGTCGTTGGGTGAGGCGAGCCAGGCCAGCACGTCGGTGACCGGGCGTCGGTGGCTGGCGGCGGCGAGGAAGAGGGCGCCGAGCGTGTTGGCGGCGGCGGTGGACCAGAAGTCGGACCCGTTGGACTCGTCCACGCTCGCGGCCACGAAGTGCCCGGCCAGGCGCTTGGCCCCGGCCAGGTCGCGGGCGTCGGCGAGGATGTCCCACCACATCCGACGCGGGTGGTGGGCGATCTGCTGCGGGTCGAGGGTCCAAACCGTGCCGACTTCGGCGCGGGCGTCGACGGTCGCGGTGAAGGCGTCGTTCGCGGCCTTGTTGCTGGTGAGCAGAACCGGGCCGGGGGCCGAAAGGATCGCCGGGATGGCGAGTCCGGACGTCTTCCCGCTGCGCGGCGCCATGATCGCGACGAGCACGTCCTCCCAGGACGCCCGGACCTCGGCCCGGCCCGGCTCCAAGGTGCCGAGCAGGATGCCGCGATCAGCAGCCGCGACCTCTTTTACTCTCCCGCTCGTTCAGGGACGGGCGCAGGTCACGGGCCTTCGCGGTGATCTCCTTGCCGAGCAGCGGAGCGAGGTCGGCCTTGCGAGCGAGCCCGGTCGCCGAGCCGGCACGTTGGCGTATCCAGAGCACCGTGGCAGCGGTGATCAAGGCCAAGGTCAGCAGGCCGGGAATGATGCGGACGCCGACCAGCAGGGCGGCGGTGTCCAGATCGGGCCACAACACGTCGGGGTGCAACAGGGCCTCGGTGGCGTCATAGGGCGCCCACCGTCCGTCGGCTGCGATGGAGTTGGTCAGGTTTCCGGATATCCAGGCCAGGGAGCCGAAGGCTATGGCGGTGCCGAGGGCAGCGAACAGGAGGTAGAGGAGCGCGTCGGACCCGGTGGTGGTCGAGGGCGCGCTGGTACGCGGTATGGGCATGGGGAGGTTCCAGGAGGTGCGCGGGCGAAGGGGGCAGGAGGCGCGGGCCGCTTTTCTGCTGGTCATCATGGAATTCGTCTGGTCGGGGCATGGAATTTCGGCTGCGGGACATGCGAGGCGGCGCCGGAGCGGCATGCGGTGAGGCAGATGTTGTGGTGGATCGCGGCAGCGACGGCGCCGATGCTGGAGTAGTGGTCAGGCACGGGGCGACCCGTCGTAGAGCTTGACCGACAGGGTCAGGGAATCGGTGAGGGTGGTGAGCCGCTGCTGGGCCGCGCCGGGGGCGTCGGCGGTGACAACGAACCATCCGATCCGGCTCGTGTCGAGGTCACCAGCTGGCGGCAGGACGACGCGCTCTCCCGGCTCGCGCAGCCACGTCACCTGGTGAAGCCACGGGCGATCCGGACCAGGCGCGAACGGCAGGTGCCGTTCCGTGAGGGAGCCGCTCGCGGGCGGGTAGACGATCTTGATCGCGGCGGTCGTGTGCTTCGTACGGGTGAGATCGGGTTCTTTGCCGCCCGCGACGTCGGCGGCGATGCGAGGCAGGTCGAGACCGGTGGCGAGACCTACCAGCTTCCCGATCAGGTCGCCGCCGATGCGGGCATTGACCTCGATGATCCGTGGGCCGGTCGCAGTCAGGCGCATCTCGACGTGCTGGATGCCCTCTGTGACTCCCAGGGCCTGGACCGCCCGCACGGCGACGGGCGCGACCTCGGGCAGCAGTGGGTCTCCGGCGTCGACGGTGTGACCGATCTCCTCGAAGTACGGCGCGAAGCCGACCTCCTTGCGGGTGACGGCAAGTGCGGTGGTGACACCGTGCCGCGTGACGCACTCCACCGATATCTCAGGTCCCGACAGGTACTCCTCGACCAGCACGCCGCTGCCCTCCGGTCCCTGCCCGCCCGCGCCGGCTGCGGCGAAGTTCCATGCGTCAGGCAGCTGTTCGGGCGAGTCGACGCGCACGACGCCGATGCTGGCCGCGTGTGATGCGGGCTTCAGGACGACTGGGAATCCGGTTCGCAGTGCGGCGGCGGTGGCCTCGGCCAGGGTGCTGACGGTGGTGGAGGCGGCCGAGGGAACCTGATGCTCGGCGAGCAGCCGGCGGCTGGTCGCCTTGTCCCGGCACGCGTTCATGGCTGCCGCGCTGTTGCCGGGAACACCGAGGCGAGCGGCGAGTTCCGCGGTGGGGACGAGCGCGTACTCGTCCCAGGTGACGACTCCAGCGATGGGATGGCGCGCGGCCAGGGCGAGGCCGGCGGTGACCACGGACTGCGGGTCGTGGGTGTCGGCGACCTCGTGGTCGAGCACGAGGCCCGGCCGCAGGGACGGGGGCTCGGCGTCGATCAGGGCGATCGGGTACCCGGCGGCGGCCTGCTCGATGCAGTAGCCGCGATACACCGGGTCGGAACCGCCGACGACGATGAGCAGCGGAGTGGTGGGCTGGAACATGGGAAACCTCCAGAAGAGACAACGGGAAAAAGGAGAGAAGAGGGGGAAGAGAACGTTTAGCGGGCTTTCACGGAGTACCGACCGGTTCGGCGTACTCGTGTCGGGGGCGCGGGACCTGCTGCCGGGGCGGTTCGCAAGCGGCCCGGTGGCGACGCAGACCTGCGAAGCAGGCGGCCAGGACCAGGCCCTGAAGCGCGGCACAGGCCAGCAGCAGGTGGGGAAGTTCGGCGGCGGGTACGAGGGCGACCAAGGCGCCAGCCAGCGGGAGCGGCACCAGGACTAGAAGGATCGTCGCTGCCAGGGTCGAGCCGAACGCCGCCGCAGGGATCAGCCGGGACCGCAACGTGCGCAGGACCACGGTCAGTGCACCTTCACCGGCCATGACTACCGCCACCGCCACGGTGTACGTAAAGAAGGTCGGCGCGACAGCGGTGACGAGGCAGGCCGCCGTGGCGAGCGCGGCGGCCACGGCGCCGACCGCCCACGTGCCGCACCGGTCGATCGCCCGCCTGCTGACCCACACCGCGAGCAGGGAGGCAACCGCTGCCGCGCTCCAGACCGAGCCCACCAGCGCGGTGGAGGAATGGAACTGGTGAAGAACCATGATCGGGGCGGCGGCTTGCAGAACGCCGGTGGCAAGATTCGACGCTGCCAGGCTCACGACCAGCCAGACCAGCGCGGGCGTACGACGAAGAACCCTCCACCCGGCAGCCAGACTGCTCGGCTCCGTTGCGTGGCGAGCCGGTTGCGTGACACCGGACGCGGTAACGGTGGCGACCAGGGACAGGAGCGCGACCACGGCCATCATCACCGAAGGGTCGGCCAGGAGGAGCAACCCGCCCAGAAGCGGGCCGACGAGCACAGCTCCTTGATCAATGCCGGTCTGCGTCGCCTGCACACGGTGCGCCTCAGCCCCCAGACGGCGGCCGGCAGCGACACCGAGGGTCTCCACCGCGACGAACGAGACCTCGGCCAGCAGTCCGGAGACAGCGCTGAAGGCCAGCACCACCCCGGTCGTTACCGTGCCCGCCATCGGAAGCACCAGCAGCGCCGCCCCGGTCAGGAAGACGAGACAAGCTCGTACCGTGTTCGCCGCACGAAAGACAGAACCGGCACCCCACCGGTCCACGAGAACTCCGGCGAAGGCAAAGGCGGCCAGCCTCGGCGCCCATTCGAAAAGGAAGGCGAGCCCGGTCAGGGCGGTGGAACCAGTGGTGACCAGCACCAGCAGCGGGATAGCGTAGGTCGCCGTCGCACTGGCCAGAGCATCGGACGCCCGCATCAGGTACGTACGCGCCAGACCGGCTGACGACACGAAGGGTGCGCGCACCCCGATCACCGCCGCGGACCGGAAGCACGCGACGAACGGGCATCCACGCGGGCACCCGCGGTGATCTCGACCGCTCCGGCCGAGGCGGCATCCGCCTTGACCGCCGCAGGCGAAACGGCCACCGCCGCCCTCTGGACGAAGGAGCGATCCTCCGCCCGGACCGATGGACCGGACCACGCCCCGACGCGACCCAACTCTTCATCTGCCCCGCGAAGTTCCGCCTGCGCCGTGCTGATGAAGTCGGCAGCCACACCGAACCGGTTGGCCAGCTCGTACGCCTCCTCATCAAGGCCGTTGATGTGCTCGCCGACAGCCTCCAGCGCTTCCCGGACTCGTTCCAGCGCTCCGTGCTCGGGGTTCAGGAGCTGCTCGGCCGCATCTCGGAGGCCCGCTCCGCCCTCGGTGGCCCTGATGGAATCAGTGATCCGGACAAGCTCGGCACCGGCGGCGTAGTGCTCAAGGGGGCGTATGGCGGCGCTCACCTGAGACGTGTCCAGAGAAGGAGCGAGAGCGACGTCATAGCGGGCGGCGCGGAGCATCTCGGCCGCATGGCTGGCAACGGCCCTCTGGTCGTCGGCCGACGTGGTGGTGGGAAGCCGGTGCCGCCGGCCGTGCCAGTCATCGATCTGCTGGAAGCCGGCGTGCCTGAGCAGCAGGGCAGCGAGGTCGTCGTTGGCCCCCTTTGCCACGACGCTGTCGCTGGGCTCGGCGGAGATGGTGATCGGAGCGGGCACGAGGGTCTCCTGGGTACGGGGGGTGGAAGTGGGGGAAGCGGTGGGAAGGTGTCCCAGCTCGGTGGCGATCCGGTGGCACTCGGACTGGAGCCGGAAGGCGTCGCGGTAGCCGTTGTGCACGCCACCGTCCTCGCGGGCGAGGGTCGCCACGACATGCACCTGCCGGGGACGGCGACGGATGGCGATCCATCGGCTGGCATCCGGGTCACCGCGCGGAGCGATGCCGGTCGCCGCGACCAGCCGACGGGCGACCCCAGCCCACTGCTCGTCGGAAAGATCAGGCCGACAAGGGTCCGACCGAACTGAGCAGAACCACGTCGGCCGCTGAGGCGCACGGCCCGCGAGACGTTCGAGCGGTGCGTCGAGCGCCTGCGCCAGAGCAAGCGGACCGACCTCGGCGAGCAGGTCCACCGGGGCACCGTGCCCATCGCCCGCGACCAGCCACGGACGGATACGACGGCCGCGCTCACCCGGCCCGTACAGGTCGGAGAGCACGTCAGCCGTACTGCTGGCGTGCTTCAGGTGAACGATCACGGCACCTACCTCGTCGGGCAACGGCGAACGAGAGCCCGAGGACCGGGCTGTCAGGTAGGAGAATCCGCAGGAATCGGGATTTGGTGCGGCCGGAGATCGCTGCTAGGGCCCGTCTTCGAAGTGATCTTGCTCAGAGCAGGAACGACGCGAGCGTTACCGCCGCTTCGTAGGAGGCGGCGGTCTTGTCGTACCGGGTCGCGACACTGCGGTGCTTCTTCACCGGCAGTGCGCCCTGTCCTTGGGCGGCGAGGACGACCTCTTCGAGATCCGCTCCCTGGACGACCCGGAGCTGCTGCCGGACCTGAAGCGCGTCATCGCCGTGGACGACGGCACACTGGTCGTACCGGGCAGGTGGGAGACCTTCACCGCCCGCGACATCGAGGCGAGCTGAGGGGCAGGCATGGGAGCGCCCGGGGGACGAGGGGAGGTCATGCGGTGTGCGTACTGCCGGCGTGAGGTCGTGTGCCGGCAGCCGGCGTTGGGCGGGCCGCCCTGTGTGGGGCAGATCCACGTGCACAGCAACGAGGAGGCGTGCTTCCCCGAGCAGGGGGCGGCGAGTTCACGCGCCTGGCCGCCCGGCGGGTGCGGCTGCATGCCCCGGGATGTGAAGGCACGCGTGACCGACCTGCCTCCTGCGCCCCCACCGCTGAGGGCCGGTACCAAACAACTGACCGAGGTCGGCAAGGCGTTCCTCGGCCTCGCACCGGGCGTGGGGGTGAACGTCGTCGAGCTGGCGGACGGCGCGGGCGTGTGCGTCGTACAGACCGGGCGCGGCGGCGGAAAGGTGTACGTCGCACCCGACCGGACCGTCCTGTTCGTCCCCTCCGCCATGGATTTCGAGACCGGACTCACGGCCTTCCTCGCCGGGGCACGCACCCCCGCGAGGCGGTTTGAAGACGGACCTTAGTCGCACATGGGCAGCCGCCGCCGGGGGCCTGAGCCTTCACGTACGAGGGGGTGCCGCAGTTCGATGCGGATGAGCGCAGAGGCGAACGCCGTACTGCGATGACTGAAGGAGGCGGAGCGCCCGCCGGGCCCACACTCGGCAGGCAGCACGTACAACACTGCCGGTACTGCAGCACTGGTATTGCTTCGGGGGAATGCTGTCCGCGAAATCAAATCCGTGATGATTCTGAGAACTCACATCGCATGTAAACTTTGGCGGTACCGTGTAGCTACACGCCACCGCGACACATGACGCGTTGGAGTGCGGGTAGGGGGCGGAACCTGCTGGTTGCAGGCCCCGCCCCACGCTGCAGCTGCCGGTGCTACGAGAGCGGGATCACCAGGTCGAGGGTGAACTCAATCATGGTGAGAATGAAAACCCAGCGCTCGTAGTCCGGCCGCTCATTGTCGATCATTGCTGCTCCAAGACGCCCCCTCTGGGGTCAGGACGGGGTCCTGCCGGTCGGGCGGGGCATGGTCCTCCCGTACCGCGGTCGGGAGGCATAGCAGCGCTGTCACAATGAACACCGCGATCGCGACTCTAGAACGCGCCGGGGCTCAGTGACGGGGATTCCCGAAATTAGTCCATGCCCCCGTGATTTTGACCGAGTTGGGGGCCGGGCGTGCTAGTACTCCAGCAGGATTTTGGTGTCTGACCTGGTCTTTCGCCGGGTGGCGGGAGTGTAGCGGTATGTCGGTCGTGCAGGGGCGGTCTCACGGGGACCGCCCCTCGATCGTGCGACAACGCCGCTGGTAGTGACAGCGGCGGGGCAGCCTCCGAGGGTGATCACCGAGCATGCTGCCGCGCAGTGGGACCTCGAACTGGACGATCTCTTTCTGACCATCGGGCACCGTTTCGGCCGGGTCGAGCTCCGCCGCCGGATGCGTGACTACGTCCGCGGGCTGCTCGCTCCGGTGGCCCGCAAGAACAGCTGGCAGCTGGCTGAACAGGCTGGCCACCGCACACCCAACGGCCTTCAGCACCTCCTCGCCGGAGCGAAGTGGCGGCCCGACGACATCCGCGACGACCTGCAGGAATACGTCGCACACCAGCTCGGCGAGGCCGACGGCGTCCTGATCGTCGACGACACCGGGTTCATCAAGAAGGGCACCACCTCAGCCGGGGTCCAGCGCCAGTACTCCGGAACCGCCGGCCGGACCGAGAACTGCCAGATCGGCGTCTTCGCCGCCTACGCCACAACCCGCAGTCGGGCCCTGGTCGACCGCGAGCTCTACCTCCCCAAGTCCTGGACCGAGGATCGTGAACGCTGCCGCACCGCGAAAGTACCTGACGAGCGGGAGTTCGCCACCAAGGGCGAACTGGCCCAGCACATGGCGCTGCGGGCCCTCACCTCGCCGCTGCCCATCGCCTGGGTTACCGCGGATTCCGCCTACGGCCAGGACAACCGATTCCGCCGACTGCCGGAGCAGTCGGGCGTCGGCTACGTGCTCGCTGTACCCAAGTCGCAGTTCAGCGTGGGCTGTTCACGGATCGAGGGTCTGTTCGCGCAGGCCCCGGACGAAGCATGGGAGAAGCTCTCCTGCGGCGACGGAGCGAAGGGGCCCCGTGTCTACCACTGGGCAGCGGTGCGACTGCCGGCCGTCGCCGAGTTCGACTACCAGGGCGAGGTCCCCTACCGGATGCGGTGGGCACTGGCCCGCCGCAGTATCAGCAAGCCCGAGGAGATCGCCTACTTCCTCGCTTACGCGCCCCTGCACGTCACCGTCCAGGAGCTGGTGCGGGTCGCCGGGGCACGCTGGGCGATCGAGGAGTGCTTCCAGGCCGCGAAGAACGAGTGCGGCCTGGACCAGCACGAGGTCCGCCGCTACACGGGCTGGTATCGGCACATCACTCTGGCCATGCTCGCGCACGCCTTCCTGGCCGCCACGGCACACCAGGCCGGGGAAAAGGGGGCGGAACGGGTGGGACGGCCGGGGCCGTCGGGCTCACAGTGGCGGAGGTTCGGCGACTCCTGGCAGCTTGTCTTCCCCGGCCCCCGCACCTGAGCGGACACCGCGGCCTGCACCACGCGCTGAACTGGTCGAACTGGCGCCGCCGACGCCAAGCAGTCGCCCGCCGCTGTCACTACCAGCGGCGTTGTCTCACGATCGAGGGGCGGTCCCCGTGAGACCGCCCCTGCACGACCGACATACCGCTACACTCCCGCCACCCGGCGAAAGACCAGGTCAGACACCAAAATCCTGCTGGAGTACTAGGCAGGACCTACCGAAGGTATGTAGCCAGAGGGCGTTGCCAAGGCTGACGGGGGCGCTGAGGCCGGTGCCCGCGAGGGTCTCCGAGCGTTGCGGACACGAGTCAGTAGGGGTTCTCGGTGGGCCTGGTCGATCCACCATCCTGCTCGGGTCACGGTACGCGCGGCCCCTTCGATCTTCTGCCACTGCGTCTCGGTGGTTTCGCCTTCGAGGATGTGGGCGGTGTAGGCGGCGACGAGGAGCTGATGGCGGCAGCGGACAGCCCAGGCGACAGCCCGGTCGGTGCCGTCCAGAAGCCAGCCCGCCGGTCTGCCAGCCGGACGGACAGGCCGCGTTCGTCGTGGTGTCCGCATGAGTAGGAGACCGGCCAAATGGCCTTCATTGCCACGTGATTGTTCTTGCCTTCTGTCTTCCATGTCGTGTCAGCGTGTCCTGCGGATGGCGTCTGTGGCCGCTGCGGCGATGGCGGCGGGAGCGCTGGAGGGCTGGGGTAGGTGCAGCAAGGTGGTCCCTGGCAGGTGAAGGGACTCCGGGGTGAGGGTGAGCTGGAGTACGGCGCAGCCGGCGGTCGTGAGTTGCTTGACGCGGGTGACGGCCTCGGCTGTTTCGTCGCTGTCGTACCAGGCGTCGGTGACGATCACGAGGAGGCGGCCGGCGCCGGGGCGGCTGAGGTCGAGGCCGTGGTCGAGTGCGTCGATGGCGGCGCCGAGGTTGTGGCTGCAGCCGCTGGCATCGAACGTCGTCACGCGTTCCGGTGCGCGGTGGGTGGGGCGGGTCAGTGCGGTCAGGTGCCTGTCGTAGGCGATGGTGGCGGTACGGGAGCCGGGGCCGGTCAGGGCTGCTGCGCGTGCCACGATCCAGGCGGCGGATGCGACGGGTGCGCAGGCGGCGCTCATGGAGCCGGAGACATCGACGGCGATCCCCACACGTAGTGGTGGGTTGGGGGAGGTGCGTCGGCGGGTGTGGGTGAACGGCTCGGCGGTGGGTAGCGATCCGGCGGCGCGCTGGGCGTCGCGGGCGAGGGCGCGACCCATGTTGAGGCGGCCGGGCGGGGTGGGGCTGGTGGTTCGTTCCTCGACACGCTCTTGGCGGTGGCGGCTGCTTTGCGTCGCCGGCCGGCCCGCTGGGCGCGGTCCTCAGCCTGCGCCTTGGACTTCGCCTCCATGGCGCTGTCCGCCGCAGACTGTGCCGCGAGGTCGGCGGCGTCGGTGGCCGCCGTACTGTCCATGACGGCGCCCACGGCGCTGGACAGCAGATCGGTGAGGTTCGCGGGCACGGGTCGGGCGGGGGCCGCGGCGTCCAGAGCGTCGCACCACTCCTGCCCGCGCGTGAGCATGGCCGTGGCGTCGTGGTCGGCGCACCGGTGAGCCGCGGTCCAGATGCGGGTGAGGGTGGTCAGCAGATCGGCGCCCAGCACCGATTCGCACAGATCGGCGACGGCGCGGGTTTCGCCGGCGTCCAGGACGCCGACGTCACGGCGGCCGAGGATCAGGGCCGCCACGGCGGCGGCGTGCTCGACGCCCTGAAGGGTCGGGTTGGCGATGTCGGGCATCACCAGGGTCCGGGCACTGGTGCGCAAGTACCGGCGGTCCGTGGGCCGCGTGACCAGGTGGGCGCCCTCGACCCGGCTCTCCTCCAGCAGGAGCGCGGCCTCCACGACACGGGGGTCCGCTCCGGCAGGCGCCAACCAGACGGAGTGGGCCGCGTGCGCGGCCTCGTGGACGAACACACCCCAGGCGGCGGGATACCGTTCCTCGTCGCCCACGATCCGCGGATGGATCTCGTGGGGCTTCAGCGGGGTGAACAGGCCGGCGTCGAACTCGACCTCGCCCAGAGTGGGGAAATAGGCGGCCGGTGCGCCGCTGCGCGTGCCGGGGCGGCAGGTGACGAGGAGGTCCTGGCGGCCGGAGAGGGCGACCAGCCGGTCGCCGAGTTCGGCTCCGACACGCAGCCACGCATCCGGGGAAGTGCGGGGTTGCGCGGGCGGGGCGCCGTCGTCGTCCCATCGCGCGAGGTCGGCGTCGTCGTCCGGCGTGGTGGCGGCCTGCACATGGTGGTGAGCGCTCATCGCGAGCGGCCCCGGTGCGCGGAGCCGGCGCTGCCCGCAGGCTGCCGGGCGGCGGAGGCGGGGAGTTGCTTGCCGAGGGTGAGAGGAGCGATCCTCTTGACGCCGACGGTCTTGGTGACGGCGTCGGCGACGGCATCGCGATCCTCCGGAGGGGCGATGCCGACCAGGTTCGCGAGCGCGGCCTTGGTGCCGAGGACAGCCTCGGTCTTCTGGTAGCTCAGCAGCTCGCGCAGCTGGGGGGCCCAGCCCAGCTCGCCGAGTTCGACCTGGCGGGCGAGGTGCCGGGCGACCCGGACCACCCGGGCATCGATCTTCAGCGCCAGGGCGAGGTCGTAGTCCGTGCCGATCTGGATCTGCACGCTGAACCGGGACGACAGCGCCTCCGTCAGCACCGCCCCGTGGACGCCGGGATTGTGGCCCGCTACCACGTAGAAGCCCGGCTCGGCCTTGATGGTCTCGCCCTTGTGGGCCTTGACCTGGATCTGCCTGCGCCCGTCCATCGCCGGATACAGCGCCGCCAGGACCATCGGTGAGATCAAGGTGGCATCGTCGATCAGCAGGGCGCGGCCCTCGGCCATCGCCGTGACCAGCGGACCGTACTGGAAGACGTAGCCTCCGCTGTCGGCCTGTGTGTACTCGCCGATCAAGTCGCCGACCGTGGTGTCGCCGTCACCTGCGACGGTGAGCAGGTCCGGGAACGCCGCCTCGACCAGACTCGTCTTGCCGGTGCCCGGGGGGCCGTAGAGCAGCACCGGCACGTCAGCGTCCCGCAGACGGTGCAACGCCTCGACGTCGGGCAGATCGGCCAGCTCCCGGGGGTGGTAGAGCTGGCCCCCCGCACGACGGATCGGCCCCGTCTGCCGGGGCTTGGTGGCTGCGGGCATGGTCGTGCGGGCGGTGGCGGCCTGGGCGCGGGGAGAGTGGGTGCCCGGTGGGCTGATCACAGCGCTCTGCGCGGCTGCGGCAGTCTTCGCGTTCGCACGGAACTTCGGCTGCCCGGTGCCGGCGCCTTGGTCGGCTTCGCCGCGTGTGACCAGGGTGAGGGCGGCGTTGCGGACGGCGCCGTGGGAGTGGCCAAGCTGCCTGGCCATGTCGCCGATGGTGAGCGTGTCCGCCGGCCGGTCAGCCAGAAGCCTGGCCACCTTGGCCCGCAATTCGCCGCCCTTGGTGCGTGCCGGGCTGGTAGGCGTTCCGGGTGTGGTCAAAACGAGGCCCCTTCAACAGGTATGGCTTTGGAACGGAGTTGGTGATGTCCTGGAGAGGCTGGCCGCTCCGGAGCGGGTCACGGGCTGTGCCGGCATCGGAGGCCGGGCCAACCGGGGCGTACCGGCGTCGCTCACCGGTCGGCCGAGGTCGCGGTCCAGGTGCACGGGGAGGCCGGCGATGAGCAGTTCGCCGGCTGCCAGGGCGGCCCGATTGGCTCCGTACCGGGGTCCGTCGCTCGACAGACGCAGGTCGGCGCCTCTTCGAAGCCGTCCTGGAGCAGGATCTGCCGGGCGGCGTTGTTGTAGCTGGTGGTGGTGATTTCGCCGGTGATGGCGTGCCGGATCGGCATGAACGGCTCTGCTGCTTGGGGCAAGGCGGAACTCCTATCGGTGGTGGCGGGAAGCGGTGGCGGACTGGCCGTGAGGCACGGTGGTGGTGCGGCTTGCGGTGGATGGCTCGTGGAGGCTGCGGTGTCGCGCTGTCACATCACGGGCGAGGCCGGGTTCGACTGCGGCTTGGAGACCGGATCGGGACACGGCCACGGTGGCGGCGGCGACCCTGGCCAGGGCCTCGCTGCGTTCTGTCGCCGCAGGCAGGGAGTACACGCCGAGCCGGGAGTCGAGGCTCCACCCGTGCTCCTCCAGGAGTCGGCGGCTTTCGCGTTCGGAGAAGGGCGGCCCGGTGGCCGCGATGATGCCGAGCCCGTCATGCTCGACGAACGCGATGTCCGGACCGGTGTCGGCGGGGGTGGGGTCGAAGGCGGCGTCCACGTCGATGAGGTAGCCGGCGGCGCGGAGTGCCGAGATGGCGCGGAGGGTGCGGCCGTGCCCGTCACGCTGCTGGTCGGCCAGAGCGAAAAGAGTCGGCTGGCCGGGGACGTGGTGGAAGCCGTGATGCTGCAACGCCTGCTCGATGTCGGGACCTTGCGTGGGGCTCGCGGCGACGATGCCGTGGAGCGGGTGGTGGCCGACGGCGATGTCGGGGAGCGTGTCGTAGTGGGTGGGCATGGTATGGACCATCCGATCCGGGCTGAGGGACGAGGAAGGGCTGCGCGCGGTGCGGCCGAGTGTTGATGGGCCTATCGGCGTCGTGTGGTGCCATCCGGGGGCGCCGGGGGTGGGGTACGGCTGTTCGGGGATGCGGGCGTGACTGCTGTGGGGTGGTGCTGAGCGGTGGCTGGTGAGGATGCGCGTGCCGCCCGGGCCCGGGGCGTGGATGCGGTCCGAGCGGCTGAAGCCTGTGGTGTGCTGGGGCGTTCGGCGGCGCTGTCGGCCATGTCCGACCCGAGCCCGAGCAGCTTGATCATCTGGAGCTGGAGATGTTCGGCGGTGTCGCGGAGACGCATGGCGTGTGCGGCGGGCCGGCCGAGGTTCTCCCAGGTGGCGGCGGTTGCGTTGAGGATCTCGACGACGTGCCGGAGCACGCCGTCGACCGGATCGGTGACCTCGCTCAGGGAGGCGAGCACCTGCCGCGTATGCGTCGCCGCCTCGACGGTCCCGGCCAGTTCACCGAGCCGGTCGCCAAGGCTGGGCTCGTCCGTCCACGCCGTCTCGGGTGACCGGAGCAGCGAGTCGTCGTACGACGTCGGGACGTCCACCTCGCCCAGTCGGTCCAGGGCCCAGGTCACCGCCCGCTGTTCCTCGGCCGGGGCGAGGGTGGAAGGCAGCCGGTAGTGCTGTTCGCCATCGTGGACTTCACCAGGGAGGAACCCTGCCTGCTGAAGAAACGTGTGGGCGGCGTGTTGCTTGGCCAGCCGCTCCTGTTCGGGGCTCGGTGGTGCTCCGGTGAGGTCCAGACGCTCGTTGATGAAGGCGAGAAGCTTGGGAATGGACGCGCCGTTTCGAGCGTGCGGGCCGTCGGGCGCGGAGTCGTAGATCACCTCCTCGCGGGAGTCCGCGTCGCGGTGCAGCACGGTCCAGCTGTCGGGTCGGCCCGGTGGGTGTTCGGTGGAGGGTTCCTGGGGCGGCGAGATGATCAGTTCGCTGCCGTCGGGGAAGCCGGCGTGGACGTAGTAGTCGCTGAGGCCGAACTCGGCGGTGCACTCGACCCAGCGCCGCCTCAAGGGCGCGGTGATCGGCGAGAGGCCGTGTTCCAGCCGCGGGTCGGGAGAGGCGACAGGCTTCGGTTCGGACCAGTTGAGGCGTGCCTTCACCCGCAAGCCTTCACGGTAGAGGGTCACCAAGGGGTTATCGATGTGCATGGACGGCTCCTGTGGGCTGGCTCAGGCACCGGGCCTGGGCGGATTGCGGGGATCGCCGGACCGTCGGCGTGCTAGGAGGATTCCGGTGTGAGGCCGGTTTGGGAGTGCCGCCGGTCAGTGATACGGGCCGGGGTCAGCGCGAACGGCGCGGTGCCGGAGGCAGTACCGGCGGTGCCGGCGAAGAAGGGGCCGGACCGGTGTGCGACGGGGACGCTGATCGTGTCAGGGCGGCGTCGCGGCGCAGGTCCCCGGCCCGGCGCTCGGTGTCTGCCCGGCTGAGCAGGTGGTCGGCGGCTCGGACCAGCGCAGGACCCTGACGGATCAGCTCGTCGGCGTAGTGCCAGCCCTCCGAATCGCGGATCTCGCGGGCCTGATCCTCGTACAGCTCGCGTGAGCCGGGCTGGGAGCCGTCCATGAGCGCCACGACCTGATCCCACTCGGTCTGGAGTGCCTGCGCCCGCTCCAGGGTGGTGTCGATTCCTCGCATCCTGCGCAGGTCTGTGCTGGCGGGGCCGTGGTCGTAGTCGCGGCTGGTGGCGGCTTCGCGGGTGTGGGCCAGGACGCGGGGGCCGTGGGCGATGAAGGTCTCGACGTGTGTCCAGGCGGAGGCGTCGCGGGCGACCTTTCCGTCGGCGTAGACCTTGTCGTCGATGGGCCAGCCCTCGGCGTCGCAGAGGGTGCCGGAGATATCGTCCCAGTCGGCCGAAGCCTGAACGATGCCGGCCGCCGCTGCCCGCAGCGCCTGGATCTGAACGCGCAGTAGTGCCCTCCCATAGTCGGGGAGGAAGGCATCTTTCACCTCGGCCACGGCCCGCTCGGGATCGAGGTCGAGGGCCGCGAAGGCCGGTGCGGTGTGGCGGGTGAGGTCGAGGGTGCCCGTCGGGTCCGGGGGCCGAAGGGCTCCGAGGACCAAGCCGGGGTCGTCCGAGCGGTGCGTGGGAACGGCGATGAGCCGGTCGTGGTCGGGCCCGGTGAGAACGACCACCTCGGTGACGGCACCTCCCCGGAAAATGCTGTCCAGCACGAGCTGGTCCCAGAGCTGAGAGCGGAAGCCGTCCGGGTCGGGAAGCATCCGGACGTGGGCGCCCCATCCGGGCATCTGGTCGGGCACGGCCTTGGCGAACTCGGTCAGGCAGTCCGAGTGACGGTCCGGCGGCATCGCCTACGCCCCCATTCGGGCGTCGGTGTCGAACAGGTCGCGCTCGGCAGGGTGGAGGAGGTGCTGGGTGATGAAGCTGCGGCCCGCGACCTTCCACAGCCCTCGCCCCTTGGTGAGGGCGGAGACGGCCTGGGTCTCGACGCCGGTGAGGCCGAGCAGGGAGGAGGCGGCGGCGAGCTGGTCGGGTTCCTGGCGGTAGATGATGCGGGTGGAGCAGTCGGCGAGGAGGCCCTCGGCCAGGACCCGGCCGCGCGAGCCGGCGTCTCCGGCGCTGAGCAGGTCGCTGAGGCGGTGAATGATCATGAGGTTGGCGATGCCGAGCCCGCGCGAGAGCTTCCACTGCGACTGCATCCGCTCCAGCAGGCCAACGTGCCGCATGACCCGCCACGCCTCGTCGTAGATGACCCAGCGCCGGCCGCCGTCGGGGTCGGCGAGCGCGGACTCCATCCACGCGCTCGCACAGGTCATGGCGAGGACCAGGGCGACATCCTCGCCCGTGCTGCCCAGGCGCGAGAGGTCGATGGACAGCATCGGCGTGGCCGGGTCGAAGGCGACGGTCGTGGGCGCGTCGAACATGCCGCTGAGGTCGCCGTGCACGAGCCGACGCAGGGCGTGGGCGAGGTCCTGCGCGGCCGGCCCCACGCGTCCGCTCTCGTCGCCGAGGGCCCGGTCGAGGCGCTCCGGGGAGCCGAGCGTGTGCGCGATGCCGCCGAGCAGCGGCACCGTTCCGGCGGCGTCGGCTTCGGCGACAACCAGGTCGAGGGCGAC
Organism: Streptomyces sp. AC1-42W; assembly: GCF_003248355.1. Lineage (GTDB taxonomy): Bacteria > Actinomycetota > Actinomycetes > Streptomycetales > Streptomycetaceae > Streptomyces. Next base: position 1,886,210 of record NZ_QKWY01000002.1, read on the forward strand.
GTCCAGGGCTGTGTGCTCCATCGGCAAGAGGTCGCGCTTGAGGACTGTGCGGGCGAGGGCGGCCAGGAGCAGGAGCCGGCGCTTGCGTACCTCGCCCGCCCAGTCCTCCCCGCTCGCCGAAGCCGGGCGGGCCGGCGCGTCGAGCGGATTCAACCGTCCGGCCAGCCCCGGTCCGAGCGCGATGGTGTTGCCGCCGAGGGCCTCGGCGACGGCGGTCCACTCGCCCTTGGGGTCGCTGGGGACGTAGATGCGGTAGCCGTGGGCGATGGCGCGGGTGGCGATCGACTTGGCCAGCGCCGATTTACCCATGCCGATGATCCCGGCCAGGACTGCGTTTGGGTTGGTGAAGCCCTCGACCCGGCCGCTGCTGTACAGGGAGAACGGGTCGTAGCAGAACGCGGCCTCGGCGTGGACGTCCCGACCGATGAAGATGCCCTCGGCGCCGAGCCCGCCCTCGGCGAGGAAGGGGTAGGCGCCGGAAACGGTGGCGGTGGTCATGCGGTGAGCGGGCAGTCGCAGCGTGCCGCCGCGGCCGGAGGAGGGGCCGGGGCGGCCGGCGGGCGGGTATGCCGGCCGCACCTGCGGGTCGAGAGCTTCCTCGGTACGGGGCCGGGGCGTGGCCTGGGCGTTGCGGGCCTTGCGGCGTGCTTCGGCGAACCCGGACCGGGCGGAACGCTGCTGGGCGCGGGAGGTCTTGCGGGGGACGAACAGGTGAGAGGCGCTGGCGCGCGTACGCATGAACGTTTCTCCAGACGGGGCGGGTCAGTGGCGGGTGAGGCCGGTGAACGGGGCGTGCAGATCCGCCGGGGTGGTACGTCGGCGGACGAGGTGCGCGGCGCGTTGGTGGCGCTGGCAGACGGTCAGCGCTGGAGCGCCCTCGGGCAGCCCTGCCCGGCACGCTTCCGGCTCCGGCACTTCGCCCGTGCCGGGTCGCGGGGCTGAGTGGTAGGCGTGATGAAGGTGCTCGGCGGCCTGCCAGATACGAGTCCGGGCGGCGTGTAGGTGGTCGCCCTCGGCGGCGAGGAGGGGGCCGGTGCGGTGAGCGTGGGCGTCGAGGAGGCCGTGCAGGGAGACGAGGTGTTCGTGCAGGGTGTCCAGCTCGGCCCGGCCGGCTACAAGCGGGCCTGCGGGGATGTTGACCGAGCGGTGGAAGTCGAGCGCGGCGGTGGCGAAGGGCACGAAGTCCTGCGCGGAACGGCTGGGGGTGCGGGACATGGAGGTGCTCTTTCGGACAAGGAGGGATGCCGGGTCAGACGGCGAGGGCGAGCGGCATCGAGGCTGCGGTGAACGCCTCGGCCTGCTGCCAGGTCAGCAGACGCAGATCGAGCTGCGCGCCGACGGCCGCGGTCTCCACGACCGCGCACGCCGAACGAAGCTCCTCCTCGGAGTCGGCCGAGACGGTCAGCAGCCCGGTCAGGGCGACGTCCGCGTGCCCGGCGATCAGCTGGCGCTCACGAGCCTTGATGTCCTGGTACTCGATCGAGTCCGCCTCGGACTCGACCCGGCCCCGCCGGGAACGCTCGGCGGCATCCGCGATCACGCTGGCCTTCTTGCGCTGCACGTCCCGCAGCGCGGCATCCAGCCCCTTCGGCTCGTACGACAGCGAGAGCGTCCGCCGTACCCCGGCCGTGAACAGGAGCTGGTGCAGGAAGCCGGCCGATGTCTCCGTTCGCGGCCAGTTCTCCACCCAGTACGTGGCGTGGACGGCCGAGTCCGTCGCGATGTGGTCCGCCTTCTCCACCACCACGACCGGCCCGGCAGCAGACGGATCGGCTTCCGGCCGCGAACCGGCGGACCACCGGTCCAGCGCGGTCAGGGCCTTGGGGTCGTAGGCGGTGCGTACGACAGCGGCGATCTCTCGGGCGGTGAGCCAGCCGCTCGGATTGAGTCCTGCGGTACGGGCTGCCTGGTCGAACGTCGAAACGAGCTGGGACAGGACACTGAAGGAGCCGGTCAGCCCGCCGCCGGCCTGGTTGGCCAGGCGCCGTGTGGCCTTCGCGTCCAGAGACAGGGCGACGTACGCCTCGTGCGGCGCGGCAGCAGGACCCGCGCTCTGGATCAGCTCGGTGTAGATCGCTCCGGCGACGGGGGCGTCGGGGTTGCCGTGCTGCTCCCAGTAGCGGCGAAGGGCGTCCCCGGAGTCGGGGACGGTGCGCTCGATGACCTGGATGCGGGCGATGTGCCCCGTACGGGCGAGGGCGGCGAGGGTGCGTCCCCAGCCGTTGACGTTGGCGTGCTGGGTGCCGGGGTCGAGGAGCGCGTAGGCGCGGGAGGAGACCTTGACGACGGCGGTCAGGGAGCCGGTGTGGGGGTTGTGGACTGCGGCGTACCGGCCGTCGGGGGCGGTGACCACCCGCAGGCTGGCGGTGGTTCCGGGCAGGTGGAGGAGCCCTTCGCGTACGGGGCGCCGGGAGGGGCGGGTGAGCCAGACCAGTTGACCCCGCATCCGCCGCAGAAGGTACCGGGTGAGGACTGGGGCCCAGTCGGCCAGGGCGCGGCCTCGGTGGCGAACGAAGACCAGGAGGGCGATGACGGCCCACACGGGGATGAGTTCGAGGGCGCCGAGCACGCCGCGGGTGAGGATTACGGCGAGCAGGGACAGGCCGGTGAGGCCCGCGCCGATCAGCTGTGGGGCGGTCAGGCCGAGAAGGATGCCGCGCCTGCTGCGGTGCGGGAACTTCACGGTGGCTGTGGCCGGTGGGGTGTGGGACATGCTGGTTCCAGACGGTGGGAGTGGGCGGGGAGCGGGAAGGTCGGGGCTCTTGCGAACGTCACGACAGGTCTCCAATCGGAGGAGGGGGCTGGGCCGGGGCGGGCCGCTGGGGCGGCCCGCCCCTGGGCAGTGGTCGGTCAGGAGCCCGAGGGCGGCCGGTCGGATGATCCCGCCCAGTTCGATGGCGTCGGGGAACCGGTTGCCGAAGGGCCGGTCGAAGTCGGCGGGCCCGTGGCGTCGGGCGCTGTCCGGCCGGCACCCGACGTGCTGCCCGGCACCGAGGCGGTGAACGGGCCGGCGGGAGTTTCGTCCGGGCTGTCTTCCGGTTCGCCCCCGTCGGGGCGGTTGAGAAGCGGCGGGATTCCGGGGTGCTGGATCAGAGCCCGGCCCTTGTCGCCGGGGGCATCTGGGTCCTCGCCGTAGCGGAAGGCGGTCTGCGCCTTGGGCGGACCGGCGTCGATGCCTTCCTTGCTGAGGTTGCCGCCGGCGGGGTTGATGGTGGAGATGACACCATCGCTGCCCGCGCCGGGGACCTGGCCGGGGCCTTGCGGAGCCGCGGTGCCGGTGCCGGCCCGCATCGCGAGGCTGCCCGCGGTCTTCACGGCCCCGGCGGCGACCGCCATACCGGCCACACCGGTGCGGTGCAGGTCGTCGTGCCCACCGCCGTCGCTGGCCCAGTGAACGAACTTGTAGGTGGCGTACGGGCACAGCAGCACCAGGATCATCACGACGATGCCGGCCATCGCGTCCGACAGCGCGCTCATGCCGTCGTGCGCGTCCGACTTCCCGATCGCCGAGACACCGATCAGGAAGACGACCGTCATCAGCAGTTTGGACACGATGAGGGTGGCGGTCGCCTCGACCCAGCCGCGCCGCCACCGCTTCGCGACCTCCCACCCCCCGCCGGCCCCGGCGAACACGGCGAGCGTGACCAGGACCAGGACGCCGATCTTGCGGGCGACCATCACGCCCCAGTACATGAACGCGCCGATCGCGCATCCCAGAGCGACCAGGGAGGGGACACCCCAGCCCAGGCCGTACATGGCTCCCAGTTCACTGACCTTGATCACGCGGCGCACGGCGTCGTCGACGCTGGAGTTGGCGGCTTGGAACAGCCCGTCCGACAGGGCGTCGACGAGGGTGATGGCGACGGAGGTGAAGGCGATGGCGCAGAAGCTGAACAGGACGCCGGTCATGGTCCCGATGGCGGCCTGTGCCAGGGCGCGCTCGTCGCGGCGCCAGGCTGCGGTCATCAACTGGAGGCAGAACGTTCCCACGGTCAGGGCCAGGCCGATGGGGAGCAGGAGTTCGTAGTTGTCGCGGAACCACCCGGCGTTGAGGTCGATGGCCGTGGTGGTGTTGACGGCGCGGGCGGCGAGATCCGCGGCGCTGGCAGCCAGTTCACCCATCGATTTCGCGATCCACGCGCCGAGGCCGTCGGTGACGGCCCCGCCGGGGTTGGTCGCGAACTCGACGGTGCCGCAGATCTTGTCCATCAGGGGGATGTCGCAGACTCCCATGGAAGTACCTCCTTTCCGAGGTGAGGTGTCAGGGGGCGACGTACGGCATGACGCCGGCCAGAGCGCAGGGCTGTGAGGGCCGGCACTGCACGGCCAGGGTGGTGACGCGGCTCTCGGCGCCGCCGGCGGGAGAGCCCTTCCACGTGATCGTCTGCTTGCCGGAGACGGTCACGGCGTAGACGTACGCCTGCGTGAGCGTTCCCGGATCAGCCTGGAGCGCCTGGGCGAAGGCGTTCGGGAAGTGGCCCTCGTTGACCTTGGCGGTGGCGAACTGGCCGTTGGCGGCCATCTCCTTCCACAGCGCCGGCGGGGGAACGACCGCTTCGACCGACGCAAAATCGGCGTACTTCCTCTCCCTGGTCAGCCACCCGCGCAGCGCGGTGACCAACTCAGGCTGGGAGTAGGCACGGGTGTCGTACGACCACAGCGCCACGGCGGCGGCCTTCCCGAACGCGATGGGATCGTGCGTGTCCGGCGCAACCGGGAGACCGTGCGCGTGCCCGCTCGGCGATGGTACGCCCGACGGAGAACCCGCAACCGGAGAACGGAAGCCGGTCACCGGACCGGAGCGGGGAGCCGCCGACACGGCGGGTCCGGCAGATGCGCGGCTGTCGCGGGTGAGGTAGGCGACCAGGCCCGCCAGGACGACGAGGACCACCAGGACGGCAGCACCGAGCAGGGCCCGGCGGCGCACACCGGATGCACCGCCGGGGTTCGGGGAACGGTCGGACATCAGTGGACCTGCGATCCGAGCGTGCTGAAGAAGGCGATCACACCGTTCGCCGCGCCGAGCAGGAGAGCCGCGCCCGCGCTCACCAGCACACCCTTCTTGCCGTTGGCCTCGGCCTGGTGACCTCCCGAGTGGTGCCCCCAGGCCCACACGCCCGCGCTGACGGCGAGCGCACCGACCACGGCCACGAGGCCGAAGAGGTTGAGCGAACCCATCACCTGCTTGAGGACGGACAGGCCCGGCAGCCCGCCCTCGGCAGGCGTAATGCCGGGGTCGTAGGCGAGCCGGACGACCGTGTCGGAGAGAAGCATGGAGAACTCCAGTTCGAGTATTTGCACGCCGAAGCCCGCGAGGATGCGACGGCGATGCGAGAAATGGGGGGGAGGAGCGGCCGGTCAGACGAGGCGGCGGACCGCGAGGATCTGCGAGTTCCACGCCGCGACGGTGGTGATACGGACCACGTCACCGGTATGCGGGGCATGGACGATCAGGCCCTGGCCGATGGCCATACCAACGTGCTCGGGAGCCGTGGCCGTCCCCTCGGTGAAGATGAGGTCACCGGGCCGCAGCGCACCGACCGATACCGCTTTGCCGGCCTTGACCTGCCCGTACGTCGTGCGCGCCAAAGTGACGCCGCCCGCCTTGTACGCCTGCTGCATCAGCGACGAGCAGTCGCACCGGCCCATCAGGTCCAGGCCGTGGGCGGAAGTGCAGCTGCCGCCCCACTGGTACGGGGTACCGAGCTGGGCGAGCGCCCAGCGGATCGCCTTCCCTACCTCGACCGGAGCATCGGCCGGGACCGAGTAGCCGTCGGGGACCAGTCCGGGAGGGATGACCCCGAAGTCGTACCCGTCCCCGCCGGCCGGACAGCCGCCCACCGTACCGGCGGACACAACCAGGTCGGAGCCCTCGGGGCCCTCCCCAGAGGTAGCCAGCAGGGGCTCGATCGCCTGCTGCAGCGCCGTGGCCAGCGGCTCCCACTTCGCGTAGGCGTCCGGGAAGGCGGAGCGCTGTACTGCCTGGGCGGCCTGGGCGATCGACAGGGACTGCCAACCCGAGACCTTCTTGAGCGCCTCGTAGAACTTCGTCGCGGCGTGCACCGGATCAAGGATCTGCTCGGCGGTGCCCCAGCCCTGGGACGGACGCTGCTGGAAGAGGCCGAGCGAATCACGGTCGCCGTAGCGGAGGTTGCGCAGGCCGCTCTCCTGCAGAGCCGTTGCCAGCGCCACGACCTGGCCGCGGGCCGGGATGTTCATCGCGACGCCGGTCGCCTGAATCGTCCTGGCGTTGGGCACCTGCTCGGCCGGATCGGGCAGCCCCGGAACGGAGACCGCCTTCTCGCCGTCGTCACCGTCCAGGATCGACTTCACCTGAGAGGCGACGGCGGCGGGATCCACACCCTGTGAATCGCTGACGGCGCAAGGGGAAGCCGGTGAAGCCATTTCCGCCCCGATAGCGAGGACCGGAACAGCCAGGAGCAGCGGCCCGGATGCGGCCAGGCCAACGAGCGCTTTGGTCGTCGTCTTCATCAGAGCCGTGACTCGCAGCCGTGGCTGGGGAATTCAGGCGGCCGATACGAGGCCGGGTACGGAGAGGCAGGTGTGCCTGACATAGCAGAGGCTCCTCATAGAGGTTCGTAGGAGGCGCGGTGCCGATTCCCGTGCGAAGCCATCGGCACCGCGCCGATGTGAACTAGCCATCTCGGGTGGACCGGCGCGGGGGAGTTGGTAGCACCCTGGCGCCGGCCTCGAACGGCGCGGCAGCCAGCCGCGCTCGTAATCTCAGGAAGTGCACGCGGGTCTCCTTCAACCGTTCGCGACAGGTGGTCAACAGGCCGATCCGCGCGTGTCTCGGGACGAAAAGGCACGAAAGGCGCAGGTCAACCCAGGTGAGGAGGGGCCACACCGGTGCTGACGAGGCGAGACAGTAGGTCGCGATTCCGGCCGCACCAAACGGCCCTCAGCCCGGCTCACAGGGATCGCGCAGCTCGTTGGGCACGGCCGCAGTTCACGGCTAACGTCCGGCGCACCCCGCTCACCAGGACCGGCCGGCCCTGCGACCGTCCTGCCAGAGCAGGCTCCCCTTCCGCCGTGCCATCGAAAGAGGCCCCTGCGCATGAGCTACACGCTGCACCGAGGCGACGCCCTCACCGTGCTCAAGACCCTCCCGGACGAGAGCATCAACGCCGTCATCACCGACCCCCCGTACAACTCCGGCGGCCGTACCAGCTCGGAACGCACCGGACGCACCGCCCGCGCCAAGTACGTCACGAGCAACAGCGCGCACGACCTCGCCAACTTCCCCGGCGAGAACCGCGACCAGCGCTCCTACCGTTCCTGGCTCACCGAACTACTCACCGAGGCATACCGGGCCGCCACCGAGCACTCCGTCGCCATGATCTTTTCCGACTGGCGCCAGGAACCGACCACCACCGACGCCCTGCAGATGGCCGGCTGGACCTGGAGCGGCACCATCCCCTGGATCAAACCCGCCAGCCGCCCCCGCAAGGGCGGCCCGAAACAGGACTCCGAGTTCATCATCTGGGGCGTCAAGGGATCCCTCGACAACAGCCGCGACCTATACCTTCCGGGCCACTACATCGCCTCCCAGCCCCGCAAGGGCCGGGTCCACATCACCCAGAAGCCCGCCGAGATCATGCAGCAGCTCGTCCAGGTCTGCCCCGAAGGAGGCACCGTGCTCGACCCCTTCACCGGCAGCGGCTCCACAGGGGTCGCGGCCCTGCGCGAGGGACGCCACTTCGTGGGCGTCGAGCTGTCCGAGCACTACGCCGACGTCGCCGAGGAGCGGCTGCGGGCCGAACTGACGAAGGACGACTTCGAGCTGGCCGGACCGGAGGCATGATCGTGAGAGCGAAGAGAGGCCAGGGCCGGCGGTCCACAGACGCCAGAGGGGCGGCTGGAGCATCGACTAACCGATGCACCAGCCGCCCCTGCTGTTACGTCAGGCCGCCTCGAACGCCCGCCGGATCAGCGGCGCCGCCTTCTCCAGGTCGGCTGCCGAGACGACGCGGACCTCCAGGTCGCCGGTCCCGAGGTGTCCGATACCGCGCATGTCACGGGTGAAGCCCTCCTCCAACTCGACCGTGTTCGGGTCGAGTCTGAGGTACACCAGGATCGCCTCGTGCTTCGGACGGAAGATCACCGACGCCACGTTCACCAACCGCCGGTAGGCGATGTAGTGCCGCAGGGACGCCACCTCCACCTCGCCCCATGCCGTGAGCGCCTCGTCCAGTTCCGCGTACAGGTCCCGCAGGCACTCCGGCACCGCTCCTCCACCCGCAGGCGGAGAGACCGCCGAAGCCATCGGCACGCTGTCCGCCACGGGTGCCCGCTCCCGGCCCCGGCGAGAGGAGGCAGCGCTCGGGAAGCCGGTCGCGGAGTCCACGAGCAGCAGCCCCAGCAGGCCACCGTCGAAGATCCGGTAGCGCACCAGGTCGATCCGCTCGGGCAACCGCTGCACCGCCACCCGGTCGTGGTGCGAGAAGCCCGCCGCGATGCAGATCATCCGCGGACGACGCCAGTCGACGGACTCGGCCACCTCCGCCCCCAGCACCTTCCGTACAAGCGCCTCGAACTCGTGGTGCGCCGACTCCAGCCAGGACAGGTAGGAGACCGCCTGGGACATCACCCCGCTGTCCGAGCCCTTCTTGAACTCGATCACCACCGGGCTGCCGTTCTCATCGAGCCCCAGGGTGTCGATCCGCCCCCGGTGCCAGGGGCCAGTCGGATACTCCGATGCCAGGAAACGGACGCCCAGCATCTGCTCCAGGCCGGCCTCGACCCGCCGCTGAAGCTCCACCTCCAGCGCCACCGTCGAACCCGGCAGCTCCACGTCCCGCCCGTCCGCGTCCCGCCGGAACAACATCAGCTCGGCCACCAGCTCCCCCTCCCGCGATCTCTGTAGAGGGCAATCAAGGGGACGCTGCGCGTATTCCGCGTCGGGCAGGCAGCTCGACTACGGGATTGGCCGAGCGCAGGACGCGGGCATCACCCCGGGACGAGAACCGAGCCTGCGGAGGAGGCGATGACATAAATCTCGACTGGCGAGAGCTCTGATGGTCTTGTCAGTGTTTGTCCGTATGGTTGACCCTCTCCAGTGTTACTGGGGGGTTGCTTTCCAATACAGGGGTGGGTGCCGCGTAATATTCTCGGGGCGCCTGTGGCGTCCTAATCGATCCAGCCATCCGAGGTGGACGCCGGATTCTTGATCTTGCCAGAGGTTGTGTGATCTCCTGGTGCTCGTTCTTCTCGTCCGATGGAGGTTGGCGCAGTGCGCAGGCAGCACTATGGGGTGCCTCTGGAGCGGAGCGACTGTCTGGAGCTCAGGCGTCACAGGAACAGTTGCAAGCCCGAGAACTTCGGCAAGTGGCTCGGTGGCTTCGGTGCTGGCAAGCGTCTGGCCGTCGACCTCTTCTCCGGAGCGGGTGGACTGAGCCTCGGACTGGAGCGAGCCGGGTGGACGGTCGCAGCCGCGGTCGACTTCGACGAGCGCGCGCTCCAGACGCACGCTGCGAACTTCCCCGGCATGAGTCTCCACATGGATCTGGGTAATCCTGACGAGCGTGACAGGCTCGTCGAGATGCTGGCGCCCGCCAAGATCGATCTGGTGGCCGGAGGCCCGCCATGCCAGCCGTTCAGCAGGGCTGGCCGGAGCAAGATCCGCAGCCTCGTGGAGCATCACGGTCGTGATCCCCATGATCGCCGCAAGGAGCTGTGGAGCGCCTACCTCGACGTCGTGAAGCGCCTCCGGCCGCGTGCGGTCCTCATGGAGAACGTGCCGGACATGGGTCTCGGCGACGACTTCTTCGTGGTACGCACCATCGAGGAGCAGCTGGAGGACCTCGGATACGCGACGCAGGTCCGTCTCGTCGATGCGTGGAAGTACGGCGTTCCGCAGCACAGGAAGCGACTGATCCTGCTCGCGAGGAACGACGTGGAGCGCTTCTCGTGGCGGCAGGAGCTGGAGCACGATCAGCGGACCACGCTGCGTGACGCCATCGGTGACCTGCCGGTGCTGCCTGTCGTGCCCACCGAGCGTGTCGGGCAGCGCGAACTCCCGTACGAGGAACCGTCCGAGCTTTCCAAGTTCGCTCAGGACATGCGTAAGTGGGCGCGCAAGGACCGGGTGTGGGACCACATGACCCGACGGGTCCGGAAGGACGACGCGGAGATCTTCTCCAGCATGGACTCCAAGACCCTGTACTCGCAGATCACCCCGGAACTGCAGCGCTACAAGGCCGACCACTTCACGGACAAGTACAAGAAGCTCGACTGGTCGGACCTCAGCAGGTCGATCACCGCACACATCGCCAAGGACGGCTACTGGTACATCCACCCGGACCAGGACCAGCCGCGCACCCTCACCGTGCGGGAGGCCGCGCGAGTGCAGACGTTCCCGGACAGGTTCCGCTTCGCCGGGACGCGCAGTGACGCCTTCCGCCAGATCGGTAACGCTGTGCCGCCCCTTCTGGGCGAGGCTGCCGCGGAGGCCCTGCTGCCCGTAGTTGACGAGCAGCCGACCGAGGGGGGACTCCAGCCGCACTGGCGCACGGTGCGAAGGGATCTGACCGCCTGGGCCGAAGCACGGCGTGAGTCGGAGGACTGGTACCAGCTTCCGGGCAAGCAGATGTCCGGCTTGCAGGCCGCCGTCGTGGCCATACTGTCCGGGACCCGGATCCAGCCCGCGCAGCTGGCGGAGATGGTTGAGGCCGTGCGGGGGCAGACGTCCCTTAGCAAGGCCGCACTCGAGACGCTTACTGCGGCGGCGCCCTCCGAGGCTGCGAAGGCCCGGGTCGCCCGGCTCACTGCGGTGATCGACCAGTCGAGCGTCTGGGCCGACGAGGAGAAGGTCCGCGAGCAGTTGAAGCTGAAGCCGGCTGAGGCGACGGTGTACCGGCTGCTGGTCGGCGAGGACCTCCTGTGGGTCGGGCAGGGAGCGCTGCGCGTCGCCGCCCGTCTGCACGGCAGTGATTCGGATCGCACGAACAGGCTGAGCGACGGCCGAGTGGATCTGGTTAAGCTCGTCGGAGCCGGCGAGGACGCGCCTCTGCGTATGGCGGCGCTCCGGCTCATCGGAAGCAGCTTCTGCCGGGCCAAGGAGCCGCTCTGCGAGGTGTGCCCCCTGAGTAAGTACTGCGTCGCCAGGGAGAGGGTCTCGGGCGACCTGTTCACGGACGCGTTGACCGGTACCCACGGACGGGAGACGGTGCCGACCCAGGCTCGGAAGTCTGTTCGCACAACTGGGCGACGCTGAGCGCGGCGCGCTCGACGTCCGCCCGGATCTCGCACTCCCAGACACGGACTACGGTCCACCCAGCGGCCTCGGCTGCTGCGGTGTTCCGGCGGTCGCGCTCCTTGTTGGTCTCGATCTTCGCCTCCCACAAGGCGGCGTTCGGGCCGCGGAAGGTCTTCGGCCCGTGCACAGGACATCCGTGCCAGAAGCACCCGTCGACGAACACCGCCACGTCGTACCTGGGCAGGACGAAGTCCGCCGTGCAACGGGCAGCCACCTTGCGCTGTAGACGGAACCGGAGGCCGAGCCGGTGCACGGCACGCCGGAGGGCCACCTCCGGCTTCGTGTCGCGGGCGCGCCGACCGCGCAGATGGCCGCTCAGTTCCGTGCTGACCCACTGAGTGCTCGTGGTGTCCTCACGTGCTGCCATCCTCAGCCCCAGCCCGTCGTCGGCCTACGAGTGTGAGGGTGCCACACTCGTCCCATGCTTCGTGAACCTGCGGAACTCCGTGTCGACGATCAGGGGCGCGTCGAGCTCCCCATCGGCCTGCTCGCGGAGGCGGGCATCGCACCCGGGGCAGACCTCCTGGTCTTCAGCGACGGAGACGGACGGATCGTGCTCCGCCGCGCCGAGGACGCCATGAGGGACCTGGTCGAGCGCGGGGAGCTCTGAGAGCCGGGACGCGTCGGACCTACGGTCCAGGCACGAACCCGAGCGAAAACGCCTCGTTGCGCGCGTGCAGCGCCTGCACCGCCTGCGGCTCGGGAACCTCCTGCCCGAGCTCGAGTCGCCGACCGACGTACTGCGCGAGCTGTCGCTGCGAGGGATCCAGGTTGTGTGTTTCCTTCGCCCATCGCTCGATGGCGTACCACTCGTCCGCCGGGACCGACGTCACCTCGTCGCTCGCCCCGCGGTCGCCTTCCGCTCCGCCCGCGAGGGCCTCGTCGTCCAGCGGGTGATCACGGAGCTCGGCCTTCAGAGCGTCAGGCACGGACCAGGGCACGCGGGAGACGGCGTCCCAGCAGGCGGGCTTCTTGGCCCACTCGCCCACGTGGTTGCCCTCACGTGGCTTGGTGACGACCCGCATGACCCGGGGGCACAGATCGTCGATCGCGGCTTCGAGGGCTGACGAGACCCTCTGTTCACGCCAGATCCTGTCGAGATCGATGCGCTGTTCAGTGGCGAGCGCCAGACGGGCCATGGTGTAGGTCGTGATCATGCTCTTGTAGCTGCCCGCCTCGTGGTTCGCCGCGACGCGGTCGACTGCCTTGAAGAGGACCGCCATCGCGATCACGCGCTGGCAGTAGCGGACGTCGACCCGTGGGGGCGCCTCGCCGATCCGGTCCATGAACGCGACGAAGTTCTTCTGCGCGCCGCGGCTGACGCTGAACGGGAGGAGGCTCCAGGAGTTGACGTACTTCGCGAGGTCCGCCTTCGTGAACTTCCGACTGGTCGGGTTGAGCTTCTTGAAGGTGCGCTGCTTCGCCGGTGTCCGAGCCTTGGCCACCTCGTCGGTGTACTGGCCGCGCGCCCTCTCGTAGAACCAGTGGGTCTCCTGGCCACTGCCGTCCGTCGCCGGCGCCCACAGAGATCGGGTGATCCGCTGGACGGCCACGTGGTACGCGTGGTTCGAGCTGAAGTCGACGAGCGTGACGCGATTCTGGGTGTTGGAGTACTCGGAGATCATCGGGACGATCTCCGAAAGCCGCTCGGGAGAGACCTCCGTCAGCTTCATCTGGACAGCCACGTGAGACAGGTCGGCCTTGTCCCGGCTCGAGGCGTAGTGCAACGAGGCCGTGGTCTGACCACCGTTCACCACTTGGAGCCCGTGCACGCGGGAGATGCCCGTGGGGGTGCCGTCCGGGCCGTGCACGAAGTCGACCAGGGACGCGGTCGCCGTGATGCCGTTGTTGTACGCCAAGAACCTGCCCGGTGAGTTCAGCAGGGTCTCCCTGATTCCCCGGTTGACCGATCCGCGGGCCTGCAGGAAGGACCGGACGTTCAACTCGAGGAGTCTGGTCCCGTACTCCCCGTACAGTTCGGCCAGTCTCTGGCCGGGGATCACGGCCATGGTCACCGAGTGGTCCGGCTCGCTGCTGGGTGCCGAGACACAGGGCAGCGGAGGGTCGAACGAGACCACGATGGGCTCGCTGATGCTGCCGGACGTCTCGTGGCGGTGCAGCCGCGCCAGGTCCCATACCTCGTGGGTCACGGGAAGGCCGTCGAACTCGGTGGACGGGAAGGAGGTGCTCGTGCCGACGCGGTTGCTGAGCAGGAAGAGCCGGATCCTCCGTACCTCGGTGAGCGCCTTCTCCACTGCCGCGCACATGTCGTACACGTCGAAGGACTCGTCGATGTGCTGACGCAGGCCCTCCCGACACCGGCGGACGAACGTCAGCAGGCGCCTGAACGCGGTCTCCGCCTGCCCTTTCGTGAGTTTGGACTCCAGCGGGTCGAGGTCGAAGTCGGTCACGAAGAGGTCGAGGCACTCCCCGGAGTCCCCGATGCCGTATCCGTGCACGAGATGACCGTGGGCCGAGTGGTAGGCGGTGAACGTGTTGGACACGATGCCAGCCCGTTCCAGGTCCTCGAACACGCGCCGCGTGAACGCCTCCGGGGTGGTGGTCCCCTCGGCGTCGGCAGTGGCCTGGACGTCCGCGACGACGTCGTGGGCGTACTGGGGCAGGTCGAGCTCAGGCATGCGGTCCCCCGATCAGTGCGGTCACCTCGTCGGTCGTGGCGCGGTGGTGGTCAAGTCCCGAGGTGCTCACGTGGTACGAGCACTCACCGACCCCCTCGGGAAGATCTGTCTCGACGAGTCTCGGGAAATTCTCTCCCACGTGCCAGAAGCGCAGGTCGCGAACGGTATAGCGAGGCTCTTCGTAGGCGGCTCGCTGGCCGGGGAGATAGCCGGCCTGCACGAGACGACCGTCGAAGGCGGCTCGGACGACAGGGCTTGTGAGCTGCTCGCGTATGCGGTCCACCAGGCGGTTCAGACTCTCTCCTGATCCACCCCGCCGTTCGTCGAGCATCGCCAACGCCAACAGGAGCGCAGGCGTCCCGGCGTCGTCCAGCTGGCGCTCGCTGGCGATCCGGATGCTGCGGGGCCGTTTGGCGGTGCTGGCCTTCGCCTCGACGGCGACTCCGGGTAGCTGGAAGTCCTGGTTGGTTCCGCTCGGCCCCGTCCACGCGTCGACGGCCTCGGCCGGTCCGACGACAGGCAGGATGTGGTCGCGCAGCACCAAGAGCTCGCCGACGAGTCCACGACGGGCCTCAGGGCCGAGACCGTCTCTGCCGACGGCGCGAAGGAGGTCCTGCCACCGCTCGAACCTCTCCACCGCTGCTGTCAGGGCTGCCGAGGCCCCAGAGGCCTCTCGGACCGTGTCGGCCACGTCCGTGACAAGCGGGTTGAACACCTCGCGCAGCTCGTCGGCGGTGAGGACCACCTGGAGCTCGTACTCGAGACGCGACACGGCACTCACGTTCATCTCCAGCCCGGCAGCGCGAGGCAGCTGGCGTACGGAGCGCACGATGTGGTCGGCGGAGCGGGCGTCGGCCCTGAGCACGAGCATGCGCTGCCGTGCCGGATGGGAGACGGAGAGAAAGACGTCCAACGGGGCGTCTGGGTGCAGGCGGATCAGGGAACGGCCCGGGGCACCCTGGGGTGCCTCCAGGTCACGCCACTCGGACTCGGTGACGGTCACTCGTCGTCCTCCTCGTCGTCGAGAGCGTCAAGGCCCTCCTTCTGCCAGATGGCGTTGACCACGTACTCGGTGTCGGACTGGTGCTCGGAGCGTGGGAAGCTTGCCTTGAAGCCCACCAGCGGCGGCCGGACCTCACCGTCCTGGGCCGTCGGCCGCTCGACCAAGTAGACGAGCAGCAGTGCCTGGTCGGCTCGGCGCTGCCAGCGGACGTGGTCTCCCGAAGGCGACTGGGGTACCTTCTCCCGCTTCTTGATGGCTGCGGCTTTCTGCGTCGCTTCCAGGGCGGCGTCCACCTGCTCGCGATCGAGGTCGAAGATGTACTCGTCGGGAGGGCTGAGCAGGCGGCGGATCGTGTACCGACCGTCGCACGCGACGTCGTTGAGCGCCGAGCGCTTCACGGGCCCCAAGCTGTAACCGGCGATGTCCTGAGGGTCATTGGCTGCGTGCTTGCCGACCAGGATCACCGTCCACTGCGGGAGCTCACCTACGGCCATGCACTGTTCGATGTACTTCGCGATGAAGCGGGGACGAACCCTTTGGGCCATGCGGTCGGTCTCGTAGCGGCTGAGGAAGTCCACGACAGCGTCGGATGGCACCTGCTTCCACGTCACGTTGGCGCCTGCCGACTTCTGGTCGGCTGTGGCCAGGCCGTCGAGCCTGCGCACAAAGTCCCCGAGGACCTTGAGGTTGTGTTCCGGAACCCCGTCGGAGACGTTGAAGATCACCGTCTCAGGCCCCTCCCCGGAGTAGCTGAGCATGACCTTCGTACCCTGGCGCATCTTGTTGGCCGCCGTGACGGCGAGGCCCAGCGAGGAGGCGCGGACCTTCAGGCCGAAGTACCTCGGACTGAGGTTCAGCGCCGCCATCTCCTCGACCTCACGACGCAGTTCGTCGGTCGCGGCAGTCACCTCGATGTACTTCGCCTGAAGATCCGGAGTGGTGTACAGGCGGCAGAGGTCCTCGTGCCCCGGTCGGTACCCGAACCAGCGTCCCATCTGGAGCAGGGTGTCGTACGTGCTGGAAGTGCGCAGGTAGTAGCTGACCGTCAGCCCCTCCAGGGTGAGGCCCCGGGAGAGCTTCTGACCTCCGATCGCGATGACCGACAGACCGGTCCTGCGGTGCTCGTAGTAGTCGAGTGCGTCGCGGGATGCGCCGTTGACCGTCTTGACCACGATTTTCCGTAGCGCGGGCATGAGCTGGCTCGACACGTCCTCCCAGGTGACGCGTCGGGCCTCGTCCGCGGGGAAGTGGTCCGTGGTGGGGACGAAGTCCCGATCCCACAAGGCCCGGAGCTCGGCCATGCGCTGAGGTGCCTGTCCGTACCGGTCGCGGAGCGAGTCCACGAGGAGCCGCAGGTAGTCGTCCACCTGGTCGCGGACGATCCCTTGGACCGCGGTGAAGCGGGTGACGTGCACCAGCATGGAGTTGTGCACCTTCGCCTGTCCGCGCACCCGTCGTGCAGCGCTGGCGAGCACGAAGGAGGCGATCGCCTCCCGAAGAGACTGTGGAAGGTCGTCGGAGGGGACGAAGGAGGACTTGTGCTTGCTCGGGATCCAGCTCTCGGCGTCGTTTACGGCGCGTACGAGCGGAAGCGGGGGCACGTCATCCTCCTCGTCGTTGTCGACCTGGAGACCGAACACCCTCTCCGGGCCCAGGTAGTTGGTCGGCGAGGGCAGGGTGCGGATGAAGCTGTCGGGAAAGAGGTCGGCGCCGAGTTCGGCGTGGTTGACGTCGGGATCGATGTAGATGTTGGCGAACGGGGTGGCGGTGTACCCGACGTACGCCGACTTCTCGAAGCTCTTCATGAGCTCACGGATCGCACCGTTGGTCCTGGTCGGATCCGCGTCGGGATCGCGCTTGGTGTTGATGGAGGCGTTGTCCGCCTCGTCGTCGATGACGAACAGCGGGATGTCGCGTACGACCTTGTTCCCGCTCTCGTCCTCCGTGCCCTGGACTTCGGTCACCCACGTCCGCAGGTACTCGAGGATCTTCCAGTGCTTCTTGACGACGAGGACGACCGGAAAACGGCCGAGCGGGAAGTTGACGGCGTTGGCCGCTTGTCGGCCGAAGTCGCCCTTCTCCGAGCTGTTGGTGGGGGACGCGATGTCGAGCTTCCTGGCACCCGGCATCCTGCCGGCACCCATGAGACGGGACTTACCGTTCTGGTTGGACCGTTGCTGGTGCTGGGTGTCGAAACCCAGGAGTCCCTCGTCGACACGCAACTGGGTCTGGCTCCGGAGGTCGTTGTGGATGCCGGCGAGGATCACCACGAACTGGTACCCCGCGTCCACGGCCTTCGCGGCGAGCCCGATGTACTGGCCGGTCTTGCCCGACTGGACCTGTCCGATCACCAGGCCCGTCCGGCGCCACGAGCCGACACGGCGCGGGTCCTCGAGCTGGCTCAGGACCTCGTCCGTGCTCTGGTCCAGCCGACGCACGACGAGCGGCGGGAGGTTGCGGACGTCCTCCAGGTAACGGCGGTAGCGTTCCCAGAAGTCCCAGGCTCGGTCGTTCTTGGCTTCGGGCAGCCAGGGCTCGTGGCCGCTGTCGCTTTCCAGCCCGGAGGAGCCCTCCTGGAAGACCGCCGTCAGGACCTCGATCTCCTTGGCCAGCTGGTCACGGTCGAGGACCTCTCCCTGGCCGGCCAGCATCCCGAAGATGACGGTGACCGCGTTCTGCACCTCGTCCGGCGTCGGCTGACGGTCCTGCGACAGTAGTGCGAGAACCAGGCGACGGGCCTTGGCAAGGGACTCGAGAGAGTCCTCGGGGGTGGAACTCACAGCAGACCTCCGGCTGGGCGGGAACGGCATGGGGCAGGCTAGGGGCGGGCACTGACAACGGGCTCACCCGTTCCAGAAGCCCTGCATCTGGTCGAAGGGGGGCATCGTCCGGAGGCGTTCGCGAGCGGCCGCAGGCGAGCGGCCGTCTGAGACCAGTGCCGCGTAGATGCGCTGTGCGACCTCCGTGGCCTCGGCGTCGGCAGGCCCGGGGCCCCCGAAGGGCTCGGGGTCGTCGCTGGTGTCCGTCTCGTGCATCACGCGGAGGGCGGTGACCGGCACCGTCTCCTCGAGCAGACGGATCAGGGCACGTACGTCATCCGAACCGGCACCACCAGAGCGCAGAGCTGCCTTCACCAGGGGGTGGCCCCGGTTGATCCGGCAGGTGACCTGGTCGTCGACACGGCGGACGTTCCACGCGTACACGAGCGGATCCCCGTGTGTGCGCGCAGCGATCTGCCCGCGGTGCCGAAGCACGTCGGCGGCCCTTCTCCTGGCCTGCAGGGCGATGCGCCGTAGATGAGAACGCAGTGCGACGGGCGGGACGACACTGGACTTCCGGACGTCGACCCCCCATTCGACATCCGTCTCGGCGGGGATGTCCACGGCGATCCGTGCCAGGTTGTACTTCTCCTCGCGGCGCAACCCGCGCTGTCCCAGCCAGTCACCGGCAAGGATCAGACGGTCCCGGCGGTACACGTAGAACCCCTGTTGGTCGAGCCACCCACGCGGGCCGCCGGCCTTCTCGTACTCGTCCGGGGCAAGCCTCTGGGCACTGGGAAGGACGAACGCCTCCACCCGTACGGAACCCGCCCCCAAGCGCAGACGCTCGACCGGAAGCGGTTGTACGGACGGGTGACGGGACAGGAACGGATCCCAGGGCTCGACGGGGCTGCCCGACACACGCAGGTTGCGACGTCGGCTTCCGGTGAGGAACCTGCCGAAGACCATGCCCAGATGGGACTCCGTGCGGGCGGCCTCCGCGTAGAACTGCTTCTGGGTCCGCTCGTCCTCCACCGTCACCGCGTCGACGTGGTAGCCGTTGAGTCGCCGCCACAACACGACGGTGCCGTGGTCCGCCTCACCCCGGATCCTGTCGAGCAGTTCGCTGGTCGTCTCGTCCGCGCCGCGTAGCAGTCGCCACTCGCCCGACCTCTCGACGACGTCGAGGTCCCACGTGCGCACGTGCCATTCGCCGGCGGTGGCGGTGGCGACGGTGAGCTGCCGGGCCTGTGAGAACGAGGCTGACTTGAGGCCGACGCCGAAGCGGCCCAGGTCCGTTGCGCTTCGGGGCGTCGCAGGGCCTCGCGCGGCCACGGTCATTGCGGTCACGAGCTCGCCGGCGGTCATCCCGGCACCGTTGTCGGCAACGGCGATCCATGAGTCCTGCCCGGCCCAGGTGAACTCGACGTCGATGGTCGACGCCCCAGCGGAGACGCTGTTGTCGACGAGATCCGCGATGGCAGCAGGCAGAGAGTACCCGAGCGAACTGAGCGAGGCGACCATGCCCGCTGGCTCCGGAGCCGCTATGTCATACATCATGCCGAGTTTCCAGCCTACTTCTGAGTTCTGGTGCTGGATGTGATTATCCACCGGCATCGCCACCTGCAGGGGATGTATCTCTGTCCCGAGAGGACGCACGAGCACCGTGCTCTCGGTGGTTCGCCTGGTTGACCGGACGAGTTCATGTCGCGTCAGAGAGCCGATGATCAGGCTGACCCACTACCCGAAACGGGGGCGCCAAGAGCTCGTGCGTATCCCGAGCGCGTCGATGTGTACTTGGTGTCGGCCCACGGTGATCGACCGTTTCCGCACGTCGAAGTGCACCCCTCTGGCCGGGAGATCCGGGTTCCTCAGGGCGGTCACCAAGGAACCGAGGTCGGGCGGCGTCCCCAGTGCCTGCACGTAACGAAGAGAGGTGGCGTGCATGTCCGGAACAGGAAGAGGGCGCGTGGTGAGCTGCTGCGGCGTGCCGACGCACCAGGTCCAGCTGATCGAGTCGAACGAGGGCCAGTTTCGCGGCAGACGAGCACTGGCGGCACCCGATCGGAGCTCGCCTCTGAGGCGGTCCAACTGCGCTGCTGCAGAACTGATCCAGCTCTCGATCTTCATGCCTTCGTGCAGGGACAGGGCTTCGATCGGCCACTTGATCTCGAGGCAGAGGCCGAGCCGGCGGACCGGGTCCACGACGACCACGTCCAGATCGCCGGCAGACCCGCCGTCGGTCCTGACAGCCGGGATGCGCTCGGCTACCAGGGCGCCCGGGGTGGCGCGCAGCCACTCCGTCCAGGCCGTCGCACGTGCACCCTGCGCCCTTCCGATGCGGCCGAATCCACCGGGCGCATGAGTGGCTGAGCGAAGCATGATCGCGTCCACGGTCCTCGGCGTCAGGAGGGGCGGACAGATGATCACGACGTCGTCGTGGCTGATGAGGGGGGAGGTCCTGCAGGACCTGCCGGGTCGGTAGGTGAGTCTCTCCAACACGAGGGCTTGGTGCGCCTCGGACACGTTCGGGCACATCTCCGCGATGACGGCGAGCAGCCGGGAGGCCGGCATGTGCGCGAGCGTCGTCTCCAGACGGGAGAGCCTGTGCGCGGTGTACTCACTCAGAGAGGCGATTCCCATGATCACAGCCAGCACGCTGGTCATGTCACCGGCGGTCATTCCATCTCCGAGTTCGAAGGAGTCGGGAACCTGGCCCTCGGGTACCGACTGCCGGTACACCTCGATCGTCGCAGCGGCCCGCTGGACAGCTGCCTCGAGGACCTCCGGCGGTGGACCACTACGAAAGTCGACGACTCGGGACGAGATCCACTTCCGCTCCACGTCGGAGAGCAGGGGCACGCCCGTGGGACGCGCGTCCTGCTCGAGGATCATGTCGGCTACCTCGGCCGAGGCGTCCCAGCGGTGACGCACGCGGAAGTCGCCTCTCGTCATGCGAACGTCGTAGGCGCCGCTCCGAATACTGGCCTCCAGGGGGTCGAACCGCTGAGCTGCCACCGCGGCGAGGACGATCTCGTCGGCGTCCTCCTGCGAGCACGCACCCGTGCCTACGGGTTGGTCGTGATGCCACGCGACGAGTTGCGCGAGAACGCTTTCCCACGGAACGTCCGTCGTGACTCCCGAGGCGATCCCCATCGCACGGACTCTGGTCGCGGTCCGGAGCAGGTCGTAGATCCGCTCCGGACCGGAGTTCCATCCGCTCAGCGCTCGGGCCCGGTCCCGGGCGTCGGCAAGGACGCCCAGCAGCTCTTGTTCTGGTCTCACGCTGAGCTCCACTCGTGCAGTTCGGGGGTCAGGAGCCCTGTGTTGTCGACAGGGCGCGCGGGTACTGCCCTCGGTCTCAGAGGGTCGGGTCCCAGTACCCGACCCTCGAACCGTCCGGGGCACCGAAGAGATGCCAGCGGGAGAGGTTGCGGTTCCAGGACTGGCAGGCCGTCTCGGGCAGCTGCAGACAGCCGTGGTCGGCACCCTCGTTCGTGATCATGCAGTTGGGGTCGTACAGGCACGAGTCGTTGTCGACGGCGCGACTCACGACCGCGTCGAGGTTCTGCTCCAGGACAGTCCTCATCGCGCCCAGGCTGAAGTCGCTGCCCCCGTTGGGATAGACGGCGAAGGCCAGGTCGTACGGGAACAGGTACTCGGACAGGCTCGTCTCGCTGTACCCGCTGTCGACCGCCAGTGCCCGCAGGATCTGGTGCGACAGGGAGTGCAGCAGCCCGAACAGCTCGTGAACCGGGAGGTCGGGGTGTCCTGGAGCGGGGCGTACCTCGTGGGAGAGAGCCTGGCCGTTACTCGGACCGAGCTGATGTACCAGCCACTGGGCGACGCCGCCGGCGTCATCAAGCGTGCGTTGGCTGACGAGGTCATTTCGGACCATCCACCGGCTTACACGATCCCGGTCCACCGGAAAGAGCAGGGCTTCCGCCTGAGTGGGGTGTGCGTAGAGCAGGGTCTTCTCGGGAGCACCCCGTGAAACGCGACCCCGGTAGGGCACCAGGTCCGCCTCCTCGGGGCTGAAGCCGGTCCGGCTGTAGCCGATCGCGAGGTAGGTGATTGGTAGGTCACTCACCAGGCAGGTGTCACGGCTGAGGCCGGCAGCTGCCAGGACCCCGGGGTAGCGTTCGTAGAGCGCGCGCCGCTCCGGGTTGCGCGCCTCCCGCTGCAGTCGTGGGACCCCGAGGCGTTCCAGGTTGAGAACGCGACGGTAGGTGTGCAGCTCGGCCGCGAGCCCACGGGCATCGTCACTTTCTGCGTCGAGCCCGAGGGCCTTGCCCACCCGGTCTCGCAGATGGTCCACCTCGACCGGCATGAAGCGTGCCCGCAGGGCACGCGCCTGGTCGTGCAGACCGGCCTCCTCCATCACCCGGATGCTTTCGACGACCTCGTCGGGAACGTCCACTGTGTGCCCGTCCGTGAGCCGACGGAACTCGTCCTCGGTGATCTCCCCGAGCCACCAGCCGAGCACGGCCGCGGTGTACAGAGGATTGCTCTGCCGGGTCGCCTCCTCCGTCGTCGTCACGTTCACGAGGGTGAGCCCATGGCCGACGTGCGCGGTTCCCGCGGAGTGAAGCAGGGGGTTCATGAACTTGTCCGGGTAACTGCACGAGGAGTTGCTGCAACTCCATTGCACACCAAGAGGGAAGCCACAGGTCATGCACTCCCACCGGAAGTCGCGGAACCGACTGGGGCGGTCGTCGAGCCTGAACCGGGTGTGGCCCCTGGGGCACTTGCTCGGGGGGTACATCGGTGACGTCTCGCCGCACTTGTGCGCGAAGACGAACTGGAGTTGCCGGTTGCCGACGACGCCGCCGCAGGCCGGGCAGGCCGGCGGCCAGTCGTCGGTTCCGGGCCGTGGGTCGCTGGCCGTCCAGACGTGCCCGCACCCTGCCCTGGAGCAGCGCACCACTCGGGGCCAGACGCGGCAGAAGACCTTGCCCGGGACCACGACCTCGTAGTGGCGGTCGGCGAGTCGGTCCTGGTCCCCGGGGAACTCGGGTGCGCGGTCGGATCCGGCGACGAACGCACGTCCGGCGGCCCGCCATCTGCGAACGAACCGCATCGCCTCCTGGACGAGGTGGTCACGATCCAGGGAGGGACCGTCGAACTCCTCGTCACGCCCGAGCTGGATCACCTGCGTGGTGTAGCCGCCACGGTGGTCGAAGGTCTGGCCGGGCCTGAACCGGAAGAGGACCTGGCCACGGTCGCGTGACATCTCGTCGTTCCTGGGGTTGAACGCCATCACGACCTCCGGTTGTCGGACACGACGTGGAAAGGGATGCCCTCGGAGACGTCGCGGAGACTCGTCATCGGTCGGCACTCGAGTCCCAGGTAGTCGCCCGTCGCGCGGTACCCCCGGTTGTTTCCGCCGGCGAGGGCGGCGGAGGCGCCAGCAGAACGGAGGCTGGCGATCGCGTGCTCCACCATGTCCTCCAGGTCGCTCCGGAGCTCCTGTCCCTCCGGCCGATGGGACTGGAAGACCGCGTGGAGCGCCTCGAGCAGCTCGGTCAGCTGGACTCCCTCCAGGCCGCTGCGGGAGGGATCACGGAGAGCGGCCTGCATCTTGGATAGGTCGTGCAGATGCCCTGGAGCATTGCCCGCCTGCCACCAGTCGCGGTTGGCGATCTGGAGCAGATGACCCATGAGGATTCCGGGAAGGGTCCTACGCACCGCGAACCGGCTCCAGCGATTGATCGCCACCGGTTCGACCATGCGGTCCAGGTACTCGTGGAACTTTCCGTGGTACCGGTAGTGCGAGCGGTCCCGCTCCCGTACCGGGTTGAAGAGCATGAACACGAGTCCGTGGTGTGCACGGCCGACGCGTGAGGATGCCTGGATGTACTCCGCCATCGACCTGGGCATGCCGTTGAACAGCATGAAGTTCAGTCGGTCCACGTCGACCCCGTGGCTCACCATGCTCGTGGCCACGACCATGCCCGTCTCGCCGTTGGTTTTGCCGAGGTCGTCCAAGACGCCACGCACCTCGTCCAGGCGTGTCTCGCCCTTCAGCTCGGCCACGTGGAGGTCCGGAAAGCCCTCCCTGCGTAGCGCCTCGTTGACCTGGGTGTCCAGCGAGCGGCGGATACGGCCGAAGTCGACGAGCGTGGTGGCGTACGTGAGGCTTGTGCGGTACAGGTCGACGACAGCACGAAGCTCGTCTTCCGGCCATGCTTCCAGATCCGGCGGAAGCTCACGGCGCTGCTCGAGCTTCCACAGGGCTCGGTGGGCGGACGTCAGGATCCTGACCAACGTCATCTCCGCCGTTCCACGGGTCGGCATGACCCCGACGAAACGACGGAGGGGGAGCCCTCGGTCCAGACGCCAGTAGAAGCTCTCGTCGAGGTTGGGCCCCGGGAGGGGCACCACCACGGACCTGAGGCCGAAGAGGTGCTCGCTCTGGCGGTCCTCGCCGCGGATGGTCGCGGTCGTCGCCACCACCTTCATGCGGACCCCCCGTCCGTCGGCCCGGTGCCTCGACGTCAGGGTGCGCTGCACCTCCGCCAGGAGCCCCTCGTAGTGCCCCGAGAAGGCCCCGAGCTCCTCGTTGACCATGTGCAGTTCGTCGATGATCTCCAGGGAGGGCGAGGGGTCGTAGAGAGGTGACTTCAGGGGCCCGGGAGCCGTCTTCGGATGACCGGGCGCGTGGCGCTCGTGGCACTTCCCGCCCCGACCGAACCCGTGCGGCGGGCACCAGCAGTCGACGTCCCCCAAGAGGGCGCCGAACTTGTCCGACAGCCCGACGTTGGCCAGCTTGTCCAAGGTGCCGACCACGACCGTGGGCAGGTAGCGGTAGATCTCGGTGTCCACCACGACGATGGGCAGTACCTTCCCGCACTGCTCGTTGCCGCAGACGTGCTTGAGCCTCAGCTCCTGAGGATCGGGGGGCGGGATGTGGACCGACCGTTCACCGCAGTAGGGGCAGTCGTGTACGAGTCGGTACGCATGCCGCTCTGCCTCGCTCGACCGAAGGCGGTCGAGCGTGCGATCGGACGTGAGCGAGTTGGGGGTGTTGCCTCCGCCGGCGTAGAAACCGATGAAGAAGGGCCACCCGGGCTTGCCGCCGACCTCCTTGATGCGGTCGGTGTTGCGGCCTCGGACGATGTCAGCGGCAGCAATGACGTCGAGTTGCCGCTGTGTCTGCTGGAGGGTGAGGAGCCGGAGGGGGAAGCGGCACCAAGCTGAGACCCCGACCTCCTTTCCCCTGGTCCGGTCGTAGAACATGCACACGAGGACCAGACCGAGATACGCTTCCGTCTTGCCGCCTCCAGTCGGATACCAGACGACGGTCGCCGCTTCGGTGGGGTCCGCGTCTTGGTCGTCACCCCAGAGTCCCGGCGTGAAGAGCTCTTGGGGGTGCTCCCGCCAGGCCAAGGCGCTGAGCTGGCTCACGATGGCCACGAGCTGGAAGAGTCGCCACCCTCGGTTCGCTCGCTTCCTCCGCGTGTTGAGCTCCGTCATGGACTCGTTCGCGAGCTGGAACGCCGTCAGCAGACGGTCATCCCGCCGCAGCCACGCGATGCCGTCGCGGAAGCGGGCGACCTCCAACGCGGCGGCTTGGCGGTCGGACTCCTTCCGGCGGGCCAGATCCGGCTTGTCCTGGAGGTTCTCCGTGCTCCACGCGGGGGCGTCGAGATACGCCTCCATCTCGTCGGCGAGGTCCTCCAGAACCGGCAGCGGGTCCGCAGCGAGTGACGAGTAGCCCCAGCGTGCGTCTGCGCGGGCCACCGCGCGATGGGTGTCATGCTGCGGCACGGGCACGCTGCGGACGGAGACGAGCCGGCCGTCGTGCCACTGCGGTTCGACGCCGCAGTTGTTCGCGTACGCCCCCAGGTCTCCCGAGTAGCGGTAGGCGTCGGCGCCGAGATCCATCACGATGGGCAGGAGACGGTCGCCGTCGATCTCCAGCCCCGCGCGGAACAGGGCGTTGTCCCTCGCCTCGTCGCCGCGGCTGCGGCCCGCGTTCCTGCCCTTTCCCTGGACGATCACGACCGGGTCCGTGGCGAGGTTCTGCAGGGTCGCGGTCACCCGGAGCCGTCCCGGGGCCACCGGCCGAGACGTGATGACGACGTGTGCGGCGGGGGTCGGCACCACCGGATCCCCGACCACCTCCCGGGCCAGCCACTGCTCGAAGGACCTGTCGTCGTTCATCGCTGCAGGGGGCACCAGACGCTCTCGGCGGTCATTGCCCGCGCGACGATCGATCCGCGGGTCACGGAGCGCCAGCTCGACGGCCTCCGAGAAGGCGTGCCGGAACTCAGCCTCCAGAGTCTGACGGAGGCCAGCCTGACCGAGGACGATCTCCACCGGGCCGACCACCACGTCAAGTCGCCTGAACAGCGGCGCCAGCCGGTACGGCTCCCCGCGGTCGCCGGCCCACGCCAGCTGCTGCGCTCGGGTCGGCAGGGCCGAGTAGTAGAACGACGCCTTCGCCCTGACCATGAGGGAGCTGGCGTTCTCGGCCTCGAACTCGAACCCGAGGCTGTCCGGAGTCATCCGACCGTACCTGGGTGCGGCGCCGCCCGGCTCGACGGCGTGGGGGCCGAGGCTCTCCATGAAGTAGCGCGCGCTGGGAGGTTCACCGAGGCAAACGTCGCCCTGTGCCTCGCCTGTCGCATCGGTGACCACCGCGCTCACGAGGTGCTCGACGAGGGCCGTCTGTTGGGCGACGCTCGGCTTGAAAGGGGGTGTGGTCACTGCGTCTCCCCTCCAGCCTCGGCGTAGGTCGCCGACAGGAAGGAGGCGCTGCAGGAGGGCCTGAGCAGCTGACAGGCGCCGTCGCTCACGAACGAGCGATGGGGGAGCCGAAGCGGCTCCGAGGTACGTGCCGGCGGCGACGAGCATGCACAACCGGCCCGCAGGACAGGGGTGTCCACGGGTTTCTCCAGGGTCCGCGAGTCAGAAGCCGCCGTGGCACGACGCCATGGCCGGACATCTTCTGCTTCTCCGAACCGGATCAGGATGAGCTCAGGGTGAGGGAAGTTACAAGCCGATAAACCAAGTTGATCGAATCTGACCTGAATGAACCGATCTCTTGATTGAATCTATCGGTATCGAAGGGATGCAGGTCGACGCCCCCTCTTCTCAGGGGCAACGGCTGGACATCATCACCGGGTGATCCCAGGCAGTGCAGCAAGCTCCTGGCTGGCCGACATTCCGCGGGCCGTCAGGCAGCGTTTGTGCACCCTTCTGACTGACAGGTCGCAGTCGAGAAGCGGACGGAGGTAGCGGGCGAATCCTTCGGCCCACGTCGGAAGCACACTGTGGCTGCCGTGGTACGTGTCCGCGGATCCAAGGACGGACTCCGTACTCCCATCCGTGAGAGGAGGGCCGAGAACGATCGGGTCGACCTGCGTGACTTTGGCGTGGTCGAACGCCGGGAAGCGCCTCGACGATCTCAACTAAGCTCCTGAAAAAAAGCACATGGGGGAAACGTGACCATCGACGTAGGCGACACCGTGGGGCTCGTCCGCAGGAACCGGAAGACGCGCAAGCGTTTGCAAAAGGCTGCTCAGGAGCTCGATCAGCAGGCCGCTGAGGACTCCATCGCCCTGAACAAGGCACGGCAGATGCTTTACGACGTGGCCGTTCTTCCCTTCCGAGACGTCTACGGGCGTATGAAGAACGTGGATCACTTCGAACTGGCGACGATCGAGAGGCCCACCGCGAGTGTTGCGGGGGGTGTCGAGCTGAGGCGAACAGGTGGTACCGCCGCGGCGCAGGCCGCTCGCATGGCGGGCGGCGCGGTTCTGGTATTCGGGCTCCCATTTGTCGTCGGTCATGCTGCCAAGTCGGGGTCCTATCGCGCGGTCCAGAGCTTCGGATCCGCCTCCACAGGCCGCGCGATCAAAACGCTGCGTGGGGCCGTAGCCCGCAATGCCGCAGAAGCATGGTTTGGCGGCGGGGCTGTCGCGTTCGGCGGCGGCGGGCGAGCGGCCGGCAGGAAGATGTTGGACCAGATCGAGGCCACTTCGAGCAAGGTCACGTTCGAACTGGCAGCAACATGGCGGATCCAGGCGCTCGAAGCCAGCAAGCAGGAAGAGGCGCGAGGACTGGAGCGGCGCGAAGCCGCCGTGAAGCAGAGACAGGACGAGGCGCTCGCGCTGCACGAGCGCTTCGAGGGCATGCAACGCGTCATTCAGGATCTCCGGTCCGAGCTGCTGACGAGGTTGCCGTCCCTTATCGCTCTGGTCGACAACTCTGACGATTTCGCCCGATACGACTCCCGTCAGTGCGCAGAGGTGACGACGATGGTCGATCTCGACGGACTCGCGGTGAAGGTCATGAGGTGTCCGATGGTCGACCCAACGGGACGCCCGACCGAGGAGTCCAAGTGCGTCGTCGCCGAAGTCGAGGCGCGACTCCAGGCGATGCAACCGCATGCGTGAGCTCCGCCACTGGTCTGTTGATCTACTCGGACGCAGCGTGCACTGGTGATCACGAGGGCAACCCAGGGCGTTCAACCGGGTCTCGGAGCAGGGCCATCCCAGGGACTTTTCAGGGACTTTCACGTCTGTCCCAGGGAGGTTTCAGGGACTTTCCGTCGCGTAAGCAAGGAAGGCCCTGACAGCGCCGAAAGAAGCAAAAGCGCTGGTCAGGGCCTAGAACCTCAGCACTCGATGATGTTCACCGCGAGCCCGCCGCGTGCCGTCTCCTTGTACTTGACGGACATGTCCGCGCCGGTCTCCTTCATCGTCTTGATGACCTTGTCCAGCGAGACCTTGTGGCTGCCGTCGCCGCGCAGCGCCATCTTCGCCGCGGTGACCGCCTTCACCGCGGCCATGCCGTTGCGCTCGATGCACGGGATCTGGACGAGACCGCCGACCGGGTCGCAGGTCAGGCCCAGGTTGTGCTCCATGCCGATCTCGGCGGCGTTCTCCACCTGCTCCGGGGAGCCGCCCAGGACCTCGGCGAGGGCGCCCGCCGCCATGGAGCAGGCGGAGCCCACCTCGCCCTGGCAGCCGACCTCCGCGCCGGAGATCGAGGCGTTCTCCTTGAACAGCATCCCGATGGCGCCGGCGGCCAGCAGGAACCGGACGACGCCGTCCGCCTTCTCCTCCTCGGTCGCGCCGCCCGCCGCGAAGTTCATGTAGTAGTGCAGGACGGCAGGGATGATGCCCGCCGCGCCGTTCGTCGGGGCGGTGACCACCCGGCCGCCCGCCGCGTTCTCCTCGTTGACCGCCATCGCGTAGAGCGTGATCCACTCCATGGCGTGCGGATTGGGGCCTCCCCTGCTCGAACCCAGTTGAGAGCTTGGGGATGGATCGCCCTCCGCGCGCAGCTGGCGGGCCGTCTTCGCGGCGCGGCGGGTGACCTTGAGGCCGCCGGGCAGGATGCCCTCGCGGGACATCCCGCGCGACACGCACTCCCGCATGGTCCGCCAGATGTCCAGCAGCCCGGCCCGGATCTCGTCCTCGGTGCGCCAGGCGCGCTCGTTCTCCAGCATCAGCGAGGAGATCGAGAGACCGGTCTCGCGGGCCAGGCGCAGCAGCTCGTCGCCGGTGCGGAACGGGTACTTCAGGACCGTGTCGTCGAGCACGATCCGGTCCTCGCCCACGGCGTCCTCGTCCACGACGAAGCCGCCGCCGACCGAGTAGTACGTCTTCTCCAGGAGCGGGGCGCCCTCGGCGTCGTACGCGAAGACGGTCATGCCGTTGGCGTGGTACGGGAGGGCCTTGCGGCGGTGCAGGACCAGCTGCTCGTCCGCGTCGAAGTCGATCTCGTGCATCCCGAGGAGGTTGATCCGGCCGGTGGCGCGGATCGCCTCGACCCGGTCGTCGGCGGCCTCGACGTCGACGGTGCGCGGGGACTCGCCCTCCAGGCCGAGGAGGACCGCCTTGGGGGTGCCGTGGCCGTGGCCGGTGGCGCCGAGGGACCCGTACAGTTCGGCCCGTATCGAGGCGGTGTGGGCGAGCAGGCCCTCGTTCTTCAGCCGGCGCGCGAACATACGGGCCGCGCGCATGGGGCCGACCGTATGGGAGCTGGACGGGCCGATGCCGATCGAGAACAGGTCGAAGACCGAGATGGCCACGGGTGACTCCTCAAGGGTTGGTAGACGCCGTTGTCTGCCGGGGTGGTGCGGTACGGGCGGGACGCCCGGAAAGCAAGGACAGAGCGGGGGGGGACAAGGGACGGGGCACCGCGCCCACCTCTCAGTGTGCGCGATGCCCCTCCCCGAGGCGCGAATGCGCCCGCCCGGGCTACTTCAGGCCGGGGTACAGCGGGAACTTCGCGGCCAGGGCCGCGACGCGGGCCTTCAGGTCGTCCGCGTCGTACGACGGCTTCAGGGCCGACGCGATGATCTCGGCGACCTCGGTGAAGTCCTCGGCGCCGAAGCCGCGGGTGGCCAGCGCCGGGGTGCCGATGCGCAGGCCGGAGGTGACCATCGGCGGACGCGGGTCGTTGGGGATGGCGTTCCGGTTGACCGTGATGCCGACCTCGTGGAGCCGGTCCTCGGCCTGCCGGCCGTCCAGCTCGGAGTTGCGCAGGTCCACCAGGACCAGGTGCACGTCCGTGCCGCCGGACA
Organism: Streptomyces sp. AC1-42W; assembly: GCF_003248355.1. Taxonomy (GTDB): domain Bacteria; phylum Actinomycetota; class Actinomycetes; order Streptomycetales; family Streptomycetaceae; genus Streptomyces. The sequence goes on from NZ_QKWY01000002.1 coordinate 1,916,430, forward strand.
GCACGGAGACGCCCACCTCGGTGACGTCCGGCTGCACCAGGCGCTCGGCCAGGATGCGGGCGCCCTCCAGGGTGCGCTGCTGGCGCTCCTTGAACTCCTCGCCCGCCGCGACCTTGAAGGAGACCGCCTTGGCCGCGATCACGTGCTCCAGCGGGCCGCCCTGCTGACCGGGGAAGACCGCCGAGTTGATCTTCTTGGCGAGCTCCTGGGTGGACAGGATCACACCGCCGCGCGGACCGCCGAGGGTCTTGTGCGTGGTGGTGGTGACGACGTGGGCGTGCGGCACCGGGTTGGGGTGCAGGCCCGCGGCGACCAGGCCGGCGAAGTGCGCCATGTCGACCATCAGGTACGCGCCGACCTCGTCCGCGATGCGGCGGAAGGCGGCGAAGTCGAGCTGACGCGGGTACGCCGACCAGCCGGCGACGATCAGCTGCGGCTTGGACTCCTTGGCCAGGCGCTCGACCTCGGCCATGTCCACGACACCGGTGTCGTCGACGTGGTACGGGACCACGTTGTAGAGCTTGCCGGAGAAGTTGATCTTCATGCCGTGGGTCAGGTGACCGCCGTGCGCCAGGTTCAGGCCCATGATCGTGTCGCCCGGCTTCAGCAGCGCGAACATCGCGGCGGCGTTGGCCTGCGCACCGGAGTGCGGCTGGACGTTCGCGGCCTCGGCGCCGAAGAGCGCCTTGATCCGGTCGATGGCGATCTGCTCGACCACGTCGACGTGCTCGCAGCCGCCGTAGTAGCGGCGGCCGGGGTAGCCCTCGGCGTACTTGTTGGTCAGGACGGAGCCCTGCGCCTCCATGACGGCGACCGGAGCGAAGTTCTCCGAGGCGATCATCTCCAGCGTGGACTGCTGGCGCAGGAGCTCGGCGTCGACGGCGGCGGCGACGTCCGGGTCCAGCTCGTGGAGGGAGGAGTTGAGAAGCGACATCAGATGGTCCCTTGGGGTCTCTAGTTGCCGGAGAACGCGGTGTACTCGTCGGCGGAGAGCAGGTCCTCCGGCTCCTCCGCGACGCGTACCTTGAACAGCCAGCCGCCTTCGAAGGGAGCGGAGTTCACCAGGGACGGGTCGTCGACGACGGCCTGGTTGAAGGCCGTCACCTCGCCCGAGACCGGCGAGTACAGATCGCTGACCGACTTGGTCGACTCCAGCTCGCCGCAGGTCTCGCCCGCGGTCACCGTGTCACCGACCTCGGGGAGCTGGGCGTAGACGACGTCGCCGAGCGCGTTGGCCGCGTGCTCGGTGATGCCGACGGTGGCCACACCGTCCTCGGCGGCCGACAGCCACTCGTGCTCCTTGCTGTACCGCAGCTGCTGGGGGTTGCTCATGACCTGAATTCTCCTGTACGCGGGGGTGTGCTGATGAACGGTGGTCTTACGGTGTGAGACAGGACTGCGTCACGTCGCGCGGGGCCCTGTGCCCCGCGGCGCTACTTCTGCCGCTTGTAGAACGGCAGGGCCACGACCCGGTACGGCTCCTGGCTGCCCCGGATGTCCACGGCGACGCCCTCGGTGCCCGGCTCCGCGTACGCCGCGTCGACGTACGCCATGGCGATCGGCTTGCCCAGGGTCGGGGAGGGCGCGCCGGAGGTGACCTCGCCGACGACCTTGCCGCCGGCGGTGACGGCGAACCCGGCGCGCGGCACCCGGCGGCCCTCGGCGATCAGGCCGACCAGCTTGCGGGGCGGGGCGGTCTCGGCGCGCCGGGCGGCGGCCTCCAGCGCCTCGCGGCCGACGAAGTCGCCCTCCTTCTCGAACTTCACGACCCGGCCGAGCCCGGCGTCGAACGGGGTCAGCGCGGTGGTCAGCTCGTGCCCGTACAGCGGCATGCCGGCCTCCAGGCGCAGCGTGTCGCGGCAGGAGAGCCCGCACGGGATCAGGCCGTGCGGCGCGCCGGCCTCGGTCAGCGCCTGCCACAGCCGCTCGGCGTCGGCGGGCGCCACGAACAGCTCGAAGCCGTCCTCGCCGGTGTAGCCGGTGCGGGCGATGAGCGCGGGCACCCCGGCGACCGTGCCGGGCAGCCCGGCGTAGTACTTGAGGCCGGCCAGATCGGCGTCGGTCACGGCGGCGAGGATCGCCGGGGACTCGGGGCCCTGCACGGCGAGCAGCGCGTACGCGTCGCGGTCGTCGCGCACCTCGGCGTCGAAGCCGGCGGCGCGCTCGGTGATCGTGTCGAGCACGAGCTGGGCGTTGCCGGCGTTGGCGACGACCATGTACTCGGTCTCGCCGAGCCGGTAGACGATCAGGTCGTCCAGGATGCCGCCGTCCTCGGCGCAGATCATCGTGTAGCGGGCCCGGCCCGTGGAGACGGTGCCGATGTTGCCGACCAGCGCGTGGTTCAGCAGGTCCACGGCCTGCGGCCCGGTGACGGTGATCTCACCCATGTGGGACAGGTCGAAGAGGCCGGCCTTGGTCCGGACGGCGTTGTGCTCGTCGCGCTCGCTGGCGTAGCGCAGCGGCATGTCCCAGCCCGCGAAGTCGGTCATCGTGGCGCCGAGCGAACGATGCAGGGCATGAATGGGGCTTTGGTGCGCAGCACCATCAGGCAGGGTGGTGGTGGGTGACGGGAGGGCGGTGAGACGGGGGGTGCTGCTCATGAAAACGGGCTCCCAGGGCATGACGTCGAGGACGATCCTCCCCATCTGTCATCGGAACCTGAGAGGTTCGCCGAAAGCCCCCGGAGGGGTTCGGCTTGCACCTTGGGTGGAGCCGCGCAGCGGCTCGCTTTTCAGATCTGCCTCATCCACGCGGTACGGGGCCTGAGAGATTCAAGGGAGGATCTTGCTCCTTCGGCGCCCGGCACGAGGGCCGGGACTCTCCCGCGCGGATTCAAGCGGCCTGTATGCAGTTGGCGGGGTCATCATCGCACGGGTTCCGGGGGAGTGGGGAGCCGGGACCGCCGCCGGTCCCGGCGGGATTCCGGCGGGTCGGACCGTTGTGCCGCATTACCTTTTCTTTACACTTCGGGGGTAGGTAGGAGTCAGCACGCGTCGGCCGTACGGCCAGGGGGAGGCGATGACGTTGCGCTACGCGACGACGGCGGGGACCGAGGTGCCCGCAGGAGGCGCGCTGCCCGCGCAGCCGGGCGCCCGCGCCCGGCGGACCGCGGGCACCGGCCCGCCCCTCGTACGGGACCTGCGCGGCCGGGCCGGGCGCTCCCCGCGCGTCCTGCGCTTCGCCGCCGGGGACGTCGTGGTGGTCTCCGGACTGCCCGGCAGCGGCAAGTCCACGCTGATCGCCCGCACCGCCGCCGCGTACGCCGTCGACTCCCAGGACACCCGGGACCGCTGGGCCCGCCGGCTGCCCCGTTTACTGCCCTACCCGCTCTACCGCCCACTCGTCCGCCTCGCCCACTACGGCGGGCTGTGGCGGGTGCTGCGCTCCGGAGCCCCCGTCGTCGTCCACGACTGCGGCACGCAGAGCTGGGTCCGCGCCCGGCTCGCCCGCCATGCCCGGCGGCACGGCCGGGGCCTCCATCTGATCCTGCTTGACGTCTCCGCCGAGACCGCGCGCGAGGGCCAGCGCGAGCGCGGCCGGGGCGTCTCCGCGTACGCCTTCGCCCGGCACCGCAGAGCGGTGGGGCGGCTCCTGCGCGACACCGGGGCCGGGCTGCTGCCGCGCGGCTGCACGTCGGCGGTGCTGCTGGACCGCGCGGCGGCCGGTTCGCTGACCCGGATCGTCTTCGCGGACGCACAGGGTGAGAGGCGGTAACCGGCTGTCCGGAGTGCGGACAGGGCGCCCGAGGGGTGGCGGTGGCCGGAACAGGCCGTAACCTCTTGCTGCACGGCATCGGGTGAGAGGGAAGCAGTGGACATTCCGGCACCGGCCGGGAGCCGGCCGCAGGGCGGCTGGCCGGCCAATGAACTCGAAGAGGCGCTGGGCGCCTCGCTCGGCGTCCCGGAGGCGGGCGGCCGCCTGCTCGAAGTGCTCGGCCGCAGCCAGGTCTGGGTGCCCCTGCCCAACGGCGGCGGGGCCGACGCCCGCGAGCTCGACCTGCCCACGCTGGAGATCGAGGGCGGCGCCTACGTCCCCGTGTTCAGCTCCGAGCACCAGTTCCTCACCTGCGTCGGCGCCCACATGTCCTTCACGGTCGCCCCGGCCCGCGAGTTCGCCCGCGGACTGCCCCCGCAGCTGGGCATCGCGGTCAATCCGGGCGGCGCCGTCGGCATGCCGCTGCCCCCGCCCGCCGTCGCCGAACTCTGCCGGGCCGGCCGCACCCCGCTCGACGGCCCGGCCAGCGGCGGCCGGGTCCGGCTGTACGAGCCGGACTGGAAGGAGGAGCCCGTCGACTTCCTGGCCGCCGCGGCCGGCGAGTTCCAGGAGAGCGGCGTCGTCCTGACCGCCCGCAGGGCCCTGGCGAGCATCGAGGGCGGCGACCCCGTCCTGTTCGTCGGCGTCGAGTCCGCGGCCTGGGAGAACGCCGCCCAGGGCGCCTCCATGGACGCCCTCGGCCGGGCGCTGGGCCGCGTCCGGGTGCCCTGGCCGGTCAGCCTGGTCCTGCTCGACGCGGCCGCCCAGGACCCGGTCGCCGAGTGGATGCGCGAACGGGTGCGGCCCTTCTACACGCGCGCTGGGGAGCAGGAGTCCGGCGCCCTCGGCGGATGACGGGGGCGGCCGTGCCGTCAAGCCGGTGACGGTGCGGCCGCATAAGCTGGTTTGATGGCCGAAGGCCGATCCCCGGTGGCTCGGCACCGCGCCGTACCGAATGCCCCGGCACGGCGGGCCGAAACAGAGGATCTACGAGGGGCGGGACCAGGGTGAGTGCGTCAGGCACCGCGGCGGCCGGGCAGATCGAGCACACGCTGCGCCACGTCGCGCCCGGACGCTACGACGCGTACGAGGCGCTGCTCCGGGCCCTGGCGGCCGGCCGGGTCTGGATGCTCCTGTGGCACGGACGCCCCGGCGCCCCCGACGCCCAGTACGGCAACATGGAGGTGGACGGCCTCGGCTACGCCCCGTGCGTCACCTCCCCGCAGGAGCTGGCCGCCAGCGGCTGGAACCGCGACCACGAGGTCGTCGCCGGCCTCGACATCGCCCGCGCCCTCTACCCCGACCGCTGGGGCGTCTGGCTCAATCCGCACGCCCCCGGCGGCGGCGTCGGCATCCCCTGGCTGGACCTGCGCCGCATCGCCACCGGCCTCGACCGGATGCCCGCCGGGCCGCTGCGGATCAGCGAACCCGCCGTGGAACTGCCCCAGTTCTACGCCCAGCTCGCCCAGAACGCCCACCACACCCCCGCGATCCGCTCGCTGCGGCGCGCCTGGGTGCAGCCCGCGCTCGGCGTCCCGTACCTCGCGGTCGGCCTCGACCTGTACGACACCGGCGGAGCGTCCGTGGACGCGGTGCGCGCCATGATGCGGCAGTCGGTCGGCGCCGTTCCCGAGGGACTGCCCGTCTCCACCGTCGCCATGTCCGACGAGTACGACCCGGTCGCGATGTGGCTGCGCGCCAACGCCCGGCCCTTCTACGACCGCGAGGCGCACGCCGCGCCCGGTTACGGCTACCCCCGCACGCCCGGCGCCGCCCCGCACGCGTACTGACCCTCCCGTACGCGTAGCCCGAGCCTCCCGTACGCCTGCCGGGCCTCCCGTGCGCGCCGCCGTGCTTCCGCACGCCTGTTGAGACGCCCGCCCGGCCCCTTCCGCCGGCCCGCCGCGCGGGGACAAAATGTCCCGCGACCGGACAAGTCCTGCCCGACGCCCGCCCAAATCACCACCGCATCACCACAGTTGGGGCTCATGTCCGTTCTGGTGGATTAGCGGCCGAGTGGTCCGCTCATGCGGCAGGGCTGTCCGGATAGCGGAAGCCCGCAGGCCGCATCACGTTTGAGCAAACATTCCCCGTGAGGTCTGGCGGGTGATCACAACCGCGTTGAAGACTCCCGGCCAGGAGCGTCCGCCGGTGTACGGGGGTTGTACCCGAGGACATCCCGCGGACACCTCAACACGTCCGCCGCACCGACCATTTCAGCCGCACCCGATGCCGCGGCCGAGACACGCGCCAGGCCGTCACCGCGGCGAGCAAGGGCCGGCCACCGCCGGCGGGAGGGTCAAGGGCACTGTGACCGCACCGATCGAGACCACCGGATCGGCTGCCGAAGCGCAGCCGGAGGCAGTACTCACGGGAGTCAAGCAGAGCCAGATCGAGGGCCGCTCGCTCGGACGCATCGCCTGGACGCGCTTCAAGCGCGACAAGGTGGCGGTGGCGGGCGGCGTCGTTGTCATCCTGCTGATCCTGCTCGCCGTGCTGTCCCGGCCCATCCAGGCCGTCTTCGGCCTCGACCCCAACGAGTTCCACCAGGACCTCATCGACCCCGCGCTGCTCGCGCCCACCGGCGACTGGGGCGGCATCAGCTGGAGCCACCCGCTGGGCGTCGAACCGCAGTACGGCCGCGACATCATGACCCGCATCATCGAGGGCTCCTGGGTCTCCATGGTCGTCGCGGTCGGCGCGACCCTGCTCTCCGTGGTGATCGGCGTCGTCCTCGGCGTCGTCGCCGGCTTCTACGGCGGCTGGGTGGACACCCTCATCAGCCGCACGATGGACACCTTCCTGGCCTTCCCGCTGCTGCTCTTCGCGATCTCCATCTCGGCCGCGCTGCAGGACGGGGCGTTCGGTCTGGAGGGGCTGCCGCTGCGCATCGCGGTCCTCATCTTCGTGATCGGCTTCTTCAGCTGGCCGTACATGGGCCGCATCGTGCGGGCCCAGACGATGACCCTGCGCAATCGCGAATTCGTGGAGGCGGCCCGGTCCCTGGGCGCCCGCGGCCCGTTCATCCTCTTCCGGGAACTGCTGCCGAACCTGGTGGCGCCCATCCTCGTCTACTCCACCCTGCTCATCCCCTCGAACATCCTCTTCGAGGCCGGGCTGAGCTACCTCGGGGTCGGTATCGCGCCGCCGCAGTCCTCCTGGGGCGGGATGCTCACCAACGCGATCCAGTTCTACCGGAACGACCCGATGTACATGATCGTGCCGGGCGTGGCCATCTTCGTCACGGTCCTGGCGTTCAACCTGCTGGGTGACGGGCTGCGCGACGCGCTCGACCCCCGTAGCAAGTAGGAGTCCGGGCGCTCGCCACCACGGTGGGCGGCAAGCCACGGCAACCATCGATTGAGGGGAATGTCCTTCAGGTGAAGACCAGAAAAATGACAGTGGTGGTCGCCACGGCTGTGGCCCTGGCGCTGGGAGCGTCCGCGTGCGGCGGCTCCTCGGACGACGACGGCGGCTCCAAGGGCGGCAAGGGCGGCGCCGGCGCCACCGACGCCGCGCTGACGTCGATCGTCAACAAGTCGGCCGAGAAGGGCGGCACCCTCAAGCTGGAGATGTCCGACGAGCCCGACTCGCTGGACCCCGGCAACACCTACTACGGCTGGGTGCAGAACTTCGCCCGCCTGTACGGCCGCAGCCTCACGTCCTTCAAGCCGGCCCCCGGCAAGGACGGCCTGGAGATCGTCCCGGACCTCGCGGAGAGCCTCGGCAAGCCGAGCGCGGACGCGAAGACCTGGACGTACACCCTGAAGAAGGGCCTCAAGTTCGAGGACGGGACCCCGATCACCTCGAAGGACGTCAAGTACGCCGTCGAGCGGTCCAACTTCGCGCCGGAGGCCCTGTCCAACGGCCCGACGTACTTCAAGGCCCACCTCGTCGGCGGCGACAAGTACAAGGGCCCGTACAAGGACAAGAACCCGGACGGCATCGCCTCCATCGAGACGCCGGACGACCGCACGATCGTCTTCAAGCTGAAGGACGCCTTCGCGGACTTCGACTACCTGGCGACCTTCTCGCAGACGGCCCCGGTGCCCGCCGCGAAGGACAAGGGCGCCGACTATGTGAAGAACATCGTGTCCTCGGGCCCGTACAAGTTCGAGTCGTACGAGGAGGGCCGCGGCGCGACCCTCGTCCGCAACGACCAGTGGGACCCGAAGACCGACCCGATCCGCCCGGCCCTGCCGGACAAGGTGACGATCCGCTTCAAGGTGAAGCAGGAGACGGTCGACAGCAACCTCATCGCCGACAACATCACCGCCGACGGTGCCGGCACCGGTGTCGCCCCCGCGACCCAGCCGGACGTGCTGACCAAGCCGAACCTGAAGAAGCAGACCGACAACTCGTACGCGGGCGCCACCTCGTACATCGGTCTGAACGTCAACGTGAAGCCGTTCGACAACGTCCACTGCCGCAAGGCCGTCCAGTGGGGCATCGACAAGGCGTCCGTCCAGGCCGCGCAGGGCGGCGACCCGAAGGGCGACGTCGCCACGACGCTGCTGCCGCCGACCGTCAACGGCTACACCAAGTTCGACCTGTACGAGTCCGCCGGCCACAAGGGCGACGAGGCCAAGGCCAAGGAGGAGCTGAAGCTCTGCGGCCACGCCGACGGCTTCGACACCAAGATCTCGGCCCGCTCCGACCGCCCCGCCGAGATGGCCATGGTCACCGCGGTGCAGGCCTCGCTCAAGAAGATCGGCATCAACGCCGAGATCAAGAGCTACCCGGCCGGTAAGTACTTCTCGAACTTCGCGGGCAACCCGAGCTACGTCCACTCCAACAAGCTCGGCATGATCATGAGCGCCTGGGGTGCCGACTGGCCGACCGGCTTCGGCTTCCTGGACCAGATCATCAACGGCTCGGCCATCAAGCCGTCCGGCGGCAACAACGTCCAGGAACTGAACGACCCGGAGATCAACAAGATGCTCGACGAGGGCATCGCCAACACCGACGACGCCGCGCGCGCCAAGACCTGGGGCGAGGTCGACAAGGCCGTCGCCGAGAACGCCAGCGTGGTGCCGCTGATCTACCGCAAGAACCTGCTGCTGCGTCCGGTCTCCGCGACGAACGTCACGGTCACCCAGGCCTACCTCGGCATGTACGACTACGTGCTGATGGGCTCCGCCAAGTAGGAACGGACCGTCCTCCGGGGGCCGCGCACGGCCCCCGGAGGACACACCCCCGGACACCGGACATCCTGAAAGGCAGGTGAAGGCACGGTGTCGGCCGGGCCGGGTCATCCCCGGCGGGCGGACGCCGGCGCCGGACAGCTGTGGCTGCGTACATCATCCGACGCGTCTTCGGCGCGATACTGCTGCTGTTGATCGTCAGCGCAGTCACCTTCTCCATCTTCTTCCTCGTCCCCAGGCTCGCCGGCCAGACGATGGACCAGCTGGCGGCCCAGTACGTGGGCAAGGACGCCAACCCCTCGTCCATCGCGGCCGTCAAGGAGAACCTGGGCCTCGACCAGCCGCTCTACGCGCAGTACTGGCACCTCATCAAGCAGCTCGTCGTCGGCGCCGACTACACGTTCGGCCCCGAGACCACCCACTGCGACGCCCCGTGCTTCGGCTACTCCTTCAAGAACCACGTCGAGGTCTGGCCCCAGATGACCGAGCGCATCCCGGTCACCTTCTCGCTGGCCATCGGCGCGGCCGTGATCTGGCTGCTGAGCGGTGTGGCCATCGGCGTCGTCTCCGCGCTCAAGCGGGGCTCGCTCCTGGACCGCTTCTTCATGGGCGTCGCGCTGGCCGGCGTCTCGCTGCCGATCTTCTTCACCGGCATGCTCGCCCTGGGCCTGTTCACCGTCCAGTGGCCGATGTGGGAGAGCATCAACTTCGTCCCCTTCACCGAAAGTCCGCTGGACTGGGCGTGGAACCTGCTCATCCCCTGGTGCTCGCTCGCCTTCCTCTACTCCGCGCTCTACGCCCGTATCACCCGGGCCGGGATGCTGGAGACGATGGGCGAGGACTACATCCGCACCGCCCGCGCCAAGGGGCTGCGCGAGAGCCGGGTCATCGGCAAGCACGGACTGCGGGCCGCGCTCACCCCGATCGTGACCATCTTCGGCATGGACTTCGGCCTGCTGGTCGGCGGCGCGGTCATCACCGAACAGGTCTTCTCCTTCCAGGGCATGGGCTTCTACGCCATCGACGGGGTCCGCGGCAACGACCTGCCCGTCGTCATGGGCGTGACGCTCGTCGCCGCCTTCTTCATCGTCATCTGCAATCTGCTGGTGGATCTGGTGTACGCCGCCATCGACCCCAGGGTGAGGCTCTCGTGACCGACGTTTCCAAGACCGGGACGCCGGGCGGTCCGGCGGCCGGCCGGCCCTCCGGCGACGAGCCCTTCCTCTCCGTGAAGGACCTGCGCATCCACTTCCGGACCGACGACGGCCTGGTCAAGTCGGTGGACGGGGTCAGCTTCGACGTGAAGCCCGGCAAAACCCTGGGCATCGTCGGCGAGTCGGGCTCCGGCAAGTCCGTCACCTCGCTCGGCATCCTGGGCCTGCACCGCACGGCCGCCAACGCCACCATCTCCGGCGAGGTCCTGCTGGACGGCGAGGAACTGCTCGGCGCCACCGACAGCCGGGTGCGCGAACTGCGCGGCCGCAAGATGGCCATGATCTTCCAGGACCCCCTCTCCGCGATGCACCCCTACTACACGGTCGGCGCGCAGATCGTGGAGGCGTACCGGGTCCACCACAAGGTGAACCGGAAGACGGCCCGCGCCCGCGCCGTCGAGATGCTGGACCGGGTCGGCATCCCCGAGCCGCACAAGCGGGTCGACGCCTACCCGCACGAGTTCTCCGGCGGTATGCGCCAGCGCGCGATGATCGCGATGGCCCTGGTCAACAACCCGGAACTGCTCATCGCCGACGAGCCGACCACCGCCCTGGACGTGACCGTCCAGGCACAGATCCTGGACCTCATCCGGGATCTGCAGAAGGAGTTCGGCTCCGCCGTCATCATGATCACCCACGACCTGGGCGTCGTCGCCGAGATGGCCGACGACCTGCTGGTGATGTACGGCGGCCGGTGCGTCGAGCGCGGCCCGGCCGAGCAGGTCTTCCACCGGCCCCAGCACCCGTACACCTGGGGTCTGCTCACCTCGATGCCGCGCATCGACCGCGAGGAGACCGAGCGGCTGACCCCGGTCAAGGGCCAGCCCCCGTCGCTGATCAACGTCCCGAGCGGCTGCGCCTTCAACCCGCGCTGCCCGTACGCGGACATCCCCAAGGACAACCTCACCCGCACGACGCGCCCCGAACTGGAGCCGGTCGGCGACGGCCACTTCTCCGCCTGCCACATGGCACCGCAGGAGCGGACCCGGATCTGGACCGAAGAGATTGCGCCGAAGCTGTGAGCGAGGCGAGCGAGGTGAGCGGCATGAGTGAGAAGAAGGACGCCCCGGTGCTGGACAAGGACGCGAAGATCCCGGCGCAGGCCACCGACTCGCGCGAGCCGCTGCTCAGGGTCGAGGGCCTGGTCAAGCACTTCCCGATCCGCAAGGGCCTGCTGCGCCGGCAGTCCGGCGCGGTCAAGGCCGTCGACGGCATCGACTTCGAGGTGTACCCGGGGGAGACCCTGGGCGTCGTCGGCGAGTCCGGCTGCGGCAAGTCGACCATGGGCCGGCTCATCACCCGGCTGATCGAGCCCACCGGCGGCCGGGTCGAGTTCGACGGCAACGACATCACCCACCGGTCGATGGCGCAGCTGCGGCCGATGCGCCGCGACGTCCAGATGATCTTCCAGGACCCCTACTCGTCGCTGAACCCGCGCCACACCGTCGGCACGATCGTCAGCGCCCCGTTCCGGCTCCAGGGCGTCGAGCCCGAGGGCGGCCTCAAGAACCACGTCCAGGAGCTGCTGTCACTGGTCGGGCTGAGCCCCGAGCACTACAACCGCTACCCGCACGAGTTCTCCGGCGGGCAGCGCCAGCGCATCGGCATCGCCCGCGCGCTGGCCCTGCGCCCCAAGCTGGTCGTCGCCGACGAGCCGGTCTCCGCGCTGGACGTGTCGATCCAGGCCCAGGTGGTCAACCTGCTGGACGACCTCCAGGACGAGCTGGGCCTCACCTATGTGATCATCGCCCACGACCTTTCCGTGATCCGCCATGTCTCGGACCGGATCGCGGTGATGTACCTGGGCAAGATCGTCGAGCTGGCCGACCGCAAGTCCCTGTACTCGGCGCCCATGCACCCGTACACCAAGGCCCTGATGTCGGCGGTGCCGGTGCCGGACCCGCGCCGGCGCGGCGCCAGGAGCGAGCGCATCCTGCTCAAGGGCGATGTGCCCTCGCCGATCTCGCCGCCCGCCGGCTGCCGGTTCCACACCCGGTGCTGGAAGGCCACGGAGGTCTGCACGACGCAGGAGCCCCCGCTGATCGCGCTGCGCACCGGGCACCAGGTGGCCTGCCACCACCCGGAGAACGACGGCCCCGCGGAGAGCGACGGCCCCGCGGAGGCGGCCGCGGACGGCTCGAAATCGCCCGAGGACGGCGCGAAGGAGTAGTACCGGCACAATTGCCCGGTGCTCAACGAACTGTTCACGCCCTCCGTCCAGCACGCGCTCGACATCGCCGGGATCTTCGTCTTCGCGATCTCGGGCGCCCTGCTCGCCGTACGCAAGAACTTCGATGTCTTCGGCATCGCGGTCCTCGCCGAGGTGACCGCGCTGGGCGGAGGGCTCTTCCGCGACCTGATCATCGGCGCGGTGCCCCCGGCCGCCTTCACGGACCTGGGCTACTTCACCACCCCGCTGCTCGCCGCCGTCCTGGTCTTCTTCCTCCACCCGCATGTGGAACGCATCCAGGTCGGGGTCAACGTCTTCGACGCGGCCGGGCTCGGTCTTTTCTGCGTCACCGGCACGGTCAAGGCGTACGAGTACGGGCTCGGCCTCACCGCGTCGGCGGCGCTGGGCCTGGCCACGGCGGTCGGCGGCGGTGTGCTGCGGGACGTCCTGGCCAACGAGGTGCCCTCGCTGCTGCGCTGGGACCGGGACCTGTACGCGGTGCCCGCCATCGTCGGCGCCACCATGATCGTGCTCTGCATCCGCTTCGACGCGCTGAACGCCCTGACCAGCGGCGCGGCGGTGATCGCGGCGTTCGTCCTGCGGCTGCTCGCGCTCCGCTTCCACTGGCGGGCCCCGCGCGCCTACAACCGGCGCTCGGCACGGGCCGACGAGGGATGAGCGGCGGGGCGACCGGCACCGGTGGTGGCCCGGCCGATTCCGTACCTGAAAAAGCTACCGCTCAGTAATGCAATCGGTGTACGGTGCCTCCATGGCACAGGCAACCATCGGGGACAGCGAGTTCGACCGGGACACCGCGGTCACCCTGCGCGAAGCGGGCGTCTACGACGCGGAGCTCTCGGCCGGCTGGACGATCATCCACGCGGTCAACGGCGGCTACCTGCTGGCGATGCTCGGCCGGGCCCTCGGTGAGGCGCTGCCCCACCCGGACCCGTTCTCCGTCTCGGCGCACTACCTCACCGCCTCCGTGCCCGGCCCCGCGGTCATCCGCACCCGGACCGTGCGCACCGGCCGCACCCTCTCCACCGGCCAGGCGTCCCTCTTCCAGTACGCCGAGGACGGCACCGAGGTCGAGCGCATCCGCGTCCTCGCCACCTACGGCGACCTGGACGCGCTGACCGACGACGTCCGCACCGCGGCCAAGCCCCCGGCCATCCCGCCCCGCGAGCACTGCCTGGGCCCGAGCGACGGACCGGCGCCGATCCCCGGCAGCTCCGCCATCACCGAACGCCTCGACATCAAGCTCGACCCCGCCACCATCGGCTGGACCATCGGGCAGCCCTCCGGCAAGGGCGAGATGCGCGGCTGGTTCGGGCTGGCCGACGGCCGCGACCCCGACCCGCTCTCCCTGCTGCTCACCGTGGACGCGCTGCCGCCGACCTCGTTCGAGCTGGGGCTCAAGGGCTGGACCCCGACCGTCGAGCTGACCACCCACATCCGCTGCCGCCCGGCCCCCGGCCCGCTCCGCGTCTCCATCACCACCCGCAACCTCGCGGGCGGCTTCCTGGAGGAGGACGCCGACGTGTGGGACAGCGCCGACCGCCTGGTCGCCCAGTCCCGCCAGCTGGCCCGCGCCCCGCGCGACTGACCCCGTATCCCGCCCTTCCCCGGCCCCGGTTCCCGGGCGCCCCGCGGCCCGGTCTGCCGGGGATTCGCGGGCTCATCGGGGCCGCCGTGCGCGGTGCGCGGGGGCCGGGACCCCATGCGCCCGGCGTACGCCCCACCGGGGGCTCGTAGAATCGGGCCCACCATGGCTTACCTCGACCACGCCGCGACCACGCCGATGCTGCCGGAGGCGATCGCGGCGATGACCGCGCAGCTCGCCGTCACCGGCAACGCGTCCTCACTCCACGCCGCCGGACGCCGGGCCCGCCGTACCGTCGAGGAGTCCCGCGAATCCCTCGCCGAGGCCCTCGGCGCCCGCCCCAGCGAGGTGGTGTTCACCTCCGGCGGCACCGAGGCCGACAACCTCGCGGTCAAGGGCCTGTACTGGGCCCGCCGCGACGCCGACCCCCGCCGCACCCGCGTCCTGGCCAGCCCCGTCGAGCACCACGCCGTGCTCGACGCCGTGGACTGGCTGGCCACCCACGAGGGCGCGCGCGTCGAATACCTCCCCGTCGACCGGTACGGGCGCGTCCACCCCGACGCCCTGCGCGAGGCGGTCCTGCGCGACCCCGACGACCTCGCGCTGATCACCGTGATGTGGGCCAACAACGAGATCGGCACCATCCAGCCGGTCCGCGAACTGGCCGCCGTCGCCCGCGAGTTCGACGTACCGATGCACGCCGACGCGGTCCAGGCGTTCGGGCAGCTCGACGTGGACTTCGCCGCCTCCGGGCTCGCCGCGATGACCGTCAGCGCGCACAAGATCGGCGGCCCGACCGGCGTCGGCGCGCTGCTGCTGGGCCGCGAGCACACCCCCGTACCCGTGCTGCACGGCGGCGGGCAGGAGCGCCATGTCCGCTCCGGCACGCTGGACGTGCCCGGCATCGCCGCGTTCGCCGTCGCCGGAGGGCTGGCCGCCGGCCGGCGCGAGGACTTCGCCCGCGAGACCGGCGCCCTGCGCGACCGGCTGGCCGACGCCGTCCTGGCCGCCGTCCCCGACGCGCTGCTCGGCGGCGACCCCGCCCCCGGCGGCCGGCTGCCCGCCAACGCGCACTTCACCTTCCCCGGCTGCGAGGGCGACTCGCTCCTGCTGCTGCTGGACGCCCAGGGCATCGAGTGCTCCACCGGCTCCGCCTGCACCGCCGGGATCGCCCAGCCCAGCCACGTCCTGCTGGCCACCGGCACCGATCCGGACCTGGCCCGCGGCACCCTGCGCTTCTCGCTCGGCCACACCTCCACCGAACAGGACGTCGAGGACGTCGCCCGCGCGATCGGCCCCGCCGTCGAACGGGCCCGGACGGCCGGCCTCAGCTGAGAACCCGCGCCGTGCCGCCCCGGGGTCAGGTCTTCTCGCGCTCCGGGGCCGCGGCCGCGCGGCGGACCAGCTCCAGATAGCGGTCCCAGTCCCAGCCCCGGCCCGGATCGGTGTGGTCGGCGCCCGGCACCTCGACATGCCCGATGATGTGTTCCCGGTCCACCGGAATCCCGTACCGCCCGCATATCGCCGCCGTCAGCGCGGCCGACGACTTGTACATCGCGGCGGTGAAGCCCTGCGGGCGCTCCACGAAGCCCTCGTGCTCGATGCCCACGCTGCGCTCGTTGTACGAGCGGTTGCCCGCGTGGAACGCCACGTCCAGCTCGCGGACCATCTGCGTCACCCGCCCGTCCTTGCGCACCACGTAGTGCGCCGCAGCCCGGTGGCCGGGGTCCTGGAAGGCGCGGACCGCGCTGTCGAAGCCGCCCTGCGTGACATGCACGACCACCCGGTCCACGCGGTAGTCGTCGGGCCGGTCCGCCCGCCGCCAGTTCGCGTCCGCCGCGGCGACCCAGCGGGCCCGCGCGTAGTCCACCGCGCCCGGTGTGCGCGGCTTCTCCACGCCGGGCAGCCGCCACCAGGCGCGCTTCAGCCCGTCCCGCGCCAGCGCCGCCGCGCCCACCGCCGTGACGGCGCCGCCGATCAGCACCGAGCGCCGGCCGATCCCGGTCCCGGTGCGGGCGCCGTCCGTCCCCTTGGTCCCCATGTGACGGACAACGCATATCCGCGAGCGATCGGTTCCCGCCCCCACGTACCCTGGTGGGGCTATGACTGAGACTCCCCAGCGCCCCCTCCGTGTGCTCGCCGCCATGTCGGGCGGTGTCGACTCCGCCGTCGCCGCGGCCCGCGCCGTCGAGGCGGGCCACGACGTGACCGGTGTGCACCTTGCCCTCTCCGCGAACCCGCAGTCCTTCCGGACGGGTGCCCGCGGCTGCTGCACCATCGAGGACTCCCGCGACGCCCGCCGCGCCGCGGACGTCATCGGCATCCCCTTCTACGTCTGGGACCTGGCCGAACGCTTCCGCGAGGACGTCGTCGAGGACTTCGTCGCGGAGTACGAGGCGGGGCGCACCCCCAACCCGTGCCTCCGCTGCAACGAGAAGATCAAGTTCGCCGCGCTGCTCGACAAGGCCCTCGCGCTCGGCTTCGACGCCGTGTGCACCGGCCACTACGCCACCGTCGTCACCGGCGAGGACGGCAACCGCGAGCTGCACCGCGCATCCGACATGGCCAAGGACCAGAGCTATGTGCTCGGCGTCCTGGACGAGCGCCAGCTCGCCCACGCCCTGTTCCCGCTCGGCGACACCCTCACCACCAAGGACGAGATCCGCGCCGAGGCGGAGCGCCGGGGTCTGGCCGTCGCCAGGAAGCCCGACAGCCACGACATCTGCTTCATCGCCGACGGTGACACCCAGGGCTTCCTGGCGAACCGCCTCGGCGGCCCGGCCGAGGGCGACATCGTCGACGAGTCCGGTACGAAGGTGGGCACCCACGAGGGCGCCTTCGGCTTCACCATCGGCCAGCGCAAGGGCCTGCGCATCGGCCACCCCGCCCCGGACGGCAAGCCGCGCTACGTCCTGGACATCTCCCCGGTGAACAACACGGTGACCGTCGGCCCCGCCGAGGCCCTGGACGTCACCGCGCTCACCGCGATCCGCCCCCGCTGGTGCGGCACCCCGCCCACCGGCCCCGGCACGTACACCGCGCAGCTGCGCGCCCACGGCGGCGAGACCGAGGTGAGCGCCGAGGCGGTCGGCGACACCCTGCACGTCACGTTCACCGAGCCGGTCCGGGGCGTGGCCCCCGGCCAGGCGGTCGTCCTGTACGACGGCACCCGCGTGGTCGGCTCCGCGACGATCGCGACGACGGTGCGCCGGGAGCGCGCGGCGGCGGGCTGAGCCCCGTACGCGTCGCCGGGGAGGCGCAAATCGACCATCTCGTATGATCAAGCGGGGCTGGCTCTGCCCGCCCGACCGTCATAGGCTGCCTTTGCGGAACGTCCGTACGAAGAAGCGTTCGGCGGGGCAGCCTCCCCGTCCTGTCAGGAGGTACAGGTGCTCCTGCGCTTTCGGGTGGCCAATCACCGTTCGATTCGTGACGAGTGTGAACTGTCGTTGATCGGTACAGCCCTGAACGAGGGCACCGCCCGCGACACCGGCTTGCGCCATGACGACCATGAGGTGACGGCGCTGCCTGTGGCCGCCGTCTTCGGGGCCAACGCCTCGGGGAAGACCAACCTGATCAGTGCCCTGCGCGATATGAGATCAGCTGTGCGTACCTCGTTCGCCGACTGGCAGAAGTCGCCCGGGGTGCCTCGCAAGCCTTTCAAACTGGATCGAGAGAGTTCCGAGGAGACGAGCCTTTACGAGGTGGATCTCACGCTCGGCCGGACGCCGGTCCGGTTCACCTACGGCTTCGAGCTCTCGGACGACCGTGTGGAGGCCGAGTGGCTGCACGCCTACCCCAACGGGGAACGGGAGATCTGGTTCGACCGGGAGGCCGACCGGCCTGAGTCGGAAGGCGGCGAGTTCATCTTCGAGAGCGACAGTTTCGTCGGTCAACGGGACGCGCTGGTGTCCTTCACCCGGTCCGACGCCCTGTTCCTGTCCACGGCTGCCACGGCCAACGACAAGCAGCTTTCGGCTCTGTACCGCTGGTTCCTCGACAACCTCTGGCTGATGACGCCGGGTGAGGATGTCGTCCACCGAACGAAGTGGACTCAGGAACTCCTCGGAGAACCCGGCCACCGGAGTGACTACACCGAGCGCATTCTGCAACTGCTCTCGGTGGCCGACCTGGGTGTCACCGGTATTGAGATCGACCGCGAGACGCAGGAGATCCGGCTGCGGCACCGGACCACGGTGGGCGAGGACGTGTCACTGGACTTCCTTACGGAGGAGTCCTTCGGCACGCACGCGTGGTTCGCCTTCCTCGGCCCGATGCTCACTGTGCTCGACAAGGGGGCCGTGCTGCTGGTCGACGAGCTGGATTCGAGCCTCCACCCCACGCTGGCCGCCGAGGTCGTCCGGATTTTCCAGGACCCGAAGGCGAATCCCCGTAACGCTCAACTGATCTTCACGACGCACGATGCCACTCTGCTGGGCAGCGAGGTCCTGGACCGGCCGCTGGGCTGTGATCAGGTCTGGCTCACAGTGAAGGACCGCACGGGAGCGACGGAGATCTACCCGCTCACCGCAGCCCGTCCGGCGGACGACGAGAACCTGGAGCGCGGCTATCTACGGGGCCGGTACGGCGGTACCCCGCGTGTGAGCGCGGGCGAGATCGCCCGCGAGGTGTCCTGGCAGGAGGCAAAGGCGTCAGCGTGAGTACGTGGAACGACGAGCAGCAGCTTCGGTTGGCGCAGGACGGGAGCGGGGACACTCCTGAGGCTGCTCCCCGGAAGCCGAAGAAGCGTCGGAGTGGCAAGGGCGATGAGCAGCCCCTGATCCCGGCCCCGACTCCACCGCCGGACGATTCCCGGGCGGTGCGCGTGGTGTACGTCGGTTGCGAGGGTGAGTCCACCGAGCCGGACTACCTCAATCACCTCAACGCCAGATTCGGGGACGGCAGCGGTTACGAGGGACAGAAGTTCCGCATCCAGCCCGTCTACAAGAAGAATGGCCACACCCCGGCGGAGGCTGTGGCCGCTGTGCGGGACACGGCCATGGAAGACGACGCCTGGGCCATGTTCGACCGTGACGCGCACACCGACATCCCGAAGGCATTGAGGGAAGCGGCGGAGGACTCCACCGAGGTCTGCTTCTCCCACCCCTCCTTCGAGCTGTGGCTGCTGCTCCATTTCCAGGACTTCGGCGGGCGCCAGAGCGGTAAGAACAAGGACATCCTTGAGAAGCTGCGGAAGGCGCACCCCGCGTTCAAGAAGTTCGACACCAAGAATGACAAGAGCGTCAAGGACGACCGGCGAGCCGCACTGGACGAAGACGGGCTTCTGGCAGAGGCGGTGTCCCGGGCGAAGCGTCTGGTCAGCCAGTGCGAGCACGGTTCGTGCAAGGCGAGCAACGCCAAGACGAACCGGTTTAGCCGCGACAGCCCGCCGAAGACCACGCCCGCGTGGGCGGCACGCTCGGGGCACGCTCACGACTGCGAGACGCTTCGACGCGATCCTTCGACCGATGTGTGGCGCTTGATCGTGAGCCTGGGCATCGTCAAAGACTCCTCACGGACAGCGACGAACCGGGGCCACAGTTACTCGGCAGGGGCTTGGGACGTCTAGGCTGCCGTAGCACTTCCGCTTCCCCGGGCCTCTGGCCTGCCGGTCTCCCAGTCGTACGAAGGAATGGCGCGTGGCCAGAATCACCCTGCCCGAGCTTGAAAGGCACCTCTTCTCGGCCGCGGACATCCTGCGCGGACGGATGGACGCCTCCGAGTACCGCGACTACATCTTCGGCATGCTGTTCCTCAAGCGGGCCTCAGACGAGTTCGAGCCCGAGTGGAAGCGGGAGTACACGAAGGCGCTGGATGCGACGGGTGACCCGGCGAGGGCGCGAAAGCGGGCCAATAACCCCGATCGCTACACTCGCGTCTTCTATGTGCCGCCGCGGGCCCGCTGGTGGAAAGGCCCGCATGTAGTCGACCCGGTCACACCGGACGGTGAGACCACGACCGTGCCGGGTATCCGATACCTCACGGACAAGGTGGGCGAGGGACTCGACGAAGCGCTGGTCGCCCTCACCGAAGGCAACCCGAGACTGGCCGGCGTCACCTCTCACATCACCTTCAACGAGGTCATCGGCACGAAGCCTCGCTTCACCAACTCCGAACTGCGCTCCCTCATCCGGCATTTCAGCCTCTACCAGCTGCGCAACGAGGACTTCGAGTTCCCCGACATGCTGGGGGCGGCGTACGAGTACCTGCTCGGCAGGTTCGCCGATTCGGCGGGTCAACGCGGTGGCGAGTTCTACACCCCGCGTTCGGTGGTTCGAATGCTGGTCCGGTTGATCGATCCGAAGCCCACAGAAACCGTCTACGACCCGTGCGCGGGCTCTGGCGGCATGCTCATTGCGGCACGTGAGTACGTGGAGGAGCACGGGGGCGAACCGAAGGAGCTGGGAGTCAACGGGCAGGATAAGAACGCCCCGTCTTGGTCCATGGCCAGCATGAACATGGTGCTTCACGGCATCCATGAGTTCGAGCTGAAGCACGGTGACACCCTGACCGAGCCGCTGCACCTGACGCCGGACGGCCGGCTTCGTAGCTTCACCAAGGTCCTTTCGAACCCGCCCTTTTCCCTCAACTACGACGCGGATCTCGTTGCCAAGGCCGATGAGCTGCACGGCACCCGGATGAGGTGGGGCTGGGCGCCGGAGGGTGGCAAGAAGGCCGACCTGATGTTCGTCCAGCACATGGTCTCGGTGCTGGAACAGCGAGGCACGGCGGCGATCGTCATGCCGCACGGAGTGCTGTTCCGTGGCGGCAAGGAACGGGACATCCGGGAAGGGCTGCTGAGGGACGACTGCGTCGAAGCGGTGATCGGCCTCGGTCCGAACCTCTTCTACGGCACCGGCATCCCGGCGTGCGTACTGGTCCTGCGGCCCCCGCGCCGCAAGCGCGGAGAGCGCGAGAAGAAGGTCCTGTTCATCAACGCGGACCGAGACTTCACAGCGGGACGAAACCAGAACGAGCTCGGCCCCGAACACGTGGAGAAGATCGTCACCGTCTTCCAGACGTGGCGGCAGCTCCCCGGCTACTCGCGCGCCGTGAAGGCCGAGGACCTGCTTGCAGCGGAGGCGAACCTCAACATCCGCCGCTGGGTGGACAATTCCCCACCGGCCGAACCCCAGGATGTACGGGCGCACCTGTACGGCGGAGTGCCGGTGAGTGAGGTAGCAGGCAGGGAACAGCTCTTCACGGCATACGGGGTCGACGCGACGGAGCTCTTCGCCCAGCGGGACGAAGATCCGGAGTACTACGACTTCCTGGACGAGGGCCCGGAGGTGACAGCCCGACGTATTCCGAGTCTGGCGGCGGCCCGCGAGGAAAAGCTGTGGGAGGCGTACGGCACCTGGTGGGAGGAGCACGCTCCGGGCTTCGCCCAACTCGCGGCGGATCAGAAGCTGATGGACCTCCGAGGCCGACTGGTGACCGGATTCACCAAGTCGGTGGGTGAGGTCGGCGTCCTGGACGAGTACACGACGGCCGGAATTATGGCCGACTGGTGGACGGCGAACAGGTACGACCTCAAGGCACTCGCGGCCGGCGGCTTCGAACGGGTGCTGGCGGGCTGGGTCGACTCGGTCGAAGCGATCATCGACCCGGCGCTGCCGCCGACGGAGGAGGGTGACACCCCGGCGAAAAAGCCGACGGTGTCCGGAGCCGACCGCCGCAGGGCGATGGACCACCCGGTGGTGCGGGCGCTGATCCCCGAGTTCCTTGACGCAGCTTCCTCGGCTGATACGGCGGTGACGGAGGCGGACGCGGCGTATAGGGCGGCAGTGGAAGCGGTGGCGGAGGCGAAGCCGGCTTCGGCGGCCGACGCGGAGGACGACGCCGACGCCGATATCGACGCCGACGTGCCGTCTGACGGTGATACGGAGGCTACGGCCCCGGTATCTCCGGAGGAGATCGCCCGCCTGGAGAAGGTACTGGCCGTACTGAAGCGGGAGCTGGCGGCGGCGAAGAAGAAGCGGAAGGCACTGGACGACCGCTTCCTGAAGGACCTGCGCGCAGGGGCTGAGGCCGCCGTGGCAGCGGCGGGCGAAGTGGAGCGAGTGGTCCTTGAGGTCCTGGACGGCGACCTGAGCCGCCGCCTGGGCGCGTCGGTCGCTTCGGGCCGCCGCGAATTGGTGGCGACATTCCGGCGCTGGGCCGAGAAGTACGCCGTGTCGCTGGAGCAGCTTGAGGCGGAGAGCGACGTGGCGGCGGGGGAGCTGGCGGGGTGGCTTAAGGAGCTTGGGTATGCGCGGTGAGTCCAGGGGGCAGGGCGCACCTAGCCTGTGGCCGTCCGGGTGGCGGCGGCTGACCCTCGCTGAGGCAGGGAAGTGGCTGTCTGGCGGCACACCGGCGACGTCAAATAAGGCGTACTGGGGTGGCGATATTCCGTGGATCAGCGGCGCCAGCATGAAGGAATTCCACATCAGGGATTCCGATCGGCGAGTCACGCCGCTCGGAGCCAAGAACGGCTCGCGTCTGGTTGGCAAGGGTGCCACACTCTTCGTTGTGCGCGGGATGAGCTTGAAGTCCGAGTTCCGTATTGGTGTCGCAGAGCGTGAAATTGCCTTCGGGCAGGACTGTAAAGCGGTGATTCCGGTCGACGGGATTGATCCGTACTTCCTTGCTTACGCGATCAAGGTGCGTACGCCGGAAATTCTCCGCATGGTCGAGGAGACTAGTCACGGTACGGGGCGGTTGGATACGGCGCGCCTTCAGGATTTGGAAATCGGAGTTCCGTCGATGGCGGAACAGCGTCGGATCGTTGCCGCTCACGCTGCCTTTGAGCGACGCATTTCTGGACTTCAAGGAATGCTCTCTAAAATTGGTGTTACCGAGCAGGCTGTTGTGGCGCAGTCGATTTTTGAGACGAGAAACAGAATTTCACTAGGGGACTGGCTGGATCGTATCGATGCAGGGAAGAGCCCGCTGCTCGAGGACGTTCCAGCCGGAGACGCGGAGTGGGGCGTACTAAAAGTAAGCGCAGTGCAGGCAGGATGGTTCAAGGGAGCAGAGAATAAGGTGGTGCGATCCCTTGAACTGATCAACCCTCAGTATGAGGTTCGACCAGGTGATCTGCTTATGACGCGGGCTAATACTGAACAGCTGGTTGGTCTTGCCTGTATCGCCCGTGATCCTGCGCCCAAACTCATGCTTAGCGACAAGACACTGCGACTCGTTCTGAAATCAGCGCGAGCAGAAGTTGGGTTTGTTGAGCTAGCTTTGTTGAGTTCCGATGTCCGCAGGCAGATTATGGGCTCCGCAACCGGAACGAGTGGCAGTATGAAGAACATCGGGCAGGCCGCAGTTAGTCAACTTCTCGTGCCGGATGTTCCTGTGAAGACTCAGCGTCAGATCGTTGCTGCCACGGCGGCGAGTAGACGTCGGTGCAGCAATATGCGTGACCAGATCGCCAAGCTGCGAACAGTGCGTCAAGGGATGGTTGAGGATCTGCTGAGTGGGCGTGTGCTTCTCGGCGCGTAAAGCGCCGGAAGCGCACTTGCTGTCGGTCTATTGTGCTTCCGATGCGTGCGCTGTGTTCTGAGTTTCGGGTGTGCGCAATATCACCTTGCCTGAAACGGGTCGCTCGGTCTGTCCAATGAATCCTTCTCGGTAACCATTCGTGACGTTTTGTGATCTTGGTTCAGGTGGTGCGGCTGTGTTCGAGCTGGAGCAGGACGAGGGCGGCTCGGGCGATCCTGGTGATGGCAGCGGGGTCGAGACTGACCCTGCGCAGCGCCTTGAAGGTGACCTCCAGCAGGGCGTTGGCGCGCTCGGCGACACCGTGGATGCCGCGGATGGCGGCGTTGAAAGTCCGTTGCTCTTCTGTGAGTTCGCCTCCCTTGGGCTTCTTGACGGGGTGACGGAAGCCATCGGCGGCGTTCTCGTAGCCGAGGTCGGTCAAAGTGGGGATGCCCAGAGTAGCGGCGAACCGGTTCAGGGCATCGACCAGACCGTGGGTGCGGGCGCAGGTGGTGTCGTGCTCACGGCCCGGCCGGACCGGGGAGACCCAGATGGGCCAGCCGTCCGGGGCGGCGATGACCTGCACGTTCCCTCCGTGATGCTTGTGTTTGCCGGACCACCACAGGTCGGCCTTGTTGGGGCCGGCGGCGGCCACGCGGTCGGTGCGGATGACAGTGCCGTCGAGGTTGAGGTGGGTGTACCCGGCCGCCGCCGCTCGTTCAAGAGCGGTGGACAGATCGGGTGCGTGGTCGGCCAGGACGGTCAGCCCCTCGTGCAGGTAGCGGTAGGCGGTCGGCACCGAAATGCCGTTGTCCCGGGCGAGTTGGGCCAGCCGGGTGCCGTCGACGAACCAGCGCAGCACGAGCACCGCCTGCCTGAAGACGCCCAGCGCGCGGGTGCCCCTGCGGGTCCCGAGCCGCTCGCGCTGTCCGAGCAGCAGCCTCGCGAGGTGCTCGGCGGTCGCCCTGCGGACATCGAGCACGGCGGTGTAGGTGATACTGGACGTTACGTGGAGCCTCTGGTTGTACGGAACGTGATCTTCGCAGACCCGTTCCTACCAGGGGCTTCACTCATGTCCGGCCTCGAGTCACCATCCCGCCGCCCGGCATCATCACGCACCGCAACCGTCACGTTGCCGAGAAGACCTCACTGTCCCGAAGAGTCGCGAGGCTTTCCCTGCCATGGCCACCTCCACGCAGTTATTGGCCGAGGCCTCGGAGTAGGACGACTTCAGCCACTTCGGGTCAGGCAAGACTCTTACCTCTCACAGATCTCTGGTGATTTGACGGATGGCGTCTCTCGACGCACTCGGATTCAACGCCACCTGTTCGACGGAGTCCGGTCGTGTTCGGAAGTTGGCCAACCACATAGACGGGCCGTGGCGGTTGAAAACAACAGGTGAGTCCACTTGTTTCGTGTCCCAAAAGTGAGATCAACCTGTGGCCTGCTGAGAGTTGGAGACCAGAGCGCGAACTGTAGGACAAGGAGCCTTGGCTATCCCTGAGCCCCAAGGTCGTCGAATTCGCCCGCTTTCACGCCCTTGAGCCAGGCGTCCATCTCGGTACGGGTGAAGAATACGGTCCCCGCTCCGGGGTGGTTGCTGTTGCGGACTGCTATGCGGCCGTCTTGCATTGGGGCGGCCTCCACGCAGGCTCCCTGGTCTCCGCTGAAACTGGACTTGCGCCAGGGAGCGGAGTCGAGTTCGGCCCGCTGGGGAGCGGATTCGGAGGTGGTCATGCGTACTCCTCTGCGATGTCGCGCACCATCTTCACTGACTCGTCCGGACTCAAGGCGAGTGCAACCAGGTGCTCGAAGGCCACCGTATGCGCTTCGATCTCGTGGGGAGCTTCGAGGTAGAACGCTCCCGCACGGTGTTCAACGTAAGCCACGCCGGAATCCGCGGGCCACGGGAAGCCAAGGATCTGGAACGGTCCTGCGGCCATGCCTGGGTGTGCGCCGTGAGAGAAGGGGATGACTTGGACGGTGATCTTTGGATGGCGTGCTATCTCGGCCACGTGTAGGAGCTGGTCCCTCATGGTGGCTGGGCTGCCGACGACTCGACGGAGTACTGCTTCGTTGAGCACTGTCCACAGGCGAAGCGGGTCGGATGCGCGGTTGAGGGCTCCCTGCCGGGTCAGACGCAAGTCGATCTGGCGCTCGACCTCGTCTTCTGCGCGTTCGGCTGTTCCCCGGCGGGTGATGGCGTCGGTGTAAGCGCGGGTCTGGAGGAGGCCTGGGATGGCTTCGCTCTCATACGCGCGGATCTGTGAAGCTCCCTGCTCCAGCCCGACGAAGAGCGAGAACCAGCTGGGAATGGGTGGCCCGCCGCGCGTCTCCCACCAGCCCTTCTTCCGTGCGTCCTTGGCTGCGCGAAGGTAGGCCGCCCAGCGGTTCTCTGGGACGTTGAAGAGGGGGAGTAGTACTTCATCGAGGTCTTTGACGACGACGGGCCGGTCTGCGGTCTCGTAGTACGAGACTTTGGCGACCGTGCACCGCAGTGCCTTGGCGACGTCCTTCTGCTCAAGGCCAGCTTCCCGGCGTAGCCGAGTGAGTTCGAGGGCGAGCCAGCGCCGCCAGACGGTGGGGCTGGACGGATCGGTCACGGCTCTGCCTCCTGCGCTCTGCTCATGAATCGGGAACGACGGTAGCGCCTGTGTCTCCCCGGCGTGCGATCGCGCTGTAACCCGCTCGGCTGGGGCCGGCTAGATGTCACCCGATCGTGTCATGGCGTTCCGTTGAATGAAAATTTAGACTTAACAAAAATGTGGCGACAGGCGAGGAGAGACCCATGACCGAGGTTCCGACGACGGAAGTCCGTTCAGAGCCCGAGCTGCTGCCCCCGCTCAGGCGCGACGAGTACGCGACCCTGCTCGCTGAGGTCGTGGCCGAGTCCATGCCCCGGCTCTTTGCCGTCGTTCAGGAAGTGGGCGACCGGGAAGACGGCTGGGTGGCCGCCTGGGGCCTGGCTTTCGACGATCGGGCCGAGGTGGTCCCGTACGGGAGGGGTGTCCGTATGAGTCTGCCGTCGGCCGAGAACGCCCTCCGGTACTTCGGACGGGGCGGAGGTGTCCGGGCGAGCCTGCACTGGATCGGCTCCTGAGCCGCCGGGGCGTGATATCGGCAGGTGCGCTTGACACCTACCCACGTACGGGCCGAGGCCGGCCTCGGTGGAAAGTACGCCGGCCTCGGCAACCGAATTGCCCCTTCCGCGCTGGTCAGCGCAGAAGCAGGCCGCCCGGCCCGCATTCCCGTCCCCCGCTCACCCGCAGGTAGAGTTTCGCGCACATGCTTTCGGGGAGTGCGCGGGACGTACGGCGACGGGCGGACGGGGAGACCAGCGATGGGGCAGCCGGAGTACGACAAGACCGAGAAGCCCCTGATCGACCAGCTGGTCGCGATGGGGTGGAACCATGTGCAGGGAGGGGCACCTGGCGAGCCCGCGACCCTCACAAGCGCTTCTGAGCGTACCTCCTTCACGCAGGTCGTGTACGAGCACCGGTTCCGTGACACCGTTGCCCGGCTCAACCCCGACCCACGCTTCGACGACGGCCGGACCTGGCTCTCCCCGGCGCAGTTGAGTCACCTTCTCGCGCGCATCCAGGGGACCGCGCCCGGCCAAGGGCTCGCCGGACGGGGATCGGCCGGGAACCGCGAAGCGACCGACATGCTGCGGAACGGCATCAACGCCCGTACCGTCCCCGGCTGGCGGCCCGAAAATCCCGAGCACATCCGCCTGATCGACTGGGACGGCCAGTTCGGGCCCGTAGCCAAGGGCGAGGAAGCGGGCACCGCGAGAGGAAACGATCTTCTCGTTGTTTCTCAGTTCCGGGTGGAACGCAAGGGGGCCGAGCCGGTCACCCCCGATCTCGTTCTGTTCGTCAACGGGCTGCCCTGGGTGGTGATCGAGTGCAAGGCCCCCCTGCTGACAGAGAGGGACAGCAGGGCGGCGCTGGATGCCGCCGTCGACCAGGTCATCGGTTACGCGGGTGCGGACTCCGCGGCTCCCGTCGCTGAGTTCGTGCGGTACGCGCAGGTGATCATCGGTACCGACCGTGACCATGCGGAGCTGGGTACGGTGACCGCCGGGCCGGAGCACTTCGCGCCCTGGCGAACGGTCCGGCCCCGTTCGGAAGCCGACGTGCGCGCCGATGTGGGTAAGGGCGAGAGCACGCCGCTGACGCCCCAAGATGTACTCGTAGCTGGTGTTCTGCACCCCGACCACCTGCTCACTCTCGTTCGCGACTTCACCACCTGGGCCGGACACGGCAACCGCGCGGGGAAGATCATCGGTCGCTATCAGCAGTTCCGGGCCGTGCTGACCCTCTCGGCACGGCTTCGGGACCGGAGCGAGGCGGTCGCGGCCGAGCGCGACGTGTCTCAGCGGGGCGGAGTCGTCTGGCACACCCAAGGCTCCGGCAAGAGCCTGACCATGGCGTTTCTCGTACGGCATCTGCGCAGCAACCCGGACCTCGCGGGCCACAAAGTGGTGGTCGTCACCGACCGGATCGACCTGGAGAAGCAGATCCGGCGGAGCCTCGGCGTCAGTGAAGAGAAGGTGCACCGGGCGTCGAGCGTGAAGAGCGCCCGCAAGTACCTGGCCGTCGATGTGCCCGACCTGGTGCTGATCACGCTCCAGAAGGCGCGCAAGGACGACATGGCGGACGACGGCAGCGCCGAGTCCCTCGGAGAGGACCCCGAGGACACCGACGAGGACGAGTCCGACGAGAAGATCAACGAAGCCCGGATTCACAACCTGGTCGCCAACCCGCACCACACCGTCGTCGTCCTGATCGACGAAGCCCACCGGGGCAACTCCCACTGGCAGCACGCCAGGCTGCGCGCCATGCTGCCGAACGCTGTGCTGGTCGGCTTCACCGGTACGCCCATCATCGACAAGCGGCGCAAGACGACCGAGAAGATCTTCGGCGCGTTTGCGGACACCTACACCCTCCGTGACGCCGAGCGGGACGGGTCCGTGGTACCCGTGCGCTACGAGGCGTACGCGGTGCCCTTCGAAGTCATCGAGAAGGCGGCGCTGGACGCCAAGTTCGACGAGAAGATTCCCGGTGATCCGCAGCAGAGGGTCCGGGTGCTGAACAAGTTCGCGCGGCGCAAGGAGATCCTGGAAGCGCCTTCCGTGATCGCGGCGAAGGCCGATCGCATCCTCCACCACTGGGCTACGTCGGCCCTCCCGGACCGGTTCGGCGCACAAGTGGTCGCGGTCTCCAGACTCGCGGCCGTCCGCTACCGAACGGCACTGCTCACGGCACGGGACCGGCTGCTGGAACGCTTGGACGCGCTGGACCCCGATCTCGCACACGATCCGCTCGCCGCACTGCATACCACGGATGAGGAGCGTGAACTGCTCAACCTGCTGCCGCACCGGCACATCCTCGCCTCCCTGGATGCGGCAGTGGTCATTTCCAAGGGCCAGCCAGGAAAGCCCAAGGACCCGGAGGACTGGAAACCCTGGACCACGAAATCCCACCAGGACGCGCACATCGCGCGGTTCAAGGACGGCATCGGGGATCCGCTGGCCGCCGCCGACGATCCCTCCTGGGACGTCGATCCGCACGGCACGGTCTCGCCGGGGTGGGGGACTGCCGCTGAGAGCGGCGAGGTCTGGCACGAGACGCCCCAGGGGGAGGAGGCCGGTCGGCGCGAGTCGGCCCCGACGGAGAGCGACGATGACAACGGGGAGGCGCCGATGGCCTTCCTCCTTGTCCAGTCCATGCTCCTCACTGGCTTCGACGCACCCGTCGAGCAGGTTCTCTACCTCGACCGCGCCATGAAGGGAGCGGGTCTCCTCCAAGCTGTCGCGCGTACCAACCGCCCCTACCGTTCGAAGAAGTGGGGGCAGGTCGTCGACTTCATCGGCATCGGTCCCGAACTGGCTCGGTCCCTCGCCGCTTACGACCAGGAACATCTGCGCCAGGTGTTCGGCTACGACGACGTTTCGGTCGATCAGCTAGACCGGGCCTTGGGGGCTGGCCCGACCGAGGGGGCCGGCACGCGATCCGACGACTCCCGCCAGGCCGGGCCCGCTCGTGAGGGTCTGCTGCTCCAGTCGGACATGGCCGCCAATGTTCTGCTGTCCGATCTGGACAAGAAGATCTGTGCGTTCCTCGGCATGGACGCCGTGCTGCTCGCCGACGAGACCAGGCGTGAGGATCTGCTCGCCAGGCTCGCGGACCCGTCGCTGCGGGGCGAGTTTGATGAACTCGTACGCGACTTCCTCACGGCCGTCAACGCCGTACTGCCACGTCCCGAAGCCCTGAGGTACGAAGACGCTGTCCGGCAGCTCGGGGAGACCCAGATACTGGCCAGGCGGCGCTATCTGGACGGGCGGGACCAGTTCAGCCCCCGCCGCTACGGTGCGAAGGTACGACAGCTGATTTCCCAGCATCTCCGGGTGACCGGCATCGAGCAGCGCGTCCCGCCGGTGGAGCTCACCGACGCCGACTTCATGGAACGGATCAACGCCAACCACGACCCGCGCGCCAGGACCGCGTACATGACCAGTTCGCTCGATCTGCACATCACCGCGCACATCGCCTCCGACCGAGGGCGGTACACCAGG
Source organism: Streptomyces sp. AC1-42W (assembly GCF_003248355.1). GTDB lineage: Bacteria > Actinomycetota > Actinomycetes > Streptomycetales > Streptomycetaceae > Streptomyces. Next base: position 1,946,359 of record NZ_QKWY01000002.1, read on the forward strand.
TTCAGCGAGCGCCTCGACGAGATCACCCGACGCATGGCGCAGGACTTCGAGCAGGCTGCCGCTGACCTGGGCGATCTGATCCGCGATGTGAACGCGCCCGCCGAGGAACCTGACGGGGCGGGCGGGCTGGCGCCCCGGACAGAGCAGCCCGTGTACCGGCTGTTGTGTCAGCAACTCGATGAGGCGGGGGCGACGAGTATTCCAGAGGGGGCCGACTTCTACCAGGCTGCCCGAGGACTGGCGGCGGACATCGCTGTACTGGTGCGGCCGGCCCAGTTCGTCACACTGGCCGATACACAGGACCGGGTGCGCAAGGAACTGCGCTTCCAACTGGAGGCGCATCTTGACATGGACTGGGAGCACACCGGCCCGCTCGCCAACCTTCTGCTGGAGCTGGCGGTCGAGCGGCGGGAGGACTTTCTCGGGTATCGCCTGGACGCTGCGTAGGTCCCGGCGGCGCTGACAGACACGGGTGGTAGGAATGTCGGGTGAGCGCATCTGTCCAGCAGGCGATCGCGGCCCTGCCCGTCCCTGGTGAGTGGCTGTGGGAGGTCGTCGTGCGGCCTCGGCGGCGCACTCTGGGCATCGAGGTGACGCCCGACGGTGGTGTGTTGTTCGCCGTGCCGGCGGATGCCGATCCTACTGCCGTCGCTGCCGCCGTACGGTCGAGGCTGCCGCGGTTGGCCCGTGAGGTCCGGCGGAGGCAGGAGCGCCCTGCTGAGCTGGTCAAGGACCTGATCGGCGGCACCAGCTTCAGCTACCTCGGAAGGCGCCATCGGCTGAGGGTTGTCTCTTCTGATTCTTCAGGCTCTTCGAGGGAGGCTCAGCGGGTGCGGCTCCACCGGGGCTGGCTGGAGTCGCCACGGCTGGAGACGACGCGAGAGGAAGCGCTCCAGATCACCGAGTGGTACATGGCGTGCGGAGATCGCTGGCTGTCGGCGCGGCTGCCTTCCCTCGCGTCGCGCATAGGGGTGGCGTCCCGTCCGGTCGTGGCTCGAGATCTCGGCCGCCGCTGGGGCGCTCTCGAACGGGACGGGTCTGTCTCGATCCACTGGGCATTGATGCAGCTGCCCCCCGCGCTGGTCGATTTGGTTCTGGTTCATGAGCTGTGCCACCTGCGAGCTACCGGACATGGGGCCGCGTTCCGTCGAGAGGTCAGGCTCGCGCTACCGGGTGTAGACAAGCTGGAACGCTGGTTCACTGACGAGACGTCTCATCTTTGGCGTGGAGCGGTTCGTCCACGATGAAGGCGACAGTTCGACGGTTCGGCGAAGTCGGGGTCCATCTGGTGCTCGCACGGGTCCGGGGCGTGGCCCCCGGCCAGGCGGTCGTCCTGTACGACGGCACCCGCGTGGTCGGCTCCGCGACGATCGCGACGACGGTGCGCCGGGAGCGCGCGGCGACCGCCTGACATACGAAAGCCCCGCGCGGCTACGCCCGACCCCAGTACGGGCGTGGCCGCGCGGGGCGCCTTCACGGCCCCCGGTCCGCCCGGCGCGGACCGCTCAGGACGCCTGGCGGGCGTACGCGTCCCGGCCGAAGAAATCCGCCAGCACCGGGGCCACCGCCTGCGGGGCCGGCTCGCCGGTCTGGCCCGTCAGGGTGCGGTGACGGCCGCGCGGCAACGCCCGCGCGAGCAGCAGGGTCGCCGACCGCGCGGTGGCCGGGCTGAAGCCGCCGCAGACCACCAGGGTCCGCGCCCCGACCGCCGCCAGCCGGTCGGCCGGTACCGAGCCGTCGCCCAGCAGCGCGTCGTCGTACGCCAGTGTGTGCGCCACGGACTCCAGGTTCCGCCACAGCGGCGCCCGCCGCATCCTGGCGACCGTCGCGGCCGGGACCCCGGAGACCGTGAGGAACAGCTCCACCGCCCCGGCCCGGTCCCCGCCCGCCAGCAGCCGGTCCAGCCGGGCCGCGCAGTCGGCCCGGAACAGCAGCCCGGCCGGCCCCGGCGCGTACGGCGGCTCGTACACCGCCAGCCGGTCCGCCGGCAGCCCGGCCGCCGCCGCCTCCAGGACCAGCGCCCCGCCCGCCCCGGAACCGAAGACCGCCGGCCGGCCGCCCGCCGCGGCGGCCACCGCGGCCAGGTCCTCGATCTCGCGCTCCACCGCGTAGGGCCCGCCGTCCCCGCTGCCGCCCCGGCCGCGCCGGTCGTACGTGACGACCTCGAAGTGCGGCGCGAGCAGCCGGGCGAGCGGCTCGTCGGTCCCGGCCGTGCTCAGGGCCCCGCCCACCAGGACGACGGGCGGCCCCTCGCCCCGGCGCCGGTATGCGATCGGGGTGCCGTCGCTGGAGAGAATCGTGTCCATGAGGGGGTGGACTGCCGGGCCGCCCCGAACTCATCGGTCCCGGCGGAAAGTTCTCCGGAATCCCTTCCCCGGCCGCCGGGGCGAGGAGGGCGGGCTCTACCGTGGCAGCCATGAACATCTGCGTCTTCCTCTCCGCCGCCGACCTCGACGACCGCTACACCGTGCCCGCCCGCGAATTCGCCGAACTGCTCGGGCGCGGTGGGCACACCCTGGTCTGGGGCGGCTCGGAGAGCGGCCTGATGAAGGTCGTCGCCGACGGCGTCCAGGGGGCGGGCGGCAGGCTCGTCGGCGTCTCGGTGGACTTCCTGGCCGCCAAGGCGCGCACGAACGCCGACGAGATGGTCATCGCCCGCGACCTCGCCGAGCGCAAGGCCCTGCTGCTCGCCAAGTCCGACGCGATCGTGATCATGGTCGGCGGCACCGGGACGCTCGACGAGGCCACCGAGATCCTGGAGCTCAAGAAGCACGGCAAGCACACCAAGCCCGTCGTCCTGCTCAACACCGCCGGCTTCTACGACGGCCTGCGCGAGCAGTTCCGGCGCATGGAGGAGGAGGGCTTCCTGCCGCTCCCGCTCACCGAGCTGGTCTTCTTCGCCGAGGACGGCGTCGGCGCCCTCGCCCACCTGGAGGAGTCGGCCGGCATCCAGTGAGGTGCGGGCCCCCGGGCGGCGGAGGCAGGCTCCCGGGCAGCGGGGGCGGGCTCCCGGGCGGCGGGTGCGACGATGGGGCCATGTCCACTCACCTCATCACCGGTGCCGGCTCCGGCATCGGCGCCGCCGTCGCCCGGCGCCTGGCCGAACGCGGGGACGACCTCGTGCTGCTGGCCCGTGACGCGGGCCGCGCCAGGGAACTGGCCGCCCTGTACCCCGGCGCCCGCACCCTCGTCGGCGACCTGTCCAACCCCGAGCGGCTCTCCTGGGCCTTCGCCCAGCAGACCATGCCCGACCGGCTCGACTCGCTGCTGCACATCGCGGGCGTCGTCGAACTCGGCCCGGTCGGCGAGCTGACCCCCAGGGCCTGGCGCATCCAGCTCGACGCCAACCTCGTCGCCCCCGCCGAGGTGACCCGCCTGGTGCTGCCCCAGCTGCGCGTCGCCCAGGGCCACGTCGTCTTCGTCAACTCCGGCGCCGGGCTCTCCGCGAGCCCCGGCTGGAGCGCGTACGCCGCCGGCAAGCACGGCCTCAAGGCGCTCGCCGACTCGCTGCGCCAGGAGGAGCACGCCGCCGGCGTCCGCGTCACCACCGTCTACCCCGGCCGCACCGCGAGCCCCATGCAGGAGAAGGTCCACCGGCAGGAGGGCAAGGAGTACGACGCCGCCCGCTGGATCGACCCCGAGTCCGTCGCCACCACCCTCCTGATGGCGCTCGACCTGCCCCGCGACGCCGAGGTCAACGACCTCACCGTGCGCCCCGGCCGCTGAGCCCCCGCCCGCCGGGCCCCTGTCCGCCGGGCCGCCGCCGCGCCCGTAGGCTTCCCGCGTGAGCGAGAACACCGTGTTCAGGAAGTGCCCGGCCACCGGGATCGGTTCGATGCCCGGAGGCGACGCGCGGGAGGCGGCCAAGACCGTCACCGGCTCCTTCGGCGACGGCGAGGGCATGCCGTACCTGGCGGAACTCCCGGCGCGCGGCCCCGGCGCCGACATGATCGGCCGGACGGTCGGACTGCTCGCCGAGCTGTACGGGCACGTCGAACCCAGCGGCTGGCGCGTCAGCGACCGGCCCGGCCGCGACACCCGCCGGGCCAGGTCCTGGCTGGGCGAGGACCTGGACGCCCTGGAGGAGTTCACCCAGGGCTACGAGGGCCCGCTCAAGGTCCAGGCCGTGGGCCCCTGGACGCTGGCCGCCGCCCTGGAACGCCGGGGCGGCGAGGCGTTCCTCGGCGACCCCGGCGCCTGCCGCGACCTGGCGGACTCGCTCGCCGAGGGGCTGCGCGGCCACCTCGCCGAGGTGCGCCGCCGGGTGCCCGGCGCCCGCCTCGCCCTCCAGCTCGACGAACCCTCCCTCACCGCCGTACTGCGCGGCCGGGTCAGGACCGCGAGCGGCTACCGTACCCACCGGGCCGTGGACCGCCAGATCGTGGAGGCCACCCTGCGCGAGGTGCTCGGCGCGGCCGGCGACACCGCCACCCTGGTGCACACCTGCGCGCCCGAGGTGCCCTTCGCGCTGCTGCGCCGGGCCGGCGTCGACGGCATCTCCCTCGACCTCTCCCTTCTCACCGAACGTGAGGAGGAGGCGATCGGGGAAGCCGTCGAGTCGGGCACCCACATGTTCTTCGGCGTGCTGCCCGGCACCGACCCGGCCTCGGGCCGATTGTCCGATCCGGGCGGTAGCGTCATGGGTGTCAGGACGCTGTGGCGCAGGCTGGGGCTGAATCCGGGGACTCTCATCGAGTCCGTGACGATCACCCCCGCGTGCGGACTCGCGGGTGCGTCGCCGGCGTACGCGCGGGCCGCGCTCGCCCATTGCGGCCGGGCCGCGAGATCGCTCGCGGACAACCCTGAGTGACGGGCGCTGGGTAACGGGAGGACGGGACGATGGCCGGCGAAGAGCGGACCACCGGGCAGGACGCTGGGCAGAGCGCGGTGCCGGCGGAGGCGCGGGAGCGGCACAAGCTCCTCGCGGAACAGATCGAGGAGCACCGCTTCCGGTACTACGTCAACGACCAGCCGGTCGTCAGCGACGCCGAGTTCGACCGGCTGATGCGGGAGCTGGAGGCCCTGGAGGACAGCCACCCCGAGCTGCGCACCCCGGACTCCCCGAGCCAGAAGGTCGCCGGTCCGTACCGCACGGAGTTCACCTCCGTCGAGCACCGCGAGCCGATGCTCTCGCTGGACAACGCCTTCGACGACGAGGAGCTGGCCGCCTGGGCCGAGCGCGTCGCACGGGACGTCGGCTCGCCCGGCTACCACTTCCTGTGCGAGCTGAAGATCGACGGACTCGCCGTCAACCTCACGTACGAGAACGGTGTGCTGACCCGCGCCGCGACCCGGGGCGACGGCCGGACCGGCGAGGACATCACCCCCAACATCCGCACCATCGCGGACATCCCGCACCGGCTGACCGGCGACCGCGTCCCGCCGCTGGTCGAGGTGCGCGGCGAGGTCTTCTTCCCGATGGAGGGGTTCGAGGAGCTGAACGCCCGGCTGGTCGCCGCCGACGAGAAGCCCTTCGCCAACCCCCGTAACGCCGCCGCAGGTTCACTGCGCCAGAAGGACCCCAAGGTCACCGCCACCCGCCCGCTGCACATGGTGGTGCACGGCATCGGCGCCCGAGAGGGCTTCGACATCGACTGCCTCTCGCACGCCTACGAACTGCTGCGCGAGTGGGGGCTGCCCACCGCCAAGTACAACAAGGTGGTCGACTCCCTCGCGGGCGTACGGGAGTTCATCGCGTACTTCGGCGAGCACCGGCACTCCGTGGAGCACGAGATCGACGGCGTCGTCGTCAAGCTGGACGAGATCCCGCTCCAGGGCCGGCTCGGCTCCACCTCCCGCGCGCCGCGCTGGGCCATCGCCTGGAAGTACCCGCCGGAGGAGGTCAACACCAAGCTCGTCAACATCCGCGTCGGCGTCGGCCGCACCGGCCGTGTCACCCCGTACGCCCAGGTCGAACCGGTCGTGGTGGCCGGCTCCGAGGTCGAGTTCGCCACCCTGCACAACCAGAACGTGGTCAAGGCCAAGGGCGTCCTCATCGGGGACACGGTGGTGCTCCGCAAGGCCGGTGACGTCATCCCGGAGATCCTCGGCCCGGTCGCCGACCTCCGCGACGGCACCGAGACGGCGTTCGTCATGCCGACCCACTGCCCCGAGTGCGGCACGGAACTGAAGCCCATGAAGGAGGCGGACGTCGACGTCCGCTGCCCCAACGCCCGCTCCTGCCCCGCCCAGTTGCGCGAGCGCGTCGCCTACCTCGCCGGCCGCAAGTGCCTGGACATCGACCACTTCGGCTATGTCGCCGCCGCCGCGCTGACCGCGCCGCTGGAGCCCGACCGGCCCCCGATGCGGGACGAGGGCGACCTCTTCGGCCTGACCATGGACGAGCTGCTGCCGATCCGCGCCTACGTCCTGGACCCGGACAGCGGGCTGCCCCGGCGCGACCCGAAGACCGGCGAGGAGAAGATCGCCCGCGTCTTCGCCAACCAGCAGGGCGAGCCCAGGAAGAACGCCCTCGCCATGCTGGACACCATCGCCGCGGCCAAGCAGGCCCCGCTGGCCCGCGTCCTGACCGGACTCTCCATCCGCCACGTCGGCCCGGTCGCCGCCCGCGAGCTGGCCCGCCAGTTCCCGTCCATCGACCGCATCGAGGAAGCCACCGAACAGGAGCTGGTCGACGCCGACGGGGTCGGGCCCATCATCGCCGCCTCCGTCAAGGAGTGGTTCGCCGAGGACTGGCACCGCGAGATCATCCGCAAATGGCGCGAGGCCGGAGTCCGGATGGAGGACGAGAGGGCCGGCGAGGACGAGGGACCCCGGCCCCTCGAAGGACTGACCGTCGTGGTCACGGGCACCCTGACCGGGCACACCAGGGATGGCGCGAAAGAGGCGCTGCAGAGCCGGGGAGCCAAGGTCACCGGTTCCGTTTCCAAGAAGACCTCCTTCGTGGTCGTCGGCGACAACCCCGGATCGAAGTACGACAAAGCGGTTCAGCTCAAGGTTCCGGTTCTGGACGAGACCGGCTTCGCCGTCCTGCTCGACCGGGGTCCGGACGCCGCCCGCGAAGCGGCCGTCCCCGCCGGGGAGCCCGCCCCCGACGAGACGGCGGGCGACGCGGGCACACCCGGGGCCTGACAGCCCGCCGACACACCGTCCGGGTCACCCGATCGGCGCATAGCAGATGCTGACGGACAGTCGGTTCGCATTCGGGCAAGAGCGGTAGACCGCTGCCCGTAGCAGCCTTCCGCGGCCTACTGTGGTCAGATGCGCCCTCGGACCCGGCCACCGGGCGGGGCCCGGAGCGCGTCGTGGCACGGAACACAGACATCGGGTGACATCGGCATCGCCGGCTGTGAGAGGGACGGAATGAAACCGACCGAGAGCGCCGCACCGGTGACGCGGCTGCAAGGTTTCGTGGGGCCGGCGCCCCAGGTGGGCGCCGTCGTCGTGGCCCTCGCCGCGGTCCAGCTCGCGACCGGCTTCTACCGTGCCCTCAGCGAGGGCCGCGCCCTCTTCCCGGACGGCCGGGCCGGCTGGTCGCTCGCCGTCCTCACCGGCATCGTCGTCGGCCATCTGGTCGCCCTCGGCCGGGACCGCTGGTGGGGCGGCACCGGCTCCGGCGCCGCCCTCACCCTGGCCGTGCTGCTGCTCTACGGCTGGGTGCCCGCCGGACTGGTCAGCCTCGTCGTGGTCGTCCTCGTCGGCGTTGCCCGCCGGCACCGCTGGTGGCAGGGGCTGCTGCACGGCGCGGTGGACATCCTCGGGGTGGGCGCGGCGGCCCTGGTACTCGCCGCGTTCGGCGAGGTGCAGTCCGTCGAGACCCCCTGGCGGCCACTCGACTGGGGGATCGACGCCGTTCCGGAACTCCTCCTCGCCGCCACCACCTACCTGGTCGTCACCCGCGTCCTGCTGTGGTACTCGCGCGCCCAGCCGGGCAGCGGCCTGCCCACCGTCGCCCGCACCGCCATGCTCCGCCAGGGGCTCGTCGCGGTCGCCCTGCTCGGCATCGCCCCGCTGATCTGCGTCGTCGCGATGGCCCGGCCGGTCCTGCTGCCGCTGTTCGCGGTCCCGCTGATCGCGCTCGACTCCACGCTCTGGATCGCCCGTGCCCGCGCCGAGGAACAGCTCAAGGACCCGCTCACCGGGCTGCCCAACCGCCAGTGGCTGCTGGAGCGCACCTGGACGGCGCTGGAGGAGGCGGAGAACGCCGGCCACCGGGTCGGCCTGGTCCTGATCGACCTCGACCGCTTCCGCGCGGTCAACGACACCCTCGGCCACCTCGCCGGCGACCGGCTGCTCCTCCAGATCGCGGAGCGGCTGCGGCTCGCCCTGCCGCGCGGCGCGGAGACGGCCAGGCTCGGCGGCGACGAGTTCGCGGTCCTGCTGCCCACGGCGGACTCCACCACCAGCGCCCAGCGCGTCGCCCGGCACCTCGTCGCCGAGCTGTCGTCCCCGCTGGACCTGGACGGGCTGACCCTGGTCCTGGAGGCCAGCGCCGGCCTCGCCGTCTTCCCGGACCACGCGCTGGACGCGGAGGGCCTGCTGCGCCGGGCCGACGTCGCGATGTACCAGGCCAAGCGGGACCGCACCGGCGTCGAGGTGTACGAGTCCAAGCGCGACAGCAACACCCCGGACCGGCTGGGCCTCCTCGGCGACCTGCGCCGCGCGCTGGACGCCGGCGAGGTGGAGCTGCACTACCAGCCCAAGGTCCGCTTCGACGGCCAGGTCGCCGGTCTTGAGGCGCTGGTGCGCTGGGTGCACCCGGAGCGCGGCCGGGTCCCCCCGGACGAGTTCATCGCGATCGCCGAGTCCTCCGGGCTGATGCCGCACCTCACGGAGTACGTCCTGGAGACGGCGCTCGCCCAGGTCGCCCGGTGGCGGGCGCAGGGCCTCTTCGTGCCCGTCGCGGTCAACGTCTCCCCGCGCGACGTGCACACCCCCGGGTTCGCCGGCGGCGTCGCGGCCCGGCTCGCCCGGCACGGCGTCCCGGCCGGCGCGCTCCAGCTGGAGATAACGGAGCACGTGCTCCTGGAGGACCCGCAGCGCGCGGCGGACACCCTCGCCGGGCTGACCGGGCACGGCGTGAAGATGTCCCTCGACGACTTCGGCACCGGCTACTCCTCGCTGGTCCATCTGCGCCGGCTGCCCGTCAGCGAGCTGAAGATCGACCGGTCCTTCGTGGCCCGGCTCGCCATCGACCAGGAGGACGCGGAGATCGTCCGCTGCACCATCGACCTGGCCCACTCGCTGGGCCTGCTCGTCGTGGCGGAGGGCGTCGAGGACGACGAGACCTGGGAACGGCTGCGGGACCTGCGGTGCGACGCGGTGCAGGGCTGGCTGGTGGCCGCCGCGATGCCGCCGCAGGAGATGACGGCCTGGCTGCGGGCGCGCGGCGAGCACGGCTGGCGCCGCCCGGCCGAGCTGGCCGCGGCAGCGGCGGCGGCAGCCGCGGCGGCCTCCGCCGTGAAGGCCCCGGCCCCGGCGGCCGAGCTGGAACAGCGCCCCTCCGGCCGCACATCGGGCCCCCGCCCGGCAACCACGTAACCACCCCTTCCCACGGGTGGCCGCCGGTGGTGTGGCCGACCCCATAGGATTGGGGGCCGGCGGCACATTTCCACCTGCCGCGCGACGCCTGGCACGCACGCTCGCCGCGTTGCCGAAACGCCCGAGTGGCTCCGCCACGAGGGCGCTTCGGCGCCTTGCGAGCGCACGCGCCAGACGCCGCGCGGCCCGTCCTTCGGACGGACGGTGGAAATGTGCCGCCGGCCCCCGGCCAACCACACACCAACCCTTGAGGATCGCTGCATGCCTGGCATCACGCGCGAGGAGGTCGCCCACCTCGCCCGGCTGGCGCGTCTGGAGCTGAAGGGCGAAGAGCTCGATCACTTCGCCGGTCAGCTCGACGACATCATCGGCGCGGTCGCCCGCGTCTCCGAGGTCGCCGACCAAGACGTACCGCCGACCTCCCACCCGCTGCCGCTGACGAACGTCATGCGGGCGGACGTCGTCCGTCCGTCTCTCACCCCCGAGCAGGCGCTCTCCGGCGCCCCGGCCCAGGAGCAGCAGCGTTTCAAGGTGCCGCAGATCCTGGGGGAGGACTGACAGCCATGACGGACATCAGCAGCATCATCAAGCTCACCGCGGCCGAGATCGCCGCGGGCATCGCCTCCGGCGAGCTCACCGCCGTCGAGGTCACCGAGGCCCACCTCGCCAGGATCGAGGCCGTCGACGAGAAGGTGCACGCCTTCCTGCACGTCGACCGCGAGGGCGCGCTCGCCCAGGCCCGCGCCGTGGACGCCAAGAAGGCGGCCGGCGAGAAGCTGGGCCCGCTGGCCGGCGTCCCGCTCGCGCTCAAGGACATCTTCACCACGAAGGACATGCCGACCACCGTCGGCTCCAAGATCCTCAAGGGTTGGGTGCCGCCGTACGACGCGACGCTCACGCGGAAGCTGAAGGCCGCCGACGTGGTCATCCTCGGCAAGACCAACATGGACGAGTTCGCCATGGGGTCCTCCACCGAGAACAGCGCCTACGGCCCCACCGGCAACCCCTGGGACCTCACCCGCATCCCCGGCGGCTCCGGTGGCGGCTCCTCGGCCGCCCTGGCCGCCTTCGAGGCCCCGCTCGCCATCGGCACGGACACCGGCGGCTCCATCCGCCAGCCCGCCGCCGTCACCGGCACGGTCGGCGTCAAGCCCACCTACGGCGGGGTCTCCCGCTACGGCATGGTCGCCTTCTCGTCCTCCCTGGACCAGGGCGGGCCCTGCGCCCGCACCGTCCTGGACGCCGCCCTGCTGCACGAGGCGATCGCCGGCCACGACCCGATGGACTCCACGTCGATCGACGCGCCGGTCCCGCCCGTGGTCGAGGCCGCGCGCAACGGCTCCGTACGGGGCATGCGCGTCGGCGTCGTCAAGCAGTTCTCCGGCGAGGGCTACCAGGCCGGTGTCGTCCAGCGCTTCAACGAGGCCGTCGAGCTGCTCGAATCGCTCGGCGCCACCGTGGTCGAACTGGACTGCCCCAGCTTCGACCTCGCCCTTTCGGCGTACTACCTGATCGCGCCGTCCGAGTGCTCCTCGAACCTCGCCCGGTTCGACGCCATGCGCTACGGCCTGCGCGTCGGGGACGACGGCACGAAGTCCGCCGAGGAGGTCACCGCGCTCACCCGCGAGGCCGGCTTCGGCGACGAGGTCAAGCGCCGCATCATCCTCGGTACGTACGCGCTCAGCTCCGGCTACTACGACGCGTACTACGGCTCCGCGCAGAAGGTCCGTACGCTGATCACCCGCGAGTTCGAGCAGGCGTTCGAGCAGGTGGACGTGATCGTCTCGCCGACCACGCCCACCACCGCCTTCCCGATCGGTGAGCGCGCCGACGACCCGATGGCGATGTACCTGGCCGACCTGTGCACCATCCCGACCAACCTGGCCGGCAACTCCGCCATGTCGCTGCCCTGCGGCCTGGCCCCGGAGGACGGCCTCCCGGTCGGGCTGCAGATCATCGCGCCCGCCATGAAGGACGACCGGCTCTACAAGGTCGGAGCCGCCGTCGAGGCCGCCTTCGTGGAAAGGTGGGGTCACCCGCTGCTCGAGGAGGCTCCGTCGCTATGAGTGCCATGGCCAAGAAAGCCAAGAACTTCAAGAAGTCGAAGACCGGGCTGTACGTGTCGATGGGCAGCACCGCGTTCGGTGCGCTCGGCGTCGCCAAGCAGGCGAGGCTCGCACGCGAGGACAACGACACGCTGCGGCTCATCGACGCCGCCGTGTCCGCGGCCGCCATCGTGACCGGCCTCGCGATCCTCTATCGCGAACTGAAGCGTCTCGGCGACGACGACGTACTGCTGGGCTGAGAGGGAAAGTTTTCCGTGACTGTCATCGACCTGGAGTCGTACGAGGACGCCCTCGCGACGTACGACCCCGTCATGGGCCTTGAGGTCCATGTGGAGCTCGGCACCAAGACGAAGATGTTCTGCGGCTGCTCCACCGAGCTGAAGCAGGACGCCAACTCGCAGACCTGCCCGGTCTGCCTCGGCCTGCCCGGCGCGCTGCCGGTCGTCAACGCGATCGGCGTCGAGTCCGCGATCAAGATCGGCCTCGCGCTGAACTGCGAGATCGCCGAGTGGTGCCGCTTCGCCCGGAAGAACTACTTCTATCCGGACATGCCGAAGAACTTCCAGACCTCCCAGTACGACGAGCCGATCGCCTTCAACGGCTATCTGGACGTCCAGCTGGAGGACGGCGAGATCTTCCGGGTGCAGATCGAACGCGCCCACATGGAGGAGGACACCGGCAAGTCGACGCACGTCGGCGGCGCCACCGGCCGTATCCACGGCGCGTCCCACTCCCTGCTCGACTACAACCGCGCGGGCATCCCGCTCATCGAGATCGTCACCAAGCCGATCGAGGGAGCGGGCGCACGCGCCCCCGAGGTCGCCAAGGCGTACGTCGCCGAGCTGCGCGAGCTCATCAAGGCGCTCGGCGTCTCCGAGGCCCGCATGGAGATGGGCCAGATGCGCTGCGACGTCAACCTGTCGCTGCGCCCGCACGGCACCGAGACCTTCGGTACGCGCTCCGAGACGAAGAACGTCAACTCGCTGCGTTCCGTCGAGCGCGCCGCCCGCTTCGAGATCCAGCGCCACGCCGCGGTGCTGAACTCCGGCGGCACCGTCGTGCAGGAGACCCGGCACTTCCACGAGGAGGACGGCTCCACCACGGCCGGCCGCATCAAGGACAACGCCGAGGACTACCGCTACTTCCCCGAGCCGGACCTGGTGCCGGTCGCCCCGGCCCGCGAGTGGGTCGAGGAGCTGCGCAAGGGGCTCCCCGAGCTGCCGCGCGTCCGCCGCGCCCGGCTCAAGGAGCAGTGGGGCGTCTCCGAACACGACATGCAGTCCATCCTCAACGCGGGCGCGGTCGAGCTGATCGTGGCCACGATCGAGGCGGGCGCCCCTGCGGACCAGGCCCGCAAGTGGTGGATGGGCGAGCTGGCCCGCAACGCCAACGAGACCGGCCGCGGCCTCGACGAGCTGCCCGTCACCCCGGCGCAGGTCGCCCGGGTCGCCGAGCTGGTCGCCGCGGGCGACCTCAACGACAAGCTCGCCCGCCAGGTCCTGGAGGGTGTGCTCGCCGGCGAGGGCGACCCGGACACCGTCGTCGAGAAGCGCGGCCTCAAGGTCGTCTCCGACGAGGGCGCCCTGTCCACCGCAGTGGACGAGGCCATCGCGGGCAACGCGGCCATCGCGGACAAGATCCGCGGCGGCAAGGTCGCGGCGGCCGGTGCGCTGGTCGGCGCGGTCATGAAGGCGACTCGCGGCCAGGCCGACGCGGCCCGCGTCCGCGAGCTGATCCTTCAGAAGCTGGGCGTCGAGGGCTGAGCCCTTCTCGTACGCCGAAGGGGCGATGGGTCCGGTCGCGAACCGGGCCCACCGCCCCTTCGCATGGGCGTACTTATGTCGTCCATAGGTGGATCTGCCCGCTGTGACCCTCCCCACGAAACGGGCAAATGATCTCGAATGGCTGCGAGAGTGGCGGTCTCAGGTCATGCGTTCTCCCGCGGGCGGCAGTGCCGGTCGCCGGGAAGACCACGAACCCGCAGGGAGCGTGTCCTCTTGGCTGCCATCGCCCGCTGGTGCGTCACGCACCGCCTCATCGCCGTACTGATCTGGCTGCTCGCCCTCGGGGGCACGGCCGCCGCGGCCGGGTTCGCGGGGTCCGCGTACTCCAACGACTACGAGGCGCCGGGCACCGAGTCGGGCCGCGCCGCCGAACTGCTCAAGAGCGGCTTCACCGACCTCGGCGGCGACACGGACACCATCGTCTGGCACACCGAGGACTCCACGGTCCGGGCCACCGACGTCGAGCAGAAGATGACCCGCACCCTGCACGCCGTCGAACGGCTGCCCGGCGTCGGGGCGGTGGCCGGGCCCTATACGGAGACCGGCGCCGCGCAGATCAGCGCCGACGGGCACACCGCGTACGCCACCGTCACCTTCGACCAGCGCGCCGACGACGTGCCGGTGGCCCAGGCGCAGGCGGTCGTGGACACCGCGAAGGCGGCCGAGAGCCCGCATCTGCGCGTCGAACTGGGCGGTTCGGCCGTCGCGCTCACCGAAGCCCCGGCCGCCCACCTCAGCGAGATCATCGGGGTCGCCGTCGCGGCCGTCGTGCTCTTCGTCGCCTTCGGCTCCCTCGCCGCCAGCATGCTGCCCATCGCCACCGCGCTCGTCTCGGTCGGCACGGCGTACGCGGGCATCGTGCTGCTCGGCCATCTGATGACCGTCGCCGACTTCGCGCCCATGCTCGGCATGCTCATCGGCCTCGGCGTCGGCATCGACTACGCCCTGTTCATCGTCACCCGGCACCGCAGAGGACTGCGGCGCGGCATGACCGTGCCCGAGGCCGCGCAGCACGCGGTGGCCACGACCGGCCGGGCCGTCGTCTTCGCCGGCGCCACCGTCTGCATCGCGCTGCTCGGCATGCTGATCCTGCGGCTCAGCTTCCTCAACGGCGTCGCCATCGCCGCCTCGCTGACCGTCGTGCTGACCGTGGCCGCCTCGGTGACCCTGCTGCCGGCCCTGCTGTCGCTCATCGGCCTGCGCGCGCTCAGCCGGCGCGAGCGCGCCCGGCTGGCCGCGCACGGGCCGCAGCCCGAATCACCCACCGGCTTCGCCGCCCGCTGGTCCGCCTTCGTCGAACGGCACCCCAAGCTGCTCGGCTCGCTGGCCGCCGTCGTGATGCTGGCCCTCGCGCTGCCCACCTTCTCGCTCCACCTCGGCACCTCCGACCAGGGCAACAACGCGGAGTCCAGCACCACCCGGCAGGCGTACGACCTGCTCGCCGACGGCTTCGGCCCCGGCGTCAACGGACCGCTCACCGTCGCCGCCCACCTGGACGGCGCCGACGACCGGCTCGCGATGGACGCCCTGCCCGCCACCCTGCGCGCCGTCGACGGGGTGGCGCGGGTCGACCCGGTCACCTACAACGCCGCCGGCGACACCGCCTTCGTCACCGTCGTCCCCGACTCGTCCCCGCAGTCCCGCGACACCAGCGACCTGGTCGAACGGCTGCGCGCCGACATCCTGCCGAAGGCGGCCGACAACACCTCGCTGGAGACCCACGTCGGCGGGGTCACCGCCAGCTACGACGACTTCGCCCAGGTCGTCATCGGCAAGCTGCCGCTGTTCGTCGGCGTCGTCGTCGGACTCGGCTGCCTGCTCCTGCTGCTGGCCTTCCGGTCCATCGGCATCCCGCTCAAGGCGGCGGCCATGAACATCGCGGCGGTCGCCGCGTCCTTCGGCGTCGTCGTCGCGATCTTCCAGTGGGGCTGGGGCAGCGAACTGCTCGGGCTGGGCAGCGCGGGCCCCATCGAACCCTTCCTCCCGGTGATCATGGTCTCGGTGCTCTTCGGCCTCTCCATGGACTACCAGGTCTTCCTGGTCGGCCGGATGTACGAGGAGTGGCTGGAGACCCGGGACAACCGGCGCGCGGTCCGGGTTGGCCTCGCCGAGACCAGCCGGGTGATCAACTCCGCCGCCGTCATCATGATCTCGGTGTTCCTCGCCTTCGTCCTCAGCGGCGACCGGGTCATCGCGATGTTCGGCATCGCCCTGGCGGCGGCCGTCGCCCTGGACGCCTTCGTCCTGCGCACCCTGCTCGTCCCGGCCCTGATGCACCTGCTGGGCGGCGCCAACTGGTGGCTGCCCCGCTGGCTGGACCGCCGGCTGCCCCGTCTGTCCGTCGAACCGCCCGACCACCCGGTGGCCCCCGTACCGGCACCGGGCCGGGGTACGTACGCGGACGAGCCGGCCGGGGCGGTCCGCGAGAGCGTCTAAGGCATCTCCGGGTGGTTTCACCGGGCCCCTGCGGTGGTACGCCGCCGCGTCTAAGGCCCCCCTGCGGCACAGATGCGGAAGACGCCCGATGCGGCGCACCCCCCTGGGGAACGAGAGTGGTGGCACGGCGGAGGAACCGCCGCCACCGAGGCCCGAAGGGCCCGTCACCCAGGGGGACACCACCATGTACGAGTTCGAACTCCACAAGATCCTGCACGCCGAACTGCTGCGCCGCGCCGACCTCCGGCGCCTCGCCGATGAGGCCCGCCGCTCCCGCCGCTTCGCCCGCCGCAGCGGACGCCAGGAACCCGGAAGGACGGTGAGCAGCGGCGGCGTACGGGACCGGTTCACGCCCGCCGCGTAGGGGGCGGCGGTGAACCGGAGCCGGGGGCCGCGTGGTCCCCGGCACATTCCGCCCGCACTGTCGGACCCGTGTGCGATGCTCGGCGGCGTGGAGACCAGGTCAGTCAGCCCCGTGTTCGTCGGCCGCACCGGCGAACTCAACTCGCTCACCGGCGCGCTCACCCGCGCCACCACCGAACCCTCCGGCGCCGCCGGGGGGTTCTGCGGTGAACCGCAGGCCCTGCTCATCGGCGGCGAGGCCGGAGTCGGCAAGACCCGCCTCGTCGAGGAGTTCCTCGCCGTCGCCGCCCGCCGGGACGCCGTCGTCGCCGTCGGCGGCTGCGTCGAGATCGGCGCCGACGGCCTGCCCTACGCCCCCTTCTCCACCGCCCTGCGCGCCCTGCGCCGCGCCCTGCCCGACGAGATGGCCGCCGCCTGCGCCGGCCAGGAGGGCGAACTGGCCCGGCTGCTGCCCGAACTCGGCGAAGCCGGCCGCGACGGCTCCGACGAGCACGGCACCGCCCGCCTCTTCGAACTCACCGTCCGGCTGCTGGAGCGCATCTCCGCCGACCGGGCCGTGGTGCTCGTCCTGGAGGACCTGCACTGGGCGGACTCCTCCACCCGCCACCTCCTCGCCTACCTCTTCCGCACCCTGCGCGGCGGCCGCCTCGTCGTCGTCGGCACCTACCGCGCCGACGACATCCACCGCCGCCACCCGCTGCGCCCCCTCCTCGCCGAGATCGACCGGCTGCGCACCGTCCGCCGCATCGAACTCGCCCGGTTCACCCGCTCCGAGGTGCGCCGCCAGCTCGCCGGCATCCTCGCCGACACCCCCGACCCCGCCCTGGTGGACGAGATATTCCAGCGCTCCGACGGCAACGCCTTCTTCGTCGAGGAACTGGCCTGCATCCTGGAGTGCGGCGACGGGGACGGCGACGGACTGCCCGACTCGCTGCGCGACCTCCTTCTCGTCCGCGTCGAAACCCTCTCCGACGACGCCCAGAAGGTCGCCAGGATCGTCGCCGAGGGCGGCTCCGCCGTCGAGTACGAACTGCTCGCCGCCGTCGCCGGCCTCGCCGAGGACGACCTCATCGAGGCCCTGCGCACCGCCGTCGGCGCCAACCTGCTGCTCACCACGCCCGACGGCGACGGCTACCGCTTCCGCCACTCCCTGGTCCGCGAGGCCGTCAGCGACGACCTGCTCCCCGGCGAACGCTCCCGCCTCAACCGCCGCTACGCCGAGGCACTGGAGGCCGACCCGGCCCTCGTCGGCGAGAGCGAGCGCGCCACCCGGCTCGCCAGCTACTGGTACGGGGCGCACGACCCGGCCAAGGCGCTGCCCGCCGTCCTCAAGGCATCCGTCGAGGCCCGCCGCCGCAACGCCTACGCCGAACAACTGCGCCTGCTCGAACGGGCGCTGGAGCTGTGGGACGACGCGCCGTGCGCCGTGCGCCGCACCCTGCGCCCCATCGACTACGCCGAGGTCTACCCCACCTGCGGCCGCGACGACACCTCCCCGCTGCGCTATCTCGACCTGATGGCCGAGGCCACCGTCGCCGCCCGCCTCGGCGGCGAGCGCGAACGGGCCTTCGCCATCTGCAAGAAGGCGCTGCGCATCCTGGCCGGCGAGGACGACTCCCTGCGCGCCGCCTGGTTCTGGGTGCAGCGCTCCCGCCTCGTCCAGGACCTCACCCGCGGCGACGGCTGGGAGGAGCTGGCCACCGCCGAACGCCTGGTCCGGGGCCTGCCGCCGTCGGCGGTGCACGCGGACGTGCTGATGATGGTGGCCGGCTGGGGCGCCCTGCACCGCCCCGGCGCCGACACCCTGGCCGCCGCCGAGCGGGCCGTGGAGTACGCCCAGCTGGTCGGCGACGAGTACATCGAACTGCACGCCCGGCTCACCCGCGGCTGGCTCAACGCGGACGCCGGCGCCGTCGACGAGGGCATCGCCGAGATGTACGCCGTCCGCGACCGGGCCGACGAGCTGGGCCTCATCGACATCATGGGCCGGGCCGGCATCAACCTGCCCTCCACCCTGGAGGCGATGGGCCGCTCCCCGGAGGCCGTCGCCGCCGCCGACCACGGCATCCGCATCTGCCACGAGCACGGCGTCGCGGACATGGAGGCGTGGGTCCGCACCAACCAGGCCATGTCGCTGTTCTCGCTGGGCCGCTGGGACGAGGCCGTCGCCACCACCGAAGCCGCCGCCCGCAAGTCCCTCTCCCGCAAGTCCCAGGGCCTGGTCGCCGCCCGCCGCACCGAGATGGCCCTGGTCCGCGGCGACCTCGCCGAGGCCGAACGGCAACTCGCCCTGACCCGGCGCTGCTTCGGCTCCAGCGACCCCCAGCCCCAGCACTTCATCAACCCCGTGCGGCACGCCATCCAGCTCGCCGTGCAGCGGGGCCGGCTCACCGAGGCGCGCGCCGCCTTCGAGGCCCAGGCCGCCGAGGGCTTCCCGACCGGCACCCAGCGCTACGCCTTCCCCATGCTGCACGCCGTCGCGGCGGCCGAGGCCGACGCCCGGGGACTGCCCGCCACCGAACCGGGCCTCCCCGCCGTCCTCGACCTCGTCCGCGCCCAGCTCAAGCGGCTGCCCACCCTCGTCCCCGTCTGGGCCGCCCATGTGCCGCTGATCGACGCCGAACTGGCCAGGGCCGAGGGCACCGACACCCCCGGCCACTGGGAGGAGGCCGCCCAAGCGTTCGCCCCGCTGCGACGCCCGTACGAGCTGGCGCAGATCCACCACCGCTGGGCGGAGGCCCTGCTCACCGCCTCCGGGGACCGGGCCACCGCCACCCGGCTGCTGCGCGAGGCGCACACCACCGCCGTACGGCTGGGGGCCCGCCCGCTCACCGAGACCATCGAGCTGCTGGCCGGCCGGGCCCGCATCGCCCTCACCGGCACGCGGGCATGCGCCGAAGGAGCCCCCGCCGACAAGGCCACGGCAGACAAGGCGACCGCCGCCGTGGAGTCCTTCGGGCTCACCCCGCGCGAGCAGGACGTGCACCGGCTGGTGGCCGCCGGGCTCACCAACCGCCGCATCGCCGAGGAGCTGTACATCTCGCCCAAGACCGCGAGCGTGCACGTCTCCAACATCCTGGCCAAGCTGGGCGTCGCCGGCCGCGGCGAGGCCGCCGCCCTGGCCCACCGGCTGCGCCTCTACCCGGCACCGGAGTCCCGGTGAGGCGCCCCGGCCGGGCAGAGCGCCGGCCGGGGCGCCTCACCGGGCAGGGCAATACAGCTAGCGCACCCGGAGCAGCAGGATGCGGTCGTCGCCGGGCTTCGGGGAGCCCCGGCCGTCCGTCTCGCTGGTGACCAGCCACATCCGGTCGCCGCCCGCCGCCAGGACCGTGCGCAGCCGACCGTACTCGCCCTTCAGGAACGCCTGCGGGGCGGCCAGCGGCTCCTGCGCGGCGCCGCCCTCGCGGGACAGCGGAATCCGCCACAGCCGCTCGCCCCGCAGCCCGGCCATCCACAGGGAGCCCTTGACGTACGCGAGGCCGCTCGGCGACGCCTCGGAGGTCTTCCACTGGGCGACCGGGTCGTGGAAGCCCTTCTCGTGCGCCACGCCCTCGGCGTCCGGCCAGCCGTAGTCGCCGCCCGGCTCGATGAGGTTCAGCTCGTCCCAGGTGTCCTGGCCGAACTCGGAGGCCCACAGCCGCTTGTCCGCGTCCCAGGCGAGCCCCTGCACATTGCGGTGCCCGTACGAATACACCACGGAGTCGGCCTTCGGATTGCCGTGCAGCGGCTCCCCGTCCGGCGTCATCCGCAGGATCTTCCCGGCCAGCGAGTCCTCGTCCCGGGCGCGGTCGCCGTCGCCCGTCTCGCCGGTGCCCGCGTACAGCATGCCGTCCGGGCCGAAGGCGATCCGGCCGCCGTTGTGGATCGCGCCCTTGGGGATGCCCCGCAGGATCGTGTCCGGGGCGCCGAGCGACTGCCCCGGCGTGGAGGCGTTCTCGTCGTAGATCATGCGGGCGATGCGGTTGTCGGACGCGGTGGTGAAGTACGCGTACACCAGATGGTCCGAGCCGAAGTCGGGGGAGACGGCGATGCCGAGCAGCCCGCCCTCGCCCTCCGGCGCGACTCCGGGCACCGCGCCGATGAGCTTCTTCTCGCCGCTCTCGGCGTCGACACGGGTGATCGTCCCCTTGTCGCGGGAGCCGACCAGGAGGTCGCCGCCGGGCAGCGCGGCCAGCCCCCACGGGGAGTTCAGCCCCTCGGTGACCGTGGACACCAGCTCGACCGCGCCCTTGGCCGGCGGCAGGCCCGCCGGGGTGCGCGAGACGGAGGGCGACGGCGAAGCCGACGCGTCGGGGGAGGGAGA
This sequence comes from Streptomyces sp. AC1-42W, assembly GCF_003248355.1. Lineage (GTDB taxonomy): Bacteria > Actinomycetota > Actinomycetes > Streptomycetales > Streptomycetaceae > Streptomyces. Next base: position 1,966,812 of record NZ_QKWY01000002.1, read on the forward strand.
GGCACTGGGGGAGTGCGCGGGGGAACGCGCGCCCTGGCCCGCCGAACTCTCCATGCCCTCCTGCGAGGTGCACCCCGCGGCCAGCAGCAGCGCACCGGCCGCCGCCACCGCCACCGCGCCCCGCCGGGCCCCCCGCCGCGCCACCCGGCCGCCTCCGCCGGGGCCCGTCCGGCGCCCCACCGGCTCCTGCACTGATCCGAACACCGTACCGATCCCTTCAACGGCCGTCTGTCCCCTGTTCTTACACCGCGTCCCACCCCGAACCGGGCCGCTTTCCCACATCGGCGACCGGCGCGGCGGTGATCAGTCCCAGGACTCCTGCGGCGCCGGCAGCCGGTCCAGCTCCGCCAGGTCGCGTGCGGTCAGCGCCAGCCCGGCCGCGCCCGCGTTCTCCACCGCCCACCGCTCCCGCTTGGTGCCCGGCACCGGCACCACCTGGGGGCCCTGGTGCAGCACCCAGGCCAGCGCCACCTGCGCGGGCGTCGCCCCGTGCCGTTCGGCGACCCGGCGCAGCCCCACCACCAGCGGCTGGTTCGCCGCCATCACCTCGGCGGTGAACCGGGGGTGCCGGGCGCGCAGATCCTCCGGCTCGAATCCCTGACCGGGCGTCAGCGTCCCCGTCAGGAAACCGCTGCCCAGCGGCATCGCGGCCAGGAAGCCCACGCCCCGGTCGGCGCACCACGGCAGCAGCGACTCCAGCGCCTGCGGCGACCACACCGACAGCTCCGCCTGCACCGCGCTGACCGGGAAGACCTGCTGCACCCGCTCCAGCTGACGGATCGTTCCGTCATGCGTGCGCGCCCCCGGCCGGCGGGCCGCCCGCGCCCCGACCGCGCACAGCCCCAGCGCCCGGACCTTGCCCGCGCCCACCAGCTCCGCCATCGCGCCCCAGGTCTCCTCGACGGGTACCTCCGGGTCGGCGCGGTGCAGCTGGTACAGATCGATCACATCGGTCTGCAGCCGCCGCAGCGAGGCATCGCAGGCCCGCCGCACATAGCCGGGCCTGCCGTTGGCCACGATGTGCTGATCACCCACCAGCAGACCGCACTTGGTGGACACGAACGCCTGCTCGCGCCGCCCCTTCAGGGCCCGCCCCACCAGCAGCTCATTGGTGAACGGGCCGTACATGTCGGCGGTGTCGAGCAGATCGACCCCCGCGTCGAGCGCCGCGTGCACCGCCCGCAGCGCGCGGTCCCCGCGCTGCTGGGACGCGCTGTACGCCCAGTTCATCGGCATGCAGCCGAGCCCGACCGCCCCCACGGCGAGCGCCGCCGCACCCAGACTCCTGCGCTCCAACTCCCGTAACCCTTCCTCGCACCGCCCCCAAAGCTAACCTCTGCGTCCCCGTGACCTTCGCATAGCCTCCTGGCCATGACTTCCACCACGCATTCCGCCCCCGCCCCCGAGGTCTGGCTGCCGCTGCGCGCGGACGAGATCGAGGGGCTGCCCGAGGGCCTGACGTACCACTTCTGGGACGGCGCGCCGGAGTACCCGGCCGACCCCGCCGACTGCGCCTACTACGTCGTCCCCTACATGAAGAGCCTGGAGGTCGCGATCCGGCCGCTGCCGCTGATGAGCGGGGTCCGGGTCGTGCAGACGCTCTCGGCCGGCATCGACCACGTCGAGCCCGCCCTCGACCGGCTGCCCGCCGGCGTACGGCTGTGCAACGCCAAGGGCGTCCACGAGGCGTCCACCGCCGAGCTGACCCTCGCGCTGATCCTGGCCTCGCTGCGCGGGTTCCCCGGCTTCGTGCACGGCCAGGACGAGGAGGAGTGGCGGTCCGGCTTCTACCCGGCGCTCGCCGACAAGTCCGTACTCATCGTGGGCTACGGGTCGATCGGCGCGGCCATCGACGACCGGCTCGCGCCCTTCGAGTGCGCGCGGGTCGCACGCGTCGCGCGCTCCGCCCGGACAACCGCACGCGGCCCCGTACACGCGATCGAGGATCTGCCGGCCCTGCTGCCCGAGGCGGACGTGGTCGTCCTGGCCACCCCGCTGAACCCCTCCACACAGGGCCTGGCGGGCGCGGACTTCCTCGCGGCGATGCGCGACGGGGCCCTCCTGGTCAACGTCGCCCGGGGCCCCGTCGTCGACACCGGGGCTCTGCTGTCCGAACTCAGGTCCGGCCGGCTGCACGCCGCCCTCGACGTCACCGACCCGGAACCGCTGCCCGCCGGCCACCCCCTCTGGCATGCTCCGAACGTCCTGATCACCCCGCACGTCGGCGGCAGCACCTCCGCGTACCTGCCGCGCGCCAAGCGGCTGATCGCCGGACAGCTCACCCGCTTCGCCGCGGGCCGGCCGCTGGACAACGTCGTCCGCACCACCGGCTGACCACGCACCGAGCACACCCGGCCGCACCCCGTGTTCACGACCGCCCCGATCAGTCACGGAGCGTAGAGAAGCTATGTCCCTGAGTGACGAGTCTGGTGTATCGTCCCGAAAGGGGTGCTGCGCCGTGGCAGGGACGGCGCCGGGGAGCCAGCCACACGCGAGGGGGCGACGGGCGATGGACGGCCGATGGGCGAACGACCGGACACGGCGCGAGGGACGGCTGCGGTCGCAGGGCCCTGTGAGCGCCCGCCGCAACCGGCCGGAAGCCGGGGGAGGGCCGCGGTGAGCGCCCCGGCGAGCACCCGCGGAGCGCTCCTCGCCCGGCAGTTCCGGGCGGGACGGTCCTCCGCGCTGCTCCCGCAGTCCGTCCTCGGCCTCGTCTGCGGCGGCTACGCCGTGGGCGCGGCCACCGGCTGGGGCTCCGAGCGACTGGCCCTGATCATGGGCGACTTCGGCCTCGCCGCCGCCGCCCTCGCCGCCGCCGTCTCCTGCTTCCTCTTCGCCCGCGCCGCCGACATCCGGTTCCGGCCGGCCTGGCTGCTGTTCTCGCTCTCCTCGCTGATGGCCGCCTGCGGCAACGCCGTCTGGGGCTGGTACGAGTGCGTGCGCGACGTCCCGGTCCCCAGCCCCTCCCCGGCCGACGTCTTCTTCCTCTGCTTCGCGCCGCCCGCCATCGTCGGCCTGCTGGTCCTCGCCAAGCGGCCCGTCACCCGCGCCGGCTGGGTCTGCCTGGCCCTGGACTCCTGGCTGATCGGCGGCTCGCTCCTCACCCTGTCCTGGAGCCTGGCCCTCGCCCACACCGCGCACGTCGCGGACGCCGAGGGCGACAGCGTGGCCCGCGCCGCGCTCACCCTGGCCTATCCGCTGCTCGACATCGTGCTCGTCTCCATGGTGCTCGCCCTGCACTTCCGGCGCACCAGCGTCAACCGCGCCGCCGTGAACACCGCCATCGCCGCGCTCGCCCTGACCGTCCTGTGCGACGCCCTGTTCACCTCGCCGCTGCTGCGCCAGACCTACCATTCCGGCCAGTTGCTCGACGCCGGCTGGTTCGCCGGCTCGCTGCTGCTGGCCTACGCCCCCTGGGGCGCCGCGCGCCACGCGGACCCCGCGGTCCCCGGCGAGGACCCGGAGTCCCCGCGCACCACCAGCCGCCCCATCGCGGGCTCGCTGGCCGCCCTCACCCCGTACCTCGCCGCCGCCGTCTGCACGCTCGGCATCCTGTACAACGTCATCGAGGGCCGCCGGGTGGACCGCGTCGTCGTCCTCACCGGATGCACGGTGGTGCTCGCGCTCGTCGTCCGGCAGGGCATCATGCTCGTCGACAACATCGCCCTCACCCAGGAACTGGCCCAGAAGGAGAACCACTTCCGCTCCCTGGTGCAGGGCTCCAGCGACGTCATCATGATCGCCGCCCCCAGCGGGGTCCTGCGCTACGTCAGCCCCGCCGCCGCCGGGGTCTACGGGCGCGACGCGGACGAGCTGGTCGGCGCCGAGCTGTCCTCGATCATCCACCCCGACGACCTGGGCCGGGTCGTCCACGAGGTGCGCCGGTTCCTCGCCGCCCCGCCCGGCGAGGAACCCACCACGCGCATCGAGTGCCGCTTCCGCTCCGGCTCCGGCGACTGGCTCAACGTCGAGTCCACCATCAACCGCCACCAGGGCGGCCTGATCCTCAACAGCCGGGACGTCACCGAACGGGTCCGCCTCCAGGCCCAGTTGCAGCACAACGCGGAGCACGACCCGCTCACCGACCTGCCCAACCGCGCCCTGTTCACCGCACGGGTGCGCCAGGCCCTGGCCGGCCGCCGCGCCGGGGACGCGGGCACCGCCGTGCTCTTCATCGACCTCGACGGCTTCAAGGCGGCCAACGACCGCCTCGGCCACCAGGCGGGCGACGAACTGCTCGTCCAGGCCGCCCGCCGCCTCCAGGAGTCCGTCCGGGCCGGGGACACCGCCGCCCGCCTCGGCGGCGACGAGTTCGCCGCCCTCATCACCGGCGACGGCGGCCGGGAGCAGGACGCCCGCGAGTTCCAGGTGCACGAGATCGCCGACCGGCTGCGCCTCACGCTCTCCGAGCCGTACCGCATCGGCGACGGCGAGGTCCGGGTCACCGCCTCCATCGGCGTCGCCTTCGCCGAGCCCGGCATCACCCCCAACGACCTCATGCGCAACGCGGACCTCGCCATGTACCGCGCCAAGGCCGGCGGCAAGAACCGCGTCCAGCTCTACGCCCCGCAGATGCAGGCCGACGTGGTCCGCCGCTCCGAGCTGGCGACCCGGCTGCGCGGCGCCCTGCGCGACGGCGAGTTCGCCCTGCTCCACCAGCCCGTGGTGCATCTGGCCACCGGCACGATCGCGGCCGTCGCCGCCCAGGCCCGCTGGCGCTCCGCCCAGGGCATCCTGTTCACCCCCGCCGAGTTCCTGCGCATCGCCGAGGACGGCGACCGCAGCGCCGAGCTGGGCCGCTGGCTCCTGGAGGAGGCCGTCGAGCAGGCCGCCGACCGCGCCGGGGCGGGCCACCAGGCGCCCGTGTGCGTCCGCCTCCCGGCCCGCAGACTCCTCGACCGGGGATTCCCGGCCGGCTCCGTCGAGGCGCTGCTCACACGCCACGGGCTGCCGTCCGCCGCGCTCATGATCGAGATCGCCGACAGCGATCCGCGGGTCCCCTTCGAGGAGCTGGAGCAGCGCCTGGCCGCCCTGCGCCGGCTGGGCGTACGGATCGCGCTCGACGGCTTCGGCAGCGGTTACGCCGCGATCAACGCCCTGCGCCGGCTCCCGATCGACGTGCTGAAACTGGACCGGGGCCTGGTCGAGGGCGTGGTCGAGTCGGCCCGGCTGCACAAGATCACCAGCGGGCTGCTGAGGATCGCCTGCGACCTCGGGATGCAGTCCGTCGCCGACGGCGTGGACGTGCCGGAGCAGGTCCTCGCGCTGCGCGCCATGGGCTGCACCCACGGCCAGGGTGCCGCCTTCTCCGGACCCCTCGACGAATACCGGCTGCGCCGCGTGCTGGCCCGCGGCACCTTCCCGGTCCCCGGCGCGGTGCCCGCGCAGCCGGTCCTCGCGGGCGGCTCGCTCCCCTCGCTCACCGGCTCACATGGTGAGACACCTGTCCCACCCACTTGACACCCCGCGTGCGTCGGAGAGAGGGTCAATGCCATGCGCACCCGAATTCTCGTACTTGGAAAGCGCGTCGGCTGAAGCAGGGTTCCTCCATGACACCCTGCGGACCGCACCGGCGCGCTCCCCTCGCTTGCCTCACGGCACGAGGGGTTTTTTGTTGCACCGGACCAGGCAAAACGTCGTAAAACACTCGCAAAACTCAGCTTCGAGAAGAGAATGCCGATGACCGAGCAGGCCACAGGGGCCCACCATCCCCAGCCGCGGGCCCGTACCGGCGGATCGCCCTCCGCCTCCGTCGAACACGTCACGGGCGCGCAGTCCCTCATTCGCTCCCTCGAGGAGGTGGGGGCCGACACGGTATTCGGCATTCCCGGCGGCGCCATCCTTCCGGCGTACGACCCGATGATGGACTCGAAGCGCGTCCGCCACGTCCTGGTCCGCCACGAGCAGGGGGCCGGCCACGCCGCCACCGGCTACGCACAGGCCACCGGCCGGGTCGGTGTCTGCATGGCCACCTCCGGCCCCGGCGCCACCAACCTGGTCACCCCGATCGCCGACGCCTACCTGGACTCGGTGCCGATCGTCGCCATCACCGGCCAGGTGGCCTCCGCCGCCATCGGCACGGACGCCTTCCAGGAGGCGGACATCTGCGGCATCACGATGCCGATCACGAAGCACAACTTCCTGGTCACCAAGGCCGAGGACATCCCGCACACCATCGCCGAGGCGTTCCACATCGCCGCCACCGGCCGTCCCGGCCCGGTCCTGGTCGACATCGCCAAGGACGCCCTCCAGGCGAAGACCACCTTCAGCTGGCCGCCGGTCATGGACCTGCCCGGCTACCGCCCGGTGACCAAGCCGCACGCCAAGCAGATCCGCGAGGCCGCCAAGCTCATCGTCCAGGCCAGGCGCCCGGTGCTCTACGTGGGCGGCGGCGTCATGAAAGCCGGGGCCACCGCCGAACTCAAGGTGCTGGCCGAGCTGACCGGAGCGCCCGTCACCACCACCCTGATGGCGCTCGGCTCCTTCCCCGACAGCCACCCGCTGCACGTGGGGATGCCCGGAATGCACGGTGCGGTCACCGCCGTCACCGCGCTCCAGAAGGCCGACCTGATCGTCGCCCTCGGCGCCCGCTTCGACGACCGCGTCACCGGCAAGCTGGACAGCTTCGCCCCGTACGCCAAGGTCGTCCACGCCGACATCGACCCGGCGGAGATCGGCAAGAACCGCGCCGCCGACGTCCCGATCGTCGGGGACGCCCGCGAGGTCATCGCCGACCTCGTCCAGGCGGTCCAGGCCGAGCACACCGAGGGCAACACCGGTGACTACAGCTCGTGGTGGAAGGACCTCAACCGCTGGCGCGAGACCTACCCGCTCGGCTACGACCTGCCGGAGGACGGCAGCCTCTCGCCGCAGCAGGTCATCCAGCGCATCGGCGAACTGGCCCCGCCGGACACGATCTTCGCCGCGGGCGTCGGCCAGCACCAGATGTGGGCCTCGCACTTCATCCAGTACGAGCAGCCCGCCACCTGGCTGAACTCCGGCGGCGCCGGGACCATGGGCTACGCGGTGCCCGCCGCGATGGGCGCCAAAGCCGGCATGCCGGACCGCACGGTCTGGGCGATCGACGGCGACGGCTGCTTCCAGATGACCAATCAGGAACTGACCACCTGCGCCCTGAACAACATCCCGGTCAAGATCGCCATCATCAACAACGGCGCGCTCGGGATGGTCCGCCAGTGGCAGACCCTGTTCTACAACCAGCGGTACTCCAACACCGTGCTGCACTCCGGCGCCGACACCGACGGCAACGCGGCGAAGGGCACCCGCGTGCCCGACTTCGTGAAGCTCTCCGAGGCCATGGGCTGCTACGCGATCCGCTGCGAGGACCCGGCCGACCTGGACAAGGTCATCGCCGAGGCCAACGCGATCAACGACCGCCCGGTCGTCATCGACTTCATCGTCCACGAGGACGCCATGGTGTGGCCGATGGTCGCCGCCGGCACCTCCAACGACGAGGTCATGGCCGCGCGCGGCGTCCGCCCCGACTTCGGCGACAACGAAGACGACTGAGAGACAGAGAGAGACCGACTTCCATGTCCGAAAAGCACACACTCTCCGTCCTGGTCGAGAACAAGCCCGGCGTCCTGGCCCGGATCACCGCCCTGTTCTCCCGCCGCGGCTTCAACATCGACTCGCTCGCGGTCGGCACCACCGAACACCCCGACATCTCCCGCATCACCATCGTCGTGAATGTCGAGGACCTGCCCCTGGAGCAGGTGACCAAACAGCTCAACAAGCTGGTCAACGTCCTGAAGATCGTCGAACTCGAGCCCACCGCTGCGATCCAGCGCGAGCTCGTCCTGGTGAAGGTCCGCGCCGACAACGAGACCCGCTCCCAGATCGTCGAGATCGTCCAGCTGTTCCGCGCCAAGACCGTGGACGTCTCGCCCGAGGCCGTCACGATCGAGGCCACCGGCGGAGCCGACAAGCTGGAGGCGATGCTCAAGATGCTGGAGCAGTACGGCATCAAGGAGCTCGTCCAGTCCGGAACCATCGCCATAGGGCGTGGCGCGCGTTCGATCACCGACCGCTCGCTGCGCGCCCTGGACCGTACGGCGTAACCCCCTCCGGGCCCGCCGCGCCGCTCGTATGGCGAGACCCCGAAACGTATCTGACGCACCCCGCCGTACGGTGGGACGCAACACCTGCACACCAAGGAGAAGACCCAGTGGCCGAGCTGTTCTACGACGACGATGCCGACCTGTCCATCATCCAGGGCCGCAAGGTCGCGGTCATCGGCTACGGCAGCCAGGGCCACGCCCACGCGCTGTCGCTGCGTGACTCGGGTGTCGACGTCCGTGTCGGTCTGCACGAGGGTTCCAAGTCCAAGGCGAAGGCCGAGGAGCAGGGCCTGCGCGTGGTGACCCCGGCCGAGGCCGCCGCCGAGGCCGACGTCATCATGATCCTCGTCCCGGACCCGATCCAGGCCCAGGTCTACGAGGAGTCCATCAAGGACAACCTCAAGAAGGGCGACGCGCTGTTCTTCGGCCACGGCCTGAACATCCGCTTCGACTTCATCAAGCCGCCGGCCGACGTGGACGTCTGCATGGTCGCCCCCAAGGGCCCGGGCCACCTGGTCCGCCGCCAGTACGAGGAGGGCCGCGGCGTCCCGTGCATCGTGGCCGTCGAGCAGGACGCCTCGGGCAACGGCCTGGCGCTCGCCCTGTCGTACGCCAAGGGCATCGGAGGCACCCGCGCCGGCGTCATCAAGACGACCTTCACCGAGGAGACCGAGACCGACCTCTTCGGCGAGCAGGCCGTTCTCTGCGGTGGCACCGCCGCCCTGGTCAAGGCCGGTTTCGAGACCCTGACCGAGGCCGGCTACCAGCCGGAGATCGCCTACTTCGAGTGCCTGCACGAGCTGAAGCTCATCGTCGACCTCATGTACGAGGGCGGCCTGGAGAAGATGCGCTGGTCCATCTCGGAGACCGCCGAGTGGGGCGACTACGTCACCGGCCCGCGCATCATCACGGACGCCACCAAGGCCGAGATGAAGAAGGTCCTCGCGGAGATCCAGGACGGCACCTTCGCCAAGAACTGGATGGCCGAGTACCACAACGGCCTGCCCAAGTACAACGAGTACAAGAAGGCCGACGCGGACCACCTGCTGGAGACCACGGGCCGTGAGCTGCGCAAGCTCATGAGCTGGGTCAACGACGAGGACGCGTAACACCCCGGTCCCGGGGGGACGGGTCACGGCCCGTCCCCCCGGCACCACCCACCCACCGCTGGAAGAGGCGGCCTCGTACGCGCGTACCCGTCGCCGGGTCTCGTGCGGGTGATCTTTTCGCGGAGCGCGGACGGCGTCCCCGCGCAGGACTACACTGCTCCACATACACGCGTCAGGCCCACAGTGTCGTGCGTCTTCCACGCGGCAAGCCCCTCCACGCCTGCGGCCGTCGGGACGGCCGTCCGCACTGGATCTGTGAGGACTCACGTGAGCTCGAAACCTGTCGTACTCATCGCTGAAGAGCTGTCGCCCGCCACGGTGGACGCCCTGGGCCCGGACTTCGAGATCCGGCACTGCAACGGCGCGGACCGCGCCGAGCTCCTCCCCGCCATCGCCGACGTCGACGCCATCCTGGTGCGCTCCGCCACCAAGGTCGACGCCGAGGCCATCGCCGCCGCGCAGAAGCTCAAGGTCGTCGCCCGGGCCGGCGTCGGTCTGGACAACGTGGACGTCTCCGCCGCCACCAAGGCCGGCGTCATGGTCGTGAACGCCCCGACCTCCAACATCGTCACCGCCGCCGAGCTGGCCTGCGGTCTGCTGGTGGCCACCGCGCGCCACATCCCGCAGGCCAACACCGCCCTCAAGAACGGCGAGTGGAAGCGCTCGAAGTACACCGGCGTCGAGCTGAGCGAGAAGACCCTCGGCGTCGTCGGCCTCGGCCGCATCGGCGTCCTGGTCGCCCAGCGCATGTCCGCCTTCGGCATGAAGATCGTCGCCTACGACCCCTACGTGCAGCCCGCGCGCGCCGCGCAGATGGGCGTCAAGCTCCTCTCGCTGGACGAGCTGCTGGAGGTCGCCGACTTCATCACGGTGCACCTGCCCAAGACCCCCGAGACGCTCGGCCTCATCGGCGACGAGGCGCTGCACAAGGTGAAGCCCACCGTGCGCATCGTCAACGCCGCGCGCGGCGGCATCGTGGACGAGGAGGCGCTGGCCTCCGCGCTCAAGGAGGGCCGCGTCGCCGGCGCCGGTCTCGACGTGTACGCGAAGGAGCCCTGCACGGACTCCCCGCTGTTCCAGTTCGACCAGGTCGTCTGCACCCCGCACCTCGGCGCCTCCACCGACGAGGCGCAGGAGAAGGCCGGCATCGCCGTCGCCAAGTCGGTGCGCCTCGCGCTCGCCGGTGAGCTCGTGCCGGACGCGGTCAACGTCCAGGGCGGTGTGATCGCCGAGGACGTGCGCCCCGGTCTGCCGCTCGCCGAGAAGCTGGGCCGCATCTTCACCGCGCTGGCCGGCGAGGTGGCCGCCCGCCTCGACGTCGAGGTGTACGGCGAGATCACCCAGCACGACGTCAAGGTGCTCGAACTCTCCGCGCTCAAGGGCGTGTTCGAGGACGTCGTCGACGAGACCGTCTCCTATGTGAACGCCCCGCTGTTCGCCCAGGAGCGCGGCGTCGAGGTCCGCCTCACCACCAGCTCCGAGTCGGCCGAGCACCGCAACGTGGTCATCGTCCGGGGCACCCTGGCCGACGGCCAGGAGGTCTCCGTCTCCGGCACGCTGGCCGGCCCCAAGCACCTCCAGAAGATCGTCGCCATCGGTGAGCACGACGTGGACCTGGCCCTCGCCGACCACATGCTCGTCCTGCGCTACGAGGACCGCCCCGGCGTCGTCGGCACGGTGGGCCGCATCCTCGGCGAGGCCGGCCTGAACATCGCGGGCATGCAGGTCTCCCGCGCCGACGTGGGCGGCGAGGCGCTGGTCGTCCTCACCGTCGACGACGACGTCCCGGCGGCCGTGCTGGCCGAGATCTCCTCGGAGATCGGCGCCGCGTCGGCCCGCTCGGTGAACCTCGCCGGCTGACCTCTGCCCCTGGGCAGCCCGTACCCGGTATGTAGACATCCGTCTTACACAAATGTCTGCATGCCGGGTACGCTGCTGTCATGGGACATCGTGAGGATCTACTCGAAGGCGCCAAGCGCTGCCTGCTGGAGAAGGGGTACGCGCGCACCACGGCGCGCGACATCGTGGCCGCCTCGGGCACGAACCTCGCCTCCATCGGCTACCACTACGGCTCCAAGGAGGCGCTCCTCAACCTCGCCTTCATCAAGGTGACCGAGGAGTGGGGCGAGACCCTCACCCGGAGCGGCGACGAGGACGCGGCGGAGCCGGAGATCCCCGCCGCGCCGCTCGACCAGTTCCGCGAGACCTGGGAGCGGGTGATCGGGAGCTACGAGCAGACCCGCGCCGTCTGGCAGCTCCAGATGGAGGTCATCTCCCGCATCGACTCCGACCCCGAACTCCAGAAGGCCCTGGCCGGACCCCAGCGCGCCGGACGCGACGGGCTCGCCGAGACCATGATGGGCATCGACCCCGAGACCGAGCCGGAGAAGGCCCGCGTGGCCGGACTCTTCTGCCAGGCGCTGCTCGCCGGGGTGATGGTCCAGTGGCTGATGGACGCCGATTCGGCACCGTCCGCCCAGGACCTGACGGACGGCCTCAAGGCGGTCCTGGAGGGCCGCCCGCCGGCCCCCGGGGCCGCACGATGACCGCCCGGTCCGGCGAACCCTTCGACCCCGCGCGCGCCGTCGCCGACGTGGAGGCACTGCTCGCCGCCCCCCTCCCGGCCACCGGCCCCACCGCCGCCGAGGGCGACCCGGACACGGGGGAGTGGCGGGCCACCACCGGCGAGGGCTTCCGGATCGTCCCGCTCTGGGAGTCCCCGGACGAAGGGGACGACGTGGACGACGAGGACGCGGTGGAGGAGGCGGCCGAGGCCCGGCTCGCCGCCCTCGTCGCGGAACTGGAGACCCGCTGGGGCCCGCACCACGCGGTCGCCGTCCATGTCGCGCTGCTCCTGCGCCAGGAGGGCGCGTCGGTGCCGCCGCTGTTCGAGGCCCTGCTGGACGAGGACTGCTACGGGGACCTGGCGGTCTGGGGCCCGCTGCCCGGACGGGGCCGCCATGTCGGGTTCAGTGCAGCCGGGCCGCCTTCAGAGCCATGTGCAGCAGCAGCCGGTCCTCGCCGTCGTTGAGGTCGAGGCCGGTGAGCTGCTGGACCCGGGAGAGGCGGTAGTACAGCGTCTGGCGGTGGATGCCCAGCTCGGCGGCGGTCCGGGACGCCTGGCCCGCGCAGTCCAGGAACACTTCCGCGGTGCGGGCGAGGTCCCGCTGCGCCGGGGTCAGCAGTGGGCGCACCGCCGGGTCCGGCAGGACGTCCGGGTCGAGCGCGGTCAGCGTCCGGTACGGGCCGATGGCCGACCAGTCGGCGACCGGGCCGAACCGGGCCTCGGCGGCCGCCGCGCGGGCCGCCGCCGACGCCTCGTGCCAGGCGTCGGCCAGCTCCGCGAGGCCCCGGCGGGGGACCGCGATCCCGGCGGTGGCGGCCGTTCCGGCGTCGGCGCGCAGCCGGCCGGCGGCGCTCAGCGCGGGGTCCAGCACCTCGGGGGAGCGCAGCCGGATGAGCGCGGCGAGCGCGGGCGGCCCGGAGCGGCCGGCCGGCGGTGCCCCGGTGAGCGCCGCGGCCGAGGGGACCGTGCGCACGGCGGGCGCGCCGTCCGTCCAGGGGGCCACGCACACCACGGTGTGCAGCCCCTGTGCGTCGGGGCCGAGCGCCTCGGCGAGGGCGGCCACCGCCATGTCCCGCTGCCAGCCGCGCCCGGCGGTCAGGACCGCGCCGAACTCCCTGGACAGGTCGGTGCCCGCCCGCTCCTCGTCGGCGAGCAGCGCGCCGATCCGGGCGGCCACCTCCATCGCGGCGTCGAGCTGCCGGTCGGTCGGTCCGGGGTCGGCGCCCAGCAGCCACACGTAACCGAGCACGACACCCCGATGGCGTACCGGCAGGCAGATGCGGTCGCGGTAGACGCCGGCCTCGGGGGTGGCGGGGATGCGGACCGGGCCGGTGGCGCGGGTGATGCCGAAGTTCTCGAACCAGGCGCGGACCGCCGGGGTGGAGCGGCGGGTGAGGATCGAGCGGGTGCGGACGGGGTCCATGGCCGTGGTGTCGTCGCTGTCGTGGGCCCCGAAGGCGACCAGGCCGAAGTCCCGGTTCTCCAGCGTCGCGGGGACGCCGAGCAGTGCCGAGATCTCGTCCACCAGCTCCTGGTAATCGCCCTTCACCCGGCCATTCTCGCACCCCCTTCAGACATATGTCTGAGATCCAGTCCACGGATGTGTGGCAGCTGTCGATGGAAGTGCGGGGAGGCGATGCCTAGATTTCACGGTGGTTCTCCGCGCTGTACCGCTTATGTTCGTTACACGGCATATACGGCGGTGTGGCTTCGTTCGTACTTTCCGTGGGAGGTGCCCCGTGCTGGGTCCCGTGATTCTCGCCGCGTCGCGCAGCGACCGGATGCGCCGATTCGTCTCGGCCGCGCCCGGCACCAAGCAGGTCGTGGACCGCTTCATCGCCGGCGAGACCGTCGAGCAGGTCGTTCCGGTCATCGAGGACGCGGCGGCCAAGGGCCTGGAGGTCACCCTCGACGTGGTCGGCGAGGACATCACCACGCCGGAGCAGGCCGCCGCCGCGCGCGACGCCTATCTGGAGCTGGTCGGCCGGCTGGAGGGCCTCGGCCTGGGCACCCGCGCCGAGATGTCCGTGAAGCTGTCGATGTTCGGCCAGTCCCTGGACGGCGGCCACGAGCTGGCGCTCGCCAATGTGCGCCCGGTGGTCGAGGCCGCCGCCGCGATCGGCACCACGGTGACGCTGGACGCCGAGGACCACACCACCCTCGACTCGATGTTCGCCATCCACGAGGAGCTGCGGAAGGACTTCCCGGAGACCGGCTGCGTCATCCAGGCGTACCTCTTCCGCACCGAGGACGACGCCCGCCGCCTCGCCGACGCCGGCAGCCGCGTGCGCATCGTGAAGGGCGCCTACAAGGAGCCCGCCTCCGTCGCGTACCAGGACAAGGCCGAGATCGACAAGGCGTACGTCCGCATCCTGAAGATCCTGATGCGGGGCGAGGGCTACCCGATGATCGGCTCCCACGACCCCCGTCTGATCGCCATCGCCCAGGAACTGGGCCGGCAGGCCGGCCGCAAGCTGGACGAGTACGAGTTCCAGATGCTGTACGGCATCCGCAGCGAGGAGCACCTCCGGCTCGCGGCCGAGGGCCACCGCATGCGCGTCTACACCGCGTACGGCACCGACTGGTACGGATACTTCATGCGCCGCCTCGCCGAGAAGCCGGCCAACCTGCTGTTCTTCGGCCGCTCCGTCCTCACCAAGGGCTGAGCCCCCTCCACCCCTCCCACGACTGAAGGAGCCAAGGACGCCATGGACGCTGTGACCCAGGTCCCCGCACCGGTCAACGAGCCGGTTCACTCCTACGCCCCGGGCACTCCGGAGCGCGCCCGCCTGGAGGCCAAGCTCAAGGAGCTCGGCCAGAACCCGATCGACCTGCCGATGACCATCGGCGGCGAGAAGCGGATGGGCGGCGGCGAGCGCGTGGACGTCGTCCAGCCGCACAACCACAAGGCCGTCATCGGCACGTTCGCCGGCGCCACCGAGCAGGACGCGCAGGACGCGATCGACGCCGCCCTGGCCGCCGCCCCGGCCTGGCGCGCGATGTCCTTCGACGACCGCGCCGCGATCATCCTGCGCGCCGCCGAGCTGCTGGCCGGCCCGTGGCGCGAGACGCTGGCCGCCTCCACGATGCTGGGCCAGGGCAAGACCGCCCAGCAGGCCGAGATCGACTGTCCCTGCGAGCTGGTCGACTTCTGGCGCTTCAACGTGCACTACGCGCGCCAGATCCTCGCCGAGCAGCCGCCGGCCAACTCCCCCGGCGTGTGGAACCGCATGGACCACCGCCCGCTGGAGGGCTTCGTCTACGCGATCACGCCGTTCAACTTCTCGGCCATCGCCGCCAACCTGCCGACCGCGCCCGCCCTCATGGGCAACGTCGTGGTGTGGAAGCCGTCCCCGACGCAGACCCACGCCGCCGTGCTGCTGATGCGGCTGCTGGAGGAGGCCGGTCTGCCCAAGGGCGTCATCAACCTGGTGACCGGCGACGGCATCGCCGTCTCCGAGGTGGCCCTGAACCACCGCGACCTGGCCGGCATCCACTTCACCGGCTCGACCCCGACCTTCCAGCACCTGTGGAAGACCGTCGGCAACAACATCGCCAACTACCGCACCTACCCGCGGCTCGTCGGCGAGACCGGTGGCAAGGACTTCGTCGTCGCCCACCCGTCGGCCGACCCGGCCGTCCTGAAGACCGCGCTCACCCGCGGCGCCTTCGAGTACCAGGGCCAGAAGTGCTCGGCGACCTCGCGCGCCTACATCCCGGCCTCCATCTGGAACTCGGGCTTCAAGGAGGCGTTCGCGGCCGAGGTCGACTCCATCACCATGGGCGACGTCACCGACCTGTCGCACTTCATGGGCGCCGTCATCGACGACCGCTCCTTCGCGAAGAACAAGGCCGCGATCGACCGCGCCGCCGCCGACCCGGCCTGCACGATCGTCGCGGGCGGCACCTACGACGACTCGGTCGGCTACTTCGTCCGCCCGACCGTCATCGAGTGCACCGACCCGGAGAACGAGGTCTTCACGACCGAGTACTTCGGCCCGATCCTCGCCGTCCACGTCTACGAGGACGACCGGTACGACGCGATGCTGGAGCAGATGGAGTCGGTCTCCGACTACGCCCTGACCGGTTCCGTCATCGCGAACGACCGCGCGGCGGCCGCGTACACGATGGAGAAGCTGCGGTACGCCGCGGGCAACTTCTACATCAACGACAAGTCGACCGGCGCCGTCGTCGGCCAGCAGCCCTTCGGCGGCGGCCGCGCCTCGGGTACGAACGACAAGGCGGGCGCCCCCCAGAACCTCCAGCGCTGGACCCTCACCCGGGCCATCAAGGAGACCCTGGTCCCGCCGACCGACTACACCTACCCCCACCAGGGCTGAGCAGCCGCCCTCCGGGGCCGCCCCGCACTCCGCCCCCCGCCCGGTTCCCCTGCCGGGCGGGGGGCGGTTTCCATGCCCGCACGGGAACCGGGCGCGGATTCAGCCCCAGCCGTGCACGATCACCCC
This sequence comes from Streptomyces sp. AC1-42W, assembly GCF_003248355.1. Classification (GTDB taxonomy): domain Bacteria; phylum Actinomycetota; class Actinomycetes; order Streptomycetales; family Streptomycetaceae; genus Streptomyces. Next base: position 1,983,034 of record NZ_QKWY01000002.1, read on the forward strand.
GAGCCCCACCGCGAAGCCCCCGCCCAGCAGCGCCGGATAGCGGCCGTACAGTCGGCGGTGGCGGCGCAGCAGCAGCCCGAACGCGGCGAAACCGAGCCCCACCGTCACCGTCCGCGACCCGCGCGCCGCCGCCGAGGCCGCCAGCCAGTCGGCCGCCGGCACCGAAGCCCGGCCCGCCTCGGCCCCGTACACCTTGAACGGGATGCCGTTCCACGGCTGGTGGCGCACGGCCGACGCGCCCTCGACCGCCAGCTCCGCGCGGACCTCCGCCCGCATCCGGTCCGTGGTCAGCGGGGCCGGCAACGCCACGCCCGCCGCCGCCAGGTGCAGGGCGAGCAGCCCGCCCGCCAGGCTGCCGGCCAGCGCGCCCAGCGACAGCCGCAGCGCCGCCCGGGGCACCGCCACGCACACCACGCCGAGCAGCAGCTCCGGCATCAGCGGCCAGCTCAGCGCCTCCGCGAACGCCCAGCAGAAGGCCAGCGGCACCCCCGCGCGCGACGCGGCGACGGCGGCCACCCGCCTGCGCACGGCCGAGTCCCGCAGCGGTTCGGCGGCCGTACGCTCCTGGAGCGCGCGCACCGCGTCGCGCGCCTCCTGCGGGGAGACCCCGGCGGGCAGCGGCTCCCCGATCGTGACGCGGACCAGGGCGGAGCGCAGCCGGCCGTGCTTGGGCAGCAGCCGCCCCGTGCCCGCGATGCCCACCGGCACCACCGGCACGCCCGCCTCCGCGGCCAGGACCAGCGCGCCCCGGTGGAAGGCGCCGAGGGTGCCCTCCTTGGCGCGGGTGCCCTCCGGGAAGAGCACGACCGCCCGGCCCTCGCGCAGCTCGCCGGTCATCGAGAGCAGATCGGCCGTCCCGCCGCCCGAGCGCCGGACCGGGAAGCCGGCCGCCAGCCTGCGGCAGATCCGCCGCCGCCAGGGGGAGGCGAACCAGTAGTCGGCCGCCGCGCCGATCGCCGGTCCGTGCCGGGCGTCGAGCGCGGCGAGCAGCGCCGCGGTGTCGGCGTGCGAGGTGTGGTTGGCGACCACGACACAGCCGCCGCGCGGCAGCCGGCCGCGCCGCTCGATCCCGCCGGTCAGGCTGAGCACCCCCCACCACAGGCCGCGCCGCAGCGCGGACGCGATCCGCGAGCGGACCGGCAGGACCGTGTCACCGGGGGTGCGCACCAGGGTCGTCGTCACGTCATCACCATCGCCAGGAGAAGGGCCACGAGCAGGGAGTCGATCCGGTCGAGCAGGCCGCCGAAGCCGGGCAGCCAGCTGCCCGCGTCCTTCACCCCGGACTCGCGCTTGACCATCGACTCGACGAGATCGCCCAGCACGCAGCCGCCGACGACCGCCGCCCACAGCGGCAGGCTGAACGCGCCGAGCATCAGCAGCAGGGCCGCCGTGGCCACCACCGCGCCCAGCACCCCGGCCCACGTCTTGTTCGGCGAGAGCGGCGACAGCGGCCGGGCGAGCGGACCGCGCCGGCCCAGCGCCGTACCGCCGCACCAGGCGCCGACGTCACCGAGGGCCACGGCCAGGCCCACCACCACCGCCGTGTCCCCGAGGGACACCAGACCGGTCAGCGCGACCGGTATCCACAGCAGCCCGAACGCGGTGCGCGCGGTGCGGGTGAAGCCCGTACAGTCGTCCCCGCCCAGCACGGCGGGCAGCGCCGCCGCGACGAGCAGCAGGGCCGCCGCGCGCAGGTCCAGGACGTGCGGGGCGAGCCAGGCCAGGGCCGGCAGCACGCCGGCCGCCGCCACCAGTACGGTCAGGTCGCCGCGGCGCAGCCCCGCCATCCGGGCGTACTCGCCGGCCGCGACCGCGCCCAGCCCGGCGGCCAGCGCGTAGCTGCCGCCGCCGCCCAGGAAGTACGCGCCCAGGAAGACCGGGGCGACCAGGGCCCAGGTCCGCCAGCGCCGGCGCAGTTCGGCGCGCATCCGCACCCCGGCCGGCAGCACGGCCACCGCGACCCCGCCCGCGCCCAGCACGCCCGCGACCAGCGGTACCGCGCGGGCGGCGGCCTCCTCGGCGATCAGTACGGCGCTCATGCCGTCTCCCGCCAGAGGCCGGCCAGCCGGAGCAGCGCGGTGAGCAGGGAACCGGCCGCGATCACGGCCAGCACCGGGACGGCCCAGCCGCTCGCGGCGGCGATCACCACGAGCAGGCAGCGCTCGGTCTTGCCGACCGGGCCGCCGTTGCGGCGGGGCGCCCCGGCCGCCGCCCCGGCCAGCGACACCCAGGAGGGCAGCGTCGCGGCGAGACCGGCGAGCGCGACCAGCCAGAGCGGGGCGAGGGTGAGGAAGCCCGCCAGCACGACCAGGTCGGCCATCCGGTCGCCCAGCTCGTTGAGGATCGTGCCGCGCCGGGTGGTCCGGCCGGTGTCGCGGGCCAGCGCCCCGTCCAGGTTGGCGAAGGCGAGCCGCGCCGCGAGCAGCACGGCGACCGGCAGGGCGGCGACCGGGGCGGGCAGCCGGGCCAGCGCGGCGGCCGCACCGGCGGCGGCGACCACCCCGGCGGCGGTGAGCGTGTCGGGCGACACCTCACGGCGGGCCAGCGCGGCGCGGACACCGGCGAGCCGGTCCGCGTACCAGGGCTTGAGAGCGTAGAGGCCGTTCATGAACCCAACTCTCGTGCGACGCACATGTCTTCGACACGGGTCGGCTACTCAGGTACGCCTGAGTACCCGCGCGGGCCGTACCCGGGGGGCGAGAGGCCCGCCCGAGCCCGCGTCTCAGATAGTAGGAAGTCCGAGTAATCGTGGAGACAGACAGGCCGGGCTGTTCTAGCTTTGTAGAAGCCGAACGTCTCGCTCGATCGAGCGACCGGCGGTAGAGAGTGCGCGCCCCCGCGCAGGCAACCCCTGCGGCGCCCGCCCCCCGCCCCTTCCGGCACCTCGAAATCACTGATCTCGACATCACCCCACGCTGTTCGATCTCGAAATCCTCGCGATCTCAAGGAGTCGATCCACCATGGCCGAAACCACCGTCCGCCGCGTCCGCCACACCCACCGCCCGACCGAGTCGGAGCGCCGCGCCGCCGCTGCCGCCCTCCAGCGCGCCCTCGACCGCCGGGACAACGGCGGCTCCACCGGCCACTGAACCGAACGCCTCCGCCCCGCCCCGTACACCCGTCCGGGTGTCCGCATGATGGACGTGACGTGTCATGGGGTGGGACGAGCAGTAGGGTGCGCACATGTCTCGCAGCATCAATCTCGCAGTGATCCCCGGTGACGGTATCGGCCAGGAGGTCGTGGCCCAGGGCCTCAAGGTCCTCAACGCTGTTCTCCCGCAGGATGTGAAGCTGGAGACCAAGGAGTACGACCTTGGCGCCCAGCGCTGGCACCGCACCGGCGAAACCCTCCCCGACGCGGAGCTCGAAGCCCTCAAGGGGCACGACGCCATCCTGCTCGGCGCGATCGGCGACCCGTCCGTGCCCTCCGGCGTCCTGGAGCGCGGGCTGCTGCTGAAGCTGCGCTTCGCCTTCGACCACTTCATCAACCTGCGGCCCTCGAAGCTCTTCCCGAACACGGACACCCCGCTGGCCGGCCGCCCGGACATCGACTTCGTCGTCGTCCGCGAGGGCACCGAGGGCCCGTACACCGGCAACGGCGGCTCGCTGCGCACCGGCACGGAGCACGAGGTCGCCACCGAGGTCAGCCTGAACACCGCCTTCGGTGTCGAGCGGGTCGTGCGCGACGCCTTCGAGCGCGCCGCCGCCCGTCCGCGCAAGAAGCTGACGCTGGTCCACAAGAACAACGTCCTCGTGTACGCGGGCCACCTCTGGAAGAACATCTTCGACCGGGTCGCCGCCGAGTACCCGCAGGTCACCACCGACTACCTGCACGTCGACGCCGCGACGATCTTCTTCGTCACGCAGCCGGAGCGCTTCGACGTCATCGTCACCGACAACCTCTTCGGCGACATCCTCACCGACCTCGCCGCGGCCGTCTCCGGCGGCATCGGCCTGGCCGCCTCCGGCAACATCAACCCGACGGGCGCCTTCCCGTCGATGTTCGAGCCGGTCCACGGCTCCGCCCCCGACATCGCGGGGCAGGGCAAGGCCGACCCGACCGCCGCGATCCTCTCCGTCGCCCTCCTGCTGCGCCACCTCGGCTACGACGCCGAGGCCGTGCGCATCGAGGACGCCGTCTCCGCCGACCTCGCGGAGCGAGGGGGGCACCTCCCAGGCCTTTCGGGCTCTGGGGGAGGCAGCGCCCGTACGACCGACGAGATCGGCGACGCCCTCGCGGTACGCGTAGCGGGCTGACCCGACGACTCCCCAAGAAGCCGCCGGGTCGCAGACGCACCCGGCGGCTTCTCCTGTGCGGCCTTCGGGTGTCACCATCGAACCCTGGATCGCATTCGCGCCATTTCGTGCGCGGCACCTGTCGAGCGATAATCGAACAGGGCCGTGTCCCGCAGCAATGCTCGGACGTCCTAGCACCTGATGGCGCGCATGCGGTCCTACCCACACAAAACGGTGAAGGACACGCACTCATGACGACGCCCACGATCGAGCTCAAGCCCTCCGCGCACCCGCTGTCCGACGCGGAGCGCGAGGCGATCCTGGCCCAGCCCGGATTCGGCCGCCACTTCACCGACCACATGGTGACGATCAAGTGGACCGAGGGCCGCGGCTGGCACGACGCCCAGCTCGTCCCCTACGCGCCGCTGTCGATCGACCCCGCCAACATGACGCTGCACTACGGCCAGGAGATCTTCGAGGGCCTCAAGGCGTACCGGCAGCCGGACGGCTCCGTCGCCACCTTCCGCCCCGAGGCCAACGCCGAGCGCTTCCGCGCCTCCGCGCGTCGGCTCGCCATGCCCGAGCTGCCCGTCGAGACCTTCGTCGCCGCCTGCGACGCCCTCGTCCAGCAGGACGCCGCCTGGGTTCCGGCGCATGGCGGCGAGGAGTCCCTCTACCTGCGCCCCTTCATGATCGCCACCGAGGTCGGCCTCGGGGTGCGCCCGGCCAACGAGTACCTCTTCCTCGTCATCGCCTCGCCGGCCGGCGCCTACTTCCCCGGCGGTGTGAAGCCCGTCTCCATCTGGCTCTCCGAGGACCGGGTGCGCGCCGTCCCCGGCGGCATGGGCGACGCCAAGACCGGCGGCAACTACGCCGCCTCCCTGCTCGCCCAGGCCGAGGCCGCCGCCAAGGGCTGCGACCAGGTCGCCTACCTCGACGCCGTCGAGCACAAGTGGGTGGAGGAGCTGGGCGGCATGAACCTCTACTTCGTGTACGGGGACCGCATCGTCACCCCGGCCCTCACCGGCTCCCTGCTCGCCGGCATCACCCGCGACTCGCTGCTCAAGCTGGCCGGCGACCTCGGGTACACCGCCGAGGAGAGCCGCGTCTCCATCGACCAGTGGCGCGACGACACCGCCGCCGGCACCCTGACCGAGGTCTTCGCCTGCGGCACCGCCGCCGTCATCACCCCCGTCGGCACCGTGAAGTGCGCCGGCGGCGAGTGGAACCAGGGCGACGGCACCCCCGGCCCGGTCACCCTCAAGCTGCGCGAGCGCCTGCTCGACATCCAGCGCGGCACCGCCGAGGACACCCACGGCTGGATGCACTCCCTCGCGTAACCGGCGCCCGTACCCCCGCGGACCGCGCCCGGCGTCTCGCCGGACGCGGTCCGCGCGCCCGCATCCTGAGACGGGGCGGGAGCCCGGGCCGCTCCTGTGCCACACTGCGTCCGTGCCCTCGTTCGTCATGATTATTGGCAGCAGGCGCGCCGGTCCGCAGTGACCGTTCCGTACCACGACGTACGGCACGGCCACCGTGCCCCAGACCCGCGCGCAGACCTCTCGCACCCGCGAGGGGTTTTTTGTTTTGCGGCCTCACCACGGCCGGAACGCGAGGCGCGCGGGATGATGGGGGCAAGTGGAGCCAGATCGTCCGGATTCCACTCATCCGACAGGAGTCAGACCAGCAATGACCACCAAGGCCAAGCCCACCGACGACAGCTTCCATGTCTTCGACACCACGCTGCGCGACGGCGCCCAGCGTGAAGGCATCAACCTGACGGTCGCCGACAAGCTGACCATCGCCCGGCACCTGGACGAGTTCGGCGTCGGCTTCATCGAGGGCGGCTGGCCGGGCGCCAACCCCCGGGACACCGAGTTCTTCGCCCGCGCCCGCCAGGAGATCGAGTTCAAGAACGCCGAGCTGGTCGCCTTCGGCGCGACCCGCAGGGCGGGCGGCTCGGCGGCCGACGACCCCCAGGTCAAGGCGCTGCTGGAGTCCGGAGCCCCGGTGATCACGCTGGTCGCCAAGTCCCACGACCGCCATGTGGAGCTGGCCCTGCGCACCACCCTGGAGGAGAACCTGGAGATGGTCCGCGACACCGTCTCCCACCTCCGCGAACAGGGCCGCCGGGTCTTCGTCGACTGCGAGCACTTCTTCGACGGCTACCGCGCCAACCCCGAGTACGCCAAGTCCGTCGTCAAGACCGCCGCCGTGGCCGGCGCCGACGTCGTCATCCTCTGCGACACCAACGGCGGGATGCTCCCGGCCCAGGTCCAGGCCGTCGTCGCCACCGTCCTCGCCGACACCGGCGCCCGGCTCGGCATCCACGCCCAGGACGACACCGGCTGCGCCGTCGCCAACACCCTGGCCGCCGTGGACGCCGGCGCCACGCACGTCCAGTGCACCGCCAACGGCTACGGCGAACGCGTCGGCAACGCCAACCTCTTCCCGGTCGTCGCCGCGCTGGAACTCAAGTACGGCAAGCGGGTCCTGCCCGACGGCGCGCTGGCCGACATGACCCGCGTCTCGCACGCCGTCGCCGAGGTCGTCAACCTCACCCCCTCCACCCACCAGCCCTACGTCGGCGTCTCCGCCTTCGCGCACAAGGCCGGGCTGCACGCCTCCGCGATCAAGGTGGACCCGGACCTCTACCAGCACATCGACCCCGCCCTCGTCGGCAACACCATGCGGATGCTGGTCTCCGACATGGCCGGACGCGCCTCCATCGAGCTCAAGAGCGACGAGCTGGGCATCGACCTCGGCGGCGACCGCGAACTCGTCGGCCGGGTCGTCGAGCGGGTCAAGGAGCGCGAACTCAGGGGCTACACCTACGAGGCGGCCGACGCCTCCTTCGAACTGCTGCTGCGCGCCGAGGCCGAGGGCCGGGTGCGGCGCTACTTCCGCACCGAGTCCTGGCGCGCCATCGTCGAGAACCGGCCGGACGGCACCCACGCCAACGAGGTGACCGTGAAGCTGTGGGCCAAGGGCGAGCGCATCGTCGCCACCGCCGAGGGAAACGGCCCGGTCAACGCCCTGGACCGGGCGCTGCGCGTGGCCCTGGAACGGATCTACCCGCAGCTCGCCAAGCTGGAGCTGACGGACTACAAGGTCCGCATCCTGGAGGGCCGCACCGGCACCGACTCCACCACCCGCGTCCTGATCACCACCGGCGACGGCACCGCCGAGTGGTCGACCGTGGGCGTCGCGGAGAACATCATCGCCGCCTCCTGGCAAGCGCTGGAGGACGCGTACACCTACGGGCTGCTGCGCGCCGGCCTCGAACCCACGGACTGACCCGTACGGGGCGACGCCCCCGTCCGCCCGCCGTCAACCGGCGCGGCGGGCGGGGGCGTTCGCGTGCACGGCCCGTACGGGCACCGAGTGAACGGGATTCGGCGGACCGCGTCAAGGGTTTGTCCGTTCAGGAGTTGAAGCCAAGGGTCGTCTTCTCCTCGTTGCCGGATGGGTACGGACCAATCTCGACGTGAAGTATTGACGGCGTTGTTCGAGCGGGGTTAACTCACGCCACCAACGCCGGTACCGGTTCCGGAACCGGTTGCGGTACCGGTTCCACCGCAGGCCGCTCCGGCCGCTCCCACCGCCCCGCCGTGCCCTGGAGGCCCCGATGCGTGTCACCATCGCCGACGTCGCCCGCGAGGCCGGCGTCAGCAAGACGACCGTGTCCCGGGTCATCAACACCAAGGGCGAGGTGGACGGCACCACGGCCGCCCGCGTCCGCGCGGTGATCGCGCAGCTCGGCTACGTACCCAGTTCGGGCGCCGTGGGCCTGGCCCGCGGCAGCAGCCGCACCGTCGGCATGCTGGTGCCCTCGCTGACCTGGCCCTGGATGGGCGAGGTGCTCCAGGGCGTCGTCGACACCGTCGAGGCCGCCGACTACGGGCTGCTGCTGTTCACCTGCAACCGGGGGGCCGAGTCCGTCCAGCGCTTCACCAGCCAGGTGTCGGCGCGCGCCTTCGACGGACTGGTCGTGGTGGAACCCGAGAACACCCTGGACCACCTCACCGAACTGCACCGCGACGGCCTGCCGATCGTGCTGATCGACGATCGCGGCCACCACCCCGAGTTCCCCTCCGTCGTGACCACCAACCACGAAGGGGGCGCGTCGGCCGCCCGCCATCTGCGGGACGCCGGACGCACCCGGCCCGTCGTCATCACCGGCCCCGAGGGCTTCGGCTGCGTACGCGACCGGCTGGCCGGGTTCGGCTCGGTCCTGCCCACCGACCTCGTCGTCCGGGGCGACTTCACCGAGCGCTGCGGCCGGCTCGCCGTGGAGGAACTCCTCGCCGCCGGAACCGAGTTCGACTCGGTCTTCGCCCACAACGACATCACCGCGGCCGGGGTGCTGCGGGCGCTGCGCGCCGCCGGGAAGTCCGTGCCCGGTGACATCGCGGTCGTCGGCTTCGACGACATCCCGATGGCCGAACACACCGAACCGCCCCTGACCACCGTGCGCCAGCCCACCCGGCGGATGGGTGAGACGGCCGCACGGATGCTCCTCGCGCACCTCGGCGGCACGCCCGCGCCCGACGCCCCGGTCGTGCTGCCCACCGAACTGGTCGTGCGCCACTCGGCGCCCTGGCGGTAAGGGCTCCCCAGGCCCACCACCGCACCCGCAACGCACCACCCGCAACGCCGTCACCCCCGTACCCGGCGCGCCGAGCGCTGCCCGTTTCCGGATCTTCCAGACCCGCCGGTTCCCACCTGGAGTCGCCATGTCCGCACGCCGTCACACGCTCAGAGCCGCCGCGCTCGCCACCGCGGTGGTCGCCCTCGCCGCAGGCTGTTCCTCCGCCAACTCCGACCGCGACAAGAGCCGCGGGGGCGCCGCCTCCGGCGTGCTGACCCTGGGCAAGCCGGACGGTCCGCAGACCGACAACAGCAACCCGTTCCTCAACACCTCGGCCGGCGCGACCCTCGGCTACCGCTACATGATCTACGAGCCGCTGGCGATGACGAGCCAGATCCGGCCCGCCGACAAGGCCGACCCGTGGCTGGCGACCGACTGGAAATGGGACCTCGACTTCCACCAGGTCACCTTCACGCTCGACGCGCGCGCCAGGTAGGCGGACGGCAAGCCGGTCACCGCCGAGGACGTGGCGTTCACCTTCGAACTGCTCAAGAAGCACCCCGCCCTCAACGGCAACGGCATCGCGTACGGCGACATCGAGGTCCGGGGCAAGCAGGTCGTCCTGCGCTTCGACGACTCGCAGTACGTCAACCAGAACAAGATCATCCAGCAGTTCATCGTGCCCAAGCACATCTGGCAGAAGGTCGAGAACCCCGAGACCTGGCCCAACCGCACCCCCGTCGGCTCCGGCCCGTACAAGCTGAAGACCTTCACCCCGCAGACCACCACCCTGACCGCGACGCCCGACTACTGGAAGGGCTCGACCAAGGTCAAGGAGCTGCGCTACACCACGTACAACGACAACAGCGCCGCCACCACCGCGCTGGCGAGCGGCAAGCTGGAGTGGTCCTTCGTCTTCATGCCGGACTACAAGAAGCTGTTCATCGCCAAGGACCCCGAGAACCACAAGCTGTGGTTCCCCTCCGGCCTCGGCATCCACGGCCTGTGGTTCAACACCACCCGCAAGCCGTTCGACAACCCGGCGCTGCGCCGGGCCATGGCGATGGTCGTGGACCGCAACGCCATCTACACCCAGGCCGAGGCCACCCTCTACCCGGAGATCACCAACCCCACCGGCATCCCGCTGCCCGCCGGTGAGTCCTTCATCGCCCCCGCGTACCGCGACGCCACCACCGAGCCGGACGTCGAGGGCGCCAAGAAGGTCCTGGAAAAAGCCGGCTTCACGCTCGCCGGCGGCGTCCTCAAGGACCCGGCCGGCAAGCCGGTGAAGCTCACCTTCACCGACCCGGCCGGCTGGAACGACTACATCACCGGCCTGGCGATCATCAAGGACAACATCAAGAAGATCGGCATCGAGGCCGAGGTCAAGACCCAGACCGCCGAGGCGTGGGGCACCGACGTCGCCAACGGCAACTTCGACGCCACCCTGCACTGGACCAACAGCGGCGCCACCCCGTACGACATGTACCAGAACATCATGGACGGGGCCCTGCTCCAGCCCATCGGCAAGGCGTCCCAGTCCGGCAACTTCGGCCGCTTCAAGAGCACCGAGGCCACCGAAGCGCTCAAGGACTTCGCCCGGGCCACCACGGACACCGCCCGCACCACGGCCATGAACACCCTGCAGAAGATCATGGTCGAACAGGCGCCGATGATCCCGACCGCCGCCGCGCCCATCGGGGCGGAGTACTCCACGAAGAACTGGGTGGGCCGGCCCACCGAGGACGACCCGTACGCCGACCCCCAGCACACCCAGCCCTCCTCGCTGGAAGTCGTCCTCAACCTCAAGCCCGCCAAGTAGGACCAGGGATTCCGGGGACCGGCCATGTCCGAGCAGCCGGAGAACAACCACATCGTGCTCGAAGCACGCGGAGTCACCAAGCACTTCGCCGTACGGCGCACCGGCCGCGACCTCCTCGCGGGCAGGCGCCGCAGCGTCCACGCCGTCGACGACGTCTCGCTGGAACTGCGGCGCGGCACCGTCACGGCCCTGGTGGGGGAGTCGGGCTCCGGGAAGTCCACCGTCGCCCGGCTGCTCGCGCAGCTGTATCCGCTCACCTCGGGCGAGATCCTGCTCGGCGGCCGGCCGGTGAAGGCCGGACGCGGCCGGTCCTTCCGCGGCTACGTACGCCGCGTCCAGCTCATCTTCCAGGACCCGTTCGCCTCGCTGAACCCCGTGCACACCGTGCGCTACCACCTGACCCGGTCACTGAAGATCCACGGCCGGGCCGGCAGCGGCGACGCGGAGCTGGAGGAGAACCTGACCGCTCTGCTGGACCGCGTCCAGCTGACCCCTCCTCATCAGTACCTGGACAAGTTCCCGCACGAGCTGTCGGGAGGTCAGCGCCAGCGCGTGGCCATCGCCCGCGCGCTCGGCGCCGACCCGCAGGTCCTCCTCGCCGACGAGCCCGTCTCCATGCTGGACGTGTCCATCCGGCTCGGGGTGCTCAACCTGCTGGGGGACCTCAAGGACCGGCTCCGCCTCGCCATCCTCTACATCACCCACGACATCGCGTCCGCCCGCTACTTCGCGGACACCACGCTGGTGATGTACGCCGGCCGGGTCGTCGAGGGCGGCGACAGCGAGACCGTCACCCAGCGCCCCGCCCACCCCTACACCCAGCTTCTCATCGCCTCCGCGCCCCCACCCCGACCGGGCGGACACCGGCGAGGAACCGGAGGACGGGGCCGGCGGCGAGCCCCCTCGCTCATCGACCCGCCGGCCGGCTGCCGCTTCCACCCCCGCTGCCCCCGGGCGATGGAGCGCTGCCGCTCCGAACTCCCGCCGCGCTTCGACCTCGCCGACGGCCAGTGGGCCGCCTGCTGGCTGTACGAGAACGGCACCGGCGCCGCCGGCCACGAGAAGGAGGCCGCGAAGTGAAGTACCTCCTCCAACGGCTCGCCTTCTACCTGGTCACCGCCTGGGCCGCCATCACCGTCAACTTCCTCATCCCGCGGCTGATGCCCGGCGACCCCGTCCAGGCACTCCTCGCCCGCTATCAGGGCCAACTCGACACCAGCGCCATCGCGTCCCTGGAGGCGCTCTTCGGCCTCGACAAGAAGCAGTCGCTCTGGGAGCAGTACACCGACTACTGGTCGCACCTGCTCCACGGCGACCTCGGAATGTCGTTCACCTTCTTCCCGACCCCGGTCGGCGAGGTCATCGGCCAGGCCCTGCCCTGGACCGTCGCGCTCGTCGGCATCACCACGCTCATCAGCTTCGTGCTCGGCACCGGCATCGGCGTCCTCGCCGGCTGGCGGCGCGGCTCCTGGATGGACGGCCTGCTGCCCGTCACCACGTTCATCTCGTCCATCCCGTACTTCTGGCTCGGGCTCATCGCGATCTCGCTGTTCGCGGTCAAGTGGCCGCTCTTCCCCTTCGAGGGCGGGTACGACGACTCCCTCATCCCGGCCTTCGACTGGCCGTTCGTCTCCAGCGCGCTCTACCACGGGGTGCTGCCGGGCGTCACGATCGTCCTCAGCGCCGTGGCCGGCTGGATTCTCGGCACGCGCAACATGATGGTGACGGTGTCCAGCGAGGACTACGTCATGGTCGCCCAGGCCAAGGGCCTCTCCGAGCGCCGGGTGATGTTCGGCTACGCGGCACGCAACGCGATCCTGCCCAACATCTCCGGCTTCGCCCTCTCGCTCGGCCTCATCGTCGGCGGCACGCTGCTGGTCGAGATGGTGTTCAGCTACCCCGGCATCGGCTTCCAGCTCCTCAAGGCCGTCGGCGCCAAGGACTACCCCCTCATGCAGGGCGTCTTCCTCATCATCACGCTCTCCGTCCTGGTGGCGAACCTCCTCGCCGACATCCTCTACATGCTCCTCGACCCCCGCACCCGAAGGGAGGCCTGGCGGATGGCCGCCACCGCCGCCACCGATGCCGCCGTGCTCGACGCCGCCGAGGTCCCGGCCGCGAGCCGGCGCAGGTTCCGCTTCCTGCGCGGGCGCAAGACCGTCGTCGGACTGTGCATCCTGCTGTTCTTCGTGCTGATCGCGATCATCGGCCCGTGGATCGCCCCGTACGACCCCGACGCGATGAGCCGGGAGCTGCTTCAGCCGCCCTCCGCCTCGCACTGGCTGGGCACCACGCACATCGGCCAGGACGTGTTGTCCCAGATCCTCGTCGGCGCCCGGGGCGTCCTCCTCGTGGGCTTCGTCGCCGGCATCCTCGCCACGATCCTGTCCGTGCTCGTCGGCGTCACCGCGGGCTTTCTCGGCGGCGCCGCCGACGAGGCGCTGTCGCTGCTGTCCAACGTCTTCCTGGTCATCCCCGGACTGCCGCTGATCATCATCATCGCCAGTTTCGTCAGCGACACCGGCGACCTGCTGATCGCCGCCGTCATCGCCCTCACCTCCTGGGCCTGGGGCGCCCGCGTGCTGCGCGCCCAGACGCTGTCGCTGCGCCGCCGCGACTACGTGGAGGCGGCCCGCGCCACCGGCGAACCCACCTGGCGGATCATCCTCTTCGAGGTGATGCCCAACCTCACCGCCGTCATCGCCTCCGGCTTCGTCGGCACGGTCATCTTCGCGATCCTCTCCGAGATCACCCTCGCGTTCATCGGCGTCGCCGACATCTCCAACTGGAACTGGGGGACCGTCCTGTTCTGGGCGCAGTCCAACCAGGCCTTCGCCCTGGGCGCCTGGTGGTGGTACGTCCCGGCCGGACTCTGCATCGCCCTGCTCGGCATGTCCCTCGCGCTCATCAACTTCGGGATCGACGAGTTCGTCAACCCGCGCCTGCGCACCGAGACCGGAGGCTCCCGCACGGTCAGGATGCGCGTCGGCTTCACCCCGGTCGCCCGCACCGGCACCGGCACCGGCACGGATACCGGCACCGGCACGGATATCGGCACCCGCACCGATACCGGTACGCGCACCGCACCGCACAAGGAGACCCGCCCATGAGCGAGCCCGTCCTCACCATCAGCGGCCTCGACGTGGACTACGGGACCGGCGCCGACGCCGTGCACGCCCTGCGCGGCATCGACCTCACCCTGCACCGCGGCGAGGTACTGGGCCTGGCCGGCGAATCCGGCTCCGGCAAGTCCACCCTGGCCTACGCGGTCACCCGGCTCCTCTCCCCGCCCGGCGTCATCACCGGCGGCGACGTCCACTACCACCGGCGCGACGGCGACCGCCTCGACCTGCTCGCCATGACCGCGGCCGAACTGCGCGCCTTCCGCTGGCAGGAGCTGTCCATCGTCTTCCAGGGCGCGATGAACTCGCTGAACCCCGTGCACACGGTGCACAGCCAGCTCACCGACGTACTCCGCGCCCACCGCCCCGAGATGCGCAAGACCGACCGCACCGCCCGCGCCCGCGAACTCCTCGGCCTCGTCGGCATCTCCCCGGCCCGGCTCGGCGCCTACCCGCACCAGCTCTCCGGCGGCATGCGCCAGCGCGTCATGATCGCGATGGCGCTCGCCCTGGAACCCGAGATCGTCATCATGGACGAGCCCACCACCGCGCTCGACGTCGTCATGCAGCGCCAGATCCTGCGCCAACTCATCCGGCTCCGCGAGGAACTGGGCTTCTCCGTCGTCTTCATCACCCACGACATCTCGCTGCTGATCGAGTTCTCCGACCGGATCGCGATCATGTACGGGGGCAGGATCGTCGAGGAGGCCGGCGCCGCCGACCTCTACCGCGACCCCCGCCACCCGTACAGCGCCGGACTGCTGCACTCCTTCCCCGCGCTGCACGGCCCCCGCCGCGAACTCAGCGGCATCCCCGGCTCGCCCCCGCACCTGACGGCGATGCCCGCCGGCTGCGCCTTCCACCCCCGCTGCGCCAAGCGGACCGCGGGCTGCGACAGCCACGTCCCGGTACTCGCCGCGCCGGACGCCGACGACTCCCGCACGGTGGCCTGCTGGCTCCACCACGAGGTCCCGGTCGGCACCGGCGCGTAGGCGGAGCCCGGTACCCCCGCCTCCACCCGGTCCGACGAGCAACGCACACGACAGGAGAACCATGAACCCCGTCACCCGCCGGGCGTACGCCCGCGAGATCGCCGCCCGGCCCGTGCCCGGACTGCCCGCCGGCTTCCGCTGGGGCGTCGCCACCGCCGCGTACCAGATCGAGGGCGGGGCGGCCGAGGACGGCAGGACGCCGTCCATCTGGGACACCTACTGCCGGGTGCCCGGCATGGTGGTGCGCGGCGAGAACGGGGACGTGGCGTGCGACCACTACCACCGCATGCCCGAAGACGTGCGGCTGATCGCGGACCTCGGCGTCGACACCTACCGCTTCTCGCTCGCCTGGCCGCGCGTCCAGCCGGGCGGCCGGGGCCCGGCCAACCCCAGGGGCCTGGACTTCTACAAGCGGCTGCTCGACGAGCTGGAGGCCGCGGGCGTCACCCCGTGGGTCACCCTCTACCACTGGGACCTGCCGCAGGAGCTGGAGGACGCCGGCGGCTGGCCGGTCCGCGACACCGCGTACCGCTTCGCCGACTACGCCGCGCTCGCCCACGACGCCCTCGGCGACCGGATCGCCCACTGGACCACGCTCAACGAGCCCTGGTGCTCGGCGATGCTCGGCTACGCCTACGGCAACCAGGCCCCCGGCCGGCAGGACTTCGGCGAGGCGATCCACGCCGTCCACCACCTGCTCCTGGGCCACGGCCTCGCCGCGCGCCGGATGCGCGAGCGGGCCGCCGCCCGGGGCGACGCGCTGGAGCTGGGCCTCACCCTCAACCTGGGCACCGCGACCCCCGAGACGGACAGCCCCGAGGACGCCGAGGCCTGCCGCCGCGCGGACGGGCTCGGCGCCCGGCTCTATCTGGACCCGGTCGTCAGGGGCGCCTACCCCGCGGACGTCGTCGCCGACCTCGCCGCCCGGGGCGTCGAACTGCCCGTCCGGGACGGCGACCTGGCGGTCGTCGCCACCCCGCTGGACGTGCTCGGCGTCAACTTCTACCGGGGCTCGCTGTTCTCCGGCGTCACCGAGGACGGCGCCGCCACCGACGCGGACGGGCTGCCCGTCACCCGCCAGGTGGAGCGCGATCTGCCGCGCACCGACATGGACTGGGAGATCACCCCCACCGAACTCACCGACCTGCTCGTCCGCCTGGAGCACGACTACGGACTGCCCACCGTCGTCACGGAGAACGGCGCCGCCTTCGACGACACCGTCGCCGAGGACGGCGCGGTCCACGACGCCGACCGCACCACGTACCTCGCCGACCACATCGACGCCGTCGCCGCCGCCCGCGCGCGGGGCGCCGACGTCCGGGGCTACTTCGCCTGGTCGCTGCTCGACAACTTCGAGTGGTCCTACGGCTACGACAAGCGGTTCGGCATCGTCCGCGTCGACTACGAGACGCAGGAGCGCACGCTCAAGGACAGCGCCAAGTGGTACCGCGACACCATCCGCCTCACCCGCGAGGCCCCACCCGCGAAGCCCCGGCCGCGAGCCTGAGCCGCGAACCCTGAGTCGTACGCGTGTGCGCCGGGGTGGGTGTGCCGTTAGCGTGGACGTATGCGGAACCGGCCGTTCCACACCCGTGCGGCCCCGGCGTTCCTGGCGGGGCTGCTGATGGCCCTGTCCGCCCTCGCCCTCTTCCTGGCCCCGGCCGCCGCCCCCGCCACGCCCGGCGCCTCCACCGTCGAGGACGTGGCCCGCGCCCTGCGCCAGGGGCCCGTGTACGTGGACCCGGCCGCGTCCGACCAGCTCTCACCGGGCCAGGCGGCCGCGCTCGGCAGGAAGATCCAGAACGCGGACAAGCCGGTCCTCGTGGCCGTGCTGCCGGACACCGCCGCCTTCCCGAAGGACAGCGTCCTGCGCACCCTGCGCACCGAGACCGGGATCACCGGCGTCTACGCCGTCCGCCTCGGGGACGCCTTCAGCGCGGGCGCCGACCCGCAGGTCATGTCCCGGAACGCGGTCATCAACCTCACCGCCGCCGTGCAGACGCCCGGCGCGGACACCGACGCGGCGACCCAGCTCGACGCCTTCGTCGACCGGGCCGTCGAACAGGCCCGCGGCCACGCGCCCGCCTCCTGGAACGGCGGCTCCTCGTCCGGTACGGGCTCGGCCGCGGTCGGCCTCGCCGTGACCGGGGCCGTCGTCGTCCTCGGCGGGGCCGCCGCGTACACCGTCGTCCGCCGCAACCGCGGCCGCAGGAGGGCGGAGGAGCGGGCCGCGCTGGAGAAGCTGCGGGTCGTCGTGGACGAGGACATCACCGCGTACGGGGAGACCCTGGAACGGCTCGACTTCCATCCGGCGGAGCCCGGCGCCGACGACACGATGCGCGCCGACTACGAACGCGCCCTCGACTCCTACGAGAGCGCCAAGACCCGGATGGCGCGGGCCGAACACCCCTCGGACGTGCGCGGGGTGACCGCCGCCCTGGAGGAGGGGCGCTACTCGCTCGCGGTGCTCGACGCCCGCCGCACCGGCCGCGAGCTCCCGGCCCGGCGCCCGCCCTGCTTCTTCGACCCGCGCCACGGGCCCTCGGTCGCGGACGTCCGCTGGAGCCCGGCGGGCGGCAGCGCCCGAGAGGTCCCGGTGTGCGCGGCGGACGAGGTGCGGCTGCGCGAGGGCGAGCCGCCGATGAGCCGGACCGTGGACGCGGGCGACGGCACCCGCCGCCCGTACTGGGAGGCGGGCCCGGCCTACGGCCCCTGGGCGGGCGGCTACTTCGCGGGCGGCCTGCTGCCCATGCTCCTGGCCGGCACGATGCTCGGCTCGGTGCTGGCCACCCCGGCGTACGCGGCGGAGTACGGCGGCGGCGACTTCGGCGGTGACTTCGCGGGCGGCGACTTCTCCGGCGCCGACTACGACCCGTCGGGCTTCGACGGCGGCTTCGGGGGCGGTTTCGGGGACGGCGGAGGGGGGTTCGGCGGCGGAGGCGACTTCGGGGGCGGCTTCTAGGGGGTGTCTGACAAATCCCCGTGGAGGAAGGAGCGGCGTCTGGTGCGTGCGATCGCAAGGCGCCGGGAAATCCTCGGATGGGGTCTCCCCTGCTCGTCAAGAGCTTGGGGAAGGAGCTACTAGGACTTTTCGGCAACGCGGCGAGCGTGCGTGCCAGGCGCCGCGACGCCGCGGGGATTTGTCAGACACCCCCTAGGCCCAATGCCGGTGACTTTGGCGTCCATGGGTCGTTGGTTGTGGTGTGGCGAGGGTGGGGCAGGTCAAGTTGCCTGCGGGTGAGCGTTTGTCGGATCGGATCGCGATCGGGGTGTTGACGCGTGCGTTTCCGCCGCAGTTGGTCGACGAGGTGATCGCCGGGACCGGGCGGGCCGAGCAGCGCAGTCGGCTGCTGCCCGCCCGGGTGGTTGTGTACTTCGTGTTGGCGATGTGTCTGTTCTTCGGCCAGCCCTATGAAGAGGTTGCGCGACTGCTGGGCGAGGGGCTGGAGGGCGGGCGGCGGTCGTGGCGTGTGCCGACGACCGCCGCGATCGGGCGGGCGCGCCGGCGTTTGGGTGTCGAGCCGCTGAAGGAGCTGTTCGCGCGGGTGTGCCGTCCGGTGGCCGTGCCGGAGACGGCCGGCGCCTGGTATCGGCGGTGGCGTCTGATGGCCGTGGACGGCACCACCTTGGACCTGGCGGACACCGCGGCGAACGACGACTTCTTCGGCCGTCCGGGTTCGGGTCGCGGGGTGGGTGCGTTCCCGCAGGCCAGGGTGGTGGCGCTGGCCGAGTGCGGCACCCACGCGGTGTTCGGCACAGCCGTGGGGCCGTTGTCGGCGAGCGAGCAGGCGCTGTCGCGGCAGCTGTTCACCCAGCTCGGAGAAGAGATGCTGCTGCTGGCCGACCGGGGCTTTTACGGATTCGAGCTGTGGCAGGCCGCCCGGGCCAGTGGCGCCGACCTGCTGTGGCGGATGCGCAAGAGCGCGGCCCTGCCCGTCGTGCAGGTCCTCGCCGACGGCTCCTACCTCAGCACCGTTCATGCCGAACGGGACCGCAGGAGCCGCCGCAACCCCGTGACGGTCCGCGTGATCGAGTACACCCTCGCACGCAGCGGCGACACCACCGTCTACCGCCTGCTGACCACCCTGCTCGACCCCGAGCAGGCACCCGCCCGGGACCTCGCCGCGCTCTACGCCCAGCGCTGGGAGATCGAGACCACGCTGGACGAGATCAAAACCCACCAGAGAGGCCCGAAGCTCGTCCTGCGCTCGAAGTACCCGTGGGGCGTGGAACAGGAGATCTACGGCTTCCTCCTCGTCCATCACGCCATCCGGCAGCTGATGCACCAGGCCGCCCTCGACCACGGTCTCGACCCGGACCGCGTGTCGTTCACCCGGTCCCTGCGAATCGTGCGCCGCCAGGTCCCGGCCCAGGCGGCGTTTTCCCCCCGGCAGACTCGCACGGGCACTGACCCGCACCCTGGCTGAGATCACCGAACGACTCCTGCCCGCCCGCCGCCACCGGACCTGCCCCCGCGTGATCAAACGCAAGATGTCCAACTGGCCCCTCAAGCGGGCCGAACACCGCAACTGGCCACCACCAGCCCCAGCGACCATCACCACCGTCCCACCAGCAACAACCTAAAGTCACCGGCATTGCCCCTAGGCCCGGCCCCGCAGCCGCGTCCCCTCCAGGACCACGCCCACCACGTCCGACACCGGCAGCGCGCCCCACAGCCGGGAGTCCGTGCTGAACGGCGGATTGTCGCCCAGCACCATCAGCCGGCCGGGCGGCACCACCGCGTCCGGCGCCGCGCCCGTCGCCTCGCGGACCTCCGGCGGGACCGGATCGCCGCCCAGCGCCACCACCCGCTTCACCAGCAGCGGGCGGCCCGCCGGTCCCGGCGGCGGACGCAGCACCACGATCCGCCCCGCGCGCGGCCGGACCAGCCCGCGCCGGACGAACAGCACCCGCTGCCCGTGGCGCAGGGCCGGCGTCATGCTCGGCCCCGACACCAGCAGCACCGACACGGTCAGCCGCAGCAGGACCAGCAGGACGACGAACCCCGCCCCCGCACCCAGCACCGCCACCATCACGTCCTCCTCAGCCCCGGCCCGCCGGTACGTCCATCTGGTAGCCGTCCGCCTGGAGCGTGAACAGGTCCGCGTACGCGCCGCCCAGCACCATCAGCTCGTCGTGGGTGCCCTGTTCGGCGATCCGGCCGGACGTGAGCACGACGATCCGGTCCGCCCCGCGCACCGAGCTGAGCCGGTGCGAGATCATCACGCTCGTCGCGTCCCGGCGCAGCTCCCGCAGGGAGTCGTGGAGCTGCTTCTCGGCCGCCGCGTCCAGACCGGCGCTCGGCTCGTCCAGGATCATCAGCTCGGCGTCCCCGCGCATGAACGCACGGGCGACCGCGACCCGCTGCCACTCGCCGCCGGACAGCGACTGGCCGGCGAGGCCCTGCTCCGTCTCGGGGACGAAGATACGGCTCAGCAGCGTGCGGTAGCCGGCGCCCAGGCGGCCGATCCGGGCATGGATGCCGGCGGCCTTCGCGGCGCCGGTGATCCGCTCCTCGTCGGCCATCCGGTCCACCTGGCCCAGACCGATGTTCTCGGACGCCGTCAGGTCGTAGCGGCAGTAGTCCTGGAAGACCACGCCGACCCGCCGGCGCAGTGTCTCCGGGGCGATCTCCCGGATGTCCTGCCCGTCCCACAGGATCGTGCCCCGCGTCGGGTCGTACAGCCGGCACAGCAGCTTCACCAGGGTGCTCTTGCCGGCCCCGTTCAGCCCGACGAGCGCGGTCGCGGCGCCGGCCGGGATGGTCAGATCGACGCCCTGGAGCACCCAGGGCGAGGCGTCGTTGTACCGGAACCAGACGTCGCGCAGCTCGATGCCGCGGGACAGCGGCGGCAGCGCGCGCTCCACGGCCGGGCGCGGCAGGTCCGGCTCGACGCGCTTGAGGCGCAGGAAGAACCCGAAGGTGATCGACGCCTGGTACGCGGCGCTGCCGGTGGTGGCCAGCTGCGCGACGCCGGACTGCATCCCGGCCGTGGCGGCCAGGAACATCGACACGTCACCGATGGTCAGCGTGCCCGACCGGACCGCGCGCACCGCCCACAGCAGCCCCGCCCCATACACCGCGACGCCGAGCAGCAGCGGCGGCAGCCGGCGCATCAGGTTCAGCAGGTCCGTGCGGCTCTCGGCGGCGGACGCGGTCCGCAGCTCCCGGCCGGCCCGGTCGCGGAAGAAGTCCTGGAGGCCGAAGAGGCGGATCTCCTTCACCGCGTCGGTGTCCGAGAGGAGGCTGCCGTAGAACATCTGGCGCCGGTTGCGCGGCATGTTGTCCTGGAGGACCCGCGCCCGCCGCTTCCCGGCCTGGAGCTGGGTGTGGAACAGCGGGAGGGCCATCACGACCGTGACCACGCCGAGCACCGGGTTCAGCACGAACACCGTGGCGAGGAACCCGGTCAGGGTCACCAGGGCCTGGAGGCTGTTGACGGCGGACCCGATCAGCAGGTCGGGCGCGGTCCCGCCGGCCTGCTGGGCGAGGCGCAGCTCGTCCTGGAAGGCCGGGTCCTCGAAGTGGCGCAGGCCCGGCAGCCGGTTGACGCCGTCGAACAGCTCGTCCTGGACGCGGATGCGGATGGCCCGGCTGTTCTGGCCGCGCAGATACTCGCCGAACGCGGGCACGACGGCGAGCCCGAGGCTCGCGGCGATCAGGTAGAGCGTGATCCGGGTCAGTTCGTTCGCGGACGCCTGCTGGGCGATCCCGTCGAACAGCTCCCGCACCATCAGGGCCACCACCATCGGCAGCAGCCCGGCGACGACGCTGGTCGCCGCGAATCCGACGATGGTCCGGGGGTCGGCCCGCCAGGCGAGGGCGATGGCGGCACCCGCCGACCGCAGCGCCTGGAGGCCCTCGCCGCGCGGACCGGTCCCCTTACCGTCCACCGGGGGCACGCTCACCGGGACGACGGGGTCGTCGGCACCGCGAGGGAGTACACCGTCTCGCGGCCGGTGACGCGGCCGTCCGCGTCCACGTTCAGATAGCTGGGCCAGCGGACGATGCCGAACGCCTCCTGCGACGCCCCGGACTCACCGGCCGGCTCGGTCACCACACGGGCGACCGGCGCGAGCAGCTCGACCAGCTCCTTCTCGACCGGACCACCGCCCTTGACGAAGGCGAGCACCTGCTCCCGGCCACCCGGAATGCCCTGCACCGCTTTTACGAAATCGGGTGCCTGGTCGCGGCAGGGACGGCAGCTCGTGGAGAAGAAGCCGACGACGGCCTCGCCCCGGATATCGGCCCGGCCGATCGTCCCGTGTTCCACGGTTTCCACCGTGAATTCGGGCAGCGGGGCGCCGTCGGGGAGCCGGTTCGCCGGAGGTTCGATGTCGCTCGTCGTGGATTGCGAGGAGCGGCGTGCGACGGCCAGAGTGAGCAGAAGATTGAAGAGGGAAAGGCAGCCGATGATGACGACAGCGGCGACAAGCATGATGAGGGGACCTCGATTCGGCGCGCACTGGACGAGAAGTGTTCGGTAATAAATAGGTGGCGATTAATGAGTGGGTCGTGTATTCGCCGCGCGAGGTCCGGAGAACACCTCGGAGAGCACATCGGTCGCGATGATGAGCGCGCTGGTGCAGCCGGCCACGAACAGTCCGAGGAGCGCCTCGGGAAACGCGGGGAAGAGCGCCGTCCCGGAATCGTGCAGCAGGGTGGCGGCGAAGCCGGCGCCGACGGCGGTGAGGAGGGCCGCGTTCCGCACGAGGTGGGCCGGGCCGACCGGGGCGGCGGAGACCCCGAAGCAGGAGCAGGAGGTGTCGATGCCGCGCGCGATCACCGATGCCAGGGCCGCCGTGAAGGCGATGGTCAGCCCGGTCGCGGCGGCGAAGGCCCAGGTGGCGAGCGGTGGAATCCATACGGCCACGGCGAGCAGGGCCTCCAGGAGCGGCATGCCGACCGCGACCGCCCCGACCGTCCGGGCCGGGACCACCCGCATGCGCAGCACGGCGTCCGCGAACTCCCGGGGGGCGCGCGCCTTGCCCAGGGCGGAGGCGCCGAGGACCAGTGAGGTCACCAGGCAGCAGATGAGTCGGAGGTGCTCGGTCAGGGCGTTCATGGGCTCTCCCGGAATCGGCGGCCCGCGTTCCCGCCGCCGCCCGTCGACGGCGGCGGGAACACGGTCACACGAGGTGGTGCGGCTCAGCAGCCGCCGTACACGTAGGTGTACGTGCAGGTGGGCTTCGCGGCGCAGTTCCAGGAGCAGCAGAACTTCGTCACGAGGGTGTCGCCCGAACAGTAGACGGAGCTTCCGGCGGGGCACTGGCAGTACGCCTCGGCGGTCTCCTCGCGGAGCAGCCGGGAGAGCGTGCGGTCCGCCATGTCGAGAATTGCCTGAACCATTGATTCCTCCAGAAAAGTGGAGCGGATGCGTTGGTCGATTCAGCGGTTGAGATCTCGTGACGGGAACCTACCCAATGGCTCAAGCGATTGTCTAGACCAGAGATGATCTCCGATTTAAGGAAATGGAACTCCGAATTCCGATGGCTGGATATGGTCGGTAGTGTGGCTGATTCTTATTCTTGCGGAAGCGAAAAAAGGGAAAGGGGTGCGGGACCGAAGTCCCGCACCCCTACGGTGCGCAGCGGGTGGGGCCGCTCAGCCGCGACCGCCGTGGGTGCGCTCGAAGGCCGCGAAGGCCGCCTCCTGGCGCCACTCGGTCGCCGCCTTCGGGCTGCTCGCGAGGTAGTTGGCGCAGCGCGCGCTCGGCGAGCCGTCACCGGGGCGGTCGGCCCGGCAGGCCGCCACCACGCGGTAGCCGGAGGGCGCGGTACCGGTCGCCCAGAGGCTGCGGCCGTCGCGGAAGGCGTACTCCAGCGAGGCGCGGGCCAGGTCCTTCAGCTCGGTGTACGACAGGTCGTAGGTCTGGGCCGCGTACTGGTACTCGTGGCTGATGTCGATCCGCGAGACGCCCGGGTCGTCGGTGGACAGCACGATCGGCACCCCGTAGCGCCGGTACGCGTTGAACGGGTGGTCGTCGCCCGCGATGCCGAGGATCTGCTTGTTGCTGGAGAAGGGCACCTCGACCGCGACGTGCCGCCGGGCCATCGTCCGGGCCAGGGCGCGCCAGTCGTCCTCGTGGACCAGGTCGACGCCGTGGCCGATGCGCTCGGCCCCGGCGACCCGTACCGCCTCGTTGATGTGGAAGGTCAGGTCCTCCGGCTTGACCAGGCCGGGCGCCAGCTCACCGGCGTGCAGGGTGAGGTGGGCGCCGGGGTACTGGCCGCGCAGGTACTTCAGCATCCGCATCTGGAGGCTGTAGTTCTCCAGCGAGCTGTCCCAGTCCTCCGGCTGCACGAGGTTGACCGCGACGAACCGGGAGTCGCGCTCGGCCAGCCGCATGCCCACGGCCATCTGCGTGAACACCCGGACCGGCGAACTGCCGCGCGACACCTGGGAGATCCAGCGGACGGGCAGCTTGCAGGCGGGGGCCGGGCGCGCGGTGTCGCAGTGCGCGGCCTTCCGGAACTGGACGTCGGTGTCGTCGGCCTCCTGGACCGCCTCGTCCACCACCTTGTCCAGCTTGCCGCCGGCCAGCAGCTTGCGGTGCAGCGAGGCCAGGTCGGCGTCGTAACCCACCGAGTCGGCCAGCGCCTTGGCGCTGTCCGACGCCGGGCTGACCATGGTCTCCAGATAGAACTGGTTCTGCTTGGCCACGGTGTTCGCGACGTTGGCCAGCATCTTGCCCCGGGTGTACCAGGTGGCCATGCCGAACTTGCCGAACGTGTCGAAGAAGTGGTCGTGCCCGGACTCGTCGGCCGGGAAGTCCTGCATCGACCAGGCCCGGATGATCTGCTGCCGGAACGCGCCGTCCGTCTTCGAGTCGGCGGCGGGCCGGCTGCCGGGGCCGCACGGCGCGGCCACGGCCGTCATCGTCGCGTCGATGCACAGTCCCTGCTCGATCGCCAGCTTCAGCAGGTATTCGGTGGTCACCGCGCCGGACAGGTGGTTGTGCAGATCACCGCCCTTCGGCAGCGCCTTGAAGAAGGCCCGCAGCTGGGCCGGCCGGTTGCGCAGCGAGTCGAGGTGGGCGGCGGTACGGCGCTCGGCCGGCGTCACCGCGCGGGGCGAGGCGTGGCCGGCGGCCCGTACCGCGTCGTCCTGCGCGGGGGCGGCGGCGGTCGCCGGGATCGCGGGGAGCAGGGTCAGCAGCGCGAGCGCACCGCCGAACCCTGCCAGGAGTGGGGACTTGGGACGGCGTGCCGTCCGGTTGGTAGAGATCACCGAGGCATGATCGCGCCCGTCCGGGCCGTTTTTCCCCCGAATGGGACTCAGAGCAGGGGACGTTCACCCGATCGAGTGATGGGGTGGGCATGGGTGGACACCGGGGCCTGTCATGGAAGCTCGAGTCAACTTGACCCGGTCCTGGAGGACCGGGTTTGGAGGTAGCGCCCGACTGGCTGCCGGGTGGGCTCCTCCGTCCAGTCATCCCTTATGGGGTGGCAGGGACGCGTGACTCACGCCCCGCGGTCCACACGGCCTCGCCCTTGCGGGCGAGGTTGTGGGACGCGTTGTCGTCCGCGTCGGCCAGGAACCCGCAGGCCCGGCACGCGAACGTCGCTTGACCGACACGGTTCTTCCGGTCGATGTGACCGCACTCGGAGCACTGCCGGCTGGTGTGGGCCGGATCGACGTACACCAGCGGCACCCCGGCCCGGCGTGCCTTGTACTCCACGAAGGAGGCAAGCTGGTGGAAGCTCCACGAGTGCAGAGATGACCGCTGGTCCTTGCGGAGCCGTACCCGGCTGCGGATGCCCGTCAATTCTTCGAGGGCGATACCGGAGCCGGTGCGTTCAGCGGTGGTGACGATCTTCTTCGAGATGATGTGGTTGACGTTGGCGGTATGCCGGGCTTCCTTCCGCGAACGCTTCTTCAGGAGACACTTCGCGGACTTGGTGCCCTTGGCCTGCAACGTGCGCCGCAGGTCGAGCTGTCGCTTGCGGTGCCGCTTCAGGCCCCGGCCGGCGGCCCGGTACCCGGTCGACGTGGTGGCGATGTTGACGATGCCGAGGTCGACGCCGACGAACCCGTCCGGCTCGTACACCTCGGGCTCGGGGATGTCGCAGACGGCGACGAGGTAGAACACGCCGTCGCGTTCGATCAGGTCCGACTCGCCCCTGCGGTGCTCGCGCAGCATCTTCAACGCGTCCGGCGAGCAGGCGAACCGCACGCCCCTGAGACGTCCGGCCACCGTCCAGACCGACACCGTTGCGGCGTCGTACTGCCAGGACAGGCAACGATCGTCATACGGCTGCGCGGCCCCGGGCCGGAACGTGACCGGCTTCGACTCCGCCCTGATCCGCCGCTTCGAACCCGGCTTTCCCAGGTTCCCCGCCTTGATGTTCGCCTTCAACGTGGTGTAGGCATCACACGTCTTCTTGATGACGTGCTGGGCGGCCTGTGCCCCCAGCCCGCGGGCCTTCAACTCGGTGTAGGTGTGCTTGCGCAGCTCGTACTCACGCGGCACAGTGCGCGGGCTTCGAGACCGAGCTGGTGGAGTTCAACGGCGAACGCGATCACGTCCACCTGCTCGTCCACTACCCGCCCAAGGTCGCCCTGTCCCGACTCGTCGGCAGCCTCAAGGGCGTCTCAGCCCGCAGGCTCCGGCAAGAGTTCCCCGAACACATCCGCAAGTACCTGTGGGGTGACCACTTCTGGTCCCCCTCCTACTTCGCCGCCTCCGCAGGCGGCGCACCGCCGGCAATCATCAAGGAGTACATCGAGAACCAGAAGCGCCCTGGCTGAGACAGACAGTGCAGACCCGCGCTCCGGTGCAGGTCACCCCTATCTTGAGAAGCGATTCCTCCCGGCCGCGTCCGGCGGGCGGCCGATAGATTGCGGGGATGACCGACGCGCCCGTGTTCCCGCCCGAGCCCGGCAGCACCGCCGACGTCGTCCGCACCTGGGACGCCCGCGCGGAGCACTATCTCCGGCTGTTCCGCGACGAGTTGGACGGCAAGCCGTACGACCTGGAGGTGCTGCGCGCGTTCGCGGAGCGGGTCGGTGCCGGTGGCCGGGTGTACGACGCGGGCTGCGGGCCCTGCGGCCATGTCACGGCCCTGCTCGCCTCGTACGGCCTCGACGTGCTCGGCATCGACCTGTCACCCCGCTGTGTCGAACTCGCCCGGCGTGAGCGGCCCGGCCACCGGTTCGCCGTCATGGACCAGGGCGCGCTCACCGGCGGCCCGCTCGACGGGCTGGTCGCGTACTACTCGCTGCACGACCGGCCCAAGCGCGTGCTGCCCGCGACCCTGGCCGGCTGGGCGTCCGCGATCCGCCCCGGCGGTCAGTTGCTGATCGTGGCGAAGGAGGGCACCGCCGACCACGTCATCGACGATCCGCTGGGCAGTGAACTACGCGTCTACTGGGCGGAGTTCACTGCGAACGAGCTGGGCGCGGCGGTCCGGGACGCGGGATTCCGGCTCGACGGCTGCACGGTCCGCGAGGCGTACGAGGGCGAGATCCCGGCCCGTCGCGTCTACCTCGCGGCCGTGCGGTGCTAGCTGTTCGCCCGGAGGAACGCGGTCCAGGCGGTGGGCGGGACGGTGAGGACGGGGCCGTCCGTCACCTTGGAGTCCCGGATGTGTACGGCGGCGGGGTGCGCGGCGACCTCGACGCAGTTGCCGCCCTCGCTGCCGCTGTAGCTGGACTTGCGCCAGTCGTAGGCGACCTCAAGGCAGTCGCCGCCTTCGCTGCCGCTGTAGCTGGACTTGAACCAAATGAGTCCGGTGCCGTGTGCTGCGCGGGTCATCTCTCTCCAAGCAGGTGTTCCATGAGGCGAATGCTCTCTTCGGGTGAGAGCGCCTGCGATCGGAGCATCCCATATTTCTGCTGGAGAACGCTGACTTCGTCCGGGTCATCGACCAGGAAGCTCACGCGTTGACCCTCGATGTAGCCGAGCTGGTCGTGGTCCGGGGTTTCCAGGAGAACCATGGGGCCATCGAGGGCGGCGTGGGTCTCGCGCGATGTCGGCACGATCTGGAGACTCAGGATGGGGAGATCGGCATACCTGCGCAGGCACTCGATCTGCTCGCGCAGGACGCTCGCCCCTCCGATGGGCCGGTGGAGGATGGACTCCTCCAGGAGGAAGCTGAGCAAGGGGCGGGGCTTGCGCGCCAGGAGAGCCTGCCGCCCCATCCGGTCGGCCACCCGTGCGTCGATCTCCTCCGGCTCTATGGGCGGGCAGAGCGAAGCGAAGACGGCGCGCGCGTACTCCTCGGTCTGGAGGAGCCCCGGCACGACCTGATTCTGGTACGACATCAGCGTCACCGCCTCCTGCTCGTACTCCACGAAGTCCTGGACGAAGGCCGGGAACCGCTCCTTCTGTGGGACCTTCGCCACCGCGACCTGCAAGGCCCCCTTGGTTTCCAGGATCTGGTCCAGCAGGATGGCCAGGTCCATCTGGAGCGGGCGCCGTCCCTGCTCGACCGACGCGATCGTGTCCTCGCTGACACGGCTGCGCTCGGCGAGTGCCGACTGCGTTAATCCCGCCGCCCTGCGGAAGGTCGCCAACTGCGCACCGATCAGGTGCCACGACGTCACGCGTTTCCTGCTGTTCTTCCCGCTCTTCATGCAGTGCCTCTCCCCGTCGAGTGCCCTTGATGATCCGTCAGAGGTCGTACATCGGCGTTGTACGACCTGACGCACTGCACGACGGTAGTGACAGCGTGTGACCTTTGCCTCATGAACGAAGTAACTCAACTCCTCGAATCCCGCGAAGCCTTCTACCGCCGTGAGCGCAGGTCCGTGCCGCTCGTACGGAAGTTCGTGGGGCAGGCCCTGGTCGATTGGGCGTGCGAGGAGCGCAAGGTGGACCCGGACGATGTGCTGCTCTGCGTGAGCGAGCTCGCGACCAACGCGCTCGTGCACGGGGTGCCGCCGGGGCGCGGCTTCAAGCTGTTCCTGTACTGGGAGCGCACCGGGGGCCGACTGCGTGTCGAGATGCACGACAGCGGGGACGGCGAGGTGCCGGGGTCGGCCCGGTGGCCGGAGCCCCTGGCGGAGGGTGGGCGCGGGCTGACGCTGGTCGCCGCGCTCGCGGACAAGTGGGGCGTCGGGGAGCGGAACCCGGGGAAGATCGTCTGGTGCGAGTTCGCGGCCCCCGCTCGCGTGCTTGCCGAACCGGCAAGGATGTTTGCCGGGCGGGTCGGGCGGGGCGCACCATCGCCGCAGATGGAGGTGCGCGCATGAGCGACATGACGCAGATGTACGACGTAGTGGTGGTCGGCGGCGGGGCCGCCGGGCTGAGCGGGGCCCTGGCGCTGGGCCGGGCACGGCGCTCGGTGCTGGTGATCGACTCGGGCAGCCCGCGCAACGCGCCCGCGTCCCACATGCACAACTACCTGGGCCGCGAGGGCACCCCGCCCTCGGAACTCCTGGCGATCGGCCGGGCGGAGGTGGCCGCGTACGGCGTGGAGATCAGGAGCGGTGAGGCCGTGGTGGCCGAACGGCTGCCGGACGGCGCGTACCGGGTGGTGTGCGCGGACGGGACGGCCGTCACGGCGCGCCGGCTCCTGGTGACGACCGGGCTGACCGACGAACTCCCGCCGGTCGAGGGCCTGGCCGAACGGTGGGGCCGCGACGTGCTGCACTGCCCGTACTGCCACGGCTGGGAGGTGCGGGACACGGCGATCGGCGTCATCGCGACGAGCCCCATGGCCGTGCATCAGGCGCTGCTGTGGCGGCAGTGGAGCGACGACATCACTCTCTTCCTGCACCGGGGCCCGGAGCCGACCGAGGAGGAGTACGGGCAGCTGGCGGCGCGCGGGATCGCCGTCGTGGACGGCGAGGTCGCCGGGCTGGAGGTGAGCGGCGACCGGCTGACCGGGGTGCGGCTCGCGGACGGCCGGGTGGTCGAGCGGTCGGCCGTGGTCGTGCAGCCCCGGTTCACCGCGCGGTCCGGGCTGCTGGAGAGCCTGGGGCTGCGGCCGGTGGCGACGGAGGTGGCCGGGCAGACGATCGGCTCCTCCGTCGAGGCGGACCCGACCGGCCTTACGGCGGCGGCCGGTGTCTGGGTGGCGGGGAACGTGACCGGGCTGATGGACCAGGTGATCGTCGCGGCGGCGGCCGGGCTGAAGGCGGGCGCGGCCATCAACGGGGACCTCGTCACGGAGGACACCCGGCGCGCGGTGGAGGCCGGCGACGAGCCGTCCGACGCGCGGCTGTGGGACGACCGGTACCGCGAGAGCGACCGGATCTGGAGCGGGAATCCCAACACCGTGCTGGTCCGCGAGGCCGGCGAGCTGAAGCCGGGCCGGGCGCTCGACCTGGGCTGCGGGGAGGGCGCCGACGCGGTGTGGCTGGCCCGCCGGGGCTGGCAGGTCACCGCGACGGACATCTCCCGGGTGGCGCTGGCGCGGGCCGCCGGGCACGCGGCGGAGGCGGGCGTCGCCGACCGGGTGGGCTGGCGCTTCTGCGACCTGGGCGTCTCGTTCCCCGAGGGGGAGTACGACCTCGTCTCGGCGCACTACCTGCACTCCATGGGCGACCTGCCGCGCGAGCGCATCCTGCACCGGGCGGCGCGCGCGGTGGCTCCCGGCGGGGTGCTGCTGATCGTGGGCCACGCGGGCTTCCCGGCCTGGGACCACCATCACGCGGCCATGCACTTCCCGACCCCGGACGAGGTGCTGGCCTCGCTGGAGCTGCCCGAGGGGGAGTGGGAGGTGCTGCTCAGCGAGGAGTTCGAGCGCGCCCAGAACGACCCGGACGGCAACCCCACCACCCGTACGGACAACGCGCTCAAGATCCGGCGGCGGTGAGCCACGTATAGGACCGGAACTGACCTATACGGCTTCTAAAGTCGTTTCTGACGGCGGAACGGGAACGACGGAAGGCAGCACATCATGAACGCCAGCAGCGAGAAGACCGCGTCGACCGGCTCGGACGAGCACGCGGAGTTCCTCCAGGCGCTCGGCGCGCACCGGGACTTCCTGCGGTTCACCGCCCGCGACCTGACCGACGAGCAGGCCGGGCAGCGGACCACGGCGAGCGAGCTGTGCGTCGGCGGCCTCATCAAGCACGTCACCGCGGTCGAGCGGGGCTGGGTGGGCTTCATCGAGAAGGGCCCCTCGGCGATGCCGGACTTCAGCGAGCTGACGGAGGCCGACTACCAGAAGCGGGCGGACGAGTTCCGGATGCTGCCGGGGGAGACCCTGGCCGGTGTGCTGAACGCCTACGCCGAGACGGCCGCCCGCACCGACGCGCTGGTCGCGTCCCTGCCCGACCTGGGGCTCTCGCACCCCCTGCCGAAGGCCCCGTGGTTCGAGGCGGACGCGCACTGGTCGGTCCGCCGCGTACTGATGCACATCATCGCCGAGACCGCCCAGCACGCCGGCCACGCCGACATCATCCGCGAGGCCCTGGACGGTCAGAAGACGATGGGCTGACGGGGGACACCACCGCGCCCGCCGCCCGCTCCCGACAGGGGAGGGGCGGCGGGCGCGGTGTGTGGTGCGCGGGTCAGGCGGACTCGGCGGCCGTCTTGATGGCGGAGATGTCGAAGTTCAGCTTCACCTTGTCGCTGACCATCACACCGCCGGTCTCCAGCGCCGCGTTCCAGGTCAGGCCCCAGTCGGAGCGCAGGATCTCGGCGCTGCCCTCGAAGCCGACGCGCTCGTTGCCGTAGACGTCGGTGGCGGAGCCGTTGAACTCCAGGTCGATGGCGAGCGGACGGGTCACGTCCTTGATGGTGAGGTCGCCCGTGACGCGGTACTTCTCGCCGCCGAGCTGCTCGGCGGAGGTCGAGCGGAACGTCATCAGGGGGAACTTCCCGGCGTCGAAGAAGTCGCCGCTCACCAGGTGGCCGTCGCGGTCCTTGATGCCGGTGTCCACGCTGGCGATCTTCACGTCGATCGAGGCCGTCGAGTTGGCCGGGTCGCTGCCGTCCAGCTTGAGGGAACCCTCGTGCTCGGCGAAGGAGCCGCGTACGTTGGTCACCATGGCGTGACGCACGGTGAAGCCGATGCTGCTGTGCGCCGGGTCGATCGTGTAGTCGCCGGTGAGGGCGGCCAGGGCGGGGTCGACCTCGGCCGTGGTCACGGCGGTGGCGGCGGTGTCGTTCTTGCGGTTGAACAGAGCCATGGCTCCTCCTCGGGGACGAGGTCGAGAGCGGGCCCGACCTGTTGTTTAACCTTCAATGAGATTCACTGTAGACCCATCTTGTTCAAAGTTCAACATCTGCTGGCCGGGCATCGCCTGACGTCAGGAACCGACACTCACCGTGAACCGCCTCGGGTTGCCGTCGTTCGCCGCCTCCGATACGTCCGGCTGCCCCTCCGGCCGTACGTCGTCGTACGGGAACGCGTAACCGATCGGACTGTTGGCGTGGACGATCCGGGACCAGTGGTTGGTCACCGCGCCCCGGTAGTAGTCGGCCGCCGAGGTGCCGTTCGGCTGGTCCGGGTGGCTGAGCATGATCGAGCGGTTGAAGCCCGCCGCGAGCCGCGCCAGCAGCGCCTTCTTGTCGTCGCTGTCCGCCGGGTTGTTGGTGAACGGCCCGTGGTTGCAGGTGAAGACGTCCTTCGAGGACGGCCGGGCGAAGGTGTGCCCGCCCTCGAACACCAGCGTGTCGCCGCTCACCCGGCCGGTACGCACGCCCCGCCCGCCCTGGAGGTCGATCCGCAGGTCCGTCGAGCGGTACTTCTCCCAGACCTGGTCGACGTACCCCGTGAACAGATCGCGGAACGGCATCAGGTCCGGCCGGTCGAAGTAGGGCGCCATCAGGTTCTGCGGAGAGATGACCCGCAGCACGCTGCCGTTCGCGCCGCGGGTCACCAGCTTGTCCCAGGGCCGGCCGTCGGCGGCCGCCTGGGCGACGAGGCCGTCGGCGATCCGCCGTACGGCGCCGGCGGGGAGCGGGGCGACCGTGCGCGTGGAGTCGCCCTCCAGGGTCAGGCCGATCGGCAGCGCGGTCACCAGATCGACGTAGCTGATGTTCGCGTACAACTGCTGCGGGTTGAACGTGAACTCGCAGAACGACCAGGTGCGTCCGTAGTTCGGGTCCGCCGGGGTCGCGAAGGCCGGCTCGACCAGGGCGGGCCCCGGATTGAGGAAGAAGTCCAGGGTGTCGTCCCGCACGAAGTACACCCGCGCCCCGAACATCTGAGGCAGCGTCAGCACCACGGGCGCGCCGCCCGCCCCGTTCAGCGGGATCGCGCAGTCCACCGCCGGCGGGGTCTGCGGGGCGGCCGGGGAGTCCGGCCGGTAGACCCCGCCGCCGGGCCGCAGCAGGACCCAGCGGCCGGTGGACTGCTCGTGGCCGGTGACTTAGGCGTTGACGCGCCCCGGCGACGAGCGGTTGACCAGGGCCGGTTCACAGGTGGCGGCGGACGCCGACGCCACCGGGCCGAGGGCGCTGCCCCACAGGGGGTGGGCCAGCGTGGTGGCGGCGGCGGCCGAGCCGGTCAGAAACTTCCGGCGCGAGAACATACGGCGACTCCCGAGTGGGTGGGGGGTGGGGGTGCGACCACGGTGGGGGGTGGAGGTGTGACCACTTTCGCGAGGCCCGGCAAAGCCGTCAAGACTTATCGCTGAGAGCGCTCTCAAAAAGAGGAAGTCTTCACAACTCGACGCTGCCCGACGGCACTTGGGCCATCCGGACTCCACCGAGCCCCCGGTTGTGATCAGAAGCCGAACACGGTGTCCGGTCACCGGAACCACAGGTCCGCACCCCGTTGTGCGCGGACCCTGGGAAGGAACGGCCACCCGCGCGTACGCTCGGGAACCATGGGGGAGCTGAGAGCGGACTGGCGGCTGCGGCTGCGCCCGGACGGCCCGGAGAACGCGGTGTGCGGGGCCGGCGTCCTGATCACCCAGGACCGCGTCCTGACCTGCGCCCACGTGGTCGGCGACCCGCACGCCCGGATGTGGGTGGAGTTCGCCGAGAACCCCGCCATCCCCCCGGTCGCCGCCCGCGTCGCCCCGGACGGCTGGCTGCCCGGCCGCGCGGGGCCCGACCGCGAGGACATCGCCGTGCTCGCCCTGGACAGCCCCCGCCCCCAGGCCCGCCCCGCCCCGCTCGCCCGGCACCTCGAACGCGGCGCCGAGGTCTGGCTCGGCGGCTACGCCGCGCCCTTCGACGCCGACGGCATGTGGCTCTCCGGCCGGATCAGCGGACTCCACGGCGACTGGGTCCAGCTCGACGCCCGCACCAACGCCGAGGTGGTGCGCCCCGGCTTCAGCGGCGCCGCCGTCCACACCGGCCGCCGGAACGCCCGCCCCGAACACGTCGTCGGCCTCGTCGTCAGCTGGCGCGGCGACCTGGAGCGCGAGCTGCCCACCGACAACGACCTCGCCTTCTCGTACATGATCCCCGTCGACCGCATCGCCCGGCTCGTCCCGCTGGTCGCCGAGCTGAGCGGCCCGGACGGCTGGGACCACGCCCTGGCCGACCGGCTGCGCCGCTGGTTCGCGGGCACCGACCAGCCCGCCGTCCGCTTCACCGTCGTCCCGGCCGGCGGCGGCCGGGACCGCACCCTGCTCCACCAGCTGCACCGCGCCCACCTCATCCACCGGGGCGGACAGGGCCGCCCCGACGCACTGGTGGACGCCCTCGTCGCCCGGCTCCGGCCGCCCCAGCACCAGCGCAACCGCTACCGCGACTGGCTCCTGGAAGGCGGCGACGAACCCGAACGCTCCCTGGCCGGCCCACCCGCCGCCACCGGCCCGGTCCTCGCGGTGATCGGCCTGGACGAGGACCCCGACCCGGCCGGCCTCGTCCGGGTCCTGGCCCGCGTGCGCACCCTCGGCTTCCGGCTGCTGATCGTCGTGCGCGGCACCGAGGGGCCCGGACTCGACGCGGTGCAGAGCGAACTGCTCGTCCCCGCCCTGGACGAGCGCGCCGAGGAACTGCTGCGCCGGGCGGAGCACCTGGAACGCGTCTGGCTCCGCCTCGGCGCCCTCACCGACTCCGCCTCCGCCCCGCCCCGGCCCGGCGCCGACCCCGCCATCCGCCGGCGCCGCCTGCACGACCTGCGCGCGCTCCCCGACCCCCACGACCGGCTGGCCGCGCTCAAACAGCTCTTACGCGACTTACGCGCCGACCTCACGGCTACCGCCGGCCACCCCGGACCGGCCGGCCCCGGCCTCCCGGACCAGCGCACCGGCCCCGCGGGGCGCCCATGAGGATTCCCTGCCCGCACCGCCGCTTCACCGGCGCCCCCTGCGACGGCGCCGTCCTGCCCACCGGGCACTGCGACACCTGCGGCCGCGACGAGACCGCCCCCGGCCTCCCGCCCCTGCCCGCCGCCCCCGAGGACCACGGCCCCGCCGGACTCCTCGAACTCCCGCTCCTCGATCCGGGCAGCCCCGCCGAACGCCTGGCCGCCGCCGAGCAGCCGGTCCGCGTCGTGATGACCTGCTCCGCCAAGGCGTGCGGCACCGCCTTCGTCCCGCCCCACACCGCCGCCCCGCCCCCGGACGAGGGCTACTGCCCGGTCTGCGGGGCGCCCTACTCCTACCGCCCCGAACTCACCAGGGACGGGCCGCCGCTCCAGGACCAGTACCGCATCCGGGGCCCCATCGCACACGGCGGCCAGGGCTGGGTCTACCTCGCCGAGGACACCCACCTGGAGGACTTCGTCGCCGTCAAGGGCCTCCTCAACCGCTACGCCGAGCGCGGCGCCGCCCAGGCCGGCGAGGAACGCCGCAGCCTGGTCGCCATCCGGCACGAACGCATCGTCCAGATCCGCGACTTCGTCTCCACCACCAACGAGGACGGCACCGTATCCGGCGGCTACATCGTGATGGAGGACGTCGGCGACCGCACCCTGTCCGCCGTCGTCGAATCCGTCCGCCGGGGCACCTTCGTCCTCGACATCGAGCACGTCCTCACCTACGGCTGCCAGATGCTGGAGGCCCTCTCCCATCTGCACGGCATGGGCTTCCTCTACGGGGACATGAAGCCGTCCAACGTCATCCACCACCTCGACGGCATCAAGGTCATCGACCTCGGCGGCGTCCGCAAGGCCGGCAGCGCCGACCCGCCGCCCGTCATCACCCCCTACTTCGCCGCCCCCGAGACGGACGGCACCCAGCCCCTCACCGTCGCCCACGACGTGCACACCGTCGGCGTCACCCTCGCCGAACTCGCCCGCTGGGCGGTCGGCGACGACGTACCCGGACTCGGCATCAGCTCCTTCCGGCTCGCCGTCGCCCGCGCCACCGCCGAGGACCCCGAGCAGCGGTTCGGCACCGCCGACGACATGGCCGGGCAACTGCGCGGGGTACTGCGCGAGATCCGCGCCCTGCGCGGCAAACGCGACCAGCCCGAGCCCTCCGCCCACTTCACGCCCTCCGCCGAACTCCTCGGCGCCCGCCTGGGCTCCGTCCCCGACTACGCCCAGTGGCTGCGCCGCCCGCCGCACCGCCGCCGCGATGCCCCGCCCGCCCCCGCCCTCGACCCCGGCACGCCCACCCCCACCGAGATCGCCCGCCGCCTCCCGGTGCCCCGGCCCTACCCCGGCGACCCGCAGGCAGCCCGCTTCGGCGTCAGCAGCTACGACCCCGCCCAGCCGCTCGCCCAGCCCGCCACCGGCGAGCGGTCCGTCGAGATCTGCCTGCACAACGCCCGGCTGCTGCTCGGCCAGGAGGGCGGCGAAGCACTGGCCGCCGCCCACGAACAGGTCGAGGCGGCGGCGGCCATCCCCGGCCCCGGACCGGTCCGGCAGTGGCGGCTCGGCTGGCACCGCGGCCTGGTCGCGCTGCGCGGCGCCGACGTACGGCCCGAGGAACGCGCGGAACTGCTGGCCGCCGCCCACCACCACTTCGCCGCCGTGCACCGGGCCCTGCCCGGCGAGTACGCCGCCAAACTGGCCCTCGCCTACAGCGCCGAACAACTCGGCCCCGCCGGCGGCCCGTCGCCCGGCCCGTCCGCGTACGAACTCTTCCGCGCGGTGCACGCCCGCAACCCCTCGCACGTCGGCGCCGCCCTGGGCCTGGCCCGGCTCGCCCTCGCACGCGGCGACCGGGCCGCCGCCGTCGCCGTCCTGGACCTCGTCCCCGACGAGTCCCGCGACCACACCGTCGCCCGCGTCGCCGCCCTGCGCATCCGGGCGGCCCGGCTCGCTGCGGGGGAGCACCCGCTGCCCGGCGAGGCGGAGATCGACGCCGCCCTGGCCGGCCTCGGACCCGTCGCCGCCGGGGACGAGGCCGCCTGGCTGCTGCGCACCGAGCTGTACGAGTGGAAGCTCGACGCCGTACGCGCCGCCGGCGTCCCCGCGCCCCGCCGCACCTGGCCGCGCCGGGGCCTGCCGCCCCCGCCCGTGCCCGGCGAACGGGCGGTCCGCGCCGAACTGGAGCAGTGCTACCGCTGGCTCGCCCGCCAGCGGCTGCGGCCCGAGGAGCACGAACACCTCATCGACCTCTCCCACGCGGTCCGGCCGCAGACCAGGTTCTGAGCCGCCCGCCCCACAACCGCCCGCCCCGCACCGCGGGCGCCCGCAGCCGGACGGCTGCCGCGCCCGGTGCCGCACCCCTGGAGAACCCGCCCATGGCCGCTCCCGCCCCGCCGCCGGCCGGACTCGCCTTCGCCGTGTCCGTCGACGTCCGGCGCGACCAGCAGCCGCACCACGACAGCCGCGTCGACGTCCACGTCCGGATCAAGGCCACCGGCACCGGCCCCCGCGACCGGCGCCCCGCCGTCGAACTCGCCGTCGTCATCGCCCTGGACGTCGCCCCCGCCCGCAGGGGCGCCGCCGCCACCGCCCTCGCCGCCGCCCTGCGCACCCTGCCCGACGGACTGTCCTTCGCTGTGCTCGGCGGCTCCGGGGACGACGGGCCCGCCCGCTGCTACCCGCTGCGCGGCCACTGGGCGCTCGCCGACCCCGACGAACGGCGCCGCGCCGCCTTCAGCGCCGGCCGTCTCCCCGCGACCCCCGACGACCGCCCGCCGCCCGGCTACGGCCGCTGGCTCGCCGCCGCCCGCGACCTGTTCGCCCACCGCCCCCTGCCCGTACGCCACCTGATCCTCGTCACCGACGGCGGCGGCCACGACCCGGCCGACGAACCGGACCGGGACGACAGCCCACTGCGCGCCGAACTCGCCGCCTGCGCCGGGGCGTTCAGCGCCGACGTGCTGGCCATCGGCACCGACTGGGACCCCGCCCCGCTGCTCGCCCTCACCGAAGCCCTGCACGGCACCGCCGACACCGCGCCCGACCGGTTCGCCCCCGCCGTCACCGCGGCCCTGCGGCGGCTGCGCCGGGTCCGCAGCCCCGAACTGCCCGTCGTCGTCACCGCCCGCCCCGCCGTGACCGGGGTGACGCTGACCGAGACCGCGCCCCGGCCCCTCCTGCTCACCGCCGCCACCCCACCCGGGAACCCCCACCGGTACGCGTTCGCCACCCACCAGTGGGAGCCCGGCACCCGCGACTACCTCCTCACCCTGGCCGCCGACGCGAGCGCCGAACCGCTCGGCGTGCTGCTCCAGCTGGTCGCCGTCTCCGTCGGTGACACCGCCGCCCCGCTCCTGGTCCGCTGGCTGCCGCCCGGCGTCGCGGTCGGCGCGGGCGGCACCGGACCCGGAGCCGGGGGCGGCGGGGACGTCGGGGGAGGCACCGTCGACGCGGTCAACGCGGCGACCCGGATGCGCGCCGCCCTCAACCGCGGCTACGCCGCCCTGGACCCGATGAGCCGCGAGGAGGCCGAGCAGCAGTTCGGCCTCGCCGTCCGGCTCGCCCACGAGATCGGCGCCGCCTGGGTCCTGGCCGATGTCCGCAGGGTCGCCGACATCCTCGACGGCGCCCGCGGCCTCGTCCGGGTCGGCCCGACCGTCGACCGGGGGACCGTCCGCGAGGGACGGCTGCACGTCGCGTCCGGCCATCTGCTCGACCTGCCCGCCCACCCCGCCGGCACCCCCCGCGCCTGCCCGGGCTGCCGCCACCTCGCCGGGCCGCACGCCCGGTACTGCATCGCCTGCGGGAGGCCCCTGTGACCCGCATCCTCCGGGCCCGCCGGCGCACCGGCTCACGCACCCGGCGCCTGCTCGAACTCCACCTCCTCGTCGCCGTGCTCTCCGCCCTCCTGTCCGTCACCGCCCTGCTCGTCTCGTACCGCGAGGTGCAGAACGCCGCCGGCGAGATGCGCACCCACGCCGCGCCCGCCGTCCAGGGCGTGGCCTCCACCCAGCTCGCCCTGCTCCGCGCCCACCAGGAGGCCGTCACCTCCGTGTCCACCGGCATCGACCGGGTCGTCGGCGCCGGAGCCCGCTACGAGGCCCAGCTCGCCGCCGCCAACCAGGGCCTGTCCCGGCTCTCCGACGTACAGATCGACGGCGCGCGCGGCCGGGGCGTCCTGGAGACCGTCAACGGCGTGCTGACCTCCTACAGCGGCTCCATCACCCCGGGGACCGCCAAATACGTGGACGACGAGCTGATGCAGGCGCAGAAGCTCGCCGAGGCCGAACGGCAGCTCGACCGCCCCGGCACCGGCGTGGTGCCCCGGCTGGACGTCCTCCAGCACCACCAGATGCAGCGCATGACCCGGATCAGCACCCTGGGCCCCCTCCAGCGCACCGGCTGGGCCCTCGCCGAACTGGGACTGCTGGTCCTCGCCCTGACCCTGCTCAGCGCCCTGCGGCTGCTGCGCACCCGCTGCGGCCGCAGCCTGGACGCGTGGCTGCTCCCGGCGCTGCTGCTGACCGCCGCCCTCGCCGTCGTACCGCTGCGGGCCACCGTCGCCACCCAGCAGCGGCTGGACACCGCACGCCACGGACTGACCGCCATCCAGGAACGGGCCGCCATCCAGGAACGGGCCGCCGACCACGACCGCCTCCCCGAGGCCCAGTCCT
This sequence comes from Streptomyces sp. AC1-42W, assembly GCF_003248355.1. Lineage (GTDB taxonomy): Bacteria > Actinomycetota > Actinomycetes > Streptomycetales > Streptomycetaceae > Streptomyces. The sequence goes on from NZ_QKWY01000002.1 coordinate 2,022,588, forward strand.
ACGTCACCCGCACCTCGCTCGACCTGCGCGACCGGCTGGCCGCCGAGAGCTGGCAGGGCTGGACCTACTACGGGGCGCTCGGCGCGGGCACCCTCGTCCTGCTGCTGCCGGTCGCCGGCCTCGGCCGCAGGCTCACCGCCGACTACTACTGGAGGGCCGGATGAGACGCCCGCCACGGGCGCTCCTGCTCGTCCTCGCCCTGCTGCTCACCGCCACCGGCTGCGGCCTCGCGGCCCCCGGCGGCGCCGACGCCGAACCGAAGGTCACCATCCTCGGCCCCTGGACCGACACCCAGGAGGAACAGTTCAAGGACGTCCTGGACGGCCTCGGCATCCCGTACACGTACCAGGGCACCGCGGCCACCCGCGAGGTGCTGCTCGCCGAGGTCCAGGCCGGCAACCCGCCGGACATCGCGATCCTGCCCGGCGTCGGCGAACTCGTCGAGTACGCCGAGGAGGACCGGCTCCAGCCGCTGACCGGCCTGTACGACGAGAAGGAGTACGGCAGGCCGTGGCTGCCCGACGCCGGGGGCCTGGACGAGCACCTGTGGGTGCCGCTCAAGGTGGACCTCAAATCCATCGTCTGGTTCCGCAAGGGCGAGATCCCGCCGGACCGGCCCGCCCCGCTGCGCGACTGGTGCCTGGCCATGGGCGACGACGGCTCATCCGGCTGGCCCGGCAGCGACTGGATCGAGGACCTCCTCCTCCAGCAGGCCGGCCCCGTGCTGTACGCCCGCTGGGCGACCGGCGAGCTGGAGTGGACCGCCCCGCAGGTGCAGCGGGCCTGGCGCACCTGGGCCGGGCTGCTGGCCCAGGGCCCGGACGCGCTGCGCGAGGCCGTCCTCACCGGCGACCACCGGGGCGAGGAGGGCGGGCACGGGCTGCTTTTCGGCCCCGGCGGCTGCTCCCTGGAACACCAGGGCTCCTTCGCCCGCGCCCTCTACGGCGACCGGGGGGACCGGGCCGACTTCGTGGACTCGGCGCGGCTGCTGCCCGGCGGACCGTACAAGGTGAGGGCGCACGAGGTCTCCGCCGACTTCGCGGCGCTGTTCGGCAAGGGCGACCGGGCCCGCGCGCTGCTCAAGCGGCTCACCTCCGAGCAGGCGCAGCAGGAGTGGGCCCGCGAGGGCGGGGTATTCTCGGCGAACTCCGCGGTCCCGTCGCACGCGGGCGCGGTGGCGGCGAAGGTGGGCCGGCGCCTGACGGGCCAGCGGGTGCCGCTGTGCCTGGACGCCTCGGACGTGATGCCGGCGGCGGTGCGGGACGCCTTCTACGAGGCCGTCCTGCTGACGGTGGCGCATCCCGGGGAGCCGGTGCTTCCGCGCCTGAAGGACATCCAGAAGGTGCAGGGGGAACAGCCCGCCACCATTCCCCGGCTCACCGGCGTGTGCGGCAGGCCACAGTGAACACTTTGTGAGACCTCCACAAACGACGCCGGGTACCGGCTGGTACTTCGCCTGCATCGTCGTGGGCTTCTGTCAGGCTCCACCAGTAAACCGGGCACGAGACTGTACGGAGTCAACGGCACGAATCCCTTGGCCGGGTTCGTAGGGTCGGTACATGACCGTTGTGGACGAAACCCAGGGCGAGCCGAGCGACACCCGCGGCCGCGTGGCCGAACTGCTGGCACTGCGCGAGCAGGCCCGCCGCGGACCCAGCGACCGGGCGACCGAGGCGCAGCACGCCAAGGGCAAGCTGACCGCGCGCGAGCGCATCGAGCTGCTCCTGGACCCGGACTCGTTCCACGAGGTCGAACAGCTCCGCCGCCACCGGGCGACGGGTTTCGGTCTGGAGGCGAAGAAGCCGTACACGGACGGTGTGATCACCGGCTGGGGCACGGTGGAGGGCCGCACGGTCTTCGTCTACGCCCACGACTTCCGGATCTTCGGCGGTGCGCTGGGCGAGGCCCACGCCACCAAGATCCACAAGATCATGGACATGGCCATCGCGGCCGGTGCGCCGCTGGTGTCGCTGAACGACGGCGCGGGTGCCCGTATCCAGGAGGGTGTTTCGGCGCTCGCCGGGTACGGCGGGATCTTCCAGCGCAACACGCGTGCCTCGGGCGTCATCCCGCAGATCAGCGTGATGCTGGGCCCGTGCGCGGGCGGCGCCGCCTACAGCCCGGCCCTCACGGACTTCGTGTTCATGGTCCGCGAGACCTCGCAGATGTTCATCACCGGCCCGGACGTGGTGAAGGCGGTGACCGGCGAGGAGATCACGCAGAACGGCCTCGGCGGCGCCGACGTGCACGCCGAGACCTCGGGCGTCGCGCACTTCGCGTACGACGACGAGGAGACCTGCATCGCCGAGGTCCGCTACCTCATCGGGATGCTGCCCTCCAACAACCGGGAGAACCCGCCCACCGCGGCGAGCGACGACCCGGCCGACCGGCGCGGCGACGCCCTGCTCGACCTCGTACCGGCCGACGGCAACCGCCCGTACGACATGCACAAGGTCATCGAGGAGATCGTCGACGACGGCGACTACCTGGAGATCCACGAGCGCTGGGCCCGCAACATCATCTGCGCGCTGGCCCGCATGGACGGCCAGGTCGTCGGCATCGTCGCCAACCAGCCCCAGGCCCTGGCCGGGGTCCTGGACATCGAGGCGTCCGAGAAGGCCGCACGGTTCGTCCAGATGTGTGATGCCTTCAACATTCCCATCATCACTCTTCTGGACGTACCCGGCTTCCTGCCCGGCGTGGATCAGGAGCACGGTGGGATCATCCGGCACGGCGCGAAGCTGCTCTACGCGTACTGCAACGCGACGGTGCCGCGTATCTCGCTGATCCTGCGCAAGGCGTACGGCGGGGCCTATATCGTCATGGACAGCCAGTCCATCGGCGCCGACCTCACCTACGCCTGGCCCACCAACGAGATCGCCGTGATGGGCGCCGAAGGTGCCGCCAACGTCATCTTCCGCCGGCAGATCGCGGAGGCCGAGGACCCCGAGGCCATGCGGACCCGCATGGTCAAGGAGTACAAGACCGAGCTGATGCACCCGTACTACGCCGCCGAGCGCGGGCTCGTCGACGACGTCATCGACCCCGCAGAGACGCGCGAGGTTCTGATCGCCTCGCTCGCCATGCTCCGCTCCAAGCACGCCGACCTGCCGGCCCGCAAGCACGGCAACCCCCCGCAGTAGAAGACGGAGAGACACCCATGACCACTGCAACCGCCGAATCCGTGCTGCGCGTCGAGAAGGGCCTTGCCGACCCCGAGGAGCTGGCCGCCATCACCGCGGTCCTCCTCGCCCGCGCCGCCGCCCAGCCCGCCGACGCCCCCCGCCCCCACCGGAACACGGCGGGCTGGCGCCGCCTGGAGCGCACCTCCGGCTTCCGGGCGCCCCACAGCTGGCAGGGCTGACGCCCGGCCCGCACACGCGCACCGCGGTACGTCAAAGGCCCCGCACTCGTCGGAGTGCGGGGCCTTCGGCGTACGGGATGCGCTAGCGCAGGCGGGCCATGAGCGCGTGCTCGACGAGCGTGATGAGCGCGCTCTTGGCGTCCGCGCGGTGCCGCGCGTCCGTCGTCAGGATCGGGGTGTCCGGCCCGATCTGGAGGGCCTCGCGGACCTCGTCGGGGGTGTAGGGCTGGTGTCCGTCGAAGCCGTTGAGGGCGATGACGAACGGCAGCCCGCTGTTCTCGAAGTAGTCGACCGCCGGGAAGCAGTCCGCGAGACGGCGGGTGTCGACCAGCACCACCGCGCCGATCGCCCCCCGCACCAGGTCGTCCCACATGAACCAGAAACGGTCCTGGCCCGGCGTACCGAAGAGGTACAGGATCAGATCCTGGTCGAGCGTGATGCGGCCGAAGTCCATCGCCACCGTCGTGGTGGTCTTGTCCCCCGTGTGCGTCAGGTCGTCGATGCCCGCCGAGGCGGACGTCATCACGGCTTCGGTGCGCAGCGGATTGATCTCCGAAACGGCACCGACAAACGTGGTCTTACCCACGCCGAAGCCCCCTGCCACCACGATCTTCGCCGAGGTAGTGGAGCGGGCCGCTCCGCCGCTAGAGCTTGCGAAGTCCACTGAGCACCCTTTCGAGCAGTGTCACATCTGGCTGGCCGCCGGCGGACTCGTCGCCGCCGGGCTGATGGATAGCGACGAGTCCGGCCTCGGCCAGGTCGGCAACGAGAATCCGGGCAACGCCGAGAGGGATCGAGAGGAGGGCCGAAATCTCGGCCACCGACTTGATCTCGAAGCACAGCCGGCAGATCCGCTGATGCTCGGGCAACTGCCCTTGCAGCCGGGACGGATCAGCCGTGGTACTGACCAACGCCTCAATGGCGAGTTGGTAGCGCGGTCGGGTCCGGCCGCCTGTCATGGCGTACGGACGGACCAGTGGGTTGTGCGCGGCCGGAGCCGCCGGTTCGGGAGCCTGTCGCGGCTGCTGCACCGGCTGGATACGGGGCTCCTGCCGGGGCCAGTCGGAGCCGGGCGGCCCGTAATGCGGCTGCCCGTAGGGCCGGTAGGGCTGCTGAGGCTGCTGAGCGCCCTGTCTGCCGGGTGCGGAAGGGTAGTTGAAACGATCGTCCCCGTGCTCACCCGTTGCGTGCCGGTCACCGTCGTACCGGTGCCCGCCTGGGGGTGTACCCACGATTCCTCCTCCGCCTGCCGGACCCGATCCCAGTGGGTCCGCGCCACCGCACCCTATGGTGCGGTGACGCGAAGCGCACTGTCTGGTTACTGGATAAGACTAGTTAAGAAGACTTCCCTGGAGTTCGGCACGGAGGTCCGGCGTCAACACGCTGCCCGCACGGTCGACCAGAAGGGCCATTTCGTACCCGATGAGGCCGATATCGGCGTCCGGGTGTGCGAGAACGGCCAAGGAAGACCCGTCGGATACGGACATGATGAAGAGGAATCCACGCTCCATCTCCACAACCGTCTGATTCACCGCGCCGCCCTCGAAGATCCGCGAGGCGCCCGCGGTCAGCGAGGTCAGACCGGAGGCGACCGCCGCCAGCTGGTCGGCGCGGTCGCGCGGGAAACCTTCGGACATCGCCAGCAGGAGTCCGTCGGCGGAGACCACCACCGTGTGCGACACCCCGGGGGTGTTCTCCACGAAGTTGGTGATCAACCAGTTCAGATTCTGCGCCGCCTGGCTCATCGGGCTCACACTAACGCTCCTGGTTGTAGGTAGTACTTGTGTCGGCACCCGCGTTGCGTCCCCGCAGGACACCGCGTCGCAGGTTGCTCAGCCTGCCACGCACGTCCTCCGGGGCGCGGGAGACCTGGGGGCCGTCCTGCTGGGTCTGCTCCGCCGTGCCCTCGACCAGATTGGCCTTGGGTACGCGCCGGGGCAGACCGGACGGGGTTATCCCGCCCGCCTTGGGCTCCCGGAGCTTCTCGGCCCGCTCCCAGCGCTCGTCGTTGGCCGAGCGCCAGTCGTCGGAACCGTCGGTTCCGTTGTTTCCCCCGGCGGCCTGCCGTGCCGGGTCGGGCCGCTGCGGCGGTTCCTGCCGCGCGTCCTCCCGCACGGGGCCGGGCCGGCTGTTGCCGCGGCCCGTGGGCTGCCAGTGCTGCTGGCTGCCCCGGCGCGGCAGACCGGCGTCGGTCAGCTCGTGGCCGGCGCTCGGAGCGGGGCCCGAACGCTCGAAGCCTACGCGTTCCCGCTCCTCGGCGGGAGCGCTCGCCGCAGATTCCGTTTCCGCCTGCGTGACCGGTTCGAAGCCACCCTGATACGCGCTCTGAGCAGGCCACTCCTCCTGCTGGGGCTGGACGCCGTACTGCTCGTCATAGCCCTGCTCGGGGGTCGCGGGGGCCGCGTATGCCGCCTCCGCATAGCCGTTCTGGGGGGCGTCGTAGCCGGGCTGCGCGGCATAGCCGGCGCCGGCGGCGTACGGGTCGTAACCGCCCTCGTACGAGGCGCCCGGGTAGACCTCCTGACCGTTTCCGGCGTAGGGGTCCTGGCTGTAGCCGGTCTCGGCGTACGCGTCCTGGCCGTAGCCGGGCTCGGGGTACGCCTGCTGCTCCGGCTGCTGCTGCGGCGGCTCCTGGCCCTGCTCCGGCTGCTGCGGGAACGGCCGGCGCTCACCGGCGCCCGTCTGGGCCTCCAGCGCCGCCCGGCGCTCCTCGCGGGCCAGCGAGCGGCCCACCGGGTCGAGCCGGCCGGTCTCCCCGGACGCCTCCTCGTAGCGCGAGTCGTCGAAGCCGAGCTCGGCCGCCGTGCGCAGCCGCTCGTGCGGCTGGGCGTCGAGGTCCTGCTGCGGGATGATCGAGGAGACGGTGAAGTCGTCCTGCTCCGGGGCCTCGCCGCCACCGCCGTGGGTGATCGCGTCCGGCAGCATGACCAGCGAGGTGGTGCCGGCCTGCTCGCCCGAGGGGCGCAGCTGGACGCGGATGCCGTGCCGGTCGGCGAGCCGGCCGACCACGAACAGGCCCATGCGCTGCGAGACGGCGGCGTCCACCGTCGGCGGGTTGGCCAGCTTGTGGTTGATGTCGGCGAAGTCCTCGGCGGTGAGGCCGATGCCCTTGTCGTGGATCTCGATCATCACGCGGCCGTCGGGCAGCCGGGTCGCGGTGACCCGCACCTTGGTCTGCGGCGAGGAGAACGTGGTGGCGTTCTCCAGCAGCTCGGCCAGCAGGTGCACGAGGTCGGTGACGGACTGGCCGTGGATCTCGGTCTCGGGGACGCCGGACAGCTCGATGCGCTCGTAGGACTCCACCTCGGACGAGGCGGCCCGCAACACGTCCACCAGCGGCACCGGCTGGTTCCAGCGGCGGCCGGGCTCCTCGCCGGCGAGGACGAGGAGGTTCTCGCCGTTGCGCCGCATACGGGTCGCCAGGTGGTCCAGCCGGAACAGGCTCTCCAGCTGGTCCGGGTCGGCCTCGTTGTTCTCCAGGTCGGTGATCAGGGTCAGCTGGCCCTCGATGAGCGACTGGTTGCGGCGCGAGAGGTTGGTGAAGATCGCGTTGACGTTGCCCCGGAGCATGGCCTGCTCCGCCGCGAGCCGGACCGCCTCCTGGTGGACCTGGTCGAAGGCGCGGGCGACCTCGCCGATCTCGTCCTGGGAGTTGATCGGGATCGGCTGCACCCGGGTGTCCACCCGGCCGGGGTCGGTGCGCGAGAGCTGGTCGACCAGCGCGGGCAGCCGCTGCTCGGCGATGCCGAAGGCAGCGGTGCGCAGCCGGCGCATCGAGCGGCTCATCTGGCGGGCCATGAACCCGGCGACGACGAACGCGGCCAGCAGGGCGACGAGCACGATGGTGGCGTTGACGACGGCGTCGGTGCGGGCGTCGGACGAGATCTCCGCCGCCTCCGCCACCGCCTTGTCGACCAGCTCGTCCTCGACGGTGGTGTAGCCGTCGAACTTGGCGGTCGCGGCGGCCATCCAGGTGTCGGGCGTGATGCCCTTGGCCTTCAGCTCCTCGGGGGAGCGGCCGAGACCGATCTCCCGGGCCATGCCGTCGTAGGCCGAGCCGTCGATGGTGGGCGGGGCCACGAACGGCACCCCGGCCGCGGCGGCCTTCGCCTTGGCGGCCTTGAGGTCGGCGGCGCCGGCCGCGGCCTTGGCGCTCATGACCTTCTTCAGCCGGGCCGCGTCGGCCTCCGTACCGCCGGAGGTGAACTCACCGAGGGCGATCTGCTCCAGGTAGTTGTACGAACCGAACGCCTTGACCTGGTCGTTGAACTTGGCCTCGTCCTTGCTGGGGCGGACCAGGAGGTGCATGCCGATGGAGCGCTGAAGCGATTCCGCGGCCTTGGCCAGCTCGATCGCGTAGACGGTACGGCCGTAGCTGGTGATGTTGCCGGTGCCCAGGCCCAGTTCGTTGCAGAACTCCATCAGGGAGTGCTGGACCTGGACGTAGCCCTCCTCGGTCTTCACCGGGTCCATGGCCGCGCTGTAGGCCGCCTTGCGCAGCTGCGGGAGCTTGGGCTCCTCCAGCTCGAACAGCTTGAGGCGGCGCTGGAGGCCCTCCTTGGCCGGCATGCCCTTGACGGCCTCGTCGAACTTCTCGGCGGCGGCGTCGGTCGCGGCACGGGTCTGCGTGACGACCTCGTCCTCGCGTTCGTTGGACAGCAGCGGCTGCGCGGTGAGGTCGCGCTCGTTGAGCAGGGCCTGCCCGTACTCGGCGGCGGCCCGCACGATGAGCGCGGTCTTCTCCGCGTCCTGGGCCTCCTGCCAGGTGTTGATCGAGCCCTTCACCTGGAAACCGCCCATGACCAGGCCGACCAGGGCGGGGATGAGCAGGATCGCGTTCAGCCGGGTGGGCACCCGCCAGTTGCGCGGGGACAGCCGGCTGGTGCTGCCACCTGCGGGCAGTGCCCCTTCGGACACCTCGGCGGACGGCGCCGCGGCACGGGGCGGCGGGGTGAAGCTGCCCCGCTCCGCCTGCGCCGGGGAGCCCTCGTTGTTACGCCTCACTCGACCAACAACCTCTCGGCTCGGCACCTACGCTGTGCCGTTTTTTCGTTCAGGGCCGTACTACTCGGGAGTCGGTGGAATTGCAGCACGGCCCGGGGCCGCGTTCCAAACAGGCGGAATCAGCGATTCCGAGTGGCTCACGCCTCGGATAAATCGGGCATAAAGAGCGAGCCCCGCCAAAAGGCGGGGCTCATGTGAGCGCAGTGACACCGCTCGTACGCATCCGGTGTCGATTGCGGGGCAATTCTCTTTCGAAACGTTATGAAGGCGGGGGCGGATCGTGTCAAAGGACACAGCCCGCCCCCGTGTGACTACGGTAACTACCGTACGCAGATACCGACTTGCGGCTACTTGAGCCGGGCCATCAGCGCATGCTCGACGAGCGTGATCAGACCGCTCTTCGCGTCAGCGCGGTGCCGCGCGTCCGTGGTGATGATCGGGGTGTCGGGACCGATCTGGAGGGCCTCGCGGACCTCGTCGGGGGTGTAGGGCTGGTGTCCGTCGAAGCCGTTGAGGGCGATGACGAACGGCAGCCCGCTGTTCTCGAAGTAGTCGACGGCCGGGAAGCAGTCGGCGAGCCGGCGGGTGTCGACCAGCACGACGGCGCCGATGGCGCCGCGTACCAGGTCGTCCCACATGAACCAGAAGCGGTCCTGGCCCGGCGTACCGAAGAGGTACAGGATCAGGTCCTGGTCGAGCGTGATGCGGCCGAAGTCCATCGCCACCGTCGTGGTGGTCTTGCCACCGGTGTGCGTCAGGTCGTCGATGCCCGCCGAGGCGGACGTCATCACGGCTTCGGTGCGCAGCGGATTGATCTCCGAGACGGCACCGACAAACGTGGTCTTGCCCACGCCGAACCCACCGGCCACGACGATCTTCGCCGAGGTGGTGGCCCGAGTCGCCGCGCCGCCGTTAGAGCTTGCGAAGTCCACTGAGCACCCTTTCGAGCAGTGTCACATCCGGCGCGCCGCCGGCCTCTCCATTGCCCGGCTGGTGGATGGCCACCATGCCGGCTTCCGCCAGGTCCGCCACGAGAATCCGCGCCACACCGAGGGGCATCGACAGCAGGGCCGAAACCTCGGCCACCGACTTGACCTCGCGGCACAGTTGACAGATCCGCTGATGCTCGGGCAGCAGCGTCCCCATGTGCGCGGGATCGGCCGTGGTACTGACCAGGGCCTCTATCGCTAGCTGGTAGCGCGGTCGGGTCCGGCCGCCGGTCATGGCGTACGGACGGACCAGCGGCTGGTCGCCCTCACTGTCGTACGACGCGTGACTGGACGCGCCGTACGGATCGGATGAGGCGGGTGGCGGGGTCATGAATCCTCCGGGCGTGACAGCAGGGTGTCGGCTTGCCGTCTGAAGGGGCCGGTGGGGGGCTGTAAACGGCCGGACGGGCGAGGGTTGAGTCTTCCTTGATTGATCGTCTGTGTCACTGGTTCACGGTCGCCTAGTGGAGCAGGCTGCCCTGGAGCTCCGCACGGAGGTCCGGGGTCAGGACGGTTCCCGCCCGGTCCACCAGCAGCGCCATCTCGTAGCCGACCAGGCCGATGTCGGCGTCCGGGTGGGCCAGCACGGCCAGCGAGGAGCCGTCCGAGATGGACATCAGGAACAGGAAGCCCCGTTCCATCTCGACCACGGTCTGGCTGACGGCGCCGCCCTCGAAGATCCGGGAGGCACCCGCCGTCAGCGAGGTCAGTCCGGACGCGACGGCCGCCAGCTGGTCGGCGCGGTCGCGCGGGAAACCTTCGGACATCGCCAGCAGCAGACCATCCGCCGAGACCACCACCGTGTGCGACACCCCTGGGGTGTTGTCCACGAAGTTGGTGATCAGCCAGTTCAGATTCTGCGCGGCCTGACTCATCGGGCTCAACTAACGCTCCTCATGGTGAGTAGGGCCGAGGGGGAAACTTCCGGTCTGGCCGCTCCCCGCCTGGCGCCCCTGCTGGATGCCCCGGCGGAGATTGGTCAGACGCCCGCGTACATCATCGGGCGCCCGCGAGACCTGCGGGCCGGACTGATGGTCCTGCTGCTGGGCGGTACCGGGCACCAGGTTGGCGCGCGGGACCCGCCGAGGCAGACCGGATGTGGTGATTCCGCCCGCTGCGGGCTTCTTCACACGCTCCGCCTGCCGGACGATCTCGTCGTTCGGCGAGGCGCGCCAGGCGCTCGTCGCACCGCTGTCCCCGAGCGTCCGCTGCGGCTGCGGCGCGGGAGCCGGCGGCTCCTGCACGGGCTGCGACGGGAACTCCTGGGACCGCTCCGGTGCGGCGGGCGGCTGCTGCGGGGCACCCGGCTGCGGACCGCGGAACCAGTTGGTCTCCAGCGTGTCGTACAGCGGGGTGCGGCCGTCGCCGGGCCCGGAGGCCGGCGGCAGCGCTTCGGGCTGCTGCGGCTGCTGCGGCAGCGCCGGACGGAACGGGGCCTCGGGGGCCGGGGCCGCCATGGGCGGACGCGGCGCGCCGAAGTCCTGCCCGTCGCGCGGCCGGGGCGCCGGCTGCTGCGGGGCGCCGAAGTCCGGACGGGCGAACTGCGAGGTGCTCGTCAGGTCCGGGCTCTGCGGGCCGTTGCCGTACGAGCCGGTGTGCGGCTGCGGCTGCTGCTGCGGGCCGTTCGGCCGGCCGGGCGCCGGGGCCGAGAAGTCCGGCCGGGCGAACTCCGCCGTGGCACCGGGCCCCTGACGGTCGTCCGCCGGGGACTGCGGGCCGGCCGGCCGGCGGAAGGCGCCGGTGTTCTCCGACTCCTCGTGGCCGCGCGGCGCGTCGGTGCCCCAACTCGTCGTCTGGGGGCGCTGCGGGGCCGGGAAGCCGTTGTCCTGGCCGCCCGCGGCCGGGGTGCCGCCGGGCAGTTCGGCGCGCGGGCCGCCCACGGGCGGGAGCCGGCGCTCGTCCTGGGCCGGACCGCGCGGCGCGTCGAAGGCACCGCGGCCGTCCTGGCCGCCCTGGTCGAACCGGGGCTGCTGGGGCTGCGGGTGCGGGACCTGCCGGGCGGGACCGCTCGGCTCGGGCCGCCGCTGGTCGAACAGGCTGGGCCGGTTCGAGTCGCCGCCGCCGTCGCCCCGGGCGCCGAGCCGGGCACCGCCGAACGCACCGGCGAGGCCGCCGCCCTGACGGGGGCCGTCCTGGGCCGGGCGGCCCTGCGGGTTCTGGAACGCCGACTCCTGCGCGCCCGGTCCGCCCGGCGGGTTCTGGCGATTGCCGTCGCGGGAGGGCAGCGCGGCGCGGGGGCCGCTGCCGGGCGCGACCTGGTCGCGCTGGGGGCCGCCGGTGCCGCTGACGGCCCGGCCCTGCTGGCCGGGGCCGCCGTTGCCGCCCGTGAGCAGCCCGCCGGGGGCCTGCCGGCCGGGCGCCTGCTTGGGGGCCGGCTGCTTGCCGCCGTTGGCGATGTCGACCGGGAGCATGACCAGCGCGGTGGTGCCGCCCGAGTCGGAGGGGCGCAGCTGGATGCGGATGCCGTGACGCAGGGAGAGCCGGCCGACCACGAACAGGCCCATGCGGCGGGAGACGGAGACGTCCACGGTGGGCGGCGAGGCGAGCCGCTCGTTGATCGCCGCCAGGTCCTCCGGGGACAGGCCGATGCCGGTGTCGTGGATCTCGACGAGCACCCGGCCGTCGGGCAGCGCGTGACCGGTGACCCGGACCTTCGTCTGCGGCGAGGAGAACGAGGTGGCGTTCTCCAGCAGCTCGGCGAGCAGGTGCACGAGGTCGTTGACGACCCGGCCGGCGACCTCGGTGGCGGGCACCGCGGCCAGTTCGATGCGCTCGTACTGCTCCACCTCGGACGCGGCGGCGCGGAGCACGTCGACGAGCGGGACGGGCCGGGTCCACCGGCGGCCCGGCTCCTCGCCCGCGAGGACGAGGAGGTTCTCGCCGTTCCGGCGCATTCGGGTCGCGAGGTGGTCGAGCTTGAAGAGCGAGGACAGCTGGTCCGGGTCGGCCTCGCGCGACTCCAGCTCGGAGATGAGCGAGAGCTGGCGCTGGATGAGGCCCTGCGACCGGCGCGAGAGGTTGGTGAACATCGCGTTGACGTTGCCCCGCAGCAGGGCCTGCTCGGCGGCGAGCCGGACCGCCTCGCGGTGCACGTCGTCGAAGGCCGCGGCCACCTTCCCGATCTCGTCGCGGGAGTGGACGCCGACCGACTCGACGGAGGTGTCCACGTCCTGCGGGTCGGACTCGGAGAGCTGCTTGACCAGCTCGGGCAGGCGGTCCTGGGCGACGCGGGTCGCGGTGTCCTGGAGGCGGCGCAGCGAGCGGATCATGGACCGGGCCACGACGAAGGCGCCGACCAGGGAGACGCCGAGGACGAGCAGGATCAGCGCACCGGAGACGATCGCCTCGCGCTGCGACTCGTCGCGCAGCTCGCGGGCCTTGCTCTCCATGTCGCTGAGCAGGGTCTCCTCGACCAGCTTCATGGCGTTGATCTTGGTGGTGTCCTGGTCGTACCAGTTCATGTACGAACGGCGCGAGGCGGGACCGCTCACGGCGGCCGGGTTCTCCAGCATCTTCTTGGCGTACGTCTCCGCCGCCTTGATGTCCGGGTGCCCGCCCTGCAGCGACGCGGTCAGCTGCTCGGCGTTCTGGCCGGTGGAGGAGTAGATCGTGGTGAACGTGGTGGTGGCGGCGGCTTCCTTGCGCTGCGCGGCCTGCCCGTACTGCTGGTCGTTGCGGTCGAGGTCGGGCTTCTCCTCGTCGTTGGTCGGCAGTGCGGCGGCGATGACCGCGCGCTGGATCGAGGCGTACTCCTTGGCGGAGGAGAACGCCGCGAGCGCACGCGTCCGCTTGATCATCTCGGGGCTGCTGGTCGCCTGCGCCATGTCCTGGGAGAGGCTCAGCAGCGAGGTGATCAGCTGGCTGTAGGCGTCGACCGTCTGGAGGCTCGGACTGCCCTCGGTGTACGCCTCCTTGCGGATCTCGCGAATGGTGCCGACCTGTGTGGCGATCTGCTGGACGCTGTTGCGGATGCTCTCCAGGGTCTCGTCGCCCTGGGTGTCACCGATCTGCTTCGTCGCGGCGAAGAACGCGGTCTTCGCCCGGTCGGTCCTCTTGCGTGGCTGAGTGACCTTGAAGTCGGTGGCCGGGACGCCGTTGGAGAGCGGACCCGCCGTCTTGTCGCGCTCCTCCTGGAGCGCCTGCGCCAGGGCGGTCGCCTGCTTCGTCATGCTCGTCAGCAGCTGCATGTGCTCCAGCTGCTGGATGTCGTTCATGGAGTCGTTGATGCGCAGACCGCCGAGTGTGGTCGCGGCGACCACGGGCAGGGCCAGCAGGGAGACCAGGCGCGTGCTGATGCGCCAGTTGCGCAGCGCCAGGCGCGAGCCGGTGTCGACCGGTCCCCGCGGCGTGGGCGCGGTGGCCTGTTCGGACTCGCCGCCGGCGGGCGGCGCGGCACCGGGGTGCCGTTCGCGGTCGCCGTGATCACCGGCCGCGGCCGGTGCGGGGTTCTGGGCGTGCTGGGGCGAGGAACCGCGGTCGGTCCCGCCGCGCGGCTCCTGTTCCGCCGGAGCGCTGCCATCCCTCTTGAAACGTCCCTGCACTAGCGTCGCAACCTCTGGACCAGGCGCTTCCCCGTCGTGAACGGAGGAAACGGTGTCGGCGTGGTGGGGCGTTGGGCCGCCCCCATGTAGGTGGTCGTGAATGACCGGCGCTCTTCCCCTTCCCGCCGCCACTCGGCGCTGCGTTGCGCCCCCTGCGCGCCGGTGTGAAACCTGCGGCGGTGCGTGGAATTTCAGCACAGTGGCGGATCTCCAACAAGGGCCAGGTACCGTGCTGTGACCTGGGTGACACCCTGTGACGGACACGTGACAAGCGGTATGGGCGGTTCTGGGGCATGCCGGACTATTGGGTGCGAGCCTCCTCGGAGGTGAGGGTGTCCCAGTCGCCATGATCAGGAGCGGAATGACAGGTTCAGGGGTGACATGTCCGTTTTGGTGGTCCAGACCATGTGTCCGAATTGGGGTCATTGTCGGGGTGTTGGTGAGCAAACTCACACAAAGGTCGCGTCGATTTTCAGCCACCGGCAGGGAATTACATGTTTGGCCGCACGCTTTACTGGGGCGGCGGAACCGACAACCGGCGCCCTCTCGGACGAGCGGCGCCCCGACGACAGGGCCTGTACGGCAGATGAACTCCACGAACCTCGCCAACCCCCGGCGCACCACGCTCGCCCACCTCGAGGACGCCGGGTCGCTGCAGACCGCGGAACTCCGTGAGCACGCGGTCCAGCTGCCCGCGCAGACCGCGAACCCCCGCCGCACGATCCTGATGACGGCCCCGGCCGCCACCCCGCCCGCCGCGGAGTAGCGCCATCGCACGGGGACGCCCCTCACGCGCCGCCCGCTCCGTCCCCACCGGGCGAAGAGCTAGCCTGGAGCGGCAAGGTTTTCAGGCACCCAGCAAGCAGTGAGGGGCGACAGCAACCCGTGCGCATCGCCAGGTTCTCCATCGACGGCAATGTCGCCTTCGGCGCGGTCGAGGGCGACGGGCCCGACGGTCTCGTCCTCGACATCATCAAGGGCATCCCGTACTCCGGGTTCGAGCTCTCCGGGACCAAGGTCCCGCTGAACAAGGTGCGGCTGCTGCCGCCCGTGCTCCCCAACAAGGTCGTGGCCATCGGCCGCAACTACGCGGAGCACGCCGCCGAACTCGGCCACGAGGTCCCCGACGTCCCCGTCGCCTTCCTCAAGCCCACCACCTCGGTGATCGGCTCCGGCGACGCCATCGAGTACCCCTCCTTCTCCGACGAGGTCCACCACGAGGCCGAGCTGGCCGTGGTCATCGGCCGGATGTGCCGCGAAGTGCCGCGCGAGCGGGTCAAGGACGTCGTCTTCGGCTACACCTGCGCCAACGACGTCACCGCCCGTGACGCCCAGAAGCGCGAGAAGCAGTGGGCGCGGGCCAAGGGCTTCGACACCTCCTGCCCCCTCGGCCCCTGGGTGGAGACCGACCTCGACCCCCGCGACCTCGCCATCCAGGCCACCGTCAACGGCGAGCAACGCCAGCTCGGCCGGACGAGCGACATGATCCGGAGCATCGAGGACCTGGTCGTCCACATCACGGAAGCCATGACGCTGCTTCCGGGCGACGTGATCCTCACCGGCACTCCGGCGGGGGTCGGACCCCTCCACGTCGGCGACGAGGTCGCCGTCACCATCGAAGGCATCGGCACTCTCACCAACAAGGTGATCAAGCGTGGCTAACGCAGCTGTACGAGTACGTTTCTGTCCCTCCCCGACCGGCAACCCCCATGTCGGCCTGGTCCGGACTGCCCTCTTCAACTGGGCGTTCGCCCGGCACCACCAGGGCACCCTGGTCTTCCGCATCGAGGACACCGACGCCGCCCGCGACTCCGAGGAGTCCTACGAGCAGCTCCTCGACGCCATGCGCTGGCTCGGCCTCGACTGGGACGAGGGCCCCGAGGTCGGCGGCCCGCACGGCCCCTACCGCCAGTCGCAGCGGATGGACATCTACAAGGACGTCGCCGACAAGCTCCTGGCCGGCGGCTACGCGTACCCCTGCTACTGCACCACGGAGGAGCTGGACACCCGCCGCGACGCCGCCCGCGCCGCCGGCCGCCCCTCCGGCTACGACGGCCACTGCCGTGATCTCACCGCCGAGCGGAAGGCCGCGTACGAGGCCGAGGGCCGCGCGTCGATCGTCCGGTTCCGGATGCCCGACGAGGCGATCACCTTCACCGACCTGGTCCGCGGCGACATCACCGTGCAGCCGGAGAACGTCCCGGACTACGGCATCGTCCGCGCCAACGGCGCCCCGCTGTACACGCTGGTCAACCCGGTGGACGACGCGCTGATGGAGATCACCCACGTCCTGCGCGGCGAGGACCTGCTCTCCTCCACCCCGCGCCAGATCGCCCTCTACCGGGCGCTCATCGAGCTGGGCGTGGCCAAGGACATCCCCGCCTTCGGACATCTGCCGTACGTCATGGGCGAGGGCAACAAGAAGCTCTCCAAGCGCGACCCGCAGGCCTCGCTCAACCTCTACCGCGAGCGCGGCTTCGTCCGCGAGGGGCTGCTCAACTACCTCTCGCTGCTGGGCTGGTCCATCGCCGAGGACCGCGACATCTTCGACATCGACGAGATGGTCGCCGCCTTCGACATCGAGGACGTCAACGCCAACCCGGCCCGCTTCGACCTCAAGAAGTGCGAGCACGTCAACGCGGAGCACATCCGCCGCATGGACGTGAAGGCGTTCACCGAGGCGTGCGGCCCCTGGCTGAAGGCGCCGTTCGCCCCCTGGGCCCCGGAGTCCTTCGACGCCGAGGTGTTCGCCGAGATCGCCCCGCACGCCCAGACCCGCGTCACGGTGCTCTCCGAGATCACCGCCAACGTGGACTTCCTGTTCCTGGACGAGCCGGTGCGCGACGAGGCGTCCTGGGCCAAGGCGATGAAGGAGGGCTCCGACGCCCTCCTCGTCACGGCCCGCGCCGCACTGCTCGCCGCCGACTGGAACGCGGACGCCCTCAAGGCCGCCATCCTCGCCGCCGGTGAGCAGCACGGCCTCAAGCTCGGCAAGGCCCAGGCCCCGGTCCGCGTCGCCGTCACCGGCCGCACGATCGGCCTGCCCCTCTTCGAGTCCCTGGAGATCCTCGGCCGCGACCGCACGATCGCCCGCATCGACACGGCCCTGGCCAGGCTGGCCGCGTAACCCCCCGCGCACACACCGGAGGCCGGACCCCCCCGCGGGGCCCGGCCTCCGGCGTTAGCGTGGGGCCATGCCCATCAGAGCCGTCCTCTGGGACATCGACGACACGATCTTCGACCACACGGCGGCCGCCGCCACTGGCATGGCCCGGCATCTCGCGGCGGAGGGGCTGCCTCCCGGCCACGCCACGGGTGACGCGGCGGTCGAGGCGTGGCAGCGGCTCACCCGGCGGCACTGGGCGCGGTTCGCGGCCGGGGAGACGGACTGGCAGGGGCAGCGCCGGGACCGGGCCAGGGAGTTCCTCGGCAGGCCGCTGGACGACGCCGAGGCCGATGCCTGGTTCGCCCGCCATGTCGCCCACTACGAGGGCGCCTGGGCGCTCTACCCGGACACCGTCCCGGTGCTGGACGCGCTGGCGGGGACGTACCGGCACGCCGTGCTCTCCAACGCCGCCCAGGAGCAGCAGCACCGCAAGCTCACGGTGCTCGGGGTGCGCGACCGGTTCGAATCGCTGCTGTGCGCCGCCGAACTGGGCGTCGCCAAGCCCGCGCCGGGGGCCTTCCTCGCCTCCTGCGAGGCGCTGGGGCTCGCGGCGCACGAGGTGCTGTACGTGGGGAACGAGCCCGACATCGACGCGGCGGGCGCGACGGCCGCCGGTCTCGCCGGCGTCTGGCTGGACCGGGACAATGTGGGCGGGCGGCCCGAACTCGTGCGGATCACCGGGCTCGACCAGCTGCCCGGACTGCTCGCGGGCGATACCCGTTTTGGAGCGCCGGACACCTTCGGGTAATGTTCTTCCTGCGCCGCCCGAGCGGGCCGAAAGATCCGGCCGGGAAGCGCAGACAGAAACAAGACCCCCAGGGGTTGAGTTTCAGTGGGCTATGGTGTAATTGGCAACACTACGGTTTCTGGTACCGTCATTCTAGGTTCGAGTCCTGGTAGCCCAGCGCAGTACAGAGCAAGTTGTAGGACAAGCCCCCGTTGTGTAGCGGCCTAGCACGCTGCCCTCTCACGGCAGTAGCGCCGGTTCGAATCCGGTCGGGGGTACAGATCCTTCCCGCGAGATCATCTGGGTCGCACCCACGGTCTCGATGCAGGATCGCTAGGGCCCCCGTTGTGTAGCGGCCTAGCACGCTGCCCTCTCACGGCAGTAGCGCCGGTTCGAATCCGGTCGGGGGTACTTGCAACACCATGGGCTATGGTGTAATTGGCAACACTACGGTTTCTGGTACCGTCATTCTAGGTTCGAGTCCTGGTAGCCCAGCGCAGTACAGAGCAAGTTGTAGGACAAGCCCCCGTTGTGTAGCGGCCTAGCACGCTGCCCTCTCACGGCAGTAGCGCCGGTTCGAATCCGGTCGGGGGTACAACAGAGCACGAGACAAAGGCCCTTCATTTCGGTGAGGGGCCTTTCGTATGCGCGCGACGCGTTCGCCGCGCGGCACCGCCGGCGCGCGAAGTGACGCGGTGGGAAAGGGCGAAGAGGAAGAAGGGGGCCGCCACGACGCTGGGGCGGCCACGGAGGAGACGGAAGGCGCGGGCCGGGGTCAGCCGCTGCGGCGCAGCGCCTCACTCAGCCGGGCCGCCGAGTCGATGACGGCCTGGGCGTGCATCCGGCCCGGGTGCCGGGTCAGCCGCTCGATCGGGCCGGAGACCGAGACGGCGGCGACCACCCGGTTCGACGGGCCGCGCACCGGGGCGGAGACCGAGGCCACGCCCGGCTCGCGCTCACCGATCGACTGGGCCCAGCCGCGCCGCCGTACGCCGGAGAGCGCCGTCGCCGTGAAACGGGCGCCCTGGAGGCCGCGGTGCAGCCGTTCCGGCTCCTCCCAGGCCATCAGGATCTGCGCGGAGGAACCGGCCTTCATGGTGAGCGTGGAGCCGACCGGTACGGTGTCCCGCAGGCCGGACAGCCGTTCCGCCGCGGCCACGCAGATGCGCATGTCGCCCTGCCGGCGGTAGAGCTGGGCGCTCTCGCCGGTGATGTCGCGCAGATGGGTGAGCACCGGGCCGGCCGTGGCCAGCAGGCGGTCCTCGCCCGCGGCCGCCGCCAGCTCGGAGAGCCGTGGGCCGAGAATGAACCGGCCCTGCATGTCCCTCGCCACCATCCGGTGGTGTTCCAGTGCCACGGCCAGCCGGTGGGCCGTGGGTCGTGCCAGCCCGGTCGCTCCGACCAGCCCGGCGAGGGTGGCCGGTCCGGACTCCAGGGCGCTCAAAACCAGAGCCGCCTTGTCGAGAACGCCGACGCCGCTAGAGTTGTCCATACGACGATACTCGCGTCTCACTCTGTGAAACGCAAGTTCAAATTTCCCGGGAAGTTGCGAACCTGTACCGGCGGCCCCACAACGGCCCGTAGCCACCGCCCCGTACGGGGGTGCCGGACGAGTCCGGACGGGGGCGCACCGAATCTCTAGTTGGGCCGGCGATGACGCCGGCCGGAGGGAAAGCGATGGGTAGGACACTCGCGGAGAAGGTCTGGGACGACCATGTTGTCCGGCGCGCCGAGGGCGAGCCCGACCTCCTCTTCATCGATCTGCACCTGCTGCACGAGGTGACCAGCCCGCAGGCGTTCGACGGTCTGCGCCAGGCCGGGCGCCCGGTGCGGCGCCTCGATCTCACCATCGCCACCGAGGACCACAACACCCCGACCCTCGACATCGACAAGCCGATCGCCGACCCGGTCTCGCGGGCGCAGCTGGAGACGCTGCGCAAGAACTGCGCGGAGTTCGGCGTACGGCTGCACCCGCTGGGTGACGTCGAGCAGGGCGTCGTGCACGTGGTCGGTCCGCAGCTGGGCCTGACCCAGCCCGGCACCACCGTCGTCTGCGGCGACTCCCACACCTCCACGCACGGCGCGTTCGGCGCCCTCGCGTTCGGCATCGGCACCAGCCAGGTCGAGCACGTGCTGGCCACCCAGACACTGCCGATGGCGCGCCCGAAGACCATGGCGATCACCGTCGACGGCGAACTGCCCGACGGCGTCACCGCCAAGGACCTGATCCTGGCGATCATCGCCCGGATCGGCACCGGCGGCGGCCAGGGCTACATCCTCGAATACCGCGGCTCCGCCATCGAGAAGCTCTCGATGGAGGCCCGGATGACCATCTGCAACATGTCGATCGAGGCCGGCGCCCGGGCGGGCATGATCGCCCCCGACGAGACCACCTTCGCGTATCTCAAGGGGCGTGATCACGCCCCGCAGGGCGAGGACTGGGACGCCGCCGTCGCGTACTGGAAGACGCTGCGCACCGACGACGACGCGGTCTTCGACGCCGAGGTCGTCATCGAGGCCGCCGAACTGGCGCCGTTCGTCACCTGGGGCACCAACCCGGGCCAGGGCGCGCCCCTGTCGGCCAACGTCCCCGACCCCGCTTCGTACGAGGACGCCTCGGAGCGCAACGCCGCCGAAAAGGCCCTGGAGTACATGGGGTTGACCGCGGGACAGCCGCTGCGCGAGATCAGCGTGGACACCGTCTTCGTGGGCTCCTGCACCAACGGCCGCATCGAGGACCTGCGCAACGCCGCCGCGATCCTGGACGGCCGCAAAGTCGCCGACGGCGTACGGATGCTGGTCGTCCCCGGCTCCGTCCGGGTGGCCCTGCAGGCCGTGGACGAGGGCCTGGACAAGGTCTTCACCGCCGCCGGCGCCGAATGGCGGCACGCTGGCTGCTCGATGTGCCTCGGCATGAACCCCGACCAGCTGGCCCCCGGCGAGCGCTCCGCCTCCACCTCGAACCGCAACTTCGAGGGCCGGCAGGGCAAGGGCGGCCGTACGCACCTGGTCTCCCCGCAGGTCGCCGCCGCGACCGCCGTGCTGGGCCATCTGGCCTCGCCCGCCGACCTGTCCGACGCCCCCGTCGCCGCTGGAGTCTGATCAGCCATGGAAGCATTCACCACGCACACCGGCCGGGCCGTCCCGCTGCGCCGCAGCAACGTGGACACCGACCAGATCATCCCCGCGCACTGGCTCAAGAAGGTCACCCGCGACGGCTTCGAGGACGGGCTCTTCGAGGCCTGGCGCAAGGACGCGGACTTCGTCCTCAACCGCCCGGAGCGCGAGGGCGCGACGGTCCTGGTGGCCGGCCCCGACTTCGGCACCGGCTCCTCCCGCGAACACGCCGTCTGGGCCCTCCAGAACTACGGGTTCAAGGCCGTCATCTCCTCCAGGTTCGCCGACATCTTCCGCGGCAACTCGCTGAAGAACGGTCTGCTGACCGTGGTCCTGGACCAGCGGACGGTGGACGCCATCTGGGAGCTGACGGAGGCCGACCCGACCGCCGAGGTGACGGTCGACCTGGAGGCCCGGCAGGTCCGCGCCGAGGGCATCACGGCCGACTTCGAGCTGGACGAGAACGCCCGCTGGCGGCTGCTCAACGGGCTGGACGACATCAGCCTCACCCTCCAGAACGAAGCCGACATCGCGGCGTACGAGGCGGCTCGTCCGGCCTACAAGCCCCGCACAATTTCGGCCTGATCTGCCCTTTTCAAGACCGTGCCCCCTGCCTTCTGGTAGGGGGCGCAGTCGTTTGTTGGGACCCCGTCGGGCGACAACTCGCCCCAGATGGCACAATCGGTGCATGGAACGCGACAGCCAACTCAAGCTTTACGGCCAAGTCGCCGACCAATTGAAGGAAGCGCACTCACGGGTGCGCGCACTGCAAGTCCCGGCCGGCGTAAGGATGGCGTTGAACCGGAAGCTGCTGGCCGTCACGGCCGCGGCGAAGCACGATCTTCCGGGCGCGGCACAGCGCCTGGACCGGTTGATGAAGGACCTCGACGAGGGCCGATTCCCCGAAGGTGACTGACTCCGCGGAACTGCGCGGCGGTCGACTTCGTTGCGGCACTAGGGTGATTAGCCCGTTTCGTGTTTGATTTGCGGTATATATCTGCCTAACGTGCGAAAAAGCCTGAACAGATTGGTTCCGGCAATGTCTCCGAAGGGGAAGACGTGAACAAGGCGCAGCTCGTAGAAGCGATTGCCGACAAGGTCGGCGGCCGCCAGCAGGCCGCGGACGCGGTGGACGCGGTACTCGACGCGATCGTCCGGGCGGTTGTCGCGGGGGACCGGGTCTCGGTCACCGGCTTCGGCTCGTTCGAGAAGGTGGACCGCCCCGCCCGCTACGCGCGCAACCCGCAGACGGGTGAGCGCGTCCGGGTCAAGAAGACCTCGGTGCCCCGCTTCCGCGCGGGCCAGGGCTTCAAGGACCTGGTGAGCGGCTCCAAGAAGCTCCCCAAGAACGACGTGGCCGTGAAGAAGGCGCCCAAGGGCAGCCTCTCCGGCGGCTCTTCCACCCGTACGACGGCCAAGGCCGCCGCCAAGAAGGCCACCGCGAAGAAGGCCACCGCCAGGAAGACGGCGACTCCGGCGAAGAAGACCACCACCACCGCCGCCAAGAAGACCACCGCGAAGAAGACGTCGCCGGCGAAGAAGACGACGACGGCCGCGAAGAAGGCCACCCCTGCGGCGAAGTCGACGGCGGCCAAGAAGACCACCGCCGCCAAGACCGCGCCCGCCAAGAAGACCACGGCGAAGAAGGCGCCCGCGAAGAAGACCACCGCGCGCAAGACCACGGCCAAGAAGACCACCGCGCGCAAGAAGTGAGACCGGGCCGCACGGGCCCCCACACGCGCCGGGCCGGGCTCCCCTCGGGGAGCCCGGCCCGCGGGCTGTCCGGCCGGCGAACCACCGGCGCCGTACGGCTCGGAAGGCCCCCCGCGCCACGTCTCAGAAGGTCTGCAGCGTCACCAGGCCGATCCGCAGCCCGGCCCCCTCGCCCTCACCCTCGATCCGCACCCGCTGCCCCGGACGCAGCAGCCGCAGCCCGCCCGCGTCGAACGCGGCGGCGCCGAACTCCACCGGGGTGCCGTCGTCGAGCAGCACACTGCCGCTGCGGGTCACGGGGTCGTACGTGTACGAGGTCGCCTGCATGGGTGCAGACTATCGGTCCCGCGCCGGCGTCCGGGCGGCCCAGCGGCCCGCGGTGAACGGCCCCACGCCCAGCGCCAGCGCCACCCGCAGATCCTCCCCAGTGTCCACGTCCCGGCGCACCGAATCGATCCCCGGCAGCGTGATTTCCACCGCGCCCGACGCCAGGTGCCGCGCCCGCGACGGACCCCCGAAAGCCGGACGCAATTCCGTACCCGCACGGGCCGAGAGAAATGTCGTGCCGATTCCCGACGCATCGGGGACAAATGCGCGGGGAAAAGCGGCGGAGAATTCCAGGACGCGGGACAATTCCGCCGGCCGCAGCGCGGGCAGGTCCGCGTTCAGCGCGGCGAGCGGCGCGTCCGGCCTGGCCGCCCGCGCCACCCGCTCACCGTGCGCGAGGGCCGCGTTGAGCCCGGCGGCCGGGGAATCGGGCACCACCAGGGCCCCGAGCGCGCCCAGCGCCGCCCCCGCCGCCGTGTCGTCCGTGACGACCACCACATTCGCCACATCCGGGCAGGACAGCGCCGCCGCCACCGTGTCCCGGGCGAAGGCGAGGGCCAGCCGGGGCCGCAACAGAGCCCCCGACGCGGGCGCCAGCCTGCTCTTGGCCCGCGCCAGCGGCTTCAGCGGGACGACCAGCGACCAGCGCCCGGCCGGGTCCGTGTTCGTGGCGGTGCCTGACTCGTTACGCATCGCCGCCTATTCTCGCCTGCCGGCGCCCCGGCCCGGAGGGGCGCCTGCCGAGGTGAGGCGTACGGTGTTCTCGACAGAGCAGGGGCCTGGGGCGAGACTTGACCCTCGGTAGTCAGACAGAGATCAGCTCCACGATCCCGTTCACAGAGGAAGGTGTCCGAGTGTCCCGCCGCAGAATCGGCTTCTGGTACCGCCTGGCGGCGGTCATCGCGAAACCGCCGCTGGTGGTTCTCTTCAAGCGCGACTGGCGGGGAATGGAACACATTCCGGCCGACGGCGGATTCATCACCGCGGTCAACCACAACTCGTATCTGGACCCGCTCTCCTACGGGCACTTCCAGTACAACACCGGCCGCGTGCCCCGGTTCCTCGCCAAGGCCGGCCTCTTCAAGGGCACCTTCGTCGGCACGATGCTGCGCGGCACCGGCCAGATCCCCGTCTACCGCGAGACCACCAACGCGCTGGACGCCTTCCGGGCCGCCGTGAACGCCATCGAACACGGCGAGTGCGTCTCCTTCTACCCCGAGGGCACCCTCACCCGCGACCCCGACATGTGGCCCATGGCCGGCAAGACCGGCGCCGCCCGCGTCGCGTTGATGACCCGCGCCCCCGTCATCCCGGTCGCGCAGTGGGGCGCCAACGAGGCGATGCCGCCCTACGCCAAGGAGAAGAAGCTGCGGCTGCTGCCCCGCAAGACCCTCCGGGTCAAGGCCGGGCCGCCCGTGGACCTCTCCCGGTTCTACGGCAAGGAGCCGACGCCCGAACTGCTCCGCGAGGCCACCGAGGTGATCATGCGCGCGATCACCGCGCAACTGGAGGAGATCCGGGGCGAGCAGGCGCCCGCCGAGCCCTACGATCACCGCAGGGCCCGTGCCGAACAGCGGCGCAGGGCCGAAGGAGAGGGACTCACGTGACACACCCCGTGAAGGCCGCCGTCTTCGGAACCGGCTCCTGGGGCACGGCCTTCGCCATGGTCCTCGCGGACGCCGGCTGCGAGGTGACGCTCTGGGGCCGCCGGGCCGAGATCGCCGAGGCGGTCAACACCACCCGCACCAACCCCGACTACCTGCCGGGCATCGAGCTGCCCGCAGCGGTCCGGGCCACCACCGACGCCGCCGACGCGCTGCGCGGCGCCGACTTCGCGGTCCTCGCCGTGCCCTCCCAGACGCTGCGCGCCAACCTCGGCGACTGGACTCCGTACCTGGAGCCGCAGACGGTGCTGGTCTCCCTGATGAAGGGCGTCGAAGTCGGCACCGCCAAGCGGATGAGCGAGGTCATCGAGGACGTCACCGGGGTCGGCGCCGACCGCGTCGCCGTCATCAGCGGGCCCAACCTCGCCAAGGAGATCGCCGAACGGCGCCCCACCACGACCGTCGTCGCCTGCCGGGACGAGTCCGTCGCCCGCCGCCTCCAGGCCGCCTGCCACACCCCCTACTTCCGCCCGTACACCAGCACCGACGTCGTCGGCTGCGAACTCGGCGGAGCCGTCAAGAACGTCATCGGGCTCGCCGTCGGCATCGCGGACGGCATGGGCCTCGGCGACAACGCCAAGGGCTCGCTCATCACCCGCGGCCTCGCGGAGACGATCCGGCTGGGCGAGGCCATGGGCGCCGACCCGCTGACCTTCTCCGGACTCGCCGGTCTCGGCGACCTCGTGGCCACCTGCTCCTCGCCGCTCTCCCGCAACCACACCTTCGGCACCAACCTCGGCCGCGGCATGACGCTCCAGGAGACCATCGCCGTCACCAAGCAGACCGCCGAGGGCGTCAAGTCCTGTCAGTCGGTGCTCGACCTGGCCCGCAGGCACGGCGTGGAGATGCCGCTCACGGAGACCGTCACCGGCATCGTCCACGAGGGCAAACCCCCGATGGTCGCCCTCAAGGAGCTGATGTCGCGCAGCGCGAAGGCCGAACGGCACTGAGCCACCGGGCCGCCCCCGCTCACCCGCCGGGCGGCCCGCGCCGCGCTGACGCGACCGGTACCAGCAGGTACGCTCAACGCGATATGAGCAGCGAGAACCTCCCCCAGAGCACGGAGCACCAGCTCCGCAAGCCGCGTGTGGCCGTCGTGTTCGGCGGCCGCAGCTCCGAACACGGCATTTCGGTGGTCACGGCCGGCGCCGTCCTCGGCGCCATCGACCGGACCAAGTACGACGTCCTGCCGATCGGCATCACCACGGACGGCCGCTGGGCGCTCACCGCCGACGAACCCGCGCGCATGGCCATCGCCGACCGGCGGATGCCGGACGTGGCCCAACTGGCCGAATCCGACGAGGGCGGCGTCGTGCTCTCCGTCGACCCCGGCAGCCGCGAAGTGGTCTACACCGAGCCCGGCGCGGTGCCCAAGGCCCTCGGCGAGGTCGACGTCGTCTTCCCCGTCCTGCACGGCCCGTACGGCGAGGACGGCACCCTCCAGGGACTCCTGGAACTGTCCGGCGTGCCGTACGTGGGCGCCGGTGTCCTCGCCTCCGCGGTCGGCCAGGACAAGGAGTACATGAAGCGGGTCTTCACCTCCTTCGGCCTCCCGGTCGGCCCCTATCTGGTCGTCCGCCCCCGCGAGTGGGACAACGACCCCGCCGCCGCCCGCGCGCGCATCACCGGCTTCGCCGCCGAACACGGCTGGCCCCTCTTCATCAAGCCCGCCCGCGCCGGCTCCTCCATCGGCATCACCAAGGTGGACGACGCCTCCGGCCTGGACGCGGCCATCGAGGAGGCCCGCCGCCACGACCCCAAGTTCCTCGTGGAGTCGCTGCTGCGGGGCCGCGAGATCGAGTGCGGCGTGCTGGAGTTCGAGGACGGGCCGCGCGCCAGCGTGCCGGCCGAGATCCCGCCCGTCACCGCGCACGACTTCTACGACTTCGAGGCCAAGTACATCGACGCCGCCTCCGGGATCGTGCCGGCGCCGCTCACCGACGAGCAGACCGCCGAGGTCCAGCGGCTCGCCATCGATGCGTTCGACGCCTGCTCCTGCGAGGGCCTGGTGCGCGCCGACTTCTTCCTCACCGAGGACGGCACCTTCGTCATCAACGAGATCAACACCCTGCCGGGCTTCACCCCGATCTCCATGTACCCGCGCATGTGGCAGGAGAGCGGCGTGGACTACCAGCAACTGGTGGACCGGCTCATCCAGGCCGCGCTCACCCGGCCGACCGGACTGCGCTGAGCCACCGCACACGGCGAAGGGCGGGCGCTCCCCGCAAGGAGCGCCCGCCCTCGAACCGGTTCGGCACCGGTCCGGCACCGACTCACAGCCGGTTCGGCACCGTCTTCTCCACCGCGGGGGCGAGAGCCGCGAGCGGGGTCGTGTCGTGCGCGTACGCCTGTGAGAGCGACACCTCGACGTACGTCACGCGCAGCGTGGTCGTCAGCCGGGGGCCGTCGTCCTCGCGCTGCTCCAGCATCCAGTTCACCCCGTTCGCGGTGATCCCCTTGGACTGGTCGTCGTCCATCCGGGCGGGACGCTCCACGCCGCAGCGCAGTACGATCGCCCCGTCCCCCCACCCGGCGGTCAGCGCCGAACCGGGCTCGGGGTCGTTCCGCTCCAGCCCGGCGACGGAATCCGGCAGCTCCCTGTCCAGCGCGCGGCAGTAGGCTGCGGCTTCCGAGGACGGGGTGGGCACCGTGACCGACGCCGCCGCGTCCCCCGGTGAGCAGCCCGCCGCCGCGAGCAGCAGCAGGGCGGCGCAGGGACCGTGGAGCACGGGGCGGAGGAGCCGGCGGCTGGAGTACGTCACCGGCCCAGCGTAGACGGGGGCTAGAGGTGCACGACCGGGCAGGTCAGGGTTCTGGTGATGCCGTCCACTTGCTGGACCCGCGCCACCACCATGCGTCCGAGTTCGTCCACCGTTTCGGCCCGGGCGCGCACGATCACGTCGTACGGACCTGTGACGTCTTCTGCCTGAATCACTCCCGGGAGTTCGGAGATGGTCGCGGCGACGGTCGACGCCTTGCCCACCTCGGTCTGAATGAGGATGTACGCCTGTACCACGGAACCTCCAGGACGGCCACGAGGATCATGTGGGGGAAAGGGACGCCACGTTATCGCGTCGCCGCGCGCAGCGGGGAGACCCACGGGCCGGATGACGTCATCAGCGTGGCGTACAGAACGCACAAGTTGACGTAACTCTTGACAGTACCGACAGCAGAGACGGCACGCGACCGCGAGTGGGGCGGCGCGCACGGGGGACAGGCCGGAGCGTCCGGCCCGACAGATGAGAGGTGACACTCGGTGAAGGCAACCGTGGGCGAGTTGGGGGAGTTCGGGCTCATCAGAGAGCTCACGTCCCGGCTCACCACCACTCCGGCGGTCCGGCTCGGGCCGGGCGACGACGCCGCGGTCGTGACCGCCCCCGACCGCAGGGTCGTGGCCAGCACGGACATCCTGCTGGAGGGACGGCACTTCCGGCGCGACTGGTCCACCGCCTACGACGTCGGCCGCAAGGCCGCCGCGCAGAACCTCGCCGACATCGCCGCCATGGGCGCCGTGCCGACCGCACT
Source organism: Streptomyces sp. AC1-42W (assembly GCF_003248355.1). Classification (GTDB taxonomy): domain Bacteria; phylum Actinomycetota; class Actinomycetes; order Streptomycetales; family Streptomycetaceae; genus Streptomyces. Next base: position 2,050,725 of record NZ_QKWY01000002.1, read on the forward strand.
GCTCCTCGGCCTCGTCGTCCCCGCCGAACTCCCGGTCACCTGGGCCGGGGAGCTGATGGACGGGCTGCGCGACGAGTGCCAGGTCGCGGGCGCGGCCGTGGTCGGCGGTGACGTCGTACGCGGTGACACCATCACCGTCTCGATCACCGCGCTCGGCGACCTGCGCAACCACGAACCCGTCACCAGGGCCGGTGCCCAGCCCGGGGACGTCGTCGCCGTCACCGGCTGGCTCGGCTGGTCCGCCGCCGGATACGCCGTGCTCTCCCGCGGCTTCCGCTCGCCGCGCGCCTTCGTCGAGGCCCACCGCCGCCCCGAACCGCCGTACCACGCGGGCCCGGCCGCCGCCGGGCTCGGCGCCACCGCCATGATCGACGTCAGCGACGGGCTCGTCGCCGACCTCGGGCACATCGCCGAGGCCAGCAAGGTCCGCATCGACCTGCGCTCCGGGCTCATCGACGTCCCGTCCCAGATGTCGGACATCGGGCAGGCCGTCGGCGTGGACCCGCTGCAGTGGGTGCTCACCGGGGGAGAGGACCACGCGATCGTCGCGACCTTCCCGCCCGACGTGAAGCTGCCGGCCCGCTGGAAGGTCATCGGCGAGGTCCTCAACCCGTCCGCGCTGCCCCAGGTGACGGTCGACGGGGCGCCCTGGACCAGCAAGAACGGCTGGGACCACTTCGGCGACATCGAGGACGCCCAGTAGGCCCAGTAGATTGCGGCGCATGCCGATCATCACACCCGTACCGCCCCGTGTGCTCACCGTCGCCGGTTCCGACTCCGGCGGCGGTGCGGGCATCCAGGCCGACCTCAAGACCATGCTCGCGCTCCGCACCCACGGAATGAGCGTGCTGACCGCCGTCACCGCGCAGAACTCCCTCGGCGTCCAGGGCGCCTGGGAACTGCCCGCCGACGCGGTCCGCGCCCAGTACCGCAGCGTCGTCTCCGACATCGGCGTGGACGCGGTCAAGACCGGGATGCTGGCCACCGCGACCCTCGTCGAGACCGTCGCGGAACTGCTCGCCGAAACCGCCGCCCCCGTCGTCGTGGACCCGGTCGGCGTCTCCAAGCACGGCGACCCGCTCCTCGCCGCCGACGCCCTCGCCTCGGTCCGGACGAAGCTGCTGCCCGTCGCCACCGTGGCCACCCCCAACCTGGACGAGGTGACGCAGCTCACCGGGATCACCGTCACCGACGAGGCCGGGATGCGCCGGGCCGCCGGCGCGCTGCTCGGCTACGGGCCCCGCTGGGTCGTCGTCAAGGGCGGCCATCTGCCCGGCGACCCCGTGGACCTGCTCACCGACGGCAGCGAGGAGCACTGGCTGCGCGCCCGGCGCCACGACAACCGGCACACCCACGGCACCGGCTGCACCCTCGCCTCCGCCATCGCCTGCCACCTGGCGCGGGGCGCCGAGGTGCCGGCGGCGGTCCGGGCCGCGAAGGAGTACGTCACCGGGGCGATCGAGGCGGGCTTCCCGCTCGGCGCCGGCATCGGCCCGGTCCGCCACGGCTGGCGGCTGCGCGAGGCGGACTGACCCGGCGGGCCCGGCCACCGGGACGCGACCACCCGGGGCGCGGGCCCGTATGCGCACAGCAAAAAGCCGGTCCACCGAGATGGACCGGCTTTTCGGGCAACCGGTAGGGCTGCGCTACGACGGGAACGTCAGCGCGCGACCTTGCCGGCCTTGATGCACGAGGTGCAGACGTTGAGCCGCTTCGGCGTCCGACCGACCACGGCACGCACGCGCTGGATGTTGGGGTTCCAGCGACGGGACGTACGGCGGTGCGAGTGCGAAATACTGTTGCCGAAGCTCGGCCCCTTGCCGCAAACGTCGCAGTTGGCAGCCACGGGTCACTCCAAAGACTTCAGATGCACTTACAGTGAATTCCGGTACGCCGGATTCAAGGACTGAAGCGACGGTACCGGGGGAATGTCCCGACTTTCGTCGGGCAACCGAAGCAGCATACAACGCCTGCTCCGGAGATACGAAACTACCATGGGTTCCACCGCCGCCCTCCCCGCCCCCGGACCGGCCCACCCGCCGGCCGGGACTAATCTGCGGGGCGGACAGCCGCCCCTTCCCCCGCTCACGAGCCCCGTCCCGAGCCCCCGTTCCGAGGAGGACCCGAGGTGCCGCAGACCGCCGACGAACCGGATGCCGTCGCGGTACGGACCTGGTGCTCCCTGGCCCTGGAGGCCCTCGGCCGGGAGCGGGAGGCGATCGACGCGATCAACGTCTACCCCGTCGCCGACGGGGACACCGGCACCAACCTCTACCTGACCGTGGAATCCGCGGCGGCGGCCGTCGAAGCGGTCTTCGCCGCCCACGAGACCGGCGGCACCTCGGTGCCCTCCGCGGCGGACGCGGTACGCGCCATGGCCCACGGCGCCCTCATCGGCGCCCGCGGCAACTCCGGCACGATCCTCGCCCAGCTCCTGCGCGGCATGGCCGGCGTCCTCGCGGAGGGCACCGGCGGCGACCGGATGCGCCTGGCGCTCGACCGGGCCGCCGTCTGGGCCCGCGAGGCCGTCGCCCACCCCGTCGAGGGCACCGTCCTGACCGTCGCGGACCGGGCCGCGGCCGCCGCCGGACGCGCGGCACCCGGCGCGGACACCGCCCAGGTGGCCCGCGCCGCCTACGAGGGCGCCCGCACCGCCCTGGACGCCACCCCCGGACAGCTCCCCGCCCTCGCCAGGGCCGGCGTCGTCGACGCGGGCGGCCGCGGCCTGGTCACCCTGCTCGGCGCACTCGTCGAAGCCGTCTCCGGGCACGCCCCGCACCACCCGTACCGCGACCCCGCCCCCTTCGTCCCGCGGCACACCGGCGACGCCGAGGCGGAGCACGACGGCACGTGCCCGGCGGCCGAAGCGACCGGGGGCGGCCCCGCCTTCGAGGTCATCTACCTGCTGGAAGCCGGCGACGAGGCCGTGGACCGGCTGCGCCGCCGGCTGGACGCCCTCGGCGACTCCCTCGTCGTGGTCGGCGGCGACGGCCTCTGGAACGTCCACGTCCATGTGGACGACGCGGGCGCCGCGGTGGAGGCCGGCGTCGAGGCCGGCCGCCCGTACCGCATCCGGATCACCCACTTCGCCGCCGACCGCAGCCACGCCCGCCCCGAACCCGCCCGCCGCGCCGTCGTCGTGGTCGTCCCCGGCGACGGACTGGTCGGCCTGTGCCGCGAGGCCGGCGCCACCACCGTGCTCGCCCGCCCCGGCGAACCCCCCGCCAGCGGCGAACTCGCCGACGCGATCCGCCGCGCCCACGCCCGCGAGGTGGTCCTGCTCCCCAACGACGGGGAGCTGCGCCACACCGCCGCCGCCGCGGCCGAACAGGCCAGGGCCCACGGCGTCCGGGTCGCCGTCATCCCCACCCGCGCCGCCGTCCAGGGCATCGCCGCGCTGGCCGTCCACGAACCGGGCCGCGGCTTCGACGAGGACGTGGTCGCCATGACCTCGGCGGCCGGCGCCACCCGCTACGCCGAACTCGCCGTCGCCGAACGGCAGTCCTGGACCACGGCGGGCATCTGCCAGGCCGGCGACATCCTCGGCCTCATCGACGGCGACGTGGCCGTCATCGGCCAGGACGTCCCCGGCACCGCCCGTAAGGTGCTCGACCGGATGCTCGCCTCCGGCGGCGAACTGGTCACCCTGGTCCTCGGCGAGAACACCCCGCCCACCCTCGCCGACACCCTGGAACAGCACGTCCGCGAGGGCCACCTCGCGGTGGACACGACGATCTACCACGGCGGCCGCCAGACCGCCCCGCTGCTCATCGGCGTGGAGTAGCCCGCTCATCGGCGCGGAGCGGCTTTCCGGCGGTCCGGCGCCACCCTGCGGCCGACTGTCACTGCCGTGGTGTGCAATGGAACGCGTGTCTGCGTTCGACGAACCCCTCAAGAAGCTCCTCGGCGGTCCCACCGCGAAGGTGATGGGCGAGCACCTCGACCTGCACACGGTCGGGGACCTGCTGCACCACTACCCGCGCCGGTACGAGGAGCGCGGCCGGCTCACGGCGCTGACCGACCTCCCGCTCGACGAGCACGTCACCGTCGTCGCCCAGGTCGCCGACGCCCGCGTCCTCACGTTCAACGGCGGCCGCGGCAGACGCCTGGAAGTCACGCTCACCGACGGCCACGGCCGGCTCCAGCTCGTCTTCTTCGGCCACGGCGTCCACAAACCCCACAAGGAGCTGCTGCCCGGCCGGCGCGCCATGTTCGCCGGCAAGGTCTCCGTCTTCAACCGCAGGATGCAGCTCGCCCACCCCACCTACCAGCTGCTCGACGCCGCCGACACGGACGAGGCGAGCGAGGCCGTCGACGCCTTCGCGGGCAGGCTGCTGCCCATCTACCCCGCCTGCAAGCAGCTCGACTCCTGGCGGATCGCCAAGGCGGTGGACGCCGTGCTGCCCAGCGCGGCCGAGGCCGTCGACCCGCTGCCCGCCACCCTGCGCGAGGGCCGCGGCTTCCTCCCGCTGCCCGAGGCCCTGCTCAAGATCCACCGGCCGGCCACCAAGGCCGACGTGGCCGCCGCCCGCGACCGGCTCAAGTGGGACGAGGCATTCGTCCTCCAGGTCGCCCTGGCCCGCCGCCGGTTCGCCGACACCCAGCTCCCCGCCGTCGCCCGCAGACCCACCCCCGGCGGCCTCCTCGACGCGTTCGACGCGAAGCTCCCGTTCACCCTCACCGACGGCCAGAACAAGGTCTCGAAGGAGATCTTCGACGGCCTCGCCACCGAACACCCGATGCACCGCCTCCTCCAGGGCGAAGTCGGCTCCGGAAAGACCATGGTCGCCCTGCGCGCCATGCTCGCCGTCGTCGACTCCGGCGGCCAGGCCGCCATGCTCGCGCCCACCGAGGTCCTCGCCCAGCAGCACCACCGGTCCATCACCGAGATGATGGGCGAGCTGGCGGAGGGCGGCATGCTGGGCGGCTCCGAGCAGGGCACCAAGGTCGTCCTGCTCACCGGCTCCATGGGCACCGCCGCCCGCCGGCAGGCCCTCCTCGACCTGGTCACCGGCGAGGCGGGGCTCGTCATCGGCACCCACGCCCTCATCGAGGACAAGGTCAAGTTCCACGACCTGGGCCTGGTCGTCGTGGACGAGCAGCACCGCTTCGGCGTCGAACAGCGCGACGCCCTCCGCTCCAAGGGGAAGCAGCCGCCCCACCTGCTCGTCATGACCGCCACCCCCATCCCGCGCACCGTCGCCATGACCGTCTTCGGTGACCTGGAGACCTCCGTACTCGACCAGCTCCCGGCCGGCCGCTCGCCCATCGCCAGCCATGTCGTCCCCGCCAAGGACAAACCGCACTTCCTCAGCCGCGCCTGGGAACGCGTCCGCGAGGAGGTCGAGGGCGGCCACCAGGCGTACGTCGTCTGCCCCCGCATCGGCGACGACGAGGACGACCCGGCCGGGAAGAAGGGGAAGGGCAAGAAGGCCGCCGAGGAGGAGGCCGCGGCGGACAAGCGCCCCCCGCTCGCCGTCCTGGAGATCGCCGAACAGCTCGCGAAGGGCCCCCTGAACGGCCTGCGCGTCGAGGTGCTGCACGGCAGGATGCAGCCCGACGACAAGGACGACGTGATGCGCCGCTTCGCCGCCGGTGACGTGGACGTCCTGGTCGCCACCACCGTCATCGAGGTCGGCGTCAACGTCCCCAACGCCACCGCGATGGTCATCATGGACGCCGACCGCTTCGGCGTCTCCCAGCTGCACCAGCTGCGCGGCCGGGTCGGCCGCGGCTCCGCCCCCGGCCTCTGCCTGCTGGTCACCGAGGCCCACGAGGCGAGCCCCGCCCGCGCCCGCCTCTCCGCCGTCGCCGCCACCCTGGACGGCTTCGAGCTGTCCCGGATCGACCTCGAACAGCGCCGCGAGGGCGATGTGCTCGGCCAGGCCCAGTCCGGCGTCCGCTCCTCGCTGCGGGTCCTCAGCGTCATCGACGACGAGGAGGTCATCGCCGCCGCCCGCCAGGAGGCCGTCGCCGTCGTCTCCGCCGACCCGGACCTGGACCGCCTGCCCGAACTGCGCACCGCCCTGGACGCCCTGCTGGACAAGGAGCGCGAGGAGTACCTCGACAAGGGGTGAGCCCCAGGGCGCCCGGGCCCCGCACACGCCATATCGTGGGAGCCACGGCGCCCGCGGCACCCCGCGCGCAGCCCCGACCCGACCCGAGGACCAGTCACCCATGACCCGCGTGATCGCAGGCGTGGCCGGCGGACGCCGCCTGGCCGTCCCGCCCGGCACCGGCACCCGGCCCACATCCGACCGCGCGCGCGAGGGCCTGTTCTCCACCTGGCAGGCGCTCCTCGGCACCCTGGACGGCATCCGGATCGCCGACCTCTACGCCGGCTCCGGCGCCGTCGGCCTCGAAGCGCTCTCCCGGGGCGCCGCCCACGCCCTGCTCGTGGAGGCCGACGCCAAGGCCCTGCGCACCGTCCGGGACAACGCCCGCACCCTCGGCCTGCCCGGCGCCGAGGTCCGCGGCGGCAAAGCCGAACAGATCGTGACGGGCCCGGCGCCGGCCGCCCCGTACGATGTCGTCTTCCTCGACCCGCCGTACGCCGTCACCGACGACGATCTTGGCGAGATACTGCTCACACTCCGTGCCCAGGGGTGGCTCGCGGACGACGCGCTCGTCACCGTGGAACGCAGCACCAGGGGCGGAGAATTCAGCTGGCCCAAGGGTTTCGAGCCGTTGCGGGCCCGCCGCTACGGCGAGGGAACCCTTTGGTACGGTCGCGCCGCCGCTACGTGCGAAGACGCACGATGACCGGACCGGAGAGCGAGGAAATCAAGTTGCGCCGCGCCGTATGCCCCGGGTCCTTCGACCCCATCACCAACGGACATCTCGACATCATCGGCCGCGCCTCGAAGCTGTACGACGTCGTACACATCGCGGTGATGATCAACCAGTCCAAGAAGGGCCTCTTCACGGTCGACGAGCGGATCGACCTCATCCGCCAGGTCACCGCCGAGTTCGACAACGTCCGGGTCGAGTCCTTCCACGGCCTCCTCGTCGACTTCTGCAAGCAGCACGACATCCCGGCGATCGTGAAGGGCCTGCGGGCCGTCAGCGACTTCGACTACGAACTCCAGATGGCCCAGATGAACAACGGGCTCACCGGCGTCGAAACGCTCTTCGTGCCGACCAACCCCACCTACAGCTTCCTGTCGTCCTCGCTGGTCAAGGAGGTCGCGGCCTGGGGCGGCGACGTCTCCCACCTGCTGCCGCCGGTCGTCGGGGAGGCCCTCACCGAACGGCTCGCGGGACGCTGAACCGCTGACGGCACGTCAGCCGTACCGGCCGCGGGTGTCGGGCGGGAGCCGACTGGCCGTACAGTCGTCCCGTCCGTCTCCAACCGGCAGTAGAGAGTGGCGAGCACACGGTGGACGTGCAGAAGAAGCTCGACGAGATCGTCGCGACGGTCGGGAACGCCCGGTCCATGCCCATGTCGGCGTCCTGCGTGGTCAACCGCGCCGAACTGCTCGCGATGCTCGAAGAGGTGCGCGACGCCCTGCCCGGCTCGCTCGCCCAGGCCGCGGAGGTCATCGGCGGCCACGAGCAGCTCGTGGAGCAGGCCCGCCAGGAGGCCGGCCGCATCATCGAGAACGCCCGCGCCGAGCGCACCGCCCTGATCGCCGGGACCGAGGTCGCCCGGCACTCCCAGGCCGAGGCCGACCGCATCCTCGCCGAGGCCCGCAAGGAGGCCGACGAGGTCCGGGCCGAGGCCGACGAGTACGTCGACAGCAAGCTCGCCAACTTCGAGGTCGTCCTCACCAAGACCATCGGCTCCGTCGACCGGGGCCGCGAGAAGCTGCTCGGGCGGGGCCGGGGCTACGACGAGCAGGGCTACGAGGACCCCGACTTCGCCGAGGCCCCCGAGCGCAGCACCGACCCGGACACCCTGCGCAGCCGCGCCGACGCGTACGTGGACACCAAGCTGGGCGCCTTCGAGGCGGTGCTCGCCAAGACGCTGGAGGCGGTCGGCCGGGGCCGGCAGAAGCTGCACGGCCGGGTCGCCACCGACGAGCTGGGCGCGCACATCGCCGCCCAGGACGCGGCCGGTGACCAGGGCCACACCAGCGACGAGGACCACTGGGCCGGACTGGCCGAGGTCGCCGCCCCGCAGCCGCTCCCGATCCCGCACCAGCCCGAGCCGCAGTACGGCGCGCAGCCGGAGTCGCAGTACGCCCAGGGCTACGGCTACCAGGACCAGCCCCAGCCCCAGCAGGACGTCTACGGCTATCAGCGGCAGCCCGACCCGTACGCCGCGTACCAGCAGCAGGGCTACGACGCCTGGCAGCAGCCGGTCCAGCCCCAGCAGCCCGCCCCGCAGCACGGCGAGGCCGCCCTGGACGAGACCAGCCTCTTCGACACCAGCATGATCGACCTGGACCAGCTCCGCCGCTACGAACAGGGCCGCTGACCCCTCACGGGGACCGTTCGGGCCCGGATTGGGAGCTGGGCGGTGTGTCCAGTATCCTGGCTCTTCGGTCGCGCGTATGTCCGCGATCCCGGCTGCCCGCTTCGACTCCGAACCGGTCGGTCCTCCCACCACGCGTGACGCGTTCGATCCGAAAGCAGGAGAAGCCCTGAACGGCCACCTCGACCACCGAAACCCCCTCGTGTTCGACACACACGAGCTGGGCCGGCGTCCGGGTGCCATGAGGCGGCTGACCCGCACCGCGGACGCCCCCGCCGATCTCGGCATCGGCGGCGTCATCGGAGTGCCGGAAGGCGCCCCGGTGGAGCTGGACCTCCGCCTCGAATCCGTCATGGAGGGCGTGCTCGTCACCGGGACCGCCCGTGCGACGGTCGAGGGGGAGTGCGTAAGGTGTCTGGAGCCGCTGAACCGCGAGGTCGAGGCGGACTTCCAGGAGATGTTCTCGTACCCTGACGCCGACGACCGGAACCACGGCAAGCCCGCGGACCCGGCCGACGACGCCGAGGACGACGAGGACAGGCTTTTCCTCGAGGACGGCCTGTTCGACCTCGAACCGGTGCTGCGTGATGCGGTGGTGCTCGCACTGCCGATGCAGCCGGTGTGCAAGGAATCCTGTGCCGGTCTGTGCTCCGAGTGCGGGGTCAGGCTGGACGAGAATCCCGGCCACCATCACGATGCCGTCGACGCTCGTTGGGCGGCACTGCAAGGACTCGCCGAGACCATTCAGGACGGCGAGAAGGACAACATGGGCGGCGCCGCACCCGGCGTCGACAAGAAGCAGGAGAAGTAGCCGTGGCTGTTCCGAAGCGGAAGATGTCGCGCAGCAACACGCGCCACCGCCGGTCGCAGTGGAAGGCTGCGGTCCCCACCCTGGTTTCGTGCGAGCGCTGCCAGGAGCCGAAGCTGCAGCACATCGCGTGCCCCAGCTGCGGCACGTACAACAAGCGCCAGGTCCTCGAGGTCTGAGCGGCTGGTGAGAGGCCCGATGTCTGAGTTGTCCCACGCCAAGAAGCAGGCAGACAACGTCAACACAGCCTCGTCCCACACGCTTCTGGAAGGGCGGCTCGGGTACCAACTCGAGTCCGCCCTTCTGGTGCGTGCGCTGACCCACCGTTCGTACGCGTACGAGAACGGCGGTCTGCCCACCAACGAGCGGCTGGAGTTCCTCGGGGACTCCGTGCTCGGCCTGGTGGTCACGGACACGCTGTACCGCACCCACCCCGATCTGCCCGAAGGCCAGCTGGCCAAGCTTCGGGCCGCGGTGGTCAACTCGCGCGCACTGGCGGAAGTGGGCCGCGGCCTCGAACTCGGCTCCTTCATCCGGCTCGGCCGCGGTGAAGAGGGCACGGGCGGCCGGGACAAGGCGTCCATCCTCGCCGACACCCTGGAAGCGGTGATCGGCGCGGTCTATCTCGATCAGGGCCTGGACGCGGCGTCGGAGCTGGTGCACCGGCTCTTCGACCCGCTGATCGACAGGTCCTCGAACCTCGGTGCCGGCCTGGACTGGAAGACCAGCCTCCAGGAGCTGACCGCGAGCGAGAGCCTCGGAGTCCCCGAGTACCTCGTCACGGAAACCGGCCCGGACCACGAGAAGACCTTCACTGCTGCCGCCCGCGTCGGTGGTGTCTCGTACGGCACCGGCACCGGCCGTAGCAAGAAGGAAGCGGAGCAGCAGGCGGCCGAGTCCGCCTGGCGCGAGATCAGCGCCGCCGCGGAAGCACGGGAGGCCGCGGCGAATGCCGTTGCCGACGGAGGGGCCGCCGACACCCCTGCCGACCCCGCGCAGTCCACGGACGTCGCTCCGGCCTGACCTGCGGAGAACCCCCCGGCGCCACCGCGCGCCGGGGGGTTCTCCCTTTTCCCGTACGTCCTTCCCTCTTACCCCTTTTTTCCCTGTACGCCCTTCGTTCCAGGAGCCTGCCCGTGCCCGAACTGCCCGAGGTCGAAGTTGTCCGCCGAGGTCTGGAGCGCTGGGTCGCCGGGCGGACCGCCGGTGAGGTCGAGGTGCTGCATCCGCGTGCGGTCCGCCGCCATCTCGCGGGCGGCGTGGACTTCGCGGCCCGGCTCACCGGGGCCCGGTTCGGCACGGCGATGCGGCGCGGCAAGTATCTGTGGGTGCCGCTGGACGGGGCGGCCGGCTCGCTCCTGGGCCACCTCGGCATGAGCGGCCAGCTCCTCGTGCAGCCCGAGGGGGCGTCCGACGAGAAGCATCTGCGGATCAGGATCAGGTTCGCCGACGCCGTCGGCACCGAGCTGCGCTTCGTGGACCAGCGCACCTTCGGCGGGCTCTCGCTCCACGAGAACACCCCGGACGGGCTGCCCGACGTCATCGCGCACATCGCCCGCGACCCGCTGGACCCGGCTTTCGACGACGCCGCCTTCCACACCGCGCTGCGACTGCGCCGCACCACGATCAAGCGCGCCCTGCTCGACCAGTCGCTGATCAGTGGCGTCGGCAACATCTACGCGGACGAGGCGCTGTGGCGGTCCCGGCTGCACTACGACCGGGCGACCGCGACCCTCACCCGCCCCAGGTCCGCCGAGTTGCTGGGCCATGTCCGCGACGTGATGAACGCGGCCCTGGCCCAGGGCGGCACCAGCTTCGACAGCCTCTATGTGAACGTCAACGGCGAGTCGGGCTACTTCGACCGGTCGCTCGACGCCTACGGCCGCGAGGGCGAGCCCTGCCACCGCTGCGGCACGGCGATGGCACGGCGCCCCTGGATGAACCGGTCCAGCTACTACTGCCCCCGCTGCCAGCGCCCGCCGCGGACATGACTCAGAAGCCGAAGTCCTGGGTCCACCAGGGGCCGCCGGCGCCGAAGTGGACGCCGACGCCGAGCGTCTTGTAATCGCAGTTGAGAATGTTTGCCCGGTGACCGTCGCTGTTCATCCAGGCATCCATCACGGCCTGCGCGTCGGTCTGGCCGCGGGCGATGTTCTCGCCGCCGAGCCCCGATATGCCGGCCGCCGCCGCCCGGTCCCAGGGGGTCCTGCCGTCCGGGTCGGTGTGGCCGAAGAAGCCGCGCGCGGCCATGTCGTCGCTGAAGCGCTGGGCCAGCGAGGCCAGGGACGAGCTCGCCGTCACCGGGCTGCATCCGACCTTGCCGCGCTCCTCGTTGACGAGGGCCAGGATGGCCGCCTGGGCGGAGGCGGCGGTGGCGGTCGGCGTGCTGCTCTTCGACGGGGCCGGGGCCGAGGACTTCGGGGCGGCGGGCGCCGTGCTCCGGGTGGGCGCGGTGGCCGGGGCCCTCGCGGCGCTGGAGGAGGAGGGCCGGGCCGACTCCTTCTTCCGGGGCGCGGCCGTCTTCCCGCCGGTGGTCTTCTTCCCGCTGGTGGTCTTCTTCCCGGAGGCGGCCTTCTTTCCGGCCGCGGTCTTCGAGGGCCCGGCCGAAGCGGAATGCGAAGCGGAGGCCGGGCGGGAGGAGCTGGGCGAGGCCGGCTTCGACGAGTCCGACGAGGCAGAACCCGACTTCTTGGGCGCGGAGGCACGGTCGGTGCTGCGGCTCGCCGGCGCCGAAGCGGAAGAGCGATCGGTGGGCGATGCGGTGGCGCCGCCCTGGGAGAGCAGATCCGGCGCGGCCTGCGAGCGCACCTGGTCGGCGGTCGGACCACCGCTCACGGTGTGGCCGTCGCCGCCGGGCAGCAGACCCGAGGCCACGGCGACCGCTCCGACGGCCAGGGCCGTCGAGACACCTATCAGCCCGGTGCGCACGGGGAGCGCCGACCGCTTCCTGCGACCCGCCGCCGCGTTCCGGCCCGCGGTCCCCTCGGCCTGTTCCCCAGCGGCGGGAGCTGCGCCGCCGCGTCGATGGCGTCCCATCTGCTGTGCCCTTCTGACGACCTGGGCGTCGTTTTCGACGCCACCACGCTCACCCGTACGAGTGAGGCTTGTGCGAGGGGACTGTACGCCATGGGGATTCGCCGGGAAGTGCTCCGCGAGCAATTCGACGGATAGCGTTCGGGCATGAACGAAGACGTACGACTCACCGCTTGGGTACGCGGCCGAGTACAGCAAGTAGGGTTCCGCTGGTTCACCAGGGCAAACGCTTTGGAGATCGGCGGCCTCACCGGTTTCGCCCTCAATCTCGACGACGGCCGGGTACAGGTCGTGGCGGAGGGCCGGCGTGAGAATTGCCACCGTCTCCTGGACTGGCTGCGCTCCGACGACACACCCGGCCGCGTGGACGGTGTCACTGAGATATGGGACACGCCGCGCGGGGGATACGACGGATTCGCGATCCGCTGAGAGCCCCCGGAATCCGGCTGCGGAAAGGGTCCGTGTTCGGCCCGTGTTCGATGCGCGGCGCGGGGTGACGGCACGGACCCCCGCCGCGCCCGCACCCGAAATGACCTGCGGAATGTTCGGATGGTTGCCAAGATTCGACCGGCGTGTCAGGCTGCCGCCCAACGGATGATCTCCCCGCCCGCGAGGGCTCCGTGGGGGAGTCGCACCACATGATCGTCGAGCCGTGTGCCCCAGGGGCGCCCGGCTCCGCAGGGTGTGATCGTGTTGACCGTCAAACTTTTTGGTGAGACTCTGAAAACCCCGCGCACCTTAGCTGTTCGGCAGAGCTGGTAGGCAGCAGAACAGCAGTGACACAGAGCACTGCCGAGCACCGCGGGTGCGATCCCTCACGACCCACACCGCATCGGTCGGTCACTCATTGTGGAGGACCATCCATCATGGCAAAGGCGCTTCTCGGTTACGTCGGCGGTTCCGACCCGCGACTCCTCGCCGAGATGCGACGGCTTCAGCAACGCGTCCAGGACCTCGAATCCGAGCTCGTCCGGATTCAGCAGGAGAACGACGCGCTCAACGCCGCCGCCCAGCACCAGTCGCTGCTCGACAGCATCGACATCGACGTACCCCAGGCGGAGCCGGCGCTCACCTGACCGGGCTCGCCGAGTGACCGGGCCCGCCGAGTCCGGCCGGGCCCGTCGATCCCGTAACGCACCGTCGATCCAGTAACGCACGCCGTACGAAAGACGCATGCCGCGCGAACGGGCATGTGTGCGGCGACCACTGGCCACCACTGGCCCATGGAATCACAGGGGACGCTTCGGCGTCCCTTCCTTCTTTTCTCCCCGCCCCTCGTACCGCCCCGCGCAGCTCCCGCCCGGACTTACACCCCTTCCCTTACCGTCTGATGTGCCCTGCACCTTCATCGGTGAAACCGAGAGCGAAAGGTAGAGTCCGGCGGCGTGCACCTCAAGGCCCTGACCCTGCGCGGTTTCAAGTCGTTCGCCTCCGCCACGACCCTGCGTTTCGAACCCGGAATCACCTGCGTCGTCGGGCCCAACGGGTCGGGTAAATCCAATGTGGTGGACGCGCTCTCCTGGGTCATGGGGGAACAGGGCGCGAAATCCCTGCGCGGCGGCAAGATGGAGGACGTGATCTTCGCCGGGACCACTGGCCGGCCGCCGCTGGGCCGCGCCGAGGTCTCGCTGACGATCGACAATTCCGACGGCGCCCTGCCCATCGAGTACGCCGAAGTCACCCTTACGCGGATCATGTTCCGCAACGGCGGCAGCGAATACCAGATCAACGGCGACACCTGCCGTCTCCTCGACATCCAGGAACTCCTTTCCGACTCCGGCATCGGCCGCGAGATGCACGTCATCGTCGGACAGGGCCAGCTCGACTCCGTCCTGCACGCCGACCCGATGGGGCGCCGCGCCTTCATCGAGGAGGCGGCCGGCGTCCTCAAGCACCGCAAGCGCAAGGAGAAGGCGCTGCGGAAGCTGGACGCGATGGGCGCCAACCTCGCCAGGGTCCAGGACCTCACCGACGAACTGCGCCGCCGGCTCAAACCGCTCGGCCGGCAGGCCGCCGTGGCCCGCCGGGCCGCCGTCATCCAGGCCGACCTGCGCGACGCCCGGCTGCGCCTCCTCGCCGACGACCTGGTCGCCCTGCGCACCGCCCTGCGGAGCGAGATCGCCGACGAGGCCGCGCTCAAGCGGCGCCGGGAGGCCGCCGAGGCGGAACTCGCAGCCGCCCTCGCCCACGAGGCCGGACTGGAGGACCAGGTGCGCCGGCTCGCCCCCCGGCTCCAGCGCGCCCAGCAGACCTGGTACGAGCTCTCGCAGCTGGCCGAACGCGTGCGCGGCACGATCTCGCTGGCCGACGCCCGGGTCAAGAGCGCCACCACCCCGCCCGAGGAGGAGCGCCGCGGCCGCGACCCCGAGGACCTGGAACGCGAGGCCGCCCGCATCCGCGAGCAGGAGGCCGAGCTGACCGCCGCCCTGGAGGCCGCCGAACACGCCCTGGACGACACCGCCGCCCACCGCCAGGAGCTGGAGAACGCGCTGGCGGCCGAGGAGCGCCGGCTCAAGGACGCCGCCCGCGCGCTCGCCGACCGCCGCGAGGGCCTCGCCCGGCTCAACGGCCAGGTCAACGCCGCCCGCAGCCGCGCCGGTTCGGCCCAGGCGGAGATCGACCGCCTGTCCGCCTCGCGCGACGAGGCGCGGGAGCGGGCCGTCGCCGCCCAGGAGGAGTACGAGCAGCTGAAGGCCGAGGTCGACGGCATGGACGCCGGCGACACGGAACTCGGCGAACGGCACGAGGCGGCCCGGCGCGAGCTGAAGGAGGCCGAGGCGGCGCTCTCCCGCGCCCGCGAGGAGGCCACCGCCGCCGAACGGCAGCGCGCCGCCGTCGCAGCCCGGCACGACGCGCTCGCCCTCGGACTGCGGCGCAAGGACGGCACGGGGGCGCTGCTCGGGGCCCGCGACCGGCTCAGGGGACTGCTGGGCCCGGCCGCCGAACTGCTGACGGTGGCCCCGGGCCACGAGGTCGCGGTGGCGGCGGCACTGGGCGCCGCGGCGGACGCGGTCGCGGTGACCGACCCGGCCACGGCGGCCGAAGCGATCCGGCTGCTGCGCAAACAGGACGCCGGCCGCGCCTCCCTGCTCCTCGGCGGGGTGCGCCGGGCCGAGGACGGCGCACCCCGGCCCGTGGTCCCGGCCGGCACCCCCGCCGTCGCCGAACTGGTCGGCGGCCCCGCCGAACTGCTGGCCGCCGTCCACCGCCTCGTCCGGGACATGGTGGTCGTGCCCACCCTGGAGGACGCCGAGGACCTGATCGCCGCCCACCCCGGACTGACCGCGGTCACCGCCGAGGGCGACCTGCTCTCCGCCCACTTCGCGCACGGCGGGTCCGCCGGAGCGCCCAGCCTGCTGGAGGTCCAGGCGTCCGTGGACGAGGCGGCCGCCGAACTGTCCGGCCTGGCCGTGCGGTGCGCCGAACTGGCCGAGGCGCAGCGGATCGCGGCCGGCCGGCGGACCGCGGCGGCGGCGCTCGTCGAGGAGTTGGGGGAGCGCAGGCGGGCCGCCGAGCGGGAGCGGTCCGGGGTGGCCCAGCAGCTCGGACGGCTGGCCGGTCAGGCCCGGGGCGCCGCCGGTGAGGCCGAACGCATGGACGCGTCGGCCGCCCGCGCCCAGGAGGCCCTGGAGCGCGCCACCGAGGAGGCCGAGGAGCTGGCCGAACGGCTGCTCGTGGCCGAGGAGGCGGCCGGGGACGGCGCCGACGACGAACCGGACACCGCCGTGCGCGACCGGCTCGCGGCCGACGGGGCCAACGCCCGCCAGACCGAGATGGAGGCCCGCCTCCAGGTCCGTACCCATGAGGAGCGCGTCAAGGCGCTCGCCGGGCGTGCCGACTCGCTGGACCGGGCCGCGCGCGCCGAGCGCGAGGCGCGGGCACGGGCCGAGCGGCGCCGCGCCCGGCTGCGGCACGAGGCGGAGGTGGCCGCGGCGGTGGCGTCGGGCGCCCGGCAGCTGCTGGCCCATGTCGAGGTGTCCGTCGTACGGGCGGAGCGGGAGCGGGCGGCGGCCGAGGCGTCGAAGGGCGAGCGGGAGCGGGAGTTGGCGGCCGAACGGCTGCGGGGCCGGGACCTCAAGGCGGAGCTGGACAAGCTGACGGACTCGGTGCACCGGGGCGAGGTCCTCGGCGCCGAGAAGCGGTTGCGGATGGAGCAGCTGGAGGCGAAGGCGCTGGAGGAGCTGGGCGTCGAACCGGCCGGGCTGGTCGCCGAGTACGGACCGGATCAGCCGGTGCCGCCGTCCCCGCCCGCCGAGGGCGAGGAACTGCCCGAGGACCCGGAGCATCCGCGCAACCGGCCGCGGCCGTTCGTGCGGGCCGAGCAGGAGAAGCGGCTCAGGTCGGCCGAACGGGCGTATCAGCAACTCGGGAAGGTGAATCCCCTCGCCCTGGAGGAGTTCGCGGCCCTGGAGGAGCGGCACCAGTTCCTCTCCGAGCAGCTGGAGGACCTGAAGAAGACGCGCGCCGATCTCCTCCAGGTCGTCAAGGAGGTGGACGAGCGGGTCGAGCAGGTCTTCACCGAGGCGTACCGGGACACGGCACGTGAGTTCGAGGGCGTCTTCTCACGGCTGTTCCCCGGTGGTGAGGGGCGGCTGATCCTGACCGACCCCGACCACATGCTCACCACCGGTGTGGACGTGGAGGCCCGGCCGCCGGGCAAGAAGGTCAAGCGGCTCTCCCTGCTGTCCGGCGGCGAGCGGTCGCTGACGGCGGTGGCGCTGCTGGTCTCCATCTTCAAGGCGAGGCCGAGCCCGTTCTATGTGATGGACGAGGTCGAGGCGGCGCTCGACGACACCAACCTCCAGCGGCTGATCCGGATCATGGAGGAGCTCCAGGAGAGCTCGCAGCTCATCGTGATCACCCATCAGAAGCGGACGATGGAGGTCGCCGACGCGCTGTACGGGGTGTCGATGCAGGGGGACGGCGTCTCGAAGGTGATCAGCCAGCGTCTTCGCTGAGGGCCGGGGTAGCCGAGTGGTGGCGGGGCCGAAGATGTGCGCCACTTGAGAGCAGTTCACCCATGTCCGATGCCGCGGCGCCCGGCCCCAGGGAGGTCCTACGTGAGGAGTGCACCGCAAGGACCTGAACCGGGTTCCGGGGCCCGTACGGCCCATCCGGACCACCTCGGTCATGTCATCTTCATCACCGCGGCCGCCGCCATGGGCGGCTTTCTGTTCGGCTACGACAGCTCCGTGATCAACGGCGCCGTCGAGGCGATCCGGCACCGCTACGACATCGGCTCCGGCACCCTCGCCCAGGTGATCGCCATCGCCCTGATCGGCTGCGCGATCGGGGCCGCCACGGCCGGCCGGATCGCCGACCGCATCGGGCGCATCCGCTGCATGCAGATCGCCGCCGTCCTGTTCACCATCAGCGCCGTGGGCTCCGCGCTCCCGTTCGCGCTCTGGGACCTGGCGATGTGGCGCATCATCGGCGGCTTCGCGATCGGTATGGCCTCGGTGATCGGCCCGGCCTACATCGCCGAGGTCTCGCCGCCCGCCTACCGGGGCCGGCTCGGCTCCTTCCAGCAGGCCGCGATCGTCATCGGCATCGCCATCTCCCAGCTCGTCAACTACGGCATCCTGCAGATCGCGGACGGCGACCAGCGCGGGAAGATCGGCGGGCTGGAGGCCTGGCAGTGGATGCTCGGCGTGATGGTGGTGCCCGCCGCCCTCTACGGGCTGCTCTCCTTCGCGATCCCGGAGTCCCCGCGCTTCCTGCTCTCGGTGGGCAAGCGGGACCGGGCCCGGAAGATCCTCGAAGAGGTCGAGGGCACGGGCGTCGACCTCGACGCGCGGGTGGCGGAGATCGAGACCGCGATGCGCCGCGAGCACAGGTCCACCTTCAAGGACCTGCTCGGCAGCCGTCTCGGCTTCCTGCCCATCGTCTGGGTCGGCATCGGCCTCTCGGTGTTCCAGCAGCTCGTCGGCATCAACGTGGCGTTCTACTATTCGGCGACGCTCTGGCAGTCCGTGGGCATCGACCCGACCGACTCGTTCTTCTACTCCTTCACCACGTCGATCATCAACATCATCGGTACGGTCATCGCGATGGTCCTGGTGGACCGGGTCGGCCGCCGCCCGCTCGCCCTCGTCGGCTCCTGCGGCATGGCGGTCGCGCTGGCCTTCGAGGCGTGGGCCTTCTCCGCCGATCTGGTGGACGGCAAGCTGCCGACCGCACAGGGCGCGGTCGCGCTGGTCGCCGCCCATGTGTTCGTGCTCTTCTTCGCCCTGTCGTGGGGTGTCGTGGTCTGGGTCTTCCTCGGCGAGATGTTCCCCAACCGCATCCGGGCCGCCGCGCTCGGCGTCGCCGCCTCCGCACAGTGGATCGCCAACTGGGCGATCACCGCGAGCTTCCCGAGCCTCGCCGACTGGAACCTGTCGGGCACGTACATCATCTACGCCTGCTTCGCCACGCTCTCGATCCCGTTCGTCCTGAAGTTCGTGAAGGAGACGAAGGGCAAGGCGCTGGAGGAGATGGGCTGACCGTTCCCCGCTTGCCGGAGCGGGTGACCGATACTGAGTGGGTTATGGAATTCGTCATCCTTGCTGTAGTCATCGCCCTGGTCGCGGTCGGCGTGATCAGCGGGCTCGTGGTCAGCAGCCGCAAGAAGAAGCAGCTGCCCCCGACGCCGTCGAGCACGCCGACCCTCACACCTCCCGCCGAGCCCCGTGCCGGTGAGGAGACCGAAGAGCCGCGCGAGGAATCGCGCCGCACCGCCGAGGACGTCGCGGCCCCGCCCGCCGAGGCCGCGCCGCAGCCCGTGGAGCCGGAGGCGCCCGCCGCCCCCGCGCTCGACGTCCCCGAGCCCACCGCGGGCCGGCTCGTCCGGCTCCGGGCCCGCCTCGCCCGCTCGCAGAACTCCCTCGGCAAGGGGCTCCTCACGCTCCTGTCGCGGGACAACCTGGACGAGGACACCTGGGAGGAGATCGAGGACACCCTCCTGACCGCCGACGTCGGCGTCGCCCCCACCC
Source organism: Streptomyces sp. AC1-42W (assembly GCF_003248355.1). Classification (GTDB taxonomy): domain Bacteria; phylum Actinomycetota; class Actinomycetes; order Streptomycetales; family Streptomycetaceae; genus Streptomyces. The sequence goes on from NZ_QKWY01000002.1 coordinate 2,069,956, forward strand.
AGGAGCTGGTCGAGCGACTCCGCGAGCGCGTCCGGGTGCTCGGCACCCGCACCCCCGAGGAGCTGCGCGCCCTGCTGCGCGAGGAGCTGCTCGCCCAGCTCGGCACCGACCTCGACCGCGCCGTGCAGACGGAGGGCGGGCTGGAGACCCCCGGCGTCGTGATGGTCGTCGGGGTCAACGGCACCGGCAAGACCACCACCACCGGCAAGCTGGCCCGCGTGCTCGTCGCGGACGGCCGCAGCGTCGTGCTCGGCGCGGCCGACACCTTCCGCGCCGCCGCCGCCGACCAGCTCCAGACCTGGGGCGAGCGCGTCGGCGCCCGCACCGTACGTGGCCCCGAGGGCGGCGACCCGGCGTCCATCGCCTTCGACGCCGTCAAGGAGGGCATCGCCGAGGGCGCCGACGTGGTGCTCATCGACACCGCCGGCCGGCTGCACACCAAGACCGGCCTGATGGACGAGCTGGGCAAGGTCAAGCGGGTCGTCGAGAAGCACGGCCCGCTCGACGAGGTCCTGCTCGTCCTGGACGCCACGACCGGCCAGAACGGCCTGGTGCAGGCGCGGGTCTTCGCCGAGGTCGTGGACATCACCGGCATCGTCCTGACCAAGCTCGACGGCACCGCCAAGGGCGGCATCGTGATCGCCGTCCAGCGCGAACTGGGCGTCCCGGTCAAGCTCGTCGGACTCGGCGAGGGTCCGGACGACCTCGCCCCGTTCGAGCCGGAGGCGTTCGTGGACGCCCTGATCGGGGACTGACCCCTTTCCGGCACAGCCACCCGTGGGCCCGGCCGCGTATGGCCGGGCCCACGGCCGTTCCGAAACCCGGTACGGGACTGCCTCCGGCGCGCCGGAACGGGGGCCGGTACGCGGCTCAGCCGAGCGGTGCCGCCCAGCGGTGGCACAGATACGCCAGGGTGCCGAGGAGCAGCCGCGCCTCGGGCGGAGCCGCCCCGTCCAGACCGGGCGGGCGCAGCCAGCGCACCGGGCCGTGCCCGCCGCAGTCGGAGGGCGGCGCGGTGATGTGGCTGCCGCGCCCGAGCGCCCGCAGATCCAGCCCCGCGTCGTCCCAGCCCATCCGGTACAGCAGCCCCGGCAGCTCGTCGGCGGCGCCCGGCGCGACGAAGAACTGCGCCCGGCCCCGCGGGGTCACCGCGACCGGGCCCAGCGGCAGCCCCATCCGCTCCATCCGCACCAGGGCCCGGCGCCCGGCCGCCTCCGCCACGTCCAGCACGTCGAACGAGCGGCCCGCGGGGAGCAGCACCGCGGCGCCCGGCACCTCGGCCCAGGCGCGCGCCACCGCGTCGAGCGTGGCCCCGGCCGGCACCTCCCGCGCGAAGCCCAGCGGATGCGCGCCCGGGGCGGGGCAGTCGCCGTCCCCGCAGGAGCAGACGCCGCCCGAGACGCGGGCGCCCGGCACGACGGCCCAGCCCCACAGCCCGGTGTACTCCGCCACCTCCGTGATCCCGGTGGTGGCACGGGCGCGCCGCCGCGCACCGGTACGCAGTTCGCGGATGCCGATCGTGAAGCCCATGCCCCCTCCAACGGGTCCGGCTCGCCGGTGGTTACGAAGCGGAGCGTGCAACCGCCCGCGCGCCCCCGGGCGCTTCCTCGCGCCCGTACCGATCGCCCGGTCCAGTGAATCGCGACCCGCGCCGGTGGCGTTCAATCGAAGGGGTGGCGAATGGTGGCGATTGCGCAAAGGGCCTCGCGGAGCCGGTGATCGTAGGATTACCGTCGGTACACGAACCATGGAAGTATGTGCGCCCACGGGTATGCCGCAGGCATCCCGATTTTCTGTTCGATCGGGCGCAACGCCCGTACGGGAAACATGAGTTCGCGGCATTCTGGCAGTGCTTCGCGCGACAGGATTTCGGCGGGATGGGGGCGTTCCAGTGAGTGGCAGCGGCGCAGGCGAGACGAATGCCGGCAAGCGCCCGAACGAGCAATTGGGCTCGTGGTTCGTGCGCAGCGGCTGGTCGAAGGGCGAGCTGGCGCGACAGGTGAACCGGCGGGCGCGCCAGATGGGCGCCCACCACGTCAGCACCGACACCTCCCGCGTACGGCGCTGGCTCGACGGCGAGCAGCCGCGCGAGCCCATCCCGCGCATCCTGTCCGAGCTGTTCTCCGAGCGCTTCGGCAGCGTCGTCGCCGTCGAGGACCTCGGCCTGCGCACCCCGCACCAGGCACCCTCCGTGGCCGGGGTGGACCTGCCCTGGGCGGGCCCGCAGACCGTCGCCCTGCTCAGCGAGTTCTCCCGCAGCGATCTGATGCTCGCCCGGCGCGGCTTCCTCGGCAGCTCCCTCGCCCTCGCCGCCGGACCCGCCCTCGTCGAGCCCATGCAGCGCTGGCTGGTGCCCGTCGTGGCCGCCCCCGCCGCCGAACCGGAACCCGCCGCGTCCCGCCGCCCCTCCAGGCTCTCCGGCCCCGAACTGGACCTGCTGGAATCCACCACCGCGATGTTCCGCCAGTGGGACGCGCAGTGTGGCGGCGGACTGCGCCGCAAGGCCGTCGTCGGCCAGCTCCACGAGGTCACCGACCTGCTCCAGGAGCCGCAGCCGGCCGCCACCTCCAAGCGCCTCTTCCGCTGCGCCGCCGAACTGGCCGAACTGGCGGGCTGGATGAGCTACGACGTGGGCCTCCAGCCCACCGCCCAGAAGTACTTCGTGCTCGCGCTGCACGCCGCCAAGGAGGCCGGCGACAAGCCGCTCGGCTCGTACATCCTGTCCAGCATGAGCCGCCAGATGATCCACCTCGGCCGCCCGGACGACGCCCTGGAGCTGATCCACCTCGCCCAGTACGGCAGCCGCGACTGCGCGACCGCGCGCACCCAGGCCATGCTGTACGCGATGGAGGCCCGCGCCTACGCCAACATGGGCCAGCCCAGCAAGTGCAAGCGGGCGGTCCGGATGGCCGAGGACACCTTCCTGGACGCCGGGGTGGACGGCGAGCCCGAGCCCGACTGGATCCGCTTCTTCTCCGAGGCGGAGCTGAACGGCGAGAACAGCCACTCGTACCGGGACCTCGCCTACGTGGCGGGCCGCAGCCCCACGTACGCCTCGCTCGCCGAACCCGTCATGCGGCGGGCCGTCCAGCTCTTCGGCGAGGACGACGAGCACCAGCGCTCCTACGCCCTCAACCTCATCGGCCTCGCCACCGTGCATCTGCTCAAGGGCGAGCCCGAGGAGTGCACGGTCCCGGCCGAGCAGGCGCTGCGCGTCGCCAAGAAGGTCCGCTCCGAGCGCGTCAACACCCGGCTGCGCAAGACCGTGGACACCGCCGCCCGCGACTACGGGGACGTCCCCGAGGTCGCCCGCCTCACCGAACTCCTCATCGAGCAACTGCCCGAAACCGTGGAAGCCGTTTGACCCGGCCACCACGGGCCCCGTATACCCCGGCCACGACGATCACCCAGCACAGACCGACTTCGGCTCCCCCCATTGCCAGGTCACCGGGTGATCGCCGTGGCCGGTCCCCGTGGACGCGCCACCCGCGCTTCATGGGGACGTAACACGTCGCTCCCCTTCGTCACTGCGGCGAAACATCACGGCGCACCGGCCGAAACGGCACCGCGCGACTCTCGTCACCCAGCCGCACCGCACCGACGACGAGGAGACGCCGATGCCCCCAGGCATCACGACACTTGCCGCAGACGCCCCGACGCTGTCCGCCGCCAACACGGGCTTCATGCTCATCTGCTCCGCCCTGGTGATGCTCATGACCCCGGCCCTCGCCTTCTTCTACGGAGGCATGGTCCGCGTCAAGAGCACCCTCAACATGCTGATGATGAGCTTCATCGGCCTCGGGATCGTCACGGTCCTGTGGGTGCTCTACGGGTTCAGCCTCGCCTTCGGCACCGACACCGGCTCCGTCATCGGCTGGAGCCCGGACTTCGTCGGCCTCAGCGGGATCGGCGTCACCGAACTCTGGGACGGCTACACCATCCCGGTCTACGTCTTCGCCGTGTTCCAGCTGATGTTCGCCGTCCTCACCCCCGCCCTGATCAGCGGCGCCCTCGCCGACCGGGTCAAGTTCACCTCCTGGGCCCTGTTCATCACGCTGTGGGTCACCGTCGTCTACTTCCCGGTCGCCCACTGGGTCTGGGGCGCCGGCGGCTGGCTGTACGAGCTGGGCGTCATCGACTTCGCCGGCGGCACCGCCGTCCACATCAACGCCGGAGCCGCCGGACTCGGCGTGATCCTGGTCATCGGCAAGCGCGTCGGCTTCAGGAAGGACCCGATGCGCCCGCACAGCCTGCCGCTGGTCATGCTCGGCGCCGGACTGCTCTGGTTCGGCTGGTTCGGCTTCAACGCCGGCTCCTGGCTCGGCAACGACGACGGCGTCGGCGCGGTCATGTTCGTCAACACCCAGGTCGCCACCGGCGCCGCGATGCTCGCCTGGCTCGGCTACGAGAAGCTCCGCCACGGCTCCTTCACCACCCTGGGCGCCGCCTCCGGAGCCGTCGCCGGACTCGTCGCCATCACCCCGGCGGGCGGTGCCGTCAGCCCGCTCGGCGCCATCGCGGTCGGTGCCATCGCCGGAGTGCTCTGCGCCATGGCCGTCGGCCTCAAGTACCGGTTCGGCTACGACGACTCCCTCGACGTCGTCGGCGTCCACCTCGTCGGCGGCGTCATCGGCTCCCTGCTCGTCGGCCTCTTCGCCACCGGCGGCGTCCAGTCCGACGCCAAGGGCCTCCTCTACGGCGGCGGGTTCGACCAGCTCGGCAAGCAGGCCGTCGGCGTCCTCGCGGTCCTCGCGTACTCCCTCGTCGTCTCCGCCCTCCTCGCCCTCGCCGTCGACAGGACCATCGGGATGCGGGTCGCCGAGGACGACGAGGTCTCCGGCATCGACCAGGTCGAACACGCCGAGACCGCGTACGACTTCAGCGGCGCGGGCGGCGGAGCCGCCCCCCGGACCGGCGGCCGCACCCCGGCCGCACCCGCCGCCCCGGCCAGCAAGAAGGTGGACGCATGAAGCTCATCACCGCAGTCGTGAAGCCCCACCGCCTCGACGAGATCAAGGAGGCCCTCCAGGCCTTCGGCGTCCAGGGCCTCACCGTCACCGAGGCCAGCGGCTACGGCCGCCAGCGCGGCCACACCGAGGTCTACCGGGGCGCCGAGTACACCGTCGACCTCGTCCCCAAGATCCGCGTCGAGGTCCTGGTCGAGGACGAGGACGCCGAACAGCTCATCGACGTCGTCGTCCAGGCCGCCCGCACCGGCAAGATCGGCGACGGCAAGGTCTGGAGCGTCCCCGTCGAGACCGCCGTCAGGGTCCGTACGGGCGAACGCGGCCCGGACGCCCTCTGACCGGACACCACGGAAGGGGCAGCCGGGTGACGCACACCGACACCACCACCGCATCCGCATCCCAGGACCCGGCACCCGGCGGCTACGCGGCGGCCCGGCTGCGCCTCCTCCACGAGCAGGAGCGGGCCGGGGCGCCGCGCCGCGCCGCCCTCGCCGCCCTCACCGACGACTGGCTCACCACCCTGTTCACGGCGGCGAGCACCGAGACCGGCGTCCGGGGCGCCGCCCTCGTCGCCGTCGGCGGCTACGGCCGGGCCGAACTCTCCCCGCGCAGCGACCTCGACCTCCTCCTCCTGCACGACACCACCGCCGCCCCCGCGGCCGTCGCCGCCCTCGCCGACCGCCTCTGGTACCCCGTCTGGGACCTCGGCCTCGCCCTCGACCACTCCGTCCGCACCCCCGCCGAGGCCCGCAAGGCCGCCGCAGGCGACCTCAAGGTCCAGCTCGGACTCCTCGACGCCCGGCCGGTCGCCGGCGACCGCGACCTCGTCGCCGCCCTGCGCACCGCGATCCTCGCCGACTGGCGCGACCGGGCCCCCGCCCGGCTGCCCGCCCTGCGCGAACTCTGCCGCGACCGCGCCGCCCGCGCCGGAGAACTGCGCTTCCTCCTCGAACCCGACCTCAAGGAGGCCCGCGGCGGCCTCCGCGACACCACCGCCCTGCGCGCCGTCGCCGCCTCCTGGCTCGCCGACGCCCCCCGCGAAGGACTCGCCGAAGCCCGCCGCACCCTGCTCGACACCCGCGACGCCCTCCATCTCACCACCGGCCGCGCCACCGACCGGCTCGCCCTCCAGGAACAGGACCAGGTCGCCCGGGACCTCGGCCTCCCCGACGCCGACGCCCTGCTCCGCCGGGTCTACGAGGCCGCCCGCACCGTCTCCTACGCCGCCGACGTCACCTGGCGCGAGGTCGACCGGGTACTGCGCGCCCGCTCCGCCCGGCCCCGGCCGCGCGCCCTGCTCGGCGCCGGACGGAGCCGCACCCCCGAACGGACCCCGCTCGCCGATGGCGTGGTCGAGGCGGAGGGCGAGGCCGTCCTCGCCCGCACCGCCCGCCCCGAACACGACCCGGTGCTCCCGCTGCGCGCCGCCGCCGCTGCCGCCCAGTCCGGACTTCCGCTCTCCCGCCACGCCGTACGCCGCCTCGCCACCGCCGCCCGGCCGCTCCCGGTGCCCTGGCCGGCCGAAGCCCGCGAGGAACTCGTCACCCTGCTCGGCGCCGGACCGGCCACCGTCCCCGTCTGGGAGGCCCTGGAGGCCGAAGGGCTCATCACCCGCCTGCTGCCCGGCTGGGAACGGGTCCACTGCCGCCCCCAGCGCAACCCCGTCCACACCTGGACCGTCGACCGCCACCTCGTGGAGACCGCCGTCCGCGCCTCCGCGCTCACCCGCCGCGTCGGCCGCCCCGACCTCCTGCTCGTCGCCGCCCTGCTCCACGACATCGGCAAGGGACGGCCCGGCGACCACTCCGCCGCCGGCGAGGCCGTCGCCCGCGACCTGGCCGCCCGGATCGGCTTCGGCCCGCACGACGTGGCCGTCGTCGCCACCCTCGTCCGCCACCACCTGCTGCTCGTCGAGACCGCCACCCGGCGCGACCTGGACGACCCGGCCACCGTGCGCGCCGTCGCCGACGCGGTCGCCACCCCGGCCGCCCTGGAGCTGCTGCACGCCCTGACCGAGGCCGACGCGCTGGCCACCGGACCCGCCGCCTGGTCCGCCTGGCGGGCATCGCTCGTCGCCGAACTCGTCGGGCGGGTCGCGCTGCTCCTGGCCGGCGGGGCCCCCGAGGAACCCGGGCCCGCCGCCCCCGACGCCGAACAGGAACGCCTCGCCGCCGAGGCCCGGCGCACCGGAGGACCCGTACTCGCCCTGCGCACCCGGCCCGAGACCCCGCACGGGGAGGGCGCACCCGAGCCGGTCGGCGCCGAACTCCTCATCGCGCTCCGCGACCGGCCCGGCGTGCTGCCCGCGGCCGCCGGGGTCCTCGCCCTGCACCGCCTCACCGTCCGCGCCGCCGAACTGCGCGCAGCGGAGCCCCCGGCCGGGCCGGGCGCCGGCACGGACGAGGTGCTGGTGCTCAACTGGCGGGTGGCCGCCGCATACGGCGCGCTGCCCGACCCGGCCCGGCTCCGCGCCGACCTCGTACGCGCCCTGGACGGCACCCTGGACATCGCCGCCCGCCTCGCCGAGCGCGAGGCGGCCCGCCCCCGGCGGCGCGGCACGACGGCCCCGCCGCCCCGGGTGACGGTCGCCCCGGCCGCCTCCCGCCTCGCCACGGTGATCGAGGTGCGCGCCCAGGACGCCCCCGGCCTGCTCCACCGCATCGGCCACGCCCTGGAACGCAGCGCGGTCCGGGTGCGCAGCGCCCATGTGTCGACGCTGGGCGCGAACGCGGTGGACACGGTCTACGTCACGGACGCGGCCGGTCAGCCGCTGGCCCCGCGCGAGGCGGCGGAGCTGGCCCGCGAGGTCGAGCGGGCGCTCGGCTGAGCCACGCACCCCGTCCGGTACCGGGCGAGGTCTTGGCCTTCTCCGGCCTCCGGATACCCTGGGAACCTGCTGACCCGACCCGCCCCCGACTCTGAGGACCGACGAGCGCCGTGTTCGATACTCTCTCCGACCGCCTTGCCGCGACTTTCAAGAACCTCCGGGGCAAGGGCCGCTTGTCCGAGGCGGACATCGACGCCACGGCTCGCGAGATCCGTATCGCCCTGCTCGAAGCCGACGTGGCACTGCCCGTCGTCCGGTCCTTCATTGCCAAGGTCAAGGAGCGGGCGCGCGGCGCCGAGGTCTCGCAGGCGCTGAATCCGGCGCAGCAGATGATCAAGATCGTCAACCAGGAGCTCGTCGCCATCCTCGGCGGCGAGACCCGGCGGCTGCGGTTCGCCAAGAACCCGCCCACCGTGATCATGCTCGCCGGTCTCCAGGGTGCCGGTAAGACGACCCTCGCCGGAAAGCTCGGCCGCTGGCTCAAGGGCCAGGGCCACTCCCCGCTGCTCGTCGCCTGCGACCTCCAGCGCCCCAACGCCGTCAACCAGCTGAGCGTCGTCGCCGACCGCGCCGGTGTCGCGGTGTACGCCCCCCAGCCGGGCAACGGCGTCGGCGACCCGGTCCAGGTCGCCAAGGACTCCATCGAGTACGCGAAGTCCAAGGTCCACGACATCGTCATCGTGGACACCGCCGGCCGCCTCGGCATCGACCAGGAGCTGATGCGGCAGGCCGCGGACATCCGCGACGCCGTCAGCCCGGACGAGATCCTGTTCGTGGTCGACGCCATGATCGGTCAGGACGCCGTCAACACCGCCGAGGCGTTCCGCGACGGCGTCGGCTTCGACGGCGTCGTGCTCTCCAAGCTCGACGGCGACGCCCGCGGTGGCGCGGCCCTGTCGATCGCCCATGTCACGGGCAAGCAGATCATGTTCGCGTCGAACGGCGAGAAGCTGGACGACTTCGACGCGTTCCACCCTGACCGGATGGCCTCCCGCATCCTCGACATGGGTGACCTGCTCACCCTGATCGAGCAGGCGGAGAAGACGTTCAGCCAGGAAGAGGCCGAGAAGATGGCCTCCAAGCTGGCGTCCAAGAAGGGCCAGGACTTCACCCTGGACGACTTCCTGGCCCAGATGGAGCAGGTCCGCAAGATGGGCTCCATCTCCAAGCTGCTCGGCATGCTCCCCGGCATGGGGCAGATCAAGGACCAGATCAACAACATCGACGAGCGCGACGTCGACCGCACCGCCGCGATCATCAAGTCGATGACCCCGAAGGAGCGCGCCGAGCCGACGATCATCAACGGCTCCCGGCGCGCCCGTATCGCCAAGGGTTCCGGCGTCGAGGTCAGCGCCGTGAAGAACCTGGTCGAGCGGTTCTTCGAGGCCCGCAAGATGATGTCGCGCATGGCGCAGGGCGGCGGCATGCCGGGGATGCCCGGCATGCCCGGCATGGGGGGCGGCCCCGGCCGCCAGAAGAAGCAGGTCAAGCAGGCCAAGGGCAAGCGCAAGAGCGGCAACCCGATGAAGCGCAAGGCCGAGGAGCAGGCCGCCGCCGCCCGCCGCGAGGCCGCGCAGAACGGCGCCCCCGGCCTGCCGGCCGGCCAGGGCGGGCAGAACTTCGAGCTGCCCGACGAGTTCAAGAAGTTCATGGGCTGAGCGCCCGGGCCCTGCCGGAGGGGCGGTCGCCGCAGCCGCGGTGGCCGCCCCTCCGGCGTACGTTCACGTGGTGCAGATCAGATAGCGGAAGACGTTGGACATCCGCACCGAGCCGTCCGCCCGCCGGTACGGCAGGAGCGCGTCGGCGAGCTCCCGCTCGACCTGCCGCCGGTCCGCCGTTTGGACCGCCGCACGGAACAGCCGGGTCGACAGCAGGCCGCGTACCGCGCCGTCCATGTCCGCGTAGCCGAACGGGCAGGCGACCCGTCCCGAGCCGTCCGGCCGCAGCCCGGACCGGCGGGCCACGTCCTCCAGGTCGTCCCGGCGCGGCCCGCGCCCGTCGTCGCCGAGCCGGCCCGCCACCCGCAGCACCGCCTCCGTGGTGCAGCGCTCCGGCGGGCCCCAGCCGGTCAGGACGACCGCCGAGCCCCGCTCCGCCGAGGGCAGCGCGGCCCCCAGCGCCCGTATCAGCTCCTCGCCGTCGCCGGTCTCGCAGCCGATCGGGGTGAAGGCGGTGATCAGGTCGTGGGGCCCGGTGTCCGGCGCCCTGGCGACCCGTGCCCCGCGTGCGGCGGCCATCCGCAGGGCGAGACCGGTGCCGCTGCCGAGCGCGAGCATCCGGGTGGCCGGCCCCACCTCCAGCCGCGTGTACACCGCCTCGTACAGCGGTGCCAGCATCCGTTCCTGGATCTCCGCCCAGTCACGGGCGCGGGAGGCGCCGTCCGCGGCGGCGGACGACTCCGTGGGCCGGTGGTGCCGAACGAGCGTGGGTGTCATGGAATGTGCCCCAATCCGCCGATGCCGCCGGTTGCGCCGGCGTCCTTCCGGGGCCCCAGTCTCACCCGCCGCGCCGGGTCGGGCACCTCGGGCACGGGGCGCGTACGCCGTCTACGCGCGCAGGCGTACGCGCCGCTACGTACCGGCTTGGTGCGAGCTGTGCGGCTTCTCCGCAGATCAGCGCACCCGCCCTCGTCGGGACGCATGAACGTCAACCGACTGGTACGTGCAAAATATTTGGGATGGCCCGGAATCGGAACACCGAGGGCCCCGCGCTCGTTGGTCACGACGTGAGCACGACACCACCTGTACTTGCCGCAGAGCTGGCGCAGGCGTGGGCCGACATTCAGCGGTACCACCCCGAGCTGCCCGATCTCGCCGCACCCGAGTCCCTGATCGGAGAGTCCTCGTCCGCCTGTGGCGCCGAACTCTCCTTCGAGCGACTGCTCCACGAGGCAGTCCACGGCATCGCCGCCGCCAGAGGTGTCCGCGACACCTCGCGCGCCGGCCGCTACCACAACAGACGATTCCTGGCCATCGCCGAGGAGCTGGGCCTCGATCACGCCGAGGAGCCCCATCCCAGCAGCGGCTTCTCGCTGGTCACGCTCAACCCCGAGGCCAAGCGGCGCTACCGGCCGACGACGGAACGGCTGCAGCGCGCCCTCAAGGCGCACACCGTGGCCACCGCCGCCGACACCAAGCGCTCCTTCCGCGGCCCCGCCGCCCGGCACGGCTCCTCCGGAGGGGGGGTGCGGGTCAAGGCCGTGTGCGACTGCGGACGCAATGTGCGCGTGGTGCCCTCGGTCCTCGCGCAGGCCCCGATCGTCTGCGGCGGCTGCGGGAAGCCGTTCCGGATTCCGGAGACAGCGGTCGCGGTGGGGTGAGCCGTCGTGGTGTGGCACAATGACTAGCTGTACTCGACAGTCGCACAGGACCCCTCTCTCCTCCGGCTGACGCGTCCATCGGGCACCCGAGTACCGCAACCCCACGTGGCATCTTCGTTGTGCCCAACCACGTCATAGACCAGGAGACACCACTCCCGTGGCAGTCAAGATCAAGCTGAAGCGTCTGGGCAAGATCCGTTCGCCTCACTACCGCATCGTCGTCGCCGACTCCCGTACCCGCCGTGACGGCCGGGCCATCGAGGAGATCGGCCTGTACCACCCGGTGCAGAACCCGTCGCGCATCGAGGTCAACTCGGAGCGCGCGCAGTACTGGCTGTCCGTCGGCGCCCAGCCGACCGAGCCGGTCCTCGCGATCCTGAAGCTCACCGGCGACTGGCAGGCGCACAAGGGCCTCCCGGCCCCCGCGCCGCTGCTGCAGCCGGAGCCCAAGGCCGACAAGCGCGCCCTGTTCGACGCCCTCTCCGCCGACGGCGAGGAGTCGAAGGGCGAGGCCATCACGCCGAAGGCGAAGAAGGCCGACAAGAAGGCGGACGAGGCTGCTGACGCTGCCGCCTCCGCCGAGTCGACCGAGGCCTGAGCATGCTCGAGGAGGCTCTCGAGCACCTCGTGAAAGGCATCGTCGACAACCCCGACGACGTGCAGGTCGCCTCGCGCAACCTGCGTCGCGGCCGTGTGCTGGAGGTCCGGGTCCACCCCGATGACCTCGGCAAGGTGATCGGCCGCAACGGCCGCACCGCACGCGCGCTGCGCACCGTCGTGGGCGCCATCGGCGGCCGTGGTATCCGCGTCGACCTCGTCGATGTGGACCAGGTCCGCTGACAGAAGTTGAACACCGGCACGGGCCGGGGAGGGCCAAGCGCCCACCCCGGCCCGTCGTCGTACGACAGGAGAGACACAGGTGCAGTTGGTAGTCGCACGGATCGGTCGCGCCCACGGCATCAAGGGCGAGGTCACCGTCGAGGTCCGTACGGACGAGCCGGAGCTGCGGCTCGGCCCCGGAGCCGTACTGGCCACCGAGCCGGCCGCGGCCGGACCGCTGACGATCGAGACCGGCCGGGTGCACAGCGGCAGGCTGCTGCTGCGCTTCGAGGGCGTGAAGGACCGTACGGCCGCCGAGGCGCTGCGCAACACCCTGCTGATCGCCGAGGTCGACCCGGCGGAGCTCCCGGAGGACCCGGAGGAGTTCTACGACCACCAGCTGATGGACCTGGACGTCGTCCTCGCGGACGGCACCGGGATCGGCCGGATCACGGAGATCACGCATCTGCCGTCCCAGGACCTCCTCATCGTGGAGCGGCCGGACGGCAGCGAGGTGATGATCCCGTTCGTCGAGGAGATCGTCACCGAGATCGATCTGGACGAGCAGCGCGCGGTGATCACCCCGCCGCCCGGCCTGATCGACGCGAGCGAGGCGGTCGTGGCCTCCTCCCGCGAGGAGGGCACCGGGGCGAAGGGCGGGGACGCCTGATGCGCCTCGACGTCGTCACGATCTTCCCCGAGTACCTGGAACCGCTCAACGTCTCCCTGGTCGGCAAGGCCCGCGCGGCCGGCCGCCTCGACGTGCGGGTGCACGACCTGCGCTCCTGGACGTACGACCGCCACAACACCGTCGACGACACCCCGTACGGCGGCGGCCCCGGCATGGTCATGAAGACCGATCCGTGGGGCGACGCGCTGGACGAGGTCCTGGCGGACGGCTACGAGACGGGGGCGCACGACCCGGTCCTCGTGGTGCCGACGCCGAGCGGCCGGCCGTTCACCCAGGAACTCGCCGTCGAACTCTCCGAGCGGCCCTGGCTGGTCTTCACCCCGGCCCGCTACGAGGGCATCGACCGGCGGGTGACCGAGGAGTACGCCACCCGGATGCGGGTGGTCGAGGTGTCCATCGGCGACTACGTGCTGGCCGGCGGGGAGGCCGCCGTGCTGGTGATCACCGAGGCGGTGGCCCGGCTGCTGCCCGGCGTGCTCGGCAACGCCGCCTCCCACCGGGACGACTCCTTCGCCCCCGGCGCGATGGCCGACCTGCTGGAGGGGCCCGTCTACACCAAGCCGCCCGAGTGGCGCGGCCGGTCCGTCCCCGAGGTGCTGCTCAGCGGCCACCACGGGCGGATCGCGCGCTGGCGGCGGGACGAGGCGCTGCGCCGTACCGCCGCGTACCGGCCCGATCTGATCGAGCGGTGCGAGGCGTCCGGCTTCGACAAGAAGGACCGCGAGATGCTCTCCATCCTCGGCTGGTCCCCGGAACCGGGTGGCCGATTTTGGCGCAGGCCCGAGGCCGTGGAAGAATAGGCCGCTGCTGTCCGTCCGGCGTGCGCCCCTGCCACAGGGGGACACGACGCCCGTCCGACGCGACCGGCCCCTAGCATTCATCACTCTCCCGTCGATGACCTGTGGCATCGGCGAAGAAAGCAGACAACATGGCTTCCCTGCTCGACGACGTCAATGCCGCGTCGCTGCGTACCGACATCCCGGCGTTCCGCCCCGGTGACACCGTCAACGTTCACGTCCGCGTGATCGAGGGCAACCGCTCCCGTGTCCAGCAGTTCAAGGGCATCGTCATCCGCCGCCAGGGCGCGGGCGTCAGCGAGACCTTCACGGTCCGCAAGGTCTCCTTCAGCGTCGGCGTCGAGCGCACCTTCCCGGTGCACAGCCCGATCTTCGAGAAGATCGAGCTCGTGACCCGCGGTGACGTCCGTCGCGCCAAGCTGTACTTCCTCCGTGAGCTGCGCGGCAAGGCCGCGAAGATCAAGGAGAAGCGCGACCGCTGAGCTGACTGCCTGGTCCACAGGGTGTCCGGTTAAGCTCTGGCCCCGATGGACACGCAAGCAGAACTCCAGGAGCGCGACCGCTCCTCCGCACCCGATCCGGGTCCGGGGGAGGGGTCGCGCTCTTCGCGTGCCCGGAACCGGATCGCCGCCGTGCTGTCCCGGCGGCTGTCCTGGCGGGGGACCTTCGCGCTCGGCGCCGTCTGCGCGGTGTTCGTGCTTCTGTTCAGCGGTTTCGTGGTGCAGCCCTTCCTGATCCCCAGCGCCTCGATGGAGCCGACGCTCCGGGTGGGCGACCGGGTGCTCGTGAACAAGCTGGCGTACCGCTTCGGCGACGAGCCCCGGCGCGGCGATGTGATCGTCTTCGACGGCACCGGCTCCTTCGTGCGCGAGGGCGCCGCGCAGAACCCGGTCGTCGCGCTGCTGCACGGGGCCGCGGCATCGCTCGGGCTGGCGCAGCCCGCCGAGACCGACTTCGTGAAGCGGGTGGTGGGCGTCGGCGGCGACCGGGTGGTCTGCTGCGACGCGCGGGGCCGGATCGAGGTGAACGGCCGGCCGGTGGCGGAGGACTACCTCTTCCCCGGTGACGCGGCCTCGAAGGTCCCGTTCGACATCGTGGTGGCGGACGGCGCGCTCTGGGTGATGGGCGACCACCGCAGCCGCTCCCGCGACTCCCGCGACCACCTGGGGTCGCCGGGCGGCGGCGTGGTGCCGGTGGACCGGGTGATCGGGCGGGTCGACTGGTTCGGCTGGCCGCTCGGGCGGATCGGCTCGCTGCCGGGCACCGCCGCCTTCGACTCCGTACCGGCGCCCGGCCCGGGCCATGGGTAGCCGGGGGCGCCGCGCCGCGCCCACCGCCGTGCGTGGGGCGCCGTCGGAGGAGGATGCCGCGCGCTCCCTGCCGACCCGGGCCGAGCGGCGCAAGCTGGCCCGCAAGGTGAAGCGCAGGCGCCGCCGGTCGGCGGTGCGGGAGATTCCGCTCCTGATCACGGTGGCGCTGCTGATCGCGCTCTTCATGAAGACGTTCCTGGTGCAGGCGTTCGTGATCCCGTCCGGATCGATGGAGCAGACCATCCGCATCGGCGACCGGGTGCTCGTGGACAAGCTGACGCCGTGGCTCGGGTCCAAGCCGCAGCGCGGCGACGTCGTGGTGTTCCGCAATCCGTCCGACTGGCCGCCGCCGAACCCGGTGGGCGAGGAGGACCCGCCGCCGGTCGGCGTCAAGCAGCTGAAGCAGCTGCTCACCTTCGCGGGGCTGCTCCCCTCGGACGACGAGCAGGATCTGATCAAGCGCGTGGTGGCCGTGGGCGGTGACACGGTGCGATGCTGCGCGGCGGACGGCAGGATCACCGTCAACGGCGTGGCGGTGGACGAACCCTATGTTTTTCCCGGCGATTCCCCTTCCACCATCAAATTCGAGGTAAAGGTTCCGCCGGGCCGTCTCTTCGTCATGGGGGACCATCGTTCGAACTCCGCCGATTCACGGTTCCACCTGGACCGGACGGCGGACGGCACGATCTCCGAGGACTCGGTCGTGGGGCGGGCGAAGTGGATCGTCTGGCCCTTCGGGCACTGGGCGGGACTGGCGCAGCGCTCGGCGTTCTCCGCGGTCCCGGACGCGCGCGCCGGTTCGGCGGCGGCCTCGGGACCGTCGAATAGTGTGTCCGAGGAATCCAACCGATTGATCCGACTCCCGACCCCTGCGGAACTCCCGCTCGTTATGGGAGTGGTGGGCCTGCATCGGCTAGGACGCAGGCGGTGGCACGGAATAAGGAGTGGATGTGGGGGATTTGGCGGTCGGCGCACGATCCGGACGCGACGAACCCGAGGACCGGCCGGGCAGCCAGGTGCCTTCCGAGCAGTCCGCCGGGGCGGCGGGGGAAGGGACGGCTGAGGACGGGACGGCGGCGAGCGGGACGGAGAGCGACGACGGCGCGTCCGGCGACGGCTCGTCCCGGAAGAAGAACCCCCGCCCGTTCTGGAAGGAGCTGCCGCTCCTCATCGGTGTCGCGCTGATTCTGGCGCTGCTGATCAAGACGTTCCTGGTGCAGGCGTTCTCGATCCCCTCGGACTCGATGCAGAACACGCTCCAGCGGGGCGACCGGGTCGTGGTGGACAAGCTGACGCCGTGGTTCGGGTCGGAGCCGGAGCGTGGCGAGGTCGTCGTCTTCCACGACCCGGGCGGCTGGCTGGAGGGCAGCCAGGCCCCCGAGCCGAACGCGGTCCAGAAGTTCCTCAGCTTCATCGGCCTGATGCCGTCCGCCGAGGAGAAGGACCTGATCAAGCGGGTCATCGGCGTCGGCGGTGACACGGTGGAGTGCAAGAAGGGCGGCCCGGTCACGGTCAACGGCAAGGCGCTCGACGACAAGTCCTTCATCTTCGAGGGCAACAGCGCCTGCGACGACGAGCCGTTCGGCCCGATCAAGGTGCCCGAGGGCCGGATCTGGGTGATGGGCGACCACCGCCAGAACTCCCTGGACTCCCGCTACCACCAGAACCTGCCGGGCGGCGGCACGGTCTCCAACGACGAGGTGGTCGGCCGGGCCATCGCCATCGTGTGGCCGGTCGGCCGCTGGGCGACCCTGCCGGTCCCCAAGACCTTCGACCAGCCGGGCATCGGCACCGCCGCCGCCGCGGCGCCGGGGGTGATGGGCCTCGCGGGCGCCGTGCCGCTGGTGCTGTGGCGCAGGCGGCGCCGGGCCGCGGCCGCCGCCGGCGCAGTGAGGAATGACGCGTGAGCGACGTGACGGAAGACGGAGCACGGTCGGCCTCCGCGTCCGGGGACGGCGAGGGCACAGGTACGGACGGCGAGAACACCGGTACGGATGC
Organism: Streptomyces sp. AC1-42W; assembly: GCF_003248355.1. Classification (GTDB taxonomy): domain Bacteria; phylum Actinomycetota; class Actinomycetes; order Streptomycetales; family Streptomycetaceae; genus Streptomyces. Next base: position 2,086,684 of record NZ_QKWY01000002.1, read on the forward strand.
CGAGGGCACCGGTACGGATGCCGAGGGCACCGGTACGGACGGCGAGGACACCGGCAGCGGCGGCAGGAAGAAGAAGGCCCGTCCGTTCTGGAAGGAGCTGCCGCTCCTCATCGGCGTCGCGCTGGTCCTGGCGCTGCTGATCAAGACGTTCCTGGTGCAGGCGTTCTCGATCCCGTCCGACTCGATGCAGAACACGCTCCAGCGGGGCGACCGCGTCCTGGTGGACAAGCTGACGCCGTGGTTCGGGTCGGAGCCGGAGCGCGGCGAGGTCGTCGTCTTCCACGACCCGGACGGCTGGCTCAGGGGCGAACCGACCCCGAACCCCAACGCCGCGCAGAAGTTCCTGAGCTTCGTCGGGCTGATGCCGTCCGCCGAGGAGAAGGACCTGATCAAGCGGACGATCGCGGTCGGCGGCGACACCGTGGAGTGCAAGAAGGGCGGCCCGGTCGAGGTCAACGGCAAGGCGCTCGACGAGCCGTACATCTTCCCCGGCAACAGCGCCTGCGACGACATGCCGTTCGGGCCGTTCAAGGTGCCCGACGGCAAGATCTGGGTCATGGGCGACCACCGCCAGGACTCGGCGGACTCCCGCTACCACACCGACGACGTCAACAAGGGCTTCGTGCCGGTGAGCCAGGTCGTGGGCCGGGCCATCGTCGTGGCGTGGCCGGTGGACCGCTGGTCGGTGCTGTCCGTCCCGGACACCTTCGACCAGCCGGGCATCAGCGCCGCCGTCGGGGCCGCACCCGGCGTGCTGGGCCTGGCGGGCGCGCTTCCGCTGGTCCTGCGGCGCAGGAGGAGGCTGACCGCCGGGCGTACTGCCGGGTAGGGTGCCCAGGCGGATCAGCGATTGTCGATCTCCGATGGGGGACGCCGGTATGGGTGCAACAGGTCGTAACGGTGACGGCCGCGGCCGTCTCGGCGCCAGAATCTCCGGGGCGGCCGTCGCCCTGGGCTGCGTGCTCTTCCTCGGCGGCTTCGTCTGGGGGGCGCTGGTCTACCGCCCCTACACGGTGCCCACCGGCTCGATGTCCCCCACGGTGAACGCGGGGGACAAGGTCCTCGCCCAGCGCGTGGACGGCGACGAGGTCCGGCGCGGTGACGTGGTGGTGTTCACCGACCCGGAGTGGGGCGACCTGCCCATGGTGAAGCGGATCGTCGGGGTCGGCGGCGACAAGATCGTCTGCTGCGGCGAGGACGGCCGCCTCACGGTCAACGGCATACCCGTGGACGAACCGTATCTGCGGTCGTCGGGCCGTGCCTCGGGCCGGGACTTCACCGCCGAGGTCCCCGAGGGCCGGCTCTTCCTCCTGGGCGACGACCGCACGGTCTCCCTGGACTCGCGCGTGCATCTGGAGGACGCCGCGCACGGCACGGTCCCCCGCGACTCGGTGGAGGCCAGGATCGACGCGGTCGCCTGGCCGCTCGGCTCCATGATCGGCCGGCCCGAGGCGTTCGCCGCGCTGCCGGGCGGCATCTCGTCCGCCGGGCCGCTGAGGCTCCAGCTGACGGCCATGGGCGTGGGCGTGGTCCTGATCTTCGGCGGGGCGGTGTACGGCCCGCTCGCGGCCCGTGCCGCCCGGCCCCGGCGGAACGCGAAGCCCGGGGTGGCCGCCGGTGCCCGCTGAGATGCGCCGGGCCGCCCGCCTGGTGCTCCTCGACCCGGACGACCGCGTGCTGCTGATGCACGGCTTCGAACCGGAGGACCCGTCCCGCACCTGGTGGTTCACCCCGGGCGGCGGCGTGGAGGACGGCGAGACCCTGGAGCGGGCCGCGCTGCGCGAGCTGGCCGAGGAGACCGGGATCACCGCCGTCGAACTGGGTCCGGTGATCTGGCGGCGCCACTGCTCCTTCCCCTTCGACGGCCGGCGCTGGGAGCAGGACGAGTGGTACTTCCTGGCCCGTACGGCACAGACCGCCACGGACACCAGCGGCCACACATGGCTGGAACGCCGCAGTGTCACGGGGTTGAGGTGGTGGACCTCCGCCGAACTGTCGTCGGCCCGTGAGACGGTGTACCCGACCGGGCTCGCCGACCTGCTCCGGAGGCTGCTCGACGAGGGTCCTCCGCGTACGCCGGTGGTCCTGGCCCCCGAAAGCGCCTGAGCGGCCGGGGCGCCGGAGCCTGGCGCACAATGGGGAAACGCACGGCTGAAGGGGAACATGCCAATGAGCGCCGAGGACCTCGAGAAGTACGAGACCGAGATGGAGCTGAAGCTCTACCGGGAGTACCGCGATGTCGTCGGTCTGTTCAAATACGTGATCGAGACCGAACGGCGCTTCTACCTCACCAACGACTACGAGATGCAGGTGCACTCGGTCCAGGGCGAGGTGTTCTTCGAGGTGTCCATGGCGGACGCCTGGGTCTGGGACATGTACCGGCCGGCCCGGTTCGTGAAGCAGGTACGCGTCCTCACGTTCAAGGACGTCAACATCGAGGAGCTGAACAAGAGCGATCTCGAACTCCCGGGTGGCTGAGCCCTTCCGAGGGGGCCGGCCGCTTCCGGGTGGCTGAGTTTTCCACAATCGCCCGGCTGTCCACCAAGATCAACTGAAGTGGGGCGAACGCGTCAGAGTCGGTGCCGGAGGTGGTGCCGAGATGAACGCACGGGGAGCTCTCGGGCGGTACGGCGAGGATCTGGCGGTACGGCTGCTGACCGAGGCCGGCATGTCCGTACTGGAACGGAACTGGCGTTGCCGCGCCGGTGAGATCGACATCGTCGCGATGGACGGCGACGCGCTCGTGGTCTGCGAGGTGAAGACCCGCAGGACGGGCGCGTTCGAGCATCCGATGGCCGCGGTCGGCCCGGCCAAGGCCGACCGGCTGCGGCGGCTGGCCGCGCTCTGGCTGGAACGGCACGGCGGCCCGCCGCCCGGCGGAGTCCGCATCGACCTGGTCGGTGTGGTGCTCCCCGAGCGCGGCGCGCCCCTGGCCGAGCATGCGCGGGGGGTGGCCTGATGGGGTTCGCGCGTGCCTGTGCGGTGGCCCTGGTGGGCGTCGAGGGCGTGGTGGTGGAGGTCCAGGCCGACCTGGAGGCCGGGGTGGCGGCGTTCACCCTGGTCGGGCTGCCGGACAAGAGCCTGGTGGAGAGCCGGGACCGGGTCAGGGCGGCCGTGGTGAACTCCGGGGCCCAGTGGCCGCAGAAGAAGCTCACCGTGGGGCTCTCCCCGGCGTCGGTGCCCAAGGCCGGCTCGGGTTTCGACCTCGCCGTCGCGTGCGCCGTGCTCGGTGCGGCGGAGCGGATCGACCCGGCGGCGATCGACGACGTGGTGATGATCGGCGAGCTGGGGCTGGACGGCCGGGTGCGGCCGGTACGGGGCGTGCTGCCCGCCGTCCTGGCGGCGGCCGACGCCGGCTACCGGCAGGTGGTCGTCCCGGAGCAGACGGCGGGCGAGGCGGCCCTGGTGCCCGGCGTCTCCGTGCTCGGGGTGCGCAGCCTGCGCCAGCTCATCGCCGTGCTCTGCGACGAACCGGCGCCCGACGAACAGCGGGCCGGTGCGGAGGGCCGCCCCGATCCCATGCTGGCCGGTCTCATGGCACCCGGCGCCGGACTGGGTACCGGGCTCGCCGGGGGAGCTGCGGGGGCCGAGGGCGCCCGGCCGGACCTGGCGGACGTGGCGGGCCAGGAGCGGGCCCGCAAGGCGCTGGAGATCGCCGCGGCCGGCGGCCACCATCTGCTGCTGACCGGTCCGCCGGGGGCGGGCAAGACCATGCTGGCCGAGCGCCTGCCCGCGATCCTGCCGCCGCTCACCCGGCAGGAGTCCCTCGAAGTGACCGCCGTCCACTCGGTGGCCGGCATCCTGCCGCCGGGCGAGCCGCTGGTCTCCCGCGCGCCGTACTGCGCCCCGCACCACTCGGCGACCATGCAGTCGCTGGTCGGCGGGGGCAACGGGCTGCCGAGGCCGGGCGCGGTCTCCCTGGCGCACCGCGGCATTCTCTTCCTGGACGAGGCGCCGGAGTTCTCCGTGAAGACGCTGGACGCGCTGCGCCAGCCGCTGGAGTCCGGGCACGTCGTGGTGGCGCGCAGCGCCGGGGTGGTGCGGCTGCCGGCCCGGTTCCTGATGGTGCTGGCCGCCAATCCGTGCCCGTGCGGGCGGCACAGCCTGAACGGGGGCGGCTGCGAGTGCCCGCCGTCCGCGGTGCGGCGATATCAGGCCAGGCTCTCCGGGCCGCTGCTCGACCGGGTGGACCTGCGGGTGGCCGTCGATCCGGTCACGCGGGAGGACCTGATGGGCCGGGGCGGCCGCGGCGAGTCCACCGAGACCGTCGCCGCCCGCGTGCGGGAGGCCAGGGAGCGGGCGGCCGAGCGGCTGACGGGCACGCCGTGGACGACCAACAGCGAGGTGCCCGGCCACGAGCTGCGGACCCGGCTGGCGGCGGTCCCCGGCGCGCTGCACGCGGCCGAGCGCGACATGGAACGCGGGCTGCTCACCGCGCGCGGCCTGGACCGGGTGCTGCGGGTGGCCTGGACGGTGGCGGACCTGCGCGGCGCGGGCCGCCCGGACGCCTCGGACATCGCGGCGGCCCTCGAACTGCGCAGCGGCATCCCCCGCGGGGTCCCGCTGGGAGCGGGGGCGCCGTGAGGGCCGAGGGGGCGCGGGCGCCGGACGGGGACGCGGGTGCGCGCGGTGCGCACGGTGGCGGGGCGGGTCTCGTGGGGGAGGAGGAGCGGCTCGCCCGGGCGGCGCTGAGCCGGGTGCTGGAGCCGGGGGACGAGCGGGGCGGCCGGTGGCTGCGGGAGTGCGGCGCGGTCGGACTGTGGCGGCGGATCAGGGACGCGGCCGGTGAGGCGGAGCGGCTGCGCGGGATGACGGTGCGGCGGCTGGCCGGCTACCGGCTGCGGGCCGCCGGGGCCGACCCGGAGCGGGACCTGGCGCGGGTCGCCGCGATGGGCGGGCGCTTCGTCTGCCCCGGAGACCGGGAATGGCCGACCCAGCTCGACGACCTGGCGGACGCGCGGCCGACCGGGCTGTGGGTGCGCGGCCGTCCCGACCTGCGGCTCTGGGCGCTGCGCTCGGTCGCCGTGGTCGGCGCCCGCGCCTGCACCCCGTACGGGGCGCACATGGCGGCGACGCTGGGCGCGGGGCTCGCGGAGCGGGGCTGGGTGGTGGTGTCGGGCGCCGCGTTCGGGGTGGACGGGGCGGCGCACCGGGGCGCGCTGGCCGCGGGCGGCGCCACGATGGCGGTGCTGGCCTGCGGGGTGGACGTGCCCTATCCGCGCGGACATGCCGAGCTGATCGGGCGGGTGGCCGGGCAGGGGATCGTCCTCGGGGAACTGCCGCCCTCCGAGCACCCGACGCGGAGCAGGTTCGTCCTGCGGAACAGGGTGATCGCCGCGCTGACGCGGGGGACGGTCGTCGTGGAGGCCGAGTACCGCAGCGGCTCCCTGGTCACGGCGCGCGTCGCACAGCGGCTCGGGCGGTTCACCATGGGCGTGCCCGGCCCGGCGACCAGCGGACTGTCGGCGGGCGTGCACGAACTCCTGCGCGACCAGGCCGTCCTGGTCACGGACGCGGCCGAAGTGGCCGAACTGGTGGGGGACATCGGGGACCTCGCGCCCGCCAGGAGCGGCCCGGTGCTCGCGCGGGACCTGCTGGACACCGTCGCCGCGCGGGTGCTCGACGCACTGCCGGGCCGGGGCTCCGCCGATGCCAGGGAGGTGGCGCGCGCGGCAGGGACGAGCGCCGATGAAGCCCTCGCCAAGTTGTACGAACTCCACTCACTGGGGTTCGTAGAACGCCAGGGCGAAGGCTGGAGGTTGACGCGGCGGCGGACTTGCCGGGACGACGCGCGGCGAGGCGGTTCTTGACCTGGGGCATTCGGGTGAAAAGGTGATGCCGATGACCTCGGCGGACGCTTCCACGGTGGCTCCGGGGCCGGTGCCTGCGGCGACGGCCCCGTGCGCCCGGTGCGTCCGCACCCCCACAGGCTGTCATGTCCGCAGCCAGGTCGCGCGTCGTGTCCGCGCACCCGCGAGCGCACGGTCGCCATCCTCTATCCTGCGCGCACCGCGACAACTCAGTCACGCTACGCTCACAAGGATTCCGCCCCAGAGACAAGTCCCAGCACTTCACGGCAGAACGGCTCAAGGCACCACATGCCCCAGCACACCTCCGGGTCTGACCGCGCGGCAGTACCACCGGCTGCGCGTGGCACTGTGCGCCCTCCCGCCCCGTCCTCGCTCGACGAGTTGTGGCGTTCGTACAAGACGACGGGCGACGGACGGCTGCGGGAGCAGCTGATCCTGCACTACTCGCCCCTGGTGAAGTACGTCGCCGGACGGGTGAGCGTGGGCCTGCCGTCCAACGTCGAGCAGGCGGACTTCGTCTCGTCCGGGGTGTTCGGGCTGATCGACGCGATCGAGAAGTTCGACATCGAGCGGGCCATCAAGTTCGAGACGTACGCGATCACCCGCATCCGCGGCGCGATGATCGACGAACTCCGGGCGCTCGACTGGATTCCGCGCTCCGTGCGGCAGAAGGCCCGCGCCGTCGAGCGCGCCTACGCCACGCTGGAGGCGCAGCTGCGCCGCACCCCGTCCGAGGCGGAGGTGGCCGCCGAGATGGACGTCACGCTCGACGAACTGCACGCGGTTTTCAGCCAGTTGTCGCTGGCCAACGTGGTGGCCCTGGAGGAGCTGCTCCATGTGGGCGGCGAGGGCGGCGACCGGCTGAGCCTGATGGACACGCTGGAGGACACCGCCGCCGACGACCCGGTGGAGGTGGCGGAGGACCGGGAGCTGAGACGGCTGCTCGCCAGGGCGATCAACACCCTCCCGGAGCGCGAGAAGACCGTCGTCACGCTGTACTACTACGAGGGCCTGACCCTCGCCGAGATCGGCAACGTCCTCGGGGTCACCGAGAGCCGGGTCAGCCAGATCCACACCAAGTCGGTGCTCCAGCTCCGCGCGAAGCTGGCGGACGCCGGCCGCTGAGCGCACCGGTTCGGCCGGCAGGGCGCTCGCGCGCCCGCGGCGGCCGCCGTCGCCGTAAAGTGGAGGCGTGCCCAGGATTCGAGCGGCCTCCGTGGCCGAGCACCGGACCATGCAGCGCGGCGCCCTCCTGGACGCAGCGCGCTCCCTGCTGTCCGAAGGGGGCACCGAAGCGCTGACCTTCCCCGCTCTCGCCGAACGCACGGGCCTCGCCAGATCCTCCGTCTACGAGTACTTCTGCTCCCGCGCCGCCGTCGTCGAGGAGCTGTGCGCCGTCGACTTCCCCGTCTGGGCGGCCGAGGTGGAGAGCGCGATGGAGCGCGCCGGGACGCCGGAGGAGAAGATCGAGGCGTACGTCCGGCGCCAGCTCGACCTCGTCGGCGACCGGCGCCACCGCGCGGTGGTCGCGATCTCCGCCGGCGAGCTGGACGCGGGCGCCCGCGAGAAGATCCGCGCCGCGCACGGCGGGCTGATCGCCATGATCGTCGAGGCCCTCGGGGATCTGGGCCACCAGGAGCCCCGCCTCGCGGCCATGCTGCTCCAGGGCTCCGTGGACGCCGCCGTCCGGCGCATCGAGCTGAGCGTCGCCGAGGAGCCCGGGGTCATCGCCGACACCGTCGTCGCCATGATCCTCGACGGCGTCCGGGGCGCCCCCCGCACCGGGAGCTGACACCGGCGCCGCCGCCACCGCACGGCGAACCCCACCAGCACCGCGGGCACGGCACCCCCACGCCCACCGGAAACCGCACCCGGCACCGCCCTCGCACCCGGCACCGCTTCCGCGCCACCGGCGGTCCGCGCCGCGCTCACCGGCACCCCCGGACCCGCCCCCGGCACCGGTACGCCGAACACCGGCAGCAGGCGGGACGGGCCCCGGCGCAGCAGGCCCGGCGGCAGCAGCGACAGCGGGTCCAGGTACGCCTGCCCCCGGCGCAGTCCCCAGTGCAGGCAGCCCGACGCGCAGTGGAACGGCCCCGCCGCCAGCACGGCCACCACCTGCCCCGCCGCGACCTCGTCACCCTCCGCGACCAGCGGCCGCACCGGCTCGTACGTGGTCCGCAGCGGCGGGTCGCCCGTACCGGCCAGCTCCACCGAGAGCACCCCGCGCCCGGCGACCGCGCCCGCGAACGAGACCCGGCCCGCGGCGGCGGCCCGCACCTCGGCGCCCGGCGCGGCGGCCAGGTCCACGCCCCGGTGCCCGGGCCCGTACGGACCGGCCGGCGGCTCCCAGCCCCGTACCACCGAGGGCCGCCCCGCCAGCGGCCAGCCGCGCTCCCCGCCGTCCGCGCGGGCGGTCCCGGCAGAGACGGCGCCCCACACCGCCGGCGTGGCGAGCACGACGACCAGGACCCGCCACCGGCGCGCCGGGCTCCGGGCAGCCGCCCGGTCCGTTGTGATTCCCATGGCACCACCGTCCCCCGGCGCCCCCGATCGCGGGGACCGCGGCCCGGATCTGTGGACGACCAGGCGGTTGTGGACAGCGCCGTCACCCGGCACCCGGACGGTCCCGTACACTTCTTCTGGCGATCCGGGTCACCGGGTCGACTTCGCACGCCCCGCCACCACCCGCTCAGCGGTGGTGGCCGCGCCCCTCGGTCCCTCGTGGCACGGCGCACCGGGGCGTCAGGCGCGACAGCAACCCCGCTGCCGCGACAACCGAGCACCTCAAGGAGTACGGCCATGGCCGTCGTCACGATGCGGGAGCTGCTGGAAAGCGGCGTCCACTTCGGTCACCAGACCCGTCGCTGGAACCCGAAGATGAAGCGCTTCATCTTCACCGAGCGCAACGGCATCTACATCATCGACCTGCTCCAGTCGCTGTCGTACATCGACCGCGCCTACGAGTTCGTCAAGGAGACCGTCGCGCACGGCGGCTCCATCATGTTCGTGGGTACGAAGAAGCAGGCCCAGGAGGCCATCGCCGAGCAGGCGACGCGCGTCGGCATGCCGTACGTCAACCAGCGCTGGCTGGGTGGCATGCTCACCAACTTCTCCACCGTCTACAAGCGCCTCCAGCGCCTGAAGGAGCTGGAGCTCATCGACTTCGAGGACGTGGCCGCCTCCGGCCTCACCAAGAAGGAGCTCCTGGTCCTCTCGCGCGAGAAGGCCAAGCTGGAGAAGACCCTCGGTGGTATCCGCGAGATGCAGAAGGTGCCGAGCGCCGTCTGGGTCGTCGATACCAAGAAGGAGCACATCGCCGTCGGTGAGGCGCGCAAGCTCCACATCCCGGTCGTCGCGATCCTCGACACCAACTGCGACCCCGACGAGGTCGACTACAAGATTCCGGGCAACGACGACGCGATCCGCTCCGTCACCCTGCTCACCCGCGTGATCGCCGACGCCGTCGCCGAGGGCCTCATCGCCCGCTCCGGCGCCGCGACCGGCGACTCGAAGCCGGGCGAGAAGGCCGCCGGCGAGCCGCTCGCCGAGTGGGAGCGTGACCTGCTCGAGGGCGACAAGAAGGCCGACGCCGAGGTGCAGTCCTCCGTCGAGACCGAGAAGGACGCCGCCGCCGACGCCAAGCCCGAGGCCGTCGCCGCCGAGCAGGCCGAGACCGAGGCCCCGGCCGCGGACGCCGAGCAGGGCTGACACCCGTCACGGCTGAAGACGGCGGGGGAAGGCGCCCCGTGACCTGTCCCCGGACAGGCCGCGGCGCCGCCCCCGCCGTCCACCCGTAGATCTTTCAGACTTCGAGAAAGAACACAGACTCATGGCGAACTACACCGCCGCTGACGTCAAGAAGCTCCGTGAGCTCACCGGCGCCGGCATGATGGACTGCAAGAAGGCGCTCGACGAGGCCGACGGCAACGTCGACGCCGCCGTCGAGGCGCTGCGCATCAAGGGCCAGAAGGGCGTCGCCAAGCGCGAGGGCCGTTCCGCCGAGAACGGCGCGGTCGTCTCCCTCGTCTCCGACGACAAGACCTCCGGCGTTCTGGTCGAGCTCAAGTGCGAGACCGACTTCGTCGCCAAGGGCGACAAGTTCCAGGCCGTCGCCAACGCCCTGGCCGCGCACGTCGCCGCGTCCTCCCCGGCCGACCTGGAGGCGCTGCTCGCCTCCGAGATCGAGCCCGGCAAGACCGTCCAGGCGTACGTGGACGAGGCCAACGCCAACCTCGGCGAGAAGATCGTCCTGGACCGCTTCGCGCAGTTCCAGGGCACCTTCGTCTCCGTCTACATGCACCGCACCATGCCCGACCTGCCGCCGCAGATCGGTGTCATGGTCGAGCTGGACAAGGCCGACGCCGACCTGGCCAAGGGCCTCGCCCAGCACATCGCCGCCTTCGCGCCGAAGTACCTCTCCCGCGAGGACGTCCCGGCCGAGGTCGTCGAGGCCGAGCGCCGCGTCGCCGAGGAGACCACCCGCGCCGAGGGCAAGCCCGAGGCCGCCCTCCCGAAGATCGTCGAGGGTCGGGTCAACGGCTTCTTCAAGGAGGCCACCCTCCTGGGCCAGCCGTACGCGCTGGACAACAAGAAGTCGGTCCAGAAGGTCCTGGACGAGGCCGGTGTCACCCTGAAGCGCTTCACGCGCATCAAGGTCGGCATCTGAGTCCGTCCGCGAAAAACGGCGGACCCGGTAGGGTCTGGTGCAGTCGACGGCCGCACACCGCCGTACGACCGCAGATCTGACGAGGAGGCCATTGCCGCTGAGGGACACCAGACCCACCGGCAATGGCCTTCTTCGTATGTGCACGAGGAGAATCCCCATGAACAAGGGCGCGGACGCCGCCAAAGACGACGACAAGCGCGAGGACGGCAAGGTGCCCGGACGCTTCATGCTGAAGCTGTCCGGCGAGGCGTTCGCCGGAGGCGGGGGACTCGGTGTCGACCCCGACGTCGTGCACGCCATCGCCCGGGAGATCGCGGCGGTCGTCCGGGACGGCGCGCAGATCGCGATCGTCATCGGCGGCGGCAACTTCTTCCGCGGCGCCGAGCTCCAGCAGCGGGGCATGGACCGGGCGCGCTCCGACTACATGGGCATGCTCGGCACCGTGATGAACTGCCTCGCCCTCCAGGACTTCCTGGAGAAGGAGGGCATCGACTCCCGCGTCCAGACCGCCATCACCATGGGCCAGGTCGCGGAGCCGTACATCCCGCTGCGCGCCGTACGGCACCTGGAGAAGGGCCGTGTCGTCATCTTCGGCGCGGGCATGGGCATGCCCTACTTCTCCACCGACACCACCGCCGCCCAGCGTGCCCTGGAGATCGACGCCGAGGCGCTGCTCATGGGCAAGAACGGCGTGGACGGGGTCTACGACTCCGACCCGAAGACCAACCCCGCCGCCGTGAAGTTCGACGCGCTGGAGTACAGCGAGGTGCTCGCCCGCGACCTCAAGGTCGCCGACGCCACCGCCATCACGCTCTGCCGTGACAACGAGCTGCCGATCCTCGTCTTCGAGCTCACCGCCACCGGCAATATCGCCCGCGCCGTCAAGGGTGAGAAGATCGGGACGCTCGTGAGCGACCAGGACACCCGCGCCTGACGAGGGGCGCTTCCACCGGTGAGGCCCGGTGGAGCCGGGGCACCGGACCGCCCCGGAAACTGGACAACGGCCTGCCGGTCGGACACCGTGCAGGTGAGGACGCGACGCAGGACCCGCCGGGCCCGCCGGGCCCGTTCACAACACGCAGGAGCACGTGGTGATCGAAGAAACCCTCCTCGAGGCCGAGGAGAAGATGGAGAAGGCCGTCGTCGTCGCGAAAGAGGACTTCGCCGCGATCCGCACCGGCCGTGCGCACCCGGCGATGTTCAACAAGATCGTCGCCGACTACTACGGCGCGCCGACCCCGATCAACCAGCTGGCCTCGTTCTCGGTGCCCGAGCCCCGTATGGCCGTCGTGACGCCGTTCGACAAGAGCGCGCTGCGCAACATCGAGCAGGCCATCCGCGACTCGGACCTCGGGGTCAACCCGAGCAACGACGGCAACATCATCCGGGTCAACTTCCCCGAGCTGACCGAGGAGCGCCGCCGCGACTTCATCAAGGTCGCGAAGACCAAGGCCGAGGACTCCAAGATCTCGATCCGCGCCGTCCGCCGCAAGGCCAAGGAAGCGCTCGACAAGCTGGTCAAGGACAAGGAGTCCGGCGAGGACGAGGTGCGCCGCGCCGAGAAGGAGCTCGACGACACCACCGCGAAGTACGTCGCGCAGGTGGACGAGCTGCTGAAGCACAAGGAAGCCGAGCTGCTCGAAGTCTGATGAACGACTCTTCCCGGAGCGCTCCGCAGGGCGCCGGCCACCGGGTCGCGCCCCAGATGCAGGGAGCTGCGGCGGGTCCTGCCTACGATGTGGGGGACGCCCAGCAGACTCGGCCCATGCCCATCGTGCCGGACGTTCCCGACGCAGGTAGAGACGCAGAAGACCGTGATCATCGGAACCAGGGGGCCGGACGCCTGAGCGGCGGCCCCCTGTTCCGCGACCAGAAGCCGCAGGAGCCCATGCCCACCGCGCCGCCGCCCCCGCAGAAGAAGCGCGCGGGCCGTGATCTGGGAGCCGCCATAGGGGTCGGCCTGGGACTCGGCGCGCTGGTCGTCGTCTCGCTCTTCGTCGTCAAGGCGGTCTTCGTCGGCGTCATCGTGCTCGCCGTCGTCGTCGGGCTGTGGGAGCTGACCTCCCGGCTCCAGGAGCGCAAGGGGATCAAGGCGCCCCTGGTGCCGCTCGCGCTCGGCGGCGCCGCGATGGTCGTCGCCGGATACGCGCGCGGCGCCGAGGGCGCCTGGGTCGCCATGGCCCTGACCGCCCTCGCGGTGCTCGTGTGGCGGATGGCCCAGCCGCCCGAGGACTACCTCCGGGACGTCACCGCGGGCATCTTCGCCGCGTTCTACGTGCCCTTCCTGGCCACGTTCGTCGCGCTGCTCCTGACCGCCGACGACGGGCCGCAGCGGGTGCTGACCTTCCTGCTGCTGACCGTGGTCAGCGACACGGGGGCGTACGCGGTCGGCTGGCGGTTCGGCAAGCACAAGCTGGCCCCCCGCATCAGCCCCGGAAAGACCCGCGAGGGCCTGTTCGGCGCGGTGGCCTTCGCCATGGTCGCCGGCGCGCTGTGCATGCAGTTCCTGGTCGACGACGGCTCCTGGTGGCAGGGGCTGCTCCTGGGCCTCGCGGTGGCGGCCAGCGCCACCCTGGGCGACCTGGGCGAGTCCATGATCAAGCGGGACCTCGGCATCAAGGACATGGGCACCCTGCTGCCCGGCCACGGCGGGATCATGGACCGGCTTGACTCGCTGCTGCCGACCGCCCCGGTGGTCTGGCTGCTGATGGTCCTCTTCGTCGGCTCCGGCTGACCGCCTCCGGCCTGCGGTTTTCCGCACGAGGGCCCGTCGTCCACAGGGCGGCGGGCCCTCGCCGTTCCGTCTGCGACACTGGAAGAACCATGCCTAAGCCCGGAGAACTCACTTTCGTCGCGCCCCGCGGAGCCAAGAAGCCGCCGCGGCACCTCGCCGACCTCACGCCCGCCGAGCGCAGGGAGGCCGTCGCCGCGATCGGCGAGAAGCCGTTCCGCGCCCAGCAGCTCTCGCAGCACTACTTCGCGCGGTACGCGCACGACCCGGCCGAGTGGACCAACATCCCGGCCGGGTCGCGGGACAAGCTCGCCGAGGCGATGTTCCCCGACCTGATGTCCGTCGTCCGGCACATCAGCTGCGACGACGACACCACCCGCAAGACGCTGTGGAAGCTGCACGACGGGACGCTGGTCGAGTCCGTCCTGATGCGCTACCCGGAGCGGGTCACCATGTGCATCTCCTCGCAGGCCGGCTGCGGGATGAACTGCCCGTTCTGCGCGACCGGGCAGGCCGGGCTCGACCGCAACCTGTCCACCGCCGAGATCGTCCACCAGATCGTGGACGGCATGCGGGCCCTGCGCGACGGCGAGGTTCCCGGCGGGCCCGCCCGGCTCTCCAACATCGTGTTCATGGGCATGGGCGAGCCGCTGGCCAACTACAACCGCGTCGTCGGCGCGATCCGCCGGCTGACCGACCCCGAGCCGGACGGCCTGGGCCTCTCGCAGCGCGGGATCACCGTCTCCACCGTCGGACTGGTCCCCGCGATGCTGCGGTTCGCCGACGAGGGCTTCAAGTGCCGCCTCGCCGTCTCGCTGCACGCCCCCGACGACGAGCTGCGCGACACCCTCGTACCGGTGAACACCCGGTGGAAGGTGCGCGAGGTCCTGGACGCCGCCTGGGAGTACGCGGAGAAGTCCGGCCGCCGCATCTCCATCGAGTACGCGCTGATCCGCGACATCAACGACCAGGCGTGGCGCGGCGACCTGCTGGGCCGGCTCCTCAAGGGCAAGCGGGTCCACGTCAACCTCATCCCGCTGAACCCCACCCCCGGCTCCAAGTGGACCGCGTCCCGCCCCGAGGACGAGCGGGCGTTCGTCGACGCCATCGCGCGCCACGGCGTGCCGGTCACCGTCCGGGACACCAGGGGCCAGGAGATCGACGGCGCCTGCGGCCAGCTGGCGGCCTCCGAGCGCTGACGCCCGGGGCCGGTCGGCCGAAAACGGCCGTGTAGCCTGGGGCCGGAATCAACTGCATATTCCGACAGGGGAGCGCCACAGCGCTGAGAGTGCGGCACCGAGGACAGGTCGGCCGCAGACCCTCTGAACCTCGCCCGGGTCATTCCGGGTAGGAAGTTCGGACCATACTCAAGCTGTTGCGCCCTGCCCGCTTCCGGTTCCGGCCGGTCGCGGGCGGGGCCGCGTCTCTTCCTGGTCAACTCCAGGAGGAATGATCCATGAGCACCACCCGGAAGGCCGCCGCCGCGGCCGTCGCCGCCGCGCTCGGTGTCACCGCGCTGGCCGGCTGCGGCAGCTCCGACGACACGTCCGCCGATTCGACCGAGGGCTCCGGCTCCAAGACCGTCACCCTGGTCAGCCACGACTCCTTCAACGCCTCCAAGGACGTCCTGAAGGAGTTCACGCGCGAGACCGGCTACACCGTCAAGGTCCTCAAGAGCGGTGACGCGGGCGCCGCCCTGAACCAGGAGATCCTGACCAAGGGCTCCCCGCGCGGCGACGTGTTCTTCGGCGTCGACAACACCCTGCTCTCGCGGGCCCTCGACAACGACCTGTTCACGCCGTACGAGGCCAAGGGACTGGACCGGATTCCGGCCGGCATCCAGCTGGACGCGGGCAAGCACCGGGTCACCCCGGTCGACACCGGCGACATCTGCGTCAACTACGACAAGAAGTACTTCGCCGACAAGAAGCTCGCCCCGCCGAAGACCTTCGCCGACCTGGCGAAGCCGGCGTACAAGGACCTGCTCGTCACCGAGAACGCCGCGACCTCCTCGCCCGGCCTCGGCTTCCTCCTCGGCACCGTCGCCACCTTCGGCGAGGACGGCTACCAGGACTACTGGAAGAAGCTCAAGGCCAACGGCGTCAAGGTCGTGGACGGCTGGGAGCAGGCGTACAACGAGGAGTTCTCCGGTTCGGCGGGCGGCAAGAAGGCCAACGCCGACCGGCCGCTCGTCGTCAGCTACGCCTCCAGCCCGCCCGTCGAGGTGCTGTACGCCGACCCCCGGCCCAAGACCGCGCCGACCGGCGTCGCCACCGGCACCTGCTTCCGCCAGATCGAGTTCGCCGGTCTGCTGGACGGCGCGAAGAACGAGGCCGGCGGCAAGGCCCTGCTGGACTTCCTGATCGGCAAGAAGTTCCAGGAGGACATGCCGCTCACCATGTTCGTCAGCCCGGTCGCCGACGACGCGAAGGTCCCTGAGCTGTTCACGAAGTTCGGCGCCACCGCGGACGACCCGGCGAGCGTCGCCCCCGAGACCATCGCGAAGAACCGTGAGCAGTGGGTCCAGGCATGGTCCTCGCTCGTAGTGAAGTAGCGAAGAACCCCGTACGCGGACCGGGCGCGCGCGGGAGGTCCGCGCGCGCCCGGTCCCGGCGCGGGAGCGCGGTGCGGCTCGGCCTGATGGCCGTGCCCGTCGCGTTCTTCGCCGTGTTCTTCGCCTACCCGGTCGCCGCGATCGTCGGCCGGGGGCTCAAGGCGGACGGCGTCTGGCAGTTCGGCCGGTTCGGCGAGGTGCTGGCCCGGCCGGAGATCCGCGACGTCCTCTGGTTCACCCTCTGGCAGGCACTCGCCTCGACCGCGCTCACCCTGCTCGTCGCGCTGCCCGGCGCCTATGTCTTCGCCCGGTTCGACTTCCCCGGCAAGCAGGTGCTGCGCGCCGTCGTCACGGTGCCGTTCGTGCTGCCGACCGTCGTCGTGGGCACCGCCTTCCTGGCGCTGCTCGGACGCGGCGGGCTGCTCGACGAGCTGTGGGGCGTACGCCTGGACACCACCGTGTGGGCGATCCTGCTGGCCCACGTCTTCTTCAACTACGCGGTCGTGATCCGCACCGTCGGCGGACTCTGGGCGCAGCTCGACCCGCGCCAGGAGGAGGCCGCCCGGGTGCTGGGCGCGGGCCGGTTCACCGCCTGGCGGCGCGTCACGCTGCCCGCCCTCGCCCCGGCCGTGGCCGCCGCCGCGCTGATGGTCTTCCTCTTCACCTTCACCTCCTTCGGGGTCGTGCAGATCCTCGGTGGGCCCGGCTTCTCCACGCTGGAGGTGGAGATCTACCGGCAGACCGCGCAGTTGCTCGCCCTGCCCACGGCCGCCGTGCTCACCCTCACCCAGTTCGCCGCGGTCGGCACGATCCTCGCCCTGCACGCCTGGACCGTGCGCCGCAGGGAGCGCGCGCTGAAGCTGGTGGACCCGGCGCACACGGCGCGCAGACCGCGTGGCGCGGGGCAGTGGACGCTGCTGGCCGGGGTGCTGCTCAGCGTGGCGCTGCTGATCCTGCTGCCGCTCGCCGTGCTGGTGCGGCGCTCGTTCGGCGGCACCGGCCTCGCCTACTACCGCGCGCTCACCTCGGCGGAGGCCAACAGCGGTACGTTCCTGGTCGCGCCCATCGAGGCCATCGGGAACTCGCTGCGCTACGCCCTGGTCGCGACCCTGATCGCTCTCGTCGTCGGGGGCCTCGCCGCCGCCGCGCTCACCCGCCGGGCCGGCCGGCTCGTCCGGGGCTTCGACGCGCTGCTGATGCTGCCGCTCGGGGTCTCCGCCGTGACGGTCGGCTTCGGCTTCCTGATCACCCTGGACAAGCCGCCGCTGGACCTGCGGACCTCCTGGATTCTGGTGCCGCTCGCCCAGGCCCTCGTCGGCGTGCCGTTCGTGGTACGGACCATGCTGCCGGTCCTGAGAGCGGTGGACGCCCGGCTGCGCGAGGCGGCGGCGGTGCTAGGCGCCTCGCCGCTGCGGGCCTGGCGCGAGGTGGACTTCCCGCTGGTACGGCGGGCGCTGCTGGTCGCCGCCGGGTTCGCGTTCGCCGTGTCGCTGGGGGAGTTCGGCGCGACCGTGTTCATCGCCCGGCCCGACAACCCGACGCTGCCGGTGGCCGTGGCCCGGCTCCTCGGCCGTT
This sequence comes from Streptomyces sp. AC1-42W, assembly GCF_003248355.1. Taxonomy (GTDB): domain Bacteria; phylum Actinomycetota; class Actinomycetes; order Streptomycetales; family Streptomycetaceae; genus Streptomyces. Next base: position 2,104,023 of record NZ_QKWY01000002.1, read on the forward strand.
CCGGCGAGCTGAACTACGGCCAGGCGATGGCCCTCAGTACCGTCCTGATGCTCGTGTGCGCGGTGTCGCTGCTGCTCCTCGAACGCATCCGCACCGACCGATCCGGGGAGTTCTGACACGATGCTGACGCTCGAATCGGCCACCGTCCGCTTCGGCGACCGGGCCGCGCTCGACGGCGTGGACCTGGAGGTCGCCGACCACGAGACCGTGTGCGTGCTCGGCCCCAGCGGCAGCGGCAAGTCCACCCTGCTGCGCCTGGTCGCCGGCCTCCAGGAGGCGGACGGCGGCCGGGTGCTGCTCGACGGCGCCGACCAGTCCGGCATCCCCGTGCACCGCCGCGGCCTGGGCCTGATGTTCCAGGACCACCAGCTCTTCCCGCACCGGGACGTCGGCGCCAACGTCGCCTTCGGGCTGCGGATGCACGGGGTCGGCCGGGCCGAACAGGAGCGCCGGGTCGCCGAACTCCTGGACCTCGTGGGCCTCCCCGGCGCCGCCCGCCGGGCCGTCGGCGCGCTCTCCGGCGGCGAGCAGCAGCGCGTCGCCCTCGCCCGCGCCCTCGCCCCCCGGCCCCGGCTGCTGATGCTCGACGAGCCCCTGGGCCAGCTCGACCGCAGCCTGCGCGAACGGCTCGTCGTCGAACTGCGCGACCTCTTCGGCCGGCTCGGCACCACCGTGCTCGCCGTCACCCACGACCAGGGCGAGGCGTTCGCGCTGGCCGACCGGGTGGTCGTGATGCGGGACGGCCGGGTCGCCCAGGCGGGCACCCCGCTGGAGGTGTGGCAGCACCCCGCGTCCGCCTTCGTGGCGCGGTTCCTGGGCTTCGACAACGTGATCGGCGCGACCGTCGAGGGGGAGTCGGCGGACACGGAGTGGGGCGAGGTGCCGGTGCCCGCCGGATCACCGCAGGGCGCGTGCGATCTGCTGGTGCGGCCGGCCGGGGTCCGGATCGGCGGGCCGGAGAAGGGGCTGCGCTGCGTCGTGGAGGCGCGCACCTTCCGGGGCAGCCATGTGGCGGTGGCCCTGCGCCCGGAGCGCGGTCCGCTGCTGGACGCGGAGTGCTCGCTGCGCGGGACGCCCCGCGTGGGGGAGCGGGTCGGGGTCACCTTCGAGGCATCGGAGAGCGTGGTCCTGCCGGCCTAGTAGTGCTTCGTTAGGTTCTTCGTCTGGTTCTGTTGCGGGACAGGGGGCGGCCGCAGGTGTTGCACATGCCGGTCCAGCACTGCAGCAGGTCCTGGAGGGCGTCGAGGACCTGGTAGAGGGTCAGGCCGGCGTGTGGACTTTTGGGTGGAGCCGTCGCAGGGTGAGGAAGGCCTGGGCGGCGGTGACGAGGGTGACGTGGTGGTGCCAGCCGCGCCAGGTGCGGCCTTCGAAGTGGTCGAGGCCCAGGCCGTGCTTGAGTTCGCGGTAGTCGTGTTCGATGCGCCAGCGCATCTTCGCCCACTTGACGAGTTCCTCGGCCGGGGTGGTGGCGGGCAGGTTCGAGATCCAGTAGCCCGTCGGCGCGTCCTGCCCGTCAGGCCACTCGACCAGGAGGGTCCGGCCGGGCAGGACACCGTCCCACCGGTTACGGCCGCCGCCCGCGTTCTGGGCCGCGGCCAGGGACTGCTTGCCCGCGGGCCGGACGGTCAGGACGGTAAACCGCGAGGTCATCGCGTCTTTGCTGCCCTGCCGCCAGGTGACCTCGGCGAACCGCTCCGCACCGGTTTCCGCCGCCAGGACACCAACGGCTCGGGGCGGGGTGCGGTAGCGGGGCAGGGTCGGCGGCCCGAGCCCGCTATAGACGGGCCGGTGCGGCTCGGCTCCTTCGGCATGGGCGACTTCCTTGCCGGTCAACGCCAGGACATAGGACAGCCCGCGTTCTTCCAGGCCGATCCGGAACGGGGTGCTGACTCCGTAGCCCGCGTCGGCGACCAGCACCGGCGCCTCCAGCTTCCAGTCGGCGAGCGTGTCCAGCAGGCCGAGAGCCAGGCGCCACTTCTCCCGATGAACAACGGCTTCGTCCGGCACCCCGGCCCGGCGGCAGCGGGCGGGCTCGTCCGTCCACTCCCGCGGCAGATACAGCTGCCATTCCAGCGGGCACGAGGCGGTGTCGGTGGCGGCATGGACACTGACCGCGACCTGGCAGTTCGCCCGTTTCCCCAGCGCTCCGCAGTACTGCCGGGCCACCCCGGCCGAAGCGGTGCCGCACTTGGGGAACGACACGTCGTCGATCACCCACACCTCCGGGCGGATCGCCGCGCTCAGCCGCTCGGCGATCCGCCGCCGCACCGGCGACGGATCCCAAGGCGACTGGTTCACGAACTGCTGCAGGGCCTGCATGTTCCCGTCCGGCAGCCGTTCGGCCATCGGCTGGATCGACTTGCGCCGGCCGTCCAGCATCAAACCGCGCAGATAACACCCGCCCCATCGCCGCTGATCCCGCCGCGGCAACGACCCGAACACATCGGCAACGAACTCCGACAACTCGCCCCGGAGCCGTTCCACCTCCCCCAGCCTCATAACGAGAAGATGCCCACCACCAGGAAAGATCACCCGACCTAACGAAGCACTACTAGGGGCTGTCCGGCGGATCTTCGCGGGCCCGCGACGCCTGGCACGCACTCTCGCCGCGCTGACGGGCGCCGCGGTCCGGCCGGGCGGCGGGCCCGACCGGTCCGGGGAGCGCGCACCGCGGGGTTCAGGGGGTCAGCGGCAGCGCGGCCAGCTCCGCGATCGCCCAGGTGAGCGGCGCGAAGACGAGCAACAGCGCCAGCGCGCGCAACGCGGTCGCCGCGCGCAGCGCCGAGGCCGGTGCCCCGAGCCGCAGCAGCGCCCTGGCCGTCTCGGCGCGGGCCTGCCGGGCCTCCAGGGCCGAGGTCAGCAGGGTCGCCGTGGTGCAGCCGATGACGAGCACGGCCCCGAGCGCGGTGAGCGGGCCGAACGGGCGCGGCCCCGTCCCGTACAGCGCGAACGCGGCGATCACCGCGGAGAGGACCGCGCAGACGATGCCGAGCGGGCGGCCGATGCGCCGCGCCTCGTCCATCAGGACCCGGCCGGCCAGCAGCCGCACCGCGCCGGGGCGCGCCGCCTGGAGCAGCCGGCCGCACAGATGGGTCAGGCCGGGGCCCGCCATGGCCAGGCCGATCGCCGTGAGCGTCCAGCCGGCGAGCACCCAGGCCGGGGTGGCGTCGAGCTTGCCGGGCAGCGGGAAGGGACTGCCGCCCGTGCCCCGGCTCGCGTACGCCTCGACGGCGAGCCCGGCGGCCGTGAGGGCCACGCCCCAGGGGAGCCCGGCCGGCGGGGCGGCGGGGGCGGCGGCTTCGGCGCCGGGCACCGGGTCACCGGCGTCGTCCGTCTCGCGCGCCGCCCGTACGGGCCGGTTGCGCAGCGCCAGCGCGCTGGCCGTCGCGGCGGCCACCGGCACCAGGGCCAGCAGGAGGAGCACGGCGGCGGCCGGAAGCCGGGCGTCCGCGCCGAGCAGGTCGGCGGCGGCACCGTCGAACGGCAGCCCGGACAGGTCGCCGCGCAGATGGAGGAAGAACAGCAGCGCCACCACGGAGCCGAGGGTGCACGAGACGGCGGTGGAGACGGCGGCGAGCACGCTCAGCCGCACCGGGCCCAGGCCCACGGCGGACAGCCCGGTACGCGGCCGGGTGCTCGGGTCCGTACGGGCCACCGCGACGGCGAACTGCACGGTGGCGGCCAGCGGGACGAAGCACCAGAGCAGCCGGAGCACCGAGCCGGCCGAGCGCGGATGCCCGGCGGCGTATCCGAGGGCGCACAGGAGGAGGAAGCCGACCCCGGCGGAGGCGGCCGCGACCAGCAGCCGCCGCATCAGGACCAGTGGATGGGAACCGCGGGCTAGACGGAGAGCGAGCACGCCGCGCGCCCCTCCGGGTCGGATTCGGCGGGGAGCGCGACCGTGGAGACGCGGCGCCCGTCGAGCATCGGCACCACACGGTCGGCGAGTGCGGCGATCTCCGCGTCGTGCGTGGCGAGGACGACCGTGATGCCGTGCGAGCGGGCGGCGCTGGTCAGGGTCCGCAGGACGTGGGAGCGGTCGGTGCGGTGCAGCGTCGCGGTGGGCTCGTCGGCGAAGATCACCGAGGGGCCGGCGGCCAGCGCGCGGGCCACGGAGATCCGCTGCCGCTGGCTCTGCTGGAGGGTGTGCGGGCGCTTCTTGGCGCACATGCCGATGTCCAGGCGCTCCAGCCACTCCATGGCGGTCTGCCTGGCCTCGCGGTGCGAGGCGCCGCGCAGCAGCAGGGGGAGCGCGGTGTTCTCCCAGGTGTTCAGCTCCGGGACGAGCTGGGGTTCGGGGGCGATCCAGCCGAACTTGTCGCGGCGCAGCCGCTCGCGCAGCCGCGGGCCCATGGTGTGCACGGGGACGCTGTTGAACCAGACCTCGCCCCGCTCGGGCACCAGCTGGCCGGAGAGGCAGTGCAGCAGCGTCGTCTTGCCGCTGCCGCGCGGGCCGGTCACCGCGAGGATCTCGCCTTCGGGGATGCCCAGGGAGACCCCGGCGAGCGCGGGGGAGCCGTTGTGGGAGTGCTGCAGGGAACGCGCCCAGATCACATCGTTGTCCGGCGGGGCCACCATGGCGTACACCTCGGTTCAGATCAGATTCCCGTCCCCCGTACGGGGGAACGAAGAGGGGGCCGATCGGTCACTCGGCACCGTAGGGATTCGGATCGCGGTGAGCGGACAGCACGCGGCCCCGGTCCGCCCCTCCCACTCGATCGGCCGCATCCGAACTGCGCCGGTCGTATGAGATGACCGGCGGGGTCGCGCGGCGGAACGGTCAAGAGCAGGTCAAGGCGGAATCGGTCGTTCAACCGCTCGAACGATCGCTCCGCTGTTCATATGTGACCTCGCCCCTCGCGGAACGCGGGCTCCCGACTACGCTGGTCGTCTCACCCATTGGACTCACATCAGGAGGGGTGGCCGTGACCGCCGAGGTACGCCGTCTGCGCAACTACATCAACGGGGAGTTCCGGGACGCCGCCGACGGGCGGACGATCGACGTCGTCAACCCGGTGACCGAGGAGGTCTACGCGACCTCGCCGCTCTCCGGCCCCGCCGACGTCGACGCCGCGATGGCCGCCGCCGCGGCCGCGTTCCCCGCCTGGCGCGACACCACACCGGCCGAGCGCCAGCGCGCCCTGCTCAAGATCGCCGACGCCTTCGAGGAACGGGCCGAGGACCTCATCGCCGCCGAGTCCGAGAACACCGGCAAGCCGATCGCGCTGACCCGCACCGAAGAGATCCCGCCGATGGTGGACCAGATCCGCTTCTTCGCGGGCGCCGCCCGGCTCCTGGAGGGGCGTTCGGCCGGTGAGTACATGGAGGGGCTGACCTCCATCGTGCGCCGTGAGCCGGTCGGCGTCTGCGCGCAGGTCGCGCCGTGGAACTACCCGATGATGATGGCCGTCTGGAAGTTCGCCCCGGCGCTCGCCGCGGGCAACACCGTCGTCATCAAGCCGTCCGACACCACTCCGGCGTCCACCGTGCTGATCGCCGAGATCATCGGGCAGATCCTGCCCAAGGGCGTCTTCAACGTCATCTGCGGCGACCGCGACACCGGCCGCGCGATGGTCGAGCACCGCACCCCGGCGATGGCCTCCATCACCGGTTCGGTACGGGCCGGCATGCAGGTCGCCGAATCGGCCGCCAAGGACGTCAAGCGGGTCCACCTGGAGCTGGGCGGCAAGGCGCCCGTCGTCGTCTTCGAGGACACCGACCTCGCCAAGGCCGTCGAGGACATCGCGGTCGCCGGCTACTTCAACGCCGGCCAGGACTGCACCGCGGCCACCCGCGTCCTGGTCCACGAGTCGATCCACGACGAGTTCGTCGCCGCGCTCGCCAAGGCCGCCGCCGAGACCAGGACCGGCAGCCCGGACGACGAGGACGTGCTCTACGGCCCGCTCAACAACGCCAACCAGCTGGCCCAGGTCAGCGGCTTCATCGAGCGCCTTCCCGCCCACGCGCGGGTCGAGGCCGGCGGCCACCGGGTCGGCGACAAGGGCTACTTCTACGCCCCGACCGTCGTCTCCGGCCTCAAGCAGGACGACGAGATCATCCAGCACGAGGTCTTCGGACCCGTCATCACCGTCCAGTCGTTCCGCGACGAGGCCCAGGCCGTGGAATGGGCCAACGGCGTCGAGTACGCCCTCGCCTCCTCGGTGTGGACCAAGGACCACGCCCGCGCCATGCGGATGTCGAAGAACCTCGACTTCGGCTGCGTCTGGATCAACACCCACATCCCGCTGGTCGCCGAGATGCCGCACGGCGGTTTCAAGAAGTCCGGTTACGGCAAGGACCTGTCGGCCTACGGCTTCGAGGACTACACGCGCATCAAGCACGTGATGACGTCCATCGAGGGCTGAGCGCCACCCGCCCCAACGGCCCTGTGCGAACCGGCCTGTTCGCACGGGGCCGTGGCGTGTCCGGACCCGGCGGGGGCGCCGTGAAGAGGCGGTGAACACGGGCGTACGCTGCGGATATGAGCGAGCGAATCGCCTTGCGACGGCGTATACGCGTGTGGCTGGTCGTCTTCATCGTCTGTCTGGTTCTGAGCGGGCTGACCGCCTTCCCGCTCGTCCACGAACTGCGGTGGACCGAGGATCTCCTCACCTCCTCGGCCTCTCCCGTCCCCGAGCACTTCCCCGGCCTGCTGGAGTGGATCACCCGCGTCCGCACCGGCCTCGACGAGGCCGACGCCCGGTATCCCTTCGTGCTGTACGGCACCGACTGGCTGGCCTTCGCCCACCTGGTCATCGCGGTCGCCTTCTACGGGCCCTTCCGCGACCCCGTCCGCAACATCTGGGTGATCGAGTTCGGCATGATCGCCTGCGCCGGAATCATCCCGCTCGCGCTGATCTGCGGCCCGATCCGCGACATCCCCTTCTGGTGGACCGTCATCGACATGTCGTTCGGCGTCTTCGGCGTGATCCCGCTGCTGATCGTGCGCCGCAAGATCAAGCGCCTCGAAGCCCTGGAAACCGCCGACCGGGAGCCGGCGCCGGAGCCCGCGGCCGCCTGACCGGCCGTCAACCCGTCACGGACGGCCGGGGTCACCGGCCTCCATGACGGTCGATCAAGGTGCGGAGCACATCGATCCGGTTGGTGGTGACGGAGTCCACACCGTGCCGGATCAGCCGGCGCATCGTCCGGCCGGTGTCCGCGGTCCAGGCCGCCACCAGCAGCCCGTCCCGGTGATTGCGCTCCGTCAGCTCCCGGCTGACCAGCCCGAACCGGTAGTTCAGCCAGCGCGGCCGGACCGCGTCGAGCAGCGTCGTACGCGGCGGCGCGAGCGTCGTCCACGTCATCGCGATCTCGGCCGACGGGTCCGCCTCCCGCACCCGCAGCATCGCCTCGGGACCGGCGCAGTAGTAGACCCGCTCACCCGCCCCGCACTCCCGCACCACGCCCACGATCCGCCGCACCGAATCCCGCGTGGCGCCCGGCAGATCGACCATCACGCGGTGCGACCCGGCGGCGAGCAGGGCCTCCCGCAGCGTCGGCACCCCGCCCCCCGTCAGCTCGGTCAGCTCCCGGTGGCCGATCCGGTCGAGGCGCACGTCCCGGTCCCACAGCCGCTCCAGCGTCGCGTCGTGCAGCAGCACCGGCACCCCGTCACGGGTGACCCGGACGTCGATCTCCACCGCGTCCGCCCCCCGTTCGAGCGCCGAGCGGATCGAGGGCAGGGTGTTCTCACGGGCACGGTACGGATCGCCGCGATGGGCGACGGCGGTGACAGACGTGGGCATGGACCCATTGTCCCCGCCGATCACCACCCGGCCGCTACCGCCCGGCGCCCGCCGGCCAGCCGGCGGTGTACGTGTCGATCTCGGCGGCCAGCGCGCGCTTGCCGGCCGCGTCCAGGAAGGACGCCTCCACGGCGTTCTTCGCCAGCGCCGCCAGGCCCCGCTCGTCGAGCTCCAGGATGCGGGCGGCCACGGCGTACTCGTTGTTGAGGTCGGTGCCGAACATGGGCGGGTCGTCGCTGTTGATCGTGACCAGCACCCCGGCCCGGACCATCTCCCGGACCGGGTGCCGCTCGATGTCCTTCACCGCCCGCGTCGCGATGTTGGACGTGGGGCAGACCTCCAGGGCGATGCGCCGCTCGGCCAGGTGCTCCAGCAGCTTCGGGTCGGCCACCGCGCTGGTGCCGTGGCCGATGCGCTCGGCGCGCAGCGCGGTGAGCGCGTCCCAGATGGTCTGCGGGCCCGTCGTCTCCCCGGCGTGCGGCACCGAGTGCAGGCCCTCGGCGATCGCCCGGTCGAAGTACGGCTTGAACTGCGGGCGGTCCACCCCGATCTCGGGCCCGCCCAGCCCGAACGAGACCAGCCCCTCGGGCCGCAGGTCCACGGCGAGCCTGGCGGTCTCCTCGGCGGACCGCAGCCCCGCCTCGCCCGGAATGTCGAAGCACCAGCGCAGCACGACGCCGAGTTCCCGCTCGGCGGCCTTGCGGGCGTCCTCGATGGCCTCCATGAAGCCCTGCTCCGGAATGCCGCGCCGGGTCGAGGAGAACGGGGTGACAGTCAGCTCCGCGTACCGGATGTTCTGCCGGGCCATGTCACGGGCGACCTCGTACGTCAGCAGCCGGACGTCCTCCGGGGTGCGGATCAGGTCCACGACCGAGAGGTAGACGTCGATGAAGTGGGCGAAGTCGGTGAACGTGAAGTAGTCGGCCAGCGCCTCCGGGTCCGTGGGCACCTTGGAGTCGGGGTGGTGCGCGGCCAGCTCGGCGACGATGCGGGGCGAGGCCGAGCCGACGTGGTGGACATGGAGCTCGGCCTTGGGCAGCCCCGCGATGAAGGGGTGCAGGTCGGTCATCGGGGCCTCCGGTGGACGTGGAGAGATACGGGCTCCGGCCCGCGGGACGGCCGGGACGGGGGACGGGAGCCATCGTAGGACGGGCCCGGTCGTAGCATGACCGCATCACGATGGGGGAGGCCCATGTCAGACAACGCAGAGCAGCCGGTGGACGGGGCCACGCCGATAGACCCGTGGGCGCCGCCGGAGCGACGGACGCCACACGCAGGCGCGGTACCCCTGACCAAGACCCCGACCCCTGCGGACCAGCCGCCCGGGGCGGCCAACGGTCCCGTCCCGCCGGGCGACGGCTCCGGCGCACCCGCCGACGCCGGCCCACCGGCCGATTCCGGCCACCCCGGCGGCCCCCCGCCCGGCGTGCACGACCAGCAGACGGTCGCCGCCATGCCCGGCATCGGCACCGGACCGACCCCGCCCGCCGGCTTCGCACCGCCGCAGCCCGGACCCGCCGACTGGTCCGCACCCGGCACCGTGCCCGCGCCGCCGGTCGGGCCGAACGGGCCCGGACAGGCCGTCCCGCCGGCCGGGCCGCACGGCTATCCGGGCGCCACCGCCCCGATGGACGGCGGGCCCTTCGCCGCGCCGCCGTACGGCTACCCCGGCGCCCCGGGCCCGCAGGGTCCGCCCCCGTACCCGCAGTACGGCCACCCGGCCGGGCAGCCCCCGCAGTACGGCTACCCCGGCTACCCCGGTCACGGGAACCCCTGGGGAACGCAGGGAACACAGCCCGCGAACGGGCTCGGCATCGCCTCGCTGGTGCTCGGCATCATCGCGACGGTCGGCTTCTGCATGTACGGGCTCGGCATCGTCCTCGGCATTCTCGCCCTGATCTTCGGCATCATCGGCCGCGGCCGGGCCCGGCGGGGCGAGGCCGACAACGGCGGGGTGGCGCTGGCCGGAATCATTCTGGGATCGGTCGGCATCGTCGTCGGCGCGGCGTTCATCGGCTTCTTCATCTGGGCCGTGAACCAGGACTTCGACGAGGGCGAGGAGGAGTACTACGAGCAGGCGCCCGTCTCCCTCGTCGTCCAAACGCCCCAGCACGGCCCCGGAGACCACCTCTTCGGGCGCGGCTGAGCGACCGGCCGGGGCGGCGGGGACCTTCCCGCCGCCCCGGTCACCGGTTCATATCGCGGAGCCGTCCGCCGCGCCCCACAGCTCCGCGCGCGCCGCCATCAGCGCGAACCCCAGCAGATTCAGCCCCCGCCAGGCCGCCGGGTCCTGCGCACGCGGGTCGTCCGCCGCGAGCCCGATGCCCCAGATCCGGTCCATCGGACTCGCCTCCACCAGCACCCGGTCCCCGGTGCCCCGCAGGAACGCGCCCAGCTCCGCGTTCTGCCGGAACTTGTGCACACTCCCCGCCGTGACCAGGGCGAACCGCTCACGCTGCCAGACGGCGTCGTCGAAGTCCCGGACGAGCCGGCCCGCCTTCTTCGCCTGCGCCGGGCTCTTCGCCGCGACGGCCAGCTCCTCCGCCTCCGCGTCACCGAACAGCCGCGCCTTGCCGGCCATCATCCAGTGCTCAGCGGAGGCGTAGCCGACGCCGTCCACCGTGAACGGCGAGGGCCACCACTGGCTCAGACAGCTCGCGCCGATGGAGCCGTCCGGGCGCGGACGGTGGCCCCAGAAGTGCAGATACTTCACTCGCCCGCCGCGCGCCGTCAGCGCGGTGAGCTGCTCGACATCGCGTACTTCCCCCAGCTGATCCATGCCGTCGAGTCTGTCATCCACCACTGACATTGATGCTGATACTCAGGTCCCGGTGGTCGTGGCTCGACCACTGACTGACGCCCTGCTGGGCTGTCTTCGTGTTGTTCTGTCCGGCTGCCGGGACCCGTTCTCATGGCTCCGGCCGGGCGGAACATGACCTGATAGGAGCTTGGTCAGAAGCCCCCTCAATGTCCTGTCTGCGCCACCCGGCCGGCGCCTACCTTCGGCTGGAAGGCAGCATCAGCATGACATCAGCGGTCGCGGACGACACCACGGACAAGGTCGTGTTCGGCGGGGTCGATTCCCACGCCGACACCGTTCACGTCGCGGTCATCAGCGACAACGGCGGTCACCTCGCGGACGCCGAGTTCGCCACCACCGCCGCCGGATACGCCGCGGCCCTGGCCTTCCTCGGCGCCCACGGCCACGTGAACGCGATCGGAGTGGAAGGCACCGCCTCCTACGGGGCCGGCTTCACCCGCGCCGCCCGCTCGGCGGGCCTTGACGTCGTCGAGGTCAACCGGCCCGACCGGGCAGAACGCCGCCGCATCGGCAAGTCCGACCCCATCGACGCCTACGCCGCCGCCCGCGCCGCCCTGTCCGGACGGGCCTCCAGCGCGCCGAAGGACGACACCGTCACCGGCATACGCGCCCTGCACAACGCCGCCCGCTCAGCCGTCAAGGCACGCACCGCCGCTCTCAACCAGATCACCCACATCCTCGTCACCGCACCCGAAAGCATCCGCGCCAGGTTCGGGCAGCTCAAGGGCGCCGACCGGACCGACGCCCTGGCCCGGCTGCGACCGGCCGGGGACGCGGTCCACGTCGCGGTCCTCACCGCGCTGAAGAGCCTCGCCCGACGCGTCAAGGAACTCACCGCCGAACACCATGCCCTGACCCGGGCCCTCGACAGTGAGGTCACCGCCCACAACCCCGGGCTGCGGGCCGCCTACGGCGTCGGCCCCGACACCGCCGCCCAGCTGCTGGTCACAGCCGGAGGCAATCCCGAACGCCTGCGGACCGAAGCGTCCTTCGCCGCCCTCTGCGGAGCCGCACCCGTCCCCGCCTCCAGCGGCCGCACGAACCGGCACCGCCTCTCACGAGGCGGCGACCGGGCAGCCAACGCCGCCCTCTACCGCATCGCCCTGGTCCGCATGTCCAGTGACCCCCGCACCCGCGACTACGTGGCACGACAGACGGCCGCCGGCCGGACCAAGAAAGAGATCATCCGGCTCCTGAAACGGGCCATCGTCCGGGAGATGTTCCGCTGCCTGACCACCACGGTCACCGTCCCAGGCATCGCCGACCTGCGGCCTCTTCGGCAGTCGAAGAACATCACCCTCACCGCAGCGGCCCGCCACTTCGGAGTCTGGCCCGCCACGATCTCCACCCTCGAACGCGGAATCCGCCGAGACGACGACCTCGCCAACACCTACCGCGACTGGCTCACCGCCGCTTGACAGCCAATAGGAGCATCAACGGGCCCCGCCGCGCCCGCCTTTCGAGCGGCCCTCACTGCCAGAGGTCTTGACAACAGGATTGGTCTGGACCATGTTGTGCGCGCCGCATCAAATTCCTCTCCGCGTCAATTCCCCCCTGTACGGAGGCCGTTGTGGAACGCACGGGACCCCCCGCCCGCATGACCGGACTCGTGGCCGCCTTCTCGGCGGCCCTGCTCGCCGCCGGCTGTCTCGCCGCCGCGGCACCCACGGCCGCCGCGGCCGACGCCGAACTCGCCCGTAACGGCACCTTCGAGGCCGGCCTCACCGGCTGGAACTGCACCAGCGGCAGCGGAGCGGCCGTCAGCACCCCCGTACACGGCGGGACATCGGCGCTGAAGGCGACCCCGGCCGGCAGCGACAACGCCAAGTGTTCCCAGTCCGTGAAGGTCAAGCCCGGCTCCACGTACAGCCTGAGCGCCTGGGTGCAGGGCAGCTACGTCTACCTCGGCGCCGACGGCACCGGCACGAGCGACGTCCGCACCTGGACGCAGTCCGCGTCCGGCTGGCAGAAGCTCAGCACCACCTTCACCACCGGCCCCTCCACCGACACGGTCACCATCTACACCCACGGCTGGTACGGCACCCCCGCCTACTACGTGGACGACCTCTCCCTGATCGGCCCCGGCGGCGACCCGGTCGTGATCCCCGACGCCCCCACCGGCCTCAAGACCGGCTCGGTGACCTCCTCCTCGGTCGCCCTGTCCTGGACCGGCTCCTCCACGGCCACCGGGTACAACGTCTACCGGGGCGACACCAAGGTCCAGAGCGTCACCGGAACCTCGGCGACCGTGACTGGTCTCGAAGCCTCGACCGCGTACAGCTTCCGCGTCAGCGCCGTCAACGAGGCGGGCGAGTCCGTGAAGTCGGCCGCCGTCACGGCCACCACGAGCGAGGGCGGCGGGGGCGACGGCGGCACCGGCGGCCAGCTGCCCGCCCACGCGCTCGTCGGCTACCTGCACGCCAGCTTCGCCAACGGCTCCGGCTACACCCGCATGGCGGACGTGCCCGACTCCTGGGACGTCATCGACCTCGCCTTCGGCGAGCCGACCTCCGTCACCTCGGGCGACATCCGCTTCAAGCTCTGCCCGGTCACCGAGTGCCCGAACGTGGAGACCGAAGCGGAGTTCAAGGCGGCCATCAAGGCCAAGCAGGCCGCGGGCAAGAAGGTCCTGATCTCCATCGGCGGCCAGAACGGCCAGGTGCAGCTCAACACCACCGCCGCCCGCGACATGTTCGTCTCCTCGGTGAGCAAGATCATCGACGAGTACGGGCTCGACGGCCTGGACATCGACTTCGAGGGCCACTCGCTGTCGCTGAACACCGGGGACACCGACTTCCGGAACCCGACCACGCCCGTCATCGTCAACCTGATCTCCGCGGTGAAGACCCTCAAGGCCAAGTACGGCGAGGACTTCGTCCTCACCATGGCCCCGGAGACCTTCTTCGTCCAGCTCGGCTACCAGTACTACGGCTCGGGCAAGTGGGGCGGCCAGGACCCGCGGGCCGGCGCCTACCTGCCGGTGATCCACGCGCTGCGCGACGACCTCACCCTGCTGCACGTCCAGGACTACAACTCGGGCTCCATCATGGGCCTGGACAACCAGTACCACTCGATGGGCGGCGCCGACTTCCACATCGCGATGACGGACATGCTGATGGCCGGCTTCCCGGTCGCCGGTGACCAGACCAAGATCTTCCCCGGTCTGCGCCCCGACCAGATCGCGATCGGCCTGCCGGCCTCCACCCAGGCGGGCAACGGCCACACCTCGCCCGCCGAGGTCACCAAGGCGCTCAACTGCCTCACCAAGAAGACCGACTGCGGCTCCTACCAGACCCACGGCACCTGGTCCGGCCTGCGCGGCCTGATGACCTGGTCCATCAACTGGGACCGCTTCAACAACTGGGAGTTCTCGAAGAACTTCGACTCCTACTTCGGCTGATCCGGCCGAAGGCGCCGGGCAGCGGGAGCAGGAGTCCGCACAGGAACCAGCTGCCCAGCACATCCAGCGGCCAGTGATAGCCGCGGAGCACCAGACCGATGCCCGTCATCGCCGTCAGCAGGACGGCGATGACGGGCATCATCCACGTCGGCCGCCCCCGCCCGGCCAGCAGCAGCGCCGAGGCCCCGTACGCCACCGCGGCCGTCGCCGCGTGCCCGGACGGGTAGTAGCCCGTGGCCTCCGTCAGCGGTCCCGGCCGGGCGACCGCGGCCTTGAGCGGAACGACCAGCAGCGGCACCAGCGCCATCGCGAGGGCCGCGCCCAGCGGCTCCCACCGCCGCCCGCGCAGCAGCGCCCAGCCGAGCGCACAGCCCAGTACCGGAAGGGCGACCTGCATATTGCCGAGATCGGCGAGGAATTCGGTCAGCGATCGCGGGCCGCGACCGGTCAGCGCCCGCCCGGCCCGCTCGTCCAGCGCCCGCAGCGGGCCGTCCGACGCGACCTGCCAGGTGGTCAGCGCGAAGAGGGCCGCCAGGCCCGACACCCAAGAGAAGAGGAAAACCGTCCGCCCCGGAACCGGGGGGGTTGTTCCGGAGCGGACGAGTGGACCGGTGTGCCGCGCGTTCCGGGGGGTGTGGGACGAGCGGCCGCCCGATCGGTGAGGAGTTCCGGAGCGCGAGGCTCCAGCGGTGTGCGCGAAGGCACGTCCGGGACGGTGCCGGGAGGGCTCCGGCCCGGATTCGCCCGCAGTGCCCTGCGAGCGGGGTGTTTCTCTCATCTGCGAAAACCGTACGTCAGGCGGCGGGGGACCGATAGCGGGTACGGTAACCCGCCATCGCCCCCGCACCTTTTCTTCACAGGCCCCCGCGCGCCCCGGATCAGATCCCGGTGAAAGCGCCCTCCAGGACGTCCAGACCCTCGTTGAGCAGGTCCTCGCCGATCACCAGCGGCGGCAGGAAGCGCAGCACATTGCCGTACGTACCGCAGGTCAGGACGAGGACGCCCTCGGCGTGGCACGCCTTGGCGAGCCGGGCCGCCGCCTCCGGGTGCGGGTCCTTGCCGCCCGGCTTCACCAGCTCGATCGCGATCATCGCGCCCCGGCCCCGGATGTCACCGATCAGCCCGCCGTTCGGCAGCTTCTCCCGCATCCCTTCGAGGCGGCCCTTCATGACCTCCTCGATGCGCTTCGCCTTCTTGTTCAGGTCCAGCTCGCGCATCGTCTCGATGGCCCCGAGCGCGCCCGCGCAGGCGACCGGGTTGCCGCCGTACGTGCCGCCGAGCCCACCCGCGTGCGCCGCGTCCATGATCTCCGCGCGACCGGTCACGGCGGACAGCGGAAGGCCGCCCGCGATGCCCTTGGCCGTCGTGATCAGGTCCGGCACGATGCCCTCGTCCTCACAGGCGAACCACTGGCCGGTACGGCAGAAGCCCGACTGGATCTCGTCCGCGACGAACACGATGCCGTTGTCCTTCGCGAACCGCGCGATCGCCGGCAGGAAGCCCTTGGCCGGCTCGATGAAGCCGCCCTCGCCGAGCACCGGCTCGATGATGATCGCGGCCACGTTCTCCGCGCCGATCTGCTTGGCGATCTGGTCGATCGCCTGCGCGGACGCCTCCGCTCCGGCGTTCCCGGCCCCGGTCGGCCAGCGGTAGCCGTACGCCACCGGCACCCGGTAGACCTCCGGCGCGAACGGGCCGAAGCCGTGCTTGTACGGCATGTTCTTGGCGGTCAGTGCCATCGTGAGGTTCGTCCGGCCGTGGTAGCCGTGGTCGAAGACGACGACCGCGCTCCGCTTCGTGTACGCGCGGGCGATCTTCACCGCGTTCTCCACGGCCTCCGCGCCCGAGTTGAACAGCGCCGACTTCTTCGCGTGGCCGCCCGGCGTCAGCTCCGCGAGCCGCTCGCAGACCTCCACGTACCCCTCGTACGGGGTGACCATGAAGCAGGTGTGGGTGAAGTCCGCGAGCTGCGCGGAGGCCCGGCGCACCACGGCCTCGGCGGAGGCGCCGACGGACGTCACGGCGATCCCGGAACCGAAGTCGATCAGACGGTTGCCGTCCACGTCCTCGATGATCCCGCCGCCCGCCCGCGCGGTGAACACCGGCAGGGTGGAACCCACGCCCGCGGCGACCGCCGCGAGCCGGCGGTCCTGCAACTCGACCGACTTCGGACCGGGAATGGCGGTGACGAGTCGGCGCTCCTGCGGGATTTCGGTCATGCGGGGCTCCTGTGGGGGTGTTCGGGACGCTTCTCGCTCTGCAGGCTAGGCGGGGGACACGGCGTCGGGCATGCTCCGATCGGTAGTGGTGGCGTACGTGTCGTTGTCCGCGACGGACAGAAGGCCGCGCACGGCCCGGCACCGCTCCCCGGACGGTCACTATCCGGGCGCGTTGCTGAACTCACCGTGTGCGCGCACTAGATTGGCCGGTGCAGTGACGGACCTGGCAGGTCAAGGGGGCAACGGTTCATGGACAACGACGGTACGCACGGCGCGTGGGGCGCGCGGGGTGCGCGGCCGCACGACGGCCGGCCCACCGGCCCCGTACCGCACCCGGCGGGCCCGCCGCCCGCCGCCCCGCCCGCCTACCCGCCCGCGGTCCCGCCGCCCGGCAGGCCCCCCACCGTCCCCCCGCCCCCCGCAGCCCCGCCCGCGCACGCACCGCGGCCCGGCCCCGCCGCACCCACCGCCGACTGGTTCGACGCGCCCCGCCCCGACGCCGGCCCCGGCATCTGGCGCCCGAACCACGTGCCCCGGCCCGCCGAACGCCCGGGGCGCCCCTCACTGGTCGGCCCGGCCGCCACCCTCGTCCTGTGGCTGCTGCTCTGGCTGCTGCTCTCCGAGCGCGCCGTGCCCTACGTGTTCAAGCCGATCGAGATCATCACCGGGCCCGAGTGGTGGTCCTTCGGCGGGCTGAGACCGGACGCGCCGCCCCTGGTGGTCAACTCGGCCACGCTCTACTACGAGGTACTGGTCATGGTCCTGGGCTTCTGGGCCGCCCGGATCGGCGGCTGGGCCGAGGCCGCCGCCTACTTCGCCGGCGAACGGCTGGAACGCCTCAGACTGACGCTGTCGGTGGGCGCCGCCCTGCTGCTGCTGTGGCTGGCCTGGACCCCCAAGGTGCCGCTGCTGCTGGTGCTCATGGGGTCGGCGGACGGCTGGCTGCGCAGCGGGGACCAGCTGAAGGCCACCGTGGCCGCCTACAGCTGTTACGCGCTGACCGTCGCCATCGTGGTGTGGCCCATCGCACGCTTCGCGCGCTGGGGGGACGCCCTGCGCGACCTCCGGGCCCGCCGCGCTCCGGCCGCGCCCCCGAGCGCTCCGGCCGCCGCCCCGGACGCCGGCCCGCCGCGCTCCCAGTGGCCCGGCCTGCGCGCCGCCGGAGCCGCCGAGGCGGCCGACGCGCTCACCGCCGCCGTGTACGCGGGCCGGATGAACGACGTGGACTGCGTACGGGTGCGCCACGCCTGGACCGGGGCCCGCAGCCGCCCCGACCGCCTCGCCTCGTTCACCGAGACCGTCCTGCGCAAGGGCGCCGACGCCTTCCTGCACCCCTCCGGACTGCGCGACGTGCCCCGGCGGACCGTCACCCACGACCCGCTGACCGGCCAGGTGCGCATCGGGGAGTGCGCCGACGACCCGCGCAACCCCTACCCGCGCCGGGGCTCCGGCATGGCGCTGGAGCCCGCCTCGCTCGGCACGTCCCTGCTCGTCGTCGGCCCGCCCGGCTCCGGCAAGACGGACCGGGTCGTCCGGCCCGTCGTGGAAGCCCTCGCCCTGCGCGCGCTCACCGGACAGGCCGCGGTGCTCGCCGTCGGCGGCGCGGGCGGCGCGCTCGGCCCGGACGACGCCTACGACGTGGTCATCCGCATCGGCGACCCCGCGTCCCCGCACGACTTCGACCTGTACGGCGGCACCACCGACCCCGACGAGGCCGCGGCGGCCCTCGCCGAAGGGCTGGCCGGCGACCTCCCCACCGTGGACACCCGCCGCGCCGCCACCGCGCTCGGCCGGCTGCTCGGCCCGTACCGCACGGTCCACGGCCGCTTCCCCGCCGTCCCCGAACTCCGCGAACTCCTCGAAGGCTCCACCGACGCACTCGGGGCCCTGCGCCGGGCCCTGGAGAGCGGCGGCCACCACGCGATGCTGCGCGAACTGGAGGCCGGGGCGCGGCACGCGGGCGGCGCCGCCGACGCGACGGCCGTGCTCGCCGACCGGATCGCCACCCTCGACCGGCCCGCCTTCGCCGGCTTCTTCGCCACCGGCGACGACGCCCGCCCGTTCTCGCTGCGCTCGCTCGGCCGCCATCCGCTGCGGGTCAGGATCGATCTGCCCGAGCGCGTCCACGCCGAGGCGTCCCGCGTCCTGGCCCGTCTGGTGCTCGCCCAGTTCAACGCCGTCGTCGCCGCCCGCACCGACCGCGCGCAGTTCGTCTGCCTCGTCCTCGACGACGCGACGCACACCGTCACCGCCGACACCGTCCGGGGCATCCGGCGGCTGCGCTCCATGAACGCCGGGGCGGTCCTCGCCCTGCGCACCCTGGACGACGTGCCCGAGCCGCTGCACACCGCGCTGCTCGGCGCGTTCGGCTGCACCATGGTCTTCCCCGGCCTGACCACCTGGGACGGCAAGCGCTTCGCCGAGGCGTGGGGCAAGGAGTGGGTGGAGGTCCGCGAGGTCGCCCAGCACGGGGTCTTCGCCGACCAGCCGCTGACCCGCGCCCTGCACTCGCTGCGCAAGATGGCCACCGGCAAGGCCGTCACCACCGACGCGGTCACCGTGCGCCAGGTCGAGCGGGAGCGCTGGTCCGCGTCCGCGCTCGCCTACGAACTCCCGCCCGGCCACGCGGTCCTCTCGCTGACCACGGTGGGCGGCGAGCACATGCCCCCGCTGCTCGTCCGGCTGACCGGCTGACCGGCCGGCGGCGGGGGAGGACCGGAGGGGGACGCGGGCACGCCGGGTGTGGCAGCGGTGACAGGGACTCTGCCACCCTGGCAGAATCGAGAGGAGCCGTTCATACGCGACGGCGAAATCGTCCCTTCCGCAGCACCGACATCGCCCTCTCCCGAAAGCCCCTCCCATGCCGCCCACGCTCGCCTCGCTCGTCCAGCACTCGGCGCTCAGACTCAGGGTGCGCGCGGGAGCGGACCGCCTCGACACGCCCGTGCGCTGGGCGCACGCCAGCGAGCTGACCGACCCCGTCCCCTATATGGAGGGCGGCGAACTGCTGCTGGTCACAGCCACCAACCTGGACGCGGAGAACCCGGAGGCGATGGGGCGCTACGTGCGCCGACTGGCCGACGCCGGGGTCGCCGGACTCGGCTTCGCCGTGGGCGTCAACTACGACGAGGTGCCCCGGCCACTGATCGGCGCCGCCGAGGAGGCCGGGCTGCCGCTCCTCGAAGTGCCCCGCCGCACCCCGTTCCTCGCCATCGCCAAGGCGGTCTCCTCGCAGATCGCCGCCGACCAGTACCGGGCCGTCACCGCCGGGTTCGAGGCGCAGCGCGAACTCACCAGCGCCGCGCTCGCCGGCGACGGCCCCGACGCCCTGCTCGCCCGGCTCGCCGCCCACGTCAACGGCTGGGCCGCCCTCTACGACGCCGCCGGGGCCGTGGTGGCCGCCGCCCCCGAGTGGGCCGCCCGCCGCGCCGCCCGGCTCACCCCCGAGGTGGAGCGGCTGCGCGCCCGCCCGGCCCCGGCCAGCATGGTCGTCGGCGACACTGACGACCGCGTCGAACTCCAGTCCCTGGGCACCGGTCGCCGGGTCCGCGGCGCCCTGGCCGTCGGCACCGGGGCCGCCCTCGGCACCGCCGAGCGGTACGCCGTGCACTCCGCGGTCGCCCTGCTCACCCTCACCACCGCCCGCTCCCGCGCCCTCCAGGGCGCCGAACAGCGCCTCGGCGCGGCGGTGCTGCGGATGCTGCTCGCCGGCCAGTCCGACCACGCCCGCGCGGTCGCAGGGGACCTCTACGGCGGACTGCTCGACGCCCCCTTCCGGCTGCTCATCGCCGAGGCCCAGGACCCCGCCGCCACGGCGCTCCTGGCCGACGCGCTGGACACCGCCGCCTACCGGTCGGGGGAGACCCTGCTGACGGTCCCCGAGGGCGAACGGCTCCTGGTGCTGGCCGCCGACGGGGGCGCGGCGGTGACCGCCTGCACGGCGTACGCCGAGGCGCAGGACGCACGGGCCCCGCGCGAGCCGGCCGCCGCCCAGGAGTCCGACATCGTGGTCGGCATGTCGGCCCCGGCGGGCCCGGTCGCCGTCTCCGCCGCGTACAAGCAGGCCGAACAGGCCCTCTCGGTGGCCCGCCGCCGGGGCCGCGCCCTGGTCGAGCACGCCGAACTGGCCACCGGCTCCGTGCTGCCGCTGCTCGCCGACGACGCGGTGCGGGCCTTCGCCGACGGCATGCTCCGCGCCCTGTACGAACACGACGCCAAGGGCCGCGGCGACCTGGTCGCCTCCGTACGCGCCTGGCTCTCGCACCACGGCCAGTGGGACGCGGCCGCCGCCGACCTCGGGGTCCACCGGCACACCCTGCGCTACCGGATGCGGCGGGTGGAGGAGATCCTCGGGCGCTCGCTGGACGACCCCGATGTCCGCATGGAGCTGTGGCTCGCCCTGAAAGTCACCACGTCCCCTGGCCAATGAGGCGCACCCCGGCCCCCTTCTGCTCCATCCCGGACAAGCGCCAGGCGGCCCGCGCGGCCCTACCGTGGGGCGCACACACCCCACGCCACCGAAGGGCCGGAACTCCATGACCTCCACCCACGCGTTCTGGCTGGCCGGCCGTCAGGCCACCGGCGAGGAAAGCTTCGACGTCACCAACCCCTGGGACGGGCGTCTCGTCGGCACGGTCGGCGTCCCGACCGAGGCCCAGGTCGAGGAGGCCGTCGCCGCCGCGCACGCCGTGCGCGAGGAGTTCGCCGCGACCCCGGCCCACGTCCGGGCCGCCGCGCTGGACCACGTCGCCCGCCGCCTCGCCGAGCGCACCGAGGAGCTGGCCCGGCTGATCTCCGCCGAGAACGGCAAGCCGATCAAGTGGGCGCGCGGCGAGGTCGGGCGGGCCGTCTCCGTCTTCCGCTTCGCCTCCGAGGAGGCCCGCCGGTTCAACGGCGGCGACGCCCAGCGCCTGGACACCGACGCCGGCGGCACCGGCCGGCTCGCCCTGACCCGGCGCTTCCCGCGCGGCACCGTCCTCGGCATCGCGCCCTTCAACTTCCCGCTGAACCTCAGCGCCCACAAGGTCGCCCCGGCCATCGCCGTGGGCGTCCCGATCATCCTGAAGCCGGCCCCGGCCACCCCGATCTCCTCGCTGGTCCTGGGCGAGCTGCTGGCCGAGACGGACCTCCCGGCCGGCTCCTGGTCCGTCCTCACGGTCCCCAACGACCGGATGCCCGCCCTGGTCCAGGACGAGCGGCTGCCCGTGATCTCCTTCACCGGGTCCGCCCCGGTCGGCTACGCGATCATGGACTCGGTGCCCCGCAAGCACTGCACGCTGGAACTCGGCGGCAACGGCGCGGCCGTGGTGCTCGGCGACTACGCCTCCGACGAGGACCTGGACTGGGCCGCCTCCCGCATCGCGACCTTCTCCAACTACCAGGGCGGCCAGTCCTGCATCTCCGTGCAGCGCGTCATCGCGGACGCCACCGTGTACGACCGGCTGCTGCCCAGGATCGTCGCCGCCGTGGAGGCCCAGGTCACCGGCGACCCCGCCGACCCCACCACCGACGTCGGCCCGCTCGTCGACGAGGCCGCCGCCCGGCGCGTCGAGTCCTGGGTGGACGAGGCCGTCGCCGCGGGCGCCCGGCTCCACGCGGGCGGCAAGCGCGACGGATCGTCGTACACGCCGACCGTCCTCACCGACCTGCCCGAAGGCGTCACCCTCGCCACCGAGGAGGTCTTCGGCCCCGTCCTCTCCGTGCAGAAGGTCGACGGCGAGGCCGCCGCGTTCGCCGCCGTCAACGCCTCGCAGTATGGGCTCCAGGCGGGCGTGTTCACGCACGACGTGCAGGCCGCCTTCCGCGCCCACCGCGCGCTGGAGGTCGGCGGCGTGATCATCGGCGACGTCCCCTCGTACCGCGCCGACCAGATGCCGTACGGCGGAGCCAAGCAGTCCGGCGTCGGCCGCGAGGGCGTCCGCTACGCGATGGACGACTACACCTACGAGCGCGTCCTGGTCCTCACCGGACTCGCCCTCTAGGGCCTGTCGTCAAATTGCGGTCGTCGCCCGAAGGGCGGCCGGGCGACGTCTGGTGCGTGCGATCGCAAGGCGCCGGAGAGTCCTAGTAGCGGAGCTACCAGGGCTCTCCGGCAACGCGGCGAGCGTGCGTGCCAGGCGCCGCCCGGCAGACAGCAATTTGACGACAGGCCCTAGAACCCGGCAGCGCACGGCGGGGCGCGTCCAGTCGCTGGACGCGCCCCGCCGCACCGCGCGGACCACGGCAGGATGGACGCCCGTGACCGTCATCCATGTCCCCGGTTCCAAGTCCGTCACCGCGCGCGCCCTCTTCCTGGCCGCCGCCGCGAACGGCCGCAGCACGCTCGTACGCCCCCTCGCCTCCGACGACACCGAGGGGTTCGCCGCCGGGCTGACCGCGCTCGGCTACGAGGTCGGGCGCGAGGCCGACGCCTGGCACATCACCGGCCGCCCGGCCGGGCCCGCCGCCACCGAGGCCGACGTCTACTGCCGGGACGGCGCCACCACCGCCCGCTTCCTGCCGACCCTCGCGGCGGCCGGCGCCCGCGGCAGCTACCGCTTCGACGCCTCCGCGCAGATGCGCCGCCGGCCCCTCGCCCCGCTCACCGAGGCCCTGCGCACCCTGGGCGTCGATCTGCGCCACGAGGAGGCCGAGGGCCACCACCCGCTGCGCATCGAGGCCGCCGGCATCAAGGGCGGCGAACTCACCCTGGACGCCGGCCAGTCCAGCCAGTACCTCACCGCCCTGCTGATGCTCGGCCCGCTCACCGCGACCGGACTGCGGATCACCGTCACCGACCTCGTCTCGGCGCCCTACATCGAGATCACCCTCGCGATGATGCGCTCCTTCGGCGTCGAGGTCACCCGCGGCGGCCCCGGCGGCACCGTCTTCACCGTGCCGCCCGGCGGCTACCGCGCCACCACCTACGCCGTCGAACCCGACGCCTCCACCGCCAGCTACTTCTTCGCCGCCGCCGCCCTCACCGGCCGCGAGATCACCGTCCCCGGCCTCGGCGAGGGCGCCCTCCAGGGCGACCTGCGGTTCACCGACGTCCTGCGCCGCATGGGCGCCGACGTACACATGACGGCCGACTCCACCACCGTCCGCTCCACCGGCACCCTGAGCGGCGTCACCGTCAACATGCGCGACATCTCCGACACCATGCCCACCCTCGCCGCGATCGCCCCCTTCGCCTCCGGGCCCGTCCGCATCGAGGACGTCGGCAACACCCGCGTCAAGGAGTGCGACCGGCTGGAGGCCTGCGCGGACAACCTGCGGCGCATGGGCATCACCGTCGCCACCGGACCCGACTGGATCGAGATCCGGCCCGGCACGCCCCGGCCGGTGGAGATCGAGACCCACGGCGACCATCGCATCGTGATGTCCTTCGCCGTCGCCGGACTGTGCACCCCCGGCATCACGTTCGACGACCCCGGCTGCGTACGGAAGACGTTCCCCGGCTTCCACGAGGCATTCGCCGCCGTCACCGGCTGACGGAACGGGTGCGGGGACCGGGCGGGGACGGGGACGGCGGCGCACACCCGCGACCGCCACCGGGACGCCCCTGTCCCCGCACCCGGAACGAGCGGCGACAATGGGGCGCATGACCGACAGCCCCGCACCTCTCGCCGACCCGCACCTCGTCTTCGACGCCCGGGAGGGTCGCCGGGATCTCGTCATCCTCGGCTCCACCGGTTCCGTCGGCACCCAGGCCATCGACCTGGTGCTGCGCAACCCCGACCGCTTCCGCGTCACCGCGCTCTCCGCGGCCGGCAGCCGGGTCGGCCTCCTCGCCGAGCAGGCGCACCGGCTGGACGTGCGCACGGTCGCGGTGGCCTCGACCGAGGCCGTACCCGCCCTGCGCGAGGCCCTGCGGCACGCGTACGGGACGGCCGCGCCGCTCCCCGAGATCCTCGCCGGGCCCGACGCGGCGAGCGAGCTGGCCGCGAGCGACTGCCACACCGTCCTCAACGGCATCACCGGCTCCATCGGCCTCGCCCCCACCCTCGCCGCGCTCCGGGCCGGCCGCACCCTGGCCCTCGCCAACAAGGAGTCGCTGATCGTCGGCGGCCCCCTGGTCAAGGCGCTCGCCGCGCCGGGGCAGATCATCCCCGTCGACTCGGAGCACGCCGCGCTCTTCCAGGCCCTCGCCGCCGGCACCCGCGCCGATGTGCGCAAGCTCGTCGTCACCGCGTCCGGCGGCCCGTTCCGCGGCCGCACCAGGGACGAACTGTCCGACGTCACCCGCGAGCAGGCCCTCGCCCACCCCACCTGGGCGATGGGACCGGTCATCACCGTCAACTCGGCGACCCTCGTCAACAAGGGCCTCGAAGTCATCGAGGCCCACCTGCTCTACGACATCCCCTTCGACCGCATCGAGGTCGTCGTGCACCCCCAGTCGTACGTGCACTCCATGGTCGAGTTCACCGACGGCTCCACCCTCGCCCAGGCCACCCCGCCCGACATGTCCGGCCCGATCGCCATCGGCATCGGCTGGCCGCAGCGCGTGCCCGGCGCCGCCCCCGCCTTCGACTGGACCAAGGCGTCGTCCTGGGAGTTCTTCCCGCTGGACGACGAGGCGTTCCCGTCCGTCGGCCTCGCCCGGCACGTCGGCGAACTGGGCGGCACCGCGCCCGCCGTCTTCAACGCCGCCAACGAGGAGTGCGTCGACGCGTTCCTGGCCGGGAAGCTGCCCTTCAACGGCATCATGGACACGGTCACCGCGGTGGTGGGCGAACACGGATCGCCCGCCTCGGGAACTTCCCTCACCGTCGCGGACGTACTTGAAGCGGAGACCTGGGCGCGCGCCCGGGCCCGGGAACTCTCGGCCAAGGCCACAGCGGAGGCACGCGCATGAGCATGACGACGATCCTGCTGACGATTCTCGGCATCGCCGTCTTCGCGTTCGGTCTGCTCTTCTCCATCGCCTGGCACGAACTGGGCCACCTCTCGACCGCCAAGCTCTTCGGCATCCGCGTCCCCCAGTACATGGTCGGCTTCGGCCCCACCATCTGGTCCCGCAAGAAGGGCGACACCGAGTACGGCATCAAGGCCATCCCGGCCGGCGGCTACATCCGCATGATCGGCATGTTCCCGCCCGGCAAGGACGGCCGGCTCGAAGCCCGCTCCACCTCGCCCTGGCGCGGCATGATCGAGGACGCCAGATCCGCCGCCTACGAGGAACTGGAACCCGGCGACGAGACCCGCCTGTTCTACACGCGCAAACCGTGGAAGCGCGTCATCGTCATGTTCGCCGGACCCTTCATGAACCTGGTCCTGGCCGTGGCGATCTTCCTCGGCGTCGCCATGACCTTCGGTTTCCAGACCAACACCACCGAGGTCGCCGGCGTCCAGAAGTGCGTCATCCCGCAGAGCGAGGAACGGGAGACCTGCAAGAAGTCCGACGCCGTCTCGCCCGCCCAGGCCGCCGGGCTCAAGAAGGGCGACCGGATCGTCGCCTTCGACGGCGAGCGGATCGACTCCTGGGACACCCTCTCCGACCGCATCCGCGACACCGTCGGCCCCGCCACCATCACCGTGGAGCGCGGCGGGCAGGAGAAGACCCTCCACGCCGTCCTCCTGAAGAACGCCGTCGCCAAGAAGGACTCCCGCGGCGAGACCGTCCCCGGCGAGTACGTCACCGCCGGCTACCTCGGCTTCGCCGCCCAGTGGGAGATCCTGCCGCTCTCCTTCGGCGACTCCGTCGTCCGCATGGGCGACATGGTGGAGAACGGCGTCGACTCGATCATCGCCCTGCCCTCCAAGATCCCCGCCCTGTGGGACGCCGCCTTCGGCGACGGCGAGCGCGCGGCGGACTCCCCGGTCGGCGTCGTCGGCGCGGCCCGCATCGGCGGCGAGGTGATGACGCTGGACGTGCCGGCGGAGAACCAGATCGCGATGATGCTGTTCCTGCTGGCCGGCTTCAACCTCTCGCTGTTCCTCTTCAACATGCTGCCGCTGCTTCCGCTCGACGGCGGCCATATCGCCGGAGCCCTCTGGGAAGCGCTGCGCCGCCACACGGCCCGGATCTTCAAGCGCCCCGACCCCGGCCCGTTCGACGTGGCCAAGCTGATGCCGGTCGCCTACGTCGTCGCCGGCGTCTTCATCTGCTTCACCCTGCTCGTCCTCGTCGCCGACGTGGTCAATCCCGTCAAGATCACGTGACCGGGGCGGCGGACGCGCCCGGTGCACCACGAGTGACGGGTGATGCGCGGGGCGCGTCCGACCGGTCCGACATCTGTACGAGCGCGGACGCGGTGTGCTCCCGGCCGCTCTCGGTGACGTAACCTCGAAGGCCGGAGCCCGCCGATACCGGGACCTCGATCCACACCTTGGGGATGCTCAGCGCATGACTGCGATTTCTCTCGGAATGCCCGCCGTTCCGACCAAGCTCGCCGAACGGCGGGTCAGCCGACAGATCCAGGTCGGATCGGTGGCGGTCGGCGGGGACGCGCCGGTCTCGGTGCAGTCGATGACGACCACGCGTACGTCGGACATCGGCGCCACGCTTCAGCAGATCGCCGAACTCACTGCCTCCGGCTGCCAGATCGTCCGCGTGGCCTGCCCCACGCAGGACGACGCCGACGCCCTGAAGACCATCGCGTCGAAATCGCAGATCCCGGTGATCGCCGACATCCACTTCCAGCCGAAGTACGTCTTCGCCGCGATCGACGCCGGCTGCGCGGCGGTGCGCGTCAACCCGGGCAACATCAAGCAGTTCGACGACAAGGTCAAGGAGATCGCGCGCGCCGCGAAGGCCGCCGGCACGCCGATCCGCATCGGCGTCAACGCCGGTTCGCTGGACGCCCGGCTGCTCCAGAAGTACGGCAAGGCCACCCCCGAGGCCCTCGTCGAATCGGCGCTCTGGGAGGCGTCCCTCTTCGAGGAGCACGACTTCCGCGACATCAAGATCTCGGTCAAGCACAACGACCCCGTCGTCATGGTCAACGCCTACCGCCAGCTCGCCGCCCAGTGCGACTACCCGCTCCACCTCGGCGTCACCGAGGCCGGCCCCGCCTTCCAGGGCACCATCAAGTCGGCCGTCGCCTTCGGCGCCCTGCTCAGCGAGGGCATCGGCGACACCATCCGCGTCTCCCTCTCGGCACCGCCCGCCGAGGAGGTCAAGGTCGGCATCCAGATCCTGGAATCGCTGAACCTGCGCCAGCGCCGCCTGGAGATCGTCTCCTGCCCCTCCTGCGGCCGCGCCCAGGTCGACGTCTACAAGCTCGCCGACCAGGTCAGCGCCGGCCTGGAGGGCATGGAGGTCCCGCTGCGCGTCGCCGTCATGGGCTGCGTCGTCAACGGCCCCGGCGAGGCCCGCGAGGCCGACCTCGGCGTCGCCTCCGGCAACGGCAAGGGCCAGATCTTCGTCAAGGGCGAGGTCATCAAGACCGTGCCCGAGTCCAAGATCGTGGAGACCCTCATCGAAGAGGCCATGAAGATCGCCGAGCAGATGGAGAAGGACGGCATCGCCTCCGGCGAGCCCCAGGTCGCCATCGGCTGAACCCCCGCGACAACCCGGCAGCGCCCCGCGAGGAACCCTCCGCGGGGCGCTGCCCGTGAGCGGGCTCACGACGTCCGTTCCCGGCCGATCCCGGGCACGGGGCGCGGCCGACAGGCTCTTCGGTTACAGTGCGGAAATCAGCAGACCGCATGGTGAGGCCCCCACGTGTTGACGCACACCACCACCCGGGTCCTCGAACCCAGCGACCTCGGCGCCGCTCTCGCCCTACTGGAGAGCGAGCCCGTGGCCAACGCCTTTGTGACGTCCCGCGTCCACATCGCCGGACTCGACCCCTGGCGCCTGGGCGGCGAGATGTGGGGCTGGTACGCCGACGGCAGGCTCCGCTCCCTGTGCTACTCGGGCGCCAACCTCGTCCCCATCTGCGCCGGGCCCGAAGCCGTACGCGCCTTCGCCGAACGCGCCCGCCGGGCCGGCCGCCGCTGCTCCTCGATCGTCGGCCCCGCCGAGCCCACCGCCCAGCTGTGGCGGCTCCTGGAACCCGGCTGGGGCCCCGCCCGCGAGGTCCGGGCCAACCAGCCCCTGATGGTCACCGAGAGCCCGTCCGCCGACGTGGCACCCGACCCGCTCGTGCGCCGCGTCCGCAAGGACGAGATGGACATCCTGATGCCCGCCTGCGTGGACATGTTCACCGAGGAGGTCGGCGTCTCCCCGCTGGCCGGCGACGGCGGCCTCCTCTACCAGGCCCGCGTCGCCGAACTCATCGCCGCAGGCCGCTCCTTCGCCCGCATCGACGACGGCAAGGTCGTCTTCAAGGCGGAGATCGGCGCCGCCACCCCCCAGGCGTGCCAGATCCAGGGCGTGTGGGTCGCCCCCGAACACCGCGGCCGCGGCCTCTCCGAGACCGGCATGGCCGCCGTCCTGCGCTACGCGCTCGCCGACGTCGCCCCGGTCGTCAGCCTCTACGTCAACGACTACAACACCCCCGCCCGCAAGGCCTATCGCCGCATCGGCTTCCGCGAGACCGGCGCCTTCATGAGCGTCCTGTTCTGAGCCGCCCCCGCCCCGGCGGCCCGGACAGTAGGGTCGGCTCATGGCAGCAGCTTCCGGAAGCGGCCCCCGCACCACCGGCGTCCGGGTCGAGCCGATCGACCTCGCCGCGCGCGTCGACGAGGCGCTCGCGGTCCAGGCCGTCGCCTTCGGCCTGGGCGCCGAGGAGATCGAGGTCCGCCGCCACATCGTCCTCCGCCACCTCGACCACCCGCACGCCCGCGCACTCGGCGCCCTGACGCCCGAGGGCCGGCTCGCCGGCTTCGTCTACGGCATGCCCAACGACCGGGCCCAGTGGTGGTCCACCGTCGTCGAGCCCTACCTCCGCGCCACCCACAGCGCCCACTGGCTCGACGACTCCTTCGTCATCACCGAACTCCACGTCCACCCCGACTTCCAGAACCGGGGCATCGGCCGCGCCCTCATCACCACCCTCACGGACGCCGTCCCCCAGCCCCGCTCGATCCTCTCCGCCATCGACACCGACAGCCCGGCCCGCGCCCTCTACCGCTCCCTCGGCTACCGCGACCTCGCCCGCCAGGTCGTCTTCCCGAGCGCCCCGAAGCCGTACGCGGTGATGGGAGCACCCCTTCCGCTGCGCCGTGCGGGCTGAATGGATTTCCGCCCGCACGGGCCGCCCCGCTAACCTCGGGCCCATCAACCTTCCGAGCAGGAGTTCACCATGGCCCAGGTCCAGCGCATGTCCCGATTGATGATCAAGACACTGCGCGACGACCCGGCGGACGCCGAGACGCTCAACCACAAGCTCCTCGTCCGAGCCGGCTACGTACGACGCACCGCCGCCGGAATCTGGACCTGGCTGCCGCTCGGCAAGAAGGTCCTGGAGAACATCACCCGCGTCGTCCGCGAGGAGATGGACGCCATCGGCGGCCAGGAGGTCCTGCTTCCCGCGCTCCTGCCCAAGGAGCCGTACGAGGCCAGCGGCCGGTACGACGAGTACGGCGACCTGCTGTTCCGGCTCAAGGACCGCAAGGGCTCCGACTACCTCCTGGGCCCCACCCACGAGGAGATCTTCACCCAGGTCGTCAAGGACATGTGCTCGTCCTACAAGGACCTGCCGGTCATCCTCTACCAGATCCAGACGAAGTACCGCGACGAGGCCCGCCCCCGCGCCGGTGTGCTGCGCGGCCGCGAGTTCCAGATGAAGGACTCGTACTCCTTCGACACCACCGACGAGGGCCTGGTCGAGGCGTACCAGCTGCACCGCGCCGCCTACATCCGCATCTTCGAGCGGCTCGGCCTCGACCACCGCATCGTCTCCGCGGTCTCCGGCGCCATGGGCGGCTCCGCGTCCGAGGAGTTCCTGGCCCCGGCCCCCGCCGGCGAGGACACCTTCGTCGACTGCCCGAACTGCGACTACGCGGCCAACACCGAGGCCGTCACCTTCAACGCCACCGCCGCCGACGCCTCCGGCACGGGCCCCGTCGAGGAGCTGGACACCCCCGACACCCCGACCATCGAGTCGCTGGCCGCCCACCTCGGCGTGCCGGCCTCCGCCACCCTGAAGAACCTGCTGGTCAAGGTGGACGGCGAGATCGTCGCGGTGGGCGTACCCGGCGACCGCGAGGTCGACCTCGGCAAGCTCGGCGAGCACCTGGCGCCGGCCGTCGTCGAGCTGGTCACCGCCGAGGACTTCGTGGACCGCCCCGACCTGGTGCGCGGGTACGTCGGCCCGCAGGGCCTGGAGAAGGTCCGCTACATCGCCGACCCCCGCGTCGCCGCCGGAACCGCCTGGATCACCGGCGCCAACAAGGACGGCAAGCACGTCCGCAACGTCGTCGCCGGCCGCGACTTCGAGGTGGACGACTACCTGGACGTCGTCGTGGTCGAGGCGGGCGACCCCTGCCCCGAGTGCGGCGCCGGCCTCCAGGTGGACCGTGCCATCGAGATCGGCCACATCTTCCAGCTCGGCCGCAAGTACGCCGACATCTTCTCGCTCGACGTCCTCGGCCAGCAGGGCAAGCCCGTCCGCGTCACGATGGGCTCGTACGGCATCGGCGTCTCCCGCGCCGTGGCCGCCCTCGCCGAGCAGACCGCCGACGACAAGGGCCTGTGCTGGCCCCGCGAGGTCGCCCCGGCCGACGTCCACGTGGTCGCCGCAGGCAAGGCCCTGCAGACCGAACTGGCCCTGGAGGTCTCCGACAAGCTGGCCGCCGCCGGTCTGCGCGTCCTGGTGGACGACCGCGCCGGAGTCTCGCCCGGCGTCAAGTTCACCGACTCCGAGCTGATCGGCGTCCCGCAGATCCTGGTCGCCGGCCGCCGTTCGGCCGAGGGCGTCCTGGAGCTCAAGGACCGCCGCACCGGCGAGCGCGAGGAACTGACCGTCGACGAGGCGATCGCCCGCCTCACCCAGCGGCAGGACTGACACCCGCCCCACGCGAGGGCCCCGCACGGAACACTCCGACGCTGTTGGCGAATTCGGGGCCGAGCGTGACGTCGGCCTTCGAGACCCGGTTGTGGTCTTGAAGGCCGACGTTGTCGTATGGGGTGGGTGCGGATGTCGTTGCAGCCGAAGGGGTCGGGGGAGATCCCGGCGGAGACGGTGCGGGTGGCGCGGGCCGCGTTCCCGAAGGGGAGCCTGGCGATCCGGGTGAGGGACGAGCTGGGGCCGTTGTTCACCGACGAGGAGTTCGCGGACCTGTTCCCGGCACGGGGCAGGCCTGCCTGGTCACCGGGTCGTCTCGCGCTGGTACTGGTGTTGCAGTTCCTCGAAGGGCTCACCGACCGGCAGGCCGCGGAAGCGGTCCGGGCCAGGATCGATGTCAAATACGCACTCGGCCTCCAGCTCGACGATCCGGGGTTCGACTTCTCGGTGCTGTCGGAGTTCAGGGACCGGCTGGTAGAGGCCGATGCCGGGCGGCGGGTACTGGACGGAATCCTGATCGCGGCCCGGGAGAAGGGCCTGCTCAAGACGGCGGGTCGGGCCCGCACCGATGCCACGCATGTGCTGTCGGCCGCCCGTGAGCTGTCCTGGCTGGAGATGGTGGCCGAGAGCCTGCGCGCGGCGCTCAACGCGCTCGCCCAGGCCGCCCCGGACTGGCTGTCGGATATCGCGGAGCCGGACTGGTTCAGGCACTACGCCACCAGGGCCGAGGACTCCCGGTTTCCCAAGGCCCGCACGAAACGGGATGAGGTGGGCCTGCGGGTCGGCCGTGACGGGATGCGTCTGCTTGAGGCGGTCTTCGCCGCGGACACGCCGGCCGGTCTGGGTGCCCTGGCGGAGGTGGAGACCTTGCGGCAGATGTGGGTCCAGCATTTCCACCTGGTGGAGGGCGAGGTGAGGCGCAGGGACCCAAAAGACCGCCCGCCGGGCGCGTTGCGCCTGGTCACCCCGTATGACGTTGAGGCCCGCGGCAGCGTCAAACGGGACACTCTGTGGGACGGATACAAGGTTCACCTGACCGAGACCTGCGAGACGGACGCCCCGAACCTGATCACGAATGTGGCCACCACCCTCGCCACCGTCCACGACAGTGTGACGGTCCCCGAGATTCATGACGGGCTGGCCGGGCGGGACTGCCTGCCCGGTGAGCACTGGGTCGATGCCGGATATCCCACGGCCGGCCAGGTCGTTGCCGCCCGCCGGGAGCACGGCATCGCCCTGCACGGGCCGATGGCCGCCAACACCGCCGCGTCGGCCGACGGTCCCTTCGGGCAGGACGCCTTCACCATCGACTGGGACCGCGAGCGGGTGACCTGCCCGAACGGTGTCGTCAGTACGCAGTGGGCCGAGCGGCATTCCCAGCAGAACCTGCCCGTCATCCGGGTCCGCTTCAGCCCGGCCGACTGCCGCCCCTGCCCCCACCTGCGCGAATGCGTCAACTCCCCCTCGCCACGACGCCGCGAGCTCAACCTCCGGCAGGGCCGCGACGAACACGAAACCGTTCGCACTGCCCGAGCCGAGCAGCAAACCGATACGTGGAAGGAGCGGTACAAGATCCGAGCAGGTGTCGAGGGCACCATCTCCCAGGCCGTCGGGCGCTGCGGCCTGCGCAGATCCCGCTACCGCGGGCTCGCGAAGACCAGCCTCCAGCACCAGCTCACCGGCGCCGCCATCAACCTCGCCCGCATCGACGCCCACCTCACCGGCCAACCACGAGCCCGCACCCGCACCAGCCACTTCGCAGCACTCCGCCCCGCCGACCAAACGATCGACGGGGCGAAGTAAGCAGGCCCCGAATAAACCAACAGCGTCGGAACACTCCGTGCGGGGCCCTCGCGCCCGATCTACAGCCAGCCCGCGAACTCCAGCGTCACTTCGCCCTCCTGACGGCGCCCGGCCGCCAGCGCGCGGGTGCCCGACTCCACGGCACGGAACAGCGTCCAGCCGTGCAGCCGGTCCTGGTCCACCTCCAGCGAGTCCGCCAGCTTCCTGATCCGGCGCCGGGCCGTCGCCGCCCCGGCGGACGAGGCGATCAGATCCTCCACCCGGTCCCGCACCAGCCGCGCCAGGTCGTACGCCCGCTCACCGACCAGCGGCTCGGGCCCGACCGTCAGCCAGGGCGCCCGCTCACCCGCGAGAACCTTGTTCTGCCGGAAGTTGCCGTGCAGCAGCAGCGTCTCCGGCGAACCGGCCACCAGCTCCGCACGGGCCGCCAGCGCCGCCGCCACCAGCGACTCCAGCGCCGGGTCGGAAGCGGCGGCGGCGCGCATCGCCTCCGTACGCCGCCCGCTGCGCTCGGCGACCGTCTCGAAGGGGTGCCCGGCCGGCGGGTCCACCCACAGCCTGCGCACCGTCCCGGCCGCCTCCAGCAGCGCCTTCGCCTCCGGCAGCGACCGCAGCGACACCTCCGGGTGCAGCCGCTCCAGCAGCAGCGCGCCCTCGACCGGCCGCCCGCCGTTCACCGGATCGAGCGGCCGCACCGCCCCCCAGCCGTTCCAGTGAGCCAGCGCCGCCCGCTCCAGGTCCGGCGCGGCCCCGGCCGGGGCGAGCTTCAGCGCCGCCGGGGTGCCGTCGGCCCCCCGGACCAGCAGGACCAGGCTGCTGCGCCCGCCGGGGGCCGCGACCCGCTCCACGACCGGGGCGCGCCCGGTCGCGGCCAGCGCCCGTTCGATCAGTGCGGGAAGCCCCGCGAGCCAGTCCCCGGCGGCCGTATCCCCGTACGACTCGCCGAGCGCTCGCACCAGACGCTGCGGCGGTTCAAAACCCATACGTGCTGTCTGTCCCTTCCAAGCCCTCTGCCGCCTGTGCCGGTGCGCCTCTTCAGTGCGCGGCGCCGGCCCTCGCGTCCGTCCCGGTCTTCGCCCCGGCCCGCTCGGCGAGCCCGGGAAAGGGTACGCCGCTGCCCCGCCAGCGCGCCGCGCGCACCGCGGCCTCCCGCAGCGCCTCCGCCGCGCTGCGCCGCAGCCCGCCCTCGGCGGCCCTGACCAGGTCGGAGTAGACGTACGCGACCCGGTCCTCCAGGACGGCGGCGAGCCGGACGGCGGCCGCCGCGTCCGGCACCGCGAACGGCAGGGCGTAGGCGGCCTCCGCGGCCACCGGCTCCCCGCCCAGGTCCCGGACCGTGCGCACCAGCGCGTCGCGCCGGGCGCGGTGGGCATGGTGCGCGGCGGTCGCCTCGGGCCTGCGGGCGGCGGTGACCCGGCCGCCCGCGACGCCGTAGCCGTAGACGGCGGCGTGCTCGGCGGCCAGCGCCGCCTGGGCCGCCGCCAGGGGGCCGTCGCTCTTGCCGTCGCTCATGCCGGGGTCTCCTTGGCCAGTTCGGTCAGCAGGTAGGCGTGCGCCGCGCAGGCGGCGGCCAGCGAGGCGAGCAGCCGGGCCAGTTCACCGGGCGCCTCCGGGAGCAGCGCGGTGTAGGCGTCCGCCGCCTCGCGCTCGGCCGCGGCCAGTTCCCGGACGGCGGCGGCCGGGCCGGTGGCGCGGGAGCGGGCCATGCCGAGCGCGGGGGCCTTCCCGGGGGAGACCGCCGCGAGGTGGGCGCGGGCCGCGTCGCGCATCGGGGTGAGCGCGGCCGCCGTCGAGGGATGGGCGGTGAGCACATGCCGGTAACCGGCGAGCAGGCCCGCCGCGGTGCGGGCGGCACCGGCGCGCAGCGCCTTCTCCGCCCGGGCCGGGGCGGCGCCGTGCGTGGCGTCCTCGCGCGCACCGCCCGTGTCGTCGTCCGCGTCGCTTCCGCAGCCCGGGAGCACCGCGGCGGCGGCGAGCGCGCCCGTCA
The DNA here is from genome assembly GCF_003248355.1 of Streptomyces sp. AC1-42W. Classification (GTDB taxonomy): domain Bacteria; phylum Actinomycetota; class Actinomycetes; order Streptomycetales; family Streptomycetaceae; genus Streptomyces. Next base: position 2,138,877 of record NZ_QKWY01000002.1, read on the forward strand.
TCGCGAGCGCGTTCCTGCGCGTCGTCCCCGTGCGCCGCACCTGTTCTCCTTCGGGCTGGATCTGTTGTGACTGGATCTGTCCGGAAGTGATCACCGCCTGTGAGCGTACCCGCGCCCGGGGGACCGGCGGACAGCAACACCCCCTGCGACCGGATACCCTTTGATCCAGACACGCGAGATCCCACAACAGCACACGCGGCCGAGGAGTCACCCGGATGAGCACCACCCAGAGCGAGAGGCTGCGCGGGCTGGTCGAACCGCTCGTCAGCGCCGAGCAGCTGGATCTGGAAGAGATCGACATCTCGCGGGCAGGCCGCCGCCGGGTGCTGCGGATCGTCGTGGATTCCGATGAGGGTGTGGAGCTGGACGCCTGCGCGGAGCTGAGCCGCGCGATCTCCGCGAAGCTCGACGAGACCGATGCGATGGGCGAGGACGAGTACGTCCTGGAGGTCAGTTCCCCCGGTGCCGACCGCCCGCTGACGGAGCACCGCCACTACGTACGCGCCACCGGCCGGCTGGTCCGGCTGACGCCGCGCGAGGGCGCCGAGCTGGTCGCCCGCGTCCTGGCGGTCGACGAGGACGGTCTCGACCTGGAGGTGCCGGGCGTCAAGGGGCGCAAGCCCACCGCCCGCCGGATCGCCTTCGACGAGATCGCCAGGGCTCGCGTGGAGCTGGAATTCAACCGCAAGGACAAGAAGGAAGAGGAGGCGTAGCCGTGGACATCGACGTGAAGCTCCTGAAGGGCTTGGCGCAGGACAAGGAGATCCCGTTCGACGTCCTCGTCGAGGCGATCGAGTCGGCCCTCCTCATCGCGTACCACCGCACGGACGGCAGCCACCGCAGGGCGCGCGTGGAGCTGGACGAGCGCGGCCATGTGACGGTGTGGGCCAAGGAGGACGCGGCCGATCTGGAGGAGGGCCAGGAGCCCAAGGAGTTCGACGACACCCCGTCGGGCTTCGGCCGGATCGCCGCGACCACCGCCAAGCAGGTCATCCTCCAGCGGCTGCGCGACGCCGAGGACGACCGGACGTTCGGCGAGTACGCGGGCCACGAGGGCGATGTCGTCACCGGCGTCGTCCAGCAGGGCAAGGACCCGAAGAACGTCCTGGTGGACATCGGCAAGCTGGAGGCCATCCTGCCGGTGCAGGAGCAGGTGCCCGGCGAGGAGTACACCCACCGCCTGCGGCTGCGCACCTACGTCGTGCGCGTCGCCAAGGGCGTGCGCGGCCCCTCCGTCACGCTGTCGCGGACCCACCCCAACCTGGTGAAGAAGCTCTTCGCGCTGGAGGTCCCGGAGATCGCGGACGGCTCCGTGGAGATCTGCGCCATCGCCCGCGAGGCCGGCCACCGCACCAAGATCGCGGTCCGTTCGACCCGCTCCGGGCTCAACGCCAAGGGCGCCTGCATCGGCCCGATGGGCGGACGCGTGCGCAACGTGATGGCCGAGCTGCACGGCGAGAAGATCGACATCGTGGACTGGTCGGACGACCCGGCCGAGATGGTCGCCAACGCCCTGTCACCCGCACGGGTGAGCGAGGTCGAGGTCGTGGACCTGGGCGCCCGCTCCGCACGGGTGACCGTGCCCGACTACCAGCTCTCGCTGGCGATCGGCAAGGAGGGCCAGAACGCCCGTCTCGCCGCCCGGCTGACCGGCTGGCGCATCGACATCCGCCCGGACACCGAGACCGACGCCGAGCGCGACGTGGCCGACCGCGAGCGGGCCGAGCGGGCCCGGGAGCGCTCGGAGCGGCGCTGACGCACGGCCTCCGGCCGGCGCCGGCGGACGGCGCGGGCGGGGGCCGGGGAATAGATCACGTCGGCGGCTCGCTGAGAACACGACAACGTACGTTCGATTTTTGCCCCAAAGGGGTGAGGTCGGTGCGGGGAGGTAGACTTAGCCGTGTCTGGCCGGACGTACGTCCGCGCTTGCCCTGAGCGAACCTGTGTGGGATGCCGGGAGCGGGCGGCCAAGAACGAGTTGCTGCGCATCGTCGCGGACGGGGACGCCTGCGTCCCCGATCCTCGCGGTACGCTGCCCGGCCGGGGTGCGTACGTGCATCCCGTCCCCGACTGTCTGGACCTGGCGGTTCGCCGCCGGGCATTCCCCCGGGCCTTCAAGGCCAAGGGGCCGTTCGACCCGACCGCGGTACAGCGGTTCGTCGAGCGGGTGACACCGTAAGAAATGAACGGCACGGGACCCCGTGCGGTCAGGTACCTCGCGAGTTGGAAGTAGGTCGAGATTGCGATGAGCACTCGATGAGTACGCGATGAGTACGCCCATGAAGTAGCGACGGTCCGGCGGTAACCCGGACCTAAAAGGAGCGAAGTGGCTAAGGTCCGGGTATACGAACTCGCCAAGGAGTTCGGTGTGGAGAGCAAGGTCGTCATGGCCAAGCTCCAAGAACTCGGTGAATTCGTCCGTTCGGCGTCCTCGACGATCGAGGCGCCGGTCGTGCGCAAGTTGACTGACGCACTGCAGGGGCCCGGCGGCAACGCCGGCAAGCCCGCTGCGAAGCCGGGCGCGCCCCGCAAGGCCGCCCCTGCCAAGCCCGCGGCGCCGTCTCCGGCCGCCGCGGCACGTCCTGCCGCCCCGAAGCCCGGCGCCCCGGCCCCCAAGCCGGCCGCCGCCGAGGCCCCCCGGAGCAGCACCCCCTCCGCCCCGGCGCCGACCCCCGGCCCGCGTCCGGGCCCGAAGCCCGCGCCGAAGGCCCCGGTCACGCCGGTGCCCGCCGCGGAGTTCTCGGCCCCGGCCCCGGCCCCGGCACAGCCGGCCGCGCCGCAGGCCCCGCGCCCGACCGGCGCGACCCCCGGCCCCCGTCCCGCCCGCCCGGCCCCGGCCGGTCAGCAGGGTGGCGGCCAGCAGGGCGGCAACCGCGGCGGCGAGCGCCCCGCGCGTCCCGCCGGCCAGGGCGCCCCGCGCCCCGGCGCACGTCCGGCCGGTCCCCGTCCGGGCAACAACCCCTTCACCTCCGGTGGCTCGACGGGCATGTCCCGTCCGCAGGCACCCCGTCCCGGCGGCGCTCCGCGCCCCGGTGGCGGCCAGGAGCGCCCCGGCGCCCCGCGTCCGCAGGGCGGCCCCGGTGGCGCGCCGCGTCCGCAGGGTCAGGGCGGTCCCCGTCCGACTCCGGGCGGCATGCCCCGTCCGCAGGCGCCCCGTCCGGGCGGCGGCCCCGGTGGTAACCGTCCGAACCCCGGCATGATGCCGCAGCGTCCGGCCGCGGGTCCGCGTCCCGGTGGTGGCCCCGGCGGCCGTCCCGGCGGCGGCGGTCGTCCGGGCGGCGCGGGTCGTCCCGGTGGCGGCTTCGCGGGTCGTCCGGCCGGTCCCGGCGGCGGTGGCGGCGGCTTCGCCGGCCGTCCCGGTGGCGGTGGCGGCGGTGCGGGTCGTCCCGGTGGCGGCGGCGGCTTCGGCGGTCGTCCCGGCTTCGGTGGCCGACCCGGTGGCCCGGGTGGCCGCGGTGGCACACAGGGCGCCTTCGGCCGTCCCGGCGGTCCCGCGCGTCGTGGCCGCAAGTCGAAGCGGCAGAGGCGCCAGGAGTACGAGGCCATGCAGGCCCCGTCGGTCGGCGGCGTGATGCTGCCTCGCGGCAACGGACAGACCGTCCGCCTGTCGCGCGGTGCCTCGCTCACCGACTTCGCCGAGAAGATCAACGCCAACCCGGCGTCGCTCGTCGGCGTCATGATGAACCTCGGCGAGATGGTCACGGCCACGCAGTCCGTCTCCGACGAGACGCTCCGGCTTCTCGCGGACGAGATGAACTTCGTCCTGGAGATCGTCAGCCCGGAGGAGGAGGACCGCGAGCTGCTCGAGTCCTTCGACATCGAGTTCGGCGAGGACGAGGGCGGCGACGAGGCCCTGGTGCCGCGTCCGCCGGTCGTGACCGTCATGGGTCACGTCGACCACGGTAAGACCCGCCTTCTGGACGCCATCCGCAAGACGAACGTCATCGCGGGCGAGGCCGGCGGCATCACCCAGCACATCGGTGCCTACCAGGTCACGGCCGAGGTCAACGACGAGGCGCGGAAGATCACCTTCATCGACACCCCGGGTCACGAGGCGTTCACCGCCATGCGTGCCCGCGGTGCGAAGTCCACCGACATCGCGATCCTCGTGGTGGCGGCGAACGACGGTGTGATGCCCCAGACGATCGAGGCGCTGAACCACGCCAAGGCGGCCGACGTGCCGATCGTGGTCGCGGTCAACAAGATCGACGTCGAGGGCGCCGACCCGGTCAAGGTGCGTGGTCAGCTCACCGAGTACGGGCTGGTGGCCGAGGAGTACGGCGGGGACACGATGTTCGTGGACATCTCCGCCAAGCAGGGTCTGCACATCGACCAGCTGCTGGAGGCCGTCGTCCTCACCGCCGACGCCTCGCTCGACCTGCGGGCCAACCCGGAGCAGGACGCGCAGGGCATCGCGATCGAGTCCCACCTCGACCGCGGCCGCGGTGCCGTCGCGACCGTCCTGGTCCAGCGAGGCACGCTGCGGGTCGGCGACACGATGGTCGTCGGCGACGCCTACGGCCGTGTCCGCGCCATGCTCGACGACAAGGGCGAGAACGTCGAGGAAGCGGGTCCGTCGACCCCCGTCCTCGTGCTGGGTCTCACCAACGTCCCGGGCGCCGGCGACAACTTCCTGGTCGTCGACGAGGACCGTACGGCCCGTCAGATCGCCGAGAAGCGTGCCGCCCGCGAGCGCAACGCCAACTTCGCCCGCAAGGGTGTCCGGTTCTCCCTGGAGAACCTGGACGAGGCGCTCAAGGCCGGTCTGGTCCAGGAACTCAACCTCATCATCAAGGGCGACGCGTCCGGTTCGGTGGAGGCTCTCGAGTCCTCGCTGCTCCAGCTCGACGTCGGCGACGAGGTCGACATCCGGGTCCTGCACCGCGGTGTGGGTGCGGTCACCGAGTCGGACATCGACCTGGCGACCGGCTCCGACGCCATCGTGATCGGCTTCAACGTGCGCGCCGCCGGGCGTGCGCAGCAGATGGCCGACCGCGAGGGTGTGGACGTCCGCTACTACTCGGTCATCTACCAGGCGATCGAGGAGATCGAGGCGGCCCTCAAGGGCATGCTCAAGCCGGAGTACGAAGAGGTCGAGCTGGGTACGGCGGAGATCCGCGAGATCTTCCGCTCGTCCAAGCTGGGCAACATCGCCGGTGTGCTCGTCCGGTCCGGCGAGGTCAAGCGCAACACCAAGGCGCGCCTGCTGCGCGACGGCAAGGTCGTCGCGGAGAACCTCACCATCTCCGGTCTGCGCCGCTTCAAGGACGACGTCACCGAGATCCGCGAAGGCTTCGAGGGCGGTATCAACCTCGGCAACTTCAACGACATCAAGATCGACGACGTCATCGCGACGTACGAGATGCGCGAGAAGCCGCGAGGCTGACCCGTACCTCAACAGTCGGGGCCGGTCGACGGGACCTCATTCCCGTCGATCGGCTCCGGCCGTTCCGGTACGGTTCTTGTGTCCCCGCCGATCAACGGCGGGGCGCGAACCCGAACCGGCGGGACATCCGGGCATTCATGTATGTGGGGACACTGTCCTTCGACCTGCTTCTCGGCGACGTACGGTCGCTGAAGGAGAAGCGTTCCGTGGTCCGCCCGATCGTGGCCGAACTCCAGCGCACATACGCGGTGAGCGTGGCGGAGACGGGCGGGCAGGACCTCCATCGCAGGGCCGAGATCGGCCTCGCCATGGTCTCCGGGGACACCCGGCACCTCACAGACGTACTCGACCGGTGCGAGCGCCTCGTCGCCGCCCGGCCGGAAGTGGAGCTGCTGTCCGTACGACGGCGGCTGCACAGCGACGAAGACGAATAGCAAGGCGAAGGAGACGGACCAGTGGCCGACAACGCGCGGGCTAAGAAGCTGGCGGACCTCATCCAGGAGGTGGTCGCCGGGAAACTGCAGCGCGGCATCAAGGACCCGCGTCTGGGGACGCACGTGACCATCACGGACGTCCGGGTCACCGGTGACCTGCGGGAGGCCACGGTCTTCTACACGGTCTACGGCGACGACGAGGACCGGGCCAGCGCCGCGGCCGGCCTGCAGAGCGCCAAGGGCATCCTGCGGTCCGCGGTCGGAGCGGCGGCGGGTACGAAGTTCACCCCGACGCTCACCTTCGTGGCGGACGCGCTCCCGGAGAACGCCCGCGCCATCGAGGACCTGCTCGACCGGGCCAGGGCCTCGGACGCCAAGGTGCGGGAGGCGTCCTCGGGCGCCACGTACGCGGGCGACGCGGACCCGTACCGCAAGCCGGAGGACGAGGACAGCGCCCCCGAATGATCACGCAGAACAGAACGCACCAGGACGGGGGCGGGAGCGCGGCGACCTCGGCCAAGGGTGGCGGCGGGCGACGGGAGGGCGGTTTGGTCATCGTCGACAAGCCGTCCGGCTTCACGTCGCACGACGTCGTCGCCAAGATGCGCGGCATCGCCCGCACCCGCCGCGTCGGCCACGCGGGCACCCTGGACCCGATGGCGACCGGGGTGCTGGTGCTCGGTGTCGAGAAGGCGACCAAGCTCCTCGGCCATCTCGCGCTGACGGAGAAGGAGTACCTGGGCACGATCCGGCTCGGCCAGAACACCGTCACGGATGACGCGGAGGGCGAGATCACCTCGTCCGCCGACGCCTCCGGGGTGACCCGCGAGGCGATCGACGCCGGGGTCGCCGCCCTGACCGGCGACATCATGCAGGTGCCGTCCAAGGTCAGCGCCATCAAGATCGACGGCAAGCGGTCCTACGCGCGGGTGCGCGGCGGCGAGGAGTTCGAGATCCCGGCCCGGCCGGTGACCGTCTCGTCCTTCCGCGTCTACGACGTCCGCGAGGCCGTCGCCGAGGACGGCACACCCGTGCTCGACCTGGTCGTCTCCGTCGTCTGCTCGTCCGGTACGTACATCCGGGCCATCGCCCGCGACCTGGGCGCCGGGCTCGGCGTCGGCGGCCATCTGACCGCCCTGCGGCGCACCCGCGTCGGCCCCTACGGGCTGGACGCCGCGCGCACGCTCGACCAGCACCAGGAGGAGCTGACCGTGATGCCGGTGGCCGAGGCCGCCGCCTCCGCGTTCCCCCGCTGGGACGTGGACGAGAAGCGGGCCCGGCTGCTGCTGAACGGCGTACGCCTCGACATGCCGGCCCACCCGTCGAAACCGGTCGCCGTCTTCGGCCCGGACGGGCGGTTCCTGGTCCTCGTCGAGGAGCAGAACGGCAAGGCGAAAAGCCTCGCCGTCTTCGGCTGACCGCCCTCGGCCCTCCATCGGGCCGGTCGTGGAGCGGGCAGTCCCTCGGTGCCCGCTCCACGACCCCCCACCACCTTCTGTCCAAGGAACGGCCCGGATTCACCCCAACGAGCAGGCGCTCGGAGTGAAAGAGGGGGGTGACGGGGGCGCGTTCCCCCGGAGTGGTCCGCACGGGGATCTTCGCCGACCTACCTTCGGATCATGGGATGCGGGGACCGGGCGACGCTGGTACGACTGTGCGATCCGGCCGGCCGGCCGCGAGGGACCGGCTTCGTCGCCGACGACCGGGGGACGGTCGTCACCAGCCATGAGGCGGTGGACGGCCTGCCCCACCTCGTGCTTCACGGCACGCACGGCCGCAGCCGCCGGGTCGAGGCCGCCGACATCACCGCCCTCCCCGAGCACGACCTCGCCCTGCTGCCCACCGGCGGCCCCGACACCCTCGGCATCCGCCCGCTCCCGGTCTGCGTACGGGCCCGGATCGACCCCGGCACCTACGTGACCGTCGCCGCGCACGGCCTGCGCGAGGCCCGCGTCCTCGGCCGCACCGCCGTCACCTACACCAGCCACGGCCGCACCCACCGCATCGACCGCGCCCTGGAACTGGCCCTCGGCACGGACGGCAGCGACGCCCTCAGACTGGGCGGCGCGGCGGTCGGCGGACCCGTCCTCGACCCGGACAGCGGGGCCGTCATCGCCGTCCTGGGCCTCGCCCTGCGCGCCTCCCACACCACCGCCGGCTGCGCCACCCCCCTCGCCGGGGCGGCCACCGACGGGCCGCTGGGCGAGCTGCTGCGACGCAACGCCGCGACCGTCCCCGGCTACGGCCCCGATCTCAACCTCGCCGGGGCCCTCCAACTCACCGCCATGTCCGTGGGCTCGGCGGGCGGCCCCGGCGAGCCGCCCGAACCGGTCGAGCGGCCCGGCATCCGCGCCGAGTCCGAGGCGTTCGCGACGGCCGCCCCCGGAGCACCGGCCGTCGTCCTGGGCCTGGTCGGCGAGCCGGGCACCGGCCGCACCACGGAACTCGCCGCGATCGCCGCGCGCCGGGCGGCCGGACCGGTCCCCGCGCCCACGCTGTGGCTGCGCGGCGCCGACCTCCTCGCGGACGACACCTCCGTCGCCGACGCCGTCGCGCGCACGCTTCGGCAGGCCGGCCGCATCGTCACCGCCGCCGGCACACCCGGCGACATGGCGAGCGCCACCCCGGAACGGATCGCCCGCCTCGCCGCAGGCGGCGGGGCCCCGCTGCTCGTCCTGCTGGACGCCCCCGAGGAGATGCCGCCCGTCCTGGCGCACCGCCTGCCCGTCTGGACCACCGGCACGGTCGGCTGGCTCCGCGAGCACGGCGCCCGGCTCGTCGTCGGCTGCCGCCCCGAACACTGGGAAACGGCCGGCGCGCTCTGCCCGGCCGACGCCCTGCACCGCCCCGCCCGCCCGGCCCGGCGGCTCCCCCCGGCCGTCCGTGTCACCGACTTCACCGCCGACGAGGCGGGACACGCCCGCGAACGCCTCGGCCTGCCGCCCGGCTCCCTCGCCGCCGGCCACGACCGCCACCCCCTCACCCTCCGGCTGCTCGCCGAGGTGCGCGAGGCCCTGCCGCCGGACACGCCGGGCCGCCCCGACACGGAGGAGGTCTTCGCCGCCCACCTCGACCTCATGTGCCTGCGGATCGCCGTCCGCATCGCCGCCGGCAGCCGCCCCGGCCCCACGGAGGTACGGCGCCTGGCGGCGCGGGTGGCCGGCCAGGTCCACGAGGCGGCCCGCCGCTGCCTCGGCCCCGGCCAGGGCGAACTGGACCGCCCGGCCTTCGAGGCCCTCTTCCCCTGGCGCACCGGCTGGGCCCCGGCCGTCCTCACGGAACGCCTCCTCGTTCCCGCAGGAGCGGGCTACCGCTTCGCCCACGAGGAACTGGGCGACTGGATCCAGAGCACCCATCTCGACCTGGACGCCGCACTGCGGGCGCTGGTGCACCGCTGGCACGCGGAGCGGGGGAGTACCGCCCGCGTCCCCCGGCCGCGCCGACCGGCGGAGGCCGGCGCGGAAGCACCCGGGCCGTCCCCCGCCGCGGACGCCGCCCGCCCGGCCCCGCCGCCCAGCCTCCCCGTCCCCCGACACCGCATCGGCCCGGTCGTCCAGGCCCTCCTGCTGCTCGGCCGGCGCCAGGGCACGGCCGCGCTGGCGCACCGGCTGGCCGACCTGATCGAGGCGCTGGACCGGCTCCCGGAAGCGGCGGAGGACGGCGACGACCCGGACGGCGAGGACGCCGGTACCCCCGCAGGCGCTCCCCGGCGCCCCCGCTCCGACCCCCGCTGGTGGGCCTCCCACCTCCTCGCCGAGACCCTGCTGCGCGTCCCCGACGCACGGCCCCACCTCGGCGTGCTGCGACTGCTCGCCGGACGCGTCGTACGCACCGCCGGCGAGGCGGGCGGCGGCTGGGCGCGAGGCGCGTACGCCGAGTTCGGACCCTGGTTCTGGCGGGGGCTGCGACTGCCCGAGACCGACCGGATCGACCTTTTCCGCCGGCTGCTCCCCGCCGACGGCGCCGGCGGGGACCGGTTCCTGGACGCCGTCGACCGGCGACTCGCCGCCCGTCCGCGTACGCTCCAGCCGCTCCTGTGCGCCTGGTTCACCGACGAGCGACCGCTCGCCGCCGCCCCGGACGCGGAGATCCGGCCGACCGTCGCCACCGCCGCCCAGGCCCTGCTGCACGCCCGCCGGGACCTCGCCGTGGACGACCTCGCGGACGCGCTCGTCGCGGCCGGGCACCCCCGCGCGGAGGAACTGCTCGCCGCGCTCGCGGAGGACGAGCCCGCAGCCCTGTGCCGGGCCGTCGAACGGTGGGCCGGGGACGAGGAGCGCCGCGCCCGGCGCGTCGCCGCCGTGGGCCACGCCGCGCTCCTCGCCGCACGTCCGCTGCCCGAGGCCGACCGGGACCGGCTGCGCACGGCCGCGCTCACGGTGCTGGCCCGCCCCGCCGACAGCGAACTGCACGGGCCGGTGCTCGCCCTGCTGGTCGCCGACCCGCACACCCGCGACCGCTTCCTCCCGCAGGCCGTCCGCGCCTTCACCGCCGAAGGGCCGCAGGAGGTCCGGGTGCCGCCCGCAGCCCTCGCCGCCGCACTGCCCACGCACCCGGACGCCGTGGTGGCGGCGTACCGGGACCGGCTCGCGCGGCCGGACCAGGGCGCGGGGGAGGTGCTGCGGGCCCTGGCCGGGATCGACGCGCCGGAACTCGCGCTGCACGCCGCCGGACTCGTACGGGCCTACGTGGACGGTCATCCGGGGGACACGGCGCACACCGCCGTCTACCTCGACCGCCGGCTGGAACACGGGCCCGCCGCGCGCGCCCTGCTGCTGCCGCTGCTGACCGGGCTGCTCCGGGACCGCCCGGCCGCCCCGCCGGTCCGGGGCTCGCTGGCGGCGGTGCTCGCCTCGCCGGGCAGCTCCGCGTCCCAGCCGGTCCGCGACGAGCTGCTGGAAGTGCTGCTGGACTTCGAGCAGAGCGGCGGGGCGCCGGACCCGGTGGTCCTGGAGGCGCTGCTGCGGGCCGCCGCCACCGGCAGCGCCGGACGGTCGCCGGTACGGACGAGGGCGCTGGCGCACCGGGCCGGGACGCTCCTCGCCCGGACCTGCGAAGGAGCGGCGCTGTTCGACCGCAGGCTGGTGGCGCTCGCCGGCGAGATTCCGGGATTCGGCGCCCTGGTCGCGGGCTGGCTGGCCGCCGCTCCCCAGGAGTGGGCGGCCGTCGTGGGGCCCGGCGCCCGGCACACGCTGGAGGCGATGAAGGCGTCGATGCCCATGCCGATGCGGGCCGCAGGGCGTGAGCATGGCAGTCTTAGACCTGCGTAAGCGACATCATCACGTACACGGGTTCGGGCGAGGAGCGGCAGAGTGCAGCGCTGGCGAGGCTTGGAGGACATCCCCCAGGACTGGGGGCGGAGCGTCGTCACCATCGGCTCGTACGACGGAGTGCACCGCGGACACCAGCTGATCATCGGCCGGGCCGTCGAGCGGGCCCGCGAGCTGGGGGTGCCGTCGGTCGTCGTCACCTTCGACCCGCACCCCAGCGAGGTCGTCCGCCCCGGCAGCCACCCGCCGCTGCTCGCCCCGCACCACCGGCGCGCCGAGCTGATGGCGGAGCTGGGCGTGGACGCCATGCTGATCCTGCCGTTCACCACGGAGTTCTCGCGGCTCGCCCCGGCGGACTTCATCGCCAAGGTGCTCGTCGACAAGCTGCACGCCCTGCTGGTCATCGAGGGACCCAACTTCCGTTTCGGCCACAAGGCCGCGGGAACCGTCGAGCTGCTGACCGAGCTGGGCGCCGAGCACGACTACCGCGTCGAGGTCATCGACCTGCGGGTGCGCGGCGAGGCGGGCGGCGGCGAACCGTTCTCCTCCACGCTCACCCGGCGCCTGGTCGCCGAGGGCGACGTGACCGGCGCGGCCGAGATCCTGGGCCGCCCGCACCGCGTCGAGGGCGTCGTCGTACGGGGCGCCCAGCGCGGGCGCGAGCTGGGCTTCCCCACCGCCAACGTCGAGACCCTGCCGCACACCGCGATCCCCGCGGACGGCGTCTACGCCGGCTGGCTGCACGCGAACGGCGAGGCGATGCCCGCCGCGATCTCGGTCGGCACGAACCCCCAGTTCAACGGCACCGAGCGCACGGTGGAGGCGTACGCCATCGACCGCGTCGACCTCGACCTGTACGGCCTGCACGTCGCCGTGGACTTCCTGGCGTACGTACGCGGCATGTCGAAGTTCGACACGATCGACGACCTGCTCGTGGCGATGGCCGCCGACGTGAAGCGGTGCGGCGAACTGGTCGCCGCCGCCGAAAGGGCCTGAGCGCGGGTTTCCCGGCCCCACCGGCCGGGAAACCACCGGCAGGTCCGGGAAGCCGCCCGGCTCAGGACGAGGGCGCCGGGACCGTCGCCGTCGCCCAGTGGCAGGCCACCTGCGTCTCCCCGCCGCCCGCCAGGACCGGCAGGTCCTGCGTACGGCACGCCTCGGCGACCCCCGCCCGCTCCGCCTCGCCCGAGGCCAGCACCTGGCACCGGGCATGGAACCGGCAGCCGGACGGCACCCGCGACGGGTCCGGCGGCTCACCGGTCAGCACCACCGGATCGCCCTCCGCCTCCGGCAGCACCGACAGCAGCGCCCGCGTGTACGGATGGCGCGGGGCCGTCAGGATCTGCTCCACGTCACCCGTCTCCACGATGCGCCCCAGGTACATCACCGCCACCCGGTCCGCGATGTTCCACGCCAGGCCCAGATCATGCGTGACCACCAGCGCGGACAGGCCCAGCTCCTCGCGCAGCCGCAGCAGCAGCGCCAGGATCTCGCCGCGCACCGACGCGTCCAGCGAGGCGACCGGCTCGTCCGCCACGATCAGCTCCGGCTCCAGGACCAGCGCCCCCGCGATCACGACGCGCTGGCGCTGACCGCCCGACAACTCGTGCGGGTAGCGCAGAAAGAACCGTTCCGGCGGACGCAGCCCCGCCCGTGACAGCGCGTCGTGCACGGCCTGCCGCTCGTCGCCGCCGTAGCCGTGGATGCGCAGCCCCTCGGCCACCGCGTCGTACACCGTGTGGCGCGGGTTCAGCGAACCGCTGGGGTCCTGGAGGACCAGCTGCACCCGCTTGCGGTACGCCTTCAGCGCCCGGCTGCGGTAGTCCAGCGGCTTCCCGCCGTACGTGATCCGGCCGGCGGTCGGCGGGACCAGGCCGAGCAGCGACCGCGCCAGCGTCGTCTTGCCGCACCCCGACTCACCGACCAGAGCGACGATCTCGCCGGGCCGGATGTCCAGGTCGACGCCGTCCACCGCACGCGCCGGAGCGGCCCCGTGCCGGCCAGGGAACGTGATCCTGAGCCCCCGCGCGCTGAGCAGGTCCACCGGGGTCGTCGTCATGATGTGCTCCTCGCTTCCTCGCCGCCCGGCAGGACCGGCGCGGCCGGCCCCGCCGGATCGACCAGCACACACGCGGCCTGCCGGCCGGGACCGGCGTCCCGCAGCTCCTGGTCCAGCGTGGCGCAGGAGTCCAGGGCCACCGGGCAGCGCGGGTGGAAGGTGCAGCCGGCCGGCAGCGCCGACGGGTCGGGCGGGTCACCGGGCAGGCCCTGCGGCGCGAACCGGGACGCCGGGTCGCCGATGCGCGGGAAGGCGCCCGACAGCGCCCTGCTGTACGGGTGGTGCGCGTTCTCGTAGACCTCCGACGCCGGACCCTCCTCGACGACCCGCCCCGCGTACATCACGGCGAGCCGGTCGCAGGTGTCGGACAGCACCGCGAGGTCGTGGCTGATCATGATCAGGCCGAGGTCCTGCTCGGAGACGAGCCGCTCGATCAGCCGCAGGATCTGGGCCTGGATCATCACGTCGAGGGCCGTCGTCGGCTCGTCGGCGATGATCAGACCGGGATCGCAGGCGAGCGCCATCGCGATCATCACGCGCTGCCGCTGGCCGCCGGACAGCTCGTGCGGATAGGCGTCCGTCCGGGCGGCGGGCAGCCCGACCTGCTCCAGCAGCTCACCGGCGCGCTTCCGGGCCGCCGCCGGAGTGGTCCTCCCGTGCAGCAGGATCGGTTCGGCGATCTGGTCCCCGATGCGGTGCACCGCGTTCAGCGAGTGCATCGCGCCCTGGAAGACGATCGAGGCGCCCGCCCAGCGCACGGCCCGGACCCGGCCCCACTTCATCGCGAGGACGTCCTCGCCGTTCAGCAGGATCTCGCCGGTCACCTGCGTGCCCGCCGGCAGCAGCCGCAGCAGGGCCAGCGCCAGTGTGGACTTCCCGCAGCCGGACTCCCCGGCGATGCCGAGCTTGCGCCCCGCCTCGACCTCCAGGTTCACGCCGCGCACGGCGCGGGCCCCTCCGGCGTATGTCACCGTCAGGTCCCGTACCTTGAGGAGCGGCGTCTCGCGGATGCTCGTCGTGCTCAACGGGCCACCCCCAGCTTGGGATTGAGGACGGACTCGATCGCGCGCCCGCACAGCGTGAACGCCAGGGCGACCAGGGCGATGGCGATGCCGGGCGGTGCCAGGTACCACCAGTCGCCGGCGCTGACCGCCCCGGCGGCGCGCGCGTCCTGGAGCATGCTGCCCCAGGAGGTGATGGTCGGGTCGCCCAGGCCGAGGAAGGCCAGCGTGGCCTCGCTCAGGATCGCGCCGGAGATCGCCAGCGTGGTCTGGGCGAGCACCAGCGGCATCACATTCGGCAGGACGTGCCGGAGCATGACGTGGCCGTGGCCGCCGCCCAGCGCGCGGGCCCGCTCGATGTACGGGCGGGACTCCACGGCCAGGGTCTGCGCCCGCACCAGCCGGGCGGTGGTCGGCCAGGTCGTGACGCCGATCGCGATGACGATCGTCCACAGCGAGCGGTCCATCACGGTGGCGAGGGCGACGGCCAGCACCAGCGTCGGCATCACCAGGAACCAGTCGGTCACCCGCATCAGCACCGTCGAGTACCAGCCCCGGTAGTGCCCGGCGACGATCCCGACGACCGTGCCGATGGCGACGCAGAGGAACGCCGCGAGCAGCCCCACGGTGAGCGAGACCCGCGCGCCCCACACCAGCAGCGCCAGCACACTGCGCCCGAACTGGTCGGTGCCCAGCGGGAACGCGCCGCTCGGCGACTCCAGGGCGCCGCCGGTCGCCTCGGTGACGCTCTGCGAGTCGGCGCCGACGAGCTGCGGCGCGGCCAGCGCGACGAGCGCGATGAGGACCAGGCAGCCCAGCCCCCACATACCGCCCCGGTGGGTGCGGTACTCCCGCCAGAAGCGGGCCAGCGAACGGCGTTTACGGGCCCGGGCCAGGGCGCGGGCGCTCCTGGCGGGGCCGGGCGGGACCGGCGCGGGCGCCGGCGTGGACAGGGGATCGGTCGTGGTCATCGGCCCACCCGTGGATCGAGCAGCGGATACAGCACATCGGCAAGGGTGTTCGCCAGGATCACCGCGGTGGCGAAGACGAAGAACAGCCCCTGGACGAGCGGCAGGTCGGGGGTGCTCAGGCCCTGGTAGAAGAGCGAGCCGAGGCCCGGCCAGGAGAACACGGTCTCCACCAGGATCTGCCCGGCGACCACATGCCCCAGATTGACGAACATCAGGGTGAACGTCGGCAGCATCGCGTTGGGCACGGCGTGCTTGCGGCGCACGGCGTCGTCCCGCAGCCCCTTGGCGCGGGCCGTCGTCAGATAGTCGCTGCCCATCTCGTCGAGCAGCGAGGAACGCATCACGAGCAGCGTCTGCGCATAGCCGACCGCCACCAGGATGATGACCGGCAGCACCATGTGGTGCGCCACGTCGACGACGTAGTCGAAGCCGCTCGTGTCGCCCGACGTCATCCCGCCCGTCGGGAACATACCGGGGATCGGGCCGACGCCCACCGAGAAGACGATGATCAGCAGCAGCCCGAGCCAGAAGGAGGGCACCGAGTACAGCGTCAGCGCCAGCGCCGTGTTGAACCGGTCGTTCGCCGAACCGTTGCGCCAGGCGGTGCGGGTGCCGAGCCAGAGACCGATCAGGCTGTAGAGGACATAGGCGGTGCCGGTCAGCAGCAGCGTCGCCGGAAGCTTCTCGACGATCTTGTCGATGACCGGTGCGTGGTACGCGTACGAGGCGCCGAAGTCGCCGGTCAGCGCGTCCCCGATGTAGCTGGTGAACTGCTGCCACATCGGCTGGTCGAGCCCGAACTGATGGCGCATCGACTCCAGCTGTTCGGCCGATACGCGCCGGCCGCCCGTCATCTGCTTGACCGGGTCGCTCGGAATGAGCCGGAAGAGGAAGAAGCTGGTGACCAGCACCGCGAACAGGGAGACGACGGCGCCCGCGAGCTTGGCGGCCACATACTTCAGATAGGCCTTGGTGTTGCGCGCCCGCGGATCGCGGGCGGCCTCGGGACCGGCCGGAGGGCCGCCCTCGACCGCGTCCGCCCCGTGCACGAGCGCCGGAGTGCTGTCAGCTGTCATCGGAACTCTCGTAACTCGTGTCGTTCCTGAAGGAAACGGCCGGCGCGGGCCCGCTGCCGCGCCCGCGCCGGCCGGTTCCTCTCGTCCCGTTCGAGAACCTACTCGCGATCGTCCGCGGTGGTGCGGCGGCGCCGCGAGATCAGGAAGCCACCACCTGCGAGGACCACGACCGCGACCACGATTCCGATGATCACACCGGTGGAGGAGCCGGAGCCGCTGTCCGAGTCACCGCTCCCATCCGCGGGCACGGCCGACCACCAGCTCCAGTAGCCGTCCTGGCCGTAGATGTTGCCGGCCGCCTCGGGCATGGTCGTGATGGACTTGATCTGGTCGGTGCGGTACGCCTCGACCGCGTTCGGGTACGCGATGACGTTCATGTACCCCGAGTCGTAGAGCCAGGACTGCATCTGCCCGACGAGTTGCGCCCGCTTCGCGGGGTCGTACTCGGCGAGCTGCTTCCGGTACAGCTCGTCGTACGTCTTGTCGCAGATGAAGTTGTCGGTGGCCGCGCTCGCCCTGGCCTTGGTGGGCAGGGCCGCGCAGGTGTGGATGCCGAGGACGAAGTCCGGGTCCGGGTTGACGGACCAGCCGTCGAAGGCGAGGTCGTACTCGCCCGCGTACCAGGGCACCGACACGTCGTCCAGGCAGTCCACCTTCAGCCCGATGCCGAGCTTGCCCCACCACTCCTTCAGGTACTTGCCGACCGCCTTGTCGTTGGGGTCGGTGGCGTGGCACAGGATGCGCAGGTCGAGCGGCTTGCCGTCCTTGCCGACGCGCCGGTCGCCCTTGAGCTCGTAACCTGCCTCGTCCAGCAGTTTCGCCGCCTTGTCGGGGTCGTAGGCCAGCGCCTGGTCGGCGGACGGCTCCCAGGCGTACGCGGAGAAGCGCGGCGGGATGTAGCCCTTGCCCTCGACGGCGTGGCCCTGGAAGACCCGGTCGATGATCGTGTCGCGGTCGACCGACAGGAACAGCGCCTGGCGGACCCGCTTGTCGAGCAGCGCCTTGTTGCCGTCGCCGAACTTCCTGCCGTCCTTGGTCCGCGCGCCGGGGTTGGTGGCCAGCGCGTAGAACCGGCGGCCCGGACCCTCGTTGACCTTGATGTTCTTGTCGCCCTTGAGGGAGTTCGCCTGAGCGGGCGTCAGCGCGGGCGAACCGGCGACGAAGGAGACCTCGCCCTTGCGCAGGGCGGCGACGGCCGCGTCCTGGTCCTTGTACGTCTTGAAGACCAGCTCGTCGAACTTGGGCGCGCCGCGCCAGAAGTCCTTGTTGGCCTTCAGCTTCACGTACTGGTCGACCTTGTAGTCCGTCAGGATGAACGGCCCGTTGCCGACGACGGGGAACTTCGTGTCGTTGTTGAACTTCGAGAAGTCCCCGACCTTCTCCCACACGTGCTTGGGCACGATCGGCACGTCGAGCGCGGCCATGGTGGCCTGGGGCTCCTTCAGCTCGATGACGAGCCGGGTGGGGTCGGGCGCCGTCACCTTCTTGAAGTTGGTGACGAAGCTGCCGTTGGCCTGGGCCGCCGCCTCGTCGTCCATGATCTTGTTCAGCGTCCAGGCCGCGTCCTCGGCGGTCGCCCGCTGCCCGTCCGACCACTTCGAATCGGTCCGGATGGTGTACGTCCACGTCAGCTTGTCGGGGGACGGCTCCCACGAGGTGGCGAGCCCCGGAACGGCGTGGTTGTCCTTGGGGTCGTAGTTCGTCAGAAAGTCGTACATGAGCCGCGACACGCTCGTGCTCAGCAGCTTCTGGGCGAGGAACGGGCTCAGTGAGTCGACGCTCTGCGCGACGGCGACGGTGAGCGTCCTGCCGCCGCTGTCGGCGGCCTGCGCCGCCTGCGCCTCCTGGGGTGCCGACAGCGGCATGCCGGGTAAGACGGAGCCGGCCGCGAGCGCGAGGGCGGCGGCACCGGAGGCCAGAAGCACGCGCGGACGTGAGCGCGGCGGGGCGGAGGACGGGGGGATTCTTACGACCATGGTCAGAGACCTCGCGTCATGACTCGCACGGAGAAGATGGGATGAACTCTGGATCGCCGGCTGATGTTGCGCAGGTCTACCAGCGGTGGTCGAGCCGCGTCAACGGTCCCTGAAACGGCGTGTGGGCTGCGGGAATGCCAAAAGGGTCCGCATCGCGGAGGCGATGCGGACCCTCATTGGTTCAGACCTCTGAAGCCCTACTGCTGAGGCGCTGACGGTGGCTGCTGCTGCCATCCGGCGGGCGGTACGGGGCCCTGCAACTCGGGGTGCGCGGACGGTTCGGGCGCACCCTGCCCACCTTGCTGCGGAGGGTACGGCTGCGTGCCCTGCGCGGGTGGCTGCTGCTGCCAGCCCTGCCCGGCGCCGGGCCCCGGCTGCGGGGGATAGGGCTGCTGCGGATACGGCTGACCGGGTGATTGGGGCGCGTACGGCTGACCGGGGTACTGCGGCTGCCCGGGCTGCGGCTGGGGCTGCCCGTGCTGCGGCTGACCGGGCTGTCCCGGCTGCTGCGGGGCGTACGGCTGCGGCGCGGGGGGCTGCTGACCCGGCATCGGCTGACCGGGAACCTGCTGACCCGGCATCGGCTGGCCCGGAATCTGCTGTCCCGGCAGCGGCGGGGCGTACTGCGGCGGCGGACCGCTGCCGTCCGACGTCCAGAGCCCTTGCTGCTGCTGGGCGCGCGCGAAGTCCTCGGCGACCAGCGCGGACAGATTGAAGTACGCCTCCCGCGTCTTCGGCCGCATCATGTCGAGGTCCACCTCCGCACCGGCCGACAGATGCTCGTCGAACGGCACCACGACCACCCCGCGGCAGCGCGTACGGAAGTGCTGCACGATGTCATCGACCTTGATCATCTTTCCGGTCTCGCGGACCCCCGAGATGACCGTGATCGACCGCTGCACCAGCTCCGCGTACCCGTGCGCCGACAGCCAGTCCAGCGTCGTCGAGGCACTGGAGGCGCCGTCGACCGAGGGCGTCGAGATGATGATCAGCTGATCGGCCAGGTCCAGCACCCCGCGCATCGCGCTGTACAGCAGACCGGTGCCCGAGTCCGTGAGGATGATCGGGTACTGCTTGCCGAGCACGTCGATCGCGCGCCGGTAGTCCTCGTCGTTGAAGGTCGTGGAGACCGCCGGGTCCACGTCGTTCGCGATGATCTCCAGACCGGAGGGCGCCTGCGAGGTGAACCGGCGGATGTCCATGTACGAGTTCAGGTGCGGGATCGCGTGCACCAGGTCGCGGATGGTCGCCCCGGTCTCACGGCGCACCCGGCGGCCCAGCGTGCCGGCGTCCGGGTTGGCGTCGATGGCGAGGATCTTGTCCTGCCGCTCGCTGGCCAGGGTCGCGCCGAGCGCGGTGGTCGTCGTGGTCTTGCCGACACCGCCCTTGAGGCTGATGACCGCGATCCGGTAGCAGGAGAGCACCGGCGTACGGATCAGCTCCAGCTTGCGCAGCCTCTCCTGCTCCTCCTTCTTGCCGCCCAGCTTGAAACGGGCAGCGGCCGAGGGATTGCGGCTGCTCCGCGTCTTCTGCTTGCCCCGGATCAGCCGGTCGGACGTGAGCTCCACCGCGGCCGTGTACCCCAGCGGAGCACCCGGTACGGAACGCTCGCGCTGGTCGTGGGTGACGGGCGCGGGCCACGAGGTGCCGGCCCGCGGATCGACGGGCTGCTGGTACGGCTGCGGCTGGTGGGGCTGAGGCTGCGCCTGCGCGGGCAGCTGCGGGGCGCCGCCCTCGGCCGGCGGCTGGGCCTGCTGCTGCGGCGGCTGCTGAGCGGACCAGGGCGCCTGCGGCTGCGGGGCCTGGGGAGCCTGCGGCTCGGGCGGCCGCTGCGCCGGCAGGTTGGCCGCGGGGAGCGCCTGCGGAGGCTGCTGCGCGGGCTGGGGCTGCTGGGGGAAGCCGTAGCCGGACTGAGCGGCCGGGGGAGGAGTGGGGTGCGCCGGAGCCGGAGCCGGAGCCTGCGGCTGCACGGCCTGGGGCGGAGCGGCTTCCGGCTGCTGGACCGGCGGCTGCGGGGCCTGCGGGGCGGCCGGCTGGAAGGCGGGCGGCAGCGGCGGCAGACCGCCCTGCGCCTGGGCCGGCGCCCAGGGAGAGGACGGAGCGGCGTCTGACGGTGCGGCATCGGAGGGGGCGGCGTCCGACGGCGCGGCGTCGGACGGGGCGTCCGCGAGCGGCGCCTTGCCGACGGGCACCTCGTCGCCCGCCTCATCCGTCACGTCCGTTGCATCCGTCTCGCCCGTCTCGGGCCCGGACGGCGCCGCGTCCGACGGCACCGCGTCGGCCGGTTCGGAGGGGAACGGCTTGGGGCTGTACGGCTTCGGAGCGTCCTCGCCCGCCCCGTCCGCGTCGTCCCCGGTCCCCTCGGCCTCCGGCGCCCTGTCGGGCTCGTCGGCCGGCTCCGGGGTGTCGGCGCCGGAGCGCCCGGCCTCCTCGGGCTCGAAGTCGAACACCCGGCCGGACACGTCATCCCGCACGTCCCCGTCCGCGTCCCTGTCCCCGTTCGCGCCGGACGGCGCATCGTCGTCCGCGTCGCGCGTCGCGGTCTCCCGCTCCTCGATCTCCCGCTTCAGCGCGGCGGCCGAGAACCGCATCGTGGCGCCGCTCTCCAGGTCACCGCTGTCGGCGGGCTCCGGCGGGGCCGGTGCCCGGTCGGGGTCGAAGCCGCGGTGCGCGGGCGGCGGGGGCAGCGGCACCGGCTCACCGCTGGGCGGGGCCGGCGGCGAGCCGGCACCGTTCGAGGAGTCGCCCGGCGCGTTCTGCGTGTACCAGGCGGGCGGGGTGTAGTCGATGGTGAACTCACCCGTCGAGTCGGCGGGCTCCGCGTCGGACGACTCGTCGACGGGCTTGTCCCAGCCCCCGCGCATCTCGTCCCGATCGCCGTTCACTTTTGCCTCCTGGTGTGGTCGAGCACCCTTGTGCCGTGGTGGGTGGGGACGGTTCCGTAACGCGAATCGCCCGGCTCTCCCCCTGGGACGCGCAGGGCCTGCCCAGAGGTTCTCCGCCGCGTCCGCAACCACCCTAATCGCCGGGGCCACCGCGACGGCAGGCCGTACGGCACCGTGAACACGGCCCCGTACCAAGGGATATGACCCACAAAACGGTCGAAGGGGGGCACGTTCGTGTGAACGTGCCCCCCACGGCTACCCGGTGTACCCGGGGACGACTACTGGAGGTCGAACTCGCCGTCCCTGGCACCGAGCACGAACGCGTGCCACTCGGCCTCCGTGTACCTCAGCACGGTGTCGGGGTCGAGCGAGGACCGCATCGCCACCCCGCCGCCGGGAAGGTGCGCGATCTCGACGCGCTCCTCCTCCTGCTCCGTGCCGGGCGCACACAGCCACTTCACCCCCGAGATGTCGCGTGCGTACAGCTCGTCCTTCTCCGCCTGTGTGCCCATCGTGTGGGTTCCTTTCCGTACCGGCTCCGATCCGCACCGTACAGGGGAAGGGGCGGGCGGCGGGACCGGCCCCGGACGGCTGGTAGTCTGGCTGCGGCCGTTTGTGTACGCGTTCCCGGTTCGTTCTGGGAACTGCGCTCATCGGACCCTCGCTCCCGAGTCACCCAAGCTCCCCTGAGAACGAGACCAGGGGCACTCGTGGGCGCATCGAACACCAAGAGGAGTACCGCGTGCCGCTCGACGCCGCTACGAAGAAGCAGATCATGACCGAGTTCGCGACGAAGGAGGGCGACACCGGTTCCCCCGAGGTCCAGGTCGCCATGCTCTCGCGCCGCATCTCGGACCTGACGGAGCACCTCAAGACGCACAAGCACGACCACCACTCCCGTCGTGGTCTGCTGATCCTGGTCGGCCAGCGTCGCCGCCTCCTGCAGTACCTGGCCAAGAAGGACATCCAGCGCTTCCGTGCGCTCGTCGACCGCCTCGGCATCCGCCGCGGTGCGGCCGGCGGCGTCAAGTAGAGACGCTGTGCAAGGGAGCGGTTCCCTCATCCAGGGGGCCGCTCCCTTTGCCGTACGTGCGGTACCGGGGACAACCTCAGTAACCTGGACGTACAACAACAGACGAGGAGAGGCGCCCCACGGCCGCCGCCGGTCCTCGGTAGTGGCCCCCGGAACAACGTCCGGGAGCTTCGATCGAAGACCGGCCCCGCACACACGGTGCGCTTCTCCGCACTGTCCGGCGCCATACGGGCGCCCGGACGAAAGACGACGAGTATGGAGAATTCACTAGTGGAGAACGAGACCCACTACGCCGAGGCCGTCATCGACAACGGCACGTTCGGCACCCGCACCATCCGCTTCGAGACGGGCCGCCTGGCCAAGCAGGCCGCCGGCTCCGCCGTCGCGTACCTGGACGACGACACCATGGTGCTGTCGGCCACCACCGCTTCCAAGCGGCCCAAGGACCAGCTCGACTTCTTCCCCCTGACGGTGGACGTCGAGGAGCGACAGTACGCCGCGGGCAAGATCCCCGGCTCGTTCTTCCGCCGCGAGGGCCGCCCCTCCGAGGACGCGATCCTCACCTGCCGCCTGATCGACCGCCCGCTGCGCCCCTCCTTCAAGAAGGGCCTGCGCAACGAGATCCAGATCGTCGAGACGGTCATGGCGCTCAACCCCGACCACCTGTACGACGTGGTCGCGATCAACGCCGCCTCCTGCTCCACGCAGCTGGCCGGTCTGCCCTTCTCCGGCCCGATCGGCGGCACCCGTGTCGCGCTGATCAAGGGCCAGTGGGTCGCGTTCCCGACGCACACCGAGCTCGAGGACGCCGTCTTCGACATGGTCGTCGCGGGCCGCGTCCTGGAGGACGGCGACGTCGCGATCATGATGGTCGAGGCCGAGGCCACCGAGCGGACCATCCAGCTCGTCAAGGACGGCGCCGAGGCCCCGACCGAAGAGGTCGTCGCCGCCGGTCTGGAAGCCGCCAAGCCCTTCATCAAGGTGCTGTGCAAGGCCCAGTCCGACCTCGCCGCCAAGGCCGCCAAGCCCACCGGCGAGTTCCCGGTCTTCCTCGACTACCAGGACGACGTCCTGGAGGCCCTCACCAAGGCCGTCAGCACCGAGCTGGCCAAGGCGCTCACCATCGCCGGCAAGCAGGAGCGCGAGGCGGAGCTGGACCGCGTCAAGGAGATCGCGGGCGAGAAGCTCCTCCCCGAGTTCGAGGGCCGCGAGAAGGAGATCTCCGGCGCCTACCGCGCGCTGACCAAGAAGCTGGTCCGCGAGCGCATCATCAAGGACAAGGTCCGCATCGACGGCCGCGGCGTCACGGACATCCGTACGCTCGCCGCCGAGGTCGAGGCCATCCCGCGCGTGCACGGCTCCGCCCTGTTCGAGCGTGGCGAGACCCAGATCCTGGGCGTCACCACCCTCAACATGCTCCGCATGGAGCAGCAGCTGGACACCCTCTCCCCGGTGACCCGCAAGCGCTACATGCACAACTACAACTTCCCGCCGTACTCCGTCGGCGAGACCGGCCGCGTGGGCTCGCCCAAGCGCCGTGAGATCGGCCACGGCGCGCTCGCCGAGCGCGCCATCGTGCCGGTCCTGCCGTCCCGCGAGGAGTTCCCTTACGCGATCCGCCAGGTGTCCGAGGCCCTCGGCTCCAACGGCTCGACGTCCATGGGTTCGGTCTGCGCCTCCACCATGTCCCTGCTGAACGCCGGTGTGCCCCTCAAGGCCGCCGTCGCCGGCATCGCCATGGGCCTGATCTCCCAGGAGATCGACGGCAAGACCCACTACGTCGCCCTCACCGACATCCTCGGTGCCGAGGACGCCTTCGGTGACATGGACTTCAAGGTCGCCGGTACGAAGCAGTTCGTCACCGCGCTCCAGCTCGACACCAAGCTCGACGGCATCCCCGCCTCGGTCCTGGCCGCCGCGCTGAAGCAGGCCCGCGACGCCCGCCTCCACATCCTCGACGTGATGAACGAGGCCATCGACGTCCCGGACGAGATGTCCCCGAACGCCCCCCGGATCATCACCGTCAAGATCCCGGTGG
The DNA here is from genome assembly GCF_003248355.1 of Streptomyces sp. AC1-42W. Taxonomy (GTDB): domain Bacteria; phylum Actinomycetota; class Actinomycetes; order Streptomycetales; family Streptomycetaceae; genus Streptomyces. Next base: position 2,163,006 of record NZ_QKWY01000002.1, read on the forward strand.
ACAAGATCGGCGAGGTCATCGGCCCCAAGGGCAAGATGATCAACCAGATCCAGGAGGACACCGGCGCCGACATCACGATCGAGGACGACGGCACCATCTACATCGGTGCCCAGCAGGGCTCGCAGGCCGAGGCCGCCCGCGCCACGATCAACGCCATCGCCAACCCGACCATGCCGGAGGTCGGCGAGCGCTACCTGGGCACGGTCGTCAAGACCACCACCTTCGGTGCGTTCGTCTCGCTCATGCCGGGCAAGGACGGTCTGCTGCACATCTCGCAGATCCGCAAGCTCGCCGGCGGCAAGCGCGTCGAGAACGTCGAGGACGTCCTCGGCGTCGGCGCCAAGGTCCAGGTCGAGATCGCCGAGATCGACTCCCGCGGCAAGCTCTCCCTCATCCCCGTCATCGAGGGTGAAGAAGACGACGAGAAGAAGGACGACGCCGCCAAGTGACGTCCCGTAGTTCCGCGACGACGGCCCGCCCCTCCTCGGAGGGGCGGGCCGTCGCCCGTACCCAAACGCTTCTCAAGGGCAGCAACGGCATCGGCACGGTCCGCCGGACGGTCCTGCCCGGCGGCCTCCGCGTCGTCACCGAGACCCTGCCCTCCGTACGCTCCGCGACCTTCGGTATCTGGGCCAACGTCGGTTCACGCGACGAGACGCCCGCGCTGAACGGCGCCACGCACTACCTGGAGCACCTCCTCTTCAAGGGCACCGCCAAGCGCAGCGCCCTCGACATCTCCTCCGCCATCGACGCGGTCGGCGGCGAGATGAACGCCTTCACGGCCAAGGAGTACACCTGCTACTACGCGCGGGTCCTCGACACGGACCTGCCGCTGGCCATCGACGTCGTCTGCGACATGCTGACCGGCTCGCTGATCGCCCCCGAGGACGTGGACGCCGAACGCGGCGTCATCCTGGAGGAGATCGCCATGACGGAGGACGATCCGGGCGACTGCGTGCACGACCTGTTCGCGCACACCATGCTCGGCGACACCCCGCTCGGCCGCCCCGTCCTCGGCACCGTCGACACGATCAACGCCCTGAACCGGGGCCAGATCGCCCGCTTCTACAAGAAGCACTACGACCCCACCCGGCTCGTCGTCGCCGCCGCGGGCAACATCGACCACGCCACGGTCGTACGCCGGGTCCGCAAGGCGTTCGAAGCGGCCGGCGCCCTCTCCCGCACCGACGCCGTCCCCACCGCGCCCCGCGAGGGCTCCCGCGCCCTGCGCACCGCCGGCCGGGTCGAGGTGCTGGGCCGCAAGACCGAACAGGCCCATGTGGTCCTCGGCATGCCCGGCCTCTCCCGCACCGACGAGCGCCGCTGGGCCCTGGGCGTCCTCAACACCGCCCTCGGCGGCGGCATGAGCTCCCGCCTCTTCCAGGAGGTACGGGAGAAGCGCGGCCTCGCCTACAGCGTGTACTCGTACACCTCGGGCTTCGCCGACTGCGGCCTGTTCGGCGTGTACGCGGGCTGCCGCCCCAGCCAGGTGCACGACGTCCTCAAGATCTGCCGCGATGAGCTGGACCGGGTCGCGTCGGACGGGCTGAGCGACGAGGAGATCAGCCGCGCCATCGGCCAGCTCTCCGGCTCCACCGTCCTCGGCCTGGAGGACACCGGCGCGCTGATGAACCGCATCGGCAAGAGCGAGCTGTGCTGGGGCGAGCAGATGTCGGTCGACGACATGCTCGCCCGTATCGGCGAAGTCACCCCGGACGACATACGCGCGGTGGCGGGCGAGATCCTCGGACAGCGTCCCTCGCTGTCCGTCATCGGACCGCTCAAGGACAAGCAGGCCGCCCGTCTCCACGACGCGGTCGCCTGAAACCCCGAGTCCAGATCCTCCCGTAAGGAAGCAGAGCAATGAGCAAGCTGCGCGTGGCCGTTCTCGGTGCGAAGGGCCGCATCGGCTCCGAGGCGGTACGAGCCGTCGAGGCCGCCGACGACCTGGAGCTGGTGGCCGCCCTCGGCCGGGACGACAAGCTGGAGACCCTGGCCGCGGCCGGGGCCCAGGTCGCCGTCGAGCTGACCACCCCCGACTCGGTGATGGACAACCTCGAGTACTGCGTCGGGCACGGCATCCACGCGGTGGTCGGCACCACCGGCTGGACCGACGAACGGCTCGCGCGGCTGAACACCTGGCTCGACGCCTCCCCGGAGACCGGTGTGCTCATCGCACCGAACTTCTCCATCGGCGCGGTCCTCACCATGAAGTTCGCCCAGCAGGCGGCCCGCTACTTCGAGTCCGTCGAGGTCATCGAGCTGCACCACCCCAACAAGGCCGACGCCCCCTCGGGCACCGCCGCCCGCACCGCCCAGCTCATCGCCGCCGCCCGCCGCGACGCGGGCAGCGCCCCCCAGCCGGACGCCACCAGCACCGCGCTGGACGGGGCGCGCGGCGCCGACGTGGACGGTATCCCGGTCCACTCGGTCCGGCTCCGCGGCCTCCTGGCCCACCAGGAGGTGCTGCTCGGGGGCGAGGGCGAGACCCTCACCATCCGCCACGACTCCCTGCACCACAGCAGCTTCATGCCCGGCATCCTGCTCGGCGCCCGCCGTGTGGTGACCACTCCCGGCCTCACATTCGGCCTGGAACACTTCCTCGACCTGAACTGACTGGCCCCGCCATGCGCGCAAAGATCACCTATGTCGTCACCGCCGCCGTCCTGGTCTTCTACTTCGTCCTGGTCGGCAGCCGGGGTGTGCTGCTCATCGAGCACGGCACCCCGGTGACGGTGGCCTTCGGGGTCGCCGTGCTCGTCCTGCCGGCGATCGGCGTCTGGTTCCTGTGGAAGAACACCCAGTTCGTCCGCAGGGCCAACGCCCTGGCCGCCGAACTGGACGCGGAGGGCGGCCTCCCGGTCGACGACCTGCTGCGTACGCCCAGCGGCCGCATCGACCGGGCATCGGCGGACGCGGTGTTCGAACGCCGCCGGGAGGAGACGGAGGACTCCCCGGACGACTGGCGCTGCTGGTTCCGCCTGGCGGTCGCCTACCAGGACGCCCGGGACACCCCCCGAGCCCGCAAGGCCATGCAACGAGCCATCGCCCTGCACCGCCGTACCGGTGAACCAACCAGCCCGTCCAGCGTTTGAGGACAAAAAAAGTAGCCGTCCGGCGATTGAGGAAACCTCGCTCACCGGACGGCACCGCACCGCACAACGACCCGCTACCGCGGCCGATACTCATCCCCCCACGCCTCGATCGTGTCCGCGGCACGATCGAACGCCTCCCCCCGCGCAAGGAAATCCGCGTTGGAGTCGGTGAGCAGCGGCGGCACCGCGTCCCCGCCCTTGCGGACGACGATCAGGGCCTGGCCCTGCACCGTACGGGGGAACCCGAGCCACTTCACGGGCTGCTGCACCGTCCGTACGGCGGTGGCCCCGCTCCACGGCACCGTCGTCGTACGGAAGAAGCCGACGCGCCGCACACCGTGCCGGCTCACCCATGCGCCGATGCGCAGCATCCGCAGCGCGCACAGGATGATCGCGAGGGCGAGCGCGAGGCACGCCCCCGCTCCGGGCAGCGCTCCGGCGAACGCGATGATCATCCCCGCGAACAGGATGAACGAGGCGAGCAGCAGCAGACCGGCCGCGGCGGCGACCCGCCACGGGCCGGGGCGGTAGGGCCGCCGCCAGCTGTCGTGGTCGTCGAACGGGAGCGCGACGTCCTCGGCGTTCGTGTCAAACGCGCGGTCGGCCGTCAGGAAGGGCAGGGGCACGACTGATCCTCACTCACAAGCACGCTCGATTGCTGTGCCCGGTGAGGCTACCGAGGAGGTGGCCGGACGGACCACCCCAGGGGGTCCGTCCGGGTCAGTGCCCGTCCGCGGCCTCGGTCTGCTGCGTGTGCGCCGGCGCCTGATCGGGGCCCAGCGCGGGCAGGCCCAGGACCAGCGCCCCGGCGAGCCCGCCGACGACGACGAGGCCGATGAGGGCGCGCCCGGCCCGCTCGGAGACCGTACTGCGGGCGCGGGGCGGGGGAGTGACGTTGCTGCGGAACCGGTCGGATTCGGCGACGAACGAGAACGGGACGGCTTCCCGCCGGCGGAACATGGTGGCTCTCCTCGGTTTCACTTTCGGGTGGTACTCACCCGGTCAGACGAATGACAGGCCCATTCGGTGCCCGGAATCGCCGGTTCGTCCGCGCGGATATCCGCGGGCAACGGGCTGGGGAGGAGGCACGGGCCCCGGCCCGTAGAGTGGACGCCGCCCGAGCGATGCCGTTGGAAGGACCCCCGCCGGTGACCGAAACTCCCGAGCCCACCAAGGCCCACTTCCGCAGCGATGTCACCGTTGACCTGGTGAAATCCGCCGCGGGCGACGCCGACGTCCTGTTCGCCGCCCGTGTGTCCACGGCCGGTGAGCAGTCCCTGGAGGAGATCGCCAAGGACCCCGAGCGTTCGAAGGGGCTCATCAACTACCTGATGCGGGACCGGCACGGCAGCCCGTTCGAGCACAACTCGATGACCTTCTTCATCAGCGCCCCGATCTTCGTGTTCCGCGAGTTCATGCGGCACCGCGTCGGCTGGTCGTACAACGAGGAGTCGGGCCGCTACCGGGAGCTGCAGCCGGTCTTCTACGTCCCCGACACCTCCCGCAAGCTCATCCAGCAGGGCCGCCCCGGCAAGTACGAGTTCGTCGAGGGCACCCCGGAACAGCACGCGCTCACCGGCAACGCCATGGAGGAGTCGTACCGGCGGTCCTACGACGCGTACCAGGAGATGCTGGCGGCCGGTGTGGCCCGTGAGGTGGCCCGCGCCGTACTCCCGGTCGGCCTGTACTCCACGATGTACGCCACCTGCAACGCACGCTCGCTGATGCACTTCCTCGGCCTGCGCACGCAGCACGAGCTGGCCAAGGTGCCGTCGTTCCCGCAGCGGGAGATCGAGATGGTGGGTGAGCAGATGGAGGCGCACTGGGCGCGGCTCATGCCGCTCACCTATGCAGCCTTCAACAAAAATGGACGTGTCGCCCCGTAGGGCGGTGTCCGTATTGCGGCGTTTCGAGTAGTTCATCTAGGCTGATCAAACGGACCCGGCACTGCTTGAACCCCCGAGCAGGCAGTGCCGGGCTCCTCTTGCTTGAGCCCCCGAGGGGGTACCGTTCGCCGAGCAACGAGTAGCGTGTTACCCATGGCTCCGATCTCCACTCCGCAGACCCCCTTCGGGCGGGTCCTCACCGCTATGGTCACGCCGTTCACGGCGGACGGTGTTCTCGACCTCGAGGGCGCGCAGCGGCTCGCCACCCACCTGGTGGACGCAGGCAACGACGGCCTGATCATCAACGGCACCACCGGCGAGTCCCCGACCACCAGCGACGCGGAGAAAGACCAGCTCGTCAGGGCGGTCCTCGAAGCGGTGGGCGACCGGGCGCACATCGTCGCCGGCATCGGCACCAATGACACCCGTCACAGCATCGAGCTCGCCCGCACCGCCGAGCGCAGCGGCGCGCACGGCCTCCTCGCCGTGACCCCGTACTACAACAAGCCCCCGCAGGAGGGCCTGTTCCGGCACTTCACCGCCATCGCGGACGCCACTGGCCTGCCGGTGATGCTCTACGACATCCCGGGCCGCAGCGGTGTGCCGATCGACACGGAGACGCTCGTACGGCTCGCCGAGCACCCCCGCATCGTCGCGAACAAGGACGCCAAGGGCGACCTCGGCCGCTCCAGCTGGGCCATCGCCCGCTCGGGCCTCGCCTGGTACTCCGGCGACGACATGCTGAACCTCCCGCTCCTGTCGGTCGGCGCGGTCGGCGTCGTCTCGGTCGTCGGCCATGTCGTCACGCCGGAGCTGCGGGCGCTCATCGAGGCGTACCTCGGCGGGGACGTGCAGAAGGCCACCGAGATCCACCAGAAGCTGCTGCCGGTCTTCACCGGCATGTTCCGCACCCAGGGCGTGATCACCACCAAGGCCGCCCTGACGCTCCAGGGACTCCCGGCGGGCCCCCTGCGCCTGCCCCTCGTCGAGCTGACCGAGCAGGAGACGGCCCAGCTCAAGATCGATCTTGCCGCCGGCGGGGTAGAGCTCTGACAACGGACTTCACAACTGAATACGTGCTCCACCACGAAATACGCGGGGAATCCGCGCCACAGCACCATCCAAGACAACAGCAAGTGCACGAATGACATGCGCGCCACGTGCCCAAGCGGTACGTGGCGCGCGTGGTGAGGAGAGTCTTTTGAGTCATCCGCATCCTGAACTCGGCACGCCGCCGAAGCTCGCGAAGGGCGCCCTCCGGGTCACCCCGCTCGGTGGTCTCGGTGAGATCGGCCGCAACATGACGGTCTTCGAGTACGGCGGACGCCTGCTCATCGTCGACTGCGGTGTCCTCTTTCCGGAGGAGGAGCAGCCCGGTATCGACCTGATCCTGCCGGACTTCACCACCATCCGGGACCGCCTCGACGACATCGAGGGCATCGTCCTCACGCACGGCCACGAGGACCACATCGGTGGCGTCCCGTACCTGCTGCGCCTGAAGCCGGACATCCCGCTGATCGGCTCCAAGCTGACCCTGGCCCTGATCGAGGCCAAGCTCCAGGAGCACCGCATCCGCCCGTACACCCTGGAGGTGGCGGAGGGGCAGCGCGAGCGCATCGGAGTCTTCGACTGCGAATTCATCGCGGTGAACCACTCCATCCCGGACGCCCTCGCGGTCGCCATCCGGACCCCCGCCGGCCTGGCCGTGGCCACCGGTGACTTCAAGATGGACCAGCTGCCGCTGGACCGTCGCCTCACCGACCTGCACGCTTTCGCGCGGCTGAGTGAGGAGGGCATCGACCTCCTGCTCTCCGACTCGACGAACGCGGAGGTGCCGGGCTTCGTTCCGCCCGAGCGGGACATCCAGAACGTCCTGCGCAACGTCTTCGCCAATGCGCAGAAGCGCATCATCGTGGCGAGCTTCGCCAGCCATGTGCACCGCATCCAGCAGATCCTCGACACGGCCCACGAGTACGGCCGCCGGGTCGCCTTCGTCGGGCGCTCGATGGTCCGGAACATGGGCATCGCCCGGGACCTGGGCTATCTGCGGGTTCCGGCCGGCCTGGTCGTGGACGTCAAGACGCTGGACGACCTGCCGGACGACGAGGTCGTGCTCGTCTGCACCGGTTCGCAGGGCGAGCCGATGGCGGCCCTGTCCCGGATGGCCAACCGCGACCACCAGATCCGCATCGTCCAGGGCGACACGGTGATCCTGGCGTCGTCGCTGATCCCCGGCAACGAGAACGCCGTGTACCGCGTGATCAACGGCCTCACCCGCTGGGGCGCCAACGTCGTCCACAAGGGCAACGCCAAGGTCCACGTCTCGGGCCACGCCTCGGCCGGTGAGCTGCTGTACTTCTACAACATCTGCCGCCCGAAGAACCTGATGCCGGTCCACGGCGAGTGGCGCCACCTGCGGGCGAATGCCGAGCTCGGCGCGCTCACCGGAGTGCCGAAGGACCACATCGTCATCGCCGAGGACGGCGTCGTCGTGGACCTCGTCGAGGGCAAGGCCAAGATCGTCGGCAAGGTCCAGGCGGGGTACGTGTACGTGGACGGCCTCTCGGTCGGCGATGTCACCGAGACCTCGCTCAAGGATCGCCGCATCCTCGGCGACGAGGGCATCATCTCGGTGTTCCTGGTGGTCGACAGCACCTCGGGCAAGATCGTGGGCGGTCCCCACATCCACGCGCGGGGCTCGGGCATCGACGACGCGGCGTTCACCGCGGTCGTGCCGAAGATCGAGGACGCGCTCGACCGGTCGGCCCAGGACGGCGTGATGGAGCCCCACCAGCTCCAGCAGCTGATCCGCCGCACGGTCGGCAAGTGGGTCTCCGACACCTACCGCCGGCGCCCGATGATCCTCCCCGTCGTCGTCGAGGTCTGACCCGACGCCAGGCGCGGACTTCGGAGCGGGGCCCCCGATTTGCATCGGGGCGCCCCGCTCCAGTACGTTTACGTCTCCGCCTCACCGGGAAGCAGCGAGCGCACCCGTGCGCCCTGAGTTTCCACAGAGGGGGCGGGAATTCCGACTCAGAACTTCTGATAAAGTCGGAGCCGCCGGAAAGGGAAACGCGAAAGCGAAGACCTGGAAAGCGAAAAAATGATTGACCCGCTTCGGCCGGGAATCGGACACGAGAGAGTCTGATAGAGTCGGAAACGCAAGACCGAAGGGAAGCGCCCGGAGGAAAGCCCCAGAAAGTGTTCTGCGGGTGAGTACAAGGGAAGCGTCCGTTCCTTGAGAACTCAACAGCGTGCCAAAAGTCAACGCCAGATATGTTGATACCCCGGCCTGCTACGGCAGGTTGGAGGTTCCTTTGAAAGTCCTGTGCGATCCCTTGTGGATCGGGCAGGTAAAAAACACAGCGAGGACGCAGTGGACGGCGGGTCATATTCCGACCTTGTTCGTTCCGCTCTCGTGATGTGTGGTCCCGATTACGGGAAAACATTCACGGAGAGTTTGATCCTGGCTCAGGACGAACGCTGGCGGCGTGCTTAACACATGCAAGTCGAACGATGAAGCCCTTCGGGGTGGATTAGTGGCGAACGGGTGAGTAACACGTGGGCAATCTGCCCTTCACTCTGGGACAAGCCCTGGAAACGGGGTCTAATACCGGATACCACTTTCTCCCTCCTGGGAGAAGGTTGAAAGCTCCGGCGGTGAAGGATGAGCCCGCGGCCTATCAGCTAGTTGGTGGGGTAATGGCCTACCAAGGCGACGACGGGTAGCCGGCCTGAGAGGGCGACCGGCCACACTGGGACTGAGACACGGCCCAGACTCCTACGGGAGGCAGCAGTGGGGAATATTGCACAATGGGCGAAAGCCTGATGCAGCGACGCCGCGTGAGGGATGACGGCCTTCGGGTTGTAAACCTCTTTCAGCAGGGAAGAAGCGAAAGTGACGGTACCTGCAGAAGAAGCGCCGGCTAACTACGTGCCAGCAGCCGCGGTAATACGTAGGGCGCAAGCGTTGTCCGGAATTATTGGGCGTAAAGAGCTCGTAGGCGGCTTGTCGCGTCGGTTGTGAAAGCCCGGAGCTTAACTCCGGGTCTGCAGTCGATACGGGCAGGCTAGAGTGTGGTAGGGGAGATCGGAATTCCTGGTGTAGCGGTGAAATGCGCAGATATCAGGAGGAACACCGGTGGCGAAGGCGGATCTCTGGGCCATTACTGACGCTGAGGAGCGAAAGCGTGGGGAGCGAACAGGATTAGATACCCTGGTAGTCCACGCCGTAAACGTTGGGAACTAGGTGTTGGCGACATTCCACGTCGTCGGTGCCGCAGCTAACGCATTAAGTTCCCCGCCTGGGGAGTACGGCCGCAAGGCTAAAACTCAAAGGAATTGACGGGGGCCCGCACAAGCAGCGGAGCATGTGGCTTAATTCGACGCAACGCGAAGAACCTTACCAAGGCTTGACATACACCGGAAAGCATCAGAGATGGTGCCCCCCTTGTGGTCGGTGTACAGGTGGTGCATGGCTGTCGTCAGCTCGTGTCGTGAGATGTTGGGTTAAGTCCCGCAACGAGCGCAACCCTTGTTCTGTGTTGCCAGCATGCCCTTCGGGGTGATGGGGACTCACAGGAGACTGCCGGGGTCAACTCGGAGGAAGGTGGGGACGACGTCAAGTCATCATGCCCCTTATGTCTTGGGCTGCACACGTGCTACAATGGCCGGTACAATGAGCTGCGATGCCGTGAGGCGGAGCGAATCTCAAAAAGCCGGTCTCAGTTCGGATTGGGGTCTGCAACTCGACCCCATGAAGTCGGAGTTGCTAGTAATCGCAGATCAGCATTGCTGCGGTGAATACGTTCCCGGGCCTTGTACACACCGCCCGTCACGTCACGAAAGTCGGTAACACCCGAAGCCGGTGGCCCAACCCCTTGTGGGAGGGAGCTGTCGAAGGTGGGACTGGCGATTGGGACGAAGTCGTAACAAGGTAGCCGTACCGGAAGGTGCGGCTGGATCACCTCCTTTCTAAGGAGCATCTAGATTCCGCAAGGAATCCAGAGCCACTACGTCGGCAAACGTCCGACGGTGGTCAGCTCATGGGTGGAACGTTGACTACTCGGCACGGCAAGTTGGTTGTCACTAGTACTGCTTCGGCGTGGAACGTGAACAAGTAACGGGTCGGGTCGGGCACGCTGTTGGGTATCTGAAGGTGCGGCCGTCAATGGTCGTCCTTCGGTTGCCGGCCCCAGTGAACTCGTCCCGGTTGGGATGGGGTGGTGGGTGGCTGGTCGTTGTTTGAGAACTGCACAGTGGACGCGAGCATCTGTGGCCAAGTTTTTAAGGGCGCACGGTGGATGCCTTGGCACCAGGAACCGATGAAGGACGTGGGAGGCCGCGATAGGCCCCGGGGAGCTGTCAACCGAGCTTTGATCCGGGGGTGTCCGAATGGGGAAACCCGGCAGTCGTCATGGGCTGTCACCCGCTGCTGAACACATAGGCAGTGTGGAGGGAACGCGGGGAAGTGAAACATCTCAGTACCCGCAGGAAGAGAAAACAACCGTGATTCCGGGAGTAGTGGCGAGCGAAACTGGATCAGGCCAAACCGTATGCGTGTGATACCCGGCAGGGGTTGCGCATGCGGGGTTGTGGGATCTCTCTTTCACGGTCTGCCGGCTGTGAGACGAGTCAGAAACCGTTGGTGTAGGCGAAGGACATGCGAAAGGTCCGGCGTAGAGGGTAAGACCCCCGTAGCTGAAACATCAGCGGCTTGTTTGAGAGACACCCAAGTAGCACGGGGCCCGAGAAATCCCGTGTGAATCTGGCGGGACCACCCGTTAAGCCTAAATATTCCCTGGTGACCGATAGCGGATAGTACCGTGAGGGAATGGTGAAAAGTACCGCGGGAGCGGAGTGAAATAGTACCTGAAACCGTGTGCCTACAAGCCGTGGGAGCGTCGCATGCAAGCTTGCTTGCATGTCGTGACTGCGTGCCTTTTGAAGAATGAGCCTGCGAGTTAGCGGTGTGTAGCGAGGTTAACCCGTGTGGGGAAGCCGTAGCGAAAGCGAGTCCGAACAGGGCGATTGAGTTGCACGCTCTAGACCCGAAGCGGAGTGATCTAGCCATGGGCAGGTTGAAGCGGAGGTAAGACTTCGTGGAGGACCGAACCCACCAGGGTTGAAAACCTGGGGGATGACCTGTGGTTAGGGGTGAAAGGCCAATCAAACTCCGTGATAGCTGGTTCTCCCCGAAATGCATTTAGGTGCAGCGTCGTGTGTTTCTTGCCGGAGGTAGAGCACTGGATAGGCGATGGGCCCTACCGGGTTACTGACCTTAGCCAAACTCCGAATGCCGGTAAGTGAGAGCGCGGCAGTGAGACTGTGGGGGATAAGCTCCATGGTCGAGAGGGAAACAGCCCAGAGCATCGACTAAGGCCCCTAAGCGTACGCTAAGTGGGAAAGGATGTGGAGTCGCAGAGACAACCAGGAGGTTGGCTTAGAAGCAGCCACCCTTGAAAGAGTGCGTAATAGCTCACTGGTCAAGTGATTCCGCGCCGACAATGTAGCGGGGCTCAAGCGTACCGCCGAAGTCGTGTCATTCCAGCATCAGGGCCAACGCCTGCTGGGATGGGTAGGGGAGCGTCGTGTGCCGGGTGAAGCAGCCGTGGAAGCGAGTTGTGGACGGTTCACGAGTGAGAATGCAGGCATGAGTAGCGATACACACGTGAGAAACGTGTGCGCCGATTGACTAAGGGTTCCTGGGTCAAGCTGATCTGCCCAGGGTAAGTCGGGACCTAAGGCGAGGCCGACAGGCGTAGTCGATGGACAACCGGTTGATATTCCGGTACCCGCTTTGAAACGCCCAGTACTGAATCAGGCGATGCTAAGTCCGTGAAGCCGGCCCGATCTCTTCGGAGTTGAGGGTAGTGGTGGAGCCGACGAACCAGACTTGTAGTAGGTAAGCGATGGGGTGACGCAGGAAGGTAGTCCAGCCCAGGCGGTGGTTGTCCTGGGGTAAGGGTGTAGGACGCACGGTAGGCAAATCCGTCGTGCATATAAGTCTGAGACCTGATGCCGAGCCGATTGTGGTGAAGTGGATGATCCTATGCTGTCGAGAAAAGCCTCTAGCGAGTTTCATGGCGGCCCGTACCCTAAACCGACTCAGGTGGTCAGGTAGAGAATACCGAGGCGTTCGGGTGAACTATGGTTAAGGAACTCGGCAAAATGCCCCCGTAACTTCGGGAGAAGGGGGGCCATTCCTGGTGATAGCATTTGCTGCTTGAGCTGGGGGTGGCCGCAGAGACCAGCGAGAAGCGACTGTTTACTAAAAACACAGGTCCGTGCGAAGCCGTAAGGCGATGTATACGGACTGACGCCTGCCCGGTGCTGGAACGTTAAGGGGACCGGTTAGCTGCTCTTCGGGGTGGCGAAGCTGAGAACTTAAGCGCCAGTAAACGGCGGTGGTAACTATAACCATCCTAAGGTAGCGAAATTCCTTGTCGGGTAAGTTCCGACCTGCACGAATGGCGTAACGACTTCTCGACTGTCTCAACCATAGGCCCGGTGAAATTGCACTACGAGTAAAGATGCTCGTTTCGCGCAGCAGGACGGAAAGACCCCGGGACCTTTACTATAGTTTGATATTGGTGTTCGGTTCGGCTTGTGTAGGATAGGTGGGAGACTGTGAAGCGGCCACGCCAGTGGTTGTGGAGTCGTCGTTGAAATACCACTCTGGTCGTGCTGGATGTCTAACCTGGGTCCGTGATCCGGATCAGGGACAGTGTCTGATGGGTAGTTTAACTGGGGCGGTTGCCTCCTAAAGGGTAACGGAGGCGCCCAAAGGTTCCCTCAGCCTGGTTGGCAATCAGGTGTTGAGTGTAAGTGCACAAGGGAGCTTGACTGTGAGACCGACGGGTCGAGCAGGGACGAAAGTCGGGACTAGTGATCCGGCAGTGGCTTGTGGAAGCGCTGTCGCTCAACGGATAAAAGGTACCCCGGGGATAACAGGCTGATCTTCCCCAAGAGTCCATATCGACGGGATGGTTTGGCACCTCGATGTCGGCTCGTCGCATCCTGGGGCTGGAGTCGGTCCCAAGGGTTGGGCTGTTCGCCCATTAAAGCGGTACGCGAGCTGGGTTTAGAACGTCGTGAGACAGTTCGGTCCCTATCCGCTGTGCGCGTAGGAATATTGAGAAGGGCTGTCCCTAGTACGAGAGGACCGGGACGGACGAACCTCTGGTGTGCCAGTTGTTCTGCCAAGGGCATGGCTGGTTGGCTACGTTCGGAAAGGATAACCGCTGAAAGCATCTAAGCGGGAAGCCTGCTTCAAGATGAGTATTCCCACCAACTTGATTGGTTAAGGCTCCCAGTAGACGACTGGGTTGATAGGCCAGATGTGGAAGCCCGGTAACGGGTGGAGCTGACTGGTACTAATAGGCCGAGGGCTTGTCCTCAGTTGCTCGCGTCCACTGTGTTGGTTCTGAAATAACGAACAGCCGTGTCCATGTCCGGTTCTGTTCAGAATTTCATAGTGTTTCGGTGGTCATTGCGTTAGGGAAACGCCCGGTTACATTCCGAACCCGGAAGCTAAGCCTTTCAGCGCCGATGGTACTGCAGGGGGGACCCTGTGGGAGAGTAGGACGCCGCCGAACAATCATTGTGGGAAAGCCCCGTGCCGCTGGCACGGGGCTTTTCTGCGTTTCCGGGGCCTGCATGAGCCGGGCCCCTGCTGTCCCGCCGGCCCACCCGGCCATCCGGGCGGCTCAGGCGGTTTTGCAGAACCCCTGGATCAGGGTATGCTTTAGCTCGTTGCCGCAGGGCAGCAAGGCCCCAATAGCTCAGTCGGTAGAGCGTCTCCATGGTAAGGAGAAGGTCTGCGGTTCGATTCCGCATTGGGGCTCAGGAAAAGGAAAGGCCCCGCCGACTGGCGGGGCCTTTCTTCATGTACGGGGTTCCGGAACGCGCATCGTCAGGATGGCCATGTCGTCCGAGGGCGGATCGGCGGCGAAGCGCTCGACCGCGCGGAGAATGCGCGCGGCCACCGCACCCGCCGTCAGCCCCGTGCAGTGCGAGAGCACCTCCGCCAGGCCGTCGTCGCCGAGCATGCGCGTGCCCTCCCGGCGCTCCGTCACCCCGTCCGTCACGCACAACAGCACGTCGCCCGGCTCCAGCGTGAACTGCTGCTCGTACAGCTCCAGGTCCTCCATCACGCCCAGCAGCGGCTGCGGGTCCGCCGCCGGCTCCACCGAGCCGTCCTGGCGCAACCGCAGCGGCAGCGGATGCCCCGCGCAGACCACCTTCAGCAGCGCGCTGCCGTCCTCCTGCGGCCACAGCTCGCCGTACAGCAGGGTGAGGAAGCGGCTGCGCGTCCCCTCGTCGAGGATGGCCGCGTTGAGCCGCTCCAGGACCGCGGGGCCACCGAAGCCCTCCCTGGCCAGCAGGCGCAGCGCATGGCGGGCCAGGCCCGTGACGGACGCGGCCTCGGGCCCCGTACCGCACACGTCGCCGATGGCGAACCCGTACGCGCCGTCCCGGATCGGGAACACGTCGTAGAAGTCGCCGCCGACCTCGTTGCCCTCACCGGCCGCCCGGTAGATGACATCGACCTCCACATTGGGCACGGCCGGCAGGCCCGGAGGCAGCAGGCTGCGCTGGAGGGCCTGGCTGATCGCCGTGCGCTCGGAGTACAGGCGGGCGTTGTCCAGGGCCAGGGCGGCCCGGCGGGACAGGTCCTCGGCCAGCTCCAGGATCTCCTGGCGGAAGTGGTCGTCGGACGGCTTGCCGAGCGTCAGCATGCCGATGACCCGGTTCCGGGCGACGAGCGGCAGGACGACGGTCTCCCCGCCCACCGCGGCCGCCGTAGCCAGCGTCGTCCGGGTCGCCGAACCCAGGCCGTCCCGCTCGCCCATCGTGATGCTGCGCATCGACGTCCGCAGCGCGGCCTCGTGGGCGGCCCGGGACGGCGCGGTCCAGACACGGGCGCCGGGCGTGGGCACCGGTTCGGGCGGCGAGATCCGGGTGAGCAGGGCCTTGAGCCCGTCGATGCGCTCCTCGTCCTCGTGCAGCACGTAGGAGAGCTCCGGTTCCGACGACTGGTCGGCGATCGTGTAGACCGCGCACCACGTCGCCAGCGTCGGAACCGTCATCTGGGCCATCAGCGCCAGCGTCTGATCCCGGTCCAGCGTGCCCGCCAGCAGGTCCGACGCCTCCACCAGGAAGGACAGCGAGCCGCGGCGCAACCGTTCCAGCTCGCCCAGCCGCGCCGACTCGACCGCCAGGGCGATCCGATCCGCCGCGAACTGCAGGCGCAGCGCCTCCTCGTTCGAGTAACGCCCGGCCGCCTCGGCGGCGACGCCCAGGGAGCCCGTCAGCCGGCCCTCGACCTTCAGCGGGACCGTGACCACCGAACGCATGCCGGTGTTGCCGAGCAGCGGGACCGCGCCCGGAACGGCGTCCAGGTCCTCGTGGACGGCGGGCATCCGCGCGGAGCCGTACCGGCCGGTCCCGGCCTCGACGGGGACGCGGGCGAAGCGCTGGCGGGCGGAGGGCAGGCCGGTCGTGGCCCGGACCTCCAGCTCGGTCTCGTCGTCCGTGGCCAGCAGCAAGAAAGCGGCGTCGGCGTCGAGCATGTCGCGGGCCCGTTCGACGGTGCGCTGGAGCAGTCCGTCCAGGTCGTCGGGGGCGGGGGAGCCGATGAAGACCTCGAACGGGTCCGTCTTGCGGCTCTCGGCGGCATCGGACGCGGGGGCGCGTACCGGGGTCTGCAGGACGGCGCGCTCGTAGTCGCGCACGAGCAGGCAGACCGTCGAAGGCTCGCCCTCGGTGTCGCGTACCCGCAGGTGGGAGCCGTAGACCGGGATCGTACGGCCGTCGGCGCCCCGGATTCCGTAGCTGCCCTCCCAGCGGGAGAGGCGCAGGGCGTCGTCGAAGCCGGTGCTGGTGCCGGGGGTCTGCGGCCAGGCGGTGAAGTCCGCGAGCTGCTTCCCCATGACCTGATCCGCCGTGTAGCCGAACAGATAGGCGGCGTCGTCGTTCCAGGCGGCGACGGCGCCCTCGCTGTCGATCTGCACGACGGCGACCCGCACGCGCTCGTCCGTGACCGGGAGCATGCCGACCGGCAGCAGCGGCCCGGCCGAGCGGACGCCCACCGGGCGGTCCGGCAGATCGAGCTGGAACCAGACGTGCTTACGGGTGGGGGAGTACTCGACGCCCCAGCGGGAAGCGAGCGCCGCGCACAGCAGCAGGCCCCGGCCGTTCTCCCGGTCGGGGCCGCCGAGGTCGAGCCCGGCCGACTGGAGCGGGATCTCCCGCTCCGGGTAGTGGTCGGAGATCTCGACGCGTACGCCGTCCTCCGTGCGCAGACACAGGACGTCCGCCGCGGTGCCCGCGTGGACGACGGCGTTGGTGACGAGCTCGCTGGTCAGGACCACGGCGTCGTCCACGACGTCGGTGTATCCCCACCCCTGGAGCGTGTCCCGGACAAAGGCGCGGGCCGTCGCGACGGAGCGCGCCACCGGGTCGAAGGTGGCAGTCGCACGCGCCGTGATCACAGCACTCCCCATATGGTGTCTCGTCGCTTCCCCGAGTCCTCTGCCCGTTTGTCGCCGCTTCGATTCGCCTGCCAGGCTAGACGTTCCGCCGGCGCGCCGGGTAAGCGAGGGCCGACTTCGGACAGGCACGGGCGGGAACCGACGAGTGAGCGACAGGATGGGCTTCCCCTCGAAGGGATGTGGGACAACGAGGGGAGGTTCCACCCCGACCGGTTCCCGCCTGATACGTTTCAACGATTTGACGTCCGCATGGTCACCCGTCGACGGTGGTCTGTGGCGATGAGCCCCGGAAGTTCTGGGCAAGCTCTGGGACGAGGTCCTGGCTAGATGGTCGAAACCCTGCGGGAGGGACACGGTGGAGTCTGACGTGGCGGCGCGGGGTTCAGGTGCGCGCGGTAGAGGCGGTCAGTCCGTGAGGAAGCAGCGCCAGGGAACCGTCGAGGTCGACGCCGCGGCGCTCCACAGACTGCTGTCCGGTCTGGTGGCCATGCGCGACGGGAACTTCCGCAGGCGCGTCACGGTCTCCGGCGAAGGGGTCATGGCGGAGCTGGCCGCCGTGTTCAACGAGGTCGCCGACCGCAATCTGCACCTCACGGGCGAGCTGGCGCGCGTGCGCCGCGTGGTCGGCCGCGAGGGCAAGCTCACCGAACGGCTGGAGACGGGCGCCTGCGAGGGCGCCTGGGCCGCCGCGATCGACGCGTCCAACGACCTGGTGGACGACCTGGCGCGGCCGGTCTCCGAGGTGGGCCGGGTGCTGTCGGCGGTGGCCGACGGCGACCTGGAACAGCGCATGGAGCTGCGCTCCCACACGGCCGACGGCACGGTCCGGCCGCTGCGCGGCGAGTTCCTCAAGGTCGCCCGTACCGTCAACAATCTCGTGGACCAGCTGTCGGCGTTCACCGAGCAGGTGACGCGGGTGGCGGTCGAGGTGGGCACCGAGGGCAAGCTCGGGGGCCAGGCGCAGGTGCGCGGGATGTCCGGGTCCTGGAAGGACCTCACGGACTCCGTCAACACCATGGCGTACCGGCTGACCGCGCAGGTGCGCGACATCGCGCTGGTGACGACGGCGGTCGCCAAGGGCGATCTGTCGCGGAAGGTCACCGTTCATGTCGCCGGCGAGATGCTCCAGCTGAAGAACACCGTCAACACGATGGTCGACCAGCTGTCCTCGTTCTCCTCCGAGGTGACCCGGGTCGCCCGCGAGGTGGGTACGGAGGGCGAGCTGGGCGGTCAGGCCGTGGTGCCGGGCGTGGCCGGGGTGTGGAAGGACCTCACGGACTCCGTCAACACGATGGCCGGGAACCTCACCTCCCAGGTGCGCGGCATCGCGGAGGTGACGACGGCGGTCGCCAACGGGGACCTGTCGCAGAAGGTGCAGGTGAGCGCGCGCGGCGAGGTCGCCCAGCTCGCCGAGACGATCAACCAGATGACGGAGACGCTGCGCACCTTCGCGGACGAGGTCACGCGGGTGGCCAGCGAGGTCGGCGGGCAGGGCCTGCTCGGCGGCCAGGCGCAGGTGCCCGGCGCGGCCGGGACCTGGAAGGACCTCACCGACTCGGTGAACACGGTCTTCCGGAACCTGACGATCCAGGTGCGGGACATCGCGCAGGTGACCACGGCGGTGGCCAGCGGTGACATGACGCAGAAGGTCACCGTCGATGTGGCCGGCGAGATGCTGGAGCTGAAGAACACCGTCAACACGATGGTGGACCAGCTCCAGTCCTTCGGTTCGGAAGTGACCCGGGTGGCCCGTGAGGTCGGCGTCGAGGGCCGGCTCGGCGGGCAGGCCGAGGTGCCGGGCGCGGCGGGCACGTGGAAGGACCTCACGGACTCCGTGAACACCGCGTTCCGCAACCTGACCGGTCAGGTGCGGGACATCGCGCAGGTGACGACGGCGGTCGCCAACGGCGACCTGTCGCAGAAGGTCACGGTCGACGTCGCGGGCGAGATGCTGGAGCTGAAGAACACCGTCAACACGATGGTGGCGCAGCTCTCCTCCTTCGCCGACCAGGTCACGCGCATGGCACGGGACGTGGGTACCGAGGGCCGGCTCGGCGGTCAGGCGCAGGTGGACGGCGTCTCCGGTACGTGGAAGGAGCTGACCGACTCCGTCAACTTCATGGCGGGGAACCTGACCTCCCAGGTGCGCCAGATCGCCCAGGTGACGACGGCGGTGGCGCGGGGCGACCTGTCGCAGAAGATCGACGTGGACGCGCGGGGCGAGATCCTGGAGCTCAAGAACACCATCAACACGATGGTGGACCAGCTCTCCGCGTTCGCCGACCAGGTGACGCGGGTCGCCCGCGAGGTGGGCACGGACGGGCGGCTGGGCGGTCAGGCGAGGGTGCCCGGCGTGGCCGGGGTCTGGCGCGATCTGACGGACTCGGTGAACGGGATGGCCGAGAACCTGACCGCCCAGGTCCGCAACATCGCGCAGGTCGCCACGGCGGTGGCGCGCGGTGACCTGTCGCAGAAGATCGACGTGGACGCGCGCGGCGAGATCCTGGAGTTGAAGAACACCCTCAACACCATGGTCGACCAGCTCTCGAACTTCGCGGAGCAGGTGACGCGGGTGGCCCGCGAGGTCGGCACCGAGGGCATCCTCGGCGGCCAGGCCGAGGTGCAGGGCGTGTCCGGCACGTGGAAGGACCTCACGCAGTCCGTCAACGGCATGGCCAACAACCTCACCCTCCAGGTGCGCAACATCGCGGAGGTGACGACGGCGGTCGCCAACGGCGATCTCTCCAAGAAGATCACCGTCGACGCCAAGGGCGAGATCCTCGAACTCGTGACGACGGTCAACACGATGGTGGACCAGCTGTCGTCGTTCTCCTCCGAGGTGACGCGCGTCGCCCGTGAGGTGGGTACCGAAGGCATCCTGGGCGGTCAGGCGCGGGTGCGCGGGGCGACGGGCATC
Organism: Streptomyces sp. AC1-42W; assembly: GCF_003248355.1. Classification (GTDB taxonomy): domain Bacteria; phylum Actinomycetota; class Actinomycetes; order Streptomycetales; family Streptomycetaceae; genus Streptomyces. The sequence goes on from NZ_QKWY01000002.1 coordinate 2,182,399, forward strand.
TGGAAGGACCTCAGCGACAACGTCAACCTGATGGCCAACAACCTGACCAGTCAGGTGCGGAACATCTCCCGTGTCTCGTCCGCCGTCGCCAACGGCGACCTGACGAAGAAGGTGACCGTCGAGGCGCGCGGCGAGGTCGCCGAGCTGGCCGACACCGTCAATACGATGGTGACGACCCTGTCGTCGTTCGCGGCCGAGGTGACCCGCGTCGCCCGCGAGGTGGGCACCGAGGGCGCGCTGGGCGGCCAGGCCCGGGTGCCGGGCGTCTCCGGTACGTGGAAGGACCTCACCGAGTCCGTGAACTCGATGGCGTCGAACCTGACGGGCCAGGTGCGCCAGATCGCCGCCGTCACGACGGCCATCGCCAAGGGCGACCTCACCAAGAAGATCGACATCGACGCGCGCGGCGAGATCCTGGAGCTGAAGAACACCATCAACACGATGGTCGACCAGCTCTCGAACTTCGGTGAGCAGGTCACCCGGGTCGCCCGCGAGGTGGGCACCGAGGGCCAGCTCGGCGGCCAGGCGCGGGTGCGCAACGTGGACGGCACCTGGCGCGACCTCACCGAGTCGGTGAACGAAATGGCCGGAAATCTCACCCGGCAGGTGCGGGCCATCGCGGCGGTCGCCACGGCGGTGACGCGCGGCGACCTCAACCTCAAGATCGATGTGGACGCGGCGGGCGAGATCCAGGCCCTCCAGGACAACATCAACACGATGATCGCCAACCTGCGCGACACCACCGCCACCAACAAGGAGCAGGACTGGCTCAAGGGCAACCTCGCCCGGATCTCCGGTCTGATGCAGGGGCGCCGCGACCTCGACGACGTCGCCTCGCTGATCATGAGCGAGCTGACGCCCGTCGTGTCGGCCCAGCACGGCGCGTTCTTCCTGGCCACCCCGGTCGGCGAGACCGACGCGCTGGCCGGTGAGGGGGAGGGGGCGTACGAGCTGCGGATGCGGGGAAGCTACGGCTACTCCGCCGGGTCGATGCCGACGTCCTTCCGGCCGGGCGAGACGCTCATCGGCACGGCCGCCGAGGAGAAGCGCACGATCCAGGTGGACAACGTGCCGCCGGGCTACCTGAAGATCTCCTCCGGGCTCGGCGAGGCGCCCCCGGCGCATGTGATCGTGCTGCCGGTGCTGTTCGAGGGCAAGGTCCTCGGTGTGATCGAACTGGCCTCGTTCCAGCCGTTCACACACATCCAGCGGGACTTCCTCAACCAGCTCGCGGAGATGATCGCCACGAGCGTCAACACCATCAGCGTCAACACGACGACGGAGAAGCTGCTCGAACAGTCGCAGGAGCTGACCGAGCAACTGCGCGACCGCTCGCAGGAGCTGGAGAACCGTCAGAAGGCCCTCCAGGCGTCCAACGCCGAACTGGAGGAGAAGGCCGAGCTGCTGGCCCGGCAGAACCGCGACATCGAGGTCAAGAACACCGAGATCGAGGAGGCGCGCCAGGTCCTGGAGGAGCGCGCCGAGCAGCTGGCCGTCTCGATGCGCTACAAGTCCGAGTTCCTGGCGAACATGTCGCACGAGCTGCGTACGCCGCTCAACTCGCTGCTCATCCTGGCCAAGTTGCTGGCGGACAACGCCGAGGGCAATCTCTCGCCGAAGCAGGTGGAGTTCGCCGAGACGATCCACGGGGCGGGTTCCGATCTGCTCCAGCTGATCAACGACATCCTCGACCTGTCGAAGGTCGAGGCGGGCAAGATGGACGTCAGCCCGACCCGGATCGCGCTGGTGCAGCTGGTCGACTACGTGGAGGCGACCTTCCGGCCGCTCACCGCGGAGAAGGGGCTCGACTTCTCCGTACGCGTCTCGCCCGAGCTGCCGGCCACCCTGCACACGGACGAGCAGCGGCTGCTCCAGGTGCTGCGCAACCTCCTGTCGAACGCGGTGAAGTTCACCGACAGCGGGGCCGTCGAGCTGGTCATCCGGCACGCGGGCCAGGAGGTGCCGTACGCGATCCGCGAACAGCTGCTGGAGGCGGGTTCGCTGCGGGACGCGGACGCCGATCTGATCGCCTTCTCGGTGACGGACACCGGCATCGGCATCGCGGCCAGCAAGATGCGGGTCATCTTCGAGGCGTTCAAGCAGGCGGACGGCACGACCAGCCGCAAGTACGGCGGCACCGGCCTGGGCCTCTCCATCAGCCGGGAGATCGCCCGGCTGCTGGGCGGCGAGATCCACGCGGCGAGCGAGCCCGGACGCGGCTCGACGTTCACGCTGTATCTGCCGCTGCACCCGAGTGAACTGCCGCCGCAGGGCTACCTGCAGATCGTTCCCGGCCCGGCCGAGGGACCCACGGGCGCGACGGAGTCCGGCCAGGTGTACGTGCCGGGCACCCCGGACACCGCGCAGGCGGCGTCGCTGCCGGGCGGCGGGCCGGAGTCCGGGGGCGCGGCGGGCCTGCTGCGGCGCCGGCGCAAGGCGCTGGACGGCGGGCGACAGCAGCCCGCGCTGCCGCCGCGCGCGGCTTCCGCTTCCGCTCCGCAGCCGGCCCCCGCGGCCGCCCCGCAGGAGCCGTGGGCGGTGAGCGGGCAGGACGAGCCGGAGCCGCGCAGGACGTTCCGGTTCAACGGTGAGAAGGTGCTGATCGTCGACGACGACGTCCGCAATGTCTTCGCGCTCACCAGCGTGCTGGAGCAGCACGGACTGGCCGTCCTCTACGCCGAGAACGGGCGCGAGGGCATCGAAGTGCTGGAGCAGCACGACGATGTGACGGTGGTGCTGATGGACATCATGATGCCGGAGATGGACGGTTACGCGACGACGTCGGCGATCCGCAGGATGCCGCAGTTCGCCGAACTGCCCATCGTGGCGCTGACGGCCAAGGCGATGAAGGGCGACCGGGAGAAGGCGCTCGACGCGGGGGCATCGGACTACGTCACCAAGCCGGTCGATCCCGATCATCTTCTTACCGTCATGGAGCAGTGGATGAGCGGAGAGTGAGCGCTCACTGAGCGAATTCAGCAAGATTTGTTGTCCGCTGATGTCCGAAGGAGTGTGGGAACGCGGATTACGGGGAACCTTCCAGGCTTCCGCCGCGTTTTCGGTACGTGCACAGTGACATCGCGGTGACAGGATGTGGTGACCGCCGGGGTGCGGCTACCATGACCGGCACAAGGACGGACGGCGCAAGGGAGCCGTCCCGCGGGGCGGCGCCCGGTGCGATTCCGGGGCGAGGAGGACGGGCCATGGTGCAGAAGGCCAAGATCCTCCTGGTCGATGACCGGCCGGAGAATCTGCTGGCGCTGGAGGCCATCCTCTCTGCGCTCGATCAGACCCTGGTACGGGCATCGTCAGGGGAGGAGGCGCTCAAAGCGCTGCTCACGGACGACTTCGCGGTCATCCTGCTGGACGTCCAGATGCCGGGCATGGACGGTTTCGAGACCGCCGCGCACATCAAGCGGCGGGAGCGTACGCGGGACATCCCGATCATCTTCCTCACCGCGATCAACCACGGCCCGCACCACACCTTCCGGGGTTACGCGGCGGGCGCGGTGGACTACATCTCCAAGCCGTTCGACCCGTGGGTGCTGCGCGCCAAGGTCTCGGTCTTCGTCGAGCTGTACATGAAGAACTGCAAGCTGCGCGAGCAGGCCGCGCTGCTGCGGCTCCAGCTCGAAGGCGGCGGGGAGGCCAACGCCCAGCAGGAGCGCGAGCCCGCCGGTCTGCTGGCCGAGCTGTCGGCGCGGCTCGCCGCCGTCGAGGAGCAGGCGGAGGCGCTGTCCAAGCAGCTCGACGACGAGTCCGCGGACGCCGGAGCGGTGGCGACCGCCGCCCATCTGGAGCGGAAGCTGACCGGTCTGCGCCGCGCGCTGGACGCGCTGGAGCCGGGCACCGGCGGGGCGTCGGCGACCATCCCCTCGTAACGGCGGCCGGCGCCGCGTAACGACGGCCGGTCCCGGCCGCGTTGAGGCGGCGTCAGTTCGCGGCTCCCGGCGGACGACACGGACGGGTGAACCGGTACGCACTCGTGTCCACGAACGTGGACACAGTAACCTCGGCCCCATGGCCTCACGTACGTCCGGCAAGGGTTCCCAGGGCACCGCGGGCACCGCGAAGCGCGCCGGCGGCGGCCCGGGTGCGGCGAAGAAGGCCGCCCCCGCGAAGAAGACCGCGGCCAAGAAGACCGCACCCGCCAAGAAGGCGCCCGCGAAGAGGGCACCGGCCAAGAAGGCCGCCCCGCCGCCGCCCGCGCCCTCGCCGACGAACGGCGTCTACCGGCTGGCGCGGGCCGTCTGGCTCGGCGCGGCCCACGCCGTGGGCGCGGTGTTCCGCGGCATAGGGCGCGGCGCCAAGGGGCTCGACCCCGCGCACCGCAAGGACGGCGTGGCGCTGCTGCTGCTCGGCCTCGCGCTGATCGTCGCCGCGGGCACCTGGTCGAACCTGCGCGGTCCCGTGGGCGATCTCGTGGAGATGCTGGTCACCGGCGCGTTCGGCCGGCTCGACCTGCTCGTGCCGATACTGCTGGGCGCCGTCGCGGTGCGGCTGATCCTCTACCCGCAGCGGCCCGAGGCCAACGGGCGCATCGTCATCGGCCTGTCCGCCCTCGTCATCGGGGTGCTCGGCCAGGTCCACATCGCCTGCGGCTCACCCGGCCGGGGCGAGGGCACCGACGCCATGCAGGACGCGGGCGGCCTCATCGGCTGGGCCGCCTCCAAGCCGCTGATCTTCGCCATGGGCGAGGTGCTGGCCGTCCCGCTGCTCCTGCTGCTCACCGTCTTCGGGCTGCTGGTCGTCACGGCCACCCCGGTGAACGCCATCCCGCAGCGGCTGCGGCTCCTCTGCGTCAAGCTGGGCATCCTCGAACCGGCGTACGACCCGGAGGACGGGGAGGTCGCCGACGACGAGCGGTACGAGGAGCAGTGGCGCGACGCGCTGCCCGCCCGCTCGCGCCGCACCAGGACCGCCGCGCCCGAGGAGTACGACCCGGACCTCGCGGAGAGCGAGGCGCTGTCCAAGCGCCGCAAGCCGCGCCGCCCCTCGGCGCAGCCCGCGATGAACCGCACGATGGACGCGGTGGACGTCGCTGCCGCCGCGGCCGCCGCCCTCGACGGGGCCGTGCTCAACGGCATGCCGCCCTCGCCGGTCGTCGCCGACCTGACCCAGGGCGTCGCGGCGGACCGCGAGCGGACGGGCGCCACCCCGGTGCCCGGCGCCAGGGAGGCGGAGGGCACCGGGAAGACCGCCGGACGAGACGCCGGTACCGTACCGGCCGGTGGCGTACCGGACCTGACCAAGCCGGCGCCCGAGCGCTCCGACGCACAGCCGCTGCCCGCCCGCGCCGAGCAGCTCCAGCTCTCCGGCGACATCACGTACGCGCTGCCCTCGCTCGATCTGCTGGAGCGCGGCGGCCCCGGCAAGAGCCGCAGCGCCGCCAACGACGCGATCGTGGCCTCGCTGACCAACGTCTTCACCGAGTTCAAGGTGGACGCCGCCGTCACCGGCTTCACCCGCGGCCCGACCGTCACGCGGTACGAGGTGGAGCTCGGCCCGGCCGTGAAGGTCGAGCGGATCACGGCGCTCGCCAAGAACATCGCGTACGCCGTCGCCAGCCCCGACGTACGCATCATCTCGCCGATTCCGGGGAAGTCCGCGGTCGGCATCGAGATCCCCAACTCCGACCGGGAGATGGTCAACCTCGGCGACGTGCTGCGGCTCGCGGACGCGGCGGAGGACGACCACCCCATGCTCGTCGCGCTCGGCAAGAACGTCGAGGGCGGCTACGAGATGGCCAACCTGGCGAAGATGCCGCACGTCCTGGTGGCCGGCGCGACCGGCTCCGGCAAGTCGTCCTGCATCAACTGCCTGATCACCTCGATCATGGTGCGGGCGACGCCGGAGGACGTCCGTATGGTCCTCGTCGACCCCAAGCGGGTCGAGCTGACCGCGTACGAGGGCATCCCGCACCTGATCACGCCGATCATCACCAACCCCAAGAAGGCCGCCGAGGCCCTCCAGTGGGTGGTGCGCGAGATGGACCTGCGCTACGACGACCTCGCGGCCTTCGGCTACCGGCACATCGACGACTTCAACCACGCCGTGCGCACCGGCAAGCTCAAGACGCCCGAGGGCAGCGAACGGGAACTGACGCCCTACCCGTATCTGCTGGTCATCGTCGACGAGCTGGCCGACCTCATGATGGTGGCCCCGCGCGACGTCGAGGACTCCATCGTCCGCATCACCCAACTGGCCCGCGCCGCGGGCATCCACCTGGTGCTCGCCACACAGCGACCGTCGGTGGACGTCGTCACCGGTCTGATCAAGGCGAACGTGCCCTCCCGGCTCGCCTTCGCCACCTCCTCGCTCGCCGACAGCCGGGTCATCCTGGACCAGCCGGGAGCCGAGAAGCTCATCGGCAAGGGCGACGGCCTGTTCCTGCCGATGGGCGCGAACAAACCGGTCCGCATGCAGGGCGCCTTCGTCACCGAGGACGAGGTCGCGGCCGTCGTCCGGCACTGCAAGGACCAGATGGCCCCCGTCTTCCGCGACGACGTGGTGGTCGGCACCAAGCAGAAGAAGGAGATCGACGAGGACATCGGCGACGACCTCGACCTGCTGTGCCAGGCCGCCGAACTGGTCGTCTCCACCCAGTTCGGATCGACCTCCATGCTCCAGCGCAAGCTGCGGGTCGGCTTCGCCAAGGCCGGGCGGCTGATGGACCTGATGGAGTCCCGCAACATCGTGGGACCCAGCGAGGGCTCCAAGGCACGCGACGTCCTGGTGAAACCGGACGAGCTGGACGGAGTGTTGGCCCTCATCCGTGGGGAAACCGGTTCGTAAGAGTTTTACGGGCAACCGTTTCGTCGGGCCGTACGTCAAGTTGAAGGGAGGGACGACACGTCCCTCCCCGGCGCGGCCCGGCGAATCCGGCTCTGTTCGAGTCTGATGGCGTACAAAGTCATACCGCCCGGTTGCCCCACCCTTTTGCAACCCCCCTAGACTGAACACCCAGCAGGTGGCTCACGTTCGAAAGGCGCCCCCGTGTCCATCGGCAACTCTCCCGAAGACGACCGGCCTTCGATCGGTCGAGTCCTCCAGCAGGCCCGTCTCGCCGCGTCCCTCACGGTCGACCAGGTCAGCACGGCCACTCGGGTGCGCATCCCCATCGTGCACGCGATCGAGCAGGACGACTTCTCGCGCTGCGGCGGCGACGTCTACGCCCGCGGCCACATCCGCACGCTCGCCCGTGCCGTAGGCACCGATCCGGAACCGCTGGTCGCGCAGTACGACGCCGAGCACGGCGGCCGTCCCGCGCCCACGCCGGCGGCGCCGCTGTTCGAGGCCGAACGCATCCGCTCCGACCCCCGCCGCCCGAACTGGACGGCGGCCATGGTCGCGGCGATCGTCGCCGTGATCGGCTTCGTCGGTTTCACCTTCTTCAAGGGCGGCGACGAACCCGCGACCGCGGGCCGTGTCGCCGAGGGGCCGACCTCCGACAAGATCGCCCCGAAGCCCTCCGCCAGCAAGCCCGCCGACCCCAAGCCGGCCCCGACCGAGAGCGCCATCGCCGCGGCGCCCCAGGACAAGGTCACGGTCAAGCTCAGCGCCACCCACGGCCGCAGCTGGATCTCCGCCAAGGACCACAACGGCCGGTCCCTCTTCGACGGCACCCTGGAACAGGGCGACTCGAAGACCTTCCAGGACAAGGAGCGCGTCGACCTCGTCCTCGGCAACGCCGGCTCGATCGAGCTGTTCGTCAACGGCAAGAAGGTCGACGACCGGTTCCAGCCCGGACAGGTCGAGCGGCTCTCGTACACCAAGGGCGACCCCGAGGTCGGCTGACCGGCCGCCCCGGAAGCACAGCGGCGCGGCGAGCGCCCGGCCACCACGCCGGGCGCTCGCCTTTTTCGTCACTCCGGGTAACGGCACAACCCTCAGCGGCGGGGACGGTGCCGGGACAAAGTAGTCTTGAGCCCATGCCCGAACGCCGTACCGTCGCCCTTGTCACTCTTGGCTGCGCCCGTAACGAGGTGGACTCGGAGGAGCTCGCAGGCCGCCTGGCAGCGGACGGCTGGGAGCTCGTCGAGGACGCCTCCGATGCCGATGTCGCCGTCGTCAACACCTGTGGGTTCGTCGAGGCCGCCAAGAAGGACTCCGTCGATGCCCTGCTCGAAGCCAATGATCTGAAGGACCACGGCCGCACCCAGGCCGTCGTCGCCGTCGGCTGCATGGCCGAGCGCTACGGCAAGGACCTCGCCGAGGCCCTGCCGGAGGCGGACGGCGTCCTCGGCTTCGACGACTACGCGGACATCTCCGACCGCCTCCAGACCATCCTCAACGGCGGCATCCACGCCTCCCACACCCCCCGCGACCGCCGCAAGCTGCTGCCGATCAGCCCCGCCGAGCGGCAGGACGCCGCCGTGGCCCTGCCCGGCCACGCCCAGGAGGTCACCCCCGCCCCGGCCGACCTGCCGGAGGGCGTCGCCCCCGTCTCCGGACCGCGCGCGCCGCTGCGCCGCCGGCTCGGCACCAGCCCCGTCGCCTCGGTCAAGCTGGCCTCCGGCTGCGACCGCCGCTGCTCCTTCTGCGCCATCCCCTCCTTCCGCGGCTCCTTCATCTCCCGCCGCCCCTCGGACGTGCTGGGCGAGACCCGCTGGCTGGCCGAGCAGGGTGTGAAGGAGGTCATGCTCGTCTCCGAGAACAACACCTCCTACGGCAAGGACCTCGGTGACATCCGTCTCCTGGAGACGCTGCTGCCCGAGCTGGCCGAGGTCGACGGCATCGAGCGCATCCGGGTCAGCTACCTCCAGCCCGCCGAGATGCGCCCCGGCCTGATCGACGTCCTCACCTCGACGCCGAAGGTCGCGCCCTACTTCGACCTCTCCTTCCAGCACTCGGCGCCCGGCGTGCTGCGGGCCATGCGCCGCTTCGGCGACACGGACCGCTTCCTGGAGCTGCTGGACACCATCCGGAACAAGGCACCGCAGGCCGGCGCCCGGTCCAACTTCATCGTGGGCTTCCCCGGCGAGACCGAGGACGACCTCGCGGAGCTGGAACGGTTCCTCACGGGCGCGCGCCTCGACGCCATCGGCGTCTTCGGCTACTCCGACGAGGAGGGCACCGAGGCCGTCGGTTACGAGGACAAGCTCGACGCCGACGTCATCGCGGAGCGCCTGGCGCACATCTCGCAGCTCGCCGAGGAACTGACCTCGCAGCGCGCCGAGGAGCGCATGGGCGAATCCCTCCAGGTGCTCGTCGAGTCCGTCGAGCCCACCGACGACGAACCGCGCGCCTACGGCCGCGCCGCGCACCAGGCACCCGAAACGGACGGCCAGGTGCTCTTCACCACACGCGAAGGGCTCGTCCCGGGCCGTATGGTCGAGGCAAAGGTGGTGGGCACCGAAGGCGTGGACCTGATCGCCGAGTGCAGTGAGCTTGTGGAGGTAGCCAGATGACCGGAGTCCCGGCATCCGCGACAGGCGGTTCCGGCGCGACGCCGGTCCGCGGCGGAAAGCTGGGCGCCGCTGCGGTCAATCAGGCCAGTCTCTGGAACATCGCCAACCTGCTGACGATGGCCCGGCTCGTGCTCGTTCCCGGCTTCGTGGTGCTGATGCTCCACAACGGCGGCTACGACCCGGCCTGGCGCTCCTTCGCCTGGGCCGCCTTCGCCGTCGCCATGATCACCGACCTGTTCGACGGGCACCTGGCCCGTACGTACAACCTGGTCACGGACTTCGGGAAGATCGCCGACCCGATCGCCGACAAGGCGATCATGGGGGCGGCGCTGATCTGTCTGTCCTATCTGGGCGACCTGCCCTGGTGGGTCACGGGCGTGATTCTCTTCCGCGAGCTGGGCATCACGCTGATGCGGTTCTGGGTGATCCGGCACGGAGTCATTCCGGCCAGTCGCGGCGGCAAGATGAAGACGCTGGCGCAGGGCACGGCCGTGGGCATGTACGTTCTGGCCCTGACCGGCCCGCTGGCCACCCTGCGGTTCTGGGTGATGGCGGTGGCCGTCGTGCTGACGGTCGTCACCGCGCTCGACTACATCCGCCAGGCCGTCGTGCTGCGTCGCCAGGGACTGGCGGCGGAGGAGGCCGAGCGGTGACTGCGGCCGGCCGGGTCCTGCGACTGCTCGTCGAGCGGGGCCAGACCCTCGCCGTCGCGGAGTCGCTGACCGGCGGCCTGGTCGCGGCCGAAGTCACGTCCGTCCCCGGCGCCTCGCAGGCGTTCCGGGGCTCCGTCACGGCGTACGCGACCCCCCTCAAGAGTGAAGTCCTCGGGGTGGACGCGGCGCTCCTGGCGGCCCGCGGAGCGGTGGACGCCGAGGTCGCGCGCCAGATGGCGACAGGCGTACGGCGGGTTCTGGGCGCAGACTGGGGAGTGGCGACCACCGGCGTCGCCGGCCCCGAACCACAGGACGGCCAACCCGTCGGAACGGTGTTCGTCGCGGTCAGCGGCCCACAGGGCCGGGGAAAAGTGGCCGCGCTGCGGTTGAACGGCGACCGGGCGGACATCCGTAAGGAGAGCGTGCGAAGCGCGCTCGACCTGCTCTCAGGCGAACTCGACGAGAATGCGAGCGCACAGGATACGGAAGAGAACGGGGGGAATTGATGTTTGCAGCCCTGAGTGAACACGACATCGCTCCCCGCACGGCCGCAGCGCTAGGCGGTACGGTGGGGCGTGAAGGATGCGGCTACGCGGTCCGAGGAGGGAGCCACCGATGATTCTGCTCCGTCGCCTGCTGGGTGACGTGCTGCGTCGGCAGCGCCAGCGCCAAGGCCGTACTCTGCGCGAAGTCTCCTCGTCCGCCCGAGTTTCGCTCGGCTATCTCTCCGAGGTGGAGCGGGGGCAGAAGGAGGCATCCTCCGAACTGCTCTCCGCCATTTGCGACGCGCTTGACGTACGGATGTCCGAGCTCATGCGTGAAGTGAGCGATGAGCTGTCCCTGGCCGAACTGGCCGAGTCGGCAGCGGCCAGCGATCCGGTACCTGTACCGGTGCGCCCCATGCTCAACTCCGTCTCCGTTACCTCGGTGGCGGGTGTACCGACGGGGCGGGTGACCATCAAGGCGCCCGCGGAAGCGGTGGACGTCGTCGCCGCCTGATCCGATCGGTTCGGTGTGAAGCCGAAGGCCCCGGTCCTGCCCCTTTGTGGCAGGACCGGGGCTTTCGTCGTGCGGTCCCGCCTGCGTGATCGGTGAAATGTGTCGGGTGTGAGCGCGCGGACGAGGGGCAGGCGGCGGGATGAGAGATCGAGGAACGCTCGCTCCGGAAGGCTCCCGCGAGCCGTCGGCGACTTCCTCGGATGACCGTTTTGCTTCGTTTATGCCATCGTGGGTGGTGCTGAACGGAACGGATTCCAGATCGGAGACGTGCATGTCTGTCGTGAAGAGCCCCCTGTCCGAGACCGACCTCAAGACCGTCGGAGACGCGCTGCAGGGCGCCCTGGTGGATCTCCTCGACCTTTCTCTGGTGGCCAAGCAGGTCCACTGGAACGTGGTCGGGCCGCGGTTCAGGTCCGTGCACCTCCAGCTCGACGAGGTGGTCGACACAGCCCGTCAGCACTCCGACACCGTCGCCGAGCGGGCCTCCGCCATCGGCGTCAACCCGGACGGCCGCGCCGCGACGATCGCCAGGAGCACGGCCATCGCCTCCGTGTCCGAGGGCTGGATCAAGGACGTGGACGCGGTGAAGTCCCTGGTGGACGCCCTCGGCGTGGTGATCGGACGGATGCGGGAGCGCATCGAGGCGACCGAGACCCCCGACCCGGTCACCCAGGACATCCTGATCGCGCTGACCGCGGACCTCGAGAAGCACGCGTGGATGTTCCAGGCCGAGAGCGCCTGAGCGGACCCCGCCGACTACCCAGCCGCCCGGAAGGGCATTCACAGGTTCACTCCAATGGAGGAATGAGCATGAAGAACGAAGGCGCGAAGGACAAGGTCACCGGCAAGGCGAAGGAAGCCATGGGCAAGATGACCGGCGACCGTCGCAAGGAGACCGAGGGCAAGGCCGACCAGGCCAAGGGCAAGGCCAAGGACGCCATGGACGCCGCCCGCGACCGTGCGGACGGCCTCAAGGACTCCCTGAGCGACAAGAAGGACTGACCCGGTCCCACCCTGGCCCGGTCCCACCCGACCCGGTTCCACCCGGCCCGTCGCGAGCCCCCACCCCGTGTGGTGGGGGCTCCGTGCTGACAGGACGCGGTGTGCGGGGGTTTCCGCAGGGGCGTGTGACCGTCCTCCGCGCGCGCCGGTGGTGCACCGGTGCGCTCTCGCCCCCGGAAGGCGGGCGCCACTAGCGTCTTTCGTTTGAATCAGGCCGGAGGAGGCAGCCATGGTACGGCGATGGGTACCGGCGCTCGTTCTCTGCGGCGCGTGGTGGTGGGCGGTGCTGCGGCTGGTGCTCGCCCCGGCGCACGCCGGGGTGGTCGAGGGAGCGGTGGCGGCGGGTGGATGGGGGCTGAGCCTCCTGCCGGTGCACGTGGCCGCGACCGCCCGGCCGATCGGCGTCTTCGACGCCGGTACGAGCCTGCTGCGGCGCGGCACGGCCCGGATACGGCGGGCAGCGCGGTCCTGGCGTCGCCGGGCCGCCGGATAGGGCCCGCCCGGTTGCTGGAGAGGGGCCGCCTGCCGCCGGTCGCCTGCCGCCGGTCGCGTGCCGGCGGTTCGTTCACGCCGGGGCCGGGCCGGGCTGGCAGTGGGGGCACCAGTAGGCGGGCCGGCCGTCCTGCTCGGCCTCCCGGATCGGGGTGCCGCAGCGCAGACAGGGGCGCCGGGCGCGACCGTAGACCCAGAGGCTCTCACCGCCCCCGCGTATGCGGGAGACCGCCATGGCGGCGGTACGGGCCCGGCCCCCGGCGGTCGTGATGCGTGTCGGGCGGTCGCGGTTGGCGCCGAGGAGCTGGTGGGCGGTGCCGACCAGCAGGGCGGCCGTCGTCGGGGCCAGCTCGCCGATGGGCAGCCACGGGGTGGCGCGGGCCAGGAAGCACAGCTCCGCCTTGTAGATGTTGCCGATGCCGGCCAGGTTGCGCTGGTCGAGCAGGGCCTCGCCGAGAGGGCGGGCCGGATCGCGAAGGAGATTGCGCAGCGCGGCCTCGGCGTCCCAGTCCGGGCCGAGGAGGTCCGGGCCGAGATGGCCGACCGCCTGCTCCTCGTCCTGGGTGCGCAGCAGCTCCAGCACCGGGAGCCGGTAGCCCACCGCGGTGTGCGCGGCGTTGCCCAGAACGGCCCGGATCTGGTGGCCGGGGCCGCCACGCCAGCGCTCACCCGGGGCGTAGATCCGCCACGCCCCGTCCATCCGCAGATGGCTGTGCAGGGTGAGACCGCCCTCGATCCGGGTCAGCAGATGCTTGCCGCGCGCGGTGACGTCCAGGACCGTGCGGCCGGTGAGGTCGGCGGTGGCGAACCGGGGGACGCGGAGGTCGGACACGGTGAGGACCTGACCGGCGAGCGCGCGGTGCAGCCGCCCGGCGGTCTGCAGGACGGTGTCTCCTTCGGGCATGCCTCCATGATGCGGTGGGCAGGGGCCGTCCGGGCGCCGGACGGGGATACGCGCGGGATGCCCCGCCGCCCGATGCCCGACCGGGGCCCGGCGCAGACGGGCTACGCGCGCAGGCGCAGGCCCTTCGGGGTGGCGAGGAAGCCGACCGCCTCCAGGGTGCGGCCCAGGGGCGAGGTCAGGGCGGAGACGCCGTTCACCCGCTCCACGGTCACCGTGCCGAGGGAACCGGCTCGGGCGGCTGCGGCCAGCGCCCCGGCCGCCGCCCGGAGCGCGGGCTCGTCCGGGTCGGCCGCCCAGGCGAGCAGCGTCTTGCCGCCCCGCTCCATGTACAGCGTCAGCTCGCCGTCGACCAGGACGACGAGCGAGCCCGCCTTGCGGCCCGGCTTGTGCCCGGCCCCGTCCGGCGGCTCCGGCCACGAGAGGGCGGCGCCGTACGCGTTGGCCGGGTCGGCGGCGGCCAGCACCAGGGCGCGGGGGGCCGCGCCGGGCTCCGTACGGTCGCGGGCGTGGGAGACCGCGCGGAGGCGGTCCACCGCGCCGTCCATCGCGAACTGCGCCGCCCCCAGCCCCTCCACGACATAGCCCCGGCGCGCCTGTCCGTTGTCCTCGAAGGCGGACAGCACCCGGTAGGCAGCGGAGAAGCCGCCCTCGACGCCCTCCGCCTGGACCGCGCCCCGGGTCACCACTCCGTGCCGGTCGAGCAGGGTGCGGGCCAGGGCGTGGGCGCGGTGCGTGGGCTCCGGCTCGACGGGCGGCAGCAGGGACCAGCGGCCCGAGACCGTGGGCGGTCCGGTGCGGGACGCGGGGCGGGCGGCGGCGGTGGGGGTGCCGTACCGGCCGCGTGGGACGTTCCGCCGGGCGCGGTGCGCGGTCGATCCCGCCGTCCGGCCGGAGCCCAGCAGGGAGCGCAGCGGCGCCAGCGTGTCGTTGGTCAGCCGGCCCGACCAGGCGAGGTCCCACAGGGCGTCGGCGAGCTGCGGATCGGTGCAGTCGGGGTGGGTGGTGGCCCGGACCTGGTCGGCGATCTGGCGGAAGAAGAGGCCGTAGCCGCCGCCGAGCACGGTCAGCACGGACTCGTGCAGGGCACTGAGCTCCAGCGGGCGGGGCGGGGGGAGGAGCAGGGGGGCGCTGTCGGCGAGGTAGAGGGAGAGCCAGCCGTCCTTGCCGGGCAGCGCCCCGGCCCCGGCCCAGACGACTTCCCCGGTGGTCGTCAGCTCGTCCAGCAGCGCGGGGGTGTAGCCGGTGACGCGGCCGGGAAGGACGAGCCGTTCCAGCGCGGATGCGGGGACGGGGGCGCCCTGCAGCTGCTCGACGGCGCGGGCCAGTCCGTCGATGCCGCGCAGGCTGCTGCCGCCCAGGTGCTGCCACTGCGGCAGGAAGCCGGCCAGGGCGGCGGGCGGGACCGGCTCCAGCTCATGGCGGAGGGCGGCCAGCGAACGGCGTCGCAGCCGCCGCAGCACCGTGGCGTCGCACCACTCCTGGCCGATGCCCGCCGGGTGGAACTCGCCCTGGACGATCCGGCCCGAGGCCGCGAGCCGCTGGAGGGCCCCGTCGGTGACCGCCGTGCCGAGGCCGAAGCGCGCGGCGGCCGCGGTCGAGGTGAACGGGCCGTGCGTGCGGGCGTAGCGGGCGAGGAGGTCGCCGAGGGGGTCCTTGACCGGTTCGGTGAACGCTTCGGGGACGCCGACCGGGAGGGCCGTGCCCAAGGCATCGCGCAGCCGGCCGGCGTCCTCGATCGCCGCCCAGTGGGCCTCGGCGGCGATCCGGACCCGGATGGCGCGGCGGGCGGACTCCAGCTCCCGCGCCCAGTCGGCCCGGCCGCCGCGCGCGGTCAGCTCCGCGTCCGTGAGCGGGCCCAGGACGCGCAGCAGGTCCGCGACGCCCTCGGCGTCCTTGACGCGGCGGTCGTCCGCCAGCCACTGCAGCTCCCGCTCCAGCTCGGTCAGGACGTCGGCGTCCAGCAGTTCCCTCAGCTCGGCCCTGCCCAGCAGCTCGGCCAGCAGCCGGGAGTCCAGGGAGAGCGCGGCGGCGCGCCGCTCGGCGAGGGGCGAGTCGCCCTCGTACAGGAACTGGGCGACGTAGCCGAACAGGAGCGAGCGGGCGAACGGGGAGGGCTCCGGGGTGGTCACCTCGACGAGGCGGATGCGCCGGGCCTCCAGGTCGCCCATCACCTCCGTGAGCCCCGGTACGTCGAACACGTCCTGGAGGCACTCGCGGACCGCTTCGAGAACGATGGGGAAGGAACCGAACTCGGAGGCGACCTGGAGGAGTTGTGCCGCCCGCTGACGCTGCTGCCAGAGCGGGGTGCGTTTGCCGGGGCTGCGGCGGGGAAGCAGCAGCGCCCTGGCCGCGCACTCGCGGAACCGGGAGGCGAACAGGGCGGAGCCGCCGACCTGGTCGGTGACGATCTGCGCGATCTCGCCCCGGTCGAAGGCCACGTCCGCGGCGCCGACCGGGGGCTGGTCGCTGTCGAAGGCGGTGTTGGCCGGGGCGAGCGGGGCCGCACCCGCCGCGTCCTGGGACGGCTCCCGCGCCGGGTCGAAGTCGAGGAGGTCCAGGCCTATCATGTCGGCGTCCGGCAGCCGCAGCACGATGCCGTCGTCGGCGTGCATGACCTGCGCGTCCATGCCGTAGCGCTCGGCGAGACGGGCGCCGAGGGCCAGCGCCCACGGGGCGTGCACCTGGGCGCCGAACGGGGAGTGCACCACGACGCGCCAGTCGCCCAGCTCGTCCCGGAAACGCTCGACGAGGATCGTTTGGTCGTCCGGGACGTGGCCGCAGGCCCGGCGCTGCTCGTCGAGATAGGCCAGCACGTTGTCCACGGCCCAGGTGTCGAGACCGGCCGACAGCAGACGGCTCCGGGCGTCCTGCGCGGACAGGCCGCCCAGCTCGCGGAGGAAGGCGCCCAGGGCGCGGCCCAGCTCCAGCGGACGCCCGAGCTGGTCGCCCTTCCAGAAGGGCAGCCGGCCGGGCACGCCGGGAGCGGGGGAGACGAGGACCCGGTCGCGGGTGATGTCCTCGATCCGCCAGGAGGTGGTGCCCAGCGTGAAGACGTCGCCGACGCGGGACTCGTAGACCATTTCCTCGTCCAGCTCGCCGACCCGGCCGCCGCCCTTCTTGGGGTCCGCGCCGGCGAGGAAGACCCCGAAGAGGCCGCGGTCGGGGATCGTGCCGCCCGAGGTGACGGCGAGGCGTTGGGCGCCGGGCCGGCCCGTGACCGTACCGGCGACGCGGTCCCACACGACGCGGGGCCGCAGCTCCGCGAAGGCGTCGGACGGATAGCGGCCCGCCAGCATGTCGAGGACCGCCGTGAACGCGGACTCGGGGAGCGAGGCGAAGGGGGCGGCCCGGCGGACCACCGCCAGCAGGTCGTCCACCTGCCAGCTGTCCAGGGCGACCATCGCGACCAGTTGCTGGGCCAGCACGTCCAGCGGATTGGACGGGACGCGCAGCGCCTCGATGGAGCCCGTCCGCATCCGCTCGGTGACCACGGCCGCCTGCACCAGATCGCCGCGGTACTTCGGGAAGACGACACCGGTGGAGACCGCGCCCACCTGATGGCCGGCGCGGCCGACCCGCTGCAGCCCGGAGGCGACCGAGGGCGGCGACTCGACCTGGATCACCAGATCGACCGCGCCCATGTCGATGCCCAGCTCCAGACTGGAGGTGGCGACCACGGCGGGCAGCCGGCCCGCCTTGAGATCCTCCTCGACCTGGGCCCGCTGCTCCTTGGAGACCGACCCGTGGTGGGCGCGGGCGAGCAGGGCGGGAGCGCCCTTGGCCGCGCCGGACTCCGCCATGACCTCGGCGGGGGAGTGGGCCTCCGGCATGGTTTCGCCGGTGGCCCTCTCGTACGCGATCTCGTTGAGCCGGTTGCACAGCCGCTCCGCCAGGCGCCGCGAATTGGCGAAGACGATGGTGGAGCGGTGGGCCTGGACCAGATCGGCGATCCGCTCCTCCACATGCGGCCAGATCGACGGCTTCTCGGACTGCGCCCCGGACTCCGCGTCGGTGGCCGGGGAACCGCCCAGCTCGCCCAGGTCCTCCACGGGGACGACCACCGACAGGTCGAACCGCTTGGTGGACGGCGGCTGGACGATCTCCACCTTGCGCCGGGGCGAGAGGAAACGCGCCACCTCGTCCACCGGGCGGACCGTGGCCGACAGGCCGATGCGCCGGGCGGGCCGGGGCAGCAGCTCGTCCAGGCGCTCCAGCGACACGGCGAGATGGGCGCCGCGCTTGGTGCCCGCCACCGCGTGCACCTCGTCCAGGATGATCGTCTCGATGCCGGAGAGGGCCTCGCGCGCCGAGGACGTCAGCATCAGGAACAGCGACTCGGGCGTCGTGATCAGGATGTCCGGCGGCCGGGTCGCCATGGAGCGGCGCTCCGCTGCCGGGGTGTCCCCGGACCGGATGCCCACCCGCACCTCGGGCTCGGGCAGCCCCTGGCGCACGGACTCCTGCCGGATGCCGGTCAGCGGCGAGCGGAGGTTGCGCTCGACGTCCACCGCGAGGGCCTTGAGCGGAGACACGTACAGCACGCGGCAGCGCTTCTTCGCCTCGGCCGGCGGCGGGACGGCCGCCAGCCGGTCCAGCGCGGCCAGGAACGCGGCCAGCGTCTTGCCCGAACCGGTCGGCGCGACGACCAGCACGTCCGATCCCTCACCGATCGCCCGCCAGGCACCCTCCTGCGCGGCGGTCGGCGCGCTGAAGGCCCCCGTGAACCAACTGCGGGTCGCGGGGGAGAAGGAATCGAGAGCAGAGCCGGTCATGCCCCCATCGTGCACCCCACCACTGACATTGATGCTGATACTCAGGTCCCGGTGGTCGTGGCTCGACCACTGACTGACGCCCTGCTGGGCTGTCTTCGTGTTGTTCTGTCCGGCTGCCGGGACCCGTTCTCATGGCTCCGGCCGGGCGGAACATGACCTGATAGGAGCTTGGTCAGAAGCCCCCTCAATGTCCTGTCTGCGCCACCCGGCCGGCGCCTACCTTCGGCTGGAAGGCAGCATCAGCATGACATCAGCGGTCGCGGACGACACCACGGACAAGGTCGTGTTCGGCGGGGTCGATTCCCACGCCGACACCGTTCACGTCGCGGTCATCAGCGACAACGGCGGTCACCTCGCGGACGCCGAGTTCGCCACCACCGCCGCCGGATACGCCGCGGCCCTGGCCTTCCTCGGCGCCCACGGCCACGTGAACGCGATCGGAGTGGAAGGCACCGCCTCCTACGGGGCCGGCTTCACCCGCGCCGCCCGCTCGGCGGGCCTTGACGTCGTCGAGGTCAACCGGCCCGACCGGGCAGAACGCCGCCGCATCGGCAAGTCCGACCCCATCGACGCCTACGCCGCCGCCCGCGCCGCCCTGTCCGGACGGGCCTCCAGCGCGCCGAAGGACGACACCGTCACCGGCATACGCGCCCTGCACAACGCCGCCCGCTCAGCCGTCAAGGCACGCACCGCCGCTCTCAACCAGATCACCCACATCCTCGTCACCGCACCCGAAAGCATCCGCGCCAGGTTCGGGCAGCTCAAGGGCGCCGACCGGACCGACGCCCTGGCCCGGCTGCGACCGGCCGGGGACGCGGTCCACGTCGCGGTCCTCACCGCGCTGAAGAGCCTCGCCCGACGCGTCAAGGAACTCACCGCCGAACACCATGCCCTGACCCGGGCCCTCGACAGTGAGGTCACCGCCCACAACCCCGGGCTGCGGGCCGCCTACGGCGTCGGCCCCGACACCGCCGCCCAGCTGCTGGTCACAGCCGGAGGCAATCCCGAACGCCTGCGGACCGAAGCGTCCTTCGCCGCCCTCTGCGGAGCCGCACCCGTCCCCGCCTCCAGCGGCCGCACGAACCGGCACCGCCTCTCACGAGGCGGCGACCGGGCAGCCAACGCCGCCCTCTACCGCATCGCCCTGGTCCGCATGTCCAGTGACCCCCGCACCCGCGACTACGTGGCACGACAGACGGCCGCCGGCCGGACCAAGAAAGAGATCATCCGGCTCCTGAAACGGGCCATCGTCCGGGAGATGTTCCGCTGCCTGACCACCACGGTCACCGTCCCAGGCATCGCCGACCTGCGGCCTCTTCGGCAGTCGAAGAACATCACCCTCACCGCAGCGGCCCGCCACTTCGGAGTCTGGCCCGCCACGATCTCCACCCTCGAACGCGGAATCCGCCGAGACGACGACCTCGCCAACACCTACCGCGACTGGCTCACCGCCGCTTGACAGCCAATAGGAGCATCAACGGGCGTGACCCCCACCGGCCGGGCCGGTGTGCGAACGGCCCGTGCCCGCTTCTCTCACCACCGCCGGTGGTCCGGAACGGTCACTCCGGTCACGCCGTGGCCAGCGTCGGACGCAGCGCGTCGGCGAGGCGCTGCGCCCGCTCTCCGTGCCCTGGCCCCCAGGCGACGAATCCGCCCTGGCGATCGGTACGCAGCCGCTCGTCCGGCAGGCCGGTGTATCCGCCCCCGGCCGCGGTCACCAACGCCTGGCCGCCGGCCACGTCCCAGGCGTACACGTTGGCGTTGGCTGCCAGGTCCGCGCGGCCGGCCGCCACCCAGGCCAGGGCCAGGGCCGACGACCCGATGCGGCGGATGTCGCAGCCGTCCAGCGCGGCGGTGACCGCGTCGGTCGGCCCGGCGGCCCACGACCGGCACGGCGGCAGGTCGGTCAGCAGCATCGGCGGCCCCTGCCCGCGGCGCGTGGCGGTCGCCCCGTTGACGCGCAGTACGCCCTCGCTCGCGGTGAACATCTCGTCCCGGATCGGGTCGTACACGCAGCCGCCGAGCACGGTTCCGTCCAGAACCACGCCCAGGGAGAGGCAGAACAACGGGATGCCGCGGGCGAAGTTGTAGGTTCCGTCGATCGGGTCCACGTACCACCGCACGCGGCCGGTGCCGTGTGTGCCGCGCTCCTCGCCGACGACGACGGACGCCGGATGGGCGGTGAGGAGCTCCCGTCTGATCATGTCCTCGGCCAGGCCGTCAGCCTCGGTCACCCGGTCGTGCTCGGAGGACTTGGGCCGCGACACCGGCGAGGCGTGGAACCGCTCGCGTACGAAGGCCCCCACGCGCAGCAGGGCACGCTCTCCGGTCGCCACGTAACTTCCGGCGTGCACGCGATGCCTCCTGCGGTCGGGGCCCGCCGACCGGGCGGGCGGGGCGACGCTCATCCTGCCCCGCCTCCCCGGCTCCCGGCTGTAGCCGTTGGGGCGCCCACCCGCGCGCCCGAAACGTCCTTGTCGCACCGGTGGCCGCGCGGGGAGCCTGATGGCCGTTCACCGAGCGCACAGGGGGACCGAGGATGCTCATCGAGGACAACCGGCCACCTGACAGGCGGTGGTGGGCGGGCCTGGTGTGGGACAGCGAGGGCTACGGGACCGCGCTGCTGGACGAGTCGGGGACCGTCGTCGCCCGCGAGCGGTTCGACCGGTGCGGCCCCGAGGCGCCGGCCGCGTGGCTGGCCCGGTGGGCCGCGCGCGTGCACGGCGGCCTGGTGACCGTCTTCGAGAGTTCCAACGGGGTGACGGACGGCCTCCTGCTGGTCGCGGGCTTGCACGTCCTCCGGGTGGACCTGCGTCATCTGCCGCGCACCGGCGCGGACGCCGCCGTCCTGGCCGATGCGGCACGGCGGGGACGCGTTCCGGCGGTGCCGGTGGGTCTGGCCGGCGGGACCCTGGGGGACCGGTCGGACGAGATGCGCCGGGCGAACGCGTCGGTGGCCGCTCTTCAGGACGAGCTGAACCGGTCCGGGCGTCTGGTGACCACCTGCCCGGCAGCCCCGGCCGGCCCTCCGCGGGTCGCCCTGACGTTCGACGACGGCCCTTCTCCCCGCCACACCGACCGGGTGCTGCGCATCCTGAAGTCCTTCGGGGTCCCGGCCGCCTTCTTCTGCGTCGGGCTCCACGTACGGGCCCGGCCGGACCTCGTACGGCGCATGGTCGACGAGGGGCACGAGGTCGGCAACCACACGTGGTCGCACGCGTACCTGCCCGAACTGGGGGAGGACGAGACGGTGCGGCAGCTGCGGACGACCAGCCGGGCCATCGCCGAAGCCACCGGTGTCCCGCCCGTCCTGGCCCGGCCGCCCTACGGCGGGCGGGGCGGGACAGTGCTCCGCGCGACGGCCGACGAAGGTCTCACCACGGTCCTGTGGGACGTGGAGGCCTCCGACTGGACGCTGCCGGGGGCGGACGCCATCGCGGACTCCGTGCTGCGCCAGGCACGTGACGGCTCGGTCGTGCTGCTGCACGACGGCGGGGGCGATCGCGACCAGACGGTGGCGGCGCTGCCGAGGATCATCGGCGGGCTGCTCGACCAGGGATTCCGGTTCTCCGGCATCGCCGGCCCGGCCGGCCTCCTTCCCCCGGACGCTGCCCAGCCGGCAGCCGGGGCACCCCATTCCGTGACGAGGGAACGAGACCATGCGCCCTTGCGGCACAGCTGACACCGCCGATACGGCCGTCGCTCACCAAGACGTCGTGCTCAGTGTCGTGATCATGACCCACCCGAACCGTGCCGAGCACCTGGCGGAACTCATCGCGGCCTGCGCGCCGTTGACGCCCCGTACAGTGGTCGATCCCGACCCCGGCTCGTTCCGCAGCGCGCTGCGCACGGCCAAGGCGGCGTGGGCGGCCGTGTCCACCGGGGCCACGCACCATCTGGTGCTCCAGGACGACGTGGTGCCGGTGCCGGACTTCGCGCGGCAGGTGCGGGACGCGATCGAGGCCCGTCCGCGTGACGCGATCGCGCTCTATTCGAACTGGAACAGTCCGCAGAACTCGTACCTCGTGCGTCGCGCGGCCGCCTGCGGCTCGGCCTGGGCCCCGCTCTCTCCGGTGGAGTGGACGCCGACACTGGGGCTGGTGCTGCCCGCCGACGAGGCGCGGCAACTCGCGGCCCACCTCGCGCCCATCCCCGACGAGGTCGCCGACGACGACCAGATGGTGGTGCTGTACTGCCAGGAAGCCGGGCTGCCGGTGTTCGCGACGGTGCCGCATCTCGTCGATCACCGCGGCGCGCCGTCGCTCTCGGAACATCCCGGTTCCTTCCACGCGACCGTCGTAGACCGACGACCGGTTCCCGCCGAACATTGGCGGAGCACGCCGGAAGCGCTGGTCGAGGCGTTACGGGGACGGGCCGCACTGGACCGCCCGGACGAGTTCGGGGTGGAGCTGCGGCACTCCCGCTGCTCACTCCGGTTCATCCGCCCCGGCACGCCGGAACCGATCGGGCACGTGTTCGGCTGGTACTGGCGCGACTGGTGCGCGGCCGCCGGGGTGGACGCGGCACGCGTCGAAGAGACGCTGAACGCCCACCTCCATGACTCGGTACCCACCGCGGTGGCGGTCGAGGTCTGGGCCGCGTGCTACCTCTTGGGCCGCGACAGCGGGGGAATCACGGCCGCGGCCGGAGCCGTACCCGGTCACGACGGCGTACGCCGGGTCCGCGCGGCGGTGCGCTCGTGGCTGGCGTCCGGCATCGCCGAGGCCGACCGCCCGGCGGACGGGCTGGACGGCCTCACCGAACTGGGGGTGGCTGCGGTGAGCCAGGGCATGGCGGACGCGCCGTCCCCCAGCGGCGTCACATCGCGGACCGGAGGACCACGCGTGGGGAGCGACCGATGACCACGACCATGCGGTACCTGCCCGACGGGCACACCCCGGCCGCGCACGCCGGTGACACGATCGCGGCCCCGCCGGCCGCGATCGGGGAACCGTGGCGGCGGGTTCTGGAGGAACTCGTGGAGCGGGAGGCCGTCGGGCACCTGCTTCACCCGTCGCCGCTGCCGGACACGCCCGGCCTCATCGTGCCCCACGTGCCGCGCACGGTGGTCGTCGTGGTCACCTGCCCGGTGTGCGGTGCGGGGGAGCGGGAGTTCACCGGTGCGAGCACGCCGCTGCCCTTTCCGGAGTGGGAGTTCGGCGGGGAGCCGGACGGGGAGGCCACGCTGCGCGTACTGGGATGTGAACGGATCGCGCCGCGGGAGATGCTGGCCCTGACCACCTCCGTGGACCGATTCGGCCCGAAGGACGCCACCGGGTTCGTCACCCGAGCCGTTCACTGGGCACGGGCCGGCTCCCCGGACCCCGGCTCGCCGGGCCTCCTCGCGGCGGCGCGCGACGCCGTCGTCGCCGAGCAGTGGGTCGAGGCGTTGCCCGAGGCGGAACGGCGCCCCGGTCAGGCCATGGTGCGTTTCCGGGCGGCGATGTACCGCATCGCCGCCGCCGGGCTCAGTCCCGTGGTCCCTGCTTCGGGACGCTGTCACTCGGGATCAGCGGCCGTGCCGGACGGCGCACGCTGGCTCGCAGCACACGGGGATGATGCCCTGGACGGGGTCTATCGGCACTTGCTGTTGACGCGGGTGATACCAGAGCTGACAGGCCGTCCATTTCCGGCGGCTTTGCGGGAGCGTACCCGAGAACCAGCCCTTCCCGGGCCGCGATGACCCCTGCCTGGAACCGGCTGCGTGCGCCCAGGCGCTCCATGAGCGTGGCGGCCAGCCGGCGGGCGGTACGGGGAGAGACGCCGAGCTTCTGTGCGACCGTGTCGTCAGTGCCGCCGTCGGCGAGGATCGTGAGCACGGCCGCTTCGCGGGGCGTGCAGCCGGTACGCCCCGGAACCGGCTGCTCACCCCAGGGCCGCGACTGGTTCCAG
Organism: Streptomyces sp. AC1-42W; assembly: GCF_003248355.1. Taxonomy (GTDB): domain Bacteria; phylum Actinomycetota; class Actinomycetes; order Streptomycetales; family Streptomycetaceae; genus Streptomyces. The sequence goes on from NZ_QKWY01000002.1 coordinate 2,206,523, forward strand.
ATCGTGTCGGCCAGTTCGCACAGGGCGGTGAGCGGACCGCGGCCGGTCAGGAGTACGGCGCCGTCCGCGTCCGTGTCGGCGTGCAGGGGTAACAGCGCGGTCGAGCGGTCGACGACGAGCATCCGAGTGGCGAAGGCGGGTGCCGTGCGGACCTCCACCCCGAGGTCGATCAGGCCCTCGACATGGCGGGACTTCGGGTCGTGGTGGCGCGCGCTGTCCAGATAGACGGCGCGCACCCGTACACCGCGTCGCAGGACGTCCTCGTTGAACGTCAGAGACGCGGTGAGCGGCGCCCCGGCTCCCGCGCCGCCCGGTGCGAGCGCCGTCACCTCGTTCCGGGCACCGCAGAACAACTCGCGCAGCCGGTCGCAGACCTCGTCGGTCCCGGTGAGGATCTCCGTGCCCACGGCGGCCGCGGAGGAGGCGGTGTACTCCGCGATCATTCGCGCGGCGGCCTCCTGCGCGGCCCGTACCCGGCATTCCATCTCGGCGAGTTCACGCTGCCGGCGGGCGGTGAGGACCCGTAGACCCACGCCCGGTGCGACCGCGCGCATCCTGCCGGGGCGGTCGGCCGACGGCTGGAGCATGGCCAGCCGGCTGAGTTCGTCGAGGGCGTCCCGCACGCTGCGCTCCTCCAGGCGCAGTCGAGTGGCGAGGGCCGTGACCCCGTCCTCGTGATGCGTCAGCATGGCGCGGTAGACCGCTTCGGCCTCGCTGCTCAACCCCAGTTCACCTGACACCGTGGCCCCCCTCGGCAACACTGAATCCACCGCGATCATTGCATTGGTGCAGACCAATAGCCATGCGTCTGAGCGACTAACTGACCTTGATGGAAGCCCTGGCGGTCCGGCGGGGTGACGCACTACGGACTGTTCCGGCCGTGGCCATAACAGTCCATCGGAAGGTTCTTGCAACCCCCGTGGGCATGAATGACGATTCAGATCGTCGGCGAGAGGCCCCGCCGTCCGGCAGAACGACTGTCCCCCACGCGCTCTCTCCTGGACGAAGACGCCCGCTGACCCATTCGGACCCATCGTCCTCCAGGCAAGGGAGCACAACTGTGCCGTCCGTATCCTCTCCGCCACCGGCCCATCGGTCGTTCCGGCCGGTCTCCCCGCCCCACGCGGACACACCGGCGGACCGCGATGCCGCGCAGGGAGCCGGTACCGCTCTCGCCACCGCCGGTCGGCTCAGGATCGAGTTACGGCTGCGCAGTGAGGTGCTGGCCCACGGCCTGAGCGCCGTACTGAACGATCTGCCCGGCGTGGCCGATTGCACCGTCGTCCTCCTGCCGCAGTCGGCGGACCGGCCGCCGAGCGGTGACTGCGATGTGGTGGTCCTGCTGGCCGGCGACCCCCCGCCCGGCCCGTTGTCCTCGGAGGGCGGGCACCGGCCGCGCGTCCTCGCCATCATCGACGGCGCGAGCCCCGAGACCCTCGGCTCCTTCAAGGCCGACGGCTACCTGCTGCAACAGGACCTGTCGCGCCGGACGCTGAGCCGCACGCTCGAACAGCTCGCCGGCGGAGAGGTGCCGCTGCCGGCGCCTCTCACCCGGCAGCTCGCCAGGGACATGGTCACCGTGCCCAGGCCGCGAGCGCAGACCCTCTCGGTACGGCTCACCTCGCGCGAGCGAGAGACCCTCGTCCTGTTGAGCGAGGGTTGCAGCAACAAACAGATCGCCACGCGACTGGGTATCTCCGTGCACGGAGCCAAGCGCCTGGTCGGCAACGTACTGCTGAAGTGCGCGGCGGAGAACCGTACGACGGCGGTGATGAACGCCATCCGCGGCGGCGTGCTCGAACCGTACCCGGACGACCCGTCCTGACCCGCCGGGCGGAGTGGACCGGCCGCCTCAGCGCCCCTCGGGCCAGCGCCGTGTGGTGACGTCGAAGTCGGCACACCCCATGACGGCCACGGACACGGCCCAGCCGTCGCCGAACGGCACGTCACGCAGGCGGCGTACGGCACCGGCACCCGCACCGTTGCCGCGCCCCGGCCGCCGACCGGGGCGCGGGGCGAGAACGGGTATCCGCAGGACGTCCAGCAGCCGGTGTCCGGAGGCCTTGGCGTACGCCTCCTTGCGCGTCCAGAGCCGGGTCGCCTCGACCTCGCGCCCGGCCGGGGCGAACCCGCGTACGTACCGAGCCTCGTCCGGGTGGAAGAAGCGTTCCACCAGCCGCTCGGCACGTCCGCCCACCACCCGTTCGATGTCCGCCCCCACCTCCCGGCGACCGTTCCGCAGCACGGCGAGCAGGGCGACGGCGCCGCAGTGGCTCAGATTGAACGCCGGTACCGGCGCGGTGTCCCGGCGGAGCTCCACGTACGGTTTGCCCCACTGCCCCACACGCCAGACCAGGCCCTTCGGCTCCACCCCGGTATAGCCGGACAGAATCTCCCGGGTGGCTCCGCGCGCGACCACGAACCGGCCGCGTCGCGGGTGCGCGAGGCCGTCCGCCCGCGCCGATTCCCGGGAGTCCAGGTGCGGCGCCACGCGTGTCTCGTCCTCCGGGCGGTCCAGCGGGATGACCCACAGGTCGACCGTGTCCACGGGGGGCACGTCACCCCGATTCCGCCGGACGCAGCGCGATCCGCCAGGAGGAGACGGTCTCCGGCCCGGACGCGGCGGGTTCGCCCTCCGCCGGGTCGTCGCACAGCGCGGCGACGTCCGTCGTGCGGATGTCGCCGTCCACAGCGGCGGTGACCAGCAGGCGCTCGACGGCTCGCAGGACGACCGGTATCCGGTGCGCGGGCAGTTGCAGGGTGTCCGCGTAGAGCGAGAGCCGCAGCGCGTCGGGGCGTTCGCGGACGTCGAACACCTCGAAGAAGACCGTGACCGCGTCCCAGTCGACCTTCTCCTCCCAGCGGAAGGAACTCTCCTCCAGGGCCCGGCGCAGCGGGCCGGGACCGGCCACGGCCACGGCGGGGCCGGCCGCGAGGTCTCTGGTGTCGTTGAAGTAGCAAGCCAGGTCGCGCCCTTCGCCGACACCACCTTCGCCCCGGATCGCCTCGTCCACCACGCGCGGGTCGAACCGGCCGTGCCGGTAGGCCCTCAGCGCCTCCAGGCCGGCCTGCCGGGCGATGGCCGAGAAGGTCTCGCCCCCGAGGTCCACGGCCAGCGGCAGGTCCTGGGTCGCCGTCACGGCCGTGTGCCGCAGGGTCTCCCCGAGGCGGTTGCCGACGATGAGGTGCCAACCGAACCGGGACAGCGGCGCCCCGCCGGAGGCGGCCGCCTCAGTGGCGAGTACGGTCGCAGCCGCGGTCATGAAGAGGGTCGTGCCCGATACCTTCCACCGTTCCGAGAGCACGGCGACGGCCCGGGGCACCGCCGTGGACACCAGCCCGCCGCGCCAGAAACGCGGCCGGTCCGCCGTCCGGTCCGCCGGTACGGGGAAGACCCGTGCCGGGAAGCGGCCCACCTGCGTCACCGCGTGCCGGACCGCTCGCCGGGTCGTCGCACGGCCCCGCTCGGAGCCCTCGTCGCGGGCGATGTCGACCGGCTGCGCGGGCGACAGGGGCGGCGGCCACGGCCGCCCCTCCGCACGCGCGTCCAGCAAGGCCCGCAAGTCGCGCACCACGAGCCGGCTGCCCTGGAGGTCCACGGCCAGCTTGGCCACACCGATGAGGACCGCGACCACGCCGTCGCGACCGACCGCCACCGCCGCGCGGAACGCGGGCTCGGCGGACGTGTCGAAGACGGTGCCCCGCAGCCGCGGCTCGGCCGAGGCCACGAACCGGGCGACGGCCTCCGGGTCGTCGTCCGGCAGCCGGTGTACCTCGACCGTCACCTCGCCGCAGGCCGGCACCCGTTGTCGCAGACCGCCACTCGCGTCCTCGGCCCAGACGGTACGCAGCGCCTCGTGCCGGGAGAGCAGGGCGCCCAGCGCGTCCAGGACGTCAGCCGTCCCCAGACCGGGCGGCACCAGAGTGCCGTTGGTCTCGTTGTAGGGGGTGCCCGGCGCCATGCCGCTCATGTCCCGCCACACCAGCGACTGTCCCCAGGTGGCCCGTTCTTCGGCCTCGCGCGCACCGCTGAAGGCAATCCGCCGGATCTCATTCCGATTCACTCATGGCCTCCCGTTGTGCGGCCGACGAAGATGTGGGCACGTGAAGTGTTCTGGCCGCCCGCACCACGAGGAGCACGGCCGCCGCGCCGCCCACGTTGCCCGCGGACACCACCCAGTAGAGTCCCGAAGGGGTGTCGAAATGGCGGGCGGCGTACAGTCCCGACACCGCCAGGACGGCGAAGAATCCGGCGTTCAGCAGCAGCGCGGTCCGGCCTCTGCCGATCTGCTCCAGCACGGTGAAGGCGGCCAGGGTGACCCCCATCATCAGATAGCTGGGGCCGACCACCCGCAGGTAGTGCGCGGCCTCCAGGGCAGCGGTCTCGTCGCCGGTCGCCAGGGCCGCGACCGGGCCCGCGAGGGCCCAGACCGCCAGCGCCAGCGGCAGGTACGCCAGAGCGGTCAGCTCCAGCCCGGAGCGCAGGATGCGGTGCAGACGCTCGGTCCGGCCCGCCCCGCGCCGCTGGTTCATGAGGATGGCGGTAGCCGTGCCGAGGGCCAGTGCGGGCTGGATGACCACGCCCTGCAGGGTCACGGCCAGCGAGAAGCCGGAGACCACCCCCTCGCCGAACGGCCCCACGATCCACAGCTGCGCCAGGCTGAAACAGAACAGCACGAGGAACGTCCCGGCGACCGGCAGACCGACACTCCGCAGGTGGCCGGTCATCTCGCGGACGGCGTGGCCGCCCCGCCCCGGCGGCAGCGGCCCGGACCCTCTCAGCGCGTGCCACGCGAGGCCGGCGCCGACCACACACCCCACCGCGATGCCGAGCGGGACCGACCACAGGCCGAGATCCGCGCCGAACCCGAACACGGCGACGCACGCCACCTCCAGCACCGCCGTCGTGAGGACGATGGCGGCGGCCCGTGAAGGCCGGCCGGCACCGCGCAGGCACGCGGCGCACACCACCGGTACGACGTGCAGCACCGATGCCGCCGCCGTCCAGCGGAGGAACGACATGAACGTGCCACGCGCGTCGGCGGGCACGCTGAGCAGCTCGGCCAGCAGCGGCGCCGTAGTGAAGAGCACCACGAACAGGCCGATCCCGCCGGCGAGTCCGAGGACCAGCGCGCTCCGCAGCAGCGCCGGTACGTCCTTGAGCCGCTGCCCGCCGGCGGCCAGGGCGACCGCGGTCTGGGCGCTGGTGTCGAAAGCGAGGAGCAGTGCCACGAAGAGCTGCGACAACGGGATGTAGAGGGACCGGACGTACAGGGCGTCCGAGCTCATCCAGCCGAGCATGGCGAAGGACAGAAACGGCAGCGTGACATTGCCCGTCATCGACAGAGCGATGGGCAGGCCCAACCGCAGGATCTCCCGGCGTTCGCACGCCGTTTCAGCCACGTCCGACCTCGCCCCGTATGAGTCCCTGGAACAGGTTCAGCCGGTGGATGTTGCTGGTGCCCTCCATGAACTCCACCCCGCGCGCGTCGCGGTCGAGCTTGTCGAGCAGCGGATGCTCGTACCGCGCCCCCGGGCCGAACAGAGCGAGCGCCTGCTGCGTCGCGTCCTCGGCGAGGTGCGTGGCACGGGCCTTGGCCGCCGAGGCGAGGTAGCCGCCCTCCCGCGAATGGTCGACGGCGACCGCGGCCCGGTGCAGCAGGGCGCGGGTGGCGTCGATGCGCCGGGCCGTGCGGTCCAGGTCGTGCCGCTGCCAGGCGGTCGGGGCGGAGCGGTGGCGGAGCGCGTAGGCGTGAGCGGCCCGTGCGATGCCGAGGGCGAGGGCGCCGACACCGGGACGGAACGTGTTGAGCGCCCGCAGGGCGCCCCACATTCCCCGCTGGGTGCCGGTGAGCCCCTGCCCGAGTACGTTCTCCTCCCGTACCTCGACGTCCGTGAGCCGGATGTCGCATATCTGGTTGGCCCGTAGCCCCAGGGTGGGGATCGGCTCCGCGACGAAGCCCGGTTGGTCGGTTTCCACCAGAACCGACGTCACACCGAGCGGTCCGGGTGCCGTCCGGGCGAACACCACGCCCAGGCGCGCGCGGGCGGCGTTGCCGCAGTACCGTTTCGCCCCGTTGAGCAGGAGCTTTCCGTCCCGACGGGTCAGGGTGGTGGTCATCGCGCCGACGTCCGAGCCGCGATCGGGTTCGGTGAGACCGAAGAAGGTCCAGGTGGGGCGGGAGAACAACGCGTCGTAGAAGCGTTTCTTCTGGTCGTCGTTGCCGAGCGCCAGCAGCAGGCCGCCGGAGAGGGAAGGGCCGGGGGCGCCCAGCAGGAGGCCCGGATCGCCCACCGCCAGCTCCTCGATGAAGACCACACGCTCCAGGGTGCTCATGCCTGAGAAGCGGTGGCCGTCGACGGTGATCGGAGTGGGTACGTACTCCTCCGGCACCGGGCTGGTCGCCAGATACGCCATGCAGCTCAGATGCAGCAGTTCGCGCACCGCGTCGGGGTCGCGGTCGGCGGCCAGGGCGTGCTCGGCCATCTCGGCGGCCCAGTCCGCCGCGATTCCCCTCGCTGTGAGCAGTCGGTCGTCGAGCAGTGTCATGCGGCCACCTCTTCGGGGTCGGGCCGGCGCACATAGGCATCGGCGACGAGGGCGGAAGCGTGTGCGCAGGCACCGGGCCCGTCGGCGCGATAGCCGAAGGCGCCCAGCAGCCGCAGCAGCGCACGATCGCATCCGGTGAGGGTGTCATGGGCGTACGCGAGAGTGGCCTCGGAGAGTTCACCGGGCTCCGCGCCACTGATCAGGGTCTCCACGGTGAGCTGGTCGGCCTTCGCATCCGCGAGCCCGCCCTTCACCATCTGCTGCATCAGCAGCGCCGCCCCGCCGACGGTGCGGCCCCGCAGGTAGTCCAGGCAGGCGTCGAGCAGTCGGCAGGACTGTCCCAGGCGCACCCAGACGAGGCCGAGGTCCCAGGCCCCGCAGGCGGCTTCGCCGGCCCCGGGCGTGGCGGAGGCGAGGCGACCGAACCCGATCGCTCCGTCCGGGGTCGAGAGGACCGTCGTGCTCCCGGAAGCGCCCTCCTCCTTCTCCAGCATCCGGGCCGGCAGGGCGACATGCCCCGCCGGGCCGCTGGGGACACGGTCGGGGCAGACTTCCGCCCGCAGGTCTTCCAGGGCGGTCGGCAACCCGTGGTTCCGGGCCGCGGCCGCGGCCCGGAAGCATGGCTGGAGGCCGCCCGGTTCGGCGGTGTCGGTCATGAGGCGCACTCCTCGTGCTCTGTGGAAACGGCGACGTGGCTGCCGGAGGAGGTTTCCGCGACCACTCCGGACAGATCGAGCAGAGCCAGGGACAGCACACCCTGCCCGGGGGCGAGATCGAGCAGGGCGGCATAGGGCGGCGGCCCGCCCCGGACCAGATGGTCCAGCAGCGTGACCCAGCCGCCCGTGCAGGGCATCCCGGACTCGACGAGAACTGTCCCGCCCGCGGCGTCCGGTACCGCCCCCGGGTCGATGCCGGGCCCGAGGACGACGAGGGTGGAACGCAGCGGAACGGCCAGCCGCTCCAGCAGCGCCGGCACGGCGCGGGCCACGGACCCGGCGGACACGAGCGAGGTGGCCACAGGCCCTCCGCCGGTCCGGGGCCCCGCCTCGACCAGCAGGGCCGCCATGGCGTCGCCCGCGATCCGGTCCTCGGGACGCAGCGGGACATCGTAGGGCAGGTCCGCCTGGTCCGCTGCCAGCACCAGCGCCCGCCGGGGCCCGGCGGCCGCCGACAGATACGCCGCCGCCAGTCGTAACGCCGTGAACGGAGCTGCCGACCCCTGGTCCGAAACGGCGAACGGCATGGGCGAACCGGGCAGCAGGTCGTTCAGACGGCATGTCGCGGACCTGCGGAAGTCGGCGTCAGGGGCCTGGTGCGCGAGCGCCACCACGTCCGTCGGCCGATCCGCGTCGCCGAGCAGCGGCACCAGCGCCTCGGCCATTTCGACGAAGGTGGTGCGCCGCGCGGTCGACAGGTCGAAGCCGGCACGCAGACCCACACCGTGGAGCTCCGCGAGGTCCCGCAGATACTCCCGCAGCGGCGGGTGCAGCGGATCGGGCTCGTACGGCAGCCCCCGGCCGAACTCCCGGTACACGCCTCGGAGCACGCGCAGCGGCGTGATCCGGGGCGGGGTGTCCGTCGCGGTCGCGACGACCGGTGGTTGAGCGGTGAACACCGGTCAGCTCCCGGCCGACTGTTCGACGACATACCCGGCGAGGGAGCCGACCGACTCGAAGTGGTGCTGTTCGAGCGTGTCGGTGTCGAACTCCAGGGACAGTTCGTCCTCGATGGCCATCAGCAACTCCAGCACACTCGTGGAGTCCAGACCGAGGTCGTCGAACAGACGCGTGTTCCCGTTCGCTTCGGGCAGGTCGCGCTTCAGCACTCGGGTGAGCGCGGCGATGATGTGGGCGGTGATCCGGTCCGTTTCGGCGCCGGAGGCGGCGTGGCCGGCGGTGGCGGGCGGCTCGATCGTTTCGTGGGTCATGGTTCTTCTCCAGCTGGTAGGGGCGGATACGGACGGATGGAGGCTTCAGAGAGCGGCGGCCTCGGCCGTTTCCGGCCGGGCGAAGTCGGGAAGGCGCTGCTTGCGCATGAGATCCTCCGGCAGGTCGCGCTCGCGCACGAGATGGGAGCGGCCCTCGTGCACCACGATCTCCGCGGGATGACCGTGGCTGAGGAAGAGGACCGGTGACGCGCTGGGACCGTAGGCGCCGGAGCGCCGCACCCCCAGCAGGTCGCCCGGACGCAACGGCGGCAGCTCGGCCTTCTTGGCCAGGACGTCGTTGGGGGTGCACAGCGGGCCGGTCACGTTCCAGGCCGCCACGGCGTCGTCGGAGACCCGGCTCAACAGCTCGACCGGGAAGTTGCGCTTGACGAACGAGCCGATACCCACTGCCGCCATGTGGTGGTGGGTGCCTCCGTCGGTCACCGCGAAGTTCTCGTCCATGGAGGTCTTCACGTCCCGGACGCGCACGACGTACGTGCCGCACCGGCCGGTGAGGTAGCGGCCCAGCTCCATGATCATGCGGGTTCCGGGGTGCCGTCGGGCGAATGCCTCGAAGACCGGATTCGTCAGCTCGGCCAGCCGCCTCGGGTCCAGATCGCGCTCGCCCGCGAAGTACGCGACGCCCAGACCGCCTCCGACGTCCACCAGATCCAGCGGGAACCCCAGCCGGTCGGACAGGCGTTCGGCCATGTCGAGAATGTAGGCCGTGTTCCGGGCCACGACCTCCTCGTCCAGGATGCGGGTCCCCATGTAGGCGTGGATGCCCATCAGCCGGACGGAGGGGTACTGCTTGGCGAGGTCTTCCCGGCCGAGGAGCTGAGCCTCGTCGATGCCGAACTGCCGGGGCTTGCCGCCCATGGTCAGGCCGGAGCCCTTGACGGAGAACTCGGGATTCACCCGCAGGGACACCGGGGCGGTGACGCCGAGGCCGTGCGCCAGCCGGTCCAGCGTGGCGATCTCGCCGAACGACTCGCACACGACGCTGTGCACGCCGGTTTCCAGACAGGCGGCGAGCTCCTCGGGAGATTTGCCCGGACCGAGGAAGATGATGTCGCCGGGCGACACCCCGGCCCGCAGCGCGGTGCGCAGTTCCACCAGGGAGGAGACCTCCGCGCGAGCGCCGCGCCCGGCGAGCAGCGCGCACACCGCGACGTTCGGGTTGGACTTCAGGGAATAGAAGATCTCCAGCCGCCGGGGGAGCAGTTCGCGCAACGTGTCGAACGTTTCCGTCAGGATGCCGGCGTCGTAGGCGTAGAACGGGGTGCCGTACTGTCCGGCGAGTTCGGTGACGGGTATGCCCTGGATCAGCTCCACGCCGTCGGGGCTGCGCTCTGGTCCTGTCATGACTGTGTCTCCCGGGCGATCAAGTCGAGGCGGTGGGCGATGCGTTCGTCGAGCTGGTGCAGCGTGCGGTCGTCGGGGGCCACCACGACGCCGTACAGACGGCCGTCGAAGGAGGCACGGGGGGTGTCGCGCGCCGCGTTGACGGTGGCGAAGGCGTTGACGAGCAGACCGCTGCCGTTCCCCGGTGTCCAGGCGAGGTCGCCGAGGGCGTCGCGCAGATTCTTGTAGGCGAGCGGCCGGCCCAGGGTGAGCGGGTACTCGCGGACCAGGCCGGCGCTTCCACCGGGAAGTATCCGGTCCTGCACGGAGGACAGATAGGTCGCCATGTTGTTGCGGGCGTTGATCTCCACCACCGGGTACAGGGTGTCGTCCTGGCCGGTCATCGCATCGACCCCCACGACACCGAACCAGCCGTCGGCGGCCAGCTCCCGCCCGATCGTCCGGGCAGCGGCCCGGACCTCGTCCAACTGCCCGGCGGTCAGGCCGGACGGGATGAGGTGGCCCTTGTGCACGCCGTCACGGGTCAGGGCGCGCTTGACGCCGTCGAAGTGCGCCGACCCGTCGCGCCGTACGGTCAGCTGATAGTTGTAGTCCGCCTTCTTGGCCACCCACTCCTCGATGACCAGGCCCAGGCGGGCGTCGGGCCGCTTGCGCGCCAGGGCCGTGACCTTGCGGTGCAGCCTTTCCAGGCGGGCCGGGTCCTCGACGACGGCGATGCCCTTCCCGGAGACGCCGTAGGCGTCCTTGAGTACGACCGTGCGTCCCTCCCGCAGCAGGGCGGATGCCCGGTCGACGGCGGCGTCCAGCTCCGCCAGGTCCGAACAGGCCCATCCGAGGGGCTGCCGCAGCCCCGTACGTTTCGCCAGCCGTCGGCTGTAGACCTTGCTGTTGACCTCCTTGCACACGGCCGCGGGCGGTGCCGCGAGCGGGATGCCGCCGGTCGTCGCCAGCCGCTCCTCGCCCTCGGAGGTGCCGTGGGGGAGCAGGCGGAATCCCAGGTCGCCGAGCCGGGCGAGTTCGGCGAGCAGCGCCGGGTCGCGCAGCGCGTCGTCCGTCACGGTGGCGGCGGGGTTCTGCTGGGCGGGTGTCACGACGCGTGGCAGGGCGAAACCGAGTTCCGTCAGGTGCTGGAGGTGATCCGGGTCCGGAGCCTCCTTCATCAGTACGCGGTCACCGGGGCCGGCGAGCAGCAGAGCCAGCTCGTCCATCCGGTTGACGACGGGCGAGGCGGAGCCGAAGGACAGCCGGGGCAGGCCGATCTCGTTCCGGGCCCATCTGTCCTCGACCTCGAAGTTGCCCATGAGCACCAGGGCGTGACCGTCCGCGACGCCACTGCGCAGTCGGGCCATGAAGGGCGGGTCGGGTGGAGCGAGCATGGTGAATGCCTCTCGGTTCTTCGGACGCGGGCAGAGGGCGTCGCGGGGGCCGGGAACGGGCTCGGGTCAGTGGCGGAAGGCCATGGCGGAGAAGGTGGCGCCCAGGCCGACCGTGGCCATGAGGTACAGGTCCCCCGGCCGCAGTCGCCCCGACCTGCGGGCGGAGACGAGGTTGACGAACGGGTCGGCGCAGAAGGAGTGGCCGGTCAGGGCCATGTTGTCGAGGAACAGCCGGTCGAGCGGTATCCCGAGGTGCTTGGCGATACGCGTCCAGGAGATGCGGTTCACGTTGTGCGGCAGCACCAGCGCGATTCCCGACAGGTCGGTGCCGGCCTGCTCGGCGGCGCCGCGCAGCACCTCACCGAGCGCCTCGGCGTAGATCCGCTGGAACTCCAGCACGGACTCCTTGTCCCGCGACTGGAACTCGTAGAACCTGCCGTAGGTGCGGGTGGCGTACCCGAGGAGGACGTCCCGGTCGCCGTCGGCCCCCACCAGCACGGCGGCGGCCGCCTCGCCGTTGACGCTGGCGCCGGGCACCTGAAGGGCCGCTTGGGTGAAGGCCTTCTCGCCCACCAGGACGAGCGCGAGGCCGTCCGGGTCACCGTCCTCGGCCAGCAGCCTGCCGCACACGTCGACCGCGAACAGCCCCGACGCGCAGGCCTGTTCGGTGAGCGCGAAGGGAACGGCGTTCGGGAACTCGCCCTTCGCCAGGATGCCGTCCAGCGGGCTGTGCGGATAGGGGGAGACCTCCGGCATGGTCCTGGCCTGCACGATGTACCGGACGCGCTCGCGCACCCCGGCCGGCGAAGTCAGCCCGCCGATCGCGGACAGCAGCAGGTCACCGGGCAGTGCGTCGAGGCCGTGACGTACCTCCCGCAGCCCGAACACCCTGCGGTACACCTTGATTTCCGCGTCGGTGAGACCGAGCCTGCTCTGGAGGCTGCCGATGTCGACGCGGTCCGGCGGCAGGTAGGCGGAGACTTCACGCAGCGCGGTCACGAACCGGCTCCGCCGTGGTCCTTCGCGGAGCCGAGGCCGCTGAGCTCCGGCCCGTCGCGCAGGTCCAGTTGGCCTCGCAGGTACTGTGCGAGGGCCCGCACCGTCGGATGGTCCCACGCCGCGGTCGGCTCTATGGCCAGGTCGAGATACGTCTCTATGTCCCCGCACAGCACGAAGGCGGACACCGATTCCAGTCCGTGGTCGGCGAAGTCGACATCGGGCAGGATCTGGCCGGACGGGACGCCGACATGCGTGGCGATCTGTTCGGCGAGCCACGCCTCCAGCCCTTCCTGGCTGTGCGGATGGATGTTGCTCGACAACGTCGCAGCCTCCTTGGTCGTTGGTTCGGGGGTCGGATCGGTGGTCACATGCCGAGCGGGCGGGGGCTCAGCTCCAGTGACAGTCCCGCCTCCCACCGGTTCGTCAGCTCTTCGAAGAACCGGTCGGCGACAGCGGGGTCGAGCGACGGCGCGGCTGACCCGAACGCGCGGGTCATCACACCGGTCAGCCAGGCCGGGTCCGACAGGAACGGGTCGGCGGTGCCCTGCCGGGCGTGCCGCGCCACCCCCGCACACGCTCCGGCGGCCAGGCAGACGCCGTACGCCTTGGCGAGGTCCGCCGGTCCGGCACCTCCGCCCGGCCCGACGTCCCGAGCACCCAGGTGTGCCAGCCCTTCGTGGGTCCGGTCGAGGAGCGCGACCGCGGCTCGGTGCGCACGCCCCGACGCGCCGGTGCCGTCCGCGCCGGCGCGCAGCGCGCCGGCCAGGGATTCGTGCTGGCCGGCGCGCAGAGTCAGACGGCCGAAGTCGAGCGGCGGGAGCGGCGCATGAAGGTCGAACAGGTCGGCGTCGCCGTCCCCGTCCACCCGGTGCCGCGTGCCGGACCGCCGGACGTTGCGGGACAGCACCGTGAGCAGCGGCAGTGCGGCGGCGAGGCAGGCGGCCCGTCCGGTGTGACCGAAGCCGACCGGTGCGAGGTCCCGCAGGTGCTTCTGGAACAGCGCGTGCTCGCCGTCGCGCACGTAGAAGTGCGCGCCGAGGAGGCGGGAGAGACGGTCCATGACGTTCAGCAGCCGCCCGGACACGTACTGCTTGGTGAGCGGGGCGAGAACGGCGGTCTGGTCCGGACGCACGTGCAGTGCTCTCGCCGCCACCGACACCAGAGCCTCGCAGAGCATCAGGTCCGCGAAGCACTCGGCCAGCTCCCGCCGCACGAGCGGGATGTCGACCGCTCGGCGGCCGTAGAGCCGCCGGCCGGACACGAAGCGCAGGACGGTGACGAGCCCCGCCTCCACGCCGCCCGCCCACATGCCGGGCAGCGCCGTCCTGCTCACTTGGAACGAGCGCATAGCCGTCTCGATGCCCATGCCCACGTCCCCGAGCACGCTCTCCGCGGGCACGGGGCACTCGGCGAACTCCACACCGCCGAGCTGTACGCCCCGCAGCCCCGATGTGCGGAACCTCGGCACGTCCTTGAGGCGCCCGCTGTCCAGCGCCGCGCGGGGCACGAAGAACTGGCTGTGGCCGCGGGCGCCCGGAGTGTCGCCGGTACGCGCGAACAGGACGAAGGCGTCGGCCCTGCGGGCGTTGGCGATGACCTCCTTCCTGCCCGTCAGCCGCCAGTCCCCGCCGGGAAGCCGGACCGCGCGGAAGGAGGCCCGTGCGAAGTCGTTGCCGTGCGGCAGCTCGTGGTAGGCGGTCGCCACCTTTCCGCCGGCCAGCAGCAGGTCGGCCAGGCTCCGGCGCTGCCGCTCGTCACCGGCCGTCCACACGTTCACGGACGCCATGAGCGCGCTCGCGCCGTAGCCGAGCCCGAGGCAGGCGTCCCGCCCGTAGACCACGCGCATGACGCGGACGAGCTCGGGTACATCGTTCAGCCTGCCGCCGAGGGTGGTGGGGACGAACTCCGCGTTCAACCCGAAGGAGTCGAGCAGGCGTTCTCCCTCCGCGTGCATGGTCGCGGCCTCGTCCGCGTCCAGCAGCGTCCGGGCCCCCACGGCACCGGCGGTGTCCTGGAGCGGCCCGAAGAGGCGGGCCAGGGCCGTACCTCTGTCCTCGGCCGTCGTCGGCGTGTCGGGGTGTCTCATGTCGTTCTCCCCGGGGTGGGTTCCGGTTGGGCCGTGCCGTCGCGGGGTACCGAGCCGGGCGCCCCGCCCTCCCGCGTCGCGGCGCGGGCCCGTCGCACCGACGTGAGCAGCCGCTCGAAGACGTCACCGGGCCCGTCGGGCACCGGGTCCGACGCCTCGCCCGGCAGTACGGGGCGGTGGACGCGGGGCAGCGCCAGGGCCAGCACCGCCTCCAGCCGCAGGTCCTCGTCGTCGCACGGAACCGGCCGCGGCCCTGCCTCGTCCGGGCCGTCGTCCCGGCCGGCCGACCACAGGTGTACGGCCGCCGCGGCGGCGAAACACCACTCGTACCGCCGGGCCAGGTCGAAGGCGTGCGGCGGCACGTCCTTGCCCGCGAGGCCGCCGAGCGTGGCCATCTCCTCGTGCAGCGCGTCACGGGCGTGCAGGAGGGACTGAGCCAGTTCCCCCAGCCGCAGTCCGGCCGGCCGCCCGGCGGCCCGTTCGCGCAGCCGGGCCACGGCCGCACCGAGCCCCTGCACGATGCCGCACCCGCCGGAGGAGACGAGACCGAGCCGAGTGAGGTCGAGGTCCGGCATCGGGGCGGAGGGGTCGGTGACCGCCGCGAGGGCCGGGGCGTCGACGGTCCCGTTCCCGTGCGCACGGACCAGGATCGGGAACTGCCGGATGAGGGCGTGCCGGTTGACGACCGTGCTGCCGTCGAAGATGCCGACGATGCGGTGGTCGCGTTCCAGCTTCTGGAACCGCCCGTCCGCGTGGGCGCCGTCCAGGAAGCTCCGGGCGCCGAGGACCTCGGCGCAGTGGCCGATGAGCTCGTCCACCGCGGACGGCACCACGGCCTTCGCGACGGCCGACATCACCGGGAGCTCGCCGGGAAGGCACTGCGCCGCCCGTCCCAGGACACGGCTGACCGCCTCACCGGCGTACGCCAGGGCGTACGCCTGCCCGAGCAGCAGGGCGGGGCGGCCGAGTTCGACCACCCGGCGGCCGTAGAGCTCCCGTTCCTCGGCGAACTCCGTCGCCAGATCGAGGGCCTGGTCGGCCGCGCCCAGGGACAGGGCCGTGCACACCGCGCGGGTGACCGGCAAGACCCTCAGCACCGTCTCCAGGCCCGTGCCCTCGACGCCGACGAGCGCTCCGGGCAGAGCGCGTGCCCGGCGGCAGGTGAAACCGCTGATGTCGGCGCCGCGAATTCCGTGGGTCGGGATCTTCGGCGTGTTCCGGACGGCGCCGGGCTCGTTGCGGCGCTTGTCGAGCAGGATCAGACTCAGGTCGCGGGGACCCCTCCCCTCACCGGTGCGCGCCAGCAGGCAGACCAGATCCGCCCGGGTGCCGTTGTTGATCAGCCACTTCTCCCCGTTCAGGGTGTAGCCGCCGTCCTCGCTGCGCACCGCGGAGAACTCGTCCGCCGTCAGGTCGCTTCCGTGCGGCCGTTCCGTGAGCCCCCAGGCGACGGGGGCGCCCGCCAGCACGTGCCTGGCGAGGGCGCGGATCTGCTCGGGGGCGCCCGCCGCCCAGACGCACGCGCTTCCCAGGAACGTCTTCGTGTGTGCGACGGCCACGGTCAGGTCCCTGCGGGCCACCACCCGTACGAGATCCAGCAGCACGTCGAGCCGGCTGAGCGATCCGCCGTGCGCGGCAGGTACGTAGTGACGGCCGAGTCCCCACTCGTCCAGGGCCCGGACGGCGGCCGCGGGGAACTCCTCCGCCCGGTCCCAGCGGGCACTGGCCGCGTACGAGAAGGGCCGGGACGGATCGCGGGGGTCGCCGAGCCATTCGCCGAGCGACGCGGCCGGGCCGTCCGCGGGCACCGGGGGCAGGGGCGTGGCGGGGGCGTTCACGCGATCGTTCCGGCGGTCGGCGCCACGTCCGGTGCGGGCCCGGCGACCGCGGACGGCATGGCGGAGGCGGTGCCCGTACGGCTGTCGAGCACCACGCCGCGCAGTGTTCCGTCCCGCAACTCCCGTGCCATGGCGCCGCGCTGAATCTTGCCGCTCGTGGTGCGCTCCACCGTGCCGGGCCGTACGAGGACGACGGCGGCCAGCGCCACGGCGAACTCCTCCCGGACACGTCGGCGGACCGCGCCGGCCACCGCCTCCGCCCCCTCGGAACCGACGAGGCCGCTGCGGCACTCCTGCACGACGGCGATCTCGTCGGGGCTTTCGGGCCCGTTCCCCTCAAGCCGGAAGGCCGCCCCCACGCCCGCCGCGAGCGACGGGTGCGCCGTACGCACCACGTCCTCGATGTCCTGCGGATACAGCTTGCGGCCATGGGCGATCAGCATTTCCTTGATCCGCCCGGTGACGTACAACTGCCCGTCCCACACGCTGCCGAGGTCCCCGGTGCGCAGGAAGCCCCCGGTGCCGTCGGCGGTCACGGCGTCGAAGACGCCTGCGGTGGCCTCGGGGTCGTTCCAGTAGCCCGGTGACACGCTCGCGCCCCGCACCCAGATCTCGCCGACGTGGCCGTCCGGGACCACGGCCGCGGTGTGCGGATCGACGACGACGCCCCTCTCCGACGACCAGAATCCGCTCGCCACGACTCGGCGAACCGCCCCGGCATCGCCGGCCGCGGTGCCGGTCAGTGGCACGAAGCGGTGCCGGGCGAGCGCGTCGGCGTCGACCCGTGTGACGACCGGCCGCTCACTTCGGGGGGAGAGCGTGGCCGCCAAGGTGGTCTCGGCGAGCCCGTAGCCGGGAGACATGGCCTCCGGACGGAAGCCCGCCGCCGCGAACCGGTCGGTGAACGCGGCGAGGACGGACGCGCGTATCGGCTCCGAGCCGTTCACCGCGTGCCGCCAGCGCGAGAGATCCAGGGCCGCGATCTGCTCGTCCGTGATCTTGCGCAGGCAGAGGTCGTAGGCGAAGTCGGGGCCACCGGAAAGATGGAGGTCGTATCGGTCGACCGCCGTCAGCCACCGCACGGGGTGGCGAAGGAAGACGGACGGTGCCATGAGGACTGATGTGCCGCCGAGGAACAGGGGGACGGCAAGGTGCGCGATGAGCCCGAAGTCGTGGTAGAGGGGCAGCCACCCGCCGCAGCGCGTTCCCTCCCCGGCGCCGACGCATTCGGCGAAGTGGGCCACGTTGCTCATCAGGTTCCGGTGGGTGATGATCACCCCCTTCGGCCTGCCCGTACTGCCCGAGGTGTACTGGAGGTACGCGGGGTCCTCGGCCCTCGCAGCGGGCACAGATGCGGGCGCCCGGTCCCCGGCCGCCGGGAACGTCTCCGGCACCAGCAGGTCCGTACCGGCCAGTCCGTTGGCGGCGAGCCAGTCGGCGACGTCCGGCCGGTGCGAGGCGTCGCACAGCACCGCGTGCGCGCCGCTGTGCCGTACGATCCCGGCGAGTCGGCTCTGCTGGCGCCGGTAGCCGGCCGGTGAGGGCGCCGGAACCGCGACCAGCCCGGCCAGCAGGCACCCGAGGAAAGCGGTGGCGAAGGACACCCCGGACTCGTGGACGATCAGGATGCGGGAGCCGGCCGGGTACCGGTCCGACAGGGCCGCCGCGACGCCCTGCGCGTCCCGCAGCAGCTGTGCGTACGTCGACTCCGCCCGGACGGCGCGGTCCTCACCGGGCGAGATCTCCAGAACCGCCTGACGTCCGGGGTGCCGCTCAGCCCGGTCGGCCAGCAGCTCGGGGAATCCTCTAAAGCCCTGCGCCACACGCATATGCGTTCCTCAGCGGTCGGAGTACCTGTCCCCGGAATCCTGCCGAGGCAGTCCGCTCGCGGCCACGAGCACACGGGCGCACGTCTTGGCTGACTGATTGGGTAGGGTCCGGCGCCGGGCCGGACCCGCGGGGAGGGCGAGCCCGCCTCCGGCCGGCTGCGGGCGGAGCGGGCGGACCGGGTCGCCTCGCGGCGATTTCCGCCGACCGCCCGCACAACCTGTCCGCGCAGGTCAGAAGGGTTTTTCCGGGGAATTCGGCGTACCGCCCAGCGTGAACGTGCAAGAACGTACAAGACCGGTCCGGAGCCATCCCGGTAGCGTGCGGAACGTGGCAGAACAGACAGCACCCCTTCGCACCACCGGCGAACCGGCCGACGGCAGCACCGTCGCGGCCGGAACCAAACCGGACGCGGCCGTCGTACGCGACGCGCTCGGCGTCGGCATAGCCGTCGGCCTCTCCGGCTTCGCCTTCGGCGTCACCTCGGCCGGCTCCGGCCTGAGCCTGCTCCAGACCTGCGCGCTCAGCCTGCTCGTCTTCACCGGCGCCTCCCAGTTCGCCCTGGTCGGCGCGCTCTCCGCCGGAGGCAACCCGTACACCGCGGCCGCCGGTGCCTTCTTCCTCGGCGTACGCAACGCCTTCTACGGCCTGCGTCTCTCCCAGCTGCTCGCCCTGCCGCGCCCCCTGCGCCCGCTCGCCGCCCAGTGGGTCATCGACGAGACGACCGCCGTGACGCTGCCGCAGCCCACCCGGCGGGCCGCGCGGATCGGCTTCACCGTCACCGGGCTCACCCTCTACGTGCTGTGGAACCTGACCACCCTGGTGGGCGCCCTGGGGGCCGAGGCGCTCGGCGACACCGACGCCTGGGGGCTCGACGCGGCGAGCCCGGCCGTCTTCCTGGCCCTGCTCGCCCCGATGCTGAAGTCCACGACGGAGCGTGTGACCGCCGCGCTCGCCGTCCTGCTCGCCCTGGGCCTGCTGCCGGTGCTGCCGGCCGGGGTGCCCGTACTGCTGTCGGCGCTCGCCGCGCCCGTCGTCCTGTTCCTGATGGGACGCGTGAAGGGCGGCGGAACGGGGAAGGCCGATGCGTCGGACGCCGCCCCGGCACGGACGGAGGACGGCCGGTGAACGTCTGGATCGCCATCGCCCTGACCTTCGTCGGCTGCTACCTCGCCAAGCTCCTCGGGCTCCTGGTCCCGGCCGGAGCCCTGGAACGCCCGCTCGTGCAGCGCCTCGCCGCCCTGCTGCCCGTGGCCCTGCTGGCGGCCCTCACCGCCCAGCAGACCTTCGGCGACGGACAGCAGCTGACCCTGGACGCCAGGGGCGCGGGGCTGACCGCGGCGGCGCTCGCCCTCGTCCTGCGCGCCCCCTTCCTGGTGGTCGTGGGCGCGGCCGTGGCCGTCACCGCCGGGGTGCGCGCGCTGGGATGACCCCGCGGTTCAGTCCAGCGCGCGGCCGTGGGCCCGCAGGGTCTCCAGCGCCCGGAGGGTCACCAGGGGCCGCCCCTCCAGCGCCGTACCGGGGGCCCACTGCCGCCAGGTGACGGGCCAGCCGCCGTCCGCCTCCTGCGCGGCGGCGAGATGGTCGAGCGCGCGCTCCATCTCGGCGTCGGAGAACCACCGCCGGGCGAGCGATTCGGGTGTACGGGCGTAGTCGTACGGGAAGTGCTGCTCGCCCGGCGCGTACCCGGCGGCCACCGGATACTCCGCACGCCGTTCCGGATCGAGCACGGCCAGGCGCTGGTCGCGCACCAGCCGCCCCAGCCGTTCGGCGGCGGCCTCGGCCCGCGGCCGGTCCGGCACCCCGTCCAGGAAGGCGACCGCCGCCTCGATCTCGTACGGGTGCGAGACCTCCAGGGCGTCCACGGCCGACCAGCAGAAGTCGGTCGCCCGGAAGAGCCAGGCATGCCACACGGCGTTGCGGTGCAGCAGTCCGACGACGGGGCCGGTGGCCAGCAGTTCGGGCGGCGGCTCGTCGATGATCGGGATGAAGGGCGCCGCCGGGTAGCCGCGCTGCGAGGGGAGCAGTGCGGGCAGGGCGCCCTCCTTGGTCGACACGTCGGTCAGATAGCGGCAGATCCGCTCCACCCGCAGACCGCCGCAGCGGCCGATGGAGTCGAGGACGCTGAGCGCGTGGGCGGTGTGCAGCGGCTGACTGACCGGGCCGCGCAGATCGGGTTCGAGCGCGTGACCGTACCCGCCGTCCTCGTTGGCGTACGCGGACAGGGCCGTCTCCACGGGGTCCGCGCCTCCCGCCAGATATTGATGGGCGAACCGTCGCTGTTCGAGGACCCGGGCCGTGAGCCAGATGAACTGCTCGGCACGGTCGAGGGGACTTGTTCCAGTTGCAGCCATGGGACCGACCGTAGGGCTCGGGCGTCCCGAGCAGGGCCGGGGCGGCCCGGCTGCACTCTCAGGAGCGGGATACTGAGGGCATGCGGTTGACGATTTTCTGGGAACGGATGGCGGACCACTTCGGCGCGGCCTACGCGGACTCCTTCGCCCGCGACCACGTGATGGCCGAACTGGGCGGACGCACGGTGCGCCAGGCGCTGGCCGCGGGCTGGGAGGCGAAGGACGTGTGGCGCGGGGTCTGCACCGCGATGGACGTTCCCGCCGACAAGCGCTGACGCCCCGGGGCGGGGGACGGTTTGTCACCCACATAGGCGAGACTTGCCCCGTGGCACCCACAGACGAGACCGATCAGATCCAGCCGCCCCGTACCCCGCCGGCACCGCCCGCCCCGCCGTCCGGCGCCGGGCCCGCCCGGATGCCCTCGTGGCTGCCGCGCGCCATGGTCCTCGCCCTCGCGCTCTACGCCTGTTTCCGGCTCGGCAGCTGGGCCTTCGATCAGCTCATCGGCCTGCTGATCAACGTACTGATCGCCTTCTTCCTGGCGCTCGCCATCGAGCCCGCCGTGAGCCGGATGTCGGCCCGGGGCATGCGCCGGGGGCTCGCCACCTTCCTGGTCTTCCTCGTGGTGATGATCGCCGGGGCCGGTTTCGTCGTCCTGCTCGGCTCGATGCTCGCCGGCCAGATCGTGGACATGGTCGAGGACTTCCCGAAGTACCTCGACTCGGTGATCAACTGGGTCAACCAGACCTTCCACACGGAACTCTCCCGCGTCGAGGTCCAGGACAGCCTGCTGCACTCCGACTGGCTGCAGAAGTACGTCCAGAACAGCGCGACCGGTGTCCTCGACGTGTCGGCGACGGTCCTCGGCGGCCTGTTCCGGCTGCTGACGATCTTCCTGTTCTCGTTCTACTTCGCGGCGGACGGGCCCAGGCTGCGCCGGGGGCTGTGCTCGGTGCTGCCGCCGGCCCGCCAGGCCGAGGTGCTGCGGGCCTGGGAGATCGCGGTCGACAAGACGGGCGGCTACCTCTACTCGCGCGGCCTGATGGCGCTGATCTCCGGCATCGCGCACTACATCCTGCTGGCCGCGCTCGGCGTGCCCTACGCCCCGGCGCTCGCGGTCTGGGTCGGCCTCGTCTCCCAGTTCATCCCCACGATCGGCACCTACCTCGCCGGTGCCCTGCCGATGCTGATCGCCTTCACCGTCGACCCCTGGTACGCGCTCTGGGTGCTGGGCTTCGTCGTGGTGTATCAGCAGTTCGAGAACTACATGCTCCAGCCGAAGCTGACCGCGAGGACGGTGGACATCCACCCCGCCGTGGCGTTCGGCTCGGTCATCGCGGGCACGGCGCTGATGGGCGCCGTGGGCGCGCTGATCGCGATCCCGGCCGTGGCCACGCTCCAGGCGTTCCTCGGCGCGTACGTGAAGCGCTACGACGTGACGGACGACCCGCGCGTGCACGGCAGCCGCCCGGGAGTGCGCGGAGAACCGCTCTGGTCACGGCTGCGGCGGATGCGGGCCGCCCTCGCGGGAGAGAACGGCACGGAGCCCGGCACGGGTCCGGGCGGGGAGCCGGACGGACCTGCGGAGCCGCGCGACTGAGCGGTCGTTCCCGGGCCGCGGCGGGGCGGCGTGGTGCGCTTGACACTGAAATCGAACATCCATTCTCATGGGATTCCGGCCGGGGTTTCCCGGACCCCGGCCGTGGAGTTGTCCACAGGCCGGGAGGACGTCGAGGCCCATTGTCAGTGGCAGGGGTTAGCGTCTTTGACGTGAAGCGATCGACACAAGCAAATCGGGTGGAACCCATGGCAGGAACCGACCGCGAGAAGGCACTGGACGCCGCACTCGCACAGATTGAACGGCAATTCGGCAAGGGCGCGGTGATGCGCCTGGGCGAGCGGCCGAACGAGCCCATCGAGGTGATTCCCACCGGGTCCACCGCGCTCGACGTCGCGCTCGGCGTCGGCGGCCTGCCGCGCGGCCGCGTGGTGGAGGTGTACGGACCGGAGTCCTCCGGCAAGACGACGCTGACGCTGCACGCCGTGGCGAACGCCCAGCGGCTCGGCGGCTCGGTGGCCTTCATCGACGCGGAGCACGCCCTCGACCCCGAGTACGCGAAGAAGCTCGGCGTCGACATCGACAGCCTCATCCTGTCCCAGCCGGACAACGGTGAGCAGGCCCTCGAAATCGTGGACATGCTGGTCCGCTCGGGCGCCCTCGACCTGATCGTCATCGACTCCGTCGCCGCCCTGGTGCCGCGCGCGGAGATCGAGGGCGAGATGGGCGACTCGCACGTGGGTCTCCAGGCCCGTCTGATGAGCCAGGCGCTCCGGAAGATCACCAGCGCGCTCAACCAGTCCAAGACCACCGCGATCTTCATCAACCAGCTCCGCGAGAAGATCGGTGTGATGTTCGGCTCGCCGGAGACCACCACCGGTGGCCGCGCGCTCAAGTTCTACGCCTCGGTGCGCCTCGACATCCGCCGCATCGAGACGCTCAAGGACGGCACCGACGCGGTCGGCAACCGCACCCGCGTCAAGATCGTCAAGAACAAGGTCGCGCCGCCCTTCAAGCAGGCCGAGTTCGACATCCTCTACGGCCAGGGCATCAGCCGTGAGGGCGGTCTCATCGACATGGGCGTGGAGCACGGCTTCGTCCGCAAGGCCGGTGCCTGGTACACGTACGAGGGCGACCAGCTCGGCCAGGGCAAGGAGAACGCGCGCAACTTCCTCAAGGACAACCCCGACCTCGCCAACGAGATCGAGAAGAAGATCCTGGTGAAGCTGGGCGTCGGGGTCCGGCCCGAGGACGCGGCCGAGGCCGCTGCTGCGGAGACGGCGGCTCCGGCCGAGAGCGCGGCGAAGCCGGCGACGGCGGCGAGCAAGACCAAGCCGGCCAAGGCGGCCGCCGCCAAGAGCTGACCCCGTGACGCGTCGTACGGAGTGGCCGGAGGACACCGCCGGTGCCGGCCCGGCCCCCACCTCCGGTGCCGGAGCGGGACGCCGTTCCCGCTCCCGGCCCAGTGACAGCGGTTCCCCCTCCTCGTCGAGGGCCGAGAAGGGGGAACCGCGCGATCCGGTCGAGCAGGCGCGCAACATCTGCCTGCGCCTGCTCACCGGCACGCCGCGCACCCGCAAGCAGCTCGCGGACGCCCTGCGCAAGCGGGAGATCCCGGACGAGGCGGCCGAGGAAGTGCTGTCCCGGTTCGAGGACGTCGGGCTGATCGACGACGCCGCCTTCGCCGACGCCTGGGTGGAGTCCCGTCACCACGGCCGCGGGCTCGCCCGGCGTGCGCTGGTCCGTGAGCTGCGGACCAAGGGGGTGGCCGCCTCGGTGATCGACGAAGCGGTGGGGCAGCTCGATTCGGAGCAGGAGGAGCAGACCGCGCGGGAGCTCGTCGCCCGCAAGCTCCGGTCCACGCGGGGGTTGGACCGGGACAAGCGGCTGCGCCGCCTCGCGGGCATGCTCGCCCGCAAGGGGTACGGCGAGGGCATGGCCCTGCGCGTGGTGCGCCGGGCGCTGGAGGAGGAGGGGGAGGACACGGAGGGGCTGGACGAGCCGTTCTGACCACCGGGGCGATCGGGGCCGACCGGGGCCGGCGAGTGATCGGGGCCGACCGCGGATCTGTGCGGCCAGGGCGTCAGGGGCGTGGCCTGCGGCTACTGGCCGGCTCGGGCCGCGCGGCCGATGGTGGCGTCGATCAGCGCGAGGGCGTCCGCCGCGGTGCGTCCGGGGTAGCGGTTCCAGGGGCCGATAAGACCGGTCCAGCCCTGCGAGCGAAGCTCGGCGATCAGCCAGGCCCCGGCCCGGTCGACCGTCTCCGCCGAGCCGTGGCCCAGCCGGTGCGCGGTGAGCATGGCACCACAGATGCAGCGCGCGCCCCGGACGTTGCGCAGCCGGTACGGGGTGTTCTGCCAGCCCCACGCGGTCAGGATCTGACGGGCATGGGCGAGATGGACGGACGGCGGCACGTCGGACCGCCCGATGCGCCGCCACGCGTGGAGCCGGTCGGGCAGCATCGCCCCGATCCGGCCGGGCAGCGGGCGCTCGCGCGGCGCGGCGGGCGGCAGCGAGCCGACCGTGTCGGCGATGAGCCGGTCCACCGGCACGGAGAGCAGGGCGCGCCAGTCGGCGACGGGGGCGGGTGCGCCCGATGTGCCGCCGGCGGCGGCGGGCCGGGGGGCGTCGGCGGGCTCGGGGGCGGTCCGGTCCCAGCCGGTGATGATCTGCTGCCAGGCGTCCGTGTCGTGGAGGCGCGCGGCCTGGGCGTCGAGTTCGTCGGGGGTGAGGGCGGTGGTCGGCATCGGTGCGTGCTCCCCGTCGTAGCGGCGGTCCGGCGCCCTGACGGCGCTTCGGCGTTGCGGCGGCCGGTTCCGTGGGGCCGTGCGAGAGGCCCGCGCCCGCCGTGAGCCGAATGTCCGTCGGGTGGCCGGATCGCGCCGCCGGAGCGATGCCATACGGGTGTGTCGCGGCGCATTCCGGTAGAGGCGACGCCCATCTACGACCGGGGACCGGTGAGGGGCCGCCCTCACGAGCAGCCCCAAGCCGGCCCTTTCACCGGGCCCCCACGAGCCGCCCCTCACCGGGCCCCCAGCCCCCGGGCCCCGCTGGCCCCTCGGCTCAGCCCCGTACCGGCAGGCCCGCCGCGCGCCATGCCTGGAAGCCGCCCGCCAGATCCGTCGCCCGGTGCAGACCGAGCCTGTGCAGGGAGTCGGCGGCCAGGCTCGACGCGTAGCCCTCGTCGCAGATCACCACCACCCGCAGATCGTGGTCCACCGCCTCCGGGACACGGTGGCTTCCCCGTGGGTCCAGCCGCCACTCCAGCTCATTGCGCTCGATGACCAGCGCGCCCGGAATCAGCCCGTCCCGCGCCCGCAGTTCCGCGTAACGGATGTCCACCAGCAGGGCGCCCGCGCGGAACGCCGCCCATGCCTCCTGCGGGTCGAGCCGTACGTAACCGGATCTGATCCGCTCCAGCAGCTCGTCGATCCCGGGCCGGTCGCCGCTCACTGCCAGTCCTCCGGCCCCTCGGTCTGCTCCAGGCGGAGCAGCGCGCCGCTGCGGCTGTAGCGCCGGATGCGCGGCAGCGGCGGGTAGTACGCGTGGACGGAGACGGCGTGCTCCGTGGCGGACTCGTTCAGCACCTCGTGGACGTGGTGGCGGCCGAAGGCCCGGCCCTGGCCGGTGGTCAGCTCCCGGCTGCGGTCGAGGTCGGCGGCCAGTTCCAGGGTCTTCCAGCCCTCGGTGGGCAGCCGGGCCGCGAGGGAGTGCTCCCGCAGCGTGCCGGCGGCGGTGAGGAAGGCGCCGACCGAGTCGGCGTGGTCGTGCCAGCCGGTGCCGGTACCCGGCGGCCAGCCGATCAGCCACGCCTCACTGCCGCCCGGACCGTCGAGCCGGAGCCAGGTCCGGCCCTCGGGATCGAGGGGAAGGGAGGCGACGAGTGCGGTGTCCGCGGCGACGCGGCGGACGAAGTCGAGCAGACGCGCCGCGGTCGGGGCCGGGGCGGACGTGCGCATGGGCACGGGAACGACGGGGAACGAAGAGGCAGACACGGAGACCGTCCTGAGAGTACGCGCGGACGCCCCGCCGCACGGCACAGCGCACGGCGGGAGCAGGTGAAGGCGATTCAGCAGGACGGACGACACACGCAGCCCGCATAGCGGAGCAGGTCCATATGGACCCTCCGCCACAGGCGCACATCGGTGCCGGTCATGATCGGGAGTAGACCACGCGCACCGACTCCGGTCAATTGACGTCAGCGGTCCGGTCGTCGCGCACCGGGGTGCGGGCCGTGCCGCCGCGCACCGCGTCCGCCGCCGCGAACAGCTCGGCCGGCCGCACCCCGCCGAACGCCTCGACGAGATGGCCGTCCGGCCTGACCAGCAGCACCGCGTGTGCGGAGGCCCCCGGATAGCTCTCGGCCACCAGCAGCTCGGCCGGTGCGGGCAGCGCCTCGACGGCCTCCGCCAGCCGGGGCATCACCCCGGCGCGCATCCAGTGCCGCCGGTCCCACACCCCGGTCCCCGGCGCCACGAGCACCACCAGCAACTGCCCGCGCCCCAGCCGTTCGCGCAGCCGTACGGCGGTGCCGTCGGGCGCCATCACCCGTACATCGGCCACCGGCGCACCGGGGGGCGTACCGACCGCGGTGTGCGCCTCGGCGCGCGGGGGCGCAAGGGGGGACAGGGCGTAGGACGGGGGCGCACCGAGGGGACCGCAGCCCAGATGTCCGTCCGTGAGCAGTGAGTCGTGCCCCCGTGCGCTCCCCGGTACGAGGGTCCGCAGGCCCCCGCCGCCGCGCAGTATCGGCAGCGACTGGTCGGCGGCGCGCAGCCGGGCGGCCACGGCGGCCCGGCGTTCGGCCTGGTAGCTGTCGAGGAGCGCGTCGGACGCGTCGTCGTGCCAGGCCAGGGCCAGCTTCCACGCCAGGTTCTCCGCGTCGCGCAGCCCCTCGTCCAGGCCCTGGGTGCCCAGCGCGCCGAGGAGATGGGCGGCGTCCCCGGCGAGGAAGGCCCGCTTCACACGCCAGCGGCGGGCGAGCCGGTGGTGGAGCGTGTAGACGCCGGTGTCCAGCAACTCGTACGGGGGCGTCTCGCCGCACCAGCCGGCCAGGGTGTCCCGGACCCTGGTGACCAGGGCGTCCGGCGTGACCAGCTCGCCGCGCGCGGGCAGCAGCCAGTCCAGCCGCCACACGTCGTCCGGCAGGGGCCTGGCGGTCACCTCGGCGCCGCCCGTCCGCCAGGGCGGCGACCGGTGCAGGACGGCCTCGCCGGGCCGGGGCAGCTCGGCGCGCAGCGCGGCCACGGCGTGCCGTTCCACCGCCGTGCGGCCGGGAAACCTGATGTCGAGGAGTTTGCGCACGGTGGACCGGGCGCCGTCGCAGCCGGCCAGGTAGCTCCCCCGCCACCAGGTCGAACCGGGTTCCCTGGTGTGCACGGTGACCCCGGCCGGGTCCTGCTCCAGCGTGTCGATGCGGCTCGGCCCCGCCGTGCGTACCAGCTCCTGCGCGGCCACCGCGTCCCGCAGGCCGCGTACCAGCGCGTGCTGCGGTACGTGGACGGGGGCGGCCGGTGCGCCGCTGCCGGGGTCCGGGTCCTCGCCGAGCGGCAGCTCGCGCACCAGCTGCTTGCGCCGCACGGACCGCCAGCCGGCCCAGCGCAGCCCCTCGTCGGCCGGCGTCTTGCAGCCGAGGCGTTCCAGGAAGGCGGCGGTGTCCTCGCGCAGGACGACCGTGCGGGCGGGGCGGGTCTCGTTCCTGGCCGGGTCCTCGTCGAGCAGGACGGACGGCACGCCCTGCGCGGCGAGGGCGAGCGAGAGGGCCAGGCCGACGGGCCCGGCGCCGACGACGATCACCGGGTCCACGGCGCGTCCCCCGTCAGGAGTCCGGTGAAACGGAGCGGAGGGTGCGCGGGGGTCGAAGGGGGTGCGGCGGCGTAGGGGACTCGGTGCGCGATCACAGAACGTATGCAACCTACTGCCGGTGCCCGCGTCAAGCGACGCCGGAACGCGGCGAGGGGCGGTGGCAGCTGCGCCACCGCCCCTCGCGGACGTGTTCCGACGGCTCGTCAGGCGGCGCTTCCGCCGTCCGTCTTGCGCGCCGGCGCACCGACCGTCTCCAGATCGCCCCCCGGCCCGTTGGTCACGACCGCGCCCGTGCTCTTCTTCCCGCGCCGCAGCCACCGCTCCAGCCAGCTCGCGAAGGACGTCAGGGCGAAGTTCAGCGCGAGGTAGATCAGCGCGACGATGGTGAAGCACGCGATGGTGTTCGAACCGAAGTTCGCGGACATCGGCCGGATCGACGAGAGCAGCTCCGGGTAGCTGAGCACGGCGCCACCGAGCGCGGTGTCCTTCACGATCACCACGAGCTGGCTGACGATGGCCGGCAGCATCGCCGTCACCGCCTGCGGCAGCAGTACGAAGACCATCGTCTGGCCCTTGCGCATCCCGATCGCCTTGGCGGCGTCGGTCTGTCCGCGGGGGAGTGTCAGGATGCCGGCCCGCACGATCTCGGCGAGCACCGAGGCGTTGTACAGCACCAGACCCGTCACCACGGCGTACAGCACACGGGTGTCGGGGTCGAAGTCGGCGTACTCGGAGTACGCGGCGTTGGCGATGATCATCAGGAGCAGGACGGGGATGGCGCGGAAGAACTCCACGACCACACCGCCCGGTACGCGCACCCAGCGGTGGTCCGAGAGCCGCCCGATTCCGAAGAGCGCGCCCAGCGGCAGTGCGATGAGCAGCGAGTAGAACGCCGCCTTGATCGTGTTCTGGAAGCCCGGCCAGAGGAACGTCTCCCACGCCTGCGTACCGGCGAAGAACGGCTTCCACTTGACCCAGTCGAGCTGGTGCTTCTCGGCGAGACCGTCGTACACCCACCACACCACCGCCGCGGCGGCCAGCAGGAAGACGGCGGTGTACAGGACGTTGCGCCGCTTGGCGCGGGGGCCCTGGGCGTCGTAGAGAACGGAACTCATCGCTTCACCGCCACCTTCTTGGCCACCCAGCCGAGGATGAGGCCGGTCGGGAGGGTCAGGACGATGAAGCCGAGGGCGAAGACGCCGGAGATCAGCAGCAACTGGGCCTCGTTCTCGACCATTTCCTTCATCAGGTACGACGCTTCCGCGACACCGATCGCCGACGCGACGGTGGTGTTCTTCGTCAGTGCGATGAGCACGTTGGACAGCGGGTTGACCACGGAGCGGAACGCCTGCGGCAGCACGATCAGCCGCAGCACCTGGGTGAAGCTGAGTCCGAGCGCCCGGGCCGCCTCCGCCTGGCCCACCGGAACCGTGTTGATGCCCGAACGCAGGGCCTCGCACACGAACGACGCGGTGTAGAGGACGAAGGCGAGCACCGCGAGCCGGAAGTTGATGCCCACGATGTCGTTGGCGCCGAGGGAGATGCTCAGCGTCGAGTACAGACCGAGCGAGGCGAACATGATGACCACGGTCAGCGGAATGTTCCGGACCACGTTCACGTAGGCGGTCGCGAAACCGCGCATCAGGGGGACCGGGCTGACCCTCATGCCGGCCAGCAGCGTTCCCCATATGAGGGAGCCGAGGGCGGAGAAGACGGTGAGTTTCACCGTGACCCAGAAGGCCCCCAGCAGGTCATAACCATCAAGAAAGTCGAACACGATCTCCCGCGCTTCCGCGTGTAGAGGGCGCGGCGCGCCGCCGGTCAGCGGCGGCGCGCCCGGTCAGCCCCGCTTCACTTGACGATGTTGCCGATCTTCGGGGCGGGCTCGTTCTTGTAGCCGGCCGGACCGAAGTTGGCCTCGACCGCCTTGTCCCAGGAGCCGTCCTCGACCATCTTGGTCAGCGCGTCGTTGACCTTCTTCTTGAGGTCGGCGTCGCCCTTCTTCAGGCCGATGCCGTAGTTCTCGTTGGTCATCTTGAAACCGGCCAGCTTGAACTTGCCCTTGTTGACGTCCTGCGAGGCGTAACCGGCCAGGATGCTGTCGTCCGTGGTCAGCGCGTCGACGGCGCCGTTCTCCAGGCCGGTCAGGCACTCGGAGTAGCCGCCGTACTCCTGGAGCTGGGCCTTCGGGGCCAGGTCCTTCTTGACGTTCTGCGCCGACGTCGAGCCGGTGACCGAGCAGAGCTTCTTGTCGTTGAGGTCCTCGGGCTTCTTGATCGAGTCGTCGTCCGCGCGGACCAGGATGTCCTGGTGAGCGAGGAGGTACGGGCCGGCGAAGTCGACCTTCGTCAGACGCTCGTCGTTGATCGAGTAGGAGGCGACGATGAACTTGACGTCACCGCGCGAGATCGCCGTCTCGCGGTCGGCACTCTTCGTCTCCTTGAACTCGATGTTGTCCGCGGAGTAGCCGAGTTCCTTGGCGACGTACCGCGCGACATCGACGTCGAAGCCGGTGTACTTGCCGTCCGGCGTCTTCAGGCCGATACCGGGCTGGTCGATCTTGATGCCGATGGTGATCTTCTTGCCGTCGCCGGAGCCGGCCGCGTCGTCCTTGTCGTCGGAGCCGCAGGCGGTGGCGGTGAGGGCGAGAGCGAGCACGGCGGCCGAGGCGGCGGTGACCTTACGAAGCTGCATGATGAGATTCCCCTGGGGTTGACGCGATGTGAGTGATCAGCAGATACGGAAGCCCGGTGCTGAAGGCTCCATCAGTGGTGAAGGATCTTCGAAAGGAAGTCCTTGGCCCGGTCGCTGCGCGGGTTGCTGAAGAACTGGTCGGGTGTGGCCTCTTCGACGATCTTTCCGTCCGCCATGAAGACGACCCGGTTGGCCGCGGAGCGGGCGAAGCCCATCTCGTGCGTGACGACGACCATCGTCATGCCCTCGCGGGCGAGCTGCTGCATGACCTCCAGCACCTCGTTGATCATCTCCGGGTCGAGCGCCGAGGTCGGCTCGTCGAAGAGCATGACCTTCGGGTCCATGGCCAGGGCCCGCGCGATCGCCACGCGCTGCTGCTGGCCGCCGGACAGCTGGGAGGGGTACTTGTCGGCCTGGGTGCCGACGCCCACCCGGTCGAGCAGCGAACGCGCCTTGTCCTCGGCGGCCTTCTTGTCCGCCTTGCGGACCTTCAGCTGGCCGAGCGTCACGTTCTCCAGGACCGTCTTGTGGGCGAAGAGGTTGAACGACTGGAAGACCATGCCGACGTCGGCACGCAGCCGGGCCAGCTCCTTGCCCTCCTCGGGCAGCGGCTTCCCGTCGATCGAGATCGAGCCCGAGTCGATCGTCTCCAGTCGGTTGATCGTGCGGCACAGCGTGGACTTCCCGGACCCGGACGGCCCGATGACGACCACGACCTCACCGCGGGCGATCGTCAGGTCGATGTCCTGGAGCACATGCAGTGCGCCGAAGTGCTTGTTGACGTTGCTCAGCACGACCAGATCGCCGGCGGGCGCGGGTGCAGCGTCCTCGGCGCCCTTGGTCACTGAAACTCCGCTCATCGGCTTCTAGCTCCGTCCTCCTCGGTTGGGAAGGACCCTAGTGACGCAGTGCTACCAACGTCATTACATCTGAGCGGAAATTGAGCATAACGATCCGGCGGCAACCGGACACACCGCGTGAAGGGGGCGTCACGCCAGTCGTACAGGGCGTACCGGGTGCATAACGGAAACCTGGATGTATCGGACAGGCCCTTGACTGTCCACCCCTCATCGGCGTGGATTCCCTGGTACACCCCTATGTGGAACACCCCGGAACGGGGAAGTGACCAGGGGCGTACACGACCGTACGCACACACCGACACACGCCACCGTCGGAGAGGGGGTTCCATGAGACTGCTGCTCGTCGAGGACGACAACCATGTCGCCGCCGCCCTGTCCGCGATCCTCGCCCGGCACGGCTTCCAGGTGGTCCACGCCCGCAGCGGGGACGAGGCCCTCCAGGCCCTTCTGCCCACCGACACCGAGCCGTTCGGCGTCGTGCTCCTCGACCTCGGGCTGCCCGACCAGGACGGCTACGAGGTGTGCGGCAAGATCCGCAAGCGCAGCTCGGTGCCCGTGATCATGGTGACCGCCCGCGCCGACGTACGCTCCCGCATCCACGGGCTCAACCTCGGCGCCGACGACTACGTGACCAAGCCGTACGACACCGGCGAACTGCTCGCCCGCATCCACGCGGTCAGCCGGCGCAAGGCGAGCAACGAGGACACCGTGTCCACCCCCGTCGCCGCACTGCGCCTCGGCCACGTCAGCATCGAGCTGCCGACCCGCCGGGTCAGCGTCGACGGCGCCGAGGTCCAGCTCACCCGCAAGGAGTTCGACCTGCTCGCCCTGCTCGCACAGCGGCCCGGCGTGGTCTTCCGCCGCGAACAGATCATCAGCGAGGTGTGGCGCACCAGCTGGGAGGGAACAGGGCGCACGCTGGAGGTGCACGTCGCCTCGCTGCGCTCCAAACTCCGGCTGCCCGCACTGATCGAGACGGTGCGCGGGGTCGGCTACCGCCTCGTCTCCCCGCACGCGTAGAGGCGTTCGTCCCCGGTGCGTACCCGGCTGCTCCCGCTGCTCATCGTCCTGATGGCGAGCGTGCTGCTCGCGCTCGGCTTCCCGCTCGCCGTCAGCGTGGCGGCCGCCGAGCAGCAACGCGTCGTGATCGACCGGATCGACGACACGGCCCGCTTCGCCGCCCTCGCCCAGTTCATCACCGAACGCACCAACGGCTACGACGAGCGGCGCCGTACCCTCCAGACCGAACTGGAAACGTACGACTCCGTGTACGGCATCCGGGCCGGCGTCTTCTACCGCGACGACTCCGCCATGGCCAAGGCCCCGGCCTCCTGGCGGCTGCCCGTCGAGGGCGAGGGCCGCGCCGCGTTCAACGAGGCACTGCTCGGCCGCCGCAGCCACGACCCGCCGCAGGTCTGGCCCTGGCAGGACGGCCGCGTGGTCGTCGCCTCACCCGTCGTACGCGACGGAGACGTCATCGCCGTCGTCGTCATCGACTCGCCGACCGGCCAGATGCGCGCCGACACCCTGCGCGGCTGGCTGCTCGTCGCGGCCGGCGAGGCGATCGCGATGCTGGTCGCCGTGGGCGCCGCCATCCGCCTCACCGGCTGGGTGCTGCTCCCCGTCAAGACCCTGGACGCCGCCGCCCACGACATCGCCAGCGGCCGGATGCGCTCCCGCGTCGTCGCCTCCGGCGGCCCCCCGGAACTCCGGCGGCTGGCCCGCTCGTTCAACGAGATGGCCGACAACGTAGAGGACGTGCTGGAGCAGCAGCGCGCCTTCGTCGCCGACGCCTCCCACCAGCTGCGCAACCCGCTGGCCGCGCTGCTCCTGCGCATCGAACTGCTCGCCCTCGAACTCCCCGAGGGCAACGAGGAGATCGCCTCCGTACGCACCGAGGGCCGCCGCCTCGGACAGGTCCTCGACGACCTGCTCGACCTGGCACTCGCCGAGCACGCCGAGAGCGACCTCCAGCTCACCGACATCGGCGCGCTCACCGCCGAACGGGTCGCGTCCTGGCGCCCGGTCGCCGAGGAGAAGGGCGTCCGGCTGCGCGCGGGAGGGCCGCCCGCCGTCACCGCATGGGCCGACCCCATCGCCCTGTCCAGCGCCCTCGACGCCATCATCGACAACGCCCTCAAGTTCACCCCGGCCGGCGAGGAGGTCGACGTCACCGTCGCCTCCGGCAGCCGGCACGTCACGGTCGTCGTCGCGGACGGCGGACCCGGCCTCACCGACCAGGAACTCGAACGGGTCGGCGACCGCTTCTGGCGCAGCTCCCAGCACCAGAACATCCAGGGCTCGGGCCTCGGCCTCTCCATCTCCCGGACGCTCCTGGCAGCCGGCGGCGGCTCGCTGTCGTACGCGCGCAAGGAGCCGTACGGACTGAGCGTGACGGTCTCCGTGCCGCGCCACGACCCGAAGGGCTGAGGCGCGGAGCCGTCACGGCTTGACCGAGCGGTAGTAGCGCTTGGCTCCCTCGTGCAGCGGCAGCGGATCGGTGTAGATCGCCGTCCGCAGGTCCACCAGCTGGGCCGCGTGCACCTCGCGCCCGATGCGGTCCCGGCTGTCGATGACGGTACGGGTGAACGCCTCCGTCATCGCCGCGCCCGTGCGGTCCGTGGTGACCAGCACATTGGCGACCGCCACCGTGGGAACGGCCTGGCCCTGCTGCGCCTTGCGGTACGCGTCGGCCGGCATCACGGCCGAACGGTAGTAGCGCGTCGGGCCGCCCGCCGCCTGGAGCCGCTTGATCAGGGCGTCCTCCAGCGGCACGAGCCGCACCGGGAACCGGTCCGACAGATCGGCCACCGCCGTCGTCGGCAGCCCGCCGGACCAGAAGAACGCGTCGAGCTCACCCTCCTCCAGCAGCTTCGGCATGGTGTCGATGCCCACCGACAACGGCGTCACATCCTCGACGGGGTCCAGCCCCGCCGCCGTCATCAGCCGGTCCGCGACCAGCTTCACCCCCGACCCCGGCTGCCCCACCGCGACCCTGCGGCCCCGCAGATCCGCCACGCTCCCGATGTCCGAATCCCGCTTCACGACCAGCTGTATGTAGTCGTCGTACAGCCGCACACAGCCGCGCAGCCGCTCGTAGCCGGGCTTGCGGGCACGCAGATAGGTGGCGACGGCGTCGGTGGTGGCGATGGTGAAGTCCGCCTCGCCGGCCGCGACCCTGGCGAGGTTCTGCTGCGAACCCTCGCTGGTCTGGAGCTTTATCGACACCCGGGGAAGATCCTTGGCCAGAGCACCCTTCAACCGCTCCCCGTACCGCTGGTAGACGCCGCTGCGCACCCCCGTACTGAACGACAGGCTGCCCGTGGGTTCCGGATCGCCGAGCGGGAACAGCCACCAGAGCAGCGTGCCGAGCACGACGGCGAGAGCGGCGCCCGCCCGGACGGAGCGGCGCCGGCCGATTCGGGACAGGGCCGGGAGCATGGCGGCGATCCTGCCAGGTGGCCACCGGCCCTGGCCAGGGCCGTCCGCCGGATCACCCGCCGCTCGCCCACCGGACCGCCCGCCGGATCGCCCGCCCGAGGCGGACGGGTGCCGGGCAGCGCCTACCCTTGTCGCATGAGCAGCGGCAACCGGAGCGAAGCAGTGGACGTCAGAAGAAGCTATGAGGTGCGCACCTACGGGTGCCAGATGAACGTCCACGACTCCGAGCGTTTGTCGGGGCTCCTGGAGGACGCCGGATACGTCCGGGCGCCCGAGGGCTCCGACGGCGACGCCGACGTCGTCGTCTTCAACACCTGCGCCGTCCGCGAGAACGCCGACAACAAGCTGTACGGCAACCTCGGCCGGCTCGCCCCGATGAAGACCAAGCGCCCCGGCATGCAGATCGCCGTCGGCGGCTGCCTCGCCCAGAAGGACCGCGACACCATCGTCCGGCGCGCCCCCTGGGTCGACGTCGTCTTCGGCACGCACAACATCGGCAAGCTGCCCGTGCTGCTGGAGCGCGCCCGCGTCCAGGAGGAGGCGCAGGTCGAGATCGCCGAGTCCCTGGAGGCCTTCCCCTCCACGCTGCCCACCCGCCGCGAGTCCGCGTACGCCGCGTGGGTCTCCATCTCCGTGGGCTGCAACAACACCTGCACCTTCTGCATCGTCCCGGCCCTGCGCGGGAAGGAGAAGGACCGCCGCACCGGCGACATCCTCGCCGAGATCGAGGCCCTGGTCGCCGAAGGCGTCTCCGAGATCACCCTCCTCGGACAGAACGTCAACGCGTACGGCTCCGACATCGGCGACCGGGAGGCGTTCTCCAAGCTGCTGCGCGCCTGCGGGAAGATCGAGGGCCTGGAGCGCGTCCGCTTCACCTCGCCGCACCCCCGCGACTTCACCGACGACGTCATCGCCGCCATGGCCCAGACGCCCAACGTGATGCCGCAGCTGCACATGCCGATGCAGTCCGGATCGGACAAGGTCCTCAAGGCGATGCGCCGCTCGTACCGGCAGGAACGCTTCCTCGGCATCATCGAGAAGGTCCGCGCCGCGATGCCCGACGCCGCCATCTCCACCGACATCATCGTCGGCTTCCCCGGCGAGACCGAGGAGGACTTCGAGCAGACCATGCACGCGGTCCGCGAGGCCCGCTTCGCGAACGCCTTCACCTTCCAGTACTCCAAGCGGCCCGGCACCCCCGCCGCCGACATGGAGGGGCAGATCCCCAAGGAGGTCGTCCAGGAACGCTACATGCGCCTGTCCGCCCTCCAGGAGGCGATCTCCTGGGACGAGAACAAGAAGCAGATCGGCCGCACCCTGGAGGTCATGGTCGCCGAGGGCGAGGGCCGCAAGGACGGAGCCACCCACCGGCTGTCCGGCCGCGCCCCCGACAACCGCCTGGTCCACTTCACCAAGCCGGACCAGGACGTGCGCCCCGGCGACGTGGTGACCGTCGAGATCACCTACGCCGCCCCGCACCACCTGCTCGCCGAGGGCGCCCCGGTCGCGGTGCGCAGGACCCGCTCGGGCGACGCCTGGGAGAAGCGCAACGCGGCCGAGGCCGCCAAGCCGGCCGGCGTCATGCTCGGCCTGCCCGGCATCGGCGCCCCGGCGCCCCTGCCCGCGACGGCCGCGCCGGGCTGCGGCTGCGACTGAGCCCTCGGGCGACGGGGCGGGGCGCGCGGTCCGGCGCCCGCCCCGCCGCGCACCCCGTGAGGCGACGAGCACGTCCCGCAGTACGCTGCCGACCATGCTTGTCGCCGCCGCAGTCTGCCCCTGTCCGCCACTGCTCGTCCCCGATGTGGCCGCCGGTGCCGCGCCCGAACTGGACGCCGCCCGCACGGCGTGCACCGACGCCCTGGGCGTCCTCGCGGCCTCCCGGCCCGACCTGCTCGTGGTGATCGGCCCGGCCGCGCAGGCCGGGCGCGGTCCCCACCCGGAGGGGGCCGCCGGCGACTTCCGCGCGTTCGGCGTCGAGCTGCGGGTTCGGCTCGGCCGGGACCGGGGAACACCGCCGGACCGCCCGCTGCCGCCGTCGCTCGCCGTGGGCGCCTGGCTGCTGGAGCGTACGGGCTGGGCGGACGCGCCCGTCGAGGGCCTCGGCGTGGGCGAACCCCTGGAGACCGCCCGCTGCGTGGAGACCGGGCGGGAGCTGGCCCGTCGCGCGGACCGGGTCGCCCTGCTGGTCATGGGCGACGGCAGCGCCTGCCGCACCGTGAAGGCTCCGGGCTACCTGGACGAGCGTGCCGCCCACTTCGACGCGGCCGCCGCACGGGCCCTCGGCGCCGCCGACCCGGAAGCGCTGGCCGCCCTGGACGAGGCCCTGGCGTACGAACTCAAGGCCGCCGGGCGCGCGCCCTGGCAGGTGCTCGCCGGGGCGGCCGAGGGCGCAGGGCTCGACGGGCGGCTGCTGTACGAGGACGCGCCGTACGGGGTGGGCTACCTGGTCGCCGCCTGGTCCTGAACGGACCGCCCACGGCGAAGGGCCCCGGAGCAGTCGCGGACGCTGTTGGTTTATTCGGGGCCTGCTTACTTCGCCCCGTCGATCGTTTGGTCGGCGGGGCGGAGTGCTGCGAAGTGGCTGGTGCGGGTGCGGGCTCGTGGTTGGCCGGTGAGGTGGGCGTCGATGCGGGCGAGGTTGATGGCGGCGCCGGTGAGCTGGTGCTGGAGGCTGGTCTTCGCGAGCCCGCGGTAGCGGGATCTGCGCAGGCCGCAGCGCCCGACGGCCTGGGAGATGGTGCCCTCGACACCTGCTCGGATCTTGTACCGCTCCTTCCACGTATCGGTTTGCTGCTCGGCTCGGGCAGTGCGAACGGTTTCGTGTTCGTCGCGGCCCTGCCGGAGGTTGAGCTCGCGGCGTCGTGGCGAGGGGGAGTTGACGCATTCGCGCAGGTGGGGGCAGGGGCGGCAGTCGGCCGGGCTGAAGCGGACCCGGATGACGGGCAGGTTCTGCTGGGAATGCCGCTCGGCCCACTGCGTACTGACGACACCGTTCGGGCAGGTCACCCGCTCGCGGTCCCAGTCGATGGTGAAGGCGTCCTGCCCGAAGGGACCGTCGGCCGACGCGGCGGTGTTGGCGGCCATCGGCCCGTGCAGGGCGATGCCGTGCTCCCGGCGGGCGGCAACGACCTGGCCGGCCGTGGGATATCCGGCATCGACCCAGTGCTCACCGGGCAGGCAGTCCCGCCCGGCCAGCCCGTCATGAATCTCGGGGACCGTCACACTGTCGTGGACGGTGGCGAGGGTGGTGGCCACATTCGTGATCAGGTTCGGGGCGTCCGTCTCGCAGGTCTCGGTCAGGTGAACCTTGTATCCGTCCCACAGAGTGTCCCGTTTGACGCTGCCGCGGGCCTCAACGTCATACGGGGTGACCAGGCGCAACGCGCCCGGCGGGCGGTCTTTTGGGTCCCTGCGCCTCACCTCGCCCTCCACCAGGTGGAAGTGCTGGACCCACATCTGCCGCAAGGTCTCCACCTCCGCCAGGGCACCCAGACCGGCCGGCGTGTCCGCGGCGAAGACCGCCTCAAGCAGACGCATCCCGTCACGGCCGACCCGCAGGCCCACCTCATCCCGTTTCGTGCGGGCCTTGGGAAACCGGGAGTCCTCGGCCCTGGTGGCGTAGTGCCTGAACCAGTCCGGCTCCGCGATATCCGACAGCCAGTCCGGGGCGGCCTGGGCGAGCGCGTTGAGCGCCGCGCGCAGGCTCTCGGCCACCATCTCCAGCCAGGACAGCTCACGGGCGGCCGACAGCACATGCGTGGCATCGGTGCGGGCCCGACCCGCCGTCTTGAGCAGGCCCTTCTCCCGGGCCGCGATCAGGATTCCGTCCAGTACCCGCCGCCCGGCATCGGCCTCTACCAGCCGGTCCCTGAACTCCGACAGCACCGAGAAGTCGAACCCCGGATCGTCGAGCTGGAGGCCGAGTGCGTATTTGACATCGATCCTGGCCCGGACCGCTTCCGCGGCCTGCCGGTCGGTGAGCCCTTCGAGGAACTGCAACACCAGTACCAGCGCGAGACGACCCGGTGACCAGGCAGGCCTGCCCCGTGCCGGGAACAGGTCCGCGAACTCCTCGTCGGTGAACAACGGCCCCAGCTCGTCCCTCACCCGGATCGCCAGGCTCCCCTTCGGGAACGCGGCCCGCGCCACCCGCACCGTCTCCGCCGGGATCTCCCCCGACCCCTTCGGCTGCAACGACATCCGCACCCACCCCATACGACAACGTCGGCCTTCAAGACCACAACCGGGTCTCGAAGGCCGACGTCACGCTCGGCCCCGAATTCGCCAACAGCGTCCAGTCGCGCTCCGGGGCCCCTCCGCGTCTACGCCGGAGCGCGTCAGGCGGCCGGCGGCGGCGTCGTGCCGTCGTTCTTGTTCGCCAGCTTGTCCACCGCGTCCTTGGCCTTCTGCCGGCCGGTCACGATCTTGTCGCTGTACTTGCCCTTGGTCTTCTGGTCCACCGTACGGGCGGCCTTCTCCAGGCCCTGGTCGATCTTGTCCCCGTGCTGCTGCGCGAGGTCGCTGACCTTCTCCTTCGCCGGGGCCAGCTTCGCCTTCACACTGTCCATGAAGCCCATCGGGCACCTTCTCCGCTCGGAAATTGTGAGAAATAACCCATATGTACATCCAGTGTACGGGTATGCCCGCACTGTTGCGTCACCTTCCCCGTCCGAGCT
This sequence comes from Streptomyces sp. AC1-42W, assembly GCF_003248355.1. Lineage (GTDB taxonomy): Bacteria > Actinomycetota > Actinomycetes > Streptomycetales > Streptomycetaceae > Streptomyces. The sequence continues at coordinate 2,245,879 of NZ_QKWY01000002.1, forward strand.
TCGCTCATTCGGGATGCGAGCCGGAGGTTTGGGGGAGACTGGGCCGGTGACAAGCTCAGCTCCCGCACCCCGGGTCATCACCGTCGTCGGTCCCACCGCAGCAGGCAAGTCCGACCTGGGCGTGTACCTCGCCCAGCAGCTCGACGGCGAGGTGGTCAACGCCGACTCCATGCAGCTCTACCGGGGGATGGACATCGGCACCGCCAAGCTGACGCTCGCCGAGCGCGCGGCCGTCCCGCACCGGCTGCTGGACATCTGGGACGTCACCGAGACCGCCAGCGTCGCCGAGTACCAGCGCCTCGCCCGCGCCGAGATCGACCGGCTGCTCGCCGAGGGCCGCACCCCCATCCTGGTCGGCGGCTCCGGCCTGTACGTGAAGGGCGCCATCGACGCCCTGGAGTTCCCCGGCACCGACCCCGGCATCCGGGCCGCCCTGGAGGCGGAACTGGCCGAACACGGCTCCGGGGTCCTGCACGCGCGCCTCGCCGCCGCCGACCCCGAGGCCGCCCGCGCGATCCTCCCGAGCAACGGCCGGCGCATCGTCCGGGCCCTGGAGGTCATCGAGATCACCGGCAAGCCGTTCACCGCCAACCTCCCCGGCGACGACGCGGTCTACGACGCCGTCCAGATCGGCGTCGACGTGGAGCGCCCCGAACTCGACGAGCGCATCGCCCGCCGCGTCGACCGCATGTGGGACGACGGACTCGTGGACGAGGTGCGCGACCTGGAGACGCGGGGGCTGCGCGAGGGGCGCACCGCCTCCCGCGCCCTCGGCTACCAGCAGGTGCTCTCCGCACTCGCCGGCGAGTGCAGCGAGGACCAGGCGCGCACCGAGACCGTGCGCGCCACCAAACGCTTCGCGCGCCGTCAGGACTCCTGGTTCCGCCGCGACCCGCGTGTCCAATGGCTCAGCGGCGCGGCGGAACATCGGGGGGAACTCCCGCACCAGGCCCTGGCGTTGGTCGAACGAGCGGTTACAGCCTGATCACGTGATGGCATCGGGACGCTCCGCCCGTCATTTCGGCGACGCCGGGCGTGCCATCATCGAGCATCGATCGACTGGAGTCCGAGTTGGGAGGGCGCGTGGCGATGGAGGCCGGCCCTCGCGACACGGAACAAGACACACCGGAACAAGGCGTACCGGGACAAGACCTGCCGGAACACGGCACGTCGGACAGCGGCCGCGAGGCCGCGGGCCTCAGCCCGGACGGGCCCGACGAGCTGGACGTGGCCCCCGAGGTCGAGGTGGAGCTGCGCCCCGCCCGCCGGCTGCGCATCTGGCAGCTCGCGCCCATCGTCACGCTCGCCGCGGTCGGCTCGCTGATGTTCGCCTTCCCGCTCGCCTTCGAGTTCGGGGACGGCGGCGCGGTCGTCGCCATGCTCGGCCTGCTCATCAGCTGCTGCGCCGCCGGCTGGTCCATGATGGCCGCCCGCCGCGTCGGCCACACCTGGCCGGGACTGCCGCCCAGGGGTGCGCCCCAGCGCCCCGACTGGCGGGTGGTCGCGCTCTACGCCGGCATCTGCGCCGTGCTCGTCGCACTCGCCGTCTGGCGCGTGGCCCGGCTGCGCTGACCGGCTCCCCGGACCCCCTTCCGTACGCCGTCCCGTACGCCGTCCGCGTGCCGGGACGGTTTGCCGTGCCACCGGTGGCGCCTCGTACAGTTGTCCCGTGACCACCTCGCAGATCGCCTTCCTCAAGGGCCACGGCACCGAGAACGACTTCGTGATCGTTCCCGACCCGGACAACGCCGTCGCCCTGCCCGCCCCCGTCGTCGCCCGGCTCTGCGACCGCCGCGCCGGCATCGGCGGCGACGGCCTCCTGCACGTCGTGCGCTCCGCCGCGCACCCCGAGGCGCGGGACATGGCGTCGGACGCCGAGTGGTTCATGGACTACCGCAACGCGGACGGCTCCGTCGCCGAGATGTGCGGCAACGGCGTACGGGTCTTCGCCCGCTACCTCCAGCGTGCCGGACTCGTCGAGGAGGGCGACCTCGCCGTCGCCACACGCGGCGGCGTGAAGCAGGTCCACCTCGCCAAGAACGGCGACGTCACCGTCTCCATGGGCCGCTCCCTGCTGCCCGCCGACGGGGTCACCGTCAGCGTCGGCGGCCGCGACTGGAGCGCCCGCAACGTCAACATGGGCAACCCGCACGCCGTCGCCTTCGTGGCGGACCTGGCCCACGCCGGCGACCTGCTCGCCGAGCCCGCCTTCGCCCCCGCCGCCGTCTACCCGGACGGCGTCAACATCGAGTTCGTCGTGGACCGGGGCCCCCGCCACGTCGCCATGCGGGTCCACGAGCGCGGCTCCGGCGAGACCCGCTCCTGCGGCACCGGGGCCTGCGCGGTCGCGGTCGCGGCGGCCCGCCGGGACGGCGCCGACCCCGCGGAGACCGGCGAGCCGGTCACGTACACCGTCGATCTGCCGGGCGGCAGCCTCGTCATCACCGAGCACCCGGACGGCGGGATCGAGATGACCGGACCGGCCGTCATCGTCGCCGAGGGCACGATCGACCCCGCCTGGCTCGAAACGCCGAACGGCTAACCCTTCGCTCGAATGGGTGATCCGTTTCACGCTCGGCGAGAGCGGGACTCCGCCACGTGGTGGGCTCGGTAGCATCAAGCACCGGCCCGGAGGCGCGCCGCACCTCCCCACCGCCGGTCGACGTCGCCGGAGGTGCCCCCATGAGTGCAGAGGCCACGAGCCCAGGTACTCCCATCCGCAGGCGGAGCCGCCCCCGGATCGACCTCCGCAGGATCGGCAGGGCCGCCCTGTTCGGGCCGGTCTCCCGGGACGGCCTCCCCGACGCCATCGCGCACGTCGCCGAGGCGCACCGGGCCCACCACCCCGACGCCGACCTCGCCGTCCTGCACCGCGCCTACCTCCTCGCCGAGACCTCGCACCGGGGCCAGATGCGCAAGAGCGGCGAGCCCTACATCACCCACCCCCTCGCCGTCACCCTGATCCTCGCCGAGCTGGGCGCGGAGACCACGACGCTCACCGCCTCCCTGCTGCACGACACGGTCGAGGACACCGAGGTCACCCTCGACCAGGTACGGGAACAGTTCGGCGAAGAGGTCTGCTACCTCGTCGACGGCGTCACCAAACTCGAAAAGGTGGACTACGGGGCCGCCGCCGAACCCGAGACCTTCCGCAAGATGCTGGTCGCCACCGGGGACGACGTACGCGTCATGTCCATCAAGCTCGCCGACCGGCTGCACAACATGCGCACCCTCGGCGTGATGCGCCCCGAGAAACAGGCCAGAATCGCCAAGGTCACCCGCGACGTACTCATCCCCCTCGCGGAACGGCTCGGCGTCCAGGCCCTCAAGACCGAGCTGGAGGACCTGGTCTTCGCCATCCTCCACCCCGAGGAGTACGCCCGCACCAGCGAGCTGATCACCGGCGCGGCCCAAGGGCCCGACCCCCTCGGCACCATGGCGGGCCGGATCGCCTCGGTGCTGCGAGAGGCGGGCATCTCCGCCGATGTCCAGGTCAGACCCCGCCACTTCGTCTCCGTCCACCGCGCCCGCATCAAGCGCGGCGAACTGCGCGGCAGCGACTTCGGACGCGTCCTGGTGCTCGTCGGGGAGGACGCCGACTGCTACGCCGTCCTCGGCGAGCTGCACACCTGCTTCACCCCGGTGATCTCCGAGTTCAAGGACTTCATCGCCGCCCCCAAGTTCAACCTGTACCAGTCGCTGCACACCGCGGTCGTCGGCCCGGACAGCGAGGTCGCCGAGATCCTCATCCGCACCCACCGCATGCACAAGGTCGCCGAGGCCGGCGTCGTCGCGCTCGGCAATCCGTACGCCCCCGACCCCGCCCCCCAGAGCGCCGAGGGCCCCCGGACCGCCGAAACCCCCCAGCCCGCCGAACCGGCCGACGGGGAGCGCGCCGACCCCACCCGCCCCGGCTGGCTCTCCCGGCTCCTCCAGTGGCAGCGGTCCGCACCCGACCCCGACACCTTCTGGACCACCCTGCGCGCCGACCTCGCCCAGGACCGCGAGATCACCGTCTTCCGCACGGACGGCGGCACGCTCGGCCTGCCCGCCGGGGCCAGCTGCGTCGACGCCGCCTACGCCCAGCACGGGAACGCCGCCCACGCCTGCATCGGCGCACGCGTGAACGGCCGGCTGGCCACCCTCAGCACCGTCCTCAAGGACGGCGACACCGTACAGCCGCTGATCGCCGAGGACGCCGCGTCCGGCCCCTCGCCCCGCTGGCTCGACCACGCGCGCACGCCCGCCGCCCGCATCGCCATCACCGGCTGGCTCGAAGCCCATCCCCAGGCGGCCGAGGCACACCCCCCGGCCGCCGAAGCCCACCCGCAAGCCGCCGACAGCCGTCCCCGGGGCGACGCGGGACAGCAGACCGCGGACCGCGACCCGCGACCGGCCCCGCCCGCCGCGCCCAGGACCGCCAGGGCCCACACCGCGACCGCCGTCGCCGGCCGGCCGGACGCCTTCGTACGGCTCGCCGGCTGCTGCACCCCCGTGCCCCCCGACGAGGTCACCGGCTTCCCCGTACGCGGCGGCGCCGCCGTCACCGTGCACCGCCTGGAGTGTCCGGCGGTCGCCCGTATGAACGCGGCGGGCCGCACCCCCGTCGCGGTGAGCTGGGGCGACGAGCAGGCGTGCCGGGTGACCCTGGTCGCCGAATCGTTCGGCCGCCCCCGGCTCCTCGCCGACCTCACCGAGGCCATCGCGGGCGCCGACGCGGCGGTCATCTCCGCCACCGTGGAGCCCCCCAGCGAACAGCGCGTACGGCACACCTACACACTGCGGCTCCCGGACGCGGCCGGACTGCCCGCGCTGATGCGGGCCATGCGCGAGGTGCCCGGCGTGTACGACGTGAGCCGCGCCAAGGGCCTGTCCGGCACGCACTGACCGGGCGCGGCGCCCGGCGGCGCGTTCTCATTCGAGTGGCACGGCGCGCGCCGCCCCCTGCGGACGGGGCGGCGCTGATAGCCGTAGTCCATGCCGTTCCTCACCCGCCGCTCGCGGGCCGTCACGCTGGCCGCCGCCTCGGCCGCGCTCGTCGCCGCCACCCTGCCCTCCGCCTCGGTGCCCCTCGGCATCGGCGACCCGCTCTTCCCGCATCTCGGCAACCCCGGGTACGACGTCCTCGCGTACGACATCGGCCTCACCTACGAAGGCCGCAACGACGAGCCGCTGGAGGCCGTCACCACCATCGACGCGCTGACCACCGAGCCGCTGGAGCGGATCAACCTCGACTTCACGCGGGGCACCGTCCGCTCCGTCACCGTCAACGGGGTGGGCGCCGACTTCGAGAGCGCCGACGAGGACCTCGTCGTCAGCCCGGCGCGACGCATCCCGGCCGGCATCCCCCTGCGCATCACCGTCCGCCACACCAGCGACCCCACCGGCGAACGCGACAGCGGAGGCTGGGTACGGACGGCGGACGGGCTCGCCATGGCCAACCAGGCGGACGCCGGACACCGCGTCTTCCCGAGCAACGACCACCCCGCCGACAAGGCGTACTTCACCTTCCGCGTCACCGCGCCCGACGACCTGACCGTCGTGGCCAACGGCTTCCCCACCGGCCGCAGCCGGCACGGCGCCACCACCACCTGGACCTATCGCACCACCCACCCCATGGCCACCGAACTCGCCCAGGTCAGCATCGGCACCTCCGCCGTGGTGCACCGCACCGGACCGCACGGCCTGCCCGTACGCGACGTCGTCCCGGCGGCCGACCGGGAGCGCCTGGAGTCCTGGCTGCGCAAGACCCCCGGCCAGCTGGAGTGGATGGAGCGACAGGTCGGCCGCTACCCCTTCGAGACGTACGGCGTCCTCGTCGCCGACACGGAGACCGGGTTCGAGCTGGAGACCCAGACCCTGTCCCTCTTCGAGAAGCGCCTCTTCACCGACCCCCGCTACCCCGAGTGGTACGTCGACTCGGTCATGGTCCACGAACTGGCCCACCAGTGGTTCGGCGACAGCGTCTCGCCGCGCACCTGGTCCGACCTCTGGCTGAACGAGGGCCACGCCAGCTGGTACGAGGCGCGGTACGCCGAGGACCACGCCGACAAGCCGCTGGAGGCGCGCATGCGCAGCGCCTACACCTGGTCGGACACCTGGCGCGCCGCCGGCGGCCCGCCCGCCAGGCCCGCCGCACCCGCGCCCGGCGAGAAGATCAGCCTGTTCCGGCCGGTCGTGTACGACGGCAGCGCCCTCGTCCTGTACGCGTTGCGCCAGGAGATCGGCCACGACGCCTTCGACCGGCTGGAACGCCTCTGGGTCCGCGAGCACCGCGACTCCAACGCCGCCACGGCCGACTTCGTGCGGCTCGCCTCACAGGTCGCCGGACGCGACCTGACCGCGTTCTTCGACGGCTGGCTGTACGCGGAGAAGACCCCGCCCATGCCGGGACACCCCGACTGGCAGAGCAACGCGCCGGCCGGTGCGTAAACCCGCGTGACGCCCCGCGCGGACCGTGCCACTATCGACGAGTCGCCGCGACGCCCGCAGCGGAGGGTTTCCCCGGATTTCCCCGGTGGGAATCTTCCGGACAGGTCACGCGTTGTGACTGATACACCCACTCCTTTCGACGTAAGGATCAAATGACCTCCTCTTCTTCCCTTCCCCAGGACGCGTACAACGCGCAGAGCGCCACGGAGAACACGACCGGGAGCCTCACCGAGGGCCTTCGGGCCGACGCCCTGATGGAAGAGGACGTCGCCTGGAGCCACGAGATCGACGGGGAGCGCGACGGCGACCAGCTCGACCGCTCGGAACGTGCCGCGCTGCGGCGCGTGGCCGGACTCTCCACCGAGCTGGAGGACGTCACCGAGGTCGAGTACCGACAGCTCCGCCTGGAGCGTGTGGTGCTCGTCGGTGTCTGGACCTCGGGCACCGTGCAGGACGCCGAGAACTCGCTCGCCGAGCTGGCGGCGCTCGCCGAGACGGCCGGTGCCGAGGTGCTCGAAGCGGTCTTCCAGCGCCGTGACAAGCCCGACCCGGCCACCTACATCGGTTCCGGCAAGGCGCTCGAACTGCGCGACCTCGTCATCGAATCCGGTGCCGACACCGTCGTCTGCGACGGTGAGCTGAGCCCCGGCCAGCTGATCCACCTGGAAGACGTCGTCAAGGTCAAGGTGGTCGACCGTACCGCCCTGATCCTCGACATCTTCGCCCAGCACGCCAAGTCCCGGGAGGGCAAGGCGCAGGTCTCCCTCGCGCAGATGCAGTACATGCTGCCCAGGCTGCGCGGCTGGGGTCAGTCGCTGTCCCGCCAGATGGGCGGTGGCGGTACGAGCGGTGGCGGCGGTATGGCCACCCGAGGCCCCGGTGAGACCAAGATCGAGACCGATCGGCGCCGCATCCGCGAGAAGATGGCGAAGATGCGCCGGGAGATCGCGGAGATGAAGACCGGCCGGGAGCTCAAGCGCCAGGAACGCCGGCGCAACAAGGTCCCCTCGGTCGCCATCGCCGGCTACACCAACGCGGGCAAGTCCTCGCTGCTCAACCGCCTCACCGGGGCGGGCGTGCTCGTGGAGAACGCCCTGTTCGCCACCCTCGACCCGACCGTGCGCCGGGCCGAGACGCCCAGCGGCCGGGTCTACACCCTCGCCGACACCGTCGGGTTCGTACGGCATCTGCCGCACCACCTGGTCGAGGCGTTCCGCTCCACCATGGAGGAGGTCGGCGAGTCCGATCTCATCCTGCACGTGGTGGACGGCGCGCACCCGGTGCCGGAGGAGCAGCTCGCGGCCGTGCGCGAGGTGATCCGCGAGGTCGGCGCGACGGACGTGCCCGAGATCGTCGTGATCAACAAGGCGGACGCCGCGGACCCGCTGGTCCTCCAGCGCCTGCTGCGCAACGAGAAGCACGCGATCGCGGTGTCGGCGCGCACCGGCGCCGGGATCGACGAGCTGCTCGCCCTGATCGACAGCGAGCTGCCCCGGCCGTCCGTGGCGATCGAGGCTCTCGTGCCGTACACCCAGGGGGCTCTCGTCTCCCGGGTGCACGCCGAGGGCGAGGTCCTCTCCGAGGAGCACACCTCGGAGGGCACGCTGATCAAGGCACGGGTGAACGAGGAGCTGGCCTCCGAGCTCTCCTCGTTCGTCCCCGCGGTGCACTGAGCGCCACCGCACCGGAACAACCGAAGGCCCGTCCCCCGAGGGGGACGGGCCTTCGGCCGTCGTGGGCTCGGCGCCCCCGACCTCTACTTGTCCGCGTACTTGTCGCTGACCGCGTCGTAGACGCCCTTGGCCTCCTTGCCGAGGCGCGGTCCGGCCAGCCAGCCGGCCGTCACCGGGCCGATGGAGGTGTTGGAGACCAGCGCGGGCTTGCCGTCCTGGCCGGTGGCGATCCAGCCGCCGCCGGAGGAACCGCCGGTCATCGTGCAGCCGATGCGGTACATCGTCGGGTCACCCTGGGCCAGCGAGAGCCGGCCCGGCTTGTCCTTGCACTGGAACATCTTCTGGCCGTCGTACGGGGCCGCCGCCGGGAAGCCGGTCGCCGTCATGGCCGTGATCTTGGGCACCGCCGGGGCGTTGAACTCGACCGGCAGGGCCGAACCGACCGTCTCCTCCAGGGACTTGCCGCCGGCGCCCTCCTCGGGCGTGACGTGCAGCACGGCGAAGTCGTACGGGGCGCCCAGGCCGCCGACCGACGCGCCCTGGTCGATCCACTGCTGCGAGGTCTGCGCCCAGGTGCCCCACCAGATGCCGTAGGGGGCGACCTTCTCCTTCGGCGGCTTGTTGCGCAGGTCGGCCGTCGACATCCCGCTGTTGTTGTACGAGGGGACGAAGGCGATGTTGCGGTACCAGCCGCCCTTCTTGCCCGCGTGCACGCAGTGGCCGGCGGTCCACACCATGTTGGACTTGCCGGGGTGCGCCGGGTCCTTCACCACGGTCGCCGAGCAGACCATCGAGCCCTCGGGGCCGTCGAAGAAGAGCTTGCCCGCCTCGGGCGCGTTCTCGTGGTACTCCGTCTGCACGCCCACGGCCCGGACCGGCGCGGGAGTCGGGTCCGTCACACCCTCGTCGCCCGAGATGTCGTTGTCGACCGGCTGCTCGGGCGCCTTGTCGGCGTCCCGCATGCGGTCGGGGTCCCAGAGGCCCTCGATGATCGGGTTGATGTAGTCCTTGGCCTCACGCAGCCACTTGTCCTTGTCCCAGTTCTTCCAGTCGCCGTTCCTCCACTTGTCGATGTCTATCCCGTGTTCCTTGAGACGGTCCTTGAGGTCGTCCGGGATGGAGATCTTGCCGTCCGACGTCGCGCCGGCGGAGGTGCTGCTACTGCTCGGCTCGGCGCTCGCGTCGTCCTCGGTGGGCCCGCAGGCGGTGGCCGTCAGGGCGAGGACCGCGACGGCGGCGGCGGTGGCGAACGCGGGGGAGGAGGCGCGGCGCCCGCTTCCCCCGCGGCGTGCGGTGATTCCTGGTCGAACGAGACGCATGTGCTGATCCCCCTGGGACTTTCGTCACTCAAAGCTTCTGTACTGCCGTTGTGCGCGGCGCGCCGCGCGGTGTTCCGAACGGGCCGGTGACACCGAGGCATTCGGGGTGTGTCCGTGCCGGACGCGGCCCCCACTATGCCTGTGCCGCTGCCGGTGGTGTCCGGCAGGGTTGCGCTCCGCAAGGATCTTCGGATTTACCCGTGATCCTTCGGCCCCTCGGTCGTTGGTACGTCCGGGGGGCACGGAGACAGCGTTCACCCTCGCAGGCCGTCCTTGCGAAATCGTACTGACGTGCAACGCAACTGTTACAGCGGGAGGATCAAGAGCCGTGGCCGTGACCGAACCAGCTCCGGCACCACCCCTCGCCGCCCACGAGGGCATCCTCCGGCGCCAGTCACTGCGTGAATCGGCGGCCCGCACCTATGCCAGGTCGCTGCCGATCGTGCCGGTGCGGGCGCGCGGGCTGACCATCGAGGGCGCGGACGGGCGGCGCTATCTGGACTGCCTCTCCGGGGCGGGGACACTGGCGCTCGGCCACAACCACCCGGTCGTCCTGGAGGCGATCAAGAAGGTCATCGACTCGGGCGCCCCGCTGCACATCCTGGACCTGGCGACGCCGGTCAAGGACGCCTTCGTCACCGAACTGTTCGCCACGCTGCCCCGGCGGTTCGCCGAGGACGCCCGCATCCAGTTCTGCGGCCCGGCCGGCACGGACGCCGTCGAGGCGGCGCTCAAGCTCGTCCGCAACGCGACCGGCCGCAGCGGCCTGCTCGCGTTCACCGGCGCGTACCACGGCATGACGGCGGGCGCGCTGGCCGCCTCGGGCGGAGCCCAGGACGTACGGGTGACCCGGCTGCCCTTCCCGCAGGACTACCGCTGCCCCTTCGGCATCGGCGGCGAGGCCGGGGCCAGGACCGCCGCCCGCTGGACCGAGACCCTGCTGGACGATCCCAAGAGCGGCACCCCGGCCCCCGCCGGCATGATCCTCGAACCGGTCCAGGGCGAGGGAGGGGTCAACCCCGCGCCGGACGGCTGGATGCGCCGGATGCGGGAGATCACCGAGGACCGGTCCATCCCCCTGATCGCCGACGAGGTCCAGACCGGCGTCGGCCGGACCGGCGCCTTCTGGGCCGTCGAGCACAGCGGGATCGTGCCCGATGTGATGGTGCTGTCCAAGGCCATCGGCGGCTCCCTCCCGCTCGCCGTGATCGTCTACCGCTCGGAACTCGACACCTGGCGGCCCGGCGCCCACGCCGGCACCTTCCGGGGCAACCAGCTCGCCATGGCCGCCGGTACCGCCACCCTCGCGTACGTCAGGGCCAACGGCCTCGCCGAGCGCGCCGGAGACCTCGGTGCCCGCATGCTGGCGAGCCTGCGTTCGCTCGCCGCCGACCACCCGTGCGTCGGCGACGTCCGGGGGAGGGGCCTGATGATCGGCGTGGAGATCGTGGACCCCGAGGCCCGCCCCGCGGGCACCGGCACCGAGGCGCCGCCCGACCCGCTGCTCGCCGCGGCCGTCCAGCAGGAGTGCCTGCGCCGCGGGCTCATCGTCGAACTCGGCGGACGCCACTCCTGCGTCGTCCGCCTCCTCCCGCCCCTCACGCTCACCGACGAACAGGCGACCGCGGTCATCGACCGCCTCGCCGACGCCCTGGCAGCCGCCGAGCGCTCACCGCGCCGCCGCCTGCCGACCGGATCGATCCGCTGACCCCGGACACCAGTAGCCGACCCCGGACACCAGTACAGGAAGACCGCCGTGAACCCCACCCCCGCGCCCGAGGCCGACGGCCCTCCCTCCAGCCACCTCACGGAGCCCGAGGCCACCGGCTGCGTCGCCGTCGAGACGACGACCGTGCCGCGCCAGAAGGAGACGCCGGACGGACTGTGGCACGCGTCGAGGCCCGCCGCCCCGTCCGCCCAGGTCCTCGCACCCCCGGCGCCCCCCGCCGAGGCCGCCCACGCCGCATCCTCGTCCGGCGCCTCGCGGGCCGCCGCGCTCCCGTCCGGGGCGTCCGCAGCCGCCGAGGCCCCGGTCCGTCCCGACCCGCTCGACCACCCCGATCCGCTCCGGGCGGCCGACGCGGCGGGCACCGAGAACCTGCTGCGCTGCTGGGTCCGCGAGGGCGACCTCCCCCGCCCGGCCGGCGACACCCTGCGCATCCCGCTCCCCGCCAGCGGCACCGCCCTCCTCGTCCCCGTGCTCCACTGGTCCGCCACCGGCTGGCACCGCTTCGGGCCGCCCGCCCTGGAACAGGCCCCCGCCACCGCGCCCCCCGCCGACGCCGTCACCGTCGCAGCGCTGCTCGGCCGGGAGGCCGACCACAACGACGGGGCCGACATGGCCGGCCGGGTCGCCGACTCCGTACGGCGCACCGCCGCGTTCATCGAGGAGCGCCGCCGCCGACCCGGCGCCCCCGCCGACGCGGACCCCTTCCTCACCGCCGAACAGTCGCTCCTGCTCGGCCACCCCCTGCACCCCTCGCCCAAGAGCAGGGAAGGGCTCACCGACGCCGAGTCCCGCCGCTACTCACCCGAGCTGCACGGCTCCTTCCCGCTCCACTGGGTGGCCGCCGACCGCTCCGTGCTCGCCCACGACTCCGCGTGGACGGACCAGGGCCGCCCGGTGCCCGCCGCCGAACTCGTCGCCCGGCACGCCGAGGGCCTGTCCTTCCCCGAGCACACCTCGCTCATTCCGCTCCACCCCTGGCAGGCCCGCGAGCTGCGGAGCCGGCCCGAGGTCGCCGCCCTGCTCGACGCCGGCCTCCTGCACGACCTCGGACCGTACGGTGCCCCCTGGCACCCCACCTCCTCCGTACGCACCGTGCACCGGCCGGGCACCGACCTGATGCTCAAGCTCTCCCTGGGCGTCCGCATCACCAACTCCCGCCGGGAGAACCTCCGCAAGGAACTGCACCGGGGCGTCGAGGTCCACCGGCTGCTCCGCACCGGCCTCGCCCGCGAGTGGCACGCCGCGCACCCCGGCTTCGACATCGTCCGCGATCCCGCCTGGCTCGCCGTCGACACCCCGGACGGCACGCCCGTGCACGGCCTCGACGTCATGCTCCGGCACAACCCCTTCGACCGGCACGACGACGCCGTGTGCATCGCCGGACTCACCGCCCCGCGCCCCTGGCCGGGCCGGTCCGGAATGCACTCCCGGCTCTCCGACATCGTCCACCGCCTCGCCGGAACCACCGGCCGCACCACGACCGCCGTCGCCGCCGAGTGGTTCCTGCGCTACCTCGAACGCGTCGTGCACCCGGTCCTCTGGCTCGACGCCCACGCCGGGGTCGCGCTCGAAGCCCACCAGCAGAACACCCTCGTCCTGCTCGACGCCGACGGCTGGCCCGCAGGCGGCCGTTACCGTGACAATCAGGGCTACTACTTCCGCTCCTCGCACCGCGCCGCACTCGAGCACAGGCTCCCCGGCATCGGATCGGTCAGCGACACCTTCGTCTCCGACGCCGTCACCGACGAACGCTTCGCCTACTACCTGGGGATCAACAACGTATTCGGACTGATCGGGGCATTCGGCGCCCAGCGACTCGCCGACGAGCAACTGCTCCTCGACGCCTTCCGGCGCTTCCTGAAATCCGCGAGCGAACTGGGCTCGCCCTTCCCGGCCCACCTGCTGTCGAAACCGCGTCTGCGCTGCAAGGCCAACATGCTGACCCGGCTGCACGGACTCGACGAGCTGGTCGGCCCGGTGGACACCCAGTCCGTCTACGTCACCATCACCAACCCGCTGCACGGCTGAGAGCCGGGGGCGGGGGACCGGTCACCGCGCACCCGCAGCGGGACGCCGCTCCGCCGACAGCCGAGAGAGGAGCACCACCACCCGTGTCTCCCGCCGACGCGCGCACCCGCCCCTGGGCCCCCGTGGACACACCGGCCGGGACGTTCCAGCTCGTCCCGGCCGACCCCGAGCGCGACCTCACGACGCTCACCCGCTGGATGAACGACCCCGCCGTCGCCGCCTTCTGGGAGCTCGCCGGCGACGAGAGCGTCACGGCCGGACACCTCGCCCCCCAGCTCGCCGACCACAGCCACAGCACCCCCTGGATCGGGGTGCTGTCGGGCACCCCGATCAGCTACTGGGAGCTCTACCGCGCCGACCTCGACCGGCTCGCCCGGTACTACCCGGCCCGGCCCCACGACATGGGCGTCCACCTCCTCATCGGGGAAGCACGCCACCGGGGCCGCGGCACGGGTACGGCGCTGCTGCGCGCCGTGACCGGCCTGGTGCTCGACCACATCCCCCGCTGCACCCGAGTGGTGGCCGAGCCCGACCTCCGCAACACCCCGTCCGTCCTCGCGTTCCTGCGCGCAGGCTTCCGCCTCTCCGCCGAGATCGACCTCCCGGAGAAGCGGGCCGCGCTGATGGTCCGCGACCGAACCCCCCACACCCGCCCATGAACACATCGCCCATCCGTCCGCACCGCTCGAACCCCATCGGTTCCCTCCCGAGGAGTCCCCGTGCCCACATACCCAGCGCACCCCGACGCAATGGAGCCGCCCGCACCGCTGAGCACGCCTCCACTGAACCGGGCGGGCTGGGAACGGGCCGCCTCCCGGATGCTCGCGAAGATGCTCGGTGAATTCGCCTACGAGGAAATCATCGAGCCGGCTCCGCGAACCGCCGGCGGCAGCACGTACACCCTCCCCCTGGACGACGACAGCCACCTGACCTTCACCGCCCGGCGCGGCGTGTACGGCGGCTGGCGCGTGGACCCCGCGTCGATCGGGGTCCGGGGCCCCGACCCCGCCGGGGACAGCGCCCCCTTCCACGACCCGCTGGCCTTCCTCACCCGCGCCCGCCGCCTCCTCGACCTGGACGGCACCACGCTCGGACACCTCATCCGCGAGCTGACCGCGACCCTCGCCGCCGACGCCCGCCTCGACCACACCGCCCTCACCGCCGGCGAACTGGCCGCCCTCGACTACGCCGAACTGGAGGGCCACCAGACCGGCCACCCCTGGATCGTCGCCAACAAGGGCCGCCTAGGCTTCTCCGCCACCGACGCCGCCCGCTACGCCCCCGAGGCCCGCGAACCGGTCCGGCTGCCCTGGCTCGCCGTCTCCCACCGGATCGCCGACTACCGCGGCGTACCCTCGCTGGCCGACCCGGAACGGCTGTACGCGCAGGAGCTGGACCCCGCGGTGCGCGCGGCCTTCGCCGGCGTCCTGCGCGACCGCGGGCTCGACCCGGCCGGCTACCACTACCTGCCCGTCCACCCCTGGCAGTGGGACGAGTGGATCGTGCCGCTGTTCGCGCCGGCCATCGCCGCCGGCGACATCGTGCCGCTGCCGGCCGACCCGGACGTACGGCTGCCGCAGCAGTCCATCCGCACCTTCGCCAACCTCGCCCGCCCCGACCGGCACATGGTCAAGCTGCCGCTGTCGATCCTCAACACCCTGGTCTGGCGCGGCCTCCCCACCGAGCGCACCGTCGCCGCGCCCGCCGTCACCGGATGGGTCCAGGGACTTCGCGACAACGACCCCTTCCTGCGCGACACCTGCGGCGTGATCCTGCTCGGCGAGGTCGCCTCGGTCACCGTCGAACACCCGCTGTACGACCACCTCCCCGAAGCGCCGTACCAGTTCAAGGAGATCCTGGGGGCGATCTGGCGCGAACCCCTGACACCGCGCCTGACACCGGGGGAGCGGGCCCGTACCCTCGCCTCCCTCCTCCACACCGACCCGCGCGGACGCGCCTTCACCGCCGAACTGATCGCCCGCTCCGGACTGACCCCGGCCGTCTGGCTGTCCCGCCTGTTCGCGGCCCTGCTGCCGCCGCTGCTGCACTTCCTCTACCGCTACGGCACCGTGTTCTCGCCGCACGGCGAGAACGCCATCGTGGTGTTCGACGAGAACGATGTGCCGGTGCGCCTCGCCATCAAGGACTTCGTGGACGACGTCAACGTCAGCGCGCAGCCGCTCCCCGAGCACGACACCATGCCGGCGGACGTGCGCCGCGTCCTGCTGACCGAGGAGCCCGCCTTCCTCACCCAGTTCATCCACTCCGGGCTGTTCACCGGCGTCTTCCGCTTCCTCTCCCCGCTCTGCGAGGAGCAGCTGGGCGTCCCCGAGAGCGAATTCTGGTCACTCGTCCGGGCGGAGATCCTGCGCCACCAGGCTCGGTTCCCCGAGCTGAAGGAGCGGTTCGAGATGTTCGACATGCTGACCCCGCGCATCGAGCGCCTCTGTCTGAACCGTAACCGGTTGCATCTGGACGGCTATCGCGACCGGCCCGTGCGCCCGCACGCGGCGGTCCACGGCAGCGTGGCCAATCCCCTCCACCTGTCGGCGTGGGGCCGGGAGTGACCGCCGATGTCAGTGGCGCCCCGTAGGCTGGCCGGGCTATGACGAAGCCATCCCTCCCTGAACTCCTGCACGCCGCCGTGACCGCCGTCGGCGGTACGGAGCGGCCCGGCCAGGCCGCGATGGCGGCGGCCGTCGCCGACGCCGTGGACGACCAATCGCACCTGCTGGTCCAGGCCGGCACGGGAACGGGCAAGTCGCTCGGCTACCTGGTGCCGGCCCTGGCCCACGGCGAGCGGGTGGTCGTCGCCACGGCGACCCTGGCCCTCCAGCGCCAGCTCGTCGAGCGCGACCTGCCGCGCACGGTGGACGCACTGCATCCGCTGCTGCGCCGCCGGCCCCAGTTCGCCATGCTCAAGGGCCGGTCGAACTACCTCTGTCTGCACCGGCTCCACGAGGGCGTCCCGCAGGACGAGGAGGAGGGGCTGTTCGACCAGTTCGAGGCGGCGGCCCCGTCCAGCAAGCTGGGACAGGACCTGCTGCGCATGCGCGACTGGGCCGACGAGACCGAGACGGGCGACCGGGACGACCTCACGCCCGGCGTCTCGGACCGGGCCTGGGCGCAGATCTCCGTCTCCTCGCGGGAGTGCCTGGGCGCGAGCAAGTGCGCGTACGGGGCGGAGTGCTTCGCCGAGCAGGCGCGGGAGCGGGCGAAGCTCGCCGATGTGGTGGTCACCAACCACGCCCTCCTGGCGATCGACGCCATCGAGGGCGCCCCGGTCCTCCCGCAGCACGAGGTGCTGATCGTGGACGAGGCGCACGAACTGGTCTCGCGGGTCACCGGCGTGGCCACCGGCGAGCTCACCCCGGGCCAGGTCAACCGCGCCGTGCGCCGCTCCGCGAAGCTGGTCAACGAGAAGGCGGCCGACGCGCTCCAGACCGCGTCCGAGGGCTTCGAACGGGTGATGGAGCTGGCGCTGCCCGGCCGCCTGGAGGAGGTCCCGGAGGACCTGGGATACGCGCTGACGGCCCTGCGGGACGCCGCGCGTACGGTGATCTCCGCCATCGGCGCCACGCGCGACAAGTCCGTCCAGGACGAGGACGCGGTCCGCAAGCAGGCGCTGGCCGCCGTCGAGTCGGTTCACGCCGTGGCGGAGCGCATCACCCAGGGGTCCGAGTACGACGTCGTCTGGTACGAGCGCCACGACCGGTTCGGTGCCTCGCTCCGCGTCGCCCCGCTCTCCGTCTCCGGGCTGCTGCGCGACAAGCTGTTCACCGAACGTTCCGTCGTCCTCACCTCGGCCACGCTCAAGCTCGGCGGTGACTTCAACGGCGTGGGCGCCTCGCTGGGCCTCGCCCCGGAGGGCACGGCCGGCGAGGACGTACCGCAGTGGAAGGGCCTGGACGTCGGCTCGCCGTTCGACTACCCGAAGCAGGGCATCCTGTACGTCGCCCGGCATCTGGCGACCCCCGGCCGGGAGGGCTCGCGCACGGACATGCTGGACGAGCTGTCCGAGCTGGTGGAGGCGGCCGGTGGGCGCACCCTGGGGCTGTTCTCCTCGATGCGGGCGGCGAAGGCGGCGGCCGAGGAGCTGCGCGGCCGGCTGGAGAAGCCGATCCTGCTCCAGGGCGAGGAGACCCTGGGCGAGCTGATCAAGAACTTCGCCGCCGACCCGGAGACCTGCCTCTTCGGCACGCTGTCGCTCTGGCAGGGCGTCGATGTGCCGGGGCCCAGCTGCCAGCTGGTGATCATGGACCGCATCCCCTTCCCGCGCCCCGACGATCCGCTGATGAGCGCGCGCCAGAAGGCGGTCGAGGAGGGGGGCGGCAACGGCTTCATGGCGGTGGCGGCCACGCATGCCGCGCTGCTGATGGCCCAGGGAGCCGGCCGTCTCGTACGGGCCACGGGGGACAAGGGCGTCGTCGCGGTGCTCGACCCGCGGCTGGCCAACGCGAGGTACGGCAGCTATCTGCGCGCCTCGCTCCCCGACTTCTGGTACACCACCGACCGCAACCAGGTCCGCCGCTCGCTCGCCGCGATCGACGCGGCCGCCAAGGCGGACGGACGCTGACCGCTCGGGGACGTACATCGGACTCGGGGACGTACAGCAGAAGGGCCCCGGTCCCGGCACGAACCGGGATCGGGGCCCTTCTGCTGTCCAGAGAGCGGAGGGTGGGTCTCAGACCCGGCGCAGCACCGCGACGACCTTGCCGAGGATGGTCGCCTCGTCGCCGGGGATCGGCTGATAGGCGGCATTGTGGGGGAGCAGCCAGACATGGCCGTCCTCGCGCTTGAAGCGCTTCACCGTGGCCTCGCCGTCCAGCATGGCGGCCACGATGTCGCCGTTCTCCGCGACGGGCTGGCGCCGGACGGTGACCCAGTCGCCGTCACAGATGGCCGCCTCGATCATCGAGTCGCCGACGACCTTGAGCACGAACAGCTCGCCGTCGCCGACCAGCTGGCGGGGGAGCGGGAAGACGTCCTCGACGGACTCCTCGGCGAGGATCGGGCCACCGGCGGCGATCCGGCCCACCAGCGGCACGTACGAGGCGGCGGGCTTGCCCGTGGTGTCGGTGGGCTGGGTGCTCGGCTGGTCGGAGCCGCGGACCTCGTACGCGCGGGGGCGGTGCGGGTCGCGGCGCAGGAAGCCCTTGCGCTCCAGGGCCATCAGCTGGTGGGCGACGGACGAGGTGCTGGAGAGGCCCACCGCCTGTCCGATCTCCCGCATCGACGGCGGGTAGCCTCGCCGCTGGACGGAATCCCGGATGACCTCGATCACCCGCCGCTGCCGGTCCGTGAGCCCCGAGCTGTCCGCCCGGATTCCGGGAGGGCGTCCAGGGAGCGAGCGCGCTGGGCGGCCGGGCTCCGGGCCCTCCGTGTTCGTGACTGAGTCATTCATGGCATGCACCGGCTCGAGTCGGCTCTGGGAGCGGTCCTGGGCAGTGATGATGGCACTGTCTGCGGTGGTGGTCACGTCGGCGGCCCCTCTCGAATGGTCTCCCTGGCTGGACAACGGTAGTAGCTTTCGAAAGGTTGCGCCAAACACACGTTCGAGTGAAAAACGAATAAAAGACTTCCGGGGCTTCGGCGCGAGGTGTATGAGCCTGCCTACGGAGTGCGACGACACGCGCCCGGCACTCGCCGCGCGAGGGGTGCCGGCGGCCTCCCCGACCGTAACGCGGCGTGTTCCGCCGACCGCGCGCGGGGTGCCCGCCCGGTCGTCCGTCGTCCGGGTGCTTCCCGTACCCTCTTGCTCGGCCTTACGCTGCCTTCCGGCCGCCCTCCGGTGCGACACGCGCCCAGGGCTGAATGCGCGGCCGAACCCAAGATCTAGTGGTTGGATCGGTCCGGCCGCCCAGAGGTAGTGGTCCCCGTCCATCGGGGGTGCGGTCATCGCCTATGCTTGAGACCGCTTCGAGGGCCCCGGAACGGGCCTGAAGAGGCTATTCAGTCGTGCTGTGAAGGAGGGTTGGGAGCCATGCACTGCCCCTTCTGCAGGCACCCCGACAGCCGGGTCGTCGACAGTCGCACCACCGACGACGGGACCTCGATCCGACGGCGCCGCCAGTGTCCCGACTGCTCCCGCCGCTTCACCACGGTGGAGACCTGTTCACTCATGGTGGTCAAGCGGAGCGGCGTGACCGAACCCTTCAGCCGCACGAAGGTCATCTCCGGAGTGCGCAAGGCGTGCCAGGGGCGGCCCGTCACCGAGGACGCCCTCGCCAAGCTCGGCCAGCGGGTCGAGGAGGCGGTACGGGCGACCGGCAGCGCGGAACTCACCACACACGATGTGGGCCTGGCCATCCTCGGCCCCCTGCGGGAACTCGACCTCGTCGCCTACCTGCGGTTCGCGTCCGTCTACCGGGCGTTCGACAGCCTCGAAGACTTCGAGGCCGCCATCGCGGAACTCCGTGAGCGGCGGCCCCTCGCGGAAGCAAGCGGGGGCGGCGAGACCCTTGAGGTCCCCGCGCCCGCCGTCGCCGCCGACTAGCGGCAGCCGGCCGCGCCGATCCGGGGATCGGGCGCGGGGCCGGCACCTGGACCTTGCTCCGGGCGACGTATGACGAATGCGGCGCCCGAAGCATCAGACACACACTGTGCTGGGGAAGTTCTCGGCACTTCAGGGCGTTTTTGCCCACATATGGGAGGCGGCATGACAGAGACGGCGAGCGGCCCGGCACGAGGTTCCCGCAGCAACAAGGGGACCAAGTCGACTGCGTCCAAGCAGGGCCTGCGCATCGAGCGCATCCACACCACCCCCGGCGTGCATCCGTACGACGAGGTTGTCTGGGAGCGCCGTGACGTCGTCATGACCAACTGGCGCGACGGCTCGATCAACTTCGAGCAGCGTGGCGTCGAGTTCCCCGACTTCTGGTCGGTGAACGCGGTCAACATCGTCACCAGCAAGTACTTCCGGGGCGCTGTCGGCACCCCGCAGCGTGAGACCGGTCTGCGGCAGCTGATCGACCGGATCGTCAAGACGTACCGGAAAGCCGGCGAGGACTACCAGTACTTCGCCTCCCCCGCCGACGCGGAGATCTTCGAGCACGAGCTGGCGTACGCCCTCCTGCACCAGATCTTCAGCTTCAACTCGCCGGTGTGGTTCAACGTCGGCACGCCCCAGCCGCAGCAGGTCTCCGCCTGCTTCATCCTGTCCGTCGACGACTCCATGGAGTCGATCCTCGACTGGTACAAGGAAGAGGGCATGATCTTCAAGGGCGGCTCCGGCGCCGGCCTGAACCTCTCCCGCATCCGTTCCTCCAAGGAACTCCTCTCCTCCGGCGGCAACGCCTCCGGTCCCGTCTCCTTCATGCGGGGCGCCGACGCCTCCGCCGGAACGATCAAGTCCGGTGGCGCCACCCGCCGTGCGGCCAAGATGGTCATCCTCGACGTCGACCACCCCGACATCGAGAACTTCATCGAGACCAAGGTGAAGGAGGAGGAGAAGATCCGCGCCCTGCGCGACGCAGGTTTCGACATGGACCTGGGCGGGGACGACATCACCTCCGTCCAGTACCAGAACGCCAACAACTCGGTCCGTGTGAACGACGAGTTCATGAAGGCCGTGGAGTCCGGCGGCAAGTTCGGGCTGCGCGCCCGCATGACCGGCGACGTCATCGAAGAGGTCGAGGCCAAGTCCCTCTTCCGCAAGATGGCCGAGGCCGCCTGGGCCTGCGCCGATCCGGGCATCCAGTACGACGACACGATCAACCACTGGCACACCTGCCCCGAGTCCGGCCGGATCAACGGCTCGAACCCGTGCAGCGAGTACATGCACCTGGACAACACCTCGTGCAACCTCGCCTCGCTGAACCTGATGAAGTTCCTCAAGGACGACGGCAAGGGCAACCAGTCCTTCGACTCCGAGCGCTTCGCCAAGGTCGTCGAGCTGGTCATCACCGCGATGGACATCTCCATCTGCTTCGCCGACTTCCCGACCGAGAAGATCGGCGAGAACACCCGCGCCTTCCGTCAGCTCGGCATCGGCTACGCCAACCTGGGCGCCCTGCTGATGGCGACCGGCCACGCCTACGACAGCGACGGCGGCCGCGCGCTCGCCGGCGCCATCACCTCGCTGATGACCGGCACCTCGTACAAGCGCTCCGCCGAGCTGGCCGCCGTCGTCGGCCCGTACGACGGCTACGCCCGCAACGCCGAGCCGCACCAGCGCGTCATGAAGCAGCACGCCGACGCCAACGCCGCGGCCGTCCACGGGGACGACCTGGACAACCCGATCTGGGCCGCCGCCACCGAGGCGTGGCAGGACGTGCTCCGGCTCGGCGCGAAGAACGGTTTCCGTAACGCGCAGGCGTCGGTCATCGCGCCCACCGGCACCATCGGTCTCGCGATGTCCTGCGACACCACCGGCCTGGAGCCCGACCTCGCCCTGGTCAAGTTCAAGAAGCTGGTCGGCGGCGGCTCGATGCAGATCGTCAACGGCACCGTTCCGCAGGCCCTGCGCCGCCTGGGCTACCAGGAGGAGCAGATCGAGGCGATCGTCGCCCACATCGCCGAGCACGGCAACGTGATCGACGCCCCCGGCCTCAAGACCGAGCACTACGAGGTCTTCGACTGCGCGATGGGCGAGCGGTCCATCTCCGCCATGGGCCACGTCCGCATGATGGCGGCCATCCAGCCGTGGATCTCCGGCGCCCTCTCCAAGACGGTCAACCTGCCGGAGTCGGCCACCGTCGAGGACGTCGAGGAGGTCTACTTCGAGGCGTGGAAGATGGGCGTCAAGGCGCTCGCGATCTACCGCGACAACTGCAAGGTCGGCCAGCCCCTCTCCGCCAAGACCAAGGAGAAGGAGAAGGAGGCCGTCGCGGCCAAGGCCGAGGACACCATCCGTACCGCGGTCGAGAAGGTCGTCGAGTACCGCCCGGTCCGCAAGCGCCTGCCCAAGGGCCGGCCAGGCATCACCACCTCGTTCACGGTGGGCGGCGCCGAGGGCTACATGACCGCCAATTCCTACCCGGACGACGGCCTGGGCGAGGTCTTCCTCAAGATGTCCAAGCAGGGCTCGACCCTCGCGGGCATGATGGACGCCTTCTCCATCGCGGTCTCGGTCGGCCTGCAGTACGGCGTCCCGCTGGAGACGTACGTCTCGAAGTTCACCAACATGCGCTTCGAGCCGGCCGGCATGACGGACGACCCGGACGTGCGGATGGCGCAGTCGATCGTCGACTACATCTTCCGCCGCCTGGCACTGGACTTCCTGCCCTTCGAGACCCGCTCCGCCCTCGGCATCCACTCCGCCGAGGAGCGCCAGCGCCACCTCGACACCGGTTCCTACGAGCCGACGTTCGAGGAGGAGCAGCTGGAGGCCGAGACGCTGGCCCAGACGGCCCCGGTCCGCACCGAACCGCTGAAGGCGGTCGCCCCGGTCCAGGAGACCGCGAAGGCCGAGCCGAGGACGGCGCACACGTCGGCGGAGCTCGTCGAGATGCAGCTCGGCATCAGCGCGGACGCGCCGCTCTGCTTCTCCTGCGGCACGAAGATGCAGCGCGCCGGCTCCTGCTACATCTGCGAGGGCTGCGGCTCGACCAGCGGCTGCAGCTGAGCGGTGAGCCCGGCGCGCTGAGGCGCCGGGGCTGACGGTGAGTGCGGGCAGGTCTTCCCCGGAAGACCTGCCCGCACTCCTTTACGCGGCTCAGGCGCCGAACTCGCGGCCGCCCATCGCGGCGGCGAACGCGTCCGGGTCGCCGTCGAAGCCCAGGACGACGTCGCGGAAGCGCCAGACGCCGGAGGCGTCCCGTACGAATTCGGCCACGACGGCCGCAGTCGCGCCGCCCACCGAGGAGAAGTCGTCCTCGGACAGCGTGGTGTAGCCCTCGCGGACCTGCATCCCGGTGTTCTGTATGGCGCCGAACGTCTTGCGGCCGTCGCGCTGCTGGATGGCGACGCCGACGACGACCCGCGCGTAGGACTCGGAGATCCGGTTCAGCTCCAGCGTCATCACCTCGTCGTAGCCGAAGCCCTGACCGGTCCTGCTGTCGCGTTCGAGCATGATCGTGCCGTCGGGTGCCCGGCTGTCGTGGTGCACCAGGTACACCGGGCTGCCGTACGGTTCGTCCGCCGAATAGGTCGCCGCGATGATGTCCAGGTCGTTGGGCGCCTCACCGCGGTCGCTGGGGTCCCATTTGACCCGCACCTCGACCTTCTCGAAATCCTTGTTGGGCGTGCTCATCGGACTTCCCTCCTGCGCGCGGGACCGGCGCTCCTGGTTCCTCCTCCGATCATCTCGGCAACTCGGGCCGGAACCAACCGGCTTGGGAACCAGCGGCTGAAACGGGCCAGGATCGGGCGCGAGACGGCTGGTTCCGGCGCACTCCGTGGGAGCGTGACCCACGCCACGTCCGGCCGCCGTACCATGGCGCCGTGCTGGTCAAGTGGATTCGCTGCAGTGTGTCGGACCGTCGGGGTTTCGAACGGGGGCAGCGGAAGTGGGCGGGGCTGCTGGGTGAGCCGGGCTTCAGGGGGCAGGGCGGCGGCTGGAGCCGCGGCCGGCCCGAGGTGGCGCACGTCTTCGCCTTCTGGGAGAACCGGGTCTTCTACGACTCCTTCATGGCGCGCGGCCACGACACCCTGGCCGCGGCGCAGGCCGGCACGTACCAGGACCTCCAGGTCAAGCTCTTCGAGTACCGCTTCGACGTGAAGACCGGCTTCGAACCCCGCTTCACGGACGCCGACGTGCTCAGGGTGGCCCACAGCCGGGTCCACGAGGACCGGGTCGAACACTTCGCGCTGATGCAGCAGCGGGTGTGGAACCCGGCGATGGCCGGATCGCCCGGCATGCTGCGCGGAATCTTCGGCGAGGCGCCGGGGCACGAGTTCCTGGTCCTGTCGATGTGGCAGTCCAGCGCCGAACGCGGAAAGTACCGGCCGGGCAGCGTCGACCGGCTCTCGGAGCGCGCGGGCACGGAGGAGGACGTGGCGGCGCTCGCCGGAGACGTGGTGCAGCTCGAACCGTCCTGGACGGTGTGATCGCCCTGCACGGCGTGATCCTCCGCGGCATCGCCGCACCGACGGTTTTCGGACAGGTACTCGAACGGCGGTGACTCGTTCTAGGGTCGATGTATGGCACGACCGAAACGCATCGTCCTCGTCCGCCACGGTGAGTCCGAGGGCAACGCCGACGACACCGTCTACGAGCGCGAGCCCGACCACGCGCTGAGGCTCACCGCCGTGGGCCGGCGGCAGGCCTTCGAGACCGGGGCACGGCTGCGTGAACAGTTCGGCGACGAGCGGGTCAGTGTGTACGTCTCTCCGTACCGGCGCACCCACGAGACCTTCGCCGCCTTCGGCCTGGAGCCCGACCGGGTACGGGTGCGCGAGGAGCCGAGGCTGCGCGAGCAGGACTGGGGGAACTGGCAGGACCACGACGACGTCAGGCTGCAGAAGGCGTACCGGGACGCCTACGGGCACTTCTTCTACCGCTTCGCGCAGGGCGAGTCCGGGGCGGACGTCTACGACCGGGTCGGCGCCTTCCTGGAGAGCCTCCACCGCAGCTTCCTGGCGCCCGACCACCCGCCGAACGTCCTGCTGGTCACCCACGGCCTCACCATGCGCCTCTTCTGTATGCGCTGGTTCCACTGGTCCGTGGCCGAATTCGAATCGCTTTCCAACCCGGGGAACGGGGAATCGCGGACGCTGCTCCTCGGCGAGAACGGGCGCTACACGCTCGACCGGCCCTTCGAACGATGGCGAACCCCTGAGCCCTACGGCATCACCGGATAGAGTGGAAACGATGACCGAATCCGCTTCCGACCAGCGCCTCGAACGCGCCCTCGCCAGCCTGCGCGGCCTGTCCGTGGGAGACGCCCTGGGCTCCCAGTTCTTCGTGCCCGCCAATTACCCGCTCCTGAAGGACCGCGCGCTGCCCGCCGGGCCGTGGCAGTGGACCGACGACACGGAGATGGCCTGTTCCGTCGTGGCCGTCCTGTGCGCGCAGGGCCGCATAGACCAGGACGCCCTCGCCCACTCGTTCGCCGACCACCACGACTTCGACCGCGGCTACGGCCCCGCCGTGAACCGCATGCTCCGCCTGGTCCGCGAGGGCGGCGACTGGCGCGAGCTCGCCTCCTCCCTGTTCAACGGCCAGGGCAGCTGGGGCAACGGCTCGTCGATGCGCATCGCCCCGCTCGGCGCCTGGTACGCGGACGACCCCGAGCAGGCCACGCACCAGGCCGAGATCTCCTCCTACACCACCCACCAGCACCGCGAGGCCGTCGTGGGCGCGATGGCCGTCGCCGCGGCCGCCGCGCTCGTCGCCGCACCGGACGGGCCGCCCACGCCGGAGGCCCTGCTGGACGGCGTGGTCGCCCTCGTGCCGCGCAGCGCCGTCGGCGCCGGGCTGCGCCGGGCGCGCGACATGCTGGACTACCAGGACGCGGGCACCGTCGCCGCGGTCCTCGGCAACGGCCGGCGCACCAGCGCCCACGACACCGTCCCGTTCGCCCTGTGGTCCGCGGCGCGGAGCCTCGGCGACTTCGAGCGGGCCTTCTGGGTGACCGCCCAGGCCGGCGGCGACGTGGACACGACGTGCGCGATCGTCGGCGGCGTGATCGCGTCGGGCACCGCAGGCGCCCCTCCGGCGCAGTGGGCGGCCCGCACGGAAGCGCTGCCCGACTGGACGACCCCGTAGCCGGACCTGCCGCGGCCGACTGTCACGGTCCTGCCACAGCACCGCCGCCCCCGGCTGACGGCCGTCACACGGGGATACCCTGTCGGCCATGCCGCCCTCGGTGATCATGACCCGAGGCGCGCACCAATGGAGACGCCGGGGTACCACGCGCTGGCACGAGCACGCGTGAGCGGGCCCCGGTGGGGAGGGGTCCCGTGTCAGAAGCACCGTCAGATATACCCCGGCCGAAGCCCGAGCCGGAACAGCCCGCACACCCCGAGCCGGAACAGCCCGCGCCGGAACGACCCGCGCCGGAACGACTCGCACCGCCTGAGCCGACGCCTCCGAAGCCGACGAGCGGGTCCGGCCAGTCGTCCGCAGCCCCCCGTGCGGGCGGCGGCACCGTTCCCGAGCCGCCGAAGATCCCGGCCTACGCGACGCAGCGGCAGGCTGGACCGCAGCCGCCATCCCCCTGGGGCAAGCCGCCGCCCTCGGTGGTGACACGGCTCCGGGCCGGAAAGCCGGGCCCCGTTCACACCGGCACCCTCTGGGCCGTCCTCGCGACGACCTTGCTCAGCATGACGTTGCTGGGCGATGGCATCGGGCTGAACATGCTGCTCGTGGCCCTGCCCGCGTCGGTCGGCGCGTACCTGGCCGCGCGGGCGGCCGGCCGCAGGCTGCGCCCCTGGGCCGTGGTGTGGGGGATCGGTGGGCTGGGGCTGCTGGTCGTCCCGGCGCTCCGTGACGCGGGCTGGCCCACGTTCCTCGCGCTGGTATCCGCTCTGGCACTGGGCTCGCTGGCGCTGCACGGCAGCAGAAGCTGGCTCGGCGTGTTCCTGGGTTCCCTGGGCCTGTTCACCTCCGTGTTCGCATCGCTGGGCTGGGGTGCGCGGGGGCTGCGCGACCGCATGTCGGGGTCCAGGGGCCGGGCCGGTGTCGTCGTCCGGTCCGCGGCGGTGGCCGTCGTCCTGCTCATCGTGTTCGGTGCGCTCTTCGCGAGCGCCGACGCCGCCTTCGCGGATCTGCTGAGCAGCCTGACGCCCGATGTGTCGGTGGGCGACAGCCCGTGGCGGACCTTCCTCGGCCTCCTCGGTCTCGTCGGCGCCCTGGCCGCCGCCTACACCGCCGCTGCCCCGGTCCGCTGGGACGGAGTGAAGGTGCGGCCGGGCAAGGCGCGCGGACGGCTGGAATGGGCGCTCCCGCTGATCGTTCTGAACCTCCTCTTCGCGGTCTTCCTCGCCATCCAGCTCACGGTGCTGCTCGGCGGCTACGACAAGGTGATGGCCGAGACGGATCTCAGCTATGCCGAGTACGCCCGCCAGGGCTTTTGGCAGTTGCTGTGGGCCACGGTCCTCACGCTCGGCGTCATCGCGCTCGCCCTGCGCTGGGCCCCGCGCGGCGGGGCTCGCGACCGCACCCTGGTCCGCAGCGTTCTCGGCACCCTCTGTCTGCTGACGCTCGTCGTGGTCGCCTCCGCCCTGCGGCGCATGGACCTCTACGTCGACGCATACGGTCTGACCAGGCTCAGGATCTCCGTGGCCGCCGTGGAACTCTGGCTCGGCGTGGTCCTCGTACTGATCATGGCGGCCGGCGTCTTCGGCCCCCGGCTGCTGCCCCGCGCCGTCGCGGCGAGCGCGGCCGTCGGCGTACTGGCCTTCGGCCTGATCTCGCCCGATGGTGTGATCGCCGAGCAGAACGTGCAGCGCTACCGCAACGACCACTCGATCGACATCGAGTACCTCAAGGGCCTGTCGGCCGACGCCGTGCCCGCTCTCGACAGCCTGCCGGAACCCCTGCGCTCCTGCGCGTTGCGGGACATCCAGCAAGCGCTCCTGAACTCGGACGAGCCCTGGTACGCCACGAGTTGGGGCGAGAAGCGAGCCCGAGACATCCTCGGCGACTGGGACCCCGGTGCCCGTGCCCTCGACTGCCGGGGCCTGAGCTCGGGCGACAACGGCAACGAGCGCGGTACGGGCGACGCCTACGACCCGTACGACCCGTACTGACCGGTCCGCCGCACGGCCCGCGCGCGAGCCGCGCGGGCCGTACCTTCGTCGGGGCGGGGCGGCCCGCAGTCGGCGTCACGCCCGCGCACCGGCTTTACGGCTATGCCGCAGGTCCTCCAGCGGCCGCCTTGCCGCTCAGCGCGTCCAGGTCGCTCTTGCGGACGCGGATGATCACAACGGCGGTCAGCAGCGCGAGAGCGGCCATGGCCACCGCCGCGAGGAACGCGGTGGATATGCCCTGGGTGAGCACCGCATGGCCCCACTGGCCGGGCAGTTCGTGGGTCTTGGCGAACTGGGCCTGCTGCTCGGATGTCGCATGTGCCAGGAACTGCGGCACCTGCTTCTCGGCTTCATTGCGGCTGGCGGTACCGAACACCGTGACCAGGATCGACAGCCCCAGCGAACCGCCCACCTGCTGACTCGCGTTGAGCAGACTGGAGGCCGCACCCGCTTCGTGCTGCGCGACTCCGGAGACCGCGGTCAGTGTGAGTGTCACGAAGTTCAGCCCCATGCCGAAGCTGAACACCAGTATCGGGCCCAGCACCCCGGCCACGTAGGAACTGCCGGGAGTGATGAACGTCAGCCAGAACAGCCCCGCTCCGGCGAGCGCCGAACCGGTGATCATGAACGGCTTCGGCCCCAGGACCGGCAGGAACCGCTGGGAGAGCCCCGCTCCGATGATGATCGCGACAGTTACCGGCAGGAAGGCCAGGCCGGATTCGATGGGGCTGTAGCCCAGGACGTTCTGCACGAACAGCACGATGAAGAAGAACATGCCGAACATGGCGGCGGCCAGGCTGAGCATGATCACGTACGTGCCCGAGCGGTTCCGGTCGGCGAACATCCGCAGGGGTGTGATCGGCTCCTTGGCCCTCATCTCGACGAGCACGAAGGCGGCGAGCAGAAGGACAGCGGCACCGAACGAGGCGAGCGTCAGCGAATCGCGCCACCCTTCCTCGGAGGCCCGGATGAACCCGTACACCAGCGACGCCATACCGAGGGTCGAGGTCAGGGCCCCCGATATGTCGAAACGCCCGGAGTGCCGGTCGGACTCGTTGATGTACATCGGGGTAAGGACCGCGATCAGCACGCCGATCGGCACGTTGACGAAGAAGACCCAACGCCAGTCCAGCCACTCCGTGAGCATTCCGCCCGCCAGCAGCCCGATGGCGCCGCCGCCTGCGGAGACCGCGGCGAAGACACCGAACGCGCGGTTGCGCTCGGGACCTTCCGGGAATGTCGTGGTGATCAGTGCGAGCGCGGTGGGCGAGGCGATGGCGCCGCCTATGCCCTGGAGCGCGCGCGCCGCCAGCAACTGCCAGGGCTCCTGGGCGAATCCACCCAGAAGCGAGGCGAGCGTGAAGACGATGATGCCGGCCATGAAGACCCGGCGGCGGCCCAGGATGTCACCGGCCCGGCCGCCGAGCAGCAGCAGGCCGCCGAAGGTCAGCGTGTAGGCGCTGAGGACCCACGACAGATCCGTGGTCGAGAAGCGCAGGGCTTCCTGGATGTGCGGGAGGGCGATGTTGACGATTGTGGAGTCCAGCACAACCATCAACTGACAGGCGGCGATGACGGCCAGGGCGATCCCTGGGCGGCCCTGCCGGCGTGCCGCACCCGGCGCGCTTCGTGCGGCTAACTGAGAGGTTGTCACTGGAGGTCCCCCACAAGAGAATTAGTGAACGGCTTCGTTCACTGTCACGTCAACGTTACTGAGTCCCCTCCAGTGAACGCAAGCGTTCACTGGATCTTCGTTGCCGCGAGATTCGGAGCCGTCGACTCCGGTCGGGAGCTGCTCGGTCCCGCGCCGTTTTTCCCCGGCCTTCGTGCCTTCCGGCCCCCACTCGGAAGGTTCGCGGAGGCGAACCACACCTGTTCGATGGAGAGAAGCTCATGGTCACTTCGCGATCGGCCGCCACCGCTCGGCAGCCGGTGGCGTCCCTGCGCCGACGGGGGTCCGTGCTGGAAAGCGCGATCCTCGAAGCGACGCTGGAAGCGCTGAGTAAGGTCGGCTGGAACGGCCTGACCATGGAAGGTGTCGCAGCCGGTGCCCAGACGGGCAAGGCCGCGATCTACCGGCGGTGGTCCTCCAAGGAGGAACTGGTCGCCGAGGCGCTGCGCAGCGCCATGCCGGCGCCCGGCCGGGCCCCGGACTCGGGCAACATCCGTGACGATCTCCAGCAGCTGTGCCGGGGTATGCGCGACGCGATGTGGTCCACCTCCGGCTCGGCCCTGCGCTCGGTGCTTCACGAGTGCGACGCGAGTACGGCGGAACGCTTTCACTCGGTGATCCTCGACGGTGTGATCCGGCCGTCGACCGCGCTCATCAGAGAAGTGGTGAGCCGGGGCGTCGATCGCGGCGAGGTCCGCCCCGACGCCCTGCGGGAACTCGCCTTCGACGTGATCCCCGCGATGATGATGTATCGCACCAAGGTGTGCGGCAGCGAGTGGGACGACACGGAGATCGAGGCGCTGATCGATCAGGTCGCGGTGCCGTTCTTCCGGTCCGCCTCCCGCTGACGGCCCGCCGGGACTCCGTCCCGCGAGCGGAAGGGCCGCCCGCCCGCCCGGCGGCCGCCGATCCGTGCGTCCCAGGAACACCCCCTGGGGTGTTCCCGGCGTCCCCTTCGGCGTACTCTGGCAGACGCCATGCCGTACGAACCACCCACGCACACCGTCGAGCGCTCGATGCGCGCCACTACCGGTGCCAAGATCATCGCCGGTGTGGACGAGGTCGGACGCGGAGCGTGGGCGGGACCGGTCACCGTGTGCGCCGCGATCACCGGTCTTCGCAAGCCGCCCGCCGGACTCACCGACTCCAAGCTGATCAGCCCCAAGCGCCGGGCGGAACTCGCTCCGGTGCTGGAGCGCTGGGTCACCGCATACGGCCTCGGCGACGCCTCCCCCCAGGAGATCGACGCACTGGGCATGACCGCGGCACTCCGGCTCGCCGCCGTGCGCGCTCTGGAAGCGCTCCCGGTCCGTCCGGACGCGGTGATCCTTGACGGCAAGCACGACTACCTCGGCAGTCCTTGGCAGGTCCGCACCGTCATCAAGGGCGACCAGTCATGCATCGCCGTGGCCGCGGCATCGGTGATCGCGAAGGTGCGCAGGGACGCCCTGATGGCCGAACTGGGCTCGCGGAACAGCGAGTACACGCACTTCGCGTTCGATGCCAACGCCGGCTATCCGTCCCCCGTGCACAGGGCAGCCCTGGAAGAGCGCGGCCCCACGGCTCACCACCGTCTGTCGTGGTCCTACCTCGACGCGTTGCCCCGGTGGCAGCACCTGAAGAAGGTCCGTTTCTCCGCAGAGGCGGCCGCACTGGAAAGCGGGGGCCAGCTCGGCTTCGATTTCTGATCGCGCAGATGTGCCCACCCGCCGACGCCGGAGGCGTCGGCGTTTGATAGACAACCACCCATGCCTCTCATCCCCGAGGAGCCTCAGATTCACGAGAGCGCCCAGGGTCCCCGCGCCACCCCGGCCACCGGCCGCGCCGCGTCGACCCCTCGTCCCGTACCCGGTCCGCGTTCAGCGGCCACGCCGCGCCCCGGTCGTCCGGTGCCCGGCCCGCGGCCTGCGCCCCCGGCGCAGCGCCGGCATTCCACTTCCGGCCAACCCCAGGCGGCGCAGCCGGAGAATCGTTCCGCGCCGCAGCTCCAGGTCATCCCCGCATCCGCGGACGGCGCCCTCGACGCCGCCGACGAAGCGGTGGACCTGCTGCTCGACTCGGGCCGCGCGCCCGGCGACATCCTGGTCCTGACCACGGAAGGCCAGCACCCGTGGGCGACCCACGAGCTGTCCTTCGGCGACGCCGCCTACTGGGCCCACCACGAGGCGGGCGACGACGTCTTCTTCGCCGCGGTCGCGGCCGCGGACCGGGTCAAGCCCCGTCCCGTGGTGATCGTCGCGGTCAACGGCCCGGCCGATGACGTGGCGGCGCGGGCACTGGCCAAGGCCCGCGAGTCCGCCGGTGCGCTGCTGATCGTCTGCGGCGACCCGCAGACGATCAACGCTGCGATCGGCGCGGGCGTCTGAGCCGAAGCGCACGCCGCCTCCGGGCGACCGCGCCCTTCGGCTCATGAAGCCCCGGCGTCTTCGATGGCCCGGCTGCCCCACAAGGGCGGCCGGGCCCGAAGCGTGTTCAGCGAGCGGCGGAACGGTGCAGTGCCTGGGCAGCCCCGCCGCCGGTGCGGGACGGCAGCTGGTCCAGGTCCAGCGCGGCGTCGGCGAGGGCTGAGGGCCGCGACGCGGAGTTCGGGCGGCGACCGCCCCGGCCTTCGCCCAGCACTTGCCACCCGCCGCGGGTCAGCGTGATGTACGCGCCGCAGCGCAGGCCGTGCAGGGTGCAGGCGTCACGCAGACCCCACATCCAGGCACCGTCCTCCTCCGTCCAGCGCTCGTCCCCCTCGCGGCAGTAGAGCAGGACCGCGGTGCGGACAGGCGTACGGCGGCGCAGATCGTGCGGGATGACCCGGCGCAGGTGCGCCAGCAGCGAGTTCCGGAACTCCCAGCCGTCCGCCGTCACCGACCGGCGGGCGAACGAAGCACTCGCCGTCAGGCGTTCCTCGTGATCGAGGACGGCGACCACAGCGGTGGCCGGGGTCGGCCGGTGTCTGGCGTGCAGTCCGCTGACCACCTCACGCGGGCTGCGCAGCAGGGGTATGCCGGCCGCTGCCCACTCGGCCGGTTCGAGCATCCGGGCAAGTCGGTTGGCGGAGTCGGCGGTTGCTGACATCGAAGTGGCTGCGGACGAAGCGAATCCGAAGGTCACGGTCCTCCCTTCGCATACGCGCCCACGATGCGGGCAGGGTCGGGTGAGGGCGCGCCGCGGCACAGCCCTTTCGGGCCCGCGAAAGGACCGTGCGGGGAGCGAGTCCAATTCTTCCTGGCGTATCGGCAGGCGGCAACGAGCAATTGACGAGGCTGACGGTAATCAACCGGTATGACAGGGATATCCCTGCCCAATCGGGCCCCGGCCGATGCCCCCCGTCACGCCTGAACGGCGAGGACCAGCGGAAACACCGCCTCCGCTCCTGCCCGCCGCAGCAACCGCGCCGCCACGGCGAGTGTCCATCCGGTGTCGGAGAGATCGTCCACGAGCAGGACAGGCCCTTCGGCGGCGGTCAGGGCCTCCGCCAACTCGGGCCCTACGACCAGCCGCTCGTGCAGGGCCCGGACCCGCTGGGCGCTGTTGGTCTGCGACATCGGGACCTCATCGGCGCCCAGCGCCAGGTCCACCCGTCCGAGCAAGGGCATGCGCCCCACCTCCGCGATGCGTCCGCCGAGGGATTCGACCAGCTGAGGCCTACGGCTCGAGGTGACGGTGACGACCCCGACCGGCCGGGGCGCCGCATCGGCGACCCCCGCCGCCCAGCCGCCCGGACCCCTGGCCCAGTCGGCCAGTACGGTCACCACCGCTTTGGCCACGTCGTCCGGCACCGGCCCGTCGGGGGCCTGGGCCCCGAGTATCGGACGCAGTCTGTTGCCCCACCCTATGTCCGAGAGCCGACCGAGTGCCCGGCCCGTCCCGCAGAGCTCGGTCGCAGGGATCTTTCCCTTGAGGTTCACACCGACCGAAGCCAGACCGGTCGGCCACATTCTGCGCGGCTCGACCTCCACGCCGGGCCTGCCGAGTTCCCCCTTGGCAGCGTCCAGAGCGGCCGCGGACACACCCTCGCCGAACCGTGCGCCGGCACAGTTGTCGCAGCGCCCGCAGGCGGTCGCCTCCTCGTCGTCCAGCTGACGGCGCAGGAACTCCATCCGGCAGCCGTCCGTCGTGGCGTAGTCGCGCATCGCCTGTTGTTCGGCCGCCCGCTGGCGGGCCACCCGGGCATAGCGCTCGGCGTCGTAGAACCAGGGCGCCCCCGTCGCCGTCCAGCCGCCCTTCACCCGCCGCACGGCCCCGTCGACGTCGAGCACCTTGAGCATGGTCTCCAGCCGGGCGCGCCGCAGGTCGACCAGGGGCTCCAGCGCCGGGAGCGAGAGCGGGCGTTCGGCCCGCGCCAAGGCGTCGATGGTGCGCCGCACCTGCTCCTCCGGCGGGAAGGCGACCGAAGCGAAGTACTGCCAGATGGCCTCGTCCTCCCTGCCCGGCAGGAGCAGCACCTCGGCATGCTCCACACCGCGTCCGGCACGGCCCACCTGCTGGTAGTAGGCGATGGGGGAGGAGGGCGATCCGAAGTGCACCACGAAGCCGAGGTCCGGCTTGTCGAATCCCATACCCAGCGCGGAGGTGGCCACCAGCGCCTTGACCCGGTTGGCCAGCAGATCGTCCTCGGCCTGCTGCCGTTCCGCGTTCTCCGTGCGGCCCGTGTAGGAAGCGACGGTGTGTCCGCACTGACGGAGGTAGGTGGTGACCTCCTCCGCCGCCGCGACCGTGAGCGTGTAGACGATCCCGGAGCCGGGCAACTCCTTGAGGTGGTCCCCGAGCCACGCCAGCCGGTGCGCCGCGTTGGGCAGCCGCAGCACGCCCAGACTCAGGCTCTCGCGGTCCAGCGGGCCCCGCAGCACGAGCGCGTCCGTGCCGTCACCGGTGTCCAGCTGCTCCGCCACATCGGCGGTGACCCGTGCGTTCGCCGTCGCGGTGGTCGCGAGCACCGGGACCCCGGCGGGCAGTTCGGCCAGCATCGTCCGCAGCCGCCGGTAGTCGGGCCGGAAGTCGTGGCCCCAGTCGGAGATGCAGTGGGCCTCGTCGACGACGAGCAGTCCGGTGGCGGCGCAGAGCCGCGGCAGCACCTGGTCACGGAAGTCGGGATGGTTCAGCCGCTCGGGGCTGACCAGCAGCACATCGACCTCGCCCGCGGCCACCTCGGCCTGGATGGTCTCCCACTCCTCGGTGTTCGACGAGTTGATCGTGCGCGCGCTGATCCCCGCCCGCGCCGCCGCCGCGACCTGGTTGCGCATCAGCGCCAGCAACGGCGAGACGATGACGGTCGGGCCACCGCCCCGGGCCCGCAGCAGGGCCGTCGCGACGAAGTACACCGCGGATTTTCCCCAGCCGGTGCGCTGGACGACCAGGGCTCGACGCCCGTCCGCGACGAGCGCCTCGATGGCCCGCCACTGGTCCTCACGCAGCCGGGCGCTGCCGGAGGCGTCCCCGACTAGTCGGGCCAGTACGGAGTCGGCCGAAGCCCTGAGCGCTGCGCGGTCTGCGTGGGTCATGCCCCCATGCAACCCGATGGTTCGGAGAACCGCGAACAGTCGATTACCCCCTGTGGATAACTTATCCACAGGGGGTAGCGGAAGTGTGCGCTCTGCGAGACGGTCGTGCCATGAACAAGCAGCCCGAACCCACTGGTCCTTCCGAAGAACAGCAGATCACCCTGCGAGGCCCTGCCGATCTGGCCGACGCTCTTCCGTACCTCATGGGCTTCCACCCGAACGACAGCGTGGTCATGGTCGCCCTGCACGGCGGTCGCGGCCGGTTCGGAGGGCGGCTCAGGCTCGGGATTCCGCAGTCCGAGAGCGAGTGGCCGGCAGTGGCGGAGCAACTCGCCGAGTGCCTGATCAAGGGCAGCGAGCGGCGCGGCCCGCGGCCCGACGCCGTCGTCGTCTACCTCTGCCAGGACCCGGCGGACGGTGAGACGGGCAACCAGGCGATGGAACGCCTGCGCCCGTTCGCCCAGCGACTGCGCACCGCATGCGGTGCGCTCGACGTGCCCGTCCTCGAAGCGCTCTGCATCTCGGACAACCGCTACTGGTCCTATGTGTGTCCGGACTCCCGCTGCTGCCCGGCCGAGGGCAATCCCCTGGCGATGCCCGGCACTTCCGTCATGGCGGCGGCAGCCACGTACGCGGGCATCCAGGTGCGCGGCTCGCTGCGTGAGATGGAAGCGAGGCTCACACCGGCCGCGCGCAAATCGAACGACGCCCAGCTGAGCGCACTCGACTCGGCGGGCAGTGCGATGGTGCCGCTGCTCTTCGACCAGGAACGCCGCAAGGAGGTCGGCGACGCCACCCTCGAGCTCGCCGGCCGGCTCGTGGACCGCCTGGGGCGCGCGCCCGTAGCGGGGCCATCGCTGGCGGACATCAATGATGACCGGCTGATCAGCGACGAGGAAGCCGCCTCGGTCATTCTGGGCCTCCAGGACAGGGAGACCCGCGACCGGGCCGCCGAGTGGATGGAAGGGCCGAAGGCACATGCGGCCCTGCGGCTATGGCGCGCGCTCGCCCGCCGCTGCGTCGGCCCGTACGAGGAGCATGCCGCGGCCCCCCTCACCCTGGCCGGATGGGTCGCGTGGTCGACCGGCGACGAACCGGCCGCGCGCGTCGCGCTGGCGCTCGCCCTGCGCATCGATCCGCATTACACCTTCGCCCAACTGCTGCACGAGGCGTGCAACCAGGGCCTCGACCCGGAAACGCTGAGGCGCTGCCTGCGCGGTGAACGCAGCACACGGACTGCCAGGCACGGCCGGAGTGCGGAACGGGTCGCGGGGGCCCGTTCCGCACGTGTACGGCCCGCCGGGCGGGGCCGGACGCGTCCCTGCTCGACCAGGCCCGGTCACGGTGCTGCGGGGAAGCGCCGGACCACCCGCCCCGGAGCGCAGGGACGTCGGGGGACCAGGACCGGTCGCTGAGTCGTGTGCGGCGCCGGCTGCGGGGGGTCGGCTTCCGGCGCCGCACACACGGGACTGCTCTTGGGTCGACGCCGGGCGCGCGGGCGGCGGCGTCGGGCACGGAGCCTCGCGAAGAGTCACTGGGAAGGGAGTGTTTATCGTCAGGCAGACGACTATGATCACGGCATGCCGCCCTACGACCCGTCGACCTTTCCACCGTTCGCCGTCACCGTCGACCTGGTCGTGCTCACGGTACGACGGCACGCCCTGTGCGCCCTGGTGGTCCGCCGGGGTGAACCCCCCTTCCAGGGAAGGTGGGCACTACCCGGTGGCTTCGTCAAAGCCGACGAGGACCTCGGGGCCGCGGCGGCGAGGGAGCTCGTCGAGGAGACCGGCCTGTGCGCACAGGACCCGGCCGCCCCGGCCGTCGGCAACGGTGCGCACCTGGAGCAGCTCGCCACGTACGGGGACCCGGCACGCGATCCGAGGATGCGGGTCGTCAGCGTCGCCCATCTCGCGCTGGCCCCCGATCTGCCGGCCCCTCGGGCCGGTGGCGACGCGAACAGCGCGCGATGGGCGCCTGTCGAGGACCTGCTGGGCCCGGAGGGCGGCTGCGCCCCGGACGGTGAACACCAGGCGCCGCTGGCCTTCGATCACGCCAGAATCCTTGCCGACGGAGTGGAACGGGCGCGATCCAAGATCGAGTACTCCTCGCTGGCCACGGCCTTCTGCCCGCCCGCTTTCACGGTCGGCGAGCTGCGCAGGGTGTACGAGGCGGTGTGGGGTGTGGTGCTCGACCCGAGGAACTTCCACCGCAAGGTGACGGGCACTCCGGGCTTCCTGGTGCCCACCGGCGGGACGACGACGCGGCAGGGGGGACGCCCCGCGCAACTGTTCCGGTCAGGGACGGCGACGGTACTCAACCCGCCGATGCTGAGGCCCGAGGTCTAGCGCCTGCTCAGGTCCGAGGCGTCGCGAACACGGCGTGTCCCGCCTTGCGCAAAAAGTCCTATATATCGGGTTATCGTGCTGCGG
Organism: Streptomyces sp. AC1-42W; assembly: GCF_003248355.1. Lineage (GTDB taxonomy): Bacteria > Actinomycetota > Actinomycetes > Streptomycetales > Streptomycetaceae > Streptomyces. Next base: position 2,283,287 of record NZ_QKWY01000002.1, read on the forward strand.
TACTCACTCGCCGCCGGGCGGCTCCGTCCTCGCCGTCCCCATTCCTGCGAGAGAAGCGATGCTCCAGGCCATCGGACTCACCAGCAACCGCTCCCGCGCGAAAGCCCCCGCCGTCCACGACCTCACCTTCGACGCGGAGCCGGGCTGCGTCACCGCTCTGCTGGGCGCGCCGGGCTCGGGCAAGACCACGGCCCTGCGGTTGATGCTCGAACTGGAGCCGGGCCGGGGCATCACCTACTTCCGGGGGAGGCCGCTGCACCGGGTGCCGCGGCCGGCCGGTGAGGTGGGGGCGGTGCTCGGCGACGTTCCGGGACATCCGGCGCGCACCGTTCGAGGCCAGCTGCGCATGCTCTGCGCCGTGGCGGACGTGCCCGCGTCGAGGGCGGACGAGCTCCTCGACGCGGTGGGTCTGGCCGGTCTGGCGGACCATCGCATCGGCGCGCTCTCCTTCGGCATGGACCGCCGCCTGGCGGTTGCCTGCGCCCTTCTCGGTGACCCCCACACACTGCTCCTGGACGACCCGGCGCAGGGGCTGGGACCCGGCGACGCCAACTGGCTGCACCGGTTGCTGCGTTCCCACGCCGACCGGGGCGGAACCGTCCTGTTCAGCACCAGCGATCCGCGGGAGGCCGCACGCACGGCCGGGCATGTGGTCACCATCGACGAAGGACGCCTGATCGCCGATCAGGACGGCGCGACCTTTTCCCGTACCCGCCTGCGACCCCGCGTAACCGTTCGCTCCCCGCACGCCACCCGCCTCGCCGCCCTCGTCGGCAGGGAAGCGCGAGTTGCCAGGCGGGGCGTCGAAGTCGTCGTCGAAGGTGCCGGGCACCGGCTGTCCGTGTACGGCAGCAGTTGCGCGGAAATCGGCGACGTGGCGTTCAGGCACGGGCTTCCCGTCCACCAGCTCGCCGATGAGGTGGCCGACACGGGCCCTACGGCCGCAGCCGAGACCCCGGGCGCCTCGGCGTGCCCCACCGACGCTGCCGCGCGGTCGCCCCGGCCCGTCGTGCGCGACGAACCGGCGCCGCCCATCAGACGGCGGCCGGCGCGAGGTCCGCTGCGTCCGGTGCGCTACGAACTGCGTCGCCTGTTCGGCGTGCGGACCGCGACCGTGATCATGGCCGTCGCCCTGGTCGCGTCCGTTGGCCTGTCCGTACTGCTGGCCCGTGACGGCAGTACCCCGGCGGCACGTGTGATCGCGGCCTGGCCCTCACTGCTGCCGCTGCCACCCGCCGCCCTCGGGGCCGGGCCGCTGGGAGCACTCTCCTTCGGCGACGAGTTCCGCTACCCGGCGCTCGCCGCCGGCCGTGGAACAGTGCCCCGCAGACTCGGCCTGCTCACCGCCAAGCTGGCGGTGACCGGAGGCGTCGCCCTTCTGCTGGGGCTGCTCGTCGTACTGACCTCCGCGGAAACCCTGCGCCTTGTGTACGGGGGAGACGTACTCCACGCCCCCGCGAACCTGGCGTCCCTTGCGGCGAGCTGGGTCGGGCTGACCGTCGGCTGCGCCTGGGCCGGACTGCTGGGCGCGGGCGTTTTCAGGGTGACGGCCGCGGGCATCGCCGCCGTGCTCGCCGTACCGGTAGTGCTGGTGCCGATCATCGAGCACCTTCCGAAGGCGTCGACCGCTCGTTCGATCACCGGGTTTCCGGGGCGGCTGCGGGAGCTTGCCTGGCCGCGGTGGCCCGGCGAGGTGGACAGATGGCTGCTGGCCGCGGTCCGGATCGTGACGCAACCCGTCGGCGCCGCGCTGGCCCTGTCGCTGGCCGGTCTCATCTGCGCGTTTCTCTTCACCAGCCTGCGGGGAAGGGTGCGTTGGTGACTTCGGGGCGCAGCGGGGGCGTAGGGCGATCCCAGCCCCACCGGGTCGTCCGGTTTATACCAGTAAGGCGTCAATTGAGGGGGTGATGGCGATCACCCTTTCGTGTGCTTTTCAGCAAAGACCTCAAGGGGCGGCTGGGACCCGCCGACAAAGGATGCGTGAGTACCCTTGCGCACACCATGATGACCACCGCCCGCTCCGCCGATTCCGGCCTCGCCGGTCCGGGCGAACTCGACCGATACCCCTACCCCGAGGCGCCTGCCGGTGAACGTGCCGCCGCGCGCTCCTGGGACGGTTCCGACGCCGAACTCGGCCGGGTGGGCCGCCGGGGGTCGGCCAGCCGCGGCCGTGGACTCCACGGCCAGCTCGTTCAGCAGCTGGGACAGATGATCGTCTCCGGTGACCTCGGTGCGGACCGCCCCCTGGTGCCGGAGGAGATCGGACAGCGTTTCGAGGTTTCCAGGACCGTCGTGCGGGAATCGCTGCGCGTGCTGGAGGCGAAGGGGCTGGTCAGCGCCCGCCCCAATGTCGGTACGCGCGTGCGGCCCGTCAGTGACTGGAACCTGCTCGATCCCGACATCATCGAATGGCGTGCGTTCGGTCCGCAGCGCGATGACCAGCGCCGTGAGCTGGGCGACCTGCGGTGGACGATCGAGCCGCTCGCCGCCCGTCTTGCCGCGGGACATGGGCGCGAAGATCTTCAGCAGCGCCTCGGTGACATGGTCGAGATCATGGGGCACGCCCTGGGGCAGGGGGACATGATCACGTGTGCCCGCGCGGACGCGGAGTTCCACTCCCTGCTCATCCAGGCCGCCGGCAACCGGATGCTGGAGCACCTTTCCGGGATCGTCTCCGCCGCACTGCAGGTCTCCGGTGGCCCGGCCACCGCGTGCGACCGTCCCAGCGAGACGTCGCTCGCCCTGCACGCACGCATCGTGGAGGCGCTCGCCTCCGGTGATTCGGCGGGTTCCGAGGCCGCCATGCGTCAACTGCTCGTGGGCCACCACGAGCCGGAACGAGTGGTGCCGGCGCCGCGCGAGCACTGACCTCGGCACGGGCAGGGTGTACGCGCCACCGGGCCGCCGGGTCCGCGCGACCCGGCGGTACCGGGGGAGAGATGTCGCCTTGGTCGTGTTCATCGCAAATGGGGTGTGACTCGGGCCACGCGGATCGGACGTAACACTCCTCGAAACAGCGCGATGACTTAAGAGGTGACCGCCGCAGAAGGAATACAGCAGTCGTTCAGGGCGCTGTGGAGTTCTGAGGCATAGCCCGCGCCGTCGTGCATTCCCCGCCCGGCGGTCGTCGGTTCCAGCCCTCACCGGGCCGGGCCGGAAGCCGTTTCCATCGTTCCGAGAGGTTGTTCGTGTCGGCCAGCACATCCCGTACGCTCCCGCCGGAGATCGCCGAGTCCGAATCTGTGATGGCGCTCATTGAGCGGGGAAAGGCTGATGGGCAGATCGCCGGCGACGACGTGCGTCGGGCCTTCGAGGCTGACCAGATTCCGCCAACCCAGTGGAAGAACGTTCTGCGCAGCCTCAACCAGATCCTCGAGGAAGAGGGTGTGACGCTGATGGTCAGTGCCGCGGAGCCGTCGAAGCGCGCCCGCAAGAGCAGCGTCGCAGCGAAGAGCCCGGCCAAGCGCACCGCCACCAAGTCCGTCGCGGCCAAGACGACGGTGACGCGGACTGTCGCGGCGCCCGCGGCCCCGTCCGCCGAGTCGGCGGGCCAGGCGGCCGAGGAAGCCCCTGCGGCCGCGCCCGCGAAGAAGGCCGCAGCCAAGAAGACGGCCGCCAAGAAGACCGCCGTGAAGAAGACGGCTGCCAAGAAGACGGCCGCCAAGAAGGCCGGCAAGCAGGACGACGAGATTCTCGACGGCGACGACGTCGTCGAGGAGGTCAAGGCCGGCAAGGGCGAGGAAGAGGAGAGCGAGGGCGAGAACAAGGGCTTCGTCCTCTCCGACGACGACGAGGACGACGCGCCCGCGCAGCAGGTCGCCGTCGCCGGCGCCACGGCCGACCCCGTCAAGGACTACCTGAAGCAGATCGGCAAGGTCCCGCTCCTCAACGCGGAGCAGGAGGTCGAGCTCGCCAAGCGCATCGAGGCGGGCCTGTTCGCCGAGGACAAGCTGGCGAACGCCGACAAGCTCGCCCCTAAGCTCAAGCGCGAGCTGGAGATCATCGCCGAGGACGGCCGCCGGGCCAAGAACCACCTGTTGGAGGCCAACCTCCGCCTCGTGGTCTCGCTGGCCAAGCGTTACACCGGCCGCGGCATGCTCTTCCTGGACCTGATCCAGGAGGGCAACCTCGGTCTGATCCGTGCGGTGGAGAAGTTCGACTACACCAAGGGCTACAAGTTCTCCACGTACGCCACCTGGTGGATTCGCCAGGCGATCACCCGCGCCATGGCCGACCAGGCCCGCACCATCCGTATCCCGGTGCACATGGTCGAGGTCATCAACAAGCTCGCGCGCGTCCAGCGCCAGATGCTCCAGGACCTGGGCCGCGAGCCCACCCCGGAGGAGCTGGCCAAGGAGCTCGACATGACCCCCGAGAAGGTCATCGAGGTCCAGAAGTACGGTCGCGAGCCGATCTCCCTCCACACCCCGCTGGGCGAGGACGGGGACAGCGAGTTCGGTGACCTGATCGAGGACTCCGAAGCCGTTGTCCCGGCCGACGCCGTGAGCTTCACGCTCCTCCAGGAGCAGCTCCACTCGGTTCTGGACACGCTGTCCGAGCGCGAGGCCGGCGTGGTCTCGATGCGCTTCGGCCTCACCGACGGCCAGCCGAAGACGCTGGACGAGATCGGCAAGGTCTACGGAGTGACGCGTGAGCGCATCCGTCAGATCGAATCCAAGACCATGTCGAAGCTGCGCCACCCGTCGCGTTCGCAGGTCCTTCGGGACTACCTCGACTAGATCGCGGACAGCCGGACAGCCGGACAGCCGGACACAGGGCGAGGGCCCGGCCCCCACGGGGGAGCCGGGCCCTCGCCCTGTTCGCGTCGAACCCGCGAAGGTGCGCATCGGCGTCGGCGGAATGACTCTGGGTAGGCATGGTCCATCAGAGAGTCAGGAGTACGCATGTCCCGCACCGTCGTCCGTGTCATGACCGGGGCGCTCGCCCTCGCCGCCGCTTCGGCCGTGATACCGCTCGCCTCCGCCGCCCCGGCCGCCGCCGACAGCATCATCATCGGGGGCCAGCCGGCTCATGTCGCGGACAGCCCGTGGGTGGTCGCGCTGTCCAGCCGTGACCGGTTCGGGGGTACCAGGGCCGGACAGTTCTGCGGCGGCGTCGTGGTGGAGCCCAAGAAGGTGCTCACGGCGGCGCACTGCCTCAGCCGGGAGGCGCTGGGCACCGACGCCGACCAGGTGAGCGATCTGCGAATCATCTCCGGGCGGGACGAGCTGAACGGTACGGGCGGCCAGGAGATCCCGGTGAGCGGGACGTGGGTCAACCCCGAGTTCGACGCGACCACCAACAGCGGGGACGTCGCCGTGCTCACCCTGTCTCGGGCACTGCCCGAAGGGGACACGATCCCCATGGCCGCGGCAGGCGACCCGGCGTACCGCGCGGGCACCTCCGCGACCGTCTACGGCTGGGGCGACACCACCGGCTACGGCGACTACGCGTCGTCACTCAGGGCCGCAGAGGTGAGCATCCTGCCGGACAGTTCGTGCGAGCAGGCCTACCCAGGGGGCAGGACCGGTACGTACGACGCGTCGTCGATGCTCTGCGCGGGCGAACCCCAGGGCGGCTACGACGCATGCCAGGGCGACAGCGGAGGGCCGCTGGTGGCCCAGGGGAAGCTCGTGGGGCTGGTCTCCTGGGGGAACGGCTGTGGGCTCGCAGGAAGCCCCGGCGTCTACACGCGGGTCTCCGCGGTCATCGGCCGGCTGCCGGGCACGGACTGACCCGCACAGCGCTCCACAGGTACGAGAACGGGCGGCATCCCTCCGCAGGGAAGCCGCCCGTCGGCCGGTCCGGGACCGACCCCTGGCTCGTCGTGCGTGCGAGGTGTCAGTGTTCCTCTTCGGCGGCTTGGGCCTGCACGGCCGTCAGCCGGTCCGTCTCATCCTGTATTTCCGCGGCGATCTTCTTGAGTTCCGGCTCGAACTTGCGACCGTGGTGGGCGCAGAAGAGCAGTTCACCGCCACTGATCAGGACGACGCGCAGGTAGGCCTGGGCGCCGCAACGGTCACAGCGGTCTGCTGCGGTCAGCGGGCTCGCGGGGGTCAGAACAGTAGTCACGTCGCCTCTTCTCTAGCTCGACGAGCTGTCGTACCAGGGTCAACATCCAACCAGGCCGAAAACGTTCCCGCTCGTGGCTTTTCTTTGAAACTTCTTCTCGGTATGGCTGTCTGTTGCCGGTTCGCGGCGAATGTGCCGTATTGCGTGGCGCTACGGTTTCGCGTTGCTTGCTTGGCTTGGTCTGTCCGGGCCGGCTGGCTTGCCGGTTGTTCATGAGGACGTGCCCGGAGCCTAAATGGTTCATGCCTGGAAGGGAACGTGATGTGCACGTCACCTCGCGAAATGATCGAACAGGCTTGCGAGTCTGGTTTAGTCTGAGGGTTCTTCGAGGGTGGCGTTTCACCCGCTCTACCAGGCATCGGTACCCTCACAGCGGCAACCGAAGCCGAGCCAGTGACCCACTGGGCCCCAAAAGAAATTCAGCGAGGAGCGAACCGCGTGACCGCCGATACGTCCGTGCCGTCCACTGCGCTGCTGACCGGAGCAGACCGAGACGGTTCCAACTACACCGCGCGGCACCTGCTCGTACTCGAGGGGCTCGAAGCGGTCCGCAAACGCCCTGGCATGTACATCGGGTCCACCGACAGCCGTGGCCTGATGCACTGCCTCTGGGAGATCATCGACAACTCCGTCGACGAGGCTCTCGGCGGCTACTGCGACCACATCGAGGTCGTCCTCCACGACGACAACTCCGTAGAGGTCCGGGACAACGGCCGCGGCATCCCGATCGACGTCGAACCCAAGACCGGCCTCTCCGGCGTCGAGGTCGTGATGACCAAGCTGCACGCCGGCGGCAAGTTCGGCGGTGGCTCCTACGCCGCCTCCGGCGGTCTGCACGGCGTGGGCGCCTCCGTGGTCAACGCCCTCTCCGCCCGGCTCGACGTCGAGGTCGACCGCAACAGCGCGACCCACTCGATCAGCTTCCGCCGCGGCGTTCCGGGAATCTTCACCGAGCAGGGCCCGGACAGCCCGTTCGACCCGGCCAACGGCCTCCGCAAGGGCAAGCGCGTACCGAAGGCGCGCACCGGTACCAGGGTGCGCTACTGGGCCGACCGGCAGATCTTCCTCAAGGACGCCAAGCTCAGCCTGGAAACGCTGCACCAGCGCGCTCGCCAGACCGCCTTCCTCGTGCCGGGTCTGACCATCGTCGTGCGCGACGAGCGGGGGCTGGACGGCGCTGGCAAGACCGAGGAGACGTTCCGCTTCGACGGGGGCATCAGCGAGTTCTGCGAGTACCTCGCGCAGGACAAGGCCGTCTGCGACGTGCTGCGCCTGTCCGGGCAGGGCACGTTCAAGGAGACCGTGCCGGTCCTGGACGAGCGTGGCCACATGACACCCACCGAGGTCACGCGTGAACTCGGCGTGGACATCGCGCTGCGCTGGGGTACCGGCTACGACACGAACCTCAAGTCCTTCGTCAACATCATCGCCACACCCAAGGGCGGCACCCACGTGAGCGGTTTCGAACGCTCCGTGACCAAGACCGTCAACGAGGTGCTGCGGTCCGCGAAGCTGTTGCGGGTGGCCGAGGACGACATCGTCAAGGACGATGCCCTGGAGGGCCTTACCGCGGTCGTGACCGTACGCCTGGCGGAGCCGCAGTTCGAGGGCCAGACGAAGGAGGTGCTCGGCACCTCGGCGGCCAACCGGATCGTCGCCAATGTCGTGGCCAAGGAACTGAAGGCGTTCCTGACCTCTACCAAGCGGGACGCGAAAGCCCAGGCCAGGGCCGTTCTCGACAAGGCGGTGGCAGCCGCCCGCACCCGGATCGCGGCCCGTCAGCACAAGGACGCACAGCGTCGCAAGACGGCGCTGGAGTCGTCCTCGCTGCCGGCGAAGCTCGCCGACTGCCGCAGCGACGACGTGGAGCGCAGCGAGTTGTTCATCGTCGAGGGCGACTCCGCGCTCGGAACGGCGAAGCTCGCCCGCAACAGCGAGTTCCAGGCCCTGCTGCCGATTCGCGGCAAGATCCTCAACGTTCAGAAGGCGTCGGTTTCCGACATGCTGAAGAACGCCGAGTGCGGTGCGATCATCCAGGTCATAGGAGCAGGTTCCGGACGGACCTTCGACATCGACGCGGCCCGCTACGGAAAGATCGTTCTGCTGGTCGATGCCGACGTCGACGGCGCCCACATCCGCATCCTGCTGCTGACGCTCTTCCAGCGGTACATGCGGCCGATGGTCGAAGCGGGCCGGGTGTTCGCCGCCGTGCCCCCGCTGCACCGCATCGAGCTGGTCCAGCCCAAGAAGGGCCAGGACAAGTACATCTACACCTACTCGGACAACGAACTGCGCCAGCGCCTGCTGGAGCTCCAGCGCAAGAACATCCGCTACAAGGACTCGATCCAGCGCTACAAGGGTCTGGGCGAGATGGACGCCGACCAGCTCGCGGAGACCACGATGGACCCGCGGCACCGCACGCTGAGGCGGATCAACATCGGCGACCTCGAGTCGTCCGAGAAGGTCTTCGACCTGCTGATGGGCAACGAGGTGGCGCCTCGCAAGGAGTTCATCACCAGTTCGGCGGCCACACTGGACCGCTCGCGCATCGACGTCTGAGCACCGGCACCGGATGTCGTCTCCACCCATGGGTGGAGACGACATCTCCACCCATGATCAACCCTGGAGCCGATCTGCCGGGCCAGGCCCTTCCGTAGCTTCGGAGATGCAGCACTTCTCGCATCTCGGAGGCATCCATGTCCGGGCTCGGCAACGCCCTGGTGATCATCGCGGTCATCGCCCTCGTCGTGGTCCGCCAGTTCTCGGCGGAGCGCGTCTCCGGCGACCACCGCTGGTGGGTTCCGCCCGCCGTCCTGCTCTTCCTCGCGCTGCGGAAGCCCGAACTCGTCGATCCGGACCATCGGATAGCCTCGGCCGTCATCCTGGGTGCCGAGCTGCTGGTCGGGCTGGCCACGGGGGCGGGATGGGCCTGGACGACGCGCGTCTGGCGTGCCGAGGACGGCTCCGTGTGGAGCAAGGGCACCAGGGCCACCGTCCTGGTCTGGATCGCCGGCCTCGGTCTGCGAGCGGCCCTGTACGGGATCGCGGTCGTGCTGGACGTGCATCAGGGCAGCCCCGCCCTGATGGCGGCTCTCGCGGTGACCCTGCTGGTACGGGCGGGGCTGCTGACGCGCCGGGCCGCGGCGATACCCGCGCCCTCTCGTGGACCCGCCGGCGTTGCGCTCCGGCCGGAGTGGAAGGACCCCGTGTGACAGCCGCGACCTGGACGAGCTGGCCCCTGCGCGAGGCGCTCGCCCGGGACACCCGCAGCCGGGCGCGCAGCGTGATCGCCTGGAGCGTGCGGGCCGGGTTGCTGACGCTGATGCTGTGGGGGACGTTCACCGGTGGGCTGTTCGGGCCCTGGGAGATCGTCGTCGGTCTGGTCGGGGTGCTCGTCTGCGCCCTGCTCGCGGTCGCCGTGTTCAGGACCACGCTCGACAACCGGCTGTGGCCTTCGCTGGGCCTGCTCGGGATGCTGATGCTGGCCGCGCTCGGGGCGGACGTGGCGGGGGCGATCGTGCCTGCCGCGGTGCTGTGGTGCGGCTGCGCGGTCACCGCCCTGGAGCGGTTGCCGCTCGTGGCGGGGGTCCCGGTCACCGCGGTGGCCCTCGGCGGTTACGCGCTGGCCGACAGCGACGACTGGGCGACCACGGCGGTGACCGCGGCAGGGCTCTGCCTCGCCGGGTACGTGCTCCGCCTGGATGCCGAGGCTCGCGGCAGCGCACAGCGGCTGCTCGCCCAGGAACGGGCGGCCCGAGCGGCGGAGGCGGAGCGGGCCGCGCTGGACGAGCGCTCCCGCATCGCGCGGGAGATCCACGACGTGCTGGCGCACAGCCTCTCCGCGCAACTGGTCCACCTGGAGGCGGCGCGGCTGCTGATCGAGAGGGAGCCGGAGGGGGAGTTCCGGGACCAGGTTCTGCAACGGGTGGTCGCGGCCCGGTCGATGGCCCGCGAAGGGCTCTCCGAGACCCGTCAGGCGCTCTCCGCGCTGCGGGGCGAGGTGTCACCCGTGGAGGACTTCCTGAGACAGCTGGTGACGGCGGAGCCGGCCGAGGTCCGGGTCGAGGGGGAGCGGCGCCCGCTGACCGCGCACGCGTCGCAGGCGGTCCGGCGGGTCGCACAGGAGGCGCTCACCAACGCCCGTAAGCACGCGCCCGGTGCCAGGGTGCTGATACGGCTGGAGTACCGGCCCGACGAGGTCGTGCTGGAGGTCAAGGACTCGGGCGGGCGGGGCCCAGGAGGGGAATTGGCGGCCAGCGGTTCCGGATACGGTCTGCTCGGGATGCGGGAGCGCGCCGAGTTGCTGGGCGGCACGCTGGACGCCGGTGCGGACGAGGAGGGGTTCGTGGTGAGTCTGCGGGTGCCCGCGTGACGGCGCGGGTGGTGGTGGCCGACGATCAGGCGGTGGTGCGGGAGGGCATCGTGATGCTGCTCGGACTGCTGCCCGGCATCGAGGTGGTCGGATCGGCGAAGGACGGGGAGGAAGCGGTCGCCCAGGTGGCCGAGCACGCGCCGGACGTGGTGCTGATGGATCTGCGGATGCCCCGCTGCGACGGGGTGGAGGCGACCCGGCGCATCCGTGAGCAGTTCCCCGGCACCCAGGTTGTGGTGCTGACGACGTTCGAGGACGACGACTCCCTGTTTCCCGCGCTCAGGGCGGGCGCGCGGGGGTATCTCACCAAGGATGCCGGGGGAGAGGAGATCGTGCGGGCCGTGGAGGCCGTGCTCTCGGGGGAGGCCGGGCTCTCGCCGACGGTGCAGCGCCGGCTGCTGGAGCAGGTGACCGCGGGGACCGCGGGGCCCTTCCCGCCCGTCGGCGGCGACCCGGAGCCGCCGGACGGGATGACTCCTCGTGAGGCCGAGGTACTGGTCCTGATCGCCGAGGGCCTGTCCAACGCGGACATCGCCCGCACCCTGCACATCTCGCAGGCCACGGTGAAGAGCCACATCAACAACCTCTTCGCCAAGGCCGGGCTTCGCGACCGGGCCCAGGCGGTGCGCTATGCCTACATGCGCGGGCTGGCACGTCCGCCCGGGAGGACATTCACCTGAAGAGGTGAAGTCCGGCGGATGACGCGCCTGGCATCTTCCCGTTCTGCCCATTCTGGGATACGCGGCCGAAGTAGTCCGTGGACAAGGGGAGTTGATCGGTGGAGAAGGAAACAGGGCCAGGGGCCGCAGCGGTGCGGCTCGACGGTCCTCGGGACGACGCGCCGGTCCCCCGACGGGAGGAGCCGGACAGCGCGGACGGTTCCACGACCGCCACGGTGTCCGGGCGGGGCGCCCCGCGCGGGGGCGGTCCCAGCGCGGCGGACATCTACCTGGAGGTGCAGCGCAGCGAGGCGTTCCAGGAGGTGCGCCGTCGATACCGGCGCTTCGTCGCCCCCGCCACCGCCGCCTTCCTCGTCTGGTACCTCGCCTATGTCGTCACGGCGGTGACCGCGCCCGGACTGATGGCGCGGCCGGTGGCCGGGGCGGTCAACGTGGCCATGGTCGTGGGCCTCGGGCAGTTCCTGACGACGTTCCTGCTCACCGGGGCGTACGCGCGGCACGCGCGGCTGCGCCGGGACCGGGCCGCGCTCGATCTGCGCTGGGAGACCCAGGAGATGACACGGGGGGCCGGGCGTTGAGCGGCGACCATCAGACCCTGGCGCTGCTGCTGTTCAGCGCCTTCATCGCGGTCACCCTGGGCATCACCACCTGGGTGAGCCGCAACCGGCACGGCTCGGCGGAGGAGTTCTACGCCGGCGGCCGGCTCTTCTCCCCGATGGAGAACGGGTTCGCCATCGCCGGGGACTACATGTCCGCCGCGTCGTTCCTGGGGATCTCCGGCCTGATCGCCCTCTTCGGCTACGACGGCATGCTCTACTCGGTCGGCTTCCTGGTGGCGTGGCTCGTCGTGCTGCTGCTCGTCGCGGAACTCGTGCGCAACTGCGGCAGGTTCACCCTGGCCGATGTGGTGGCGGCGCGGATGGCGGAGCGCCCGGTCCGCATCGCGGCGGGCACCTCCTCGGTCACCGTGTCCGTGCTGTACCTGGTGGCGCAGATGGTCGGTGCGGGCAGTCTCGTCGCGCTGCTCCTCGGCGGGACCAGCGGCGCGGCCCGCTCCTGGACCGTCATCGGTGTCGGCGCGCTCATGGTGGTGTACGTCTCGCTCGGCGGGATGCGGGCCACCACCTGGATCCAGATCGTCAAGGCCGTACTGCTGATGGCCGGCACCGTGGTGCTCACCGTGCTCGTGCTGATCCGCTTCCACGGCGACTTCAACGAGTTGCTGACCTCCGCCGCCCACCGCAGCGGGTACGGCAAGGACTTCCTCTCGCCCGGTCTCCGGTACGGCGGAAGCTGGACGGCGCGGGTCGACTTCATCAGCCTCGGCCTCGCCCTGGTGCTGGGCACGGCCGGGCTGCCGCACATCCTCTCCCGCTTCTACACCGTGCCCACGGCCCGCGCGGCGCGCCGGTCCGTCGTCTGGTCCATCGGCCTGATCGGCAGCTTCTACCTGATGACGATCGTGCTGGGATTCGGGGCCGCCGCGCTGGTCGGCTCGTCCGCCGTACGGGAGTCCAATCCCGCCGGGAACACGGCTGTTCCGCTGCTGGCCATGGTGCTGGGCGGTGGCGAGGGTTCGACCGGCGGAACGATCCTCTTCGCCGTGGTCGCCGCTGTCGCCTTCGCGACCATCCTGGCCGTCGTCGCGGGGATCACCCTCGCTTCGTCCGCCTCTGTGGCCCACGATCTCTACGCCTCGCTCAAGCGGCCCGGCACCAAGCAGCGCAGCGAGGTGGCCGTGGCCCGTGTGGCGGCGGCCGGTATCGGCGTCGCCGCCATCGGGCTGGGGCTGCTCGCCCAGGACCTCAATGTGGCGTTCCTGGTGGGCCTCGCCTTCGCCGTCGCGGCCTCGGCCAACCTCCCGGTCCTGCTCTATTCGCTGTTCTGGCGGGACTTCACCACACGCGGAGCGGTGTGGTCGGTCTACGGCGGGCTGATCCCGGCCGTGCTGCTCGTCGTGCTCTCACCGGTCGTTTCCGGCAGCCCGCACGCGCTCTTCCCCGGTGTCGACTTCCAGATCTTCCCGCTGGAGAATCCCGGCCTGGTCTCCATCCCCCTGGGCTTCCTGGCCGGCTGGATCGGGACCGTGACCGCCGACGAACCGCCGGACGCGGCCAAACATGCGGAGATCGAGGTGCGCGCGATGACCGGGGCCGGCGCGGTCTGAGCCTCATGGAGTGCGGGCGTGAGTCGTGCCCCGAGTGGAGCGGAGTGGTGCGGGGCTACGGGGTCGGCAGCGGCTGGGGCGGACGGGGCCCGGTGTAGTGGCCGCTGGGACGCATGCGCAGTGGGCTCTCCCCGTACTCCTCCAGGGCGTGCGCGATCCAGCCCGCCGTCCGGGCGAGGGCGAAGACGGTCTCGCCCGCCTCCGCCGGCATGCCCGAGGAGACCGAGAGCACGGCGAGCGCCAGGTCCACGTTGGCGTGCGGAGTCGCGTCGCGCGCTGCGGTGGCGACCACGTCCCGTGCGGCGGCCAGCGCCGGTCCGGCCTGCGGGACGCGTGCCAGCAGGTCGAAAAGGGCGCGGGCGCGCGGGTCCTCACCGGTGTAGAGCCGGTGCCCGAGCCCCGGAACCCGGCGACCAGCGCGCAGATGGTCGGCCACCACGGGTGCGGCGCCGCCCCGTTCCAGGACCTCGGCCAGCATGCGGTGGGCAAGCCCGCTCGCCGCGCCGTGCAGGGGGCCCTCCAGCACGCCGAGCCCCGCCGACACCACGGCGTACGGGTGGGCGCGGGCCGAAGCGGCGACCCTCGCGGCCAGCGTGGAAGCGGCGAGATCATGGTCGATCAACAGCGCAAGCGCGGCGTCCAGCACGGCGAGTGAGGGCCCGTCAGGTCGACGAGCGGTGAGTTTCGGCCACAGTTGACCAGCGATACCGCCGGGCGTGCCGGCCCCACCGATGGTTCCACCGGAAGCCCCGCCACCCCCGCCCACCCCCGGCAGCGCACCGACCAGCGTCGGGATCAGGCTCCGCGCGCCCGCCAGCACCGCCTCGCGGGACAGGTCGAAGCGCAGCGGGTCCGTCGCCGCGGCGGCCACCACCGCCACCCGCAGCCGGTCCGTGGAACCGCAGTGCGCGGGCAGCGCGCCGACCGCTCGCCGGGCCGCCGCTACCGCCTGCGCGGGAGCGGCGAACCGGATGCCCGGCACCAGCGCGCCCGTCCACAGCCACTCCGCGACTTCCTCGTACGTGTGACGTGCCGCCAGCTCCGTCGCGTCCACGCCCCGGAAGTAGTAGCGATCGCCGTCGATGAGGGTGATGCCGGTACGGACGGCCGGATCGCCCGTGGCCGGGGATGCCGCCTCCCTGCGCACCGTGCGCCGGGCCAGGGCCTCGACCTCCGCCGCGTCGAACGTGCTGCCGCGCCCGCCCGGCACACGGCTGCTGCTCAGCTGGCCCCGGCTGACGTAGGCGTACACCGTCTCCGGCTTCACGCCCAGGCGCTCGGCCGTCTCGCGCGTGGTGAGCCGCTGCCCGGCCCCGGCCTGTCCGTCCGCCTCTGATCGATCCCTCATGCCGCCACCGTATCCATCTGCCATCGCCTTATCGACACGTTCATATTGATTCAATCAATATTGACAGTAGCTAGTCATGCATGGACAGTCGAATCAATATCAAGTGGTCATCGACCCGTCCACGGAGGAAGCAATGACGACCATGACCGGTGACACACCGCTCGACGTCCCCCGAGGTCTCGCGGGCGTCGTCGTGACCGATACGGCCCTCGGAGACGTCCGGGGACGCGAGGGCTTCTACCACTACCGCCAGTACTCGGCGGTCGAACTGGCGCGGAGCCGCAGCTTCGAGGACGTCTGGTACCTGATGACCGAGGGCGAACTGCCCGGCCCGGCGGCCCGAGCGGACTTCGCCGACCGCACGGCCGCGCTGCGCGTCCTGCCCGACGCGGTGCGCGAGGCCCTGCCCGCCATCGCGCGGGCGAGCGCGGTGTCGGGCCCGCTGGCCGGGCTGCGCACCGCGCTCTCCCTGCTCGGCGCGTCGGCCGGTTTCCGGCCGGTGTACGACATCGGCGCGGAGCGGCGCCGGGCCGACGCGCTGGCCGTCTGCGCGGCCGTACCCACGGTGCTGACCGCGCTGTACCGCCTCGGCCGGGGGCTCGAACCCGTCGAGCCGCGCGCCGACCTGCCGCACGCGGCGAACTACCTGTACATGCTCACCGGCACCCTGCCGGACGAGGCACGGGTCAGGGCCGTCGAGCGGTATCTGATCTCCACCGTGGACCACGGCTTCAACGCCTCGACGTTCACCGGACGGGTCGTCGCCTCGACCGGGGCGGACGTCGCAGCCTGCCTCGTCGCGGCCGTCGGAGCGCTTTCCGGCCCGCTGCACGGCGGCGCCCCCAGCCGCGCCCTCGACACGCTCGACGCGATCGGAACCCCGGACCGGATCGACGGATGGATCCGCGAACGGGTCCTCGCCGGCGACCGGATCATGGGCTTCGGCCACCCCGTGTACCGCACCGAGGACCCCCGCTCGCGCATGCTGCGGTCCATCGCCCAGGACTTCGGCGGCCCGCTCGTGGACTTCGCCGTCGAGGTGGAACGCCGGGTGCAGGCGATCCTCGCCGAGCTGAAACCGGGGCGCGAACTGCACACCAACGTGGAGTTCTACGCCGGAGTGGTCATGGAGCTGTGCGGGCTGCCGCGTGAGATGTTCACGCCGACCTTCTGCGCGGCGCGAGTCGTGGGCTGGAGCGCCAATATCCTGGAGCAGGCGGAGGACTCGAAGATCATCCGTCCGGCGGCGCGCTACGTCGGCCCGCCCCCGCCGCAGCCCGTCCCGGCAGTCTGACCACGCAGGAAGGTCCCCGTTGAGCACGTCGCCCCGCAGCCCCCAGATCCCGGTCGTCGTCCTCGCGGGCTTCCTCGGGTCCGGCAAGACGACCCTGCTCAACCACCTCCTGCGGCACCGCGCGGGCAACCGGATCGGCGTGATCGTCAACGATTTCGGGGCCATCGAGATCGACGCCATGACCGTCTCCGGGCAGGTCGGGTCCACCGTGTCCCTGGGCGGCGGCTGCCTGTGCTGCGCGGTCGACGTCAGTGAACTCGACACCTATCTGGAGGCCCTCACCCGGCCCTCCGCCCGGCTCGACGTGATCGTCATCGAGGCGAGCGGTCTCGCGGAGCCGCAGGAACTGATCCGGATGATCCTCGCCAGCGACAACCCGCACATCGTGTACGGGGGACTGGTCGAGGTGGTCGACGCCGCCGAGTTCGAGGCGACCCGCGCGCGCCACCCGGAGATCGGCCGCCATCTCGCGGTGGCCGATCTCGTCGTGCTCAACAAGACCGACCGGGCCGGCGACGAGGAGTGCGCCCGCGTCCGGCAGGCCGTCGCCGAGTCCGGCAGCAGGGCGGCGATCGTCCCCGCCGCATTCGGACGTATCGACCCGGAGCTGCTGTTCGACCCGGCGCTGCGGCCCGACCACGAGGAGAAGGAGCGCCAGCTCAGCTTCGAGGACCTGTACCTGGAGCAGCGCGCGCAGGAGGACGGCGACGGGCACGGGGGTCATCTGCACACCGCGTACGAGAGCCTCGACTTCGACTCCGACCTCCCGATGGAGCCCGGCCGGCTGATGCGGTTCCTGGACTCGCGGCCCGAGGGGCTGTATCGCATCAAGGGGTACGTCGACTTCGGCGCGGGCGACCTGGACCACGCCTACGGGGTACACGCGGTGGGCAGGTTCCTGCGGTTCACCCCCAGGCCGTGGACGCGCGGCGAGCCCAGGCGGACCCAGCTCGTCCTGATCGGCGCCGATATCGACGTACCGGCCCTGCGCAAGGAGCTGGAGGCCTGCCGTACCCCGGCCGATACAGGCGCCACGGCCGACACCGGCGCGACGGCCGACACAGGCGCCACGGCCGACACCGGCGCCACGGAGCAGGATGCCGCACGCGAGCGGGCCATGTGGGGCGTCCTGCGGTACGTGCGACAGCCCGGCGACGACGACGTGTAGCGCGTCACCGCCGCCGGGCCACCGGGCTCTACGCCGGGCCGGCGATCACCGCGACCGGGTTCGCCAGCGGCGTCCCCGAACCGTCGCGCCGCGGGTCGGGCTCGGGCAGCGACGACGGGGTGCCGTTCTTCTGCGCCGCCCTGGCCGGCATCGCACCCGCCCAGGCGAACACCAGCACGTCCTCGCCCTTCAGGAACCGCTGGCAGCGCACCCCGCCGGTCGCCCGGCCCTTGCGCGGATACTGGTCGAACGGCGTGAGCTTGCAGGTCAGGACGGAATCGTCCAGCGTGCCGTGCGAACCGGCGATGGTGAACACCGCGGCGTCCGCCGCCGGGTCCACCGCCGAGAACGCCAGCACCAGCGCCCCCGAGCCGAGCTTGACGCCCGCCATGCCGCCGGCCGGCCGGCCCTGCGGGCGCACCTGCGCCGCCGGGTAGCGCAGCAGCTGCGCGTCCGAGGTGATGAAGACGAGGTCCTCCTCGCCCGTCCGCAGCTCCACCGCGCCGACGATCCGGTCACCGTCCTTGAGGGTGATGACCTCCAGCTCGTCCTTGTTGGCCGGATAGTCCGGCACCACACGCTTGACGACGCCGTGGAGCGTACCGATGGCGAGGCCCGGTGACGCCTCGTCGAGCGTGGTCAGGCAGATGACGTCCTCGTCCGCCTCCAGCGTCAGGAACTCCCCGACCGTCGCCCCGCCCGACAGGTTGGGCGCCGAGTGGGTGTCCGGGAGCTGGGGGAGGTCGATCACTGACAGCCGCAGCAGCCGCCCGCTCGACGTCACCACGCCGACGTCGCCGCGCGCCGTCGCCGGCACCGCCGAGACGATCACATCGTGCTTGGACCGCTTGGCACCCTCGGCGGCGACGATCGGCTCGCCGTTGGCCGTACGCGCCAGCAGACCGGTCGAGGACAGCAGCACCCGGCACGGGTCGTCCGCGACCTCCAGCGGCACCGAGGCGACCTGCGAACCGGCCGACTCCAGCAGCACCGTGCGCCGGGCGGTGCCGAACTTCTTCGCGACCGCGGCCAGTTCCGAGGAGACCAGCTTGCGCAGCTCGGTGTCCGACTCCAGGATCGACGTCAGCTCGGCGATCTCGGCGTTCAGCCGGTCCCGCTCGCTCTCCAGCTCGATCCGGTCGAACCGGGTCAGCCGCCGCAGCGGCGTGTCGAGGATGTACTGCGTCTGGATCTCGCTCAGCGAGAAGCGCTCGATGAGCCGCTCCTTGGCCTGCGCCGAGTTGTCGCTGGAGCGGATCAGCCGGATGACCTCGTCGATGTCGACCAGGGCGACGAGCAGGCCCTCGACCAGATGCAGCCGGTTGCGGCGCTTGGTCCGGCGGAACTCGCTGCGCCGGCGCACCACGTCGAAGCGGTGGTCGAGATAGACCTCCAGCAGCTCCTTGAGGCCCAGGGTGAGCGGCTGCCCGTCGACCAGCGCCACGTTGTTGATGCCGAAGGACTCCTCCATCGGCGTCAGCTTGTAGAGCTGCTCCAGCACCGCCTCCGGCACGAAGCCGTTCTTGATCTCGATGACCAGGCGCAGGCCGTGCGCGCGGTCGGTGAGGTCCTTGACGTCGGCGATGCCCTGGAGCTTCTTCGCCGAGACCAGGTCCTTGATCTTGGAGATGACCTTCTCGGGGCCCACGGTGAACGGCAGTTCGGTGACGACGAGGCCCTTGCGGCGCGGCGTGACGTTCTCCACCGTGGCCGTGGCGCGGATCTTGAACGTGCCGCGGCCCTTGGCGTACGCGTCCTTGATGCCGCCGAGGCCCACGATCCGCCCGCCGGTCGGCAGGTCGGGGCCGGGGACGTACCGCATCAGGGTCTCCAGGTCGGCGCCCGGATGCTTGATGAGGTGCCGGGCCGCCGCGATGACCTCGCCCAGGTTGTGCGGCGGCATGTTGGTGGCCATGCCGACCGCGATCCCGGTCGTGCCGTTGACCAGGAGGTTGGGGTAGGCGGCCGGGAGGACGACCGGCTCCTGCTCCTGGCCGTCGTAGTTCGCCTGGAAGGCGACCGTCTCCTCGTCGATGGACTCCGTCATCAGCGAGGTCGCGTCGGCCATCCGGCACTCGGTGTACCGCATGGCGGCCGGCGGGTCGTCGTTGCCCAGGGAGCCGAAGTTGCCGTGCCCGTCGACGAGGGGCAGGCGCATGGAGAACGGCTGGGCCATGCGCACCAGCGCGTCGTAGATCGACGCGTCGCCGTGGGGGTGCAGCTTGCCCATGACCTCGCCGACGACGCGGGCGCACTTCACGAAGCCGCGGTCCGGGCGCAGGCCCATCTCGTTCATCTGGTACACGATGCGGCGGTGCACCGGCTTCATGCCGTCGCGGGCGTCCGGCAGGGCACGGGAATAGATCACCGAGTACGCGTACTCGAGGAAGGAGCCCTGCATTTCGTCGACGACGTCGATGTCGAGGATCTTCTCCTCGAAGTCGACCGGCGGCGGGGTCTTCGTGCTGCGGCGGGCCATCGCTGCTGCGACTCCTTCACGGCTGTCGTGCGGGCAACCTCTCAGGTCCCCTGAAGGTTCTGACGCGCACCATTGTGGACCGCCGCACTGACAACCCCGACCTCGACCCGTCCCAAACGCCCCTCGCCATCCGTCCCGAGGCGGTGGAGGACCCCCTTCCGGGGAATTTCGTGCGAACCTCCGCCGTACGGGAACTTCGGCAGGTGCCGGTTCGCTTGCATACAGTGGCTGTGTCTCGAAGCAACCTTGTCTCGGCAACCTTGTCTCGAAGCAACTTTTCGAAGCAGCCTCCCGCAGCGGCTTCTTCATATGGACATTCAGTAGCGCGATCGAAGGGACGTACATGCCCATGGGTCACACGGCCACAGCCCAGGCCGGCTCCGGCGGCTTGACAGCGACCGAGCACCGTCTGGCCAACGGCCTGCGCGTGGTGCTCTCCGAGGACCATCTGACCCCGGTCGCGGCGGTGTGCCTCTGGTACGACGTCGGCTCGCGCCACGAGGTCAAGGGCCGTACGGGCCTCGCCCACCTCTTCGAGCACCTGATGTTCCAGGGCTCCGGCCAGGTCAAGGGGAACGGACACTTCGAGCTGGTGCAGGGCGCCGGCGGCTCGCTCAACGGCACCACCAGCTTCGAGCGGACCAACTACTTCGAGACCATGCCCACGCACCAGCTGGAGCTGGCCCTGTGGCTCGAGGCCGACCGGATGGGCTCGCTGCTCGCCGCGCTCGACGAGGAGTCCATGGAGAACCAGCGCGACGTCGTCAAGAACGAGCGCCGCCAGCGCTACGACAACGTCCCGTACGGCACCGCGTTCGAGCGGCTGACCGCCCTGGCCTACCCCGAGCCCCACCCGTACCACCACACCCCGATCGGCTCGATGGCCGACCTGGACGCGGCGACGCTGGAGGACGCCCGCGCCTTCTTCCGTACGTACTACGCGCCGAACAACGCGGTGCTGTCGGTCGTCGGGGACATCGACCCCGAGCAGACCCTCGCCTGGATCGAGAAGTACTTCGGCTCCATCCCCTCCCACGACGGCAAGCAGCCGCCGCGCGACGGCTCGCTGCCCCCGATCATGGGCGGCCAGCTGCGCGAGGAGGTCCGTGAGGAGGTGCCCTCCCGCGCCCTGATGGCCGCCTACCGGCTGCCCCACGACGGCACCCGCGAGTGCGACGCCGCGGACCTCGCCCTGACCGTGCTGGGCGGCGGCGAGTCCTCCCGGCTGCACAACCGTCTGGTCCGCCGCGACCGTACGGCGGTGGCCGCCGGATTCGGACTGCTCCGGCTCGCCGGCGCGCCCTCCCTGGGCTGGCTGGACGTCAAGACGTCCGGCGGCGTGGAGATCGCCCGGATCGAGGCCGCGGTCGACGAGGAGCTGGCCCGGTTCGCCGAGGAGGGCCCCACGCCCGAGGAGATGGAGCGTGCCCAGGCCCAGTTGGAGCGCGAGTGGCTGGACCGGCTCGGTACGGTCGCGGGCCGCGCCGACGAACTCTGCCGGTACGCCGTGCTGTTCGGTGACCCGCAGCTCGCCCTGACCGCCGTCGACCGGGTCCTCGACGTCACGGCCGAGGAGGTCAAGGCGGCCGCGCAGGCCCAGCTGCGGCCGGACAACAGGGCCGTCCTGGTCTATGAACCGGTCGAGCCCGCCGAAGAGGCCGAGGCTGACACCGACACCGACGCGCACGAAGGGGCGGACCAGTGACCGACGCTGCCGCGACTGAAGTTTCGATGCAGTACCACCCGCAGCCGACCCCCGGCACGGCCCGCCCCTGGGCCTTCCCCGCGCCCGAGCGCGGCTCCCTGCCCAACGGCATCACGGTGCTGCGCTGCCACCGCCCCGGCCAGCAGGTCGTCGCCGTCGAGATCTCCATCGACGCCCCCCTGGAAGCCGAGCCCGAGGGCCTGGACGGCGTGGCGACGATCATGTCCCGCGCCCTGTCCGAGGGCACCGACAAGCACAGCGCCGAGGAATTCGCCGCCGAGCTGGAGCGCTGCGGGGCCACCCTCGACGCCCACGCCGACCACCCCGGCATCCGGGTCTCCCTGGAGGTCCCGGTCTCCCGGCTGGCCAAGGCCCTGGGCCTGACCGCCGAGGCGCTGCGGGCCCCGGCCTTCGCCGACAGCGAGATCGAGCGGCTGGTACGCAACCGGCTGGACGAGATCCCGCACGAGCAGGCCAACCCGGCCCGCCGCGCGGCCAAGCAGCTCTCCAAGGAGCTGTTCCCGGCCACGGCCCGTATCTCGCGCCCGCGGCTGGGCACCCAGGAGACCCTGGAGCGGATCGACGCCGCGGCCGTGCGCGCCTTCTACGAGGCGCACATCCGCCCGTCCGCCGCGACCGCCGTCGTCGTCGGCGACCTGACCGGCATCGACCTGGACGCGCTGCTCGCCGAGACCATCGGCGACTGGACCGGGAACACCGCCGAACCCCGCCCCGTCCCGCCGATCACGGCCGACGACACGGGCCGGGTCGTCATCGTGGACCGCCCCGGCGCGGTGCAGACGCAGCTGCTGATCGGCCGTATCGGCGCCGACCGCCACGAGAGCGTCTGGCCGGCCCAGGTCCTCGGCACGTACTGCCTCGGCGGCACGCTCACCTCCCGGCTCGACCGGGTGCTGCGCGAGGAGAAGGGCTACACCTACGGCGTACGGGCCTTCGCCCAGGTGCTCCGCTCCGGCGCCCCCGACGCCGTCACGGGTTCGACGGGCGCCGCGATGCTCGCGATCAGCGGCTCCGTGGACACCGAGTCCACCGGTCCGGCCCTGGAGGACCTGTGGAAGGTCCTGCGGACGCTGGCCGCCGAGGGCCTGACGGACGCCGAGCGCGAGACGGCCGTGCAGAACCTCGTGGGGGTCGCCCCGCTGAAGTTCGAGACGGCGGCCTCCGTCGCGAGCACCCTCGCCGACCAGGTGGAACAGCACCTCCCGGACGACTACCAGGCGACGCTGTACGCCCGCCTCGCCGAGACCGGCACGGTGGAGGCGACCGCGGCGGCGGTCAGCGCCTTCCCGGTGGACCGGCTGGTCACGATCCTCGTCGGTGACGCCTCGCGCATCGAGGAGCCGGTCAGGGCCCTGGGCATCGGCGAGGTGTCGGTCGTCACCGGCTGACCGCTTGCCGCGCCCGGCCGAACGGGCGGGGAACGGAGAGGCTCCGGCGCACTGTTGCTGCCGGAGCCTCTCCGCGTACGTATGGCCCCCGGACCCCGTGGTGCACCTTTTATCCCTTTCATCGCTCAATCATGCTGATTGCCCCTGTGGGATGCGCTACAAATCCCTCTGCCCGTTTGGTGGCGTGAAGTCCGGCCGCTTAGCTTCGGTTGCGCTGTCCGCCACTCGTGCACCGCATCCGCGACGCACCGGGCAGCCATCGCCGAGTCCCCGTCGGGCGTGAGCCCTGGGGAGCCGGGGACCCACGCAGTCCCTGGGGTGAATCGGACGCCCGCGCCCCCCGCCCGGGGCGAGCCGTCCGTAGGAGACCTTCCTGCTCCGAACCCGTCAGCTAACCCGGTAGGCGAGAAGGAAGGAAAGGACCAGCCACCCCATGGCCTTCACCCGTGCCACCGGGAAGCACCGTGCCCCGAAGCGTCTGACCCGTACCGGCGCCAAGGCGCTCGGCGTCGCTACCCTCGCCACCACCGGCGTCATCGGCTCCCTGGCCTCCCCGGCCCTCGCCGCCGACGCCGCGACGGCCCCCGCGGCCACCGAGACCGGCCTCTCCCAGATCCTCACCATCGAGAACACCCTCGCCGACCGGATCGACGCCCAGGCCGACGCGCAGCGGCACCAGGCCGACGTCACCGAGAAGAAGGCGGCCGCCGAGGCGAAGGCCGAGAAGAAGGCCGCGGCCAAGAAGAAGGCGGCAGCCGAGAAGGCCGCGGCGAAGGCGGCCAAGGCCAAGGCCGCGAAGGCCGCCGAGGCCGCGAGGACCGCGAAGGAGGCGGCCGGGAAGAAGGCCGACGCCACCCGCGAGGCCTCCGAGCGCGCCACCCGCTCCACCGCCCGCACCTCCCTCGGCACGTCGTACCAGCTGCCCGTCGCCGGTTCGTACGTGACCACCGGCTACAAGTCCAGCGGCTCGCTGTGGTCCTCCGGCAGCCATTCCGGCATCGACTTCCACGCCGCGTCCGGCAGCTCCGTCGTCGCCGTGGGCGCCGGCACGGTCGTCGAGGCCGGCTGGGGCGGGGCGTACGGCAACAACATCGTGCTCCGGATGACGGACGGCACGTACACCCAGTACGGCCACCTCTCCTCCATCGGCGTCTCCGTCGGCCAGAGCGTCGGCGCAGGACAGCGGATCGGCCTCTCCGGCTCCACCGGGAACTCCACCGGCCCGCACCTCCACTTCGAGGCCCGCACCGCGCCGTCCTACGGCTCCGACCTCGACCCGATCTCCTACCTCCGCGCCCACGGCGTCCGCGTCTGAGCGGTCGGCTCGCGGACTCCCCGGCGAAGGCCCCGGCACCCTGCCGGGGCCTTCGCCGTATCCGCCGTATCCGATCCCGGCCCTGTCCAAAACCTCTTCATGAATTCCGGCCCGGCGTCGGAAATGCGAGCGCATTGCCATAGAGTCGCGCCAGAGACGTCGATCGACCGCTGTTCGCGGGAATTGAGGCGGAGGTTCGGACATGCGTGTTCCGGCGCAATCGGTATGCACGGCGATCCGTGACGACATCGTCTCCGGTGTCTTCGCCCGCGGCAGCCGGCTCACCGAGGAGGCGCTCGCACGGCGTTACGGGGTTTCCCGCGTCCCCGTACGGGAAGCGCTGCGCACCCTGGAGTCCGAGGGGTTCGTCGTCACCCGCAGACACGCCGGAGCCTGCGTCGCCGAGCCCTCGGAACAGGAGGCCGCCGACCTGCTGGAAGTACGCATGCTCCTCGAACCCCTGAGCGCGGCCCGTGCGGCCCACCGCCGCACGGAGGCCCACCTCAAGGTGCTGCGCGGCCTGGTGAGACTCGGTCAGGAGCGGGCCCGCCGGGGAGAGGGCGATGACCTGCGCTCCCTGGCAGGCTGGTTCCACGAGACGCTCGCGCAGGCATCCGGCAGCCCCGGACTCATCGCCCTGCTCGCCCAGCTCCGCCACAAGATCGACTGGATGTACGCGGTGGAGCCGCCGGCCCGCCCCGCCGACGCCTGGGCCGAACACGGCGCCCTCGTGGACGCCGTGGCGCGCCGGGACGCCGAGCGTGCGCGCTCCCTGGCCGCGCGGCTCGCCGAACGGCAGAGCGCCGCGGCCAGGCTGCGCCGCACCGCTCGCCCCGGAGGCGTACCCCGGCCCGGTCGCGTGAGCAATGCGCAACGTGCCGTAAACACCGCGAGCGGCGGGAATTAACAAAGGGCGCGTACAAAGGGAATGGATGTCCGCGCAAATAAAGGAGTCTGTGCGAATAAAGGCGTCTGCGCTCATGAAGGCTTCCGCGCACGCAAAAGCCGCGGCGTCCTTTTCAGGGGGCCGCGGCTTTCGGGTCAAGAATTCCGGCGGTCGTGACCGCTGCGGTTCAGACGGTCTCCGGGAGCTCTTCGAGGCCCTCGGCGACCAGCTTGGCCAGCCGGTCCAGCGCGGCATCGGCGTTGTCCGCGTCGGACGCGAGCACGATCTCCTCGCCGCCCTGGGCGCCGAGACCGAGCACCGCGAGCATGGAGGCCGCGTTCGCCGGGGCGCCGTCCGCCTTGGCGATGGTGACGGGAACGCCGGAAGCCGTGACGGCACGGACGAAGATGGAAGCGGGGCGGGCGTGCAGGCCCTCGGCCCAACCGACGTTTACGCGGCGCTCAGCCATGGTTCTGCCCTTCACGAATCAACGGTTGTCTAGACCAGTGTCTCATGTGGTGCGCGGTGCTCCGGGCCGACCCGCAGGCCGCGCCGGGGGCGTCCCGGACCCCCCAGCCTGCCCCGCCCCCGGCACCGCCGCGACCCGTGCCGCAGCCGTAGGCTTGGCGCATGCAGCCCTCTCCGGAGCAGAGTCCGCATTACGTCTACCCCGATCACTGGGAGGCGGACGTGGTGCTCCGCGACGGCGGCACCGCGCGGATCAGGCCGATCACCACGGACGACGCCGAGCGCCTGGTCGGCTTCTACGAGCAGGTGTCCGACGAGTCGAAGTACTACCGCTTCTTCGCGCCCTACCCCCGGCTCTCCGCCAAGGACGTGCACCGCTTCACCCATCACGACTACGTCGACAGGGTGGGGCTCGCCGTCACGGTGGGCGGCGAGTTCATCGCCACCGTCCGCTACGACCGGATCGACGCGACCGGCCGGCCCGCGTCCGCCCCCGCCGACGAGGCCGAGGTCGCCTTCCTCGTCCAGGACGCCCACCAGGGCCGGGGCGTGGCCTCGACCCTCCTCGAACACATCGCCGCGGTCGCCCGGGAACGCGGCATCCGGCGCTTCGCCGCCGAGGTGCTGCCCGCCAACACCAAGATGATCAAGGTGTTCCGGGACGCCGGCTACACCCAGCAGCGCAGCTTCGAGGACGGCTCCGTCCACCTCACTCTGGACCTCGAACCCACCGCCGAGTCCCTGGCCGTCCAGCGCGCCCGTGAACAGCGCGCCGAGGCCAAGTCCGTGCAGCGGCTGCTCGCCCCCGGCTCCGTCGCCGTCATCGGCGTCGGCCGCACCCCCGGCGGCGTCGGGCGCACCGTCCTGCGCAACCTGATCGGCGCGGGCTTCACCGGCCGCGTCCACGCCGTGAACAGCTCCTTCGGCGCCGACCGGCAGACCATCGACGGGGTCCCCGCGCACCGCTCCCTGGGCGAGATCGGCGAACCGGTCGACCTCGCGGTCGTCGCCGTGCCCGCCGACCGGGTCCCGGAGGCCGTCGCGGACTGCGGCGAGCACGGCGTCCAGGGGCTGGTCGTCCTCTCCGCCGGTTACGCCGAGTGGGGCGCCGAGGGCCGCGAGCGCCAGCGCGAACTGGTGCGCCAGGCCCGTTCGTACGGCATGCGGATCATCGGCCCCAACGCGTTCGGCGTCATCAACAACTCCGACGAGGTCCGGCTCAACGCCTCGCTCGCCCCCGAGCGGCCCGCCTCGGGGCGCATCGGACTGTTCACCCAGTCCGGCGCCATCGGCATCGCCCTGCTCTCCGGGCTCTACCGGCGCGGCGCGGGCCTCTCCACCTTCATCTCGGCCGGCAACCGGGCCGACATCTCCGGCAACGACTTCCTCCAGTACTGGTACGAGGACCCGGACACCGACGTCGCCCTGCTCTACCTGGAGTCGCTGGGCAACCCGCGCAAGTTCACCCGTCTCGCCCGCCGCACCGCCGCCGTGAAGCCGGTCGTCGTGGTCAAGGGCGCCCGGCACAGCGGCTCCACCCCGCCCGGCCACGCCGTCCCCGTCAGCCGCATCCCCGACTCCACGGTCTCCGCGCTGATGCGGCAGGCGGGCGTCATCCGCGTCGACACGGTCACCGAGATGGTCGACGCCGGACTGCTCCTGGCCGACCAGCCGCTCCCCGCGGGCGGGCGTGTCGCGATCCTCGGCAACTCCGAGTCGCTGGGGCTGCTCACGTACGACGTCTGCCTGGCCGAGGGGCTCCGCCCGCGCCCGCCCATCGACCTCACCACCTCCGCCACCCCGCAGGACTTCCGGGACGCGCTGTCGGCGGCGCTGGCCGACGGGGCGTGCGACGCCGTGATCGTGACGGCGATCCCCTGGGTGGGCGAGGACGGCGAGGCGGAGTCGGGCGACGGCGAGGTCCTGGCCACCGCGCTGCACGCGGCGGCGGCCGCCGGGCCGGCCAAGCCGGTCGCCGTGGTGCATGTGGAGATCGGTGGCCTGGCGGAGGCGCTCTCCGCCGCGACCAGCACCGTGGCCCAGCAGCGCCCGGCCACCCAGCCCTTCGCGGCGGCCCAGCAGGCCCCGGCCCCGGCCCCCCACCCGGAGACCCCGGCGCCCCGGCCCCCGTCCGCAGCCGAAAACCCCACCCCAACCGCCGACACCCCCCGCACCGCCGGCACCTCCAACAACGCCGACGCTCCCGGAAGCACCGATACCCCCCGCAGCGCCGACACCCCCCGTATCGGCCGCATCCCCGCCTACCCCGCCGCCGAGCGGGCCGTGCGGGCGCTCGCCGAGGCCGTCCGGTACGCCCAGTGGCGGCGGCAGGCCGCCGTGCCCGGCAAGGTCCCCGACTTCCTCGACGACACCATCGACGCGCCGGGCGCCGCCGCCCGCATCGACGCCCTGCTCGGCGAGGACCCCGACCCGCGCGGCCGGCCGCTCGGCCACGACGAGGCCCGCGAACTCCTCGCCTGCTACGGGATCGCCGTCCGGCCCACGCTGCCCGCGCCCGGCCCGGAAGAGGCGGTGGCCGCCGCGGCCCGGCTCGGCTACCCGGTCGCGCTGAAGACCACCGCACCCCATCTGCGCCACCGCGCCGACCTCGGCGGCGTACGCCTGGACCTCGACAGCGAGGCCGCGCTGCGCCGCGCGTACGGGGACCTGACCGAACTGCTCGGCGCGCCGGCGGAGCTGCGGCCGGTCGTCCAGGCCATGGCGCCGCGCGGTGTGGACACCGTCGTCCGGGCCGCCATCGACCCGGCGGCCGGCGCCGTGCTCTCCTTCGGCCTGGCCGGAGCCCCCTCCGAGCTGCTGGGCGACACCGGACACCGGCTGGTGCCGGTCACCGACCGGGACGCCGCCGAGCTGATCCGGTCCATCCGCGCGGCCCCGGTCCTGTTCGGCTGGCGCGGTGCGGCGCCGGTGGACACCGCCGCGCTGGAGGAGCTGCTGCTGCGGGTCTCCCGGCTGGTGGACGACCACCCCGAGGTGGTTTCCATCGCCCTGGAGCCCGTGGTGGTCGCCCCGCAGGGCCTCACCGTGCTCGGGGCGAGCGTCCGGCTCTCGCCGCCGCCCGCCCGGACGGACCTCGGCCCGCGCCGCCTGTCCAACTACTGACCCGGCGCCGCTCGCGCGCCCCTGGACCGGCGGGCACCGCCCGTACGAGGCGTCCCCGGCAGCCATCCGGCCCCCGTAGGATGGTTCCCATGGCTAAGACCGGTACGACGACCCAGGGGCTGCGCGCGGCGATCGAGCGCAGCGGCTACTACCCGGCCCTCGTGGCCGAGGCGGTGGAGGCCGCCGTGGGCGGTGAGCCGGTCTCTTCGTACCTGGTCCACCAGGAGACGACCTTCGACTCCAACGAGGTCCGCCGGCACGTCACGGTCCTGGTCCTCACGGACACCCGCTTCATCGTCAGCCACACCGACGAGCAGAACGCGGACACCAGCTCGCCGTCCCCGTACGCCACCACCTCCACCGAGTCGGTCAAGCTCGACCGCATCTCGTCGGTCGTGGTCAGCCGGGTCGTGGCCGATCCGGAGAAGTACGTTCCGGGCACGCTGCCCCGCGAGGTCGTCCTGACCATCGGCTGGGGCGCGGTCTCCCGGATCGACCTGGAGCCCGCCGCCTGCGGCGACCCCAACTGCGAGGCCGACCACGGCTACACGGGCAACACCACCGCCGACGACCTGAGCCTGCGGGTCAGCGAGGCCGGTGACGGCCCGGACACCGTGCGCCAGACCCTCGCCTTCGCCCAGGCCCTCTCCGAGGCCACGGCCGCGACCCCCGCGGCCGGCCGCTGATGGCCGAGCCGGCCTGGCAGGACGACCCCGTCCCGCTGTCCGTGGACAGCGCCCCCGTTCCGGAGTACGGCAGCGGCTCGCTCGCCGATCTGCTGCCGACCCTGCTCGCGGGCCAGGGCGTGCCCGGCTTCGAGGCGGCCATCGGCGAACTCACCCCCGCCGACCGGAACTGCGTCTTCCTGATCGACGGCCTCGGCTGGGAGCAGATCCGGGCGCATCCCGACGAGGCCCCCTTCCTGCACGGGCTGCTGCCCACCTCGCGGGGCGGCACCGGCCGCCCCATCACGGCGGGCTTCCCGGCCACCACGGCGGCCTCGCTGGCCTCCGTGGGCACCGGCCTGCCCCCCGGCGAGCATGGCCTTCCCGGCTACACGGTCCGCAATCCCGAGACCGGCGAGCTGATGAACCAGCTCCGCTGGAACCCGTGGACGCCGCCGAAGGCATGGCAGCCCCACCCGACGCTCTTCCGGCTCGCCGACGCGGCCGGGGTGCGTACGGCGCAGGTCTCCGCGCCCGCCTTCGAGCAGACCCCGCTGACCAAGGTCGCGCTCAGCGGCGGCTCCTTCCTCGGCCGGCTCAGCGGCGAGGAGCGGATGGACACCGCCGCCGAACGGCTGGCCGCAGGGGACCGCTCGCTCGTCTACACGTACTACAGCGAGGTCGACGGCAAGGGCCACCGCTTCGGCATGGACTCCGACGCCTGGCGCGGCCAGCTGATGTACGTGGACGGGTTGGCCCGGCGCCTGGCCGAACAGCTTCCGCCGCGCTCGGCGCTCTACATCACTGCCGACCACGGCATGATCGACATCCCGTTCGACGAGCAGTCCCGGATCGACTTCGACGAGGACTGGGAGCTGCGCGCCGGTGTCGCGCTGCTCGGCGGCGAGGGCCGGGCCCGGCATGTGTACGCCGTTCCGGGCGCCGCGTCCGACGTGCTGGCGGTCTGGCGCGAGGTGCTGGGCGAGCGGTTCTGGGTGGCGAGCCGGGAAGAGGCCGTCGCGGCGGGCTGGTTCGGCCCCCGCATCGACGAACGGGTCCGCGACAGGATCGGCGACGTGGTCGCGGCCGCCCACGACGACGTGGTGATCACCGCGTCCGTCAACGAACCGCACGAGTCGGCCATGGTCGGCATGCACGGCTCCATGACCCCCGTCGAGCAGTTCGTACCGCTCCTCGAAGTACGCTCGTAGCGCGTTCCGTCCCGCGCCGCCGCTCCCCCTTCCCGTCCCGAAAGGTGCTCAACCCCTCATGTCCGAGCTTGTGTTCTTCTCCGGAACGATGGACTGCGGAAAGAGCACCCTGGCCCTCCAGATCGGCCACAACCGCTCGGCGAGGGGCCTGCAGGGCGTGATCTTCACCCGCGACGACCGGGCGGGGCAGGGCAAGCTGTCCTCCCGCCTCGGCCTGGTCACGGAGGCGGTCGAGGCGGACGAGGGCATGGACCTGTACGCGTATCTCGTCGCCCAGCTGTCCAAGGGCGGCCGGGTCGACTACGTGATCGTGGACGAGGCGCAGTTCCTGGCCCCGGCCCAGATCGACCAACTGGCCCGGGTGGTGGACGACCTGGACATGGACGTCTTCGCCTTCGGCATCACGACCGACTTCCGCACCCGGCTCTTCCCCGGTTCGCAGCGGCTGGTCGAGCTGGCCGACCGGATCGAACAGCTCCAGGTCGAGGCCCTGTGCTGGTGCGGTGCCCGCGCCACGCACAACGCCCGGACGATAGACGGCGAGATGGTCGTCGAGGGGGCGCAGGTCGTCGTCGGCGATGTGAACCGCCCGGCGGGCGAGGTCGGTTACGAGGTGCTGTGCCGCAGGCACCACCGCCGCCGCGCGACCGCGGCGTCCGCGCGGGCGGGCGCGCTCTCCCCGGACGTCCTGCCGGTCTCCTCACCCTGAGCGCGCCCGCCTGCGACGGCGAGCCCCGTCAGACCTCGGCCGACCGCTGGATGGTGAAGACCGCGCCCTCCGGGTCCGCGACCGTCGCGACCCGGCCGCTCGGGCCCTCCCTCGGCGGGCTCAGGACCTGGCCGCCCAGCTCCACCACCCGCTGCGCCGCCTCGTCCGTGTCGGCCACCTCGAAGTACGTCATCCAGTGCGGGCCCCGGTCGCGCAGCAGCGTGTGGCCGACGCCGTGCAGGGAGGCCACCGGGCGGCCCTGGAGATACAGCGTCTGGTAGTCGAAGTCCGCCGAGACGACGGCCTTGCTCTCGTAACCGAAGACCGCCTGGTAGAACTTGGCGACCGTCGACGTCTCCCGCGTCACCAACTCGTTCCAGACCGGGGTGCCGGGCGCCCCGGACAGTGTGGTGCCGATGTGCGCGGCGGCCTGCCAGATCCCGAAGACGGCCCCGCCCGGATCGGACGCGATGGCCATCCTGCCCGCCCGGCCCGCGTCGATCGGTCCGACGCCGACCGTGCCGCCGCAGGCCCGGATCGCCTCCGCCGTCCGGTCGGCGTCATCGGTGGCCAGATAGGTCGTCCAGGCGATCGGAAGGTGCCGGTCGGGCGGCAGTTGGCCGATGCCCGCCACCTCCCGTTCGCCGATCAGGGCCCGTACGTACGGGCCCAGCTGCTCGGGGCCGGGGCCGAACTCCCAGCCGAACAGCTCGGCGTAGAAGTTCTGGGTCGTGCGCAGGCCGTGCACGATCAGGCTCACCCAGCAAGGTGTTCCGGGTGTACGCCGAGCGGCAGCCTCGGTCATCGTCACTCTCCTCGGACCATCGTGGTGGCCGTACGGGAAAACGGGGCCGGGCGCGCCGTGGTGCGGCGCGAGCGGAGTAGTACGCCCCGTGCAGATGCTTGCACCACCGGGCGCGGGATGCGCTCCGGCCGCGCCGTCCATTGCGGGATCTCACGGCAGGCGGAACGGTTCGTCAGGGTTTGACCGTTCCCCGTCGTTACGGAGGGCCGGGAGTCTGCGCGAGGATGGCACACATGAAGCCCATCATCTCGGCATCCGATTGTGTGAGCGCGCTGGCGGGGCCACGTCCGCCGGTGCTCCTGGACGTACGTTGGCAGCTGGGCGGCCCGCACGGCCTGCCCGACTACGAGGCGGGGCACATCCCGGGCGCGGTCTTCGTCGACCTCGACGCCGAACTCGCCGGTCCGGCGGGCGAGGGCGGCCGCCACCCGCTGCCCGACCCGGCCGTGTTCGGCGCCGCCATGCGCCGCGCCGGAGTGCGCGCCGACGCGCCGGCCGTCGTCTACGACGGCGGTCAGGGCTGGGCGGCCGCACGGGCCTGGTGGCTGCTGCGCTGGGCGGGCCACGACGACGTCCGGGTCCTGGACGGCGGACTCGCGGCCTGGCCGGGGGAGCTGTCGAAGGAGACCCCGGACCCGGTGGAGGGCGACTTCGTGCCCGCGCCCGGTGCGCTGCCGCTGCTCGACGCGGACGGCGCCGCGGCCCTGGCCCGCTCCGGCGTCCTGCTCGACGCGCGGGCGGCCGAGCGCTACCGGGGCGACGTGGAGCCCATCGACCGGGTCGGCGGCCACATCCCCGGCGCGCTCTCCGCCCCGACCGGCGAGAACATGGCCGCGGACGGACGCTTCCTGAGCCCCGAACACCTGGCCGCCCGGTTCGCCGGGCTGGGCGTCGAGGGGGACGCGGCGGAGGTCGGCGTCTACTGCGGCTCGGGCGTCTCCGGGGCCCAGCAGGTCCTGGCGCTGGAGCTCGCCGGACACCGGGCCGCCCTCTACGCGGGCTCCTGGTCCCACTGGTCCGCCGACCCGTCGCGCCCGGTCGCCACCGGACCCGACCCGCAGTAACGGAACACCGTCGTCCGGGCGGCGCGTGCGCTCCCGGCCGGACTGCGCACGAGGGCCCGTACGCGCTCGCGTACGGGCCCTCGTCATGCTGTCGGGCCTTCTCAGTCCTGCTTCTTGCGGCGGGTGCCGAAGACGATCTCGTCCCAGCTGGGGACCGCCGCCCGGCGTCCGGGGCGCACCCCGTCCGCCTCGGCCTGCCGGTCCGTCGTCCCGGTCAGCCGGTCGCGGTGGCCGGCGACCGCACGCGGCATCAGCACGTCCGCGTAGGCGGAGCCGGCGCCCGCCGACGCGGCGGGAGGCTCCTCGACCTCCGGCTCCTGGGCAGGCTCGATCGCCGGGGGCTCCGGCTGGGTGGGCCGCTCCGGGACGACGAGGTCGCCGCGGAAGCTCGGGACCGCCTCCAGCAGGCTGGTGAGGGAGTCGCGCTCGCTCGCGGTCACCCCGGCGATGCGCTCCTCCGGCTCGGGCGGAGGCGGCGGGGCCGGGCGCTCGATCTGCCGGTCCAGCGCGCGGTCCAGCGGTCGGTCGCGCGGCAGCCGGGCGATCCGGGGGACGAACGGGAAGCTGGGCTCGGGGGCCGCGACCTCGTCCGTCTCGCCGATCAGCGAACGAGCCTCGTCGTCCACGGCCTGGACCAGCCGGCGCGGCGGGTCGTACGTCCAGCTCGCGGAATGCGGCTCACCGGCGACCCGGTACACCAGGAGGACCTCCCAGGTGCCGTCGTCGCGGCGCCAGGAGTCCCACTGGACGGTCTCCCGGTCGGCGCCGCGCAGCAGCAGCCGCTCCTGCACCGCCTCGCCGAGCTGGGGGCCGGTGTTCTCGCCGGGACGGCGTACCGGAGTCTTCCTGGCCCGCTCGGCCATGAAGGCGCGTTCCGCGAGCACGGGGCCCTCGAAGCGGCGCACCCGGTCCACGGGAATCCCGGCGAACTGGGCGACCTCCTCGGCGGAGGCGCCGGCTCGTATCCGGGCCTGGATGTCACGGGGGCGGAGATGGCTCTCCACCTCGATCTCGATCTGCCCCAGCCGGGCGCGGTCGTTGCGCACGGCGGCTCGAAGGCGCTCATCGATCGGAAGCGTGTATTCCGTGCTGTCCGCAGCCTTGAGCACCAGTCGTGTGCCGTCGTTGGAGACGGCCACGACACGCAGTTCGGGCATGGGGACCTCCCGGGTGGTGCCTGCCGACGTCACGTGCGTCGCTGCTTCCGCTAGTCGAGTGTGGCCTGCCCGGCTGCGGCCTGCCACAACATTGCCGTGTTGCCCGGCGTGTCGGGCGTGAGCCCTTGATCGCCGATATGCCACGGTAACCCATGCGCAACGCAAAGTGACCGATGGTCACTCTGCGGAGCAGGTCGCCGTGCGATGCCGTGCGCCGCCGGATCGAGTGCCTCCTTCGGCCCCCTCCCGGAGGTTTCGGACGCCCGTGCGGGTGTCCGGCCCCAGGGCTCGCCACAGTACTCCATTCGGGCCATGTGGGTGGACCGCCGCGCCGCCGAAGTTATCGGGAGGTGTGGAAGTCGACCTACCCCGCAGAACGCCCGCCGCCCATGATCCGTGTCGTGCTTCACACAATCCTCGCAACCGGAACTTTCGACTTCGCTCACGTGTCCCTAGTTGGTGCAGGGTGGGAGAGATGTCAATCAAGGGCTGGAAATGGTGCGGAAGCCGGAAAGCGACACAGAACAGCAGGAAAGGCGGATCGATCTGAGCCTGCCCCAGGTCGCGGGCAGTGCGGTCGCGGCGGTGGCGGCGGCCGTGGCGGCCTCCCAGCTCGGCGTGTACGGGACGATCGCCGGCGCCGGTGTGATGAGCATCGTGGCCACCTGCGGCGGCTCCGTCTTCCAGCACTTCTTCCGCCGTACGGGTGAGCAGATACGTGAGGTCACCGTTCAGGTGAAGCACCCCGGACGCGAGGTGACGGTCCACACCCGCGAGACCGGCGCCCGCCGCCCGGACGACGCGGCCCACCGGGCCCCGGCCGGGATCACCGCGCTGCTCGGCCCGGTCGACGACCCCACGACCGTGCTGCGCCGCACGGACACGGCGGCGGACCTCGACGCCACGACCGTGCTGCGCCACGTAGACGCGGAGGCGGACCGGACGACCGTGCTGCGCCGTCCTGCGGTGGCGCCCGGTCCGGACGAGGAGTTCTCGGCGGCCACCACGCACGGCACCCGGCTGCGGGGCTGGAAGCGGTCGGCCATCGGCGCGGCCGCCGTGTTCGTCGTCTCGATGGCCGGCATCACCACGTACGAACTGATCTCCGGCGGCGACCTCAGCGGTGGCCGCGGTACGACCGTGGGCTCCGTCGTACGCGGCGAGCGCGACGCCGGGCCTTCCACCCCCGCACCCGCCGACGAGGACACGGAACCCGGCCGGGACACCACCGACCGCGCCCCGGACGACCGGGGCACGCCGACCCCCGGCACCGGCGACCGGGACGCGGGCAGCACCGCCCCGCAGCCCGACCGCGGCGGCGCCCCCACCGACGCGGCGAAGCCCACGCCCACGCCGACCCCCACCGGCCCGGCGGGCGGCGCGGTCGAACCGGCGCCCACCCCCAGCCCCGGCGCCACGGACAACGGCGGCGAGAGCCCGGCGACCGACCCGGCCACCCCGGACGGCGCACCGGCCCCCGCCGGTCCCGAGACGGCGCAGTGAGCCCGGATCAGTCGCCCAGCACCCGGCGCAGATAATCGTTGCCGAACAGCCGGTCCGGGTCGAGCCGGTCGCGTACGGCGGCGAACTCGCCGAAGCGCGGGTACACCCCGGCGAGGTACGCGGCGTCCCGCGTGTTGATCTTGCCCCAGTGCGGGCGGCCCGCGTGGGCGGTCATGATCCGCTCCACCGCGGTGAAGTACGCCTGGTAGGGGGTGCCCCGGTACAGGTGGACGGCGATGTACGCGGTCTCCCGGCCCGACGCCGTGGAGAGCGCGATGTCGTCGGCGGGAGCCGTGCGCACCTCCACCGGGAAGCTGATCCGCAGCGGCGAGCGGTCCACCATGGCCCGCAGCTCGCGCAGCGCCGCCACGGCCGCCTCGCGCGGCAGCGCGTACTCCATCTCCACGAACCGCACCCGGCGCGGGCTGGTGAACACCTTGTACGGGATGTCGGTGTACGTGCGGGCCGACAGGGCCCGGCTGGAGAGCTTCGCGATCGAGGGGATCGTGGCGGGCACGGCCCGGCCCAGCGAGCAGGCGACCTGGAAGACGCCGTTGGACAGCAGCTCGTCGTCGATCCAGCCGCTGACGCGGCCGGGCGGGGCGGCGGGACCGGCGCTGCGGTTGTTCCGCTTGGTGTTGCAGTTCCCGGTGTGCGGGAACCAGTAGAACTCGAAGTGCTCGTTCTCGGTCACGAGCCGGTCGAAGTCGGACGTCACCCGGTCGAAGCTCATCGGCTCCTCGCGGGCGGTCAGCAGGAACACCGGCTCCACGGCGAAGGTGATGGCGGTGATGACGCCGAGGGCGCCGAGCCCGATCCGGGCCACCGCGAACACGTCCGGGTTCTCCGTCTCCGAACAGGTCAGCACCGTGCCGTCGGCGGTGACCAGTTCCAGGGCGCGTATCTGCGCCGATATGGACGCCGAGTCACGACCGGTGCCGTGCGTGCCGGTGGAGGTGGCCCCGGCGACCGTCTGCTCCATGATGTCGCCCATGTTGGTGAGCGAGAGGCCCTCGCGGGCCAGCGCGGTGTTGAGCCGCTTCAGCGGGGTGCCCGCCTCGACGGTCACCGTCATCGCCGCGCGGTCGATCTCCCGGATACCCGTCAGCAGATCGGGCCGGATCAGCACCCCGTCGGTGGCCGCGGTCGCGGTGAACGAGTGGCCGGTGCCGGCCGGCTTCACCCGCAGCCCGTCCTCGGACGCCCGGCGGAGCACGTCGGCCAGCTCGTCGACGGAGGCGGGGGACACGGTCCTGGCCGGCCGGGCGGTGACGTTCCCCGCCCAGTTGCGCCACGGGCCCGTCGCCGTCCGTGCGTAGGTCTCGGTCATCTTCCCCGCGCCCTTCCCTAGGAACCGGCCCACCCAGCCGGTGTTTCCCCCGGACGGAGACCACGGGGTTACCGGCCGGTTGGAGGGGGATCATACTCACGGCCCCCGCATATGCATCCACCCCTCCCGAGGCCCGTGCGCAGCCCGGCCGCGCACCCGGCCCGGATGTCGGTGGGAACGGTCCCCGGCGCGGGTGGCAGGATCGACGTCATGTCCGATCTGCGCGATCCCGCCCCCTACGACGCCCTGCTCCTGCTCTCCTTCGGCGGCCCCGAAGGCCCGGACGACGTGGTCCCGTTCCTCGCGAACGTGACCCGCGGCCGGGGCATCCCCGAGGAACGGCTCAAGGAGGTCGGCAAGCACTACTTCCTGTTCGGTGGCGTCAGCCCGATCAACGCCCAGAACAGGGCCCTGCTCGACGCACTGCGCGAGGACTTCTCCGCGCACGGACTGGACCTGCCGGTGTACTGGGGCAACCGCAACTGGGCCCCCTACCTCACCGACACCCTGCGCGAGATGGTCGGGGACGGCCACCGCCGCATCGCTGTCCTGGCCACCAGCGCCTACGCCTCCTACTCCGGCTGCCGGCAGTACCGCGAGAACCTCGCCGACTCACTGGCCGTCCTGGAGGCCGAGGGCCTTCCCGTTCCGCGCGTGGACAAACTCCGGCACTACTTCAACCACCCCGGCTTCGTGGAACCCATGGTGGAGGGTGTCCTCGCCTCGCTGGCGGAGCTGCCCGACGAGGTGCGTCCGGACGCACACCTGGCCTTCACCACGCACTCCATCCCGCTCTCCGCCGCCGACACCTCCGGCCCGGTCGAGGCGCACGGGGACGGCGGCGCCTATGTCGCCGAGCACCTCGACGTGGCCCGGCTGATCGTGGACGCGGTGCGCGAGCGGACCGGGGTGGCCCACCCCTGGCGGCTCGTCTACCAGTCGCGCAGCGGCGCCCCGCACATCCCGTGGCTGGAGCCCGACATCTGCGACCACCTCGAAGCCCTCCACGGCGACGGGGTGCCCGCCGTCGTGATGGCACCCATCGGCTTCGTCTCGGACCACATGGAGGTCCTGTACGACCTCGACACCGAGGCCACCGCCAAGGCCGCCGAGCTGGGACTGCCGGTACGCCGCTCCGCCACCGTGGGCGCCGACCCCCGGTTCGCCGCCGCCGTGCGCGACCTCGTCCTGGAGCGGGCGGCCGCCGAGCGGGGCCTCGAACCCGGGCGGTGCGCCCTCGGGACGCTCGGCGCGAGCCACGACCTGTGCCCGGTGGGTTGCTGCCCGGCCAGGGCCCCGAAGCCCGCCGCCGCGGGCGCCGACAGCCCCTACGCGTGAGCCCCCGCCCTTCCCCGTCCGTCCCCTCTCAACCTCCCAGGGAGCGCCGTGACCAGATTCGAACACTCAGTGGACAGCCTGCTCGAACTCGCGATGGAAGCCGCGGAACTCGCCGGCCGGCTGCTGCGCGACGGGCGTCCGGCGGGTCTGGGGGTGGCCGCGACCAAGTCCAGCCCGGTCGACGTCGTCACCGAGATGGACATCGCCGCCGAGAAGCTGATCACCGAGTACCTGATCGGCCTCCGCCCGTACGACAGCTTCCTCGGCGAGGAGGGCGGCACGACCGCCGAGGGCCGCAGCGGTGTGCGCTGGGTCATCGACCCGCTCGACGGCACGGTGAACTACCTCTACGGACTGCCGTCCTGGTCCGTGTCCATCGGCGTCGAGATGTACGGCGAGCGGGTCGCCGGTGTGGTGGAGGTCCCGATGCGCGGCGAGACGTACTTCGCGCGCCGGGACCACGGCGCCTTCGTCACCGGCGGCCAGTACGGCGAGGAGAAGGTCCGGCTGCGGTGCCGGGAGGCGGCCCCGCTCGCCGAGTCCCTGGTGTCCACCGGTTTCAACTACGTCGCGGACGTCCGGGCCCACCAGGCCGCGGTGGCCCGCGAGCTGATTCCGCAGGTCCGGGACATCCGGCGCGGCGGGTCCGCCGCGATCGACCTGTGCGACGTGGCCGCGGGACGGCTCGACGCCTACTTCGAGCGCGGTCTGCACCCGTGGGACCTGTGCGCCGGGGAGGTCATCGCACGCGAGGCGGGCGCCCTCACCGGCGGGCGCCCCGGCCGGCCGGCGGACGGCGAGCTGACGGTGGCCGCGCCGCCCGGCGTCTTCGAACCGCTCCAGGCCCTCCTGGAGGAGCTGGGAGCCTGGCACGACTGACGGGGGCGCCCCCGCCCCCTCCCGGCCCCCGTCCGGGCAGCACAAGGGCCCCGCGGCCGCCGTACGGCAGCTTCGGGGCCCTTGCGGAACAGCCGGGTGTTCGTCCTGAACGGTTCAGGCGTTCGTTGTCGTGCCGAGGCGCACACCGTGCTCGGCGGCGAGTCGATGAAGGTCGTCGAGTTCGCTCTGCTCGACGTCCGCGAGGAAGTAGTCGCCCGTCTCACGGGCCCGGGTGAGGTCGTCCTCGGTGGTCTTGATGCGGTGCAGCAGACCTGCGGTGAAAGCGTCCATGAAGCGCCCCCTCATCGTGGGTGGGTGGCACGGGGGTGTGCCCGGGTTTCCCTCCGCCGAAGCGGTAGGGCGGGTGATCACGCACTCTCCGGAAGACGGAGGGGCCTGTGACAACGCCACATGGGAAGACGTGATCGAGGGTGTGAATTCGTCCTCCCCAGCCATGGGCTCGGAGAAACCTCAACTGGCCCGGAAAACCCGTGGCTTCCCCGAAGCCGCAGGTCGGACCGCACCGTCTTACCGCCGGTTTATGCGGGATACGGGCAGGATGGAGCCGTACGGGGTGTGCCCGGACCTGCCCGCCGTGCGGGCCGGCCGGGCCCCTTCCGGGTGTCCGGAGCCCCGGTGGAGATGGTTTGCGAAGTTCTAGGGAAGGAAGCGCCGTGCGCGTACTCGTCGTGGAGGACGAGCAGCTGCTCGCCGATGCGGTGGCCACCGGTTTGCGCCGCGAGGCCATGGCCGTCGATGTCGTGTACGACGGGGCCGCGGCCGTGGAGCGCATCGAGGTCAACGACTACGACGTCGTCGTGCTCGACCGCGACCTGCCCCTGGTCCACGGCGACGACGTGTGCCGCCGGATCGTCGAGCTCGGTGTGCCCACCCGGGTGCTCATGCTCACCGCGTCCGGGGACGTCAGCGACCGCGTGGAGGGCCTGGAGCTGGGCGCCGACGACTACCTGCCCAAGCCCTTCGCGTTCAGCGAGCTGACCGCACGGGTACGGGCGCTGGGCCGCCGTACGACCGTCGCCCTGCCGCCCGTCCTGGAACGGGCCGGCATCAAGCTCGACCCCAACCGCCGCGAGGTGTTCCGGGACGGCCAGGAGATCCAGCTCGCGCCCAAGGAGTTCGCCGTCCTGGAGGTCCTGATGCGCAGCGAGGGGGCCGTCGTCTCCGCCGAACAGCTGCTGGAGAAGGCGTGGGACGAGAACACCGACCCGTTCACCAATGTCGTCCGGGTGACCGTCATGACCCTGCGCCGCAAACTCGGCGAGCCCCCGGTGATCGTCACCGTGCCCGGCTCCGGATACCGGATCTGAGACCGGTGCCCCCCGTACCGCCGCCCGTTTCGGCGCCCCCGAAACCCACCTGGGACCCCAAGCAGCCGGAGCCCCCGTACCCCTGGCTGCGCCCGACCATCCGGATACGGCTCACCCTGCTGTACGGCGGGATGTTCCTGATCGCGGGCATCCTGCTGCTGTCGATCATCTACATGCTGGCCGCCCAGGCCATGCACGTGGGCAGTGACCTGCCGTTCAAGATCGTCAGCGGCAAGGTGACCAGCGAGGTCTGCTACCTGCCGCAGAACGCCTCCGCCGACGACTTCAACGCCGCGGTGAACACCTGTGTCAACCATCAGCGCAAGGAGGCGCTGGACACCCTGCTCAACCGGTCGCTGCTCGCCCTGGTGGGCCTGAGCGTCATCGCCTTCGCCTTCGGCTACGCCATGGCGGGCCGGGTCCTCTCGCCGCTGGGCCGGATCACCCGGATCGCCCGCCGGGTGGCCGGCACCGACCTGTCCCGGCGCATCGAGCTGGACGGGCCCGACGACGAGCTGAAGGAGCTGGCCGACACCTTCGACGACATGCTGGACCGCCTGGAGCGGGCCTTCACCGCGCAGCAGCGGTTTGTGGGCAACGCGTCGCACGAGCTGCGCACCCCGCTCGCCATCAACCGCACCCTGCTGGAGGTCCACCTCTCCGACCCCCAGGCGCCGCCCGAGCTCCAGCAGCTGGGCAAGACGCTGCTGGCCACCAACGAGCGCAGCGAGCAACTGGTGGAGGGCCTGCTGCTGCTCGCCCGCAGCGACAACCAGATCATCGAGCGCAAACCCGTGGATCTCGCCGAGGTCGCCTCGCGGGCCATGGACCAGGCGCGCGGGGAGGCCGAGACCAAGGGCGTGGAGATGCGCGAGGAACTGGCGCCGGCGGTCGTCCAGGGCAACGGCGTCCTGCTGGAGCGCATCGCGCTGAACCTCGTGCAGAACGCCGTACGGTACAACGTGCCGGAGGACGGCTGGGTGGCCGTGAGCACGGAGCTGCTGCCCGGCCAGGCGGTGCTCGTCGTCTCGAACACGGGCCCGGTGGTGCCCGCCTACGAGATCGACAACCTCTTCGAGCCGTTCAGACGGCTGCGTACGGAGCGGACGGGCAGCGACAAGGGGGTCGGGCTCGGACTGTCGATCGCGCGGTCCGTGGCCCGCGCCCACGGCGGCCGGATCATCGCGGAACCACGTGAAGGCGGTGGACTTGTGATGCGTGTCTCACTGCCCGTCTGATCGGGCGGACGGGGCGGTTTACGCACTGATTATTTTTTGTTCGCTTTGAGCGGAATTTTCGGGACCTGCTCTCGAAGAGTTCGTGTGTGATCGATCACATGAGCGAACGTGCCCTCCTCTACGCTCGGTGACCGGGGAACTCGCCGGAAACCCGGCGAAACCCCAGGTTTTCAGGGGTGGGTATTACGGGAAGTACACGGGGTGGTGCCTGTCGAAGGTGCCGCCAGGACCGTGTACGGTCCCCATCGCCACCCAAGCCGATCACTCTCGAGCGGTCCTTTTGGGTGTCGATTGAGTAACAGACCTTGATGTGAGGCAAAATCTCCGCCTCGGGTCGGGCACAAGTCCGGCCTCTCATGCGTTACGAGCGCTGAGACACCGCAGACACCCAGAGGGGGAGAGCGACATGGCAACGGATTACGACACCCCACGCAAGACCGACGACGACGTCGATCAGGACAGCCTTGAGGAACTGAAGGCGCGCCGGAGCGACAAGACGGCGTCCGCCGTCGACGTCGACGAGTTCGACGCGGCGGAGGGCCTCGAGCTCCCCGGCGCGGACCTGTCCAACGAGGAGCTGGCCGTACGGGTCCTGCCCAAGCAGGCCGATGAGTTCACCTGCATGAGCTGCTTCCTCGTGCACCACCGCAGCCAGCTGGCCCGCGAGAAGAACGGTCAGCCCATCTGCCGCGACTGCGACTGAGGTCCGGTCGGCCGTGGCAGGGGACAGACCGTTCCGCAAGCGGCGCCCGGACGGACGGAGGGACGAGCGGGGCCCGTGGGCCTCGCTCGAAGCAGCCGGAGCAGCAAGGGAGGCGGCCCGCGAGGCTGCCTCGGCCGGTGATACGGCCGACAGGGCCGGACACACCGGCAGGACGGAGCCCGTGACCGGGGCAGGCCGTCCGGATTCAGTGAAACGGGGAGTACGCCAGGGCGGGGAGAGCGCCGGTGCGGCGATCGGTCGAATCCACGACCCGATCGTCCATGTCGCTCCCCGCGTCCCTGCGCGAGATCTCGCCTCCCGGACCTTTCAGGCCCGGACCGCCGTGTCCAGGGCCGCCACCAGCGCCTGCGGGTCGCGCGTGGAGAGATAGACGTACGGGGTCGCGTCCTGCGGGTCGGTGACCTCCACCCGCACCGCCGTGGGGATGTAGCTGCGCAGCAGCATGAACGCCCTCGGGTCCGCCTTGTGCGTGCGCCAGGCGCGCGCCTCCTCGGCGTCCAGCACCGTGGCCTCCCCGAGC
Source organism: Streptomyces sp. AC1-42W (assembly GCF_003248355.1). Classification (GTDB taxonomy): domain Bacteria; phylum Actinomycetota; class Actinomycetes; order Streptomycetales; family Streptomycetaceae; genus Streptomyces. The sequence goes on from NZ_QKWY01000002.1 coordinate 2,326,244, forward strand.
GCCGACACCGGAATCCGCGCGTCCCCGGCGACCAGCGCACCCGCCACCACCCGGATGCGGGCCGAGCCGTACGCGCTGACCGCCACGGCCGACAGGACCGAGCCGCCGGCGAGGCCGCCGAGCAGCGGAAGGGTGCCCAGCGGCAGCAGCATCAGCGCGCACGCGAGGCCGATCAGGACGGCGATCAGCCACCACGAACGGGGAGCGGTGAGGCGTTCGTCGTAAGGCTGGGTGGAAGGCTGCATGGCTCCAAGCTTGGCACGGCGCGACCGGCGGCTACCCGCGCGGGTAAGGTCTGCGCCTGTGAGTGGAACATCTGCGGCTCTGACGCCCCCGGCCGACGCGGTGAAACCGGTCCGGCACCCCGACGCCCCGGCCCCCGGCGAGCTTCTCGGCGCGCACTACGAGCACTGCTTCGGCTGCGGCTCCGGACAGCCCCACGGGCTGCACCTCCAGGCCCGCGCCGAGGAGGGTGTCCGGGTGACCGCCGAGTTCACCGTGCAGGAGGCCCACCAGGGCGCTCCGGGCCTCGCGCACGGCGGTGTGCTGGCGACCGCGCTGGACGAGACGCTGGGCTCGCTGAACTGGCTGCTGCGGGTGATCGCGGTGACCGGGCGGCTGGAGACCGACTTCGTGCGGCCCGTCCCGGTCGGCACCGTGCTGTTCCTCGACGCCGAGATCACCGCGGTGCACGGGCGCAAGCTCTACTCGCGGGCGGTCGGCCGCATCGGCGGACCGGACGGGCCGGTGGCCGTGCGCGCCGACGCCCTGTTCATCGAGGTCAAGGTGGACCACTTCATCGACAACGGCCGGCCGGCCGAGATCCGGGCCGCCATGGCCGACCCCGACCAGGTCAAGCGCGTCCGCGCCTTCGAGGTGAACCCCTGATGCGCCACCCCGTGGACGTCCTCATCCGCCGGGTCGACCCGGATGTGCCGCTGCCGTCCTACGGGCACCCCGGTGACGCCGGCGCCGATCTCGTGACCACCGAGGCCGCCGAGCTGGCGCCGGGGGAGCGGACCGTGCTGCCGACCGGGGTTTCGATCGCCCTGCCGGACGGGTACGCCGCGTTCGTGCACCCACGATCCGGTCTCGCCGCCCGCTGCGGAGTCGCCCTGGTGAATGCCCCGGGGACGGTCGATGCCGGGTACCGTGGAGAGATCAAGGTGATCGTCATCAATCTCGACCCGCGCGAGTCCGTGCGGTTCGAGCGGTTCGACCGGATTGCCCAACTGGTCGTGCAGCAGGTCGAGAAGGTGCGCTTCCACGAGGTGTCGGAGCTTCCCGGCTCGGCGCGGGCCGAGGGGGGCTTCGGGTCCACCGGCGGTCATGCCGCCGTTGATGTTGATGGCGTCCGGGGCGGGGTTCCCCAGGGCGGGAACAACTACGCTTCGGTCGAATCCGACCGGGAAGGACAGTGACGTGTTCGGACGTCGCAAGAACAGTGGTGCCGCCGATGACAAGGCGGACGAGGCGCGCGAGGCCGAGCAGGTCGTCGACGAGCAGACCGAGGGCGAGCCGCGCCGGACGAACCTTCCGCCGGCACCGCGCCCGGACGGCCCGTGGGACATCGAGGAGGTGTCCCCGCCCGGCGACGGCCGGGTGGACCTGGGCGGCATCTTCGTGCCCGGTGTCGAGGGCATGGAGCTGAGGGTCGAGGTCGCCGGTGACGCGATCGTCGCGGCCACCGTCGTGCTGCGCGACAGCGCGATCCAGCTCCAGGCGTTCGCCGCGCCCAAGAAGGAGGGCATCTGGGGCGAGGTCCGCGAGGAGATCGCCTCGGGCATCACCCAGCAGGGCGGCATCATCGACGAGGTCGAGGGCCCGCTGGGCTGGGAGCTGCGCGCGCAGGTCCCCGTACAGCTTCCCGACGGGACCAATGGCGTGCAGCTGGTGCGGTTCGTCGGTGTCGACGGCCCGCGCTGGTTCCTGCGCGGTGTGATCTCCGGCCAGGGCGCCGTGCAGCCGGAGGCCGCCGGGCTCCTGGAGACGGTCTTCCGGGACACCGTGGTCGTCCGCGGCGAGGGCCCGATGGCCCCGCGCGACCCGATCGTCCTCAAGCTCCCCAACGACGCCCAGATGGTCCCCGAGGGCGTGCAGCAGGAGGAGCAGGAGGGCTCGCGCTTCTCCGGTGGCATGGCGGGCCTCCAGCGCGGCCCCGAGATCACCGAGGTGCGCTGACCCGCACACCCGACGACGGCCGGTGGGCCGCACCCCTTCCCCGGGGTGCGGCCCACCGGCCGTCGCGCGTACAGGACGCGTATCGGCGGCGTACAGGCGGCGTCAAGGCCGCGCCCACTCCCGTAAAGGAGGCATCAACGCAGGTCACAGCGGTGCCGGCGGGGGGTTTGCTCATGAGGTCCGATTCAACGACACCTCAATCCGGGAGCATCCGATGGCCGACACGGCCTTCGTCGTCACCACGATCGCGGTCTTCGCGCTGGTGGCACTCGTCGCCAGGGGGGTGGCGAAGCTGTGACCGCGGACAACGTGGCCGGCCTCGTCGTGGCCGCCGCCCTGCTGGGCTACCTCGTCCTCGCCCTCCTCTTCCCGGAGAGGTTCTGAGCCGATATGAGCCCCGTCCTCTCCGGTGTGCTCCAGCTCCTCGCGCTTGTGGTGGCGCTGGGGCTGGCGTACCGCCCGCTCGGCGACCACATGGCCCGCGTCTACACCTCGACCCGCCATCTGCGGGCCGAGCGGTGGATCTACCGGGCGATCGGCGCCGACCCCGGCGCGCAGATGCGCCGCGCCGCCTATTTGCGCGGTGTCCTCGCCTTCTCCGCCGTAGGCGTCCTCCTGCTGTATCTGCTGCAACGGCTCCAGGGCGTCCTGCCCGGCTCGCTCGGCTTCTCCTCGATCGACCCGGACCAGGCGTTCAACACCGCCGCCTCGTTCGTCGCGAACACCAACTGGCAGTCGTACGCCGGCGAGCAGGCCATGGGCCACCTCGTGCAGACCGGCGGTCTGGCCGTGCAGAACTTCCTCTCCGCCGCCGTCGGCATGGCCGTCGCGATCGCCCTCGTCCGCGGGTTCGCCGCATCGCGCACCGGGGAACTCGGCAACTTCTGGTGCGACCTGGTGCGCGGCACCGTACGCGTCCTGCTGCCGCTCGCCGCGGTCGGCGCGCTCGTCCTCGTCGCCTGCGGGGCGATACAGAACTTCGCCGGCATCCACGAGGTCGGGCAGTTCACCGGCGGCGGTCAGGAATGGAACGGCGGCGCGGTCGCCTCCCAGGAGGCCATCAAGGAGCTGGGCACCAACGGCGGCGGCTACTTCAACGCCAACGCGGCCCACCCCTTCGAGAACCCCAGCGGCCTGTCCAACCTCTTCGAGATCTTCCTGATCCTTCTCATCCCGTTCGCGCTGACCCGCACCTTCGGCCGCATGGTGGGCTCCGTCCGGCAGGGGTACGCGCTGCTGGGCACCATGCTCGTCTTCTGGCTCGGCTTCTCCGCGCTGATGATGTGGACCGAGTCCGCCCACCACGGCCCCGCGTTCGAGCTCGCGGGCGGCGCCACCGAGGGCAAGGAGACCCGGTTCGGCATCGGCGGCTCGTCGCTGTTCGCCGTCGCCACCACACTCACCTCCACCGGCGCGGTGAACTCCTTCCACTCCTCGTACACCGGCCTCGGCGGCGGCCTCACGCTGCTCGGCATGCAGCTCGGCGAGATCGCCCCCGGCGGCGTCGGCTCCGGGCTGTACGGCATGCTGATCATGGCGCTCGTCGCGGTGTTCATCGCCGGTCTGATGGTCGGGCGCACACCCGAATACCTCGGCAAGAAGATCGGCGTCCGCGAGATCCAGCTCGCCGCCTGCTACCTCCTGGTCACCCCGGCCCTGGCGCTCGGCTTCACCGCGGCGGCCGTCGCCCTGCCCACCCCGCCCGACTCCACCGCCAACTCCGGGGCGCACGGCTTCTCCGAGATCCTGTACGCCTACACCTCCGGCGCCAACAACAACGGCTCGGCGTTCGCCGGGCTGAACGCGGACACACCGTGGTTCAACACCACCATCGGGCTCGCCATGCTGCTGGGCCGCTTCCTGCCCATGGTGTTCGTCCTCGCCCTGGCCGGCTCGCTGGCCGAGCAGCGGCCCGTACCGGCCAACTCCGGCACCCTCGCCACCCACACCCCGCTGTTCGGCGGACTGCTCGCCGCGGTCGTGGTGGTCGTCGCCGGCCTGACCTACTTCCCGGCCCTCGCCCTGGGCCCGCTCGCCGAAGGGCTCGCGTCATGACCCCACCCACACCCCGGCCGGCCCCGATACCGCCGGCCGCGCGGCAGGTCCGCACCGGCGCGGCGCTGTCCGACCCCAGGACGCTGCTCGCCGCGCTGCCCCTGGCGGTGCGCAAGCTCCATCCCAGGGCGATGGCCGCCTCACCCGTCATGTGCGTGGTGCTCGCCGGGTCCGTCGTCACCACCGTGCTCGCCGCCCGCGACCCCGGCGACCTGTTCGGCTGGGCGATCACCGGCTGGCTGTGGCTGACCACGCTCTTCGCCAACCTCGCCGAAGCCGTCGCCGAGGGGCGCGGCAAGGCCCAGGCCGACACGCTGCGGCGGGCGAAGACCGACACCGTCGCCCGCCGGCTGACCGGCGGACGCGAGGAGCGGATCGCCGGCACCGAGCTGCGCGTCGGCGACCTGGTCGTCTGCGAGGCGGGCGACATCGTCCCCGGCGACGGGGACGTCGTGGAGGGCGTGGCCGGCGTGGACGAGTCCGCGGTGACCGGCGAGTCCGCCCCCGTCATCCGCGAGTCCGGCGGCGACCGCAGCGCCGTCACCGGCGGTACGAAGGTGCTCTCCGACCGCATCGTCATCAGGATCACCACCCGGCCCGGCGAGACGTTCATCGACCGGATGATCGCCCTGGTGGAGGGAGCCGCCCGGCAGAAGACGCCCAACGAGATCGCCCTGAACATCCTGCTGGCGTCCCTGACGATCGCCTTCCTGCTCGCCGTGGTCACCCTCCAGCCCTTCGCCGTGTACGCGGGCGGCGAGCAGTCCGTCGCCGTGCTCACCGCGCTGCTGGTCTGCCTCATCCCGACCACCATCGGCGCGCTGCTCTCCGCGATCGGCATCGCGGGCATGGACCGGCTGGTGCGGCGCAATGTGCTCGCGATGTCCGGGCGGGCCGTCGAGGCGGCCGGGGACGTCTCGACGCTGCTGCTCGACAAGACCGGCACCATCACCCACGGCAACCGCCGGGCCACCGCCCTGCTGCCCGTCGCCGGGGTCACCGGCGAGGAACTGGCGCGGGCCGCCCGGCTCGCCTCGCTGGCCGACGAGACCCCCGAGGGCCGGTCCGTGGTCGCCCTCGCCGGGGAGCGGTACGGGCAGGGCGAACCCCGCGCGGACGAGCTGAGCGACGCCACCTGGGTCGCCTTCACCGCCCACACCCGCATGTCCGGCGTGGACGTGGCCGGGCGCAGCGTCCGCAAGGGCGCCGCCGGGGCGGTCTCCGCCTGGGTGCGCGAGCGCGGCGGAAGCGTCCCCGGCGAGGCGCGCCGGCTCGCCGACGACATCGCGGCCGAGGGCGGCACCCCGCTCCTGGTGGCCACCGAGGACACGGCCGGCGCCCGGGTCCTGGGCGTCGTCCACCTCAAGGACGTCGTCAAGGAGGGCATGCCCGAGCGGTTCGCCGAGCTGCGCCGGATGGGCATCCGCACCGTCATGATCACCGGGGACAACGCGCTCACCGCGAAGGCCATCGCCAGGGAGGCCGGGGTCGACGACTTCCTGGCCGAGGCCACGCCCGAGGACAAGATGGCCCTCATCAAGCGGGAGCAGGCCGGTGGCGCGCTCGTCGCGATGACCGGCGACGGCACCAACGACGCCCCGGCGCTCGCGCAGGCCGACGTCGGCGTGGCCATGAACAGCGGGACCGCGGCCGCCAAGGAGGCCGGGAACATGGTCGACCTGGACTCCGACCCGACCAAGCTCATCGAGATCGTGGAGATCGGCAGGCAGCTGCTGATCACCCGGGGCGCGCTCACCACGTTCTCGCTGGCCAACGACATCGCGAAGTACTTCGCGATCATCCCCGCGATGTTCGCCGCCGTGTACCCGGGCCTGGACCGGCTCAACATCATGGACCTGTCCTCGCCCCGGACCGCGATCCTCTCCGCCGTGATCTTCAACGCGCTGATCATCGTCGCGCTCGTGCCGCTCGCCCTGCGGGGCGTACGCCACCGGCCCGGCGGCGCGTCCGCCCTGCTCCGGCGCAACCTCGCCGTCTACGGCATCGGCGGGCTGATCGCGCCCTTCGCCGGCATCAAGCTCATCGACCTGCTCCTCTCCCTCCTCCCCGGAATCGGCTGACCCGCCATGCACACACCCGTACGCAACCCCGCCCGCCAGGTCTGGGCCGCCCTGCGCGCCCTGCTCGTCCTCACCCTGGTCTGCGGCGTCCTCTACCCGCTCGCCGTCACCGGGGCCGCGCAGACGCTCATGCCGCACCGCGCGGACGGCTCCCGGATCACCGACGGCGGCCGGGTCGTCGGCTCCGCCCTCATCGGCCAGCGCTACGACCTGCCGGCCACGCAGGACGGGGAGAGCGCACAGCCCGATCTGCGCTGGTTCCAGCCGCGCCCCTCCGCCGGGCTCGGCACCAACAGCCGCAACACCCGCTACTCGCTGCTCGTCTCCGGCGCGAGCAACCTGGCCGGCGACAGCCCGGAGCTGATCGACCGGGTCACCGCCGCCCGGGCGGCCGTCGTCCGGGACAACTCCGTCCCCGGCCACCCGGTCGATCCCGCGCAGGTGCCCGCCGACGCGGTCACGTCCTCCGGCTCCGGGCTCGACCCCCACATCTCCCCGGCGTACGCACAGCTCCAGGTCCGCCGCGTCGCCGCCCGCAACCACCTGGACGCCGACCGGGTCGCCGCGCTGGTCGAACGGCACACCGAGGGCCGCCTCCTCGGCTTCATCGGCGAACCGCGCGTCAACGTCCTCCGGCTCAACGTCGCGCTGCGCCGGCTGGCGACGGGCTGAACGGCGGGGCGATGCCTCCGGACCGCATCCGGGGGCATTGCCCCGTCCCGTGCCACCTGCACATACTGGCGGCCGACAGCCGAGGACCCACGGGGGAGCGACATGACCGAGAACAGCGCCGACACGAGCACCGGCGGGGGCACCGGGACGGTCCTCGCCGACGGCCCGATGGTGCGCGTCGAGGACCTGCGCCGCTCCTACGGCTCCGGCGCGGGCGCCGTGCACGCGCTGCGCGGCGTCTCCTTCGAGGTGCCGCGCGGCGAGCTGGTCGCCCTCAAGGGCCGTTCCGGCTCCGGCAAGACCACCCTGCTCAACCTCGTCGGGGGCCTGGACAGCCCGGACGGCGGCCGGATCACCGTGGACGGCACCGACCTCTCCACCCTCGGCGAGAACGGGCTGCTGGAGCTGCGCCGGGACCGCATCGGCTTCATCTTCCAGTCCTTCGGCCTGATCCCGATCCTCACGGCGGCGGAGAACGTCGGCGTACCTCTGCGGCTGCGCAAGGCCGACCCCCGCGAGCGCGAGGAGCGGGTGTCGCTGCTGCTCTCCCTCGTCGGCCTCGCCGACCACGCGGCGCAGCGCCCCGGCGAGATGTCCGGCGGCCAGCAGCAGCGGGTGGCCATCGCCCGCGCGCTCGCCAACCGGCCCGCCCTGCTGATCGCGGACGAGCCCACCGGGCAGCTCGACCAGGAGACCGGGCTCGCGGTGATGGAGCTGCTGCGCGCCGTCGTGCACAGCGAGAACGTCACCGCGCTCGTCGCCACCCACGACGCCCAGCTGCTGGGCCTGGCCGACCGGGTGCTGGAGCTCGGCGACGGGCACATCATCGAGCACTGACCGGCGGCTGCGCGGCCGTAGCGGGAGCGCCGGCCTGCGGCCCCGCCGCCGTATCAGGGTTGTGTCAATTCCCGCCGCCTTCCCACTCCCCGTCCGATATGCCGGAAATTCACCAGGTACTTTCGAACCAGGGCCGCCAGGACGGCGGCCGCCGGTTTCGGAAGACAATGGGGCCATGGGGCGCGGCAAACTTCGGATCTACCTCGGGGCGGCACCCGGCGTCGGCAAGACGTACGCGATGCTCGCCGAGGCGCACCGGCGCGTCGAGCGGGGCACCGACTGCGTCGTCGCCTTCGTCGAACACCACGACCGGCCGCGCACCGAGACCATGCTGCACGGCCTGGAAACCGTGCCCCGCCGGGAGATGGAGCACCGCACGGCCCTGTTCACCGAGATGGACATCGACGCCGTCCTGGAGCGCGCCCCGGCCGTCGCCCTGGTGGACGAGCTCGCCCACACCAATGTGCCCGGCTCCCGCAACGCCAAGCGCTGGCAGGACGTCGAGGAACTCCTCCAGGCCGGCATCGACGTCGTCTCCACGGTCAACATCCAGCACCTGGAATCCCTGGGCGACGTCGTCGAGTCCATAACCGGCGTACGCCAGCGCGAGACCGTGCCCGACGAGGTCGTCCGCCGCGCCGACCAGCTCGAACTGGTCGACATGTCGCCCCAGGCCCTGCGCCGCCGCATGGCCCACGGCAACATCTACAAACCGGACCGGATCGACGCCTCCCTCTCCAACTACTTCCGCCCCGGCAACCTCACCGCCCTGCGCGAACTGGCTCTCCTCTGGGTCGCCGACCGGGTCGACGAATACCTCCAGCAGTACCGGGGCGAGCACAACATCCGCACCACCTGGCAGGCCCGCGAACGCATCGTCGTCGGCCTCACCGGGGGCCCCGAGGGCCGCACCCTCATCCGCCGCGCCGCGCGCATGGCGGCCAAGGGCTCCGGCAGCGAGATCCTCGCCGTCTACATCGCCCGCAGCGACGGACTGACCGCGGCCTCGCCCAAGGAGCTGACCGTCCAGCGCACCCTCGTCGAGGACCTGGGCGGCACCTTCCACCACGTCATCGGCGACGACATACCCTCCGCGCTCCTGGCCTTCGCGCGCGGCGTCAACGCCACCCAGATCGTCCTCGGCTCCAGCCGCCGCAAGACCTGGCAGTACATCTACGGACCCGGCGTCGGCGCCACCGTCGCACGCGAGTCCGGCACCGACCTCGACGTCCACATCGTCACCCACGGCGAGGTCGCCAAGGGCCGGGGCCTGCCCATGGCACGCGGCGCCCGCCTCGGCCGCGCCCGCATCATCTGGGGCTGGGCGGTCGGCGTCGGCGGCCCCGTCCTCCTCGCCGTCCTCCTCAAGGCCCTGGAGAGCGGTCCCGGCCTCGCCAACGACGTCCTGCTCTTCCTCTTCATGACCGTCGGCGCCGCCCTCATCGGCGGACTGCTGCCCGCCCTCGCCTCGGCCGCCGCCGGCTCGCTGCTCCTCAACTACTGGTTCACCCCGCCCACCCACACCCTCACCGTCCAGGACCCGGAGAACTTCGTCGCCATCGTGATCTTCTTCGCGGTGGCGGTCGCGGTGGCCTCCGTGGTGGATCTCGCGGCCCGCCGCACCCACCAGGCCGCCCGGCTGCGCGCGGAGGCCGAGATCCTGTCCTTCCTGGCCGGCAGCGTGCTGCGCGGTGAGACCACACTGCCCGCGCTCCTGGACCGGGTCCGCGAGACCTTCGGCATGGGCTCCGTCGCCCTGCTGGAGCGCAGCAGCGACGTCGATCCCTGGACCTGCGCCGGCAGCGTCGGCCCGGCCCCGGCCGCCCGGCCCGAGGACGCCGACGTGGACATGCCGGTCGGCGACCACATGGCGCTCGCCCTGACCGGCCGGGTGCTGCCCGCCGAGGACCGCCGGGTGCTCGGCGCGTTCGCCGCCCAGGCCGCCGTCGTCCTGGAACGCGAACGCCTGGTGGACGAGGCCGAGGAGGCCCGCAGACTCGCCGAGGGCAACCGCATCAGGACCGCGCTCCTGGCCGCCGTCAGCCATGACCTGCGCACCCCGCTCGCCGCGATCAAGGCCGCCGTCTCCTCCCTGCGCTCCGACGACGTCGCCTGGTCCGAGGACGACGAGGCGGAACTCCTCGAAGGCATCGAGGACGGCGCCGACCGCCTCGACCACCTCGTCGGCAACCTCCTGGACATGTCCCGCCTCCAGACCGGCACCGTCACCCCGCTCATCCGCGAGATCGACCTGGACGAGGTGGTGCCCATGGCCCTGGGCGGCGTCCCCGAGGACAGCGTCGACCTGGACATCCCCGAGACGCTGCCCATGGTCGCCGTCGATCCCGGCCTCCTGGAGCGGGCCGTCGCCAACATCGTGGAGAACGCCGTCAAGTACAACCCCGACGGCGACCGCGTCACCGTGGCCGCCAGCGCGCACGGCGACCGCGTCGAACTCCGGGTCGCCGACCGGGGCCGGGGCGTTCCCGACGAGGGCAAGGAACGCATCTTCGAACCCTTCCAGCGCTACGGGGACGCCCCGCGCGGGTCCGGGGTCGGCCTCGGCCTCGCGGTCGCCCGCGGTTTCGCCGAATCCATGGGCGGCACGCTGGACGCCGAGGACACCCCCGGCGGCGGCCTCACCATGGTCCTCACCGTCAAGGCGGCACCCGGCCACGCCCCCGCCGCCCCCGGCCTGCCCGCGCGGGTCACCTCATGACCGCGCGTCTCACCCCATGACCGGCGGACCGCTCCGCGCAACGACGTACGCCCAGCAGAAAGGCAGGACCGCGATGACCCGCGTGCTAGTGGTCGACGACGAGCCGCAGATCGTGCGTGCCCTCGTGATCAACCTGAAGGCGCGCAAGTACGAGGTGGACGCCGCGCCAGACGGGGCCACCGCCCTCCAGCTCGCCGCCGCCCGCCACCCCGACGTCGTCGTCCTGGACCTCGGGCTGCCCGACATGGACGGCGTGGACGTGATCCGGGGCCTGCGCGGCTGGACCCGCGTCCCGATCCTGGTGCTCTCGGCCCGCCACACCTCCGACGAGAAGGTCGAGGCGCTGGACGCGGGGGCCGACGACTACGTGACCAAGCCGTTCGGCATGGACGAGCTGCTGGCCAGGCTGCGGGCCGCGGTGCGCCGGGCGGAGCCGGTCGGGCCGGGCGGCGGGGACCAGGCCGTCGTCGTGGAGACCGCGGGCTTCACCGTCGACCTGGCCGCCAAGAAGGTCCACCGCGACGGCCGCGACGTACGGCTCACCCCCACCGAGTGGCATCTGCTGGAGGTCCTGGTCCGCAACGGCGGCCGGCTCGTCAGCCAGCGCCAGCTCCTCCAGGAGGTCTGGGGCCCCTCGTACGGCACCGAGACCAACTATCTGCGGGTCTACATGGCCCAGCTGCGGCGCAAGCTGGAGGCCGATCCCTCCCATCCCCGCCACTTCGTCACCGAGCCCGGCATGGGTTACCGCTTCGAGCGCGCCTGAAACCGCCGGCCGCCCCCGAGACGGCCGCGCACAGTCCTTCGTTCGAGTGAGACGGCGGCCACCCGCCACGCGCCCGCGGGACCGGTACCCTTCGGGTATGAGTGCTGTTCCCCGATCCGAGAAGCCCCACAAGGGCGACCGGCCGTCCGGGCGCTTCCGCCGGATGCTGGACCGGCTTTCCAGCTCCCAGCAGGACCTGGAGTGCGAGGAGCTGGAGGAGGACACGCAGGCATCGGGGTGCACCCGCATCTCCGAGTGCACCGACCGCCAGATCGTCAAGGTGACTGGTACCTTGCGGACGGTCACCCTGCGGCCGCGCGCCGGAGTGCCCGCCCTGGAGGCGGAGCTCTTCGACGGCACCGCGCCGCTCGACGTGGTCTGGCTCGGCCGCCGCTCCATCGTGGGCATAGAACCGGGCCGCAAGCTCATCGCCTCCGGCCGGATCGCCATGAGCCACGGCCGCCGGGTGCTGTTCAACCCCAAATACGAACTCCGACCGCTCGGCAAGGAGTAGCCGGTGACGTCTCTCGACAAGCCGACGTCCGACACGGACCGCACCACCGACCAGCAGGACGCCGACAGCAGGGCGGTCACCGAGGCCGCCCTCTTCGAGGCGTTCGGCGGCGTGAGGGGCATGGTGGAGACGGTCCTGCCCGGACTGCTCTTCGTCACGATCTTCACCATCGACAAGAACCTCACCAACTCGGCCATCGCGGCCGTCGCGGTGTCGCTGGTGCTGTTCGCCGTGCGGCTCATCCGCAAGGACACCGTCAAGCACGCCTTCAGCGGCGTCTTCGGCGTGGCCTTCGGTGTGGTCTTCGCCAAGATGACGGGCAACGCCAAGGACTTCTACCTGCCGGGCATGCTCTACACCCTCGGCCTCGCCGCGGCGTACCTGGTCACCGCGGCCGCCGGACTGCCCCTGATCGGCCTCATCCTGGGCCCGGTCTTCAAGGAGAACCTCTCCTGGCGCACCCGTAACCCCGGCCGCAAGAAGGCGTACGTCAAGGCCAGCTACGCCTGGGGGCTGATCCTCCTCGCCAAGTCGGCGGTCCTCTTCCCGCTGTACTGGTGGGCCGACACCACCCAGCTCGGCTGGGTCCTGGTCGCCCTCAAGATCCCGCCGTTCCTGCTCGCCGTCTACCTGACCTGGGTGTTCCTCGCCAAGGCGCCGCCGCCCATCGACGTCTTCGCCGAGATGGAGGCGGAGGAGGAGGCCGAGAAGGCCCGCAAGGCCGCCGCCGAAGCCGCCCGGAGCCAGGACGCCTGACGCTCATGGAAAGGGGCCCGTCACCACCGGTGACGGGCCCCTTCCGCGTACTCAGTCCTCCGGATCGCCCCGGCGCACCGACAGCAGATCCTCCAACTGCTCCTCGCGCGCCTGCGCGGCCACGAACAGCAGCTCGTCACCCGCCTCCAGGCTCTCCTCCGGGCTCGGCGTCAGCACCCGCTGACCCCGGATGATCGTCACCAGCGAGGTGTCCTCCGGCCAGGCGACGTCCCCGACCTGCGTACCCGCGAGCGCCGACTCCGGCGGCAGCGTCAGCTCCACCAGGTTCGCGTCGCCGTGGCTGAAGCGCAGCAGCCGGACCAGATCGCCGACACTCACCGCCTCCTCGACCAGCGCCGACATCAGACGCGGCGTGGAGACCGCCACATCGACGCCCCACGCCTCGTTGAACAGCCACTCGTTCTTCGGATTGTTCACCCGCGCGACGACGCGCGGCACGCCGTACTCGGTCTTCGCCAGCAGCGAGACGACCAGGTTCACCTTGTCGTCACCCGTCGCCGCGATCACGACGTTGCAGCGCTGCAGCGCCGCCTCGTCCAGCGACGTGATCTCACAGGCGTCCGCCAGCAGCCACTCGGCCATCGGCACCCGCTCCACCGAGATGGCGGTCGGCGCCTTGTCCACGAGCAGCACCTCGTGCCCGTTCTCCAGCAGCTCGCCCGCGATGGAACGCCCCACCGCACCGGCCCCGGCAATCGCGACACGCATCAGTGACCGCCCTCCTCGGGGCCCTCGGCGAAGGCCGCCTCGACCTTCGCGATCTCGTCCGTACGCATCATCACGTGGACGAGGTCGCCCTCCTGGAGCACCGTCTGCGACGACGGCAGCATGGCCTCGCCCAACCGGGTGAGGAAGGCGACGCGTACGCCCGTCTCCTCCTGGAGCGTGCTGATCTTGTGGCCGATCCAGGACGGGGTCGTATGCACCTCCGCGAGCTGCACCCCGCCGCTCGGGTCGCGCCACAGCGGCTCCGCGCCCGAGGGCAGCAGCCGGCGCAGCATCTGGTCCGCCGTCCAGCGCACGGTGGCGACCGTCGGAATGCCCAGGCGCTGGTACACCTCGGCCCGCCGCGGGTCGTAGATCCGGGCCGCCACGTTCTCGATGCCGAACATCTCGCGCGCCACCCGGGCCGCGATGATGTTGGAGTTGTCGCCGCTGCTCACCGCGGCGAACGCGCCGGCCTCCTCGATCCCCGCGTCCCGCAGGGTGTCCTGGTCGAATCCGACCCCGGTGACGCGGCGTCCGCCGAAGCCGGAGCCGAGGCGCCGGAACGCCGTGGGGTCCCGGTCGATGACGGCGACCGTGTGCCCCTGCTGCTCCAGGGTCTGCGCGAGAGCGGCTCCCACTCGCCCGCAGCCCATGATGACGATGTGCACCTTGCGCCTACCTCGCAGTCCTGGTCTTCCGGCTGACCTGCGAAAACACCCTGCTCACACTCTTTCCTCGGCTGGCCGGGCAAACAACGGGGCAACGGGGTGCCCCGTCGCCCGGCATTGAGCTTATGCCGGGCCCGTCGCGGCGCCTCATCCGAGTGGCCCCCTCGCGCGGCGGAGCCGGGCGGCGGGCGGGCGCGGCGCAAGGATCGCGTTAAGGATTCCGCGGCGTTTCCGGCCGAGCGCAGGAGATTGGCGGGCCACGCACGTCAGGCGGGGGCGGGCTCCATACGGAACCCTTACGATCCTCAGCGTGTCCAAACTGACCGACGTGCCCAAACGGATTCTGATCGGGCGGGCGCTGCGCAGCGACAAGCTGGGGGAGACGCTCCTCCCCAAGCGCATCGCCCTCCCCGTCTTCGCGTCCGACCCGCTGTCCTCGGTGGCGTACGCACCCGGAGAAGTCCTTCTGGTGCTGTCCATCGCGGGCGTGTCGGCGTACCACTTCAGTCCCTGGATCGCCGTCGCGGTCGTCGTCCTGATGTTCACGGTGGTCGCCTCCTACCGGCAGAACGTGCACGCCTACCCCAGCGGCGGCGGCGACTACGAGGTCGCCACCACCAACCTGGGGCCCAAGGCCGGGCTGACCGTGGCCAGCGCCCTGCTGGTCGACTACGTGCTGACCGTCGCCGTGTCGATCGCCTCCGGCGTGGAGAACCTGGGCTCCGCGATCCCCTTCGTCGTCGAGCACAAGACGGCGTGCGCGGTCGCGGCCATCGTGCTGCTGACCCTGATGAACCTGCGCGGGGTCAAGGAGTCCGGCAAGCTCTTCGCCATCCCCACGTACCTCTTCGTGGCCGGCGTCTTCATCATGCTCCTGTGGGGCGCCTTCCGCGGGCTCGTCCTCGGCGACACCATGCACGCCCCCACCTCCGGCTACACCATCAAGGCCGAGCACCAGGGGCTGGCCGGCTTCGCGCTGGTCTTCCTGCTGCTGCGCGCCTTCTCCTCCGGCTGTGCGGCGCTCACCGGCGTCGAGGCGATCAGCAACGGCGTACCCGCGTTCCGCAAGCCGAAGAGCAAGAACGCCGCGACCACGCTGGCGATGATGGGCCTGCTGGCCGTCACCATGTTCTGCGGCATCATCGCGCTGGCCATGGCCACCGACGTCAAGATGGCCGAGAACCCGGCGAAGGACCTGATCAGCGACGGCCGGCCGGTCGGCTCCGGCTTCGTCCAGGACCCGGTCATCTCCCAGGTCGCCGCCGCGGTCTTCGGCGACGGCACGTTCTTCTTCGTGATCCTCGCCGCTGCCACCGCCCTCGTCCTCTTCCTCGCCGCGAACACCGCGTACAACGGCTTCCCGCTGCTCGGCTCGATCCTCGCCCAGGACCGCTACCTGCCCCGCCAGCTGCACACCCGCGGTGACCGGCTCGCCTTCTCCAACGGCATCGTGCTGCTGGCCGGCGCGGCGATCGCGCTGGTGGTCGTCTACGGCGCCGACTCGACCCGCCTCATCCAGCTGTACATCGTCGGCGTGTTCGTCTCCTTCACGCTCAGCCAGACGGGCATGGTCCGGCACTGGAACCGCCATCTCGCCGTCGAGAAGGACCAGGCCAAGCGCCGCCGCATGATCCGCTCCCGCGCGATCAACACCTTCGGCGCCTTCTTCACCGGTCTGGTGCTCGTCGTCGTCCTCGCCACCAAGTTCACCCACGGCGCCTGGGTGGCGCTGCTCGGCATGGTGATCTTCTACGGCACGATGACCGCGATCCGTAAGCACTACGACCGGGTCGCCGAGGAGATCGCCGCCGACGAGACGTCACCGGACGAGTCGATCCGCCCCTCGCGGGTCCACGCCATCGTCCTGGTCTCCAAGCTCCACCGCCCCACCCTGCGCGCCCTGGCCTACGCCAAGCTGATCCGTACGGACCATCTGGAGGCGCTCTCCATCAGCGTGGACGCGGCCGAGACGAAGGCCCTGCGGGAGGACTGGGAGCGGCGCGGCATCAACGTGCCGCTGAAGATCCTCGACTCGCCGTACCGCGAGGTGACCCGCCCGGTCATCGAGTACGTCAAGGGCCTGCGCCGGGAGAGCCCGCGCGACGTCGTGAGCGTGTACATCCCGGAGTACGTCGTCGGCCACTGGTACGAGCATCTGCTGCACAACCAGAGCGCCCTGCGGCTCAAGGGCCGGCTGCTCTTCACACCCGGTGTGATGGTCACCTCGGTCCCGTACCAGTTGGAGTCCTCCGAGGCGGCCAAGAAGCGCGCCCGCAAGCGCGCCAACTGGTCGGCTCCGGGCTCGGTACGCCGGGGACCGGTGGAGCGCCGGAACTCCAAGGAGCCGACGCCCAAGGTGTGAGGGGCCGAGGCGGGGGAGCCGTCCGTGGTCGGCGGCCCGGCCACACCCACGTAGACTCGTAGGTTGTCGTCCGGCCGCCGGCCGTCCCCCTTCCCTCCCTGGAGCCATCCCCTCATGCAGAACGAATCCACGTCGCCGCAGACCGGGGAGACACCGCCGGAGTCGCTGGTCGGACGGGAGTACGAGGTCGAGGTCGGCCCGGTCGCGCACGGCGGCCACTGCATCGCGCGCACCGACGAGGGCCGGGTCCTGTTCGTCCGCCACACGCTCCCCGGCGAGAAGGTCGTCGCCCGGATCACCGACGGCTCCGAGGACTCGCGCTTCCTGCGCGCGGACGCGGTGGAGATCATCGAGGCGTCCAAGGACCGGGTGTCGGCCCCCTGCCCCTTCGCGGGCCCCGGCAAGTGCGGCGGCTGCGACTGGCAGCACGCCAAGCCGGGCGCCCAGCGCCGCCTGAAGGGCGAGGTCGTCGCCGAACAGCTCCAGCGCCTGGCGGGCCTCACCCCGGAGGAGGCCGGCTGGGACGGCACGGTCGTACCGGCCGAGGGCGACAAGCTCCCGGCGGGCGAGGTGCCCGCCTGGCGGACCCGCGTCCAGTACGCCATCGACGCGGACGGCCGCGTCGGCCTGCGCAAGCACCGCTCGCACGACATCGAGATCGTCGACCACTGCATGATCGCCGCGCCGGGCGTCTCCGAGCTGGGCGTCGAGCAGCAGGACTGGCCGCAGATGGCGACCGTCGAGGCGATCGCCGCCACCGGCTCCCACGACCGCCAGGTCATCCTCACCCCCCGGCCGGGCGGCCGCCTCCCCCTGGTCGAGCTGGACAAGCCGGTCTCCGTCCTGCGCGTCGACGAACGCGACGGCGGGGTGCACCGCGTCCACGGCCGCGCCTTCGTCCGCGAACGCGCCGACGACCGCACGTACCGCGTCGGCTCCGGCGGCTTCTGGCAGGTCCACCCCAAGGCCGCGGACACCCTGGTCCGCGCGGTCATGCAGGGCCTGCTGCCCCGCAAGAACGACACCGCCCTCGACCTGTACTGCGGCGTCGGCCTCTTCGCCGGCGCCATCGGCCAGCGCATCGGCGAGAAGGGCGCGGTGCTCGGCATCGAGTCCGGCAAGCGCGCGGTCGAGGACGCCCGGCACAACCTCCGCGACCTGGACCGGGTCCGCATCGAACACGGCAAGGTCGAGCAGGTCCTGCCCCGCACCGGCATCACCGAATGCGACCTCATCGTCCTGGACCCGCCCCGCGCGGGCGCCGGCAGGTCCACGGTGAAGCAACTGACCACCCTGGGCGCCCGCCGCATCGCCTACGTCGCCTGCGACCCGGCCGCCCTGGCCCGAGACCTGGCCTACTTCCGCGACGGCGGCTACCGCGTCCGGACCCTGCGAGCGTTCGACCTGTTCCCGATGACGCATCACGTGGAGTGCGTGGCGATTCTGGAGCGCACTACAAAGGGCGTCTGAACTGCTGTTTCTTGTGAATCGGCCAGTATGGCCGGGCGTGCTCGACCTGTTTCCTGAAGTACACGGCGTGAAGCGCGTCGTCTGGTGACGAACGCCGTCTGACCTGGCGTTCAGGGATTGTGCCGGGATGGCGATGCGCTCTTCGCCTCTCTCGGCAGGAAGGGAGGCTGACCGTCTCGACGCTCAGTTGACGCTCGTCCTGATGGATCGTCATCGATCGGGGCGCTGGTACTGCCGTTCGGTCTTCACCCTGTCGTCGGGTGGTCACAGCGGAGGGCTGCATGGGTCCCGGCCTGTCGATCGCCGCCGCGATCGCCGAGGGCACGGCGGACGACTGGAACTCGACACGCTACCCGGCGAGGGCTGCACGTTCCGACTCGTCCTGCCGGCCCGGTCTGCGGAGCAGGCAACCAGGTGACACCTCCCCCGGCTTCAGCCGGGGCGGGAGTCACAGCCAGTTCCTTCGTGCAGCCGTAGGTGACGTACGAGGCCCTGACCGAGGATTCGTCCTCATGCTGGGCCCGGAGCATCACGATGGCCACCCACGACCAGTGGGGCCTGGCGCGGCTTCGCCGAGCATGGGCGCTCACGCCGTGTGCACCGTCTGACCGGACTACGTTCTGACCGGGACTACGTTCCGACCGGACTACGTCGGGGCACTGCGGGCCCCGTCCGAGGACGGCCGGTGCCGCTCATTTGACGGTCCAGCCCCGGAAACCAGCGGAGAAGGGCGTCCGGCCCGGCACTCCGCACTGCGGGTGGTCGACCCGCCGTCGAGGACGTCCCCGATGGTCACGAGCAGGCCGAGACCCCTTACCGGGGCGCCGCGATCAGCCGTCCCTGAGAGACGAGTGAGGCGGCCTGCTTGAGGGAGCGCAGCCGGACGCTGACCGTGTAGCCGGTGACCCCGGGCACCGTCGCCAGCCGGCGGCTGAGCCAGTCGTAGAAGTCGGTGATGTCCGTGCACATGACGATGGCCATGAGGTTCTGTGTCCCGGTCGTGGCGCAGGCGAACACGACCCGGGGGAGCGCGGCGACGGTCGAGCCCGTCTCGTGCAGCCGCGCGGGGGAGGTGGTCAGCCAGAGGGCGGCGCTGAAGGGGTAGCCCAGCTTCTCCAGGGCCAGGTCCACGTCGTAGAACAGGGTGCCGGAGCGCTCCAGTGCCTCCAGGCGCCGCGCGACCCGTCCGGTCGTCCAGCCGGTGCGGCCGGCGAGCGTGGCCTGACTCGCTCGGCCGTCCTCGGCGAGCGCGCCGAGCAGGGCGGCGTCCTCCTCGTGCGGTTCGAGCGGCGGGCCCTGAGGGGTGGTGCGCGGGTGGTGCTCGCGGAGGTGCCTCACCGCCTCCTCGGGGAGCGACGGGCCGAGTTGCCCCCAGCCGGCGCCGGGCGGGGAGTAGGTGTGCAGAGTCATACGTGTGTCGATCTGCAGCACCCCCGGTGTGCGGGCGAGCTGGCGCAGCACCTCGGGCATTCGCCCCTCGTAGGGTGTTGCCATCGAGCACACGATCTCCGAGCCGCCGAACGAGATGTGCGCGAAGGAGACATCGGGAAGCCGCGTCAGCGCCTCGGCGCAGGCGTCGATCCGGTCGGGGCGCAGGGAGATCCGGACCACACTCGCCACCAGACCCTGCACCGCCGGGTTGACGAGTCCCACCACCCGTACCGTCCCCGTGCGGCGCATCGTTCGGTAGCGGCGGGCGACGGTCTGCTCCGACGCCCCCACCACCTCTCCGACCAGCCGGAACGGTGCCCGGGGGCTGATGTGGAGTGCGTGGAGGATATGACTGTCCAGAGTGTCGGCCATGGAGCAAGTATGCGGCGAGCCTGCCCCTGGTACGGGTTTCCTTCGGTTCCGTGGGTCCGATTTGATGGAAAGCCCTCCTTCGGTGAAGACTCGGGTGGGCGCTTGACACTCGTTCCCGGGCCCCCGGCCGACGACGTCCCGCGCGGCCCTCCCGTCCTTTCCCCGCGGCGCCGGATCCCGGCGCCGCGAAGGAGTTGTGTTGTCCCAGTCACCGTCCTCCGCCGTGCATCGTCGCGGCGCGACCATCGTCCTGGCCTGTCTCGGGGTCTTCGTCGCCTACCTGCCGGTGACCAGCGTCTCGGTCAGCCTGACCGCCATCCAGTCGGCGCTGTCCGCGACGACCTCGCAGCTGACCTGGGTGTCGGACGCCTTCGTGCTGCCGATGGCGGCCTTCATCCTCACCGCCGGGATCTTCGGCGACGTACACGGCCGGCGCAAGGTCTTCGTGGCCGGACTGCTGCTCTCCGCCGCCGGCGCGGCCACGTCGCTCACCGCGCACTCCATCGGCCAGCTGTGGGCCGGGCAGGCACTGTCCGGACTGGGCGCCGCCGCGCTGCTGCCCACGACACTGGCCCTCATCAGCCACGCCGTACCCGACCACCGTGAACGCGGGAAGTTCATCGGCATCTGGGCGATGTGCCTGCTGGGTGCGCTCGCCGTCGGCAGTGTGCTGGCCGGGGTGATCCTCAGCCACGCCGGTTGGCGCTGGATCTTCCTCGTACCACTCCCCGCGGCCCTCGTCGCCGTCGTCATATCGCTGCGGTCCCTGCCGGAGTCCCGCGCACCGCGCGCCGGGCGGCTCGACTGGGCCGGGCAGATCACCGCGGCGCTCGCCATCAGCGCGCTCGTGTACGGCGTCATCGAGGGCGGCGCGGGCTCTTTCGGCGACACGCAGGTCGTCGTCGTGCTCGCCGTCGCCGCAGTCAGCGGCGTTCTCTTCGTCGTGACCGAGCGGCGTTCCGCGCACCCGATGCTCGACCTCGCGCTCTTCCGCAGTCCGGGCTTCACCGCCACGGCCCTCGTCGCCATGATCATGTTCATGGGCATGATCGGCTTCTTCTTCGTGCTGAGTCTCTACTTCGGCATGGTCCAGCGGCTCGACACGCTCGGCACCGCCTGGCGGCTGCTCGTGATCACCGTGGCCGCGCTGATCGTCAGCGGTGTCGCGGGGCGCGTCATGCACCGGTTCTCCCCGCGCCTCATGATGACCACGGGGCTGCTCGTGTCGACGGCCGCCCTGCTCACCCTGCTCGACGCCGGCGCGGACACCTCCTTCGCCTCGTTCTCCTGGCGGCTGTTCCTGCTGGGTCTGGGCATGGGGCTGGTGACGACGCCGATGACGGCCGTCGCCGTGGCCTCCGTACCGCACCCCCTGGCCGGGATGGCGGCGGCGGGCAACAACGCCTTCCGCCAGGTCGGCGGAGCGCTCGGTCCCGCGGTGCTCGGCGCCCTCCTCACCAGCCGCGCCGTCTCCTCCCTCCCCGGCCACCTCGCCGACGCGGGGGTGAACGGCGCGGTGGCAGACCAGGTCACCGACGCGACGCGGGACGCCGGCCTCGGCGCGGTGGGCTCGATGGACCTCGGTCCGCAGACCGGCCAGGTCTTCGGCGCGGTCGGTGACGCCTTCCTCGACGGCATGCGCCTGTGCCTGATCGTCTCGGCGGGGCTCACGTTCCTGGCGGCGGTCGTCGCCTTCGTCCTCCTCCACCCCCGCCTGGGACGCAAACGCTCGGTGAACGTCACCGGCGAACCGGCCACGCAGGTGCCCGGCGGCACGGATCGGCACGAGGTCGGCACGGGGACACCTGCTTGACAGGGGCCCCTCGGCCGCGCCTGACCGGATGGCGTACCGCCGGGTGGTGTAAGAGATCAAGGCGCGGGAACCCGCAGGTCATCGGGCTGGAGCCGTTGGTTCAGGGACGTGACTCGCGTGAGTTGGGACCTTCGGCGGCAAGCTCGGCGACGGGCAGGGCCGTGACGGTGCGCTGGTCGAGGTCGCCCTTGTCCTTGGCGCCGGCGACCGCCGGCTCGGCGCGCACGCCGAGCGCGACGCCCAGCGGCTGTCCGTACAGCTGGGTGATCGGCGTCTCCCAGGGCAGCGTGATGCGGAAGGGCACACTGCACGGTTCTTCCGCCCCGAGCCGGAAGCCGCCGCCGACGGTGAACCGGTCGAAGACGACGACGCCCTCGCTCTCCCCGTCCTCGTGCTCCGCCTCGACCCGGGCCACCAGCTCGAGTGTGATGTGCTCGATGTCGAAGTCGGCCTGCCCGCCCTTGAGGTGAACCCGGCCGGTCAGCGTGGAGCCGGGCAGGCCGGGAGCCGGGTCGAGAACCGTGTCGACCGTGGGGGCGCCCACACCGAGCGAGCCGAGAAGTCGCTTGAACACCATAGTGGTGTCCACTCCTTGTGCGTACTCGTGTTCCATGAAGTGGCGCCGTCCGGCGGGAAGGATGTGGACGGACGGCGCCCCCCCCGCGTGTCGGGGACTACTTGGCGGTTTCGAGAGCGGCGAGTGCCTGGGCCCAGCGGACGTACTTCAATTCGGCCAGGTCCGCCACCGTCTTGACTCCGAACGCCTCGTCGAGCAGTTCGCCGTCGCGGTCGGAGACGCCCTTCAGTGCCGCGACCGGAGCGGCGAGTATCTCCGGCAGGCTCTTGTCCGCCCACGCCTTGTCCAGCACCTTGTCCAGATCGATCGAAGCCATGTGTGTCTCCAGGGAGTGCGGCCAGGGTCGCCCCCGGACCTGTTTCTACAAATGTGTAGAAGTATAGAGTCGGTCCGGCGGGCAGGGGGCGCGCTCCGGCCGGCCCCGCCCGGAAAGGCCGAAAGGCGCTCCTGACCTGGCCAGAGACCACTCACGAGGGGGTCTCGCCTTCGGCCACCTGTCGGGACGGAGTAGGCAGCGGGCCCGACACAGGGTCGGCACGCGGCGATGCCGGGAACCCGGTTTCGGGCAGAATCGTTTATATGTCCGCACGTCTAGTGAGGGAGCCAGAGCTTGTCCGCCAGATCGACGGACCCTTCGGGGCACAGTCCGCGACCATTGCGCCCGGTACTTCCTGAGCACGGCGCGCGGCGGGGTGGTGCGGGATGAGCGCCGTGGAAGCCTGGCTGGGTGTGCTGGCCGTGTTCGTGCTGACCGCGGGTACCGGCTACTTCGTCGCCCAGGAGTTCGCCTACGTCTCGGCCGACCGGCTCGCTCTCGCGCGTGAGGCCGAAGGGGGCGACAAGAAGGCCGCCCGTGCTCTGAAGGTGCTGGGGCGGCTGTCGTTCATGCTCTCGGGCGCCCAGCTCGGCATCACGGTGACCGGTCTGGTGGTCGGCTTCATTGCCGAGCCGTCCGTCTCCGTGCTGCTGCGGCCCGTGCTCTCCGGCATCGGCATCCCCGACGGCGCCGTCACCGGCATCTCCGTCGTCCTCGCCTTCGTCCTCGCCACGGTCGTGCAGATGGTGTTGGGCGAGCTGGCCCCGAAGAACCTCGCCATCGCCGTCCCGGAACGGCTGGCCAAGGCACTGGCCGGTTCCACCCTGGGCTACCTGAAGGTGGTCGGCCCGGTCGTCCGGATCTTCGACGGGGCGGCCAACAGGCTGCTGCGCGGGGTCGGCATCGAACCGGTCGAGGAACTGCACCACGGCGCCACCCTGGAGGAGCTGGGCCACCTGATCGGAGAGTCTCACGAACGGGGTGAGCTGCCGCGCGGCACGGCCGAGCTGCTCGACCACGCCCTGGAGTTCTCCGAGCGGACGCTGCACGAGGTGATGGTGCCGCGGGCCGACGCGGTCTTCGTCCGAAAGGACGCCACGGCCGCCGAGGCCGTCACCCTCATCGCCCGGCACGGCCACTCCAACTACCCCGTACTCGGCGACCATCCGGACGACGTCGCAGGCGTACTGGGCGTCCGGGAGCTGATGAGGCTGCCCGCCGGGCAGGCCACCGCCGCCACGGCCGGGGCAGCGGCCCGGCGTCCGCTGCTGCTGCCGGACACCTTGCCGCTGCCGGATGCCGTGGCGCGGATGCGCGAGGACGACGACGAGTTCGCCGTCGTCCTGGACGAACACGGAGGCGTGGCCGGCGTCGTCACCTACGAGGACATCGCCGAGGAACTGGTGGGTGACATCGCCGACGAGTCGGACACCGTCACCGAGGTGGCCGTCGCGGACGGCGAGGGCTGGCTGGTGGATGCCGGGCGCCGCCTGGACGAGGTGGCCGAGGCGACCGGCGTCGAGCTGCCCGAGGAGGACGACTACGAAACCGTGGCCGGGCTCGTCATCGACCGGCTGGGGCGCTTTCCGACGATCGGGGACCGGCTCACCGTGGAGCTGCGTGAGGGTGGCAGCGCGGTGATCGACGTACGCACTCTGGACCGGCACGTGCCCGAACGGATCCGGATCGAGCGGCTGGCCGAGAAGGCGGAGGAGCAGGCATGAGTTTCCCGACGGCGCTCTTCGTCACCGTCCTGCTGCTCGTCGGCAGTGGGTTCTTCGTCGCGGCCGAATTCGCGCTGGTCGCCGCCAAGCGGCACCGTATGGAGAAGGCCGTGGCCGACGGGCAGCGCGGCGCCAAGGCCGCGCTGGCCGGCATGCGTGAGCTCTCGCTGATGCTGGCCGGCGCCCAGCTGGGCATCACCGTGTGCACCCTGGGTCTGGGGTCCGTGTCCAAGCCCGCGATCTCCCACGAACTGGACCCGCTGCTGCACAAGCTGGGCCTGCCCACCGCGCTCAGCTACGGCGTGGCCTTCGCCGTGGCGATGATCGTCGTGGTGTTCCTGCACATGGTCCTCGGCGAGATGGCCCCCAAGTCCTGGGCCATTGCCCACCCCGAGCGCTCCGCGATGCTGCTGTCCGCGCCCTTCCGCGCCATCGTGACCGCCGTACGACCGCTGATCGGGGTCCTCAACCGGATCAGCAACGCCCTGGTCCGTCTCTGCCGGGTCACCCCGCGCGACGAACTGGCCTCTGTCCACAACCGGGAGCAGCTCACCCACCTGGTGGAGGAGTCCGAACGACTCGGCCTGATCAGTGAAACGGACTCCGATCTGCTGACCCGGTCACTGACCGAGCCCGAGACGCCCGTACGCGACCTGATGGTCCCGGCCGCCGACATCGTGGCCGTCGACGCCGACGCCGACGCGGAGCAGATCGTGAGTCTGGCCGCCGCTCACGGCCGCACCCGGCTGCTGGTCCGCCAGGGCGACGCGATGCTCGGCTCGGTGCATGCCCGCGATGTCCTCGTGGCGCGAGCGCAGGGGCGGGCAACCGGCGCCCGCGCGCTGGCACGGCCCGTGCCCGAACTGGCGGAGGACGCCACGGTCGCCGAGGCGATCGAGGCCCTACGCCGGCGCAGGGCGTCACTTGCCGTGGTCCACGACGGCGCAGGACGACTCACTGGCATCGTGACCCTGGACGACCTGCTGGCCCGCTACCTCCGGTAGAACGACTTGGCCGACGTGGTCGAGGCCGAGCCTCTGCGGGGTTCGGCCTCGGCTCTTCCTGTGTTGATCTCGTGGCAAAGCGTGATCGTCATCGGTTGAGCCGCTTGCGCTTGCGCGGGGCATGAGCACAATCGACGCGTGCAGATCTTGTCGTCTCCAGAAGCAGCCACTTCCGCCGACCTGCGTGTCCAGGTGAGAGAGATCCAGGAACAGGCATGGCCGTCCGAGGCGGGGCCGGACGCTCCTGTGGCCACCCCCACCCACGATCCCGCACTGCGGCCGTTGTCGATGCTGCTTGTGGGCGAGGGAACCGTGCTGGCCGCGCTGGACATCCTGTTCAAAGAGATCGTCCGTATCGGCCGGCGTCTTTCTGCCGGTGGGCTGAGCACGGTGGTGACGAGCAAGCAGGCACGTGGCCGTGGGTACGGTCGGCGGTTGGTGGCAGCGGCGCGGGAGAGGATGGACCGCCCAGGGCCTGGACTTGGGCCTGTTCACGTGTGATCGCCCCTTGCGGCCGTTCTATGAGAGCGCCGGTTGGCGTGTGCTTCCGGGAGCCGTGCTCATCGGAGGAACGCCGCAGGCCCCCTTCCCCAGCGATCAGCCCGGCTTCGACAAGGTCACGATATCGGGCTTCTTCTCGGCCGCGGGCCGTCAGGCGCAAGCGTCGTTCCGTCACTCCCGCATCGAGCTGTATCCAGGGGAGATCGACAAGCTCTGGTGATCGTCGCCGACCCGTCAGTTGCCGGCGGGCCGGCGTGCAGGTGAACCGCCCTGACCCCAGCGAGCGGATCGTGGAAGGTGCAGGCTTCGTCGACCACGGGTCTCGACCGAGTCGAACCGAGCCGCGTTCTTGCGCGGCCGAGGGATCCCGGTGCCGAGGACGGCGGTGCTGTCGGTCATGCGGAACACCTGACCGTGACACTGGCTGACCTGGGGTTATGTGAGATCCTCCCTCTCGAGACGTGTTTCCGATGACGCACCATGTGGAGTGCGTGGCGATCCTGGAGCCTGCGGACAAGGGTGCCTGACCCTTTGGCGCTCCCCCTCAGATACCAGTCCGGTATCATTGCTGTATGGCGATGACACTCCGGCTCCCCGAAGACCTTGACGCGAGGCTCACCGAGCGGGCTCGTCGGGAGGGCCGCAGCAAGCAGGAGCTTGCCATTGAGGCGATCCGCGACGCCCAGGACCGGGCCGAGCTGAAGGTCGACGACGTCCTGGCCGAGCTGATGGACAGTGACGCGGAGATCCTGGACTACCTGAAGTGACCGACGTGCGCTACATCCAGATCGACGAGATTCTGGCCATCGCTCGCACGGTCAACGCCACCGAGCACAGCGTGCGTGACATGGGACTTCTGGTGTCAGCGATCGAACGGCCCCGGACGAACGTGTTCGGGGCCGAGCTGTATCCCACGCTGCACGAGAAGGCGGCTGCCCTGCTGCACTCCGTCGCTCGCAATCACGCGCTGATCGACGGCAACAAGCGCACCGCCTGGCTTGCCATGCGTGTCTTCCTGCGCTTCAACGGTGTCAGCGCCGGCACCGCCCCGCCACCCGTCTGCGTGGCCGGCCCGTTCGTCGAGGAAGTCGCGCAGGACAACATCGACGTACCGGCTATCGCGAAGCGCCTCGCGACATGGTTCCCCGTTTCCTGACGCTTGAGACTCCTGCGGGCCCGGCCGGGTTCGTTGCTGCGCTGGGTTCGGTCATGGGGCTATCGGGCCGGTCGCGGCCAGTTCGGGGATTGACCGGTGCCGGTCCGTCAGCGGTTGACCGTACTCGGCGCCGTTACGTGATTCCGACTTCTCCATGCGCGCTGAGGAATTGGCGGCGGCTTGCTCCGAAAGCCGGGTCCAACGGCGCATGAAACCTCCGACCGGGGACGGGTCGAACAGGTCCGTCGCGTACTCCACGACCACCTCGGTGCCGACCGGGTCCGTGGCCGGATCGCGATTCGGCGAGCGAGAGCGACATGTCGGAGCGGAAGGTTCCGGTGCTCGCCGCGCCCGACCATACCAGCCCGCCGAAGAGTCCGACAGGGGCGCTCGGGGCGCCGGCGGTTGTCCGGCGCCGGGTCGCCAATGAGTCTGCAGTTCAGATCTGTTTGTCTCGCAGACCTATTGGGTAGCCTTGTCGTCAAGGATCACGACGAGGACTCCGACGAGAGGAGTGCGGCATGGCCGGGAACAGCGGCACAGGGGGAACGGCGGGCCTGGACCGGGTTCGCTTCATCAGCGCCCACTACGAGATGCTGCAGGGCACGGTGGTCGTCCCGGCTCTGCTGGTGTTCGCCTTCGTGCTGTTCGCGGGCACCCCGGCCGCGCCGGGGCTCGACACACCCGTCTGGTACGGAGGCGTGGTGGCCGCCGGGCTGGTCGCCACCCTGCTGGCGGTACGGGCCAACCGCAGGTTCACCGACACCTACGGCGATGTGCGCCCCAAGCGCCGCGTGGGGCAGCGGATGATCCTCCTCACCGTGCTGGGCACCGTGCTTGTCGGCGGGCTCCACGCGCTGGACCTCGACACGCCGGTCAGCCCCGAGGGGCTGGCGGTTTCCGTGGTGCTGCTGGGCTGCGCGGTCCGGCTGGGCCCCCTCGCGCTGCCCGTCCGACTGGTCGGCGGCCTCGGCCTGGTGGCCGGACTGCTGCCGCCGGCCTCGATGCTCGGCACCGACCGGCATCCGCTCTCGGTCGTCGAGTACCTGCTGGCCCTGGTCTGTCTCGCGGGCGCGGCAGTGGCGCTGTGGGGCAGGCTGATCGTCCGGCGCAGCCTCGCCACGGAGGAGTGAGCGGCGGTGGGTACGCCTTTCGAGGAACTCG
Source organism: Streptomyces sp. AC1-42W (assembly GCF_003248355.1). Classification (GTDB taxonomy): domain Bacteria; phylum Actinomycetota; class Actinomycetes; order Streptomycetales; family Streptomycetaceae; genus Streptomyces. The sequence goes on from NZ_QKWY01000002.1 coordinate 2,354,112, forward strand.
CCGGCCTGGACCGGCTCATTCACGAACCCGGCCGGCTCGCCATCGTCTCGGCGCTGGCGGCGTGTGACAGTGCCGACTTCCTCTTCCTGCACCGGGTCACCGGACTCTCCCGGGGCAACCTCAGCGCGCATCTGACCGTGCTGGAGAAGGCGGAGGTCGTACGCGTCACCAAGGGGTTCTCCGGCAAGCGCCCGCGCACCTGGGTCGAACTGACGCCGCACGGGCGGCAGGCCGTCGCGGGGTACTGGGAGGGCATGGGCCGGCTGCGGGGCATGGTCGCCGAATGGCGACGGGAGAGCGAGGCCGAATGAGGCCGCCCGGCCGTCCGTGACGTCGCGGATCGCGGCGGCCGAATGCCGGAGCCCGGCCGGCTTCCCTGGGGGAGGCCGGCCGGGCTCGTCGTCACTCAGTGGCGGTTACAGGCGCTGCCACAGGGCCGGGACGTTCGGCGGGTCCCAGCCGGGGTAGGCGGTGTGCCCCTGGATGCAGCGGTAGCGGACGCCGTTGTAGGAGACGATGTCCCCCGCGGCGTAGGTCGCTCCGAGCTGCCAGGTGGTCTCCCCGGTGTCACCGGGCACCGTCAGGGTGTACGTGGTGGTGTGGGTGACTTCACCGGTACCGGTCAGGGTCAGCGTGTAGCGGCCGCCGGCCGTGCCGTCCGCCACGTTGACGGTCGCGGTCGACGTCTGGCCGGAGGTGACCGACGACGGGCTGAAGCTGACGGTCACACCGGTGGGCAGGTTCGACGCCGAGAGGTTCACGGACTGCGCGGAACCACTCGTGGTGGCCGTGGCGACCGAGACCGTGGCGGACGAGCCGGGGCTCACCGTACCGGCCGACGGGTTGGCGTTGATCGAGAAGTCGTTGTTCGGGGTGGGCGTGTCCCCGACCGCGGTCTTCCAGATCGTGTAGGCGATGCCGTCCGCGGCGCGGTTCAGCGCCGTGGCGTTGATGTTGCTCGTGGTGTCGCACGAGGAGTGGTAGCAGGGGTCGTACGAACGACCGGCCGTGCCGCCCCACTTGTTCGCTTCCGCGACCGACTTCGTCGCCGAGGCGCCGGTGGCGTAGCCGGAGGTCGGGATGCCGACCATCTGGAACGAGTAGTCGTCCGAGCGGCCCTGGCCCTCGACGTTCTCCTGCGGGGCGAGACCCAGCGAGTCCCAGTACGCCTTCATCGGCGCCGCGGCGGTCGAGTTCAGGTTGTTGACGAAGTAGCCGGCGTTGGTCGACGCGATCATGTCGAAGTTGTAGTACGCCTTGATCTTCGCGCGCTCCGTGCCGGACAGCGTCCGGGCGTAGAAGTCGGAGCCGTTCATGCCCTGCTCCTCGTCCGTCCACCAGGCGAAGCGGACCCGGTTCTTCATGGACGGGTCGTTCTGCGCCAGGCTGAGGGCGGTCTCGAGGAGTGCGGCGGAGCCGGAGCCGTTGTCGTTGATGCCGGGGCCCGCGGACACGCCGTCCAGGTGGGCACCGAACATGTAGACGCTGTTGGCGTCGCCCTTCGGCCACTCGGCGATCAGGTTGTTACCCGCGCCGGCCGAGCAACCGGAGGTGCAGGTCTGCTCGGTGACCGTGTAGCCGGCCGCCTCCAGCTTGCCCTTGACGTAGGCCAGCGAGGCCCGGTAGCCGTTGGTGGTGGCCCGGCGGTTGCCGCCGTTCTGCTGGGCGATGGTGTACAGCTGGGAGAGGTGGCCCTGCACCTTCGCCACGTCGATGTCCGGCGGGGTCGTCGGGGTGCCGCCGCCACCGACCCGCAGCACGTACTGCGCGGTGTGCGTCTTGTCACCGCTGCGGCCCGTGACCGTGATCGTGTACGAGCCGGCGGCCGTGCCGGACGAGGTGGTGACGGTCATGGTGGAGTTGCTGCCCGAGGTGACCGTGGACGGGCTGAACGAGACGTTCACCCCGGACGGCGCGCCGGAGGCGGTCAGCGCGATCTGCTGGGAGCCACCCGACACCGTGCCGGTGGTCACCGTGGTGCTGGCCGACGAGCCCGGCTCCACGCTGCCCGAGGCGGGGCTCAGCGCCAGCGAGAAGTCGGTCTGGGTCGCGGTACAGGACGGGTCGCCCGGCTGGGCGCCCACGCTGATCGCGTTCCACGCGGCCTTGGTCCGGTCGAACAGGGCGCAGCTCGCGTCCATGTTCTTCGCGGCGGTCAGGGTGGCGGTCCGGTAGCGCTTGTACGTCATGCCGCTGGTCTTGAGCAGCATGCCGCCGTAGAAGATCTTGCCGGCGTTCTGGATGCCGACACCGGTGACGCTGGAGCCGTCGCAGGTGGAGCTGGAGGGCTTGCCGCCGCCGGGGTTCGAGCCCTCGGCGAGCAGGTAGAACCAGTGGTTGAGCGGGCCCGCCGCCGCGTGCTCCTCGGTGTTCGGGATGGAGGAGGAGTAGCAGGAGGGGTGGCCGAGCGCGCCGGGGTTGTACATGTTGCGGATGGGGCCGCGGCCCTGCAGGTTGACCGACTCGCCGACGGTGTAGTCGGGGGTGTCGTAGCCGGAGGGCTGGTTGGCGTACGCCTCGGTGAGGGCGCCCATGATGTCGCCGGTGGCCTCGCCCAGACCGCTCTCGTGGTTGGCGCCGCCCGGCGTGAACGAGTCGAGCCCGTGCCCGTACTCGTGGGCGACGACGTCCATACTGGCGATCCACTTGTTGGCGCTGTTGTGGCCGATGGTGACGGTGGAGCCGTCCCAGTAGGCGTTCAGCTGGTTGAGGCCGACGCGGGTCGGCCAGCTGCCGCCGTTGCCGTTGTGCCCGTTGCGGCCGAGCCATTCCTTGAGCATGTCCGACTGCTTCTGCGCCGCGTACATGACGTCGACACAGCCGGTCTCACGGCTGGACGCGTTGCCGGTGCCCCAGCTGTCGGTGGACTTGGTGAACAGACCGCCGTTGTAGTCCGAGCACTGGAGTCCGGGGCGCGTGGTGTCGCGCAGTACGTACTGGCTGCCCGAGCGGGAGGTGTCGATGCTGAGCGGGTTCGGGCCGTTCCACTCGCTGTTGCCGGTGCCGGCCCGGACGTCGTCGTAGGTGTCGACGACCTTGCCGGTCTGCGCGTCGACGAAGACGTGCAGCTTGCTGGGCACGTTCTTCTTCGTCTGGCCCGTCAGCACGGTCTCCCAGACGAGGACCGGGTGGTCGTTCTCGATCCGGACCACCAGGCGCGGGGCGTCGGCCTTCTTGACCTTCGCCAGCCGGGAGCGGCTGGTCGAGGCGGCCTGCTTCGCGGTGACCTTCGCCGTGGTCGGTACGGAGATCCTGGCCGTGGTCGCGGACTGCACCGAGCGGACCGTGCCCTCGCCGTCGGCGAGCACCACGGCGTCGCCGCCCACCACGGGCAGGCCGTTGTAGGTGCGTTCGTACGCGACCGCGAACAGGTTGTCGGTCCAGGGGATGACCTGGCTCCGGTCGTAGCGGTCGGCCGGGCCCTTCGCCAGCGAGTCCACGCCGCTGCCCGTGGCGCGGTCCGCGGCGGCCACCGCCGCCTCGACGGGCGAGGGTCTGGGCTTGCTCACCGGGGGTGAGGACGCCGGGGCGGCCGCGGCGAAGGGTATCGGCGACACCACCCCGAGGGTCATGGCCAGAGATGCTCCGGCCACCGCCAACTTCTTCAACATCAGGGCTCCTTGTGAGAGGTGATGGAAACCATCACAAGATTTGTCATGGGTATGACAAATCCAACTTCCATGGGAGCGGGTGGAGTTGTCAGGTTCCCACCCGCCGGACCGGCGTGACGTGCTGCCGGACAGGCCGCACCCTCACACTCGACCGGGCTTGCGTTCAAGCGATTCGGCGGGCGGTGACCCGTCTGTCAAGTTCCGGCAAGTGGCAGGTCGGATTGTCACCCGTCTTTGGTCCAGACCTATTGACGGGCCCGTCCTCCGCTTCTACGATCCCGTCGATCGCCGCACTGCATATCCCCAGTTCGTGCGTCCACGCCCCCCTCACGCACGCTCACGCCCACGGCACGTGGCGAGAATGGAGCACAGCATGTTCCGTCGGAGGATTCGTACTCTCCCCGAGGCGGAAGCCGGGCATTCGACCGCCGCCCGCACCCCCCGCAGCTCGACCGTCATGACCCGTACGCTCGCCGGGGTGAGCGCCGCCACCGTCATCGGCGCCTGCGTCACCCTGGTCGGCACCGGTTCGGCCGGCGCCGCCACCACCAACCTGGTGACCAACTCCGGCTTCGAGAGCGGACTTTCCGGCTGGAACTGTGCGAACGGTTCGGGTGTGGTCACCAGCAGCCCCGCGCACTCCGGCTCGTCCGCGCTGAAGGCCACGCCGTCCGGCCTGGGTAACGCCCAGTGCACCCAGACGGTCAGCGTGCAGCCCAACTCGAAGTACACGCTGAGCGCCTTCGTCCAGGGCAGCTACGTGTACCTCGGCGCCAGCGGCACCGGAGCCACCAGCGAGCCGTCGACCTGGACCCCCAGCTCCGCCTCGTACAAGGAGCTGAGCGTCGACTTCACCACCGGCGCCAACACCACGTCGATCACGGTCTACCTGCACGGCTGGTACGGGACGCCCGCCTACTACGCGGACGACGTGTCGCTCACCGGCCCCGGTGGCTCGACGCCCCCGCCCACCTCCGAGCCGCCCACCTCGGAGCCGCCCACCGCGGAGCCGCCCACTTCCGAGCCGCCGACGTCGGAGCCTCCGACCTCCGAGCCGCCCACCTCCGAGCCCCCGACCTCGGAGCCTCCGGGTGACGCCACGTGCGCCACGAAGCCCAAGCCGACCGGCAAGGTCCTGCAGGGCTACTGGGAGAACTGGGACGGCGCCTCGAACGGCGTCCACCCGGGCATGGGCTGGGTGCCCATCTCCGACAGCCGGATCAAGCAGCACGGCTACAACGTCATCAACGCCGCCTTCCCGGTGATCCTCTCGGACGGAACCGTCCTGTGGGAGGACGGCATGGACGCGACCGTGAAGGTGTCCACGCCGGCGGAGATGTGTGAGGCCAAGGCGAACGGCGCCACGATCCTGATGTCCATCGGCGGCGCGACCGCGGGCATCGACCTCTCGTCGAGCAAGGTCGCCGACCGCTTCGTGGAGACGGTCGTCCCGATCCTCAAGAAGTACAACTTCGACGGGATCGACATCGACATCGAGACCGGTCTGTCCGGCAGCGGCAACATCAACACGCTGTCCGCCTCCCAGTCCAACCTGATCCGCATCATCGACGGCGTGCTCGCCAAGATGCCGGCCGGTTTCGGTCTGACGATGGCGCCCGAGACCGCGTACGTCACCGGCGGCAGCGTCACCTACGGCTCCATCTGGGGCTCGTACCTGCCGATCATCAAGAAGTACGCGGACAACGGCCGCCTGTGGTGGCTGAACATGCAGTACTACAACGGCAGCATGTACGGCTGCTCCGGCGACTCGTACAGCGCCGGCACCGTGGAGGGCTTCGTCGCCCAGACCACCTGCCTCAACAACGGCCTGACCATCCAGGGCACCACGATCAAGGTGCCCTACGACAAGCAGGTGCCCGGCCTGCCGGCCCAGCCCGGCGCGGGCGGCGGCTACATGGCGCCCAGCCAGGTCAGCCAGGCATGGAACTCGTTCAACGGCTCGCTCAAGGGCCTCATGACGTGGTCCCTCAACTGGGACGGCTCGAAGGGCTGGTCCTTCGGCAACAACGTCAAGGGCCTCCAGGGCCGCTAGGCCCGAAGCGACAACCTGATCCACCCCGTCGACCGGAGCCGTCCACCGCCGCAAGGCGGCCGGACGGCTCCGGCCGCACGTTCCGGCCCCGCCGTCATGCCAGGGAGAGGAACAGTTTCTCCAGGCGGGTGCGCATCTGGTTGCGGTCCACGGTGGGCTGCTCCTCGGCCATGCACTGCTGAAGGCCGGTCGCGATGATCGCGAAGCCCGCCCGGTCGAGCGCGCGCGAGACCGCCGCCAGCTGCGTGATCACGTCCTCGCAGTCCCGGCCTTCCTCGATCATCTTGATGATCCCGGCGATCTGGCCCTGCGCCCGCTTCAAACGGTTGAGCGCCGACTTCAGCTCCTCGGCCGCCATGTCCAGCTGCACGGTACCTCCCTTTTCATACCCCGAGGGGTATAGCGTACCGCGTTCGGTGCCCGACCGGCCCGGACCGCCGTGCCCGGCCTCCCCGTACGGCGTACACCCGCTTGTGGGCCGCGGCACACCGGGTGAGGGTGGCGGTGCCCAGGGTTCGCCAGGGGGCCGGATGCCCAGGCCGTCCCCGCGAGGGAGACCAGCATGCCGCAGGATGCCGGGAGCAGGCCCGCCGAGCGGGCCGTCGCCGAAGCCAACCGGGCCGTCCGGCGCGACTACCCCTTCGCCGACACCCAGGACCTGGAGGACGCCCGGCACGGCTTCATGGGCACGGCGCCGGGCCCCCTCGTCCGGGACGCCGCCGGAAGCGCGGTCTGGGACATCGAGGCGTACGGCTTCCTCGACCAGGACTGCCCGGACACCGCCAACCCCAGCCTGTGGCGGCAGAGCCGGCTGTGCTCCGAGCACGGCCTGTTCGAGGTGACCGCGGGCATCTACCAGGTCCGCGGCTTCGACCTCTCCAATATGACGCTCGTCGAGGGCGAACGCGGCGTCCTCGTCATCGACCCCCTGGTCTGCGCCCCCACGGCCGCCGCCGCACTCGCGCTCTACCGCGCCCACCGGGGCGAGCGGCCCGTGACCGGAGTGCTGTACACCCACAGCCACGTCGACCACTTCGGCGGGGTCCGCGGGGTGCTGACCGACGAAGCCGTGGCGGGCGGGGTCCCGGTGCTCGCCCCCGAGGGCTTCCTGGAGCACGCCGTCAGCGAGAACGTCTACGCGGGCGCCGCCATGAGCCGTCGCGCCGCCTTCATGTACGGCGCCGCCCTGCCCAAGGGGCCTCGCGGCCAGATCGGCGCCGGCCTCGGGCAGAGCGTCTCGACCGGCGCGCCCGGCCTGATCCCGCCCACCCTCGACATCACCCGCACCGGCCAGACGGAGACCGTGGACGGCATCCGGATGGTGTTCCAGCTCACCCCCGGCACCGAGGCACCGGCCGAGCTGAACATCCACTTCCCGGACTTCTCCGCCCTGTGCATGGCGGAGAACGCCACGCACAACCTGCACAATCTGCTGACCCTGCGCGGCGCCGAGGTCCGCGACCCGCACGTCTGGTCCCGCTACCTCACCGAGTCGATCAGCCTCTTCGGCGAACTCTCCGACGTGGCCTTCGCCTCCCACCACTGGCCCGTCCGGGGCCGCGAGCGCGTGATCACCTTCCTCTCGGAGCAGCGCGACGTGTACGCGTACCTCCACGACCAGGTGCTGCGCCTGCTCAACCGGGGACTCACGGCGGCGGAGATCGCCGAGGAGATCGTGATGCCGCCCGCCCTGGAGCGCGCCTGGCACACCCACGGCTACTACGGCTCCGTCAGCCACAACGCCAAGGCCGTCTACCAGCGCTACCTCGGCTGGTACGACGGCAACCCGGCGCACCTGTGGCAGCACCCGCCGGTCGCGGCGGCCCGGCGCTACGTGGAGTTCATGGGCGGCGCCGACGCCGTCCTGGACCGGGCCCGGCGCTGTTTCGACGAGGGCGACTACCGCTGGGTGGTGGAGGTCGTCAACCATGTGGTCTTCGCCGACCCCGGCAACGCGCGGGCCCGCGCCCTGCAGGCCGACGCCCTGGAGCAGCTGGGCTACGGCAGCGAGAACGGCACCTGGCGCAACGTCTATCTGATGGGCGCCCGCGAACTGCGCCACGGCAGCCTCGGCACCCCCACCACCACCGCGTCGCCCGACGTCATGGCCGCCCTCACCCTGGACCAGCTGGTCGACGCGATCGCCGTCCGGGTCAACGGCCCCCGCGCCTGGGACGCCGACATCACCATCCGCTGGGACGTCAACGGCGCCGAACCCCTCACGACCCGGCTGCGCAACGGCGTCCTCACCCAGATCACGGGCCCCGGCCCGGCCGCGGGCGAGCCCGACCTCACCGTCGCCCTGGCGGAGGCCGATCTGCGGGACGTCCTGACCGGCGCGGTCCCGCCCGGCGACCTGGCGTCCCGGCCGGGCGTCGAGGTCACCGGGGACATCGCCCGGCTCACCGAACTCCTCGGCCACCTAGACGACCCCGACCCCGACTTCGCCATCGTCACCCCCTGACCGCCCGCCGCCATCGACCACCGTCCGCCGCTGCGAGGCCCCGCACATGCGGGCAGGGGGCCGGGTCAGGCCGGGTCCGGCGGGCCGGCCGCTGCCGCTTCCGCCGCCCGGCCGCCCGCGCCCAGCAGGCCCGTCGCCGTGAACTGGGAGCGGGTCAGCTCCTTGCGGGTCGCGCGGGCGACCACCCCCGGCAGCCCGGCCCGCACCGCCTGCACCCCGCGCAGCCACCCCGGCACGTACACCGACGGCGACCGCCGTTCCACCGCCCCGACCACGCGCCGGGCCACGTGCGGCGCGGAGTACGTCCGGCGGGCGGGCGGCGGCATGTGCGCGCGCAGTTCGCGCAGCACCGGGTACCGGTCGGCGTCCCGGATCATGTCCGTGTCGATCCAGTTCAGGTACGCGATGCCGACCCCGACGCCGTGCGGGGCCAGCTCCGCGCGCAGCGAGTGGCACAGCGCCTCCACGCCCGACTTCGAGGCGCAGTACGCGCTCATCATCGGCGCGGCCCCGATGGCGGCCAGCGAGGCGATCTGGAGGTAGTGCCCGCGGGTGTCCAGGAGCTGCGGCAGGAACACGCGGGCGGTGACCGCGCTGCCCACGAGGTTGACTTCGATCACGCGCCGCCAGCTCGCCGGATCGGACTCCGCGAACGGACCGCCCTCGGCCACGCCCGCGTTGGCCACGACCACGGACGCGGGCCCGAGCCTGCGGCGTACCTCCTCGGCGACGCGCGCCATCGCCGCGTCGTCCGTGACGTCCACGTGCCAGTGCCCGGAGGGCGCCGGGAGCGTGCCTGCCACCCGCGCGAGCGCCTCCTCCTCCAGGCCGAGCAGGGCCACGCGCGCACCGCGGGCCGCCAGCTCGCGGGCCACGGCCTTCCCGAGGCCGCGCGCCCCGCCGGTCACCACGGCCGTACGGCCCCGCAGCGGGTGCTTCCGGTAGGTCACGGGACTCCTTCGCGCTCTCGCAGGGCCGGGCACGCCCGGTTCCCGGCCATGGTCACCCGAGGCCGCCGGATGTGCGCGGCGGGAGGGTCCGGGCACGGGGCGGCCGGGGCGGGGCACGAGGCCGGAAGCCGCCCCCGGGTCGCGCCGGGCGGCGGGCACGTTCACGCTGGACGGGATGGGCCCGCACCGGTGAGGAACGAGAACCGCCTTCCCCCGCATGGAGGATTCGGATGACGACGACCGCCGCCGCACCAGACCGCCTCGGGCGACGGGCGGCTAGTCGCCGGCCGGGCGCAGAAGCACCGGAAGCGTCTGGTGGCCGTTGGTGATCAGGGACGGGACGGGGCGCAGGTCCTCGGCCGGGACGGCGAGGCGGGCGTCGGGGAAGCGGGCGAAGAACTGCTGGAGGGCGGTGACGACCTCCAGGCGGGCGAGCGGGGCGCCGAGGCAGAAGTGGATGCCGTGCCCGAAGGCCAGATGCTCCTTGGACGGGCGGGTGACGTCGAACGCGTCCGCGCTCTCGCCGTGCCAGTCCGGGTGGCGGTTGGCGGGCGCGTACGAGGCGAGGATCGCCTCCCCCTTCGCGATCACCCCGCCCCCGGGCAGCGGGATGTCGGAGAGCGCGTAGCGCAGGGGGATGTGCTTGACCGCCGGTTCGTGCCGCAGCGTCTCCTCGACCACGTCGTTCCAGTCGGCGCGGCCGGCGCGGCCGGCGCGCAGGTGGGCGAGCTGGTCCGGGCGGGTCAGCAGGGCGGTGACCGCCTGGTCGATGACGTTGACCGTGGTCTCGTACCCGGCGGAGATCATGAGGAGGAGCGTGTCGCGCAGTTCCTCGTCGCCGAGCCGGCCGCCGTCGCCCTCCTCGTCGCGGGTGGCGAGCAGCAGCGAGGTCATGTCGTCGCCGGGCAGGGCCCGCTTGGCGAGGATGAGCTGGTCGAGCGCCTGGTAGAGGGAGGCCGTGTTGGCGGTGGCCTCCTCGACGGTGAGGGTGGTGTCGAAGACGCCGTCCACGACGGACCGGAAGCCGTCGAGCTGGTCCTCGGGCACGCCCATGAGGCGGCCGATCACCGCGATGGGCAGCGGGTAGGCCAGTTCCGTGCGGAGATCGACGACCTCACCGGCCGGCCGGGCGGCGAGACCGTCGAGCAGTTCGGCGACGATCTTCTCCACGGAGACGCGCAGGTCCTGGATGCGGCGGGCGCTGAACGCGGGCGCGATCATCCGGCGCAGCCGCCGGTGGTCGCCGCCGTACGCCGTGAACATGTTGTTCACCGCGACCCACAGGGCGAGCGGCCAGGTGGTCACGGTCTCCGCGAAGGCCGGCCAGTGGGCGCGGGCGTCCTTGGAGACCTCGGAGCTGGTCAGCAGCTCCTTGAGGAGGAACGGATCGCTGACCGACCACGCGGTCACGCCGAGGACGTCGACACGGGTGGCGGGGCCGCGCTCGCGCAGCGCCCGGTATTCCGCGTGGCGGTCGGTGCCGGCGGGGTCGAGGACGAGGATCGGCTGCTCGGACATGGCGATTCCTTCATCGGTGGGAGGCATCGAAGACGATCGGGAGGGACTCCAGTGCACGGTGGAACGGCCCCGGCCGCCACCGCAGTTCGTCCGCCGGGACCGCGAGGTCCATCTCGGGGAGGGCGTCGAGCAGATGCGTGACCGCGGTCTCCGCGATCAGATACGCGTGGGAGCGGGCCGGACAGGTGTGCGGGCCGATGCTCCACGCCAGATGGGCCCGGTTGCCGGCGATGCCGCCGGGGGCCCGTGCGATGGCCGGGTCGTTGTTGCAGGCGGCCATCGAGATCAGGACCGGCTGGTGGGCGGGGAGCAGCACACCGTCCACGTCGGCCGGATAGGGGGGATAGGTGATGCAGTAGTTCGCCATCGGCGGGTCCGTGTAGAGGACGGTGTCCAGCGCGTCCCGCACGGTGGAGTGCCCGGCGTGCAGCCCGGCGGAGAACTCCTCGTCGACGAGGATCTTCAGCTGGGTGTTGGCGATGAGATTGGTCAGCGGCTCGATGCCGGCCCCGTACAGCGTGACCAGCTGGTGGCCCATCTCCTCGTCGCTCAGCCGCGCCGAGTGGGCGACGAGCCGGCTGGTGATGTCGTCGGCCGGATGGTTCCGGCGCAGCGCGACCAGGTCGGCGACGGCCTGGCCGAGGATCTCGTTGCCCCGCTGGGCGTCGGTGGCCTCGAAGATCCGGGACATCCCGTCGGCGATCCGCGCCCCGATCTCGTCGGGGCAGCCGAGCAGGGAGCTGAGGACGCGGAAGGCGATCGGCCAGGCGTACTGGGTGAGCACATCGGCGCGGCCCGCCGTGACGAACTCCGCGACGGCGCTCGCCGCCAGCTCCTCCACCCGGGCCCGCAGCGCGTGCTGGTCCACGGCGTCGATCGCGGAGGTGTTGGCGGCCCGGTAGCGGGCGTGGGCGGTGCCGCTGCTGCGCAGGGCGTTGGGCCGCCACTCCATCATCGGCCGCACCGGACAGGTGGCCGGCACCCCCTCCTGCCAGACCCGCGGATCGGAGGGGAAGTACAGCGGATCGTTGAGGATGCGCCGGGCCTGGAAGTAGCCGATCACCAGCGTGGCGGGAATGCCCGGCGACAGCTCGACCGGCACCAGCGGCCCGTACGACTCGCGCATCCGCCCGTACGCGCCGTGCGGATCGGCGGCGAACGCCGGATCGTAGAGGGCGACCCGGCCGGACGGGGCCGACGGCAGGGTGATGCTGGGGGACGTCATGGGGTGGGCTCCAGGGAGAGGGCCGTACGGTGTGCGGCGAGGTATTCCGTGAGCGTGATCAGGGCGTACACGCACGAGGTGCGGTCCCGCGCGTCACAGGTGGTCAGCGGCGTCGCCGGGTCCAGGGCGAGCGCCTCGCGGATCTCGTGCAGGGCGTACGCGGGCGCCTCCGGGAAGACGTTGATCGCGACCGCGTACGGGATGCCCTGGTCCTCCAGGAGCCCCAGCGCCTCGTGGCTCGCGTCCAGGTCCCGGGTGTCGGCCAGCACCAGGCAGCCGAGCGCGCCGTGCGCCATGTCCTCCCACAGCGGCTGGAATCGCACCTGGCCGGGCAGTCCGAACAGATAGAGCGCGAGGGCGCCGCCCGCCAGGTGGATACGGCCGAAATCCATCCCCACGGTCGTGGTCGTCTTGTCCGGTACGCCCCGCAGGTCGTCCACCCCGGCACTGTCCTGGGTGATCGGCTCCTCCATCCGCAGCGGTCTGACCTCCGAGACACTGCCGATGAGGGTCGTCTTGCCGACGCCGAAGCCGCCGGCGATCACGATCTTGGCGGACCTGGTCACCGTGACCGGCACGTACGCGATGCCGTTCGGTGAGTCAGACCAGTTCTCGCAGTCCATCAAGCACCTTCTGCAGGAGGTCGTTTCGGGGCTGGTCGTCGGCGGCGGCCGCCGGGCCGGCCAGATGGCCGCTGTCCATGAGGGACGACACGATGATGCGGACCGTGGACGGCGGCAGTTGCAGCGCCGCCGCGATGTCGGCGACGGCCAGGCCGCCCCGCCCCACCGCGAACAGGCCCATCACCCGGCGTGCGTCGGGCCCCAGCTCACCGGTCGGGCCCGGCGCGGCGACCATCACGCTCTCCGGGCGGACATCCCGGTCCGGGCGGACCCGCCCGCCCGTGCGGACGTAGGGCCGGACCATGTCCGGATCGTGCCGTGGGCCACTCATGCGACGGAGCCCCCGTCCGGCTGGAGCACCGGCATCCGCTCCGCCGTCCCCAGCTGCTCGCCCAACTGCACCACCAACAGGGCCATGTGGTGGCTGATCAGGCCGACGTCGGCGTGCGGGCCCGTGGTGACGACGGACAGCATGGTGTGCTGCCCGGCGGCGGTCGTCAGGCCGATCGTGGACACGGACTCGATCAGCTGCTGGCGCACGCCCTGCCCGCCGGTGAACTCGTCCCAGGCCCGGCCCGAGGCGCGCAGCGACGCGGTCAGCGCTGCCAGCTTCTCGCCGTCCTCCTGGCTGATGGTGCGGGTCCGGGCCTTGAGCAGCCCGTCGCCGCTCATCAGCACGGCGTACCGGACGCCCTCCACCGACCCCAGCTGCTCGTCCAGCAGCCAGCCCAGGGTGTTCGCGTGCGTGTCCGACATGATCAACGTCCTTCGTCCGTACGAGGGGGGTTCTGGTTGTCCCGGCTGCGGCGGCTGCCCGCCATCCACGCGGCGGCCACCGCCGGCCTGCCCGGCTCGACGACCGGTTCGGGCCCCGGCCGCGCCCCGGCGGCCGGCCGCGTACCGCGCCGGCGGACGGTGAGCCCACTGGCCGTGGTGGCGGGCGCGGGCTGCGGCGCGGACTGCGGCACCGTCTCCGGGACGGGCGGCTGCGCGAGCTGCGGGACGGTCTGCCGGGACGGCTGCGGCGCGGACGCCGGCCTGGACGGCCCCGGCGTCGTGAGCAGCGACTGCGGCAGCACGATGATCGCGCGGGTGCCCCCGTACAGGTTGGGCGCCGTCAGCTCGACGCGGAAGCCGTACTGATGGGCCAGCACCGAGGCCACCCGCAGCCCCGTCTGCGGATAGGCGCCCAGCCGCGTGATGTCGTCCCGCTGCTCACCGGACATCACCCGGCGCGCCCAGGTCAGCCGCTCGTCCTCCACCCGCAGCCCCGCGTCGTCCACGACGAGGAACGCCGCGTTCGCCCCGTGCTCCAGGGAGACGTGCACCCGCGCGTTGGGCGGCGAGTAGCGCAGCGCGTTGTCCAGCAGCACCGACAGCGTGTGCACCACCGCCTCCACGGCCCTGCTCTGCACCGCGAAGGCCTCCAGGTCCGTGTGCTGGACGCGCTGATAGCCCTCGACCCGGCCCATCGCCGTACGGACGACATCGGTGAGCGTGGTCGCCGGCCAGCGCCGCGACAGCTTGTCCCCGGCCAGCACGCCGTAGCCGGACGCGGTCAGCAGCATCTGCTGCGCCAGGTGGTCCAGCTCGACCAGCGTCGCGTACGCCTCGTCCGAGACATGGCGCCGCACCCCGGCGCTGATCGTGCTGCTCAGCTTCGCCGCGCGGTGCACGGTGCTGGAGGCGAAGGCGCGCACCGCGGCGGAACGGCGAGATCCGGCTGGAGGGCGCGGCCGGTCTGCGCGTCGGCGGCGGCCGACTGGACGACGCCGCGGGAGATGTGTGCCACGTACTGCTCGGCGGCCCGCATCTGCTGGGCCAGCTGGTCGCGCTGCTGCCGCAGCTCCTCGGCCCGGCGCCGCTCGGCACGGGCCCGGCTCAGGAACCAGAGCGAGGCGCAGCCTCCCACCGCCGGCGCGAGCAGGATCAGTATCGGTTCGGTCATGGGGTCCTCGCGGAGATCGGGGGACGGTTCCGCCGGCCGCGCGGGCGCCGGCGGACATGCCGGTGCCCCGGACGCCGCGGCCGGAGCACCCGCTTCCGGGTAAGGGGAGTGAACTCGCTTCGACGGGCCGCTCGTTCAGCGGCGGCCGGGGCCGGCGGGTCGTCTTCGCAACGCGTCACGACCGGTGCCGGGGCCGGACGCCGGAAGGGGAGCTGAGCGGTTGACCGGCGAGGGGGACATGACAGAACCCTAAACACAGATGACCAAGAAGCGCACGGTGAAGGTCAGTTGACGATGTATCGGTGGCTGAAAAGTGGAACCGATGGCGGCTCGCGACCGTCCGGGGTGCCCTCGTTAGGATGCGGTTCGGCGCCTGACCGGGCGGACGGCCGGGGCATCGAGTGAGCGGAGACCAGTCATGCGTGGAGGCAGCATCGCCGTGGTCGGCGGGAGCATAGCGGGGTGTGCCGCGGCCCTGGCCGTGTCGCGCGGCGGGGCGGACCGGGTCACCGTCCTCGAACGCGCCGACGCCGAACTCCGGGACCGGGGCGTCGGGATCGGCCTGCAGAACGAGCGCTACGAGGAGCTGAGAGAGGCCGGCTACCTGGCCCCCGAGATGCCCTGGGCGCCGCTGACCCGGCGGGTGTGGAGCGTACGCGACGGGGACGCCCACCACGGACGGGCCATCGGGCAGCAGCCGTTCCCCTTCCGCGCCTACAACTGGGGCTCCCTGTGGAGCGAGTTGCGCCGCCGGGTGCCCGCGGACGTCGACTACCGCTCCGGGGCCGCCGTCACCGCCGTGGAACCCGCCGGCGACGAAGTGACCGTGCGCCTCGCGGACGGGCACGAGGAGCGCTTCGACCTCGTCATCGGCGCCGACGGCTACCGCTCGGTGGTCCGCGAGGCCATGTTCCCCGGCATCAGCCCCCAGTACGCCGGATACATCGGCTGGCGCGGCACCACCGAGGACGTCGAGGGACTGCCGTCGGACGGCCTCGACGCCCACAACCTCGTCTTCCCCGGCGGCCACTGCATGAGCTACCGCATCCCGGACGGCTCCGGCGGCCACCGCCTCAACTGGGTCCTCTACACCACGCCCCCGCGGACGGACGGCCTCCACCCGGACCTGCGCACCCCGACCTCCCTGCCGCCCGGCCGCCTCAACTCCGAGCTGACCGACTGGCTGCGCGCCCTCGTCGCCGAGCACTTCCCGCCGTTCTGGGCGGCCAAGATCCTCGGCACGCCCGCCGGGACCACCTTCATCCAGCCCATCTACGACCTGGTCGTCCCGCACTACACCTCGGGCCGGATGGCGCTCGTGGGCGACGCCGCCAGCATCGCCCGGCCGCACGTCGGCGCCGGCAGTGTGAAGGCCCTCCAGGACGCCACCGCCCTGGAGGCCGCGTGGGCCGCCGGCGAGGACTGGAAGGACGTCCTGGAGCGCTACGACGCCGCCCGCGGCGGGGTCGGCTCCGCGATGGTCGCCCTCGCCCGCCGGATGGGCAGCACCCAGGTCGAGGCCACCCCGGACTGGTCCGCCATGGACCAGCCCGGGTTCGACGCCTGGTGGCAGGAGCAGAACAGCGGCTCCGACCGCAGCAGCGGCTTCGGCGGCCACAGCCTCAAGGTCAGGTAGCCGCCGGCGCCAGCTCCAGCGCGGCGTGCAGAGCGGTCGGGTCCTCGCGCGCCTCCGCCCCGTCCAGCCGCAGCGCCACCCGCCCCGACGTCAGGACCGTCAGCGTGTGCGCGCACCGCGCCGCCGTCGCCGGACTCGGCGACACCAGGAGTACGGCGATGCCCTCGTCGGCCAGCGTGGTGACCAACTCGTGCACCTGGCGCACCAGCGCCGGGGCGAGCCCCTCCGTGGGCTCGTCGAGCAGCAGCACACTCGGCGAGCCGAGCAGCGCACGGGCCAGGGCCAGCATCTGCTGCTCCCCGCCGGACAGGTCCGTGCCCCGGTTGTTCCGGCGCTCGCCCAGCCGGGGCAGCAGGTCGAGGACCCGCTCCGGCGTCCACACGCTGGGCCGCGAGGTGTCGCCCCGGCGCGGCGGCCGGTGCGAGAGCCGCAGATGCTCGGCGACGCTGAGGTTGGCGAAGACCCGGCGGCCCTGCGGGACGAGACCGATCCCGGCGCGGGCGATCCGGTGCGCCGGCCGGCCCGTCACCTCCCGGCCGGCCAGCCGTACGGTGCCCGCGTCCGGGCGCATCAGACCGGCGACGGTGTGGACGAGCGTCGTCTTGCCCGCGCCGTTGTGGCCGACGACGGCGTGCACCGTGCCGGCGGGCACGGACAGGTCGAGGCCGTGGAGGACCGTGCCGCCGTGGTAGCCCGCGGTCAGGCCCGTGAGTTCGAGCATCGGGGGTCGGTCATCCTCTCGCTTCGGTGGAGCCGGTGACGGGGGCGGCCGCCGCACCCGTGTTGTGGTAGGCGTCGCGCACCTCGGGATGGGCCAGCGCCTCCCGCGTCGGCCCGGTGACGAGCACCCGCCCGGCCGCCAGCACCGTCACCGACGTGGCGACCTGGGCGACCACCTCGACGTGGTGCTCCACGAGCACGACCGCCACGCTCTCGGGCAGGGCGCCGAGGATCGCGAGCAGCCGGCCGATGTCGCCGTCGGTCAGCCCGGCCGCCGGCTCGTCCAGGAGCAGCAGCCGCGGATCGCCCGCCAGGGCCGCCGCGAGGTCGAGCATGCGCCGCTGCCCGTGCGAGAGCGTGGCGGCCGGCCGGTGCGCCAGGTCCGCGAGCCCGACCGTCTCCAGGTGCCGCCCGGCCGACTCGGTGTGCAGCCGGTAGCGGGACCGGCTGCGCCAGGCACCCCTGCGCCGGGGGTGGTGCGCCCAGCCGGCCAGCACGATGTTGTCCAGCACCGTCAGCTCGCCGATGACGGACGGCTGCTGGAAGCTGCGCGCGATGCCCAGCCGGCTGCGCCTGGCGGTGGAGGCGCGGGTGACGTCGGCACCGTTCAGGACGATGGTGCCCCGGTCGGGCCGGTCGGTGCCGGCGATGAGGTTGAGCAGGGTCGTCTTGCCGGCGCCGTTGGGGCCGATCACGGCGTGCCGGGCGCCCGCGGGCAGCCGCAGCGACACGTCGTCGACGGCGGTGAGGCTGCCGTACCTGCGGGTGAGGTGGCCGAGGTCCAGCACGGGGGGCGTGGCTTCGGGTACGGGCGTCATGGGGAGACCTTCCCGGAGGATGCGGCGGGCACGGGGCGGCCGGCGGCGGCGCGCAGTCCGGCCAGGCCGCGCGGCAGCAGATACACGGCGGCCACGAACAGCACCCCGAGCAGCAGCGGCCCGTGGCCGGGCCAGGAACCGGCGACCCAGTCCCGGGTGAACACGATCAGCCCGACACCCAGCAGCGCGCCGACGACCGACGTCGTCCCGCCGATGACGACGGCGAGCAGGGCGAACGCGGCGATCTCGAAGCCCACGTCGGCGGGGGAGAGGTACTGCTGGACGGTGACCATCAGCGAACCGCCCACGCCGGCCAGCGCACCGGCGCAGATGTGGGCCACCAGCAGATAGCGCCCCACCGGATGCCCCGAGGCACGCATCCGCGCCTCGGCGCCGCGCGTGCCGGTGAGCAGCTTCCCGGCCGGGGAGCGCAGCACCAGCAGCGTGATCGCGACGGCGACCACGGCCACCACGGCCGCGTACACGTACAGTTCGCGCTCCTCGGTCATGCCCTCGCCGCCCCACAGGGCCTGGGTGGCGGGGAAGCCGACGAGGCCGTCCGCGCCGCCGGTGACGGACTTGACCTGGTTGATCACCGCGCTCGTCAGCTCGCCGATCGCGAGGGTGATCATCAGCACGGTGGTGCCGCGCGCCCGGATCACCGCGGGCCCGGTCACCGCCGAGAACACCGCGGCGGCGAGCGCCGAGAGGACGATCTGGACCGGGCCCACCGTCCACCCGGCGTCGGCCAGGTTGGCGGTGGCGTACGCGCCCACGGCGAACGGGGCGGTCTGCCCGAGAGTGGGCAGTCCGGCGTACCCGGTCAGGACGGTGACGCTGACCGCGAGCAGCCCGAGCGCCAGCGCGGACCCGGCCAGCGAGATGCTGTACGCGTCCAGCACACCGGGCAGCGCGAACAGGACGGCGAGCAGCACCAGCAGCGGGGCCGCCTGCCGCCACCCGGCGGTGCGCAGCCACGCCCCGAGCCGGCCGGGGGCCGCCGGGGCGGCGGCCTCCGGGACCGGTGCGGGCGCCGCCGCGCGCGGCCGGTTTTGCCGGCGGGCGGCCAGGAGCCGGCGCAGCCGGGCGACCGGGTCGGTGTCCGGGCCGCGCTCCTCGTGCGCCGCAGGTTCGGCGAAGCGGGAGCGGAACACGAGGACCGCCGCCATCGCGGCGAACAGCAGGTACGGGGCCAGGTCCGGCAGCACCGACACGCCCAGGGTCTGCACCTCGCCCACGGCGATCGCCGCCGCGAACGTCGCCCACAGCGAGCGCAGCCCGCCCAGGACGACCACCACGAGGGACAGCATCAGCACGTTCTCGGAGGTGCCGGGCCCTGGGCCGATGATCGGCGCCCCCAGCACGCCCGCCGCGCCGGCCAGCGCGCCCGCGGCCGCGAGCACACCGATGTGCACGGCGCGGGGGCTGTGGCCGGTGGCGGCGAGCATCTGGGGGTCGTCCGCCGACGCGCGCACCGCCGCGCCCACCCGGGTCCGGGTCAGCACCCACGTACCGAAGGCCGCCAGGGCGACGGCCATCGCGATGAAGCCGAGCCGGTAGGCGGGGTAGCGGTGGCCCAGCAGGTGGACCGACGAGTCGAGCGCGCCGGGGACCCGCACCGGTAGCTCGTCCGCTCCGAAGAGCTGGATGAGCAGGTCCCCGCCGACCAGGGCGATGCCGAAGGTCAGCAGGGCCTGAGCGAGATGCCCACGCCGGGCGAGCGGCATCGTCGCGGCGGAGAGGCCCGCCCCGGCGAGTGCCGCGGCCGCCGTTCCGGCGGCCAGTCCGAGGGCGAGGCCGCCCCAGGTTCCGTCGCTCAGCTCGGCGCCGGTGTAGGCGCCGATCGCGTACAGCATGCCGTGCGAGAGGTTGAGTACGCCGGCGGTGCCGAACGCGAGGCTCAGGCCGGCGGCGACGACGAACAGCAGCAGCCCGTAGGCCACGCCGTCGACCGCCGGCACGAGGTGGGCATCGAGAAGCTCCATGTCAGCCGCCGAGCGTCGCCAGGTCCTGGACCATGACGTTGGACAGCTGGTTGCCGTCCGAGCGCACCTGGCGCAGGTACCACGTCTGCACCGGCGCGTGCGCCTTCTCGCTGAACTCCCAGTTGCCGCGCGGGCTGTCGATCTGGCCCAGGCCCGCGATGGCCTTGTTGATGGTCTCCGGGGTGACCTCGCCCTTCTTGTCCGCGTCCGCGATCGCCTTGTCGAGCACGGCCGCGGCGTCGTAGGAGGACATCGCGTACGTGGTCGGCTGGGTGTCGTGCTCGGCGGTCCAGTCGGCGGCGAACTTGCGGTTGGCAGCGTTGTCGAGGTCCGGCGCGTAGTTCAGGACGGAGTAGATGCCCTTGGCCGCCGGGCCCTCGGCCTGGAGCACGCTGCCCTCGGTGACGAACGCCGTGTACAGCGGCAGGTCGGCGATGTCGGACTGGGCGTACTGCTTGGCGAAGTCGATGGCCGCCTTGCCCGCGTAGAAGCAGTAGACCGCCTTGGCGTCGGTCTTGGCGATCTCCGCGAAGTACGGCATGAAGTTGGTGGTCTGCGGGAACGGCGTCCACTTGGTCTTGCCGTCCGGGTTGGCCAGCTTGCCGCCGACGCGCTTGAACTCGTCGGTGAACCCGCGCAGTTCGTCGTAGCCACCCTGGTAGTCCGGACCGATCGCGTAGACCGGGCCGTCCACCTTCTCCTTGACGTACGGGGCGATGGCCTTGCCCGGTTCGTCGGACATGAAGCTCGTCGTCCACACGTACTCGGGGTCCTTGACCTCGGGACGGGCGTTGGAGCCGAGGAAGGGGATCTTGGCCTGGGTGACCAGCGGCAGGACGGCGTTGACCGAGCCGCCGCTGACGAGGCCGGTCAGCACGTCGACCTTGTCCTTCTTGACCAGCTTGGTGGCGGCCGGCACGGCGGTGGGCGGGCCGTCGCCCTCGTCGGCCACGATCAGGTCGACCTTGCGGCCGCCGAGTTTGTTGTCGTGTGTCTTCAGATACAGCTCGAAGCCGGCCCGCAGATCGGTGCCGACGGGCTTGTAGGTGCCGGAAAGCGAGGCGACCAGACCGATCTTGACCGTCTCGTCGCCGGAACCGCTGTCGCCGCTGCAACCGGTGACGGCGGCGAGACCCAGGGCGAGGGCGGCCGCGCCCGCCGGCCGGATGAATCTGCGGTGACGGGTACGGCGGGATATGTCGAAGAACATGTGGGCTCTCATCGGGGGTGTGTGAGGTGGACAACGGTGTGACCCGACCGCGGAGCGAGTGCTCCGCGAACGGGTCGTTGCGGCCGTGTGGGGAGCGGCCGGGTCAGTGTGTGGGGGAGTGGTGGTGGTCGCGGACCTCGGGGGACAGGGAGTCACCGACCTGGTTGATCAGTTCGGACATCATGTAACTGACCTCGCCGATGTCCGCGTCCCTGGTCGTGGTCACCAGGAGCGAGGCACCGCTGGAGACCGCCATGGAGAACATGTAGCCGCCCTCCATCGCGGTGAGGCTGTGCTCCACCGGGTCGGTGTCCGTCAACTGGGCCGCCGCCGACAGCAGGTTGACGACGCCGGAGGCGATCGCGGCCAGCCGGTCGGCGTCGTCGCGCTCCACGCCGGTGTACGCGAGCGCGAGTCCGTCCACGGACACGGCTATCGCCTGGGTGACCTCCGGAATGCGTCCGGCGAAGTCGCTCAGAATCCAGCTCAGGTCGGTGGGTGAGGTCATTTCTTGGTCCGTTCGGTTTCGTCATTGTTGGCGGGACGCCCGCGGGGGTTCGTGCTCCGGCTGATGCCCTGCGCGTAGGCCGCGAGGACGTCGGAGACCTGCCGGGAGTCCCGGCGGCGGGGGGTCGTCGGCCGCGGCGTGCCGGTGCCGGGCCGCTGCTCGGCGGCGCTCCGCTTGCCCAGCGCCGGCCACTGCTGGGGCGCGGTGCGCTTGCGGACCGGCAGGCCGGACGCGCTGACCCCGGCGATACGGGAGACGGGCTCGTCGTGCACGGGGTGCGGGGCGCCGTCGTGCTCGCGGGCTCCGGTGCCCCGCGCGTCCGCCGGGCCCTCGTGGTCCCTGCGTCCGCCCCGCTCCGCGTCGCCGCCGGGGCGGGCCGCGAGGCCCGTGCCGACCGGCCGGCCGACCCGGCCGCGCACCTCGCGCGGCTTGCGGCCGTCGGCGGCCGCGCGGGGCGCCTGGCGACGGCTCGGCGCGGGCGCCTCCGGGACCGGGATGGGCTCCTCGGACACCTCGGCCAGGACGTTCTTGGGCAGGGTGACCTCGGCGATGGTGCCGGGGCCCGAGGAGTCGCGCAGTTCGACAACGATGCCGTGCCTGGCGGCGAGCCGGGCGACCACGTGCAGACCCATGGACCGCACGTCGCCGATGCCCGCGGTGGGCTCGCGCAGCGCGGCGTTCAGCACGGTGCGGCGGTCCGCCGAGATGCCGACGCCCTCGTCCACGATCTGTACGACGGCCCGGTCCCACAGCCGCCAGACGGCGACGCCGACCTGGGCCTCGGGCGGCGAGAAGCGGGTGGCGTTGTCGAGCAGTTCCGCCAGGATGTGCGCCACGTCGTGCACGGCGCGGGCGGCGATGCCGATGCCGCCCTCGATGGCGCCGAGCGAGACGCGGTCGAAGCGTTCGATCTGCTGGGCCGCCGCCACGATGACGGTGGAGGCGGCGATGTCCGCCGACCGCACCCGTGCGTTGCCGTAGCCGCCGAGCACCAGCAGGTTGTTGGTGTTGCGCTCCATGCGGATGGCGAGGTGGTCGAGCGCGAAGAGCGTCTTCATACGCTCCGGGTCGGCCTCGTCGCGCTGCACGGCGTCCAGTTCGGACACCATGACGCTGGTGAGCTGGGCGCCGCGGCGGGCGACCCGGACCAGGGTCTCGGCGAACTGCTCGTGCACCCGGGCCTGTTCGGCGGCGAGGCGGACCGCCTCGTGGTGGACGGCGTTGAACGCCTCACCCACCTCGCCGATCTCGTCCCCGCCCGTGGTCTCGATCGGGTTGCCGGTGCGTTCCGCGACCTCCTCGGGCGTGGACCCGCTCAGCGCGCCGGGCTGCGACAGCTCGCTCATGACCTCGGGCAGCCGGGTGTGGGCGACCTCGTGCGCGGCGTTGCGCAGGTCGCGCAGCCGGCGGATCATGACCCGGCCGAGCCGGACGGCGACGAGGACGACGCCCACCAGGGTCAGCAGTACCAGGGTGACCTCGCCGCCGGCGGTCCACAGCAGCCGGGTGCGCTCCGCCTCCACGGTGGCGGCGACGGACTCGTCGATCCGCTCCTCCACCTGGTGCAGCAGGGTCTGCCGGTCGTCGGCGGCCTTCTGCCAGGACTCGGGGGAGACGCCGATGGGCTTGCTGGCGTCGGTGCGCCCGATCCTGTCCTCCAGCTTGCGGGAGGCCAGGGCCTTGGGGCCGGAGAGGGTGCGCTCCAGCCAGGTCCGCCACGCGGCGGGGCCGAGGCTGAACATCACCCCGGTCGACTCGGTGTAGCCGAGGCGGCTGGCGTCGAAGGTGCGCTGCGAGGCGACGGTGAAGCCGCCCGCGGCCTGCGCCCTCATGACGGTGACCTGCTCCTGAGCGGTGTGCTCGGCGGCCTCCGAGAGGGCGGCGGCGGCGCGGATGCGGTCGGCGATGTCGGCGTCGACACCGTCGGCCTGGGCGATGCCGTCGCGGTAGGAGTTGAGGTCCGCGATCACGATCCGGTAGCCGAAGGCGAGGGCGGAGATGGTGGTGCTGCCCGAGCGCACCTGGGCGCGCAGGGCGGGGAGTTGATCGTTGAAGCGGTCGATGCGGTCCAGCGCCTCCTGGGCACTTCCGGGCACCTCGGAGAGCCGGCCGATCCGGCTGTTGAAGGCGGCGAGGCTCTTGTCCGTCGCGTCGGAGCTCTGCTGGAAGGCGTCGGAGTCTGCCTGATGGGAGACCAGAGCGGTGGCTGCGGCGCGTTCACGCTGCAGTTGATGTGCTAAGTCGGCCGCGTGGGCGGCGACGTCGACCATGTTGGCCAGCCGGTTCGCCTGCAGTGCCTGGTTGGTCGCCGGAGCGAGGGCCAGAGCCGAGAAGGTGACCGCGACGGTGAGGGGCGCGGTGACCAGCAGGACGAGGCGACGATTGATTTTCACTGCGCGGCTCCATCGCCGGAACCGGTGCTGAGTATCGGTGACACGCAGATACCTGTTAACGGGTTGTGGGGTGTCGGTAGGGGCGCTCGTACATCGTGTGCACAGTTGCGGATGGGACAGGCGGGATAGACGGGGCTCACGTTGCGCGGCTTGATCCTATGCCTAGTGCACAACCACCGATGCGGGCAGCGTCGAAAATTTGCGTTCAGTTAGGTGTGCGGAAACGGTCTCATTCGGTCGATGCGGTCGGTTCGGGCCGTGGGGCGCCGCTAAGCGGAATGACTCGGTCTCGCTTGTCTGCGCTACCTGTCCCCTGATCCACGGGAGTTGCGGCCGTCGGCGCTGAGCAGGCGGAATGCCCGGAAGCCCCCTCGCTGTCCCCGCCGGGCCAAACCTCGCTCGTTGGCCGGATGTTGCGGAAAGGTTAGATCTGATTAGCGATGGCGATTGTTTCGGATCGGTGCCTGCGCGGCCCCGGACCCCCGGTCCTCACAGGTGAGCGGCCCACCGCTCGAATTTCACTCAACAGGGGCGCTGTGCAAGCTTGGTGGCGATCCGTCAGGATTCGTCACCGCACCCGCACGCGCCCACACCTGCGCGAACCGGCCATCTTGAAAAGTATGCGGATTTCACGGCAAGCCGCCTTGATCTGATCATGTGTCCGGGCCGTCCGTCAGACACCCCGCCGCGCCGAGATCACCCCGGGCCCGCTCGATCCGGGCCAGCACGGACGCCTCCACCGCCCGGCCGTGCGCCGTGTCCTGGAGCGAGAGCAGGTACGACTGGGCGCGGGCCGCCTGGGCATGGTCACCGATCCCCTCCAGCGCCCGGCTCAGCGCCCGCAGCCGGTCCGCGTCCGGCCCGGTGTCGTCCAGCAGCCGGATCAGCTCCACCCGTGCATGCCCGTACAGGCCCTGACGGCGTGCCAGCTCCACCCAGGTGAACGCGTCCGGCCCGTGCGCGGCGACCAGCGCCGCCGCGACCAGCCGTTCCTCGAACCACTCGCCCCGGACCGCGTCCTCCCGCGCCAACAGGGCGCGCAGCCGCGGCAGATCACCCTCGCGCCGGTCCTCCCACGCCGCCCACAGCACCCCGGCCCGCAGCACCGGATCGGCCTCCGCCTCCTCCAGCGCCCCCGCCGCACCGGAGCGCAGCCGCCGCACCGCCGCCCGGCCGGGGCCGAGCACGACGTCCCGCAGGCACATCCGGTACTCGTCGTCCAGCCGGTACGCGCACAACTCCGCCGAGTTCAGCAGCAGATGGTCCGGCTCAGTACGGCGGGCGGCCGACTCGGACAGCGCGAACAACTCCGTCAGCGGCCGCTCCGGCAGCCCCAGCCCCGCCAGCAACGCGGCCCGCTGGGCGTCGAGTTCGGGCGCGAACTCCTCGCGCGCCGCCGCGTCACCGGCCGCCACGGCGGCCCGCAGCCCGTCCTCGTCCAGGCCGGCCGTCAGCCCCTCGCACCAGTCGGGCAGCCGCACCAGCATCTCCAGCGCCTCCGAGACGCTGTCGGCGATCAGGACGGCGTCGCCCTCGGAGGACGCGTACAGCACCGACGTACCCCCGCACAGGAAGTAGGTGCCCCCGCCACCGTCCCCCGCGATCGGCTCCAGCGCCGCCCCGGACGCCAGACACACCTCCTCGACATGGCGGGTCCGCTCCACGTCGAAGTCGAACGGGAAGGCGGCGATCTGCGCGAGATCGGGACGGCTGCGCAGCAGCTCCAGCACGGGGTCGGTCATCCCCGCATCCTAGGAACCGCCCGCCGGGCCGGGTGCCTCCACCCGGCCCGGCTCCGCTCAGGCGCCCACGTACCGCGCCAGGTGCTCGCCCGTGAGCGTGGAGCGGGCGGCGACCAGCTCGGCGGGCGTGCCCTCGAAGACGACCGTGCCGCCGTCGTGACCGGCGCCGGGGCCGAGGTCGATGATCCAGTCCGCGTGCGTCATCACGGCCTGGTGGTGCTCGATGACGATGACCGACTTGCCGGACTCCACCAGCCGGTCGAGCAGCCCGAGCAGCTGCTCCACGTCCGCGAGATGGAGCCCGGTGGTCGGCTCGTCGAGCACGTACACCCCGCCCTTCTCGCCCATGTGCGTGGCCAGCTTGAGCCGTTGGCGCTCGCCGCCGGAGAGCGTGGTGAGCGGCTGGCCCAGGCTGAGGTAGCCGAGCCCGACGTCCACGAGCCGTTCCAGGACGCGGTGCGCGGCCGGCGTACGCGCCTCGTCCGAGCCGAAGAACTCCTCCGCCCGCGCCACCGACATCGCGAGCACCTCGCTGATGTCCCGGCCGCCGAGCCGGTACTCCAGCACCGACGCCTGGAACCGCTTGCCCTCGCACTCCTCGCAGACCGTGGCCACCCCCGACATCATCGCCAGGTCGGTGAAGACGACACCCGCGCCGTTGCAGGTGGGGCAGGCACCCTCCGAGTTGGCGCTGAACAGGGCCGGCTTCACCCCGTTGGCCTTGGCGAACGCCTTGCGGATCGGGTCGAGCAGCCCGGTGTACGTGGCCGGGTTGCTCCGCCGCGAACCCCGGATCGGGCTCTGGTCGACGGTCACCACACCGTCCCGCCCGGCCACCGAGCCATGGATCAGCGAACTCTTGCCGGACCCGGCGACCCCCGTGACGACGGTCAGCACACCGAGCGGGATGTCCACGTCCACACCGCGCAGGTTGTTCGCGCGCGCCCCGCGCACCTCCAGCGCGCCGGCCGGCTCGCGGGTGGACTCCTTGAGCCGGGACCGGTCGTCGAAGTGCCGGCCGGTGACGGTGTCCGAGGCGCGCAGCCCCTCCACCGTGCCCTCGAAGCAGACGGTGCCGCCCGCCGTACCGGCGCCCGGCCCGAGGTCCACGACATGGTCGGCGACGGCGATCGTCTCCGGCTTGTGCTCCACCACCAGCACCGTGTTGCCCTTGTCCCGCAGGCGCAGCAGCAGATTGTTCATCCGCTGGATGTCGTGCGGGTGCAGCCCGGCGGTCGGCTCGTCGAAGACGTACGTGGTGTCGGTCAGCGAGGACCCGAGGTGCCGGATCATCTTGACGCGCTGCGCCTCGCCGCCGGACAGGGTGCCGGCCGGGCGGTCCAGCGAGAGGTAGCCGAGGCCGATCTCGACGAACGAGTCCAGGGTCTGCCCGAGCGCGGTGAGCAGCGGGGCGACCGAGGGCTCGTCCAGGCCGGCGATCCAGGCGGCCAGGTCGCTGGTCTGCATGGCGCAGGCGTCCGCGATGGAGATGCCCGCGATCTTGGAGGACCTGGCGCCCTCGCTGAGCCGGGTGCCGTCGCAGGCGGGGCAGGTGGTGAAGGTGACCGCGCGCTCCACGAACGCCCGGATGTGCGGCTGGAGCGCGTCCTTGTCCTTGGACAGGAAGGACTTCTGGATCTTGGGGATCAGCCCTTCGTAGGTGAGGTTGGCGCCCTCCACCTTCACCTTGACGGGCTCCCGGTACAGGAAGTCCCGCATCTCCTGCTCGGTGTACTTCGCGATCGGCTTGTGCGGGTCGAGGAAGCCGGACTCCGCGTAGACGCGCACCGTCCAGAAGCTGTCCGACTTCCAGCCGGGGATGGTGAACGCGCCCTCGGCCAGCGACTTGGAGTCGTCGTAGAGCTGGGTGAGGTCGATGTCGGAGACGGTGCCCCGGCCCTCGCACTCGGTGCACATGCCGCCGGTGCGGTTGAAGGACGCCTTCACGGTCTTCCGGTTGCCGCGCTCGACGGTGATCGCGCCGCTCGCCTTCACCGACGCGGTGTTGAAGGAGTACGCGCTGGGCGGTCCGATGTGCGGGGTGCCGAGGCGGCTGAAGAGGATGCGCAGCATGGCGTTGGCGTCGGTGGCGGTGCCCACCGTGGAGCGGGTGTCGCCGCCCATCCGCTGCTGGTCGACGATGATCGCCGTCGTCAGCCCTTCGAGCACGTCCACCTCGGGCCGGGCCAGGGTGGGCATGAACCCCTGGACGAAGGCGCTGTACGTCTCGTTGATCAGCCGCTGCGACTCGGCGGCGATGGTGTTGAACACCAGCGAGCTCTTGCCGGAGCCGGAGACGCCCGTGAACACCGTCAGCCGGCGCTTGGGGATCGCGATGCTGACGTCCTGGAGGTTGTTCACGCGTGCCCCGTGCACCCGGATCAGATCGTGACTGTCGGCGAGGTGCGGCTGCGCACCCGTGGCCCTGCTCATCGTGTCTCCTCGGATTGGCGGGGCCGTCGCACGAGCCCCGTCGTTGCGGCCCGGCCTACGCTAGTGGCGCCCCTGGCAGCGGTGCTTCTCGATTTCTGATCGGACGTGTCACCTGCTTCGCGACGCAGGACGGCATCCCCGCGGTGGCGCGCGCCGCCTCCTGCCGGTACACGCTCGGCGGCATCCCGACCAGCTCGGTGAACCGCGTACTGAACGTGCCGAGAGAGGCGCAGCCGACCGCGAAACAGGCCTCGGTCACGCTCATGTCGCCCCGGCGCAGCAGCGTCATCGCGCGCTCGATGCGCCGGGTCATCAGGTAGCCGTACGGCGACTCCCCGTACGCGCGGCGGAACTCGCGGCTCAGATGGCCGGCCGACATATGGGCCCCGCGGGCCAGGTCCTCGACGTTGAGGGGCTGGGCGTACTCGCGGTCGATCCGGTCGCGGACCCGGCGCAGCCGGGCGAGGTCGCGCAGATGCTGTGCCGCGTCGGGTTTGCTGGTCACGTCCGAAAGCGTACGTCGCGGCGGGGCGGCCCGCCCCGGCGGGCGGGCCGGTGCCCGGCCGGGTCAGGTACGGGTGGCCGTGCCGCACTCCGAGGCGTCCCGGCCCCGCATCCGCTCGTCCATCGACGTGTCCCGCTCGTAGGGGTCGACGCGTGCGCCCTCCTTCGAGGGGCCCCGGTCCTTGCCGAACTCGGGGACGAAGTAGCCGGTGGTGTCGCCGCAGCCGCCGTTGGCGGCGTCCATCCGGTAGGTCCGCAGCGAGAAGGTTCCCGGCGCGATCTCCACCTCGGCGGGGTTCTCCCAGCTCATCACGATCTCGCGGCGGACGATCGTACGGGCGACCTCGTCACTGTCCCCCTCCGCCCGTACGACGGGGTAGACGAAGGTGACGTCGGCGGTGACGTCGACCGCGCCGCCGTCGCCCTCGCGGTACGTGATCCTGCCGCGCGTCCTGATCACGTCACCGGCCAGGCGGACGTACGACGGGTCGAAACGGCTGAACAGCAGCAGCGGGTCGTCGCCGCGGGTCGGGCGGTCGAAGGCGTGCGCCAGGTACTCCCTGACGTCGGCCTGCTCCGGGTTGAGCGCGGCGATCGCCTTCACCGGGCGCTCCCCGCGCAGCACCGCCGGGTCCAGGCCGGAGTCGACGAGGAAGGCCAGGCTGCTCTCCAGCGCCTCGTCCACCTGCTTCTCGCTCATCCACCCGGTCGCGCGCGCCGAAGGCATCGTGATCCCGGCCGTCCCGGTCGCCCAGTGCTCCGCGGGGGACCCCTTGAACGGGGCGTCCAGGGTCGCCCGCCCGGACGCCCCGGCGGAGCCGCCCCCGGTGCCCCCGCCGAACCAGCCGTCGAGCAGGCCGGGGGTGAGCGTGAGGCCGAACAGGGCGAGGACGACGATCAGGCCCACCACGTACCAGCGCTTGCCGTTCCGCCGGCGGGGCGGCTCGTGGACGCGCCAACCGAGGGGCAGGGCGGGTTCGTCGTCCAGCCGCCGGGTGACCATCCGGGCGCGGGCGGACGGCTCCTCGGGGGCGTCGCCGGTCCCGGCCTCGGCCTCCCGCAGGAAGCGCTCCCATTCCTCGTCCGGTATGGATGACCCCTTGTCCACGCTGTGCTCCCGCCCCTCCCGGCCGCTCCCTTTCTCCGCATCATCACACAGCCCGGTGACACCGGGCCCGGCCGGCGGACGCGCCACGTGCCGCCGGGCCGGCGTACCGGGACGACGGGTTACGGCTTGCGGCCGACCGCCACATAGCCCGGAGTGACGATCTCGCCGGTGCCGGGGACCGGCTCGCCCAGCTCGGGGTGCCAGGCCTCGGCGGCGACGATGCCCGGCTCCACGATCTCCAGCCCCTCGAAGAACGCGCCGAACTCGGCACGGGTGCGCGGCGCCAGGGTCAGCGTGTTGGCCCGGTACATCTCGTCCACCTGGCGCGCCTCCTCCGGGTGGAAGTCGGCGGTGATCTGCGAGATGACCATGTAGCTGCCGGGCGCGAGCACGTCGGTCAGCCGGCGCACCAGCTCGTGGGCGCCGTCCTCGTCGCTCACGAAGTGCAGCAGCGCGATCATCGACAGGGCGACCGGGGCACTGAAGTCCAGCGTCCTGCCCGCGCGTTCGAGGATCGTGTCGACGTGGCGCGCGTCCGCCTGCACATAGTCGATGACGCCCTCGGGCGTGCCCTTGAGCAGCGCCTCGGCGTGGGCCAGCACGATCGGGTCGTTGTCGCAGTAGACGACGCGGGTGCTGGGAGCGGCCTCCTGGGCCACCTGGTGCAGGTTGGGCTCGGTGGGTATCCCGGTGCCGATGTCGAGGAACTGGCGGACGCCCTGGGCGGAGAGCCAGCGGGTGGCGCGGTGCATGAAGGCGCGGTTGATCTTCGCCATCACCGGCACGTTCGGTTCGACGGCCAGCATCTGACGGCCCATCGCCTCGTCGACCGGGTAGTTGTCCTTGCCGCCCAGGAACCAGTCGTACATCCGCGCGGGATGCGGCTTGCTGGTGTCGATGAGCGGGGTGGCGGCGGGGTCGTTCTCCGGTCGGGACATGGCCAACTCCTGGGTGCGGGAGGCTGCGGATGATCAGCTGGCGCCCACAATAGGCAACCTGACGACCGGACAGGCCCGGTCGGGTGCCCGAGGAGAGTTACCAATGCGTAACTTACTGCTGGGTTACCACCGGTAAGTCCCGCTGTTAGCTTGCGCTCACCCGCCCATCGGAGCAGAGCGAGGAGTGAGCTGTGAGCCGCACGGACAGCCGTTCGCGTTCCACCGTCCTGATACCCCCCACCCGCCGCCCGCGCGCCGGAGCCCTGCGGGCCGCCGCCGTCGCCGTGACCGCGGCGGCCTGCGTGGCCGCGTACGCCGCGCCCGCATCGGCCTCGGCCGGCACCGAA
Source organism: Streptomyces sp. AC1-42W (assembly GCF_003248355.1). Lineage (GTDB taxonomy): Bacteria > Actinomycetota > Actinomycetes > Streptomycetales > Streptomycetaceae > Streptomyces. The sequence goes on from NZ_QKWY01000002.1 coordinate 2,384,846, forward strand.
CCGGTCGTGTCGCGGGGCGTGACCATCCCCTCCTTCTACAACCCGCCCGCCGAACTCCCCGCCGTCAACGGCGCGCTGATCCGCACCGAGCCCCTGCCGCTCGGCCTGGACCTGCCCGGCCTGGACGGCCGCCGGATGCCCGGCACGGCGACCCGCCTCATGTACCGGTCGACCGACTCCAACGGGCAGCCGGTCGCGGTGACCGGCGCCTACATCGAGCCCTCGGCCTCCTGGAAGGGCGGCGGCGCCCGGCCGCTGGTCGCGGTGGCCTCCGGCACCATGGGCCAGGGCGACCAGTGCGCCCCCTCGCTGTCCCTGCAGCATCCGCTCTCGCTCACCCCCGAGACGGTGTCGATCGGCTACGAGATCCTGTCCGTCTACCGGCTCCTGTCCGCCGGGATCGCCGTCGTCGTCACCGACTACGTGGGCCTCGGCACCACGGACCGGCTGCACACCTACGTCAACCGGGTCGACGAGGGCCACGCGCTGCTGGACGCCGTCCGCGCCGCGCACCGGCTCCCCGCCACCTCGCTGACGCCCGACTCCCGGACCGGCCTGTACGGCTACAGCCAGGGCGGCGGGGCCAGCGCCTCCGCCGCCGAGCTCCAGCCCTCGTACGCCCCCGAGATCGAACTGGCCGGCACCTACGCCGGGGCGCCGCCCGCCGACCTGACCGCGACCATGAAGGGCATCGACGGCAGCGCCCTGGCCGGCGCCCTGGCCTGGTCGATCAACGGCTTCGCCCAGGCCGACCCGGATCTGCGCGACGTCGTGGAGAACAACATCAACGACGCCGGACGGGCCGCGCTGAAGGACGCCTCCACCATGTGCGTCGGCGACGCGATCCTCGGCTACGGCTTCGCCCGAAGCACCAAGTGGACCACCAGCGGCAAGTCCCTCGGCGAGATCATCGCCGCCGAGCCCGGGGCGCGGGCCGCGCTCGACAGGCAGCGCATCGGCACCCTCAAGCCCGCCGGCCCGGTGCGGGTGGCGACCGGCACCCAGGACGACATCGTGCCCCACAAGCAGGCCCGTCAACTCGCCGTGGACTGGTGCCGCAAGGGCGGTGACGTCACCTATGACGCCGTCATCCTGCCCAACCTCGGCGACAAGATCCTGATCAACCACATGGTGCCGCTCATCACCGACCAGGGCGACGCCATCTCCTGGATCACCGACCGCCTCGAAGGCAGGCGGTCCGTCTCCAACTGCTGGTCGATGCCGATCCAGCCCTGACCCCGCCCCGGCCCGCGCGCACCGCACACAAAGCGGATGCGCGCGGGCCGGACCGCGGCTAGGGTCGCCGCATGAACATCGTGCAGCTCTACGGCTGACGCGGACGGGGGCACGCCCCCGGTCCCGTCCGGCACACCGCGTACGCGCGCCCACCCCCAGGCACCGCCGGGGTGGCGACGCGCCGGTTCGCCGTATCCACTTCCGCCGCAGAACTGAAACGAGTGATCCCTCATGTCATCCCGCCGCGCCCACATCGCCATGGTCGGCATCCCCGCCGTGAGCCATGTCCTGCCGAGCATCGAGATCATCCGCGAACTGGTCGCACGCGGCCACCGCGTCACCTACGCCAACGACCCGCTGATGGCCGAGCGCATCGAGGCCACCGGCGCCACCTTCGTCCCGTACGAGTCGCACCTCCCGGTCGGCGACCACAACTGGCCGGACGACCCCATCGCCGCCATGGGCCTCTTCCTGGACGACGCCGTGCGGGCCCTGCCGCAACTGCGCGCCGTCTACGACCGCGACCCGGCGGACCTGTACCTGTACGACATCGGCGCCTACCCGGCACGGGTGCTGGCCGAGTCCCAGAACCGCCGGCTGATGCAGTTCTCGCCCACCTTCGTGGGCTGGCGGAGCTACGCGGAGGACGTCGCCGCCCACCTCTGGGCGCTGCCGGGGGCCGACGCCTACCGGGCGAGGTTCACCGAGTGGCTCGCGGGCTGCGGGGCGACCACGCTGGACATGGAGGACTTCGTCGGCCGCCCCGCCGACACCCTGGCCCTGATCCCGAAGGCGATGCAGCCGCACGCCGACGACGTGGACACCGACACGGTCACCTTCGTCGGGCCGTGCTTCGCGGGGCGCGGCGAGGAGCAGACCTGGACCCGGCCCGCCGGGGCGGAGCGGGTGCTGCTGATCTCGCTCGGCTCCGCTTACACCAACCGGCCCGAGTTCTACCGCAGTTGCCTGGCGGCCTTCGGTGACCTGGCCGGGTGGCACGTGGTGCTCCAGATCGGCAAGCAGACGGACCCGGCGGAGCTGGGCACCGTCCCCGGCAACGTCGAGGTGCACCGTTGGGTGCCGCAGCTGGCGATCCTCCGGCAGGCGGACGCCTTCATCACGCACGCCGGGATGGGCGGCAGCTCCGAGGGCCTGTACAGCGGGGTGCCCATGATCGCGGTCCCGCAGGGCGTCGACCAGTTCATGAACGCCGACAGACTGGTCGAGCTGGGCGTGGCCCGCCGCATCGACACCGACGATGCCACCCCGCAGGCGTTGCGCGAAGCCCTCGACGCGCTCGTCGGGGACCCCGAGGTAGCCCGCCGGTCGGCACGGCTGCGCGACGACGCCCGCGCGGAGGGCGGCACCCGGCGGGCCGCCGACCTGGTGGAGGAGCTGCTCGGCCGAAGCTGAAACGGCGCCGGCCGGGGCGGTGAACGCGATCTCCGCGTTCACCGCCCCGGCCGGACCCGGCAGTTGAGGGGCCGTCAGCCCTTGCGGGTGTTGATCTCCTCGGTGAGCTGGGGCACGACGTCGAAGAGGTCGCCGACGACGCCGTAGTCGACGAGGTCGAAGATCGGGGCCTCGGGGTCCTTGTTGACCGCGACGATCGTCTTCGAGGTCTGCATCCCCGCCCGGTGCTGGATCGCACCCGAGATGCCCGACGCGATGTACAGCTGCGGGGAGACCGACTTGCCGGTCTGGCCGACCTGGTTGGTGTGCGGGTACCAGCCCGCGTCCACCGCGGCCCGCGACGCGCCCACCGCGGCACCCAGCGAGTCCGCCAGCGCCTCGATCACCGCGAAGTTCTCCGCACCGTTCACCCCACGCCCACCGGAGACCACGATCGCCGCCTCCGTCAGCTCCGGACGGCCCGTCGACTCACGCGGCGTACGCGAGAGCACCTTCGTGCCCGACGCGGCGGCGGAGAACTCCACCGCCAGCTCCTCCACCGCACCCGCACCCTGAACCGGCTCGACGGGCGCCGAGTTCGGCTTCACCGTGATCACCGGCGTGCCGTGCGTGATCCGGGACTTCGTGGTGAACGAGGCGGCGAACACCGACTGCGTCGCCACCACACCCTGCTCACCGGCCTCGACGTCGACCGCGTCGGTGATGATCCCCGACCCGATCCGCACGGCGAGCCGGGCGGCGATCTCCTTGCCCTCCGCCGACGACGACACCAGCACCGCCACCGGCGACACGGCGGCGTGGGCGGCCTGGAGCGCGTCCACCTTCGGCACGACGAGATAGTCGCCGAACTCGGAGGCCTCCGACACGAGAACCTTCACCGCGCCGTGCCCGGCCAGCACATCCGCCGTCCCGGCGGCACCCGCGCCCACCGCGACCGCGACCGGGTCGCCGATCCGCCGCGCGAGCGTCAGCAGCTCCAGCGCCGGCTTACGGACCGCACCATTCACATGATCGACAAAGACGAGAACTTCAGCCATCGGACTTCCCTACTCCTGCACATCAGCGACAACGACCACGACCACGAACCCGCGGACTAGATGAACTTCTGACCGGCCAGGAACTCGGCCAGCCGCTTGCCGCCCTCGCCCTCGTCCTTCACGATCGTGCCCGCGGTGCGGGCCGGGCGCTCCGTCGCGGAGTCGACCACGCTCCAGGCACCCGCCAGGCCCACCTGTTCGGCGTCGATGCCCAGGTCGTCCAGGTCCAGGGACGTCACCGGCTTCTTCTTCGCCGCCATGATCCCCTTGAACGAGGGGTAACGCGCCTCACCGGACTGGTCGGTCACCGACACCACCGCCGGCAGCGACGCCTCCAGCTCCTCCGACGCACTGTCCCCGTCCCGGCGACCCCGCACCACACCACCCTCGACCGACACCTGCGACAGCAGCGTCACCTGCGGCACACCCAGCCGCTCCGCCAGCAGCGCCGGAACCACACCCATCGACCCGTCCGTCGACGCCATCCCCGAAACCACCAGGTCGTACCCGGTCTCCTCCAGCGCCCTCGCCAGCACCAGCGACGTCCCCAGCGCATCCGTCCCGTGCAGATCGTCGTCCTCGACGTGAACCGCCTTGTCCGCACCCATCGACAACGCCTTGCGCAACGCGTCCCTGGCGTCCTCCGGACCCACCGTCAACACGGTGACCTCCGCGTCATCGGCCGCCTCCGCGATCTGCAACGCCTGCTCGACCGCGTACTCGTCCAGCTCCGACAGCAGACCGTCCACGTCCTCACGGTCCAACGTCAGGTCATCGGCGAAATGCCGGTCACCGGTCGCGTCGGGCACGTACTTCACACAGACAACGATCCTCAAGCTCACGCCGGCTCTCCCTGTACCTGGTGGTGTCCTGCGGGAATCCTATGGCACTCAGTACCCTTCGTAAAGGTACCCAGTGTCGGCGGACCGTATTCGGTGTTACGTTTCCGGCATGACCGAAGACCGCCGACCGGCCAAGAAGCCCCCCATGCGTGACGTGCTCGCCGAGGCGGCCTTCGCGCTCTTCCTGGAGCGCGGCTTCGAGCGGACCACGGTGGACGACATCGTCGCCCGCGCCGGCGTGGGGCGGCGGTCGTTCTTCCGCTACTTCCCCTCGAAGGAGGACGCGGTCTTCCCGGACCACGAGCGGTGCCTCGCGGACATGACCGCGTTCCTGGCCGCCGCCGAGGACGGCGACCCCGTCGGCACGGTGTGCGACGCGGCCCGTCTGGTGCTGCGGATGTACGCCGAGAACCCGGAGTTCTCCGTACAGCGCTACCGGCTCACCCGCGAGGTGCCCGGACTGCGGACGTACGAGCTGTCCGTGGTGCGCCGTTACGAGCGGACCCTCGCCGGCTATCTGGAGCGGCGCTGGGCGCGCGACCCGGACGCCGGTCCCGACGCGCCCCTGCGGGCCGAGGTGATCGCGGCCTCGGTGGTCGCCGCGCACAACAACGGGCTGCGGTCCTGGCTGCGTTCGGGCGGCGAGGGCGACGCGGGCGCCGAGGTGGACCGGGCGCTGGAGCTGGTGCGTACGGTCTGGAGCGCGGCGGACGGGCGGCCGGCCGCGCCCGCACAGGCCCCCGCGCCCGTGTCCGCCGGAGTTCCGGTGGGCGACGACGAGGTGATCGTCATGGTGGCGCGCAAGGGCGCTCCGATGTGGCGCGTGGTGCAGCACGTGGAGGCCGCGCTCGGCGGCGCGTGACGCCCGGACGAGAGCCACATCACGGATTCGCGGCACTCAGTGCCTTTACTTCGCGGAACTTAGTGCCATACGGTGCCGCTGTGCCGCTGCCGAAGGTGCGGCGCGTACCGAGTCGAGCGCGGGAGGCGGAACGTGTTCAGTACCGGAATCGATGTGGGGCCGGCGGCCCGGGAAACAGTTCAGCCGCACAGCCAGGAAGGGCTGGTCTACCAGGTGTGCCGCTGGTGCGGCACGGCGTCCTTCCGCAAACTCCTGTGCCCCGTCTGCGCGTCGAGCGATCTGGAGTCCGCGCGGAGCGAGGGGTACGGCGTCGTCGTACGCTCCAACGTCGTCAACCGCTACTCGCGCGTGATGCGCAACGAGTCCCTGGTCCGCTTCCCCGAAGGCTTCGTCTACCGCTGCCGGATCGTGGGAGCCGCCCCGCACCTGGTGAACGTGGGCGACCGGGTCAGGCCGGCCGGCGGCAGGACGTCGGTGTCCGGCGAGGTCGTACTGGAACTCTGCGACCCGCCCGGCGCCTCCAGCTGGTACTGAGCGCGGACTGTTTCCGGAGAGCGCAGTACGGCGAGAACGCGCCGGCGGCGGGAGGCCGGCCGTGCGAGCGGCCGCCGACTCGGCTACACCACTCGCACCTCGTGCAGCCACGGACAACGGCGCCAACTGGTTCCAGGGCTCCGAGCCGTCCGGGGTGACCGGCGGCGGCACGGTCGCGGCGGCGGCCGACGCGAGCGGCTTCGTCTGGAGCCCCGAGGGCGCCGGCGTCCACCACACGACCGGGTACGGCAGTTCGTGGTCGGCGTCCACCGGGATTCCGCAGGGCGCGACGGTCGAGTCGGACCGCGCGAACCCGAAGAAGTTCTACCTCTGATCTTGCGCAGTGCTCCGCCCTTCAGGGCGGGGGTGAAGCGCATCCTTGGCCCGGAGCCGCGAAGCGGCGGAGTTCGCTATGGCTCCGGGGTGACGGTCGGATGGGCCGCTTCTGGTTCTCGATGTACTGCTTGACCACGGTCAGCGGTGGGCCGTCGCAGGAGCCTGCGAAGTAGGAGCCGGACCAGAAGTGTCCGCCCCACAGGTGCCGGCGGACATGGGAGTCGTACTCCTTGCGCAGCAGCCGGGCCGAGACGCCCTTGAGGGAGTTGACCAGCCTGGAGAGCTGGACCTTGGGCGGGTAGTGCACGAGAAGGTGCACGTGGTCGTCCTCGCCGTTGAACTGTTTCAGCTCGGCCTCGAAGTCCGAGCACACCTCACGCATGATCTCTTCGCACCGCGTCAGCATGGCGTCGGTCATGGCCTTGCGCCGGTACTTCGTAACGAAAACCAAGTGGACGTGCAGGTTGTAGACGACGTGACGCCCGGTGCGAACGTCCGGATTTGGATTCCATCGTGGTGACATAAACCAAAGGGTATAGTGATCAACATGCAGCTCCGGTACTCGTTCCGCGTGTACCCGGGCGCCGGTCAGCGCATGGCGTTGGCACGGGCGTTCGGGTGTGCTCGGGTTGTCTTCAACGACGCGCTTCGCGTCCGCGAGACCGCCCGCGCCGCCGGGCTGCCGTTCGTTCCCTCCGGGGAGCTGTCCAAGCAGCTCACCGCCTCGAAGAAGACCTCCGAAAGGGCATGGCTCACCGAGGTCTCCTCGGTCGTGTTGCAGCAGTCCCTCCGGGACCTCGACACCGCCTACAAGAACTTCTTCGACGGCCTCAAGGGTAGGCGCCCCCGCATGGGGGCACCCCGGTTCAGGTCCCGCAAGGACAACCGGCAGTCGATCCGCTTCACCGCGAACGCCGGGTGGAAGATCACACCGGGCGGGAAGCTGCGCCTGCCGAAGATCGGCGACGTGGTCGTGAAGTGGTCACGCTCGCTGCCGTCGGTGCCGTCAACGGTGACCGTGGTCAAGGACGCCGGCGGCCGGTACTTCGCAAGCTTCATCGTGGAGACCGACCCGAACACCGACCTGGACCGGATGCCCGCCACTGACAACGTGGTCGGCATCGACCTGGGGCTGTCGCACTTCGCGATCCTCTCCGACGGCACGAAGGTCGACAGCCCCCGCTTCCTGCGCCGAGCCGAGAAGCGGCTCAAGAAGGCGCAGCGGAACCTCAGCCGCAAGGCCAGGGGATCGAACAACCGGAGCAAGGCCCGCGTCAAGGTCGCCCGCGCCCACGGCCGGGTGGCTGATGCGCGGCGCGAGTTCCACCACCAGCTCTCCACCAGGCTGATCCGCGACAGCCAAGCGGTCGCAGTGGAAGACCTGGCGGTCAAGGGACTCGTGCGCACGCGCCTGGCCAAGTCCGTCCACGACGCCGGATGGTCGGCGTTCACCACGATGCTGGAGTACAAGGCCGCCAAGTACGGCCGCACCCTCATCCGCATCGGCCGTTTCGAGTCCACGTCCCAGGTGTGCTCGCAGTGCGGCGTCAAGGACGGCCCCAAGCCGCTGAACGTCCGTGAGTGGACGTGCGGGGCGTGCGGGGCTGTCCTCGACCGGGACATCAACGCGGCGGTCAACGTCGCCAAGGCCGCCGGACTGGCGGTATCAGCCTGTCGAGCGCGGGTAGGACCGGGAGCAATCCCGGCGCGGCGCGAAGAAGCAGGAACCCACCCGAAGGTGAGCCGAGCATCCGGCAGCCAGGCGGGAATCTCCGTCCTTTAGGACTCCGTTGGGGAATGCAGAAACCGGCGTCGTCGACTCGTTGTGGTTGGCATGATCGTTCTGTTCGTTGGAGCGAGGGGTGGGCTGGGTGTCGTTGGAGTCCCGGGATGACCGTGGGGTGCCGGAGCTGACCGCTCGGGTGGTGCGGGCGGCGTTCCCGAAGGGCACGCTTGCGGTGCGGGTGCGCGAGGCTCTCGGCTCGCTGTTCGAGGACGGGTCCTTCGCGGAGGCGTTCGCGAAGCGGGGGCGTCCGGCGGTCTCGCCCGGCGCGCTGGCGCTGGTCTCGGTCCTGCAGTACGCAGAAGGGCTCACCGACCGGCAGGCCGCTGACCAGGTGCGGGCCCGTATGGACTGGAAGTTCCTCCTCGGCCTGGAACTGGACGACCCCGGGTTCGACTTCTCTGTCCTGAGCGACTTCCGCGTCCGACTGATCGAGCACGGCCTGGAGGAGAAAGCCCTGGACCTGGTCCTGGAGCGGATCTCCGCGCTTGGGCTGCTGCGGTCGGGGGGCCGTCAGCGCACCGACTCCACCCATGTGCTGGCGGCGGTGCGGACACTGAACCGGATGGAGTTCGTCGGCGAGACCCTGCGCGCCGCGCTGGAGGCGCTGGCCGTGGCTGCCCCGGACTGGCTGAGCGGGTTGGTCACCGCCGACTGGGTCAAGCGCTACGGCGCCCGGGTCGACTCCTACCGGTTCCCCAAGGGCGAGAACGTCCGCGCGCAGTGGGCCGAGCAGGTCGGCCGGGACGGCTTCACCGTCCTTGAGGCCGTCCATGCCCCCGGGGCCCCCTCCTGGCTGCGGCAGATCCCGGCCGTCCAGGTCCTGCGCCGGGCCTGGGTCGAGCAGTACCACCGCGACAGCGAGGGGGTGCACTGGCGGGAGGGCAAGGACCTCCCGCCGGCCAGACGTCGGCTCTCCTCGCCCTACGACCCCGACGCCCGCTACGGCGTGAAGCGGGGATCGGGCTGGTGCGGCTACAAGACCCACCTGAGCGAGACCTGCGAACCCGACGCCCCGCACCTGATCACCCATGTCTGCACCACGGACGCCACCGTCGCCGACACCGAGATCACCGAGGCCGTCCACCAGGGCCTGGGACAACGGGAGTTGCTTCCCGACGAACACGACGTGGACGCCGGCTATGTCACCGCCGCGCACATCGTCACCGCCCGGGACCAGTACGGGATCGAGCTGGTGGGGCCGGTCGGCCTGGACACCTGCCACGAGAACCATGACGGCGAGCACTTCACACAGAGCGCGTTCACCATCGACTGGAACGCCAAGACGGCCGTCTGCCCCCAGGGCAAGGTCAGTGCCAGCTGGTCCGATCAGCGCAAGAGCAGCGGCACACCCGTCTCGCGGGTGCACTTCACCGCTCAGGACTGCGCGGCCTGTCCGGTGCGGGACAAGTGCACCAGGGCGTCGAACGGCAAGTGGGGCCGAAGCCTCACCCTGCTGCCCCGCGAGCAGCAGCAGGTTCTCGACCAGCGCCGCCGGGAACAGCGAACCGAGGAGTGGAAGAAGCGGTACGACATCCGGGCCGGTGTCGAGGGCACGATCTCGCAAGCCGTCCGCCGCACCGGCATCCGCCACACCCGCTACACCGGGCAACGCAAGACCCACCTCGGCAACGTCCTCGCAGCCACCGCCATCAACATCATCCGACTCGACGCCTGGCTGAACGGCACCCCCCTCGGCCCAACACGCACCTCCCACCTCGCCGCACTCACCCTGACAGCCTGACCACCAGCCCCGTTTCTGCATTCCCCAACGGAGTCCTTTAGGGCGGAGAGGATGTCAAGGCCTGTGGCACTCCACCGACTCGGGGGCGACGTTCACCCGGCTGAGCGGGGTCGAGCAGGCGGACTCGGTCGGCTTCGGCAAGGCGGCCGCCGGGGCCTCGTACCAGACGGTCTTCGTCACCGCGAAGATAGACGGGGTGCGCGGAGTCTTCCGGTCCACGGACGCCGGCACCAGCTGGACCCGTATCAACGACGACGCCCACCAGTGGGGCTGGATCGGCGCCGCGATCACCGGTGACCCGCGTGTCTTCGGCCGGGTGTACGTGTCCACCAACGGGCGCGGAATCATGTACGGGGAGCCCTCGGACGGCGACGGCGGCGGCACGGACCTGGGGACCGACCCCGGTACGGACCCCGGGACCGATCCGGGTGACGCCGCCTGCTCGGTGACGTACAAGGTCACCAACCAGTGGTCCGGCGGCTTCCAGGCCGATGTGACGCTCACCAACACCGGGACCGCCGAGCTGGACGGCTGGGAGCTGTCCTGGACCTTCCCGGACGGGCAGAAGGTGGGTCAGATCTGGAACGCGAAGGCCACGCAGGACGGGGCGGAGGTGACCGCGGCCAACGTCGACTGGAACGGCCGGGTCGCTCCCGGCGCGTCGGCGGGCTTCGGCTTCACCGGCACGCTGACCGGCGGCAACACGACACCGGACGCCTTCTCGCTGGGCGACGAGGTCTGCGCCACCGGCTGACCCGCGATCCGGGCGGCACGGCACGGGGGCGGACCGGACCGCCGGCCCGCCCCCTTACTGGCCCCGTACAGGTTCGTCGGCCATACTGCCCGCCGTGGAGCAGCGCATAGATCCGAAGACCCAGCCCGCGTACGCCGCAGGGACCGACCCGGCGTACATCCCCGGTCTCACGGCCCCCGGCCCCGCCGCGACGGTGGCCGAGGAGCCGGAGGACACCGGGGAGCCCGCACCCGCCGACGCCGACGCCGTCGCGGACGCGCCGGCCGACCAGGCGCAGCCCGCGGCGGCCGACGAGGACCATGAGCAGGAGGAGAGCGAAGAGAGCGACGAAGAGGCCGCGGACGGGCCCTCGTTCGAGGTGAGCGACCGGCGCGGCTCGATCGCGGCCGACCGCAAGGGCGTCCGGTTCACGCTGGACGACCAGCGGGCCGAGTTCGGCTGGGACGAGATCGGCGCGGTCGAGGTCAAGCCGGCCCGCTTCGGCCGCCGGTTCACCGTCACCGTCCATCTGTCCACCCGGCGCTGGTTCAACGGCGAGGTGGAGGCGGCGTCCCGCGGCAGCCTCAAGGAGTGGGGCACGGAACTCGACGCCGTCCTGGACGCCTACTTCGAGGACTGAGCCGAGCCCGGCAGGTCCGGGGCATCGCGGCGCCCCGGCCCGCCGGGCCCGTGTCCGGTCAGGACTCCGCCAGGACCACCGAGCGGGTCAGATGGCGCGGGCTGTCCGGGTCCAGGCCGCGCGCCGCCGCGCGCGCGACGGCCAGCCGCTGGACGCGGACCAGGTCCGCCAGCGGGTCCAGGCCGCTCTCCACCCAGCGGGCGCCGGTCGCCAGCAGCTGCTCGCGCAGGCCCTCGGGGGCGGGGCCGAACATCCAGGTCGCGGTGGAGCCGTCCGCGATGCTGATGGGGCCGTGGCGGTACTCCATCGCGGCGTACGCCTCGGTCCAGGAGAGCGACGCCTCCTTCATCTTGAGCGCCGCCTCGTTGGCGAGACCGGCCGTCCAGCCGCTGCCCAGGAACGTGAACTGGTCGCGGTCCACCAGCCCCTCGGGCAGCGGCTCCGCCAGCGCCGTCTCCGCGTCGCGGACCACGGCGTCGGTGTGCAGCCCGAGGTGGGCGCGCAGCAGCGTCAGCAGCGTGGTGGCGAACCGGGTCTGCACGACGGACCGTTCGTCCGCGAAATCGAGGACCACGACCGCGTCGGCGGTCGTCATCACCGGGGTGTCCGGGTCGGCGGTGATCGCCACCGTGGGCGTCGTGCCGCGCAGCCGGGCCAGGAGCTCCAGCACCTCCGTCGTGGTCCCGGAACGGGTGAGCGCGACGACCCGGTCGTAGCGGCGGCGGGCGGGGAACTCGGACGCGGCGAAGGCGTCGGTCTCGCCCTGCCCGGACTCCTCGCGCAGCGAGGCGTACGCCTGGGCCATGTAGTACGAGGTGCCGCAGCCGACCACGGCGACGCGCTCGCCGGCGGCGGGCAGCACGGCCGCGTGACTCCCCGCCAGCTCCGCTGCGCGGCGCCAGCACTCCGGCTGACTGGCGATCTCGATCTCGACGAATGACACTTCTACGCTCCGTACTGGTGAGGGAATGCTCGATTATGCACGTTACTCGCGCCGAACGAGCATTATCAAGCATTCGGGTCGGCGGACGACCGCACCGGTGCGAGCGCTGTGCGACGCTTGCGGCTGTCCGGTGAGCGCGCCCGAGAGGAATCGGCGACCCCGCCCCGGGCGTGAGGAGAACTGCCATGTCCAGGGACGCCCGGTGGAGCGCACTGCTGGAACTCGTGGGCCGGCACGGCCGGGTGGACGTCGAGGACGCGGCGAAGGCGCTGGACGTCTCGGCCGCCACCATCCGGCGGGACCTGGACCAGCTCGCCGAGCAGCAGCTCCTCACCCGTACACGGGGCGGCGCGGTCGCCCACGGCGTCAGCTACGAACTGGCGCTCCGGCACAAGGCGGGGCGCAACGCCCCCGAGAAGCAGGCGATCGGCCGTGCCGTCGCCGACCTGGTCGCGGCCGGTGAGGTCGTCGGCCTCACCGGCGGCACCACCGTCACCGAGGTGGCCCGCTCGCTCGCCGTCCGCCCCGACCTGGCGGACGACGGCCGGGCGGGGCAGCCGGCGCTCACCGTGGTGACCAACGCGCTCAACATCGCCAACGAGCTGGCGATCCGGCCGCAGTTCAAGCTGGTGGTCACCGGCGGGGTCGCCCGGCCCCAGTCGTACGAGCTGACCGGCCCGCTGGCCGCCGGGGTGCTGGGCGAGATCACGCTGGACGTGGCCGTGCTCGGCGTCAACGCGATCGACACCGGTCGCGGCGCGTACGTGCACCACGAGGGCGAGGCCGGCGTGAACCGGCTGCTCGCCCGGCAGGCGCAGCGCGTGGTGGTCGCCGCCGACTCCTCGAAGATCGGCAGGCGCGCCTTCGCCCGCGTCTGCGACCTCTCGCTGGTGGACTTCCTCGTCACGGACCGGGGTATCGACCCCGAGGCGTCCGCCCGTCTCGCGGAGGCCGGAGTCACGGTCGTCGCCGTCTGAGCCGCCCGGCCTCGCCGGGGTGTCCGAAACGTGAGTTCACAGGGTCTGTTTTCGGCCATGCTCAGTGGGTAATCGGCGCCTTCCGGTTTGACGGCGCCCCGTCGCGCATCGATGGCGGGCGCGGACCGCCATGCGCTGTTTCCACCGCTTCACCCCGGAAGATTCCGTACGGTGACGGGTCGGCGTGCTCTCGTACGGTGACGGCCCGCTCGCCGGTGCGACGCACCAAGGTAACTTTTCAGCCAACGGCGTGCCTTTATGGCCGGGTTCGAACGCGCGACCGGAAAGTGGTCGGCATAATCGCGTCCATGTCGATCACGGGTGGGGATGTCGTTGACCTTGGCAGGGGCCTGTACGCCTGGCTCCCGCCGAAGCGTGGCTGGGGGCTGGCCAACTGCGGCCTGCTCGTCTCGCCCCGCGGCGCGCTGTGGATCGACACCCCGTACGACCCGGCGCTCGCCGGGCAGTTCCTCGCCGAGTCCGGCAAGCGGCTGCCCGAGGGCGTCTCCATCGACCGGGTCATCGTCACGCATGCCAACGGCGACCACTTCTGGGGCGCTGGTGTGCTCCCGGACGCCGAGATCATCGTGACGCGCGAGGCCAGGGAGCACATCCACTACGAGCCCACGCCGCAGCAGCAGCACGCCCTGGTCAGCGGCGGCGACCCGGCCACCCCGCTCGGGTCCTACCTCGCACGGCACTTCGGCCCGTTCGACTGGTCGCAGACCGAACCGGTCCGGCCGACCACGTACTTCACCGGCGAGCTCGAACTGACCCTGGGCGACTACCCCGTACAGATCACCTCGCTCGCCCCCGCGCACACCACCGGCGACCTGATGGTCCATCTGCCGGTCCAGTCCACCGTGTTCAGCGGCGACATCATCTTCTCCTCGTCCCCGGAGCAGCCCGGCGACCACCCGTGCCACTGGGAGGGCCCGCTGAGCAACGTCATCGCGGCCTGCGAACAGGTCCTGGCCACCGGCGCCGAGACCGTCGTCCCCGGCCACGGACCCGTGATCGACCGGGCCGGCGTCCGCGAGCACATCGCCTACCTCGAATACGTGCAGGAGCGCGCCCACACCTTCCACGCCGCGGGCGTGCCCGCCATCGACGCGGCCCGCCGGGTCATCGCCGAGGGCCGCCACCCCGCACTCGGCCTGCCCGAACGGCTCGTGGTGACCATCGGCAGCGAGTACCGGCAGCTCGACGGTTCGCAGCGGCCCAGCGTGGTCCAGGTGATCACCGACGTCGCGACGGTCGCACAGGAAGTGGAGCAGGCCAGTGAGACGGCAGGCAGAGCGGGCTGACCGCGCGGTCCCGCGCCGCGCGCGCCGGCGGACCGCCCCGACGAGAGAGACGCGGTAACGGCATGGCATGGATCGTCACGGTGATCGCCTTCGTCGTCGCGGGGGTGGCCTACTCGCGCGCCTACCGGGCCGGCCTCGCCGAGCAGCAGGCCGTCACCCGCGCCGAACTCGCCGACCGCCAGGCCAAGGCCGCCGAGGCCCGCACCGCCGCCCTCCTGGACGAGATCCGGCAGCTCGCGCGCAAGCGCATACCCGCCGCCGCCCTCGCCCTCTCGCACCCCAGCGCCACGGTCCCCGGACTGCGCGAGGCGGCCGAGGTGGACGGCGGCGCCGCCCTCCTGCTCACCGAGGCCGTCCAGGCCGCCCGGACCGCGGTCCTGGAGGAGCGCGGACGCGTGGACGCGGCGGCCCGCGCCGCGATGCGCGGCACCTCCGCCAAGATCCAGTCCCTGCTCAACCAGTCCCAGCAACTGCTCCACGAACTCCAGCACGAGTACGACGACCCGCGCATCCTCCAGCTGGACTTCCGCAACGAACTCGCCCTGCGCCGCACCCAGTCCACCGCGGTGCTCTGCGACGCCTGGCCCGGCCTCGCCCGGCAGAACTCGCCGCTCGTCGAAATCGTCCTCGGCGCCCAGTCGCGCGTCGCCGGCTACGAGCGGATCAAGGTCTCCAACCATCTGCGCGACGAACGCCTCGCGCTCGCCGCACGGGCCGCCGAACCCCTCGCCATCGCCCTCGCCGAACTGCTCGCCAACGCCACCGCGTACTCCCACCCCGACACGGATGTGCAGGTCACCATCCAGCAGAGCGGCGGCCGGGGCGCGTTCCTGGTGGTGGACGACGCCGGCATCGGCATGGACGAGGACGCGCTGGAGCGGGCCCGCGCCCTGCTCGCCGGCCCCGCCGAGGTGCTGCTGACCGAGCTGGGCGACCCGCCGCAGACCGGCTTCGCGGTCGTCGGCCGGCTCGTCGTCCAGTACGGCTTCGACTGCCACATCGAGGCGTCCCCGTTCGGCGGCATGCGCACGATGCTGCGCGTCCCCGCCCATCTGCTGACCGTGCTGGACGAGGACCGCGACCTCTCCGCCCTCGCCCCCGCGCCCGTGTCCGCCGCAGCGGACCGGCCCGCCCCCGCCGCCGCGCCCGGAACGGAATCCGGGTCCGACGGCGCCGAGGACCCCACCGGACTGCCCAGCCGGCGGCGCCGCGCACCGCGCCGCACCCCCGCCGCCCCGGCCGGGGGACGGGCCGCCGAACCGGCCACCGGACAGATGCCCCGTACACCGGAAGCGGCCGGGGCTTCCTGGGCGGCCCTCCAGCAGGGCACCCTCAACGGCAGGAGCGTCACCGGGCGGCCCGCCGCCCCGGACACCGGCGCCCGTGACCACCAGGACGACCAAGGAGACGACGAGAAGTGAGCGCCCCCAGCCCCACATCAGGCGACCTCGCATGGGTGCTGACCCCGCTGCTGGAGCTGCCCGGAGTCCAGCACGCCGTGGTCGCCACCGGTGACGGACTCGTCGAAGGCGCCTCACCCGGCCTCGACCGGGCCTCCGGCGAACGGGTCGCCGCGATGACGGCCACCCTGCACGCCGCCGCCCGCGCCTTCACGACCGCGTTCACCGACGTCGAGGCCCCGCAACTGGCCCAGACCGTCGTCGAATCGGACCTCGGCTTCGCCATCGTCGTACCGGCCGGACGCAACACCACGCTCGCGCTCTTCGCGGAGCCCGGCGCCAAGCTCGGCGACATCGCCTACCAGATGCAGGTCCAGGTCACCGCGCTCACCCGGGCGATGCACGCGCCCAACCGCCAATCGGACACCGCCGCGCGGCCATGACCCCCGGCCCAGCACGCCGACTGATTCCCGCCTATCTGGTCACCGGCGGCCGGTCCCGCCCCGCCGGCCCCGCGCTCGACCGGCTCGCCGTACTCGTACGCACCGACGCGCCCGTGCCCGACGACGCCGGAACCCAGGCCCGCAGACTGTGCGAGCTGCTGGAACCGGGCGCACTCACCGTCGTCGAGTGCGCGGCCCACCTGGACCTGCCGGTCAGCGCCACCGTCTTCCTGGCCACGGACCTCGCGGCCACCGGACTTCTGCTCACCCGACCGCCGATACCCAGTGCCGGGCAGATCGACAGGTCGCTCGTCGAGAGGCTGCTCGATGGACTCCGCTCCCTCCCCTGACCGGACCGGCGTCGGCTATCTGCCGGCCGCCGCCAGGACCCTGATGAAACTCGTCGTCACGGGTCCCTTCGGCGTGGGCAAGACGACCCTGATCCGTACCCTCTCGGAGATCGCCACCCTCCACACCGAGGAGGCGATGACCCAGTCCAGCACCCGCGTGGACTCCACCGCCGGACTGCCGGGGAAGACCACCACCACGGTCGCCATCGACTTCGGCCGCCTCACCGTCCCCGACGACCTCGTCCTCTACATGTTCGGCACGCCCGGCCAGGAGCGCTTCCTGCCGCTGTGGGAGGACATCGCCCGGGGCGCGCTCGGCGCGCTCGTCCTCGTGGACACCCGGCGGCTCGCCGACTCCTTCGCCGTGATGGACATGGTGGAGGAGCAGGGACTGCCGTACGCGGTCGCGGTGAATCGTTTCCCCGACGCGCCCGCCCACAGCGACGAGGTCCTGCGCAAGCACCTCGACCTGGACGACGCCACCCCGCTGGTCCAGTGCGACGCCCGCGAACGCCGGGGCAGCATCGACGCCCTGATCGCACTCGCCGAGCACGTGCTGACCCGCATGCCGCAGCCCGAGGACGCCTCATGACCACGTACGCACCGCCGCCGCAGCCCCTCGCGCTGTTCGGCCCCGCCTTCGCGGCCGACCCGCGGGCCCACTACCGCGCCCTGCGCGAGCACGGCCCGCTCGCACCGGTACGCATCGCCCCCGACATCGACGCGATGCTGGTCACGGACTACCAGGCCGCCATCGACCTGCTGCGCGACACCCACACCTTCAGCAAGGACCCGCGCGCCTGGCAGGCGACCGTCCCGCCGGACTCGCCGGTGCTGCCCGTGCTCGGCCACCGCCCCACAGCCCTGTTCAGCGACGGCGCCGTGCACGCCCGCTACCGGCAGGCCATCAACGACAGCCTGGCGCTGATCGAACCCCACATCCTGCGCGCCGAGGTGGCCCGCGTCGCCCGCCGGCTCATCGGCCGGTTCGCCGCCACCGGCAGCGGCGACCTCATCGCCCAGTACGCCCGCCGCCTCCCCATGCACATCTTCGTCACCTGGTTCGGCGCCGACCCCGAGGACGGCGAGCGCATCGTCGACGGCATCGCCGGAATGATGAACTCCGCCGCCGACGCCGCCGCCGCGTACGCCGACCTCGTGGACGTCGTCACCCGCCTCGTCGCCGACCGGCGCGCCCGGCCGCGCCGCGACCTCACCTCGTACTTCCTCGCCCACCCGGCCGGGCTCGACAACGACGAGACGGTGCGCCAGATCACCCTGGTGATGAGCGCGGGCAACGACCCGATGACCAACCTCATCGGCAACTCCATCCTCCACATGCTCACCGACGAGCGGTACGCGGGCTCCCTGCACGGCGGCGCGATGACCGCCCACGAGGCGATCAACGAGGTGCTGTGGCGCGACCCGCCCATCTCCAACCTGGCCGCCCACTACCCGCGCCACGACACCGAGTTCCACGGCGTACGGCTGCGCGCCGGACAGCTCGTCCTCGTCTCGTACGCCGCCGCCAACGCCCAGTCCGCCCCGCCCGTCTCCGCCGGCGACGGGGTACGGTCCGGGAGCAGCGCCCACCTCGCCTGGTCGGCCGGTCCGCACCGCTGCCCCGCCCGGCAGCCGGCCCTGCTCATCGCGATGACGGCCATCGAACAGCTCACCAGCCTGCTGTGCGACGCCGAACTGGCCGTACCGGCCGGCGAACTGCTCTGGCGGCCCGGACCGTTCCACCGCGCGCTGGTGCACCTGCCGATCCGCTTCACCCCGCTGGACACCGTCGCCGCGCCCCACCGCCCCATCGCGGTCACGGACCCGGCGGAGGTGATTCCGGCCGGTTCGATCGACACCTGAGCCGTGTCGCGCGTAGGCCGAACGGGTGAGGGAGGGGACAATCGCCCGATGAACAGTGAGCACTGCCGGCACGACGCCGACCGATGTGCGGACGGGGTGGTCCGGTGAGCAGGTACGACAGGTACGACGTCACGGACGAGCAGTGGGAGGGGCTGGCCCAGGTCGTACCGCTGCGCAGCCGCAACGAGTGGCCGTCGCGGGTGGACCACCGCTCCGTCCGGGACGAGCCGGAGGCCGCCGAGCAGCGGCGCATGGTGGTGCTGCGGGTCCAGGTGTTCGCCGATGCCCGCGAGGTCGCCGAATACCTGGTGGCCCAGGTGCCGGTACTGCTCGACCTGACCGGCGCGGAGAACGATGTCGCCAAGCGCATCCTGGACTTCACCAGCGGTGTCGTCTTCGGCCTCGGCAGCGGGATGCACCGGGTGGACCGCAACGTCTTCCTGCTGTCGCCCGTGGGCATGGAGGTCGAGGGCGTCACGGCGGCCGGGGTGCCGGGGGCGTAGGGCGCGGTGGACGAACTGGATGTACGGACCCTCCAGCGCCGGCTGGCCGACTTCGCGGCCGCCCGCGACTGGGGGCCGTACCACACCCCGAAGAACCTGGCCTCGGCGCTGAGCGTGGAGGCCGCCGAACTCGTCGAGATCTTCCAGTGGCTGACGCCCGAGCAGTCGGCGCGGGTCATGGAGGACCCGGCGACGGCGCCCAGGGTGGCCGACGAGGTCGCGGACGTGCTCGCGTATCTGCTCCAGTTCTGCGAGGTGCTGGGCATCGACGTACTGGCGGCGCTGGCGGCCAAGATCGAACGGAACGAGACCCGCTTTCCCGTTCCGGAACCGGACGAGGAATCAACGGACGGATCACGCCGTCACTCTTCGGAGTGACGAAGTTGTCCACACTCGATTGAGTGTCCACAGATTTCCGAAATCCTCTGGCCTTTTGGTGCCACCTACCTCACTCTGGGTAATGGAATGGTGAGCAGGTTTCCACGTCGAACGGGGGCAGTCGATGGAAGCGGAGCGGCTGGTATCGGTCATCAGGCAGGCGCTGGCACAGAGCCGGGGCACGCCGGACATCATCGCCGAGGCATGGCAGGCCCAGGCGCTGGCCCAGGCGGTCGGCAGCCGGCTGGCGGCGAGCGGACCGCAGGACTTACGGGGTGAGGCGCGCGCCCTCAGCGAGATCGGCGGCCGGAGCAGTGGCGCGCTGGACCATCCGGCGGCCCGTGCCGGGGTGGCCCGCGCGGCGCGGCTGACCGGGATCGCCGATCCCCGCGTGGCCCTGACGGGGCTGAGCGCGCTGCTGGGGGAGGTCGGCATGGCCCTGGTCGGGGTGGCGTGCGAGACCGATGAGCAGAGCCTGTACTGGCAGTGCATGGAGGCGATCGACGCCGCCGACGAGTCGACGGACCGGGTCCGGGGCATGCTCCGGCTGCTCGACGCGCGGGAGCGCGGGGAGCCCGGGCGCGGCCGGGAGCGCGACGGCCCGCACGGCGCGCCGCACGACGCGGTGAGCCCGGTGACCGGCATCCAGTGACCGGCGGGGTGCGCGGGTGCAGGATGGGGACATGGATCTTCGCATCTTCACCGAGCCCCAGCAGGGCGCCGACTACGACACCCTTCTCACCGTCGCCAGGGCCACCGAGGACCTCGGCTTCGACGCCTTCTACCGGTCGGACCACTATCTCCGGATGGGTCAGGGCGACGGCCTGCCCGGCCCCACGGACGCGTGGATCACCCTGGCCGGACTGGCCCGCGAGACCAAGCGCATCCGCCTCGGCACGCTGATGACCGCGGGTACGTTCCGGCTCCCCGGCGTCCTCGCCATCCAGGTGGCGCAGGTCGACCGGATGTCCGGCGGGCGCGTCGAGCTGGGCCTGGGCGCGGGCTGGTTCGAGGAGGAGCACAAGGCGTACGGCATCCCCTTCCCGAAGGAGAAGTTCGGCCGTCTGGAGGAGCAGCTCGCGATCGTCACGGGGCTGTGGGCCACCGAGGTCGGCAAGACGTTCAGCTACGACGGCGCGTACTACCAGCTGACGGACTCGCCCGCGCTGCCGAAGCCGGCGCAGGCCAAGGTGCCGGTGCTCATCGGCGGGCACGGCGCGAAGCGCACCCCGCGCCTGGCCGCCCAGTACGCCGACGAGTTCAATATCCCGTTCGCCTCGCTGGAGGACAGCGAGAAGCAGTTCGGCCGGGTCCGGGAGGCGGCCGAGGCGGCGGGCCGCGCGCCCGACGACCTGGTGTACTCCAACGCGCTGGTCGTCTGCGTCGGCCGGGACGACGCGGAGGTCGCGCGCCGGGCCGCCGCGATCGGCCGCGAGGTGCCCGAGCTGAAGGCGAACGGGCTGGCCGGCTCGCCCGCCGAGGTGGTGGACAAGATCGGCCGGTACGCGGAGATCGGGGCGTCCCGCGTCTACCTCCAGGTGCTGGACCTCGACGACCTGGACCATTTGGAGCTGATCGCGTCCCAGGTCCAGTCCCAGCTGGTCTGAGGGGCGAGCGGTGACGGCGCCCGGCTCCGGAGGTCCGTCCCGGCCGCTCGCGGAGGCGCTGGCCGGGGGCGTGGTGCTGCTGGACGGCGGGCTGTCCAACCAGCTGGAGGCGCAGGGCTGCGACCTGTCCGGGGAGCTGTGGTCCGCGCGGCTGCTCGCGGACGGTCCCGAGCAGATCGTGGCCGCCCACACGGCGTATGTGCGGGCGGGTGCCCAGGTGCTCATCTCCGCCGGCTACCAGGCGAGCTTCGAGGGGTTCGCGCGGCGCGGGATCGGGCGGGAGGGGGCGGCCGGCCTCTTCGCCCGCAGCGTGGAGCTGGCCCGGCGGGCGGCCGGCGCGGTGGACCGGGACGTCTGGGTGGCGGCCTCGGTCGGCCCGTACGGGGCGGTGCGGGCGGACGGCTCCGAGTACCGGGGCGGGTACGGGCTCACGGTCCGGGAGCTGGAGCGCTTCCACCGCCCCCGGATCGAGGCGCTGGCCGCCGCCGGGCCGGACGTCCTGGCGCTGGAGACCGTGCCGGACGTGGACGAGGCGCGGGCGCTGCTGCGGGTGGCGGCGGGGTGCGGGCTGCCGGTGTGGCTGTCCTACACCGTGGCCGGCGGCAGGACGCGGGCCGGGCAGCCGCTGGACGAGGCGTTCGCCCTGGTCCGGGGCAACGAGCAGGTGATCGCGGCCGGGGCGAACTGCTGCGACCCGGCCGGGGCGGCGGACGCGGTGCGGGCGGCGGCGGAGGTGGCGGGCAAGCCGGTCGTGGTCTACCCGAACAGCGGCGAGCGCTGGGACGCCCCCGCCGGAGCCTGGTCCGGCCCGGCCACGTTCACCCCCGCCCTGGCCGACACCTGGCGGCGGTCGGGCGCCCGCCTCATCGGCGGCTGCTGCCGGGTGGGCCCGGCGGAGATCGCGGAGATCGCGGTGCTGGTGGCGGCGGGAGGCGGCCGGGAGGCCGGGTGACGCGGTGGTGGGAGGCGGCCGGGGGCGGGATCCACGGCTGCCGCTTCGAGCTCGACACCATGCTCGGCGAGCTGGGGTACGTGGACGGCGCCCAGAAGGCACGGAGGGTCCTCCCGGCGCACAGAAGGCCGCCCCGGGCACCCGGAGCGGTTTCCGCGTCGCGCTCGCCCGGCGGAGTCGATCACGTCCGGAACCTGGTCCAGCAGTCCCTTTACTGCAAAAAGCAGCACGGAAGTCACGCCGGCGATGGCGAGAATGATGATGGCGGTGCCGTCCACCGACCCTTACCTTCCCTGTCATGGGTCGGAATCGGTGGCGTAGGCAACCTCGATCCGTCCCTTTCGGTCGGGACCGAGACACCTACGCTGATGCGGCGCGTAAATGTTCTCGGGTGGGCCGACGCGCGGCCCGGGTTGTGCAGTCGTGCGGTCTTGCCCTACCCACCAACCCGGAGTCATGACTGACATCATCGACACGGCGGCTGCGAAATACACCGTGCCCAGTCACTTAGTGGTCGGCTCCGTAAGTCCTTCGGGGGTTGATCATGGTGCCGGGGCGGCGGAGGATTCTTCGTGTCGGCCGGCGGGGTGCTGGTCGAGTCTGGCCAGCAGATCGTCCAGGTCGGAGGTGGTGAACTTCCACTGGAACGGCTGTGCCGTGGCGTTGTAGCGGTCTTCGAATTCTCGGAGCCGGTCTGTGACCTGGGTGAGGTCGGTGAAGTCGTTGGGCGAGACGACCTTGCGCTGGACGACGGAGAAGTAGATTTCCACTTGGTTCAGCCAGGAGGCGTGCACCGGGGTGTGGACCAGGACCGCGTTCGGGAACGCGTCCGACAGTCGGTCGGCGGCCTTCTTGCCGCGGTGGGAGGAGCCGTTGTCGACGATCCAGAACACGCGTTTCGCGCTGGCGTAGGGCTCGCGGGTCATGACCTGGGTGACCAGGTTCATGAACGGGGTGATGCCGGTGGTCGGCTCGCAGCGGCCGGACACTTTCGCGGAGTGGACGTCGTAGGCGGCCAGGTAGGCCAGGGCGCCGCCGCGCCGGTAGGTGTGGTTCACGCGCATCGCGCGGGCCCGGCCGGGCGGCAGGGTCGGATGACAGCGGCAGCGGGCCTGGATGGAGGTCTTCTCGTCCGCGCTGATGACGTACTCGTCGTCGCCGAGCGGGACGCCCCGCCAGGTACGGGCATACAGGTCCAGTACACGCTCGGCCTTCGGGCGGAAGTCCGGGTCGGTGACGAAGATCCAGGATTGGTACTGCCACGGTTTGATCGCGTCGTCGCCCAGCCAGCGACGGACAGTGGAGGCGGAGATCGAGCTGGCGATGGACCGGGCGACGACTTCGCGGGCAAGCTCCGGGCACGACCAACGCGCCAGCGGCACCCCTGTCTCGGCGGGCAGCCGGCAGGCCAGAGCCTTGACCTGGGCGGCCTGGAGCGCGGTGAACGAGGGGGGCCTGCCCGACCGGTCGAGGTCGCCCAGCCCGGCGAGCCCGTGCTCGGCGAACCGGCCGCGCCAGCGGCGGACCGTGTCCAGATGCAGACCCGTCTCCCGGGCGATGCGCGCGTTGGCGCGTCCGCGCGCCGCGTGCAGCACCACCTGCGCGCGCATCCGCAGCCGGTACTCGGTCTTGTGGCCGTAGGCCATCAGCTTCAGTCGCTCGCGCTCGGCGGCGCGCAGGGTGATCGTGCGGGCGACGGCAACAGGCAATGCAGGCGGGCCAATCCGGAGAAGTGGATCACAACAGGCCGAAGCTTGCCGTATCCGGTCCGTGGCCCCTCGGGCAGGATGGGCGCCATGCCCACGCCCTCGGAACACACCCGCCTCTCGCTGGAAGCCCGCCTCGGCGAGCAGGCCCGCGCCGTCTGGCCCCAGATTGCGCAGTTGCATGTCCGACACCGCGGAGCGTTCGCCTACGTGGAGGCCGAACTGGCCGACGGCGAACGGGTCAAGCTGATGCAACTGCGCTACACCGGCACCGTCAGCAAGAGGTGGGGCTTCGCCCCCTACTACGCCAGTGGCGACCGCTACGAAGACTCCCTGCTGCCCACCGGCAGCCCCACCGGCACCCCCGCGGAGGCGCTCGACTGCGCCTGCGAGCTCCACATCGCTGCAGTCGACATCTGACCCACTACCAGGCACAACGCCGGATCCGAAGTCAACCCCCGAAGGACTTACGGAGCCGACCACTTAGGCTGGTTAGTCCTGCCCTCCCGTTGCCAACCCGGGGCGCACAGGTGCGCGGAGCGAATTGCCCACTGCTGCTGATAGTAGCGCACGACATGCGCAAGCGCCCCGAAGTCAACTCGCCGACTTCGGGGCGCTGTTGCGTACGGCTGAACTACCTGACCAGCTTGATGCGCTCCAGCGGCACGTCCCACTCGATGCCGCCACCCTCCGGACGCATGAACGCCTGTCGGCTGACCACCTTGTTGCCCTCCTTGGTGCGCTCCTCGATCACGCCGATCAGGTGGCCCGTGCGCCCCGAGATGGTGTCCATCATCAACGTGCCAGCCGGGTACGGCAGTTTGCCGTGGCTGAGCATCGTCGGTGGCTTCTCGAAGGTGTTCACTCCTGGCCTCCTTGTTGCAGAGCCACCGCGAGGCGAGCGGCCACGTCGGCGTGCACCCGCCCCAGCTCCACCAGCCGCAGCTGCGGGGAAGCAGCGTCAACGGCAAGGGAGGGGAAGACGATTCCGGCATCGGCCAGCGCTGACCTCAGGGACTCCATCGCCGTGAACGGATCGATGTCCTGCTGTTCTTTGGTCGCCATGAACCGGACGCTAGAAGTTGGTAGTTGTTCGGCGGTACGCCGTTTTCTCGAATTTGCTCCACGCTGCGTCAATCTTGCTGATATTTTCTCCTGGACCCTGCCTGACCCCGTAGAACCGCGTACCGCCCCCGGTTCATGCTGTTGGATCAAGACCCCTGGAAGGGAGAGCGTCCATGGCTCGTCAGCTTCGCTTTACCGGCACAGACAGCAAGGTCGACGGCTGCCCCGCCCTGCACACGGACGAGGGAACCGGCGAGATCATCGTTCAAGGCACGCCCGTCACTGATCCCGCAGACCTCGCGCAGCTCAGGCACTTCGGGCCGGACGATGCAGCGGTGGTCGTGCCGCGCGAACTGCTCGTGAACTGGGGGCCGAAAGAGATGGAGCGGGTGCCCGAGATCGTCGACCGGGCCACCTTCCGCCGCCTATTCGAGACCTTCAAGCACACCGCCTGGCGGCTGGAGACCCGACGCGGCTACGCCTCGGACCGGGAGGACCCTGACTTTCAGGCTTTCCTCGCCACCGGCTCCTCGCCCTGCGACCTCAACGAGCCCTGGTTCGTCAACATCAAGGCCCAGGCCGAGACGGGCAAGCGCGTCGGACGTGTGCGCCTGGCCGACCGCCCGATGACCACCGAACAGCGGTTCTTGCTCGACTACGCCCGGCACAACGCGGCGGTCGGCGAGGACATCCGTTATCTGTGGCGCGAGGACGCCGCCGACCTGCCCGCCGAAGACTTCTGGATCTTCGACTCACGGATCGTCGCCGTCCTGCACTTCGATGACGCCGACAACATCACGGACATCGAGCTGATCACAGAACCGGCCGAAGTCGTTCGGTACGCCATCGTGCGTGACGCGGCAATGCACCACGCTGTGCCGTTCGACCAGTTCGCCGCGACCGAATGACGCGCCACCGGTGAGTACCGATTATCAGCAAGCCAGGGTGGCCTTGGGCTCGCGACTGCGCGAACTGCGGTTCACCTGTCCTGGTGGTCGGCTCACCGGTCAGCAGCTCGCCCAGCGGCTGGGCTGGCAGGGCTCCAAGGTCAGTAAGCTGGAGAATGGCAAGCAGACCGCCAGCCCCGAGGACCTGCGGGCGTGGGCCGACGCTACCGAGCAGCCGGGCGTGTACGCCGAGCTTGCCGCCCGGCTGGCGGGGTTCGAGTCCCACATCCGGTCATGGCGTCGAGCGCTGGCGAACGGCTTCAAGCCGCAGCACGAGGGGTTGAGCGCGGAGATCGACCGCACCTCGGAAATGTGGATCTGGGAGGAGTCGGTGATCCCCGGTCTGTTGCAGACCCCCGAGTACGCGCGCCACGTCATCCAGCGCTATTCCGAGCTGCTGGGCGGAGTCAGCGACGTTGAGGCCGCCGTGCGCTCCCGGGCGCAGCGGCAAGAGTGGCTGTACCGTCCTGGCCGCAAGCTGCACGTCCTGGTGTGGGAAGCCGCGTTGAGGTCTCTGATCTGCCCGCCCTCCGTGCTGGCCGCCCAGCTTGACCGCCTTACCGGGATGCTCGGCATGGACACGGTGGAGCTGGGCGTCATCCCGTTCACGGCCTCTGTCAAGATCGTGCCCGCCAACGGCTTCTGGGTCCTCGATGACCACCTGGTGGTCGCGGAGGACTGGCACGCCGAGATGTGGTTGGACGACGCCGACAACATCGGCTTGTACTCGAAGGTCTGGGCCACCCTGCGCGAGTCGGCCGTGTACGGGGCCGACGCCCACAACGTCATCAATGCCGCTCGCCGTGTGCTGAGCCTGCGTTGACGGGGTGGCTGGGGTGAGTCACAGCACGCCGAGCGAACTCATTATCAACAGGCACAACGTCAGTGACCGCACGGCTTCCCTGAGGAGCCCACATGTACCGCATCGACTGGCGCACCGCGGCCGGCCACGCGGCGATGGCCAAGACCTACGACGCCGACACCGTCCGTCAGCTCGTCAGCAACGCGATCACGATCGAGGCCAACCCCGAGATTCACAACCTGAGGGTCCGCCAGCTCGTTGCCTGTCCGATCATCCTGGATCACATCTGGGCCGACGTGACCGCCGAATTCGTCTGACGCGAATGAGCCCGGTCGAGGTGGCACCCCCGACCGGGCCGAAGTGCTGAGAGAAAGCGAAACCCAGCGTGAACAAGCAAAACACAGCCATCACCACGGGTGTAATCGAGCGGGTGACGTCCGGCGGTCAGCTCCGAGCGGTGGCCTATGCCCGCGTCTCGACCGAGGACCAGACTACGGGCTACGGCGTCCGGTACTCGACCAAGAAGATCCTGCGCCATATCGAGCGCAAGGGCTGGCGGCACGTCGGCACCTTCTGTGACGAGGGCATCAGCGGCAGCTTTGAGGCGCACCAGCGCGAAGACCTCAACAAGCTGATGGAGCTGGCCCGGGAGAAGCCCAAGCCGTTCGATATCGTCGTCGTGAACGAGGGCCGCGCCATCGGGCGGACCGGTCGCGCCTTCTGGCGGTGGGTCTGGGAACTCGAAGACATGGGCATCTACGTCGGCGTTGTCCAGGACGACTACGACAACACCACGGTCGAGGGCCGCAAGAAGATGCGCCGTGACGCCGACTACGCCGAGACCGAGTGGGAGACCATCCGGCAGCGCACCCAAGGCGGGTTGCAGGAGAAGGCCGAGGAGGGTGGTTGGGTCGGCGGTCCGCCTCCGTACGGCTATGGGATCGAGGACCAGGGCAAGAAGGGTCTTTCCCGGCTCATCCAGTGCGCGGCTGAGGTCAAGGTGCTGCGCCGTGCCCATGAGTTGCTGGTCGGGTTCCGGCTGACCATGCGCCAGACCGCCGCGCGTCTGAACGCCGAGGGTCTGTTCACCCGCTCCGGCAAGCCCTGGTCGCATCAGAACCTGCGCGCCCGGCTGATGTCCACCGCAGTCCTCGAAGCGGTCTTCATCTTCCGCAACACCAAGGTGAAGAACGGCCGGGGGCCGAAGCTCGACCGGAACGGCCAGCCGCTCTACGGCGAAACCGTCCGCATCGAGCTTGACCCGGTCTTCACGCCGGGAGAGGTGGCCGACCTGAAGGCCGCCGTGGGCGAACCCTCGGGCAAGTCCAAGGGGCAAGCCGGGGTCTACCCACTGTCGCGTCGGGTGCACGCCCAGTGCGGCAAGCACTACATCGGCGGCAAGCGTCACAAGGGGCCCGGTCGCTGGTATCGCTGCAAGGGCCGACAGGAGGAGTACGCTCACGCGTCGACGTGCGACGATCCGCAGATTCCCGCCAACGAGCTTGAGGCCGCAGTCTGGGCCGAGGTTGTCAGCCTTCTCGGTGACCCTGACCAGCTCCGGGTGATGGCGGCTGAGTGGGTGGGGATGGCCGACACGGACCAGGATGCGCAGCGCGCCCGGGTGGCCGACCTGAATCAGCAGGTGGCCGACCGTGAGAAGGCCATGACCGAGACCCTGACCACGTATGCCCGGCTGAACGTGCCCGCCTCCACGATCAAGGAGGTCGTCACAACGCTGACCGGGGAACTGGAGCAGCTCAAGGAGATGCGCGACGAGGCGCAGCGTTGGATGGACGAGACCCAGGCCGCCGAGCAGCGCGCGAACGACCTCGCAGCGCTGGCCGAGCTGGCGCGCACTCGGCTGGCCGACATGACGCCCGAGGAACAGGGCAGGATCCTCGCGTTGCTGGACGTGCACGTCACGGTCACGGGGCCGATGCCCAAGCGCCAGACCAACAAGGGGTGCACGCTCACCAAGTGGTTCGCCGAGTCGGGGCGGTTGGTGCCACCGCCGCTGACCGACGAGGTGTGGGCCCTGGTAGAGCCAGTCGTAAAGGCGTGGGAGCCGCCGAACCATCGGCTGATCGACGGCCGCGTGGTGGTCGACGGCATCCTGTTCAAGGCGCGCACCGGGTGCGGGTGGTATGGCATCGAGGTCTCGGGCGATGTCCTCTGGAAGACCGTGCACACCCGGTTCAACCGCTGGCTCCGCGCTGGCGTCTGGGACGAGATCATGAAGGCGATCCCGAACGAGGGCACGCTCCCGGCGGGGATGCCTGTGCTGCCGCCGTTCAAGATTGAGGGCCGGATGGACCCGCGCATCCTGCCCATTCGGCACGAGGAGCCGACCCCGGACACTTCCAGGGTGGCGGACGGGAACGCGCTGTGCGTGCCCGGCAACCACGAGAACAAGCTCGGCCGCTACCTCAAGGGCCGCAAGGTCCAGCTCACCCACGGCCTCGCCGAGACCGTCGAGCAGCTGGAGCGGGAGGACGAGAGGGACCCGGCGTTCCGCGGGCGGGTCGCGGAGTTCATCGACGGGCTCGTCAGCCACTACGTGCTGGACGGCGGCCGGCTCGTCGTCTGCCACGCCGGGCTGCCCGAGAAGTACCACGGCCGCACCTCCGGCCGGGTCCGCTCGCACGCGCTGTACGGGGAGACCACCGGCGAGACCGACGAGTTCGGGCTGCCCGTGCGCTACCCGTGGGCGGAGGACTACCGGGGCCGCGCCGCCGTGGTCTACGGCCACACCCCGGTGCCCAACACCTCCTGGATCAACAACACCATCTGCCTGGACACAGGTGCCGTCTTCGGCGGGAAGATGACCGCGCTGCGCTGGCCGGAGCGCGAACTGGTCGACGTACCGGCGGAGCGGGTCTGGTACGAGCCGGTGAAGCCGCTGGAGCCCGAGGCGCCGGGAGGCCGGGAGGGCCGGCCGCTGGACCTCGACGACGTCCGGGGCCACCGCATCGTGGAGACCGGGCAGATGGGCCGCCTCGCCGTCCGCGAGGAGAACGCGGCCGCTGCCCTGGAGGTCATGAGCCGGTTCGCGGTCGACCCCCGGCTGCTGCCGTACCTGCCGCCGACCATGGCGCCCACCGCCACCTCGGGCCAGGAGGGCTACCTGGAGCACCCGGCCGAGGCGTTCGGCGAGTACCGGGCGGCCGGCGTGACCCGGGTGGTGTGCGAGGAGAAGCACATGGGCTCGCGCGCCGTGGCCCTCGTCTGCAAGGACGCCGAAGCGGCCCGCGCACGCTTCGGCACCGGCGGCGTGGAGGGCGCGGCCGGTCCCACCGGAGCGCTCTACACCCGTACCGGCCGCCCCTTCCTGGACGACTCCGCGCTCACCGAGGCCGTCCTCGGACGGCTGCGCGCGGCCGTCACCGGGGCCGGGCTGTGGGAGGAGTGGGGCACCGACTGGGTGCTGCTCGACGCCGAGCTGATGCCCTGGTCCCTCAAGGCCCGCGGCCTGCTGCGCTCGCAGTACGCGGCGGTGGGCGCCGCCTCCGGCGCGGTGTTCCCGGCCGCCACCGGGGCGCTCGCCGCGGCCGCCGCGCGCGGCGTCGACGTGGGCGCGCTCGCCGACCGGCAGCGGGAACGGGCCGCGGACGCCGCCGCGTTCACCGAGGCGTACCGGCGCTACTGCTGGGACACCGAGGGGCTGGACGGCGTGCGCCTGGCACCGTTCCAGGTCCTCGCCGTGCAGGGCCGCTCGCTGGCCGCCGTACCGCACGACCGGCAGCTGGCCTGGCTGGACCGGCTGGTGGAGCACGACCCCACCGGGCTGCTCCAGGTCACCCGGCGGCTCGTCGTGGACACCGGCGACGAGGCGTCGGTGCGCGCGGGCGTCGACTGGTGGCTGGAGATGACCGGCCGGGGCGGCGAGGGCATGGTCGTCAAGCCGCTCGGCGCACTCGTCCGGGACGGCAAGCGGCGGCTGGTGCAGCCCGGTATCAAGGTGCGCGGCAGGGAGTACCTGCGGATCATCTACGGCCCCGAGTACACCCGCCCGGACAACCTGGACCGGCTGCGCGGCCGCTTCCTCGGTCACAAGCGCTCGCTGGCCCTGCGCGAGTACGCCCTCGGGCTGGAGGCCCTGGACCGGCTCGCGGCGGGGGAGCCGCTGTGGCGGGTCCACGAGGCGGTGTTCGCCGTCCTGGCCCTGGAGTCGGAGCCGGTCGACCCCCGGCTCTGAGCGCCGGGGAAGCACACTCCGGGCGAACAGGCGGGCGATTCGCCGGGTGAACGGCGCGCCGCGCGGTGAGGATGAGGGCATGGGATTCCATGTCGACTCCGAGGCCGGGCGGCTGCGCCGCGTCATCCTGCACCGCCCCGATCTGGAACTGAAACGGCTCACGCCGACCAACAAGGACACACTGCTCTTCGACGACGTGCTCTGGGTGCGCCGGGCCCGCCAGGAGCACGACGGCTTCGCGGACGTGCTGCGCGACCGGGGCGTCGAGGTGCATCTCTTCGGCGATCTGCTCCGCGAGGCGCTGGAGATCCCGGTCGCCCGGCGGCTCGTGCTGGACCGGGTCTTCGCCGAGAAGGAGTACGGTCCGCTCGCCACCGAGCATCTGCGGGCCGCCTTCGAGGAGTTGCCCGCGGCCGACCTGTGCGGGGCGCTGGTCGGCGGCATGACCAAGCGGGAGTTCCTGGAGCGCCACCGGGAGCCGGTCTCGGTGCGCTTCCACGTCATGGACCTGGACGACTTCCTGCTCGGGCCGCTGCCCAACCACCTCTTCACGCGCGACACCTCGGCGTGGATCTACGACGGGGTGTCCATCAACGCGATGCGCTGGCCGGCCCGGCAGCGCGAGACGGTCCACTTCGAGGCGATCTACCGTCACCACCCGCTGTTCACCGGGCCGGAGGCGGGCGCCTTCCACCACTGGTCCCAGGGGCAGGACGACTACCCGTCCACCATCGAGGGCGGCGACGTCCTCGTCATCGGCAACGGCGCCGTGCTCATCGGGATGAGCGAGCGCACCACCCCGCAGGCCGTGGAGATGCTGGCCCGCGGCCTGTTCGACGCGGGTTCGGCCCGGACCATCGTGGCGCTCGACATGCCCAAGCGGCGGGCGTTCATGCATCTGGACACCGTGATGACCATGGTCGACGGGGATGCCTTCACCAAGTACGCGGGCCTCGGCATGCTCCGCTCGTACACCATCGAGCCCGGTGACGGGCCGCGCGACCTCAAGGTCACCGATCATCCGCCCGAGCAGATGCACACCGCCATCGCCCACGCGCTCGGGCTGGACTCGATCCGGGTGCTGACCGCCACCCAGGACGTGCACGCGGCGGAGCGGGAGCAGTGGGACGACGGCTGCAATGTGCTGGCCGTCGAGCCCGGCGTCGTCGTCGCCTACGAGCGCAACTCCACCACCAACACGCATCTGCGCCGGGAGGGCATCGAGGTCATAGAGATCCTCGGCAGCGAGCTGGGCCGGGGCCGGGGCGGTCCGCGCTGCATGAGCTGCCCGGTGGTCCGGGACCCCGTGTGACCGGCTGCGGGGCGTCCGTACCGCGAGACGTCTCTGTATAGCGATGCATTGCGTCGTATACAGTTCCAGAGTTACCGTATGCGTCCGCAGCCCGACCCAGGAGCAGTCACCATGGCCATAGAACTCGCAGGCCGCCACTTCCTCAAGGAGCTGGACTTCACGGCCGCGGAGTTCCGCGGTCTGCTCGATCTGGCCGCCGAGCTGAAGGCCGCCAAGCGGGCGGGGACGGAGACGCGGCGGCTGACCGGCCGGAACATCGCGCTGATCTTCGAGAAGACGTCCACCCGCACCCGGTGCGCGTTCGAGGTCGCCGCGGCCGACCAGGGCGCCGCGACCACGTACCTCGACCCCTCCGGGTCGCAGATGGGGCACAAGGAGTCCGTCAAGGACACCGCGCGCGTCCTCGGCCGGATGTTCGACGGGATCGAGTACCGGGGCGACAGCCAGGCGGTCGTGGAGGAGCTGGCCGCGTACGCCGGAGTGCCGGTGTTCAACGGGCTCACCGACGACTGGCACCCCACCCAGATGCTGGCCGACGTGCTGACGATGACCGAGCACAGCGACAAGCCGCTGACGGAGATCGCCTTCGCCTACCTCGGCGACGCCCGCTTCAACATGGGCAACTCCTACCTGATCACCGGCGCCCTGCTCGGCATGGACGTGCGCATCGTCGCGCCCAAGGCGTTCTGGCCCGCCGAGACGGTCGTCGCCGAGGCCCGCGCGCTCGCCGAGGAGTCCGGGGCGCGGGTCACCCTCACGGAGGACGTGGCCGCGGGCGTGCGGGGCGCGGACTTCGTCGCCACCGACGTCTGGGTCTCCATGGGTGAGCCCAAGGAGGTCTGGGACAGCCGCATCGCCGCCCTCGCGCCGTACTCCGTCACCATGGACGTACTGCGGGCCACCGGCAACGCCGGGGTGAAGTTCATGCACTGCCTGCCCGCGTTCCACGACCTCGGCACCGGGGTCGGGCGTGAGATCCACGAGCGGCACGGGCTGAGCGAGCTGGAGGTCAGCGACGAGGTGTTCGAGTCCGCGCACTCCGTCGTCTTCGACGAGGCGGAGAACCGCATGCACACGATCAAGGCCGTCCTGGTGGCGACCATGGCCGGCGCGTGACCCCGGACCTCCGGGGCGCGTTCTAGGACGCCACGGGCGGCAGGCGGAACCACACCGCCTTGCCGCGCTCCGTCGGGCGGTGGCCGCACGACGAGCTGAGCGTGCGGATCAGCAGCAGCCCCCGGCCGTGCTCCTGCCACGGGTCGGGCACGTCCTCCGGCTCCGGGCGGGACAGATCGCCGGGCGGGGCCGGGTCTCCGTCGTGCACCTCCACCTGG
Source organism: Streptomyces sp. AC1-42W (assembly GCF_003248355.1). Lineage (GTDB taxonomy): Bacteria > Actinomycetota > Actinomycetes > Streptomycetales > Streptomycetaceae > Streptomyces. The sequence continues at coordinate 2,418,093 of NZ_QKWY01000002.1, forward strand.
CAGCCGGCCGGCAGCAGCTCCACCACCAGCTCTATGGGCTCGTCGCCGGGCGTGTGCTCCACCGCGTTGGCGACCAGCTCGGCCGTCAGCAGTTCGGCGGTGTCGCTGTCGGCCGGTGCGTCGATGTCCGTCAGCACCGAGCGGATCAGCGCACGGGCGATCGGCACGGCGGCCGTGGAATGCGGCAGGGAGATGCGCCAGGAGGGGGGTGGCGGTCCGTCGGGCGGCACGAGGGGTTTCCGTTCGGGTGAGCGCGGGTCCTGGGCTCAGACGTTTCCGCGCTCAAGACTTTGTGCTCCCCACCTTACGAAGCCCGGCGTCCCGGACAAGAGCTCGCCGCCCGGTACGAAGAGGACGTTCGTCACGGGACCGGCACAAGGGACCCGACCGGCGCTCCCGGTATCGTGCACTCGTGACGGAAGTCACGCAACGGTGATAAATTCGAGGCCGGGAAGCAGCGACGGCCGAAGGGGACACCCCGCCATGAGTCCGTTCACCGGCTCCGCACCACGTACGCGGCACTGGCGCCATCTGCGGGTCACCGAGGCGGACGGCGTCGCCACCGTCACCCTCGCCCGCCCCGAGAAACTCAACGCCCTCACCTTCGGCGCCTACGCCGACCTGCGCGATCTGCTGGCCGAGCTGGCGCGGGAACGCGCCGTCCGGGCCCTGGTGCTGGCCGGCGAGGGGCGCGGCTTCTGCTCCGGCGGCGACGTCGACGAGATCATCGGTGCCACCCTCGCGATGGACACCGCCGAACTGCTGGACTTCAACCGGATGACCGGCCAGGTGGTACGCGCGCTGCGCGAGTGCCCGTTCCCCGTCGTCGCCGCGGTGCACGGGGTGGCCGCCGGGGCCGGCGCCGTGCTCGCCCTGGCCGCGGACTTCCGCGTCGCCGACCCCACCGCCCGGTTCGCCTTCCTGTTCACCCGCGTCGGGCTCTCCGGCGGCGACATGGGCGCCGCCTATCTGCTGCCCCGCGTCGTCGGCCTCGGCCACGCCACCCGCCTCCTGATGCTCGGCGAACCCGTCCGCGCCCCCGAGGCCGAACGGATCGGCCTCATCAGCGAGCTCACCGACGAGGGCCGTGCCGACGAGGCGGCCGGCGCGCTCGCCCGCCGCCTCGCGGACGGGCCCTCGCTCGCCCTCGCCCAGACCAAGGCGCTGCTCACCGCCGAACTGGACATGCCGCTGGCCGCCGCCGTCGAGATGGACGCCGCGACCCAGGCCCTCCTCATGCACGGCGAGGACTACACCGAGTTCCACGCCGCGTTCACCGGGAAGCGGCCGCCCGCCTGGCGCGGAAAATGACCGGCCCGCAGCGGATCGCGGTCATCGGCGGCGGCCCCGGCGGCCTCTACGCCGCCGCGCTGCTCAAACGCCTCGGCCCGGACCGCCGGATCACCCTCTGGGAACGCAACGCCCCCGACGACACCTTCGGCTTCGGCGTCGTCCTCTCCGACGAGACCATCGGCGGCATCGAACACGCCGACCCGGTCGTCCACCGCGCGCTGCGGAACGAGTTCGTCCGCTGGGACGGCATCGACATCGTGCACCGGGGCCACACCCAGACCTCCGGCGGCCACGGCTTCGCCGCGCTCGGCCGCCGCCGGCTCCTGGAGATCCTGCACGAGCGCTGCGCCGGGCTCGGCGTGGACCTCCGCTTCCGCACCCCCGCCCCGCCCGCCGCCGAACTCGCCGCCACCCACGACCTGGTCGTCGCCGCCGACGGGGTGCACAGCGCCACCCGCCAGGCCCACGCGGACGTCTTCCGCCCCCGGATCACCGGACACCGCTGCCGCTACATCTGGCTCGCCGCCGACTTCGCCCTGGACGCCTTCCGTTTCGAGATCGCCGAGACCCCGTACGGCGTGATGCAGCTCCACGCCTACCCGTTCTCGCCGCACGCCTCCACCGTCATCGTCGAGATGCGCGAGGAGGTCTGGCGGGCGGCCGGCTTCGACGTGCCCGACCCGGCCGCGTCGATCCGCGCGTGCGCCAGGATCTTCGCCGGCGCCCTCGGCCACCGCCCGCTGCGCTCCAACAACTCCGGCTGGCTCACCTTCCGCACCGTCGTCAACGCCCACTGGTCGCACGGCCCCACCGTCCTGATCGGCGACGCCGCGCACACCGCGCACTTCTCGATCGGCTCCGGCACCAAGCTCGCCGTGGAGGACGCCCTCGCGCTCGCCGCCTGCGTCGAGGAGCACCCCTCGCTGCCGGCCGCGCTCGCCGCGTACGAGAGCGAGCGCCGGCCCGTCGTGGAATCCACCCAGCGCGCGGCGGCGGCCAGCCTGCGCTGGTTCGAGGAGCTGGGCACGTACGTGGACCAGCCGCCCCGCCAGTTCGCGTTCAACCTCCTCACCCGCAGCCGCCGCGTCACCCACGACAACCTGCGGCTGCGCGACGCCGCGTTCACGGCCGGAGCGGAGGAGGAGTACGGCTGCCCGTCCGGCACCCCGCCGATGTTCACCCCGCTGCGGCTGCGCGGCCTGGAGCTGCGCAACCGCGTCGTCGTCTCGCCGATGGACATGTACGTGGCCGAGGACGGTGTCCCCGGCGACTTCCACCTCGTCCACCTCGGCGCCAGGGCGCTCGGCGGCGCCGGACTCGTCATGACGGAGATGGTCTGCGTCAGCGCCGAGGGCCGCATCACCCCCGGCTGCACCGGCCTCTACACCGACGAACAGGCCGCCGCCTGGGCCCGGATCGCCGGCTTCGTGCACCACGCGTCCCCCGGCACCGCCCTCGGCGTCCAGCTCGGGCACTCCGGCCGCAAGGGCTCCACCAAGCTCATGTGGGAGGGCATCGACCAGCCCCTCGACCACGGCAACTGGCCGGTCGCCGCCGCCTCCCCGCTCCCGTACACCGCCGGCGTCAGCCAGGTCCCGCACGCCCTGGACCGGGCCGGGCTCGACGAGATCCGCGAGCAGTTCGCCGCCGCCGCCCGGCGCGCCGCCCGCTGCGGGTTCGACCTTCTCGAACTGCACTGCGCGCACGGCTATCTGCTCTCCGGCTTCCTCTCGCCGCTCACCAACCGGCGCACCGACGCCTACGGCGGGCCGCTCGCCCACCGGCTCCGCTTCCCGCTGGAGGTCTTCGACGCCGTCCGCGCCGAGTGGCCCGACGACCGCCCGATGACCGTCCGGATCTCCGCCACCGACTGGGCCGAGGGCGGCACCACCGCCGAGGACGCCGTGGAGATCGCCCGCGCCTTCGTCGCGCACGGGGCCGACGCCCTCGACGTCTCCACCGGCCAGGTCGTCCCCGACGAGCGGCCCGAGTACGGGCGCTCCTACCAGACCCCGTACGCCGACCGCATCCGCAACACCCTGTGCGTGCCGGTGATCGCGGTCGGCGCGATCTCCTCCTGGGACGACGTGAACTCGCTGCTGCTGGCCGGCCGCGCCGACCTCTGCGCCCTGGCCCGGCCCCATCTGTACGACCCGCACTGGACGCTCCACGCGGCGGCCGAACAGGGCTACGGCGGACCGGGCGCGCCCTGGCCCCTGCCGTACCGCGCGGGCAGCCGCCGCCCGCCGACCGGCCGCACCGACGCCCCCGGGCCCCGCCTCACCCTGGACTGAGCCGGGCGCGCCGCCGCCACGGGGTCACTTCCGGTGCGCGAACTCCGCCCCCGCGTCCCGCAGCCGGTCGTGCAGCAGCCGGAAGACCGTGGCCGAGCGGGCGCCCGGCCAGTCGGCGGGCAGCAGCGCCGGGGGCAGGCCCGGATCGGCGTACGGCACCCGGCGCCAGGAGTCCAGCGCCGTCAGGTAGTCCCGGTACGCCGCCTCCGGGTCCGCCGCCCCGTCCCCGCGCGCCTCCCAGGCCCGCAGCACCGGTTCGTGACGGTCCAGGAAGCCGTGGTGCAGCCGGGCCACCGCGTCCAGGTCCCACCAGCGGGCCACCGCCTCGCGGGTCGGGGTGAAGCCCAGATGGTCGCCCCGGAACAGGTCCACGTACGGGTCGAGCCCCAGGCGCTCCAGGGTGTGCCGGGTCTCGTCGCGCAGCCCGGCCGGGGCGATCCAGACACCGGGGGCGGCCGTGCCGAACCCCAGCCGGGACAGGCGCGAGCGCAGCAGATGCCGCTTGTGGCGCTCCGCCTCCGGCACCGAGAACACGACCAGCACCCAGCCGTCCGCGAGAGGCGGCTCCGGATGCCGGTAGATGCGCCGGTCGCCGTCGTCCAGGAGCTGGCGGGCGTCCGCCGAGAGCGCGTAGCCGGCCGCCCCGTCCGCCGTGCGCGCGGCCACGAGCAGCCCGCGCCGCTTCAGCCGGGAGACCGCCGAGCGTACGGCGGGCGCGTCCACGCCGACCGCGCCCAGCAGCCGGACGAGCCCGGCCACCGGCATCGGCTCGTCACCGGGGGTGCGCCCGTACGCCCCGTAGAGCGTGACGATCAGTGAACGGGGGGTGTGCGGTTCGACCATGTGATCATTGTCGGTCCCGCGCGGCCCCGTCCGCACCGGCTTCCCCCGCACCGGCCCCGTCCGCACCCGCTTCCTCCGTGCGGAGCCTGAACCGTTGCAGTTTCCCGGTGCCGGTACGGGGGAGGGCCGGCAGGAACGTGATCCGGCGCGGGCACTTGTGCGGGGCCAGCTCCGCCCGCATGAACGTCCGCAGCGCGTCCGCCGTCAGCGCGGACCCCTCGCGCCGCACCACGTACGCCGCCACGATCCGCCCGCGCAGCTCGTCCGCCTGCCCCACCACGGCGGCCTCCGCGACCTCGGGATGGCGCAGCAGGGCCTCCTCCACCTCGGGCCCCGCGATGTTGTACCCGGAGGAGATGATCATGTCGTCGGCGCGGGCGACATAGCGGAAGTAGCCGTCCGGGTCGCGCACATAGGTGTCGCCGGTGATGTTCCAGCCGTGCCGTACGTACTCCCGCTGCCGGTCGTCCGCCAGGTAGCGGCAGCCGACCGGGCCGCGCACGGCCAGCAGCCCCGGCTCGCCATCGGGCACCGGCTCCCCTTCGCCGTCCACCACGCGCGCCTGCCAGCCGGGGACCGGGACGCCCGTGGTGCCGGGGCGGATGGCGTCGTCGGCGGCGGAGACGAAGATGTGCAGCAGCTCGGTGGCGCCGATGCCGTTGATGATTCGCAGCCCGGTCCGCTCGTGCCAGGCGTGCCAGGTCGCCTCGGGCAGGTTCTCGCCCGCCGAGACGCACCGCCGCAGCGCGGACAGGTCGTGTCCGTCGAGTCGGTCGAGCATCAGCCGGTACGCGGTCGGCGCGGTGAACAGCACGGAGACGCGGTGTTCCGCCAGCGCGGGCAGCAACTGCTTGGGCCCGGCCTGTTCGAGGAGCAGCGCCGACGCGCCCGCCCGCAGCGGGAAGACCACCAGCCCGCCCAGGCCGAAGGTGAACCCGAGCGGCGGACTGCCCGCGAACACGTCGTCGGGTGCCGGCCGCAGGATGTGCCGCGCGAATGTGTCGGCGATCGCCAGCACATCGCGGTGCAGATGCATACAGCCCTTGGGCCGTCCGGTGGTGCCCGAGGTGAAGGCGATCAGCGCCACGTCGTCGCAGGCGGTGTCCACGGCCCGGTAGCGGCCCGGCCGGCCGGCGGCCAGCCGCAGCAGGTCGTCCGGCCCCTCGCCCCCGTACGCCGTGATCCGCAGCCCCGGCACCCGGGCCAGCGCCAGGTCGTCGACCGACCGCGCGTCGCACAGGGCGTGGCTGATCCGGGCGAGGGAGCAGATGGCGGCCAGCTCGGCGGCCCGCTGCTGCGCCAGTACGGTGACGGCGACCGCGCCCGCCTTCAGGACCGCCAGCCAGCAGGCGGCCAGCCGGGGGGTGGTGGGGCCGCGCAGCATGACCCGGTTGCCGGGGACGACCCCCAGGTCCTCGGTGAGGACGTGGGCGATCCGGTCCACGAGGTCCCGCAGCTCCCCGTAGCTCAGCACGCCGCCGTCCGGTGTGCGGAAGGCGGGGCGGTCGGGGCCCAGGCGGTCGGCCGTGCGGTCCAGGAGTTCGGCGGCGCAGTTGAGCCGGTCCGGGTAGTGCAGCTCGGGCAGGTCGAAGAGCAGCTCCGGCCACTGCTCCGCGGGTGGCAGATGCTTCCCGGCGAAGCCGTCGATGTGCGCTGAGGTTCTCGGGTCCATGAAGGATCGCCCCCTTGTAGCCCCCTGCTCGCTCCTGGAGCGTATCGTTTGGGTGACGGTAGTCAACGGTCCGCGATAAAGATGCTGAGGCAATCGATTCGACCAGAGAGGCGCCGGTATGACGGCATTCTCGCTCGATCCGGCACAGACCGCCTGGTGCGAGGAGCTGCGCACCCTGGCCCGTGACCGGCTGGCCCCGCTCGCCGCGCGCGGCCGGCCGGGGCACGTCAACCGCCCGCTGCTCACCGCCCTCGGCGAGCTGGGCCTGCTCGACCGGCTGTTCGGCTCGGGCGCCCTCGACCTGTGCCTGCTGCGCGAATCGCTCGCCCGGGGCTGTACGGAGGCCGAGACCGCCCTCGCGCTCCAGGGCCTCGGCGGCTTCCCGGTGCTCCGGGCGGGCACCGCGGCCCAGCGCGAGCGGTGGCTCCCCGAGGTCCGGGCCGGCCGCGCGGTCGCCGCGTTCGCGCTCAGTGAGCCGGGCGCCGGCTCCGACGCCGCCGCCCTGGCGCTCGACGCCGCCCCGGACTCCGGCGGCTGGCGGCTGACCGGCGAGAAGTGCTGGATCTCCAACGCGCCGGAGGCCGACTTCTACACGGTCTTCGCCCGCACCACACCGGGCGCCCGCGCCCGCGGCGTCACCGCCTTCCTGGTTCCCGCCGACCGCCCCGGCCTGACCGGCACCCCCCTGGAGATGCTCTCCCCGCACCCCATCGGGGCCCTGGCGTTCGACGGCGTCCGGGTCGCCCCCGACGACGTGCTGGGCGCGCCGGACCGGGGCTTCGGGGTGGCCATGGACACCCTCAACCTCTTCCGCCCCAGCGTCGGCGCCTTCGCGCTCGGCATGGCACGGGCCGCCCTGGACGCCACCGTGGAGCACACCGCCACCCGTACCGCCTTCGGCGGGCCGCTCGCCGGGCTCCAGGCCGTCTCCCACCAGGTCGCCGAGATGGCCACCCGCACCGAGGCCGCCCGGCTGCTGGTCTACGCGGCCGCCGCCGCCCACGACGCCGGGGAGCCCGGGGTGCCGCGCCGGGCCGCCATGGCGAAGCTGTACGCCACCGAGACCGCGCAGTACGTCGTGGACACCGCCGTCCAGCTGCACGGCGCGCGGGCCCTGCGCCGCGGCCATCTGCTCGAACACCTCTACCGGGAGGTCCGCGCCCCGCGCATCTACGAGGGCGCCAGCGAGGTCCAGCGCACCATCATCGCCAAGGAGCTGTACGCGAACCGGGAGCCGACCGCATGAGCCCCATCCACCGCATCAACCCGCACGAACTCTCGCCCGCCGCCGGCTTCTCGCACGCGGTCACCGCCACCGGCGGCCGGCTCGTCTTCCTGGCCGGGCAGACCGCCCTGGACCGGCACGGCGGCGTCGTCGGCGAGACCCTGCCCGAGCAGTTCGCCACCGCCCTCGGCAACCTCCTCGCCGCCCTGCGCGCGGCCGGCGGCTCCCCGGCGGACCTGGCCCGGGTCACGGTCTACGCCACCGACGTCGCCGACTACCGCGCCCACGCCCCCGAACTGGGCCGGACCTGGCGCCGGCTGGCCGGGCGCGACTATCCGGCGATGGCCGTCATCGGGGCCGCCCGCCTCTGGGACGAACAGGCCCTGGTCGAGCTGGACGGCATCGCGGTCCTGCCCTGACCCGAGTACCGGCGCGACCGGTCCGCGTACGGAAAACGCCCCGCCGGCCCGGACACCGGGACGGCGGGGCGCTCGCGCACCGAGTGGCGTCTGCTCAGTAGGGCTGCACCAGGACGTGCGCCGCGCCGGGGATGCCGATCTTCAGCAGCTCGTCCTCCTCCGGCGTCGTCTCGCCGCCGGTCTCCTGCTTGAGCACGGCGCGCGACATCGCCTGCACCCACATGGCGCGCGGCCGGCGCCGGGCCTCCCACGCGTCGAGCGCCGCCGCGACATCCGCCTCGGCGTCCAGCGACTCGGCCAGCACCAGCGCGTCCTCCACGGCCATCGCCGCCCCCTGCGCGATGTGCGGGGTGCTGGCGTGCGCGGCGTCGCCGGCCAGGACCACCCGGCCCACGTGCCACGGCTCCTCGACCGTCACCTGCGAGATCCGCGAGTACACCACGCTCTCCGGGCCGGTGACCGCGTCCAGCGCCTGAGCGACCGGACCGGAGAACATCACCAGCCGCTCCTTGAGCTGCTCGTGCGCCCGCTCCGGGTCCGGCCGGAACTCCGCGGCCTCGGCGAAGACCGTGCCCAGGTACATCAGCTCGTCCGTGATCGGGGTGAGCAGCGCCTTGGCGGCCTGCCCCGCGGTGCCCATGACGACGCCCCGCACCTGCTCCTGCCGGGGCACGGTGACCCGCCAGTTGGCGAAGCCGGTGTACTCGGGGACGTAGCGGTCGCCGTACAGCCGGGTGCGCAGCGGCGAGCCGATGCCGTCGAAGCCGACGACGAGGTCCCAGCGGCCGGTCGAGCCGTCGGACAGGGTGACGTCCACGCCCTCGCCGTCGTCGGTGAGGTCGGTGATGGTCGAGCCGAAGCGGATCTTCGCGCCGGCCGCCGAGGCCGCCGCGCCCAGGACCTGCGCGAGCGCCGGGCGGGGGATGCCGTTGTTGGAGGGGGCGTCGCCCATGCGGGGCTGCGGTATCTCGGCCAGGGTGTTGCCGGCCGGGTCCGCGATGGTCAGCACCTCCCACTCGAAGCCGGCCTCCAGGCACGCGTCGAGTACCCCGATCTCACGCATGACGTGCAGGGCGTTGGACGGCTGGATGATGCCGACGCCCAGGGCGTCGAGCCGGTCGCGCAGTTCGGCGACCTCGACGGTGTGGCCGCGCCGGGCCAGGGCGGTGGCGAGCGTCAGCCCGCCGATGCCGCCGCCGTGGATCAGGACGCGCAGGGGTGTTGCCATGGGAAGTCTCTCCAGAGCGGGAAGAAGGGGAGGGGCCGGGGAAACCGGTCCCGGTTCAGCCGGCCGCCACGGGCAGGCTCATGAGGTGGTCCACGAGGGCCAGCAGCACGTCACGGCCGAACGACCGCTCGCGCACGTCGCCGACCAGCAGCGGTACATGCGGGTCGAGGTCGAGGGCGGTGCGGATCTCGTCCGGGGTGCGGGTGTTGTGGCCGTGGAAGCAGTTGATCGCGACGACGAACGGGATGTCCCGGCTCTCGTAGAAGTCGATCGACGCGAAGCTGCTTTCCAGCCGCCGGGTGTCGGCGATCACGACACCGCCGAGGGCGCCGTTGACCAGGTCGTTCCACATGAACCAGAAGCGTTCCTGGCCGGGGGTGCCGAACAGGTAGACGACGAGTTCCGGACTGACCGTGATCCGGCCGAAGTCCAGGGCCACGGTGGTGGTGTCCTTCTGCGCGACGCCGGCCAGGTCGTCGACGCCGACGCTGGCCTGGGTGAGCAGTTCCTCGGTGCGCAGCGGCGTGACCTCGCTGACCGAGCCGACGAGGGTGGTCTTGCCGACGCCGAAGCCGCCGGCTATCAGGATCTTGACGGCGGTGGGCGCCGTCTGACTGGTGGTCATGTTGGCTCAGAGTCTCCGGAGTCCGTCGCGAACAGCGGCCAGTACGGTCATGTCGGCACCGCCGGACGCGCGGGCCACCGACAGGGGGGCCCGCGCGATCAGGAGGCCGGTGGCGACCAGGTCGGCCAGCAGGATCTTGGTCACCGACACCGGCAGATCGATGCCGGCGGCGACCTCGGCGACCGCCGCCGGGTGGCGGCAGCGGTCCAGGATCATCCGGTGCTCGGGCTGGAGCCGGCCCGGCCGGACCGGCGCCCCGTGCGCGTCGCGCGGATCGTGCGCGGTCGTCAGCACCGTGATGAGGGTGAGGTCGTCCCGCTCGGGCGCGGTCCGGCCACGGGTGATGGTGTACGGGCGCACCATGGTGCCCGCCCCGTCCTCCCCGTCGTCGAACTCGTCGCCCTCGCGGTAGGGCCAGCGCCCGATCACGCCCGGGGCCCGGTGCCGAAGGCGTCGAAGTCGCCACGGGCCGGGGTGCTGAGCTTCTGGCCGACCTGGAGGACGAGGTTGTGCATGGCGAGCGACATGACCTCGGCGTCCACCTCCTGCGAGGCGACGACGGCCAGATGCGTGCCCTGGCCGGCCGAGATGATGAAGAGCCACAGGTCGGCCAGCTCGACGATCACCTGGTGTACCGCGCCGCCCCCGAAGAGCTGGCCCACACCTCGGGCCAGGCTCTGCTGGCCGGTGCAGATGGCGGCCAGCCGTTCGGCGTCGGCCCGCTCGACGGTGTGCGAGTGGCTGACCACCAGACCGTCGTCGGAGAGCAGTACGGCGTTGCGGGTCTCGGCCACCGAGTCGACGAGGTTGTCGAGCAGCCAGTCGAGGTCCTGGCGGGTGGCGGTTGTGCGTGTCATGTCCGTTCTTCTCCCGTGAAGAGGGGGGTGGAGGGATCGGGCTTCGACGGCTCCTCGTTCGCGCGGGCGGCGCGGGAACGACGCTGGAAGGCTCCGATGGCGGCGCCGGCCCGGTGGGGTGCCGGCCGGGGCGCCGCATGGTCGGGTCGGCTCGACGGGCGGTCCGTCGCGGCCGGGGCGGCCGGGGCGATCCGCAGTTCGTCGGCGAGGCTGGCCTGACGCACCCGGCGGGGGAGCGGGGGCTCCCCGCCGGGCACCGCCGGCGGGACGGGCTCCACCCGGTGGGCGTCCGGCCCGGCGACGTCCGCGCGCGGGAAGCCGGTGCCGGAGTAGTCCGATCCGGAGTAGCCCGATCCGGAGTAGTCCGCCGCCGGGTAGTCCGTGCCGGAGTGGTCCGCGGGGCCGGGTCCGGCCGGTGCCTGTCCGGGATGTCCGGCAGCCGGTTTCGGCGGGCCGGGCAGCGTCACCGGGAAGCCGTCCGCGTCCAGCTCGTCCGACAGGTAGGTGTCCGGGTAGGACTGCTGCGGAGCGCCGTAGGGCTCGCCGGAGTCCGGGTAGGTCCGGCCCGCCACCGGGTACTGCCCCTCGGTCGTCATGTACGGCTGCCCCCCGTCCGCGTACGCGTTCTGGACGGCGCCGTTGTACGGATCGTCCTGGTGGCCGTAGGCATGCCCGTCCGTACCGCCGTACGGGGCGTCGGCCCCGGCGTACGGCGCCTGCGCCGGCTCGGGTTCGCCGAAGGCGTGGGTGCCGGCCGGTGCGGGCTCCTCCCGGTCGGGGAGGGGCGCGTCCTGCGGCGCGCGCGGCGCGTGCAGGGCGGTCACCCCGGCAAGCGCCCGGCCGCGGCCCCGGCTGGGCAGCGCGTCGGAGTCGCGCAGCGGGGCGGGCTCCGGAGCCGGGGCGGTGTCCTCGGCCACGGGCGACGGGACGGCCACCGGACCGGCGTGCGGGCCGGGCACGGTGAGCGAGTCCGGGACGAGCACGACGACACGGGTACCGCCGAACGCGGAGTTGCGGAACTCCACCCGCAGTCCGTGCTGGTCGGCGAGGCGCGCGATCACGTACAGGCCCAGGCGGATGTCGTCGGCGTGCGCCAGCACGTCCATCCGGGGCGGTCGGCTCATCAGTTCGTTCGCCGCCGCGAGCTGCTCCTTCTCCATGCCGAGCCCGCGGTCCTCGACCTCGATGGCCAGGCCGCGGCTGACCTGCGCGGCCCGGACCTCGACGGGGTTGGGCGGCCGGGAGAAGGCCAGCGCGTTCTCGATCAGCTCGGCCAGGACGTGCGAGACCGGGCCGACGGCCCGCTCGGAGAGCCAGGGGGAGCCGTCCAGGTCCAGCACGACGCGGCGGTAGTCCTGCACCTCGCCCTGGGCGGAGCGCATGACGTCCAGCAGGGCGACGGGCTTGCGCCAGCGCCGGTGCGGGGAACCGCCCGCGAGGATCACGAGGTTCTCCTCGTAGCGCCGCAGGCGGGCGGTGAGGTGGTCGAGGTCGAAGAGGCCGTCCAGCACCTCCGGGTCCTCGTGCTTGCGCTCCAGCTCGTCCAGCTTCTTCAGCTGCTGGCCGATGAGCTGCTGGGTGCGGCGCGCGATGCGCTGGAGCAGCCGTTCGAAGCCGCGGTGCTGGTCGGCCTGTTCGACGGCCGCCCGCAGAGCACTGGTGCGGGCCAGGTCGAGCGCGTTGCCGAGCTGCGCCAGTTCGTCGGACGCGCCGTCGCCCTCGCTGCCGATGGCACGGGCCTCCGCCTCGACGTCGATGCGCTCGCCCTTGCCGAGTCGCTCGATGACCTCGGGCAGCGCCCGCTCCAGCTCCTCGGCCCGCTCCTGGAGTCCGCTGATCCGGCGGCGCAGGTTGCGGGAGAGACGCCAGGTGAACCAGATGACGGCGATGACCGCGATCAGGCCGACGACCGTGGTCAGGACGACCCGGATCAGCAGCGAGATGACACTGTCCTTGCCCACCGCGACCACCGCGTCGGTGCGCTGCTCCATCAGCTTCACCAGCTGCGGTGTGACCTCGTCCATCGCGCCGCGCCAGTCGGCCTCCTCGGCCCCGAGGCGGACGAATCCGTCACCGTCGGGCGAGGCCTGCCGCAGGACCTGGTTCTCCACCCGGGTCTTGGCCTCCCAGGCGGAATCCGCGAAGAGCTTCTCCCACGCGGCCTTCTCTTCCGCCGGAAGGTAGGGGATGACATGGGCCGCGAACTGGAAGGACTGCGCGGAGACGGACTGCCGGACCTCCCGGAGATCGGCGGTGCTCAGCTTTCCGGAGGCCCAGCCGCGGGCGAGCAGGGCATCCGAGCGCGAGATCATCTCCTTGGCCCAGAAGAGGTTGACCAGCGGCTGCGAGGTCGTGGTGACCCGGCCGTCGTCCACATGGCTGAGCGCGGTGAACAGCTTCAGGTCCACGGCGATCAGGTCCGTGTAGTAGCGGTACACGGCCTTCTGCTGGTCGTTGTCGCCCTCGTCGACGAGTGTGCGCTGCGCCGGGAGCTGGGTGATCGCCGTACGGGCTCCCCGGACCGCGTCCCGGACCTCGCCGGGGGCGTCATCGGTGTCGATGTCGGACAGGGACTGGAATCCGGCGATCGCGTCGTCGGTGAGCTTGCGCTGCTCACGCAGGGCGTCGGTGGGACCACCGCCGCGCGCCAGCGCCTCGGCACTGAGCCGGCGCTCCTCCTGAAGGTTGTAATACACGATGTTGGACGGCTGGCCGGCCTTCTGGGCCAACTGCCCCTGGGCCGCTTGCTTCTGGAAGTCGAGCAGAGTCTGACCACTGGTGACGGCCCAGAGGGCGGCCAGGGCTACACCGGGTACGACGGCCAGTACAAGCAGGGCCGTCCGCAGCGACATAGTGGTCGAGCTGCTCCGCCGTGACGCGCGCGTGCGCAGGGCATGCTCCTTGACGTGGTGCCAGTCAACGACTGGTCAAATCCATTGGGTACGAGGACGGCTAGATATTAGTCACAGTGCAAAAACGGAATGAAACTGGGCTCACCTGTGCAACATCGGTCGGGCGCATGATCCCCACCGCTTGCGGCGCGCCGTACGGGTGAGGCGCGGTCGGGGATATATCTGTATTCGGTGCCCCTTGTCCGTTCCGCAGCCCCCCGCACCCCGCCCCCGGCCGACGAGCTCCGCAACCCCGCCGTATGATCGCGCTCATCGCCGCCCACTTCGTCCTCGCGGCCTTCGCGCGCCCGCTGGTGGGACGGCTGGGCGCCCGCGCCTTCCTGGTCCTCGCGCTGCCCCCGGCCGCCACCACCTGCTGGGCGTTCACCCGCTGGGACGCCGCCGCCTCGGGCTCCGCGACCGACTGGACCTGGGCCTGGCTGCCCGCCTACGACGTCTCCGTCTCGCTGCGCCTGGACGCTCTGGCCGAACTGATGGTGCTGCTCGCGGCCGGGGTCGGCACCCTCGTCCTGCTGTACTGCGCCTCCTACTTCAGAGCCTCTGTGCAGACCCGCGCCCGGGTCCGGACGGGGGTCTGCACAGAGGCTCTCAATGACACGACGCCCCGTCTCGCCGGATTCGCCGGGAACCTCCTCGCCTTCGCCGGGGCCATGCTCGCCCTCGTCCTCAGCGACGACCTGATCACCCTTTATGTCTTCTGGGAGCTGACCACCGTCTTCTCGTACCTGCTCATCGGGTACGACAGCGAGCAGCGGCACAGCCGGCGCTCCGCCCTCCAGGCGCTGACCGTCACCACGCTCGGCGGCCTCGCCATGCTGATCGGCTTCCTGATCGTCGGCCGGCAGGCCGGCACCTACCGGATCTCCGCGATCCTCGCCGACCCGCCCCCGGCCGGCACCGCCGTCCAGGTCGCCGTCCTGCTGATCCTGTGCGGGGCCCTGTCCAAATCGGCCGTCTGGCCGTTCAGCCTCTGGCTGCCCAACGCCATGGCCGCGCCCACCCCCGTCAGCGCCTATCTGCACGCCGCCGCGATGGTCAAGGCCGGCGTCTACCTGGTCGCCCGGCTCGCCCCCGCCTTCGCCGACGTGCCCGGCTGGCGGCCCGTCGTGATGGTCCTCGGCGCCGCGACGATGCTCCTCGCCGGCTGGCGGGCCCTGCGCCTGCACGACCTCAAGATCGTCCTCGCCTACGGCACCGTCAGCCAACTCGGCTTCCTCACCCTGCTCGCGGGCGTCGGCAACCGGGACGCCGCGCTCGCCGCCACCGTCATGATCCTCGCCCACGCCCTCTTCAAGGCCCCGCTGTTCCTGGTCACCGGCATCGTCGACCACGCCGCCGGCACCCGTGACCTGCGCAGACTCTCCGGCGTCGGCCGCGCCCTGCCCCATGTGTGCGCCGTCGCCGTGCTCGCCGGGTGCTCCATGGCCGCCCTGCCCCCGCTGCTCGGCTTCGCCGCCAAGGAGTCCGCGTTCGAGGCGCTGCTGCACGGCGACACCGCCGACCGCTGGGCGCTCGGCATCACGGTGGCGGGCTCGGCGCTCACCGTCGCCTACACCGCCCGCTTCCTGTGGGGCGGCTTCCTGCGCAAGCCCGGCGTCCCCGACACCCCCGTGCACCGCGTCGGGCCCGCCTTCCTCGCCGCGCCCGCCGTCCTCGCGCTCTGCGGCCTGGTGCTCGGGCCCGGCGTCGGCCGGACGGACCGGCTGCTGAGCGCCTACGCCGACACCTTCCCGGCCCCCGCCCACCCCTACCACCTCGCGCTCTGGCACGGCTGGGGCACCGCCCTGCTGCTCTCCGCCGCGGCCACGGTGGGCGGCGCCGTGCTCTTCGCCGCCCGGGGCCGGGTCGCGCGGTTCTCCCGGCGCGTCGCCTGGCCCACCGCCGACGCCGTCTTCGGCCATCTGCTGCTGGGCCTGGAACGCCTCTCCCTCCAGGTCACCGGCTTCGTCCAGCGCGGCTCCCTCTCCGTCTACCTGGCCACCACCCTGCTGGTGATGCTCGCCGGACAGCTCTCCGTGCTCATCGCCGACCAGCCCTGGCGGGGCGCCCCGGCGCCCCGGCTCTGGGACGTCCCGCTCCAGGGCGCCGTCGCCGCCCTGACCTGCGCGGCGGCCCTCCTCTGCCTCACCGTGCGGCGGCGTATGAAGGCCGTGGTGCTGGCCGGGCTCACCGGCTACGGGACCGCGCTGCTGTTCGTCGTGCAGGGCGGGCCGGATCTGGCGCTCACCCAGTTCTGCGTGGAAACGGTCTCGATGATCGTGTTCGTCCTGGTCCTGCGGCGGATGCCGGTCCACTTCCAGGAGTCCGTCAGCAGCTGGCGGCGGGCCGTGCGCGTCCCGGTCGCCCTGGCCGCCGCCGCCACCCTCGGCGTGGTGGTCTGGGTGGCCGCCGCCGCGCGCACCGCGCCCCCGGCCGGTGCCGCCATGGTCGAGGAGACCGCGCACCACGGCCTCAAGGACGTCGTCGCGACCATCCTGGTGGACCTGCGCGCCTGGGACACCATGGGGGAGTCCGCCGTGCTCGCCGCCGCCGCGATCGGCGTGACCAGCCTCCTCTATCTGCACCGCCGCGCCGAGGGACCGGTCGCACCCGCCGAGGGACCGGTCGCACCCGCCGAGGGACCGGTCGCGCCCGCCGAGGGACGAGCCGCGCCCGTCGAGGGCCCCGCCGCACCCGCCGACGGGCGCGCCACCCCCGCCGATCGGCCGGCCGTACCCGCCGGGGAACGCCGCCGCACCGCCTGGTCCGTGACCGGCGAACCGCTGGCCGGGGTGCCGCACGGCGACGAGGGCGCGCCCGAACGCGGCTGGCTGGCGGCCGGCGAGACCCTCGCCCCCGAACACCGGTCCGTCGTCTTCGAGGTCATCGCGCGACTGCTGTTCCACCCGATCCTGGTACTCTCCGTCTACCTGCTGTTCTGCGCCGAGAACATGCCGGGCGGCGGCTTCGTCGGCGGCCTGGTCGCGGGCCTCGCCCTGATCACCCGCTACCTCGCGGGCGGCCGGTTCGAACTCGCCGAGGCCGCGCCCCTGCAACCCGGCCTCTTCACCGGCCTCGGCCTCTTCCTCTCCACCGGCGTCGCCCTCCTCGGCCTCCGGGACGGAACGGTCCTGCACGCCTGGACGTACCACGGCCACCTGCCGGTCTTCGGCGACTTCGAGTTCGGCACCCCGGTCCTCTTCGACTGCGGCGTCTATCTGCTGGTCCTCGGCGTCGTCCTGGACATCGTGCGGGCCCTCGGCGCCAAGATCGACCGCCAGATCGAGCGCGCCGCCGCCGAGAAGGCCGCCGCCCGCCGGACCGGACCGCAACCCGGCCCGCAGACCGGGGAGGCGACCCCGTGACCGTCAGCGCCTCGCTCCTGGCCACCGCGGCCGTCCTGTGCGCGGTCGGCGGCATCCTCATGCTGACCCGGCCCCTCACCCGCATCCTGCTCGGCGCGGTCGTCGCCGGCAACGGCATCAACCTGTTCGTCCTGTCCGCCACCGGGACCGCCGGCCGCGAACCGCTGCTCTACGGCGTCGACCTCTCCCTGGTCACCGACCCGCTGCCGCAGGCCATCGCCCTCACCGCGATCGTCATCACCCTGGCCACCACCGCGTTCCTGCTCGCCATGGCCTACCGGGGCCACCAGCTGACCGGCACCGACGAGGTCCACGACGACCTGGAGGACCGGCGCATCGTCCTGCGCGCCGAAGTGCTGGACGAACGCGACGAACTGCGCGCCCGTTTCCGGGCCGACGGCGACCGCAGCGACGAGGCCCGCCGCCGCTACCGCGAGGAGCGCCGCCGGCTGCGGGCCCGGCTGCGCGCCGACCGCGCACTCCAGGCCCGCGGCCGCGACGCCACCGGCGACCTGTGGCACGACATCCTCGGCGCCGACCCGGAGGACCGCCCCGCGACCGGGGACGGCGGCGAAAGCGGAACCACCGACCCCGACGCCCCGAAACCGGGAGACACCGGATGAACGCCCTCGTCCCGCTGCCGGTCCTGCTCCCGCTGTGCGCGACCGGCCTGAGCCTCGCCTTCGGCACCCGGCTCAAATGGTTCCAGCGCTTCGTCAGCGTCGCCGTGCTCACCGCCGTCCTCGGCCTCTCGGTCACGCTGATGATCGCCGCCGACCGGAACGGGCCGCTCTCCGTGCACCTCGGCGACTTCGCGCCGCCGCTCGGCATCACCCTCGTCGCCGACCGGCTCTCCGGGCTGATGCTGACCGTCTCCTCGGCCGTCACCCTGTGCGTCCTCGTCTACTCCCTGGGCCAGGGCATGGCCGACCGGGACGAGGAGACACCGGTCGCCGTCTTCCACCCCGCCTATCTGATCCTGGTCGCCGGGGTCTCCTGCACCTTCCTCGCCGGAGACCTGGTCAACCTCTACGTCGGCTTCGAGATCATGCTCGTCGCCAGCTTCGTCCTGCTCACCCTCGGCGGCACCGGACCCCGCATCCGCGCCGGCTCCACGTACGTGATCATCTCGCTGTTCTCCTCGATGCTGTTCCTCACCGCCATCGCCATGACGTACGCGGCGACCGGCACCGCCAACTTCGCCCAGCTCGCCGAACGCCTCCCCGGCCTCCCGCTCGGCGTCCAGACCCTCATCCAGGCCATGCTGCTCACGGTCTTCGCGATCAAGGCCGCCGTCTTCCCGCTCGCCGCCTGGCTCCCCGACTCCTACCCGACCGCGCCCGCCCCCGTGACCGCCGTCTTCGCCGGACTGCTCACCAAGGTCGGCGTCTACTGCATGCTGCGCACCGAGACCCTCCTCTTCCCCGGCAACCGGCTCGGCGACCTGCTGATGGCGGCGGCGCTCGCCTCGATGGTCATCGGCATCATGGGCGCCGTCGCCCAGACCGACTTCAAACGGCTGCTCTCCTTCACCCTGATCAGCCACATCGGCTACATGGTCTTCGGCATCGGCCTGGCCACCCGTCAGGCGTACGGCGGCGCCATCGTGTACGTCGTCCACCACATCACCGTGCAGACGACGCTGTTCCTGGTCGCCGGGCTCATCGAGCGCCGGGGCGGCACCACCGAACTCACCCGGCTCGGCGGCATCGCCCGCGCCGCCCCCGCGCTCGCCGTCCTCTTCTTCGTCCCCGCGATGAACCTGGCCGGCATCCCCCCGCTGTCCGGCTTCATCGGCAAGCTCGGCCTGATGCGCGCCGGGGTCGCCGAGGGCGGGGTGTGGGCCTGGATTCTCGTCGTCGGCGCGACCGTGACGAGCCTGCTCACGCTGTACGTGATGGCCAAGGTCTGGAACCTCGCCTTCTGGCGGGCCGCCCCGCCGGGCCAGGCCGCCACCGGCACCGTCCTGGAATCCGACGACGACAGCGACGACGACGACGAGGACACCGGCCCCGACCGGATCGCCGGCACCGGCGACGAGGGCGTGCGCCTCCGCCACCAGCCGGCCGGGCTCGCCGTCGCCGCCACCCTCCACGGCCACGCCGTCACCACCACCAGCGTGCTGCCCCGCCCGATGACCTGGGCGACCGGCGCCGCGGTCGCCCTCGGCCTCGCCTTCACCGTGTTCGGCGGCCCGCTCACCTCGTACACCGACCGCGCCGCCGCCGAACTCATCGCCCGCACGCCCTACACCCAGGAGGTGCTCGGACGGTGAGACGCCTGGTCACCTTCTCGTTCCGGAACAAGGACCTGCCGCCCTTCAGCGCCGCGTTCGGCGGCCGCCGCCGGCGCGTCCTGGACCTGCCGCTGATCGCCTGGCTCACCTTCATCTGGGTGCTGCTCTGGTCGAGCCCGAACTGGGCCAACCTGCTGACCGGGGCCCTGGTCGCGGTGGCCGTCTGCCTCGCCTTCCCACTGCCCAGGGTCGACCTCGGGCTGCGGCTGCACCCCTGGGGCATGCTGCGGCTGGCCGGCTACCTCCTCTACGACATGTACACCTCGGGCATGAAGGTCACCCGGCAGATCCACGGCAGCCGCACACGCCGCGCCGCCGTCATCGCCGTACCGCTGCGCTGCCGCTCCGACCTGATGCTCACCGCCGTCGCGGTCGCGGTCTCCAACGTGCCCGACAGCTCGGTCGTCGAGGTGCGCCGCGCCACCGCCACCGTCTTCGTGCACATCCTGGACGGCCGGCCCGCCGAACTGGCGGCGGCCCAGCGGTCCGTCTGGCGCACCGAGGAACTGATCGTACGGGCCTTCGGCACCCGCGACGAGATCGAGCGCGTCGCCGCCCCGCCCCCGCCCGCACCCCACACCGGCCCCCCGCAGGACGACCAGGAGGACAGGCCATGAGCGCGCCCCAGACCGTGGACCGGGTGCTGATCGTCGCAGCCGTCGTCCTCATCGTGATCGCCGGCGCGGCCCTGCTCGCCCGCGTCCGGCGCGGGCCCTCCATGCTGGACCGGGCCATCGCCCTGGACGTCTGCGCCGCCCTGATCATCGCCGGGCTCGGCGCCAAGTCGGCGCTCGCCCGCGACCCGTTCTACTTCCCGATCATGCTGGTGCTCGCCTTCCTCGGCTTCACCGGCTCGGTCGGCATCGCCCGCTTCATCGCCGTACGCGACCGGCCGCCCGGCCATCCGCGCCGCCCCGGCCGGAACGACGGCGGCGGCGCCTCATGAGCGTCTGGCTCCAGATCCTGGACACGGCGGGCGCGGCGCTGGTACTGCTCGGCGCGGCGATCTGCCTGCTCGGGGTGGTCGGCATGCTGCGCCTCAAGGACGTCCTCTCGCGCAGCCACGCCGCGACGAAACCGCAGGCCCTCGGCATGCTCATCGTGCTCGCCGGGGTCGCGCTGCGGCTGCGCAGCGGCATGGACCTCGCCACGCTGGCGCTGATCGGCTTCTTCCAGCTGATGACCGGCCCCGTCGCCGCCCACCTGGTGGCCCGCTCCGCCTACCGGACCGGGCAGGTGGACCACTCCGAGCTGCTCTTCGACGACCTGGACGAGCAGCTCACCGAGGAGACCTGACACCCCAGGGCTTCTCACAGCGGTCACCGGACGAGTGTGCGTCGAGCGTTACCACCCATGATCGGCCGGGGCCACACCCGCGTAACGGCCCCTTCCTACCGTCGAAGGACGATCCGATTCATGGAAGGTCGCCCCGGTGCCCCCACTCAGCTCGTCGGCCGACGCCACTCAGGTCCGTACGGTTTGCTCGTACTGCGGGGTGGGCTGCGGCATGGTCCTCGACGTCGCGTCCGGGCCGGACGGGCGCCGTACCGTCCGCAAGGCGTCGGGGGACCGGGCCCATCCCGCCAACTCCGGCCGCCTGTGCACCAAGGGCGCCACCACCGCCGATCTGCTCGCCGCGCCCGGCCGGCTGACCACCGCGCTGATGCGGCCCGGACGCGGCGCGGAGCCCGTACCGGTCGCCGTGGACGAGGCGATCGCCGCCACCGCGCGGCGGCTGCGCGCCGTCGTCGACACGCACGGGCCGGACGCCGTCGCCTTCTACCTGTCCGGGCAGCTGAGCCTGGAGGCGCAGTACCTCGCCAACAAACTGGCCAAGGGGTTCATCCGGACCAACCGCGTCGAGTCCAACTCGCGGCTGTGCATGGCCGGCGCGGGCAGCGGCTACAAACTCTCCCTCGGCGCGGACGGCCCGCCCGGCTCCTACGACGACCTGGACCGCGCCGACGTCTTCCTGGTCATCGGCTCCAACATGGCCGACTGCCACCCGGTCCTCTTCCTGCGCCTCCTCGACCGGGTCAAGGCCGGCGCCAAGCTGATCGTCGTCGATCCCCGGCGCACCGCCACCGCCGACAAGGCCGACCTCTTCCTGCGCGTCCGCCCCGGCACCGACCTGGCCCTCCTCAACGGCCTGCTCCATCTGCTCCACGCGAACGGGCACACCGACCCCGCGTTCATCGCCGCGCACACCGAGGGCTGGGAGGCGATGCCGGAATTCCTCGCCGACTACCCGCCGGACGCGGTCGCCGCGCTCACCGGCGTCTCCGAGGAGGACCTGCGCCGCGCCGCCCGCTGGATCGGCGAGGCCGGGGAGTGGACGAGCTGCTGGACCATGGGTCTCAACCAGTCCACGCACGGCACCTGGAACACCAACGCGCTGATCAACCTGCACCTGGCGACGGGCGCCATCTGCCGTCCGGGCAGCGGCCCCCTCTCGCTCACCGGCCAGCCCAACGCCATGGGCGGTCGCGAAATGGGCTACATGGGCCCCGGACTGCCCGGTCAGCGATCGCTCCTGGACGACGAGGACCGGGCCTTCACCGAGGAGCTGTGGGGCCTGGCGCCCGGCACCCTGCGCGAGGACGAGTGCGGCCGGGGCACGGTCGAGATGTTCGAACGGATGGCGGCCGGCGACATCAGGGCGTGCTGGATCATCTGCACCAACCCGGTCGCCTCGGTCGCCAACCGGAGCACCGTCGTCGAGGCCCTGGCGGCCGCCGAACTCGTCATCACCCAGGACGCCTTCGCCGAAACGGAGACCAACGCCCACGCCGACATCGTGCTGCCCGGAGCGCTGTGGAGCGAGACGGAGGGCGTACTCGTCAACAGCGAACGCAACCTCACCCTCGCCCGCCCCGCCGTCGACCCGCCCGGCGAAGCCCTCGCGGACTGGCGGATCATCGCCCGGGTCGCCCGCGCGATGGGGTACGAGGACGGCTTCGCCCACGAAAGCGCCGAGGAGGTCTTCGAGGAGATCAAGCGCGCGGCCAACCCCCGCACCGGATACGACCTGCGGGGCGTGACGTACGAACGGCTGCGCACCGCCCCCGTCCAGTGGCCCGCCTCCACCCCGGACGGCCCGGACCGCAACCCGATCCGCTACCTCGCCCCGGACGGCGGCGGACCGGTCTTCCCGACCCCGACCGGCCGCGCCCGCTTCTTCGCCCGCCCCCACCTGCCGCCCGCCGAACTCCCGGACGACGACTACCCCTTCGTGCTGAACACCGGACGCGTGGCGCACCAGTGGCACACCCTCACCAAGACGGGCCGGGTCGCCAAGCTCAACCGGCTGAACCCCGGCCCGTTCGTGGAGGTGCACCCCGAGGACGCGGCCCGCCTGGGCATCGCGGAGGGGGACGCGGTGGAGGTGGCGTCGCGGCGCGGGCGGGCCGTGCTGCCGGCCGCGGTCACCGACCGGGTCGCGCCGGGCTGCTGCTTCGCGCCCTTCCACTGGAACGACCTGTTCGGCAAGGACCTCGCCGTCAACGCGGTGACGGGGGACGCGGTGGACCCGGTCTCCTTCCAGCCGGAGTTCAAGGTGTGCGCGGTGACCCTGACGAAGGCGGCGGTGCCACCCCCGCCGGCGCCCGCGCGGGTGCCCGAGCGGGCGCCCGCCGTCGCCTTCGGCCTGGAGAGCGCCCCGCCCCCGGTCCTCGCCGAGCACGAGCGGCAGTACCTGGTCGGATTCCTCGCCGGCCTTGCGCTGGGCGCCCCCGGCATCCCGGTCCTCCCGCCCGACGCCCCCTTCGCCACCGAACA
Source organism: Streptomyces sp. AC1-42W (assembly GCF_003248355.1). GTDB lineage: Bacteria > Actinomycetota > Actinomycetes > Streptomycetales > Streptomycetaceae > Streptomyces. The sequence continues at coordinate 2,440,878 of NZ_QKWY01000002.1, forward strand.
CGCCCGCTGGGTCAACGGCGTCCTGGCCGGCCTGTACTCGCGCGCGACCCCGCCCGCCGAAGCCCCCACGCCCACGCCCGCACCCGAGCCCGCCGGGGCGGCGGGGCGCGAGGTGGTCGTGCTGTGGGCCTCGCAGACCGGCAACGCCGAGGAGTTCGCCGCCGCCACCGCCGACCGGCTCACCGCCACCGGCCACCGCGCCCGCCTCCTCGGCATGGACCGGGCCGACCCGCGCGCCCTGCCCCCGGCCGCCGACCTCCTCCTGATCACCAGCACCTTCGGAGACGGCGACGCGCCCGACAACGGCTCCGGCTTCTGGACCGCCCTGACGGCCGCCGACGCCCCGCCCCTGGACGGCCGGCGGTACGCGGTACTGGCCTTCGGCGACTCCTCGTACGACGACTTCTGCGGGCACGGCCGCCGGCTGGACCGGCGCCTGGACGAGCTGGGGGCCGTCCGGCTCGCCCCGCGCACCGACTGCGAACCCGACTACGAGCCGTCCGCGCTGCACTGGCTCGACCAGGTCCTCGCCGGCCTCGCCACCCCGCCCGCCGCAGGCCCGCCGCCCCCCGCCGGGAGGACCCCGCCGCCGGCCCCCGTCCGCACCTCCAGGCCCGCCCCCGTCGCCGCCCGCCTCGCCGGCAACCGGCTGCTCGGCCGCCCCGGCTCCGGCAAGGAGGTCCGCCGCTTCACCTTCGACACCGCCGGGACCGGCACCGCCCTGGAGTACGCCGCCGGAGACGCGCTCGGCGTCCACGCCGTCAACCCCATGGACCTGGTCGGCGAATGGCTCTCCGTCACCGGCCTCGACGCGGGCGCGGAGATCGAGGTCGCCGGCATCGGCGGCGTCTCCCTCGGCGAGGCCCTGCACCGCCATCTGGACATCACCCGGCTCACCCCGGCCCTGCTCGGCTTCGTCACCGAACGCACCGGGGACCGGGACCTGAAGAAGATGCTGCGGCCCGACAACAAGGGCGAACTCGCCCGCTGGTCCTGGGGCCGCCAGGCCGTCGACCTCCTCGCCGACCATCCCGTGAAGGCGACCCCGGAGGAGTGGGCCGCGGTCCTCCGGCCCCTCCAGCCGCGCCTGTACTCCATATCGTCCAGCCCGCTCACCGACCCCGACCGGCTCTCCCTCACGGTCTCCGTCGTCCGCTACGAGAACCCGGACGGCCGGCCGCGCGCCGGGGTCTGCTCGCCGTTCCTCGCGGACGCCGCCCCCGGCACACGGATACCGGTCTTCGTCCGGCGCGCCCCGCACTTCCGGCCGCCCGCCCGGCCCGACGCCCCCATGGTCATGGTGGGCCCCGGCACCGGAGTCGCCCCCTTCATCGGCTTCCTGGAGGAGCGCCGGGCCCGCCGGGACCCAGGCCCCAACTGGCTGTTCTTCGGCGAACAGCACCGGGCGACCGACTTCTTCCACGAGGAGGAGCTGACCTCCTTCCTCACGGACGGCACCCTGACCCGGCTGGACACCGCCTTCTCCCGCGACCAGCGCGCCAAGGTCTACGTCCAGGACCGGATGCGCGAACACGGCGCCAAGCTGTGGTCCTGGCTGCGCGACGGCGCCCACTTCTACGTGTGCGGCGACGCGGCCCGGATGGCCAAGGACGTGGACCGGGCCCTGCACGACATCGCCGTCGCGCACGGCGGCCTGGAACCGGAGGCGGCGACCCTGTACCTGAAGCAGCTCGCCGCCGACAAACGGTACGTCCGCGACGTGTACTGACCGGCCGCTCGGAGGCCGCCCGCCGGCCGTTCAGAGCGCGACGAGCGTCACCTCGGTCGCCTTGACGCTCGTCCACACCGGCACCCCGTCCGCCAGGCCCAGTTCGGCGGCGGACCGCGGGGTGATCTCCGCGACCAGGTCCGGCGCCTCACCGGACCCCACCAGCACCCGCAGCCGGCTCCCGCCCGACGAGGTGATCTCGCGCACCGTCCCCGGCCACACGTTGCGCGGGCTCCCGGTGGGCCGCTCCCGGTGTACGGAGACGGCCTCGGGCGCGATGACCGCCAGCGCGGGCACCCCGGCCGGCAGCGGATCGGCGGCCACGAGCCGACCGCCGTCCGCCGGTTCCAGGCCCTCGGCGGTGGCGGTGCCGGGCCAGGCGTTGCGGCCCAGCATCCGGGCGACCCAGGGGGAGCGCGGATGGCGGCTCACCTCTGCGGGCGGCGCGTACTGGAGCGCCCGGCCCCCGTCCAGCACCAGCACCCGGTCGGCGAGCGCGACCGCCTCCACGGGGTCGTGGGTGACGATCAGGCAGACCCCGCCGAACCCGTCCAGATGGCGGCGCAGGGTGTGCCGGACGCGGGACCGGGTGGTCTGGTCGAGCGCGGCCAGCGGCTCGTCGAGCAGCAGCAGCCGCGGCCGGGCGGCCAGTGCGCGGGCCAGCGCGACCCGCTGCGCCTGCCCGCCGGAGACCTGCGCGGGCCGCCGCCCGGCGAGGTGGCCGACGCCCAGCCGGTCGAGCCATTCCCGCGCGGCGCGCCGGGCTTCGGCGCGCGGCACCCCTCGGGCGCGCAGCCCGTACGCGGTGTTGGCGAGGACGCTCAGGTGCGGGAACAGAGCGCCGTCCTGCGGCACCCAGGCGACGCCCCGGCGGTGGACGGGCAGCGCGCTGACGTCGGTGTCGCCGAGCCGGAGCCGGGCGTGGGCGCGCGGGGTGAGGCCGAGGAGGGCGCGCAGCAGCGTCGTCTTGCCGGCGCCGTTGGGGCCGACGACCGCGATGGTGGTGCCGGCCTCCGCGTCGAGGGTCAGCTCGTCGAACCCGGTGACGTCGGCGCGCAGCGGCCAGCGCCCGGCGGCGGGCCCTTGCGCGGCGGGCCCCTGCGCGGCGGGCGGCGGCCCGCCCGGCGGGGCGGGCCCGTCGTCCGCCGCCTCCCGCCGGGGCGTACCCGGCCGGGGCGTCCCGGTCCAGCGCCCGCGCAGCGCCAGCAGCACCGCCATGGCGATGACGAGGAGCAGCAGGGAGACCGAGGTCGCGGCCTCCGGGCTGTCCTGGAGCAGCAGATAGACCCGCAGCGGCAGCGTCTGCGTGGTGCCGGGGAGGTTGCCCGCGAACGTGATGGTCGCCCCGAACTCGCCGAGCGCCCGCGCCCAGGTCAGCGCCGCGCCCGCGGCGAGACCGGGGGCGACCATCGGCAGCGTGACCGTGCGGAACACCCGTACCGGCGAGGCTCCCAGGGAGGCCGCCGTCTCCTCGTACCGGGGGCGCAGTCCGCCGAGCGCGCCCTCCAGGCTGATCACCAGGAACGGCATCGCGACGAAGGTCGCCGCGAGCACCGCCCCGGAGGTGTGGAAGGGCAGCGTGATGCCGAACCAGTCCTCCAGCCACGGCCCGAGCAGCCCCCGCCGGCCGAAGGCGAGGAGCAGGGCGACCCCGCCGACTGTGGGCGGCAGCACCATCGGCAGCAGCACCAGCGAGCGGACGACCGCCTTGCCCGGGAAGTCGACCCGGGCCAGCAGCCAGGCCAGCGGCACCCCGAGCAGCAGCGAGAGGAGCAGCGCCCAGCCGGAGACGATCAGCGACAGCGTCAGCGCCTCGACGGTGCCCTCGCCGGTCAGATGCGCGCCCAGCTCGCCCCACGAGGTGCGGGCCAGGACACCGGCCAGCGGCAGCAGCAGAAACGCGACGGCCAGCAGCGCGGGCAGCGCCAGCACCAGCGGCGCGCGGGATCGGTTCATCGAGGTCCCCTGCTGACGTCTCGGGCTTCCGGGTTCACGTTACGGCCGCTGGAAGCCCGCGCCGGTCAGGATCTTCCGTGCCTCGGGCGAGGACAGCCACTTCACGAACGCGGCGGCGGCGTCGCCGTGCTCGCTGCCGTTCAGCGTGGCGGCCGGGTAGGAGGCGACGGCGTTCTGCGCGTCCGGGATGTCCACCGCGTCCACCTTCCCGGCGGCGGACGCGACATCGGTCCGGTAGACCAGCCCGGCGTCCGCCTCGCCCAGTTCGACCTTGCTCAGGACCGCGCGCACATTCGGCTCCTGCGACACCGGCTTCACGGCGATGCCCTGGGCGTCCAGTATCCGCGCGCTGTACCGGCCCACCGGCACCTCGGGCGCGGCCAGCACCACCTTCAGCTTCGGGTCGGCCAGGTCCCGGAGGCCGCCGATCCCCTCCGGGTTGCCGGACGCGGTGGCGATGACGAGACGGTTCCTCGCGATGACGACGGGCGTCCCGGTCTCCGCCCTCAGCACGTCCATGGTCCTGGTGTCGGCGGTGACCAGGGCGTCGGCGGGCGCGCCCTGCTTCACCTGGGCGGCCAGCTCCTGCGACCCGGCGAAGGAGAACGTCACCTCCGTCCCCGGGTGCTCCTTCTCGTACACGGCACCCGCCTTTTCGAACACATCGGTGAGCGAGGACGCGGCGAGGACGGTGAGGTCGGCGGCGGGCGCGCTGGAGGCGGACGCGCTGGAACCGGTGCCCGAATCCTTCGTGTCGTCGTCGCTGCCGCACGCGGTGAGGGGCGTGAGCAGGCCCACGACGACGAGGGCGGCCGCCGCGCGGCGGCGGGTGAGGGCGGGGATGAACGACATGAGGGTCGGGACTCCTTGGAACGCGTCGGGCCGATGCCGCCGGGCCGGCGAGCGGACCGCCCGGGGGCATCGAACAGCATGTGCCAAAGAATAGGCGTCCTGGAGTCGCATTTACATTTTTCCATGGGAAAACACATGGCAGATGCGTATGGGGCTGGAGGAAGGTCCGAGCCTTTCGTTGGGGCGTTGGGGCGTTGGGGCGTTGGGGCGTTGGGGCGTTGGGGCGTTGGGGCGGCCCGGAGAGCACCGGTGCGGGTGCCGGCCGGGGGATCGGTGCCCGGCCGGCACCCGTCGCGAGAACCTGCGAGCGTCAGGCGAGGGTGATGACGCTGCTGGCCGCGAGTTCGGCGATGACCTCGGCCGTGTCCTCGACGGCGGTCTGCTCGTCCACCTCGTACTCCGAAGCAAGCAGACGGCCTATCTGGGCGACCGTGTTGCTTCCGTCGATCTGCTTCCAGATGAACGCGGCCGTCTCGGAGAGTTCGAAGGCCTGGGTGGGGCCGGCGACCATCATCTGCCCCCGGACATTGCGGACCCGGGCGTCGAGCCTGCGGGTGGGGACCGACGTGTGGACGTTCTGCTGGGTGCCGGACATCAGACGGATACCTCCATGGATACGTGCTGGCAGAGGCGGAGTGCCTCCTCGACCCAGGCGCGGGGTGCCGAAGGGTCGAACGATTGCATCGTCTCGATCGCCCAGTACTGGTCGAAGGTGACGATCGTGGGGTCGGCGGTGCGGAAGCGCCTGGCCCGCCACTTCGCGTTCTGGCCGTACTCGCCCTCGAAGGCGAGCAGGGCATCCATCGCGTAGCCGAAGGCGATCTTCACGGAGAGCACGGAGCTCTCCACATCGCCCGCCTCAAGCTGGCCCACCACGTCCTGGGTGTAGGTGTCGACGCTGTTGAGGGCTCGGGCGACCATGACCGACCGGAGTCCGGAGTCGGCCAACTGCTTCTGATGGCTCCCGAGCCAGTCCGCCCCGGCGAGCGGATACGCGTAGGAAAGCCGCTCCAGGAAGTCCAGCTCGTCGGTGGACAGCCGACGGCCGACCTCCTGAGTCCCTTCCAGGACCGACCAGTCGACCTTGGAGATCACCTGCTGGACCTGATCGGCGCGCCAGTACTCGATGTCCCAGCGCCGGCCGTCGACGTACTTGATCTCCACGGGGAGGGTGTCGGGCTCCAACGGCACCTGGACGTACACCGCCGTCTCGCTGCGGTAGTCCTCCTCCGTAATGACGTAGATGTCCACGTCGCTCAGTGCGTTTCCCCAGCCGCGGACCAGTGAGCCGCTGATGTAGACGCTGCGGCAGGCAGCCGGGAGAACCCCCAGTTCCTGCAACTGCTCCAGGGAGGCCAGCGAGGCCCCGGGCAGGTCGGTCATGGTGCTCCTCCTTTGTCGTGCTCCCGCTGGAGCTCGAAGACGATCGACGGCGCGTTGTTGACCACGTGGGCGACCAGCGCGGGAAGGATCGAGCCGGATGCCACGGTGAGGCCCAGCAGCACGGCCGCGGCACTCACCTCGGTCACGGTCGCCCGTGCCGAGCCGCGTCTGTTGGCGCCAGGTGCGATGTGGTGCCGGGCGACGAAGGCCGCGGCGGCGAGGAGCCCCAGCGGCCCGGCGGCGACTGCGGGGGCGGCCAGGTACGCCCCTCGGAACACCACCTCCTCACCGGTCGGCGAAAGGAGACTGGTCGTCACCCGGGCGAGCGCCTGCGGTCGAGGGGTCGGCCCGTACAGGAAGGCCAGATCGCCGGAGACCAGCGCGCGAAGATTCATCCCGCCCAGCAGAACGAGCACCATGCCCGCGGTGGCACCCAACGGGTACCACCACCATGCGGGCGCGTCCCCGAACCAGGACGGGCCGGACACGACGGCGAGGACAGCGGCCCCGACCGGCACCAGCATTCCGGCCGAGGTCTCGGCCCAGAAACTCGGCCCGCTGCGTCGGCGGCGCGGTACCCGCCACGGCAGCCCGACGAGAACGGTCTCGACCCCTACGGCCACGCCGGCCCACCGGAGAGCACCACCCTGGCCCCAGAGCGCCACCGCGTAGGCGAACACGCAGGCCGCAGCCGCGGTTCGCCCGCCGTCCAGCCGCCACGCCTTCCAATCGAATGTCGGATCCGGACCGGCTGCGGCCTCCTGAGCCTGCTGATCTGTCGTCACCGTGCCGCGTCCACCGGCGCGCCGAGCTGGACCAGCCCGGCCAGGAGGGCCTCGTCGAGCGGCTCCAGGACGTCCTCCAGCGAGCAGTCGACTGCCGCGAGGATTTCCTTGAGTGACCGAACTCCGTCGATGGCCCGCAGTACGGCCAGCCAGGATGCGGACTCCTGAGGATCGACCACGTATTCGATGGTCCCGTCGACCAGGATCAGCCACCCGTCGTCGAGCGCCGGGGCGTGCGCGAGAAGCACCTCGGGAGCGAGGGCCGGTATCAGGTCCGGATCGATCGCGGCGCCCGGCGCGGCGCTGAACCTGGCGGCGAGCCCGTCCGCCGACGCGTCCCAGTCCCCGATCGGCAGCGCTGTTGGGACGGTGTGCGAGTACTGGGCGGGAGGGGCCGGCAGGTCGGTGGTCATGGATTCCAGCAGGCCGAGGTTGACCAGCCTGAGCAGGAAGTCGACGTGTGCCGATTCGCAGTCCGCCTCCAGGCGCCGCAGTGTGGCGCGGGCGGCGTCGGCGGAGACATGGGTCCGCGCGCCGGGGGCCGACAGTGCCTCCTCCAGGAGCGCGTCGCCGCTCCGGGCGAGCATGGAGACCATGGTGGTGAAGGCGTGGCGCCGGCCCTCCCCGTAGAAGAAGGGCACCTTGGGCCGGGCCGCCAGGACCGGGTCCACGAGATCTGCCACGGCCAGGCGTAGGATCCGCTTGTCGAGCAGCAGTGCCGGGCGGCGGTGGCGGGGGATGGTGGCGAGCAGCTCGACCAGCCGGTGGTCGAGGAACGGGACCCTGGTCTCGATGCCGCTGCCTGATGCGGTGCGGTCCTCGTGCCAGCAGTTGTACTGCTGCAGGTCGCGGAACTTGCTCGCCGTGTATGCCGCGTACGGGTCGTCGAGCGCATGGTGTCCGCCGGCGGTCAGGGCGCGGTCGGAGAGCAGGGGCAGGTCGGAGTGCTCCCACCAGGCGGCGAGTTCCGGACGGTCGGTCAGCGCGCGGCGCCGGGCCATCTGCCGAAGGCTCTCCTCGTGGTCTGCCCAGTTCCCGCCTCCCAGCCCGACCGAATAGCCGCCATTGAACTCGTCGCTGCCCTGGCCCACCAGGATGACCTTGAGGTCCGGGCGGGCGCTTCGGGCATAGCGGTGCAGACCCGCCTTGTAGAACTGCTCCGGGCCGCACAGCGGTGTTTCCAGCAGCCAGAGCAGCCGCTTCCACTCCTCGGCGGTGGGGATGTCCTGCGGACCGAAGAGAACCTGGTGGTTGGTGAGTCCCAGCGAGGCGGCTGACCGGTGGGCGTGTTCGGCGTCGCCGTTGACGAGGGTGCTCCCGCTGAGGACGGTGAACGTCTGCAGCGAGGCCGTGCGTGCGGCCAGCGCGGCGACCGCCACGGAGTCGATCCCGCCGCTCAGGAACAGGCCCACCTCGACGTCGGCCGCAGTGTGCTCGGCGACCGACGAAGCCAGCAAGTCACGGTAGGCCGCTGCGAACTCGTCGTCGGAGGCGTCCGAGTCACCGCCAGGGGTGGGGAGCTGCCAGTACCGGTGCGTGCGGGTGCGTCCGTTCGCCGAGTCGATCTCCAGAACGGCGCCGGCCGGAACCTGCTCAATGCCCTGGAACCAGCTGGTCGGTGGCGCGTCGGAGAGAGTAGGGGTGGCCGAGAGCATCGGGTCGGCGAGAGCCGCGGGCCAGTCGATCGCGCGTGGAGTGCGGGGATCGGAGAACAGCGCCTTGACCTCGGAGCCGAAGACGGCTCGGGTTCCGTCGCGGTGGAGGTAGAGCGGCTTGATGCCGAAGCGGTCCCGCCCCAGCAGCAAGGTGCCGCGGGTGCGGTCCCAGAGGGCGAAGGCGAACATCCCGCGGACCTCGGCCAGGAAGTCCAGGCCGCGGGCCCGGTAGAGGTGCAGCAGTACCTCGCAGTCGGATCCGGTGCGCGGCCGGACGCCCGGAAGACCTGCCAGCAGTTCCCGGTGGTTGTAGATCTCGCCGTTGGCGATCAGCACGAGTGAGCCGTCCGGGCTGGTCAACGGCTGGGCACCACCGGCCGGGTCGATCACCGACAATCGGCGGTACGCCAGCCCGACCCGGCCGTCCAGCAGAAACTGTTCGTCGTCGGGCCCCCGGTGCGCGACGGCGGCGGCCATCGCGAGCAGCGTGTTCCGGGTCTCTGGCGGTAGGGTTGTCCCGCTGGTGCTGATGACACCGGCCAGGCCGCACATGATGATGACCTCTCTCCGAGCTTGCTGAACTGATGCTGTAGGGCCGAACCGGTTCCCCCCGGAAGGGTTCAGGAGGGTCTGGCGGCTTCCGTGTCGGCTTGGGTGACCGTGCGCATGGGTGTGAGTCCGGCGGCCAGGAAGACGAGCAGGCCGCCGATCGACCCGATCACCAGGGTCAGCTTCGGGGAGGCGGCGCTCGCCAGCGCCCCGCCGGCCAGCGCCCCGAGGGTGGCCCCGCTCCATGCGGTGGTGCGCAGGGCGCTGCGCAGTCGGCCGAGCATTTCGGAAGGGGTGCGGCTCTGGCGCAGCGAGGTCGCGGTGGTGTTGTACACCACGATGCCCATCCCGGTGAACGCGCCGCCGATTCCAGCCAGGAGCCCGGCCACCCATCCGTCACCCCAGGGCAGCAGGAGCCCGCCGAACAGGCAGGCGGTGGGGAAGGCCCACAGGGCGGTGGCGGGGGACCGGTTCGCGAGCCGGCCGGTGAGTGCGGCGCCGATCACGCCGCCGATTCCGGAGACCGCGAAGACGATGCTGACACCGGTGGTGCCCAGGCCCGCCTCGTGGACCAGGTGCGGGACGAGGACGGCCGTCGTGCCGGTGGCGAAGAAGTTGTAGCTCGCCGACACGCCGGCCAGGATCAGCAGCAGTTTCTCGCCCCGCAGGAAGCGCAGGCCTTCGAGGATGTCCTGTCGGATCGGACGCCGCGAGGTACCGGGCTCTGTCGTGCGGCGGGCCTCGGGTATGGGAACCAGGAAGGCGCCCAGCGCGCTGGCGAGATAGCTGACCGCGTCCACGGCCATCGCGTAAGGCGCCGTGAGCGCCCCGATCAGCACGCTGGCGACGGTCGGGCCGGCGACCTGGGCCACCGAATCGGTGCCGTTCAGGCGGGCGTTGCCCCAGTTCAGCCGAGAGCGGCCCAGGACGAGCGGGACGAACGCGAAGAGTGCCAGGTCGAAGAACATCGTCAGGGCGGACACCCCGAACGCGACGACTACGAGCAGGCCGAGCGAAAGCAGATGCAGGGCCGCTGCGATGGGGATCAGTGCGACCAGCACGCACCTCAGCAGGCTCGATGCGATCAGGACCGGGCGCCGTCGCCAGCGGTCGACCCAGGCTCCGGCGTGCAGCCCGAAACCGAGGTAGCAGAATCCCTCCGCGGCGGTCAGCAGGCCGACCTGCCAGGCGGGGGCGTGCAGCACGACCACGGCGATCAGGGGCAGCGCGACATGGCTGATCCGGGTGCCGAAGGCGCTCGCCGCCTCGCCCGCCCACAGCCGGTTGAAGTACCGCTTGGCCTGCCACGGCGTGTCATCGGCGTCGGGTTCGGAGCCTTCTGCTGCGGTGGCGGTCATGCGCGCGAATCTCCGGAGGGGGGAAACTGGTGGTGGTCTTGTTCGGCCCGCTCGACGAGGCCGGCCAGCTCGGCGACGATCAGGGGCACGGGACGGTCGGCGTCGACGGTCGGCCAGTGGTGGCGTTTCGTCCAGCGGTCCAGGTGATCCGAGATCGAGCGTTGGTGGGCGAGGAACGAGTCCTCGGCACAGGCCGGGTCCATCCCGCACTCGTAGGGGACGAGGTCGCCCTGCTTGCGCTGCCAGGCTGTGGCGAGGTCAAGGCTCAGCCGTACGGTCAGATCCGCTGTCGGGACCCCCGCGACCAGCGCTTCGACCCATTCCGGGTCCAGCCCGTAGGCGATTTCGCCGGCCGCGTGCTTCATCCAGTAGCCGTCAACGACCACGACTTCCCCGGGTTCCTCACGGACGCCTTCCAGAGCCATGGCCATCGACCAGATGAGAAACAGGAGACGGGAGGTTCCGGGCATGTCGGCGATGCAAGTGCGAATGTCCCTGATGTCATGGCTCAGGAATCGTGCCGCCGGATACCGGGAATCGGCCACGATATCCCACCGGTCGACTGTGCGGGCTCGGTAGCCGCGCGCGTTCAACTCGGCGACGAATGCACGAGTGACGGTCGATTTGCCGACCCCGTCGGTGCCGGTGAGTGCCAGCAGCACGGATATTCCTTTCGGGCGGCGGCTGCCGGGCCGCCACAGCATGGCGACCCGGCAGCCTTGTGTCACGCGACGTTCGAGAGGACAGAACCGAAGCTGACCTTCTTGACCTGCGGCTTGATGTACTTCTTCATTTTTCTTCACCTCCCTCGAATGGATTCCCCGCTTGATTCGGAATGGCGGATAAGTGGAATTATCTGCTGCCGGATCTGCGGACGTCAGTCATTCTTACAGATCGCTATTGCGGTGCGTCAATAGCTTTCATCGTTCGGCTGCATGTGGGGATTGGGTGGTTTTTGGGAATGCCAAAATCAGGGGTCGGCGCCCGGGGTGATGCGAAGGAAATATGTGGATTCAGCGGGTGAAGGCCATCGCGTCACGTTCCAGGATCGCCGGGAAGAGGACATCTTGGACGTACTGGTAGTCGGCCGGGAAGTCGCATTCGGAGAAGAGCAGGGAGCCGGGGAGCTGGGCAGCCGGCAGCCGCCCCAGCGTGAAGAGGTACTGCCAGACCTCCTCGTGCTCGGAGAGCCTGCCGCCGAAGCCGTAGGGGCGGACGGCCGGGGGCTCGCCGACGATCCACCGGGTCACGTCGGCCGCCGCGACGGTGCCTGCGGCGTCCAGCAGGATCAGGCCGAGACTCTCGCCGAGCAGTTCGAGGCCGTACGTCATACCACTGTTGAGCCCCTTGCCGATCAGGACGGGTTCGTCGGCCGATCGCCCGTAGACCCGCACTTCCTCCCCGTCGCCGTTCACCCGGTCGATGGTCAGTAGCCGTGACCCGCGGAGTGCCCCGGCATGGTCCATCAGCGAGCGTTCGTAGACCACGTCCGCGTCCGTCACCATCGTCCGGGCACCACGCGGGCGCCAGCGCAGCAGGGACTGCAGGCCCGCGAGCATGCTGACGCTGGATCCCGTGCGCTCCTGACCGGGGTCGATCACGACCAGTTCGACGAGGTCGTCCACGACGGCCTCGAACGCCGCCCGGCCGGCTGAGTTCACCACCAGGAAGACCCGCTCGGCACCGATGGCCCGGAAGAGTTCCAGATTGCGGCTCAGGAAGGTCGGCCCCGACGGGTCGTCCGGCCGGAGCGGGAGCAGTGCTTTCGGGCCGGTCACGGCCGTTCCCATCCGGCGGTTCTCACCGGCGGCGAGCACGATGACGCTTTCGATCACGACAGCACCCCTTCAGGTCGGGAATCGGCGGGGCGAGGGTGCGGGCGGACGTGATGCGCCCGGAACGCGGACCGGAAGCCCTTGAGCCAGACCAGCACATCACGCATCACATGGTGGTCCTGGTCCGGTCGCAGGGCACCGAGCTGGAAGAACATCGCGCCTTCGGACGGCGGGCCGAGGGCAGTGATCCGCTGCTCCACCGTTCCGTCGGCCCGGACCGGGTGGAACTCCGGCGACAGGTCGATTCCGCCGGGTTCGAAGCTGCTGCCGTCGGCCGAGTTGTTGCACCAGATCCTGACCAGACCGCGGTCGAGCAGGCTCCGGTAGAGCGGCAGGACGTCCCTGCGGGGGTCGAAGGCGTGGACCCGGGCGTCCACCAGGGTGTCCACCAGCCGCGAGGCGCCCGTGCGCGGACCGGACACCAGGAACCGCCTGCGGCTCTCGTCGGGCGTCACCCTGGCGTCCGGGCCGGTGCCGACGTCCAGCAGACCGTGCCGGACCAGGGCGAGGATCTTCTCCATCACCTCGCGGGCGGCGCCGTTGGCCAACTTGTTGTGGTGACGCATGTACCTCTCCAGGAACAGCCGGTGCGACCGCGCCGTGAGGCCTGCGTCGTCGACGGCGTGGCCCAGGACCTGACGGAGGTCGCGCCAGACACCGTCCGCCGCTGCCTTCGCCGGGTTGTCGAGATTGCCCTGCGCGGCCCACAGGTGGTCCACGGCCATGAACTCCTCGAACCGCCGCCGGTACTCCTCGGGGGTGGCGAACGTGGACGCGCCCAGCGGGTCGGTGAGCCGCGCCCAGTCGAAGCGATTGCCCCGCACGCTCTCTTCCAACCGCCAGGGCGAGCGCAGGCCGGCCGACACGGAAGGCAGCCCGTCGGGGGCGCTGAGCGCGGCGAGAACCTGCCGCCGGCCCTCGGGACCGAAGACGACCTGCGCCCAGCGGGCCAGCGCCTCCTCCAGCGGCCAGTCGACGCCCGCCTGTGTCTCGGCGGTTGTGGTGGAGCCGGAGAGGATCTTCTCCAACAGGGCGGTCAGTTCGTCGACCGCCGCCTCCAGCGGGGCCAGCAGGTCGTTTCGTCCGCCGCCCAGGAACGACCGGTAGCCGGGCGCCACCCGCTCGGCGAGGACAGCCGCCGTGCCCGGGCCGAAAAGCGTCGCGTAGTGCAGGTGCGCCATCTCCAGCAGCACCAGCGGAAGGACATCCGGCTCGAAATCGAGCTGGCGCCTGACCTTGCCGCCCGCGCGGGTCACGGGCGTCCCGACCGTTTCACGCAGCCGGTTCAGAGCCTCGACGGTCAGGAAGACACCCCGGTGCTCCAGCCGCGCCAGGTCCTGCTCCTTGTCGTTGTACGGCCGCGCGTAGGTGAACACTCCGGTCGGGCCGAACGCGACGATGCCGGCCGGCTCGGCACCGCTCGGCCGGTAGGCCAAGGTGCCGTCGGGCCCTTGCTCGAACCGTCCGCCGCGTCCCTCGGTGAGGTGCAGGATCTCGTCGATGGCGGTGAGGCCCATGCCGGCACAGGCCACCACCCGGTCCGGCCCCGAAACGGCCTCGGGCAGGGCCTGGTCCAGGGGATAGGCGTACGGAATGTAGTGGGCGCCGGTGCGGCGGGCGAAGTCGGTGAACTCTGCCGAAGGGCCACCGCTCATCGGGTCGGTGTGCGAGTGGCCGGTGAGTAGCAGGACCTCGTCGCAGTCGTACTCCCCGCCGTCCGCGGTCCTGAGACGCAGGGCCTGTCCCTGCTCGGCCACGTCCACCACTTCGGTGGCGTGCAGCTCCACCACGGTGCCGGGGCGGCTTCGCAGGTCGGCGACGAAGGCCGCGAAGCGGTCGCTCAGCGCCAGACCGTGGACGTACCGCTTGGGCCAGTCGGCAGGCCGGAGGTCGAAGTCCGGATGCCCGGTCTCGGCGAACCTCTGCCGGCACCACTCGTAAAGGGTCGGCCGCTCACCGCGTGGCCGCAGCGGACCTGCGTCGACGACACTCTCGTCGGCCGCGAACCCTATCTGAGCCGTGATCCGGTTCAGGAAGCTGGTGGTCGGCTGGGACCAGCTGTGCACCCGCCCGGCTCCGAACTCCCCGCTGAGGTCGAAGACATGAACCTCAAGCCTGCGGTCTGCCGAGGTCTCGGCGACAGCCGAGAGCCGCTCCATCACGTAGGTCGCGCTGGGCCCGGCGCCGACCAGGGCCAGGCGGTACGGACCGGCCGCGCAGTCCCCCGGGCCGTCTGCCGTCCCTGCGGCCCGGCCTGGTGTAGACGTAGCCAATGGTCACCCCTCTGCTGCGATGGACGTGCTCTGCTCGGCGGAGCACTCCGGTGAAAGCGGACCACCCCCGGTCGACCGGTCCGGTGCCGGGCCGTCAGCCCGGTACCCGGCCGCCCACGTCGATGATCGTGGCGGTGATGGCCGAGGCCGACCCCACACAGATGCGTGCCATCCGCTCCTTGTGCTCGCGGTACTTGCGCTCCCAGGCCACTGGATCGCGCTCGTAGATGCTGCGGTTGTAGCGCGTGAGGAAGTCTTCGACGAGCTCTTCCAGCCGCGCCGCGTCGATGCCGGTGAGCCGCAGCGTGGATCGGGCGGTGTCGATGTGCAACGCGCCCTCGTAGGTGATGGTCCCGTTGCTGACCGCCCGCTCGAAGAGCTCGGAGCCCGGGATCGCCTGCGCGATGAAGACGTTGATGGAGTGGAAGGGGAGCTGCTCGACGTAGGCGAAGCCCTCCTCGACCTGTGCCTCGGTCTCGCCCGGCATGCCGACCACCAGCGTGCCGTGCATCAGCACACCCAGGTTGTCCAGGTAGGCCATCAGCTCCGGCACCCTGGTCAGGTCCACGGGCTTGCGGTGCTGCTCCTTGAGCGTCTCGGCACTGCCGCTGTCGAGGGAAAGGGTGATCTGGTAGAGCCCGGACGCCACCATGCGGTCGACCAGCGGGGCGCTCAGGGTGTTCACCATGATGCCGTTGGGGGTGCACCAAGGCAGTTCGAGGGCCGTCATCCTCTCGAAGAGCTCGGTGGCGCGCTTGCGGTCGAAGGTCAGGTTGTCGTCGGCGAACTGCACCTCGTCCACGCCGAACGCGTCCTTGTAGTGCTGGATCTCAGCGATCACGCTGTCGACCGACCGGGCGATGTACTTCTTCGAGAAGTTCGTGCTGGCGCAGAACGTGCAGCCCACCGGGCAGCCGCGGGAGGTGTAGAGCTGCATCACGCGTTTGCCCCGCGGATACGGGGAGAACGGCACGTTGTGGGCGAAGTACCGCTCCATCGGGACCTTGTGGTACGCGGGGAAGGGCAGCGCGTCGAGATCGGTGACGCGTGCGAACTGCGGGTTCGCGAAGATCTTGCCCTCGTGCCGGCCGGCCAGGCCGTCGGCGTTGATGTCGATCTTCCCGTCGGCGAGGTTGCGCAGGAAGTCGCCGAGCCGGATCTCACCCTCCCCCCGCAGCACGTAGTCGATGAACGGTATGCCGTCCGCAACCGCGTCCTGAAGGAACCGCCGGGCGTAGATGCTGGCGTGCAGACCGCCGGCGATGACCGTCGTCTGCGGCCGGACCTCCTTGACGATCTGCGCGTACCGGTAGAGGTTCTGCAGATCGGAGGAGTAGATCATGGTGAAGCCGACGACCTCGAAGTCGTTCTCGGCGATGTACGCGCGAAACCGTTCCTCGGACATGCCGAGGTTCCAGACGCCTTCGGCGACCGGGACCTCCTCGTCGATTCCCTCGACGATGCAGTCCAGGATGGAGATGTCGATCCCCTCCTGCTCCAGCGCACCGGCGATGTAGCACAGGCCCAGCGGCGGGACGACACGCTTCACCGCGCCCTCGTACACGCACATGGGTGGCAGCACCAGCAGCGTGCGGGGAATCCGGCCGAGCGGCTCGCGGACATCGATCAGCCGGGCGTCCGGGCGGGGCTTGCGGACCCTCGCCGTCTCGTCCTTCTCCGCCAGGTAGAGGCGCAGCGCACTGTCCTGTGGAAGATGGTCGTCCAGCTTGTTCTGACGGACTCGCAGATCCTGGTCGGCACTCGGCTCGGTCACTTGCCCTCCCGGTCGGCTGTCACGTGCTCGGTCCGTGCGGCGGTGGTGCTGTCCAGGAATCGGCCCAGCGCGGTGAGGAAGCCCTCGATGTCCTGCTCGGTCATCCGCCCCATCGTGGACAGCCGGAAGAAGTCGCGCGCCCACTGCTCCTGGGCGGCGTAGATGACGTAGCCCTCGGCCCGCAGGGCCCGGTGGAGTTCCGGGTAGCCAATGCCCTGCGGGAGGCGGACGGCGGTCAGGCCCAGCGATCTGTGTCCGGGAGGCAGCGCAAGGTGCAGGCCGAGATCCTCCAGGCCCTGCCGGAGCCGTTCGGCGAGCGCCCGGTACCGCTTCCCGCGGGCGGCCACCCCCTCCGCCAGCATCAGCTGCAGCGCGGTGTCGAAGGCGTAGAAGGCGGGCACCCCCGGGGTGAACGCCGGTGTCTGGGCGTGCTCCTGGGCGGTGTAGTGCCGGTGCAGGTCCAGCGAGTAGCTGCGGCGCGGCCCGTTGCCGAGCGCGGCGAAGGCATCGTGCCGTGCGCAGACGAAGCTCAGGCCGGGCATACCCTCAAGGCTCTTGTTGGCTGAACCGGCGACCCAGTCGAGGCCGTCGCGGGCGATGTCGAGCGGTTCGGCACCGATGCTGCTGACCGCGTCGACGATCACCTTGCGGCCGTACCGGTGCGCCACCCGGGCGACTGCCGCGACGTCGTTCAGCATGCCGGTACTGGTTTCGTGGTGCACCACCGTGACGAATCCGAGCGACGTGTCGGCTGCCAGCGCCGCTTCCACGGAGCCGAGGTCGATCGGGACGCCCCAGCCGAGCTCCAGGTGGTGGACCGCGATGTCGTGGATCGCGGCGATGTCGTGCATCCGGCGGCCGTAGTGGCCGTTGTCGAGGGCGAGTACGCCGCTGTCCGACGGTGGAACGGACGCGATCAGTGCCTCGACAGCGGACGTTCCGGACCCCGTCAGGACAACGCTGGTGAACTCCGGGGTCCCCCCGCACACCTGGGTGACCCGGCCGCGGACACGGCGCATCAGCTCGGTGAACTCGCTCTCGCGGTGGCACAGGTCGGGCCCGCCCAGAGCGGCGCGGACGCGCTCGTCCGCGAGCACCGGGCCGGGGTTCATGAGTACCAGGCGCTGTGCCACGGGGCCTGTGGGTGACGTCATGACGAAACCGCCTCCCGGAATCTGGATGCCACTTCGGGCGGGGTGAGTGCGGGCCGGCCGAGTGCGGGGTCGGAGCCGGGCCGGATGCGAACGCGGATCAGATGCGGGCCCGCCTGCGTGGCGCCGCGGGTCACAGCGTCGCGCAGCTGCGCGGCCCGGTTCACGTCCGCCGTCGTGCGGTATCCGCAGGCCTGGGCAATCGCGCAGAAGTCCAGCCCGCCGGAGACCGTGGGCTGGCCCCCGGTGGACTCGTACGAGGCGTTGTCGAGCACGATGTGCAGCAGGTTGCCGGGAGCCTGGTGGCCGATGGTGGCCATCGCCTCAAGGCGCATCAGGGCCGCGCCGTCGCCGTCCAGTACGACGACCTCGCGGTCGGGGGCGTTCAGGGCGACCCCGAGCCCGATGCTGGCGGCGCATCCCATCGAGCCGACCACATACAGGTTGCCCGGCCGGTCCCAGTCCCGTTCCAGCTCGCGGGCCGTCTTTCCGGTGGTTGCCACGAGCAGTGCGTCCCGGCCCACCGAGTCGACAGCCAGGCCGATCGTCTCGGCACGCGACATCAGGCGGGGGTCCGGCGCCGGAGCGGGCCCCGCCGGCCGGTGCGGCGCGAGGGCCCCCTTGGGTACGATGAAGGCGTACGGGCTGCCCGTGCGGTCCATGTGTCCGGCGGCTCGGTCGAGTGCGGGCCCCAGCTCCGTCGCATCGGCGGGGAACATCTCGTGGTCGATCTCCATCGAGGAGAGCAGGCCCGGGGTGATCCGGCCCATCAGCTGGTGCTGGGGTTCATCCGGGAATCCGGGTTCGCCGCGCCAGGTTACCAGCAGGAGCACCGGAAGCCGCAGGGTCTGGCAGAGCGAGGTGAGGGGGTTGACCGCGTTGCCGAGGCCCGAGTTCTGCAGGATGACCACCGGTCGTCGGCCCGCGAGACGGGCGCCCGCCGCGATGGCCACCGCCTCGCCCTCGTTGGCCGCGGTGAGGTAGCTGCCGGGGTGCTGCGCCTGGAGGACGCTGATCAGCGGTCCGAGGAAGGAACAGGGAACACCCGTGAACGGGCCGAACCCGGCGTCGAGCATGGTCCGGGCCACGGCGGCCCCGTCGAGCGGGACACGCGTCCTCGTGGTGCTCACCGCGTCTGTCCGGTGAGCAGCAGCTCGGCCCGCCGCACGTCCTCTTGGTTTCTCAGCTCGGCCCAGCCGGAGGCGATCTCGACGGCGTCGACCGTCCAGCCCGCGTCGATCAGGTCGGACAGGAGCACCGCCAGGCCGGGCTCTTCGCCGGCCTCGGCGAGCCGCTTCTCGGCGGCCTCGCGCAGTGCCGCCCAGCCCTTGTCCGAGAAGGCGGCGATTCCGGTGAATTCGCCGTCGCGGGGGCCGGAACCGAATCCGGTGACGCTGTTGCCGCGCGTCCCCTTGAGGCGCCTGCCCTGCACAGCGCCTGCGGCGGTCGTCACCGATGTGCGGCTGTCCCCGGGGTCACCGGATGCGGCGGATACGTCGATCAGTACCGCGATGTCGCGCTCCTCGGCGACGAGCTGGAGCAGCGGCTCCGGGTCGAACAGCAGGTCGGGGGCGGCTACGAGGGTATGGCCGTGGAAGTCCGGTGCGGCGCTCAGAACCACCTCTGCGATGGCCGGCGCCTCCAGACCCGGTGTGTGGACCACGGTTACGCCCGCAGGATGGCCGGCCGTCCCGTCGCGACTGGTGACGACGGTGATGTTGTCGATGCCGGCGCGCCGGAGAGATCCACACTGGAGTTCGGTGATGCTGCGGCCGTCGACGTCGGATCCTCCGGGCAGGTCGCTTCCCGTGGTCAGCACGGCTCGCAGGCGTCGGCCCGCCCTGCTGAGGAAGCGCTCCTCCGCCTGTTGCAGTGCGGCCATTCCCTGGAGGTCGAAGACGGTGGCGAGCGGGGCTATGCGGGTCTCGATGCCACTGGTGCGGCCGTCTCGCAGGATGGCTTCGAACGTCTCGCTCACTGCCGTGATCGAGGCCCGCAGGCCGTGGTTCGCGTAGATCACCAGCTTCGCACCGGCTTCGGAGAGTTCCTCGGCGGTGATGGTGTGATAGGTGGTCGGCACGACGACGACGGGCAGTCGCTGCTGCCATTGGGCCAGGAACTCCAGGACGGGTTCCGCGGACTCACCCTTCGCGTGGATGAGGACCGCGTCCGCGCCGGCCTCGGCGTACGCCTCCGCCCTGCGCAGCGCTTCGTCCAGGCCCCAGCCGGCCACCAGGGCCTCGATCCGGGCGATCACCATGAGGTCCGGCCCCGATTGGGCACTCTTGGCCGCGGCTATCTTGCCGGCGAACTCGGTGACCGGCGCCAACTCCTGGCGGCCGGGGATGAAGCTGTTCATCTTGGGGAATCGCTTGTCCTCGATCGAGACCGCGGCGACCCCGACTGCCTCGTATCGCCTAATCATGTGCATGACGTTGTTGGCGTTGCCGTAGCCGGCGTCGCAATCGGCCACCACCGGGACCGCCACAGCGGCGGCCATTGACCGGGCCACTTCGAGGAGTTCGGTCATGGTGAGGATGTCCGCGTCGGGCAGGGCGTGCGAGGCGGATACCTCCAGCCCGCTCGACCAGACCCCGTCGAACCCGGCGCGTTCGGCGAGCCGTGCGCCGAGCGCGTTGTGCGCCCCCACGATCCTCGCCGGGCCGGGACGTTCGAACAGGGCCCGGAGCTGGGCTGCCCCGCCAAGCCGGTGCCCCGGCGTCCGGGCAGGGATGTTCTCGGCTCGCATCGCTGTAAAACCCCCGGGATCTCAGTCGGTCGACGAATCCCGGAGTCGGTGCCCGGGCGGTGTGGCGACTGCCCCGACGCCATTGTCCTGGGCGAGGTGGACCGGAGCCTTAACGGCCGGTGCCACGCTCAGCAGTTAAGCACAGGAATCTGGCCGTGCGGCCGATGATCAGTACTAGGCCGAAAGGCGTCCAAGCGGCCTCCGTTCGTCCGCGACCAGGCATTCCTCCTTCTCGTTGCAGGTCAATCCATGGATGGACATTGACCATTTATGTAATGAGCGTGCCAAATCGCGCCCTGCGTGCCCTTGTTGCGATGGGTGCGATGTGGGGAAATGTCAACGAAGGTGACCCCTGAATCGGTGGGATCCACCGGCAAGATTCAGTCAGTGCTGATATCAAGTGCGCTGCGGGCCCCGGGAGATGGCTGGTGCTGCTCCGGTTGCGGACGGGTAGCGTGGTCGTCGTGAGCGAGAAGACACGCAACAAGTTCAGGGCGCTCCGGGTGTTCGCGGACCTGGAACCGTCGGGCTTCACCATCGAGGACCTGCGGGCCAATCCGCTGCAGGCTCTGGAGGAGTGGATCCTCTCGGCAGCCGAGGCCGGGCAGGTCGAGCCCCACGCCATGACCCTCTGTACCGTCGGTGCCGACGGGACGCCGTCCAGCAGGGTGCTGCTCTGCAAGGACATCGACGACGAGCGGCTGTACTTCGCCACCCACGCGGACAGCCGCAAGGGCCAGGAGATCGCCCGGAATCCACGCGTCGCCGTCCAGTTCCACTGGCCGAAGGTGGGCCGCCAACTCCGCATTGTCGGCGGCGCCGAGGCGGCCGGGCGAAGCGCCGGCGAACGGGACTTCGCCGAGCGGGGGCGCGGCTCGCGGCTCTCCGCGCACCTGCGCAAGCCCACCCCGCCGGCAGACCGGGACGAGGTCTTGGCCGAGTACACACGGCTGGCCGCTGCGTACCCCGACGAGGTTCCCTGCTCGCCGAGTTGGACCCTCTACGGAATCCGCCCGGACGAAATAGAGTTCTGGGAAGCCAGTCCGGACCGGATTCACACTCGGGTGAGTTTTCGGCGTGAAGAGGGTGGCTGGCAGACCGAGTACCTCTGGCCGTGACGGACCGGACCGTAACACCCCGGCGCCGCAACGTCCTTCTGATCGTCGCCGACCAGCTCCGCCCCGATGCGCTGGGCTGCTACGGCGCCCCCCACGCGCGTACCCCGCACCTGGACGCGCTGGCCACCAGGGGTGCGCGCTTCGAGCGGCACTACTCCGTGACCGCGCCCTGCGGGCCCGCCCGCGAATCCCTGCTGACCGGTGTCTACCAGTCGGTCCACCGAGTGGTGAGCAACCGCACCCGCGCCGACGACACGCGGCCGAACCTGGCGACCGCACTCGCCCTGGCCGGCATCGCCTCCCATGTCGTCGGGTACACCGACACCGTGGCCGACGGGGCTTCGGGCGACGGCGAGACCGTCCCCAGGGGGTTCACCTGGCACACCAGGTTCAATCTCAACCGCGCGGGGCTGCGCTCGTGGCTCGACCACCTGGCCGCGCACGGGCAACCCGTGCCCGACGACCCGATGGACGTCCTGCTCCCCGCCCCGGGCAGCCGCAACCTCGCCCGCTATCCGGCAGAGCTCAGCGACACCGCCTTCGTCGCCGACCGTACTATTGACTGCATGGCCGGGCTGGGGAACCGGCCCTGGCTCATCCTGGCGACGTTCCTGCGCCCCCACCCGCCCTGGGTGGCACCGTTCCCCTACGACCGGCTGCACGACCCGGCCGATATGGCGGCCCCGCTCCGGGCGGCGAGCCGGGCGGAGGAGGGCGGACGCCATCCCTTCCTGCGCCACTGGGTCGGGCGTGACGTACCGGACACCGCGCCCGCAGACCTGACCGCGCAGGCCGTAGCCGCGCACCGGGCGACCTACTTCGGACTGGTCAGCGAGGTCGACCATCATGTCGGACGGATCCTCACCGCCTTGGAGGACCTCGGCCGAGCGCAAGACACTCTCGTCGTGGTCACCGCCGACCACGGCGACACACTCGGCGATCACTGGAGCCTGGGGACGGGAGGCTTCCGGGAGACCGCCTACCGGGTGCCGCTGATCGTAGCCGCCCCGGAACGAAGGGCCGCCGCAACCGTGACCGCTCCCACGGAATCGGTGGACGTCGCGCCCACCGTGCTCGACTGGGCCGGGGCGCCGGCACTGCCGTGGAGCAGCGGGCACTCGCTTCTTCCGTTCCTGTCCGATTCCGCAGGGCACACGCCATGGCCCAGGTCCGAGATCGTCCACGAATTCGACTTCCGCGACCCGGTGCACCGCGTTCCGGAACGGGCGATGGGCCTCAGCCCGCAGGAGTGCAACCTCGCGGTACTGCGTGGGCCACGCTTCACCTACGTACACTTTCCGGGGCAACAACCCCTGCTTTTCGACCAGTTGGACGATCCTGGGGAAGGCAGGAACCTCGCCGGACTGCCGCAGTACGAGCAGGTGCTGGTCGACTGTGCGCGCCGCCTGCTGGACCACCGGATGCGGCACGCGGACCAGGCACGCGCAGATCTCGTCGCAACGACCTCCGGTAACGGCACCGCCCCGAGACCTCCCAGGAGAGCCACATGACCCCGACCACCGCCGGCCAACGGGAGGTGCCGGCTCTCCTGATCCTCAAGATCGGCGGAGGGCTGTTCTCCGTCAAGAGCCGCGACCACGACATCGACCACGACGCCGTCGCGGGCTACGCCAGGCAGGTCGCGGACCTGGCCGCGGCGGCACCCGGCCGGGTGGTACTGGTCTCGGGTGGCGGATCCTACGGCCATGGAGCGGTGCGTCACCTGGACCCGGAGGATCCATGGGCAGCCCTCCCGCTCACCGGTGCCAACGCCGAGTTGCGCTGGATCTGGACCACAGCCCTCCGCCGGGCCGGCGCACTGGCCTTCCCCGTCCAACTGGCCGCCGCCGCCGTACTGGAGGAAGACGGCGCGGTCGTTGGCGTCGGCAGCCTCCCGCGCCTCCTGGCCACCGGAGCGCTCCCCGTACTCACCGGCGACTGCCTTCTCCACCCCGACGGCTCCCTGCGCGTCGTCGGCAGCGACCACGTGCCGGCCGCGCTGCTCGGGCTTTCGGCGGGTCCTGTCCGGGTCGCCATGCTCACCGACGTGGAGGGTGTGCTCGACGACGGGCGGACCATACCGTGGATCGACCCACGCGAGGCCGGGCCCGCTCGCGACGCCCTGCGGGTGGCACCCGAGTGGGACACCACCGGGGCGATGGCCGGCAAGCTGGACGCCGTCCTCGCCTGCGCCCGGCGCGGTGCCGAGTGCCTGATCCTGCGCGGTGACCCGGATCAGCCCGATCTGCGGCACCTGCTCCGCCCGGTCTCGGACTGGCCCGCGGAGCTCCGGCATACCCGGATCGCCGGCAGCGAGCCGACGGCCGGGCAGCAGGTGGACACGGTGCCCGCTTGACGGCGCCGCGGCGGCCGGGGACAGGTGCCGGGGCCGGCACCCGCTCTCCTGCGGGGGGCACGGCGAGGAAGGGTGTACGCGCAATCGTGTCCGTGAGAACGGGGAGCAGCCCCGGTCCGGACCGGGCGCCCGGGACCCGCCCGTGACCGGCCCGTGACCGGCCAGTAGAGTGCGGAGGCGCCCGCCCCCGAACCCGAGGTACCGTCCGTGACCCCCGAGCACCCCCTCCCGCCCGCAGTGACCGTGGTCGGGATCGGCGCCGACGGCTGGACGGGCCTCACCGACCCGTCGCGCACCGCCCTGCGCGACGCCCGGGTCCTCATCGGCGCCGGCCGCCAACTCGGCCTCCTGCCACCGGAGTGCACTGGCGAGCGGGTGCCCTGGCCCTCACCGCTGCGCCCCGCCGTGCCCGGCCTGCTCGCCGCCCACACCGGCCGCCGCATCGCCGTCCTGGCCAGCGGCGACCCGATGTTCTACGGGATCGGCCGCGCCCTCACCGAAGTCCTGGGCGCCGAACGGCTGCGCGTCCTGCCGCACCCCTCGTCCGTGTCCTACGCCTGCGCCCGCCTCGGCTGGCCGCTGGAGGACACCGAGGTCGTCACCCTCGTCGGCCGCCCCGCCGCCCGGCTCGCCGCCGCCCTGCACGACGGCCGCCGGCTGCTCGTCCTCAGCGCCGACGCCACCACCCCGGCCGGCATCGCCGCCCTGCTCCGGGACCGGGGCTTCGGACCCAGCCGCCTGAAGGTCCTCGAACAGCTCGGCGGCGAGGACGAGGCGTGCGCCGAGGGCACCGCCGACACCTGGGACCGGCCGCCGGGCGACCCGCTCAACGTCGTCGCCGTCGAGTGCCGCGCCGCCCCCGGCACCCTGCGCCTGGGCGCCGTGCCCGGTCTGCCCGACGAGGCGTACGAGCACGACGGCCAGCTGACCAAGCGCCATGTCCGGGCCGTCACCCTCGGCGTGCTCGCGCCCGCCCCCGGCGAACTCCTCTGGGACATCGGCGGCGGCTCCGGCTCCATCGCCGTCGAGTGGATGCGCGCCCACCCCTCCTGCCGGGCCGTCGCCGTGGAACGCGACCCGGTGCGCGCGGCGCGCATCGAGGCGAACGCCGCCCGGCTCGGCGTGCCCGGACTGCGCGTCGTCACCGGCCGTGCCCCCGGCTGCCTGGACGGACTCCCCGCCCCGGACGCCGTGTTCATCGGCGGCGGCCTCACCGCGCCCGGCCTCCTCGACGCCTGCCTCGACGCGCTGCCGCCCGGCGGCCGGCTCGTCGCCAACACGGTCACCCTGGAATCCGAGGCCCTGCTCACCGACCGCTACCGGCGCCACGGCGGCGAACTCGTCCGGCTCGCCGTGGCGCACGCTGCCCCGGTCGGCGCCTTCACCGGCTGGCGCCAGGCGATGCCCGTCACCCAATGGTCGGTACGCAAACCCGCCGGCCCCGCCCGTGCCCCCGTACAACCCCCAGGAGACGACAGATGACCGTGTACTTCATCGGAGCGGGACCGGGAGCGGCCGACCTGATCACCGTGCGCGGCGCGCGCGTCCTGGCCTCCTGCCACGTGTGCCTGTACGCGGGCAGCCTGGTGCCCCGCGAACTCCTCGCCGAATGCCCGGACGACGCGCGCCTGGTGGACACCGCGCAGCTCGACATCGACCGCATCACCGCCGAACTCGTCGCCGCGCACCGGGCAGGGCACGACGTGGCGCGGCTGCACTCCGGCGACCCGTCGGTGTTCAGCGCCGTCAACGAGCAGATGCGCCGCCTGGACGAGGCGGGCGTGCCCTACGAAGTGGTGCCCGGCGTCCCCGCGTTCGCGGCTGCCGCCGCCGCGCTCAAGCGGGAACTGACCGTGCCGACCGTGGGCCAGACCGTCATCCTGACCCGGATCGCCCAGCGCGCCACCGCCATGCCGGAGGGCGAGGACCTGGCGACCCTGGGCCGCAGCGGCGCGCTGATCGTGCTGCACCTCGCCGCCCGTTACGTGGACCGCGTCGTCGGGGAACTGCTGCCGCACTACGGGGCCGACTGCCCGGCCGCCGTCGTCGCCATGGCCTCCCGCCCCGACGAGCTGATCCTGCGCGGCACCCTGGACGACATCGCGGACCAGGTGAAGGCGGCCGGCGTCATCCGCACCGCCGTCATCATGGTCGGCCGCACCCTGGGCGCCGAGCAGTTCCACGACAGCCACCTCTACTCGCCCGCCCGCGACCGCCACACCTGCTGACCGCCGGCCGGGCGCACGGGCGTCAGCGCGCGGGACATCAGCGCACCGGGCTGCGCCCCACCACCGTGCCCGCCCGGTCGATGCAGATCACGTCCACCGCCACCGGGGCGCCCCGCAGCACCGACAGCGCCTGGTCCCGCGCGGCCACGGCCACCAGATCACCCAGCGGAACACCGTGCGCCTGGCTCAGCCGCAGGGCGGCCAGGCCGGTGTTGGCGACGGCGATCTCGGCGGCCAGGGCCTCGTCGGCGCCACCGCGCCGGGCCAGCTCGGCGAGCTGCCCCTTGTCCACCTGGGAGCGCCCCGAGTGCAGGTCGAGATGACCGGCGGCCAGCTTCGACAGCTTGGCGAACCCGCCGCAGATCGTGAGCCGTTCCACCGGATGCCGCCGTACGTACTTGAGTACCGCGCCCGCGAAGTCGCCCATGTCCAGCAGCGCGATCTCCGGCAGCCCGTACACGGCGACCACCGTCTTCTCCGAGGTGGAGCCCGTGCACCCGGCGACATGGGTGCGCCCGTCCGCGAGCGCCACGTCCACGCCCCGGCGGATGGAGTCGATCCACGCCGAGCAGGAGTACGGCACCACGATCCCGGTCGTGCCCAGGATCGACAGACCGCCCAGGATGCCCAGGCGCGGATTCCAGGTGGAGCGGGCGATCTCCTCGCCGTCGTCCACCCCGATCGTCACCTCGACGTCCCCCGAGCCGCCGTGCGCCGCCGCCACCCGCGCCAGATGCTCGCCGATCATCCGGCGCGGCACCGGGTTCACGGCCGGCTCGCCCACCTCCAGCGGCAGCCCCGGCAGCGTCACCGTGCCCACACCGGGCCCGGCCCGGAACACCACCCCCGCACCCGGCGGCAGCGCCCGCACACTCACCCGTACCAGCGCGCCGTGCGTCACATCGGGGTCGTCGCCCGCGTCCTTCACCACGCCCGCCGTCGCCCGGTCGCCGGACAGCTCCTCCACGGCCAGCGCGAACGCCGGGGTCTCGCCGCGCGGCAGTGTGACGGTCACCGGGTCCGGGAAGTCGCCGCTCAGCAGCGCCGTGTACGCGGCGGTGGCGGCGGCCGTGGCACAGGCCCCGGTCGTCCAGCCGGGCCGCAGCCCGGTGTGCTTGAGTTGGGCACCGCGCCCGCCCTTCGCCTCATTCAAGGATGGTCCTCCTCGTGCACGTACTGATTCTGGGCGGGACGACGGAGGCGCGTCGGCTCGCCGGACTGCTGGTGGCCGGCCTGCCCGCCGGGAGCAGGGTCACCAGTTCGCTGGCCGGGCGGGTGGCCCGGCCCACGCTGCCGCCGGGCGAGGTCCGCGTCGGCGGCTTCGGCGGCGCCGAAGGGCTCGCGGACTGGCTCCGCGCACACCGGGTGCACGCGCTCATCGACGCCACCCATCCTTTCGCCGGGACGATCACGTTCAACGCGGCGGCCGCGGCCGCCGCCGCCCATGTTCCTCTGCTCATGCTGCGCCGCCCCGGCTGGGTGCCCGGTGACGGCGACGACTGGCACCCGGTCGGCTCCCTGGACGAGGCGGCGGCGGCGCTGCCCGCGCTGGGACGGCGGGTCTTCCTCACCACCGGGCGGATGGGGCTCGCCGCCTTCGCCGGGCTGGACGGCCTGTGGTTCCTCATGCGGTCCGTGGACGCGCCCGAACCGCCGTACCCGGCGCGGATGGAGACCCTGCTCGACCGGGGCCCCTTCACCCTCGAAGGGGAGCGGGAGCTGATCCGCCGCCACCGCGTCGACGTCCTCGTCACCAAGGACAGCGGCGGCGCGGCGACCGCCCCCAAGCTGGCCGCCGCCCGCGAGGCCGGCCTCCCCGTCGTCGTCGTCCGCCGGCCACCGGTCCCGGCGGGGGGCGCGGTGGCCGGCACCCCGGAAGAGGCCCTGGCCTGGCTGACGGATCAGCTCTCCGGGTAGCGGCGCGGGGTCCACACGATCTGCCGCCCCCCGCCGCGCCGCTCCCAGCGGGTCTGCGAGGAACCGACGATCAGGATCGTGCGCATGTCCACATCGGCCGGGTCGAGGTCCGCCAGACGCACGGTCCGTACGCTCTCGGCGGGCCCGCCGACGTCCCGGCCCAGGACCACGGGCGTGTCCGGCGAGCGGTGCTCAAGGAGCAGGTCCCGCGCCTTGCCGACCTGCCAGGTCCGGCTGCGCGAACCGGGGTTGTACAGCGCCAGCACCAGATCGGCCGACGCGGCCGCGGCGAGCCGGCGCGCGATGACGTCCCACGGCTTGAGCCGGTCCGAGAGCGAGATCGCCGCGTAGTCGTGGCCCAGCGGCGCCCCGGCGCGGGCCGCCGCCGCGTTGGCGGCCGTCACCCCCGGCAGCACCCGCACCGGCACGTCCGCGTACGTCTCCTGCGACGCCACCTCCAGCACGGCCGTGGCCATCGCGAAGACCCCCGGATCGCCGCCGGACACGACGGCGACGCGCCGCCCGCGCCGGGCCAGGTCGAGCGCGAACTCGGCCCGCTCCGACTCCACCTTGTTGTCGGAGCCGTGCCGGGTCTGCCCCGGCCGGACCGGCACCCGGTCCAGATACGTGGTGTAGCCGACGAGGTCGTCGGCGGCGGCCAGCGCGCCGCGCGTCTCGGGCGTCAGCCACAGCGGACCGGCCGGACCCGTGCCCACCACGGTCACCCCGCCGCCGTCCGGGGCGGGTTCGGGGCGGGCGTCGACCCGGCTCGGCAGGACGGCGACCGCGAAGTACGGCACGGAACCGGCGTCGGTGTCCGCCAGGTCGCCCAGCCGCTCCCCGGCCATCGTGGCGCGCTCGACGTAACGGGCCTCGGGCAGCCGGCCCGACGCCTCGAACGCGCGGCGCACGGCGGGGAAGGTGCGGCCCAGCTTCATCACCACGGCGGCGTCGGTCGCGGCCAGCCGGGCGGTCAGCTCCTCCTCGGGCAGGGTGCCGGGCAGGATCGTCAGCACCTCCTCGCCCTCCGCGAGCGGGGTGCCGAGCCGGGCGGCGGCGGCGCTGACCGAGGTCACGCCGGGGATGACCTCGGTGGGGTAGCGGTCGGCCAGCCGCTTGTGCATGTGCATGTACGAGCCGTAGAACATCGGGTCGCCCTCGGCGAGCACGGCGACCGTGCGCCCCGCGTCCAGATGGGCGGCGAGCCGGGCCGCCGCCTCCGTGTAGAAGTCCTCGATGGCGCCCCGGTAGCCGCCCGGATGGTCCGTGGTCTCCGTGGTGACCGGGTAGACGAGGGCTTCCTCGATGTGGTCGGCGCGCAGGTGCTCCGCCGCGATGGACCGGGCGATGGACCGGCCGTGCCGGGCGCTGTGGTACGCGACGACGTCCGCCCCGGCGATGGCCCGCACCGCGCGCAGGGTCATCAGCTCCGGGTCGCCGGGGCCGAGCCCGACCCCGTACAGCCGTCCCGTTGTCTGCTGGCTCACGGTCACTCTTCCTCGCTGGCGATGGCGTTGAGCGCGGCGGCGGCGATGGCGCTGCCGCCGCGCCGGCCGCGCACGATCAGGTGGTCGAGCCCGGACGGGTGGGCCGCCAGGGCGTCCTTGGACTCCGCGGCGCCGACGAAGCCGACCGGCACACCGATGACGGCGGCGGGGCGCGGGGCACCCTCCTCGATCATTTCGAGCAGTCGGAACAGGGCCGTCGGGGCGTTGCCCACGGCGACGACCGCGCCGTCGAGCCGGTCCCGCCACAGCTCCAGGGCGGCCGCCGAACGGGTCGTGCCCAGCTCCTTCGCGAGGGCGGGCACGGCCGGGTCGGACAGGGTGCACACCACCTCGTTGTCCGCGGGCAGCCGCTTGCGGGTGACCCCGCTGGCGACCATGGCCACATCGCACAGGATGGGCGCGCCGGCCCGCAGCGCGGCGCGGGCCCGGGCGACCGCGCCGGGCGTGTAGCCGATGTCGCGTACGAGGTCGACCATGCCGCAGGCGTGGATCATCCGGACGGCGACCTGGCTCACGTCCGCGGGCAGGCCGGCGAGGTCCGCCTCCGCCCGGATGGTGGCGAAGGACTGGCGATAGATGGCCGGTCCGTCCTTCTCGTACTGATGCACAGTGGTGTCGCTCTCTTCAGCGGGCGGGTTACGGGCAGGGGGTGGGGCGTTGTACAGGGGGAAGAACTCGGGGCCTGGCTTACGGGCGGCGTGGGTCACGGGCCGCCGCCACGGCGGTGGCCGGCGCGGCCGGGTCGGCGGCGACGCGCACCGCTTCCTCGGGCCGGGCGCCGTCGCGTACGACGGACACCCGGTAGCCGTCCGGGCCGGCGACGACGTCCACCCAGTCCCCGCGCGGATGGCCGCACCGCCGTTCGCACCCGGACCAGTACACGGGCAGCGCGTCCACGGGCGGCGCGTCGGGCAGCGCCGACGCGGCGTCACCCCGCACATCGGCCAGGGACTTGGCGCAGCCGGGGCGGCCGACGCAGGCGCCGGTCCCGGTCCACGGCGAGCGGTCGGCGGTGACCAGGCCGGCGGCGCCCAGCGCGTCGAGCGCCCCCGGCGCCCGCTCCCGCCGGACACCGGGCACGACGACTCCGCGCCAGGGGGTGAGCCGGATTTCACCGGTGCCGTGGTCCCGCGCGAGGTCCGTCAGCGCCCGCCACCGCACCGCGTCCGCCCGCCCCAGCGGCAGCCCGACCGACAGCGCGTCCGTCCCGCCGGGCCCCGCCACCACGCCGAGCGCCGGGGGAGCCCCGGCCGGTACCGGCGCGGTCGCACGGGTGACGGGCAGCCCGGCCGCAGCCAGCTCGCGCACCACCGCGTCGAGCAGTGGCCCGGCACCCCCGGGGAGCTCGGCGACCCGCCAAGCACCCGAACCGGAAGCGTCCGCCAGGGACAGGAACACCGTCGCCGCCAGCAACGCGGCGCGCGGCGCCTCGTCACCCGGAATCCGGGCCACCGACTCCAGCGCCCCGATCCGCAGCTCCGCCACCCCGTCGCCCCGCGCCCGCAGCGTCACGTCCGCGCCCAGCGCGTCCACATCGCCGCGCCCGTCGTCCAGGGCGAACAGGAACCGGCCGGACAGCCCGGCCGCCTCCTCGCTCGCGCACACCAGCGCGTCCAGCGCGACCAGCCAGGGCCGTACGTCCCGCGCCCCGCGACTGTCGAGCCCGGCCAGCGGGGAGGCCACGACGTTGCGGACCCGCTCATGCGACGCGGAGGGCAAAAGCCCCATTCCGCTCATCCGGGAGGCCAGTTCGGACCCGCATCCGGCGTCGAGCCCGCGCAGCTGCACATTGCCGCGCGAAGTGAGATGCAGCTCACCATCACCGAGCCGGCCGGCCAACTCCCGCAGCCCGTCCGCCTGCTCCCAGGTCAGCACACCACCGGGCACGCGGACGCGCGCCAACGCCCCGTCGTCCGCCCGGTGCAGCCGCAGCGCACCGGGGCAGGCGTCGCCGCGGACCCGGAAACGGGCGTCGTCGGGCTGGGCGAAATGGGGGGCTGGGGGAGGCATGGCGGCGAGCATACCGACCATCTCATCCGATCCGATGACCCCATCGTCGCCCCCGGACCCTTACTATGCCTAGCGACGGACCTCCGGGTCCGTCGTCGCCACAGACGGCGACAGGGGAGGAAGCCCGGTGCGAATCCGGCGCGGTCCCGCCACTGTGAGCTTGGTCCCACCAGGGCCGGGCGAGTCAGGAACTCCCTTCCCCGCATACCCGGCAGGTCCGGGCAGGGGAGCCTTCGACACCGCCACGGGGCGTGGACACCCCGAGGAAGGCCAGACGCCGCATGATCCTGCTCCTGTCGACGTCCGACACCGACCTGCTCAGCGCCCGCGCCTCCCACGGACCGGTCGGCTACCGCTACGCCAACCCGTCCCGCCTCCCGCTCCAGGACCTGCCCGCGCTGCTGGACGGCGCCGACCTCGTCGTCGTACGCCTCCTCGGCGGGGTCCGCGCCTGGCAGGACGGCCTCGACCAAGTCCTCGCCACCGGCCGCCCCGTCGTCGTCCTCACCGGGGAACAGGCCCCCGACGCGCAGCTGATGGCCGCCTCCACCGTGCCCATCGGGATCGCCGCCGAGGCCCACGCCTACCTCGCGCACGGCGGGCCCGCCAACCTCGACCAGCTCGCCCGGTTCCTGTCCGACACCGTGCTGCTCACCGGCCACGGCTTCGAACCCCCCGCCGCCGCGCCCTCCTGGGGCCCGCTGGAACGCACCCCCGCCGAGACGGCGCCCGACGCCCCCACCGTCGCGGTGCTCTACTACCGCGCCCACCACATGAGCGGCAACACCGCGTTCATCGAGACCCTGTGCCGGGCCGTCGAGGCCCACGGCGCCCGCGCCCTCCCGCTGTACGTCGCCTCGCTGCGCAGCCCCGAACCCGAACTCATCGAGGCCCTGCGCGCGGCGGACGCGATCGTCACCACCGTCCTCGCGGCCGGCGGCACCCGGCCCGCCGAGGCATCGGCCGGCGGCGACGACGAGTCCTGGGACGCGGGCGCGCTCACCGCGCTCGACGTCCCGATCCTCCAGGCCCTCTGCCTCACCAGCTCCCGCACCGACTGGCAGGACAACGACGAGGGCGTGTCCCCGCTGGACGCCGCCAGCCAGATCGCCGTCCCCGAGTTCGACGGCCGCCTGATCACCGTCCCGTTCTCCTTCAAGGAGATCGACCGGGACGGCCTGCCCGCCTACGTGGCCGACGACGAACGCGCCGCCCGCGTCGCCGGCATCGCCGTCCGCCACGCCCGGCTGCGCCACATCCCGAACGCCGGCAAGCGCGTCGCGCTCGTCCTGTCCGCGTACCCGACCAAGCACTCCCGCATCGGCAACGCGGTCGGCCTCGACACCCCCGCCAGCGCCGTCGCCCTGCTGCGCCGACTGCGCGAGGAGGGCTACGACTTCGGTACGGAGGACGTCCCCGGCCTCGCGTCCGGCGACGGCGACGAGCTGATCTACGCCCTGATCGAGGCCGGCGGCCACGACCAGGCGTGGCTCACCGAAGAGCAGCTGGCCCGCAACCCGGTCCGCATCCCCGCCGCCGACTACCGCCGCTGGTACGCCGAACTCCCCGCCGAACTCCGCGAGGCCGTCGAGGAGCACTGGGGCCCGCCGCCCGGCGAGATGTTCGTGGACCGCTCGCGCAACCCCGAGGGCGACATCGTCCTGGCCGCGCTGCGCCGGGGCAACCTCCTGATCCTCATCCAGCCGCCGCGCGGCTTCGGCGAGAACCCGATCGCGATCTACCACGACCCGGACCTGCCGCCCTCGCACCACTACCTCGCCGCCTACCGCTGGATCGCCGCCCGCGCCGACGACAACGGCTTCGGCGCCGACGCGATGATCCACCTCGGCAAGCACGGCAACCTGGAGTGGCTGCCCGGCAAGAACGCCGGGCTCTCCGCCGCCTGCGGCCCCGACGCCGCGCTCGGCGACCTGCCGCTCGTCTACCCGTTCCTCGTCAACGACCCCGGCGAGGGCACCCAGGCCAAGCGCCGGGCGCACGCCACGCTCGTGGACCACCTGGTCCCGCCGATGGCGCGCGCCGACAGTTACGGGGACATCGCCCGCCTCGAACAGCTCCTGGACGAGCACGCCCAGATCGCCGCGATGGACCCGGCCAAGCTGCCGGCGATCCGCGCCCAGATCTGGACCCTGATCCAGGCCGCGAGGCTCGACCACGACCTGGGGATCGAAGGACGCCCCGAGGACGAGGGCTTCGACGACTTCATCATGCATCTCGACGGCTGGCTCTGCGAGATCAAGGACGTCCAGATCCGCGACGGCCTGCATGTGCTCGGCGCCGCGCCCACGGGCGCCGCCCGCGTCAACCTGGTCCTGGCGATCCTCCGGGCCCGCCAGATCTGGGGCGGCACGCAAGCCCTGCCGGGCCTGCGCGAAGCCCTCGGCCTGGACGAGTCGGCGGCGACCCGCACGGACGCGGACACGGTGGAGGACGAGGCCCGCGCCCTGGTCCAGGCGATGGAGGACGCGGGTTGGGACCCGTCGGCCCTTCAAGCCCCTGCGGCGGGCGATCAGCCCAATCAAGCCCCTGCGGCGATTGAGCAGCGGGGTCCGGGGCAGAGCCCCGAGTCCACGGCCCGCAGCCCGCTCCACGACCTGACCCCGGACGTGGCGGCAATCCTCAGCTTCGCGGCCCAGGAGGTCGCGCCCCGCCTGGCCGGGACCACCGACGAACTCGACCACTGCGTCCGCGCCCTGAACGGCGCGTTCGTCCCCGCCGGCCCCTCCGGCTCCCCGCTCCGGGGCCTCGTCAACGTGCTGCCGACCGGCCGGAACTTCTACTCCGTGGACCCCAAGGCCGTCCCCTCGCGCCTGGCGTGGGAGACGGGCCAGGCCCTCGCGGACTCCCTCCTCACCCGCTTCCGCGCCGACAACGGCGACTGGCCGGTCTCGGTGGGCCTGTCCCTGTGGGGTACGAGCGCCATGCGCACCGCGGGCGACGACGTCGCCGAGGCGCTGGCCCTGCTCGGGGTGCGCCCGGTCTGGGACGACGCGTCCCGCCGTGTCACCGGCCTGGAGGCGATCCCGGCCGAGGAGCTGGGCCGCCCCCGCATCGACGTCACGCTCCGCATCAGCGGCTTCTTCCGCGACGCGTTCCCGCACACCATCGGCCTGCTCGACGACGCGGTACGGCTGGCCGCCTCGCTCGACGAACCGGCCGAGCTGAACCACGTACGGGCGCACGCGCAGGCGGATCTCGCCGCGCACGGCGACGAACGCCGGGCCACCACCCGTATCTTCGGCTCCCGACCCGGCACGTACGGCGCCGGGCTGCTCCAGCTCATCGACTCCCGCGACTGGCGCACCGACGCCGATCTCGCCGAGGTCTACACGACGTGGGGCGGCTACGCCTACGGTCGGGACCTGGACGGCTGTCCGGCCCGCGAGGAGATGGAGACCGCGTACAAGCGCATCGCGGTCGCGGCGAAGAACACCGACACCCGCGAGCACGACATCGCGGACTCGGACGACTACTTCCAGTACCACGGGGGAATGGTCGCGGCGGTCCGCGCGCTGCGGGGGACCGCGCCGGAGGCGTACATCGGGGACTCGACCCGCCCCGAGACCGTCCGCACCCGCACGTTGACCGAGGAGACGTCCCGCGTCTTCCGAGCCCGTGTGGTCAACCCGAAGTGGATCGAGGCGATGCGCCGCCACGGTTACAAGGGGGCCTTCGAGCTGGCCGCGACCGTGGACTACCTCTTCGGCTACGACGCCACGACGGGCGTCGTGGCGGACTGGATGTACGACAAGCTGACCGAGACCTATGTGCTGGACCCGGCCAACCGCGCCTTTCTGGAGCAGGCCAATCCGTGGGCGCTGCACGGGATCGCGGAACGTCTTCTGGAGGCCGAGTCGCGCGGCATGTGGGCCAAGCCCGACCCGGCCGTCCTCGAAGCGCTGCGCCAGGTGTTCCTGGAGACGGAAGGCAACCTGGAGGGCGAGGAGTAGCACCCCGCCACCGGTCGTCAGCCGGCGGTGCCGGGCTTCACGCCCCATACGTAGACGACGTCGTCCAGCGCGAGCAGGTCCCACAGCTTCGCCGCGTCGTCCACGGTGAGGTTGACGCAGCCGGCCGAGCCGCCGCCGTCGTACAGGTCGCCGGGGTGGCCGTGGAGTGCCTGGCCGCCGTCGAAGAACTGGGAGTACGGCATCGGCGCGTTGTCGTAGATGGTGGAGACGTGGTCGCGGTCGCGCCAGTAGATGAGGTGCCGGCCGGGCCGGGTCTCCTGGGCGTCACGGCCGGTCCGGATGGGGACGGGACCGAAGACGACCTTCTTCCCCTTCTGCACCCACAGCAGTTGGCGGTCCATGTCCACGCAGGTGACCCGCCCGCTCTCGACCGGGCAGTTGCCTGCGGCGTTCGGGTTCGGCGTGGCTTCGACGACGAGCATGGCGCGGTAGGTGCCGAGGTCGGCGCGGCCGTCCGGGTGCGGCCGGCCCTGTTCGGTCTGGAAGGCCCGGATGGCCCGGCAGTCCGCGTCGGACTGGCGGCCGTCGACGGGCAGCCCGAGGTGCTTCTCCAGCTGGCGCTGGTACGGGCCGGCCGGCGCGGTGCACGCGGTGTCGGGAAGGGGAGCGGCGGCCGCGGGGGCGGCGGTGCACAGCAGCGCCGCGGCAGCGGCGGCGGCCAGGGAAGCGACGAGGCGGTGGGAACGGGACACGGGCCGGATCTCCTGCGTGATTCGGGTATCGACGTACGTGCTGTCAAGCCGTAGAGCGAGACCGCCCGGCCGTCCACGAGTGGACGGCCGGGCGGGTGACCGGGTCAGCCGCGTGCGGCGGCCTTGTGGTCGTTGTCCTCGCAGTCCTTGCCCTTGTCCTTTCCGCCCTTGCCCTTGCAGGGTTCACCGCGCTCGTTGGTCAGCTCGACGGTGACGCCCTCGGCGCTGTTCTCCTCGGTGACCTCGATCGGCCCGGAGACCGGGTCGTCCGACAGGACGTAGCCCTCCGGAACGGCGATCTCGCGGAGGTAGTACTCCCCGAGCGGCAGGTCGTCGAAGACGCACTGGCCGTCGTCGCCGGTGGAGCAGCCCGCGTCGGTGAGCGTGTCCGGGTTAGCGCCGCCGGTCTGGAGGCCGGGCACGTCGTTGGTCTCGCGCCACAGCTCGAAGACGGCCCCGGCGAGCGGCTCGCCGTTCTTGGCGTCCGTCTTGTCCAGGGTGATCGAGCCGTTCACCGGCGGCACGGGCTCCTGGGTGTTGGCGGCCGTGACCTGGACGCCTTCGGCGGCGTTGTCCTCGGTCAGCGTGAGCGGCCCGAAGACGTTCGGGTCGGGCAGCTCGTAGCCGTCCGGGGCAGCGGTCTCGCGCCAGTAGTAGGTGCCCGGAACCGTGGTGTCCGAGCAGATGCCGCCGGCGGGGGTGGTGCAGTCGCTGACGTGGGTGTCGGGGTTGATGCCGATCGTCTGGAGGCCGGGCGTGTTGTTGCTCTCGCGCCACAGCTCGAAGACGGCCCCGGCGAGCGGGACGCCGGTCTCGGCGTCGGTCTTGAAGACCCGCACCTCACCGGTCACCGGCGGGACGACCGTCTGGTCGTTCAGGGCCTCGGTCTGGACGCCCTGCGCGGCGTTGTCCTCGGTGAGGACGAGCGGGCCGAAGACGTTGGGGTCGGGCAGGTCGTAGCCGTCCGGGGCGGCGGTCTCGCGCCAGTAGTAGGTGCCCACGGTGGTGTTCTCGGAGCAGATCCCGGTGTCGGGGGTGGTGCAGTCCGTGACGTGGGTGTCGGGGTTCGCCCCGTCCACCTGGAGCCCGGCCTCGTCGTTGGTCTCGCGCCACAGTTCGAACTCGGCGCCGGCCAGCGGGTCACCCGTCTCGGAGTCCGCCTTCAGCACACTGACGTCGCCCGTGACGGGCGGCACCACGGTCGGCTCGTTGGTGGCCGTGACCTGGACGCCCTCGGTGGCGTTCGCCTCGGTGAGGGTGAGCGGCCCGAAGACGTTCGGGTCGGGCAGGTCGTAGCCGTCGGGGGCGGCCGTCTCGCGCCAGTAGTACGTACCGAGAATGGTGTTGTCGGAGCAGACGCCGTCGGCGGGGGTGGTGCAGTCGCTGACGTGGGTGTCGGGGTCGGTACCGGTGGTCTGGAGGCCGTCGACGCCGTTGGTCTCGCGCCACAGTTCGAAGTCGGCCCCGGCCAGCGGGTTGCCGGTGTCGGCGTCGGTCTTGAGGACGCTGACGTCACCGGTCACGACGGGCACGTCGGTGGGGTCGTTCAGGGCCTCGACCTGGACGCCGTCCGTGGCGTTGTCGTCGGTGAGGACGAGCGGGCCGAAGACGTTGGGGTCGGGCAGGTCGTAGCCGTCCGGGGCGGCGGTCTCGCGCCAGTAGTAGGTGCCCACGGTGGTGTTCTCGGAGCAGATCCCGTTGATGGGGGTGGTGCAGTCCGTGACGTGGGTGTCCGGGGTTGCCCCGTCGACCTGGAGGCCGTCGACGCCGTTGGTCTCGCGCCACAGATCGAACTCGGCGCCGGCCAGCGGCTCGCTGGTCTCGGCGTCCGTCTTCAGCACGCTGACGTCGCCCGTGACGGGCTGTACGACGGTCGGGGTGTTGGCGGCCTCGGCCCGGACGCCCTCGGAGGCGTTGTCCTCGGTGAGGGTGAGCGGCCCGAAGACGTTGGGGTCGGGCAGGTCGTAGCCGTCCGGGGCGGCCGTCTCGCGCCAGTAGTACGTACCGAGGACGGTGTTGTCGGAGCAGACACCGTCGTCGGGGGTGGTGCAGTCGCTGACGAGGGTGTCGGGTGTGGCGCCGGTGGTCTGGAGTCCGGCCTCGTCGTTGGTTTCGCGCCACAGTTCGAAGTCCGCGCCGGCCAGCGGGTTGCCGGTGTCGGCGTCGGTCTTGACCACGCTGACGTCACCGGTGACGGGTGGCACCACGGTCGGCGTGTTGAGCGCCTCGACCCGGACGCCGTCCGTGGCGTTCTCGTCGGTGAGGACGAGCGGGCCGAAGACGTTGGGGTCGGGGAGGTCGTAGCCGTCCGGGGCCGCGGTCTCGCGCCAGTAGTACTCGCCCAGAGTCGTCGTCTCGGTGCAGATGCCGTCGTCGGGGGTGGTGCAGTCGGTGACGAGGGTGTCGGGTGTGGTGCCGGTGGTCTGGAGGCCGCCGACGCCGTTGGTCTCGCGCCACAGCTCGAACTCCGCCCCGGCCAGCGGGGCGCCCGAGTCCGCGTCCGTCTTGAGGACGCTGACCGCACCGGTCACCGGCTGCGAACCGCACTCCGGGAGGTCGCCGTTGAACGGGTAGGCGTGGAACTCGATACCGGAGGTCTCGCTGGTGTGGGTGAGCGAGCCCGTGGTGAAGAACCTGCCGTTCATACCGGACAGGCTCACGGTGCTCATGGACGCCTGATTGCCCACCAGGACGCTGCCCTGGAACTGCCCGGACCCGATGAACTGCGCCGTGCTCGCGTCGGGCAGGTTCCACAGCAGCCGGTCGCGGTACTGCCCCAGCGTGGCCTCGCCGCTGGTGGTGTTGATGACCCGGTTCTCGCCGATCACGTTGACCAGGATCGTCGCGCCGGCGGGGATGCCCTCGAACGCGATGTCCTGGCCGCCGTTGAGGTTGTTCGGGTTGACCATGTCGAAGTCGACGTTGAACACCTGGAGCAGCGAGGTGTTGTCACCGGTGAAGATCGTCCGGAAGTTTTCGTTGACCGCGGTCCCGGTCGGCTCCCGGAGCTGGTTGCCGTCCGGCCGTGCGTAGCACTGGCTGGCCGCGGTCAGCTCGTCGCGCAGCCCGGTGTACGGGCCTGCCGCGTTGTCGTCCTGGATGGTCGTCCCGGTCACGGTGCCGGTCTGCGTGCCCGCGTGGCGCACGATGCCCTGTTCCTCGACGATGCCGCCCGTCGTGTCCAGGGTCTGGCCGGGCGCGATGGTGACGTCGCCGCCGGTCGTCAGGAAGTCGGACCCGTCCGGCGGCGGGACGCGCGAGCCGACACCGACGATCCCGAGGTTGTACAACCCGCTCGCGTCGGTGTTCTTGTTCTGGTCGAAGTCGTCGAGCACGACGACCCGGCCCTCGGCCTCCGCCGCACGGCCCCGGACGAGGAAGTCGTCGCCCACGAAGATGTTGATCGCGTCGTCCCGGCCGGCGAACGGCCCGTTGCCGACCTCGGGGAACGGGTCGGGGCAGCTGCCCGGTACACACGGTCCGAGCCCGCCGGGGAGGGTCGCGGCGGCGGCCGGGGTGGCACCGACACCGAAGGTGAAGACGGGGATCACGGTCGCCAGGACGGCGCAGGCCGCGCCTGTGCTGCGAGCACGTGACCGCAGCGCCGATAGACGCTTGGGCATGGGTTTCATGGCGGCATCCTGGGGGCCGCCCACCTCCGCTCCGCGCGCGCGACACGACAGGTTGCGCCTTCCAGCGGGACAGGGCCACCCGGACGGACGCTCCGGAGGCGGGACTGCCCCCGGGTTCTACGAGCGTTCCACCTCGCCCCTCGGCAGGAGCAGTGCGGGAAGAGCGGTACAGGCGGTGAGGACCACGAGCCACCAGAAGCTCGCGGTGAACAGGTCCGCTCCAGCTGCCCGGTGGCTGGTGGTCCCGGTGGCGAGGACGGTGGCGACGACCACCGAGCCGAGTGCTCCGCCGAGCTGGGTGGCGATGCGACCGGACGTGCTGGCGTGGGCGATGCCCGTGTGTTCGATGCGGTGGTAGCAGGCCCCCATCGTCAGGATGGTGACCGCACCGACACCGGCCCCCCGCACGACGAGCCCGATTCCCAGGAGCCAGCCGCGGTCCGTGTCCGCCCCGACCGCGAACGGAAGGGTGCCCGCGGCAGCCAGGGCGAGCGCGGCCAGGACAGTGACGCGGGTACCGATGCGCGCGGTCAGCCGGTTGGCCACCGAGCGGGCCGCGAAGGCCCCGATGCCCTGGAGCGCCAGAACCAGGCCCGCCTGGAGAGGCGAGTAGTCCCAGGCACGCTGGTAGTACAGCGGCAGGAGCAGAAGCGCTCCGTAGAAGACAAGGCTGGTCAGGAGCAGCGAGAGCCAGGCGCCGAGGAAGTGGGTTCGGGCGAAGACCCGCACGTCGACCAATGGTGTGGACGCGCGCGGTGCCCACACTACGAAGCCGGCGATCAGGACCGCCCCGGCACCGATCGCCGCGGGTGTCGTCCACCCGTGATCGTTTCCGCCGCCGATGCGGGACAGGCCGAAGACGGCCAGGGCCAGGCCGGGGGAGAGCAGGAGCAGGCCGGTCACATCGAGTTTCCGGTCCGGATCGGCGGGGGAGACGGGTAGCCGGCGGGCGGCGAGGACGATGCCGGCCAGGCAGATCGGCACGTTGACGAAGAAGATCCATCGCCATCCGGCCGAATCCAGTAGCAGCCCGCCCAGGATGGGGCCGAGGATCGGGGCCAGGACGGCCGGTACCCCGACCGCACCCATGGCACGGGTGGCTTGCTGTTTTCCGGCGCTCTGCACCAGAAGGGTCTGCAGAATCGGCATGGACAGTCCGCCGCCGATGCCCTGCACGATCCTGAAAACGATCAGGCTGTCGATGTTCCAGGCCAGGCCGCAGGCCATGGAGCCGATCAGGAACAGGGACAGGGCGGTCATCCAGACGCGCTTGCCCCCGTAGCGGTGGGTGGCCCAGCCGCTGACGGGAATCGTGACGGCCGAGGCCAGGACATAGCCGGTTGCCACCCACTGCACGACGGACACCCTGGCGTCGAACACCTGCGACAGGTCGTCGAGCGCTACGTTGACGATGGTGGTGTCCAGCAGCGGCAGAACCGCCCCGAACAGCAGCACCACCACCATGCTCCGGGTCCGTGCGTCCAGCCGGTTCGGCAATGCGGTGGGGGGGTTGCTCACGTCAGTCACGGCCGGGAGCACCCCCGTTCACCGGAGTGAAGTCGAGGTCCAGCGAGATGGGCCCGCGCGTGTACAGGCCGCTCTCCCGGTACTCGTAGCCGGCTGAGTACCGGGCGTTCCGCAGCACGGGGAGAAGCAACGCGGCGACCGTCTCGATCTCGGTGCGGGCGAAAGCCGCGCCGACACATTGATGCAGGCCGGTCCCGAAGGCCAGGTGCTGGGCCGCGGCGGTGAAGGACCGGGCTACCCCCAGGTCGGCGCGGTGGATGTCGAAGGTGTCGGGGTCGGTGAACGCGGCCGGGTCACGGTTGGCCGCGCCGATCATGCAGAACACGGTTGCCCCGGCCGGTACGGCGGTCCCCGAGAACTCGGTGTCCCGTTCCACCCGGCGGGGGATGAGCTGTACCGGAGGGGTGAAACGCAGTGTCTCCGCGATCGCTGCGGACAGCAGCCCGGGGTTCTCAACGACCTGGTCCATTGTCCCGGGCCGGTCGATGAGGTGGTGGAAAAGCAGTGCGAGGGTCTTGTCCGCCGGTTCGGTCGCGGCGGCCAGGATATTGATGATCAGCGCGGTGACATCCCGCGTGCTCATCGTGATGCCGTCGAACTCGGCCGTGCACAACTGGGAGACCAGATCGTCTCCGGGCTCGTTGCGGCGTTGCTCGATGATCGGCACCAGGTACGCCTCCAACTGCTCGGCGCAGTTCAGGCAGTGACGGCGGCGCTCCTCGGTGAGTGTGATGCTGGTGATGAACTCCGCGACCCCATGGTGCCAGGCGGCGACCTGGCGCCAGTCGTTCTTGTCGAGCCCTAGCACATCGAGCGTCACATGAACGGCTAACGGCTTGCCGAAGTCGTTGACCAGATCGACCTTTCCCCGGTTCAGGAACGGCATGAAGAGTTCGTCGGCGTTGGAGCGGATCGCCCGGATCTGGTCCTTCAGCGCGGCACCGGTGAACCCGCGCACCACGATCTTCCGCTTCGCGGTGTGCTCCGGACCGGTCATCTGGGCGAGTACCGGACCGCGCATCACAGGCTCGGCCCGGACGGCGAGGGTCTTGGTGCTGAACGCCTTGTGCTCGGTCAGTACGCGGTGTACGTCCTGGTAGCGGGAGAGGAAGTAGCTGTCGATGCCCGCCTCGTAATGAACCGGGTCTTCCCGGCGGAGTATGGGGAAGTACGGGTAGGGGTCACGGGCGAAGTCGTCCGACAGGATGCTGAACTTCGGGGCGACGGAAGTCATGGAGGTGCCCTACTTTCTTGTCGTGGGAGAAGTGCCGGTCAGAGCGTTTCGGTGACGGTGAGGTATCCCTGGGCGGGATGGGCGGCGATCGAGAATCTTCCCGCGAAGATCTGTTCGCCCAGTTTCCAGGGCTGGTGGTAGGCGAGGAGGGATTCCTCGACCCCGAGCACGGTGGGAGTCTCCAGAAAGAAGGGAAGCTCGGCCAGTACGTATTCGGCGGCATGCGCGGCCTGGGATTCCGAGACGGGCTCGGTTGATCCGTGCACCGTACGCAGGCGTCCCAGTATCGCCTTCTGCGCCATTTCAAGGCACGAGGACCGGAAGGCGGTATCGGCTCGGAATGCCTCCTCGCCTGCGGCCTTGAACTTTCGGTACGTCGGGTCGTCCGCGAAGTCGGAGATCGAGACGACTCTGGTGTCCGGCGGGGTCGGACCGAGTTGGCGGAGGGCTTCGTCGACCGAGCGACGGTTCCGTCTCACCGCGCGTCTGGCCTTGTATCGAGCCTTGCCCTCCGGTGTTCCGATGGCTTCGAGCTGAAGTGCCGATTCGTCGCCGGCGAGGAGCACGTCGAAGCTCTCGAAGGTGGCGGCTGCCCACCGTATGAGACGGGTGACGTACTCATCCGAGAAACGACTGTTGAACGGACTTATCCCGATGAGGACATGCCTTTTGCGGCTGTATATGGCCGCACAGTTCTTGGTGGCGGGGGTTGCGGATAACCCGCATGCTTCTGCGAGGGGTGCCATGGCTTTCATTCCTGTTTCTCCTGTTCTGGAATTGAGTCTGTTTTGGGCAGCGCTGAACCGCCGGGCGAGACCGGTCTCGTCCGCGGGGAATTCCGCTGTTTACCGTTCGGTGATCAGTCCTGTTGAGAGAAGAGTCCGCATTCGACGAAGTTCCGGAAGATCTTCACGAAGACGGCGACCTCATCGGAAGGCCAATCCGACAGGTGGTTTCCTATGAGGTGGGCGAGGCGCTCGCGCATCGCGCGTACCGCTTCCTGACCCTTCGGGGTCAGCATCAGCAGCGTGCCCCTGCTGTCACGGGGGTCGGGGGCGCGGGCGAGGAGTCCGGCC
The DNA here is from genome assembly GCF_003248355.1 of Streptomyces sp. AC1-42W. Classification (GTDB taxonomy): domain Bacteria; phylum Actinomycetota; class Actinomycetes; order Streptomycetales; family Streptomycetaceae; genus Streptomyces. The sequence goes on from NZ_QKWY01000002.1 coordinate 2,484,217, forward strand.
TTCTGCAACGTGGTCGCCCGGCGACTGACGACGGAACGGTCCAGGCCCACGTCGCTCGCCAACTCGGCTGCGGTGCAGCGCCCCCGGCGGGCCAGGCCGCTTATGACCGGGTAGGAGACCTCGTCGATCCCCTCCGCGACGTCCCGCGTCAGCACGCCGTAGACCTGTACTCGCATCTCGCGCCGCAGAAGCACACCGAGCGCTTCGGCCACCTCGGCGCCGTAATCGTCGTATTCCACGCGGTCAACTTAGCGTGCACGGCGCACGCGTGTCTAGTGCACGCGTTTCGTGTGCGGTTCGTGAGGGAGTGTGGGGCATCTGTGTGGACGGTGAGACGGATTGGTGTCGTTACTGGTCTGGACCTGTGGGTGAAGGAGTGGCTACGCTGCCCCCGGCTGCGGCGGGATGTCTCGCCGGGGCCACTGGTTCGCAGTCAAGTGTTCAACTCATTCAGGGAGTTCACATGAAGCGACGCATTGCCATGATCGCCGCAACCGCTGCGGCGGCGATCGCCATCCCGCTTGCCGGAGCGACCACCGCACAGGCTTCCGCCTGGCACTATCAGGGGGCCTACTACACGCTGGCCGAATGCCAGGCCGCAGGCGAGCAGGGGGCGATCCTGTGGGGCCCGTTGTTCGGCTGCACCCCGATGCCGATGGAGGGGCACACCTGGTACGCCCTGATGGTGCACTGATCCTTCCCGCGTGCGCGGGCCGTCCCCGGTGATGTTCGAGCCGGGGGCGGCCCGGTCGCGGCTACCGAAGGATGCCGCGTGCGAGGCGAGTTGACTCCGGGCCCGTTGCGAACCGGACGAGGCCGGTCCAAGCGTCCGGCGAGACGCGGAGGGCGGGCCCGGAGGCGACTTTGGAATCCCGGACATGGACGGCGTCCAGGCCGGCCGCGACCTCGACGCAGTCGCCGCCCTCGGCTCCGCTGTAGCTGCTCTTGAACCAGAGGAGGGGCGGTGCGGTGATGTTGTTCATGGCTCTCCCAACGACATGGCATGCACAGTGAACTGACTGACCATGACACGGGCAGCCGGGACATGCGAGAGCCCTGCCGGTCGAGGCTCGGACCGGCAGGGCTCTCGCGCGTACAAGCGCCGTCTGTACTACTCCGTCGTGGCGAGCCCGACGAACCCGGCCCAGGCGTCCTGCGACACTCGCAGGACGGGCCCGGCCGTCACCTTGGAGTCACGAACATGCACGGCGTTCGTGGCGGCCGCGACCTCGACGCACTCGCCGCCCTCGGTGTTGCTGTAGCTGCTCTTGAACCAGGCGAGAGGTTCGTTGTTGTTCATAGTTCTCCCAGCAACTTCTCGATGAACTGCAGCGACTCTCGCGGCGTGAGAGCCTGTGACCGGATGATCCCATAGCGTGCGGCGGCGATCGCGGCCTGCTCGGGATCGGTCTCAAGCGAGCTGACGTTCGTCGTCTCGACGTACAGAAACTTCTTGCCGTCCTTGCGTGTGACGACGGTGAACGGCCCGTTCAGGCCCGCGTTGTCCTCGCAGTCGAGGGGAACGACCTGGAGTTCGACGTTCCGCCGCTGGCCCATAAGCAACAGATGTTCCAACTGCGCACGTTGTACATCCCGGCCGCCGTACCGCTGTCGTAGTACCGCCTCGTCCATGACGAAGCTCAGCAGCGGGGCGGGGCGGCGATCGAAGATTACCTGCCTGGCCAGCCGGGCCGTGACTCGTTGGTCGATGGTGTCCTGGTCGAGGAGAGGGCGCCGCATGGCCAAGGTAGCCCTCATGTACTCCTCCGTCTGCAGGAGGCCGCTCACCAGCAGCTTGCTGTACGACACCAACTCGATGGCCTGCTTCTCCAGCTTGGCCATGTCCTGGAAGAACGGCGGGTACTGCGCCTGCTCCACCAGGTCCTTCCACTCGATGAGCAGGCCGTCCGCGTTCAACTCCCGGTCGGACTCGTCGATCGCACGGGGCGGCGTGATGCGGCGCCCCTGCTCGAAGGAGGCGATGGTGGATGCGGAGTACCCGAGGCGACGGCCCAGCTCCTCCCGGTCCATGCCCGCGCGCAGCCGTAAGGTCTTCAGGCTCCGGCCGAACGCCGTGACCACGCCTTGGCCGGCCTTGTCCGCCGCGCGGGCGCCGTCCTCCGCGTCGAGCTCCCTCGGTTCACTCGTCATCGCACCCTGCCTCGCTCTGTCGCGCCGTGCTTCACGTACTCGTGCCGACGACGCGCGTACAAGCGGTTCGCGTCAGTGCGTCACTACTGGTCACGCTACGCCACCGCGAGGACGCTGGGAGCCATGATGAGCAACATCGACACCCCCAGCCGCACCACCCAACCCCCCAGCCACCCCATTCACTTGGGCACCCCGTCGTTCGCGATGCAGTTCACGGCCACGCCCCGGGGAGCCAGGCTCGCCCGCCGCCTGTCCGCCGTGCGGCTCGACGCGTGGGGACTCCCGTACGGAACACAGGCGCACGAGGCGGTCGTACTGATCACCGCCGAGTTGACGGCGAACGCGGTCCAGCACGGGTACGTGTCCGGGCGCGACTTCCACCTGCTGCTGCGCCTGGTCGAGCGACCGGGACCGGCGGCACGGATCGAAGTGACGGACACGCGCGGGGAGAGGGTGCCGCCCCGGCCCGGCAAGCTCGCCCCGGCCGGCCTCGCGGAAGGGGGCCGCGGCCTGCTGGTGGTGGAAGGGCTGGCCACGCGCTGGGGCTGGTGCCCGAGGTCGAACGCACCGGGCAAGACGGTGTGGGCGGAGTACGACATGACTGGCGGAGGCGCGTACTAGCGTGCGGGGAAGGGGAGCGAAGGGTGGCGCGGCCGGCGTCGGTCAGCAGGGCTTGCGCCAGGTCCCCAGGTTCCACTTCTTCCGCATCGAGGAGAGGCCCAGCTTGCGGGAGGTGGCGCAGAAGCGGTCCGTCGACTCCGTGTACTCCACGTGGAAGACGGCCTTGCCCGCCTCGATGAACGGCGTCAGCTTCGCGCACTCGCCGTACTGCGCGCACTGCTCGTTGACCGCGAAGTCGAACGTGTCCACCAGGTCCGGGATCTGCGCCAGGTCGTTCTTCAGGCCCACCGCCAGGCGCCGTTCATGGGCGATGTCGGCGATCATGCGGTTGTACCGCAACTGGTCGCGTGCGGTGAGCGGGAAGCCCGTGTCCGCGGTGTACGCCTCCACGAGGTCGGGCTCGACCGCGTCGAAGCCCTTCTTCCGGCACATGTCGAACCGCCGTTCCATGAGCGGCCGGAGCAGGGAGAGCTGCCGGATGTCGAGCCAGCGCTCGCCCTGCCAGCCGTTCCGCCCGCCCAGCACCGAGTGGGGGAAGGCGTCCTTGTCCGGCCGGTAGTCCTCCCATGCGCCGACGTTGATGTAGCAGATCACCTTGCGGCCGTCCCGGTGGAGCCGGTCGACGTCTGCGGCGTCGTTCTCGAAGCCGTCGATGTCGTAGACCGGCACGTCGGCCGCCGTGGGATCGACCTTCCCGTTGAGCTGCCACTGCCAGGCCAGTCCCGGCCGGGGCCGCCACCGGTCCTCGGCAGGCTTGTTCGCCGTCGTGTCCCGGTCGCCGCCCTGCTCGGTGCAGCCGGACAGCAGGATGGCGGAAGCCGCGACGGTCAGCGCGGCCAGCAGCGTGCCCCACGTCCGGGCCCCGGGCTTCACCGCCCCGCTCCGGACAGCACCGGTGTCAGCCCGGCCCACGGGTTCGGCAGCTCCCCGGTCACCGGGCCCGACACGGCGGCGCCGCGCTCATGGGCGGTGCGCACGGCCAGCGGGGCCAGCGCCTCGGGCACGTCGTACACCAGGTGACAGAGGCGGTCGGGCGAACAGCGCGCCGTCCAGTCGGGTCTGCTGAACGCCGACACGTAGGAGGACCAGGGGCCCTCGAACGTGACCAGCAGATCCGCGATCTTGGCGTAGCCGGGAGCGGGGTGCACGCCCGGATTGAGGACCACGGGCGACGCGCCCCGCCTGCGCAGCGCGCGTACCAGCTTCCGGTAGCCGGGCAGAGCGTCCCCGGAGGCGCTCACCTGGTCCAGGAAGCAACCGTCGGTGCCGTACCACTCGCGGTGCCGGGCGGCATCGGCCACGACATCGGCGGCGGACCGGATGCCGTAGTCGGTGTCCACGTATCCGAGCAGCCGGGCCCCCGCGCCGCGCAGGGCCTCCGCCGCCGAGACGAAGGCGGGATCGGGCGCCTCGCCCGGCCCGTCTGCGGGATTGAGCACGACCGCGTAGGTGCGGTCGGCCGCCTCGATGAGCCGGTGCCAGGCGTCCGGGTCCACGGCCGGATGGACGTACAGAGGGATCAGCAGGCTCACGACGCGCCTCCTTCTTCCCCGTGCGGGGCCGGCGGGCGTGCGGCCTCTTCGACGGCGGCGGACCACAGTGCCGTCAGGGATTCCCGCAGCGCGTACGCGGGACGCCAGCCGAGGGCCGCACCGGCGGCGGAGATGTCCGAACACTGCCAGGACACCTGCCCCGAGCGGGCGGAGCCGGCGCCCTCCTCCTCGACGCGCCCGCCGAAGCCCGCGATGTCCGCCAGGGTGTGGACGAGGTCGCGCACCGCTACGGCGTCCCCGCCGCCGATGTTGAGCACGCGCGGCAGCGGTCCGGGCACGGTCACCGCCCGCTCCACCGCCCGCGCCACATCACGTACGTCGACGAAGTCGCGGTACGCCGACAGGTCCCCGAGCCGGAGCACCGCCTCCGGGTCGCCCGTGCCCGCCTCGCGCAGGAGGCGGGTGACCCGGCCGGGCAGCCCGCCGGGCGGTGCCCCCGGCCCCACCGGGTTGCCGACCCGGAGGACGAGCGCGTCCAGGGCCGAGGTCGCGACGGTGACCGTACCGGCCAGCTTCGTGGCCCCGTAGGCGCCGAGCGGGCGAGTGGCCGCCGACTCCGCCACCGGAACCCGGTCGGACCCCGGACCGTACTCGGCGGCCGAACCGAGATGGACCAGCCGGGCCGAGGGGCAGGCCAGGGCCATCGCCTCGCACAGGACGGCGGGACCGCGGGCGTTGGCCTCCGCCAGTGTCACCGGATCTCCGCCGGTCGCCCCGGCGCAGTTGACCACGGCATCCGGCGCTGCCGCCGCCAGCGTCTTCGCGAGCCGGTCGGCGGAGTCGGTGGCGAGGTCGACCGGCACGTCGGCGGCGGGGGACCGCCCGCCGGTGAGGACGTGCGCGTCCGTGAGGGTGCCCAGCCGCTCGGCGACGTGGGCCCCCAGATACCCGGTGGAACCGAGGACGAGAATGCGCATGTGGTGCTCAGGCTCCCTTGAGCAGCAGGGACTTGCGGCTGGTGAACTCGGCGTTGGCCCGGTCGTAGTCGTCGGGCCGGCCGATGTCCAGCCAGTACCCGGAGAACTCGTAGGCGCTCGGCGGGTTCCCGGCACGCAGCAGGTCCAGGACCAGTTCGTCGAAGCCCAGCGGCAGCCCGGCGGTGTACCCGTCGAGTGTGGCCCGGCTCAGCCCGTACACCCCCATCGAAACGCGGTAGTCCATGCTCGGCTTCTCCGTGAAGCCCACCACCTTGCTCGCGTCGGTGGTCAGCACCCCGAAGTCGATGCGCACCTGGCGCGCGTACGTGGCGATGGTCAGCGGCGCCTTGGAGTCCTGGTGGCTGCGCAGGACATCGGCGTAGTCCAGGTCGGTGAGGATGTCCCCGTTCATCACCAGGAAGTTCTCCGGCAGCCGCTCTCGCATCGTCAGGAGCGGCCCCATGGTCCCCAGCGGGGACGCCTCGGTGGAGTAGTCCACCTTGAGTCCCCACTGCGATCCGTCACCCACGTACGCCCGGATGATCTCCCCGAGATGGCCGATGGCGATGGTGCAGCCGGTGAACCCGGCCGCGGAGAGCTGGCGCAGGACGATTTCGAGGATGGCGTGCTGGTCGCCGATGGGCACCAGCGGCTTGGGCAGGGCCGTGGTGTAGGGCCGTAGCCGGACGCCCTTGCCGCCGGCCATGATCACTGCGTACATGGTCTTCCCTCCCGACGCACCGGATGTGGTCAGATGTTGTAGATGCCGGTCTTGTAGCGGGCGAGGTTGCCCGGCTCGCGGAAGAACTCCACGGTCTGCGCGAGGCCCTCCTCCAGGGTGTGCGCCGGGCTCCAGCCGGTCGCCGCGCGGAGCCGCCCGGCATCCGCGACCAGCCGCATGACCTCGGAGTTCGTGGGCCGCAGCCGCTGCGCGTCCTCCCGGACGTCGAGCGCGGAGTCCATCACCTTGCCGATGAGCGCGACCAGGTCGCCGACGGAGATCTCGCCGCCCGTACCGGCGTTGAACGTCCGGCCCACGACCTGTTCGGCGGGCGCGGTGCCGACCGCCAGGAACGCCTGCGCGGTGTCCTTGACGAAGGTGAAGTCCCGGGTGGGACGCAGGTCGCCGAGGGTGATGGTCCGCTCCCCGGCCGCGACCTGGCCGATGACCGTCGGGATCACCGCGCGCATGGACTGCCGGGGCCCGAAGGTGTTGAACGGCCGCAGCGTCACCACGGGAGTGTCGAAGCTGGCGTGGTAGCTGTCGGCCAGCCGGTCCCCGCCCGCCTTCGAAGCCGCGTAGGGCGACTGGGTGTTGATGGGGTGGTCCTCGGAGATCGGCACGGTCTGCGCGGTGCCGTAGGTCTCGCTGGTGGAGGTGTGCACCAGGCGCGGTGTGCCGGCGGCGCGTACCGCCTCCAGCACGTTCAGGGTGCCCGTGACGTTGGTGTCCACGTAGCTGTGCGGCGCCCGGTAGGAGTAGGGGATGGCGATCAGCGCGGCCAAGTGGTAGACGCAGTCGGCCCCTTCGACGAGATGACGGACCGAACCCGGGTCGCGGACGTCGCCGAGAACGATCTCGACCTGGTCCAGGACGTCGGGGGAGAGGGTTTCGAGCCAGCCGTACGACGAGAAGGAGTTGTACTGCGCCATGGCCCTCACCCGGTACCCGGCGGCGACGAGCGCCTCGGTGAGGTGCGATCCGATGAAGCCCTCGGCTCCGGTGACGGCGGCGAGCGGTGGGGCGGTCACGATGGTTTCCTCCGGTGGTGTGGTGGTGTGGTGGTGTGGTGGTGTGCGGGTTCGGTGGTGTGCGGGTTCGTGGCCGGTGCAGCCGCGTCAGCCGTGTGCGGCGGGCCGGCCCAGCTTCCGTACGGCCACCGCGATGAGACAGAGCAGGGCGGCACCGCAGCTCAGCGGCAACGCGGTGGTGCCGGACGAGGCGTCGGTCAGGATCTCCGCACCGGCGAAGCCCGCCGCGCCGAGACACACGACGGCAGCCGGCCAGGCGGTGCCGAACGCCTGGAGCAGCAGGGAGATCCACAGCGTTCCGGCGAGCAGCAGCAAACTGGCGGGCTCGGCGTTCGCGAGCATCGCCGCCGGCACCAGCGGGCCGAGGTACACCAGCAGACAACCGGCGAGAACGGCGCAGGAGCGGAACCGGAACCCGCCGAGCGTCCTCGCGGACCGCAGCGCCGCCACCGACAGTCCGCGGTAGCGGTAGAGCAGCCACTCGGCCGGTCCCATGCTCAGGGTCAGCACGATCACCGCCCAGGGCTGGTCCCGGCCCGCCAGGAACGCGAGCGAGCCGGCGGCCAGCCCGAACAGGCCGTACGGCAGGGACAGCCACAGCCCCGGACGCGCGGCACCCGACGCGGCCGGGGCGGCGATCGCGGCGCGCAGCGCCCAGCCGGCCGCGGCGACGGCGCCGAGCAGCGACAGCAGCGGCAGCCCGGCGCGCAGCACGTTCCCGGGCTCCCACCACAGCAGCGACGCCCCACCGGCGGCGACCGGCAGGAGGGCCGCCAGCAGCAGCCGCTCGCGGCCCAGTACGAGCAGCACACCGGCCGCCGCGAGGTAGGCCGACTGGACCGTGACGACCAGGGCCGTCACACCCGACCCCGCGAGCGCGGCCCCGGCGGCGGACGCCACCGCGGCACCCAGCGGCGCCCCCTTCGCGAGGGTGCGGCCCGCCTCCCGCCGCCCGGTCGCCAGGCGCAGATACGCTCGGTGGCCCAGCGCCTGGTTCCAGGCCCAGGAGATGAGCCCCGCCACCACCAGCGCCCGCACGGTGCCCTCGGCGGGCAGCAGCCGCCCGACGAGCGCGTACGCCAGGCCGGGGAGCGCGAACAGCAATCCGCGCAAGGCGCAGCGCAGATGGTCCGGCCGCCAGGGGTCCTTGGGGCGGGGCGGCTCGGGGAACGTACGCGGCACGCGCCGGAACACCGCCGTCGCCAGCGAGAACAGGTCGTCGTGCCCGTACTTCTCCCGGATCACGTCCCCGGTCAGGCCCTCGGACTCCAGCAGCGCGGCGACCTCGTAGGAGTGGACCGCGGGCGCGACCCGGTCGGCCAGCGCGGCGGCCAGCTCGTCCACCGCGTCGGCCTGCACCCTGCGGCGGGGCAGCACGGTGGCGCCGGGGTTCAGGTCGGCGAGACGCAGGGCGAGGGTGCGGTCGTCGCCGAGCCGAAGGGCGAGCGTGCGGTCGTCACCGAGGCGCAGAGCGAGCGTGCGATCGTCGGCGAGGCGCAGAGCGAGGGTGTCCTGCTCCGCGCCGCCCGGTTCCAGCGACATGGGCCCGCTCATATGGCCGCGCTCCTCACCGGGAGTGCGTTTGCCGCCGTCTGCGGCTGCTCCCCGCCGGTCGAGGACGTCTTGCGGCCGCTGGGCTCGGACAACTCCTGGTAGATGGCGCGGAAGGTGTCGATGGTCTGCCGGAGGGTGAACTGCTCGATCACCCTGAGCCGGGCCCCCTCGCCCATCCTCCGGCGCCGGGTGGGATCGGCCAGCAGCTCCAGGGCCGCGGCGGCCATCGCGGCCGGATCGCGGGGCGGTACGACGAGACCGGTGTCACCGACCGCCTCCCGGACCCCGCCCACATCCGTGGAGACGGTGGCCCGCCCGCAGGACATGGCCTCGATCAGGGTGAAGGGGAAGCCCTCGCTGATGCTGGAGAGCATGACGACGTTGCCCGCCGCGTAGGCGTCCCTGATGTCTTCGACCCGGCCCTCGAAGGTGACCGCGTCGGCCTGGCCCAGCTCGGCGGCCAGCGCCTCGCACCGGTCCCGGTAGCCCTCACCACCGCGCGGCGTACCGCCGAACAGGCGCAGCCGTGCGGCCGGCACCCGCTCCCGTACGAGGGCGAAGGCGCGGATCAGGGTCTCCAGGTCCTTGATCGGGTCGACCCGGCCGGCCCAGCTCAGCACGGGGTCGGTGGGTTCCGGCCCCGCGGGCGGGAACGCGGCCGGGTCCACGCCGTTGTAGACGGTACGGATCGCGTCGGGCGCGGCGCCGCCGTGCTCCTCCCAGAGCCGGTTGTAGCGGTTGCCCGGAGTGATCAGGGCGGCCTTCCGGTACGTCTCCTCCGCGAGCAGCCGGAAGAACCCCAGGACGAGGGCCTTCACCGGCCACCGGTAGGGAGCGGTGCGGTATCCGAGGTAGCGCTCGCGCAGGTACACGCCGTGCTCGGTGAGCAGCAGCGGCACACCGTGCCGTTCCAGTGCGGCGAGGCCGGGCAGGACCGCCACACCTCCGCTGACCGCGTGCGCCACGCCCGCCGTCGGGTACGGCGCGGCCAGCGGTCGCAGGGCGTGCTCCAGGAGCGCGGTCGCGGTCACCGCGTCGTGCAGGGTCGGCCGGGCCTCGCGCACGGCGAGCCCGGACCGGTTCCAGACGGCCGTCAGGATGCCGAGCGCCTGGTCACCGCGCAGGAACGGGCTGAGCCAGCCGTCCTCGCCGGCCCGCGCCAGCGCGTACAGCGCCGGGGCGAAGCCGCTCTCCGCGCGCGGGTCGAGCAGCGCCGTCACGAACCGCTCGTAGGACTGGGCGAGCCGCCGGCCGTGGCGCCCGTACGGCGCCTGCCCCTTGGGGACGGGGCCCCACATGGGCATGGAGACGATGCGGCCGACGTGGGCGGGGATGTCCCAGACGACCGGTTCGGTGCCGGTGCCGGTGACGGCGAGCACGTCGAACGCGATGTCGGGCATGCCCGTGACGAGTTGGTCGCACCAGACGCTCACACCGCCGTGACTGTGCGGGTAGGTGCCTTCGGTGAGCAGGGTGACGCGCGGCGCGCCGGAGCGTCGCGCGCCGAGGGGAATGTGCATGGAACTGCTCCACGGCCAAGAAGTGAGAGTGTCGGGCCCGGGGGCGCGGGCCCGACCCGGCCGCCGGGGACGGGCGGCCGGGACGGGAGGGCGTAGGCGCTGTCAGCGCCCCGCGTCGTGGGGGACCTGCGCCACGACGCCGGAGGGGACCTTCGTCCGGGGAGCGGGGGCCGTCGGCGTACCGGTCACGGCGGGTGTGCCGGTGACGGCGGATGTACCGGTTCCGGACGTGGGGAGGTCCAGGGTGTACGGCAGGGCGGTGGCCGGGGCCCAGCCGGAGACCCGGCCGGCGTAGGCGGACCCGAAGCCGGTGCCGTCGTGCTGGGTGCCGGCGGGCATGGTGGCCGTGATCGACACGCCCGCGGGCGCCTGAACGGTCACGTCGTCGCCGATGCGGTAGGCGGTGACCTGGCCCGCGTCGAGGGCGGCCCGCCAGGCGGCGCGGCGCTGCGTCTCGACGCCGATGTCCTTCATGCGGAGGTTCACCACGGGGGTGTCGGCGGTGAACAGGTCGTCGTAGCCGCCGAGCACACCGTCGAGCACCGGATAGGCGATGCGGTCCTCGGTGAGGTTCGCCTGGTGGATGAAGTGGGGCTTGGGATCGTTGGACAGGACGTGCCCGAGGGCGATCCGGGTCTCCAGCGGGACGATGTAGTCGGTGTAGCCGGTGGTGACGTCCAGCGGTGCGGCCAGGCAGGTGGTGGTGGCGGGGTTGTCCTCGCAGATCCCGCTGCCGCCCTGGGCGCGGCTGGTGTAGAGCCAGTTGTACTCGTCGACCTGCTCGGCCCTTTGCCCGGCGTTGTAGAAGATGTTCATCGGGTAGCGGGAGATGGTCGTGGCGGGGCCGACTTGGCGCTGCACGGGGTCACGGGAGTTGTCCGAGCCCAGCCACTGGATGCCGGTGTCGGCGAGGGCGAGGGCCAGATTGGGGTTGTCCACCGGCTGCTGCGGGGTCACCTTCAGACCGGAGTGCTCTCCGGTGACCAACTCCTTCTGCGCGAGCGGGAGTCCGTGCGCCACGCCCCAGGCCTCGTTGGTCGCGATCTCGTCGACGATGTCGTTCCGGCCGACCCACCGGGTGGAGCCGTCCGGGTTCGTCGCGCACGTCCACGGCACCACGCTGATGTCCTGCACGCAGCCGAGGAAGGCGTGGGTGTAGGTGTGGTTGATCCAGCGGAACTGGTTCCGGTCGGTGATCAGCTTGTCGGCGAGGAGGTCCTGACCGGCGTTGTCCTCGCGGTGGTCGGCGCTGCCGGAGGCGTTGTAGGCCAGGTCGAAGGTGAAGTCGTGGCTGTTCTGCCAGGCGATGGCGTGGTCGACGTCGGCCGGGACCATGCGGATCGGATTCGGGGTTCCCGTGCCCGGCTGGCAGTCGACGTCGCCGGGGGTGCAGTTGAGGTCGGTGTCCCAGCGGTCGTCGGCGGCGAACACGTCGTCCACGTGGACCGCGAAGTAGTTGCGGTCGGCGCCGAGGTGCACGCCGCCGGTCATCCACTCCACGATGCCCCGGGCCAGCAGCCGGAACTGCTGCTGGTACCGGTTGTAGACGAAGGTGACGACGAGTTCCTGCCGCCCGTCGTGCCGGTACTCGCCGACCAGGGAGCCCTTCGTGGCCCTCCCCGGGATGGTCGCCTGGACGTACGGGGTGAAGTCGGCGCCGGTCACGGGCGTGGAGAGGTAGGCGTAGGACTCGCCCACGGTGGGGGAGTTGTCCTCGAACGGGACCGTGCCCTCCAGGTAGCCGAAGGGTCCGTCCTTGCCGGCCTGCGTCACCTCGGCCCGCATCCCGTCGGCGCTGCCGGCGTAGCCGGTGCCGACCGCCGCGTTGAGCCCGACCTGCGGCCGGGCGTACGTGTAGGCGTCGACCTGGGGGATCGCGTACGCCTGCTCGTAGGCCACGAGGGCCGCCATCTCGGCAGAGCCGGTGGGGAAGGGGTTGTCGTTGGGCAGGACGACGGCCTGGTACTTCGCTCGCGGCCGGCCGTCGACGGTGTCGGCGAGGAAGGCGGCGTCGATCACGGCTCGCCCGGAGTCGTTCAGATCGACTTCGGTGTACGGCGTTCCGGCGTCCTCCAGTTCGGCGGCTATCGCGTCGGTGGAGGGCCCCCCGTCGCTGACGACGAGCACGCGCAGATCGACGCGCGGTGCCGGATCGTCCGCCTGTGCGGTGGCAACGGGTAACCCGATGGTCGCCAACAGCGTGCTCACCAGGAGCGCGGTAGTGCGAATGGTCCGCTTCATGCGGTGGAAATCCCTCCCGAGGGCAGGGGAGGTCGGGCTCCCTCCGGAGCCTGCCCCACCCCATGACCGTGCCGCCGCCTCTCTGAGGGCGACGGTCGTTGACGCATCCGTCGAGTCACAATGATGAGGGCTCACGTGGAGTCCTTGTGTGACTAACGGGAAACTTGACGGAAAAGCATATGTCTCGATCAATCCGACAAGGTGGTGGCCCTGGTTGGCCGCGGTGCGCCCGGCCGCCGGGCGCGCGGGTGAGCAGTGCCAATGGGCTGGACCGGAATGCCGCATCACGGTGGAGCCGGATCAAGTCAACCGGCCGTCGGCATGCCGACGGCGGCCGGTGTGGAGCAGGGGCCGGCCGCCGTCGTTCATGAGATCCCCGCTCAGCGGGGGCGCGCTCCGCCCGGGACGCGCGAGGGTGCGATCACGCGCACAGCACCCGGGTCTCGGGCGTGTAGACGGGGCCGCCGCTGATGTTGGTGCTGTCGCTGAACTCCGCGTAGAAGTAGGAGTAGAAGCCTATGTTGCCGTTGCAGCCGGAGTCGGCGGCGACCTGCAGCGTCAGGGTGACGGTACGGCTCTGACCTGGCGGAATGGTGGTTCCGTAGTTCCCGCCGAGGTCCGCCGGCCCGACACCGGAACACGGGACGGCCCCAGCGGCCGTCGCCAGGCTGCACCCGGTGAAGCTGTACTTGAGGTCGGGGCGCTGGGTGGTCAGCCAGGTGGGGTCGATGGTCTGGTAGACGAACCAGATGTCGTACGTCTGATTGTTCTTGATCGTCATCGACAGGTCCACCGCGCCACCGGGCGTGGTGGTGGCCGCGCTGGTCGTGAACGACAGTTCGGCGGCCGGGCCGGCGGCGCTTGCGGAGGGCGCCATGCCGAAGAGCGAGAGGGCGACGGCGACGATTGCGGCGAGACCGAGGCGTCTCGTACGAGTGAGTTCCATGGCCCGGGAGACTAAGCGCGGCCCGCACACACCGTCTGCACCCCCAGCCGCACGGTGTTCACGATGTGGCTGAAAGTGACCGGACGGTGAAGGTCTTGTGCGATTACCTTCACATGACAGCCAGTGGGCTCGTTCCCGCACGATAACGCCATGATGCGACCCGACAGCAGAGAGTCGCCAACCTCGACCCAGCCGAAGCCCCACCACCCCCCACCAATGGCGGATTTCCCCCGCGCGAGACGGCCGACGGCCGATGCGCGGCTGCGGGGGTGGGCATGGCCGGGGGCGCCGAGACCCCGAGCTGACGAGGAGGACGAGCGAGACGATCTGGGGCCACGAGGCGGCCTGCGGAACCACCCCGCAGGTGCGGGGACGACATCTCCACGAGGGGGAACTACCCCCGCAGGTGCGGGGACGACAGCGTTCCGCCGGCCACGGTGCCGAGCAGCATGGAACTACCCCCGCAGGTGCGGGGACGACAAGTACGAGTCCGACTTGGGGTGCAGGATGACGGAACTACCCCCGCAGGTGCGGGGACGACCTTACCGGGCTTAACCGGCTCGGACGCGGCATAGAACTACCCCCGCAGGTGCGGGGACGACGAGCTGGTGGTGAAGACGAACAGGCGGTCAGCGGAACTACCCCCGCAGGTGCGGGGACGACGAGCCCGGCGATCACCTGGCCGACGGGGACAGGGAACTACCCCCGCAGGTGCGGGGACGACGCGGAGGGGAAGTGGCGGACGATGTAGAGCGGGGAACTACCCCCGCAGGTGCGGGGACGACAGGTCGAGCACGCCGTCGATGGCGTCGGCCTCGGAACTACCCCCGCAGGTGCGGGGACGACTCGCTGGAGGAGTACGAGCGGCGGCGCGCCGAGGAACTACCCCCGCAGGTGCGGGGACGACCAGTAGGTGACGCCGCCGCGCGTGATGACCGGCGAACTACCCCCGCAGGTGCGGGGACGACGACATCGACACGTAGGAGGTTCCGGCCAAGAGGGAACTACCCCCGCAGGTGCGGGGACGACCTGGGCTGCGGTGAACCGCCAAGCGCCCCCGACGAACTACCCCCGCAGGTGCGGGGACGACGTCGTCGGGGTCGAGGTCGGGGTGGGCGGTGGGGAACTACCCCCGCAGGTGCGGGGACGACGGCCGGGGTGTCCAGCCAGACGCGGCCGGCGCGGAACTACCCCCGCAGGTGCGGGGACGACTCTGTGATGTTGCGGCGGATGAGGTGGTCGACGGAACTACCCCCGCAGGTGCGGGGACGACCAGTCACCGGACACCGCCGTCATCGCCCGGCCGGAACTACCCCCGCAGGTGCGGGGACGACCGCGCGCAGCAGCTCGACAATGTCGGGGCGCAGGAACTACCCCCGCAGGTGCGGGGACGACTTCCGCGGCGGGGGATGCGGCGGTGAGGGCGCGGAACTACCCCCGCAGGTGCGGGGACGACACCGAGCAGCCCAGTGCGGACACCCACGTCCGGGAACTACCCCCGCAGGTGCGGGGACGACAGGGACCGGGCGCGGGCCTTCGCGGCGGCGGCCGAACTACCCCCGCAGGTGCGGGGACGACCCGCGGACCCCGGTGACCTCGGTGCACCGCTTGGAACTACCCCCGCAGGTGCGGGGACGACTCCACACCCCCGGCCGTGACAGCGGCGCGGGGGGAACTACCCCCGCAGGTGCGGGGACGACGCGCCGTACTCGCTGTCGACGCTGGCCGACACCGAACTACCCCCGCAGGTGCGGGGACGACGTCGCGCGGGCGACGATGCCGGGGAAAATCACGGAACTACCCCCGCAGGTGCGGGGACGACCACGGCGACCAGCTCTGGCCCGAGCTGTCGGACGAACTACCCCCGCAGGTGCGGGGACGACCAGGCGTCACCGATGCGCCGGGACCTGGCCCCGGAACTACCCCCGCAGGTGCGGGGACGACGCCCTGGCCGGGGGCACCGCCGTGGATGATGCGGAACTACCCCCGCAGGTGCGGGGACGACTCGGGCTCGCGTGTCCTCGGCGGGCGCCGGTGCGAACTACCCCCGCAGGTGCGGGGACGACAGCCGGAACGCCCGGTCGGACAGCAGCGCGACCGAACTACCCCCGCAGGTGCGGGGACGACCTGTCGCCCGCACTGGCCACGATCGGCGCGGCGGAACTACCCCCGCAGGTGCGGGGACGACCCGGCGGCTTCCAGCCTGGCGAGCCAGACCGCGGAACTACCCCCGCAGGTGCGGGGACGACTGGACGCTGCGCCTCGCCTCGACCCAGCGCGGGGAACTACCCCCGCAGGTGCGGGGACGACTGGGCGTACGGCGCGACCAGCTGCAGCAGCGCGGAACTACCCCCGCAGGTGCGGGGACGACGCGACGGGGGCGAGAGTGAGGGGCATCCGCGACGAACTACCCCCGCAGGTGCGGGGACGACACGCCGAGATCCAGGGCCGGGCCGTGCCTGGCCGAACTACCCCCGCAGGTGCGGGGACGACCGGCTCACCCCCAACGGGGCAGCCACCACCACGGAACTACCCCCGCAGGTGCGGGGACGACTCGGCGGCCTCGGTCAGCAGGTCCAGGAGGGTGGAACTACCCCCGCAGGTGCGGGGACGACGCCCACCTCTGTACCCCCAGCGATCTGGAAGAGGAACTACCCCCGCAGGTGCGGGGACGACCTGGTCACGGTGCCCGTCGTGAGCGGGACGCCCGAACTACCCCCGCAGGTGCGGGGACGACGCCCTCCTTGCCGGATACGCAGGCATGGCCGCCGAACTACCCCCGCAGGTGCGGGGACGACGGGGCCGCCGCCCGGTCGTCCGGGCGGCGGCGGGAACTACCCCCGCAGGTGCGGGGACGACAGGAGCGGTGGCACCCGCCACCACCCGTACGGAGAACTACCCCCGCAGGTGCGGGGACGACGTGTCGTGGGCCAGTGCCTTCGGCTCCAGCTCCGAACTACCCCCGCAGGTGCGGGGACGACGCTGTCGCGATTTACGCGGCGTCGCTGGTGCCGGAACTACCCCCGCAGGTGCGGGGACGACCAGCTGACTGCGTACGAGCAGCTGTTCCTCACGGAACTACCCCCGCAGGTGCGGGGACGACGCCCACGGCCCCATCTGCGGCGGCACCGCCGAGGAACTACCCCCGCAGGTGCGGGGACGACCGCGCGGCCCACCTCGGCGATGAGCGGACCGCGGAACTACCCCCGCAGGTGCGGGGACGACGACGGTGGCCCACAGGGCGGCGAGGGCGGCGAGGAACTACCCCCGCAGGTGCGGGGACGACGGGATGACCGCCTGGCTGATCCGGATCGGGGCGGAACTACCCCCGCAGGTGCGGGGACGACTTGCGCGAGCGCGGCCGCCACCGCCGGTCGTGAGAACTACCCCCGCAGGTGCGGGGACGACCGGAAGATGGCAGGCGAGGTGTCCCACTGGGCAGAACTACCCCCGCAGGTGCGGGGACGACACTTGTTGCCGGCCTCCAGCGTGCCCAGGTCGAGAACTACCCCCGCAGGTGCGGGGACGACCCGGAACACGACGATCAGCTGGGCCACGTCGTGGAACTACCCCCGCAGGTGCGGGGACGACATGGCGCGCAGCTCAGCGCGGACGTAGACGAGGGAACTACCCCCGCAGGTGCGGGGACGACGCGGGGCATCGGCGATCACCCCGTCTCCGTGTGGAACTACCCCCGCAGGTGCGGGGACGACCGCCGGGCAGGGTGGTTACCTTCGTGATCGCCTGAACTACCCCCGCAGGTGCGGGGACGACCCACGGCCACGCCGAGGTCAGCCGTCAGCACGAGAACTACCCCCGCAGGTGCGGGGACGACCACTGCCCCGAGCTGATGCCGTACCGGGCTGCCGAACTACCCCCGCAGGTGCGGGGACGACTTGATGGGCGTGAAGACGAACCCGGCCTGGGCCGAACTACCCCCGCAGGTGCGGGGACGACAGTAGGACAGCGTGTACGTGCCGCCGGTCGGGGGAACTACCCCCGCAGGTGCGGGGACGACGTGGGCCTGGGACATGGAGTCCAACGAACGGTCGAACTACCCCCGCAGGTGCGGGGACGACCACTGCCCCGAGCTGATGCCGTACCGGGCTGCCGAACTACCCCCGCAGGTGCGGGGACGACGCTCGGGCCCGCGAGCACGTGGTCCATCGCAGAGAACTACCCCCGCAGGTGCGGGGACGACAGGTCCTCCGCATCCCGCGCGGTCTCCAGCGGCGAACTACCCCCGCAGGTGCGGGGACGACCACTCGTGTCCCGGAGACACGCGCGTGAAGCAGGAACTACCCCCGCAGGTGCGGGGACGACCGGACACGAGGACTCCCCACTGTCGCCGAAGACGAACTACCCCCGCAGGTGCGGGGACGACTGAATGATTCCGTTGCGGAACGGAATCAGGGTGGAACTACCCCCGCAGGTGCGGGGACGACACATCGGGCGCACGGAATCACCGCCGTGCGTCCGAACTACCCCCGCAGGTGCGGGGACGACCGGCCTAGTGGACTAGGTCGCCGGCCACCTCTAGAACTACCCCCGCAGGTGCGGGGACGACCCGGCATGTAGTCGCCTATGAGGCAGGGGTATCGAACTACCCCCGCAGGTGCGGGGACGACATCGGAGTCGAGAAGACCTCGTCCTGGTCCGGCGAACTACCCCCGCAGGTGCGGGGACGACCGGGTCCCACTTCTCGCCGGACCCGCGCTTGGGCGAACTACCCCCGCAGGTGCGGGGACGACTGGCGCCTGCTCCTCACGAAACCGCCGACCACGGAACTACCCCCGCAGGTGCGGGGACGACCGCGTGGCTGTCTACCAGGGCCAAAATCGCCGAGAACTACCCCCGCAGGTGCGGGGACGACACCGGGCCCGAGGCTGGGCGGCACCCGGCCGCGGAACTACCCCCGCAGGTGCGGGGACGACGAGCGGCAGGCGAACGCGGCCAGGCAGAAGGCAGAACTACCCCCGCAGGTGCGGGGACGACGGGCGGCGGGGGGCGGTGTTCTCGGGCTCGGGGGAACTACCCCCGCAGGTGCGGGGACGACCGCGTGGGGGCAGGGTGAAGGCCACGTGATGGAGAACTACCCCCGCAGGTGCGGGGACGACGCCACTAAGAGCCGATCCGTGGCCAAGGCCGAGGAACTACCCCCGCAGGTGCGGGGACGACGCCACTAAGAGCCGATCCGTGGCCAAGGCCGAGGAACTACCCCCGCAGGTGCGGGGACGACTTCCGCGATCAAGCGGACTGTACGCGCCTTGGGGAACTACCCCCGCAGGTGCGGGGACGACGTCCGGAGAAACAGCCCCACCGGCAGGCCCGGTGAACTACCCCCGCAGGTGCGGGGACGACGACACTCCGAGCAAGTTGGTGCCGAAGTAGGACGAACTACCCCCGCAGGTGCGGGGACGACCCGGGCTCGCCGTCGTCCTGGTCGTGCTCGCGGGAACTACCCCCGCAGGTGCGGGGACGACGTCGTCGCAGCGGCAGAAGCCGACCACGCCGACGAACTACCCCCGCAGGTGCGGGGACGACAGGGCCGCATCGTGAATGCGCTGGCGGTCATCGGAACTACCCCCGCAGGTGCGGGGACGACCCGCAGATGGGGCCGTGGGCGGTGACGCCCATCGAACTACCCCCGCAGGTGCGGGGACGACCTGACCGACCCTTGACGACGGCGAGGGCCGTCGGAACTACCCCCGCAGGTGCGGGGACGACCGCGGCCTGCGACACCGTGTAGCCCGCCTCCAGGAACTACCCCCGCAGGTGCGGGGACGACGCCGTGCTCGCGCTGCAGGCGGGCAACCAGGAAGAACTACCCCCGCAGGTGCGGGGACGACGCGACATCGGACCTGGCCCTGGCCGCCAGGGCGGAACTACCCCCGCAGGTGCGGGGACGACGGGCCCAGGAGCGAGGCGTCCTCCTGGACCGCGGAACTACCCCCGCAGGTGCGGGGACGACGAGCACGAAGAGGAGGAAGACGACGCATCCGCCGAACTACCCCCGCAGGTGCGGGGACGACCACAGCGACTACCCCCGTCCCCCCACAGCGGCAGAACTACCCCCGCAGGTGCGGGGACGACCTCCTCGTCCATGTCGTCGTACTGGTAGTCCTCGAACTACCCCCGCAGGTGCGGGGACGACCCCGCCACGACCCGGCCCGCGTCCTGCGCGAAGGAACTACCCCCGCAGGTGCGGGGACGACTTCGGCCTCGGGTACAACGGCGCCCTCGGTCAGGAACTACCCCCGCAGGTGCGGGGACGACCGCTGCTCGAACCCGCCGGTCTTCGTGAGCTCGGAACTACCCCCGCAGGTGCGGGGACGACCCGTTGTACCCGAGGCCGAAGTGGCTCTCCAGGGAACTACCCCCGCAGGTGCGGGGACGACCGGGTCGCCTCCCTGATCTCTGCCGGGGTGGCGGAACTACCCCCGCAGGTGCGGGGACGACGCGGCCAAGACCTCCGGGCTGGTCCCGGAAAAGGAACTACCCCCGCAGGTGCGGGGACGACGCCGAGGGCGAGGGCCCGCTGCGCCTGGAGCGGGAACTACCCCCGCAGGTGCGGGGACGACGGCCTCACGCGCCGCACGCTCGCGGTCCTCACGGAACTACCCCCGCAGGTGCGGGGACGACAGGTTGCTGGTGTAGATCGAGGGGCGGCAGGCGGAACTACCCCCGCAGGTGCGGGGACGACTACACGCTGCACCTGACGCCGCGCGGCCTGGCGGAACTACCCCCGCAGGTGCGGGGACGACACCGTCACCCGCGATCCTGCTCGGGGCTACGTGGAACTACCCCCGCAGGTGCGGGGACGACCGTGCCTCGACGGCGGAGGACCGTGTCGTGGAGGAACTACCCCCGCAGGTGCGGGGACGACGAGGGGTTCGTCGTCCAGCTCGCGACCTCCTGGGAACTACCCCCGCAGGTGCGGGGACGACCCGATCCTGCTGCTCGCGGATCTGCTGCGCCGCGAACTACCCCCGCAGGTGCGGGGACGACACTTCGTGACCTGCGGTGATGCTAGCGCGTGTGGTGGTTTTCCTTTACTTGCATTTCGGGTCTGCTGCGGCTCGCTCAGGGGCGTTGTCAGTGGCACCGCCTAGTGTGCCAGGGCGTGAGGGAAGGAGTGGTTGCTGTGGCAGATCTTAGGTGTTCTGTGGTTCAGCTCATGAGGGGCATGGGGCTGGCGCCCGACGTCGTGGAGCGGGTTTCGCGGCTTTGGGGGAAGTCCGCGGCCAGGAACGGTGGGCGTACGCATCTGCTGATCGGGCATCTGCTGGACACGGCCGCAGTGGCCGGGCTCATGTGGGACCGGTACCTCTCGCCGGCCTTTCGGCGCAGGCTTGATGAGATCAGCGGGGGCCGGGGCCGCCTGTGGTTCATGTGGGTGTGCGGCATCCACGACTGCGGCAAGGCGTGCCCGGCGTTTCAGGCCATGGACCCGATCGAGGCCGCCCCCGTGCAGGCGGCCGGGCTGACGTGGGGGCGGCAGCCGGCCAATCGGGGGAAGCGGTGGCGCCACGATGTCGCCGGGGCTGCCCTGCTCAAGCCTCGGCTGGCCGCCGAATGGGGGAGCGAGGAAGCCGCCGGGTGGGTATGGCCCCTGGTGGCGGGGCACCACGGTACGTTTCCAGCCGTCAAGAGCATCAAGCCGCCGTACCCAGGGGCAGGTGGTCAGGGGCCCGAATGGGCCGAGGCGCAGCGCGCGGTGGTCGACGTGTTCACCCGTGCCATCGGGTTCGAGGACCTGGCGGACGTGCGCCCCGTGGGCGCCCTGCGGAAGGCGGAGCAACTCGCGCTGTCGGGCCTGATCGTGATGGCGGACTGGATCGCGAGCGGCGGCCGCACAGGCCGAGGGTTGGCAGACGCCGGGCAGGTCTCGCTGGACGAAGCCCAGCGCCGCATGGAGTCGTGGTGGGACGAACTGCGCCTGCGCGGCGGCTGGCAGGGCCTTCCACTGCCCCGTACCCGGCTGGCCCCGCTCACCGACCGGCTTGGGGTGGCGCCACGCGCCTCGCAGCGGGAGTTGGTGGAGCGGGCGTGGTCGATGCCGGTACCGGGGCTCATGGTCGCGGAGGCGCCCATGGGGGAGGGGAAGACGAAGGCTGCCCTCGCGGCCGCCGAGGTCCTGGCGGCGCGCTTCGGGCTCGACGGAGTGTTCGTCGCGATGCCCACCCAGGCCACGAGCGACCCGATGTACGAGCAGGTCCTGCAGTGGGTGCGTACGTTTGACCCGGAGCTTGAGTCACAGGTCGCGCTCCTGCACGGACGCCGGCGCTTCAACGCCTGGTGGCGGGCGATCTGGGAAGGGAAGTCCCGCCCGGACACCGACGAGTGCGAATGCGCGGGCGAGGGAGCCGACCCCGAAGTCCTCAACGCGTACGACGACTTCGGAGGCATCGGCGAGGACGCCGACTTCGGCATGGCCCCGGCCGTACCGTTGACCGGAGACGTTGCCTCCTCCGAGGCGGACGGCCCCGCCCACTGGTTCCTCGACAACAAGCGAGGGCTGCTCACCGCGTTCGGTGTCGGCACCGTGGACCACCTGCTGCACGCCGCGACCCGCACTCGCCACGTCATGCTCCGGTTCGCCGGGCTCGCAGGCAAGGTCGTGATCGTCGACGAGGTCCACGCCGCAGACATCTACATGCGGCAGTTCCTGGTGGAGGCGCTGCGCTGGCTGGGGCAGGCGGGGGTTCCGGTCGTGCTGCTCTCGGCGACGCTGCCGCCCGCGCAGCGGCAGCTCTTCGTGGACGCCTACCTGTCCGGCGTCCTGGGTACGGCGGACGTGCACCAGCCGGTTCCGGAGCCCGCCGGGTACCCGTGCGTCACGGTCGCCTACGGCGTGGAGGGCCGAGCCGTCGCCGAGACGTCCCGCGAGGCCGTGCCGTCCTGGCGCGCATCGATGCCCGTGGAGCTCGCCTGGCTGCCCGACACCGATGTCTCCGGTGCGCGGATGGTGCGGGCGGTACGCGAATCCGTCGCGGACGGGGGAGTGGCCCTGGTGGTGGTCAACCAGGTCGCCCGCGCCCAGGCGATCCACGACGGCCTGCGTGAGGCCGGCTTCGGCGGCGAGCTCCACCTGCTGCACGCACGGTTCTGTGCCGCCCACCGCGCCGACCGGACGGCGGAGTGCCTGCGTCTGATGGGGCCGAAGGCAGGTGCGGACCGGCCGGAGCGCATGGTGGTGATCGCCACACAACTCGCGGAGCAGTCCTTCGACGTGGACGCGGACGTGCTGATCACCGACCTGGCCCCCACCGACCTGCTCCTGCAACGCATCGGCCGGCTGCACCGCCACAGCGGTACCCGCCGCCCCGATACCCACC
This sequence comes from Streptomyces sp. AC1-42W, assembly GCF_003248355.1. GTDB lineage: Bacteria > Actinomycetota > Actinomycetes > Streptomycetales > Streptomycetaceae > Streptomyces. The sequence continues at coordinate 2,506,810 of NZ_QKWY01000002.1, forward strand.
GCGTACCGAGGGTCCTGGTCACGGGCGCGGCGGCGGGACAGGACGGAGTCCCGCGCTTCCTCAAGGCTTCGGAGACGATCTACGGCAGGTGGTCCCTGCTGCGGGCGGCAGCCCTCGTGGAGGAGGCCGCCGGCTCACTTTCGGCCGCCCCGGATGCGCGGAGTGCGCGTACGCAGGGGAACGGGTGGAGCATTCCGGCCGACGTGCCGGAACTGGTGGCCCGAGCCTACGGCGGCGAAGGCATCTGCCCGGCCGACTGGCACGAGACCGAAGCCCTGGAGCACTGGCAGGGGAAGGAGCGGGACCGGGAAGACAAGGCCGGAGAGTTCCTTCTGTGCCGTCAGCGGGAGTGGGCCTTCCCCACGCTTGAGGGCCTGCACTACGCGGGCAGCCGGATCGCCACCCAGGAGCAGCTCGACGCCCTCGTCCGGGACGGCGAACCGACCGTCGAGGCGGTGATCGTCCATCGCGTTCCCGGTGGCTACCGGGCGTACGACGGCACCTGGCTCGGTATCCACGGCGAGGTGGACGACGACGAGGTCACCGACCGGTTGATGGGCGGGACCATCCGCCTCCCCGCTGGGCTCACCGAAGCCGCTCGGGCCGAACTGCGCCCGCTGCCGGCGTGGGTGAACCGCCCGTGGCTCAAGTACCGGCCGGCGCTGGTCCTGGAGGAGGACGGCACGGCGGTCCTGGGCACGCACAAGGTCTCGTACGACGACGTGCTGGGCCTGCTCATCGAGTGGGGGTGAGTGTGGAGCGTCCCGGATTCCCTCGACCCCGCCTGTGCGGGGACCACATGGAGAACTGACAGGGAACACCCCCGGCGCTGCGGGGAGAAGAGACGCTCCTCACGCTCAGGCAAAGAGTACTGGCCTATGGCCTGTAGCTCCGGAAGCTGAAGCAGTCGCTGGAGTCAGTCCGGCAGGTTGCGAGAAGTGACAGTTAGGATAATGTGGTGATCGGCGGGGAGGCGAGGCTCGGGAGGCATCGTTTCCCCGCCGACTCTCCCGTCTGGAGGACGGGGGTACCTCATGGAGAGGAGAAACCGCCATGGACGTCAACGGAGACCTGGTCCACGGCGCGATGCTGGCCGCGGTCGATGTGGACGGCACCACGCGACAAACCGGCGTGCTGAACCTGCTGTTCGAAGCGCATCGGATTCGACGTCTGGAACTCCCGGTGCACACCATGACACCGGTGGTGTTGCGCCAACTGCTGCTACCGGTCGTGTTCGATGCGCTGGGGATGCCGAGGAGCCGGCAGGAATGGGGTGAGCGGTTCCGCCAGGGAAGGTTCTCCGAGGAGGAACGCGCCCGCCTCGGCGCGTACCTGGGCCCCGAGCGGTACGGCGACCGGTTCCGGCTCTTCGACCCGGAGCGCCCCTTCGCACAGGTGGCAGGGCTGACCGCGCTGAACGGGGAGACGAAGTCCACCGCGCAGTTGGTGCCTTCGGTGGCATCCGGGAACAACGTGCCCCTGTTCAGCGCGCTGAACGAGTCGGACGACCTGCTGCTGACACCGGGCGAAGCCGCGCTGTGGCTGCTCCACGTGCACTGCTGGGACACGGCGTCGATCAAGACCGGCGCCGAGGGCGACCCGCAGGCGAGCAAGGGTAAGACGACCGGGAACCCCACCGGTCCGCTCGGCCAGTTCGGTGTCGTCGTTCCCACCGGAGCGACGCTGTACGACACGCTGCTGCTGAACACCCCCATCGTGCCGGACGGCCTCAAGGCCGACGACCGGCCGCAGTGGGCCTGGGACGAGCGACCGGCAAGCCTCGGCTGCGCGTCACCGGCAACCCCGGCCTGGTCCCAGCGCCCGGCGAGCGGGTTGTTGGACCTGCTGACCTTTCAGTCACGCCGGGTGCGCCTGTTCACCTGCGAGACGGAGTCGGGGCTACGGGTGAACCGGGCCATCGTGTCCGCCGGTGACCGGCTGACGCGGACGCCCCAGGACGAGCCGCACACCGCGTGGCAGCACACGGCCAAGCCGAAGAAGGACCAGCCGCACCAGCGGCCCCGCCGGCACGCCTCGGGCCGGGCGGCGTGGCAGGGGCTGAGCACCCTCCTGGCGATGACCCTGCCCGAACAGAGCGACGGCCCCTACACCTCATCGCTGCTGCGGCAGATCGGGGACCTCCAGGCCGATCAGGTGCTGCCCCAGGGATACCCGCTCGGTGCGGAGACATCGGGTCTGGAGTACGGCACGCAGTCCGCCGTGGTGGAGAACGCGATCGGTGACGACGTGCCCCTGCCGGTCAACGCGCTCCTCGCCCAGGACGAGTGGCTGCGCGCGGCCTTGTTGGAGTGCGTCGACCAGGCGGACCAGGTCGCTCGGGCGCTCGATGGTCTCAACAACGATCTGCGGCGCGCCGCAGGCGGTGACCCGCTGCCCAGGGACAAGGGCAGCAGGCCGTCCGCGACGTTCCTCCACTCCCTCGACCGGACCATGCGGCGGCTCCTCGTCGGCCTGCGGACCGTGGGGGACGACGGCGATCTCCTCGAACGAGCCCAGCTGGCCTGGGAGCAGTGCCTGCGGATCGCCGCGGACAGGGAAGCCGGCCTGCTGCTCGCGGCCGTCCCGCCGCGCGCCGTCGTGGGCCGCACGGTCAGGATCGGTGACAAGGAGTTCGTATACCGCAGCGGCAAGGCCGTTGGTCACTTCCGGGCGAAACTCGGCGCGATTCTGGAACGGGTCGCGGCCGAACACCCCGTCGAGGCAGAGGAGGCCGCGGCATGACGTCTACCCGGACACGGCCGTACTTCTGGGAGGAGGCTGCCGAAGAATGGGACGCGAAGCAGCGGGCGGGACAGCCTTCGGAATTCTCCGAGTACGTCGTGCGCAAGCTCAGGGCCGTGCGTGAAGGCGTGGGCCGGGAGGCGGGTTCCGTCGCGTCGATGCGATCCGTCCACCGCGTCTTCCTCCGGGACGAGGACCTGGACAGCCTCCCGCACGCGTACGTCGCCGAGCACTACGCGTTGACCCTGTTCGGTCTGCACCAGCACGCCTCGTCCGAGCCCGTGCACCGGCCCGGCATCGGGCTCGGCACCGCGTTTCTGCGGCTGTGGCGCACGGAACCGCAGGCCCGGCCCGCTCGGGAGCGGCGACTGCTCGCGGCCGCCACCGCCCAGGACGTGCACGAACTGGCGCAGCACCTCCAGCGCCTCGTACCCCTGCTGCGGCAGGCGGGTATCGGCCTGGACTACACGCGGCTGTTCTTCGAGCTGCAACAGTGGGACGGACCGAAGCGGGACCGCACGCTGCGGGCCTGGGGCCTCCAGTGCACCGACCCCGGCACTTCCGCCCCACCCGGTGACGAGGGCGGCCAGCGCTCCGACGCCGACAGCGCGTCCGCACCGTACTGGGTGACATACGACCCCAAGAGCCGGGACGCCGCCGCCGACCTGGCCGCGCTGCGCTCGGGCATCGGGCGTGAGGCGGGCACGGTGCCCGCCATGTGGACCTTCCACCGCATCGATATGGAGCCCGAATGGCGTGACAGGGGAGCCCTTACGCGGGATCTGAAGGCCGAACACGCGGCGCTCACCCTCTTCGCCCGTCACCAGCAGGCCCAAGAGCACCGGATGCACATCAAGGGCCACAGCCCCGGCACCGCTGTCGGCTCCCTCGCCAAGAAGACGGCGGAGGGCAAGGGCACGGGCGCCACCACCGCACTGGAACGGCGCTTCGGCGTCCTGCTCACCTCCAACGACTTCGACGAACTCGTCATGCATCTGCGGTCGCTCGTACCGCTGCTGAACCAAGCTGGTATCGGACTCGACTACGACCTGATCCGCAAAGCCCTGCGTGCCTGGGACGACCCGCGCCGGCCGGACGCCGCCGCGTCCTACCGGCAGCGCTGGGAGCGCGACTTCCATACCGCGAACATGCCCTGAATCCACCGACCGACCGGAGACGGCCGCCCGCCCGGCCGCCCCGGCGCGTACGCGGGACGTCGTCCCGAAGGAACCCCGCGTACGCCCCACCGCTTCGACTCTCACCCCCGCGTGCCGCCACGGGCGGCGCCCCACGCCTTCACGCCTTCTAGGAGCTGTGCCATGAACCAGCCGCACCTGTTCGTCGAGGTCCACATCCTGCAGAGCCTCCCGCCGTCCAACGTCAACCGGGACGACAGCGGTACCCCGAAGCAGGCCGTCTTCGGAGGCGCTCGGCGCGCCCGCGTCTCCTCGCAGGCGTGGAAGCGGGCCACCCGTACCGAGTACGCCCGGCAGGTGCCCGAGGCCGACCGGGCCACCCGCACCAAGCGCATCGCCACCCTGCTCACCAAGCGGCTCGCCCGGTCCACCGACAAGGGCGGAGCCGGCCTCGCCGCGGAGCAGGCCGACCGTCTGACCACCGCGCTTCTCGAACCGCTCGGGATCACCAAGTCGGCGAAGAAGGACGACCAGTCGGCGTACCTGCTGTTCTTCGGAAAGACGCAGCTCGATGACCTGGTGGCCGCGCTCGACGGCCGTGCCGCCGAACTGGCCGCCCTGCCCGACGACGAGCTGAAGGCGGAGGTGAAGAAACTCCCCGTCGTCCAGACGCTGTCCACCGGGCACCCGGCGGAGGTCGCGCTCTTCGGCCGCATGGTCGCCGACCTGCCCACACTGAACGTGGATGCCTCCGTACAGGTCGCGCACGCCCTGTCCACCCACGCCGTGCGCACCGAGTTCGACTACTTCACCGCGGTGGACGACGAGAAAACCGAGGACCACGGGGCCGAGATGATCGGCACCGTCGAGTTCAACTCCTCCACCCTGTACCGGTACGCGGTCCTGGGCGTGCACCAACTGCGCGACAACCTCTCCGACGCCGCCGAGACCAGGGACACCGCGGTCCGCTTCGTCGAGGCGTTCGCACGCTCCATGCCCACCGGACACCAGAACTCCTTCGCCCACCGCACCCTGCCCCACCTGGTCCTGCTGACCGTCCGCACCGACCAGCCGGTGAACCTGGTCTCCGCCTACGAGGAGCCCGTCACCGGCACCGCCGGCCTCGCCGAACAATCCGCAGTCCAGCTCGCCGAAGAACTCAAGAAGGTCGGCGAGACCTGGGGCAGCAAGCCGCTGCGTACGCTGGCCACCTACACCGCCGAGAAGGACAAGGTCACCGACGCGTTCGGCTCCTCCCTGCCCTTCCCCGCCCTCCTCGACGCCCTGGGCACCCTGGTCGGCGACTGGCTCGACGGCGGAGAGGCGGCCGTAGCCGGCGACGGCGCGGAGGCCGGTGCCCGATGACCGGCACCGAGTACGCGGTCCTGTTGCTGAGGCTCGCCGCCCCCCTGCAGTCCTGGGGCGGTCCCTCCCGCTACAACCGGCGCGAAACGCGCCCCCAGCCCACCAAGTCCGGGGTCCTCGGCCTCCTGGCCGCCGCCGAAGGCCGCGACCGCGCGGCGTCCATCGCCGACCTGGTCGGACTACGGCTCGGCGTCCGGGTCGATCAGCCCGGCTCCCTGCTCCGCGACTACCACACGTACAGCGACTACCGGGGGGTGCCGCTGCTGTCGGCCAAGACCAACGCCAAGGGGCAGCAGACCAGGACCTCACCCGCCAAGTACACGGGCGTCACCCAGCGTTTCTACCTCCAGGACGCCGTCTTCGTCGTGGCCCTCCGCGGCCCGAAGCCCCTCGTGGCGGGCCTGGAGAAGGCCGTCCGGCACCCCGTCCACCCGCTCTCCCTCGGCCGCCGCTCCTGCCCGCCCACCGGCCCCGTCAGCCTCGGCCTGCGCCCCGACACCGGGCTGGAGGAGGCGCTGAAAGAGGTGCCGTGGAAGGCGGGCGAGCACCGCCGCCGCCAGGTCCGGGACGCCACCGTGTCCCTGGAGGCCACCGTGGAGGACCCGGCGGGCGACCACCTCGCCGTGGACGTCCCCGACACCTACGACCTCAAGACCGGAACCACCTTCGGCCGCCGCGCCGTGCGCCATCTGTGGGTCACCGTGCCCACCGGACACGCCGAGCCGCCGCAGTCCGCGCAGGACACAGGCCCCACCGGCCGGTCCGGCCACGACCCGTTCGCCCTCCTGGGCTGGTGACCGCATGCCATACCTGTCGAAGATCACCCTCAACCCGCGCCGCCGGGCCGCCGTCTCCCTGCTCGCCAACCCGCACCGGCTGCACGCGGCCGTACTGAACGGGCTGGCCGTCCAGCCCGTCACGGAACGCGTCCTGTGGCGACTGGAGAACAACCGCCCCCATCAGGCCGAAGTCCTCGTCCTCACCGAGAGCCGCCCCTCCTGGGCGCAGCTCGTCGAGGACGCCGGCTGGCCCGGAGCCGACGGGGGCGATCCGCTCATCGCCGACTACACACCCCTGCTCGACCGCCTGGCGTACGGCCGTGAATTCGGCTTCCGCCTCACCGCCAACCCCGTACACAACGTCCTCGCACCCGCCCGGCCCAGCGAACAACAGGCCGCCCGTCTCAAGGAAGGCGCCGACAGGGGTGGCCGGCCGCGTGGTTTTCGCGTCGCCCACCGCACCGTGGCCCAGCAGGTCGGATGGCTCCTTCAGCGGTGCGAGCGCCACGGTTTCACCATCCCCGACGCCACCGCCACGCCGCCCGCCCCCGGCTTGCGCGAGTTCGCCGCCGACGACCGAGAACCGTCACCGGGGCCGGCGGTCGCCGTCGTCGGCCGGGACATCCTGCGCTTCAGCAAGCGGAAGGACGGACCGCGGGTCACCCTGTCCACGGCCACCTTCGAAGGACGGCTGCGCGTCACCGACCCCGACGCCCTGCGGGCCGGCCTGCTCGGCGGCATCGGCCCCGGCAAGGGCTACGGCCAGGGCCTCCTCACCCTGGCCCCGCTCCGCACCCCCGAGGACGTGACCCATGGCTGAACCGTGGTGGCGGACCGGGCCCCAGGACGTCCACCGGCTGGAGGACCGCATCAGCAGCCTCTACGCCGAACGCTGTCACATCGACCGCGACGACAACGCCATCGTCCTGGTCAACAAGGCGCGTACCGTCCACGTCCCGGCGGCCTGGCTCGCGGTCCTCCTGGTGGGCCCCGGCAGCCGTATCACGCACCCCGCCGTCACCCTGCTCGCCGACTCCGGCACCGCCGTGTGCTGGGTCGGCGAACACGGCGTACGCCTCTATGCCGCCGGTACCGGCACGGCGCGCGGCTCCCAGCTCCAGCTCCGCCAGGCATGGCTGGTCACCCGTCCCAAGGAACGCGTCGCCGTGGCCCGCCGCATGTACGAGATGCGCTTCGCCGGCGAGGATACGACCGGTCTGACCCTCCAGCAGCTCCGGGGCCGGGAAGGCACCCGCGTCCGCCGTCTCTACGCCAAGCACTCGGAGCGCACCGGCGTACCGTGGGTCAAGCGCGACTACAAGCCGGGTGACGCCTTCGCGGCGGGCGACGACGTCAACCGGCTCCTGTCCGCGGCGAACTCCGCCCTCTACGGCATCAGCCACGCCGCGATCACGGGGCTCGGCGCCAGCCCCGCCCTCGGGTTCGTCCACACCGGCAACGCGCTTTCCTTCGTGCTGGACGTCGCCGATCTCTACAAGGCGGAATACACCATCCCGCTGGCCTTCGACCTCGCCGCCCAGGGCCTGACCTCGGAGCGCGACGCGCGCACCGCGTTCCGCGACGCCGTCGTCAAGGGCAAACTGCTGCCCCGCATCGTCACCGACATCAAGCGGCTGCTCGTACGCGAAGGCACCGAGCTCTCCGACGAGGATCTCGGAGCCCTGTGGGACGACGGCGACACCGTCGTCAGCAGCGGCCGGAACTGGAGCGCCGCCGACCACCTCGACATCATCCCGGAACCGGAACCGGAACCCGAACTGGAGCCGGAGCCGAAGCCGGACGACAGGCACGGCTCCGGTGACGAGGAGGCGGCGTCATGAGCGCCGGCACGACCGTGGTCGTCCTCGTCGCGGCCCCGCCCGGTCTGCGCGGACACCTCACCCGGTGGTTCACCGAAGTCGCCGCAGGCGTCTACGTCGGCAACCCGAACCCCCGCATCCGCGACCGGCTGTGGAACGTCGTCGCCGACCGCATCCACGACGGCCAGGCCGTCATGATCGAACCCGCGACGAATGAACAGGGCTGGACCGCCCGTACGGCCGGCCGCGACCGATGGTCCCCCGTGGACTTCGACGGCCTCACCCTGATCGCGCGCCCCCGCCAGGACGGCCGGCCCTGGCGCCCGGCCGCCGAGACGAAGTAACCCCGCCGACCGCACACTCGTGTGCGTGCCTTGATCAAGCCCGCGGCCTCTCCGGTTCGCTGAATAGGATGCGTACATGTCCCACAACATCTGCGCCCTCATCGTGGCCGGAGGGGGCGACGTCGATCAGGCCCGCGCCGTGGGACTGCGTGCCGCCTTCGTGCGCGAGGGCGTGAGCGTGTTCCCGATTGATCACTATTTCTCCGCATACTGGGCCGCGGTACGCGGTAACAGCGCCAGGCTTGATCTTCCTGACGGCCTGAGCGATACGTTCCCGACAGAGGCGGTGTTGCGTGACCTCGTCTGCGAGGTGACCGGCACGGGCAGGCCGCAGTTCGCGATCATCCAGACAGATTATTTCGGGGGTCTCGGCGGCCAGTGGGCCGCAGCGTTCCGCGGCGAAGAGCGGTTGACGCCCGCTGGGGCATCGATCAACCAAGCGCTTGCGGCACTCGGCGTCAGGGCGACAGATTCCCTGGACGAGTTCGACGTGATCGGCCTCGGCGAGTTCCGGAGCAACCCTGATTTCCTTGAAATCTACGCCGACCTATGTGACGAACTGGGCGTGTAGGGCCTCACGGCGGCGCCCGGTGTCCGCCGATCCCGGGCGCCTGTCCGGGCGACCTCCAAAGAGGGAAGGAGCCCCGCGCCGTGAGGTGTGGGGCTCCTTCTCTGCTTCGTCCTGCAGCGCGTCAGCGAGCGGCGTGAGCCTGATGTCAGATGTCCCGGAAGATCTCGATCTGCGCGCCCACCGAGTTCAGGCGTTCCGCCAGTTCCTCGTAGCCGCGGTTGATCACATACACGTTGCGCAGCACCGACGTGCCCTCCGCGGCCATCATCGCGAGGAGGACGACCACCGCCGGGCGCAGGGCCGGGGGGCACATCATTTCGGCGGCGCGCCAGCGGGTGGGGCCCTCGACCAGGACGCGGTGGGGGTCCAGGAGTTGGAGGCGGCCGCCGAGGCGGTTCAGGTCCGTGAGGTAGATGGCGCGGTTGTCGTAGACCCAGTCGTGGATCAGGGTCTGGCCGTGGGCCGAGGCCGCGATCGCCGCGAAGAAGGGGACGTTGTCGATGTTGAGGCCGGGGAACGGCATCGGGTGGATCTTGTCGATCGGCGCCTCCAGTTTGGAGGGCCGGACGGTCAGGTCCACCAGCCGGGTGCGCCCGTTGTCGGCGGCGTACTCCGCGGTGCGGTCGCAGTCGACGCCCATCTCCTCCAGGACCGCGAGCTCGATCTCCAGGAACTCGATGGGCACCCGGCGGATCGTCAGCTCGGACTCCGTGACGACGGCGGCGGCGAGCAGGCTCATCGCCTCGACCGGGTCCTCGGAGGGCGAGTAGTCCACGTCCACGTCGATGGAGGGGACGCCGTGCACCGTGAGGGTGGTGGTGCCGATGCCGTCCACGCGTACGCCCAGCGCCTCCAGGAAGAAGCAGAGGTCCTGGACCATGTAGTTGGAGGAGGCGTTGCGGATGACCGTCGTGCCGTCGTGGCGGGCGGCGGCCAGCAGGGCGTTCTCGGTCACGGTGTCGCCGCGCTCGGTCAGCACGATGGGGCGGCCGGGCGTGACGGAGTGGTCCACGCGGGCGTGGTAGATGCCCTCGGTTGCGGCGATGTCCAGGCCGAAGCGGCGCAGCGCGATCATGTGCGGCTCGATCGTGCGCGTACCGAGGTCGCAGCCGCCCGCGTAGGGCAGCTTGAAGGCGTCCATGCGGTGCAGCAGCGGGCCGAGGAACATGATGATGGAGCGGGTGCGGCGGGCGGCGTCCGCGTCCATGGCGTCCATGTCCAGCTTGGCCGGCGGGACGATCTCCAGGTCGGTGCCGTCGTTGATCCAGCGGGCGCGGACACCGATGGAGTTGAGCACTTCGAGGAGGCGGTAGACCTCCTCGATGCGGGCGACCCGGCGCAGCACCGTACGCCCCTTGTTGAGCAGGGACGCGCACAGCAGCGCCACGCAGGCGTTCTTGCTGGTCTTGACGTCGATGGCGCCGGAGAGCCGGCGGCCGCCGACGACGCGCAGATGCATGGGGCCGGCGTAGCCGAGCGAGACGATTTCGCTGTCCAGCGCTTCACCGATACGGGCGATCATCTCAAGGCTGATGTTTTGGTTGCCGCGCTCGATGCGGTTCACGGCGCTCTGGCTGGTTCCGAGCGCTTCGGCCAGCTGGCTCTGTGTCCAGCCCCGGTGCTGACGGGCGTCACGGATGAGCTTGCCGATACGTACGAGGTAGTCATCTGACATGTCGGCAGGCTATCTCAGATATGAGATGGCACCCGTACGGGGGTGTGCTGTTCGGGTGAGAGTGGCGTGCCGGGTGCGGTGGGGGAGGTCCGGCGGGGTGGGGTCGGGCCGCGCATTCGGGGTACCCGGACCGGGTGGGTGCGCGGCGCACCGGTGACCCGTCGCAGTGAAGGTTGAGCGATTCTCAGCGAAGGTTGAGCGGTCCCTACGGAGCCCACAATGCCCAGGTGGCCCGGTGCGAGGACGCCAGCAAACTCGATCGTGTCCTCGGGTGGCGCGGTAAGGCGGTCGACCCTGGCCCGACGGCCCGCTCTGCCGCCGGACCGCTTTTTCCTCAGACGAGGTAGCGCCGGTCCAGGCTCTTGGGTGCGATGGCCGGGTACGCGAGAAGACGCCGACGGGGAGCGGGTTGGGGCGGATCGGCGGGGGCGGGGACGAGTTCGCGCACGACGAGATCGATGGTCATCGCCTGGGGAGCGAACGAGACGTCGCACTTCCGCGCCGCGGCTTCCAGGTGGTAGACCACGCCCTCGTGGACGACGTTCTCCGCCCGTGTTGCCAGATAGAGGAACTCCGGGTCGATCTCGCGCAGCAGTGACTTCGGTATGCGGGCCGGGAGCGTGAGCGCGTAGTAACGGGGCCAGTCCAAGAGCCGGTGGCGCTCGAGCCAGGACTGGCCGAACGGGCGGAGGCTGGTGAACATGGCGAAGGCCCACTCGAGTTTCACGCCGGTCACCACCAGAAGGAAGTTCACCACAAATGCCAGCCCGACCAGCCCATGGACAAGCATGACGTGGCTGCTTCGGAGGGCCGGTCCCTCGGCCCGTGACAGTACGGCAACCGCGCACAGGGCCCCGTAAACGGCGCCCTGGTAGAAGTCCTTCACGAGCCAGCTGCAGGACCGGCGGCCGGTGGCAGTGCGCCCTAGCGTCAGAGCGGCCAGACCAGCGAGGAGGGCAGCAAGCCAGATCGGGCTCGTGTCACCCGAGATGTCGATCGTTCCGTCAGGGGAGAACGCCGTCACCCACAGCGCCATGGCCACGACCGAAAACGGGAGGTTTCCCGAAACTCCGAAGGCCAGGTGCATCAGTATCGCGAGCCACAGGCTCCAGAGTTCCCCGCCCGGAACCCACAGCATGATGCCCGTCGTGAACTCAACGATGATCACTGAAGCCGCTACGGTTTTCAGGAACGCGGGACGGGCCGGCAGCCCGAGCAGTTGCAGGTAGTGCGCGGTGACGATGCGGCCCGCGCTCCGCTCGGTGAACAGGTACTCGTCATTGACCTTGAGCAGTGCTGCAGTCAGGTAAACGCACGCCAGGAGGTCTCGTGCAACAAATGGATGGACCTCTGCGGGGGTGACCGCCATGACTGCCACGGCAACCCACCCGAGCCAGGAGTGATCCGAAAGCCTCCGGTGCGTCGCGAGTATCCAGTAGAAGGCAAGCGCAACGGCCGCGAGGCGGCCGGCGAGTGAGTGTGCCGTCAACGCGATCAGCAAGGCCAGCGGGAGCGCAGCGACTTGGCCGACAACTGCGGCCACACGCGGTAGGCGAATGCCGAATACCGGTGCGAAGTGTTGCCCCACTGCCGAGAAACCATACTCCCAATGCCTGTTGATCTGATGGAAGAGAAGGCTGGATATCACCAAGGGCATGGGCGTGATCTGGAAAGCCATTACGAATCCCCCGAGTAAGTCAGGTCTCGTGCCGTGCCGGCTCGCTCACGCGACTGCACACGGGGCCTGCGCGATGCGCAGAAGTGCCGACGGTTCCACAGGCGTCGCCCGTCAACTGCCCCGGCTCCAAGATCCTGCATACGGCCACGGCTGGGCGTCAAGAGCCGAAGAGTCGCCTCCGGCCGGTGGCGACGGGAACCCGAGGGGCCTGTCTCATTCCCATCGGTGGGCTGCTTCGCGACCCCATGGATCAGCCGCTACGGGTTCACCAAGGAGACCCCATATCTCAACCAAGGGGGACTCGATTAAGGTTTGAGAAATATTAAAGAGTCAGTCGGCTGCCGTGTTTTCTGTTGCCTCTTGGTTTGGTGCCGCGTTAGGGGTCGGATGCTCGAATCTGCCTATTCCAGCACTCCAGAAATTGGCGGAAAGTTAGTCACCGTAAAAAACTTCTGGACCTGCGATCAAGCTCGATGTAGCCTGCGTCAGGCGCCGCAGTGGCGTCGGCAATTCCCTCAATCTGAATGGGGAGAAGATATGGCTGAGACCATCGTTGAGACCGCCAGTGAGGTTGAAGGGCTCACCGGCGAGGACTTCGAGAACCTGTTCGCGGACAGCCCGCTGATCATCACGGACAGCGAAGTCCGCGACTGACCATCGCATGACGCGGTTCGTGCAGATTGAACCGCTCGATCTGGTTTGACCGGCACGCCGTTGAAGGGGGAAGGGCATGACGGTTCATGTGTTCGTCGGGCCGTCGTGCCCCGAACCTCTTATGCTGAAGAATCATCCGAATTTTGTTCTGCACGGACCCGTGAAGCACGGTGATCTATTCTCGGGTGACCTCTCCTCCGGAGATGTCGCTGTCATTGTGGACGGAATTTATCACCACCGCTTGGCCCTGCGTCACAAAGAGATCCTCGATGCACTGGCGCGTGGCATCGCGGTCCTCGGGGCGGCCAGCATCGGTGCCCTGCGCGCTGCCGAGCTCGACGAGTTCGGCATGATCGGCGTCGGACGCGTCTACCACTGGTACCGCTCCGGCGTCTTCGACGGGGATGACGCGGTCAGTGTGGCCCACGGTGAGACCCGCTCACCTACCGGGATCAACGTGCCGCTCGTCAACCTCCACACCGCCGTCCTGGCCGCGTGCGAGGCAGGCGTCCTACGGCAGGAGGCAGGACGGGGTCTGATGGCCCGACTCGAGCGCGAGTACTACCCTCTCCGCACCCGGGAACGGGTCCTCACCATCGCCAAGGAGTGCGGTGAGGCGCCGTTCGCGGACTGGTACGGCCAACAACTCGCCTCCGACCCAGACGCGTTCGACCAGAAGAGAGCTGACGCCCTCGAAGCATGTGCGCTGGCTGAGCAGTTCGACAACCGCGCACGCCCTGAGCACCGCTGGACCACGGGCGGCAAAGGCGGACGGGACTGGTCTACCGAGTACCACCGACGCTGGCGCAACCGGTTCGCGACGTCGGCACCCGATCTACACCACCGGCTTGCCTACCAGCAGGTCTTCAACCCCGAATTCCCCGACGTGTGGTGGGACTTCCTGCACGTTTCCTCCGATCCGACATCCCCCTGCACTGCCGGCCGGTTTCGCGCTCACATCCAGCGGCAGCTGGGCCCGGTGGCTCTCCGGTGGCTCGACGACCCGCGGCTGCGGGCGCGCATCACCCGGCTGTTGTCTCCACTGCCCGACCTGGTGAACCGCCACGACGCCAAGCTGCTCCTGCAGAGGGAGACGCCTCAGGACCGGGCTCGAAGCGCTGACTGGCTGGAACAGACGCGGCGGCACCTGGACGCTCACCCGGAACGCAGTCTCAGCCAGATCCGGGAAGCTGTCTGCGCGCGGCTGCTGGGACGTATCTGGGGCGTCGGCGTCGAGGACCTGGCCACGGAGTGCGGCAGGAGGGGCCTCTCCTCAGTGCGCCAGGCATCCGCGGCCTTCCGGCCCTTCGCCATCGGCTACCTGTCCGACCTCCAGGGACCCAAGACACGTGGAGCGCGCAGCCATGCCCAAGGTTAGATTGCCCGGAACGCACCGGGCCGTGGCGCCGGAGACCACGTGGGCACGCCTGAAACCCAGATTGCGCCGCTACGGGATCACTCGCGTCGCCGATGTCACGCGCCTGGACAACATAGGCGTCCCCGTTTTCCTTGCCGTACGGCCCGATTCGGAGACCCTCGCCGTCACCCAGGGCAAGGGCGCTTCGCCGCTCCTCGCGAAGCTCTCCGCAGTCATGGAGTCCATCGAGCTGTGGCACGCCGAGCGCCCGCCGCTGGACGCCTTCACCGCCCCGCCCGCAAGCTTGGAGCTGCCCTATTCCGTGCGGGACCTGAACCTGCGGGTGGCGGAGGACTGGATCGAGGAGCTCGCGCTCCCATGGGTCTGGGGGCGATCGCTGGCCGACGACCGACCCGTTCCGGTCCCCCTCGACCTTGTCCGGCTCTCGTACAGCGGAGAACACTTCTGGCACCCCCGAATCTTCGAGACGAGCAGCACCGGGCTGGCGTCCGGCAACACTTTCGCGGAGGCGTGTCTCCACGGGATCTACGAAGTGGTCGAGCGCGACGTACTGGCAGCTCATCCCTCCCGCACTGACCCCGTCCGTGTCCGGGTGAATCCGGCGACAATCCACAGCGCACACCTGCGTTCCCTGATCCGGCATCTCACGGACGCGGGCGTCGAGTTCGAGATCATGTGCATTCCGAACCGGTTCGGCATTCCGACATTCGCCGCCTTCGTCTGGTCGGCCCTCTTTCCCATCGTGTGTGCTGGATCCGGCACCCACCTGGACGCGGACGTCGCCCTGTCCCGTGCGCTGACCGAAGCCGTGCAGAGTCGGCTGACGGAAATCAGTGCCACGCGCGACGACATCCCCTCGGACCAGGACACCACCAGAGACGCGAGCACGGATCCGGGCTTCGGCGCACACGCCGAGGGCCTGAGCTTCGAAGAAGCCCTGCGTGGTCACGGAAGCAGCTACGACGACATGGAACACGAGCTCGCCTTCGTGGTGCGGCGCATGACCGACAGCACCGGTCATGCGCCCGTCGTGGTCGAGTTGTCCGAGGAATCCGAGCCGTTCAGCGTCGTGCGCGTCGTCTGCCCGGGGTTCTCGTACGCGGAAGGCCGCACTCTCACCCCCTGACCACCCGGACTTGTGACCCGCGAGACCATTCGATACGAGGTTTTCCAGTGAAGATTCAGCAGGACCGTTTCCGGCACTCGGAGGGCTACGTCCTGGAGTACGAGGTTTCCGAACCCGAAACCGTTTCCAGCCCGTATCTGCACATCCTCTTCCACGGCTTCAGCCGTATCGAGAAGCACGTGCCTCCGGTCTTCGCGCGCAAGCAGTGGAAACAGGCGGCGCAGTCCGTTTGCCTTTCCTTCTCGGACCCGATCCACCGCTTCACCCAGGACTCGTGCTGCGGCTGGTTCCTGCTGGGCGAGGAAGAGTTCGTACCGAAGATGTACGACCTGCGCGCGACCCTGTTGGAACGCCACGGCCTCAAGGGAACCGTCTGGCACGGTCTGTCGTCGGGCGGCTACGCCGCGCTCAAGCACTGCATGCGGGCGGGGGGCGACGACCTGGCGTTCGTCATCGCACCGCACAACGACCCCACCGTCCTCCCCCAGTGGGACCGCGAAGCGAAGCCGTTCGCAGCTCTGCCCGGCATGGCTCCTCCCGAGACCGTGACCGACATCATCAAGGACTGGGCGGCTCCTGGCGCGGGTCGCTATCTACACGCGTTGGTTTCGGAGAAGGACTCGTACTTCGCTCTCGAGCACCTACGCCCGATCCTGCGGAGCCTGAGGGGCCATGAGAGCGCCCACGCAGCCATGCTTCGCGATGAGCGGGGCCATGGGTTCGTCAAGGACGCCGACTACGACTCCCAGCTCAGGGACGCCATCAGCCGCTGGGAGACCTACCGGGAACTGCACTCCTTCCGAAGCCTCAGCGCCTCTGAATGACGACAGGACCTATCCGAGTGAGGAGTACGCCGTGCCCGAGGTAGAAGTCGTCCTCTCGACCCCGCTCGCTCAGTTCGCCGACGGCGAGAGCAAGTTCCGAGTGCCCGCCGGCACCTTCAAGGAGATCATCGACAAGGTCTACGAGCGGCATCCGACACTGCGCGTGCGCATGGAGGACAAGTCCGGCGCCCTTCTGCCCTTCGTCAGTGTCTACATCGGTGAGGACAACATCCGTGATCTTGGATCACTGGATGTCGCGGTGGCGCCGGACAGCACGGTGATGATCATGTCGGCGGTGGCCGGTGGCTGAAGCCGAACCGTCGCGGACCATCCGCGAGGCCACGGTCGCGGACGCCCGGGCCATCCGTGAACTCTACGGATTCGGCGACGTCGAAGAGTTCGCGGCACGACTCGCGGACCCGCCCACAGCACCCGGGACGACGCACTATGTGGCCGAGTCCGACGGAGAGATGGTCGCGGTCTTCGCACTCACCGCCCTCGGCCGACTGCGCCCCGGCGGAAGGGACCGGTTGATGCTCCACGAGATCAAGCTACGGCCGAGTGTCCGAGGGGCCGGCGTCGCGGAGGACATCCTGGCCTGGCTGGAGGCCGGCCGCGCCGTGGGCACCGAGAGGGAACTGCTCGCACTGGCCCCGCTGGGGCAACGTCCCGCAGCCTTCAACCAGTTCGGGCTGACGGAATCCCATCAGGCGTTCAAGTGGGCCGTCGTGGAAGGAGGCGGGCGCACATGACGGAGCGCGCGACATCGCCATACAGTGCGGAGTTCGGCGACTGGCTGGCCGGTTTGCGTGACTGGGCCGGCAAATCACCGGACGGTGCCACTGCCTGGCGTGAGGTGGCCGGTCAGGGGCTGCTGGCCCTGCCCGTACCCGCAACGGCGGGTGGTACCGGCACCGGTTACGAGGCTGCCTGCCTCGCCCTGGAGGCGTTCGCCGAGGAGAGGGGTCGAAGCGGCCTGCCCTTCGCGATGGCGGCGCAGATGTGGGCGTGTCAGGAGCCGCTGCTTGCGTTCGGCACCCCGGGCCAGCACTCCAGATACCTGACGCCGCTCATCGAGGGAAGGGTCGTCGGCGCCTTCGCAGCCACGGAGTACGACTCGGGCTCGGACCTGTTGTCACTGCAGACCCGCGCCGAGCGGGACGCCGACGGGCGGTGGCGGCTGAACGGCTCCAAGACCTTCGTCACCAACGGGCCCACCGCTGACGTCTTCGTGATCCTGGCCCGTACCGCCGAGGGCAGTGCCCTTTCCGGGCTGACCGCCTTCCTCGTCCCTCGCGGCACCCCGGGCCTGCGGATCGGCAAGGACATCGACAAGGCCGCGCTGGACGGCGCTCAGCTCGGTTCGCTGCTCCTGGACGACTGCACGGTCGACGACAAAGACCAGCTTGGCGGAACCGGCTGTGGGTTCGCCGTGCTCATGCATGCGATGCGCCACGAACGTGCCTTCATCCTGGCTCCAGTCCTGGGGATGATGGCTCGGGCGCTGCGTCGCGCTGTCGAACACACGCGGGCACGCGCGCAGTTCGGGCAGCCGCTCAGCACGTACGACACGATTCGACAGCGCCTGGTGCGGATGCACCTGAGCCTGACGAGCGCGCGCGAGGTGCTGTATACAACGGCTCGTGCAGCGGATGAGGATTCTCTGGACCATGGCCGGTCGTCGCTGACGAAGCTGCACGTGAGCACCGAGTTTAACCGGTTCTGCCACGAACTCCCCGATGTGTACGGCGGTTACGCACTGCTGCCCGAGACAGAAGCCATGACGCTGATGGCCGACGCGGTGGCCAGCCGGTACTACTCCGGAACCTCCGACATGCAGATGAAGATCATTTCTGAAGGGCTGGGTTTGTAGATGACACAGGACACTGTGCTCGAGTCCGTCATTGCCGCGGTGCGGGAGGTGGCGCCGGGCGCCCTGGTCTCCGAGGACACCCAGCTCATAGCCGGGAGGATCATCGATTCCCTGTCACTGCTGAGCCTGGTCGCACTACTCGAGAAGGAATTCCCCGTCACCATCCGGGACGCGGAGGTGGTGCCGGTTAACTTCGAGACTCCGACCGCCATCCGCGCGTTCTTGAAGACCAAGGGCTGCTGATGGCTCCCGGACGATCTCTGGTGGACGACCTTCGCGCGACCGCCGCGCGCCACGGCGACCGTCCCGCCGTCATGGACGGGACGATCACGCTCACGTACGAGGCGCTGGACGCCGGCGCGGAGCACATCGCGGGGGCCCTGCGAGAGCTGGGTGTCCGGCCCGGGGACTGCGTAGTCTGGCACGGGGCGAAGAACGCCCTCGCGGTGGCGACGGTCCATGGCATCCTCCGCTCCGGGGCCGGCTACGTGCCCGTCGATCCTGACGGCCCCATCACCAGGGCCGAACTCATCGTCGGTTGCAGCCGCCCTCGGGCACTGGTGGCGGACGCCGAAGCCCGGGACCAGTGGCGTGCGGTTATGCCGCAGCTCGTCTGGCAATCGCTGACCGCTGGCTTCGAAGGGGCCGACGCGCTGTGGTGCGCGATCCCGCAGGACGCACCGCGCGCGCCGGTTGCTGATCTCGCCTACGTACTGCACACCTCCGGCAGCACCGGCGTTCCCAAGGGCGTGGTGCACACCCATGCGAGCGCCTCGGCCTTCGTCGACTGGTCGGTCCAGGAACTCGGGCTCGCCGAGCGTGACGTCATCATCAACTCCGCACCGTTGCACTTCGACCCCACGACGCTGCACCTTTTCGGTGCCGCCCGGGTGGGTGCCGCGGTCGCGCTGATGCCCGCGTCGGCGGCACCGTTTCCCGCCGCTTACATCGACTTCTGCCGGCAGGTCGGCGGGACCGTCTGGTACGCCGTGACGTCGACCCTGGCCTGGCTCACCCGCCGGGGCAAGGACCTGCTGCCGGAGCTCGGGACACTGCGTGCGGCGGTGGTCGGCGGCGAGGTGCTGCAGCCCGACGACGTGAACGTGCTGCTGGCGGCCGTGCCCGGGCTGCGGCTGCTCAACGTGTACGGCCCCACCGAGAGCAACGTGTGCACGTTCCACGAGATCCGCGGTATGCAGTCGGCCCATGCCGTCATCCCTATCGGGCGGGTGCTTCCCGGCGCCGAGATCGCCGTGGTGGACGAGCGACTGGAACCGGTGAAGCAGGGCTCTGCGGGCCAACTCCTGGTTCGAGGCGCCATGCTGATGGAGGGCTACCTCGATCCCGACCAGACGGCCCGGGCGTTCGTCCGGACCGCGGACGGGCGGTCATGGTACGCCAGCGGCGATCTCGTCCGGGAGACGCCGTCGGGAGAACTCGAGTTCATCGGTCGCGAGGACGCACAGATCAAGTCGCGCGGCTTTCGTGTCGAGCTCGGAGAGATCGAGCGGCACCTTCGCGCGCTCGGCGGCGTCCGAGAATGCGTCGCCGTGGCGACACCGGACGCCGTCTTCTCCAACCTGATCACCGCGTTCGTCACCGCGGACCACCCCGACGACGTCAAAGAACTGCCCGATCTGCTGCGCGCCCGGCTCCCGCACTACATGATCCCGCAGCGCATCCTGCTGGTCACGGACGAACTGCCGCGGAACTCCAACGGGAAGGTCGACCGCAAGGTGCTGGCGGAGTTGGCAGCACGACCGACGCTGGGTGAGATCCCCAGCCTTACGATCATCCGCTGAGGGAGAGAAGAACCATGACGCTCCCTTCTACTCTCGCCGACGACGATGCCACCGAGGTCCTCAAGGTCCCCGACTTCCGTCGACTGTGGGCCGCGAACGGTTTTAGGTACGCGGCCTCCGAGGTCGCCGGGTTCTCCCTGCCCGTCACCGCGCTCCTGCTGTTGCACGCGAGTCCGCTGGTGATGAGTCTGATCTTCGTCTGCAGTCGGGCGGGATTCCTGACGGTGGGTCTGCCCGCCGGCGTCTGGATCGACCGCTGGCGCAAGAAGCCGGTGATGGTCTGGGCAGACGTCGCATACGCCGTGACCTTCGGCAGCATCCCGATCGCTTATGCCCTGGACGTCCTCACCGTGACCCAGTTGATCGTGGTGGCCCTGGTGGTCAGCATGGCCGGGGTCTTCTTCGAAGTGGCCCACAGCAGCGTGTTGCCGCACGTGCTGCCCAGACGGCGAGTGGCAGACGGCAACGCCCGGCTGCAGACCTCCCAGACCACCATTCAGGCGATCTCCCCCAGCGTCGCGGGCGTGGTGACACAGAGCATCGCCGCACCTGTTCTCTACTGCTTCGTCGGGCTCTGCCACCTGATGTCGCTCCTGCTGGTACGACGTATCCACCCGTCCGGGGACGTCGCGCGAGGCAGGACCACGCCCGAGCGCAAGTTCCGCCGTGAGATCGCGGACGGTATGGGCGTCCTGTTCAAGCAGCCCCTGCTCCGCCTGCTCCTCAACCAGGCCGCCATGAACAACATCGGCGCGGGCATCATCCTGGCCATGCTGCCGGTCTTCCTTCTCAAGGAGATCGGCATCTCGACCTGGATGTTCGGCCTGCTGTCCACGCTCGGCGCCCTGGCCGGGTTCGCTGCCTCTCTCCTGGCCCCACGACTGCGGCGCCGGTTCGGTGAGATCCGGATGACGCTCATCTTCTCCGCCCTGGCACCGTTTGCCGTGGTGGCGGCCCCCCTGGCCGGCGTCTTCCGAGGCGTCGCCGTGCCGCTCATAGCGCTGGCGGAGGTCCTCATCGGCGTCGCTATCGTGGGCCGGTCGGTGTCCACGGCCGGACTGCGGGCCAGGGTGACCCCGAACGAGTACATGGGCCGGGTCACGGCCGCATACAGCGTCGTCGTCCAAGGGGCCACACCTCTGGGGGCCCTCGCCGGCGGCCTGATCGCCAACCACTGGTCCACCGGCACGGCTCTGTGGGCGGGAGCGGTGGCCATGGGCGTCCCGCTCGTTCTGCTGCTCCTGTCCCCCATACGCCGCCACAGCAGACTCCCCGAAGAGTGGGAGGTCCGCGGCTGAAGCCCGCAAGCACACACAGAGGTACAGTGATCAACTGGAGACACGCATGACCAACGCGCTGGAACAGGCCGCTGCCGACTACGCGGAGCACGGCTTCGCCATCATTCGCAACGTCATCCCCGAAGACCTCCTCGAAGAAGCACGTGAACACGTCGACTGGCTCACGGCCAAGTACCCGCAACTACGTCCCGAGCACTTCCACCACCCTCTGATCCGCAACGACGCGTTCTGGGTCCGTCTTATATCGGACCCGCGGCTCGTGGACATTGGTGAGTACTTCCTCGGCCCCGACCTCGCCTGCTTCACCGCGCACTACATCTGCAAGCCGCCGTACGACGGCCAACCAGTGCTCTGGCACCAGGACGGCGCGTACTGGAAGCTTGCACCGATGAACGCTCTCACGGTGTGGCTGGCCGTCGACGAGAGCACCACCGAGAACGGCTGCCTGCGCATGATCCCCGGCAGCCACGAACTGCCCTTGTACGAACCGAACCTGCGCACCGACAAGCCCAACATGCTGTTCTCGGAAGCCGACGGCGGACTGGTACGCCAGTGGGCCGAGGAGCGGGGCATTGTCGACATCGAGCTGAACCCCGGGGACGTCTCGATCCACCACCCCCACCTGCTGCACTGCTCGGAGGCGAACACCTCACCGAAGCGGCGCTGCGGGCTGGACATCGGGTACATCGCCACCTCCACCCGCATCGAGAGCCAGGGGCTCTACCTGGATCCGGTCCTGGTGCGCGGCGAACCCGTCGAAGGTGTGAACAACTACCGTCCCCTGCCACGGTACTTGCCCGGCGAGACCATTACGTTCGCCGGCCACGAGACGTGGAACGACCGACCCGGCGTTACCTCCGCCTCCTCCTCCGCCGTCGAGACCCCCATCGTCACGACCGAGCGCATGATCGCCCGCCTGAAGGAAGGCACCGTCGCCCAGTGAACCCGGGACACGGGCACCGGGCGTGACCGTGTCCGGCGAGAGCGACGCCGCGGGACCTGGGAAAGGACCGAGCAGAGCATGCAGAGAGTTGTCTACCTGCGGGACCGGCCCGACGGCCAGCGGATGAAAGACGTCGTGTACGTCCATCCGCCGCGTTACAAGGGCGAGGAGTTCCAGAACCCCGCTGGACTGCCGCGCCCGGTGGTGCGTGGGCTGCCCTTTCCCTGGGTCACCCCCATGGGCGACGGTCAGCCGCTCTTCCGCGAGATAGAGCGGGTGAAGGCGGAGCTGTGCCGTCGACTCTGGGGCTGTCAGGTGTGCGGGAACGATCTGGGCACCACGGCGTGGGTGGCCCTTCAGGAGCCGCGGGAAGGGTCGGCGGTGGTGTCCTCCGCTGCCATCCATGCCGAGTGCCTACGGATTGCGGTGGACTACTGCCCCGTGCTGGGCAACCCGAGCATGGGCTACGTGTTCACGGAGGCGTACGACGACGACATCGTCGCCGTCTCCGACACATCACCGGACCGGAACCCGCATGCGCCCACGGCGCGGTGGCATCTGCGTCCGGTTGTCGAGACCTCGCGACCCGACCGGGTCCGCAGGTTCCATTCGCTTGCCGAAGTCAAATCAGCAGCCCGGGGGGCCGCCTCCCAAGAGACGGACCCCCGTTGACCTGCACGTCCGCAAGATCCGCGCCGTGGTGGCGTCTGGCTCCGCTCAAGGGTTCGCGGTGGGGCAGATGGAGCAAGGTGTCCTTCGTCGGGTTCTGCGTCGCGTCGCTTCGTGGGTGCGCCGCCCCGGCTGCTGGCGGCGGTCAGGGTTCGTGGGTCAAGTGTTCTTGGGTGAGTCGCTCCTTTTTGCGCCGGTGGTAGAGGTATGTGCGGCAGGTTGCTGAGCATGTGAGGCGTATCTGGTTCTTGCGCCCTGGCAGCAAGGGGCCCGAGCAATAGGCGCAGATCGTCGGCTGTTCTCGGGGCGGTGCCTTTGGATCGGGTGTCGGCAGTGGGGATTCGCCTCGCTCGATCCTGCGACGTATGTAGGCCCGATGGCTGCAGACCTTCGAGCACCAGCGTCGTCGGCTGCCGGGGCCGAGTGGCGTGCCGCACTCGTCGCAGGTGGGCTGGGCCGCCAGAGCTTCGGCCCGTTCGCGTTGCCGTTGCCGGTAGCCCTTCTGACGGCAGCCTGCCGAACACCAGCGACGCGTCTCTCCATGGACGGTGATGATCAGCTTCCTCCCGCAGAACTGGCAGGCCACGGTCTGCTGCCTGTTCGGCTTCGGGTGCCGTCGCCGGTAGGCCTTCTGCCGGCAGGCCTGTGAACAGGTCTGTTTGTGACTGATGCCGAGGGTGGGGTTGCCGCATTGTGCGCAGTGCGTGCGGTCGAGGATCTCGCGCAGGGCGTCGGGGTCACGGCCGGTCACGGCGGCCAGACGGCTCCAGCTGGGGTGACCGCGGTGCAGTGGCGGCTCGCAGAGAAAGCTCCGCAGGTGGTCGGCTTTGAGATGATTGGCGGCCGCCAGGCGCACGATGAAGGACCTCGCGCGTTCTCCGGCGATCGGACGGACCTGGATGGGGAGCCGGGCCAGCGGACGGTAGTCGGGGGAAGACATCAGCACGCGGTTTCAGCAGATCGGCGGGGTGGGGCCGCGGTAGCCAGTCCGCTGGTTACGGACGTAGGCATTGAGCGTGGAGAAGGAGATCGAGATGCCGTGGTCGTCCATGAGCGTCTTCCAGATGTCCTTTGCGCTGACGTCCTGCGTGATCATCGGGACGATGATGTGCCGGACCGAGGCGATGACCGGGGTTTTCCGGTAATGGCTCGGGCGTTCACGAGCGGGCGGCATCACGGCGGTCAGGGCCGCGCGGACGGTGCGCCGGCTGACGCCGTGCCGCTGGGCGAGGTGCCGTAGCGAGAGACCGGCTTCCGCGTCCTTGCGGATGGCTCGATAGAGCAGGTAGGTGCCCCTAGGCAGCCGCTGGTACTGGCCGGTGACGGTGGTCCGCCGACGGGGCACGATGGCGTCCGTCAGGGCCAGGTTGAGATGGTCGGCCGGATGGCCGGTGAGGGTGGATAGACGGTCGAGGCGGGGCTTTCCGGTCCAGTTGGGCGGGCCGCAGGCGATCGCGTGCAGGGCACTGGGCCGAAGGTGGTTGGCCTTGGCCAGGCGCCTGATGTAGGTCTCGGTGCTCTCGCCCAGGTGCGGGCGGACGCGCATGGGAAGCGGAGCCGCGGGACGTTCGTCGGCGGCGGGGGACGGCATGGCGGGGCGGTGCCTTTCTGCGTGGCGGTCAGCTCGATTCCGAACTGTGGTCGAGAGGGATCGCTTGGAGACTCGCCTTCGTGATCTTCTCGCTGCCGGTCAGGATCGCGTCCAGGGCGGCGCCCCTGATCAGGTGGGACAGCGAGCCGATCATGCCGCCGGTGCGGTCGTGCAGATAGCGGTCCAGGGCGGTGAGGCTGCCCATCTTGTGATCGTGCAGCCGCAGCGAGTCCTCCAAGGTGGCCACCAGCCCCTGCCACTCCGTGTTGTAGGGCAACGATGCGGTGGGGACGAGGGTGAAACGTCCGGCGATCTGCTCGCCGCGAGTGCCGTCGAACAGTCCCTTCCGTTCGACGTTGATCCCCGCGTAGACGAATGTGGCGGGAATGCGCTCGGAGAAGTACTTCAGGGTGTCGGAGACCTCGGCGCCGGACCTGGTCGTCAGCGAGATGTTGTGCAGCTCGTCGACGAGGACCAGGCCCACACGGGCGTCCGTGAGGACTCCGCAGACAGTTTCCAGGATGTCGGTGATGTTCGAGCGGACGCGGACCGGCAGGCCGAGGAAACGGGCGAACTCCACCGCCACCATCCGCGCCGTCGCGGCGGGCGGGACGGTGATGTAGACGACCGGGATGCGGTCGCTCACCCCGGGATGCCGTGCCCGGTCGAGGAGCTCGTGAGCCCGGCCGAGCTGGGTGATCGCGGTGGTCTTGCCCGTGCCGGCCGGACCAGAGACGAACAGCCCGCGCCGGGCGCTGACCGCGTGCCGGTTCAGCAGGACCAGACGGCGGCCGCAGGTGACGGTGTGCTGGACGGTTGACGTCGCCACCACCAGCAGCCGGGTGTGATGGTCCAGGCGGTCCTC
Organism: Streptomyces sp. AC1-42W; assembly: GCF_003248355.1. Classification (GTDB taxonomy): domain Bacteria; phylum Actinomycetota; class Actinomycetes; order Streptomycetales; family Streptomycetaceae; genus Streptomyces. The sequence continues at coordinate 2,531,943 of NZ_QKWY01000002.1, forward strand.
GTCGTAGCGGGTCAGCTCCGCCGGGCTGAGTGCGGCCCGCTCGGCCGCACTCAGCAACGCGGGTATGACGGGCTGATCGTCGACGAAGGACCGCCAGCCGGACAGGTTCGTCAGATGCCGTTCAGGCTCCCGCGGGCCGTTGGCGAAGGGGACGAGCGGGTCGTGCGATGTGGTCATGAACGCTTCCAGGGATCGGCGAGAGGATCGAACAGGCCCAGCGGGATCACCTTGGCCAGCGGCGCCTCTTCCTCCGATGCCTCGGGTTCAGGGACCGGGTCGGGCTCGGCGGCAGGGGGCGGCGTAGGAACAGGAGGGGTGGCCTTGGTGCGGGCGGCGACCTGCTTGTCCCGCCGCGTACGTTTCTGCGGCTTGCCCGGCCCGTCCTGCTGCGGTCCGGCGTGGGCCCGTGTCAGTAGAGCCGCAGCCGCCTGAGCGATCTCTTCCTCGGTGCCCTTGGGCAGGCCCTGGGCAGCGTGGTCCCAGGCCAGTTCACCGAAGGGAACCGGGGTGTGACGCAGGTGCTTCCAGGTCGCCTCGATCCACTCGCCGTCGCCGTGGTGGTTGCGTACCCAGATCCGGGAAATGTCGTAGGGGTCATGATGGACCTCCCACAGCCCCTTCTTCTCCGCGACACCGGAATGCTGACGGCGGATCAGGCCCGGCGCGTCGTAGGTGCGGCGCTTGATCCTGATGCCGTAGTCGTTCACCGCCCGCCAGGTTGAGGGCAGCAACTCGACATAGTCCTCGGCGCTCAGAGCCACCGGAACGTAGCCGCAGGCCTCGATGAGCGCGGCGTACTTCTCGTTCGGCGTGAACGACCGGCCCGGGTGCAACGGGTCACGCAGACCGTCGTGTTCGCGATTTTGCCACGCCGAAACGAGCCATTCGTCGAGAAGCTCCTGCAACTCCGGCAGGGACCACAGCGGCTGCTTGTCCAGGCGGCGGCCGCGGTGGTCGGTGCTGCGGCCGGTGTAGCCGGCGACGAACTGCGCGAAGAGCGTGCCGACGGAGTCCAGCATCTTCTCCACGTGCCCCTTCTGGAACGGGGACGCCTTGTGCGTGGGCTGGAAATCGATCTCCAGGAAACGGCAGGACGCCTTGAAGTTCCGAGAGATGAACACCTTCCCGTGGTCACAGACGATCATTTCCGGCACGATCACCGGCTTCGCCGCCGCGTGCTCCAGGTGCTCGTCGACCTCCAGCAGCCGACGGTAGGGCAGCACCGACCGCGACATCCGCAGGGCCTCCACCCAGCCCGGACGCATCACCTCGGGGGTGAGCGCGCGGGCCAGCAGCACGCTCGCGTCGACCGACTTCGTGGTGGGCCGCAGCACCGCCGCGGGAACGGTCCTGGTCGCGACATCGACCATGCCGGTGAGCTCGACCTTGCCCACCACGCCGTCGTCCAGGCGGACCAGCACGTCCAGCGGGGTGGAGTCGATCTGCACCACCTCGCCCGGCGCGAACACCGTCCACTGCCCGAATGGCGTCTTCGCCCCATGCGCGCGTGAGCGGCGGTTGCGGGCCGTCGCCGACACGGGCTTGCCGTAGGTCAGTTTGGACAGCAGCCGGTAGAGCGTCGACTGCGACGGCAGTTCCACCGTCTCGCCGTTCTCCCGCAGAATCTCGCCGGTCCGCCAGATGATATAGGTCCCGGTCCGGGTGGAGTCGTCGACGCCCTCCTTGATCGCCTGCCGCATGGCCTCCACCACCGCGTCGGGGACCGTCCCGAACTGCGGCTTCTTGCGCACCGGTCGGCGGTCGGCGAGCCCGAGCAGTCCCTCGGCCCGGTAGCGGCGGCGGAAGTTGCCGACCGTACTCACGCTGACCCGATAGCCCGCGGCCGTCAGCTCGGCCGCCTTCGCCCGCTCCCGCGCGGTCAGCGAATGACGGGCCGGATCGTACTCAGGCCGAGGACCGGCATCCTCACCCCGGTTCGGATCGACGCCGTGCAGGACCTCCAGGATGTGGCCTTCCCACCACAGAGCCTTCTCCCGCGCGTGCTCCGGAAGCGCCTCCAGCAGCGACACCGGCGGCAGCGGCAACCGCCCCGCACTGCCCAGCACTTCGAAGCCCTCATCGCCCAGCAGCACCGCCAGCGGGACCTCCCGCGGCACATCGCCCTCACCGGCCAGCGTCACCGCGATCGCGGACACCGCGAGCACCGCCCGCACCTGGCCGGCAAACCGCACCCGATCGCCCACCCCGACAGTCGCCGGCCTCGACAGCCTGCGCATCCGGCTCCCTTCCCCACGCGTGTCCCGTCTCGGACGCAGCAGTCCCAAGCCCTGCTCTGCCCGCTGCAGCCCGACGACAGAACCCTCCACCGTGTGCACCACCGTGCCACTGCTCAGCAGAGCCCCACCAAGGTCAGCGTGAAGGGTCCCCGCCCAGAGCAGATGGAACAGCGCGGGCAGGACACGCAGGACATCCCCGGCCTCCTCGACCCCGGCCCGCAAACCCTGAGGCCGCCGGAAGACCTCCACCAGTCGCTCGACGACATCGGTCTCACGACCACACCGCCCGTGCCGGTATCGGGCCAGCCACCGCACGTTCGCCATGAACACCGGATCCGGGACACCGACGTGCGAAAACTCCCACCCCGCCGCCGAGCAGGCCCGCTCGGTCGCGGCGAACGCCTGCGCGGTCCGCTCGTCGACATCGTCCTCGGCACGGACATCGACCACGCGGGCTCGTCCGTCGGCCAGCCGTACGAAGTAGTCCGGCGCGTGCCGCCGCTTCGCTTCCTCCTCGCGCCAGTGCAGCCAGAACGGCTGTGAGGCGATCCCCACCACATCCGGCGCGAAGTCCAGCAGAATCAGCCGGTCCCGCTCCAGCCACGACTCGTAGCCCACATGGCCGCCCGTGGTCACCGCGTAGTACCAGCCGGCGAAGCTGCGATCCCCCTTGTTCCACCGGAATCCGCGTACGGGCGGTACGTCCTCGAACCGGATACTCCACCCCGAGCCCAGCGCGGTGCGACGACGCTCGCCGCCATCGTAGAAGTCCAGGTCAAAGGCGCCCAGCGCAGGATCGCCGTACGCGTGTACCGGTTCCCCCACCGTCTCCCCAGGCAGCCAGACCTAAACGATCACTCAACCTTCGGTGAGAAAACCTAGCGGTCACCAACCTTCGGTGACAATGCTCAACCTTCACTGCGAGGGATCACCGGGGCTCCCGGACATGACCCGTCAGCGGTCATGTACTAGAGTTATCTCGACATCGAGATATATGCCGAAGGCGCACAGCGGGCACCGTTCGGTAAGGGTTACCTAACTAAGCCTTACCTTAGCGGATGGTCCGGTGGTCCGAGGCGGCACCACGCGGCGCCCGCCGTGGTGAGGCGCGGCGCGGAGTTACGCGCACATTGATGAAGGAGACTGTCGTGTCGGCGAACAGCTTCGACGCCCGCAGCACGCTGCGCGTGGGCGACGAGTCGTACGAGATCTTCAGGCTGGACAAGGTCGAGGGCTCCGCGCGCCTCCCCTACAGCCTCAAGGTCCTGCTGGAGAACCTGCTCCGCACGGAGGACGGCGCGAACATCACCGCCGACCACATCCGCGCGCTCGGCGGCTGGGACTCCCAGGCGCAGCCCAGCCAGGAGATCCAGTTCACGCCGGCCCGCGTGATCATGCAGGACTTCACCGGTGTGCCCTGCGTCGTGGACCTCGCCACCATGCGCGAGGCCGTCAAGGAGCTCGGCGGCGACCCGGAGCGCATCAACCCGCTCGCCCCCGCCGAGCTGGTCATCGACCACTCCGTCATCGCCGACAAGTTCGGTACGAAGGACGCCTTCGGCCAGAACGTCGAGCTGGAGTACGGCCGCAACAAGGAGCGCTACCAGTTCCTGCGCTGGGGCCAGACCGCGTTCAGCGAGTTCAAGGTCGTCCCGCCGGGCACCGGCATCGTCCACCAGGTCAACATCGAGCACCTGGCCCGTACGGTCATGGTCCGCAACGGCCAGGCGTACCCCGACACCCTCGTCGGCACCGACTCGCACACCACCATGGTCAACGGCCTCGGCGTCCTGGGCTGGGGCGTCGGCGGCATCGAGGCCGAGGCCGCCATGCTGGGCCAGCCGGTCTCCATGCTCATCCCGCGCGTCGTCGGCTTCAAGCTGACCGGCGAGCTGCCCGCCGGCACCACCGCCACCGACCTCGTGCTGACCATCACCGAGATGCTCCGCAAGCACGGCGTCGTCGGCAAGTTCGTCGAGTTCTACGGTGAGGGCGTCGCCGCCACCTCGCTCGCCAACCGCGCCACCATCGGCAACATGTCGCCCGAGTTCGGCTCCACCGCCGCGATCTTCCCGATCGACGACGAGACGCTGAACTACCTGCGCCTGACCGGCCGCGACGCCAAGCAGGTCGCCCTCGTCGAGGCGTACGCCAAGGAGCAGGGCCTCTGGCTCGACCCGGCCGCCGAGCCCGACTTCTCCGAGAAGCTGGAGCTCGACCTCTCCACGGTCGTCCCCTCCATCGCCGGCCCGAAGCGCCCGCAGGACCGCATCGTCCTCGCCAACGCCAAGGCCCAGTTCGCCCAGGACGTCCGCAACTACGTGGACAGCGTGGACGAGGCGGGCAAGGAGTCCTTCCCGGCCTCCGACTCCCCGGCCATCGGCGCCGCGGGCCCGACGAACCCGGTCCCCGTCACCGCCCCCGACGGCACCACGTACGAGCTGGACCACGGCGCCGTCACCGTCGCCGCGATCACCTCCTGCACCAACACCTCGAACCCGTACGTCATGGTCGCCGCCGCGCTCGTGGCGAAGAAGGCGGTCGAGAAGGGCCTGACCCGCAAGCCGTGGGTCAAGACCACCCTGGCGCCGGGCTCGAAGGTCGTCACCGACTACTTCGACAAGGCGGGCCTCACCCCGTACCTCGACAAGGTCGGCTTCAACCTCGTCGGCTACGGCTGCACCACCTGCATCGGCAACTCCGGCCCGCTGCCGGAGGAGGTCTCCAAGGCGGTCAACGAGCACGACCTGGCCGTGACCTCGGTGCTCTCCGGCAACCGCAACTTCGAGGGCCGGATCAACCCCGACGTCAAGATGAACTACCTGGCCTCCCCGCCGCTGGTCGTCGCGTACGCCATCGCCGGTTCGATGAAGGTGGACATCACCAAGGACGCGCTCGGCACCGACCAGGAAGGCAACCCGGTCCACCTGGCCGACATCTGGCCGACCGAGGCCGAGGTCAACGACGTCGTCGCCAACGCCATCGGCGAGGACATGTTCAACAAGTCCTACCAGGACGTCTTCGCGGGCGACGCCCAGTGGCAGGCCCTGTCGATCCCGACCGGCAACACCTTCGAGTGGGACGCCGAGTCCACCTACGTGCGCAAGCCCCCGTACTTCGAGGGCATGACCATGGAGACCGTGCCGGTCGAGGACATCACCGGCGCCCGTGCCCTGGCCAAGCTGGGCGACTCGGTCACCACCGACCACATCTCCCCGGCCGGTGCGATCAAGGCCGACACCCCGGCCGGCCAGTACCTCACGGAGCACGGCATCGCGCGCCGCGACTTCAACTCCTACGGCTCGCGCCGAGGCAACCACGAGGTCATGATCCGCGGTACGTTCGCCAACATCCGCCTGCGCAACCAGATCGCGCCGGGCACCGAGGGCGGCTTCACCCGCGACTTCACGCAGGACGGCGCGCCGGTCTCGTTCATCTACGACGCCTCGCAGAACTACCAGGCCGCCGGCATCCCGCTGGTCATCCTGGCCGGCAAGGAGTACGGCTCCGGCTCGTCCCGCGACTGGGCCGCCAAGGGCACCGCGCTCCTCGGCGTCAAGGCCGTCATCGCCGAGTCCTACGAGCGCATCCACCGCTCGAACCTCATCGGCATGGGCGTCCTGCCGCTCCAGTTCCCGGAGGGCGAGACCGCCGAGAGCCTCGGCCTGACCGGCGAGGAGACCTTCTCCTTCACCGGCGTCACCGAGCTGAACGACGGCACCACCCCGCGTACGGTCAAGGTCACCACCGACACCGGCGTCGAGTTCGACGGCGTGGTCCGCATCGACACCCCCGGTGAGGCGGACTACTACCGCAACGGCGGCATCCTGCAGTACGTGCTCCGCAGCCTGATCCGCAACAAGTAAGGGCTACGGCGTACGAAGAGAGGGCCGCATCCCCGGTGTCGGGGATGCGGCCCTCTCACGTGCTCATGTCCCGTGAGGGACCGTCACACGGCTCAGAACAGGAACTTGTAGCTGTTCCAGCCGCTCGTGCCGACCAGCTTCTTGGACTTGTACGGGGCGGTGGCGTTGCCGGTGCCCTGGTACAGGTACAGCTCGCCGCCCTTGCGCGCGAGCAGGTCGGTCTTGCCGTCCAGGGTGATGTCACCCGTCGACACGAGGGTGTCGTACTGGTTCCAGCCGCTGCCGATCCTGGTGCGCTTGGCGAACGGGGCCTTCTGGTTGCCGGTGCCCTTGTAGAGCCACAGGACGCCGGCCTTGTCGCGGGCGACGATGTCGTTCTTGCCGTCGCCGTTCAGGTCGCCGTTGCCGGCGATCTGGGTGTAGATGTTCCAGCCGTAGCCGGCCTTGATGCGCTTGGTGACCTTGCCGTCGCCGTACCCGAGGTAGACGTACAGGTCGCCCTTGGAGTCGACGGCGAGCATGTCACCGGCGGCGGCTCCACCGATCTGGCCGGGGGAGACGATCTTCTTGTAGATGTCCCAGCCGTAGCCGATCTTGACGGCCGAGGAGTCGAACTTCAGGTAGCCCATGTCCCCGTTGTTCTCGCGGAACCAGAGACCGTCGCTCTCACCGTCGACGCCCTCGGCGTCCCGGTGGTCGACCTGCATCATCGCGGAGACGCCGAACCAGTTCTCGCCCCTCTGGACGCGCGCCGTGAGGCCGCCCTTGCCGTTCGGGCCGTACGCGTACGCGAGTCCGGCCGAGTTGACGGCGTAGAGCGAGAAGTACGGGACGGGGACAGAAGCGGCGGCGCTCGCGGGAGCGGCTGCCGGCTGGTTCTCCGCCGCGCCCAGCGTGGGCTGCGGGGCATCGGCTGCCACGGCGGAGGTGCCGGTGGCGACGAGGGCGGCGGTGAGCGCCGCGGCTGCCGCGCGAGCGGCTATGCGCACGGGGCGCCGGCCAGTGGTTTTGGCCACAAGTACTCCATGGATCGTGAAGTGGGAGGCGGCCCGCCGCACATGGGCGGCGGACCACCGATTCACCCGAATCGTGTCACGATTCAGTATTCGAATCTTTCACGTTTCGTCATGGGCCTGTAACCGAACCGAACCGGGCTCAGAAGAAGAGGCGGTACGTGTTCCAGCCCGAGGTGCCGATGCGGGCCTTCGGCTTGTACGGGGCGGTGGCGTTCCCGGTGCCCTCGTACAGGTACAGCTCACCCTTCGCGTTGCGCGCGACCAGGTCGGTGATGCCGTCCATGGTCAGGTCGCCCGCGCCGAAGAGGGCGTTGTACTGGTTCCAGCCGCTGCCGATCTTCGTACGCTTCTTGTACGGGTCGTGCTGGTTGCCGGTGCCCTGGTACAGCCACAGGACGCCGGCCTTGTCGCGGGCGACGATGTCGTTCTTGCCGTCGCCGCTCAGGTCGCCGTTGCCCGCGATCTGGGTGTAGATGTCCCAGCCGTAACCGACCTTCAGGCGCTTGGTGACCTTGCCGTCGCCGTAGCCCAGGTACAGGTACAGGTCGCCCTTCTTGTCGCGGGCGAGCAGGTCACCGCCCCCGGCGCCGCCGAACTGACCCACCGAGACGACCGTGTTGTAGATGTCCCAGCCGTAACCGACCTTCTTCGCCGGTTCGTTGTCCTCGTAGTACCAGATGTTGCCCGAGGTGCCGAGCTGCCAGCGGCCGTCCGCGATGCTGTCCGCGTCGTTGTCCACCAGGCCGACGAACGCGAGGCCCGTCATGCCGGTCTCGAACTGGACGCGCGACGAGATGGTGCCGTCACCCTGCGGCACATAGGTGTACGCGGTGCCGGCGCTGGTGAGGCCGTAAAGGCCGAACATGGGTGCGTCGCCGACTTCGGCGGCGGAGGCGGTGGCGGCGGAGGCGCCGGTGGCGACCAGGGCCGCGGTTATCGCGGCGGCGGCGAGACGGGGCACAGCCCGTCCGGGCCGACGGCCAGAGATCTTGGCCACGTGTGTTCTCCATGGATGATGGGACGAGGCGTGACGCGCCGCGGGATACGGGGACACGCCACGGAATTGAGGGTGATCCTTTCACGAGTCCCCCACGTCTCCAAGGGTTTGGCGAAATGCGGCCACCACCCGGCCTTCGCCCCGATATACGGACACCCGCGGCGTTCGCGGGTACTCCACTGACACGGACCGGCCGCACCGGGCGGTGGCCGTTACGCCCGGCGCGCCCGCTCCCGCGATCTGACCCAGGCGGTGAACGCCTCGACCGCGTCCACCACCGCTTCGAACCGCGGCGAGTGGTACAGGTCGAAGGCATGGTGGCCGCCCCGCAGCTCGGCGTACACGACCGGGTTCGCGGAGGCGGCCCGCAGCCCCTCGACCACCTCCCGGATGCCGGCCACCGGCACCAGCGGGTCCAGATCGCCGTGCGCGACGAACATCGGGGGCGCGTCCGGCCGGGCGTGGCCCAGCGGCGACGACTCGGGGCCCTGGTCCCAGTACGAGCCCAGGAAGCCGTTGAGGACGACGACCCCGCTGACCGAGGTGTCGGCGTCCTCGAACCCCGGCTGGAACGCGGGGTCACCGGCGGTCAGCGCGGCGATCGAGCCCATGTGGCCGCCCGCCGAACTGCCCGCGACGAACACGGTCGAGGCGTCCGCCCCGTACTCGTGGGCGTGCTCCCGCGCCCAGGCGATCACCCGCTTCAGGTCGATCATGTGCTCCGGGTGCCGCACCTGCGGCTTCAGCCGGTAGTTGGCGCTGATGGTGACCCACCCCCGGCTCGCCAGCCGGTGCAGCAGCGGGAGGGACTGGCTGTTCTTGTGGCCGCCGCTGTAGTGGCCGCCGTGCATGTGGATCAGCACCGGCCCGCCCTGTGGCCGGGCGCGGTGGTGGTACACGTCCAGCAGATTGCGGCGCCCCGCGTCCCCGTACGACAGATTCGCCACCCGCCGCACGCTCCGGTGGCGCCGCAGGATCGGCAGGAACACGATCCGCGCCCACGGCGGCCGGCGGCGCAGCCCCCGGGCGTGATCCGCGTCGATCGAGGCGCGCCAGCCCTGGCCCAGCTCCTTCGTCATCGCCCGCTCGATCCGCTCCCGCTCGCCCGACGCGCGGTGGGCGACGACCGCCAGGCCGGGCACGGTCGCGGCGGCCGGCGCGACGATCGCCCAGGCGCCCGGCGAGTCCAGGACGTCGTCCTGGGCGAAGGCCATCGCCGTGGGGACCAGCAGCATCCAGAAGAAGACGGCGTACGGCAGCTCGTTGGCGGCCAGGCCGAAGAAGTAGGAGGGGCGGCCCAGCGGACGCTCCCAGGGCACCGGCCACAGCGCGCACAGTGTTCCGATCGCCGCGACGGCGACGGGGATCAGATATCCGACGGGCACGGTACCTCCCAAAGACGGCAGCCGGTACTGCCCGCTCGCCCACCCCCGGCCGGGGGCGGCCCGACCAGTCTTCCCCGGCCCGCCCCGGTCATCAACGACCGTCCTGGTAACGTCCTTTGACTCTGGGCTAAAGAATCCGGGGGCCGCGCGCGTGGAGATGCGGGAGATAGAGATCTTCCTGACCCTGGCGGAGGAGCTGCACTTCAGCCGCACCGCCGAACGGCTGGGCGTGAGCCCCGGCCGGGTCAGCCAGGCGGTCAAGAAACAGGAACGGCTCATCGGCGGACCGCTGTTCGACCGCACCACCCGCACCGTGCGCCTCTCGCCCCTCGGTGAACAGCTGTACCGGGCCCTGGAACGCGGACACCGGCAGATCACCGAGGGCATCGAGGCGGCCAGGGCCACCGCCCGGGGCACCAGGGGCACCCTGACCCTCGGCACCATGGGCCCCTACTCCCTCCAGATCGAGAGGACGCTGGAGCTGTTCCGCGCCCGCCACCCCGACGCCCGCGTCCGGCACCGCGAGATCCAGCCCGCCTCGCCCCTGGACCTGCTCCTGTCCGGCGACGTGGACCTGGTGTACGTGTGGCTGCCCGTCGAGGAGCCCGGACTGACCGTCGTCCCGACCGCGCACGTCTCCGAACTGCTCCTCATGGTCGGCGCCGGGCACCCCTTCGCCCGGCGGGAGTCCGTCTGCCTGGAGGACTTCGGCGACTGCGCCGTGGTCGAGGGCGGCTCGATCCCCGCCACCATGGAGGAGGCCCTGAACCCCCGCCGCACCCCGTCCGGCCGCCCGGTGCCCCGGGGGCCGCGCGTCACCACCTGGCAGGAGGCGCTCAGCGTGGTCGCCTCCGGCCAGGCGGTCGCCGCCGTGCCGGCCGAGACGCCCCGCTTCTACGCCTGGCCGAGCCTGGTCTACCTCCCCATCCGCGACGCGCCGCCCTGCCGGTGGGCCCTCGCCTGGCGCACCGCGGCCGCCACCCCGCTCATCCGCGCCTACGCCGGGGCGTCGGCCGACGCCGACCGCTTCCGCGACGACCCCCGCGCGTAGCCGTACCGGATCAGGCACGACCCCCGCGCGCAGCCGTACCGGATCGCCCGCCGGGCGCGCCCCGCGCCGTGCGGCCCGGCCGGAATGGGATCGTGGGGCGGCGGGTTCGCACCCGGCGACACGCGTGAGCGGTTACGGCACTGAGAGCGGACGGCCTTCACATGGGCGAACTGATCCTGATCCGGCACGGCGAGACCGCGTGGTCCCGCGACGGGCGGCACACCAGCCACACCGACCTGCCCCTGACCCCCCTCGGCGAACGCCAGGCCCGCGCCCTGGCCCCGCTGCTCGCCGAGCGCTCCCTCGCCCTCACCCTCGTCAGCCCGCTCGTCCGGGCGCTGCGCACCGCCGAGCTCGCCGGGCTCGCCGCGCCCCGCGTCACCCCGGAGCTGCACGAGTGGGACTACGGCGGCTACGAGGGCGTCACCACGGACGAGATCCACCGCACCCGGCCCGGCTGGAACCTCTGGACGGACGGGGTGGCGGCCGGGCCCCCGGAGCATCCGGGGGAGACCCCGGCCCAGGTCGGTGAGCGGGCCGACCGGGTGCTGGCGCAGGTGGCCGACGCGGCGGCGCGGGCCGGCGACCGGGACATCGCGCTCGTCGCCCACTCGCACTTCCTGCGTGTCCTGACCGCCCGCTACCTGGGGCTCGGCCCGGCCGGGGGCACCTTGTTCCAGCTGGCCACGGGCGCGGTGTCGCGGCTGGGCCGGGAACACGGCAACCCGGTCGTCACCGCGTGGAACGTCGCGCTGCCGCAGAGCCTCTTCCCAGCGACGGCCCACAAGGACCCGGAACACTACTGACGAGTTGATTGGACTGGACCAATGGTGGTCTTCAACGGAACCGCGCCACAAGGAGATCGCCCGTCCGGGCGGCACGGCGCCACCCTAGGTCTCAAGTAGGGAAAGACTCTTTCGTAAGTCCGCATTCGATCTTGCGTAGTTGACGAGAAGTGGACTATACCTGTCGGCGTCCGCATAGCCGAGGTAGTCGGCGGCGGTCCAGGGGGAATCGGAAGCGGTCCGTGCGAACGAGTGCGCGGCGCGCCGGAGGCTCCCCGTGGCCAGAATGATCCAGCTTCAACTGACCGCGGTGGCGGGACCCTTTGCCGAGGCACATTCTCGCTGGGCGACCGGTACACCGCCTGAGTCCTGGAGAAGGCGAGGACTTGAGCATGGGAACCACCTCCGCTCACGGTAATGAGGGTCTCGGACGCCGTGATCTGATCAAGCGGTCCGCAGCCATTGGGCTGATCACCGTGCCGACGATGAGTCTCCTGACGAGCTGCGCCACCGGTGGCGGCGGCAGCGACGAGAAGAAGACCAAGGCGCCGGCCGGCAAGACCTCCGCCACCAACCCCCTCGGCGTGAAAAAGGGCCTGGCGCTCGAAGCGTTCATCTTCAAGGGCGGTCTGGGCGACCAGTACGCCAAGGACGCGGAGGCCGACTACAAGTCGACGTACGGGGCGACGGTCAAGCACACCGGCACCCAGCAGGTCGGCCCGAAGCTGACCCCGCGCTTCGCGGGCGGCAACCCGCCGGACGTCATCGACAACTCCGGCGCCGACCACCTCAACATGAACAAGCTCTCCGACCAGGGCCAGCTCCAGGACCTGAAGGCGCTGCTCGACGCGGGCTCCATCGACGACCCGGCCAAGAAGGTCCGGGACACGATCCACCCGAGCACCCTGGAGAAGGGCCTGCACGGCGACACGTTCGACGTCCTGTACTACGCCTTCACCATCTACGGCACCTGGTACTCCCAGAAGCTGATGGAGTCCAAGGGCTGGGAGTACCCCAAGTCCCTCAGCGACATGGTCAAGCTCTGCGGCGAGATCAAGAAGGAGGGCATCGCGCCCTGGACGTACGCGGGCAAGTACCCGTACTACGTCCACTTCAACCTCTTCGCCCAGATCGCCAAGATCGGCGGCATGGACGCCTGGATGGCGATCGACAACCTTGAGCCCAACGCGTGGACGAAGAACGACGCGGTCAAGGAAGTCATCGAGCACTACGAGGAGTTGGCCGCCAAGAAGTACTTCCTGGAGGGCAGCCAGGGCCTCACCCACATCCAGTCCCAGACCCAGTGGACCAAGGGCAAGGCCGTCTTCATCCCGAACGGCTCCTGGGTCGAGAACGAGGCCGCCCCGACCACCCCGGAGGACTTCGGGATGGCGGTCGGCGCGCTCTTCGACGGCACCGGCGACAAGATGCCGCACGGCTCCCTGCGCGCCGAGCCCAGCGAACCGTTCATCGTGCCGAGCAAGGGCAAGAACCCGGTCGGCGGCATGGAGCTGCTGCGCATCATGCTCTCCAAGAAGCACGCGCAGAACTTCGCCACCAAGGTCAAGTCCCTCACCTGTGTGATGGACGCGACCGAGGGGATGAAGCTGTCGCCGGGCCTGGCCTCGGCCAGCTCGGTCTTCAAGGAGGCCGGCACCAACCTCGTCAGCTGCCAGCTGCAGGAGTGGTACCCCGCCCTGACGGACGAGAAGATGGGCGGCCTGACGGGCCAGCTGCTCACGGGTGACCTCAAGGCGTCCGACTGGATCAAGAAGACCCAGGAGGCGGCCGACAAGGTCGCCCAGGACGACTCGGTCGCCAAGTTCAAGCGCACTTCCTGAGCTGCGCCCCGAAACCGAGGAGAAGGGCCGGGAAAGACCATGCAACACGGCAAGTACCGATTCGTCGCGGGCTTCCTGGCCCTGCCTCTGATCGTCTACGCGATCTTTGTGATCTCACCTTTCGTCCAAGCGTTCCAGATCTCGATGACCGACTGGTCGGGACTGGTCGGGACGGCCGAGTTCGTCGGGCTCGACAACTTCCAGCGACTCTGGGAGAGCGACGAATTCTGGAATGCGCTGCGCCACAACATCTACATGCTCGCGCTGATCCCCGTGATCACGCTGGGAATGGGCCTCTTCTTCGCCTTCATGCTCAATGTCGGCGGACGGCGCAAGAAGAACGAAGTGGTCACCGGGGTGGCCGGTTCCAAGTTCTACAAGTTCGTCTTCTTCTTCCCCCAGGTCATTTCCATCACGATCATCGCGGTGATCTGGTTCAACATCTACAACCCGGACCCGCACGACGGAATGCTCAACTCGTTCCTGGGGACCGTGGGGCTCGACTCGCTGCAGAACGCGTGGCTGGGCGAGAAGAGCATCGCGCTCTGGTGCATCAGCGCCGTCATGGTGTGGAGCAACGTCGGCTTCTACGTCGTGCTCTTCTCCGCCGCGATGGCCTCGATCCCGCGCGAGATCTACGAGGCGGCGCTGCTGGACGGCGCCGGCCGCTTCGACACCTTCTTCAAGATCACCGTCCCCCTGCTGTGGGACACCGTGCAGACCGGCTGGGTGTACATGGGCATCATCGCGCTCGACGCGTTCGCCCTGGTGCAGATCATGTCGGTCAACATGGGCGGGCCGGACGGCGCCACCGACGTCATGCCGCTGCGGCTCTTCCAGACGGCCTTCCGCGACAGCCAGTTCGGCTACGCCTCCGCCATGGGTATCGCGATGCTGATCGTCACGATGGCCTTCGCCGTGCTCACCATGCGCTTCGCGCGGCGTGAGCGAATCGAGTTCTAGGGGTTACGGGCGCATGACGATCGACGAAACCGAGGCCGTGGCCAAGCAGGACCCGGCCCCGACGGGGACGGCCCGGCCCGTACCCGCCAAGCGCAAGGGCGGCGGCGAGGGCGGTGTCCTCAACGTCTTCTCGCACGGCATGCTGGTCGTGTGGACGCTGATGGTCGGCGTGCCGCTGCTGTGGGTGCTGTGGAGCGCGTTCAAGGACAGCAACGGCATCCTCACCGACCCGTGGGGCCTGCCGACCTCGCTGCACTGGGAGAACTGGTCCAACGCGTGGAACGACGCGCACATGGGCCGCTACTTCATCAACACCGCCATCGTGGTGGGCGGTTCGGTCACCGGCACGATGATCCTCGGCTCGATGGCCGCGTATGTGCTGGCCCGGTTCCAGTTCCCGGGGAACAGGTTCATCTACTACCTGTTCGTGGCCGGCATGTCCTTCCCCGTGTTCATGCTGGTGATCCCGCTCTTCTTCGTCCTGCGGGACTTCCCCGGCGGCTCGCTCCTGGCGACCTACCACGGGCTGATCCTGGTCTACATCGCCTACTCGCTGCCGTTCACCGTCTTCTTCATGACGGCGTTCTTCCGCACGCTGCCCGCCTCGGTGGCGGAGGCGGCGATGATCGACGGGGCCTCGCACACCCGTACGTTCTTCCAGGTGATGCTGCCGATGGCCAAGCCCGGCCTCATCAGCATCGGCATCTTCAACTTCCTGGGCCAGTGGAACCAGTACCTGCTGCCCATGGTGCTGGACCAGGACGAGGACAAGTACGTCCTCACCCAGGGGCTCGCGATGATCGCCCTCCAGCAGGGCTACGACAACGACTGGGGCGCCCTCATGGCGGGCATGATGATCGCCATCATCCCCGTCCTGGCCGTGTACGCGATCTTCCAGCGCCAGGTCCAGGCGGGCCTCACCGCCGGCGCCCTCAAGTAGGCGTTCACCTCTCGAAACCGGAAACCGCCCGTCGGCTCGGCCGACGGGCGGTTCTTCGTGCTGCCCGGCCCCGGCGCGGCGGTGGCGTGACCCGGGACCGCCCGCGCTCAGGTCTTGACGGGGAGTACCCCAAAACGGTCAGCTTGGAGTTCACATGTTGGAGAATAGGGCAGGAGTGAGTGAGTCGATGGAGACTCCCGGGTCGCAGACGTCTCTGCATCGCGCCAACCTTGAGCGGGTCGTACGCGCCGTACGCATGGCGGGTTCGCTCACCCAGGCGGAGATCGCGAGGAGTACGGGCCTGTCCGCGGCCACGGTCTCCAATATCGTTCGCGAACTGAAGGACAGCGGCACGGTCGAGGTCACCCCCACCTCCGCGGGCGGCCGGCGCGCCCGCAGCGTCTCGCTCAGCGGGGACGCGGGCATCGTGATCGGCGTCGACTTCGGCCACACCCATCTGCGCGTGGCCGTGGGCAACCTCGCCCACCAGGTGCTCGCCGAGGAGTCCGAGCCGCTGGACGTGGACGCCTCGTCCGCCCAGGGCTTCGGACGGGCGGAACAACTGGTCAACCGGCTGATCGACACGACCGGGATCAGCCCCGGCAAGGTCATCGGAGTGGGGCTCGGCGTACCCGGCCCGATCGACGTGGAGTCCGGCACGCTGGGCTCCACGTCGATCCTGCCGGGCTGGACGGGCATCAACCCCGGCGACGAGCTCTCCTCGCGCCTGGGCGTACCGGTGTACGTGGACAACGACGCCAACCTCGGCGCGCTCGGCGAGCTGGTGTGGGGGAGCGGCCGGGGGGTCAAGGACCTCGCGTACATCAAGGTCGCCGGCGGCGTCGGCGCCGGTCTGGTCATCGACGGCCACATCTACCGGGGCCCCGGCGGCACCGCCGGCGAGATCGGCCACATCACCCTGGACGAGTCGGGCCCGGTCTGCCGCTGCGGCAACCGCGGCTGCCTGGAGACCTTCACGGCCGCGCGCTACGTCCTGCCGCTGCTCCAGCCCAGCCACGGCCCCGATCTCACCATGGAGCGGGTGGTCCAGCTGGCCCGCGAGGGCGATCCGGGGTGCCGGCGGGTGATCGGTGACGTCGGGCGGCACATCGGCAGCGGTGTCGCCAACCTTTGCAATCTCTTGAACCCGAGCCGGGTCGTGCTCGGCGGTTCGCTGGCGGAGGCGGGCGAGTTGGTCCTCGGACCCATCCGGGACTCCGTGTCCCGGTACGCCATCCCCAGTGCGGCGCGGCAGCTCTCGGTGCTGCCGGGGGCCCTGGGAGGACGCGCGGAGGTGCTGGGCGCGCTGGCCCTCGTACTGAGCGAGATGGGGGATTCGACCCTTCTGGAGAACGGCACGCCCGCAGCGACCCCTGCCTTCACTTAGAGAACGGATGGCACCGTTGTCATCTCGTTAAGGATTTACTCCTTGACGTCTATTCGTCGTGACCCTGGCGGGCTTCCTGGGCTGGGTCGGCATGCAGACCCGGGTGATGGGCGACAAGTCCACCATCACCACCCCGCTCGGCAGCTTCGTCCGCGACCTGACCAGCTACTACTTCGGCGACATCGCCGCCGCCCACGGCCTCGCCATCGCCGTGATCGCCGCCTTTTACCTGGCGCGGCTGCGCGACTCCCGCCGCCGCAGGGCGGCCGAGCTGCCGCACCGCCCGCAGAGCGAGATCATCCTGCGCACCGTGCTGCTCGCCGCGTACGGGTCAACGGTATCCGGCCAGGAATCCCAGCCATTCAGGGCTTGGGAGGAATGGCTTCTCCGGGCTGCTCCGACGCCCGCTCTGCAGCGGGCGTTTTTTGCTGCTCGATGTACTCCTTGATGACAGACAGCGGGGCTCCGCCGGCGGAGGCGGCGAAGTACGAGGGCGACCAGAAGTGCTCGCCCCACAGGTGCCGGCGGATGTGGTCGGCGTACTCCTTGCGCAGGTAGTGCGCGGACACGCCCTTGAGGGAGCCGACCAGGGTGGAGAGCTTGACCTGCGGTGGGTAGTGGATGAGCAGGTGTACGTGGTCGCGGTCGCCATTGAACTCGCGCAGCTCGGCGTTCGCCTTGACGCACACCTCCCGCATGATCTCTTCGCATCGGGTCAGGATCTCGTCGGTGAAGACGCCACGCCGGTACTTCGGGACGAAGACCAGATGCACGTGGAGGGTATGGACGACGCTACGACCCCTGCGAATGCCGGGGTTTTGTTCCCATCGTGGTGACATAGACACGATGCTACGATGACAGCCATGAAGATCGTCGTGCAGGTTCGCCTTATGCCGACGCCCGAGGTGGCGTCGGCACTTGAGCGCACCCTGCGCACGGCGAACGACGCGGCGAACCGGCTGTCCGGCCAGGCGCACGAGCGGGGCGAGTTCTCCCGCAAGGCGTTGCAGGGCTTCGCCTACCGCGACCTGAAAGACCGGGGCCTGTCGGCTCAGCCCGCGCTGCATGTACTGCGGAAGACCGCCGACGCCTACACCACCCTGCGCGCCAACGTCCGCGCGGGGAATCTCGGCAAGCCGGGGTCGAAGCGCCGGGCCAGGGCCGAATCGAAGCCGATCAGCTTCCGCCCTGACGCGGCTCAGCCGTATGACAACCGGTGCCTCAGTTGGCAGGTCGATGAGCGGACAGTGAGCATCTGGACCACCTCCGGACGTATCCGGGGCGTACGGTTCGCCTGCTCCGGTCGGGCCCGTGAGCTCCTGGCCGAGCACCGCAAGGGTGAGTCCGATCTTGTCCACCGCGACGGCATGTGGTTCCTCATCGCCACGTGCGAGATTCCCGAGGCCGAGCGGTACGATCCGACCGACTTCCTCGGTGTGGACCTCGGCATCGTCAACATCGCCACCACCTCGGACGGCAGGATCCACGCCGGACGCGGGCTGAACCGCTACCGCAAGCGTCAGCTCGCCCTGCGGGCCAAGCTCCAGAAGAAGGGCACCAAGTCGGCCAAGCGGCTCCTCAAGCGGCAGTGCCGCAAGGAGCGGCGCAAGGCGACCGAGGCCAACCACATCATCGCCAAGCGCATCGTGACCGAGGCCGAACGCACCGGGCGCGGAATCGGCATGGAAGACCTTGCCGGTATCCGCCAACGGGTACGGCTCCGCAAGCCCCAACGGGTCGCGCTGCACTCCTGGGCCTTCGCCCAGCTCGGACAGTTTGTCGAGTACAAGGCGCGTCGCGCCGGTGTTCCCGTGCTGTTCGTCGACCCCGTCCACACCTCCCGCATGTGCGCGGAGTGCGGGTACACGGACAAGCTGAACCGTGTCTCTCAGGGACGGTTCGCGTGCCGGTCGTGCGGATTCGTTGATCACGCCGACCACAATGCCTCCCGCAACATCCGCGCACGAGCGTGGAAGCTGTGGCGAAGCGGGGCGGAGTCACACGCCCCCGCACCCTCATAGGGTGCTGGACGGAGGAGCCCACCCGGCAGCCAGTCGGGCGCTACCTCCAAGCCCGGCCCCTCGTAGCCGGGTAGTTGACCCAGGAGCAGGGCCTCCCGCTCTCCCTGGTGATCTTCCTCGCCATCCTGGTCGTCACCGACTTCATCCTGCGCCGCACCACCTACGGCCGTCAGGTCTTCGCGGTCGGCGGCGGCATCGAGGCGGCCCGCCGGGCCGGCATCAACGTGTCCTGGATTCGCATCTCGGTGTTCGCGATCTCCGGCACGCTCGGCGCGGTCGGCGGCCTCTTCCTGGCCTCCGCGACCGGCGGCGCCGACCGCTCCCTCGGCGGCGGCAACCAGCTCATGATGTGCATCGCCGCGGCCGTCATCGGCGGTACGTCCCTGTTCGGCGGACGCGGCAAGGTCTGGTCCGCGCTGCTGGGCATCCTGGTCATCCAGTCGATCGTCCAGGGCCTCAACCAGATGGACCTGTCGTCGAACGCGATCCAGTACATGATCACCGGCGCGGTGCTCCTCATCGCCGTGATCATCGACTCGGTCTCCCGCAAGACCCAGAAGACCGCAGGCCGCGCCTAGGGCCTGTCGTCAAATTGCCGTCTGCCGGGCGGCGCCCGGCCCCCCGCCAAGGGGCGCCGGGCTCCGGCGTGCGGCGGGACGGAAGGGGCAGTACGCCCCGCCCCCCGCTCCGGAGGGAGGCCGTTAGACTCATCGGATCGGCAAGCTCGACCAGCACAATCGCAAGGAGGCACGGTGACACAGCCGCGCGAAGCGCGTCCCGCACGGGCGGTGGTGGGCGACGGAGGAGATCTGCTGACCGGCATCGGCGGACCACGTGACCTCGACCGACTCACCCCCGAGCAGCTGGTTCGGCTCGCCGAGGAGATCCGCACCTTCCTCGTCGACGCCGTCTCCAAGACCGGCGGCCACCTCGGACCCAACCTCGGCGTGGTCGAGCTGACCATCGCCCTGCACCGGGTCTTCGACTCGCCGAAGGACAAGGTCCTCTTCGACACCGGCCACCAGAGCTACGTGCACAAGCTCCTCACCGGCCGCCAGGACTTCAGCAGGCTCAAGAGCAAGGGCGGCCTGTCCGGCTACCCCTCGCGCGCCGAGTCCGAGCACGACGTCATCGAGAACTCGCACGCCTCCACCGTCCTCGGCTGGGCGGACGGCCTCGCCAAGGCCAACGAGGTACGCGGCAAGGACGACCACGTCGTGGCCGTCATCGGCGACGGCGCGCTGACCGGCGGCATGGCCTGGGAGGCGCTGAACAACATCGCCGCCGCCAAGGACCGCCCCCTCGTCATCGTCGTCAACGACAACGAGCGCTCCTACGCCCCCACCATCGGCGGCCTCGCCAACCACCTGGCCACCCTGCGCACCACCGACGGCTACGAGCGCTTCCTCGCCCGCGGCAAGGACCTCCTGGAGCGCACCCCCGTCGTCGGCAAGCCGCTGTACGAGACGCTGCACGGCGCCAAGAAGGGCCTCAAGGACTTCATCGCCCCGCAGGGCATGTTCGAGGACCTCGGCCTGAAGTACGTCGGCCCCATCGACGGCCACGACATCGAGGCCCTGGAGTCCGCGCTCCAGCGCGCCAAGCGCTTCGGCGGCCCCGTCATCGTGCACTGCCTCACCGAGAAGGGCCGCGGCTACACCCCCGCCCTCCAGGACGAGGCCGACCGCTTCCACGCCGTCGGCAAGATCCACCCCGACACGGGCCTGCCCGTCGCCACCTCCGGCCTCGACTGGACCTCGGTGTTCGGCGAGGAGATGGTCAAGCTCGGCCACGAGCGCGAGGACATCGTCGCCATCACCGCGGCCATGCTCCAGCCGGTCGGCCTGACCAAGTTCGAGAAGGAGTTCCCGGACCGGATCTACGACGTCGGCATCGCCGAGCAGCACGGCGCCGTCTCCGCAGCCGGCCTCGCCACCGGCGGACTGCACCCCGTCTTCGCGGTGTACGCCACCTTCCTCAACCGCGCCTTCGACCAGGTCCTGATGGACGTCGCCCTGCACAAGTGCGGCGTCACCTTCGTCCTGGACCGGGCCGGCATCACCGGTACGGACGGCGCCTCGCACAACGGCATGTGGGACATGTCCATCCTCCAGGTCGTCCCCGGCCTGCGCATCGCCGCCCCGCGCGACGCCGACCAGGTCCGCGCCCAGCTCCGCGAGGCCGTCGAGGTCGACGACGCGGCGACCGTCGTCCGCTTCTCCAAGGGCGCCGTCGGCCCCTCGGTCAAGGCCGTCGGCACGGTGGGCGGCATGGACGTGCTGCGCAAGCCGGCCGCCGCCAAGCCCGACGTGCTGCTCGTCTCCATCGGCGCGCTCGCCCCGATGTGCCTGGAGATCGCCGACCTGCTCGACGCCCAGGGCATCTCGACCACGGTCGTGGACCCCCGCTGGGTCAAGCCCGTCGACGAGGCCATGGCCCCGCTCGCCGCGCAGCACCGCGTGGTCGTCACCGTCGAGGACAACAGCCGGGCCGGCGGCGTCGGCTCCGCGATCTCCCAGGCCCTGCGCGACGCCGACGTGGACGTGCCGCTGCGCGACTTCGGCATCCCGCCGGTCTTCCTCGACCACGCCTCCCGCAAGGAGGTCATGGCCGAGATCGGGCTGACCGCCCCGGACATCGCCCGCCAGGTCACCGGCCTGGTCGCCAAGCTCGACGGCCGCTACGACACGGCCGCCGACAACCGCACCGTCGCGGAGCACGTCGCGGACTGAGCCGTACCACCGCTTCGGCCGAACGGGCCGGTCGGACCACCCGTAACGAGTGGTCCGACCGGCCCGTTCGCGTGAAATCCGGCCCCGGCAGGCGTGCCGCGCGCACGTGGTGATGCATGCTCCGAATCATGGCGGGCACGACAAGTGCGTGGAGGTACGCCGGTGAGCACGCAGCAGGACCTGCCCCCCAGCGGAGACGGGCTGTTCAGGACCAAGACGGTCGAGCAGTCCATCCGGGACACCGAGGAGCCGGAGCACGCCCTCAGAAAGTCGCTCTCCGCGCTCGACCTCACCGTCTTCGGGGTCGGCGTCGTCATCGGCACCGGGATCTTCGTCCTCACCGGAAAGGTCGCCAAGGAGACCGCGGGCCCCGCCACCGCCCTCGCCTTCGTGGTCGCCGGCGTCGTCTGCGCCCTGGCCGCCCTGTGCTACGCGGAGTTCGCGTCCACGGTCCCGGTCGCCGGGTCCGCGTACACCTTCTCGTACGCCTCGCTCGGTGAACTGGTCGCCTGGATCATCGGCTGGGACCTGGTGCTGGAGTTCGCGCTCGGCACCGCGGTGGTCGCGGTCGGCTGGTCCGGCTACGTCCGCTCGCTGCTGGACAACGCGGGCTGGCATCTGCCGGACGTGCTGTCCGGGCCCGACGTGGCGGAAGGATTCGGCTTCGACATCCTCGCCTTCGCCCTGGTGCTGCTGCTCACCGTGATCCTGGTGCTCGGCATGAAGCTCTCCGCCCGGGTCACCGCCGTGGTCGTCGCCGTGAAGATCGCCGTCGTGCTGATCGTCATCATCGCCGGACTGTTCTTCATCGACACCGGCAACTACTCGCCGTTCATCCCGGAGGCCGAGCCGCAGCCCTCCGGGTCGGGGCTCGACGCCCCGCTGGTCCAGCTCATCTTCGGCTACGCCCCGACCAACTTCGGCGTGATGGGCATCTTCACCGCCGCCTCCATCGTCTTCTTCGCCTTCATCGGCTTCGACGTCGTCGCCACGGCCGCCGAGGAGACCAAGCTGCCGCAGCGCGACATGCCGCGCGGCATCCTGGCCTCCCTGCTCATCTGCACCGTGCTGTACGTCGCGGTGTCGATCGTCGTCACCGGGATGCAGCACTACACGGAACTGTCCGTCAGCGCCCCGCTCGCGGACGCCTTCAAGGCGGTCGGGCACCCCTTCTACGCGGGCGTCATCAGCTTCGGCGCCGCCGTCGGCCTCACCACCGTCTGCATGATCCTGCTGCTGGGCCAGACCCGGGTGTTCTTCGCGATGAGCCGCGACGGCCTGCTCCCCACGTTCTTCTCCAAGACCCACCCGCGCTTCCGCACCCCGTACCGCCCCACCATCCTGCTCGGTGCGGTGATCGCCGTGGTCGCCGGGGTGACCAGCATCAACGAGCTGGCGACCCTGGTGAACATCGGCACCCTCTTCGCCTTCGTGGTCGTCGCGCTCGGCGTCATCGTGCTGCGCCGCACCCGCCCGGACCTGCACCGCGCCTTCCGTACGCCGCTGGTGCCGCTGATCCCGGTCCTGTCGGTGGCCGCGTCGGTCTGGCTGATGCTGAACCTGCCGGCCGAGACCTGGCTGCGGTTCGCGATCTGGATGGTGCTCGGCGCGATCGTCTACTTCGCGTACGGCCGCTCGCACAGCCGCCTGCACCGCGACCGGGGCTGAGCCGGGCCGCGGACTGCCCGGGGGCCTCGCATGCGCGGGCGGACGCGGTGATTCCATGGGTTCGAACGGTGATTCTATGATGGGTGCTCCCCGACTTCCGGGTGCCGGTCGTGACACAAAGCCGCAGATCGGGAGCGGACCATCACGGAAGGAAGACGCCACGACATGCGAGTCAGGTCGAGACGTGTCCGGGGGAGTGCCTCCGGCAAGGGCGAGGACGCCCTGCGAGACGTCGAAAGCCCCAGTGGGACGGCCGGAACCCCGGTCGACGGACGCTGGCTCGTGCGTGGCAAGGACGGCCGGCTCACCGCGTACGCCCGCGACGAGGACGGGATCGTGCGCTGGACCGAGGAGCGTCCCGGCGGCCCCCGCTGGCAGGGCCCGGAGTTCTTCCCCGCCCCGGACGTCGACCGCATCGGCATCGCCCAGGGCGAGGACGGCTACGTCCACTTCGTCGGGCGCCGCTCGGTGCGGGAGGACGAGGGCCCGCCGGCGGTGGACCTCGTCCACGCCGTCCAGTACCAGACGGGCCGCCCGGTCACCGCGTTCCGCTCGCTGGGCAACCCGTACAAGGACGGTGACGAGCGCGGCGCCCGCATCGGCCCGCCGGGCGCCGCGGTCGCCCCGACCGGCATGGTCCACGTCTTCGTCCGCAACGCCAACGGCGGGATGATGCTGCGCCGCGAGGCGAAGAACGGCAAGTGGGAGGGGTGGAAGGACCTCCGGGGCACCCTCGGCAAGGAGACGATGGCCGTCGCGGTCGCCGAGTCCGGGCGCATCGAGCTGTTCGTCCCCGGCACCACCAAGGCGATGCGGTGGGCCCAGAGCGAGCCGGGCGGCGCCTTCGAGAAGGGCACCAACCTCAACGTCAAGATCGCCGGCGGCGCGGTGAGCGCGCTGGCGACGGCACCCGACCGCACCACCTACTACTGGACCGACGCCGCCACGGGCGCCCTGGTCGCCAGCCGTGCGGACACCCCGCCCGTCACCATCGGCGACACCCCGGCCGAGGGCCGGATCGCCGTGCTGCGCGCCGAACTGGACGGCTACGACTGCACGGTGCTGGCCCACCGCACGCGCGACGGCCGCGTGATGCTGGCGGCCTGCGGTACGGAGAACGAGGCCGGGGGCCTGTGGTGGGCGGCGACGGGGGAGCGCACCCCGGCCCCGCCCGCGCTGGCGCTCGACGGCCGGGGGCGCGTGGTGCTCGCGCTGATGGGTGAGCGCGGCGGGCTGTACGTGGCCCGGCAGAACGACGAACCGGGCCTGGCGCTGGGCCCGGCCGAGCGGGTGTGAGGAAACGCCGGACAGCGGGGGAGCGGGGCGCCGGCTGCGGCCGGCGCCCCGCTCCTTTCCGTTCTGTGCGTCCGGGGTCCCGGCCCCGGACGCCGGGTCAGCCCTGGCCGAGCGCGGGCGACTTCTTGGCGGACTCGGGGATCGGCGCGTCCTCGCGGATCGCCTTCCACAGGGCCGACGCGCGCGACTCGACGGCCACGACGCGGTTGCGGTCGATCTTGTCGTACTCGACGGGCAGCATGATCGTCTCCATCGACTCCGGGTCGACCCCGTTCATCGAGCGGGCGAACTTCGCCAGCGAGGTGAGCGAGGCCAGCTCGTCGTCGGTGGTCAGGGCGGCGGTGGCCGAGTTGGCGATCTTGTAGGCGCTGGTCGGGCTGCCCAGCAGGTCCTGGTTCTTGACCTCCTTGAGCAGCGCGACGAGGAACTGCTGCTGGAGGCCGATGCGGCTCAGGTCCGTACCGTCGCGCAGGCTGTAGCGGGTGCGGACGAACTTCAGGGACTCGGTGCCGTCGAGCTTCTGCGGGCCGGCTTCGAGGTCCAGCCCGGTCTTCTTGTCGTGGATGGGTTCCTTGACGTCGATGGTGACGCCGCCGATGGCGTCGACCAGCCCCTTGAACCCGGCGAAGTTGATCTCCAGGTAGTGGTCGATGCGCACGCCGGACATCTTCTCGACGGTCTTGACCACGCAGGACGGGCCGACCTGCGAGTAGACCGAGTTGAACATCACACGGTTCGCGGTGGGCACCGTCGAGCCGTCCGCCTTGGTGCACTCGGGCCGGGTGACGAGGGTGTCGCGCGGGATGGACACGGCGACGGCCTTGTCCCGGCCCTCCGGGATGTGCACGACGAGCGCGGTGTCGGAGCGTGCCCCGCTGACCCCGGCCCCGCCGCCGAGTTCCTTGTTCTCGGACCCGGCCCGCGAGTCCGAACCGAGGACGAGCAGGTTCTGCCCGCTGGTCGGCAGCTTCTCGGGGCGGTCCTCGCCGAGCGCCTTGTTGATGTCGACGCCGGTGATGTTGCCGTCGAGCCGGCTGTAGAGCCAGTAGGCCGTGCCGCCTGCGGCGATGAGCAGGACGAGCAGGACGATCAGGGTGATCTTGAGGCCGCGGCGCCGCTTGCGGCCTGCCTTGCGGCTCGCCTTGCGCTTCCCCGCGCGGCCGGGGGACGCCGGACTGCTTTCCTGCGTGCTCTCGGCTGTCGCGTCATGGGTCATCGTGGTCGAGTCCTCAAATCTCGTGGCCCCTGGGGCGGGCTGTGGAGTGCGTGGGACTCGGGTGGGGGGCGCGGCCGGTCCGTGCGTGTATGACTGAGCGTGCACTATAGAACAGAGGATCGTGCGAACGGGTGTTTTGGTTCCCGGTGACCGGGGACTGAACGGCCGCGCCCGGCAGGCCGGGGCTGAGCATATGATGCTATTGGTCCCGTGTGCGCGGGATGAAGAGCCGGTGAAGGGCAGGGGGGCCAGGGGGTATGAGGAGAAGGAAACCGGACTTCTCGGGCGGCGCCCTGCTGTCGGCTCCTCCGTCCGGCGGTCACCGGGTCACCGGGACCCCGCGCGGACGCTGGATGACGCTCGGTAAGGACGGCAGGCTCACGCTGTACGCCCGCACGGACGGCGGACTGCTGCGCTGGACGCAGCGAAGCGTCGCCGGCGACGCCTGGGACGGCCCCGACCTCTTCGCGATCGAGGGCCTGACCGACCTGACCGTCGTCCAGGGCGCCAACGCCTACGTCCACTTCCTGGGCCGCCGCGAGGGCCGCGACGCCGAGGGCCCCCACGTGGACTTCGTGCACGCCGTCCAGTACCAGACGGGCCGCCCCGTCACGGAGTGGCGCTCCCTCGGCAACATCTACCGCGACCGGGAACGGGGCCTGAAGGTGGGCGCCCCGGCCGGGGCCGTCGACGCCCAGGGCACCGTCTTCGTCTTCGCGCGCAACGCGGGCCGCGGCCTCCAGATGCGCCGCGAGGGCAAGGGCGGCAAGTGGGGCTCCTGGCAGGACCTCAAGGGCAGCGGCCTCTCCGCGGAGATCGTGCCCTCGGTGACCTCCGGCGGCCTCGTGGAGGTCTTCGTCACGGGCGACCGGGGCGTGCAGCAGTGGCGCCAGGAGGCACCGGACGGCCCGCTGGTGATGGCCCCCGCCCTGCAGTTCTACGCCCTGGAGGGCTCCGCGACGGCGCTGGAGACGGCGCCGGACCGGCTCACGTACTACTGGACCGACGCGGCCACGGCCGGGATCGTCGCCTACCGGGCCGGTGCCTGGCCCGTGCTGCTCGGCGGACATCCCGGAGAGGGGGCCGTCGTGGCCCTGCGCACCATGCTCGACGGCTATGACTGCACGGTCCTGGCACAGCGCGGAACGGGAGGAACGCTGCTGATCGGGGTTTGTGGGACCGGCGCGGAGCAGGACGGAGTCTGGTGGTCCGACACCGCGGAGGAGTGCACCAGTGCTCCGGCGCTGGCTGTGGACGGCCACGGTCGTGTCGTCGTGGCGGTGCATGGCAAGGACGGCTCGATGTCTCTTGCCCGCCAGGAGCCGGGTCCGGGTCTCACGCTCTCGCCGCAGTGGCTCAGGCTGTGAACCGGCTGTGTGCTGATCGACGGCGGGTCGTCATTTCGCCGTTACATGGTGTTTTCGTGAAGCCGTAAAAGGCTGTACGACTTTTCAGTGGTATTCATCACTGGCATTTGTTGCATATGTCCACTTTTTTAACTGGACGTTGACCACTTCTTTGTGTGAAGGTTCTGTGGCTTGTTCACAAGTGAGCAAGCTCGACCGCCTCGCGGGGCGGTCTTCATGGGGGATGACAGGTTTCGGTCTCATGCCGTCCTCGTCCGGCCGCAACGAGGCGTCCGGTCGAGTCGGGCGCTGGACCGCAGTGGCGTGGGTGGTGGATGCCTCGTGGTCGGTTCCGGCAATCCGGAGGCGGGATCGCTGGTTTCGGCGTACCGGTCCGTGGTGCCGGCCGGGGCACGGAGGCGCATCGTCCGCAAGGTGCCGGCCCCGCTGCGCTCCGCGGTCAAGTCGTCCTTCGGCTCCGTCGACGCCATCCGGTCCGCGACCGTCGTGTGGGCGATGGGCGGCCGCCGCAACGCCCCCCGGCACAGCGTCGCCGCCACCCGCCGCGTCGTACGCGTCAAGGGCCGGCACATGCACGCCCTCGTCGTCGACGGCGCCACGGCCTGGGCCGCCCGGGCCCGCAACCTCCACATCCTCATCGCCGCGCTGGAAGCCGGCGGGATCGACTACTTCTGCATCCGGGGCGCCACCAAGGACCTGCCCACCGTCGCGGTCCCCGCCGACCAGCGCGAAGCGGCCGAGGAAATGTTCCAGATCGCCTTCGACCAGACCCCCGGCTACGTCGGCGCCGCCACCGCGGCGGAGTCCGGCATGCGCCCGGGCGACAACGCCAAGTCCTGGCGCCAGCTCCGCAGGCACGACGCCCTCCGGCTCGCCTGGTACGTCACCGACCCCACCCAGGAACTCTCCTTCGGCGCCGACCAGGGCTGCGACGTGGAGTTCTGGAAGGAGCGCGACGGACTGCTCGAGGCACCCCGCCCCAACCGGGTGGTGGCCGAGGTACCGGTCGACGCCCCCCGCTACACCGTCCCGCAGGCCCTGTTCGCCCTCATCCCCGGCGCCTACACCACCGGCAGCGCCCGCACGGTCGCCGAGTTCACCCAGCCCCTGGCCGAGGACCACCTCTTCCCCATCGACGTCGTCTACACCTGGGTCGACGACTCCGACTCCCAGTGGAGCGCCGAACGCGACGCCGCCCGCTCGGGCCGCACGGGAAGCCCCGCCCGCACGCTGCACGCCCAGGCCGCCAACGACTCCCGCTTCACCAGCCGCGACGAGCTGCGCTACTCCCTGCGCTCCCTGCACCAGTACGCGCCCTGGGTCCGCACCATCTACCTGGTCACCGCCGGCCAGGTGCCCAGCTGGCTGGACACCGAGGCACCCGGCATCAAGGTCGTCGACCACCGCGAGATCTTCTCCGACCCGACCGCCCTGCCCACGTTCAACTCGCACGCCATCGAGAGTCAGCTCCACCACATCGAGGGCCTGTCCGAGCACTTCCTGTACTTCAACGACGACGTGTTCCTCGGCCGCCCGGTCGGCGCCGACCGCTTCTTCCACACCAACGGCCTGACCAAGTTCTTCCAGTCCAAAGCACTCATCCCCAGCGGCCCCGTCGCCACTGAGGACCTGCCGGTGAACGCCGCGGGCAAGAACAGCCGGGCCCTGATCGAGCGGTCCTTCGGCACCCGCATCGCGCAGAAGATGAAGCACACCCCGCACGCACTGCGGCGCAGCATCCTCTCCGACATCGAACTGGTCTACAGCGCGGAGCACCACCGCACCCAGCACTCCCGCTTCCGGTCGCCCGAGGACGTCCCCATCGCCTCCTCCCTGCACCACTACTACGGCTTCCACACCGGTCGCACGACCACCGGGAACCTGCGCTACCAGTACATCGACCTCGCCGCCGACCAGGCCCGGCGACGCCTGGACAACCTCCTGGCCCACCGGAACTTCGACACGTTCTGCCTGAACGACACCGTCGAGCACCCCGACCCCGAGGCCCAGGAACGCATGGTCCGATCGTTTCTTGACCGGTACTTCCCCGTCCCCAGTCGCTACGAGCTACCCGACGGGGTCGTCGGGCCCACCCGGCTCACCGACCGCCGCGTCCCGCACACGACGCTCGACGCGGTTTCCACGCACAACGGCCTCGCTGACGGAGTTGCCAGATGAAACGCCGACGCCCCATGCGGGCATTGCGCCGCCGGACCGCCCGCGTCCGGTCGGTCCTGCTGCGTCGCTACTTCCTGCCCCGCCGTCAGGGTCGCGCGGCTGTGCTCCGCTACGCCGCCGTGCTCGACGGGCAGACCGTGAACCTCCACGCCCGGATGCCGCACTGGGTACGACCGGACGAGGGCGCCCGGATCGAGTTGAAGCGCCGAGGCCGTCGGCACACAGCAGCTGCCAAGGTCTACTCCGACCACGACGGGGGAGTGGCGATGGACGCCGCGATCCTGCTCGGGCAGGAAGTGAACGGCCTACCGCTGACGCCCGGCCGCTGGAAGATCCGGCTGCGCCTGTCCCGCGGGCTCCGACGGCGTTCACTGCCGCTGCTCTTGGTGGACCCGCCCGTTCCGTACGGTGGTCCGACGCGCCCCATGGAGGCGTCCGCCGCTACCGGCGGCCGCTACCGGCTCGGTCGCAGCGTCACCGGAAACGCCCTGGTCACCTTCAGTCGGCCGCAGCCGTCGACAGAGGTCGTACGGGTCCACGTGACCCACAGCCAGGTGGACGTGACCTTCCGTGTGGTGGGCGCCGAGCCCAAGGCCCCATCCGTCGAGTTCGCCGCCTCCGGCCGCCGTCTCGAAGCCGTCGCGGAACCGTCCGGCGACGGCCTCTGGCAGGTGACCGTGCCGCTGGATCTCATGGTCCCCACCCGGGACCGTGCCGAGCAGTGGGACCTGATCCTCATCTCCGACAACCTGCGCGACATGCGCCTGGGCCGACGCCTTCACGACGTCCGCAATCCCGGACGTGTCTTCGCTTACCGGCAGACCGCGGTCACGCCCATGGGCCTGCACCCCCTCCTCGTACTGCCCCGCTACACACCCGCGGGTAATTTCCGCATCCAGTGCAGCCCGATGACGGAAGCCGTGTAACCGCACCTCATGAAGATCACCTTTCTCCTGCTCACCGCGGACGCCGTGGGGGGCACCGAACGAGCGGTGTTCAACCAGGCCGCCGAACTCGTGGGCAACCATGACGTCCGCGTGATGAGCATCCTCAAGACCAAGCCCGAGCTGTTCTTCCCGATCGATGAGCGCATCCGCGTCGACTACCTCATCGACCAGACCGGTGCCACTCCTGCCCCCATCCGTCCCACCGGTCTCGCCTCCGAGGCATGGGCACAGGTCGCGGACCGGCCGAGCAGCCTGGTCGACCCCGCATGGGAAGCCGCATTCAACCGGTTGACCGACCTGGAACTGGAGTACGCCCTCCAGCACACCGACACGGACCTGCTGATCACCACTACGCCGGCGCTGATGGCCCTCGCGGTGCAGCTGGCACCCCCGCACCTGATGACGCTCCACCAGGAGCACCGGGTTTCCGAGCTGCGGGGCGCCAGCGCCGAACCGCTGCTGCGTTACGCCTCCCGCTTGGACGCCCTCGCCGTGCTCAGCAACCGCACGCGTGACTGGTTTGCCGAGACCCTAGGCCACAGCGCGCCGCGCATCGACGTCGTCCCCAACGCTCTGCCGCGCGGATTCCGACCCCGCTCGACCCTGGAGACCCAAAGCGTCGTCATTGCGGGCCGCCTGGTCGGCGAGAAGCAGATCGACCACGCGATCACCATCTGGGACACTGTCGTCCGCAGACATCCCACATGGCGGCTCCGCATCTTCGGGGACGGTCCGCTCGCCGGTGGCCTGCGGCGCCAGATCGACATGCTCGGCTTGCACGACAGCGTTCAACTCAATGGCAACTCCCCACATCTGGCGGAGGAGTGGGCCAAGGCCAGCATCGCCCTCATGACGTCCCGCAACGAGGCATTTCCCCTGGTACTTACGGAGGCTCAGGCCGCCGGGGTGCCGGTGGTTTCGTATGACTGCCCCAACGGTCCGCGTGAAGTCATCCTGGACGGCCAGACCGGCATCCTTGTGCCGGCCGGGGACACGGACGCAGCCGCCCATGCGCTCATCCGCCTGATCGAGGACGCGCAACTTCGCCATGCCATGGGCCACGCGGCAGCGGAATCGGTTGCCCGGCTGGCACCCCCCGTGGTCACCGCCATGTGGGAGACGATCTTCGCCGAGCTGCACGCCGCACGGGCCTCCGGGGACCGGGAGTCACGCAAGGCGGAACGCCAGGCATTGCACGCATTGATGAGCGGCCAGGACGGAATCCTTCGCCCGGCCGCTCCGGCCCCGGCTACGACCATCGACACCAAGGCCCAGCGCGCTTTGGAGGAGCGGTTGCTGCGTACCGACCGGTCCCTCGTGCGCGATGGCGGGCAGCTGTGCCGCCGTATGGGCAGCGAATCCCCCTGGGATGTGGTCCAGTACAACCTGGCGCTGGTCGCGACGGCCCTGGAGAACGCGCGCATCCCGTACTTCCTGACCAGAGACACCAACGTCAGGCACGCGGTGGCTGTCCACGCGTCCAACCGGGAGGCCGTGCTCAAGGCGCTCACCGCGGCGCACTCGGACAACGCGGTGTACGTGGCACTGCTCAATGAACGCCAGAGCCCAACTGCCACCTTCCTGGCAGCTTTTGCGGAGCAGTACACCCAGGCGCCCTGCTCCGCAGTACGCGTCTATCAGAACGCCGTCACACCTGCCCGCACGCTTCGTCTCGCCGGGGTCTACGGATGCACCATCAACTTCTGGGAGGAGGACCCGGACGATGCGAGCACCCTGGTCTCAC
This sequence comes from Streptomyces sp. AC1-42W, assembly GCF_003248355.1. Taxonomy (GTDB): domain Bacteria; phylum Actinomycetota; class Actinomycetes; order Streptomycetales; family Streptomycetaceae; genus Streptomyces. The sequence continues at coordinate 2,563,580 of NZ_QKWY01000002.1, forward strand.
CCGTGCGCACCGTGGTGGGCGACCGGGTCTCCACCCAGACCATGAACATGGTCGCGACAGTACGGGGCGGACGGACCTACCCCACGATCGAGCCGTATGCCGTTCCCGTCCACGGGGACGTCGACTTCCCCATCGACGCCGTCTACACCTGGGTCAACGGCGGGGACATCGCCTGGCTGGAACGGAAGAACGCGGTTATGCAGGCCCTCGGCATGCAGACCGAGGACTCCGCGAGCAGCGCCGCCCGCTTCCGCGACCGCGATGAACTGCGCTACTCACTGCGCTCGATCGACATGTACGCCCCCTGGATTCGCACCATCTACCTGGTCACTGACCAGCAGGTACCGGAATGGCTCGACCTGAACCACCCGAGGGTCCGTGTGGTCGACCACCGGGAGGTCTTCACCGACCCGTCCGCGCTGCCGACATACAACTCGCACGCCATCGAGAGCCAACTGCACCATATCGATGGGCTTTCCGAGCACTTCCTGTACTTCAACGACGACGTCTTCGTCGGCCGGGTGCTCCAGCCGAGCATGTTCTTCCACAGCAACGGTGTCGCCAAACACTTCATGTCTCCGACGACCGTGCCCATGGGGCCGATCACGGTCGCCGACGAGTTCAACGTGAGTGCCGCCAAGAACAACCGCGAACTGATAGCCGGGTCCTTCGGGCAGACCATCGCCCACTCGTTCCTGCACGCGCCTCACCCCCTGCGCCGCAGCGTCCTCGCGGACATCGAGCACTACTACGGACCCGCCGTCACCCGCACCGCTGCCAGTCGCTTCCGCAGCCACTCCGATCTCGCTGTCGCCTCGTCCCTGCACCACTACTTCGGCTTTCACACCCAGCGATCGGCACCGGGCAGCATCAACTGCGGCTTCGTCAACGTGGGCCTCAGCGAGCATCGGCAGCGTCTGTCCCGCCTTCAGCTCAACCGGCCGCACGATGTGTTCTGCCTGAACGACTACCACGACGGAGACGTGACCGAGGACGAGCAGGACGCTGTCCTGGCAGCCTTCCTGCCCTCGTACTTCCCGGTGGCCAGCCAGTTCGAGGCAGGCTCTCCGCGCAACCAGCGCTTCCACGCCGGGAGTCTGCCGGGGTGGCCGCTGTGAGCCGGTCCTGCCCCCACTTCTCCTTCTCTGCCGTGTCCGATCGGAGCGTTCAGCGACCATGACCCAACCAGCCGAGGCGAACTCCACTTCGCTCTTCCAGGTGTTCGCGCACGCCGACGACGATCTCTACTTCGCCAACCCCGACCTCTACCGGGTGCTGGCCGCAGGCCACCGTGTGACGAGCGTTTACCTCACCGCCGGCGAGGCGGACGGGCGCAACGTGGACACGCGCGACCCTCTGCGGGGGCAGGCTCCGGTCGACTACGCCGGATACATGGAGGCACGGCAGAACGGGCTGCGCGCCGCCTACGCCACCATGGTCCTCGGCACCAGGGACGCCGCTTGGGTCCGGGAGGCGGTCGAACTCGTTCCCGGTGTGGCCGCTGAGCGGTGCTATCTGTCGGACGCACCGCACGTGCAGCTCTTCTTTCTGGGGCTGCGAATGGTTGATGCCGCCCATGGGTTCCCGGCAGAGCAGCCGAAAGTGCGGCTGACCGGTCTCTGGGACGGCCGTGCCGTCCGGCAGCCGACCCTCCTTGCCGCTGAGTCCCCCCTGCACCAGGCACAGGCCTTGAGCCGCGAGGACGTCGTCGGCGCTCTTGCACAATTGCTTTCCTATGCCCAGCCCACGCTTCTGTGGACCATGGACCCGGACCCGCTGCACGAGTCGTACGACGAGAACCGCGGCATCACCTCCAGCGATCACGCGGACCACACCGCCACGGCTCAATTCGCCCGCGAGGCACTCCGCAGACACCTGCGTGCCGGGGGCCGCCCGCCTTTGACCGAGCACTTCACGGGCTATGGGAACAAGAACTGGCCGAGCAACCTCAGCGAGCGTTCCCACACACTGAAGAAGACGCTGATCGAGGTATACACAGGGGCCGACGGCCACGCCTGTGCGCACCGCTACTGCGGTGATCTCCAACTCGGCGACGGTTCCGACATACGCCGATACGGGTGGAGCACCCGCAGCCGTTATCCGCAGGACACGCGGTGGTTGCACCGGCAGACGGACGGCCGACTCGCCGCATACGCGGTTCTGGGCGACCAGGCGGCCGTGTGGACGGAGACGGAAGCCGGCTCCGGGCGCTTCGGGGGACCGGTTCTGCTGCCCGGCGGCGACCTCGTGCCGTGCCTCGCCGTCGCCCCCGACCGCACCGGCGGCGTCCACCTCGTCGGTCTGCGGCGCGTGCCCGGTGCTGAGGGGCGGGTCGACGTAGAGGTGGTGCGCATGTGGCGCCAGGGACGTACGGGCTCCGTGCTGCCCTGGGAGTCGATGGGGAACCCCGACGCTGCCACCCGAGACTGGCAGCGTTGCCGCGAGGTTGGAGTACCCACTGCGGTGGTGGACCCGGCCGGGCATCTGCACGTCTTCGTACGCAACTTCGCGGTGGGCGTCAGCATGCGCCGAGAGACGCCGGAAGGGCTCGCCGGCTGGGAGGTTCTCGGCGGCCGCGGAATGCAGGACACCCTCACCACGGTGGCACGGTCCACCGGCCGAATCGACATGTACGCAGCGAACAGGACCGGCGGAGTCCGGTGGCGACAGGAGACCGTATACGGCCCCTTCAAGCTGGAGGATCAGCTGGTGACAGGCGTGCCGGAGAGCTGGCGACCCGCGTCGGGGCTGACCCCCGTTCAGATCGGCCGCAGCCGAGTGGCGCTGTTCTACCGGGAGGAGGAATCCGGAGCGGTGATGCGTCATCGGCAGCGGCCCAACGGAACGTGGGAGCAGCGGGTGGATCGGCTCAGTGACGACGGAGGGACCGGTGCGATTGCCGCGGCCCGGCTGATCGCCCCGGACCACGACCTCGTGGTCCTCGCCCGCAGGGACGAACACAGCCGGCCGGCGGTCGCCACACTGACGACGGACGACCGGGGCACCGGACAGCCCGAGTGGGAGCGCCACGACATCCAGATGGTCGGCGCACCGTCCGTCGCGGTCGATGTTCACGGCCGGGCAGTGGTCGCGGTGCTCGGCACAGACGGTCGACTGCACTGGGCGAGGCAGGAAGAGCCCGAGCGGGGTACCCGTTTCGGCCCGTGGCAGGCAGGCTGACCCCCGCCTCGGGGCCAGGCGACAACGGAGACGAGAAGAAGACATGGGAAAGATCTGCATCATCGGCAACTCGGTTGCCGCCTCCCGTACCGAGGAGGAGTCGCCGCTCGCCGGGTGGGGCCAGTACCTCACCGAGTTCCTGCGGCCCGAGTGCGACGTGCGCAACTACGCGCGCGATGCCATGACGCTGCGGGCCTACTACACAGGGCGATTCACAGCGTTGCTCACCCTCATCAGCCACGGTGACCTCGTACTCATCGCCTTCGGCAACGTCGAACAGCGGATCAACCAGCTCAACCGGTACCACGGTGCGCGGGAGTTCAAGGAGTACTTGCGGCTCTACGTCGAAGCGATTCGAACCGAGGGCGCTGTGCCCGTCCTGCTCACCCCAGCGGCCCGGTGCACCTTCGACATCTCGGGCAACCCGGTGAACACGCATGACGACTACCCTCGGCTGACCCTGGAGGCGGCTGCGGAACTCGGCTGCCCGGTCATTGATATGACGGCCTCCACCACTCAGCTACTCACTGAGCTCGGCCCCATGCGGGCCAAGGGGTTCTACCGGTGGCTGGACCCGGCGGAACACCCGAATCACCCCCAGGGCGTCATCGACGCCTCCCACTTCAACCATGCCGGGGCCCGTGAAGCGGCGAGGCTGGTGGCGAGCGGGCTGGCCGCCCTGCCCGGGCTGCCGCCCGGACTGGTGGACACCCAACGACTGGTGCCGGGACAGCTGCCCCCCGTGCAGACCGAGTTCACCGTGCAGCAGCCGCAGCTCGCACTGACCGCACAGCCCGAGGTCGCCGCCGCGCCGACCTTCACCTCACCGGCTCCCGGCGCCCTGGTCGGTGCCGGCCGCAAGCTGACGGGGACCGCGCCCAAGGGCGCCGAGTACGTGCTCTTCTTCGAGGAGGGCGAATACCTCGGCGGCACCCGTACCGCCGAGGACGGCGCGTGGCAGTGGCGGCGCGCCGTGCAGTGGCCAGGGGGCAGCCACAAGGTGACGGCGGTCGCCCTCGCGGGAAACGCTGTTTCCACGTCGGCTGAGACGGAGTTCGAGGTACTCGACCGGCTGGAACCCCCCGAGGTCGTAGGACCGCGCAAGGGGTCGTGGAACGGCCCCCGCCCCCGGTTCTCGGGCAAGGCGGGGCGTGGCGTCGAGAAGGTCATGGTGTTGGAGCAGGGGCGGCTCATAGCCGAGGCTCCGGTGCAGGACGACGGCAGTTGGAGGGTCGCACACGCCCACGACTGGCGGTCCGGCATACACACCGTCGAGTTCGTGGCTGTGTTCAGTGCCATTCACTCGCCTGCGGCGAGTCTGGAGCTGAAGGTGCACGGTGTCCCCGAAGACAGCTGGTTGCACACGTCGATGTCCTCCCGACTGCCCTGCGGGCCGGGCTGCGAGCACTATCCGGCGCTGCCCACCTGGTGACGTGAAAAGAAGGAGAGGGTTCCGCACAACCGGCCTGAGCCGGGCGTGCGGAACCCTCTCCGAAGAGCCTGAGCGTTACGCCGGGACGCTCGCCACGCCCGGCGCCAGGAACTTCTTCCCGTTCACCCGCTCCGACACGCCCTCGCGGTCCAGGTACGGCGTGATGCCGCCCAGGTGGAAGGGCCAGCCCGCGCCGGTGATCAGGCAGAGGTCGATGTCCTGGGCCTCGGCGACGACGCCCTCGTCCAGCATCAGGCCGATCTCCTGGGCCACCGCGTCCAGGACGCGGTCGCGGACCTGCTCCTCGGTGAGGACGGTGTCGCCCTGCTTGAGGAGGGCGGCGACCTCCGGGTCCAGCTCCGGCTTGCCGGAGTCGTAGACGTAGAAGCCGCGCTTGCCCGCCTTGACGACGGCCGCCAGGTTCTCGGAGACGGTGAAGCGCTCCGGGAAGGCGCGGTTCAGGGTCTCGGAGACGTGCAGGCCGATCGCCGGGCCGACCAGCTCCAGGAGCACCAGCGGGGACATCGGCAGGCCGAGCGGCTCGATGGCCTTCTCCGCGACCTCGACCGGGGTGCCCTCGTCGATGACGTTCTGGATCTCGCCCATGAAGCGGGTGAGGATGCGGTTGACGACGAACGCCGGGGCGTCCTTCACCAGCACCGCGGTCTTCTTCAGCTTGCGGGCCACCCCGAAGGCCGTGGCCAGCGAGGCGTCGTCCGTCTTCTCGCCGCGCACGATCTCCAGCAGCGGGAGGATCGCGACCGGGTTGAAGAAGTGGAAGCCGACGACCCGCTCGGGGTGCTGGAGCTTCGACGCCATCTCGGTGACCGAGAGGGAGGAGGTGTTGGTGGCGAGGATCGCGTGCGCCGGGGCGACCGCCTCGACCTCCGCGAACACCTGCTGCTTGACGCCGATCTCCTCGAAGACGGCCTCGATGATGAAGTCGGCGTCGGAGAAGCCCTCCGCCTTGTCCAGCACACCGGTGACCAGGGCCTTGAGGCGGTTGGCCTTGTCCTGGTTGACGCGGCCCTTGGCGAGCAGCTTCTCGATCTCGGCGTGGACGTAGCCCACACCCTTGTCCACGCGCTCCTGGTCGATGTCGGTCAGCACGACCGGCACCTCCAGGCGGCGCAGGAACAGCAGGGCGAGCTGGCCGGCCATCAGGCCCGCGCCCACCACACCGACCTTGGTGACCGGGCGGGCCAGGTTCTTGTCCGGGGCACCGGCCGGGCGCTTGGCGCGCTTCTGGACCAGGTTGAAGGAGTAGATGCCGGAGCGCAGCTCGCCGCCCATGATCAGGTCGGCCAGGGCCTGGTCCTCGCGGTCGAAGCCGGCGGACAGGTCGCCGTCCTTGGCCGCGGCGATGATCTCCAGCGCGCGGTAGGCGGCCGGGGCGGCGCCGTGCACCTTGGAGTCGGCGATGGCGCGGCCGCGGGCGACGGCCTGGTCCCAGGCGTCACCGCGGTCCACGTCGGGGCGCTCCACCGTGACCGTGCCGTTGAGCACGTCGGCGGTCCACACGAGCGAGCGCTCCAGGAAGTCCGCGCCCTCGAAGATCGCGTCGGCGATGCCGAGCTCGAAGACCTGCTTGCCCTTGAGCTGACGGTTCTGGTTCAGCGAGTTCTCGATGATCACCGAGACCGCGCGGTCGGCGCCGATCAGGTTCGGCAGCAGCGCGCAGCCGCCCCAGCCGGGCACCAGGCCGAGGAAGACCTCGGGCAGCGAGAACGCGGGCAGCGCCTTGGAGACGGTGCGGTACGTGCAGTGCAGCCCGACCTCGACCCCGCCGCCCATCGCCGCGCCGTTGTAGTACGCGAAGGTGGGCACCGCGAGGCCGGAGAGCCGGCGGAAGACGTCGTGGCCGCCCTTGCCGATGGCCAGCGCGTCCTTGTGCTCCTTGAGCAGCTCGACGCCCTTGAGGTCGGCGCCGACCGCGAAGATGAACGGCTTGCCGGTGATGCCGACGCCGGTGATCGCGCCCTCGGCGGCCTCCTTCTCGACCTGGTCGACGGCGGCGTTCAGGTTCGCCAGCGACTGCGGTCCGAAGGTGGTCGGCTTGGTGTGGTCCAGGCCGTTGTCCAGCGTGATGAGGGCGAAGCGCCCCGCCCCGGCCGGCAGGTCCAGGTGGCGTACGTGCGCCCGGGTGACGACCTCGTCCGGGAACAGCTCGGCCGCGCCCTTCAGAAGCTCGGTGGTGGTGCTCACTTGTCGCCTCCGGCGTTCTCGAAGTGCGGGTTCTCCCAGACGACCGTCGCGCCCATGCCGAAGCCGACGCACATGGTGGTCAGGCCGTAACGGACCTCGGGGTGCTCCTCGAACTGGCGGGCCAGCTGGGTCATCAGCCGGACCCCGGAGGAGGCCAGCGGGTGGCCGTAGGCGATGGCGCCGCCGTACTCGTTGACGCGGGCGTCGTCGTCGGCGATGCCGTAGTGCTCCAGGAAGGCCAGCACCTGGACGGCGAACGCCTCGTTGATCTCGAAGAGGCCGATGTCCGAGATGGACAGGCCGGCCTTGGCGAGGGCCTTCTCGGTGGCCGGGATCGGCCCGTAGCCCATGACCTCCGGCTCCACGCCCGCGAAGGCGTAGGAGACCAGGCGCATCTTGACCGGCAGGCCCAGCTCGCGCGCGACGTCCTCGGCGGCGAGCAGCGAGGCGGTGGCGCCGTCGTTGAGCCCGGCGGCGTTACCGGCCGTGACGCGGCCGTGGGCGCGGAAGGGGGTCTTCAGGCCGGCCAGGGACTCCATGGTGGTGCCCGGGCGCATCGGCTCGTCGGCGGTGACCAGGCCCCAGCCCGTCTCCCCGCCCTCCGGGCTGGTGCGGCGCACCGAGATCGGCACCAGGTCCTGCTGGATCTTGCCGTTGGCGTACGCCTTGGCGGCCTTCTCCTGCGAACGCACCGCGTAGGCGTCGGCGCGCTCCTTGGTGATCGTGGGGTAGCGGTCGTGCAGGTTCTCCGCGGTCATGCCCATGAACAGGGCGGACTCGTCGACCAGCTTCTCCGACACGAACCGCGGGTTCGGGTCCACGCCCTCGCCCATCGGGTGGCGGCCCATGTGCTCGACACCGCCGGCGACGACGACGTCGTACGCGCCGAAGGCGATGGAGCCGGCCGTCGAGGTGACGGCGGTCAGGGCGCCCGCGCACATGCGGTCGATGGAGTAGCCCGGTACGGACTGCGGCAGCCCGGCCAGAATGCCCGCGGTACGGCCGAGCGTGAGGCCCTGGTCGCCGATCTGCGTGGTCGCGGCGATGGCGACCTCGTCGATCTTCTTGGGGTCCAGGTCCGGGTTGCGGCGCAGCAGCTCCCGGATGGCCTTCACGACGAGATCGTCGGCGCGGGTCTCGTGGTAGATGCCCTTCGGGCCCGCCTTGCCGAACGGGGTGCGGACGCCGTCGACGAAGACGACGTCCCGGATGGTACGAGGCACGATGGCTCTCCTCCAGGGTGCGGGATGGCACTGCTGCGGGGCGCGCCCAGAAGGCACGCCGCTCCGCTCATGCTACTTGCGAGTAACCGGGCTGCCCACCCCCTGTGGCCGGAGCGGCGAAGGTCACATGCGGAAACTGCCCGGCCCCGGCCGCCCCGCACACGGCGAATGGCCCGGACGGACTCGGAAACGAGTCCGTCCGGGCCATTCGGGCGCCGCGCGCGCCGCGCGGAACCTGGCGTGAATACGCCCCTCCGTTGCGCTGTTCCGGCCGGTTACGCGGGTCCGGTGAGCGTCCGGAGCAGCAGCGGGGCCACCTGCTCGATCTGCCAGTGCCGCGCGCCGTAGCCCGCGAGCGCCGACTCCACCGTCTCCGGCGTCGGGTTCTTCGGCGGCTCCCAGCACACCCGGCGCACGGTGTCCGGCGTGATCAGGTTCTCCTGCGGCATGTGCAGCCGCTCCGCCAGCGCGGAGACCGCGGCGCGGGCGGCGGAGAGCCGGGCGGCGGCCGCCGGGTCCTTGTCGGCCCAGGCGCGCGGCGGGGGTGGTCCGGCGACGGCCTGGCCGGGCTGCGGCAGCTCCGTGTCGGGCAGCGCCTTGGCCCGGTCCACGGCGCCCTGCCACTGCTCCAGCTGGCGGCGCCCCATGCGCGGGCCGAAGCCGGGCAGGGCGGTCAGCGCGTGGACGTTGGGCGGCAGCGCGAGCGCGGCCTCGATGATCGCGGCGTCCCCGAGCACCTTGCCGGGCGAGATGTCGCGGCGCCGGGCGATCCGGTCGCGGGTGTTCCACAGCTCCCGGACCACCGCCATCTGCCGGCGGCGGCGGACCTTGTGCATCCCGGAGGTGCGGCGCCAGGGGTCCTGGCGCGGGGGAGCGGGCGGCGCCGAGGCGATGGCGTCGAACTCCTCGCGGGCCCAGCCGAGCTTGCCCTGCCGGTCGAGCTCGTCCTCCAGGGCGTTGCGCAGGTCGATGAGGAGTTCGACGTCGAGCGCGGCGTAGCGCAGCCAGGGCTCGGGCAGCGGGCGGGTGGACCAGTCGACGGCGGAGTGGCCCTTCTCCAGGGAGTAGCCGAGGACGTTCTCGACCATGGCGCCGAGGCCGACCCGCGGGAACCCGGCCAGCCGTCCGGCCAGCTCGGTGTCGAAGAGCCCGGTCGGCGTCATCCCTATCTCGCGCAGGCACGGCAGGTCCTGCGTCGCGGCGTGCAGAATCCACTCGGTGCCGCGCAGGACCTCACCGAGGCCGGACAGGTCGGGGCAGCCCACCGGGTCCACGAGCGCGCTGCCCGCGCCGTCGCGGCGCAGCTGTACGAGGTAGGCGCGCTGGCCGTAGCGGTAGCCGGAGGCCCGTTCGGCGTCCACGGCCACCGGGCCCGAGCCCGCGGCGAAGGCGGCGATCACTCCGGCCAGGTCGTCGTCGGACGCCACCACCGGTGGAATGCCCTCGCGTGGTTCGAGCAAGGGGATCGGCGCCGGGGCGACGTCGTCCGGGGGAGCGCCCCCGGTGGTTCGCAGTGATGTGTCTGCTGCGGTCTCTTGGGCGTCGGTCACGTGTCAAGGGTATCTGTGCGTGCGCGGCGCCCGCCGACGGAACGTTCCGTCGGCAGGCGCCGATGCGCGTAATCCAGCCGGTCGCGCGAACGGCGCACCGGCGGGGTGCGGTGGAGCGTGAGGGGTCGGTGGAGCGTGGACTCAGTGGATGATGCCCGTCCGCAGGGCGACGGCGACCATTCCGGCGCGGTCTCCGGTGCCGAGCTTGCGGGCGATGCGGGCGAGGTGGCTCTTGACGGTCAGGGCGGACAGGCCCATCGAGACGCCGATGGCCTTGTTGGACTGGCCCTCGGCGACGAGCCGGAGCACCTCCACCTCGCGGCCGGAGAGCTCGCGGTAGCCGCCCGGGTGGCTCGGGGAGCCGGGGGGCCGGCGGTGCATCCGGGCGGCGGTGGCGCCGATGGGGGCGACGCCGGGACGGGCCGGGTGGCCGATGTTGGTACGGGTGCCGGTGACGACGTAGCCCTTGACGCCGCCCGCGAGGGCGTTGCGCACGGCGCCGATGTCGTCGGCTGCGGACAGGGCCAGACCGTTGGGCCAGCCGGCGGCTCGGGTTTCGGACAGCAGGGTCAGCCCGGAACCGTCGGGCAGATGGACGTCGGCTACGCAGATGTCGCGCGGGTTGCCGACGCGGGGACGGGCCTCCGCGATGGACGACGCCTCGATGACGTCACGAACTCCGAGGGCCCACAGATGGCGGGTCACGGTGGAACGGACGCGCGGGTCGGCCACGACGACCATGGCCGTCGGCTTGTTCGGGCGGTAGGCGACCAGGCTTGAGGGCTGCTCGAGGAGAACGGACACCAGGCCTCCTGGGGAGTGGCGGGACGGGCCGGCTCGGGGATGAAGCCGGGGCGAACCGTGCTTGAAGGGTCATTGACTCCTTCGGCAGTACCCGCCTGCTCCTTTAGGGGAAGATCACGAATTCGTGCGTAATAATTCGGGCAAATGGGGCGGACGGTCGATTGTGTGAACGTCCAGCCGATGGCCGAAAGTATGCGCGCCGGAGCCGCGGACGCCGTGCACCCGCGGCGCAAGGGGCGGAATCCGAGGCGTTACGGGACCTGGGGGCCGCGCCGCTGGGGCAGCGTCACCACCGCCGCGTCCAGCGGACCGGACGGCGGCAGCCCCGCGATCTGGCACAGCAGATCGCCCCAGGCGACCAGATGCGCCGCCGCGTCCGGCACCCCGCCGCGCCCCTCGCGCGGCGTCCAGGACGCCCGGATCTCGATCTGCGTCGCCGGCCGCCGGGTCTCCAGCGCCCCGAAGTAGTGCGAGCCCGCCATGGTCACCGTGCCGCCGGCCTCGCCGTAGAACAGGCCGCGCGCCTCCAGCGCCCCGGTCAGCCAGGACCAGCACACCTCCGGCAGCAGCGGATCGGCGGCCATCTCCGGCTCCAGCTCGGCGCGCACCAGCGTCACCAGCCGGAAGGCCCCCTGCCAGGCCTCGTGCCCGGCCGGGTCGTGGAGCAGGACCAGCCGGCCGTCCGCGAGGTCGTCCTCGCCGTCGACGACCGCGGCCTCCAGCGCGTACGCGTGCGGCGCCAGCCGCTTCGGCGGGCGGGTCGGCTCCACCTCCAGCTCGGGACGCAGCCGCGCCGCGCGCAGCGCGTCCACCGCCGAACGGAACGCGGACGGAACGGCGGCACCCTCCGCGCCGTCCGTGCCGTCAGCGCCATCGGATTGACCGGAGATGTGTCCCTGAGCCGCAGCCATGCGGGGAAGAGTAGGCGGAATGCGCGCTCGGCGTGCGCAAGGACACCCGTGCGGGGGCGGGCTCGTTGTGCGCACGTGCGAAGATTCCTACCGTGAGTGCCAACGACCGCCCCTCCGGGCCGCTGACCCAGACTTCCGCCACCTACGACTCCGCGTTCCTCAAGGCATGCCGCCGCGAGCCGGTGCCGCACACGCCGGTCTGGTTCATGCGTCAGGCGGGACGCTCGCTGCCCGAGTACCTCAAGGTGCGCGAGGGCATCCCGATGCTCGACTCCTGCATGATGCCGGAGCTGGTCGCCGAGATCACGATGCAGCCCGTCCGCCGCCACGGGGTGGACGCCGCGATCTACTTCAGCGACATCGTCGTGCCCCTCAAGGCCATCGGCATCGACCTCGACATCAAGCCCGGCGTCGGCCCCGTCGTCGCCGAGCCGTTCCGCACCCGCGCCGACCTGGCCCGGCTGCGCGACCTCACGCCCGAGGACGTCCCGTACGTCACCGAGGCCATCGGGCTGCTCACGGCCGAGCTGGGGGCCACCCCGCTCATCGGCTTCGCGGGCGCGCCGTTCACACTCGCGAGCTACCTCGTGGAGGGCGGCCCGTCCCGCAACCACGAGCACACCAAGGCCATGATGTACGGCGACCCGCAGCTCTGGGCCGACCTGCTCGACCGCCTCGCCGAGATCACCGGTGCCTTCCTCACCGTCCAGATCGAGGCCGGCGCCTCCGCGATCCAGCTCTTCGACTCCTGGGTCGGCGCCCTCGCTCCTGCCGACTACCGGCGCTCGGTGCTGCCCGCCTCCGCGAAGGTGTTCGACACCGTCGCCCCGTACGGGGTGCCCCGCATCCACTTCGGCGTCGGCACCGGCGAACTCCTCGGCCTGATGGGCGAGGCCGGCGCGGACGTCGTCGGCGTGGACTGGCGCGTCCCGCTGGACGAGGCGGCGCGCCGCGTCGGCCCCGGCAAGGCGCTCCAGGGCAACCTCGACCCGGCGGTGCTGTTCGCGCCGACCCCCGCGGTGGAGGCCAAGGCGCAGGAGGTGCTGGACGCGGCGGCCGGCCTGGAGGGGCACATCTTCAACCTGGGCCACGGCGTGATGCCGACCATGGACCCCGACGCGCTGTCCCGCCTCGTCGAGTACGTCCACACCCGCACCGCCCGCTGAACCACCGCACGTCCCGCACCGCCCGGAGGCGGGCCCCGCTCAGGCGGAGCCCGCCTTCCGCAGCACCGAGACGGTCCTGCGGGCGGCCACCAGGACGGGGTCCCAGACCGGCGAGAACGGCGGCGCGTAGCCCAGGTCCAGGGCGGTCATCTGCTCCACCGTCATCCCGGCCGTGAGCGCCACCGCCGCCACGTCCACCCGCTTGGCCGCGCCCTCGCGGCCCACGATCTGCACACCGAGCAGCCGGCCCGTCCGGTACTCCGCGAGCATCTTCACCGTCATCGGCCGCGCGTTCGGGTAGTAGCCCGCCCGGCTCGTGGACTCGATCGTCGCCGTCACATACCGCAGCCCGACCGCCCGCGCGTCCTTCTCGCGCAGCCCGGTCCGGGCGATCTCCAGGTCGCACACCTTGCTCACCGCCGTACCCACCACACCGGGGAACGTGCCGTAGCCGCCGCCCACGTTGGAGCCGATGACCTGGCCGTGCTTGTTGGCGTGGGTGCCGAGCGCGATGTGCCGGGTGTGGCCCGCCACCAGGTCCAGCACCTCCACGCAGTCGCCGCCCGCCCAGATGTCCTCGTGCCCGGTGACCCGCATCGACAGATCGGTGAGCAGCCCGCCGTGCGGCCCCAGCGGCAGCCCGGCCGCCCGCGCGAGCTCCGTCTCCGGCCGCACCCCGATGCCGAGCACCACCACGTCCGCCGGATAGTCCGCGGTGTCCGTGACCACCGCGGCGACCCGGCCGTCCGGACCGGTCCGCACCCCGGTCACCTCCGCGCCGTTCACCGTGGTGATCCCCAGCCCGTCCATCGCGGCGTGGACCAGGCGCCCCATGTCCGGGTCGAGCGTCGCCATCGGCTGCTCGCCCCGGTTGAGGACGGTGACCTCGAAGCCGCGCTTCAGCATCGCCTCGGCCATCTCGACCCCGATGTAGCCCGCCCCGACGACGACCGCCCGCCGGCCCCCGGTCCGGTCCAGGGTGTCCAGCAGGGCCTGCCCGTCGTCCAGGGTCTGCACCCCGTGCACCCCCGGCGCGTCCATGCCGGGCAGCGCCGGACGCACCGGCCGGGCCCCGGTGGCGATCACCAGCTTGTCGTAGCCGGTCCAGTACGCCTCGCCGGACTCCCGGTCCAGGGCGCGCACCCGCCGGCCGGCCACATCGATCCCGGTGACCTCGGTGCGGGTGCGCAGATCGATGTCACGGGCCCGGTGCTCCTCGGGCGTACGGGCGATCAGCTCCTCCCGGTCCGTCACGTCGCCGCTGACCCAGTACGGGATGCCGCAGGCGGAGTACGAGGTGAAGTGGCCCCGCTCGAAGGCGGTGATGCTCAGCTCGTCCGGCCCCCTGAGCCGCCGGGCCCGGGACGCCGCGGACATCCCCGCCGCGTCCCCGCCGATGATCACCAGTCGTTCCGCCGCCATGCCAGTCCCTCCGAAGCCCGTCGATGCGCCCCCACGCTACGGCGCACCCCGCCCCGGCGGCGTACTCAGCCCTCCCCGGCCGGTCCGCGCCGCCGGCTCGCCCGGCGGCGCGGCAGCAGCCGCCACAGCACCGCCAGGACGGCCGCCGCGGCCAGGAACGGCGCCGCCGCGCCCACGGCCATCGCCAGCCGGCGCAGCACCGTCACGAAGGCGTGCCAGCCCCCGGCGACGGCGTCGGAGAAGCCGGGGTCGTCGTCGGCGGCGGTCGCGGCCCCCGGTTCCGGCTCCACCAGGTCCAGCGTGACGGTCGCCAGCGTCGTACGGTCCTTGAGGGACGCCTGCTGGGCGAGCAGCGACTCCAGGGCCGCCTGACGGCTGCTCAGCTCCCCTTCCAGGGTGACCACGTCGGCCAGCTTGTCGGCCCGGTCCATCAGCTCGCGCACCCGCGCCACACTGGCCCGCTGGGTGGCGATCCGGCTGTCGATGTCCACGACCTGGTCGGTGACGTCCTTCGCCGCCGAGGTACGGGAGACGAGCTTCCCCGTACCGGACAGCTCCCGCAGCACCTCGTCGTACGCGTCCTGCGGGACGCGCAGCACGAGATGAGAGGAGTCCCGCGTGCCGTCGATCCGCTCGGTGGTCTCCTTCTCGACGAGCCCGCCCGCGTCCTGCGCCGCCGTACGGGCCCGCGCGGCCGCCTTCGCGGCGTCCTTCACCTCCACGGAGAGGGAGGTGGTGCGGATGACGTGGACCGCGGCCGGTTTCGGGGTCTTCCCCGGCTCCTTCCGCTGCGCCTCGGCCGCCGCCGGGGCCCCGGCCCCGCCGCCCTTCGCGGCCCCGGAGTCCGCCTTCTCCTGCCGGGCCGCCGAGTAGCCCCGGTCGGCGCCGCCGGCCGCGTCGTCACCGGACGCGCCGCAGCCGCTCAGCGCGAGCACGGCCGCCAGCAGCGCGACGGCCGGAACGGTGCGCGACGCGCGGAGGGTCCGGCCGCGCGCGCCCGGACCGGTGCGGACGAAGGGTGCTCCCTGCATAACTGTCCCCCCTGGACGGGTGATCGATGTCGGGGATGGGACGTGCGAAGGGCGCCGCAGGACCCGGTGAACCGGTTTCGAACCGGTCACGGTCGGGACTCGGAACCGGTTTGAGAGAGTGGGACCATGCAGTCATCCACGCACTCCGCGGACCCGGCCCCCCGCCATGTCGTCGTCATCGGCGGCGGGATCGCCGGGCTCGCCGCCGCCCACCGGCTCGTCGGCGCAGGGCTGAGGGTCACCGTCCTGGAGGCGACCGACCGGCTCGGCGGCAAGCTCATGACCGGCGACGTCGCGGGCGTCCGGGTCGATCTGGGCGCCGAGTCGATGCTCGCCCGCCGCCCCGAGGCGGTCGCCCTGGCCCGCGCCGCGGGCCTCGGAGACCGCCTCCAGCCGCCCGCCACCGCCACCGCGGCGCTGTGGACCCGCGACGAGCTGCGCCCCATGCCCACCGGCCATGTGATGGGCGTGCCCGGCGACCCGTCCGTCCTGGGCGACGTCCTGTCGCCCGAGGGCCTGGCCCGTATCGCCGAGGACCGCGAACTGCCCGCACCGGTCATCGGCGACGACGTCGCCGTGGGCGCGTACGTCGCGGACCGGCTGGGCCGCGAGGTGGTGGACCGGCTGGTGGAGCCGCTGCTCGGCGGGGTGTACGCGGGCGACGCCTACCGGATCTCGATGCGCGCCGCCGTACCGCAGCTCTTCGAGGCGGCCCGGCAGGGCGGCCCGCTGCTCGACGGGGTCACCCGGCTCCAGGAACAGGCCGCCGCGCGGCAGCGGACCGGGCCCGTCTTCCAGGGCATCGAGGGCGGTGTCGGCACCCTGCCGGGCGCCGTCGCCGACGCCGTACGCGCCGGGGGCGGCGAGATCCTCACCGGGACCCCGGTGCTGGGCCTCACCCGTACCGCCACCGGCTGGGACGTCCGCACCGACAAGCGGGCCATCGTCGCAGAGGGCGTCGTCATCGCCGTGCCGGCCCGGGCCGCCGCCACCCTGCTCGCCGCCGAGTCCCCGGACGCGTCGGCCGAACTCGCGGGCGTCGAGTACGCGTCGATGGCCCTGATCACCATGGCGTTCCGGCGCTCCGACGTGACCGGGGCGGCCTTCGCCGGGCGCTCCGGCTTCCTGGTGCCGCCGGTCGACGGACACACCATCAAGGCCGCCACCTTCTCCACCCACAAGTGGCGGTGGGTCGCCGACGCGGCCCCCGACCTGTTCGTCCTGCGGACCTCCGTCGGCCGGTACGGCGAGGAGGAGCACCTGAACCGCGAGGACGGCGAACTGGCCGCCCTGGCCCTGCGCGACCTCGCCGCGGCCACCGGGCTCACCGCCCGGCCCGTCGACACCGCGGTCACCCGGTGGACCGGCGGACTCCCGCAGTACCCGGTGGGCCACCTCGGCCGGGTCGCCCGTATCCGCGACGCGGTCGCGAAGCTGCCCGCGCTCCGGGTGTGCGGGGCCGTGTACGACGGGGTCGGCATCCCCGCCTGCGTGGCGAGCGCCCACCGCGCGGCGGACGAGATCGCCGGGGACCTCGGCGGGGACCTCGGCGGGGACCTCGGCGGGGAGATCATCGCCACGCCGACCCTGGTTCAGGGCACTCGGAGCGAGGCGGGACAATAGCCGTATGAGTGCTCCCGAGACTGAGACATCAAGCAAGGTTCCGAACGCCGGCAAGAAGGCCAAGGACCTCAACGAGGTCATCCGCTACACGCTGTGGTCCGTCTTCAAGCTGCGCGACGTCCTGCCCGCCGACACCGACCGCGCCGCCGTCGCCGGCGAGGTCCAGGAGCTGTTCGACCAGCTCGCGGCCAAGGACATCACCATTCGCGGCACGTACGACGTCTCGGGCCTGCGCGCCGACGCCGACCTGCTGATCTGGTGGCACGCGGAGACCGCCGACGAGCTGCAGGAGGCGTACAACCTCTTCCGCCGCACCCGGCTCGGCCGGCACCTGGAGCCGGTCTGGTCGAACATGGCCCTGCACCGCCCCGCCGAGTTCAACAAGTCGCACATCCCGGCGTTCCTCGCCGACGAGACGCCGCGCAACTACGTCAGCGTGTACCCCTTCGTGCGCTCGTACGACTGGTACCTGCTGGCCGACGAGGACCGCCGACGTATGCTCGCCGACCACGGCAAGATGGCGCGCGGCTACCCCGACGTGCGCGCCAACACCGTCGCCTCGTTCGCCCTCGGCGACTACGAGTGGCTGCTGGCCTTCGAGGCGGACGAACTGCACCGCATCGTCGACCTGATGCGTCACCTGCGGGGCGCCGAGGCGCGGCTGCACGTCCGCGAGGAGGTCCCCTTCTTCACCGGCCGGCGCAAGTCGGTCGCGGACCTGGTGGCCGGGCTCGCGTAGCGAGCGGGCTCCCGACCACCCCAACCCGGAAGATCAGACGGCGGCTCCCCGGCGCGGCACCCCGCGCCTTCCCGCCGGTCCAGCGACACCGGGTTCGGCTCAGCGGTGCGGCGCGCGCACGTCCTGCGCGCGCCGCACCGTTCGTCATCCGGCGGTACGCCGTACGCGTCCGTCCGCCCGGCCCGTCAGGGCCGCCCGCAGCGCGGGGTCGTCCACCGCGTCCACCCCGCACACCGCGACCGTCACCAGCGTGTCGCCCGTCGCGCCGTCCCCCGGCACCGCGCACGCCTCCAGCAGCCGCTGACCGGCCGGGGAGGCCCAGGAACCGTACGGGTGCGCCTCCAGCCGGGCTATCGCCAGGCATCCCAGGGCCATCGCCAGCGGCGGCGCGAACCACAGCAGCGTCGCCGTGTCCGGGCCGCCGGAGACCAGCACGGCCAGTCCGCCCAGCACGGCCACCAGCAGCGCCGCCCCGCGCACCGTACGCACCGCCGAGGCCATGTCGGCCCCGCGCGGAACGGCCAGACCGGCGGCGACGAGCCGGTCCGCCACGGCCCGCACCGCGTCCGCCGCCGCGGCCGACGCCCGCACCGGCCCTATCGGTGACTGGCCCTCCGGCCCTATGGCCCGGATCACCGTACGCTCCACCTCGTCCCGGCCCTCCGGATCGACGACCGTCGCCCAACCGGTGTGCGCGAGCAGCAGCCGTCGCCGCAGATGCATGGAGACGAGCGCCAGATCGGCGACCCGGCGCGGACCGCCCGACAGGAACGCCGCCTCGTAGAGAGTGAGCTGCCGGCCGCTCTCCCGGAGCCCGTCGCCCTCCCGCCGCGCGCCGGCCAGACAGAGCCGGACACAGGACAGTCCCGCCGTACCCCAGGCGACCAGCAGCAACAGAATCGGCACCATGTTCGAGTTCTATGCGAGCCCGGACCGCGGCGCCATAGTCTGTCCAACAGATGGACGGGCCATTTCAGGAACTGCTCCCACAGCTCGACCCGCCGCCGCAGCTGGAGCCCCCGCCGCAACTGGACCCGCCCCCACAGCCGGAGCCTCCACCGCAGCTCGACCCGCCGCCGGAACCGCCCCCGCAGCCCGACCCGCCGCCGCCCGTGCCGTCGCTGCCCGACGAGCTGCCGCAGCCGCCGCCGGGGCCCGCCCCCGCGCACCACACCGCCGGCGCGAGCAGCAGGGCCGAGCAGTCGGAGGAACCGTGCGGCCCGTGCGCGGACCCGATGGGCCGGGTGCGGGCCGCCGTGATCAGGTGCGTCCGCAGCGCCGGGTCCGCGACGGCCTGCGGCCCGCGGACCGCCACCAGGAACGCCGGGTCCGTCCGGTGGGCGTGGGCGGCCGCGAACTCCGCCGCCGCCCGGCGCCCGGCCCGGGTGATCCGGGACCGGGCCACCGCCGCGCACGCCAGCCCGCACACGATGCCGCCGAAGACCGCCGGGAACACCAGCACGGTGAAGGGGAGCGTCAAGGCGGACCCCTCCTCGTCCGCCATGAACCGGCTCATGGCCACCCCGAAGGCGACCGGGACGGCCAGGAAGCACACCAGCGCCTGCACGATGCCCAGCGTCCGCCATCTGGCATGGTCGCCGGGCGCGGCGAGCAGCCCGCGCGCGGCCAGCCCGTCACCCGTCTCCTGCACGGCCGGATGCCGCATCACGGCGGACCGCAGTGCGGGCAGCGCCCCGCTCGGCGCGCCCGCCGCCTCCTGGAGCACCGCCCGTTCCACCGGATCGTGCGCGGTGGCCCGGAGTACGGCGACGATGCCGGGCCCGCCGATGTCCAGCCGGCCGTCCGCCCGCATGGCGGTGAGCGCCGTGTCCACGACCCGGCCGGGCCCGCCGTTCAGGAACGCCGCCTCGTACAGGTCGTGGACCGGGCCGCCCGTTCCCCGGCGGGACCGGGCCAGGCCGGTGATCAGCAGGGCGGAGGAGACGAGGACCGCCAGGCACATGAGCAGCGGGAAAGCGTCCATCCCGGTCACCGCCCCACCAGCGCGGAGCGGGCGGCGCGGGCCAGCCGGACGGCCCGCCCCGGCGGCCGCGGCGCGGCCCGGTCCCGCCACCAGCGGGTCAGCCGGCGCCGCGCGGCCTCGTCCTGCGGACGGCCCGCGAGGAGCAGCCGCTCCGCGAAGTCCAGCGCGTCGCGCCGGTACCCGCCCGTCATGGGCCGCCCCCCGGCGTACGCGAGGAACGCCTCCCGGTAGCCGCGCCCCAGGATCTCCGGCAGCTCCGGCGCCACCTTCGCCACGACGTCGGCCCGCTTGGCGGCCAGCGCCCGGCTCTGCACCCGCAGCCGCTTCGGATCGAACCCGGCCGGCGCGGGCGTCCCGGCGACCAGGGCGGACAGCAGGGCCGTCTGCGCGAGCGCGACGCCGTCGCGCACCGCCTCGGGAACGGGAGCGGCAGCGGGTACGGGGACGGCTACGGGGACGGGCGCGCCGGCCGGGGCGTCGGTCCCCGCGTCCGGCCGTCCCGGCCCGCCCTTGTCCAGCGTCGCCCGGATCGCGTCCAGTTCGCGCGCCAGCTCCTCCGCCGGCGGGAACGCGTCGTCGCGCTCCAGCAGCACGCCCGGCGGGTCCACCCGCGACCGCAGCTCCGCGAGGACGTCGAGCACCGGGGCGGTCACCGGGTGGGCGTGTGTGTCGTGCCAGACGCCGTCCTTCTCGACCCCGCCCGCCACATGCACGTACGCGATGGCCTCCACCGGGAGTTCGTCCAGCGCGGTCGCCGGGTCCTCGCCCCGGTTCACCCGGTTCGTGTGCAGGTTGGCCACGTCGATCGGCAGCCGCACCCCGGTGCGCTCGACCAGCTCCGCCAGGAACTGCCCCTCCGTCAGCTCCTCGCCCGGCCAGGAGATCAGCGCCGCGATGTTCTCCAGCGCCAGCGGCACCGGCAGCGAATCCTGTGCGACGCGCACGTTCTCGCAGAGCACGTCCAGCGCCGCGCGGGTACGCGGCACGGGCAGCAGATGCCCCGCCTCCAGCGCCGGGGACCCGGTGCGCGCCCCGCCCGCCCGTACGAACGCGATGTGCTCGGTCACCAGCGGCGCGTCCAGCAGGGCGACCCGGTCGGCGAGGTCCGCCAGCCGGCCGGGGTCGGGGCGGTCGGCCCCGCCCAAACCCAGCGAGACCCCGTGCGGGATCACCGTGACCCCGCGCTCCCGCAGCCGCACCAGCGAGTCCGGCAGATGCCCGGCGCAGAGGTTCTCCGCGACCGCCTCCACCCAGTCGATCCCCGGCAGCGCCTCCACCTCACCGGCGATCTCCGGCCGCCAGCCGATTCCGACACCCAGCCTCAACCCGTCCCCCATGCCATCCCCCCTGTGTTCCCCCGGCTCTGTGCAAGGGTGATGGCCCCGGCGCACGGCGGTGAACCCGGTACGGCCGACGTTCAGAGCAACATTTGAGGTTGGCCCGCCCCCCCGGCAAAGCCTCTCCGCCCCGCTCAGCGGCGGCCGCGCAGCGCCGGATGGTCGGCGACCACCGTGCACGAACCCGGCGCGATCTCCGTGAAGCCCGCGTCCCGGACGACCGGCAGCCCGCTCACCGTCAGCTCCCGCCACCGCTCCGGCTCCGCCGTGGCCACCGAGAGCGGGAACCCCGCCTCGCGCCACGCCTTGCGCTCGGTCTCCGACAGCTCCCACCAGGCGAGCTGTGCCCCGTGGCCCACCTGCGCCATCTCCTTGCCGGCCGACATGCCGAGGTCCGGGTTGAGCCACAGCACGGGGCCGGCGGGGTCGGGCGCGGCCGGGGGCTCCGGATCGTCCAGGTCGGTCCCGGAGACCTGGAGCTTGGCCAGCTCCTTCGGCCAGCCGTCCAGGGGCACCGGCGGGAACACCCGCACCTCGGCCGCCTCGCCCGTCACCGCGATCCCCGGCAGGGCGGACGCCTTGCGCCACTCCGCGCCGCGCGCCCGGCGGACCACCTTGCGGATACGGGCGTCCTGCCAGTCCCGTATCGCCTCCGCCCACTCGCCCTCGCCCACCGAACGCTCGTCGGAGAGCATCACCAGGACCGCGCGGGCCGCCGTGCGCAGGGCATCGGTGCGGGCCGGCGGCGCGGTCTTCTCGATCCGCACCACCAGCGGTAGCACGTACTGCGGTGCCTCGTCCCGGTCTGTCGTGTCGTCGCTGCTCACCCGACCAGTCTGCCAGCCGCCCCGGACGGCGTTGTTGGCGGAATGGGTGCCTCCGGGCGAGGATGCCGCCCATGAAGAGCGATCTCTTTTCCAGTGAGCACATGGTGGAGCAGGCGACCGCCCCCGGTATGACGCTGCAGAACGCCAAGTCCATCAAGTACGCGGTCAACGGCGAGATGCACGCCCGCCAGGGATCGATGGTCGCCTTCCGCGGCGACCTCCGGTTCGAGCACAAGAGCCAGGGCATAGGCGGCCTGCTCAAGCGCGCCGTCACCGGCGAGGGCCTGCCGCTGATGGCCGTACGCGGCCTGGGCGAGGCGTGGTTCGCGCACGAGGCCGCCAACTGCTTCATCGTGGAGCTGGAGCAGGGCGACGCCCTCACCATCAACGGCCGCAACGTCCTGTGCTTCGACGCGACGCTCGCGTACGAGATCAAGGTCGTCAAGGGCGCGGGCATGACCGGCGGCGGTCTCTTCAACAGCGTGTTCACCGGCCACGGCAAGCTGGGGCTGATGTGCGACGGATATCCCATCGTCATCCCCGTCACGCCGCAGCAGCCGGTCTTCGTCGACACGGACGCCGTCGTCGGCTGGAGCGCCCAGCTGCAGACCTCGCTGCACCGCTCGCAGAGCGTCGGCTCGATGATCCGGGGCGGCTCGGGCGAGGCCGTGCAACTGCGCCTCGACGGGCACGGTTTCGTCGTCGTGCGGCCCAGTGAGCTGAAGCCCGAGAAGGCGTCGTCCCACTGAGCACCGGCCCGGAGGCCCTGCGGCTGCGGGGGGTCGGCCGGCGGTACGGCCTCGCCGGGCCGTGGGTGCTGCGCGGTATCGACCTCGCCCTGCCCGCCAACGCGCTCGTCCGCGTCGAGGGCGCCAACGGCACCGGCAAGTCGACCCTGTTGCGGCTGCTGGCCGGGATCGACGCCCCCTCCGAGGGCCGGATCACCGGCCACCGGCCGCGTACCGCGTACGTCCCCGAGCGGTTCCCGGCCGCCCTGCCCTTCACGGCGGCCGGGTACCTCGTCCACCTCGGCCGCGTCCACGGCCTGCGACGGCGCGAGGCGGCGGACCGCGCGGACCACTGGCTGACCCGCTTCGGCGCGACCGCCCACGCCCGCACCCCGCTCGCCGAACTCTCCAAGGGCACCAGCCAGAAGGTCGCCGTGGCCCAGGCGCTCCTCGCCGAGCCGGAGCTGCTGGTGCTGGACGAGGCGTGGACGGGCCTCGACACCGAGGCGCGCGCCGAACTGGACCGGGCCGCGGGGGAGCGGGTGGCGGCCGGGGCGACGGTCGTGTTCGTGGACCACGATCCGCGCCGCCTGGCGGACACGGTCGACGCGGCGTACCGCGTGGAGGGCACGGGCCTGACGGCCGTACGGACCCCGGCGCGGGCCGCGGACCCCGGCCGGCGCGTACGCGTCGAGGCGACGGCCCCGCCCGGCACCCCGCTCCCGGACGCGCTGCCCGGCGCGCCCGCGTACACCCCGGCCGGCGCCGGGACGGCCCGTCTCACCGTCCCGGCGGCGCACTCCGACGCCCTGCTCGCGGCGCTGCTGACCGCCCGGCCGCCGTGGCACATCGACCGCGTGACGCCCCTGCCGGCGACCGGGACGGCGGGCGGCGACGCCACCCGTACGCTCCCCGGCGAGGCCCCCGCCCACCACCGGGACGGCACCCCATGACCGCCCTCGTCCGCTACCAGACCGCCCTGCTCGTCCGGTCCCAGCGCTGGCTGGCGCCCGTGCTGCTGTACGCGGCGTTCCTCGCCGTGGGCGTCCGCTCCGGGCAGCCCGTCCTGGACTCGCTCGGCTACGCCGCCGCCGGGATGCTGCCGGTCACCGCCTGGCTGGTGCGGATCTGCGTGACGCAGGAGCCGCCCGCCGCCCGCACCGTCGTCGCGGCGGCGGTCGGCGGACGGCCGCGGGTCCATCTGGCGGCGCTGCTCACCGCGCTGGGATGTGCCGGGGCGCTCGGGGCGGTCGCCACCGCCGTGGTGCTGGCGATCAGCGATTGGGCGAGCACCGACCACCTGGTGCGGGTGCCCCCGGGGCCCGCCGGGGCGGCCGGGCTCCTCGCCACCGCCTGCTGTGTGCTGCTGGGCGCGGCGGTGGGCGCGTTGTGCGGCCGGCCGCTGCTGCACGGACGCGGCTGGTCGCTCGCCGCGACGGCGCTCGCCGCGCTGCTGGCGCTGGTCACCGCGGGTTCGCCCGCGCGGTACGCGGTGACGGGCCTGGTCACCGGCTCGCTGACCGGCGCCGTCCACGTACCCGTGCTCCCGTTCCTCGCCGCGGCGGCCGTGGCGACCGCGGCGCTCGCCCTCGCCTGCCGGCTCACCTCGGTACGCGGCTGAGTAGGCTCGTACGTATGAGTGAGGACAGGAACGAGCGGACGGAAGCGGAATCCGGGGCCTACTGCGAGACGGGCTCGCCCGAGACCCCGGAGCGGGCCGACGGGCCGCCGTACGCGGAGTGCGTGCTGTGCCGGAAGCCCACGGAGTACGCCGAGTCGGTCAAGGGGATCACGCTGTGCCCGGTCTGCGAGTGGCAGGAGGCCCAGCGCTCGGCGTGTTCCGGCTGACGGGGCCCCGCCTCATCCGGCCATCAGCTCGGACACCCTGACGAAGCGGTAGCCGCGCTTCCGCAGCTCCGGCACGATCTGGCGCACCGCGTCGGCGGTGGCCGGGGCCGCGCTGCGGGTGCAGTGCAGGACGACCAGCGAACCGGACCGCACCCCGTCCAGCACCTGCGCGGCGACGGCGTCCGCGTCCGTCGCGAAGGCGTCGCCGCCGACCACGTCCCACTGCACGGCGGTCACCTTCTCCGGCCCGAGGGCGCGCAGTGTGTCGTCGTCGTAGCAGCCGCCGGGGAAGCGGAAGTACGGCACCACATTGCGGGCGCCGGTCCGGCGGATCGCCGTGAAGGCCCGCCGCACCTCGTCGCGCACGGCGCCCTCGTCCACGGTCGGCAGCCCGTAGCAGGGTGTGGTGAACGCGTAGTGGCTGTAGGAGTGGTTGCCGATCTCGAACAGCGGATCGGTGCCGATGGAGCGGGCCTCGGCGGGGTACTCCTCGGCCCACCGCCCGGTCATGAACACCGTGGCGGGCACCTTCAGCCGGCGCAGCAGGTCGATGAGTTCCGGATTGTCGAAGCGTTCACCGGCCGCCGCGCGCGGGCCCTCGTCGGCGGTCATGTCGGCGTCGAAGGTGAGCGCGACGACCTTCGCCGCGTGCTGCGGCCCGCGCTCGAAGACGGGCGTCACCCCGCCGGGCCCGGGCGCCATGACGGGCGCCTGCCGCTCGGCGGACGCCTGCCGCTCGGCGGATGCCGAGGGCGCGGGCGAGGCGGGCGGCCGTTCGACGGCCGTACGGGGCTCGGCCCGGCCGCAGCCGACGAGCACCACACCCAGGACCCCCAAAGCTGCCATTTTATGCGCATATCGGATCACTTCCGGAAGCTAACCGATCAACCGGCAGTGATACGGCGCTGGCGCGCTAGCTGGTCGGTGCCCCACGCAGATGGCGCATGAGCTGTTCGAAGGCCGCCCAGCTCTCGGCGCTCCCGCCGTCGCCGAGCGGGTAGTAGTACCCCGGCCGCCCGCCCGGCCCGAGCCGCACCGGAGCCTCCGCGAGCGGGGTCCGGGCGGCGGTGTCGGCGCCCACCTCCCGCACCTCGTCGGAGCCGAGCGCGAAGGCGCACGGAAGCGGCGGCCGCTCGAAGCGGGGCGGGGCGTGCAGATCGCGGCGGCCCTCACCGAGCCGGCACAGCATCGTCCGCAGCCCGTGCCGGTTCACCAGCTCGTCGGCGAGCCCCGGCAGCGCGTCCAGCGCCGGGCTCTCGCCGGCGCCGTGGCCGACGACGAGCGTGATGTCCTCCTCGACCCCCTCCTGGGTACGGCTCACCCGCAGGGTGGCCACGGCGGGCCGGTCCGGGCTGCCCACGGCCACCAGCCAGGTCGGCCGGGGCGCACGCTCGTACGCGAGGGCGGTGAGCCGGCGCCGCGACCAGGTGAGACCGGCGGGCTCCGACGTCCCCCAGCCGGCCGGCGGGGCGCCGGTCAGCGCGGTCCAGGCGGTCTCCAGGGCGCCGCCGAGGACGAGGTCGGCGGTGGGGCGGTGCGTGGTCCGCAACGACACGACGAGCTGCCGCTCGGCGGTGGGCCCGGCCTCGGTGAACGCCTCGGCGACCGGGGTCCGCCCGTCCGCGTCCCGGTCCGGGGCGAAGGCGTCGTCCTGCCAGCGGAGCACGGCGCCGGTGAGCCCGTCGTAGTAGCCGCACCGCTCGTCCCGGACGACCCAGCGGGCGTCGGTGGACTGGAGCAGCAGCCGGGTCGGCAGCGAGAGCAGACAGTGCGGCGGGGTGACGATCTGGAGCGAGCGGTCGCTCTCCGCGGCGGCCCGGAACGCCTCCGCCAGCCAGCTCGTCATGGGGACGACCGGCCGGTCCTGGAGGACGACGGCCGCCTTGTCGGTGAGCATGTCCACAGCCGGCTGCGCGGCGGCGGGTGCGGGCACGGCCGTGACGCCCGCGAGGATGTCCGAGACGTCCACGGGCCGGGCCGCGCCGGTGGTGCCGGGGGCGTCGGCGGGCCAGACCGTGCCGCCCAGCAGCATGGTCAGCCGCGCGGCGAAGGCCCCGGCGAGCGCGTCGGCCCGCGCCACCCCGGCGGCGGCCCGCGCCTCGACCCACCACCAGGGCCCGTCCCCCTCCGGCGCGGCGTCGGCCCCGAGCAGCCGGGCGGCCTCACCGGGCACCTGGATCAGCAACGGCACCTCCACGGACACGAGCGGCCGCCCCTCGTCGTCGCACAACTGCACGACGGCCCCCTCCCCGGCGGACCCCACCCGCAACTCGGGCCCCCCGGCGAGCAACCCGGCGAGCACGCTCATCGAGTCGGGCATGCGCCGGGTGAGAGCGACGACGTCCTGGGTCATACGGGGCCCTTCCCCTCGATGTGTACCTGCCGCGCCGGCCCCCGCGGCGGGATCACCTGAACCTCGGCACCGCGCGCACCGAGCCATGCTTCCAGGTCCGCGCCGCCCACTTCGCGTGCGGAGTCTCCCTCGACGACCGTGATCGGCCCGAAGACGGTTCCGGTCAGGCCGCGCACAACGGTGTTGTCGTCGACGATCACCTTGAAGGTGTTATGGGTCAGAACCGCATCGGTCAGGTCCGCCCCTCTCAGGTCGAAACGGAACAGCGACGCACCCATGATGCGCGCCCCGCGAAAGCTCGCTTGCGACGCATCGACGCCGTGCAGCGATGAGTTGACCATGTCGGCCCCGTCGAGCCGGGCGGACCGGAGTACGGCCCCGTCGAGCTGCGCCCGGACGAGGTCGGCGCCGGACAGATCCGCCCCGGTCAGGTCCGCCCCGCTGAGGTCCGCACGGTAGAAACTCGCCGACGCGAGGTCCACGCCCGCCAGCACCGCGTCGATGAGCCATGCGCTGGAGAAGTCACCGTTCGCGAGACGGGCACCCCGGAAGTCGTGCTCGATGCCGTAGAGGCTGTAGCTCGTGTCTTCGAGCCATTCCCTCAACTGCCGCGCTGCCGCCGGGTCGGCGGGGAACGCGGCCGGCTGCCACGGAACCGGCTCGGTGAGGGGCGTGTCCGTCACCGCGAGCCCTCCAACGCCTCGCGGACTTCCGCCCGTACGCGCTCGTCGCCGACCGCCGTGAGGTACTCGCCGAACCCCCGGATCTCCGGCCACCCGGCCCGGTGGACGATCGTGACGGCGTGCTCCAGCGTGCGGGACGAGGCGCTGACCCGGAGCACGCTCATGGCCGGCTCGACCGCCAGGGGCCCGTCGACCGGGGCGACGGCGCAGGCCAGGTCCACCAGTTGCGTGGCCAGGTCGAACCGCTGCTTCTCACCGGCGGCCAGGGCGCGCACACCACGGCCGATGGTTTCCTCGATCTCACCCAGCGTGGCCCTGATCGTCGCGTTGTCGATCAGCTCGCCGAGCCGGTCCTCGAAGTACTGCGTGTCGGCGAGCCGCACGAGCGCGCGGAACGCCTCTACGCGCAGCGCCGCCGTGCCCTTCTCCTCGACCTCGTAGTGGCTCGCGTCCACGGCCACCGCCAACTGCGAGAACGTGCTGTCCACGGAGAACTTCCGGTCGATCGAGCAGTCGTACCACGGGGTGCCCTCCGGGTCACCGGCCGCCCGGATCACCGCGTTGAACCCGGCCGCCTCACCCTCTTCCGTCAGATCCCGGCACGCCAGAAAGCGATCCATGGCCGCTGCGCCGGGATCGTTCATGACACGAGTGAGCCCGGCGACGCGGTCGCGTTCCTGATCCATCGACCCTCTTCCTTGGATGACTGACCCGGGGGCATCGGCTGTAGCTCGTATCGCCGAGCCATTCCCGTATGCGGCCACCTACCGCGACGGTCGGCGGGGCGGGATCACCTGAACCTCTCCGCCGCGCGCGGCGATCCACGCTTCCAGTTCCGCGCCGCCCACCTCGCGTGCGGAGTCTCCCTCGACGACGGTGATCGGCCCGAAGACGGTGCCGCGCAGGCCGCGTACGACCGTGGTGTCATCGATCTTGATTTCGAAGAAGTTGTCCCTGACGACGGCCTCGGACAAGTCGGCTCCCCTCATGTCGGTAGCGAGCAGCACCGCGCCGATGAACTGTGTCCCGCGGAAACTGGCCCCCCTCGCATCGGCGCCGCACAACGAAGCTCCGACCAGGTCCGCACCGTCGAAGACCGCCGACCGCAGGATGGCCTTGTCCAGGTTGGCCTTCACCATGTCCGCGTCGGTGAGGTCCGCGCGGGTCAGATCTGCCGACTGGAGGTCGGCCCGGTAGAAGGAAGCGCCGACAAGCGGCACGTCCACCAGGACGGCGTCGGTGAACCAGCAACTGGAGAAATTTCCGCCGCTCAGGTTCGCGCCTCGGAAGCTCTGCCCCATGCCGTTGAGGTTGTGACCGGGGTCGGCGAGCCATTCCCGCAGTCGGCGTGCCGCTGCCGGATCGGCAGGGGGCGCAGTGGGCTTCCAGCCCTCGGGCGCATCGGCGGACACGATCGCCCCTCCGGGCCGGAAGCCCTTGAACTCCGATTTCAGACGGGCGTGTTCAGCCAAGGTGGGCCGGCCGCATCTGACCTCGTGGCGGGATGACCTGAACCTGCCCGCCGCGTGCGTTGATCCACGCCTCCAGGTCCGCGCCGCCCAGTTCGAGGGAGGAGTCTCCGCTGTCCACTGTGATCGGCCCGAAGACGGTGCCGGTCAGGCCGCGAACCACGGTGGAGTCGTCGACCGTTACCTGAAAGACGTTGTCCGAGAGGACTGCGTCGGTGAGGTCCGCTCCCCGCATATCGACGTCGAACAGTGACGCAGCCATGATCCGGGCCCTACGAAAGCTTGCTCGCGATGCGTTGACGTCGTGCAGCGATGCCTTGACCATATCGGCGCCGTCAAGCCTCGCCGAGCAGAGCACAGCTTCGTTGAGGTTCGCCCTGACGAGATCAGCACCAGTGAGATCTGCACCGGTGAGGTTGGCTGACTGGAGGTCGGCGCGATAGAAACTCGCTCCCCTGAGTCGTACGCCCGCCAGGTTGGCCTGAGTGAACCATGCCTGTGTGAAGTCACCCCCCGAAAGATCGGCTCCCCGAAAATCGCGCTCGAATCCAAACAGGCTGTACCCATCCTCGGCGAGCCATTCCTGCAACTGGTGTGTTGCCTCAGGGTCGGCAGGAAAAGTGGTCGGTTTCCAGGTTTTAGGGGTACCAGATGACATCGTCTTCCCAACCGTGATCTTTGACTATTCCCTTGATGCTGTCGATCGCCGCTTGATTCGCGTTCCGAACGTCGAGTATGACTATGCGCCTATGCCCGATAATCTGTTCGGTAAGGTTTCTGATCCAGGTTTTTGTGTGCTTGGCCGGATTGTATGCGCCGAAGAACGGGCCGGCGAGCAGGTCCGGATTCCGCATGGTGTTGAAGGGAGGCCAGAATGAATGGATGCCCTTGATGTCGTAGTACTTACCTGTGGTTGCGGAATAGAACTCACCCTTGTCCGCGCCTGACGGGCGCCGGATGTCCGCCGGAAGGCGGCCCTGCTCCCGCAGGTCGAGTCCTACACGTGCTTCGTCCATAGAGGACTTGGTAATTTTTCCCATGTGATCCGGGTCGTACCGCAAGTGGTCAAAGTCTTCCGGAAAGCGCTTCTCCACCTCTTCGAGATGACCCCAGTGCCCGGCCCGTTCTTCCGGTGTCAACTCGGGCAGCGGTTCGTTCGGGCGGTCACCGCCGCCGTGCGGGCCTTCGGCCGGGCCGTCGTTGCCCGAGCCGTCGCCGTTGCCCGAGCCGTTGCCGTTGCCGTTGCCCTCGCCGTGGCCGCCGCCACCGCCGCCGCCCGGCGTGTTGGCGTCGGAGCCTCCGCCGCCTCCGCCGCCGGTACCCGTACCGGGCTCGCCCCCGCCCGACCCCGTCGGATGCTCCGTCACATGGCCGGCGCCGGTCGACGGGGGCGTGTGGTGCGTCGTGCCGCCGCTCGACGCGGGGGGCGGGTTCGTGGAGTTCTCCGCGTGGCTCGGGCCGCCCGCGCCCTCCAGGATCTTCTCCTCGTCCGGGAGTTCGTTCTTGTGCGGCTCGCGGACCGGCTCGGTGTCCGGTACGGGGTTGCCGTGCTCGTCGCGGATGATCGCGTCGTCGCCGATGACGCGCGGGTTGCCCTGCTCGTCCACGTATCTGACGCCGTTGTCGGTCGTCCGGGCCATGTCGTCGACGCTCGCGCTGCCCGCCTTCAGGCTCTCCAGCAGGTCGCCGACCTTGATCTTGGTGACGCCCGCCGCCTTGCCCAGCCAGGTCATCGGGTCGACCAGCACCCCGGCCCTGCCCGCCACCGCCGCCGCGTCGGCGACCGCGCCCACCTTGCCGGCCCTGCCCAGCTTGAGCAGGGTGCCGGAACCGAGGGTCACCACGTTGAACAGCACCGTGCCGAAGGCGCGCGACGGATCGGTGCCCCACTCGTCCCAGGCGACCAGCGACTTGCCGAAGTTGCGCAGGGCCGCCTTCTGCCGGTCGCTGTCGCTGTGGTCGGTCGGGCCGAACATCTGGTCCATCGCCCAGTCGTACGGCGTCATGATGTACGCGCTGACCCCGCCGAAGACGTCACCGATGCCCGACCACGTCTTCTTGAAGTTGTCCCAGTCGAAGACGTTGACCATGCTGCCGAGGCCCTTGATCGTGCCCCAGACCCCGTCGACGAAGAACCCCTTCAGCGCACCGCCGACGTTGTCCTTCGTCCACTCCCACGCGGCCCGCAGCCCCGTGTACTCGCGCTCGTCCACCGTGCCCCACGGTGTCTCGCTCGCGTCCTTGACGTCGTCGGCCCTGAAGCCGTACATGCCCGCCTTGTGCGAGCCGTCGTCCACGACGAAACGCGTACCGCCCACCAGCGCCGTGATCTTGTTGGCCGCGTCACGCTCGGCGCCCTGGAAGGCCACCCACGTCGTGCCGACCTCGTGGACCAGGCGCTCGTTCTCGTCGATCTTGTCCTGGTCCTGCTGCCAGTCGTCGTCGTCCTTGTTCTCCGCGACGAACTTCGCCGCGTCCTCGCGGAGCCGGTTCATCCGGGCCACCAGCGGACGCGCCGCCGTCGCGAAGCCCGAGAGCGCCCCGCTCACCGTCTCCAGCTTGTCCGCGAACGCGTCCGCCTTGTCCCGTACCGGGATCGTGGAGTCGAGCAACTCCTCCTGCTCCGGCGCGTCATAGACCGGATCGAGCTCCTGGAAGGCGTCGTGGACATCCTTGCCCGTGGTCCGGATGGCACCCGCCGTCGTCTTCAGCGCGGCCGCGTGCGTCTCCAGGGTCGCCAGATTGCCGGTGAAGGTCGGTATCTTCCCCAGGTCGATCACTTCGTGAGGCCCCTGCCCTTCAGCTCCTGCGGCGTCGGCGCCTTGGAGTAGAGCTCCTGCTTGTTCTTCGCCATCTCCAGATCGCCCTTGAGGTACTCCTCAGTGGCCAGCCGCGCCCCGGTCATGGACTTCGCCGTCCGGACGGGCAGGAACTTCAGATCGTCGAGCGTGCCCTCCTGGAACTCCTGCAACGCCTGGGCCACCGGCCCGAACGCGCCCCCCTCGGGGATCGCGGTGCCGCCCAGCACCAGCGTGCCCGCCGAAGACGCGGACCCCACCAGGTCGTTGTTGTAGGACGTGAACTCCTTCTCGAACTCCCCGCCCACCTTGGCGGTCTTCATCAGAACCCGACGAACCCCGGCCGGGTCGATGTCCCACTTGGTCACGGTGCCCCCCGTCAAGAATCGTTTCCCCCCGCCATCCTGCACCGGCCCACCCGGAAGGATCAAACCCCCGTGTTGCCGACTGCAAAGGAACGGCGGGGCGCGCCCTCGCCCCCGTCAGGCCGTCAGCGCCACGGGCCCGTCACGGCGAACGTGGTACCGGGCGTATACACGTTCACATACATCGTTCCGTAGTCCGGTGCGAATGTGACGCCCGCGAACTCGCCCCACTCCGGGGCCTCCTCGGTGCCGATGTTCTGCCGGCCGCGGGCCATCGCGTACACCTCGCCGTGCCGGGTCAGTCCGAACACGTGCTGGGCGCCGCCGCCGTCCTCACAGACCATCAGGCCGCCGTCCGGGGCCAGGGTGATGTTGTCGGGGGACTCGCCGGGCAGTTGGAGGTCGGTGCCCGGCCCGAAGACGACGACCAGCGTCAGCCGCCGGCGCGCCGGGTCGTACCGCCACACCTGCCCGTAGTGGTCCGCCGCCGAACCCTCGTCGCGGTGCGCGAAGCTGGAGACGAAGTACACGCACGAGCCGCCCCAGTAGCAGCCCTCCAACTTCTGCGCGTGGGTGATGCCGCCGCGGCCGAAGTCCTGGAAGCGGATGGGCGTTTCGGCGGCCTGCGGGTCCGGTACGGGAACCCACTCGATGCCCTCGAACACCCTCCCGGTCTCCTGGACGGCCGACAGGTCGGGCACCCCCGGCACCCGCATCGCCTCCAGCCGGCCGCCCGCCCGCAGCGACCCCGTACCGCCCAGCGGCCTCCTCGGCAGGAAGCGGTAGAAGAGGCCGAACGGCTTCTCGAACGCGTCCTCCGTCTCGTACACCGTCCCGTCGCTCGGGTCGATCGCGACGGCCTCGTGCTGGAAGCGGCCCATCGCGGTCAGCGGTACGGCGCCGGTGCGGCGCGGATCGGCGCCGTCCACCTCGAAGATGTAGCCGTGGTCCTTGGTGTAGCCGTTGGTGCCCGCCCGGTCCTCGGTCTCCTCGCAGGTCAGCCAGGTGTTCCACGGGGTGCGCCCGCCCGCGCAGTTGACCGCGGTACCGGCGATGGCGACGCGCTCGGACAGCACCCGGCCGCGGCCGTCCAGCTCCAGCGCCGTACACCCGCCCTTGCCCATCGGGTCGTACGTGAGCCCCGGCACGGTCGGTACGGGGATCGCGGCGTCCACCCGGTTCTCGTGGTTGCGCACCAGCCGGACCCGCCCGCCGCGGCCGGCGAACGCCGCCATGCCGTCGCAGTGGCTGGGCACCCGGCCCTCGCCGGAGCGGAGCGCATCGCCCTCACGGGACAGCACCCGGTAGCGGAATCCTTTCGGCAGGTCGAGCAGGCCGTCCGGGTCCGGAACGAGCGGGCCGTAGCCGCCGTGCCCGCGCGCGGTGGAACTGCCCGCGAACAGCTCGGTGAACGCCCCGGTGAAGGCGATGGAGACCGCGGCGGCACCGCTTGCGGCCAGGACGTTCCGCCGGTTCACGAGGGGGCGGGGTGCGGCTGACATGGGCGACTCCCTGCTGGGGACGGGCGACACGGCTGAGTCAAGAGCTGGCCCGATCGTTCGAGGCCACCGCTGAACGTTGCCACGCCGGGCAGCCCGGACCGGCGCCGACGCTCCGGGGCAGCAGCAGACGGAAGACACAGCCGTAGCCCGGCCGGGTGTCCAGTTCGAGCCGCCCGCCGTGAGCCTCGGCGATGGTGGCGGCGATCGACAGCCCCAGCCCGGACCCCGGCCGTCCGGCCGCCGAACCCGTCACCGGGGCCCGGTAGAACCGTTCGAAGACCTGCCGCGCCACGTCGGCCGGCAGTCCGGGGCCGTCGTCGGCGACCTCCACCACACACACCGCAACCCCGGTGGGTAGCGCGCCCGTGGCGCTGCTGCGGCCGGGCCGGTCGGTTCCGCCCGTGCCGGGCCCGGTACGCACCGCCCCGACCCGGACCTCGATGCGCGTGTCCGGCGGGGTGTGCCGGCAGGCGTTGGCCAGCAGGTTCCCGATCACCTGCGACAACCGGTGCGCATCGCCCAGCGACTCCACCACGTCCAGCGCCGGCCCCGCCCCGTCCGGCCCGCCGTCGCCCAGCGGGACCAGCCGCACGTCCCGCCCCGGATGCGCGACGACGGCCGCGCCGACCCCGTCCGCCGCCAGCGACAGCAGATCCACCGTCTCGCGGCGCGCCACGGGCGCGTCCCCCAACTTGGCCAGCAGGAACAGGTCGTCGACGAGCAGGCTCATCCGCTCCGCGTTCCGGGCGATCAGCTCATGGGCCTCGCGGCGGCGCGCGGCGGGCAGCCGGGGTTGCTCCACGAGGAGTTCGGCGAACCCCTGGACGGAGGTGAGCGGGGTGCGCAGTTCGTGCCCCGCGTCGGCCAGGAACCGGCGCAGCCGCCGTTCGGAGGCTTCCTTGCGGTGCAAGGCGGACCGGACCTGGTCCAGCATCGTGTTGAAGGCGGCGCCGAGGCGCCCGGTCTCGGTGCGCGGATCGGTGTCGGCGACCGTCAGGGCCGATTCACCGGCTGTGATACGCAGGGCCGTCCGCTCCATCCGGGCCAGCGGACGCAGTCCGAGCCGTACGGCGGTGCTGCCCAGGAGCCCGACCCCGGCGGCGGTGACGGCACCGATCGCCAGACTGAACCACAGCAGCTTGGCGGTGGCACCCTCCACGGTGCCCAGCGGCAGCGCGACGACGACGCGCCGCCCGTCCGGCCCGGTGTCCGTGACCACTCGCCACGCCGCTCCGCCGTCCGTGTCCGGCACGGTGGCGGGCCGGCCCTCCTCCAGGGCCAGGGCACCGATGGTGGCGGGCAGCCGGGGGCTTCCGGCGCCGCTGCCGAGCGAGTCGGGCCGCAGCCGCCCGCCGGAGTCGTAGAAGAAGACCCGGTAGTCGGAGGGCAGGGCGTCCGCGCAGGGCACGGGCGCCGCCGCGTCCGGCGGCCGGCCGCAGCCGGGGTCGAACGCGGCCGGGGGCGGCGGGTGGAAGCGGGTGAGGCGGTGGTCGATCTGCCCCGTGAGCCAGGAGCGCATCACCACGAGACCGGCCGCCTGCGAGATCAGCACGGCCAGCGTGGCCAGCACGGTCGAGATCAGTACCAGCCGGGTCCGCACCGAGCGGGGCCGGTGCGGCAGCAGCCTCACGGCGCGTCCTCGCGGGGCAGCCGCAGACAGTAGCCCACCCCGCGCACGGTGTGGATCAGCGGCGGGCCGGCCCGGTCGATCTTGCGGCGCAGGTTCTTGATGTACGTGTCGACGATCCTGGTGTCCCCGGCGAAGCCGTAACTCCACACGTCCAGCAGGATCTCCCGCTTCTCCAGCACTTTCTCCGGCCGCGACGCCAGGCATACCAGCAGCCGGAACTCGGTCGGCGACAGCCGCACCGGCTGTCCGGCGCGGTGCACGGCGTGCCGCTCACGGTCCACGCTCAGATCCGCGTACCGCAGCGGTGCCGGCCCGGCGGCGGGGCGGGGCGCGCTTCCCGTGCGGCGCAGGATCGCCCGTATCCGCAGCAGGATCTCCTGGATGTGGAACGGCTTGGTGACGTAGTCGTCGCCGCCCGAACTGAGTCCGATGATTCGGTCCTCGATGTCCGTGCGCGCGGTCAGGAACAGGACCGGCGTGTAGTCGCCGCGCGCCCGCAGCCCGCGCGTCACGGCGAAGCCGTCCGTGTCCGGCAGCATCACGTCGAGCACCATCAGGTCCGGCCGACAGCGCTCCGCCTCGGTCACCGCGTCCCGTCCGTCGGCCGCCGAGGCGACGTGGTACCCGGCCGCCGTCAGCGCGGAGGTGAGCAGCGTACGGATACCGGGGTCGTCCTCGACGACCAGGACGGTGTGCCGGGCGGACCGGTCGGCCATGGGAAGGATCACCTCGCGGCGTTGCGGACACGGGCCGGGGCACCCTGCCGCGGACTCGATGTGATGCTAGCGGCCGGACTTGTGCGAGTTCACAGAAACGGGTGAGGGACGGGATGCCCCGGAGCACCGGACGGGCTCCGGGGCACCCGGCCGTCAGCCGGTGACCTGCTCGTTCTTGGCCAGGGCCGTGGTCCGCTCGGTGACCGTGGTCCGCAGGGCGCCGACCGCGCTCTCGACGTCCTCGGCGGGGACGCCGGCCCGGGTGGCCTGTTCCGCGAGGTCGTCGAGCGCCCTGGTGGCCCTGCCGGAGGCGTAGAACGTCTGGTACAGGTCCCGGTACGCCTTCTTGTAGACCGCGTCGAAGGCGTCGAGCTCCAGGAATCGTTCCTTGAGCGCGTGTCCGGACATCATGCCGCCGCGCGGCCCGCCGGCCGCGTCGTCGCCGCCCGGTGCCCCGGGGCCGCCCGGCAGGTCCGGCATGCCCTCGGGGAGCCCGCCCGGCGCGCCGGGGCCGCCGCCCATCTTCATCCGGTCGTCCGGGCCCGCCGTCGCGTCGCCGCCGAAGGTGAGGTTGTAGTCCCACCCCAGCACCGAGAACTTCCCGCTGTTCAGGTCGTAGCCGAGGAGGTAGTTCTTCCCCGGTCCCGCCATGTCGTCGAAGTTCATCAGCAGATTCTGTGTCGCCACGTAGCGGGCGAACGAGTCCACGTCGACGTGGATCGAGAGATCGGCGGCGAACTCCTCGTCCGAGGACTTCTCCACCCACTCGGTCAGCTTCATCACGGGTTCGAGGTCCTGGCTGCCGACCTTGTTCAGCTGCCGGAAGGACGTCTCGTACTTCGACGGATCGTCCCCCTGGTAGTCGAAGGTGCCGCCCGCACGGGCCTTGTAGACCACGGACTCGCCCTCGACGGCCTCGGCGTACTCGGTGTCGGGGTTCTCGACCATCAGCCGTACGGCCGTCGGCCGGTTGTTGACCGTCAGGGTGGTGAACCCGAACCGCTCGGCCGGCTCCCCGGTCCCGTCGATCAGCGAGAGCGCCAGCGCCTCGTTCACCGGGACCTGCGCGTTGCTGCCCGGACGGATCGAGATCTCGCGCTCGCCCTGGTAGGCGCGGCCCTCCACGTACTCGTCGATCTTGATGAGCCAGGGGAGTTCCTCGGGCTTGTCGGCGGAGAGGTTGTACTGCGGCATGCCTCCGCCGCGCCCACCACCGGGACCGGGCATCTGCCCGTCCGGCGCGCCCCGGCCACCGGGCCGCGCCGCGCCTCCGTCCGGGGGCTCGCCTCCCGGCGCCCCGCCTTCCGGCATCCCGCCTCCCGGCATCCCGCCTCCCGGGAATCCTCTCCGCCCGCCCCGCAGGGACATCAGCGTGGAGTTGCCCTTGAGCCGGATGCCGACGTCCCGCAGGAAGACTCCGTCGATGGTGAGGTCCGCCGGGATGGAGTCCTTGGTGCCGTCCTTCTTGAACTCCTTCATCATCTTGTCGAAGTCGGTCTGCTCGTACTCCAGCCGTACGGAGTGCTTCACGGATGTGTCGTACAGCCCGACCGTGCCCTTCACGTCCTCCGTGATCGTGTCGGCCTCCACCCGTGAGGAGGAGGTGACGTACGGGGAGACGCGTGCGTCACCGAACGCGTACAGCATCACCGCGAGCCCCGCGCACAGCGCCCCTGCCGGCTTCCAGTGGTGCCGCAGGCGTACCGGAATCCGGTCGCGCGGCCGCCGCCCGCGGGGCGCGCCCTCGACCCGGCTCACAGGTCGGTGGTGTCGTAACCGGTCAGAACCGTCACCCGCTGGCCCGAGGTCCGCTCCTGGAGGGCGGTGACCAGGTCGCCGGGTTCGGTGCCCTTCTTCATGCGGACCGTGTAGAACACCTCGCACAGTGCGCCGCCCCGGATCGTCTCCGTGGAGACCAGCTCGAACTCGCTGGTGTACTTGATCAGTACGTCCCGGATGCCCGGCGTGTAGTCCTCGCCCGCGGGGACCTGGACCTTGACGACCTGGCGCTGGACGTTCAGCGCGAACCAGTCGAACTTGTGCATGATGACGACGACCGCGCAGACGACCACCGCGCCGACGGCGGCCAGTGTGTAGAAGCGCGCACCGCAGGCCATGCCGATCGCCATCGCGAGGAAGATGAACCCGACGTCGCGGGTCTCCTTGACCGCGTTCCGGAACCGGACCACGGACAACGCGCCGACCAGGGAGAACGCACGGGCCAGATTGGACCCGACGACGAGCATGATCAGCGCGACGATCATGCCGACGATGACCAGCGTCTGGACGTAGGACTGGCTGTACGACACGTTCCGGTGGGTGTACCGGTAGACGTAACCGATGAGCGTGCTCAGGACGAAGGAGAGCACCATCGCCGCGACGACGTCGGCGACGCTGAACGTTCCGCTGAGTTCCTGCAGATCGAAGTTCACTGGATTCCTGCCTTCGACGGTGCCCGCTGGGCCACCGGCTGTGTGTCGAGGGGGGTGGTGGCGGGCGGCGGGTAGTCCGCCTCGTCGAGATGGAAGACGGACCGGGGCGCCAGCCCGAACGCCTCGATGGACTGGACGTACTTGGAGACCCTGACCAGGCTGAGGTTGCGGCGGGCCGCGAGGTCGGTGATCCAGTGCGGGGTGCGCTCGTTGACCTTGATCTCCATCACCGCCAGGTGCGGCGGCACGGTGAACCGGTTCTCCGGGCGCTCCTGCCCGAAGCGGAAGTCGCGGTCGCGGCCCCGGACACGCCGGTCGAAGGTGACCCGCAGCCCCGTGTCGGCGGATCGCCCGACGAGCGCCTCGCGCTGGTAGCCGGTCATCGCGGTGGGCCGCAGATTCAGCCGTACGACCAGGTCGAGCACCTCGTGGACGAACGCGCGCTCCTTCGGCGCGTGGTCCACCGGCGCATGCCCGTCGCAGAGTTGACGGGCCGTGCGGTACGGCAGGGTGATACGGCGCTTCTGGGTGACCCGGTTGACGCGCTGCTTGATCTCGACGCACACCGGTGAGTCGTCGGTGACCCCGGCGGGATCGCCGTAATGCCTGATCCGCAGCTTCCGGCGGAACTTGAGTCCCTCGATCTTCTCCCAGTAGAACCGCAGTTCGGGGGAGTCGTAGTACAGGCTCCACACGCCGTATCCGCCGACCGGGCTGTGCGGGTCGCGGTCCATCCGCTCCGCGAGTTCGTCGCGGAGTTCGGTGGCGAGTTCGACCGGGACCAGATACTTCAGCTCGTACCGGTTGAAGGCATGCAGTCTGCTCGCCACATGCGGCGGTGGGGGGTCCTCCGTAGCCGTGGGGTGCCCTTCGGCGGGAGCCCCGTACGGAGCCGTGTCGGGTTGCGACACCGTGCGCCTCCTTCGTCGTCCGTGCCGGACCTGCCGGCCCGCGACACGCAACCAACGGCGCATGAGGAGGCGATGAGAAACACGGGTGAATCTCGGGAGTGTCGAAGATGGCCGGAAGGTGAACACGGCCCCGCGCGAATGACGGTGTCCCCGGGACCGGCGGTGGACGCCGGACTCGGGGACACCGGGGGAGTGCGATCAGGCGAGCGAGGCGCTCAGCGTGATCGTGGTGCCGGAAAGCGCCTGGCTGACCGGGCAGTTCGCCTTGGCGTCCTCCGCCGCCTTGGTGAAGGCCGCCTCGTCCAGACCGGGCACCTCGCCGACGACGGTGAGGTGGATGCCGGTGATGCCGGTGCCGGGCTGGAAGGTGACCTCGGCCTTGGTGTCCAGCCGGGCCGGCGGCGTGCCGGCACCGGCGAGGCCGTGCGACAGCGCCATCGAGAAGCAGCTGGAGTGGGCCGCGGCGATCAGCTCCTCCGGGCTGGTCTTCCCGTTCGCCTGCTCGGCACGGGACGGCCAGGAGACCGGGTAGTCGCCGATCCCGGAGGAGTCGAACGTGACGACGCCCGTGCCCTCGGTCAGATTGCCTTCCCAGACCGTGTGCGCCTGACGCGTGGTAGCCATGCTGGTTCCCTTCGAACGGAATGCGCGGTTGTACGGGGACGGCGGAGCACGGCGTCGTGTTCCGCCGGGTGGTACGTCCTTACGCCCCCGAACCTACTGCGCCACCAGCTCCTTCGCGTCACGCGCCAGCGCGGTGAGACGGGAGATCGCCCGGAAATACTTCTTCCGGTACCCGCCGTTCAGCATCTCCTCACTGAACAGCCGGTCGAACGGCACCCCGGACGCGAGGACCGGCACCTCCCGGTCGTACAGCCGGTCCGCGAGCACCACGAGCCGCAGCGCGGTCGACTGGTCCGGCACCGCCCGCACCTCGGTCAGGCACACCGCCGCCAGCCCGTCCGTCAGCGCCCCGTACCGGCTGGGGTGGACGCGCGCCAGATGGTCCAGGAGCGCCGGGAAGTCGTCCAGACTGGCGCCCGGCGTGGCGTACGCGGCCTTGGTGACCTGCTCGTCCGAGTACGGCGGCGGGGCCTCGGGCAGACCGCGGTGGCGGTAGTCCTCGCCGTCGATGCGCAGCGGCCGGAAGTGCGCCGACAGGCCCTGGATCTCGCGCAGGAAGTCGGCGGCGGCGAACCGGCCCTCGCCCAGCTTGCCGGGCAGCGTGTTGGAGGTCGCGGCCAGCGCGACGCCCTCCTCCACCAGCCGGCTCAGCAGCGAGGACACCAGCACGGTGTCGCCCGGATCGTCCAGCTCGAACTCGTCGATGCACAGCAGCCGGTGCCCGCTCAGGGTCCGTACGGTCTGCTGGAAGCCCAGCGCGCCCACCAGGTTCGTCAGCTCGACGAAGGTGCCGAAAGCTTTCAGCGAGGGCGCGGCCGGGGTGGCGTGCCAGAGGGAGGCGAGCAGATGGGTCTTGCCGACCCCGTACCCGCCGTCGAGGTACACCCCGCGCGGCCCGGCCGGCGCGGCCGCCGCCTTCCGCCCGAACCGCCCACCCGTCGCCCGCCACCACCCCTCAAGGGATGCGCTTCGCGCTCTTCCGGATTTGCCCGCCCCCGACGCATGCGCCCCGCCGAGCCCGGCGGCGAAGTCGCTCAGCACCCGGACCGCCTCGGTCTGGCTCGGCTGGTTCGGGTCGGGCACGTACGTATCGAAACGCACCGAGTCGAAGCGCGGCGGCGGCACCATCTCGGCGACCAGGCGGTCGGCGGGGACGTGCGGCTCGCGGGCGCACAGGGACAGCGGGGCCGCTTCGGCTATGGGGCTGGACCCCGGCGCGGCGTAGGAGGACGACACAACCGTCAAGCTTACGACCCGTGTCACACTGCCGGACATGCGACGCCTGTTCCCTGTGACCGACCTGACAGCGGCCGACGCCCCCCACGCATGGAGCCTGGACGAGCTGGCCGACGCCTACGCCTACCCCGCGACGGACGGGCCCTGGCTGCGCGCCAACATGGTGTCCACCCTGGACGGGGCCGCCCAGCACGACGGCCGCTCGCAGCCCATCTCCTGCGAGAGCGACATGCGGATCTTCGGCACCCTGCGCGGCCTGGCCGACGTGGTGATCGCGGGCGCCGAGACCGTACGCCAGGAGGGTTACCGCCCGGCGCGGGCGCGGGACGCCTTCGCGGCGCGGCGGGCGGCGGCCGGCCAGACCGTCGCGCCGGCCGTGGCGGTGGTCAGCGGCAGCCTGGACCTCGACTTCTCGCTTCCGCTCTTCGTCTCGCCGCTGGTCCCGACGCTGGTGCTGACCGGGGCGGGCGCGCCCCCGGACCGGATCGAGACGGCCCGGAAGGCGGGCGCCGAGGTGGTGATCGCGGGGGAGGGCTCGCGGGTGGACCCCGCCCGCGCGGTGCGGGAGCTGGCCGGCCGGGGGCTGCGGCGGCTGCTGACGGAGGGCGGGCCCCGGCTGCTCGGGCAGTTCGTGGCCCATGGCGTGCTGGACGAGCTGTGCCTGACCGTCGCCCCGCTGCTCACGGCCGGTGACGCCCAGCGGATCGCGGGCGGCCCCTCGGTGACCGTGCCGAAACGATTCGCCCTGGCCTCGCTGCTGGAGGAGGACGGGTTCCTGTTCTCCCGCTACCGCCGGAGCTGATCCCGTACCCCTCAGCCGACCGGCGGTACCGGAACGGAGATTCCGGTTTCCCCGCCCGTGTCGACCTTGTCGGGGCAATCGGCGGAATATCACGTTCCGGTTAGCGTTCCGTGGGCAGAATGGATCTCGCAGACCCCGTGCGAGCGCGGGGAAGGATGGTTTCAGCAGCGACCGGCGACGGTCGCTGAAGAGAAGGGCTCTGTGGTGTTCACCAGCGTTTTGATGATCGAGAAGGCCCTCACCTCCGAGGACGTCGAATTCGTCACCACCCTGCACGGCGATGAGCGCACCTCCTTCGTCGTCCTCATGCAGCCGCGCGGCGACCAGGCGGACGTGCTGCTGCGGGCCATCGACGACCTGGCGATGGGCGAACTGAAGGAAGCGGCCCGCGAGAGCGAGGAACCCGAGGGCAAGAGCGCCCGGGACTCCGCCGCGCTCGCCCTGGAAGTCTCCCTGGAGGCCCTGCGCCAGGCGGGCTCCGAAGCCGTCGGACAGGTGATCGAGAACCATCCCCTGGACAAGCTCACCACCGTGGTCGAGGAGTCCGAGGCCGACGAGGTCATCGTGCTGACCGCCCCCCACTACGTCGAGGAGTTCTTCCACCGCGACTGGGCCTCCCGCGCCCGCCACAAGGTCGGCGTCCCGGTGCTCAAGCTCTTCGCGCACAGCGAATAGGCTGGGCCCGCGGCCAGGAGTGGCACCCGAGCCGCACCGAACCCACTCGAAACCCGCAGGAGCACAGATGGCACCCGGCATTCCCGCCGCCATGGAACGACCGCACTTCATCGGCATCGGCGGCGCCGGAATGTCGGGCATCGCCAAGATCCTCGCCCAGCGCGGCGCGAAGGTCGCCGGCAGCGACGCCAAGGAGTCCCCCACCGCCGACGCCCTGCGCGCCCTCGGCGCCACCGTCCACATCGGGCACGCCGCCGCACACCTGGCCGACGACGCCTCCTGCGTGGTCGTCTCCAGCGCCATCCGCGCCGACAACCCGGAACTGGTGCGCGCCGCCGAGCTGTCGGTCCCCGTCGTCCACCGCTCCGACGCCCTGGCCTCCCTGATGGGCGGCCTCCGCTCCCTCGCCGTCGCCGGCACCCACGGCAAGACCACCACCACCTCGATGCTCGCCGTCGCCCTCGGCGAACTCGGCCTCGACCCCTCCTACGCCATCGGCGGCGACCTCGCCGGGCCCGGCACCAACGCCGCGCACGGCGAGGGCGACATCTTCGTCGCCGAGGCCGACGAAAGCGACCGGAGCTTCCAGAAGTACGACCCCGACGTCGCGATCGTCCTCAACGTCGAGCTGGACCACCACGCCAACTACGCCTCGATGGACGAGATCCACGAGTCCTTCGAGACCTTCGCCGGCAAGATCGTCCCCGGCGGCACCCTGGTCGTCTCCGCCGACCAGTCCGGCGCCGCCGAGCTGACCCGCCGGGTCCGCGAGACGCTGCCCGCGCTCACCGTCGTCACCTACGGCGAGGCCGAGGACGCCGACGTACGCGTGCACAAGATCACCCCGCGCGGTCTGACCAG
The DNA here is from genome assembly GCF_003248355.1 of Streptomyces sp. AC1-42W. Taxonomy (GTDB): domain Bacteria; phylum Actinomycetota; class Actinomycetes; order Streptomycetales; family Streptomycetaceae; genus Streptomyces. The sequence continues at coordinate 2,606,647 of NZ_QKWY01000002.1, forward strand.
CGAGGTCACCCTCGTCCTGGGCGGCAAGTTCCTCACCTTCACCGTCTCCGTCCCCGGCCGCCACTACGCGCTCAACGCCGTCGCCGCCCTCGCCGCCGGCATCGCCCTCGGCATCCCCGCCCACAACCTCGCCTCCGCCCTCGGCAAGTACACCGGCGTCAAGCGCCGCCTCCAGCTCAAGGGCGAGGCGGCCGGCGTCCAGGTCATCGACAGCTACGCCCACCACCCGACCGAGATGACCGCCGACCTGGAAGCCATGCGCGGCGCCGCCTCCGAGGCCCGCCTCCTCGTCGTCTTCCAGCCCCACCTCTTCTCCCGCACCCGCGAACTCGGCACCGAGATGGGCCAGGCCCTCGCCCTCGCCGACGCCTCCGTGGTCCTGGACATCTACCCGGCCCGCGAGGACCCGGTCCCCGGCGTCACCAGCGCCCTGATCATCGACGCCGCCACGGCCGCCGGCGCCGACGTCACCGCCGTCCACGACAAGGCGGAGGTCCCGGCGGTCGTCGCGGGAATGGCGAAGCCCGGCGACCTCGTTCTCACCATGGGAGCGGGCGACGTCACCGACCTCGGCCCGCGCATCCTGGACCACCTGTCGAGCTGAAGGAGCCACCGTGCCGTACGACGTCGAGAAGCCGGACGAGCAGTGGCGGGAAGAACTGACCGCCGCCGAGTACGCGGTGCTGCGCAAGGCCGGCACCGAACCCGCGTTCACCGGTGAGTACACCGACACCAAGACCGCCGGGGTCTACTCCTGCCGGGCCTGCGGCGCGGAGCTGTTCCGCTCCGACACCAAGTTCGAGTCGCACTGCGGCTGGCCGTCCTTCTACGACCCCAAGGACACCGCCGCGGTCGAACTGATCCAGGACCGCAGCCACGGCATGGTCCGCACCGAGGTCCGCTGCGCCCGCTGCGGCTCCCACCTGGGCCATGTCTTCGAGGGCGAGGGCTACCCGACCCCCACCGACCAGCGGTACTGCATCAACTCCATCTCGCTGCGGCTGACCCCGGAGTCCTGACCCGGCCACCCGTACGGGACCGGCACCCGCCGGCCCCGTACGGAGGCCCCGCCGTGCCCGGCCCGCCCCGTGCGCTCAGCCCCGCCGCACCCGGCCCGCGATCCGCCGGCCCAGCCGGCCCAGCGTGCCGCGCTCCCGGCGGTTCCAGTCCCGGAACGCCTCCGCCCGGCCGCTGCTCCCCGACCGCCCGACCGCCTCCTCGACCGCCGTCACCCGGTCGGCCGGCAGCCCGCGCACCACCGGCCGCAGCACCTCGTCCAGCAGCCCGGCGGCGGCCTCGCTCCACACCCGGCCCGCATGCGGATGGGCCGTCCAGACCGTGAAGCAGTCGGCCGCGTAGCCGGGATCGGCGGCCAGCCGGGCCCGTACGCCGTCCCCGCGTGCCGCCCGCGCGTAGGCGCCGATCAGATCCGCGTCCCCGCTGTGCACCAGCGCGTACAGCTCGGCGTCCGGCCGCTCCGGCGCCAGCAGCCGCCCGGCCACCGCGTCGCACGCCTGCCCCAGCACACCCGGCTCCACCGGCTCCGCCTCCGCGCGCAGCGCCGCCACCCGCTCCGCCCACTCCGGCTCCGCCGCGCCCGAGCGCACCTCACGGGCGAACTCCAGGAGCTGGAGGGCCGCCCGCGTCCGGCCCCCGGTCTCCTGCGGAAAGCCGCGCAGCAGATCGTGGGCCAGCTCCGGCGCCTCGCCGTCCGCCGCCCCGGCGCCCAGCGCGGCCGCCACCAGGCGCGGCCAGGTACCGGCCGCCCGGTGCGCGTCGGAGGTCGCCGTCTCCAGCAGCAGCCGGGCCTCGGCCGGCGCCGGCGCCTCCTCGCCCCACACCAGGCCCACGGCCGTCCGCAGCACCAGCGGCTCCGCGAACGGGGAGACCCCGCCGGCCCGCAGAATCCGCTGGAGCGCCGCCACCCGGTCGTCGCCGCAATCCGACCGGGCCTCCGGCGCCCCGGCGCACATTCGCAGATGCGGCAGCGCCTGGGTGCCGGTGAACGGCAGCGGCACCCGGCTCAGCAGCTTCTCCACCGCCGCCGGGCCGTCCGGCGCGATCCGGTCGAGCGCGCCCAGCAGGGCCGTGCGGACGTCGAACTGCTCGTCCATCAGCTCCAGCAGAGCCGCCGCCCAGCCCGGCGTGCCTTCCCCCGTCCCATCGGCGGCATCCGGCAGCAGTGCGGGGGCCAGCCGGTCCACGACGGCGGGCAGCAGCTCGGCGCAGTCCACCCCCAGCAGCCGGGCCACCCGCAGCAGCTGCACCGTACGGGCCACGTCCAGGCCGACGCCCGCGCCGCTCAGCTCGGTCCGGATCTCCGGCCCCAGGACCTCGGCGACGGCCGCGCCCTCGGGCCCGCTGAACGCGGTGCGGCCGGGCAGCTCCAGCGAGCCGTTGCCGCCGCGCACCGCCTCCGTCACCAGCATCGCGGCGAGCGGGGCGGTGGTGGTCACGGGGGAGCGGCCGTCGAGCGCGGCGAACAGCCGTCCGGCGGCGTCGAACTCGGGCCCGGAGCGGCTGTCCACGCCGGGCGCGGTCAGCGCGTCGACCAGCTGCCGGGTCCGCTTCCCGTCCAGGGCGTACGGCCGCTCGGCCGCCCAGTCGGCCGCCGCCGCGCGCTCCCCGGTGCCCAGCGGTATGCCGGCGCACAGGGCGGTCACCGCCAGCGGGCCCGCCGCGAACGGCTCGCCGGGCAGCGCCGCCGCCTCCCGGAACAGCTCGGGCGCCCGGCCGCGCCAGATCCGGGCCGCCGTCCGGGCCCAGACGTCGTCCACCGGCCCGTCCGGGCGCGGGCCGCCGCACACATGCACGCAGAGTCCGGAGTCCGCCAGGTCGTCGGCGTCCTCGGGGAGCACGCCGACGACCTGCTGGGCGGCGTCGCGCGGGCGGCGGGTGTACGTGGTGAAGGTCAGGTTCTCGGCGAGCCCGTCCGGCAGGGCGTACCCGGCGAGCGCGAGCCAGCGCGCGACATCGGCGCTGTGGCGTTCGACGAGCACGACCCGCTCCGGAGCCCCGGCCCCGTGGAGCCTGCGCAGGTCGGACAGCACACCGGCCAGCCAGGGGCCGCGCGCGACGGCGAAGTCGTTGAGGGTCTCGCGCTCGCGGGCCTCGTGCCCGGTCACGGCGGGCGGCGCGGCCAGCGGGCCGGGCAGCGGGCGCTGCGGGACGGCGGCGGCCCAGCGGCCGGAGCGGCAGGCGGTGAGCGGCAGCATGCCGCCGGGGAGCCGGGTGCCGGCGGGCAGGTGGACGGCGTGCGCGTGGAAGCCCGCGGCGGACGAGCGGGCGGAGCGGACGGCGACGGTCCGGGCGAGCAGCCGGCTGCCGTCGGACAGCACGCTGAAGCTGAGCGCCTCGGGCAGGGCCCGCAGGTCGGCGTCCGTGAGCCGGTCCGGGGTGCCGCGCGGTGGCTCGTACGCCAGGAGCGGTTCCGCCTCGGTCAGCACGGACCCCGGTATGGAGGGGTCCACCGCCGCGAACCGGCCGGCCGTGCCGCCGTCCTCGCCGGTTCCGTCCCCGTCCGCCGAGGTGTAGTGCAACTGTGCGAGGCTCATGCGCCGGCTCTCTTCGTCCCTGCCTGAAGATCCCCTGCCACCCGCACCCGCCCGCGCGGTGGCAGCGGCCTCCCGGCGAAGCGGCGACCCCGGCGGGGAGTGCTCCGCAGTCGCTGGGGCGACGCTATCAAGAGCGGACCGCACCGGGTGGGGCCCGGACCCCAACTGCCCGCCGCGCTGGCGGCCCTGACGCCGTACTACTCGAACCGCGAGGTGTCGCCGGCTCCCCTGCGTACGATCTCCAGGTCGCCGTTGGAGAAGTCGATGACGGTGGTGGGCTCGGTGCCGCAGTCGCCGGAGTCGAGGACGATGTCCACCTCGTGGTCGAGGCGCTCCTTGATCTCCCAGCCCTGCGTCAGCGGCTCCTCCTCGTCGGGCAGCAACAGCGTGCTGGAGAGCAGCGGTTCGCCCAGTTCGGCCAGGAGGGCCTGGACGACGGGGTGGGACGGGATGCGGACGCCCACCGTCTTCTTCTTCGGGTGCAGCAGCTGGCGGGGCACCTCCTTCGTCGCCGGCAGGATGAAGGTGTACTGGCCGGGCGTCGCCGACTTGACGGTGCGGAACACGTCGTTGTCGATGTGCACGAACTGCCCGAGCTGGGCGAAGTTCTGACACATCAGCGTGAAGTGGTGACGGTCGTCGAGATGGCGGACGGCCCGGATGCGTGCCAGCCCGTCACGGTTGCCGAGCTGGCACCCGAGCGCGTAGCAGGAGTCCGTGGGGTACGCGACGAGCGCGCCGGAACGGATGTTCTCGGCCACGTTGGTGATGGTGCGGTGCTGGGGATTTTCGGGGTGTACGTCGAAATACTTCGCCATCCGCCGAGTCTACGGCGGGCGCGCCCGCACTGCTTGTGCATCGTACACATTCCATGCATCGTGCACACGTTCCGTGGTATATCTGTACAGAGAGGTCGCGTTCCGGCGGAGGAGGCGTACCGCAGTCGTAGGGAGCCGCGCGTGGACGAGCCTGTGGACCGGATCGAGTTCGAGACGATGCTGCTCGGCCGGCACATGAGTCTGATCACCTCGCGGGGCGACGGCCGGCTCGACCGCAGCGCCTACATCCTGCTCAGCCGCATCCGGGCCCAGGGCCCGATGTCCATCGGCCAGTTGCGCGACGCCTTCGGCCTGGACACCTCCACGCTGAACCGGCAGACCGCCGCCATGCTCCGGGCCGGTGTCGTGGACCGCATCCCCGACCCGGACGGCGGCATCGCCCGCAAGTTCGCCATCACGGACGAGGGCGAGCGCCGGCTCGACAAGGACCGCGCGGAGAACCGGGAGGGCCTGCGGCGGGTCCTCGCCGACTGGACCCCGCAGGAGGCCGCCCGCTTCGCCGAAGGGCTGGCCCGCCTCAACCGCGACATCGAACGGCTCGACGGACGGCCCTGGCCCCGCGACTGAGGCCGACCGGCACACCGCGCGGCGGCGTGAAGCGGAGCTGCGGTCCCGTTTAAGAAATCCTCGATGGACCCGGGGCGCGGGGTACGGCAGATTTCTCCGTGACGGCGGAGGATGGTGCGCGGCAGCCGGTGCGAGCGCGCTGCCATGCCGTCCCTCTCATTCTTCCCCGGGGCCGCGGGCCTGCTCGAACATGCCCGCGGCCCCAGGGAGCACCACGCCGCACCAGGTACAGGGAGCCGCAGCCGTGAAGGCACTCGTCAAGCAGAAGGCAGAGCCCGGACTCTGGCTGATGGACGTCCCCGAGCCCGAGACCGGCCCCGGCGACGTACTGATCAAGGTCCTGCGCACCGGCATCTGCGGAACCGACCTGCACATCCGCGACTACGACGGCTGGGCGCGGCAGGCCGTCACCACCCCGCTGATCCTCGGACACGAGTTCGTCGGGGAGGTCGCCGCGGTCGGCGCGGACGTCGTCGACATTTCGGTGGGCGACCTGGTCAGCGGCGAGGGCCACCTCGTCTGCGGCAAGTGCCGCAACTGCCTGGCCGGCCGCCGCCACCTCTGCCGCTCCACCCTCGGCCTCGGCGTCGGCCGCGACGGCGCCTTCGCCGAGTACGTCGCGCTGCCCGCGTCCAACGTGTGGGTGCACCGGGTCCGGGTCGACCTCGACGTCGCCGCGATCTTCGACCCGTTCGGCAACGCCGTGCACACCGCGCTGTCCTTCCCGCTGGTCGGCGAGGACGTCCTGATCACCGGCGCCGGACCGATCGGCATCATGGCCGCCGCCGTCGCCAAGCACGCCGGCGCCCGCAACGTCGTCATCACCGACGTCAGCGAGGCCCGCCTCGACCTGGCCCGCAAGGTCGGCGTCAGCCTCGCGCTCAACGTCGCCGAACAGACCATCGAGGACGGCCAGCGCGAACTGGGCCTGCGCGAGGGCTTCGACATCGGCCTGGAGATGTCCGGCCGCCCCGAGGCGATGCGCGACATGCTCGCCAACATGACGCACGGCGGCCGCATCGCCATGCTCGGACTCCCCGCCGAGGAGTTCGCCGTGGACTGGGCCCGGATCGTCACCTCGATGATCACGATCAAGGGCATCTACGGCCGTGAGATGTACGAGACCTGGTACGCCATGTCCGTCCTGCTGGAGGGCGGCCTCGACCTCGCCCCCGTGATCACCGGCCGGTACGGCTACCGCGACTTCGAGGCGGCCTTCGACGACGCGGCGAGCGGCCGCGGCGGCAAGGTCATCCTCGACTGGACCGCCTGACCTCCTCACCTCTTTAAGGAACCGGCATGTTCGACTCCGTACGCGACGACCTGCGCACCACCCTCGAAGAGATCGAGGCGGCCGGGCTGCACAAGCCCGAGCGCGTCATCGGCACCCCGCAGTCCGCGACCGTGGCCGTCACCGCCGGGGGCCGCCCCGGCGAGGTGCTCAACTTCTGCGCCAACAACTACCTGGGCCTCGCCGACCACCCCGACGTGATCGCCGCCGCGCACGAGGCGCTGGACCGCTGGGGCTACGGCATGGCCTCCGTCCGCTTCATCTGCGGCACCCAGGAGGTCCACAAGGAGCTGGAGCGGCGGCTCTCCTCCTTCCTGGGCCAGGAGGACACGATCCTCTACTCCTCCTGCTTCGACGCCAACGGCGGCGTGTTCGAGACGATCCTCGGCCCCGAGGACGCGGTCATCTCCGACGCCCTCAACCACGCCTCCATCATCGACGGCATCCGGCTCTCCAAGGCCAAGCGGTTCCGCTACGCCAACCGCGACATGGACGACCTGGAGAAGCAGCTCAAGGAGGCGTCCGGGGCCCGGCGCCGCCTCGTCGTCACCGACGGCGTCTTCTCCATGGACGGCTACGTCGCGCCGCTGCGCGAGATCTGCGACCTCGCCGAGCGCTACGACGCCATGGTCATGGTCGACGACTCGCACGCCGTGGGCTTCGTCGGCGCCGGCGGCCGGGGCACACCCGAGCTGCACGGCGTCATGGACCGGGTGGACATCATCACCGGCACCCTCGGCAAGGCCCTCGGCGGCGCCTCCGGCGGTTACGTCGCGGCCCGCGCCGAGATCGTCGCCCTGCTGCGCCAGCGCTCGCGCCCCTACCTCTTCTCGAACTCGCTCGCCCCGGTCATCGCCGCCGCCTCCCTCAAGGTCATCGACCTCCTGGAGTCCGCCGGCGACCTGCGCGAGCGGCTCAACGCGAACACCGCGCTCTTCCGCACCCGGATGACCGCGGAGGGCTTCGACATCCTGCCCGGCGACCACGCCATCGCCCCCGTCATGATCGGGGACGCCGCGAAGGCGGGCCGGATGGCGGAGCTGCTTCTGGAGCGCGGCGTGTACGTGATCGGGTTCTCCTACCCGGTCGTCCCGCAGGGCGCGGCCCGCATCCGCGTCCAGCTCTCCGCGGCGCACTCCACCGACGACGTGAACCGCGCCGTGGACGCGTTCGTCGCCGCCCGCGCCGCGCTGGAGAGCTGAGCGCGGTCCCCAGCGGTCGCGGGGGCGGTCAGGGCGCCCCCGCGACCTGGGCCGGAGCACCCCCGCGACCTGGGACAATGGGTCGCATGATCGATGCACGGCGGCTGCGTGTCCTGCGCGCCGTGGCGGACCACGGCACGGTGACCGCCGCGGCCGCCGCCCTGTACCTGACCCCGTCCGCCGTCTCCCAGCAGCTCGCCGCCCTGGAGCAGGAGACCGGCCACCGGCTCGTCGAACGCGGCTCGCGCGGCGCCCGCCTCACCCCGGCCGGCGACATCCTGCTCACCCACACCAACGCGGTGCTCGCCCAGCTGGAGCGGGCGGAGGCCGAACTGGCCGCGTACGGCTCCGGCGAAGCCGGTACGGTCACGGTCGCCGCGTTCGCCACCGGCATCGAGCACGTCGTCGCCCCGGCGGTCGCCGCGCTGAGCCGGAGCGCGCCCGGCATCCGGGTGCGCGTACAGGACGCCGAGGGCGACGCCAGCGTGCCGATGGTGCTGGACCGGCAGGTCGATGTGGCCGTCGCCGTCGAGTACCGGGGCGCACCCGGCGAGGACGACCGCCGGCTCACCCGCGTACCGCTGTACTCGGAGCCGTTCGACGCGGTCCTGCCGGTCGGGCACCGGCTGGCCGGACAGGAGGAGGTGGCCGTCGCCGAACTGGCCAAGGACACCTGGATCGGGCCCTACCCGGGCAACCCCTGCCACGACGTGGTGGTCCTGGCCTGCGAGTACGCCGGATTCGCCCCGAACCTCGAACACTCGTCGGACGACTTCCACGCGGTGGTCGCGCTCGCCGGCGCGGACGCCGGAGTGGCGCTGGTGCCGCGCACCGCGCTGCGGGGCATGCCGCTGACCGGGGTGGTGGTCCGCCCGGTCCGGGACACCGCGCCGACCCGCCGGGTGTTCGCGGCGGTACGCCGGGGCGCCGAGGCCCATCCGCTGATCGCCCCCGTACTGGACGCCCTGGCCGGCGCGGCGGGCTGAGGCGGTGGCGGAAACCGAACGGCGTATGGAGTGTCCTCGGTAGGGTGGCTGCACACTACACGTGACCGGGGGTGACCAGCGCATGGGCGACGGCAAGGACAGCGGCAAGGTCCTCGACATCAAGACGGCGGACATCAAGGCGACGGCACCGGTATTCCACACGCAGGGCAAGAACCTGAGCAAGGCGCTCACCACGCTGGTCACCACCCTGGACGGGCTGGGCAAGCCATGGGGCGACGACGAGCAGGGCAAGCAGTTCGGCGACGCCTACAGCCCCCAGCAGACGCTCATCGAGAAGGCGGCCGGCACGCTCGTTCTCGGCCTGATCAGCATCCACGAGGCGATGGCCGACATGTCGGACGGGCACGTGGACAACGACGAGCTGATCTCCGGAATGTTCAAGAAGGCGAAGCCGACCGCCGGCCACGACCAGGGCGACGAGTGAGTATCGAGGACGAGGCCAAGGACCTTCTGCTCAAGCTCGGTATGTGGTGGCCCGACGCCAACTCCGGCACGCTGCGCAGCGCCGCCGGTGCCTGGCGGACATTCGCGGACGCGGTCGACGACGTCCGCACGCCGGTCCACAACGCGGCCTCCTCGCTGATCGCCAACAACACGGGCGAGGCGATCGAGACGTTCACGGTGTTCTGGGGGCGCTACGCCAAGGACAACGACGCGGGCTGGCTCAGTGATCTGGCGAAGTCGGCGCGGAAGATGGCGGAGGCGCTGGACAAGTTCGCCGATGCCGTCGACGACGCCATCACCAAACTATGGACACAGATAGGGATCGACGCCGCGGTCATCGTGGGTGGCGTGGCGCTGGCCTTCTTCACCGCGGGTCTCGCCGCGGGGGCCGCCGCGCTGGCCACCGAGGCGCTGATCGAGTTCGGCGTCACCATGGGCATCGCCGTGTCCACCACCGTCGCCGAGATCGCGGCCGGCACCCTGGTCGCCGCGGCCTTCGGCGGCATCGAGTCGGTGACCATGGACCTGGCGGTCGCCCAGCCCCTGAAGATCGCCACCGGTCTCCAGGACGGGTTCAGCCTGGACGAGATCAACGCCGCGGCCCGGGACGGCATGGTCTACGGCGGGATGTTCGGTGCCGGCAGCGGTGTCCTGAAGGCCGGCGTGGAGGGCAACCTGTTCACGGGCCCCAACAGCGTGCCGCTGATGCTGCGGCCGCCGACGCTGCGCCCGGACCTGGTCGAGATCGGGCCCGCCGCCCGGCCGTGCAGGAGCACCCCGTGCGTCGGTGAGCCGATCGACGTGGCTACCGGCGCCATGCTGATGACACAGACGGACCTGACGCTCCCGGCCGGGCTCCCGCTCGTCGTCGAGCGGACCCATCTGTCCTCGTACCGCGGAGGGGTGTGCTTCGGCCCGGCCTGGGCCTCCACCCTGGACGAGTGCCTCCAGATCGACGGCGAGGGCGTGGTGTTCGCCGCCGCCGACGGGATGCGGCTCGTCTACCCGGTCCCGGAGCCGGGCGTGCCCGTGCTGCCGGTCAAGGGTGCCGCCTGGCCGCTCGAATGGGACGGGAAGCCCGACGGCGCGATGACCATCACCGACCCCGGCACCGGAGTCGTCCGCATCTTCGGCGCCCCGCTCCCCTCGGGCACCTTCGGGGTCTTCCACCTCCCCCTGGAAAGTTGGCACGACCGCGACGGCACGCGGATCGACGTCGAGCGCACGGACGACGGCATCCCCGGCGCGCTTCGCCACTCCGGCGGCTACTACCTCGCCGTCGACACGTCCGGCCCGCGCGTCACCGCGCTGCGGCTCCTCGACCACGCCCCGGACGTCTACACGAAGCACGCCTCCCGCGAGGGCGGCACCGTCGTCATGCGGTACGGCTACGACGCCGAGGGCAACCTCACCGAGGTCGTCAACTCCAGCGGCGAACCGCTGCGGTTCACGTACGACTCGGAGGGCCGGGTCACCTCCTGGACCGACCGCAACGGCACCTCGTTCGCTTACGTCTACGGCGCCGACGGCCGCGTCGAGCGTACCGAGGGCAGCGAGGGCATCCTCTCCGGCTCGCTCGCCTATGACGACGCGGCGCGCACCACCACGTACACGGACTCCCTCGGCCGGCGCTCCACGCACCGGTACAACGCCGCGGGCATGGTCGTCGAGGAGACCGATCCGCTCGGCCACACCACCCGCACCGAGTGGACGGACCGGGGCGACAAGCCGCTCTCCGTCACCGACCCGCTGGGCCGCACGACGCGTTACGCGTACGACGAGGCCGGTCGTCTCACGGAGGTGACCCTGCCGGACGGGTCCGGTGCCCGGGCGACGTACAACGCGCTCGGCCGGCCCACCGAGGTCGTCGAACCGGGCGGCGCGGTCTGGCACCACACCTACGACGAGCGGGGCAGCCTGCTCACCACGACCGACCCTCTCGGCGCCGAAACCCGCTGCTCCTACGACGATTCGGGCAAGCTCTCCTCGATCACCGACGCGCTGGGCCACATCCGCACGGTGACGTCCGACGCGGCCGGGCTGCCCGTCGCGGTCACGGACGAACTCGGGCACACCACGACCGCGCGCCGCGACACCTTCGGCCGCGTCGTCGAGGTCACCGACCCGCTCGGCGGGACGACCCGCACCGGCTGGACCACCGAGGGCAAGCCGTCGTGGCGCGAGTACGCGGACGGCACCCGTGAAGCCTGGAGCTGGGACGGGGAGGGCAACCTCCTCACCCACACCGACCGCGCGGGCGGTACCACCGAGCACACCAGCACCCACTTCGACGTCCCCGCCACCCGCACCGACCCGGACGGCACGACATACGCCTTCGCCTACGACACCGAACTCCGGCTCACCACGGTCACCAACCCGCAGGGGCTGACCTGGTCGTACGTGTACGACGGGGCGGGGCGGCTGGTCGGGGAGACCGACTTCAACGGCCGGGCGCTGACCTATGCGCACGACGCGTCGGGAGGCCTGACGTCCCGGACGAACGGCGCCGGCGAGACGCTCCGCTTCACCCGCGACACGCTCGGCCGGGTCGTGGAGCAGGCCGCCGACGGGGGCGACGTCACCACCTACGCGTACGGCGCCTCCGGCCACCTGACCCACACGGCCAACCCGGACGCGGAGGTCACCATCGAGCGCGACGTGCTCGGCCGCACGCTCACCGAGACCGTCAACGGCCACAGCACCACGTACGCGTACGACGCCCTCGGACGCGTCACCCGGCGGACCACCCCGTCCGGGCTGGTCTCGGACTGGACCTACGACCCGGCCGGCCGGCCCACCCGGCTCGGCACCGACGCCGGCGCGCTGACCTTCGCCTACGACGCGGCGGGCCGCGAGACCGAGCGCCGCGTCGGCGACACCGTCACCCTCACCCAGGACTGGGACGCCGTCCACCGCCTCACCGGGCAGCGGCTCTCGGCCGGGGTGAGCGGGGCCGACCGGCTGCTCCAGCACCGTACCTACGCCTACCGCCAGGACGGCTACCTCACGGAGATCCGCGAACTCAGCTCGGGCACCCGCCGGTTCGACCTCGACGCCACCGGCCGCGTCACCGGGGTCCGCGCCCACGGCTGGACCGAGACGTACGCCTACGACACGACGGGCAACCTCACCCACGCCACGGCCCCCGCGCACGAGTCCGCCGGGGACCGCGAGTTCACCGGCACCCTCATCCGCAGCGCCGGCCGCACGGTCTATGAGCACGACGCCCAGGGCCGCCTGATCCGCAGGACCCGCAAGCTGCTCAACGGGCAACGGCTGAGCTGGACGTACGCCTGGAACGCGGAGGACCGCCTGACCGAGGCGGTGACCCCCGACGGCGACCGCTGGCGCTACGCCTACGACTCCCTGGGCCGCCGCCTATCCAAGCACCGGGTGGCCGAGGACGGCTCCGCCACCGACCGCACGGAGTTCACCTGGGACGACCTGCGCCTGGCCGAGCGGACAAGGCCCGACGGCCGGGTGACGACCTGGGACTACGCCCCCGGCACCCACAGCGTCCTCACCCAGACCGACCACAAACCGCTGCCCACCGAGAAGGGCGCGTCCCTGCTCGCTCAACTGGCTTTGGACGCCTCCACCGACTTCAGCACCCGCTTCCACGCCGTCGTCACGGACACCCTCGGCACCCCGGCCGAACTGGTGACCCCCGACGGAGAACTCGCCTGGCAATGCCGCACCACCCTGTGGGGAACGGATTTCCCGGCCGCCACGGACACCACGTCCGTGGACTGCCCGATCCGCTTCCCCGGCCAGTACGCCGACCCCGAAACCGGCCTGCACTACAACCACTTCCGCTACTACGACCCCGAAACCGCCCGCTACCTCAGCCCGGACCCCCTGGGCCTGGAACCGGCGCCCAACCCGGCCGCTTACGTCCCCAACCCTCACGTCTGGTCTGATCCTCTGGGGCTCGAAGGTTGCCCGGACCTCAAACCGGGAACAGTTTTGGGCGACGTTGAAAAGGTGCATGGATGGGTGCCCAAGGCCATTCCTGAAGAGGCCATGAAGGTTCTGCGTGATGTGAAGGAGTACAATTTTGGTTGGGGGGGGGAGGTCCAGGATTCTACGGCCCGAAATGGTGGACTGAAACATTTGAGAACAGCGGGAGAAATGGCGGGTATCAACTTCCGGTCCAAGAGCCGTCCGGAAAGCCGATCACTTATCAGGAATACGGTACCTATCCGGCAGCGGACAACCCTAAGCCGGGTGGTGAGCGCTGGGTGTTCGGCAGTGACGGCTCCGCCTACTACAGCCCGACCCACTACCAGACATACATTGTGGCTACCAGTCCGAGATGGGCGGAGTAATGGCAGAGAAGTCCGGGTCGATTCACGTTGCTCCGTGGATGCACGTCGTTGTGGAGGGTGGCGGGCCATGCCTCGATGAGCTTCTGCCTGCTTCGGGTGAAGTTCGCGTGACGCGCCTCAATGGCTGCGATCTGTCGGACGAGACGTCAGTATTCGAAAAGTTCTGGGAAGCTTTTAAGTTTCCTGACTATTTTGGTTGGAACTGGTCCGCCTTCTATGATTGCCTCCGTGACTTGGGGTGGTTTTCATCGGATTACCACATCCTGATCATCGAATCTGCCGAGAGTGTCCTCTCGGCGGACGAGGTCGCACGTGAGGACTTTTACACGTCCCTGTGGCGTGTCGGTCGGCGGCGGTCCTATACCAAGCGGCCTGAGGGCATGACACTCAGCACGTTCTCAGTTGTTCTGTCATGTGGCATCGAGTCTGCGACTGGCCTAGCCCGCCGTCTGGAAGGGCTGCACGGCCGACCGATCGTTTGAGGGGGAGGGAGGAAGCCGATGAAGAGTCCGCAGACCACGCAGAGGTCGGAAACCTCGGGCGGCGAAGCCGACCATCTGGACTTCCTCTCCCAGTCCGCGGGCCCCGCCGAGTGGATCGCCCTCTCGCGCGTGTTCCTGCCCCGGTTCGTCGAGGTGCGGGGGTGCGTGCTCTGGGACCGTTCGTACGACCCCGGGAACTTCCAGCTCTGGTACGACGAGCTGAAGGGGGACGTCGCTTCCATCGAGGCGACGCTCAACGAGTTCCGGCTGTGGATGTACGTCGACTTCGACGACGATCCCGCGTCCCGGTCGAACGCTCTGGACCTCGCCGGGGAGATCGCCCGCGCCTGGCGCCTGTCCCTCGGCGACGCCTTTCCGGACCGGGCCTTCGATGTCCGGGCGACCGAGACGGTCGACGGCCCGGTGGTGAGCTTCACGAGCCTGCCCGGCACGGGCGGCTGACGGCCGGGCCGCCGCGTCACGCCGGCTGGAGCAGGCGGCCGGGGCGCGCTTCCTGAAGGAGCCGCGCCACGAGGTCTACGGCTCGGTCGCGGCCCTCGAGGACCTGTACGGCAACCGCTGCGCGCCGACGCCCGCCGCCCGGGCCCCGTCCTTGGCGCGCGCCAGCAGGAACCCCGTCTCCTCGGTACGGCGCGGCCGCACCGGCCCCCGGACGGGACACTATCCGGCATGGACATCAGCGACCTCACCACCCGCGCGCGCCGCCTCGCCCGGACCGGCGGACGCCGCGTCCTCGGCATCGCCGGGCCGCCCGGCGCCGGGAAGTCCACCCTGGCCGGGCGGATCACCGACGCGCTCGGGCCGCTCGCCGTGCTCGTGCCCATGGACGGCTTCCACCTCGCGCAGGCCGAACTCGAACGGCTCGGCCGGGCAGGCCGCAAGGGCGCGCCCGACACCTTCGACGCCGCCGGGTATGTGGCGCTGCTCCGGCGCCTGCGCGCCCCCGAGCCCGGCACCGTCGTCTACGCCCCCGCCTTCGACAGGTCCCTGGAGGAGCCGGTCGCCGGAGCCGTCCCCGTACCGCCGGAGGTCCCGCTCGTCGTTACCGAGGGCAACTACCTGCTGTACGGGGAAGGGCTCTGGGCACCGGTGCGCGGGCTGCTCGACGAGGCGTGGTACCTGGAGCCGGGCGACGCGGTCCGTGTGCCCCGGCTCGTCGAGCGGCATGTGCGGTACGGGAAGCGACGGGCCGACGCCGAGCGCTGGGTCGCCCGGTCCGACGAGGCCAACGCCCGCCTCGTCGCCGCCGGCCGGGACCGCGCCGACCTCGTCGTCCGGCTGGGTCCGGGAAGCTGACCGCTCGCGTGCGTACGGCCGGAAGAGGCAGGATGAGAGGGCCGTTCCGCGCCGTCAGGAGGATCCGCATGTCCAGCTCCAGCCGGCCCGTGCCGTTCACCGCAGACGACTACCGGGAGCGGATGGCCAGGGCCGCCGAGAGCGCCGCCGAGGCCGGGCTCGCCGGGTTGCTCGTCGCACCCGGCCCCGACCTCGTCCACCTGACGGGCTACCGGCCGACCGCGATCACCGAACGTCTCACGCTGCTCGTCCTCGCGGCGGGCCGGGAGCCCGTCCTCGTCGTGCCCACGCTGGAGGCGCCGGACGCGGCGCAGGCCGTGGGCGCCCCCGCGCTGACCCTGCGGGACTGGACGGACGGCAAGGACCCGTACGCCGTCACCGCCCCGCTGCTCGACGCCCGGGGCCGGTTCGCGATCAGCGACAACGCCTGGGCCATGCACCTCATCGGCCTCCAGCAGCGGCTGCCCGACACCTCCTACGCCTCGCTCACCGAAGCCCTGCCCATGCTGCGCGCCGTGAAGGACGCCCATGAGCTGGCCCGGCTCGCCGCCGCCGGGGCCGCCGCCGACGCCACGTACGAGGAGATCCTCAAGGTCCGCTTCTCCGGCCGGAAGGAGACCGAGGTCGCCGCCGACCTGGCCCGGCTGCTCACCGAACACGGGCACTCCCAGGTCGACTTCACGGTCGTCGGCTCCGGGCCCAACGGCGCCAACCCGCACCACGAGGCCGGCGACCGCACCATCGAGCACGGCGACATGGTCGTCCTCGACTTCGGCGGCCTCAAGCACGGCTACGGCTCCGACACCTCCCGCACCGTCCACGTCGGCGAGCCCACCGCCGAGGAGCAGCGGGTCCACGACATCGTGTGCGCCGCCCAGCAGGCCGGCTGCGAGGCGGTCCGCCCCGGCGTCGCCTGCCAGGAGATCGACCGGGCCGCCCGCGCCGTCATCGCCGAGGCCGGCTACGGCGAACGCTTCATCCACCGCACCGGCCACGGCATCGGCGTCACCACCCACGAGCCGCCGTACATGATCGAGGGCGAGGAACGGCCGCTGGTGCCCGGCATGTGCTTCTCGGTGGAGCCCGGCATCTATCTGCCGGGCCGCTTCGGCGTCCGCATCGAGGACATCGTGACCGTCACCGAGGACGGCGGACGCCGCCTCAACGCAACCGCCCGCGAACTGGCGATCGTCGAGTAGGCGGAGGGCGGGCTCAGTCGTCGGCCAGTACCACGCAGGACTCGGGCGGCAGGCGCAGCACCCCGTCCGGGCCCGGCGGGTCCACCGGCAGCCATGCCGCCAGCACCCGCCCCGGACCGCCCCGGTGCCGGCCGCCGCCCAGCGGGATCGCGGCCGGCTTCGCGTCCAGGTTGACCGCGATCCGCAGCTCGCCCCGGCGCACCGCAAGCCAGCGCGCCGCGTCGTCGTACGCCGCCTTCACGCTCGCCAGGTCCGGGTCGCGCAGGTCCGGCAGGGTGCGGCGCAGGGCGATCAGCTCCCGGTACCAGGCGAGCAGCCGGCCGTGCGGTTCGCGGCCCGGCTCCTCCCAGTCCAGGCAGGAGCGGGCGCGGGTGGCCGGGTCCTGCGGGTCCGGGATGTCCTTCGCGGCCCAGCCGTGCGCTCCGAACTCCCGCCGTCTGCCGGTGCGCACGGCCTCCGCCGGCTCCGGGTCCTGGTGGTCGGTGAAGAACTGCCACGGGGTGCGCGCGCCCCATTCCTCGCCCATGAACAGCATCGGGGTGAAGGGGCCGGTCAGCACGAGCGCCGCCGCGCAGGCCAGCAGCCCGGGGGAGAGGGAGGCGGCGAGCCGGTCGCCGAGGGCCCGGTTGCCGATCTGGTCGTGGGTCTGGGCGTAGCCGACGAAGCGGTGGGCCGCGGTGCGGCTGACGTCCACGGGGCGGCCGTGCGTACGCCCCCGGAAGCTGGAGTACGTGCCGTCGTGGAAGAAGGCGCTCGTCATCGTCTTGGCGAGACCGGCCAGCGGGGCGGCCGCGAAGTCCGCGTAGTAGCCCTGCGCCTCACCGGTGAGCGCGGTGTGCAGGCAGTGGTGGAAGTCGTCGTTCCACTGGGCGTGCAGGCCGAGCCCGCCCTCCTCGCGGGGCGTCGTGGTGCGCGGGTCGCACAGATCGGACTCGGCGATCAGCGGCAGCGGGCGCCCCAGCTCCGCCGAGAGCGCGTCCACCGCCGCGGACAGCTCCTCCAGGAAGGTCAGCGCGCGGGTGTCGGCGAGCGCGTGCACCGCGTCCAGCCGCAGCCCGTCCAGCCGGTAGTCCCGCAGCCAGGCGAGCGCGCTGCCCAGCAGGAACGCCCGCACCTCGTCGGAGCCCGGCGCGTCCAGATTGACCGCCGCGCCCCACGGGGTGTGGTGCGTATCGGTGAAGTACGGGCCGAACAGCGGAAGGTAATTGCCGGACGGGCCCAGATGGTTGTGGACCACGTCCAGGACGACGGCGAGCCCCAGCCCGTGCGCCGTGTCGACAAAGCGCTTCAGCCCCTCCGGGCCGCCGTACGGCTCGTGCACGGCCCACAGCGACACCCCCTCGTACCCCCAGCCGTGCACCCCGGGGAACGGGCAGACCGGCATCAGCGACACATGCGTGACCCCCAGCTCCGCCAGATGCCCCAGCCGGGCCGCCGCCGCGTCGAAGGTGCCCTCGCCCGTGAAGGTGCCGATGTGCAGCTCGTACAGGACCGCGCCGGGCAGGGCCCGCCCCGCCCAGTCGGAGCGCCAGACGTACGCCTCGTGGTCGACCACCGCCGACTCGCCGTCCGGCCCGTCCGGCTGGCGGCGCGAACGGGGGTCGGGGCGCACCGGGCCGCCGTCGAGGGCGAAGCCGTACCGGTCGCCGTCCGCGGCCTCCGCCTCGGCGGTCCACCAGCCGGGGCGGTCCGGATCGGGCTCCATCGGCCGCGACCCGCCCCGCAGCCGCAGCGCGGCCGACCCCGCGTCCGGTGCCCATACCTCGAACAACATGCCGCGCTCCTCGCTTCCGGGGCCGCGGTCCGCTGAAGCTCTGGATCGGGGCCGACACTGGCGATTAAGGTCTGGAACTGATCACTGCCCTGTCGGGTTCTGTCCTACGCACCCCCTACCTACGGCTGTGGAGGCCGAGATGACCGTGCCGCTCTTCCCGCCCGGATTCCTCTGGGGAGCCTCCGCGTCCGCGTTCCAGACCGAGGGCGCCGCCGACGCCGAGGGCAAGGGCCCCTCCGGCTGGGACGCCTTCGCCGCGCAGCCCGGACGCATCAAGGACGGCACCGACACCAGCCGGGGCACCGGCTTCCACCGGCACTACCGGGAGGACGTCGCCCTGCTGGCCGGGCTGGGCGCCGACGCCTTCCGCTTCTCGGTGAGCTGGCCACGCGTCGTCCCCGGCGGCAGCGGCCCGGTCAACCCGCAGGGGCTGGACTTCTACGACCGGCTCGTGGACGAGCTGTGCGCCCACGGCATCACCCCGGCGCCCACCCTCTACCACTGGGACACCCCGCTCCCGCTGGACGAGGAGGGCGGCTGGCTCAACCGCGACACGGCCTACCGCTTCGCCGAGTACGCGGGCATCGTCGCCGAACGCCTCGCCGACCGCGTACCCATGTGGATCACCCTCAACGAACCCGCCGAGGTCACCCTGCTGGGGTACGCGCTCGGCGAGCACGCCCCCGGCCGCACCCTCCTGTTCGACGCGCTGCCCGCCGCCCACCACCAGCTCCTCGCCCACGGCCTGGCCGTACGCGCGCTGCGCGCGGCGGGCGCCGACAACATCGGCATAGCCGTCTCGCACTCGCCGGTCTGGGCGGCCGGGGAGTCCGAGGAGGACCGCTTCGCCGCCGGGCTGTACGACACCCTCACCAACCGGCTCTTCGCCGACCCGCTGCTCACCGGCCGCTACCCGGACGAGAACGTCGCCGCCCTGATGCCGGGCGCGGTCGAGGACGACCTGCGGACCATCTCCGCCCGGATCGACTGGTACGGCGTCAACTACTACAACCCGACCCTCGTCGGCGCGCCCGCGCCCGACGCGCTCGAATCATTCGCCGGCTTCGGCATGCCCGAGGGCCTGCCGTTCGGCATCCGGGAGATCGAGGGCTACGAGAAGACCGACTTCGGCTGGCCCGTCGTCCCGGACGGGCTGCGCGAGACCCTCGTACAGCTGCGGGAGCGCTACGGCGAACTGCTGCCGCCGGTCTACATCACCGAGAACGGCTGCGCGGTGGACGAGCCGGCCGCGGACAGCCGCCGGATCGCCTTCCTCGACGGGCATCTGCGGGCGCTGCGGGAGGCGATCGACGCGGGCGTGGACGTACGCGGCTACTTCACCTGGTCGCTCACCGACAACATCGAGTGGACCGAGGGCGCCAGCAAGCGCTTCGGGCTCGTGCACATCGACTACGAGACGCTGCGCCGCACCCCGAAGGACTCCTACACCTGGTACCGCGACCTCATCAGGGCCCAGCGGACAGCGGACTGACGGGCCGTCCCCAGCACGATCCGGAGCGACCGCCCCCGGATATCCGGAGGCGGTCCCGCGCAGGTCAGGAGGGGCGGATGAGCCGCCCGTTCTGGACACTTCGGGGCCGTCGGACCGACAATCGGGGGGTGACGTCCCCGTTCGAGTTCCACACGCCCACCGCGCGCCTGTCCGACGCGCAGCGCGACCGTGTTCTCGGTGTGCTCAGGGAGGGCGCGGCCCAGGGCAAGCTCTCCCAGGACACCTTCATGCGGCGCATGGAGGTGGCGCTGACGACCAGCCGCCCCGAGGAGCTGGAGGCCCTCACCAGGGACCTGGAGCGCGAAGGCCGCTGGTCGCGCGGGCTGTTGCGGGTCGTGGGCGGGATCTCGGGCTTCCCGGAGCGGATTCGCCGGGCGTGGCGGGCGGAGCGGCTGCCCAAGCTGCTGCTGCCGGCCCCCAGCCCGCACCCCCTGCGCATCGGCCGCGATCCCGGCAACGGACTGCGCCTCACCCACGAGACCGTCTCCCGGATGCACGCGGAGCTGACCGCGCAGGGCGACCGCTGGCTGCTGCGCGACCTCGGCTCGACCAACGGCACCTGCGTCAACGGCCAGCGCGTCACCGGCACCGTCCCGGTGCGCGAGGGGGACCAGGTCAGCTTCGGCCGCATGATGTTCCGGCTCTCCGCCCCCGCGCTCCCGCCGCCCGCCTGAGAGGCCGCCGGGCGGCCCCGGACCGGGCGGCTCACGCCTGCTGGTGCAGCCCCCGGCCGGCCAGCGTGAGGAACGACTCCCCGATCGCCTCGGAGAGCGTCGGATGCGGGTGGATGTGCCGGGCCACGTCCAGGGGCTCCGCGTCCCAGCCGACGATCAGCTGGGACTCGGCGATCATCTCCGAGACGTGCGGCCCGACCAGATGCACCCCGAGCACCCGGCCCCCGCGCTCGGCGACCACCTTCACCAGGCCGCCCTGCCCGTGCACCATGCCCTTGGCGACGGCGGTCAGCGGCATGGTGTTCACCACGACGTCGTGGCCCGCGTCCCGCGCCGCCGCCTCGGAGAGCCCCACCGCGGCCGTCTGCGGCGCCGAGTACGTCACCCGCGGCACCGCGTCGTAGTCCACCGGCACCGGACGCCGCCCCGCCAGGGTCTCCGCCACCGACAGCCCCTCCGCGAACGAGGCGTGGGCCAGCCCGAGGGACGGCGGCGGCAGCAGATCGCCCACCACATGGACGCCCGGCACCGCGGTCTCCAGCCGCGACCAGTCCGCCGGCGCCACGAAGCCCCGCCCGTCCGTCACCGGGACCGGCAGCATCCGGGGCCGCGACCCCGTCGCCAGCACGATGCCGCGCCGGGCGGCCACCTCCCCGTACCCCGCGATGCGCACGGTGCGCGGCCCGGTCAACTCGGCGCCGCCCGCCACCACGTTCACCCCGGCGTGCGCCAAGTGCGCCTGGACGCCCCGGTGGTTGCGGCCGACGATGTCGTCGCGGGTCGCCACCAGCGCCGGCCAGTCCACCGACTCCACGGCCGCCCGCACACCCCACCGCTCGCGCGCCTCCGCGATGCCGTCCACGAGTTCCGCCGCGTGCAGCATGGCCTTGCTGGGGACGCAGCCCCGGCGCGGCCGCCGCCTTCACGGACCTGCTGGCCGACGTCCGGCGCGGCACCGCCGAGGCGCCCCCGGCGTCACCCGGACGGCCGCGCGCCGACTGCGACGGACCCGTTCAGGTGATGCCCTGAGAGGGACCGCGCCGCCGTGCGGCACAACCGACTCGTTCCGGGGGAAACGCCATGCAGGCCGACACGCCCCGAGACATACCGGCCCCGACCGCCTCGCCCGAACCCCGCGCCCGCACCGCCCGCCCCCGCACCGGCCCCAGCCTGCTGGCCCGCGGCGCGGCCCGTGACCCGTACCGCTTCTACCGGATGCTGCGCGAGCAGTACCCGCTCAGCTACGACGCGCCGCTCGGCGCCTGGCTGGTCAGCCGGTACGACGACGTCACCGCCGCCCTCACCGATCCCCGCTTCACCGGCCTCCCGCAGGACGGGGCGCCGCGCGGCGGCCTCGCGCCGCTCGGGCTCTGCCACGGCAGCCCCCGCTGCCGGCCCGCCGACCCGTACACCGTGGTGACCGGCACCGTGCCCGCCGGGCTCGCCGAGCGCGTCGAGCGCACCGCCTACGTGCTCGCCCACCGCATAGCCCGGCGCCCCCGCGCCGACCTCGTCGAGGAGTTCTGCCGCTGGCTGCCCGCCGCACCCCGCCGGGAACCCGCCGAACCGCCCGCCGCCGGACCCTGCGTGCGGGACTCCGCGCTGCGGCGGACCGCGCTCGCCTCGCTCCTCGCCAACCTGCTCGACGACCCCGACCTGCTGGCCGCCCTGCGCGTCGAACCCGCGCTCGCCGGACGGGCCTGGACGGAGTCGCTGCGCCGCGACCCGCCGGTCCAGGTCGTCCTGCGCCGCACGGTCGCCGACGTCACCCTCAGCGGCGGCACCCTCCCCGCGCGGGCCACCGTGGCCTGCCTCGTCGGGGCCGCCGCCCGCGACCCGCAGCGCTTCGCCGCCCCGGACGCCTTCGACCCCTTCCGCCCCGACCAGGACCGCGCCCTGACCGGCCCGGCGGGCTGCCCGGCCGTGGCGCTCAGCCGGCTGGAGGCCGAACAGGGCCTGCGCGCCCTGCTCGACGCGATGCCCCGGCTCCGCTGGGCCGACGGATTCCGCCCCGCCGCCACCGGCCTCCTCACCCGGGGGCCCCGCTCCCTCCTGGTCCGGCCCGGCTGAGCCCGCCCGGCCGGCGCCCCCTCACCCCCGTACCAGCAGCGCCACCGGACGGTCCGCGAACAGCTCGGCCACCCCGGCCGTACCGCCCGTGAACGCGCGGCCGGGGGCGAGGAGGTCCCGCCACTCCCCGTCGTCCGGCAGCGCAAGGCGCGTACCCCGCCAGCCGCCCGACTCCGCGAGCCGCAGCGACAGCCGGGTCACCGCCGTGACCACCTCGCCCGAACGGCAGAACGCCACACAGTGCTCCGCCGCCGGACCGGACGCCCGCAGCGGCGTGTACGTACCCGACTCGCCGAACACCCCGGGACGCTCCCGCCGCAGCCGCAGCGCCACCCCGGTCAGCTCCGCCTTCTCGTCGGCCGGCGCCTGCGGCGAAGGCTCCGCGAACGGCCGCCGGTTGTCCGGATCGACCAGGGCCAGATACGAGCGCTCCGTGCCCTGGTACAGGTCCGGCACCCCCGGCATCGTCAGATGCACCAGCGCCGCCCCCAGCGACTGTGCCCGCACATGCGCGGCCAGCGGCGCGGCGAACTCCTCCACCAGATCCCGCACCGGACCGGTGTCCGCGGCGGGACCGGCGGCCACGAAGTCCGACACCAGCCGCTCGTACACCGGATCGGGCTCCGTCCAGCTCGTGAACAGGCCCGACTCGCGCACCGCCTTCAGCAGCGCGGGCTCCAGCCGCGCCGCCCGCTCACCGGCCGGAATCCCCGCGCAGCCGACCGCCGTCTGCCACGCCTGCCAGGCCAGCTGCGGATCGGGCGCGGCCGGGGCGGACCGGGCGAGCCCCGCCACCAGCCCCGCCCACCGGCCGGGGCACTGCGACAGCACCGCGATGCCCGCCCGCACATCGGCGCTCCGCTTGGTGTCATGCGTCGTCAGCGCCGTCCCGGTGGCGGGCCAGTCCCGCGCCAGCCGGGTGCAGAAGGCGTGGAAGTCCTCCGGCGCGACCGCCGGGTGCCCCGGATCGCCGCCCACCTCATTCGCCGAGACCAGCGGCACGTACCGGTAGTACGCCGTGTCCTCGACCGCCTTCGCCCGCAGCGCGGACGCCGTCTGGGCGAACCGGGCGCAGAACGCCGTCCGGTCCCCGCCGCCGCCCAGCCGCCCCAGCGCCAGGTCCCGCACCACATCGACGGCCGACGCCTCCTCGCGCACCGAGAAGACCGCCTTGGCGTCGCTCACCGCCGTCGCGTCCAGCGTCGCCCCGGCCTCCTCCGGGCAGGGGCCGCCCGCCGTCACGTACGGGCGGTACACCGGGACGCGCACCAGCAGTTCGCGCACCGCCGTCCGCAGCGCCCACGGCGCGTGGTCGCGCAGCGCGGGGTCACCGGCGCAGATCCGGGCGGCCAGCCGGGTCAGCAACTCGGTCTCCGCCGCCAGCTCATGGCTGACCACCCGGTACGCGGCCCGGCGCACGGTCGCCGTCCACGAGCCGCCCCGGTCCCCGGCCGGGGACGCCGCCTCGCGGTAATGGCCCAGCAGCTCGGCCGCGCCCCGCGGATCGGTGAACAGGCCGTCGATCCGGTACAGCGCGTCGTACCCCGTGGTCCCGGCGACGGCCCAGCCGGCCGGCAGCCGCTCGGGGCCGGTGAGGATCTTCTCCACCACCGTCCACACTCCGCCGCTCGCCTCCGACAGCCGCTCCAGATAACCGGCCGGGTCGGCGAGGCCGTCCGGATGGTCGATCCGCAGACCGTCCACCACCCCGTCCCGGACCAGTTCGAGGATCTTGCCGTGGGTGGCGGCGAACACCTCCGGGTCCTCCACCCGCACCCCGATCAGGTCCGAGATGGTGAAGAACCGCCGGTAGTTCAGCTCGGTGCGGGCCAGCCGCCACCAGCCGAGCCGGTAGTGCTGGGCGTCCAGCAGCTCCGGCAGGCCGAGGTGGGCGGTGCCGGACCGCAGCGGGAACTCCTGCTCCCCGTACCGCAGCACATCGCCGTCCACCCGCATCCGCGCCATTTCTTCGCCGATCCGGCCGGCCAGCACCGGCAGCAGCAGCCGGCCGCCGCCCGCCGCCCAGTCGATGTCGAACCAGCGCGCGTACGGCGAGGCCGGGCCCTCGCGCAGCACCTCGCGCAGCGCGTGATTGTGCCGGGGATCGGCCGCCATGTGGTTCGGCACGATGTCCAGGACCAGGCCGAGCCCGTGCTCCCGCGCGGTGCGCGCCAGCCGGCGCAGCCCCTCCTCGCCGCCCAGCGCCTCCCGTACCCGGCCGTGGTCCGTGACGTCGTAGCCGTGCCGGGAACCGGGCACGGCCTCCAGGACCGGCGACAGATGCAGATGCGAGACGCCGAGCGAGGCGAGATACGGAACGGCGTCCTCGGCGGCCCGGAACGGGAAATCCGGCTGGAGCTGCAGCCGGTACGTGGCGGTAGGCGTCATGGGATCTTCCGTACCCACATCACGGCCGCCTGTGTCACCCCGCCGGACACAAGGGCACGACGGGGTGACACGAGCGGCCCCGGCCAGGGGCTCCCGCTGTCAGGGGCCCTGCGGTCAGGCGGGCCGTTGCAGCACCACCATGCTGCGCCCCACCAGCGTCACCCGATCGCCCGCCGCCACCTTCGGCCCCGCTCCGGGCAGCACCCCGGCCGGGCGCGCGGTGTCCACCACGGCGTGCCACTGCCGGCCGTGGTCGACGGGCACCGCGAACTCCAGGGTCTCGGCGCTCGCGTTGAACATCAGCAGGAAGGAGTCGTCGGAGATCCGCTCCCCGCGCGGGCCGGGCTCCGAGATGGCGTGCCCGTTCAGGAAGACCGTCAGGGCCTTGGCGTGCGCGGCCTGCCAGTCCCGCTGGGTCATCTCCTGGCCCTGGGGCGTGAACCAGGCGATGTCGGACAGCTCGTCGTGCGTGCCCTCCACCGGGCGGCCGTGGAAGAACCGGCGGCGGCGGAAGACCGGATGGTCGCGGCGCAGCCACACCATCGCGCGGGTGAACTCCAGCAGGGTCATGCCGTGCGCCGCGCCGCCCGCTCTCTCGTCCTCGTCGGCGTCGTCCTCGTCGTCCCCGATGTCGGCGCCCAGAGCGCAGGGCGGTTCGGGCCAGTGCACCCAGGACAGCTCGTTGTCCTGGCAGTAGGCGTTGTTGTTACCGTGCTGGGTGCGGCCGAACTCGTCTCCGTGGCTGAGCATGGGCACGCCCTGCGACAGCATCAGCGTGGCGATGAAGTTGCGCATCTGGCGTTCGCGCAGCTCCAGCACCTCCGGCCGGTCCGTCTCGCCCTCCACGCCGCAGTTCCAGGACCGGTTGTGGCTCTCGCCGTCCCGGTTGCCCTCGCCGTTGGCCTCGTTGTGCTTGTCGTTGTAGGAGACCAGGTCGTGCAGGGTGAAGCCGTCGTGGCAGGTGGTGAAGTTGATCGAGGCCAGCGGGCGCCGCCCGTCGTCCTGGTACAGGTCGGAGGAGCCGGTCAGCCGCCCGGCGAACTCGGCCAGCGTCCGGGGCTCGCCCCGCCACAGATCGCGGACCGTGTCCCGGTACTTGCCGTTCCACTCCGTCCACAGCGGCGGGAAGTTCCCCACCTGGTAGCCGCCCTCGCCCACGTCCCACGGCTCGGCGATCAGCTTCACCTGGCTGACCACCGGGTCCTGCTGCACCAGGTCGAAGAACGACGACAGCCGGTCCACCTCGTGGAACTGCCGGGCCAGCGTGGCCGCCAGGTCGAAGCGGAAGCCGTCCACATGCATCTCGGTCACCCAGTACCGCAGCGAGTCCATGATCATCTGGAGCACGTGCGGGGACCGCATGAGCAGCGAGTTCCCGGTGCCCGTGGTGTCCATGTAGTAGCGCTGGTCCTCGGTCAGCCGGTAGTACGAGGCGTTGTCCAGCCCCCGGAAGGACAGCGTCGGGCCCAGGTGGTTGCCCTCGGCGGTGTGGTTGTAGACCACGTCGAGGATCACCTCGATGCCCGCCTGGTGCAGGGCGCGCACGGCCTGCTTGAACTCCAGCACCTGTTCGCCCCGGTCGCCCCAGGAGGCGTACGCGTTGTGCGGGGCGAAGAAGCCGATGGTGTTGTAGCCCCAGTAGTTGGTGAGCCCCGCGTCGGAGAGCCGGTGGTCCCGGACGAACTGGTGTACGGGCATCAGTTCGATGGCGGTGACGCCCAGTTCGGTCAGATGGGCGATGATCTCCGGATGCGCCAGCCCGGCGTAGGTGCCGCGCAGCTCCTCGGGCAGCCCCGGATGGAGCATCGTCAGGCCCTTCACATGCGCCTCGTAGATCACCGTGCGGTGGTAGTCCGTACGCGGGCGCCGGTCGTCGCCCCAGTCGAAGTACGGGTTCACCACCACGGAGGTCATCGTGTGCGGGGCGGAGTCCAGGTCGTTGCGCGCGTCGGGCCGGCCGAACGGATAGCCGTAGACCGCCTCGCCCCAGGTGATCCGCCCGGAGACCGCCCGCGCGTAGGGGTCGAGGAGCAGCTTGGCGGAGTTGCACCGCACGCCCCGCTGCGGCTCGTACGGGCCGTGCACCCGGAATCCGTAGCGCTGACCCGGCATCACCCCCGGCAGATACGCGTGCCGGACGAAGGCATCGGTCTCTCTCAGTTCCACCGCCGTCTCGGAACCGTCGTCGTGCAGCAGGCACAACTCGATTCGGTGGGCGGCCTCCGAGAAGACCGCGAAATTGGTCCCGGCGCCGTCGTACGTGGCACCGAGCGGGTACGCCTGTCCCGGCCACACCTGCATGGATTCGACTCTTCCAGTCCAGTTCTGCCGCGGTCGCCTGGGGAAATACGGCCCACCTGGGCCCCGCGCCAGATCTTCCCCGAAAGAGGGCCCCTTACCTAGGACGTCGGCCCGTCGGTCAACCTCGTGCCTCTCCGTGTCGCCCGCGAACGTCCGAAGACCGGTCCCGTATCGCGGCTGTCCGGTTCCCGGCCCGCGGTGGGGTGTTTAATCCCTATGAATCCGCTCACTCCGCCCGAACTTGCCGTCCGGAACAGGTTTGACCCCATGGGGAGTTGGTAAAGGAGCCTGTGCATCGGGCTGCACCGGCTCCCGCTCCCGGAGTACCCTTCCTTGATCGTTGGTGGGGGAGTGGAAGGCGGTGCGTGGGTGAGCTCGGGAGGATTCGAGCTGCCCTCGGGTGACGCGGGTCACGAGGGGGACGTGGCCGAGGTTCCCCCTGGGGCGGTCTCGCTGGCGCAGCCCCTGGAGATCGGCGCGGAGCTGGAGTGGGACGCCGACGACTGGAGCGAGGTCCGCACCCGCGCGCAGCGGGCCGGGCGCGCCTACATCTGGCTGAACCTCGTCGAGCAGCGGCTGCGTGCCGTGGTCGCCGCGGTGCTCCGGCCGATCTACGAGCCCGTCCACGGCGAGGACTGGGTGGTCGCCGCGGCCGGGCCCGCCGGCCAGGAGTGGGTGCAGCGCGCCGTCGCCGTCCGCGAGGTCTCCCGCCGCAAGGGCTATCTGCTCGACCCGGCCGACGACAACGTCCTCAGCTTCCTCACGCTGCCCCAGCTCCGCGAGCTGATGGTCCAGCACTGGCCCTGCTTCGAGCCCTACTTCGACGACCGCCGCGACGTCGAACTGGCACTCGACGAGCTGGAGGTCGCCCGCAACGTCGTCTCCCGCAACCGCGCCCTGAACGAAGCGGTGCTCGCCCAGGCCGAGCGGGCCTCCGCCCGGCTCCTGGAGATGCTCGGCGGCGGCGCGTCCGTGCCCTCCGCCGACCGGCTCCCGGTCGACGCCGTCGAGGAGCTGGTCGGCGACCGGTACGCGGACGTGGTCTCCGTCCACCCCGACCGGGTGCGGCTCCAGCGCCAGCTGCCCGCCGAGGACCTGTTCGGCGGGGCGCGCCGGCTGGACGCCATCGGCATAGGGCTCAACCTGCTGGTGCAGAACTTCTCCGGACGCCGGCTCATCCGGCTCGCCGAGTCGGGCTGCCGGATACGGCTGCTCTTCATCAACCCGGCCAGCAGCGCGGTCAAGCGCCGGGAACGGGAGCTGGGGCTCAAGAAGGGCGAGCTGAGCCGGTCCGTCGAGATGAACATCCTGCACATGCGCCGGGTCCGCGCCAAGCTCCGCGACCCGGGCGCCTTCGAGATCCACGTCTTCGACGAGACCCCGCGCTTCACGGCCTACCTGGTCGACGGCGACGGCTCCGACGCGGTGGGCGTCGTCCAGACCTATCTGCGCCGGGCGCGCGGCATGGAGGCGCCGGTGCTGGTGCTGCGCGGCGGCGGGCGTGCGGTGGTCCGGGCGGGGCAGGGATACGAGCACGGGCTGTTCGAGACCTACCGGGAGGAGTTCGAGTCCGTGTGGACGGACTCCCGGCCGGTCTCCTGAGCGGCGTTGTCAGTGGCCCGTGCGAGGGTGGTCGTCATCCGGGGGAGCACCATGAAGGAGGTACGGGATGAGCTGGCACCGGCATGCGCTGGTCGGCTTCGATCTGGAGACGACGGGGACGGACGTCGAGACCGACCGCATCGTCACCGCGGCGGTCGTGAGGCTGGAGTCCGACGGGACCATCTCGGAGGAGCGGACCTGGCTGCTCAATCCCGGGGTCGCGATACCTGAACAGGCTTCGGCGATCCACGGCATCTCGACGGACCACGCCCGCGCGCACGGAACCTCGGCTTCATCCGCAATCGAGGAGATCACCGAGAGTGTCGCCCAGGTTCTACGTTCAGGAACTCCTCTGGTCGTGATGAACGCGCGCTATGATCTGTCGCTGCTGGACCGTGAGTGTTGGCGGCACGGGTTGGAGTCGATCAGTGAGCGATTGGGCGACTTGCCTTCACCAGTCATCGATCCCTTGGTGATCGACAAGCACGTCGACACGTATCGAAAGGGCACACGCGCCTTGCACGCGCTGTGCGCGCACTACGGTGTGTCGCTCGAGGACGCTCACGACGCGAGGGCGGACGCGGTGGCTGCCGCGCGTGTGGTGCGACGCATGGCCGAGAAGTACGAGCCCGTCGGGGCGATGTCCTCGACGGCCCTGCACGACCTTCAGGTCCGGGCGGCAGCGGCGCAGTCGGCTTCGCTGCAGGCATATCTGCGGCGGACTTCCAATCCGGCCGCGGTCGTCGAGGCCGCTTGGCCGGTTATCCCACGCAGCCGATAGCCGTGACTGGGTCAAGAAGCTCGGTGTTCTGCACGAGCCATGGACGAAGCCGCTCACGACGTGGCCGACCTGCCGTTCAAGGGTGCCCTCGGTGAGGCGGTGCTCGCTCAGCGGTCGCTCTCGTGATCCGGAGCGCAAGGCAGGACCGGCAGGGGCCTGCCGCCGACGACTTTCTGACTCGGATCACTTGGAACCGAGGGCTGATCAGACCAGGTGCCCTTCGTGAACGCGCTCTCCACCGCATGGCGTACGCCCAGGCGCCGGCCTGTGGAGTATGCGGACGCATAGTGCGTTTCTCCCAAGGACGCGCGAGCGTACCGGATGCCTCGTTCACGGTAGGACGACATGAGAGCGAAACCGAAGAGACGTGGGGTGCCGGACGGAGACCAAACGCGATCCACGGCACCGAGGACGACTGCCGCTGCATGGGCATCACCGGAGGAGGCGAGTACCCAGGCAAGGGTCTCGGCGAGCGTGGCCTCCCCCAGCCGCTCGTCGATTTCCCAGGTGAGGCGAAACGTACGCTCAAGCAGTTCCAGGGCTTCGTCCAGACGCCCTGCCTCCCCGCGGTCGACGGCCAGCCCCCACAGCAGGTAGCAGCGATGCCATACGTCCCCCTGTAGTTGGGACAGAGTCAAGGCACGTTCCAGCAAGGCCGTGGAGCCGGCGTGGTCGCCGCGAATGACAGCCGAGAAGCCGAGTTGTGCGATGCACTGCTGGCGCGTGAGGAGAGCCGTGTGAAAGGTGCCGATCGCCAGGGAAGCCAATGCGTACTGTGTGGTGTCCTCTTCTTCCTCGGCGAGCAGCGCCGCCAGGCTGCGCAACTGCAATAACGCAGACGTCAGTTCCACTTGGGCCGAGCGGTGCTCCGGCTCTCGTATGGTGGAGCGATCAGCGAAGAAGGCTGCGCCGGATGCTTGTTCGGCTCGTACGATCATTTCCTCGGCTCGTTCCCGCTCGCCGTGAATGAGGAAGATGAAGCCTGCCACCCATACGGCCCGGCACCAGACAGTCACTGCCGCGGGGGAAGGCGGCTGCGGGTACCAGTCCATGAGGTTGCGCATCCACCGTGCCCCCTCTCCCACGTTCCCTGAGGTCAGGCAGTGCAGCCAGAGGCCGAGGGCCCCGCTCAGCACGGTTTCCGCAGGTTCCCCCTGTGGAGGTGGGTCGGGAAAGATCTGACGTAGGTTCGGATGCTCGGCTCGCAGGCGGCGCAGCCAGGACGCCTGACCGGCGGTCCCGTAGGCTGCCCCCGCTTGGGCGGCGAGGCCGAGGTACCAGGCCCGATGCCTACGCAACGCGTCGAGCGTCCGATGGCTGTCCCCGAGTCGTTCCTGCCCGTAGGCGCGGACCGTTTCCAGCATCTGAAGGCGGGTGTGTCCGTCAGCTACGACCCGGGTGAGCAGGGACTTGTCCACCAGTCCTGCCAGTGCCTCATAGGCGTCGTCGGATGTGGGACCTTGCGTGCGGCCCTCTGGCTCCGGCGTTCCGCTTCCCTCCTCACGTGCGCACAGCAACTCGGCGTCGGTCAGGAGAACCCCGCCGGAGCACAACGACAGCTGCTGCCAGGCCATTCGCTCCATAGGAGTGCACAGCTCGTAGCTCCAGTCGAAAAGGGCGCGCAAGGCGTGGTGGCGGCGGTGCGCGGTGCGATCGTGGCCTCCGGGGCCCAGCAGGTGGAACCGCTGGTCAAGCCGTTCGAGCAGTTCTCCAGGCGTCAGCGTGCGCAGTCGACGAGCCGCGATCTCCAGGGCCAGGGGCAGACCGTCCAGCTTCCGGCATACGGCTACGACCTCCTGCTGATTCGCTTCGGTCACCCGGAATCCGGGTGAGGCGGCCTTGGCGCGGTCGGCGAACAGAACAACAGCGGGTGAGGTCCGGGGATCCGGCGCGGCAGCGTCTGCTGCATGTGAGTGGTGACCGTGCGGTTCGGGAAGGCCGAGTGGGTTCACCTGCAGCACCTGCTCAGGGCCGATGTCGAGCGGCTGTCGGCTGGTGGCGAGGATCCTCATGGAGGGCAGTTGGGCCAGCAGCGTTCCGGCGGTATGGGCGCTCGAGTGCAGGAGATGCTCGCAGTTGTCCAGCAGGAGGAGGACGCTGCGGTCCTTCAGCGCCGCGACGAGCTCGCCCAGCGGTTGCTGACCTGACCCGAGCTGCACACCGAAGGCAGCCGCCACCGCGTCGGTGACGTCATCGTCGTGGCTGAGATCGGCGAGTTCCGCACAGTACGTGCCGTCGGCGAACCGGTCGCAGGCCTCCCGGGCGATTCGCCGGGCCAGTCTGGTCTTGCCCACGCCTCCCACCCCGACCAGCGTGACCAACCGGTTCTGCAGCAACAGCCGTGCGCCCAGGCTGATTTCGCGTTCCCGGCCGACGAAGCTGGTGATCTCGACCTGCTGGTATCCGGGCTGACAGCCGGCGGTCACGTCCGCTGGGCGCCCGTCCAGCTCACGCTGTACGTGTGCCCAGCGCCGTTCCCACAGCCCTGGGTCCCCGCCACATGCATGAACGTAGGCGAGGAGAACGTCTCGGCTGGGGAGCCGGTGTCCGGAGGCGGCCTGCGACAGAGTGCTGGCACCGAAGTGGGACGCGGCGGCCATCTGTGCGTATGTGAGTCCCGCGGCTTGACGCAGTTCACGCAGCCTGAGTGCGAAACGCCCCAGCGGGCCGTTCTCCGCATCGATCCCTCGCTCGCGGCGTCCAGGCCGTCGCGCCAACTTCGCTTGCCCCTAACAGTAGTTCGGTTGATTGATTGATTATGCCTGCGCATCCACCGTGGCGAACATCTCCGTCAACGTGGATCCTCGTCGTCGAGCCGGCCGTCACCGGTCAAAGTGCGTCGATCGCTTCACTTGCGTCTACGACGCGTGCAAAGCCTCCGTGTGGGTGAGTCGTAGCGCTGGGGCGACCACTTCGCAGATCAGTCCGAAACCGTGGAGACAGGCCAGCCCATCCCCCGCTCACCGCTACCGCCTGGCCCTCATGTCGAATGCGGGCCCTTCAGGAGAACCAATGGAGCCACTCAAGTCACCTGCCGCACTCACCGCCCCACCTCCACCGTCATCACCTCCTGCGGTCAACGTTGCCGGTTCTTCCGGCAACATCGATGTGCGTGTCGGTCGGCGTCTCGTGTGGGTCGGAAATGCCGCCTATCCCATGCGCAACATCACGCGTGTCCACACGTACACAATCCGGCCCAAACGTCATGAGGCGGTATTGCAGTTCGTGACGAGGGTGGCAGTCACGGCGGCCGTAGCAGTGACCCTGACCCTGCTCGCGACACTTCCGGCCGCACTCGTGTCCGCGATGGGCGGCGGTGACAGCGGGTTCGGAATCATCACGTTTGTGTGGCTCGCCGGGTTCGGCCTGGGGGTCTACTACTTCGTGCGCATGATCACCGTGGCAACTGCGCCTGCCTGCTTCGTGCTGGCGATCGAGACCTCCGGACCGCCCACCGCACTCATCACCAGCAGCAACCCTCGGCTGCTGCCCCAGTTGGCCGAGCACCTGGTCCGCGCCATGGAGAATCCCGAAACGGAGTTCCAGGTGACGGTGGAAACCGTGGCCATCAATCCACGCAACTACCACTTCGGAGACAGCATCAATATGTACGGCGGCACAGGAAACGTGGGAGTGGCGTCATGAGTGCGAGCAACTACTACTTCGGTGACAGCGTCAGCATGCACGGCGGACAGCACAACCGAGGCATCGTCAAGCAGCAGCTGCCTAGTGATGCGGACACGCTTTCGCCACCTGTACTGGAGGCGCTGCACGAGTTGCTCCGGTTGCTCACGGAACTGCGCGATCGGGTCTCCACGCCGAGCGCGCGGGCGATCGATGACGTTCTGCCGAGTATTGGCACAGACGGCGACATTCAGCCTCAGGAGCGATACCGGGCATTGATGATGATCTCGGGAATTGCCACGACAGTCGGAGCGATCGGTCAGCCGGTGCTCGACGCCGTGAACAAGGTCCTCGAGTTGGTAGGTGCGCGGTAGCTCGCAGCGGGCACGGCCGGTGATCGGGCAGCCTGCCGTCGTGACGCGTACTGGCGGCGCCGAAGGAATCGGTGCTACCGCTCGTTCAACACTGAAATCGATCAATTGTGCATCAGTGATTAAGGGGTTCCGGCCGGAGCTCGGTTCGCTGTGCCACGGAAGGGAAACTCTGGATGCTGCAACACCGCTTCGCTCTTGTTCTCGCCGCACTGGCATTTTCGGCAGGCTTTGCTGCGGCACCGGCCGCCGCCGCGCCGTCGGAACAGCACGCGGTGAAGGCCGCCGGGGCCTCGTGCTCCTCCTGGAAGACGATCACCATCACCGGAGGGAAGGCTCGGTACCAGGAGTGCTTCCAGACGGTAAACGGTAAGTCGCAGGTCAAGGGCAACTTCCAGCTCTGGGACACAAAGACCGACGGAAGGAGCGTCCAGGCGTACGCACGTACCGACACTAACCACTGGTACGGCGACTCCGTGAGCTGGGAGCACTTCTACGGGTGGTCGAACACCTCGAAGCCCAGCCCGGTGCTCTCATCCGGCTGGCACGGCGGAGATGACTTCGAGCTGACCATCCAACTGGTCTGACGGCTCCGGAAGGGGCGGGTGCGTGCTTCCCGGATCCGCCGTTCCTGGTCCTCGGCCGCCGAGGCGCCACCGTCGGCCAGCAACATCCGACCACTGACACACGCACCGACGAAAAGAGGACTCACCATGTGGAACACGTGCCAGCGCTGCAAGGGCGAGGGAAAGTGCACTACCTGCGACGGATCCGGCTACCGCGGCGTCTGGAAGTGCGACAGCTGCCGCGGCAGCGGCGACTGCAAGGCATGCGACGGTCGTGGCTGACCGCATGAACGCCGCAGGGTGACCTGCCCCTGCTCCATCGGTGAGGGCTTCTTCCGCGAGGGACGAGCCCTCACCACCTCGTACAGGGGTCTTCGACGATCCGACGGCATGCGCCGCCGACCCGGTCAAGCCCGTCCGGCGATTGAGGACACACACCGGTCCGACGCGCCGGAGGGCCTCACCGACTCAGAACGGATACCAGCGCACCGAGGCGTCCCCGTCCCGCAGGGATGCCACGCGGCGCCGGAACTCCGCGAGGGCGGCCTCGTTCGCGGGCGCGTGCTGCGCCACCCACGCACAGCTCGCCGTTTCCCGCGCCCCGCGCAGCACCGCACAGCCCTCCCACTCGCGCACGTCCCAGCCGTACGCCGCGGTGAACGCGTCGTACGCCTCGGCCGCGAGGCCGTACCGGTCTCGGGACAGCGCGAGGACCACCAGATCGTGTTCGCGCAGGTCCGAGGAGAACGTCTCCAGGTCCACCAGGACCGGTCCGTCCGGCCCGACATGGACGTTGCGCGCCAGCGCGTCCCCGTGGATCGGGCCCGCCGGCAGCCGGGGGACCAGCGCCGCGGCCGCGGCGGCGAACCCGTCGCGGCGCTCGCGCAGATAGGCCGCGTCGGCCGGGTCGATCGCGTCGCCCGCCAGCCGCAGCCAGCGCTCGACGCCGCCCAGCAGTTCCCGGCGCGGCAGCGTGAACCCCTGCGGCGCGGGCAGCGCGTGCACCGCGCGCAGCAGCGGGGCGAGGTCGCGCGGCTCGGCGGGGCGCACCGCGTCCGGCAGCCGGTGCCACACGGTCACCGGATGCCCCTCGACCAGCCGGGCCCCCGCCTCGTCCGCCCGCACGGCGGGCACCCCGGACTCCGCGAGCCACCGGGCGACGGCCACCTCGCGCTCCGCCCGCTCCCACAGCTCCGGGTGGCGCCCGGCGTCCCGGCCGACCTTGACGACGAGGTCACCGACCGCGAACACCGCGTTCTCGCCGAGCGCGAGCAGCTTCGCGTCACCGGAGAACCCGGCGGCCACCAGCACCTCGCGCGCTTCCATCTCGTTCATGGTCCGATTTTCGCACCCGAGGGGGTCCGGGCCGGACTCAGGCGAGCGTTCCCGCCTTGGCGGCCGTCACGAACGAGGACCAGCCGGCCGTGGAGAGGACGAGCGCGGGGCCGTGCGGGACCTTGCTGTCGCGGACCGGCACACCGCCCGCGTAACCGTCCAGGACCTCGATGCAGGTACCGCCCGAACCCCCGCTGTAAGAGGACTTCCGCCATCCGCTCAGGGCCGACGCGTTCGGGATGTGGGTGTTACTCATGATTCCTGAATTCCTTTGCTTTCGCCCGCAGTCGGGCGAGTGACGGTTCCAACGCCAGCGCCTCGCTCAAGGCCAGATTGTAGGCCCCTTGAATCTCTGTCACCACGGCCGGACTGTCGTGGACCTTGCCCACCCTCATGCCTTCCGAGTATGCGATGGGCGGCTGGTCCTCGAACCACATCAGCGTGACCACGCCTTCAAGCAGCGGATGCGGGCTTCTGCCGAACGGCAGCAGGTTGACCCTGACGCGCCCCGACTCGGCGAGCTTGACGATGTGGTCCAACTGGTCGGCCATGGCCTCGCGCCCCCCAATGGGCCGGTGGATGACCGACTCGTCGAGCAGCGCCCACACTTCTGGGGTGACAGGGTCATTCAGCAACTGGGCACGGGCCAGGCGTGACACAAGCCTCTTGTGACACTGTTCCTCACCCGCGCGGGGGTAGCTGGACTCGATCACCGCTGACGCGTACGCCTCAGTCTGAAGCAGGCCGGGCACAAAGGACAAGCCGAAATCCCGAATGACGGTCGCCTGCTGTTCGAACTCCCGAGCCTTCTCGAACCAGTCGGCTACCCCGCCTCGCACGGCCTGGCCCGGCCGGAAGGTGACCAGCACGTTTCCGGTCCCCAATGCGGCGTCAAGGGCTGCCGCGTCCGATTCGCTGGGATGCCGTCGCCCTGACTCGATCGCCGCGACCAACGAACGGGACATGAACGCCGCGTCGGCCAACTGCTGTTGCGTCCACCCCTTGGCAACCCGTGCGTCCCGCAACCACTCTCCGTACGATTCGGCCACGGCTCGAACCCCCTCTGTCACGACTACGTTGTGTCAAGGGTGCCACTATCTGTGTAGTCGTCGCTGTCGTTTCCTGGGACAGGAATGAATCCCCTCCAGGAACGGCGGACCCGTAATGCCCTCGACTTCCAACTGGCAGGAGCAGCCGATCGAGCTGCCGCTCGTCCCGCCTCCCGTGCCACCCAAGCCCGTTGCCGGCTGCATCCACTGCGATCTGCTGGCGACGACGCGGGACCGCGCCAGGGCGAACGGCGACGGGTCCGGCGTGAGTGACTGCAACGTACGCCTGCGCCGCCACCTGGCGGACGCACACGAGAAGGGTGCCGGAGCGTGACCCGTAAGCGGTTCGCGTTCGTGGACCACTCGTTCACCCCTGACACGCAAGCGCCGGTGCTGCGCGTCATGAAGTGCCGCTGTGGGGCCCACAGCGCGAACGCCACGGACCCGAACGTCGTCTCGGACTGGGCGGTGGCTCACTTCCGGCGCACCGGCCACGACCAGTACACGGAGACTGTGGAGCGTGCGTACGCGTTCGTGGCCACGGCCCAGCCGGTGGGGTGAGGGCCTCGCGAGCGGCAGGGGCCACGGGACGCAGACGGACGGCAACCGGGTCCTGGCCCGCTACTAGCGCTGACCACGCGAACGCCCTCCCGCGCCCCGGACTCCGGGGCGGGGGAGGGCGCGGACACCCTCGGGGTCAGACGCCGACCCGCTCCGGGGCCTCGCCGCCGCGTGCCGGTGCGGACGGCACCGGCACGTCGTCGTACGACTCGTCGTGCGTCATGTCCGGCAGCCGGCGCAGCCACTTCGGGAAGTACCAGTTGCGCTCGCCCAGCAGGGCCATGGTGGCCGGGAGCAGCACCCCGCGGATGATCGTCGCGTCGATCAGCACGGCCGCCGCGAGACCGACGCCCATCTGCTTCATGGACTGCATCGACAGCGTGCCGAAGATGGCGAACACGGCGACCATGATGACGGCCGCGCTGGTCACCACCCCGGCCGTGGTGACCACGCCGTGGGCGATGGCGTCGCGGGTGGTGCGGCCCTGGAGGCGGGCCTCACGGATACGGGAGACCACGAACACGTGGTAGTCCATCGAGAGCCCGAACAGGATCACGAAGAGGAACAGCGGCAGCCAGGAGATGATCGCGCCGACGCCCTCGGCACCCACCAGCGAGGCACCCCAGCCGTGCTGGAAGATCGCGGTCAGGATGCCGTAGGCGGCGCCCACCGAGAGCAGGTTGAGGACGATCGAGGTGACCGCCACCGTCAGCGAGCGGAAGCAGAGCAGCATCAGCAGGAAGGCGAAGGCGACCACGAAGACGAAGACCGGCACGACGGAGCCGACGATCTGGTCGTTGAAGTCCTTCGAACCGGCGACCTGCCCGGTGATCGGCGCCTCCACCCCGTCGACCGTGCCGAGCGTGGCCGGGCGCACGGTGTTCCGCAGCAGGTCCAGGCTCTTCTCGGCCGCCTTCTGGTCCGAACCGCCGACCAGCGGCACATCGATGACCGCGACGTTCTCCGCGTCGTGCGTCACGATGTCCACCGGCCCCTTGGACGCGCCCGAGGCGACGGCCTGCTTGCGGAAGTCCGCCAGCGCCTTGCGGACCGGGGCGGCGCCGATGTCGTCGGCCCTGACCACGACCTGCGCCGGGTCGGCGCCGCCGGGGAACGCCTCGTTCAGCCGGTCGTAGGTCCGCACGATCGGCAGCGAGTCGCCGAACTCCTGGTCCAGGGTGAGGTTCTGGGTGTGCATGCCGAGCGCGGGCAGGGCGAGCGCGGCGAGCGCCCCGGCGGCGACCACGGCCGCGGTCCACGGCCGGCGCAGCACCGCGGTGAGCACCGCGCGCCAGATCCGGCTCTCGCCGTCCGCGCCGCCGTGCCGGGAGCGCTTGAGACGGCCCAGGAACGGCACCCGGCCCTTCTCGACCCGCTCGCCGAGCAGGGAGAGCAGCGCCGGCAGCACGGTGACCGAACCGACCATGGCGACGGCCACGACCATCAGCGAGGCCAGGCCCATCGCCTCGAACTCGGCGATGCCGGTGAAGAGCATGCCCGCCATCGCGACGCAGACCGTCACACCGGAGACGACGATGGCGCGCCCGCTGGTCGCGGCGGCGATCATCAGCGCGGTCCTGGCGTCCCGGCCCTTGGCCCGCTCCTCGCGCTCCCGGCGCAGATAGAACAGGCAGTAGTCGACGCCGACGGCCAGACCGACCAGCAGCATCACGGAGTTGGCGGTGTCGCTCATCGGCTGGAAGTGGCTCACCACGCCCATCAGGCCCATCGTCGCCATGATCGCGGTGAGGGCCAGGGCGACCGGCAGCAGCGCGGCGACCAGCGCCCCGAAGGCGATGAGCAGAATGCCCAGCGCGACCGGTACGGCGGAGAACTCGGCCCGCTGGAAGTCGCTGCCGAACGCGTCGGCGAACGTCTTGCCCATGCTGGCGCCGCCGATCTCCTCGATCAGCAGCCCCTCGTGCTTCGCGTCCACCTTCGCGACGGCGTCGAGCACCGGGCCGACGCGCTCGCTCGCCGTCTCCGCATCGCCGCGCATCTCGAACTGCACCAGCGCGCTGTGCCCGTCCGCCGAGATGGTCCCGGTGGTGTACGGCGAGGTGACGGCGGTGACCTCACCGGTGCCCTGCACGGCGTCGATCACCTCGTCGACGGCCGCCCGGAACTCCTTGGAGCCGGCCACCGGCCCGCCCCCGGCCGCCGACTGGATCAGCACGGTCTCACCGGCCGGGTCCTTGAGCCCCGCGTCCTCGATGATCTGCACCGCCCGGCCGACCTCGCCGGACAGCTGCTCGCTCTCCTTCACATCGACCCGGCCCGCCGCGGAGCCCAGGCCCATCGCCAGGACGACGAACAGCACCCAGATCGTCACCGCCGCCCAGCGGTGCCGCGCGCTCCAGCCGCCCGCGCGGGCGGCGACGCCCTTGACCCGCGGCCCCCTCACCGCTGCCGAATCCACTTTCCCCATGACGGGCGTGCCCCCTCGTGACCGGCACCGGCCCCACGCCGCCGCCTCCGCATTCGAAAGTAGGGGCGTCGTAAAGCCGTCTCGTCATGCTCTGCTCCTGACCGCGCGTCACTCCTCTCCACCTCGGGGAGGGGCCCTCCCCCCGAGAAGGCGGATCGAAGCCCCTTACACGTAAAGGCGATCGGGGCATCCCGAGACCGCCGGGGGTGTGTTGTGGCGAAAGGTTGGTGAGTGCGTCGGAGCTGTAGCGGGATCTTGATCTGCGCGCGTCAATCGGCCAGGGTTTCGAGCCAACCCCCGGAGATCTTCCGGCCGGGGGCCAATCCCCCCACAAAGAATGACGAGGAGACCCCTCTTCATGGCCAATCACAAGCGCGCACGCCGGTTCAAGCTGACCGCCTCCATCACCGCGGTGGCGGCCGCCGCCGGCGTCACCCTGCTCGGCACCCCGTTCGCCGGGGCGGCCCCCGCCCCGGCCCAGGGCAAGATCTACGGCGCCGACGCGGCGACCGCGGTCGCCGGCAGCTACATCGTGATGCTGGACCGCGCGGCGGACAAGGAGAAGCTCGCCGAGGAGTACGGCGGGAAGCTGAAGCGCGACTACAGCTCCGCCATCAACGGCTTCTCCGCCAACGGGCTTTCGGAGACCGAGGCCAAGCGGCTCGCCGCCGACCCGGCCGTCTCCAAGGTCGTCCAGAACAAGAAGTTCCACATCGACGCCACCCAGGACGACCCGCCGTCCTGGGGCCTGGACCGCATCGACCAGACGGAGACCGCCGGCGACCACGCCTACACCTACCCGGACAGCGCGGGCGAGGGCGTCACCGCGTACGTCATCGACACCGGAGTCCGCACCACCCACAAGGAGTTCGGCGGCCGGGCCACCTCCGGCTACGACGCCGTGGACGACGACGACAGCGCCGACGACGGCAACGGCCACGGCACCCACGTGGCCGGCACCATAGCCGGGTCCACCTACGGCGTCGCCAAGAACGCCGAGATCGTCGCCGTCCGCGTCCTGGACGACTCCGGCTCCGGCACCACCGAGCAGGTCGTCGCCGGCATCGACTGGGTCACCGAGCACCACCAGGGCCCGTCCGTCGCCAACATGAGCCTGGGCGGCGGCGCCGACGAAGCGCTCGACGCGGCCGTCCAGAAGGCCATCGCCTCCGGCGTCACCTTCGCGGTCGCCGCCGGCAACGAGTCGAGCGACGCCGGTGGGGGCTCGCCCTCCCGCGTCCCCGAGGCCATCACCGTCGCCTCGTCCACCGTGGACGACCAGCAGTCGTCGTTCTCCAACTACGGCCCGGTCGTGGACCTCTACGCACCCGGCTCCGACATCACGTCCGCCTGGAACGACAGCGACACCGGCTCCCACACCATCTCCGGCACGTCGATGGCGACCCCGCACGTCGTCGGCGCCGCCGCCGTCTACCTCGCCGGACACCCGGACGCCACCCCGGACGAGGTCGCCGCGGCCCTGACCGGGGGAGCCACCCCGGACGCCATCGGCAACGCCACCGAGGGCACGGCCAACAAGCTCCTCAAGATCGTCGAGTAACCGCCCGCCGACCCCCGGCGGCCACCGCGCCCTCCCCCACGGGGCGCGGCGGCCGCCGGGCCCGCGCTGCCCACCGGCCGTCCGTCCGGCTGATGCGCACCGGATGGCCGAAGCACTCGCTCACCAGCTCCGTGGTCAGCACCTCGTCCGCCGCGCCCGAGGCCAGGCACCGCCCGCCGCGCAGCAGCAGCGCATGCGTCGTGGACGCGGGCAGCTCCTCCAGATGGTGCGTCACCAGCACCGTCGCCAGACCCGGATGCTCCTCGCGCAGCGCGTCCAGACTGTCCAGCAACTGCTCGCGGGCGGCCAGGTCGAGCCCCGTCGCCGGCTCGTCGAGCAGCAGCAGCCGGGGCTCCGGCATCAGCGCGCGGGCGATCAGCGTACGGCCGCGCTCGCCCTGCGACAGGGCCGGCCAGCGCGACCCCTCCTTGCCGGCCATCCCCAGCATCGCCAGCAGCCGCGCCGCCCGCTCCCGCTGCCCCGCACCCGGCGACCAGCGCGGCACCGGCTCCACCGAGTTCGTCAGACCCGTCAGCACCACCTCGTTCACCGTCAGCGGCGAACGCAGCGGATGACGCGGATTGACATGGCCGAGCAGCGTCCGCAGCTCCCGCAGATCCACCCGCCCCAGCGTTCGGCCCAGCACCTCGACCGAACCCCGCGTCGGATGGTTCACCGCCCCCAGCAGCCCGAGCAGCGTGCTCTTGCCGGCCCCGTTGGCCCCCAGCAGCGCCCAGTGCTCCCCGCCCCGCACGGTGAGCGACACCCTGTCCAGCAGGACGTTCCCGTCACGTACGAGCGAGACCTCGTCGGCCCGGACGACCGGCACCGGGCTCGTGCCCGCGGCGGGGGACAGGGGTGCGGTGGTGGTCACGTGCGGCTGCTCCTTCGTTCGGGCGCGATCGCCTCGCGGCGTACCGGAAAGCCTATCCGTGCCCCGTACACACTCCTCGCCCGGCACCTGTCGCCTTTCTTCAATACCGGCCCCGCGCGCCCGCCTAGGTTGGAACCCATGAAGACCGAGCACG
Source organism: Streptomyces sp. AC1-42W (assembly GCF_003248355.1). Lineage (GTDB taxonomy): Bacteria > Actinomycetota > Actinomycetes > Streptomycetales > Streptomycetaceae > Streptomyces. Next base: position 2,648,503 of record NZ_QKWY01000002.1, read on the forward strand.
CCCACATGACCGAATGCGCCGCCGAGGCCGCCCGCGTGGCCCGGGGCGTCACCGCCCCACAGCTGGCGGCGACCGCCACCCCCTGCGCGGACTGGGACGTCCGCACGCTCGTCAACCACTGGGTGCTCTACACCTCGCACGGCATGGAGCACCGCGCCCTGCGCACCGAACTGCCCGAGGAGCTGATCGCCCGCGACTTCACCGCCGACGCCGACTGGGCCGAGCGGTACGCCGCCCAGCTCGACCGCGCCGTCGCCGCCTGGTCCGACCCGGCCGCCTGGGAGGGCACCATCGGCGAGGGCGATTCCGCGTCCCCCGCCGCCGACACCGCCGCGATGCTCATCGAGGAGATCGCCCTGCACGGCTGGGACGTGGCCCGCGCCACCGGCCAGGAGTTCCGGATCTCCGACGCGGCCGCCGCCCATGTACTGGGCACCGTCGAGAGGACCGCCGCGCTCTACCGCCAGTACGAGGGGTTCACCGACGAGGTGGACGCCCCGGGGGCCACCGGCTTCACCCGCGCCCTGGCCCTCAGCGGGCGCGACCCGCAGTGGAGCGCGTCCTGAGAATGGCCCAGGCCCAGGGGTGCCGAATGGCCCGCAGGAGGGTGCCACCGGCTGGCTAGTCTCGGCCCATGAGCACACACCCCACCACGGAACAGGGCAGGCCCGTCGTCGACTTCTACTTCGACCCGGCCTGCCCGTTCGCCTGGATCACCTCCCGCTGGATGCTGGAGGTGGAGCGGCACCGCCCCATCGACCTCCGCTTCCACGTCATGAGCCTCTACCTGCACAACACCGGCAACGAACTCCCCGACTGGTACCGGGATCTCGTCGACCGGTCGATCGGCCCGGTACGGGTGGCGGCGGCCGCCGCCGAGGAGCGCGGCGGGGAGATCCTGCGCGACCTCTACACCGCCCTCGGCAGCCGCATCCACCAGCGGAAGAACGAGGACTTCGACGAGGTGATCGCCCAGTCCCTCGCCGAACTGGAGCTGCCCGCCCGCCTCGCGGACGCCGCGCACGACGAGCGATACGACGAGGCCGTACGGCGCAGCCATGAGGCGGGCCGGGACCCGGAGGCCGGTGGCTACGTCGGCACGCCCACCATCCACGTCGACGGGACCGTGTGGTTCGGCCCCGTGCTGCGGGCGATTCCGCGCGGCGAGGAGGCGGCCCGGCTGTTCGACAGCTTCCGGGTGCTCGCCGGCCACCCCGACTTCTTCGAACTCAAGCGCACCCGCACGGGCGGCATCGACGCCGGCTGACCGGCTCAGGCGCTGACCGCGACCCGCAGGGACGCGGTCGCGTGCGCCTCGTCGTAGCGGTCGAGCAGCAGCCGGGCCAGCTCCGGGGCCGGCCCCAGCACCCCGGCCAGCACATCCGCGCCGGCCGCCGCGGCCCCCGCCTCGATGCGGTCCGGGAGGCGGCCCGGCGCGATGACGTACGGGGCGACCGCGACGCGGTCCGCACCCGCGGCCCGCAGGGCCCGTACCGCGTCCTCGGTGCGGGACGGGCCCCCGGCACGAACAGCGGAGGCGAACGCAGGCCGCACGGAACACCAACCGGTGTGCCGCAGCTCCCGCGCGATTTCAGCGATCACTGCGATCGCCTCCGGGTCTGATGAGCCCGCCGAGGCCAGGACGAGCCCGGTCGAGCTTCGGTCGCCGGGGCGCACCCCGGCCTCGTACAGCCGCCGCTCCAGCGCCGCGTTGAGCAGCGGCGACGGGCCCAGCACCGCGGCCTGACGCACCCGCAGCCGGGGCAGCGCCGCGCGCGCCTCGCGCAGCACCGCCGGGATGTCCGACTTGGCGTGGAAGGCGCGGGTCAGCAGCAGCGGCAGCGCCACCACCTCGTCCGTGCCGTCGGCGGCCAGCCGCTCCAGGACCCGCGGCACCGAGGGCGCGTTGAAGTCCAGGAACCCGGTCTCCACCCGCAGACCCGGCCGCAGGGCCCGTACCCGCGCGGTCAGCGCGTGCACGGTCGCGGCATGCCGGGGATCGCGGCTGCCGTGGGCGATGACGAGGAGGACCGGAGAGGACATGGCGGCTCAGTTCTTGACGAGGAGACCGCGGCTGCGCAGCACCCACCGCTCCAGCGGACTGAAGATGAGCAGGTCGATGGCGATGCCGACGAACAGGATCAGGATGATGGCGAGGAAGATCCCCGGCATGTCCGCGTTGTTGCGGCCGTTCTCCAGCAACTGCCCGAGACCCAGGCCGAGATCCGGCGAGGAGGCGATGATCTCGGCGGCCATCAGCGAACGCCAGGAGAACGCCCAGCCCTGCTTGAGCCCCGCCAGATAGCCCGGCAGCGCGGCCGGCATCACGATCAGCCAGGTGCCCCGCAGCCCGGTCGCGCCCAGCGTCCGCCCCGCCCGCAGGAACAGCGGCGGCACCTGGTCGACGCCCGAGACCAGGCCGTTGGCGATCGAGGGCACCGCGCCGAGCAGGATGACCGCGAACATCATCGAGTCGTTCAGCCCGAGCCAGATCACCGCCGGCGCCACCCAGGCCACCGAGGGCAGCGACTGCAGCCCGGACAGGATGGGGCCGATCGCGGCGCGCACGAACTTCACCCGCGCCACCAGCAGCCCCAGCGGCGTACCGATCGCCACCGACAGCAGGAAGCCGAGCAGACCGCGCGAGACGCTGGTCCACACCACGTCCAGGAGCGTGCCCTGGAGCCACATCTCGCGGGCGCTGTCCCAGACGGCGCCGGGTGACGGCAGCTTGTAGTCCTCCGTCACCTCCGCCCGCACGAGCAGTTCCCAGACGACCAGGACCAGCGCCACCGCGACCAGCGGCGGCAGGACCTTGCGCACCAGGACCTCGCGGACCGGGGTGCGGTGCACCTGTACGGCGTCCAGGGCGTCCAGCCCGGCCTCCAGGCCGGCCAGGTCGTCCGGCCTGCTCCCGCCGGACCCCGCCTCGTCCGACTTGATGTCAGTGCTCGCCATGACGGCGGATCTCCCCACGCAGTTGTTCGGTGATCTCGACGGACAGTTCCGCGACGGCGGTGTCCTCGATGCGGCGCGGATGCTCGATGCCGACCGTCCACTCGCGGGCGATCCGGCCGGGCCGGGACGACAGCAGGACGACCCGCTGGGCGAGGCGCACGGCCTCGCGCACGTTGTGCGTGACGAACAGGACCGAGACGTTGGTCTCGCGCCAGATCCGGGTCAGCTCGTCGTGCAGCACGTCACGGGTGATGGCGTCGAGCGCGGCGAACGGCTCGTCCATCAGCAGCAGCTGGCTGTCCTGGGCGAGCGCGCGGGCCATCGCCACGCGCTGCCGCATGCCGCCGGACAGCTCGTGCACCCGCTTGCCGTACGCCCCGCCCAGCCGCACCAGCTCCAGCAGGCGTTCCGCCTCGCCGCGCCGCCGCGCCTTGGGCACCCCGCGCAGCCGCAGGGCCAGTTCGATGTTCTTGCCGGCGGTCAGCCACGGGAACAGGGCGTGTTCCTGGAACATCAGCGCCGGGCGGCCGCCGGGCGTCTCGATGGTGCCGCCGGTCGGCCGGTCGAGCCCGGCCACGAGGTTGAGCAGCGTCGACTTGCCGCACCCGGAGGCACCCAGGAGCGTGACGAACTCGCCCGGAGCGACATCGAGACTGATGTCGTCCAGGACCAGCTGCGTGCCCGCGGGCCCGGCGAAGGACTTCGAGACATGCGCGATACGGGCGGCGTGCCCGACCGCGACGCGGTCCTCGGCCTTGGTGAGGGTGGTCGCCATGGTCGTCACCTCCTGGGAGTCTTCGGGCGGCTGGTCACTCGGCGCCGAGTCCGGCGTCGTCGGCCGCGGGCTTGCCCGCGGCCTTGAGGAGCTTGTTGAGCGGCTTCAGGTCGTAGATGCCCTTGAGGTCGGGCTTGTCCAGCAGACCCGCGTCCACCGCGTGTTCGGCCTGTGCGTCGAGCGTGGCGGCCAGCGGGTCGTCGGTGATCCGGATCGACTTCCAGGCCGGGTCGATGACCTCGGGCGGCAGTTCCTTGCCGGTGAGCTTCTTCAGCGCGGCGTTGGCGGACTTCTTCGCCTTGTCCGGGTTGTCGTTGATCCAGGAGTTGGTGACCATCGAGCCGCGCAGCACGGCCTCCACGACGTCCGGGTGCTCGTCCAGGAACTTCTGCGACACGATGATGTTGGTGATCACGAACTTGTCGTCCGGCCACAGCGTCGACTCGTCCAGCAGTTCCTTCGCGCCCTCGGCGACCAGCTTGGCGGCGGTCGGCTCGGGTACCCAGGCGCCGTCGATGGAGCCGGAGCGGTAGGCGTTGGGGGCCACCTTGTTGTCCGTGCGGATGACGGAGACGTCGCCCTTGCCGCTCTGCGCGTCGACCTTCCAGCCCTGCTCGGAGATCCAGTGGAGGAACGCCACGTCCTGGGTGTTGCCGAGCTGCGGGGTGGCGATCCGCTTGCCCTTGACGTCGGCCGTGGTCCTGATCTTCTCCGGGTTCACGACGAGCTTGACGCCGCCGGAGGCGGAGCCCCCGATGATCCGCAGGTTCCGGCCCTTGGACTTGGTGTAGCCGTTGATGGCCGGCGACGGGCCGATGAAGCCGATGTCGATCGAGCCGGCGTTCAGCGCCTCGATCTCGGACGGGCCGGCGTTGAAGACGGCCGTCTTGAGCTGGGTGCCGCCCAGTTCCTTCTGGAACAGCCCCTCCTGGTCGCCCACGAGCGCGGTGGCGTGGGTGAGGTTGGGGAAGTACCCGATGCGCACGGTGTCGGCGGACAGCTTCTCGCCGCGGGCGACGTTGGCCTTCGCGTCGTCCGGCGCCTGCGAGCCGTAGCCGCAGGCGGTCAGGGCCAGGGCCAGCAGGGGCGGGGCGGCGAGTGCGGCGATGCCACGGCGCCGCGTGGTACGGGGGGCAGGCACGGGAGGTGTTCCTCTCGGAGGCCCGGTGCTCACGCCCCTCGTATATGCGGGGGCGCGGCCGGGAGATCGGCAGGTCTGCGTCTGGACGGGCGGTGCGGTTGGTGCTGCCGGGCGCGCGGGCGGTGCGCGTACGTCATCGCGCACATCGCCCGACACCGCCCTGTCCACTCCCGACCGCGCCGCTGCCGATGCGGCCGCCCTCCTTGGCGAAGGTCGAGAAGACGTCGACACCCATCAGAAGTCCCACTCCGCGTCGTCGTCCGCGGCCGCCGGCTCCTCGGCGGCGGCGAACGACGCGCCCGCCATGCCGGCCGAGAGCGTGGTGCCGTCCGCCGGGTCGATCAGCAGGAAGGAACCGGTGCGGCGGGAGTCGGCGTACGCGTCGAGCGCGAGCGGCTCGGCGGTACGGACCACGACCCGGCCGATGTCGTTGGCGACGAGCTTGCCCGGCGCCGGGTGCTGGGACAGGTCGTCGAGACCCAGCCGCGACGGGATGTCCTTCACGATCGCCTTGACCGTGCGGGTGGTGTGCTTGAGCAGCACCCGCCGGCCCACGGTGAGCGGCTCGTCCGCGACGTGGCAGACGGTCGCCTCGACGTCCTGGGTGGTGACCGGGGCGTCGGCGGCCGGGGCGATGAGGTCGCCGCGCGAGACGTCGATGTCGTCCGTGAGGCGCAGCGTCACCGACTGGGGCGCCCAGGCGATGTTCACGCTCTCGCCGAGCAGGTCGATGCCCTCGATGGTGGTGGTGCGGCCCGAGGGCAGCACGGTGACGGCGTCGCCGACCCGGAACACGCCGGCCGCGATCTGGCCCGCGTAGCCCCGGTAGTCGGGGTGCTCGGCGGTCTGCGGCCGGATCACGTACTGGACCGGGAAGCGGGCGTGGCAGGCGGTCAGGTCGTGGCTGACCGGGACCGTCTCCAGGTGCTCCAGGACGGTCGGGCCGCCGTACCAGTCCATGTTCGCGGACGGCTCGACGACGTTGTCGCCGGCCAGCGCGGATATGGGTATCGCGGTGATCTCCGGCACGCCGAGGGAGGCCGCGTACGCGGTGAACTCCTCGGCGATGGCGGCGAACACCGGCTCCGCGTAGTCGACCAGGTCCATCTTGTTGACGGCGAGGACGACGTGCGGGACGCGCAGCAGGGCGGCGACGGCGGCGTGCCGGCGGGTCTGCTCGACGACGCCGTTGCGGGCGTCGACCAGCACCACGGCCAGCTCGGCGGTGGAGGCGCCGGTGACCATGTTCCGGGTGTACTGCACATGGCCGGGCGTGTCGGCGAGGATGAACCGGCGCCGGGCGGTGGCGAAGTAGCGGTAGGCGACATCGATGGTGATGCCCTGCTCGCGCTCGGCCCGCAGCCCGTCGGTCAGCAGCGCCAGGTCCGGCGCCTCCTGACCGCGGTTGCGCGAGGCGTGCTCGACCGCCTCCAGCTGGTCGGTGAGGACCGACTTGGAGTCGTGCAGCAGCCGCCCGACGAGCGTGGACTTGCCGTCGTCCACCGACCCCGCGGTGGCGAACCGCAGCAGGGTGGTGGCCGCGAGCAGCTCGGCCGACTGGGTGGGCGTGGTCATCTTAGAAGTACCCCTCGCGCTTGCGGTCTTCCATCGCGGCCTCGGACATCTTGTCGTCGGCACGGGTGGCGCCCCGTTCGGTGAGCCGGGAGGCGGCGATCTCGGTGATCACCGCGTCCAGCGTGGTGGCGTCGGAGTCCACGGCGCCGGTGCAGGACATGTCGCCCACGGTGCGGTAGCGCACCTGCCGGGTCTCGGTCCGCTCGTGCTCCTTGGGCCCGCCCCAGTCGCCGGCGGTCAGCCACATGCCGGAGCGGTTGAAGACCTCGCGCTCGTGGGCGAAGTAGATCGACGGGAGCTCGATGCCCTCGTGCTGGATGTACTGCCAGACGTCCAGCTCGGTCCAGTTGGAGATCGGGAAGACGCGTACGTGCTCGCCGGGCGCGTGCCGGCCGTTGTACAGGTTCCACAGCTCGGGGCGCTGGCGTCGCGGGTCCCACTGGGAGAACTCGTCGCGCAGCGAGAACACCCGCTCCTTGGCGCGGGCCTTCTCCTCGTCGCGCCGCCCGCCGCCGAAGACGGCGTCGAAGCGGTGCTGCTGGATGGCCTCGGTCAGCGGCACGGTCTGCAGCGGGTTACGGGTGCCGTCGGGGCGCTCGCGGAGCTTGCCGGCATCGATGTACTCCTGGACCGACGCGACGTGCAGCCGCAGCCCGTGCTCGGCGACCACGCGGTCGCGGTAGGCCAGCACCTCGGGGAAGTTGTGCCCGGTGTCCACGTGCAGCAGCGCGAACGGCACCGGCGCGGGGGCGAACGCCTTGAGCGCCAGGTGCAGCATCAGGATCGAGTCCTTGCCGCCGGAGAACAGGATCACCGGCTTCTCGAACTCGCCCGCCACCTCGCGGAAGATGTGCACCGCCTCGGACTCTAGCGAGTCCAGGTGGCTCAGCGCGTACGGATGGTCGGTGCCCTCATGCACAGTCGCGACGGTCGTCACGCCGCACCCCTCTCGCTCAGCAGCGCGTACAGCTCCGCCGCGGACTCCTGCACGGTCTGGCGGTGCGACTCGATGCGCAGATCGGGCGACTCGGGTGCCTCGTAGGGGTCGTCCACCCCGGTGAGCCCGGATATCTCGCCCGCCGCCTGCTTGGCGTACAGCCCCTTCACATCGCGTTCCGAGCACACCTCGACCGGCGTGGCCACGTGCACCTCCAGGTACGCGGTGCCCTCGGCCTCGTGCCGCTTGCGGACGGCGTCCCTGCTGTCCGCGTACGGGGCGATGACCGGGACCAGGGCCTTGACGCCGTTGGCCGCCAGCAGCTCGGCGACGAAGCCGATCCGCTGGACGTTGGTGTGCCGGTCCTCGCGGGAGAAGCCCAGACCGGCCGAGAGGAACTCGCGGATCTCGTCGCCGTCGAGCACCTCGACGCGGTGGCCCTCGGCCCGCAGCCGCCCGGCGAGTTCGTACGCGATGGTGGTCTTGCCGGCGCTCGGCAGACCGGTCAGCCAGACGGTGGCTCCCGTCTCCGTCACGCTCATCGAATTCTCCTGATCAGTCGTCATCAGCCGTGCAGCCCGCACTCGGTCTTGCCCCGCCCGGCCCAGCGGCCGGCCCGCGCGTCCTCGCCCTCCAGCACCCGGCGGGTGCAGGGCGCGCAGCCGACGGAGGCGTAGCCGTCCATCAGCAGCGGGTTGGTGAGCACCCCGTGCTCGGCGACGTAGGCGTCGACGTCGTCCTGGGTCCAGCGGGCGATGGGCGAGATCTTGACCTTGCGGCGCTTCTCGTCCCAGCCGACCACCGGGGTGTTCGCCCGGGTCGGGGACTCGTCGCGGCGCAGCCCGGTCGCCCAGGCCGCGTAGGCGGTCAGGCCCTCTTCCAGCGGCCGGACCTTGCGCAGCTTGCAGCAGAGGTCGGGGTCGCGGTCGTGCAGCTTCGGCCCGTACGCGGCGTCCTGCTCGGCGACCGTCTGACGCGGGGTCAGCGTGATGACGTTGACGTCCATCACGGCGTCCACCGCGTCCCGGGTGCCGATGGTCTCCTCGAAGTGGTAGCCGGTGTCGAGGAACACCACGTCCACGCCCGGCATGGCGCGCGAGGCGAGGTGGGCCACGACCGCGTCCTCCATCGAGGAGGTGACGCAGAACCGCTTGCCGAAGGTGTCGGCGGCCCACTTCAGGATGTCGAGCGCGGAGGCGTCCTCCAGCTCGCGCCCGGCCCGCTCGGCCAGGTCCCTCAGCTCGTCGTCGGTGAGCGTGTCCAGCTCCTGAGCGACCGTCATGTCCCGTCCCCTCCCACGTCGTTGCGCTGCAGTCCCCGGCTCAGCAGACCCAGGAACCTCAGCTGGAACGCGCGATTGCAGGAGGCGCATTCCCACGCCCCGTGCCCGGTCTCGTGCGGGCGCAGGTCCTCGTCGCCGCAGTAGGGGCAGTGGAACGGCGCGGCGCGCTCGCTCATGACAGCGACTCCACGCTCGCGCGGGCGGCCCAGGCGGCGAAGCGCTCGCCCTCCTCGCGCTCGGCCTGGAACCGGACGAGGACGCGCTCGATGTAGTCGGGCAGGTCGTCGGAGGTGACCTTGAGGCCGCGCACCTTGCGGCCGAAGGTGGCGTCCACGCCGAGCGAGCCGCCGAGGTGGACCTGGTAGCCGCCGACCTGCTCGCCGTCCGCGGTCATCATCAGCTGGCCCTTGAGGCCGATGTCCGCGGTCTGGATGCGGGCGCAGGCGTTCGGGCAGCCGTTGATGTTGATGGTGATCGGCTCGTCGAAGTCCGGGAGGCGGCGCTCCAGTTCGTCGATGAGGTCGCTGCCCCGCTTCTTGGTGTCGACGATCGCCAGCTTGCAGAACTCGATGCCGGTGCAGGCCATCGTGCCGCGGCGGAACGTCGAGGGGTTGACCCGCAGGTCCATCGCCTCAAGGCTCTCGACCAGCGAGGTGACCCGGTCCTCGGGCACGTCCAGGATGATCAGCTTCTGCTCGACCGTGGTGGAGACCCGGCCGGAGCCGTGCGCCTCGGCCAGCTCGGCGATCTTGCCGATCTGGGAGCCGTCCAGCCGGCCGACGCGCGGCGCGCAGCCCACGTAGAAGCGGCCGTCCTTCTGCCGGTGCACGCCCATGTGGTCGCGCCAGCGCTGCTTGGGCTGCTCGGGCGCGGGCCCGTCGCTCAGCTTGCGCAGCAGGTACTCGTCCTCCAGCACCTGGCGGAACTTCTCCGGGCCCCAGTCGGCGATCAGGAACTTCAGCCGGGCGCGGTTGCGCAGCCGGCGGTAGCCGTAGTCGCGGAAGATGGAGGTGACGCCCTCCCAGACGTCCGGCACGTCCTCCTCGGGCACCCAGGCGCCCAGGCGCACCCCGAACCGGGGGTTGGTGGACAGGCCGCCGCCGACCCACAGGTCGAAGCCGGGGCCGTGCTCGGGGTGGACGACGCCGACGAACGAGATGTCGTTGATCTCGTGCGCCACGTCCAGCACGGGCGAGCCGGAGACCGCGGTCTTGTACTTGCGGGGCAGGTTGGAGAAGCGCGGGTCGCCGAGGTAGCGGCGGGCGATCTCGTCGAGCGCGGCGGAGCCGTCGATGATCTCGTCCTCGGCCACGCCCGCGACGGGCGAGCCCAGCATGCCGCGCGGGCAGTCGCCGCACGCCTCGGTGGTGGACAGGCCGACGGCCTCCAGCTCACGCCAGATGGCCGGCACGTCCTCGATGCGCACCCAGTGCAGCTGGATGTTCTGACGGTCCGTGATGTCCGCCGAGCCCCGCGCGTACTTCTGCGACACCTGGCCTATGACGCGGAGCTGGGCGGTGGTGAGCCGGCCGCCGGTCACCCGGACCCGCAGCATGAAGTACTTGTCCTCAAGCTCCTCCGGCTCCAGCGCGCCGGTGTGGCCGCCGTCGATTCCGGGGCGGCGCTGGGTGTAGAGGCCCCACCAGCGGAAGCGTCCGCGCAGGTCGTTGGGGTCGATCGAGTCGAAGCCACGCTTGGAGTAGATCGTCTCAATGCGTGTCCGCACATTGAGACCGTCGTCGTCCCGCTTGAACTGTTCGGTGCCGTTCAGGGGCGTTGTGTATCCCAGGCCCCACTGACCTTCACCACGGTGCCGACCGGCCTTGCGGCGGGGCGTGGCGGTAGGAGGTTGTTCGGTGCTGGCCATGGCAAATTCGTCCTTCGGGACTGCAGGAGGGCGGCTCTGAACTGCACACTCGCGTGAGGCGCGGCGGTGCGCAGGCTGAACTGAGGCAAAGGGGGATCGCGGCGGTGCTGGGACTCTCAGCTCACCGGACAGATGGCGCTGGACATGCGGCCGAGGTCGACGTGGCGTCGACTCACCAAGGCAATTCCAGTTCCGGACATGACGGAAGCGTGTCATGGGGATCTCGCGACAGTCCACCACTATCCATGATGTGGACGAGACTGTCCCGATGAATGAGACGGTGTGGCGCCGGTCACGGGCAAATCGGGCGCCGGGGGCGGAGCGTAGAACCGGACAGACAAGGGGATTTGCTAGAAAAGCGGCTCGCGTTCGGCGCCCGGCCACGGACCCGGCGTGGCGACCGATTCCTCCAGTTCCGTCCGGGTGTCGAACAGCCGGAAGCCGCGCCTGCGGTAGTTCTCCATCGCGTGCGGTCCGTCCTTGGAACAGGTGTGCAGCCACACCCGCTTCGTCGCCGGTCGCTCCGGCCACCGCTCGGCCAGGTCCCAGGCGCGGGCCGCCCCGTACGACAGCAGATGCCCGCCGATCCGTCGCCCCCGGAACGCCGGGATCAGCCCGAAGTACATGATCTCGACGACCCCGTCGTCCTGCGGGTCCAGTTCGATGTAGCCGGCCGGGGTGCCGTCGGCGTACGCGACCCACGTCTCCGCGCCCGGCCGCTCCAGCGCCTCGCGCCACTGCGCGTACGTCATGCCCAGCCGGTCCGTCCACCGGACGTCACCGCCGACCGCCGTGTACAGGAACCGGCTGAACTCGGGCAGCGGCACCCCGGACCGCATGATCCGGACATCGCCCTCCGGCGCGGCGGACGGCCGCAGATCGTCCGGGGAGGTCTGCTCCAGGGACCAGATGGTCACCTCTTCGAGGGCCGGTCCTGCGGCACGTACGGGGTCGCTCATGACAGCCAGACAACCATGCCCGGCCCCTCGCGCGAAAGCCGGGCCCCCGGCCTCTCAGCCGGCCCCGCGCGCCGCCGCCACCACCGGCGCGCTGGAACGCGGCAGCAGGTCCGCCGGATCGTCCGGCTCGACGACCTCCACCTCCACGCCCTCGACGAAGCGGTACGGGCGGTGCGCCAGCACCTCGGCCAGATGGCGCCGCAGCCGCGACATCTCCGCCCGCACCGTCACCGTCCGGGTCGCGTCGCCGAACAGGTCCTGCGCCAGCTCCGACGCCGTACGCCCCTCCCGGTGCAGCGCCAGCGCGTACAGCAGCTCGGCGTGGCGCGGCGAGAGCCGCTGCGCCCAGGTGCCCACCGGGCCCACCACGTTCACCGCGAGCGCCCGGGGGCGGCTCAGATCCAGCACCACCCGGCGCGGCGGGCTGTCCGTCGTCCCGTCCGCCACCTGCACCAGCCAGCCGCCCGGCAGCGGCTCCACCCGGCACATCCCCAGCGACGGCAGCCACACCCGCCCCGGCCCCAGCGACTTCGGCAGCGGCAGCCGGTCCACCGGGGGCATCCCCGTCACCGCCGCCGTCCAGCCGTGGCCGTCCACCGCCACCGCCCGGCCGCCCAGCCGGCTCAGCACCGGCGCCGCCACCGCGCGCAGCCGGTCCACCGCCTCCAGATGCCGCACCCGGATCTCGCTCTCCGCCAGCCGCGCCACCGACCGCACCAGCGCCAGCGTCGTCGGATGGAAGGTGGACGCCGGCCCGCTGATGTCCACGATGCCCATCAGCCGCCCGTCACGCGGATCGCGCACCGGCGCCGCCGCACACGTCCAGCCGTGCAGACTGCGCACGAAGTGCTCCGCCGAGTGCACCTGCACCGGGGCGCGGGAGGCCAGCGCCGTACCGATCGCGTTGGTGCCGGTGATCTCCTCGGACCAGGCGGCGCCCTCCGCCAGACAGATCCCGTCCGCCCGCCGCAGCACCGCGGTGTTGCCCTCGCGCCACAGCACCCGGCCGTCCACATCGGTGACCACCATGATCTGCTGCGAGGCGTCCGCGATGCTCGTCAGCCCGTCGCTGAGCAGTGGCATCACCTCGCCCAGCGCGGAGCTGCGGCGCCGGTGCTCGATCTCCTCCGCCTCCAGGAGCCTGCTGTGCGTCGTCTGCTCGGGATCGATCCCACTGCGCAGCACCCGGTCCCAGGAGGCCCCGATCTCCGCGCGCGGCACGGCCGGCATCCGGTCGCCCGCCATCCGCGCCTCACGGGCCCGGTGCACCAGACGTCTGGCCCCCGCGCTCTCCTGGGCGGCCGGCCGCAGCACGCCGAGCGGAGTCGTCTCCACGCCCGTTCCCCCTCACCCCGCAGCGGGCCCCGTCCGGGGGCCGCACCCCCATCCTGCCGCCACTCGTGCCCCGCCACCGCAACTCCACACAATGGTTGCAACCCTCTGCAACTCTGGCGAGCGCCTCGGGTCCGTACAAGAGTGGCGGTACACCGTACCGACGGGCCCCGGCCCCACGTCCGGTGTGTACAGCATGGGGGGTGGTGCCGTGTCGGCGCAGCACCACCCCCCGTCGCTGTTCCCTCAAGCCGCCACCGCCCCGTCCGGCCGGGCCCGCTCCACGATCGAGGCCAGGCCCGGGGTGGGCGGCAGCGTCCCGAAGACCGCGCCCCCGTCCCCGCCCAGGCGCGCCGCGCAGAAGGCGTCCGCCACCTCCGGCTCGGCGCGCAGGGCCGGCACCGCCGCGTGCGTCGTCGACAGCGGGCCGCCGTGCCCCGCCTCCGCCTGGGTCCAGACCAGGAACCCGGCCGCCCGGCGCACATGTCCGCCCGGCCGGTCCCAGCCGCCGGTCAGCCCCGCGCCGACCGCATGGCCCAGCAGCCGGTGCCAGGCCGGGTGGAAATCCACCTCGTCCACGCGGTGCCCCGAGCGGTCGTGGGTGCGCAGCCTCGGCGGGTTCTCATCGGCCCGCGCCCCCCGGTCCGCCGCCTGCGCGGAGCCGGCGGACCGGCCGAGCGCCGACAGATCCTGCCGCGCCTCCGCCAGCACCTCGGGCGGAAGATGGCGTTCCACGGCCTCGCCGAGCACCCGGTCCGCGCCGAAGACGTCATAGCCGAGCAGGGGAGGGACCTGGTTGGACACGGTGTGGGTGGTGGCTGCCATGCCGATACGGTAAAGAGGTGCAGGCAGCAGACGAAACACCCGAGCGACCACCGGGCCGGCTCCACCGGGCCCGAGTTCTCTACCGCAACGTATCCAAGCGGCAGCTCGCCTGGCAGTTGCTCAAGGACACGGTCAACTCGTGCATGGAGTACCGCATCCTCGGACTCGCCGCCGAAGCGGCGTTCTTCACCCTGCTGTCCCTGCCCCCGCTGCTCCTGGGCCTGATCGGCCTGCTCGGATACGTGGACGAGTGGACCAGCACCACCACGGTCGCCTCCATCGAGCGCAACATCCTCAGCGCCGCGCACACCGTGCTCTCCGAGCGCGGCGTCAAGGAGTTCGCCGAACCGCTCCTGGCCGACGTCACCACGGGCGCCCGGCCCGACATCATCTCCATCGGCTTCGCCATCGCCCTGTGGTCGGGCTCCCGCGCGGTGAACGTCTTCATCGACACCATCACCGTGATGTACGGGCTGGACGGCCAGCGCGGCATCGTCAAGACCCGGATGCTCGCCTTCCTGCTGTACGTGGTGGCGCTGCTGCTCGGGGCCGTCGTGCTGCCGCTGCTCGTGGTGGGCCCCGACCGGGTCGTGGAGTTCATACCGTGGGGCACCGAGCTGATAAGCGTCCTGTACTGGCCGCTGGTGATCGTGCTGTCCGTCGCCTTCCTCACCACGCTGTACCACGTGTCCGTACCGGTCCGCTCGCCGTGGATCGAGGACATGCCGGGCGCCCTGGTGGCGCTGGCGATGTGGGTGCTGGGCAGCTTCCTGCTGCGGATCTACCTGACCAGCACGGTGGAGGGCCCCACGATCTACGGATCGCTGGCCGCGCCGATCGCGGTCCTGCTCTGGATCGGCATCTCCGCGTTCGCCGTGCTCGTCGGCGCCGCCGTCAACGCGGCCATCGACCGGGTCTGGCCCTCGGTCGCCACGGCCGCCGCCCGCGCCGCCAACGACCGGGTGCGCGCCGCCCAGGCCGCCGAGTTCGTGGCCCGCACCCGGGCGGAGAGCTGGCACGGCGGTCCGCTCGACGAGGACGACGACGAGGACGAGGGCGACAGTCCGTACATGCCCTCCGAGTTCCCCGAGCGGTGGTCGCGGTTCCTGCCCCCGGACGACGTGAAGTCCCGGCTGCACGCCCGCGAGAAGGACGGCGAACGGCCGGCGAACCCGTACGACGAGTGACCGGCTAACCGGCGGCGGGCGGGGCGGGGGCCGGCGGGGCCGACCGGTCCGCCGCCCCCGGCGACCAGGACAGCTTCACCGTCAGATGGCCCTCCAGGGCGCTCTTCGCGATCACCGCCCCCGCCTCCGAGGTGATCTTCACGCCGAACTCCAGCTCCACCCCGTCCGGCCGCAGCGCTCCGTCCCGGAACACGGCGAGCGCCGACTCGGCCGCCGCGCGGATGCCCTCCAGCGCGCTGTCGAACGTCCGCCCCGCCCGCGCCAGGGCGTGCCCGCCGTCCCGCGAGACCAGTTGCGCGCCCGGGGCATGACGGTCCACCTCCACGGTCACCGTCGCCCCGTTCTCCGTGGTGAACTCCATCAGTGACGCCATGACCGCCCCCGTAGCCGATTTCGCGTCCGCCGCGTCCGCCGACGACACTAGCGCCATGGCCGACGACTACACAGAGCGCGCCGCGCGGCTGGACGGCGCGACGGTGTGGACGCTGAGCGCGCCGCCGGGCACGGTCCACCCGGTGCTCCCGGAC
Source organism: Streptomyces sp. AC1-42W (assembly GCF_003248355.1). Classification (GTDB taxonomy): domain Bacteria; phylum Actinomycetota; class Actinomycetes; order Streptomycetales; family Streptomycetaceae; genus Streptomyces. Next base: position 2,663,868 of record NZ_QKWY01000002.1, read on the forward strand.
GGCTGCATGGACCTGCTCTGGAGCGGGGAGCGGCTGCTTGTCGCCGGACCGGACACCCGCGCCGCGCCCGCGTCCGGCACCGGCGGCAGCTGGGCCGGGGTCCGCTTCGCCCCCGGCACCGCCCCCGCCCTGCTCGGCGTGGACGCAGCGGAACTGCGCGACCGCCGGGTCCCGCTCGACGCCCTCTGGGACGGCGCCCGCGTCCGCCGCCTCACCGAGCGCGTCGCCGAGGCGGCCGACCCGGCCCGCGCGCTGGAGGACATCGCCCTGGACCGGGCCGCCCGCACCCCGCCCCCGGACCCGGCGATGCGCGCGGTCGCGGCGCGCCTGGCGTCCGGCGGCACCGTCGCCGAGGCGGCCGGAACCGCCGGACTCGGCACCCGGCAACTGCACCGCCGCTCCCTCGCCGCCTTCGGCTACGGGCCCAAGACCCTCGCCCGGATTCTCCGCCTGCAACGGGCCCTGGCCCTCGTACGCTCCGGACTGCCGTACGCCGAGGCCGCCCTCGCGGCGGGCTGCGCCGACCAGGCCCACCTGGCGCGCGACATGCGCGCCCTGACCGGCACCACCCTGACCGCGTACTTCGACCGGCTCTAGGCCCCGGCGGCCGGCGGGGCGAACAGGGAGACCGCGCAGCCGTCCGGGTCCAGGACGACGGCGTACCGCTGCCCCCACACCGCGTCCCACGGCTTCAGATGGCCCCGGTGGCCCGCGCCCGTCAGGTCCGCGTACACCGCGTCCACCTCCGCCGGACTGTCGCACAGGAACGCGAGCCCCACCCGGTCACCGCCGGACGGCCCCGGGGTCCAGTCGGGGTCGTAGGAGCGGACGACGGCCTCCGCGTCCCACATCAGCCGCGCGCCGCCCGGCAGGACCACCTCCACATGGGGCGCGGACTCCGCCCCCTCCGGGATGTCCAGGCCCAGCCGGCGGTAGAAGGCGAGGGATGCGGGCAGGTCGGCGGTGGCGATACCGATCGCGTCGAGTCGAGGAGTCATGGACCGACCGTAGGCCGCGCCCCGACCCACCGTCTTGTACGAATCGGTCACGGCGGCGCCCACGGCTCGGGCACGGCTGCGCCCACGACTGGGCACGGACCCATCGGTCACGGCGTCCCGAGCACGTCCGCCGGTGACGTCCCCGGCTCCGTCAGCGCCAGGCCCAGGGCCGCGCGCTCGGCGACCCAGCGGGTCGGGCGGTGGCGGGGGTCGCCCGTCGACGCGTACAGCGCCCGGTGCAGCTCCAGCATCCGGGCCGCGCCCACCCGGTCGCCCCAGGCCAGCGGGCCCGCCGGATACCCCAGCCCGGTTGTCACGGCCACGTCGATGTCGGCCGGGGAGGCCGGCCCCCGCTCCGCGATGGACGCCGCCACGGACACGATCGAGGCGAGCAGCCGCTGCGCCACCGAACCGGCCGTGTCCCGGACCACCGACACCGCGAACGGCTCCTCGCCGCCGGCCGCCCGCGCCAGCACCGCCCGCGCGTCCCGCGCCGCGGCCGGGTCCGCCGCCGGGGTCACCGCGAGCACCCTGCGGCGCCCGGCCGCGGGCAGAGGGTCCACGCCGAAGGTGCGCCCGGCGGGCAGATGGTGCGCGGCCACCGCCGAGGCGACCGGGGCGCCCCACACCGGGACCAGCACCAGCGCCCCGGCGGACGGCCGCTCCCCGTGCTCCACGGCCGCGCCCGCCGAGGCCAGCGCGTCGCGGAGCACGGCCGCGCCGGCCTCCCGCGCCGGGTCCGGGGCGAAGACGTGCACCGGGCGGTCCGCGTCGCCGGTGACCGGCGGCTCCGGCGCGGGCCCCGCGGCCTCGGGGCCGTACCCGTACCAGCCGCGTCCGGTCTTGCGGCCGTGCAGTCCGGCCACCACCCGGTTCGGCGTCAGATAGGAGGGGCGCAGCCGGTCCTCGTGGCGGAAGCCCGTCCAGATGGAGTCGATGACGGCGGCGGTCACATCGAGCCCGGTGAGATCCATCAGCTCGAACGGGCCCATCCGCAGCCCCAGCACGTCCCGCGCGATCCGGTCGATGTCCGCCGGATCGCCCACGTTCTCCTCGACCAGGGCGAGCGCCTCGGTCACCAGACCGCGCCCCGCGTGGTTGACGAGGAAGCCGGGGGTGTCCGCGACCGTCACCGCACGGTGGCCGCAGCCCTCCACGAACGAGGTCAGCATGGGCGGGATCTCCGGCCGGGTGGCGGCGCCGGGCACCACCTCCACGATCCGCATCAGCGGCACCGGGTTGAAGAAGTGCAGCCCGGCCAGGCGCGCCGGGTCCGTCAGCGCGGCGGCGATCCGGGTCACCGAGAGCGAGGAGGTGTTGGTCGCGAAGACCGCGGAGTCCGGCAGGGCCTGCTCCAGGCGGCCGAACACCTCGGCCTTGGTCGCCAGGTCCTCGCGCACCGCCTCGATCACCAGAGCCACGCCGGGGCCCGGCGCCCACGGGTCGTCCAGCGGGACCAGCCGCCCCGCGGCGGCCTCCGCGTCCGCCGCCGTCAGCCGCCCCTTGGCCACGGCCCGGTCCAGCATGGAGCGTACGAAGGCCACCGCGTCCGTCACCGCCTCGGACCGCACGTCGCCCAGCTCGACGGTGTGTCCGGCGACGGCCGCCCACTGGGCGATGCCGCGGCCCATGGCTCCGGCGCCGACGATCCTGATACGCATACGGGTCCTGTCCTCTCGACGGGGCGGGCCCGGTGCCCGCGCTGCCGACGCTGTCAGCGTCCTTTGATCCCCGTCCAATACCGAATTAGGCTCAGACCCGGACGCCGCGCGAATCAATCATGGCGGCGGAACTGGGGGGTGGCATGGAGCTGCGGCATCTCGCCGCGTTCCTCGCGGTGGCGGAGGAACTGCACTTCGGACGGGCCGCCCGGCGCCTCCAGATGGCCCAGCCGCCGCTGAGCCAGCGCATCCGCGGCCTTGAGCGGGAACTCGGCGTCCAGCTCTTCGAACGCAACACCCGCTCGGTGCGGCTCACCAGCGCGGGGGAGTCCTTCCTCCAGCCGGTCCGGACCGTGCTCGCGGACCTCGACACGGCGGTGCGGGCGGCGCGGGCGGCCGGCCGGGGCGCGTACGGACGGGTGCGCATCGGCTTCGCGGGCGCCTCCAGCCACGAGACGCTGCCGCTGCTCACCCGCGCGGTGCGGGCCGCCCATCCGGGCATCGAGCTGGTCATGGCCGGGCAGACCTACGCCAATGTGGCGCTCGCCCGGGTCGCCGACGGCTCGCTGGACCTCGGGTTCGTCCGGCTGCCGGTGAGCCGGCCGGGCGTCAGCTGCCGGGTGATCGAGGAAGAGGAGCTGGTGTGCGCGCTCCCTCTCGACCATCCGCTCGCCGCCCGGCAGCGGATTCCGCTCGACGCGCTGGCCGGCGAGCCGTTCGTCGCCTTCCCCGCCAACAGCGGCTCCACCGTGCGCGACGCGATGGTCGAGGCGTGCGAGGCGGCCGGGTTCGATCCGCGCGTGGTGCAGGAGGCGCCGGACTCGTACACCATCCTGGCGCTGGTCGCGGCGGGCGTCGGGGTCACGCTGACCGTGACCTCCGTCCAGCACATCCAGCTCGGCGGCCTCGTCTACCGGCCGCTCGCCGGGCCGCCGATCCGCCGCCAGGCCGCGCTCGCCTGGCGGACGGACAACCCCTCGGCCGCCCTGCGCGCCGTGCTCGCCGTCGCGGAGAACGCGCTGCCCACCCCTGCCGGCTGACCCCCGCCCGGTCAGCCGCCCCGGCCCGCGCCGAGGAAGGCGAGCAGGCTGACCGGCTCCGGGCGCGCCCCGCCGGCGGCGGACCGGTGCAGATCCCGCACGGTACGCACCACCGCGCGGGTCACCGCGTCGGTGCCGGCCTTGCGCTCGAACCACTGCCAGTCGCCGTGCGCGTTCATCTCCAGGAACACCGGCTCGCCCCCGGCCCACAGGAAGTCGAACGCCCCGTACCCCACGCCGCTCTCCCCGGCCAGCGCCCGCGCCGCCGCGGCCACCGCCTCCGGAGCGCGTACCTGCCGCACCACCACCTCGTCGGGGCGCTCCCAGACGTCCTCCGGGCGCTCCTTGGCCACCTCGAAGGCGTGCAGCTCGTCGCCGGCGCAGTAGACCCGGTACTCGGTGTCGTGCCCGATGTACTCCTGGAGCAGCACCGGCGTCCCGCGCGGCAGACCCGCACCGCCGGACCCGTCGAGCCGGTCGCGGTCGAGCACGCGGGGCAGGAACCAGTCGAGCCGCCCCGGCTCCGGCTCCACGTAGTGCCGGTCCAGCACCTTCAGCACATAGCGCCGGGCGGGCAGCAGCCCGGCCGCCCGCGCCGGGTCGGTGGTGACCAGCCCGCGCGGGACGCGCACCCCGAGCGCCCGCGCCCGGTCCCGCTGCACCAGCAGCCCCGGATCGTCGGCGCCGATGGCGGCCGGGGACGCGGCGGCGAGCTGCTGGGCCAGCACGCTCCACGCGTCCCGGTACACCAGCCTTCCGCCCGGTGTGCCGGCCGGGGAAGCGGCCCGCGCCGAGAAGTGGCGCAGCCAGGTCACGGTCGGCGTGAACCGGTGCCCGTCCAGGTCGAGGACGCCGTCCGGCCCCCGGACGGCCCGGACCTCCGCCAGGCCGTCCGCGTCGAGCCGGTGCACCGGCACTCCGATCCGGTGCAGCAGCGCGGCCGTCGCGGTCGCCTCCCCGTCGCCCCGTCTGGTCAGCAGCAGGACGGCCCGCCCGGCCGTCGCTTCAGCCATGGGAGCGGGCCAGCAGCGACTCCGCCATCTCCAGGAGCCGGAGCGCCTTGTCGGAGCGCATGCCGGGGTCGGCGGCGCGCAGCCGGGTGAGGAGTTCGAGCCCGATCGCGGCCTGGTCGGCCAGCAGCCCCAGCAGCTCCACGTCGGCCATCTCCCGTACGCCGTTGGCGCCCCGGTCCAGCACCTCCAGGACGCCGACGCACTCGTCCTCGCTGAACAGCGGGGCGGCCATGATGCTGTCGGGGACGTACCCGGTGGAGGCGGCGGCCTCTCCGGAGAAGTGCCGCGACTCGCGCAGGTCGTCGACGAGCATCGACTGCCCGGACGCGGCGACCCAGCCCGCGATGCCGGTCCCGGCCGGGAAGCGGGTGCCGACCAGCTGGCCGTCGCCCTCGCCGGCGACGGCCTCGAAGACCAGGTCGCCGGAGCCGGGATCGATGAGGAAGATCGAGGAGGCCGCCGCCCCGAAGGCATGGCGCGCGACCTCCACGACGGACTGGAGCAGGCGGCGCTCCGTGGGCGTCGCGGCGTCAACAGGGTTCATCTTGGGCACCTCCAAGGCGACCGGCGGTGTTCGCGGCACAGAGGAACAGCACCGTCTTGAGCTGGAACGGCGTGAGCCACGGGTGCTTGCCGAGGATCAGCGCGCACAGGCCCGCGATGTGCGGCGCGGCGAAGCTGTTGCCGGTCGAGCGGATGGTGCCGCCGCCGGGCCACGCCACGGGCACGCGCACCCCGCGCGCGTGGAACTCCACGGGCGGCGCGGGGTTGTAGTAGTACGTCATCGGGTCGTCCTCGTCGTGGCTGGCGACGGAGATCACCGAGGAGAACGACCAGGGATAGCTGGTCACCGGCCGGTTGTGCGCGGAGACGACCAGCACGCAGCGGCGGAAGTAGGCCCGGTCCACCAGCTCGTGGAGCTGCGCGGTCAGGGCCGGACGGGTCGTCGCCAGGCTCAGGTTGATGACGTCGAAGCCCTGCTCGATGGCCCAGGACAGCCCGGAGAGCAGGGCGGGCCCGCTGCCCGTCCTGCCGTCGGTCAGCACCTGTGCGGAGGAGAGCGCGACGCCGGGCGCGACGGACCGGATCACCCCCGCGCAGGCGGTGCCGTGCCCGGCCCGGTCGGTCGGCTCGCACGGCACCATGCTCACCTCGCCGTCCTCGTCCGGGACGGCCGTCACCGCCGGTTCGACCGCCCCGACCAGCGGATGCCCTGCCTCCACCCCGCTGTCCACGACGCACACCCGGACCCCCGAACCGTCCGCCCCGCCCCAGGCCCACTCCGGGCCGACCGAGGCCATCGGGACGGCCGCGAACCCCTGGCGCGCCTGCTCCCGGGTCACACCCCAGGCGGGCATGCCCGGCGTCAGCGCCCTGGGCGGCCGTCTCCAGGGGGGATCGGGATCGGTCATCGCTTCTCCTCCAGTCCGGTCAGCCACGCCCGTACGGTCCGGGCGGGGAGTACGGCCTCCTTGGCCGTCAGCGCGGCGAGCGCCCGCCCGGCCGCCTGCCGGGCGCGCCCCGGTTCGCCGGAGGCGGCCAGCACCCTGGCCGCCTCGAACCACACATCGCCGATGAGACAGGGGTCGTCGGTGCCCTCCAGAGCGGCGGTGGCCAACTCGGCGTCCCCGACCGCCTCCCCGTACGCGCCGCCGCGCGCCCGGACCCGCGCCCGCAGCGCCAGCCGCACGGCCCGCGTCCGGGTCTCCTCGGGCGCCCCGGCGGGCGGTGCGGCGAGCACCGCCGGGTCCGGACCGGCACCGGTCCCGGCGCACAGCCGCTCCCGCGCCGCGTACAGCCGCAGCGTCGCCGCGGTCCGGTGCTGCCCCAGCGCGTCGAGCCCGTCCGCCGCCGCCGTGTAGTGGCCGGCCGCCACCGGATGCGCGCCGGCCAGCGACTCCACGAACCCCGCCGTCTGGTCGGCGGCCAGCACACCGAGGGCCAGTTGGAGGTCGTCGCAGTGCCTGCGGACCAGCGAGATGTCCGCGCGGGCCGCCTCCACCCGGTTGGACAGGGCCAGATGCCGGGCCCGGGTCAGCAGCACCGGCACCAGCAGGTTGCGGTCGCCGTCGAACCGCCGCACCAGGTCCTCGCAGAGCGCGACGGCCTGCGACAGCGGCGTCGGCGACCACTGCGTCAGCTCGCAGATGGAGGCGAGGATGCGATGGCCCTCGTAGGCGTCGCCCAGCCCGCGCGCCCGGTCCAGCGCGTCGCGCATGGCGCTCTCGGCCGCCCCGATCCGGCCCTCGGCGAAACTGCGCAGCGAGGACAGCTGATGCAGCCGGCACCAGCTCAGATCGTCGTCCGGGCCGGGCGCCGCGTACCCGGCACCGGGGGAGTACGGGCCGCCGGCCGGTTCGGGGCCGCCCGAGCGCAGCGCGATCAACTGCCGCAGGATGGCGCAGGTGTCCCGCGCCGGAGCGTCCCGCGCGCACCGCCGCTCCGCCTCCGCGACCGCCGACCGGGCACTGTCCCAGCGGCCCAGCGCGGCGTACGCGTCGGTGATCCGGGCGGCCAGCACCCGGTGCTGCGGGTCGCCGTCCGGGGTGAGGTCGCGGCCCCGCTCCATCAGCGCGACGGCGCCCGGCAGATCGCGGCGGTGCAGGGCCAGATACCCGGCCGCCACCAGGGCGCGGGCGGCGCGCCCGGTCAGCGCGGGCAGCCCGGGGTCGCCCGGATCGGCCTCGGACCGCAGCCGGTACGCGGACTCCAGATGGTGGGCCAGGTCCGGCCCGGAGTTCCGCACGGGCCCGGCGCCCCCCTCCGCCGCCCGCCCCGGTTCGGCGCCTCTCTCTGCATCCCGGCCAGGTCCGGCGCCCACCGCCGCCCGGTCCGGTTCGGCGGTGCCCGGTGCCCGGCTCTCGATCCGGTCCGCGAGCACGGTGTGCCAGTCGGCCCGCCGCGCCTTCGACGTCATCTCGTACACCGTGTCCCGGGCCAGCGCGCGGGTGAACCGGAAGGTGCCGGGCGGCCCGTACGGATGGATCACCGCGGAGTCCAGCAGCCGGCCCAGCGCCTCGTCCAGGACCCGGCCGGCCGGCGCCGGTCCGTCCGCGGCGAGCGCGTGCACGTCCCCGGCGGTGAACGAGCCGCCCGCCACCGCCGCGCGTTCCAGCACGGCCCGGTCGGTGGCCGGCAGCCGGTCCAGCCAGGCGGTCAGCAGGACCCGGATCGAGGTCGGGACGCCCTGGTCCACGGACCGGTGCCCGCCCAGATGCTCCAGCAGCAGTTCCGCGAAGAGCGGATTGCCGTCGCACTCCCGCACGACCCGGTCCAGCGCGTCGGCGGTGGCGACCGCGTCCTGCGCGGCGACCTCCGCCCGGTCAGCGAGGAGTCCCACCAGACGTTCGGTCTCGGCGCGGGGCAGCGGAGCGAGCGGCAGCGCGAGACCGGCGGCGGGCGGCGCCGCCGTGTCCGGGCGGGCCACGCACAGCACCAGCAGCCCGGTGTCCCGGACCGCCCCGGCCAGCTCCGCCACCAGGTCCGCGAGGGTCGGCTGCGCCCACTGGAAGTCCTCGACGACCAGCACCACCGGGGCGTCGCGGACCCGGCCCAGCGCCTCCAGCAGCCGCCGGAACGCCCAGCCGATCTCGTTGACGCTCACCGGGAGCCCGCTCTCGGCGCACAGGTCCAGGGCGACGGCGAGCGCGGTGACCGCCCGGTCCGCGCTCGGCCGCAGCGTCTCCAGCGCGTCCTTCGCCTCGTCCCAGCCGCCGGGCAGCGACCAGACGGCCTCGGCCAGCGGGCGGTGGGCGAGCCCGGTCCCGTACGCCTGGCACGCGGCCCGCAGCACGACGGCCCCCCGCTCCGCGGCGTGCCCGGCCAGGAACTCCCGTACCAGGCGGGACTTCCCGACGCCCGGCGCACCGGTGACCGTGACGACCCGGCCGCGGCGCTCCCGGCCGGCCGCCCGGAACTCGCGGGCCAGGACGCCCAGTTCGGCGTCCCGGCCGATCAGCGGCACCAGGTCCTGGCGGTTCGCGCCGTCCAGGAGCGCGAGGACCCGCCGGGCGGGGACCGGTTCGCGCTTGCCCTTGACCCGCAGCGGGGCCACGGCCTCCATCCGGACGCGGGCGCCGACCAGCCGGGCCGTCTCGTCGCTCACCAGGATCTCGTGCGGCGCGGCATGCGACTGGAGCCGGGCCGCGGTGTGCACGACATCGCCGACCACCCGCGCCGCGCCGCCCAGCACGCCCGCCACCACGGCCTCGCCCGAGGCGATCCCGCAGTGGGTGTCCAGGCGCGCCCCGGCGGCGGACCCGCCGACCCCCGTCCCGATGGCCGTCACCGCCTCCCGTACGGCGCACGCCGCCCGGACCGCGTGCAGGGCGTCGTCCTCGTGCGTGACGAACGCCCCGAACACCGCCATGACGGCGTCGCCGATGAACTTCTCGACCACACCGCCGTGTTCGGCCACGGCGGTGGTGCACGCCGTGTAGTACCGGTCCATCGTGCGCCGCAGCGCCTCCGGGTCCAGCGTCTCGGCGAGCACGGTGGAGCCGACGAGGTCGATGAACAGTGCCGTGACGATTCTGCGGCTGTCCGACGACGGTGTTCCCGAGACGAGCGGGGTGCCGCACACCGGGCAGAACCGGGCCCCGTCCGGCACCGCGGCACGACAGGAGCCGCACCGCACCGCGCCGTTCACAGGAGCTTGAGGTCCTGTCCCTCCACCTCACCGGAGACCGCTTCCAGCCGCTCCTTCACGGAGTTGAGGACCTGGACCTCCTGCTCGCTGAGCGCGGAGAGCACCGAACGCTGCTCCACCGCCAGCAGGTCCACCGGATGCCCGGCCTCACGAAGGGCGTGCAGAGCGTCGAAGGTCATGGCTACCGGTACCTCGTTCCCGTAGTGCGGCCAGTCGATGGTCACGCCGATCGAGCGTTCCGCGACCGCCGCGCCCGCGAGCGCGCCGACGGCCTCGGGAGCCTCCTGCCCCTTCCGCTCACCGGCGGGCAGCGGCGGCCAGCTTCCCTGGACGAGAACGCCCTGGGCGTACAGTCGCGCAATCATTTCCGTACGGTTGGAGGCGCCGGTTCTTCGTAACATGTTGCATAAGTGTGCCGCCACCGTGTGCGGGCTGATGCAGAGCGCTTCGGCGATATCCCGGTTCGAGGAGCCGGCGGCCACGAGCGAAGCGATAAGAATCTCATGCCTGGTCAAACCCTCTACCCCTCATTTCAATGAACGAAGCGCGGGCCGGCAGACGAGTTCCGCACTCCCGGAGGTCAGAGTAGCGGGGGGTCATGTTCCGGACAAGAACGCCTTGAGCGGAACCACAGAGCCACCGGATTCATAGTCGATCGAGGGATATGAAGTCGGGTGGCGCCGGAGCAGCCTTGCGGTTGCACCAGCCCGTGACCCTCTCCCCGAAGGAGTGACCCATGTCGCAAGCACCCCTGGACGCGCTGCGCAGTGCCGGTACCCAGGTCGACCTGCTGTCGGACTCCGAGCGCGAGGTCTTCAACGGCCTCAGCCCGGACGAGGTCGCGGTCCTCGGTTCGATCCAGGCCCGGCTCAACGCCGTGTCGGGTGCGGTCGAGGGCCAGAGCCAGGTGATCGACGCCAACCAGGTCAACGTCCTCTGCTGATTCCAGCCGCGGCGGGTCCGGCGGCCGATGCCGCCGGACCCGCCGCGCCATCGCACCGGACCGCCGTGCGCCCGGACATCCAGTGGGAGCGTGATGATGGACCAAGTCAGCAGATACCTGGTGCTGAGCGACCGCGCGTACGCCGACACCGGCGGCGTCCCGGTCCGGCTCGCCTACAGCACCCGCACCGCGAGCACGCTCGCGGTCGACCTGCCCACCGCGCGGGCACTGGAGGCCGGTGACGCCGCCGCGCTCACCCCCGCCTGGACCGGCGTACTGCGCGCGGCCCAGCTGCTCGTCCCGGCCGGCGAGGACGAGCTGACCGCCGTACTCGACCGCAACCGGCAGGCCTCCGCCGAACGCTCGGCCGTGCACATCGCGCTGCTGCCGACCTCGTACTGCAACATGGGCTGCGCCTACTGCGGCCAGGAGCACACCCGGGGCGGGCTGTCCCACACCCACCGCAGCCGGGTCCGCGACCGGGTGCTGCGCGCCGTGACCGCACCGGAGACCCGCGGCGCCCGCATCGACTGGTTCGGCGCCGAACCGATGATGGGCTACGCGGTCATCCGCGACCTGGCCCCGCGGTTCGTGGCCGCCGCCGCCGAACGCGAGGTCGCCTACTCCTCGGTGATCGTCACCAACGGCTCCCTCCTGACCACCAGGAAAATCACCACGCTCATCCGTTCCTGTGGTATCACCCATTTCGAGATCACGATCGACGGACCGCCGGACATACACAATGAACACCGGCCCCTGAAAAGCGGTCGCGGATCATTCTGGAACATCGTGCGCGCGGTGCGTTCCGTGCTCGATGAACCGGATCTCGGCCCCACCCATTTCACTTTCCGGACGAATGTCGACGTGCACAACCAGGACGCCCTGCCGCGTTATATCGAGATGATGGCGGAGCAGGGATTCAGCCATCCCCGTGTCTCCTTCTCGATCCATCCCGTGCACTCGTGGGGAAACGACGTATCGGCGATCGAGGTGTCCAAGCAGACCTTCGCCGAACGCGAGGCGGGGTGGCTCCGGCTGCTCACCGAGCACGGGCTGCACACCCAGCTGCTGCCGGCCACCGTGCACAAGGTCCTCTGCCCCGCCACGACCCGCTCGTCCGAGATCATCAGCAGCACCGGCAGCATCTTCTCGTGCAGCGAGTACCCCCTCGTCCCCGAGGCCGAGCGCACCCTCGCCCTGACACACATCGACCGGGCCGGCACCGAACCCCTGCGGCCGCTCGGCCCCTTCGACGGCTGGAACGACGAGATCGCCGCGGGCACCACCTGGTGCAAGGGCTGCGTCTTCATGCCCACCTGCGGCGGCTCCTGCCCCAAAGCATGGCAGGAGGGCCATCCGCCCTGCCCCTCCTACAAGTACAACGTCCAGGACCGGTTCGACCTCGTCGCCGCCGAATGCGGACTGCGCGTGGCCGGTGAGCCCGCCGGAGCCCGGTGATGGCGGCCGGAACCGGCCCGGACACCCCGCGCCGGCTGCTCATCGGGGTCTGCGGCTCCGGCAACGTGCTCGCGGTGCCGCAGTACCTCATGGCGCTGCGCACCGGCCTCGGACCCGGCGTCGAGATCCGCATGATCATGACCCGGTCCGCCGCCGCGATCATCCCGCCCTCCACCATGCGGCTGCTGTGCCGCACCGTCTACTGCGACGGCGAGGACGAACTGACGGCCGGTCATGTCGCCCCGGCCGTCTGGGCGGAACGCTTCGTCGTACTGCCCGCCACCGCCAACATGCTCGGCCAGGCCGCCAACGGACTCGCCTCCGGACTGCTCAGCTCCGCCCTGCTCGCCCATGAGCGCCCCGTGGTGTTCTTCCCGAGCATGAACAGCCTGATGTGGGAGCGCCCCGCCGTCCGCCGCAACGTCGACCGGCTGCGCGCGGACGGCCACGCGGTCATCGACCCGGTACCCGCACCCGCCTGGCAGATCGCCGCGGGCGAGGTGCGCAAGAACCTCGGGCTGCCCCCGTCCAGCACCGTGGCCACGGTGATCGGCGAGTTCCTGGCCATGCCGGTCGACCCGCTCGGCGGCTGAGCACCCCACCAGCAGAAGGAGAAGACGTGGCAGCAGCCGGACAGCGACTCCGTACGGCACTGACGGGCGGACCCATGTCGGTGCGCGGCTTCCGGCTGCTGCTCGCCGGCCAGCTCTCCTCCACGGTCGGCGACTACTGCTACGCCGTCGCGCTGCCCTGGCTCATCCTCTCCGGCGACGGCGGCCCGGTCCTGCTCGGCACCGTCCTCGCCTGCTACGGCATCCCCCGCGTCGTCACCATTCCGCTGGGCGGTGTGGTGGCCGACCGGATCGGCGGCCGGCGGGTCATGCTGATGACCGACCTGGTCCGGGCCGCCGCCGTCGGCACCCTCGCCGTCCTCGCCTCCACCGGAACCCCGACTCTCGCCCAACTCGCCCCGATCGCGGTCATTCTGGGCGCCTGCTCCGGCATGTTCATCCCCGCCTCGTACACCCTCCTGCCGGCCCTGCTGCGCAAGGAGGACCTCGGCCGGGGCAACGCCCTGTCGACCATGGTCAACCAGGTCGGCGGCCTCCTCGGACCCACCGCGGGCGGCGCCCTGGTGGCCGCCTTCGACGCGGGCCCGGCGCTCACGGTCGACGCCGCGTCCTTCCTCGTGTCGGCGCTGGTCCTCTCCCGGATACGCACCGGCGCGGACGCGGCGGCGGACGGCGCCGCACCGGGCGGGGCCGCATTGGGCGAAGCCCCCGCCCCCCGCACGACCTTCACCGAACTCCTGCGCCACGGACGGCTGCTGCACGTCGTCCTGGTCGTCGCCCTGGTCTGCAACCTGGCCTTCAGCGGCACCATCGAGGTGGCCCTGCCCGAACTCGCCCACCAGGACATGGGCGTCACCGGCTACGGCGTCCTGCTGACCTGCCTGAGCCTGGGCGGCCTGGCCGGCTCCCTGGTCGCCGCCCGCAGCCGCCCCGTACGCTCGCCCGCCTACCTCTTCGCCGTACTCGCCGTCGTCATGGGCATCGCCCTCAGCGCCGTACCGTACGCCGGGGGCCTGGCCGGGGCCGCGATCTGCGTCTGCGTCTACGCGCTGGCCAGCGGCTGGCAGAACATCGTCGTCGTCACGATGCTCCAGGTCTGGGCCCCGCCCGCGCTCATCGGCCGGGTCATGAGCCTGGTCATGCTGGCCGTCATGGGCACCTTCCCCGTCTCCGTCGCGGTGGCCGGCTTCGGGGTGCGCCACCTGGGCGCGGCCCCCTTCTTCCCGGTGGCGGGCGGCGCCATCGCCCTGACCGTCGTGGGCGCCCTCACCCAGCGCGTCTTCCGCGACCACCGCGCCGACACCGAGTACACCCCGCCCGACCTCGTACCGGCCGGCACCCCGGCCGGGCCCGCACCCGGCGTACCGGCCGCCCGCTCCGCGCGACCGCGGCGGGACGACAGTCAGGAGTCACAGCGATGAGCGTGTTCGTCCCGCTGGGCATGCCGCGGTTCGAGGGCGAACCGGACCGGGGCCCGCGGCCGGGCCGGGGCACCGGCGACACCGCGTACCTGCTGATCAACCCGCCGGTGACCGACCCCACGACCGCCTACCACTCGATCCCGTACCTGGTGGGCGCCGCCAGGGCGGCCGGCCACACCGAGTACGCCTGCGTGGACGCCAACCTCGACGCCTTCACCTACCTCGCCGACCCCGCGCGCTTCGGCGCCGCGCTCGACGCCGCCCGCGCCCTGCGCGCCGAGATCGGCGCCAGGGCCGCCGCCCCGCGCCGCCACGACGAGATCCGCTACCGGCAGACACTGGCCGCCGAGGGCCTGACCGCCACATCGGCGCGCGACGCGATCGCCGTCTTCCAGGACGCCGAGCACTTCTACCACCCCCCGACCTACGCCCAGGCGGTCGCGGTCATGAGCCGCTGGTGGCAGCTGCTCGCCCTGGACATGCCGCCCGGCACCGCGGACGGCTTCTCCATGCGGGTGAAGGCCGCCGTCAACCTGTGCAGTACGAAGGACCTGTCCGACCCGGCGGTCCCGGCGGCCGTCGCCCGCCCCTTCGAGGGCTACTTCACCGACGAGTTCGTCCCCAAGCTGCGCGAACGCCCCTGGGCCGTGGTCGGCCTCTCCGTCAACTACACCAGCCAGCTGCCCGTCGCGCTGCGCATGGCCCGGCTCATCCGCACCGTCCTCCCGGACACGGTGATCGTCTTCGGCGGCACGGAAGTCGGCGACGTCGTGAAGTACGCGCCCGAGCCCGCGGCCGCCTGGCGGGTCTTCCAGGACGCCGACCTGATCGTCCCCGGCGAGGGCGAGACCGCCCTCATCGGCATCCTCGACGCCGTCGGCAACGGAGCGACCAGGAACGGCGACGCCTTCGAGGGCATCGGCGGGGTCATGACCCGCGACCGGCCCGACCCGGACATCGCCTACGGCAGTGTGGCGACGCTCGCCTCCCCGGCGTACGACGTCTGGCAATGGGACCGCTACTGGGCACCCGAACCGGTGCTCCTCTACAGCCCGACCCGCGGCTGCTACTGGAACAAGTGCACCTTCTGCGACTACGGCCTGAACACCGACCGGCCGACCTCGCCCTCGCGCGAACGCCCCGTCGCCGCCGTCCTGGAGGACCTGCGCGAGGCCAGCAGCTACGCCAGGACCGTGTACTTCGCGGTGGACGCCATGTCGCCCCGCTATCTGCGCACCCTCGCCGCCGCTCTCGCCGAATCCTCCCTGGACCTGCGCTGGTCCGCCGAACTGCGCCTGGAGCGGACCTTCCCCAAGCGCTCCGCCGGCGAAGTCCTGGCCGCCTCCGGCTGCGTGGCGGTCTCCTTCGGCTACGAGTCCGGCGCCCAGCGGGTCCTCGACCTCATCGACAAGGGCGTGAAGATCGAGGTGGTGCCCGACGTCCTCGCGGAACTGGCGCGCAACGGCATCGCCGCCCAGATGATGGGCTTCACCGGCTTCCCCACCGAGACCGCCGAAGAGGCCCTGGAGACGTACGAGTTCCTCCAGCGGCACGAGAAGCTGTGGACGACCTCCGGCATCGGCGTGTTCGCGCTGACCCCCGGCTCCATGGTCGCCAAGAACCCCGACCGCTTCGGCATCGACGTCCTGCCGACCTCCGCATCCGACGACATCCGGCGCTATCTGCCCTGGCGCGACCGCCGCACCGGAGAGGCGCACTGGCCGGTCGCCACCGACCCCCGCATCCCGCGCGAGTACTACGCCGGCAACCGCAGGACCGACTTCGACCGGCCCTTCCTCGGCGGCATCGACTCCGCGCACACCCTGCTGTACTTCGCCCGCTACGGCCGGGACCTGCTGCCCGGAACCCCCGAGGGCGCCGGCCACAAGGAGGAACCCCGCGTCCGCCTCGTCGAGGAGCCCGTCGTCACCGTGCCGTTCGCCTCCGTCGAGGGGCTGACCGGCATCGACGACCTGATGGCCCAGGTCGTCCGGCGCAGCCGGCAGGACCTGGACACCACATCCGCCGGCTACGGGGAATGGCTCGACGGGACCGGATCGGCCCGCCCCGGCTCCTGCGGGGTCCTCGTCCTCACCCACGGCGAACTGGTCGAGGTGCCCGCCGGGGTGGACTTCACCACCGACAACGCGATGACCCGCGCGCTGCGCCTGATGCTGGCCACGCGGGCCCGCGCCTGAGACCGTCCGGGGCGGCCGGGCGGGCCGATTGAGACGCGGCAGGTCTCGAATCCGGGGAAACTCGGTATTGGACCGGCTCGGCCACCGGGTGCGAGGGTCGAGCCGGAGCCCTGTCCACCGCCCGCCGCCCCGGAAGGTCCTGCCGTGCCCGACGCCCGCGATGTCGTGATCTGCGAACCCCTGCGCACCCCCATCGGCCGCTTCGGCGGGGTGTTCGCCGGGGAACGGCCGGCCGCCCTGGCCGCCCGCGTCATCGCCGAGGTCGTCGCCCGCACCGGCATCGACCCCGACCGGGTGGACGAGGTGATCCTCGGCCACTCCTACCCCTCCGCGGAGGCCCCCGCCATCGGCCGGGTCGCCGCCCTGGACGCCGGGCTGCCCCAGACGGTCACCGGCCTGCAGACCGACCGCCGCTGCGGCTCCGGCCTCCAGGCCGTCCTGGACGCGGCCATGCAGATCGCGACCGGGTTCAGTGAGGTCGTCGTCGCGGGCGGCGTGGACGTGATGAGCGCGGCCCCCTACTACACGCACGACGGACGCTGGGGCATCAAGGGCCCCGGCCTCCAGCTCCACGACGCGCTCGCCCGCGGCCGGGTCACCGCGGGCGGCCTCGACCACCCCGTCCCCGGCGGCATGATCGAGACCGCCGAGAACCTGCGCCGCGCGTACGGCATCAGCCGCGAGGACCAGGACGCGCTGGCCCTGCGCTCCCAGCGGCGGGCGGGCCGCGCCGCCACCGAGGGCCGGTACGGGAAGGAGATCGTCCCCGTCACCGTGCGGACGCGCAAGGGCGAGACCGTCGTCACCGCCGACGAGCACCCCCGCCCCGACACCACCGCCGAACAGCTCGCCGCGCTCCGCCCGGTCCTGCTGAAGTCCGACCCGGAGGCCACCGTCACCGCGGGCAACGCCAGCGGCCAGAACGACGCGGCGGCCGCCTGCCTGGTGACCGGCGCCGCCACCGCCGAACGCCTCGGCCTCACCCCGCTCGTCCGGCTGGTCTCCTTCGCCCGCGCCGGAGTGCCCGCCGCCACCATGGGCCTGGGCCCCGTCCCCGCCACCCACGCCGCCCTCGGCCGCGCCGGGCTCACCCTCGGCGACCTCGACCTGATCGAGCTGAACGAGGCGTTCGCCGCCCAGGTCCTGGCCTGCACCCGCGAACTCGGCCTCGGCGAGAAGGACCACGAGCAGCGGATCAACGTGAACGGCTCCGGCGTCTCGCTGGGCCACCCGGTCGGCGCCACCGGCGCCCGCATCCTCGCCACCCTCACCCGCGAACTGCACCGCCGCGAGGCCCGCTACGCCCTGGAGACGATGTGCATCGGCGGCGGCCAGGGCCTAGCGGCCGTCTTCGAACGCATCGCCCCCTGACGACCCGGCCGACCGCCACCGCTCCACGGCCGCCGGCCGGCGGGTCCGGGCGCCGCTGCCGGTCCGGGCGCCGCTGCCGGTCCGGGCGCCGCTACTCGTCCGGGGTGCCCGTGATCGCCGTGACCGCCATCCGCACCGCCCGCTCGGACACCGCCCGGTAGTCGTCGCCCGACTCGATCGCCGTCGTGGCGGCGTTCACGATGCCCTGGAGCAGCACCGCCGTGCGGCGGGGATCGTCCTCGCCCAGCTCCGTGAGCGCGCCGATCAGCGGGGTGAGCAGTTCCGCGTGCACCCGGCCCGCGCTCTCCCGTACCAGCTTCGCGTCCCGCACCCCGGCCGGCGCGCGGGCGATCCGGTGCTCCCCGCTCCGCACCAGCTCCAGCTGCGCCGACACATAGGCGGCGATCCGCTCGCGCGGGGTGTGCGCCGCCGCCATACCGGACCGGATCGCGTCCGTCCAGCGGGGCAGCGCGTCCTCGACCACGGCGGCCAGGAGCTCGGGCCGGCCCGGAAAGTACTTGTACACGCTGTTGCGCGCCAGGCCCGTGGCCCGTGCCACGGAGGCGAAGGTGACCGCCTCCGCGTCGCCCTCCTCCAGCAGCGCGCGCGCCGCCCGCACCAGGGCCAGCCGCTGCTGGGCGTGGTGCTCGGCGACCGTGGCGGCGCTGATGCGGGGCACCCGCCCAGTCTAGGAGCCCCGCCCGGAGACCCGACCCCCACTTGGGGACGGTGCGTCGCCATCATCTATGTTGGCGACGCACTGTCCCCAAGTGGGGGTCGGTCGGTCTGAACCTCTCCATGAAGGAAACCGCCGTGTTCCTCGCTCTGCTGGAGCTGCGGGCCGCCCGAGGGCGCTTCGCGCTCATGGGGTCCGTCGTGGTGCTCGTCGCCGCGCTCGTCGGCATCGTCTCCGGTTTCACCACCGGCCTCGGCGACGACACCGTCTCCGCCCTGCGCGCCCTGCCCGCCTCCCACCTGGCCTTCTCGTCCGACGCCCGGTCCGACCAGTTCGCCCGCAGCCTTCTCGGCCCGAAGACGGCCACCGCCCTGCGCGAGGACGCGGGCACCGACGTCACCCCCCTCGGCGTCTCCATCACCCGGGGCACCACCGACCGGGGCGCCGAGGTGGACCTCGCCGCCTTCGGCGTCGAGCCGGACGGCTTCCTCAGCCCCGCCGTCACCGGCGGCAGCCCGCTCACCACCACCGACCCCGGCACCGTCGTCGTCTCCGCCGCGCTCGTGGACGAGGGCGTGGCCGTGGGCGACACCCTCGTCATCGACCGCCTCGGCGTCGAACTGCGCGTCGTCGGCACCACCGGCCGCCTCAGCTACGGCCATGTGCCCGCCGCCTACGTCCCCCTGACGACCTGGCAGCGCATCCGCTTCGCCACCCCCGGCGCGCCCGCCGCCACCGAGGTCCCCGACCGGTTCGGCGCGCTGGCCCTGCGCTCGGCGCCGGACACCCCGGTGGCCGAACTGGACGCACGCCACTCCACCACCACGCTCACCAAGGAGGAGGCGTACGAGGCGGCCCCCGGCTACACCGGCGAACGCGTCACGATGAACTCGATCCAGGTCTTCCTCTACCTGATCGCCCCGCTCGTCGTCGGCGCCTTCTTCGCCGTGTGGACCGTGCAGCGCGGCCCCGAGCTGGCTCTGCTCCGCGCCCTCGGCGCCTCCCGCAGACGGCTCCTGGCCCACACCGTCGCGCAGGCCGCCCTGGTCGTCGTGGCCGGTACCGCGGTCGGCGCCCTGCTCGCGGCGGCGGTCGGCCTGCTCGTGGGGGAGCAGGTGCCCTTCAGCCTGCCCGCCACCACCCTCCTCACCACCATGTGCACCGTCGCGGCCGTGGGCCTCGCCGGCACCGCGCTGACCCTGCGCCGGGTCACCTCCGCCGACCCGCTGATCATGCTGGGAGCCAACCGATGAACGCCCCGACACCCCGGCCGCTCGAACTGGACGGCGTCACCGTCTCGTTCGGGCGCGGCGAGACCCGCACCACCGTCTTCGACGGACTCGGCCTCACCTTCGAACCCGGCGTGATGACCGCCCTCGTCGGCCCGTCCGGCTCCGGCAAGTCCTCGCTGCTGGCCGTGGCGGGCGCCCTGCTGCGGCCCGAGGCCGGCCGGGTCCTGCTCGGCGACGAGGACCTCGCGGCCCTCACCGACGCCGGGCGCGCCCGGGTCCGCCGCGAGCACATCGGCTACATGTTCCAGAGCGGCAACCTGCTCTCCGCGCTGCCCGCCGTCGAACAGCTCCTGGCCGCCGCGTACATCGGCGGGCACAGCCCCCGCGCCCACCGGGCCCGCGCCGAGGAGGCGCTGCGCGCGGTCGGCCTGGGCCACCGGCTGCGCCACCGCCCCGAACAGCTGTCCGGCGGCGAGCGCCGGCGCATCGCCCTGGCCCGCGCGCTCTTCCTGTCGCCCCGGCTGCTGCTCGTGGACGAGCCGACCGCGGCCGTGGACCGCTCCCAGGCGGGCGAACTGGCCGCGCTGCTGGCCGACCGCACCCGCGAGGACCGGTGCGTCACCGTCGTCGCCACGCACGACCCGGTGGTGGCGGAGGCGGCCGGCCGGGTGGTGGACATGGCCGCGCTGACCGGGTAGCGCCGGGGCTCGGACCTGCCGGTCGCACGGCGCGTGCATGCGAAAGGTCCGGCCGGACAGCGGGAGGCTGTCCGGCCGGACCTCGGCGTGCTCCGGAGGGTCAGGTCACTTCTTCGCGGCGCGGGCGCGGCCCATCATCAGACCGCCACCGAGGACCATCGCGGCGGCGGCGCCACCGGCGAGGCCCAGGTTCTCATTGGCACCGGTGTCCGCCATCTGCGGCGGCTTGTGGTGGTGGCTCGGCGGGCAGTCGTCGTCGTGGTGGTGCACCGGGGGAGTCGGCGTGGTCGGCGGCTCCGGCGGGGTCGGCGGGTTGTGGTGGTGACTGGGCGGGCAGTCGTCGTCGTGGTGGTGGGCCGGCGGCGTCGGCGGCGTCGGAGGCTTCGGGGGCTCCGGCGGGTTGTGGTGGTGGCTCGGCGGGCAGTCGTCGTCGTGGTGGTGCACCGGCGGCGTCGGCGGCTTGGGGGGCTCCGGCGTGGTGCAGTCGCAGTCGTGGTCGTGGTGACCCTTCGGCGGCTTGTGGTGCGGCGGCTTGTGGTGCGGCGGGTTGTCGATGGGCGTCGGCGGCTCCTCGACGGGCGGGGTGACGTCGTCGCCCCCACCGTTCTCGCACTCGTTGCCGGCGGCCGGGTTCAGCAGCCCGACCACGTTGACGCTGTTGCCGCAGACGTTGACGGGGATGTCGACGGGGGCCTGGACCACGTTGCCCGACAGGACACCGGGGGAGTTGGCCGCGACGCCGGTGGCGCCGGCGCCCTGGGCGTCGCCGGAGCCGGAGCCGCCCTCGTTCTCGCACTCGTTGCCGAAGGCCGGGTTCAGCAGCCCGATCACGTTGACCGTGTTGCCGCAGACGTTGACGGGCACGTGCACCGGAACCTGCACGACGTTGCCCGAAGCGACGCCGGGCGAACCGACGGCGGCGCCGTCTGCCGTGGCATCGGCGAAGGCGTAGCCGCCCGAGGCGGTCAGGATGCCTGACGCCGCCGCCATGACGAGCATGCTTTTACTCAAGGCTTTTCGCATTGGTGCCCTTCCTTGGGACATTTCTCGCGGACGCACGGCCCGCAGTTCGTTCATCAGGCGGTGCCGCGGCTGTCGGGCCTGCCCGGTGTATCGGGTGAGCCTCCCGCCGAGCGGGCTCGACGACAGCCATAACGACGTCCGCGTGCGTGAGAAACGTGAATCCGGTGAATTTCCTGTGATCGCGCGGCGAGGCTACGAGTGAACGTTTCCTCTCTCGATTTCCGTCAGTATGTCTCGATCACTTTCGTACGGACGTCCGTGTCTCCCCGGCATTCGGGTGAATAGTGATAACCAAACGCCGGGCGGCAAGTTGGTCAGGGCGCTCCGGTTCGGGGCATCCAGTACGAGAAGGGTTCATCGTGATCAAGAAGGTCCTGGCTACGGGTGCTGTCGCCGCCTCCATCCTCGGGCTCGGCGCCACGCAGGCGATGGCCATCGGCAACGACGGCGGTACGACCACGGTCAACGGCAACGGCGCCACCGAGGTGCTCGGCAACGCCGAGACGTACGGCGACGGCAGCCCGCAGTTCGACCTGGTCCAGGGCTCCCTGAACAAGGCGTGCGTCGGTCTGCCGCTCAAGGCGAACCTGGGTTCGCTGATCGGCCTCGTCCCGATCACGGTCCAGGACGTCAACGTCCTGTCCAACCCGCAGAACCAGCAGTGCACCGAGAACTCCACCCAGGCCAAGGGCGACGAGCCGCTGTCGCACATCCTGGACGGCATCCCGGTCCTCTCGGGCAACGGCGCCGGCAACAGCTGATCCGGCCGTCTTCGGGCCCGGCTCGTCGGCGTTCCTCCTCCGACGGTCCGGGCCCGTTGCTGCCCGCACTGCGTCAATCGGGCGGTACTGATGAAATGTTCCTCTTGGGCAGTTTCGTCCACCGCTCCGCATCGTTATGAATGACAGCGGCGGGGTCACGAGCGATCAGGTCCGCGCTCGTGCGGCACGAAAGCCGTGGCCGCTACGGACTCCGCCGAGGAAAGGGTTTGAAGTGAAGTACACCAAGATCGCCGCCGTCGCCGCCGGTACCCTCATGGCCGTCGGTGCCGCCACCCCGGCCTTCGCCGACGCGGGCGCCGAGGGCGCCGCAGTCGGTTCCCCGGGCGTCATCTCGGGCAACAACATCCAGGTGCCGATCCACATCCCGATCAACCTGTGCGGCAACACCATCGACGTCATCGGCGTGCTGAACCCGGCCTTCGGCAACACCTGCGTCAACGCCTGATCAGGGCGCGTCGAATTTCTTCGGCGCGGAATGCCCCGGACCGCTCGAACCGCGGTCCGGGGCATTCCTGTTGAAGAAAGCGGGGTTCCCCCAGTTGCCCCGGCGCCGTCGCGTCGTTAGGCAAGGGGAAAGCGGCGGAAGTCACGGCCACGGAAGGTTCGTGCGGCGCGGGGACGCGACCGGAAATTCCGCCGCAGCAGAAGGGAACCCGAAAGTGAAGTACGCGAAGTCCGCCGCGCTCGTCGCCGGTTCCGTGATCGCGCTCGGCACGGCAGCCCCCGCCTTCGCCGTCGTCGCCACGCCCACGGCCCCCAGCTTCAGCCTCGACGGCGGCGTCAACCAGGTGATCGCGGCCGCCCCGCAGGTGGTCGACCCCGTCGTCGGTGCCGTCAACTCCGTCAGCGACACCACCGACCGCCTCCACGAGGACGGCACCGTGGCCAAGGTCGCCGGTCAGACCACCGGAGCGGTGCAGGACGCGGCACCCCTCCTCGGCGGCCTGCCGGCCGGCCGCTGACCCGAGCCGACGACGCGTGCGTCCGTTCGACCGCGCGCGAATTCCGGCCGTGTACGCACCTTTCGGGTGATGTGCCAGAACCATTCCCGCGCCGCCGAGTTGATCAGTGCGCTCGGCACCGGCGGGCAACCAGAGAAGAACCAGAAGGGCAGTTTCATGATCAAGAAGATGATGGCCTCGGCGGCCGTCGCCGCATCGATCGTCGGCGTCTCCGCCGCGGTCGCCCCGTCGGCCATGGCCATCGGCAACGACCAGGGCACCACCACCCTGAACGGCAACGGTGCCGTGCAGTCGTACGGCAACTCCGCCACCCACGGCGACTGGAGCCCGCAGTTCGCGCTCATCCAGGGCTCGCTCAACAAGCCCTGCATCGCCCTGCCGGCCAAGGTCAACGCCGGTTCGCTGCTCGGCGTCGTGCCGATCTCGGTCCAGGACATCAACGTCCTGTCCTCGCCGCAGAACCAGCAGTGCACCGAGAACTCCACCCAGACCAAGGGTGACGAGGCGCTGTCGCACATCCTGGACGACATCCCGATCCTCTCGGGCAACGGCGTCGCCAACGACTGACGGGCGTCGACACAGCCTTTCCCGCACGGCCCAGTGGTCGCCCGAACGGGCACCCCGCTGGGCCGTGTGCCGTAGTGGGGGTGGCCGGTTCCCGCCGTAGCGGGTAGGGCCCCCGCATGGACCAGCAGCACAGCCGGCATCCGTCCGGCACCACCCCGATCTACGACCGGCTCCTTGCCGAATGGCAGGCCGCCCGCACCGCGCCGGTCCCGGCGCCGCACGCCCCCTCCGGCCCGCTCCGCGCGGCCGGACTCGTGCCGGCGGCCCGGACCCCCGACCGGCCGGGCGACCGGGGATGACACCGGTCGATCGAACTCATGCGGGATCGAACCCATTTGGGTGGATCAGCGGAACCGAAACGTCCGCACGGGGTTGATCAGTACGTTCCAGAACGGAACGCTCCGAAAGGTGAAGCGTGATGAAGAAGATGATGGCCGGCGCGGCAGTGGCCGTGTCCCTGGTCGGGCTTTCGGCCGTCGCGGCCCCCTCGGCCATGGCGATCGGCAATGACGGTGGCACCACCACCCTCAACGGCAACGGTGCCGCCAGCGCCGTCGGCAACGCCGCGACCCACGGCGACGGCAGCCCGCAGGCCCAGCTCGTCCAGGGCTCGCTCAACGACCTGTGCCTGGGTGTTCCGGTCAAGGTGAACGCGGGCTCGCTCGTGGGCGTGCTCGTGCCGATCACGGCCCAGGACATCAACGTCCTGTCCTCGCCGCAGAACCAGCAGTGCGCGGACAACTCCACCCAGGCCAAGGGTGACGAGGCTCTGTCGCACCTGGTCAACGGCATCCCGGTGCTCTCCGGGAACGGCGTCGGCAACAACTGACTCCGTACGCCCGCGGCGGGCGGCCCGGCCTCCGGGTGGTCCGTCGCGCGTCGTCCGTCCTGTGCGACGTGTGCGTAACGCATGACCGAGGCCCACCACCCCGTCCGGGTGGTGGGCCTCAGCCATGGGCCGGGTCAGCGCAGGCCACGCACCGGAAGCACACAGTGCGCCGAGGTCGCGATGACGTCCGGGTCACCGGCGAAGGCCCGCAGCTCCGCCTCGCCCACCGGGAGCCCGGGAGCGCCCTGCGGCCACGGGCGGGTGGCGAACATCGCGTGCACCTCGCCCATGCCGTTGGCCGCGGCCAGCCATTCCGGCCGGACCGGGTACTGCGCGGTGAAGTGCGGCAGGGTCAGCACGGCCTGGCCGGCCTGGACGAGGAGCTTCACGGAGAGCCCCGGCGTCTCGTCGGCGCGTACCGAGGGGCCGCCGACGGTCAGCCCGGCGCGCTGCAGCGCGATGCGCATGGCGTGCTCGCCGACCACCGGCCCCTCCGCGCCGTCGCCCAGCGAATAGGCGAGAAGGAAGGCGGCGTCGCGCCCGCTCTGCTGGTACTCGCCGTTCCAGCCGATCAGGATGAGAGAGCCCAACTGGGCCGGGGTGAACGAGCCGGAGGCTGTCTGGGGGGAGGTCATGTGCCGCACCCTAACCGTCCGCGACCGGTCCAACTCCATGCGTATCACCCGATCGAGGGACGACTGTTGACGATCCGGTCCGCGCGGAATAATGCGTTGAGCCGCCGGAGCCCATGGGGCTATGGTGTGCGACGAGACGGACGGCCGACCGGCCGCCGGCAGAGCACACGGACGAATGCGGAGGTGAGGACATTGACGACGGTCATCGCGGTGGGCGCTGCCCACAAGTCGCAGTTCCTCGTTCCCACCTCCGTGGCCACCGGCTGACTCTCCGAAGACCTCCGCGCCGACGCGCGCACCGCCGGGGCCACCCTGTGAAGGGTTTCCCTTGTCTCTCCCGTCTTCCTCCTCTTCCTTCTCCACCTCCCTCTCCACCGCTTCCCACCCCCTCACCGCCTACGGCTGGGACGACGACTGGGCGGACGCGTTCGCCCCGTACGCCGCCCAGGGCCTGGTGCCCGGCCGGGTGCTGCGGGTGGACCGCGGGCGCTGCGACCTGATCACGCCCGAGGGCACGGTCCTGGCGGACACCGCCTTCGTCGTGCCCCGCGACCCGATGCGGATCATCTGCACCGGCGACTGGGCCGCGGTCGACGCCGAGGGCGACCCGCGCTTCGTGCGGGCGCTGCTGCCGCGCCGCACCGCGTTCGTCCGCTCCACCTCGTCCAAGCGCTCCGAGGGCCAGGTGCTCGCCACCAATATCGACCACATCGCCATCTGCGTCTCGCTGGCCGTGGAACTGGACCTGGGCCGGGTCGAACGCTTCCTGGCCCTCGCCCTGTCCAGCTCGGGCGGGGACGCCCTCCTCGGCGCGGCCGCCGGGGCGGGGGAGCGGACCGCCGAACCCCTCGTCGTCCTCACCAAGGCCGACCTGGTCCCCGACGCGGTCACCCTCTCCCATCTCGTCCAGGACATCGAGCGCATCGCGCCCGGCGTCCAGGTGCTGCCCGTCAGCTCCGCCGGCGGCGAGGGCATCGACGTGTTCTCGGCGATCGTCTCCGGCGGCACGAGTGTGCTCCTCGGTACCTCCGGGGCCGGCAAGTCCACCCTCGCCAACACGCTGCTCGGCCAGGACGTGATGACCGTCCAAGCCGCCCGCGACGTGGACGGCAAGGGCCGGCACACCACCACCACCCGCAACCTGCTCGTCCTGCCCACGGGCGGGGTCCTCATCGACACCCCCGGACTGCGCGGGGTCGGCCTCTGGGACGCCGAGGTCGGGGTCGGCCAGGTCTTCTCGGAGATCGAGGACCTGGCCGCGGAGTGCCGCTTCCACGACTGCGCCCACGAGGCGGAGCCGGGCTGCGCCGTGCGGGCCGCGATCGAGGACGGCGTCCTGCCCGAGCGCCGCTTCGACAGCTACCGCAAGCTGCTGCGCGAGAACCAGCGCATCGTCGCCAAGACCGACGCCCGCGTCCGCGCCGAGATCCGCAAGGACTGGAAGCGCAAGGGCGCCGAGGGCCGGGCCGCGATGGACGCCAAGCGCGGCCGCCTCCGCTAGCCGCACCCCCTGGTCGACGTCCGAAAACCGCGAGTGACGTCGCGGCGCCGGGCGCACACTGGACAGTGTGATGGACGAGACGACCAGGTACGAGGCGGTGAGCAGCCGCGACGCCCGTTTCGACGGCGAGTTCTTCTTCGCCGTCGAAACGACCGGCATCTACTGCCGGCCGAGCTGCCCCGCCGTCACCCCGAAGCGGCGGAACGTCCGCTTCTACCCGACGGCGGCGGCCGCCCAGAGCCACGGCTTCCGGGCGTGCCGCCGCTGCCGCCCGGACGCCGTGCCCGGCTCCGCCGAGTGGAACGTGCGGGCCGATGTGGTCGGACGCGCCATGCGGATGATCGGCGACGGCGTGGTGGACCGGGAGGGCGTCCCCGGGCTCGCCCACCGGCTCGGCTACAGCCCCCGCCAGGTGCAGCGCCAGCTCAACGCCGAACTGGGCGCCGGACCCGTCGCCCTGGCCCGCGCCCAGCGCGCCCACACCGCCCGCGTGCTCCTCCAGACCACCGCCCTGCCCGTCACCGAGATCGCATTCGCGGCCGGTTTCCACAGCATCCGGCAATTCAACGACACCGTCCGCCGGATCTACGCCCGCACCCCCAGCGCCCTGCGCGCCGAGGCCGGGACGGGGCTCGGCACTCCGGTCCGCGCCTCCCGCACCACCGGCATCCCGCTCCGGCTCGCCCACCGGGGCCCCTACGCGGCCCGCGACGTCTTCGACCTGCTCGCCGCCGGTACGGTCGCCCGCGTCGAGGAGGTCACCGGCGAGCCCGGCCGCCGCACCCACCGGCGCACGCTGCGCCTGCCGTACGGGACCGGCGTCGCCGCCGTGGACGAGCGGTCCGCCGGGAACTGGCTGGACGCCCGCATCCACCTCACCGATCTGCGCGACCTCACCACGGCGGTGCAGCGGCTGCGCCGGCTGTTCGACCTGGACGCCGACCCGTATGCCGTGGACGAGCTGCTGGCCGCCGACCCGGCGCTCGCCCCGGACGTGGCGGCCCGGCCGGGCGTCCGCTCGCCGGGCACCGCCGACGCGGAGGAGTTCGCCGTACGGGCGCTGGTGGGCGACGCTGCGGCCGGGGAGCTGGTCGAGGCGTACGGCAAGGTGCTGGACCTGCCGCACGGCGGACTCACCCACCTCTTCCCGGAACCGGCCGTGCTCGCCGAAGCATCCGCCGACCCGGCCCTGCGGGCGCTGACGGCGGCCCTGGCGGACGGCACCGTACGGCTGGACGCCGGCGCCGACCGGGACGAGGCCGAGCAGGCACTCCTCCGGCTGCCCGGCATCACCCCCGCCACCGCCGCGCTGATCCGCATGCGCGGCCTCGGCGACCCCGATGTGGACCCGTACGGCCTCCGGGGCGCCTCCCGCTGGCGCCCCTGGCGCTCGTACGGTGTGCGCCGGACCCGGCCGGCGGATGCTCAGCCCCAGACCAGCGCGCCCAGCCAGGCGCCCGCCACCAGCAGGCAGGCGAACAGCTCGACCAGCACCGAGTAGCCGGTCGCCCGCATCACCGAGCGCACCGACGCCCAGCCCGCGCCCCGGCTGCCGAGCCGCAGCCGCTCCGCCCCGTAGATCACCCCGACGTATCCGGCGACGGCCCCGACCACGGGCACGACGAAGAAACCGGCGATCGCGCCGAGGCCGCCCAGCAGCAGCGTCCGGCGCGGTGCGCCCGACTCACGCGGCCGGCGCGGCGGCAGCAGCGGCTTCAGCGCCTGGTTCAGCAGCAGCAGCGCCGTGGCCCCGATCAGGACGCCCCAGGCCACCGGCGTCATGTCGGTGAGCGCCCACCACAGGATGGCGGCCCAGACGATCGCCTGCCCCGGCACACCCGGCACCAGGACACCGATCAGGCCGAGCAGCATCACCAGACCGACGGCGACGAGCTGCCACACACTCATCTGACCAGCGTGCCGGAGTCCGCCGCCTCCCGCCCGTCCAGCCCGTAGCTCCTAGCGGGCCACCCAGCCGCGTTCGTAGGCGTGCCAGCCGAGCTGGAGCCGGGTCGAGACGCCGGTCAGCTCCATCAGGCCCTTGACCCGGCGCTGCACGGTCCGCAGCCCCAGGTCCAGCTGCTTGGCCACGCTCGCGTCCGTCAGACCCGCCAGCAGCAGCGACAGGATCTCCAGATCCATCGGGTCCGGACCGCCCGGCTCCGCCACGACCGCGCCGCTCTCCCCGAGCCGCAACGGCATCGCCTCGCGCCACACCGCCTCGAACAGCCCCGTCAGCGACTCCAGCAGGCCGGAGGCGTGCACCACCAGGGCGGAGGGCTCGGCGCCCCGCCCGGTCAGCGGCACCATCGCCAGCGCCCCGTCCGCGATGACGAGCTTCGTCGGCACCCGGGGCACCACCCGGCACCGCTCGTTGCGGCTCAGCGCCGCCGACAGCTCCAGAATGCCCGACTCCAGCCCCAGCACCTCGCGTTCGATCACCACCCGGAACGACACCCCGCGCGCCGCGGCCTCCTCCTCGGACTCGTTCTCCAGGCCGCTGACCGCCATCGGCTTCCCGGTGACCAGAGCGCACACCTCGCTCGTCGCGCCCAGCTGGAGCTGATGGAACCGGTGCGCCACGGCGCTCGCGCCCGTCACCACCTCGACCAGGTCGTGGACGGCCGGTTCGGCCGCGTCCGCCCGGTACTCCTCGGCGAGCAGGACCGCCGCCAGTTCCGCCTGCTCCAGCTGATGGCGCCGCCGGGTGAGCAGGGCCCCCAGCGCCACGCCGGGCGGCGCCGCGACCCAGCGGCCCGTGCGGGCGGAGGACTGGGCGGCCAGCCCGTGCTGTTCGAGCCGGCGCAGTGCGCGCTCGGTGTCCTGTTCGGGCAGGGCCAGCCGGTGCGAGAGATCGGACAGCTCGGCGGCCCCCATCGCCACGAGGGCGCGGTACGCCGACTCCTGCCTCTCGTCGAGACCTATGGCTCCCAGCATCCCCGACCCCTCCCCGTCTCCCCGCCCATTTTCCCGATGCCCGTTTTCGTGCGGCCCCGGCGGTCGACAATAAAGGCATGAGTCAGCAGGGGGAGAGGCCGGCGGCCCACGAGGACGACTGGTGGCGCAGGCTGTACGACGAATCCGCTCCGGACACGGGGGCGAGCCAGGCGGCCGACAGTCTCGACGACCGCTTCGACTCGGCCTCCGGCACGGTGGCCTCCGGCCCGGACCGGGCGTACGGCACGACGGAGGTACCGGAGGAGCGGCTTGAGCCCGCAGCCCCGGAACGGACGCCGGAACCGGAACCGGAACCTGTGCTTCCGGAACTGGAGCCGGAACCGGAACCGGAGCCGGAACCCGAGCCCGAGCCGGAACCCGTAACCGTATTCCGCGCGCCGGAGCCCGCGCCCGTGCCCGTGCCCGGCCGTCTCGTGCTCCGCGCCCCGTGGGAGCCGCCGGCGGGCCCCTCGCTGCCGCGTACGTTTCCGGGGCCCGCACCCGAGCCGGTCGCCCCCGAGCCGCCCGCGCCCGTGCCGGACCCCCGGATCGCCACCGACACCGACGCCGCCGACGACGGGGCGCGGCATCCCGCGCGGCCGGGCGCCGTCGCCCATGTGGGGGATCGGCCGCCCACCTACGACGCCGAGCCCACCGCGCTGCCCGCGACCGACCCGTACGAACTGGACCGGGTCGTTCCGGACACTGTCCTGGACGGGGCCTCGTACGGGGGCTACACCCTGCGCGCCGCGTCCGTGCGCGGGGACTCCGCGCGGTTCCGGGGCGAGCCGCGCCGCGACGCGCTGCTGACGGCCCGCTTCGGCAGCGGCGACGGCGCCCTGGTCCTCGTCGCCGTGGCGGGCGCTTCGCGGGGCGCGGAGGGGGCGTTCACCGCGTCGGCCGACGCCTGCCGCTGGATCGGTGAGGCCGTGGGCCGCAGCCATGTCCGGCTGGCCGACGACATAAGGGCGGGCCGCCGGGCCGACCTCAAGTCCGGGCTGCACCGGCTCACCGACCGCGCCTACGGCAAGCTGCGGGCCCGCGCCGCCGGACTCGGCGTCGAGCCGGACGCGTACACCGCGAGCCTGCGCTGTCTGCTGCTGTCCGCCGACCCCGGCTGCCGCACCCGGGTCTTCTTCGGGATCGGCGGCGGCGGCCTCTTCCGGCTCCGCGACGGCGAATGGCACGACCTGGAACCGGCGCTGCCGCCGCCCGCCGCGCTGAGCGGCGATGCGGTGGTCGGCTTCGGCTCGTCCGCGCCGGAGAGTACGCCGGAGAGCGGACCGGACGGCGAGCGCCTGACGATGGACCTGGGCATCACGACCGGCCCGGCCCCGTTCGTCGAGGACCCGCTGCCGCCGCCCGCCGAACCGTTCCGCTTCCGGGCCTCCGTCGCCCGGCCGGGGGACACCCTGCTGCTGTGCGGCACGGGCCTCGCGGACCCGCTGCGCGAGGAGCCCGGGCTTGCCGGGGAACTCGCGGCGCGCTGGTCGCCGGTGGCGGCGCCGGGCCTCGGCGACTTCCTCGCGGACGTCCGGATCAGGGTGAAGGGGTACGCCGACGACCGCACGGCGGTCGGCGTCTGGGAGGCGTAACGGCGCGGGCCATGGGTTGATGGACTCCGGACACCCGTCCGGTCCGGGGTTTGGCTCCCCGCGTTCCGGACAGCCGGATGTGCACGGAGCACGGGCAGAGGGAGTGCGTCACCCATGGCCAAGCAGAACGTCTCGGAGCAGTTCGTCGACATCCTCGCCCGCGCGGGCGTCAAGCGGCTGTACGGGGTCGTGGGGGACAGCCTCAACCCGGTCGTCGACGCCGTCCGGCGCCACCCGGACATGGACTGGATCCAGGTCAGGCACGAGGAGACGGCGGCGTTCGCGGCGGGCGCCGAGGCGCAGATCACCGGCACGCTCGCGGCCTGCGCCGGCTCGTGCGGCCCCGGCAACCTGCACCTGATCAACGGCCTGTACGACGCCCACCGCTCCATGGCCCCGGTGCTCGCGCTCGCCTCGCACATCCCGTCGAGCGAGATCGGCCTCAACTACTTCCAGGCGACCCACCCCGAGCTGCTCTTCCAGGAGTGCAGCCACTACAACGAGATGATTTCCAACCCGCAGCAGATGCCCCGGCTGCTCCAGACGGCCATCCAGCACGCGGTCGGCCAGGGCGGGGTCAGCGTCGTGACGATGCCGGGCGACGTGGCGGGGCAGCCGGCCCCCGAGCGGTCCGCCGAGCACGCGCTGGTCACCTCGCGGCCCACCGTACGGCCGGGCGACGGCGAGATCGAGAAGCTGTGCCGGATGGTGGACGAGGCCAAACGGGTGACGCTGTTCTGCGGCAGCGGCACGGCCGGGGCGCACGCCGAGGTGATGGAGTTCGCCGAGCGGGTCAAGGCCCCGGTCGGGCACGCGCTGCGCGGCAAGGAGTGGATCCAGTACGACAACCCGTTCGACGTCGGGATGAGCGGGCTGCTCGGCTACGGCGCGGCGTACGAGGCCACCCACGAGTGCGATCTGCTGATCCTGCTGGGCACGGACTTCCCGTACAACGCCTTTCTGCCCGACGACGTGAAGATCGTGCAGGTGGACGTGCGGCCCGAGCATCTGGGCCGGCGCACCAAGCTGGACCTGGCCGTCTGGGGCGACGTACGCGAGACGCTGCGCTGTCTGACGCCGAGGGTGAAGGCGAAGAGCGACCGCAAGTTCCTCGACCGGATGCTCAAGAAGCACGCGGACGCCCTGGAGGGCGTGGTCAAGGCGTACACCCGCAAGGTCGAGAAGCACATTCCGATCCACCCCGAGTGCGTGGCCTCGGTGCTGGACGAACTCGCCGACGACGACGCGGTGTTCACCGTCGACACGGGCATGTGCAACGTCTGGGCGGCCCGCTATCTGTCGCCCAACGGCAAGCGGCGGGTGATCGGTTCGTTCAGCCACGGCTCGATGGCCAACGCGCTGCCGCAGGCGATCGGGGCGCAGTTCACCGATCGCGGCCGGCAGGTCGTCTCGATGTCGGGCGACGGCGGATTCACCATGCTGATGGGCGACTTCCTGACGCTCGTCCAGTACGACCTGCCGGTCAAGGTCGTCCTGTTCAACAACTCCTCGCTGGGCATGGTCGAGCTGGA
The DNA here is from genome assembly GCF_003248355.1 of Streptomyces sp. AC1-42W. Classification (GTDB taxonomy): domain Bacteria; phylum Actinomycetota; class Actinomycetes; order Streptomycetales; family Streptomycetaceae; genus Streptomyces. Next base: position 2,696,160 of record NZ_QKWY01000002.1, read on the forward strand.
GATGCTGGTCGGCGGGCTGCCGTCGTTCGGGACGACCAACAAGAACCCCGACTTCGCGGCGGTGGCGCGCGCGGCGGGGGCGTACGGGGTCCGGGTCGAGAAGCCCAAGGAGCTGACGAGCGCCCTCAAGGACGCGTTCAAGCACAAGGGCCCGGCGCTCATCGACGTGGTCACCGACCCCAACGCGCTCTCCATCCCACCGAAGATCAGCGCGGACATGGTGACCGGCTTCGCTCTCTCCGCCAGCAAGATCGTCCTGGACGGCGGGGTGGGCCGGATGGTCCAGATGGCCCGCTCCAACCTCCGTAACATGCCCCGGCCCTGACGGGCTGTCGGCCTGGTAGCGGCAGGGGCCAGCGCTAATGGGGCGGGGTTAGCGGGGGGTTACCGAGAATTCAGCGTGCTGCGGGATGCTCCGGGAGACCAGTGTGCATACTCTCCCGGAGACCTTGCGTCAACTTCTCGGCCTTGAAGGACCGGGCTTGTCACCCGATCGTCCAAGGCTGTGATTGCAAGTGGAGCGCGACTGGCTGCCGCGTGGTCCCCTGCGTCCGGTCCTACCTTGCGGTGGGACTGGGGCGGTTGACTGCGCCCCGCTGCCACACAGACATCGCCCGGTGGGCGATGTTGCGGGAGCCGTTGTGGTCCGCGTGCGTAATCACGCCGCAGGACCGGCACTCGAAGCGGGCCTGGGAGACCCGGTTGGCGCGGTGGGTGTGCCAGCACTCCGAGCACTGGCGGGAGGTGTTCCTCGGGTCCACGTGGACCACCGGGACACCGGCCCGCCGTGCCTTGTAGGCGACGAATGCGCCGAGCTGGGCGAATGCCCAGGAGTGCAGCTTGGCCCGCTGGTCCTTCTTGGCCGTAACCCTGGCGCGGATACCGGACAGGTCTTCCAGTCCGATTCCCCGCGAGGTGCGTTCAGCGGTGGCAACAAGCGTCTTGGCGATGATGTGGTTGGTGTTCGCCGCGTGCCGGGCTTCCCGGCGGCGGACGCGCTTCAGGACCCGCTTGGCGGACTTGGTGCGCTTTTTCTGCAACTTCTGCCGCAGGTCACGGTGCCGTTTGCGGTACCGGTTCAACCGGCGCCCGGCAAGGATCTCGCCGTCGGACGTGGTGGCGATGTTGACAATCCCGAGGTCCACACCGAGGAAACCGTCCGGCTCGGACAGTTCGGGTTCGGGCACGTCGATGGTGGCGACCAGGAAGAACATCCCGTCCCGCGCCACCAGGTCCGACTCGCCCTTGCGCGAGGCCAGCAGGCGCATCGCTTCGGGCGAGCAGACGAACGGAATCCGCTTGAGCCTGCCGGCCACCGTCCAGATGGAGACGGTCCGGGTGTCCAGGTTCCAGGTCAGCATCCGGTCGTCGTACGGCTGGGCCGCACCTTCCCGGAAGCCGATCGGCCTGGACTCGGCACGGGCGCGCCGCTTTGAGTCCTCACGGCCGAGGTTCCCGGCCTTGATGTTGGCCTTGAGCGTGGTGTACGCGTCGCACACCTTCGTGATCGTGCGCACCGCCGCCTGCGCCCCGAGGTCGAAATCGGTCCGGAGCCGGTGGTAGACGGCGTCCTGCAACACGTTCCGCCGCTTGAGGTCCTCGGTGAACGCCACCTCGGAGGCCGCATTCGCGGCCCGGTTGCAAGCACGCAGGGTCGCTGCCAGTGCGTCCGCGTCATACGCGGACACGGGCAATAGTTTCACCTGCGCGACAATCTTCACGCAGAAAACCCTATTAGGGCTGACCGCAGGAGATCAAGTTGAGGTACCGGCAGATGCGCGGCGAACTCCGGCGCTTTGCGCCTCCGCGCCAAGGACCAATTCCTCCCGGGGCCGAACCCCGGGCTTCCTTGGGGAAATCAGGTGAAGTGGGCCGACCAGGGCGTGATCGCCACCGGTACCGGATCGCCCGCCTCCAGCGTCCGGATCTGATCCGGCCCGGCCGTTCCCGCCCACGCGGGGACGGCCGGCAGCCGACGCCCCCCGGGGGGCAACTTCCTTCGCGCTGCGACCTCTTGGCACCCCCAGAACCATGTGACATATTACTGGCGTGTTCACGAGACAGCCGCTGGACGTCGTCGTGGTCGGAGCCGGTGTCGTCGGCGCCGCCTGCGCCTACTACGCCACCCGGTCCGGACTCGCGGTCGCGGTGGTGGACGCCGGACCCGTCGCCGGCGGGACCACGGGCGCGGGGGAGGGCAACCTCCTGGTCTCCGACAAACCCCCCGGCCCCGAACTCGCCCTCGCCCAGCTCTCCGCCGAACTGTGGCGCGAGCTGGCCGGGACGCTGCCCCCGGCGATCGAGTACGAGCGGAAGGGCGGCCTCGTCGTCGCGGCGGACGAGGCGTCCCTGGCCGGCCTGACCGCGACCGCCGCCGGACAGGCCGCCGCCGGGGTACGCACCGAGGCCGTCGCCGCCGGCGAACTGCCCGACCTGGAACCGCATCTGGCGCCCGGCCTCGCGGGCGGCGTCCGCTACCCGCAGGACGCCCAGGTGCAGCCCGCGCTCGCCGCCGCCCACCTGATCCGCGCCGCCCGCGACGCCGGAGCGCGCCTGCACCCCGGCAGCCCGGTCACCGCCCTGCTCACCGGCCCCACCGGCGCGGTGCGCGGCGTCCGCACCCCGGCGGGCGACCTCCTCGCCCCGGCCGTGGTCAACGCGACGGGCGTCCGGGGCGGCGAGTTCGCCGCGCTGGCCGGGGTGGAGCTGCCCGTCCTGCCCCGGCGCGGGTTCGTCCTGGTCACCGAACCGCTGCCGCCGCTGATCCGGCACAAGGTGTACGCCGCCGAATACGTGGCCGACGTCTCCAGCGCGTCCGCCGCCCTCCAGACGTCACCGGTCGTCGAGGGCACCGCCGCCGGGCCCGTCCTGATCGGCGCCAGCCGGGAGCGCGTCGGCTTCGACCGCACCCTGTCCGTGCCCGTGATCAGCGCCCTGGCCGGCGCGGCCGCCGCGCTCTTCCCGGTCCTGAACACCGTCCGGGTCATCCGCGCCTACCACGGCTTCCGCCCGTACCTGCCCGACCACCTCCCCGCCATCGGCGCCGACCGCCGCGTCCCCGGCCTCTTCCACGCCTGCGGCCACGAGGGCGCGGGCATCGGTCTCGCCCCGGCCACCGCGGTCCTGGTCACCGCCGCCCTCCGGGGCGAGGAACCGCCGCTGGACCCCGCGCCGTTCAGCCCGGACCGCTTCGGCCCCGGCGCCGGATAGCGCGCCGCCCGCCGAGCCCCGCGCCGGACCGTCCCTCCACCCCGTACCGCCCGCACGACGAGACAGGAGCCCCCGGTGAGACGAGCACGCCGGCGCGAACCCGCCCGCACCCCGGCCGGCCTGGCCGGTGCCGAGCCGGGACCGGGGTTCGAGATCACCTTCGACGGACGGCCGCTGCGCGCGCTGCCGGGGCAGAGTGTCGCGGCCGTGCTGTGGGCCGCCTCCGTCCTCAGCTGGCGCACCACCCGGAACAACGGGCGCCCGCGCGGGGCCTTCTGCGGGATCGGCTCCTGCTACGAGTGCCTGGCCACCGTCAACGGCCGGCCCAACCTGCGCGCCTGTCTGCTGCCCGCCCGGCCCGGCGACGCCGTCACCACCCAGGAGGGGACCGGACATGACGCACCGCGCCCCTGACCGCGCCGACCTCGCCGTGGTGGGCGCCGGACCCGCCGGGCTCGCCGCCGCCGTCACCGCGGCCGACGCCGGACTCCGGGTGCTCCTCCTCGACGCGGCCGACGCCCCCGGCGGCCAGTACTACCGCGCACCCGCCCCCGGACTGCACGCCACCCGGCCCAAGGCCCCGCACCACCACTGGTCCGCCTTCACCGCGCTCACCGCCCGCCTCGACCGGCACCGCGCCACCGGTCGCCTGCGCCACCTCACCGGCCACCACGTCTGGACGATCGCCCGAACCGGCGAGGACTGGACCCTGCACACACTCACCGGCCCGGAGAGCTCCCACACCACCACACCGGACGAGCCCGCCACCACCGCCCCGCGCGCCCGCCGCATCCTCGTCGCGACCGGCGCCACCGAACGCCAACTCCCCTTCCCCGGCTGGACGCTGCCCGGCGTGGTCGGCGCGGCCGGCGCCCAGGCCATGCTCAAGTCCGGGCTCGTCCTGCCCGGCCGGCGCGTCGTCGTCGCCGGAAGCGGACCGCTGCTCCAGGCCGTCGCCCTCTCCCTGGCCCGCGCCGGAGCCCGGGTTCCCGCACTGGTGGAGGCCGCCGGATACGGGGCGTACGCCCGCGCGCCCCTGGTCCTGGCCGGCAACCCGGACCGGCTCGCCGAGGGCGCCCGCCACCGGGCGGGGCTCGCCCGCCACGGGGTGCGGCTGCTCCCGCACCGCGCCGTCACCGCCGTCCACGGCACCGGGCGGGTCGAAGGCGTCACCGTCAGCCGGCTCGACCGCGACTGGCACCCGCTGCCGGGAACCGGGCGGCGCATCGACTGCGACGCGCTCGCCGTCGGCCACGGCCTCGTCCCGCACATCGACCTCGCCGCCCAACTCGGCTGCGCCACCCGGACCGGCACGGACGGATCGCCCGCCCTGGAACTCGACGAGGAGCTGCGCACCAACGTGCCCGGCGTCTGGGCGGCCGGCGAGACCGGCGGCATCGGCGGGGTCCGGCTCGCCCTCGCCGAAGGGGAGCTGGCCGCCCTGTCGGTGATCGCCGACGCACGGGACGGCCGCCCCGCACGGGACCGGGGCCGCGCCGCGCGACTGCGGCGCGCGCGGCGGCGGATGCGCCGGTTCGCCGGGCTCATGGGCGCCGCGCACCGGCCGGGGCCCGGGTGGACGGACTGGCTCGCCCCGGACACCGAGGTCTGCCGGTGCGAAGAGGTCCCCGCGGGCACGATCCGCACCGCCGTCGACGACCTGGGCGCGGCCGACACCCGTACCGCCAAGCTCCTCACCCGGGCCGGCATGGGCTGGTGCCAGGGCCGCACCTGCGGCTTCGCCGTCCGTGCCCTCGCCGGGCCGCCCACCGGCGAAACCCCCGACCGCAGGCCGCTCGCCTGCCCGGTCCCTCTCGCCGCGCTCGCCCGGACCGACCCGTCCGGCGACGCGTGAACACGCGCCACGCCCGCATCCGCATCCCCGCAACCCGAGGAGCCCACATGACGGCCGACTCCACCCGCACCGACGCGCCCTGGCGGGGCGTCATGGTCGCGACCCCGCTCACCCTGCACGAGGACCGGTCGATCGACTTCGACGCGTACGCCGCCCACGTCCGCGACCTCATCGCAGCGGGCTGCGACGGCGTGGTGCCCAACGGCTCGCTGGGGGAGTACCAGACCCTCAGCGACCGGGAGCGCCGGGACGTCGTACGCGTCGCCGTCGAGGCGGCCGGCGACGGAGCCAGAGTGATGCCCGGCGTCTCCTCGTACGACAGCGCCCAGTCCCGGCGCCGGGCCGAGGAGGCCGCCGAGGCCGGGGCCGGCAGCGTCCTGCTGCTGCCGCCCAACGGCTACGCCTGCGAGGAGGAGGCCGTCCGCGCGCACTACGCCGAGGTGGCGGCGGCCGGGCTGCCCGTCGTCGCCTACAACAACCCGTACGACACCAAGGTGGACCTGACCCCCCGGCTGCTGGGGCAGCTCCACGCCGAGGGGTCCGTCGTGGCCGTCAAGGAGTTCAGCGGCGACGTCCGCCGGGCGTACGAGATCGCCGAGGAGGCACCCGGCCTCGACCTGCTCGTGGGCGCCGACGACGTCCTGCTGGAACTCGTCCTGGCCGGGGCGGTCGGCTGGATCGCGGGCTGCCCCAACATGCTGCCGGCCGGCTGCGTCGAGCTGTACCGGGCGGCCGTCGCCGGTGACCTGGAGCGGGCCCTGCCGCTCTACCGGCGGCTGCACCCGCTGCTGCGCTGGGACTCCAAGCCGGAGTTCGTCCAGGCGATCAAGGCGTCCATGGACGTCGTCGGCCGGCACGGCGGCCCCACCCGGCCGCCCCGGCTGCCGCTCGGCGCCGACGCCCTGGCCGCCGTACGCGCCGCCACCGGGAAGGCGCGCGCCGAGGGCCTGGACTGAGAGGGGACGACGCATGCGCAGCCGTCACGTCTTCCACGCCGTCGACTCGCACACCGAGGGCATGCCCACCCGCGTCGTCACCGGTGGGATCGGCACGCTCCCCGGCGCCACCATGGCCGAGCGCCGGGCGTACTTCACGGCGCACCGGGACGCGGTGCGCACCCTGCTGATGTACGAGCCGCGCGGCCACGCCGCGATGAGCGGCGCCGTCCTCCAGCCGCCGACCCGCCCCGACGCCGACTTCGGGGTGTTGTTCATGGAGGTCTCCGGCTGTCTGCCGATGTGCGGGCACGGCACCATCGGGGTGGCCACCGTGCTGGTCGAGACCGGCCTGGTCGAGGTCACCGAACCGGTCACCACCGTACGGCTGGACACCCCGGCCGGACTGGTGTGCGTGGATGTCCGGGTGGAGGGCGGGGCCGCCACCTCCGTCACTCTCACCAACGTCCCCGCGTTCAGCGCGGGGCTCGGGCTGACCGCGGAGGTGCCCGGCTTCGGGGAGGTGCCGTACGACCTCGCCTACGGCGGCAACTTCTACGCGATGGTGCGCCTGGCGGACCTGGGCCTGCCGTTCGACCGGGCGCGCAAGGGCGAACTGCTGGCGGCCGGGCTCGCGTTGATGGACGCGGTCAACGCGGCCGACCGGCCGGTCCACCCGCTGGACGCGGGCATCCACGGGCTCAAGCACGTCCAGTTGATCGCGCCCGGCTCCGACGCCCGGCACTCGCGGCACGCCATGGCCATCCACCCCGGCTGGTTCGACCGTTCGCCGTGCGGCACCGGTACGTCGGCGCGGATGGCCCAGCTGCACGCGCGCGGCGAACTCGGCCTGGACCGGGACTTCGTGAACGAGTCCTTCATCGGCACCCGGTTCACCGGCCGGCTGGTCGGCGAGACGGAGGTGGCCGGGCTGCCCGCGGTCGTCCCCACGGTCACCGGGCGGGCCTGGATCACCGGCACCGCGCAGTACTTCCTCGACCCGGACGACCCGTTCCCCGAGGGCTTCCTGCTGTGAGACCGCACCCGCGTCGGGGGCAACGTGACATTGTATTCTGACCGGCACGACGCCCCCGGCGTCCCCGCACGGTGCTGGAGGAACGGACATGGCCCGCCTGACGTCGCTCGGCGCGCTCACGGCGCAGGAGCATCTGCGCGACCAGGTGGCGCACGCGCTGCGGGCGGCGCTCATCTCCGGCGAGCTGCGGCCGGGCACGGTCTACTCGGCGCCCGCGCTCGCCGCCCAGTTCGGCGTCTCCGCCACCCCCGTCCGTGAGGCGATGCTCGACCTGGTCCGCGAGGGCCAGGTCGAGGCCGTCCGCAACAAGGGCTTCCGGATCACCGAGCTGACCGAACAGGACCTGGACGACTTCACCGAGCTGCGCGCCATGATCGAGGTGCCCACGGTGGGCCGGATCGCGCGGATGGGGCTGACGCACGAGCTGGAGGCGCTGCGGCCGGTCGCCCTGGAGATCGTCGACGCCGCCCGGCGCCACGACATCCTGGACTATCTGGAGGCCGACCGCCGCTTCCACCTCGCCCTGCTCGCGCTGGCCGGCAACCGCCGCCTCGTCGAGCAGGTCGGCGAACTGCGCAAGCGCTCCCGCCTCTTCGGCCTGGACCGGCTCGCCGAGTCCGGGCAGCTGACGGCGTCGGCCGAGGAGCATGTGCAGCTCCTCGACCTGGTGGTGGCCGGGGACGCGCAGGGTGCTGAGGCGTGCATGCTCGCCCATATGTCGCACGTCCGCTCCCTGTGGGCCGACGGCGAGGGAACCCGGCCGGGCCTGTCCGCCCGGGAAGCCTCGCGTTCCCAACTCCCCCTGTAGCGACGCGCCCTGACGCGTTCAGGAATGTCGTCACGGCCGCTTCCTAAGACCATGTGACATGTGCCATTGTACTGACGGTCGCGCTGAGGTTGTGTCCATGTCATTTCATGGCAACCCCCAATCCCCAACCCCCCAATCCCCAACCCCCCAACCCCGTCCGGCCTCACCCCGCGCCATCCCCCACGGCCGCGCAACGGCGCGCGGTCCCCCACACCGCTGGGAGGCGGCACGTGAAGAAACGAACGGCCCGACAGAGATTCACCGCACTCTCCACCGCCGCCCTGGCGGCCTGCCTCGGCGCCGGCCTGCTCGCCGGCCCCGCGTGGGCCGCCGAACCCCGGCCCGCCGCCCCGTCCACCGCGAGCGCGACCGCCGCCGCGCAGGCGACGGCCGGCGACCGGACCGCCCCCGAGCCCGGCGGCCCCGCCGCCGAGGCCGCCACCGCGCCCGCGCAGGACCCGGCCCACCTGGGCGGCGCCGCCCTCAGCCCCGCCGACCGGGCCCCGCTCAGCGCCTCCGAGGACGCCCTGCGGCGCGACTACGACGACCCGCGCGCCGCCCGCCCGAGCCACCCGGCGCCCTCCATGCGGGCCGAGGCCCGTACCACCGCGAAGGCCGCCGCCTGCTCCGTGGCCGACTTCACCAGCCGCACCGGCAGCGCCCTCGTCCAGCAGATCAAGGCGTCCCCGACCGACTGCGTCAACACCCTGTTCTCCGTCAAGGGCAACGACGGCTACCTCGCCTTCCGCGAGGCGCAGATGGTCACCGTCGCCAACGCCCTGCGCGACGGATCGGCCGCCTACCCCGGCGACGGCAGCACCGGCATGCCGCAGCTGGTGCTCTATCTGCGCGCCGGGTACTACGTGCAGTACTACGATCCCGGCACCGTCGGCGACTACGGCACCGCCCTGCGCACCGCCATCCAGGGCGGACTGGACGCCTTCTTCGCCTCGGCGCACTCCCGTGACGTCACCGACGCCAACGGCGAGACCCTGGGCGAGGCCGTCATCCTCATCGACAGCGCCGAGCAGAACGCCCGCTACCTGTCCGTCCTCAAGCGGCTGCTGGCCGACTACGACTCCTCGTACGACGGCTCCTGGTACATGCTCAACGCGGTCAACAACGTCTACACCGTCACCTTCCGGGGCCACCAGCTGCCCGCGTTCGTCAGCGCCGTCGAGGCCGACCCCAGCCTGCTCGACGCCCTCGCCGGCTTCGCCCGCGACCATCTCGGCCTGCTGGGCACCGACCGGTCCTACCTCGCCTCCAACGCCGGCCGCGAACTCGCCCGCTTCCTCCAGGAGGACTCCCTGCGGCCCAAGGCGAAGCCACTGGTCATCGACCTTCTCGGCCGCAGCTCCCTGACCGGGCCGACCGCGCCGCTGTGGGTGGGCCTCGCCGAGATGGCCGACTACTACGACAGCGCGAACTGCTCCGCGTACGGCACCTGCGATCTCGCCGCCCGCCTCAAGAGCGCCGCGCTGCCCGTCTCGTACACCTGCAGCGACAGCATCCGCATCCTCGCCCAGCAGATGTCCTCCGCCGACCTGACGAAGGCGTGCACCAGCCTGCGCGGCCAGGACGCCTACTTCCACCAGGTGGCCAGGGACAGCGGGCCCGTCGCCGGGGACCGCAACACCACCATCGAGGTGATCGTCTTCGACTCCAGCACCGACTACCAGACCTACGCCGGAGCCATCTACGGCATCGACACCAACAACGGCGGCATGTACCTGGAGGGCGACCCGGCGGCGGCCGGAAACCAGCCGAGGTTCATCGCGTACGAGGCCGAGTGGGTCCGGCCCGACTTCCAGATATGGAACCTCAACCACGAGTACACCCACTACCTCGACGGCCGGTTCGACATGGCGGGCGACTTCGCCGCCGGGGTCAGCACCCCGACCGTCTGGTGGATCGAGGGCTTCGCGGAGTACGTCTCCTACTCGTACCGCGACGTCGTCTACGACGACGCCCTCAGCCAGGCCGCCGCGCGCACCTACCCGCTGCGCACCCTGTTCGACACCACCTACGAGAACGCCGACCAGACCCGCGTCTACAACTGGGGCTACCTGGCCGTCCGTTACATGCTCCAGTCGCACCGTGCCGATGTGGACAAGCTCCTCGGCCTGTACCGCGCCGGTGACTGGAACGGCGCCCGCACCCTGCTCACCACCACCATCGGCAACCGCTACGACGCCGACTGGAACACCTGGCTGACCGCCTGCGCCTCCGGCACCTGCGGCACCACGACCAACCCGCCGACCGAGCCCACCACCCCGTGCACCGGCACCGACGTCCGCGAACTGGGCCAGGACTGCGCCCGCGACGGGCAGCACGCCACCCGGGGCGACTACTCCTACTTGTACCTCTACATACCCGAGGGCACCGAGCGGCTGACCGTCACCACCAGCGGCGGCACCGGCGACGCCGACCTCTACTACAGCGCCAACGGCTGGGCGACCACCGGCTCGTACACCGCCAGGGCCACCGGCGACGGCAACGCGCACACCCTCACCATCGACCGCCCGGCCGCCGGGGCACACTTCATCAGCCTGTACGCCGTGCGGGACTTCGGGCAGGTGAGCGTCGCGACGAGCTACTGACCCCGGACCTCGGAGCAGCCTCAGTCCGTCCGACCCCACCCGGTCCCGGATGATCTCCACCAACCGGTCGAAGAGGGTCGGACCCCGCCCCGCGGCCGCCCGCGCACACTCCTCGCGCAGGCGGCCGCGGTTGCTCTCATGGGCGCGGGCGGCCAGCCGCTCCAGGTAGCGCGCGGTCTCCGCATGTCCCAGCGCCCGCGCCGAGCGCGCGTGATCGCGCCACTCGAAGACGAAGTCGCCGTCGTCCGGCGTGCCCATGCCGCCGGACAGGCAGTCCGCGAAGGCGTCGAGATTCCGGCCGAAGTACCCGCCGGGCCCGTTCACCGCCTCGCCGACCGCGGTCCAGAAGCTGTCCGCGCCGGTGACCCCGGAGCCCTCGATCACCGGGCAATTCCGCCTAAGTCCTGGTATATGGTTCGGGGAGAAAGCTGCCGCCTCGATCCGGTAGGCTGCGTTTGGTACGTGCTGACAATCAAGTGCGTACTCTGTGCTGATCGAGAACCAAGACAGCACATGCATCTCTAGGTTCTGCTTTACGAACCCGGGCTGGTCTCAACCCGGCTGGTGCTGATCGTGTAAGACCTGTTGGATCGCTGATCCACGGGCAATGTGAGCCAGGAATCCCTCTGCCTCGGCTGGGGGAGGATGTCAAATAGGTCACGGTCATGGGATGAGCGTGTTCGGGCTGGTCCGCGTCACAGGTGGATGCCTGTGACGCGGTCGGCAGCCGCACCCCGCACTCGCTCCTGATCCACCGGATGGGTTGTGGGCCGAATGTCTTGGGGAGGTCGGTGGTTCAGCGGCCCGTATCACGCTGGTGTACGAAATCCGGACGTCGGAGGGCGACGGTAATACGGCACTCGAACCGGAACCCGTAGTTCGCTCAGGGGCTGACCGAGCGCCAGATGTGCTCCGGAACCGTGCGCGCCGCCTCCTCGATGTCGATGTCCCCGAGGGCGAGCCAGCGGCGCGCGATGCCCGTCACCGGCCCCAGGATCAGCGACTCCAGCACGGGCAGCGGCAGCGCGACCAGCTCGCCCGACTCCCGGTGGGCGTGCAGCCAGGCGGCGAGCGGGGCGATCCGGGCCTCCTGCGCGCCCCGGATCTGCCGTGCGTCCGTGACCAGTTCGCGGTCGGCGGTCACCGAGTGCATGAGCCGGGAGGCGTCCGGATGCTCCTGGACGAAGCGCAGGTACGCCTCCGTCACCGCGTGGACTCCGGCGCGCGCTCCCGTCACCCGGCCGAGCTCCCCGGCCAGTTCCTCCAGGAGCCGGCCGAGCCAGGACTGCGCGAGAGCGAGCACCACTCCGTGCAGGCTGCCGAAGTGGTGGTAGACGCTGCCGGTGCTCACCCCGCTCGCCGAGGTGATCGCGGCGAGCGTCAGCCCCGCCTCACCCCGTGACGCGTACAGCTCCAGGGCGCTGTCGAGGACCTGCGCGGCCGTGGCGGCGCCCCGCTGCTGCTTCGGACTCATCCACGCACCCCCCACTTCCGGAATCGGGCACTCCCCATGATGCCGTCCGGGACAGCGTAGAAGAAGATTCCAGAATTCTTTCCGGAAGTTGTTCCAATCGGTTCCGCCTTTGCTTCACACTGAACGTTCGCCGCGCCAAGTCGCGGCCGTACATGGGGATTCAGGCAGGGGGCGCGGTCCCAAGGAGGACCGCCGTCCGGGACACACGGGGAGCGCTCGGACATGACCGGCGTGCACAACGACGACCACGCTGACGACGAGGACTACCTCGACGGGGGCATCAAGCCGCTCACGCCGAGCGATCCGGCGCGCATCGGGCCCTATCTGCTGCTGGGCCGGCTCGGCGCGGGCGGCATGGGCCGGGTCTACCTCGCGCGGGCCGACGGCGGCCGCACGGTCGCGGTCAAGGTGGTGCACGCGGAGCACGTCGCGGACCCGCAGTTCCGGGCCCGCTTCCGCCGCGAGGTCGAGGCCGCACGGCGCGTCGGCGCACGCCACACCGCGCCCGTCCTGGACGCGGCGCCGGACGCCGAGTTCCCCTGGGTGGCCACCGGCTATGTGCCCGGCCTCTCCCTGGAGCAGGTCGTGCGCGGCCATGGCGCGCTGCCCGCCGAGGCCGTACAGGCCCTCGCCACCGGGCTGTTGCACGCGCTCAAGGACATCCACGCGGCGAAGATCGTGCACCGCGACCTCAAGCCCTCCAACGTGATGCTCACGATGGAGGGCCCCAAGGTCATCGACTTCGGCATCGCGCGCGCGGTCGGGACCACCGTCGAGTCCCTGCTCACCAGCACCGGCATGATGATCGGCTCGCCCGGCTTCATGGCCCCGGAGCAGGTGCGCGGGGAGAGCGCGGTCCCCAAGAGCGATGTGTTCACCCTCGGCTGTGTGCTGACGTACGCGGCGACCGGCACGCTCCCGTTCGGCCACGGCGCGAGCAACCAGCACGCGATCATGTACCGGATCGCCGAGGGCGAACCCGACCTGGGGCGGGTCCGGGACGAGGACCTCAAGGCCCTGATCGCCCGCCTGCTCACCAAGAGCATCGACGAGCGGCCCTCCGTGGACGAGCTGCTGGCCGAGCCGGGGCGCACGGCCGGGCCGGTGGCCGCCACCTGGCTGCCCGCCGCCGTGGTGAGCCATCTGGCCCGCCAGGGCGCGCAGTTGCTGGACGCGGAGGCGAAGCCGCTGCGGCAGGAGGGCGACCGCGCGACGATGCGCCTCGGCGCCCCGGAGGACGGGGCGGCGGCGCCCGGGGACGAGGCGGGGGCGAAGGGCGGGACCACGGCCGTGAAGCCGAAACGGGAGCGGCGCCGCTCCTGGCTGATCGCCGTCCCGCTGGTGGTCGTCGTCGGCGGAGGCGGCACGCTGGCCGTGCTCCAGCCCTTCGGCCGGGACGACGGGGCGCACGCGGCCCCGCCGGCCTTCTCGACACCGGCCTCCACACCCGCGTCGGAGCCCTCGGCGGCCGGCAGCGCGTCGCCCACCGGCACCCCGAGCCCCTCCGCGTCCAAGAGCGGGAAGAAGAAGGACGAGCCGGCGAAGGACGGGAAGGACGGGAAGGACGGCAAGGACGGGGAGCCGGGCGAGGACGGCCGGGACGGCGGCGACACGGGTGGCTCGTCCAGCACGAGCGGCGGCGGCGCGGGTGGCTCGTCCGGAGGCTCCTCGTCCTCGGGCGGCGGCGGTTCCTCCGGCGGGAGTTCGAGCGGCGGCTCCTCCACCTCCCGTGGCTCCTCCTCGGGCGGCTCCACGAGCACGTCCGGCGGCGGCGGATCGACCACCACGTCCGGCGGCTCCTCCTCCGGCGGCTCGGACAGCGGCAGCACGGTGCCGGGGGGCTTCGTCGGCACCTGGAAGTACGGTGAGATGTACAACACGGGCCAGCCGGAGAACATCGCCATCACCTCCGCCGGGGTCGTGCGCATCTCCGGCTTCGTCTACGCCACCTGTTCCTACGAGGCCAAGGTGACGTCGAAGTCCGGCAGCAACCGCATCAACGTCAGCGCCGCCCGGTCGGTGGGGGCGGCCAATCCCATGTGCGCCGACCTCAAGGCGTCCTACTTCGTCATCAGCGGCAGTGGCATCAACCACAACGTCGACGGCTTCGACTACTACTACAAACGAGCCTGAACGCCGCACGATTCACCCCGGTCCGCCCCTCCCCGCAAGCGTGACCGCGTGTAGGCGGGGCATGCATGGCGTGAGCACCTTTGCGACAGGGGGGGCGAATGACCGTGCAGTCGGGGGAGACGATGGAGCGTCACGAAGTGGCCCGGATGCTCCGCAGGGTGGACCGGGCCGACCTGGCAGCCGTGGGCGAAGTGCGCGGAGCCGTACGGGAGTTATTGCGTTACCGATGGAAGGACGAGCCGGTGCGGGTCGCGGAGCTGCTGCTCAGCGAGCTGGTGACCAACGCCCTGGTGCACACCGACGACGGCGCGGTCGTCGCGGTGAGCGTCGCGCCCCGCCGACTGCGCGTGGAGGTACGGGACTTCGTCCCCGGAATGCCGCCCGAGCCGCACGTACCGCCCGCCGACGACGGTACGCACGGCCGGGGGCTGATCCTGGTGGAGAGCCTGGCCGACTCCTGGGGGATCAGCCCCCGCTCGCTGGGCAAGGTGGTGTGGTTCGAACTGGACGGCGAACGGCCCTGACCGCCTGTGCGGGCGGTCAGGGCCGTTCGTACGCGACACCCGGTCCCGTGTGGTTCAGCCGGTCCGGCCGGTTCAGCCGAACTGCTGCTCCAGGTCCTTCAGCTTCTTCTCCAGGGAGTCGAGCCGGGGGATGGCCTGGGTGTCGTCCTCGGCCGTGAGGTCGATCGCCGCCGGTTCACTCGCGCCCGCCTCCGGGAGATCCGCCGAGTTCGAGTGGCCTGCGGCTTGCAGGGACGGCCGGGGCCGCAGGGGCAGTTGACCCGGCTCGGATATGGCGGGCTCCGCGACGGGCTGCGCCGAGCCCGCCGCCGGGGGCAGCGCCGCCACGTCCACCGGGGGGCCGCCCCGGCCGAGCCGTCCCCAGGCCCGGTTCTGCCGGTTCAGGGCCTTGATGTGCGCCCGGTCCAGCTTTTCCTGGTCCTTCCTGCGGAGACGGTTCTGCCTCTTCTCCCGGCGGTCCTCGCGTACCTCGTCGACCGCCTCGTCCAGGGTGCGTACGCCTTCCAGGAGCATCAGCGACCAGGCGCCGAAGGTCTCGCGGGGGGCGCGCAGCCAGCGCACGATCCGGATCTGCGGCAGCGGCCGGGGCACCAGACCCTGCTCGCGCAGGGCGGCCCGGCGGGTCTGCTTCAGCGCCCGGTCGAACAGCACGGCGGCCGAGAGGGACATCCCCGCGAAGAAGTGCGGGGCGCCCGCGTGGTCGACGCCGCGCGGCGCGTGCACCCAGTTGAACCAGGCGGCGGCACCCGCGAAGGTCCACACCAGCAGCCGCGAGCCCAGCGCCGCGTCCCCGTGGCTGGCCTCCCGCACGGCGAGGACCGAGCAGAACATCGCCGCCCCGTCCAGACCGAAGGGCACCAGGTACTCCCAGCCGCCGGAGAGGCCGAGGTTCTGCTCGCCGAAGCCGACGAGCCCGTGGAAGGAGAGCGCGGCGGCCACCGCGGCACAGCAGAACAGCAGCACGTACGAGGCGGTGGCGTACAGCGTTTCCTTGCGTCTGCGGCGCTCCTCGGCGCGCTCCCAGCTGTCGTCGGCCGTGGCTGTGTCAGAGGTGCGCTTGCCGCGCGCGACCACCGCCACCGCCGCCATGACCCCCACGAGCAGCACGGCGCCCGGAAGCAGCCAGTCAAGCGATATGTCGGTCAGTCTCATGCGCGGTCCCTTGCGTCACGTAGGGCGTTTCGGGCGCCATCGTGGCGGAGATTCCGGCAGGGCCAGACCGTTTCGGGGCAAGAGAACGCCAATGGGGTGTCCGGGACCGCCGATATCGGCAATCTGGTCGAACACACCTCAGCGGGGTACGCATGATGTTCGAATCCATGTCGCCCGCTCGGGCGGTGTGGATCAGGGAGCGGGCGTCAACTTGCGTACGCGGTCCGCGTCGCACGTACGCGGACAGGTCACACATGTGTCCTCGGGGCGCAGCGTGTAGAAGAGGCAGCAGCTCGCCCGGTCGCGGGTGGGCAGCACCTCCCCGCCGGGTCCGGTCAGCTCGCGGAAGCCCGCCGTGCCGACGTACGGCTTCGTGGTGCCCGGTAGCAGCGCCTCCAGCTCCGCCATCGCGCGCCGCTCCTCGCCCAGCAGATGGGCGATGTACCAGAGGCCCTCGACGATCTCGTCCGTCGCCATGCCCCACAGGGCCCGCTTCCCGCGCCGCATACGCGGCCGGAAGCCCTCCAGCACCGGGCCCAGATGGTCGGCCACCGCGTCCAGCACCTCGGCGCGCAGCGCCGCCTCGTCGGCCACCACCCGCGCCCCCGGCAGCGCGGCCGCCGGATCGCCGGGCAGACAGGCGAACTCCCGCACCCGCAGCGTCAGATGCCCGAGCGCCCGCTGGAACGAGACGTCCTCGACCGGGATGCGGGGCACCCGCCGGTGCAGGAACCACGGCACCGTCACCAGCAGGCAGGCCGGCCAGGCGTAGCGGTGCAGGCCGAAGCTGGCGATCACATCGGGCCGGGCCTCCTGCCCGTAGTCCCGCCGGACCTGGGCCTCGTCGAAGGCGAGGAAGGTGTCCAGGGCCTCGCCGCCCGCCGCCAGTTCGTGCGCGCCCACCCAGCCGGGCCCGCCGGGGGCGCTCTCGCCGTCCGCGAGGACCTCGGCGCGCACTCCCGGGAAGACCTCGGCCAGGCGCGCGTACGCGTCGGCCACGGGGGAGGCCGTCACCGCGGGAAGCAGGGCGGGCAGGGTCATGCGGGGACCACCGATTCACGATCGTCAGCAGGTAAGCCTTACCTTACCCTGCCGGAACGATGTTTGAACTGGAGGCTCCTGCGCCTATCGTGCACACAGGGCGCCCGACGCGCGAGCCGCGCCCGTGACCGGCCGAGGAGGTGCCCGTGGACCAGGGCAGAGCGCGCGAGGAGGCGCGGCCCCGCCACGGGGTGCCGGAGGCCGTCCCCCGCTCGTCCGTACGGGTGCCGGAGCAGGCCCGCGGCGAGCACACCCACGGCGAACCCGACGCCCCCGCCCCGCGCGACCGGGTGCGCAGGCATTCCGTGCGCGGCCAGATCCTGGACGCCCTGCGCGCCGCCCTGGTCGGTGGCGAGCTGGTCCCCGGCCAGGTGTACTCGGCGCCCGCCCTGGGCGCCCGCTTCGGCGTGTCGGCCACCCCCGTGCGCGAGGCGATGCAGCAGCTCGCCGTCGAGGGGGCCGTGGAGGTCGTGCCGAACCGGGGCTTCCGGGTCGCCGAGCGCGGACCGGGCGAGCTGGCCGAGCTGGCCGAGGTCCGGGCCCTGATCGAGGTCCCCGTGATGCTGCGGCTCGCCCGCACCGTGCCGCCCGCCCGCTGGTGCGCACTGCGCCCGCTGGCCGACGCCACGGTGGCCGCGGCGGCGGTCGGCGACCGGGCGAGCTACGCGGAGGCGGACCGGGCGTTCCACGGCGCGGTGCTCGCGCTGGCCGGCAACCACAGCCTGGTGCGGGTCGCGGACGACCTGCACCGCCGCTCCCAGTGGCCGCTCGTGGACAACCCGGTCACCCGGCGCGCCGACCTGCTGGCCGACGCATCCGAGCACACCGCGCTGCTCGACGCCCTGATCGCCCAGGACGTGGCCGTCGTCCAGACCCTCGTACGCGAACACTTCGCGGGCGCGGGCGCGGACGGCTGACGGCGTACGCGGCCGGCCGGGCGCCGGGCGCTCCGAGGGGTCCCGCGCCGGCTCAGTTGGCCTCGATCGTCTCCGGCGGGGGCGGGTCCAGATGCGGGCCCAGCCAGGTCGGGACCCCGCCGAGCAGCCGGAAGAGCCGGCCCGCCTCGGCCCGCAGCCGGCCGGCCTCCTCGGGCTCGCTCTCGGCGTCGGCCAGCGCGATGAGCGCCGGGGCCGTACCGACCAGGTAGCCCAGCTCCTCCCTTATCCGCAGGCACTCCGCGAACCCGTGCCGGGCCTCCGCGAGTTCGCCCTCGCGCAGCGCGATCAGCGCGAGCTGGCGCCAGGTGGAGGAGAGCAGCAGCGCGTCGTTCTGCTCGGTGGCGCCCGCGTGCGCCCGGCGGTAGGCGGCCCGCGCGGCCTGCGGGGAGTCCGAGATGTTCTGCGCGATCAGCCCCCGCCGGTAGTCCAGCAGCGGCCGGCCCTGCGCGGTGGGGGAGAGCAGCGCGGCCGCCCGGCCCAGGGCGACCCGCGCCTCGTCGGCCCGGTCCCGGACCCCGAGCAGCGTCGAGGCGTACGCGAAATGGCCCCGCTCGCAGGCGGCGGCGCCGCGCTCCTCGTCGTCGTGGGCCATCGCCTCGGCCGTGCGCAGGGCGTCCTCGGCGTCCGTCCAGCCCTGCCCGGTGTACAGGCACCGCTCGGTCAGCAGGGCGGTGCGCTGGAGCGCGGCGGCCGGGTCGGTGGCGGCGTCGTGTTCGAGCAGCGCCGCGGCGTCCGTCCAGCAGCCGCGTGAGCGCAGCCGCCATACCGCGGTCTGGAGCGGAGGATCGTCATCTGCTGTCGTTCCGGAACCAGACATGGCGGTATGCGCCACATTGCCCTCCCCGAGCGCGCCTTCGAGCTGTGGTGAGCGTCCGGGTACGGCCGGACACCCGTGGGTATGACCCGCATCACAGCACGGAATGGCACGCCGGGCCAAGAGGCCGGGGCAATGTCAGGTGAAAGTTTTCACAATCGGTGGCGGAAGCGGAACCCCTTGCGGGGCCCGGTGGTTCAGCTCATACGCAGGGCGAGGAAGAAGTCGAGCTTGTCCTCCAGGCGGGCCAGGTCACGCCCCGTCAACTGCTCGATTCGCCCGACCCGGTAGCGCAGCGTGTTGACGTGGAGGTGCAGCCGGGCCGCGCAGCGGGTCCAGGAACCGTCGCAGTCAAGGAACGCCTCCAGGGTCGGGATCAGCTCCGCGCGGTGGCGCCGGTCGTACTCGCGCAGCGGGTCCAGCAGCCGTGCCGTGAACGCCCTGCGCACGTCGTCGGGGACGAACGGCAGCAGCAGCACGTGCGAGGCCAGCTCGTCGTGACCGGCCGCGCAGACCCGCCCCGGCCGGGCCGCCGCCACCCGCCGGGCGTGCCGCGCCTCCTCCAGCGCGCCGCGCAGCCCCTCGGCGGAATGCACCGAGGCGCTGACACCCAGTGTCAGCCGGCCGTCGTCGGCGAGACCGGCGGACAGCGGGGCGCGCACGGCGGCCAGCAGCGCGTCCGCGTGCAGGCCGGCCCCGTCCTCCCGGCGCCCGTCCGCCGCGCCGTCCCGGACGGCCTCCGCGTCCGCCGCCGCGCCCCGGTCCCGGTCGGCGGGCAGCGGCACCAGCGCGATGGCCTCCTCACCCGTGTGGGCGACGGCGATCCGGTCCGCCGAGTCGGGTCCGGTCACGGCCGGGTCGACGAGAATCTCCTCCAGGAGTGCCTGGGCGACCGGGCCGCCCGCGACCGGGGAGCCGGCCGCCCCGTCCCCGTCCCACTCGACCCGGGCCACCACCACCTGCCAGTGCGGCGCCGCCCCCAGGCCGGGGAGCAGGACCGGGGTGGCCACGCGCAGCCGGGCGGCGATCTCGGCGGGCGCGGCGCCCGCCTGGACCAGCTCCAGGACCTCCTGGGCGAGCCGGCGGCGCACCGTGCGGGCCGCGTCGCGCCGGTCGCGTTCGACCGCGATCAGCTGGGTGACGCCCTGGAGGAGGTCCAGCCGCGCGGGCGGCCAGTCGCCCGCGTCGGCCTCCACGGCCAGCAGCCAGTCCGAGAGCACCGACTCGCGCACATCACGGGCGGAGGGCGCGGCTCCGGCCCGGCCGTTGTTCCGGATCGGGAACAGCGAATACGTCGTACCGCCGAGGGCGGCCCGGTGCGGCGCGGGGCGGCCGGAACGGACGGCGGCCAGATGCAGACCGGCCAGCTCGGCCCCGGCGGCGGCCGGCAGCGGGGCGCCCGCGCCCGCGATCTGCCGGCCAGTGGGGGAGAGGACCCAGGCGTGCAGGTCCAGGTCGGAGCCGAGCAGGTCGAGGACGACCTCCGGGCCGCCGCCCGCCGGGCCCGAGGTCATCAGCCTGCGGTGCCGGTCCACCACGGCCGCCAGATCGCCCGCCCGCTCACCGGACACCTGACGCACCACGTACTCGGTGATCGTTGCGAACGCGACCGTCTCGTGGACCGCGAACAGCGGCAGCCGGTGCTGCCGGCACGCCGCCACGAGATCGTCCGGGATGTCGCCCAGCTCCGCCTCGCCCGCCGCGAGACCGGCCACCCCGGCGGCCGACAGGATGCGCACGAACGGCTCCGAGTCCGCCGCGTCGCGGCGCCAGGCCAGACCGGTCAGGACCAGCTCGCCGCCCGTGAGGTAGCGGCTCGGGTCGCGCAGGTCGGTGGTCATCACGCCCCGGACCGACCGGTCCAGCTCCTCGTCGCCGCCGAGCAGCCGCAGGCCCAGCGCGTCGTTCTCCAGCAGTGCGCGCAGGCGCATCTCGTCGCCGCCGATCTCTTTCGTTGGTACGGGTGAAGTCTGGGTGTTGCGGTGAGGCCCGTGAGCCCCGTCATTCGTTCGAATCTACAAGACATGAGCGGAGACCAGCCAACTCCTTCATGGGTTCGGTGACTGCACCAGGTGGAGCAGGGCTTGTGTACTGGGCCACACACCGCGTGAACAAGACATGAACAGAGTCAGGGCCGGCCGTCACCCAGCCCAGCGTGAGAACCCGATCGAGAAGAGAGCCACCATGGACTTCCTTCGCCCCGCAAGCTGGGAGGAGGCGCTCGCCGCCAAGGCCGAGCACCCGACGGCTGTGCCCATCGCCGGGGGCACCGATGTGATGGTCGAGATCAACTTCGACCACCGGCGCCCCGAGTACCTGCTCGACCTGAACCGCGTCGGCGAGCTGGCCGAGTGGGAGGTCGGGCAGGACACCGTACGGCTCGGCGCCTCGGTCCCGTACAGCCACATCATGGAACACCTGCGCGCCGAACTGCCCGGCCTCGCGCTCGCCTCGCACACCGTCGCATCCCCGCAGATCCGCAACCGGGGCGGCGTCGGCGGCAACCTGGGCACCGCGTCCCCGGCCGGCGACGCCCACCCCGCCCTGCTCGCCGCGGGCGCCGAGGTGGAGGCCGCGTCCGTACGCGGCACCCGCATGATCCCCATCGACGCCTTCTACACCGGCGTCAAGCGCAACGCGCTCGAACCCGACGAGCTGATCCGGGCCGTGCACATCAGGAAGGCCGACGGACCCCAGCAGTACTCCAAGGTCGGCACCCGCAACGCGATGGTCATCGCCGTCTGCGCCTTCGGCCTGGCCCTGCACCCCGAGACCCGCACCGTCCGCACCGGCATCGGATCGGCCGCCCCGACGCCCGTACGGGCGAAGGCGGCCGAGGAATTCCTGAACGCCGCGCTGGAGGAGGGCGGCTTCTGGGACAGCCGCACGATCATCACCCCGTCCGTCGCCCAGCGGTTCGCCACCCTCGCCGCCGGCGCCTGCAACCCCATCGACGACGTCCGCGGCACCGCGAGCTACCGCCGCCACGCGGTCGGGATCATGGCCCGGCGCACCCTCGGCTGGGCCTGGGAGTCATACCGCGGCCACGGCCGCAGCACCGAAGGAGCCGCCTGATCATGCGCGTCGATTTCACCGTCAACGGCCGCCGCCACGAGGCCGACGACGTCTGGGAGGGCGAGTCGCTCCTCTACGTCCTGCGCGAGCGCATGGGCCTGCCCGGCTCCAAGAACGCCTGCGAACAGGGCGAGTGCGGCTCCTGCACCGTCCGCCTCGACGGCGTGCCCGTCTGCTCCTGCCTGGTCGCCGCCGGACAGGTCGAGGGCCGCGACGTCGTCACCGTCGAAGGGCTCGCCGACTTCGCCGCCCACCGCGCCGAGGCCCACCCCGGCACCGGCTGCGCCTCCGGCGCCTGCGGCACCCCGCTCGACCGGGCCCGCCGTTGGCAGGCCGCCCCCGCCACCGGCGAGGAGACCCGCGACACCGGGGAACTGGCCCCCATCCAGCAGGCGTTCATCGACGCCGGAGCCGTCCAGTGCGGCTTCTGCACCCCCGGCCTGCTGGTCGCGGCCGACGAACTCCTGGAACGCACCCCGCAGCCGTACGACGCGGACATCCGCGAGGCGCTCTCCGGCAACCTCTGCCGCTGCACCGGCTACGAGAAGATCCTCGACGCGGTCCGCCTCGCGGCCGCCCGCGCGGAAGAGACGGTGCAGTGATGGGCGTCACCGGTTCCCCCACCAACATCCACCAGGGCACCCGCACCAAGGGCGGGATCGGCGAGTCCACGCTGCGCCCGGACGGCATCCTCAAGGTCACCGGCGAGTTCGCGTACTCCTCCGACATGTGGCACGAGGACATGCTCTGGGGTCACACCCTGCGCTCCACCGTCGCCCATGCCGAGATCGTCTCCATCGACACCTCCGAGGCGCTCGCCACCTCCGGCGTCTACGCGGTACTCACCTACGACGACCTGCCGGCCGCGGTGAAGAACTACGGGCTGGAGATCCAGGACACCCCCGTCCTCGCCCACGGCCGGGTCCGCCACCACGGCGAACCCGTCGCGCTCGTCGCCGCCGACCACCCCGAGACCGCCCGCCGCGCCGCCGCCAAGATCCGCATCGACTACCGCGAACTCCCCGTCGTCACCGACGAGGCGTCCGCCACCGCCCCCGGCGCCCCCCTCATCCACGAGAACCGCACCGACCACCACATCGGCCACGTGCCCCACCCCAACATCGTGCACCGCCAGCCGATCATCCGCGGCGACGCGGAGGCCGCCGCGGCCCGCGCCGACGTGATCGTCACCGGCGACTACTACTTCGGCATGCAGGACCAGGCGTTCCTCGGCCCCGAGTCCGGCCTCGCCGTACCCGCCGAGGACGGCGGCGTGGACCTGTACGTGGCCACCCAGTGGCTCCACTCCGACCTGCGCCAGATCGCCCCCGTGCTCGGACTGCCCGAGGACAAGGTCCGCATGACCCTGTCCGGCGTCGGCGGCGCCTTCGGCGGACGCGAGGACCTGTCCATGCAGATCCACGCCTGCCTGCTCGCCCTGCGCACCGGCAAGCCCGTGAAGATCGTCTACAACCGCTTCGAATCCTTCTTCGGGCACGTCCACCGCCACCCCGCCCGGCTCCACTACGAGCACGGCGCCACCCGCGACGGCAAGCTCACCCACATGAAGTGCCGCATCGTCCTGGACGGCGGCGCCTACGCCTCCGCGTCCCCGGCCGTCGTCGGCAACGCCTCCTCGCTCTCCGTCGGCCCGTACGTCGTCGAGGACGTCGACATCGAGGCGCTCGCCCTCTACACCAACAACCCCCCGTGCGGCGCCATGCGCGGCTTCGGCGCCGTCCAGGCGTGCTTCGCCTACGAGGCGCAGATGGACAGACTCGCCGCCGCCCTCGACCTGGACCCCGTCGAGTTCCGGCAGCTCAACGCCATGGAACAGGGCAGCCTGCTGCCCACCGGACAGCAGGTCGACTCGCCCGCCCCGGTCACCGAACTGCTGCGCCGCGTCAAGGCCATGCCGATGCCGCCCGAGCGCCAGTGGGAGAGCGCCGGCGAGCACCCCGACGTACGGGCCCTGCCCGGCGGGCTGTCCAACACCACCCACGGCGAGGGCGTCGTACGCGGCGTCGGCTACGCGGTCGGCCTCAAGAACGTCGGCTTCTCCGAGGGCTTCGACGACTACTCCACCGCACGGGTGCGCATGGAGGTCATCGGCGGCGAACCCGTCGCCACCGTGCACACCGCCATGGCCGAAGTGGGACAGGGCGGCGTCACCGTGCACGCCCAGATCGCCCGTACCGAACTCGGTGTCGCCCAGGTCACCATCCACCCCGCCGACACCCGCGTCGGCTCCGCCGGATCGACCTCCGCGTCCCGCCAGACGTACGTCACCGGCGGCGCGGTCAAGAACTCCTGCGAGGCCGTCCGCGAACGGGTCCTGGAGATCGGCCGCCGCAAGTTCGGCACCTACCACCCCGCCTGGGCCACCGCCGAACTCCTGCTGGAGGGCGGCAAGGTCGTCACCGACGGCGGCGAGGTGCTCGCCGACCTCGCGGACGTGCTGGAGGACGAGGCGGTCGACATCGAGCTGGAGTGGCGCCACCGGCCCACCGAGCCCTTCGACCTGCGCACCGGCCAGGGCAACGGCCACGTCCAGTACTCGGTGGCCGCACACCGCGCGGTCGTCGAGGTCGACACCGAACTCGGCCTGGTCAAGGTCATCGAACTGGCCTGCGCCCAGGACGTCGGCAAGGCGCTCAACCCGCTCTCCGTCGTCGGCCAGATCCAGGGCGGCACCATCCAGGGGATGGGCATCGCCGTCATGGAGGAGATCATCGTCGACCCGGTGACCGCGAAGGTGCGCAACCCCTCCTTCACGGACTACCTCCTCCCCACCATCCTCGACACGCCGACCATCCCCGTCGATGTGCTCGAACTCGCCGACGACCACGCCCCGTACGGGCTGCGCGGCATCGGCGAGGCCCCGACCCTGTCGTCCACCCCGGCCGTCCTCGCGGCGATCCGGAACGCGACGGGTCTGGAGCTCGACCGGACGCCGGTACGCCCGGAGCACCTGACCGGTCTCTGATCCCGGCTCCGTCCCGACTCTCCGGGCGGTGCGCGCCACCGGCGAACGTCACACTTCCCGGCCCGCACCGCCCGGAGGCCCAGGGGCCCGCACCGCTCGCGGCCCCCACGCACGAACCAGCTCGTCCCGTTCCGTCCACCGGGTCGTGCCGCCCGCACAGTCATCCCAAATCCCGCATAGCGAATCTCTTCCGCGGGTGCCCCTGTGAACCTTGGGAGTCAGGCATCATGACCCAGCAGTCAGTGCAGCCGAAGACCGGCGCGGAGGACGCGGGCCCCGGCTCGCGCGTCCCCGCCGGAAGATCGTGGCTCGACCGGTACTTCCACATATCCGACCGCGGCTCGACCGTGGCCCGTGAGGTGCGCGGCGGCGTCACGACCTTCATGGCCATGGCGTACATCCTCCTGCTCAACCCGCTCATCCTCGGCGGCAAGGACGTCGACCAGAACGTGCTCAGCCAGCCGGCGCTCATCACCGCCACCGCGCTCGCGGCGGCGGCGACCACCCTGCTCATGGGGTTCGTCGGCAAGGTCCCGCTCGCGCTCGCCGCGGGCCTCAGCGTCTCCGGCGTCCTGGCCTCGCAGGTCGCCCCCGAAATGACCTGGCCGCAGGCCATGGGCATGTGCGTGATGTACGGGCTGGTGATCTGCCTCCTGGTGGTCACCGGACTGCGCGAGCTGATCATGAACGCGATCCCGCTCCCGCTGAAACACGGCATCACCATGGGCATCGGCCTGTTCATCGCCCTGATCGGGCTCTACAAGGCCGGATTCGTCGGCAAGGGCACCGCGACCCCGGTGACCCTCGGCCCGGCCGGTGAACTCGCCGGCTGGCCCGTCCTCGTCTTCTCCGTGACCCTGCTGCTCATCTTCATGCTCCAGGCCCGCAACATCCCCGGCGCGATCCTCATCGGCATCGTCGTCGGCACCGCGGTCGCCGTCGTCATCAACAAGGTGGCCGACGTCGACCCGAAGATCTGGAGCAGCGGCCCGCCCGAGCTGAACGGCTCGGCGGTCTCCTCGCCCGACTTCTCGCTCTTCGGCGAGGTCGACTTCGGCGGCTGGGGCGACGTCGGCGCCATGACCGTCGGCTTCATCGTCTTCACCCTGGTCCTCGCCGGATTCTTCGACGCGATGGCCACCATCATCGGCGTCGGCACGGAGGCCGGGCTCGCCGACGACAAGGGCCGGATGCCGGGCCTGTCCAAGGCGCTGTTCATCGACGGCGCCGGCGGCGCGATCGGCGGCGTGGCCGGCGGCTCCGGGCAGACGGTCTTCGTGGAGTCCGCGACCGGCGTCGGCGAGGGGGCCAGGACCGGCCTCGCCTCCGTCGTCACCGGCCTGTTCTTCGCCGCCTGCCTCTTCTTCACCCCGCTCACCGCGATCGTGCCCGCCGAGGTGGCCTCCGCCGCCCTCGTCGTCATCGGCGCCATGATGATGCAGAACGCCCGGCACGTGGACTGGAGCGACCGTTCCGTGGCCATCCCGGTGTTCCTCACGGTGGTCCTGATGCCGTTCACGTACACCATCACCACCGGTGTCGCGGCGGGCGTCATCTCCTACGTCGCCATCAAGGCCGCGCAGGGCCGGGGCCGCGAGGTCGGCGCCTTCATGTGGGGCCTGGCGGCGATCTTCGTCGTCTACTTCGCCCTGCACCCGATCGAGGGCTGGCTCGGCGTCAGCTGAGCCGCCCGCCCCACACCCGCCAAGGAGACCGAGATGCTGGACATCGCCGACGAACTCGACCGCTGGGCCGGGCAGGGACGCGATTTCGCCGTGGCCACCGTCGTCGCCGTCGGCGGCAGCGCGCCCCGGCAGCCGGGAGCCGCGCTGGCCGTGGACCGCGACGGCACGGCCATCGGCTCGGTCTCCGGCGGGTGTGTGGAGGGCGCGGTGTACGAGCTGTGCCAACAGGCCCTGGCGGACGGCGCCACCCGCGTCGAACGCTTCGGCTACAGCGACGAGGACGCCTTCGCGGTCGGCCTGACCTGCGGCGGAGTCATCGACATCCTGATCACCCCGGTCCGGGCCGACGACCCCGTCCGCCCGGTCCTCGCCGCCGCGCTCGCCACCGCGTCGGCGGGCGGCGCCGCGGCCCTCGCCCGCATCACCGACGGCCCCGCCGAACTCCTCGGCCGCGCCCTGCTGGTCCGCCCGGACGACGCGGACGGGGATGTGTACGGGGGCGGGCGGGGCGGTGCTTACGGGGCCGGGCGCGGCGGTGGGTACGAGGGCGGGTTCGGCGCCCACCCCGAGCTGGACCGCACCGCAGCCGCCGAGGCCCGCGCCATGCTCGACCAGGGCCGCACCGGCACCCTGACCATCGGCGCCGAGGGCTCGCGCTGCGGCCGGCCCCTCAAGCTGCTCGTGGAGTCCAGCGTGCCGCCGCCCCGGATGATCGTGTTCGGGGCCATCGACTTCGCGGCGGCCCTGGTCCGGGCCGGCACGTTCCTCGGCTACCACGTCACCGTGTGCGACGCGCGGCCCGTCTTCGCGACCGCGGCCCGCTTCCCGGAGGCCGACGAGCTGGTCGTCGAATGGCCGCACCGCTACCTCGCCGCCACCACCGTGGACGCCCGCACCGTCCTGTGCGTCCTCACGCACGACGCCAAGTTCGACGTCCCCCTCCTGGCGGCGGCGCTCAAGCTGCCCGTCGCGTACGTCGGCGCGATGGGCTCCCGCCGCACCCACCTCCAGCGCAACGAACGGCTGCGCGAGGCCGGGGTCACCGAGCTGGAACTGGCTCGCCTGCACTCGCCGATCGGGCTCGACCTCGGCGCCCGTACCCCCGAGGAGACGGCCCTGTCGATCGCCGCCGAGATCGTCGCCGTCCGGCGCGGCGGCAGCGGCGCCCCGCTGACCGGCGCCCACACCCCGATCCACCACCCCGGCGGCCGGCCGCCGGCCGGCCGCATCGGATCGGTGGCCTGACCCGGCCTCAACTCCCTTGCCAGAAAGCCGGTCCGGGACCGGCGGGTTGCCGCCACGGCACATTCGCGCCAGGCACGGACCGTGCCGCGGCGGCGGGATTGCCGGTAGATCAACAGCATGACTTTCACCCCCTCCACCGCGACCGGCCGGGTGAGACCCGCTCGCGCCGGGCGACGGACCCTCCTCATAGCCACCGCGGCGGCGACCCTGGTGAGCGGCGCGCTGCTCCCCGTCACCGGCGCCGCCTCCGCCGCGCCCGTCCCCGTCCCCGCTGGGACCGTCCCGGTCGGGTCGGCCGTCCACAGCTACGACATCACCCTGGTCACCGGCGACGTCGTCCACTACACGGACGGCGCGGGCGACCGGGACACCGTCACCGTGGACCGCCCCGATGGCGCGACCGGCGGCGTCCACGTCCAGCAGGCCGGGGACGACCTCTACGTCCTGCCCGACGAGGCGCGGAGCCTGCTCGCGGCCGGCAAGCTGGACCGCCGCCTGTTCAACGTGTCCGCGCTGGCCGCGATGGGCTACGACGACGAGACGACCGGCGGCATCCCGCTGATCGCCACCTACCCCGCGGCCAAGGCCCGTTCGCTGCCCGCCGCCCCGCGCGGCAGCAAGGCCGTCCGGAAGCTGGAGTCCATCCACGGCGCCGCGCTCACCGCCGGCAAGGACACCGCGCGCACCTTCTGGAACGACATCGCGCGCACCGCCACCACCCGCTCCCTGGACAACGGCATCGCCAAGCTCTGGCTCGACGGCCGTGTCGAGGCCGCGCTCAAGGACTCGGTGCCGCAGATCAACGCCCCGCAGGCGTGGGCGGACGGCTACGACGGCAAGGGCGTCAAGGTCGCCGTCCTGGACACCGGCATCGACGCCGACCACCCGGACGTCAAGGACCGCATCCTGAAGACGAAGAGCTTCGTGCCCGGTGAGGAGGTCGACGACAAGAACGGCCACGGCACCCACGTCGCCTCCACCATCGCGGGCTCCGGCGCCGCGTCCGGCGGCGCCGAGAAGGGCGTCGCCCCGGCCGCCGACCTGCTCGTCGGCAAGGTCCTGAGCGACGGGGGCGAGGGCGCCGACTCCGGGATCATCGAGGCCATGGAGTGGGCCCGGGCGGAGGGGGCCGACGTCGTCTCCATGAGCCTCGGCTCGCCCGTCCCGGACGACGGCACCGACCCGATGGCGCAGGCCGTCGACGCCCTGTCGGCGGACGGCGGCCCGCTCTACGTGATCGCCGCGGGCAACGCGTACGGCGCGGGCACCATCGGCGCGCCCGGCTCCGCCGAGAAGGCGCTCACCGTCGCCGCCGTCGACAAGCGGGACGGCCGCGCCGAGTTCTCGTCGATGGGCCCGCTGGTGCGCAGCTACGGCCTGAAGCCGGACCTGTCCGCGCCGGGCGTGGACATCAACGCCGCGGCCTCGCAGTCCGTCCCCGGCATCGAGGGCATGTACCAGTCGATGTCCGGTACGTCGATGGCCACCCCGCACGTCGCGGGCGCCGCCGCCATCGTCAAGCAGCGCCACCCCGACTGGAGCGGACAGCGCGTCAAGGACGCGCTGATGACCTCGTCCAAGGTGCTGCCCGACTACACCCCGTACGAGCAGGGCACCGGCCGGCTCGATGTGAAGGCCGCCGTCGACACGACGATCGAGGCCACCGGCTCCGTCCCGGTCGCCGCCTACGACTGGCCGCACAGCCCGTCCGACCCGGTCACCGAACGGACCGTCACCTACCGCAACACGGGCGACGCCGACGTCACCCTGGACCTGGCGACGGACACCGCGTCGGACGCGTACACGCTGTCCGCGACGCGGCTCACCGTCCCGGCCGGCTCCACCGCCGAGGCCGTCCTCACGCTCGACCCGTCCAAGGCCGCGCCGGGCACCACCTTCTCCGGACAGGTCCTCGCCAAGGACGCCGCCGGCACGGTCGTCGCGCACACCGGCTTCGCGCTCAGCAAGGAGCGGGAGCTGTACGACCTCACGCTCCGGCTGCGCGACCGCGACGGCGAGCCGATGGACGGCACCGTCGTCCTGGGCGCCCTCGGTGACCCGAACCTGTCGCCGGTCGCGGTGTCCGGCGACACCACGCTGAGGCTGCCGCCGGGCGACTACACCGCCTGGACCGCCGCCGACATCCGGGGCGACACCGCCGACTCCAAGGCCCTCGCCTTCCTGGCGGCCCCCGAGATCGTCCTCGACAAGCCGGTCACCGTCACCCTCGACGCGTCGAAGGCCCGCAAGGTCAGCGTGCGCACGCCGAAGGAGACGGAGACCCGGCAGCTGCGCTACGACATGGCGCGCACCGCCCCCGACGGCACCGTCCAGCGCGACGCGTACCAGATCCCGCTGACGTACGACCAGCTGTGGGCGAGCCCCACCGGGAAGGTGAGCAAGGGCGACTTCTCCTTCCTGACCCGCTGGCGCCAGGGCGAGAAGCTCATCGACCTGACCGCCGGCGGCCGGGACGTCCCGGTCACCGTGCAGAACGGCTCCCCGGTCGCCGAGGACAGCCGCGCAAAGCTCCGCAGCGTCTTCGCCGGCGACGGCTCCGCCGCCGACTACCGGAACGTGGACGCGAAGGGCAGGGCGGTCGTGATCCGCGGCAGTGACACGGTGGCCCCGGCCGACCGGGTCGCGGCCGCCGTCGCCGCCGGCGCGAAGGCACTGTTCGTCGTCAACCGGGGCGACGGCCGGCTGATGGAGTCCTACGGCGACTACGGCACCACGCTCGCCCTCCCCGTCGCCACCGTGCAGCGGATCGCGGGCGAGGAGCTGATCGCGACCGCGCGGCGCGGCAAGAAGGTCACCGTCGAGCAGCACAAGTACGCGAGCTACGTCTACGACCTGGTCGACCGCCACGACGGCGCCGTGCCCGACCGCTCGCTCGCCTTCGCCCCGTCCGCCCGGCAGCTGGCGAAGGTCGAGAACACCTTCTACGGCCACCGCGAGGCCGTCGGCGGCGGCTACCGCTACGACATCCCCGAGTACGGCCCCGGCATCGGCTTCGCCGAGTACGAGAAGTACCCGGCGACCCGCACCGAGTGGGTGACCCCGCTGCCCGGCGCCTCCTTCTGGTACGAGGACCACGCCCAGTACAACGCGGAGGGCACGGACATCGCGCTGGAGGAGCGCGGCGGCGAGATGGACTACCGGGCCGGCGGCACCACCCGCGCCTCGTGGTTCGCGCCCGTCGCCCGCCCGCGCCTGGGCACCGGATTCTGGGGCCCGGCCCGTACGCAGTGGGGCGACATCCAGTACAACATCTCGCCCTGGACGGACGGCGGGGCCGGGCACTCGGGCGCCATGCCGGACCGGGAGTACGAGACCGGCAAGGTCGCCGTCCACCAGGGCGACACGCTGCTCGACGAGACGCCCGGCCGGGCCGGCTACGTCGGGGACCTGCCCGCCGAGGAGCTGCCCTACCGGCTGGTGCTCGACGCCTCGCGCGACGCGGACACCTGGAAGACGTCCGTGCGCACGCACACCGAGTGGACCTTCGTCTCCGGCGCCAACGACCCGGAGGGCCCGTACCAGGTGGACATCCCGATGCTCCAGCTGGACTACGACGTGGCCACCGACCTGGCCGGTGACGTCAGGGCCGGGAAGCGGACGGAGATCGGCCTGTCCTCCACCACGCAGGAGTGGCTGGAGGGCGCCGTGAAGGCGACGAAGGCGTCCCTCTCGGTCAGCTACGACGACGGGAGGAGCTGGAGCCCGGTGCAGCTCCGGAAGGACGCGGCCGGTTCCTGGACCGCCCGCTTCAGGACCCCGAAGAAGGGCGCCACCGCGGTCTCCCTCAAGGCGCACGCCGAGGCCGGCGGCGGCCTCTCCGTGGACCAGGAGATCATCCGGGCGTTCGGCCTGAAGTGATCCGCTGACAGCCCGCACAAGGCGGCCGCGCATCCGGGAACGGATGGGTGGCCGCCTTTCCCGTGCGCCCGCTCGCCCGCACTTTTATATGCACAATACATATGAAGTGTATGATGCATATGAACGATCCGTGCGGGGGCCGGAACCAGCGAGTCGAAGGAACAGCGCAATGACACTGGAGAACAAGGTCGCCGTCGTCACCGGAGGAGCCTCGGGCATCGGCGAGGCCGTCACCCGGCTGTTCGTCGAGCGCGGCGCCCGCGTCGTGGTCGTCGACCTCCAGCAGGAGGCCGGGGACGCGCTGACGGCCGACCTCGGGGACCGGGTGGCGTTCCTGCGGGGCGACGTCTCGGACCGCGCGGTCGCCGACCGGGCCGTCGCCACGGCCGTCGAACGCTTCGGCGGCCTGGACGTCCTGGTGAACAACGCCAGCGCCTCCCGCGTCCGCCCGTTCACCGAGCAGACCGACGACGACTGGAAACTCGCCCTGGACACCGGCCTCTTCGCCACCCGCAACTTCATGCTCGCCGCCTATCCCGAACTCCGCAGGAGCGCGGGCGCCGTCGTCAACTTCGCCTCCGGCGCCGGCATCGACGGCCAGCCCAACCAGGCCTCGTACGCGGCGGGCAAGGAGGCCATCCGGGGCCTGAGCCGGGTCGTCGCCAACGAGTGGGCGGCGGACCGGATCCGGGTCAACGTCGTCTCCCCGATGGCGCGGACGGCGGGCGTCGCCGCCTGGGCGGAGGCCCACCCCGAGCAGTACGCCCTCTCCGCCGCGAAGGTCCCGCTCGGCCGCTTCGGCGACCCGCGCACGGACGTCGCGCCCGTCGTCGCGTTCCTGGCGAGCGACGACGCCCGTTACATGACCGGCCAGACCCTGATGGCGGACGGCGGCGCGATCAAGCTCCGCTGACCCCCGCGGCCGTCCGCCCCCGTCCCCGCCGCCCCGGTGCGGGGACGGGGGCGTTCAGTCGTGGATCTCCGGATTGGCGGCCAGGATCTTCCCGGTGGCCGCCCACAGTTCGGGTACGAAGCGCAGCACCTCGTCGCGCCGGGCGAGAAGGTCCCCGGTGGAGCCGATTCCGGTGAGGTCGGCGACGGCCTCGCGGAACGCCGGCAGCCGGGCGGTGTGCAGCGCGGGCGCGTCCTCGGCCAGCACCAGGTGGCAGCGGGCGAAGGTCGCGACGATCCAGAAGACCGCCTCCCGGTGATCGCCCCGGTCGATCAGCTCCCGGCCGCCCCCGATCGCGACGGGGCGGGCCTGTGCCGTGAGGTCGCCGCCGAAGAAGAACGGCGTGCGTACGACGGGGACCGTGGCGTCGAACGTCCGCGCCAGCTCCGCCAGATGGTGGCGCACCCGCCGCGCCGGGACCGCCTCGCAGCCCAGCAGCGCCAGCAGCCGCGGATAGAGCGTGTCCTGCCCGTACGCGCCGAGCACCTCGCGTACGGCGGGGTAGCGCAGCCGGACGGTCGGGTTGCGCAGCGCGGCGACCAGCGGGAGGTGGGTGGTGACCCCGGTCGGGAACAGCCAGCTCATCACGCGCGCGGCGAAGGGCTGTCCGGGGTTCAGGGCGGCGAGCCGGTCCTCGACGCGGTGCCGGGCGTCCAGGCAGCGGCGGCGCACCCGGCTCCGCTCGGCGAAGCGCGGTGCGACGTACGCGTGCAGGGCGCGCAGCCGGCCCGTGGGGTCGTCGATGACGGTGTCCCGGCGGAAGCCGCCCGCCAGGTGGTACGCGCCCAGCACCGCCTCCGGGTCGTCCAGCAGGGCCATCGGCTCGTAGGTGATCTCCAGCAGGGTGCCCTCGTGGCGGAGCTTGCCGGGCTTCGCGGGTGCCTCCTCGCCCGCCGTCACCACGACCACGTCGACGTCCGATGCGGCGGGCAGCTCCGCCCCGTCCGGGAGGCCGACCGTCGAGCCGGTGAAGTACGCCCCCCGGTAGTCCGGTCGGGGGCGGGCGTGCGCGGTGACCCAGTGCGCGGCCGCGGCCCGCGCGTCTCCGACTCTCATACCCCGACTCCTACGGGCCGGCCCGGTCCCGAGTCAAGCCGCGCCGTCCGGTTCGACGGGCGGGCCGGGCGGTAGCGTCGGGCACGGTTCAACACCCCTGTCCCGACGACCACCCGGTGAGGTGCGATGCGCAGGATCGTCTACTGGATGTCGATGTTCCTCGACGGCTTCATCGAGAGCCCCCGGCGGGAGATCGACTGGCATGTCGTCGACGAGGAACTCCACCGCTACTTCAACGACCAGCTCGCCGGCATGGGCGGCATGCTGGACGGCCGGGTCACCCATCAGCTGATGGCGGACTTCTGGCCCACCGCCGACCGGGACCCGGCCAACGCCGGAACGGTGGCCGAGTTCGCCGCGATCTGGCGGAACACCCCCAAGTACGTGTACTCGCGGACGCTGGAGCGGGCCGACTGGAACACCACGATCGTCCGCGAGGTCGTCCCGGAGGAGGTGCGGGCGCTCAAGGAGCAGCCCGGCGGCGATCTGGCGCTCGGCGGCGCCGGCCTCGCCGCCTCCTTCGCCGCGCTCGACCTGATCGACGAGTACCGCGTCTACGTCCACCCGGTGCTCATCGGCCGGGGCAAACCGATGTTCCCCACCGAGGAGTCCCGCACCGCCCTCCGGCTCCTCGGCACCCGCACCTTCGGCAGCGGGGTCGTGGAGCTGAGGTACGAGCGCGACCGGGACTGACCGGCCGCGCCCCGGGCCGACGCCGCCTCGCTCGGCCGGTCCGGGGCGCGGAGGCGGGTCAGCGGCCGGCCTGGAGCGCGCCCCAGGTGTCCGGTCCCACGATCCCGTCGGCCGTCAGCCCCCGGCTCGTCTGGTACGAGCGCACCGCGGTCCCGGTCGCCGGGCCGAAGCTGCCGTCGGCGTCCACGGTGGAGCCGAGCGCGGCGGTCAGGGCGCGCTGGACCCGCTTCACATCCTCGCCGGCCGCCCCCTCGGCCAGCTCCGGCGTGGTGCCCGCGGAGAGCAGCGCCGTCCAGGTCCGGGCGCCCACGATCCCGTCCGCTTCCAGGCCGCGCGCCGTCTGGAACGACTTCACCGCGCTCTCGGTGGCCGTGCCGAAGACGCCGTCCGCCTCGCCCGCCGGGTGGCCCTGCGCGTTCAGCAGCCGCTGGACCGCGGTGACCTGGGGCCCCGTCGCGCCCGGCCGCTGGGTCGTGTACGCGGGGAAGCTCAGCCCGTCGCCGGTGCCGCCGTCCGTGGCGCCGCCGACCAGTTCCATGTAGCGGTCCCAGTCCCAGTTCGGGCCGGGGTCGGTGTGGTCGTTGCCCGGCGCCTCGCTGTGGCCGATGATGTGCGCCCGGTCCTTCGGGATGCCGTACTTCTCGCAGAGCGCGGCGGTCAGCGCGGCGGAGGAGCGGTACATCGTGTCGGTGAACCAGGTCGGGTCGTCCACGAAGCCCTCGTGCTCGATGCCGAGCGACGAGGTGTTGGCGCTGCGCGCGTGGTACGCGGTGTCGGCGTCGCGCACCATCTGGGTGATCCGGCCGTCCGACGAGCGCACCACGTAGTGCGAGCTGACCACGGACTCCGGGTCCTGGAACCAGCTGATGGTGCCCGCGTACGAGCCCTGGGTGACATGGATGACGACCTTGTCGACGGTCGCGGTGCGGCCGGTGGTGTAGTTGTTCGGGTCGGCCGGGACCCAGAGCGCCGATGGGTAGTCGGCGCTGCGGACGGAGTAGTCGGCGGCGGTCCCGGCCTTGTCGGGGGAGACCGGCCGCCCGGTCACCGAGATCCGCTCGCCGTCCGGGGTGAGCGCGTCGAGCCCGTCCGCCAGGAAGGTGTAGACGGTGTCCGCGTAGAGCGCGGCGGCCGGCCCCTCGGCGCCGCTGTAGCGGGCGACGGCCGGGTACCAGGCGTCGATGTCGTCGCGGTCCCGCGCGTCGAGCCCGAGCGCGTCCGCGTAGCCGCGCAGCACCGCCGCTCCGCCCAGGACGTTGACGGCGGCGTCGGAGCGCAGGGCGGCGAGCGGTTCGCCGGTGAGGTCGGCGGCCCGTTCCAGGGTGTGGTGCGCGGGGTTGCTGACGAGGTGCATCACGCCGTAGCCGTTCGCCTGGCTGGGACGTCCGGCGTGGCCGTCGAGGTGGGTCTCGCCGTACCCGACGGCGGCGAGCAGGTCACGCGGTACGTCGAACTCCTCGGCGGCCCGTTCGAACGCCCGGTCCAGCGGGTGGCCGGTGTCCGCGGCGGCGAGTGCCGGGGTGCCGGTGGCGGCGAGGACGGTGGCGGTCAGGGCGGCGAGGAGGGAGGCCCTGGTGCGGGCGGCGGCGCGAGTCGGCATTCCTGCTCCTGCTCTGTGGGAGGGGAGACGGCCCCGGCCCCGGAGGGGACGGACCGGGCGGCCGCGAAGCCTGCTCACGATAGGGAGCCAATGAATGTATGACAATCACTCTGGCGGCGTGTCGAACTCCCTTTCACTCCAATGGAGTTGACCGTTCGCGAGCCCTCGTGCGCCCCCAGGGATTCGTACACCCGTGCAGGAACCCACCGCACGGGGGAACGCGGCCCGGACACATCGCCGACAGGGCGTATAACAGAGAACTCCGGACCGGCCGGCGTCCCCGATGGCAGTCACATCTCACGCGGCAAGGCGTCACCGCGTACGACAGCGGAGAAGTGCCCGATGAGCATGAGCACGGCAGACGAGATCAGCACCCTGCTGACCGCCAACTTCGGAACCGACCCCCTGGCGATCCGCCCGGAGGTGCCCCTGCGGCAGCTCCGCCTGGACTCCCTGGCGCTGGAGGAGCTGCGGCTCCTCATCGAGGACCGGATGGACGTCGATCTCGACGACGTCCAGATCACCTCCCGCGACACCGTCGCCCAGCTCGTCGAGGCCGTCCACCGCAAGGCCGCCGCGTGACCGCCCGGTACCGCCCGGAGCCGTTCGCCGCGGCCGTCACCGGGATCGGCCTCGTCACCTCCGCGGGCGTCGGCGCGGAGGCCACCTGGCGCGCCGTCAACGACCCCGCGACCGCGCCCTGCGTCCCGCACCGCGCCGAACTCGACGGCCTGCCCTGCGACTTCATGTACAGCGTCCAGGACCTCGACACCCGCGCCGTCCTCGGAATCGCCGCCCACCGGCTGATGGACCGCTTCTCGCACCTCGCCGTCATCGCCGCCCGCGAGGCCGTCGCCGACGCCGGACTCGACCCCGCCGTCTGGGACAGCGGCCGGGTCGCCGTCGTCATCGGCTCGGCCCACGGCGGCCTGCCCTTCTACGACGAGCAGCACACCACCCTCAGCGAACGCGGCGCCCGCCGCGTCTCGCCCAAACTCGCCCCGCTCGCCGTCGTCAACGGCGCCGCCAGCAGCGTCGCCACCGACCTCGGCGCACACGGCCCCAGCCAGGCCGTCTCCACCGCCTGCTCCTCCGGCACCGTCGCCATCGGCACCGCCCACCAGATGCTGCGCACCGGAGCCTGCGACATCGTCGTCGCCGGCGGCGCCGAATCCGTCTGCTCCCGGCTCCTGATCGCCAGCGCCTGCCGCCTCAAGGCCGTCTCCACCCGGCGCGACGACCCGCAGGCCGCCTGCCGCCCCTTCGACACCCACCGCGACGGCTTCGTCGTCGGCGAGGGCGCCGGACTCCTCGTCCTCGAACGCCCCGAACACGCCCGCGCCCGCGGCGCCGCCGTCCGCGCCCACATCGCCGGCTACGGCGCCTCCAGCGACGCCTACTCCGCCGTCGCCCCCGACCCCGACGGACTCGGCATCGAACGCGCCCTGCGCACCGCCCTCGCCGACGCCGGGATCGACGCCGCCGACATCGGCCATGTCAACGCCCACGGCACCTCGACCGTCTCCAACGACCTCATCGAGGCGGCCATGCTGCGCCGGGTCCTCGGCGACCACCCCCTCGTCACCTCCACCAAGGCGATGACCGGCCACACCCTCGGCGCCGCCGGCGGCATCGAGACCGCGCTCACCGTCCTCGCCCTCCAGCACCGGCTCGTCCCGCCCACCGTCAACCTCGACGCCCCCGACCCGGACATCCCCGTCGAGGTGGTGAGCAAGGAGGCCAGGCCCGCCGTGTTCGACGCGGCCGTCAAGACCTCGCTCGGCTTCGGGGGCCACAACGCCGCCCTCGTCCTCACCAGGTGACCGGGGCCCGGAGAACATGACCGAAGAGATCATCCGCACCCTCACCGTGGACGGGCTGCGCTTCCGCTACCGCGCCCTGCGGCAGCCCGACCCGCGCACCGAACCGGTCGTCGTCCTCGGCGGCGCGCTCCAGGGCATCCACGGCTGGCCCCAGATGGACGAGCACCTCGGCCCGCACGCCACCGTCGTCACCGCCGACCTGCCCGGCATGGGCGGCGCCGACCCGCTGCCCCCCGGCACCGGCGACGACCTGCTGCGCGCCGCCGTCACCGCCGTCCTCGACGACCTCGGCGCGGACCGGGTCAACCTCTACGCCTTCTCCTACGGCACCTCGATCGCCTTCGCCTGCGCCCGCCACGACCCCGCCCGCGTCGCCCGCCTGGTCCTCGGCGGTGTCCCGTCGCACATCACCGAGGCCCAGCGCGACGGCTGGGCCCGCGCGGTCGACCGGCTCGACACCGGCGACGTGACGGGGCTGGCCCGGCTCACCGCCGAGGCGCTGATGTGCCTGGACCCGGACCGCCGGGTCCACCGCAGGGACCTCGCCCTGCGCTACGTACGCCGGTCCTTCGTGCACGCCCTCACGCACTCGCCGCACGCCGAGCGCTCGCTGCGCCGGTCGCTGGAGCACCGCCCCGACTTCTCCGGCGGGCTGAGCGGGGTGCCCGCGCTCGTCTTCGCGGGCGAGCACGACACCGTGACCCCGCCGGAACACCAGCGCGCCTTCGCGGCCACCATCGAGGGCAGCCGCTTCCTGACCATCGGCGAGTCGGACCACTGGGTCGTCCTGGAGCGCCCCGACGACGTGGCGGACCTGGTGGCCCGCTTCATGACCGACCGGCCGCTGGACTCCGCCCCCGCGCTGCGGCCGATCACCCCGCTGCCCCGGCCGCGCGCCGGGGCGGCGGGGGCGGCGGGGGGATCGGCCCTGCCACGGGCGGGCGGCTGAGCGCCCGCCGCCCGCCCGTGCGCCGGATCAGCGGTGCCCGTGCCCCTTTCCATGCCCGTGCCCGTGCCCATGCCCGTGGCTCGGGGCGTTCACGTCGATGCGGACGATCTGCGGGTCGTGGTCGCTCGCCTGGTCGGCGAACTCCGCGTTGATGTGCACCACGTCGTAGTCGAAGCGGCGCACCCCCGGGCTGGTCAGGATGTGGTCGAGGGTCTGCGAGTTGCCCTCGTACACATAGCTGTACCGCTCGTTCACCGGCAGCGTGTTGATCAGCGGCTTGAGGACCTTGCCGGAGGTCAGGGCGCCGACGGTGGGCGAGAACGCGAAGTCGTTGAGGTCGCCGAGGACCACGACCCGCGCCGACTTGTCCGCCGCGAGCAGCGACTTGACGAAGGTGTTGACCTCCTTCGCCTGCTGGACGCGCTTGGTCTCCGAGCCGCGCACCGGCTCCTGGTAGCGGCCGTGCAGCGGCTGGTCGCCGCCCTTGGACGCGAAGTGGTTGCCGACGACGAAGACGGACCTCCCGTGGAAGCGGAACTCGCCGACCAGCGGCTTGCGGCTGTCTTCCCAGGCGTCGCTCGTGGGCGCGATCCGGCCGGGCGACACCGAGAGCGCGACGCCCTTGCGGGTCCGTACGGCCTCGACGGCGGTCGTCGCGTCGCCGCCCGCGCGGTCCACGAAGTCCACCCGCTCCGGGTTGAAGAGGAACACGTTGCGGATGTTGCCGCCGGGCTCGCCGCCGTCCCGCCCGTCCTGCGGGGCGACATAGCGCCAGGCGTAGCGCGGGCCGCCCGCCGCGACGATCGCGTCCGTGAACCGCTTCAGCGTGGCCTCGGAGCCGACCGTGCCGTCGTTCACCGCGCCGTTGTCGTCCTGGATCTCCTCCAGGGACACGATGTCGGGCGAGGACAGGTTGACCGCGACGCCCGCGGCCAGGGTGTCGAACTTCGCCTGGTCGTCGAGCGCGTCGAGGTTCTCCACGTTGTACGTGGCGACCGCCAGCTCCTTGCCCTTCTGCCGGCGCGTCACCTCGCGCCGCAGCCCGTTGTCGGTGAGCGTGCCCAGCTCGGTGGCCTGGACGTTGTACCCGCCGTACGAGTCGTAGTCCAGGACGCCCCCCGTGGTGCCGGACAGCACGTCACCGACGTTCGCGGTGGGCACCGGCGCGGCCGGGTCCAGCGACATGACCTTGAGCCGGCCCGCGTTCTGGTCGCCGTACGAGGCGTACAGCGTGCCGCCGCGCCGGGTCGGGTTCTGCTCCGGCTCCACGGTCACCCAGACCTCGTGGTACTTGGTCGTCGCGCCCGTCACGCGGGTGTCGGCGATCTCGACCCGGCTGCCCTCCAGGGACTCGTACAGGTCGAGCGCGTACGCCGACGGCTCCAGGGGCAGCGCGTCGATCGAGCCGCCGCCGGCCGAGGGCACATAGGCGGACGGCACCGCTCCGGCGTCCAGCACCACCGGGGCGGGCAGCGCGTTGCCGGAGGACAGGACGGTGATCCGGGGCTTGGTGATCTCCGTGACGGACTGGGCGGTGGCCGACGGGTAGTACTCGTCCACGACACCGCTGACCAGCACCGCATCGCCCACAGAGACCGCCGGGGCGGTGGAGCCGGTGTAGACGAAGACGCCCTCGCCGGTGCGCGGGTCGGCGTCCGGGGCGGTGTCCTGGATCCAGAAGCCGCGCGACCCGGAGGCGCGCACCGCCGTGACGACGCCCGGGACCCCGATGACCTCGCGGCCGTCCAGCGGGGAGACCCGCGTGCTGCCCTGGATGTCGTGCACGCGTACGGTGCCGGGCTCGGTGGGGTTGTCCGGGTCGCCGGGACCCTCGCCGCCGCCCGCGCTCTCCCCGGCCGTGTTGACCGGGGTCGGGGCGGCCGCGGTGAGGTCGGCGGCGTTGTCGTCGGTGTCCGCGAGGGTGGCCGCGCGCGCCACGGACGCGGTGGCCGATGCGCCCTTGGCCGGTCCGCTGCCCTCCCGGACGACCGCGGTGCCGTAGCCGACCAGGTCCACCACGCGGGCGTCGGCGGCGCAGTCGGCGGCCGTCCTGCAGGTCAGCGCGGTGGTCCCGGAGACCAGGGCGACGGTGCCGCTGCTCGCCGACATCGCGACCTTGCCGGTGGCGTCCGCGGCGGGCAGGGCGACCGTGCCCCCGGCGCCCTCCGCCTGGGCGACGAGATACCGGCCGCCGGGCGCCACCGAGCCGGTCAGCGCCGTCACCTGCCACTGCGAGCCCGCCGAGGGGGCGCCGGGCAGGTACTGGACGCTGAGGCCGGCGAGGTCGTACGCGGCGGAGCCGGCGTTGGCCAGCTCGACGAAGTCACGGGTCAGCGTCGCACCGGAGTTCCCGCCGCCCCCGTACACCTCGGAGATCACGGCGGACGAGGACGGGGCCGCGAAGGCGGCGGGCAGCGCGGTCGCCGAGAGCGTCACGGCTACCGCGCCGGCCAGCAGGACGGAACGGGGTGTGGATATGCGCACGGAAATGCCCCTCAGATTCTGGTGAAGGAGCACAAGCTATGCGCGTAGAACAGGCGATGACAAGGCATCAGAGGTGAATTCCGGAAAACGTTCGGTCCCCGGCCGGCGAAGGCCGCGGGAACGGCGCGCCCCGGCCCGGCCGCGCGCCACCGTTCACGCCCCCGAGCCGCCCCCTCACACGGCGGGCCCCCGATCTCACATGGTGGGCACCCGGTCCAGGAAGCCGCTCACCGAGGCGATCCGGCCGTCCAGGCCGGGGGAGCGGACTGCGGGGTGGCTAGTTGCCGTCCGGGTCGTTCGCGACGATGTGCACCGCCGCCTCCTCGGCGGAGGCCGCCGCGCCGTCGATGCCGACGTCCTCGCCGGCGGTGCTGTCCGGCTCGTCGATGTCCAGATCGCGGGTGAGCCGCCCGGCGCGGACCGTGCCGACCTCGCCGTCCCACGGCTCGCCGTCCCCGTCCACGACATCGCCCACCCCGTCCCCGGGCGGGGCGCCGTCCTCGGGCAGCTCGCGGGCGAGCCGGCTCTCCAGGCTCTCGCCCCGGTGCTGCTCGGCGGCGGTGGTGCCCACGTCGTCCACGGCGTAGGGGCGTTCCGGCGGCGAGTACCCCCGGTCCAGGACGTCGTCCACGTCCGGGTCGTCGAGGGTGTCCTCCGTATCGGGCTGCTCGATCGGGTCGGCCGCCTGCGACTGCTGCTGGGGCTGGTAGACCTCGTCGCCCCGATCGGCATCATCCATGGCGCTGTCCCTTCCCGCGGCGGGGCTCCTTCTCAGGATAGGCAGCCCGGCCCGCGCGGGCGCGTCCTGCGTCCGGGCGGGGTGTGCGCGACCATGGACGGTGCAGGGCCGGACGCGCCCCGAAGGGCCGGTCCGGAAACGGTCGTCTGGAGAGCCCGTCATCATGGATTATCCGGAGAGCTACCAGCTCGTGTTCCAGTCCTCGGCCGTGGAGGACGACACCGTCACCGTCCACCGCACGGCACAGAGCGGAGCGGGCGGTCACCCCGTCTACGAGGACGAGACCGGCATCGTCCGCGCCGAGATCAGCGACCACGCGGAGGTGCGCATGCTGGCCAGTGGCGGCCACCAGCGCCTCGGAACGCCGCTGGTGGTGCGCGACGCCGCCTGAGCGTGATGCCGCTTCAGTGCGGCGCTGCCTCAGCGCGGCGCCGCCGGGATTCCGTATGTGAAGCACCCCTTACCACGCGTACACGTATGTGTACATCCTGCCAAGGCAGGACAATCCGTCCCCACGCGTCCAACACTTGGTCGAAATTTTGCCCCTGGTGAGGGGTCGGGGGAGGTCACCAGGCAGACTCACCCTGTAGGAATCTCGCCACGAAGAGGATCACGCATGATCACGTTGAAGAAGGAAGACGGCCCGGCGGACCTGGACGGGGTGACTCACCTTTCCATCGGCGTCTCCTGGGACCCCACCGTCGGCAGCAGTGGCGGGCTGATGGGGAAGCTGAAGCAGAAGAAGGGCACCGACCTCGACCTGATCGCCATCGCGATGCAGGGCGCGGACCCGGTGCGCCTCGCCGGACTGGACTCCCTGGACCCCCTGGGCAACGGCTCGCTGCTGCACAGCGGTGACAACCAGACCGGGAAGGGGGAGGGCGACGACGAGACGGTGACCGTCGACTTCGCCAAGGTGCCGGGCAACGTGACGTCGATCGTCTTCGTCGCCGCCGCGTACAAGAAGGGCAGCTCCTTCCAGAACGCGCGCAACGTCAGCATCAAGGTCTACGACGCCACGGGCGGCAGCAGCCAGCAGGTCGCCGACATCTGGCCGAGCCTGCTCACCAACGACAACGGCTGCGCCGTGGCCAAGGCCATGCGCGTCGGCGCGGGCTGGAAGCTTCAGGTGATCAACGAGACCGGCAAGATCAAGCAGGGCGACGAGCACGCCCTGATGCGTTTCGCGATCAGCAAGTGACGCCGATCAGCGAGTGACGCCGATCGGCACGTAGCGCCGATCCGCAAGCAACGCACGGCGGTACGGCGTACGCCCCCCGGCCCGCCCGCGCCCGGTCACTCGACCCGGCGCGGGCGGGCCGGGCCCGTCGTGCCCCCGGTGGCCAGCGGCGAACGCGCCAGCTCCACGCACCCCGCCGCGATCAGCGCGAGCGCCAGCAGCTCGGGCAGCACCCACCAGCCGGTGCGTACGTCCTCGCCGAACAGGGTCACCCCGTACAGGACGCTGATCAGCGCGTCGCCCAGCGTCAGACACGGCTGCACCGCGACCAGCGTGCCCGCCTGGAGCGCGTTCTGGAGCAGGAACAGCGCCCCGACGCCCGCCGCCGCCATCGCGTACAGCTGCCAGGCGCCGAACAGCGCCGCCGCGCCGCCCCCGTCGTCCAGCCGGGCCATGGCGTCCTTCATCAGCGCGGCGGTCAGGGCGTAGCCGCAGGCGGCGGCCGTGGCCAGCAGCGCGGCCCGCACATCGCCCCGCGCGGCCAGCGCGCCCGCGATCAGCACCGCCTCGAACACGCCCGTCAGGATCAGCGCCGGCACCCACGCGGCCCCCCGCACCGACTCGCTGCCGCCGCCCGGCGCGGCCGTCGCCATCCCCAGCGCCAGCCCCACCGTCACGGCGGCCACCCCCACCCACACCGAACGCGGCAGCCGGCGCCGCATCAGGAAGGCGGCCAGCAGCAGCGTCGCCGGCAGCTCGATGACGAA
Organism: Streptomyces sp. AC1-42W; assembly: GCF_003248355.1. Lineage (GTDB taxonomy): Bacteria > Actinomycetota > Actinomycetes > Streptomycetales > Streptomycetaceae > Streptomyces. The sequence goes on from NZ_QKWY01000002.1 coordinate 2,739,796, forward strand.
AATCGGCTGCACCAGCGAGATCGGGCCGGTCGCCAGCGCCACGGCCTGGCACACGGCGGCGACGATCACCAGCCCGATCCCCGCCAGCCACACCTTCCGGCGCAGCAGATGGCCGATCAGCGACACCCGCAGCGCCCCGGTCTGCGGCACGTCGAGGGCGGCGCGGCGCTGGAGCACGGACGCGGAACCGTTGCTGACGGCGGTCAGCACGGCGAACAGGACGGCGATCACCGCACCATGATGCGGGCGGGCGCACCACGATCCCGGCTTCCCTGCGGCGACGGCATGGCGACGGTCCCGGCCTCCTGTTCCCGAACGGCGCGGACTCCTTCAATAGGACCGAACCCGACCTGATGGCGGCGTAGCGTGCCGTCATGGCCGTGAACAGCAAGACCACCACCGCCGGTGCCGCGCCCGTCCCCGTGCTCACGCCGAGGGCGCTCGGCCGGGCGACCCTGGAACGCCAGCTGCTGCTGAACCGTGCCGCGATGAGCGCACGGGACGCCGTCACCCACCTCGTCGGCCTCCAGGCGCAGAACACCAAGCCGCCGTACTACCAGCTGCTGGCCCGGCTCCAGGACTTCCGGCCCGCCGAACTCTCCGCGCCGATGGAGTCCCGCGAGGTCGTCCGCATCGCCTCCCTGCGCTCCACGGTCCACACCCACACCGCCGACGACGCCCTCACCCTGCGCCCCCTGGTCCAGCCGGCCGTCGAACGCGAGCTGACCCTGTTCCGGAAGAAGCTGCCCGGCGTGGACGTGGACCGCCTGCGCGAGCTGACCCGCGCGTACGTGGAGGAGGCGCCCCGTACCCCGAAGGAGATCCGGGCCCTGCTGCTCGCCGAGTGGCCCGACGCCGACCCGCAGGCCCTGACCATCGCCGCCCGCTGCGTGCTGCCCCTGGTCCAGGTCACCCCGCGCGGCCTCTGGGGCCGCAGCGGCGGCGTCGCCCTCACCACCGCCGACCACTGGCTCGGCCGCGCCGCGCAGGCCGCGCCCGACATCGACGCCACCGCGCTGCGCTACCTCGGCGCGTTCGGCCCCGCCTCGGTCAGGGACATGCAGAGCTGGGCCGGGCTGACCCGGCTCAAGGAGGTCTTCGAGCGCCTGCGGCCCCGGCTCACCACCTTCCGCGACGAGCACGGCGTCGAACTCTTCGACCTGCCCGACGCCCCGCGCCCCGCCGAGGACACCCCCGCCCCGCCCCGCTTCCTGCCCGAGTTCGACAACGTCCTGCTCGGCCACGCCGACCGCACCCGGATCATCCCGGCCCCGCTCAAGGGGCTCAACGGGGTGGGCAACCAGAACTACGGCAGCGTGCTGGTGGACGGGTTCTTCGCTGCCGTCTGGCGCCTGGACACCCCGCGCGACGCCCTCGCCGCCCTCACCGTCCAGGAGCTGCGCCCGCTCACCGCAGCCGAGCGCGACGCCCTCACCCGGGAGGCGGCCGGCCTGGTCACGACGATGACCGGCGCCGCCGCGCACGACGTCCGGTTCGCCCGGTTCATCGACCTCGGCCGCTGAGCGGACGGGGGCGCGCGCCGTCTACGGCAGCAGCCCCGCGCGCCGGGCCGCGACCACCGCCTCCAGCCGGGTGTGCGCCCCCAGCCGGCGCATCGCGGAACGCAGATAGCCCTTCACCGTCTCCGGGCGCAGCCCCAGCCGCTCCGCCGCCACCGCGTTGGTCGCGCCCGCCGCGACACACGCCAGCACATCGATCTCGCGCGGCGCCAGCCGGACCTCGCGCGCCCCCGGCGCCGGAGTGCCCGTCGCCGAGGCCAGCCGCCCGCACACCGCGAGCAGCTCGTCGCGCAGCGCCGGGTCCAGCACCTTCGGCATCAGCGCCCGCAGCTCCCGGTGCGCCTCCCGGACGTCCTCCCAGGCACCCGGCGCCACCGTGTCCCCGGCGGCCGGCTCCCGACGGCTCGCCGCCAGCAGCTGCCGCACCTCGTCCCGTACCGCGAGCGTCTGCTCCACGTCGCGGGCGGCGGCCACCGCCGCGTCGAACGTCCGGTCGCCGAGCGTCAGCGGCTCGCGCAGCGCCCCGTACAGCACCCCGCGCACCTCCCGCCGCACCACCACGGGCACCGCCACCACCGAGCGCAGCCCCTCCGCCGCGACGGCCGTGTCGTACTCGTGGCTGATGTGGCGCGAGGAGCGGTAGTCGGTGACCGCGCACGGCCGGGACAGGGCCATGGACTTGCCGCCCAGACCGCTGCCGGAGGAGATCATCAGCCCGCGCAGCGCCCCGGTACGCGCCCCGTTCACCTCGGCGATCCTGGCGTGGCGGCTGCCGGAGAGCAGCCCGCCGAACGCCACCGGCAGCCCGCTCGTCCGGCGCAGCCGCAGCAGCGCCGCCTGCATCTCGACCGCCTCGAAGGATTCCGGCACCCTGACGCCTCCCTGCCCGCCCCCCGATGGAATGGCCGCCCCGCGACACCCCCGTCCGGGGGTGGTGAGACCTGGGTCACTGTTTACATCATGTGAGAAGCCAATGGACCGGCCGGGTCGGTAAAGAGGAGGGCACATGCCGGAAACGAGTGCGACGGAGACGTTCCGGGCGGCCCGGGACTTCCTGCTCCGGCACCGCGACGACTACGACGCCGCCTGCGCGGGCTTCCAGTGGCCCCGCAGCCCCCACTTCAACTGGGCGCTCGACTGGTTCGACGTCATCGCCCGCGACAACGACCGCACCGCCCTGCACATCGTGGAGGAGGACGGCCGGCGCACCGAGGTGTCGTTCGCCGAGATGTCCGCCCGCTCCGACCGGGCCGCGAACTGGCTGCACGGCCGGGGGGTGCGCGCGGGCGACCGCATCCTCGTCATGCTCGGCAACCAGGTCGAGCTGTGGGAGACCGCGCTCGCCGCCATGAAACTGCGCGCCGTCGTCATCCCGGCGACCCCGCTGCTGGGCCCCGCCGACCTGCGCGACCGCGTCGAGCGCGGCCGGGTCCGGCACGTCCTGGTGCGGGACACCGACACCGGCAAGTTCGACGAGGTGCCCGGCGGCTACACCCGCGTCTGCGTCGGCGCCCCGACCGCGGGCTGGCTCGACTACGCGGCGGCCGCCGACGCCCCCCGCGCCTTCACGCCGGACCGCGAGACCGACGCGGACGAGCCGCTGATGCTCTACTTCACCTCCGGTACCACCGCCAGCCCCAAGCTGGTCGAGCACACCCATGTCTCCTACCCGGTGGGCCATCTGGCGACGATGTACTGGATCGGGCTCAAGCCCGGCGACGTCCACCTCAACATCTCCTCGCCCGGCTGGGCCAAGCACGCCTGGTCCAACCTCTTCGCCCCGTGGAACGCCGAGGCGACGGTCTTCATCTTCAACTACACCCGCTTCGACGCCGGCCGCCTCATGGCCGAGATGGACCGCTCCGGCATCACCAGCTTCTGCGCCCCGCCCACCGTGTGGCGCATGCTCATCCAGGCCGACCTCACCCAGCTCAAGACCCCGCCGCGCGAGGTCGTCGCGGCCGGCGAACCCCTCAACCCCGAGGTCATCGAGGCGGTCCGGCGCGCCTGGGGCGTCACCATCCGCGACGGCTTCGGCCAGACCGAGACCGCCGTCCAGGTCGCCAACACCCCCGGCCAGGTCCTCAAGCCCGGCTCCATGGGACGGCCCAGCCCCGGCTACCGGGTGGTGCTGCTCGACCCGGTGAGCGGGGAGCCCGGCGCCGCCGAGGGCGAGATCTCGCTCGACCTGTCCGCGCGGCCGGTGGGCCTGATGACCGGCTACCACGGCGACCCCGAACGCACCGCCGAGGCGATGGCCGGCGGCTACTACCGCACCGGCGACATCGGCGCCCGCGACGAGGACGGCTACATCACCTACGTCGGACGCGCCGACGACGTCTTCAAGTCCTCCGACTACAAGATCTCCCCGTTCGAGCTGGAGAGCGCCCTGCTGGAGCACGAGGCCGTCGTCGAGGCGGCGGTCGTCCCGTCCCCCGACCCGGTGCGCCTCTCCGTGCCGAAGGCGTACGTGGTGCTCGCCGAGGGCTGGGAGCCGGGACCGGACACCGCGAAGGTGCTCTTCGCCCACTCCCGCTCCGTGCTCGCCCCGTACAAGCGGGTGCGGCGGCTGGAGTTCGCCGAACTGCCCAAGACCGTCTCCGGCAAGATCCGCCGCATCGAACTGCGCGAGCGCACCGCCCAGGGCGGCGGCACCGAGTACGCCGAGGGGGACCTGGCATGACCGCGCTGTCCTACGCCCACGGCACCGGCACCACCGCCCTGCTCGGCGACACCATCGGACGCAACCTCGACCGGGCCGTCGCCGCCTGGCCCGACCGCGAGGCGCTGGTCGACGTACCGTCCGGGCGGCGCTGGACGTACGCCGAGTTCGGCGCGGCCGTCGGCGAACTGGCCCGCGCCCTGCTGGCGTCCGGCGTCGCCAAGGGCGACCGGGTCGGCATCTGGGCCGTCAACTGCCCCGAGTGGGTGCTCGTCCAGTACGCCACCGCCCGCATCGGCGCCGTCATGGTCAACATCAACCCCGCGTACCGGGCGCACGAACTGGCGTACGTACTCAAGCAGGCCGGGATCTCGCTCCTGGTCGCCTCGCTCGCCCACCGCACCAGCGACTACCGGGCCCTGGTCGACGAGGTCCGCGCCGACTGCCCGGAGCTGCGCGCCGTCCACTACATCGGGGACGTCTCCTGGGACGAACTCGTCGCCACCGCCGGCCGGGTCACGCCGGAGGAACTCGCGGCCCGCGAGGCGGAACTCTCCTGCGACGACCCGATCAACATCCAGTACACCTCCGGCACCACCGGCTTCCCCAAGGGCGCCACCCTCTCCCACCACAACATCCTCAACAACGGCTACTTCGTGGGGGAGCTGGTCGCCTACACCGAGCAGGACCGGATCTGCCTGCCGGTGCCCTTCTACCACTGCTTCGGCATGGTCATGGGCAACCTCGGCGCCACCTCGCACGGCGCCTGCATCGTGATCCCCGGCCCCTCCTTCGAACCCGCCGCCGTACTGAGCGCCGTGCGGCAGGAGCGCTGCACCTCGCTGTACGGGGTGCCCACGATGTTCATCGCCGAGCTGAACCTGCCGGACTTCGCCTCGTACGACCTGTCCTCGCTGCGCACCGGCATCATGGCCGGGTCGCCGTGCCCGGTCGAGGTGATGAAGCGGGTGGTCGCCGAGATGCACATGGCGGAGGTGTCCATCTGCTACGGCATGACGGAGACCTCGCCGGTGTCCACCCAGACCCGCCGCGACGACGACCTGGAGCGCCGCACCGGCACCGTCGGCCGGGTGATGCCGCACATCGAGGTCAAGGTGATCGACCCGGTGACCGGGGTGACCCTGGAGCGCGGCGCGTCCGGCGAGCTGTGCACCCGCGGCTACAGCGTGATGCTCGGCTACTGGGACCAGCCCGAGCGGACCGCCGAGGCGATAGACGCGGGGCGCTGGATGCACACCGGGGACCTCGCGGTGATGCGCGAGGACGGCTACGTACAGATCGTCGGCCGCATCAAGGACGTGATCATCCGGGGCGGCGAGAACATCTACCCGCGCGAGATCGAGGAGTTCCTCTACCGCCACCCCAAGATCGCCGACGTACAGGTGGTGGGGGTGCCGGACGAGCGGTACGGCGAGGAGGTGCTGGCCTGCGTCATCCCCGCGGACCCGAGCGACCCGCCGGGCCTGGAAGAGGTGCGGGCCTTCTGCGAGGGGCAGCTGGCCCACTACAAGATCCCGCGCCTGCTCCAGATCCTGGAGACCTTCCCGATGACGGTGAGCGGCAAGGTCCGCAAGGTCGAGCTGCGCGAGAACCACCGGCCGTAGGCCGGGCGCCGGCGGCTCAGGCCGCGGCGATCACGTCCGCCGCGGCGCCCCGCGTCGCGGCGGCCCACTCGATGAGCAGCACCTCGTACGCGGCGGCCTCCACGGGCGACCACTCCTGGCCCGCGCGGGCGTCCACCAGCGCGCGTATCGCCTCGTTCGCCTCCAGGGCGGTGCGTCGCGCCGCCCGGCGGGGGCGCGCGGGGGCGTACGCGGGCGCATTCGTAGGTGGTGAAGTCCGTCGAGTTAAGACCATGCGTTCCACTTTAGGCCCCGCCACTGACAACGAACCCCTGATCGGGGCCCGTTGGCCAGAACGTGACGGATCACACGCAGTGTGGCCGGGCGGTTTCTGTGAGGTACGACATAGTGCGGCGCCTCCGTGTCCGAAAAGGGGGGCGCGCGCGTGTTCACGCGCCGGTGCTGACGAGTTCGTCCGCGGCGCCGTTCACCGGCTGCGGGGTGCCGGTGAGGTCCAGGACGAACAGCGGGACGTATAACGCGTCGGCGCGCCGCCGGGCCTCCGGCGCGTAACCCGCGAGCGAGAAGAGCACCCCGAGCACCGAGCCGTTGAGCGCGTTCAGCCACAGGCACTCGACGTCCCGCGGGCCGGTCGGCCGGGTACCGGCGTCCACCTGGGCGACCAGCCCGGCCGCCCGCAGGTCGATCCGCGAGGCCGGCCGGTGCACCGGGTGCGTGACCTCGCGGAAGCCCAGCCACGACAGATACCGGGCCGCCGCCGCGACCGCGTCGCGGGTGGTACGGATGGTCAGCGGGCGGAACGCGGGGCGGGGTGCCGCCGCCGTGCGCGGCAGCGGTATGTGCGCGGGCCGGACCGCCCCGGCGGACGCCACCGGCCGCACCGGCACCCGCAGTACCGCCCCGCACGGGCAGCACAACTCGGGCTGCGGCCACTGGTCGTGCCGGCCGCAGCCCCGGCAGCGCACGGTCACCCAGTCGTCGTTCCAGGTGCGGTGGGTGATCGGGACGACGGGCGCGCCGCGCAGCAGTGGCGGGGCCGTGGGTTCGCCGCAGGGGCAGGCGTAGACGGGCGTGACGTACGCGTGCTCGCGGCGGCAGGCGGGGCATCGCAGCGGCACTGACTCCACCTCGGCTCCTTTCCGACGCCCTCCGGGCCGCGCGGGAGCGGGCACGCCTCGCGTATCGGGCCGACTCCGCTCCGTGTCCCCATGCTCTCCCAAGAGGCCGTGGCCCGGCAGGGATTCGCTCCAGTTGGTGCCCGCCCCGTCCTTGACGGCCACCCGGACGCGTCGTACATTCACTTCCACATAACAGAAGATAACTTCCGTAATGCGGAATTGGTGCTCTCAGGTGGCGCGACAGAGCCCGACTCCACCCAGGGACGAGCAGGAGCACTCAATGCCTCGTATGACCGCTGCCCGCGCGGCAGTCGAGATCCTCAAGCGCGAAGGCGTCAGCAACGCGTTCGGTGTGCCGGGCGCCGCCATCAACCCCTTCTACGCGGCCCTCAAGGCCGCCGGCGGGGTCCACCACACGCTCGCCCGCCACGTCGAGGGCGCCTCGCACATGGCGGAGGGCTACACCCGGGCCCGCCCCGGCAACATCGGCGTCTGCGTCGGCACCTCCGGCCCGGCCGGCACCGACATGATCACCGGCCTGTACTCGGCGATCGCCGACTCGATCCCGATCCTGTGCATCACCGGGCAGGCGCCGACCGCCGTCCTGCACAAGGAGGACTTCCAGGCCGTCGACATCGCCTCGATCGCCGCCCCGGTCACCAAGGCGGCCACCACCGTCCTGGAGGCCGCCCAGGTCCCCGGCGTCCTCCAGCAGGCGTTCCACCTGATGCGCACCGGCCGCCCCGGCCCGGTCCTCGTCGACCTCCCGATCGACGTGCAGCTCACCGAGATCGAGTTCGACCCCGAGCTGTACGAGCCGCTGCCGGTGCACAAGCCCGCCGCGAGCCGCCGCCAGATCGAACGCGCCCTGGACATGCTCGACGCATCGGAGCGCCCGCTGCTCGTCGCCGGCGGCGGCGTCATCAACGCCGACGCCGCCGAACTCCTGGTCGAGTTCGCCGAGTTGACCGGCGTCCCGGTCGTCCCGACCCTCATGGGCTGGGGCGCCATCCCCGACGACCACGAGCTGAACGCCGGCATGGTCGGCCTCCAGACCTCGCACCGCTACGGCAACGCCAACTTCCTGGAGTCGGACTTCGTCCTCGGTATCGGCAACCGCTGGGCCAACCGCCACACCGGCAAGCTCGACGTCTACACCGAGGGCCGCACCTTCGTCCACGTGGACATCGAGCCCACGCAGATCGGCAAGATCTTCGCACCCGACCTCGGCATCGTCTCCGACGCGAAGGCGGCGCTGGAACTGTTCGTGGAGGTCGCCCGCGAGCGCAAGGCGTCGGGCGGCACGAAGGACCGCTCGGCCTGGGCCGCCGCCACCCAGGAACGCCGGGCCACCCTCCAGCGGCGTACGCACTTCGACAACGTCCCGCTCAAGCCGCAGCGCGTGTACGAGGAGATGAACCGGGCCTTCGGTCCCGACACCCGCTACGTCACCACGATCGGTCTCTCCCAGATCGCGGGCGCCCAGATGCTCCACGTGTACCGCCCGCGCCACTGGATCAACTGCGGCCAGGCCGGCCCCCTCGGCTGGACGATCCCGGCCGCACTCGGCGTCGCCACCGCCGACCCGGAGGGCTCGGTGGTCGCGCTCTCCGGCGACTACGACTTCCAGTTCATGCTGGAGGAGCTGGCGGTGGGCGCCCAGCACCGCATCCCGTACGTGCACGTCCTGGTCAACAACTCGTACCTCGGCCTGATCCGTCAGGCCCAGCGCAACTTCGACATCGACTTCCAGGTGAACCTGGAGTTCGAGAACCTCAACTCCCCGGAGCTGGGCGGCTACGGCGTCGACCATGTCAAGGTCGTCGAGGGCCTGGGCTGCAAGGCCATCCGCGTCACCGAGCCGGACGCCCTCCTCCCGGCCTTCGAGGAGGCCAAGAAGCTGGCGGCGGAACACCGGGTCCCGGTGGTGGTCGAAGCCATCCTGGAACGCGTCACGAACATCGCGATGAGCGGCACGGACATCGCCTCGGTCAACGAGTTCGAAGACCTCGCGACGGACCCGGCGCACGCCCCCACGGCGATCAGGCCGTACGCCAAGGCGTGACCGTTCAGGTCCCCCGGCCCCCGGCCCCTGGAGAGCGCCTGCGAATCCTCGCGGGCGCTCTCCGCGTTGCCCGCCCTCGCCCGCCGAACCACCAGGACGAAGGCTGATGGATAATGGATTCGGCAGGAGTCAGCCGCGCGAACTGTCTGGGGATGAAGCGCATATGGCGGGGGCGAGTGGGGTCAGCCGAAGGCCCGGGCAGCCGAAGAATGTGCGACGCGGATGCGGCTCAACCACTGCCTGGCCATGCTCAGGAACGAAAGCGGCACAACGGCGCACCCTACGGGCAGGACGAGCGCGCCCAGGCATACGGCCGCGGCTTCGACAAGAACCTGGACGAGGCGAGGAGCGCTCTGAAGTGACCGGTGCGATCAGAGGGCCGTGGGGCGTACTTCTCATACTTGTGCATCTGCTCAACGCCTACATCGCCTACGGCGCTCTCATGGTTCAGCCGCAAGGAGCCTGGGACGACAGCACCCTGACAGGGACCGGGTTCGCGGCCGGGCTGCTGATCGCGCTCGGTGTTCTCACGGCTCTGCTCACTCCGATCCCCGTGGCGCGCCGCTCCTTGAGCCGCTGGTGGCCGGCACCGCCGGTGGTGTTCCCCGTCGCGGGCTTGGCGCGCCTGCGGTACATCGACCACGTCCACCCGGCGGGGCCCGGCGGCTGAGCGACTTCCCGGCCCCGAACCGCACCGGCAACAGGGCGCGCCCGAAGCGCTCGAACGCATCGACTGCCCGCTCACCGCCCTGTTCCGGCTCGAAGACCTGACTCTCCCGCACCGGCCGGACCGGGCACCCGAAACTGCGACGAGCAAGAGGACTGGCACATGAAACATCTCGGCGAAGCACTCCGCGCCAACCGGTACCCCGGCCGGCTGGTCGTGCTGGCCCGTACGCACGACGGCGTTCTCACCGCCGCGTACGCGCTGACCGGGCGCAGCGAGGCGTCCCGGGCCCGCCGCCTGGACGGCTCCGCGGCCGGGGAGCTCGCGGTCGTACCCGTGGGCGCGCAGGACAACGACGCGCTGCGCCACTACGTCGCCGCGTGCGTGGCGGGCCCCTGGACCGTCTACGGAAACGGCGAGCAGGTCGCCGAGGTGGCGGCCCGGCTGACCGGCGGGCAGTCGCCGGCCGAGGCGCTGCACGGCCTGGACTACGAGCCGGACCCGCCGATCTTCACGCCCCGGATCACCGTCGTGGTCGAGCGGGCCGACGGCAAGGCGTGGCTGGGTGCCGCGCGCCGGCCCGAGAACGGCCGGGAGAGCACCGACACCACCGTCACCGCGGTGGGCCCGCTGCCGGTCGGTCACGGCGTCCTGCTCTCCACGTACGAGTCGGACGGCGTCCAGGTCGCGACCGCCCGCCACCACCGGGACGTCCTGGTCGAGGCCGGGGACGCCGAACAGCTCCTGGAAGAGGTGTGGCAGACGCTGGACCACGAGTACCGCGTCGCCGCCACGGCCTTCGCCCCGCAGGACGGGGTGGCGGGGCAGGTCCGGCACGCCGCGGACGTGACGGCCGACTAGCCGGAAGCGGCGCCGTGGGCCGGGACGCACGACGACCCGGCCCACGGCGCGCTCGCGATCGCCCTGGCACCGGTGACGGGCTCGCCTCGCGCGGCGGCACCGCCGTACTCGTCGACGGCGGCCCGGACGCCGAGGCCCCTGGAGGTCCACATCGCCGAGATCTGGGCCCGCGTTCCGGACCTGGACGGGATCCGGCCGGGACGGCAACTTCCACGACCTGGGCGGTGACTCCATGGCAGCCGTGGAGGACCACGAACTCTGACCCACGCCGGGCGTCTTCAGCTTCCGAGCAGGGCTTCGCGTGCTGCCCGGGACCAGATGGATTGCCGGCGGCTGGAGAAACCCATCCGGTTCCAGTGGAACAGCACGTGCCGCGCGAGGACGGCGCGCGTCCCGATGCCGAGTGCGCTCGATCCTGCGGCCTCCGCAAGGCGGTGGCCGTGGTGCTGCAAAGCCTCGATCCACGGACGGACCGGTGTGAGGGGGCCGGCCGTGAGGAGGGGACGGGCATCGGTCAGCAGGAGCCGCCTCATGGGTGCCACCATGGCACCGACCTGTTGCGGCGTCACATCGCGGGGAAGGGGCCGGCGCTCTTCGACACGGCCCCATACGTCGCCCTGCTCGCCGGCTTCGAGCCGGGCGGCCCGCATGAGGAGGGACATGGCCAGGAGCGATGTCTCCTTCGCGCCCAGAACGCGGGACGGCGCTTCCTCGCAGACGCGGGCGTAGTCGAGGACTCCTTCGCTGTCCGCGTGGAACAGAGCATGCGCGAGCGGCAACCCGGCGGAGCCACCGAAGGCGATGGCTTCCGGCTCGTACGGGGCCGCGTGCCAGTCGGCGATCACGCCCGAGGACATCGCGCTGTTCAGGGCTTCCGCGACGTGGTCCGCCACACCCTGCCCCGTTGCTCCGGGAGCCGGGTGGCAGCGCAGCCGCCAGTGCGGTGCCTTCCGTACGAACCACCACGGGCCGACCGGTCCGCCGGGGCGGAGGCTGGGGACGACATGGTTGCGGAAGTCCCGTGCGGCGTGCTCGTAGTCCGCGAACCTGATGTTGACCTGGTGCCAGCCCGTGCGAGCTGTCTCCAACGCGGTGCGGCCGGCCGCCTGGTAGTGCTCGACGGCCTCGGCGAGTTGTTCTGCGGGGATGAGCGCCGTGCGTGCGGCGTCTTCCATGGGTGTGCCGTTGAAGACGCGGTGGACGGCTCGCTCGACGCGGGCCGGGTCATGGCCGGTCATGTCAGGAGGAGACAGGCGTCCCACTGACCCTTGGGTGTGGCGTCGTCGGCGTCTTGGTAGGCGAGAGCCGCGCCCGCACGGCCGACGAGGAATCCGGCTTCGCCGGGGGCCGCGGCCGACAGGTAGCGCCGTACGAGCGGTTCGAAGTGGCGGGCGTATCCGGCGGGACTGTCCGCGTCGGACGCCACGCGCTGCATCGTACGCAGGACGCCACCGACTCCGTGGCAGATACCGCGGTCGGCCGGCAGACCGAGTTGGCGGGCGTCGGTGAGGCAGTGGGTGAGTGCTCGTTCGGCCATGCGTTTGCGGTCGGTGTCCTCCAGGACGATGGCGGCGAGCTGCTGCGCGCGTACGAGGCCCGGTGTGCCGTAGCACCAACTCGGTGTTGCCGGCCGGACGGGTGTGGAGCCGCTGTGGCTGATCCAGCGAGGCCAGCGCAGTCCGTAGGAGTCGCATTGCCGGATGTCGTCCAACCATTGGCAGACGCGGCGGATCGCGAGTTCCTGGCGCCGGGTGTGAACGCCTGCCCGCATGGCCAGGCAGAGCAGGGCGAGTGGGCCGGCGATGCCGTGTGCGATCCCGGCGTTGGCGTGGCCGCCGGGAGTGGCGCTCTGATCGGTGGCGGGAGCGTGGTCCACCCACCAGCCGGGAAGTGTCCGTCCGGCGCGGTCGGTGAGCGGTTCGGTGAGGCGGACCAGGTAGTCCAGGATGCCGCGCAGCTCGGGACCGTGCGGGTTGCGGCGCAGCAGCAGGGCGCCGATCCCGGTCAGGCCACGCAGCAGGTCGTACTCGGAGAACGTGGGGCGTCGGCCCGCGTCGATCCGGTCGTGGGCGGCAGCGAGCCGTGCGCGGGTGTGCTCGGCCACGACCTGATCCAGGGTGTGCAGGGCCCCGGCGTAGCGTTCGGTTCCGTCGGCAGCCAGGTGCAGGGCGAAGGCCATCGCGGGAGCACCGAGGAAGAGGCCCGCGTCGCGGCCCTCGATGAGCGGGCCGGTGGCGGCGAGTACGCGATGGGCTTCCGCCCAGTCGCCCGTACCGCGCAGTGCGCGCTCGATATGCAGGAGCGCCGTGCTCAAGGGACCGTGCGCGAGCGACTGGCGCGCGGACAGTGAGCTGTCGGCGGCGGGTGGGGCGACGGTCACCGCACGGCTCCTTCGGTGCGGATGCTCCAGGACAGTGCGGCGGCACGGACCATGCGCCGGCACAGGGCCTCGGCATCGGGGTCGATTCCGGCGACGCGGTTGTGGTGCATGTGCAGAAGGGACGGCAGCACAGTCTCCGGTGCGGGTCCTGGCCGCAGGAGCTTGCCGCGGTAGCGGGCGAGGGCGTCGCGGCGGCGCTGCCAGGTGTCACGTACGGCCCCACCACCTGGGAAGTCGCTCAGGGGCGCGCCCGGGTTGTCGTTCTCGGTGAGTCGCAGGACGAGCGCCTGTGTGGACCGAGGCGCCGCAGCGCCGTCGCCGCGAACGAGGTGTTCGGCCAGCCAGGCGTGTGCGGCGCCGGGGGAGCCGAGGAAGCCGGTGGCGATGTCCATGAACGAGGCTGCTGTGACGGCCGGGCGCAGCTCTGCGGGGAGGCCGAGGCGCAGCTGCGCCAGTGCGGCGGCCGAGTCGGCGGCGAAGCAGTCCTCGGCGGCGGCCAGGGCGGAGCCGGTCCCGTAACGGCCGGTTTCGGGAACGTAGGTGTCCCACTGCACGCGTTGGATCAGGCCCTCCTCACGCAGCGCGTCCGCCCAGCGGCCCACTTCCCGGGCGAGATCGGCGAAGTCGCCGGGCCGGGGAAGGCTGAAGCGGATGCGGAGATGGGAGACGGGGTCGGCGTACCGGACGAACCATGCCTCCGGGGCGGCCACATCCCCGGCCGACCCGGAAGAGTCCTCGTGCGCGAAGGACTCTCCGAACACGGCGGCCACGTCGTCGAGTAGGCACGGCAGGTGAGTGCTGAGGACTTCGCCGGCGCGTTCGGCGTTGCCGTACAGCTTCAGGTACCCGGTGTCGGCCGTGCCCGGGGTTCGGCCGTCCTGGCGCCGGACGACAGTGTGCCAGGTGGGGGCGGGGGCGGGCGGCTGGTCGGCGGCGAACGACATGGTCACCTCGTGGGCGCGGCCGATCCAGCCACAGGCGTCTTCTTCCGGCGCTTCGTGCAAGGACAGGGCGCGGTGGTGTTCCAGTTCCGCTCGCAGGAGGTCGCGATGACCGGCCCGGTCGAGGTCCAGGCGGAGCTGCTGGTCGGTGGAGCCGACGAACACGGTGCGTGGCACGCGGTGGCGCATGCGCCAGTCCATGAAGTCCTCCGTCCACCGGCCGGCGTCCGGAAGGTCGCGGGCGCGCAGACGCCAGCAGGCCGCCGACAGGATGGTGCGGCCGTGGCGCACCTCTGGAAGGAACGGCAACTGGGCTGCGACGCCCCAGGCGAAGGGCAGGGGAATGGCGGTGTGGCAGCGGTGGACCTCGGTCAGGAACCGGACCAGGGGGTGCGTGGCGGTACTCAGCTCCACCGCGCTCATCACCGAGGGTTCCAGGCACTGCCCCGTGGAGAGGGAGACGAGGTAGAGACGTTCGGCGTCGGCGACGACCCCCAGGTCGTCCACGGTGATGGTGGCGTCCGGGTTGTACTCGCCGACGGCCAGTACCTCGTCGGCGACCAGCGGAGCGCGCCCGACGTTGGAGGTGTGCCGGCGCAGTGGGGGAGCTGAAACCTGGACACGAAGCGCGCCTTCGGTGAGGGGCGGCAGGGTGCTGTGGGCGGCCTTCATCCGAGTCCGGTCGGTGGTGTCCAGCATCGGCAGGAAGCGGCCGGTGAGGCTGCCGGCCGCGAGGGACAGGCCGATGGTGGAGAGGGCGAAGCGTCCCTCCGTCAGCGCGCGGAGCGACCGTGCGAAGACGCTGAAGCACAGTTCGACGTGGGCCGGGAGAGCGGTGGGTTCTCCGACCGACAGCGCCTCGATGTCTTCCTCGGTGAGGACGATTCCGCGCTGGTCGGTCAGCGCGGCGTTCTGCGCGAGGGTGAGCAGGTGTTCGTCGCGCGATGTCGTGGCGAGGGTGGGGCGGGGCAGGGTCGTGCCGCGGTACCCGACGGGGAAGCCGAGGCCGGTGTCAGGGCTGGTCAGTTCACGGACCGGGACGGCGGTGCCCATGCTGTAGCGGTCCAGGAACCTTGCCCGGTAGTCCCGCCAGGCTGCCGAGCCGTGTGGATAGGGCGTGATCCGGGCCATCAGGCTCAGGGCCCGCGCTGCCTCACGGGCCACGGCCTCGGGAAGGACGACATCGGCGTCCGGGCGCATCGTCACCACGAGGCCCTGCCCGGCGACGCCGCTGAGCGCGGTCATCATGTCGGTCGCCTGTGCGCGGAGGCCCGGCTGCTCGGTGGGATGGGCACGGTTGTGATGGCCCAGAACACGTTGGACGTCGCGAAGCCGGTCGGCCGCCTGCGTCTCGGCGCCGCTCTCGTCGATGCGGGCGATCAAGTAGCCGAGGGCATCGGGGGCGGTCATCGGTGCCTGGAGTCCGGTCAGTAACACCCGGTGCTTGACCAGTGTGCGGATCATGTCCTCGACGGCCGCTTCCGGGTACTCGGCGCCGAGTCCGGCCACCAGGTCGCGGACAAGGATCGGCGTGCGAGCGAGCCACAGGGCCATTTCCACAGCGCGGGTGCGCCGCAGGCCGGTGTCGGTCGGCCCGCCCTCGCCGGGCTGGTTCATCACGGTGATCCGGGTGCCGCGTACGACGTGGGTGGGGTCGGCGACGATTGTCAGGCAGCGCAGTACGGCCGGGTCGTTCTCCAGGGCGGACGTGATGGAGTGCAGCCATGCGGCGTCGGCGTGCGCGGTCGCGCGGGGCAGCGGGCCCCAGCGGACGTGTGCGTTCTGCCCGATACGCGCGACGGTCGGCCCGGCGAACAGTCCGAAGGGGGTTGCCCGGTATCGCATCCTGAGCAGGTAGCGGGCCAGGGACCGGCCGAGTCCGCGGAGACGCCGGGACGTGGTCGGCTTGCCCGCCAGCAGGTCGCGGACGGCGTGGGCCAGCAAGGGCGAGGCGTGGCTGATGGCCGCCGCGCGGGTGTCGTCCGCCCATACGTCTTGGATCCAGGCGCGGGTCTTCTCGGTGCCGGCCTCTTCGCCGGGCCGGTCGAGGGCGGGGGCGTCGAACGGAACCATCGACAATCTGATCAGGCTCGCGTCAACGTAGCGGTACATCCATTCTCCTTCGGATCGCGGCGTTCCGGGCCCGGGGGCGGCCTGCCGCGCCCGCACCCGGGTCCGTCTGCGGCAAGGCCCGGTGCCGCCGGGTCAGCTGCCGATGCAGGTGCTGTTGGAGCAGGCCGACTGGCAGGTGGAGCCGCAGTTGTCGCTCGTGTCGTTCAGCAACGCTCCGATGACGGGTGCCGAGGAAACCGTCTCGATGTCCAGGTCGAAGTCCCCGGCGTCCGTGCGCAAGTCCGTCGCCGCCTTCAGTGCGGTGCCGGACCCGGTGCTCATCCGCTGTGTCATCTCGCTCTCCTTCAGGGAGGTGGTGGAAGTCGTGCTGTGCAACCTGGCGGTGGCCGGTGGTGGTCAGGGCCAGGTGATCGAGACCCGCGAGTGCCGCCGCTCGATGCGTCGGCCGTCAGCGGGAAGACGGTCGTCCGGCGTACCTGCCGGATAAACCTCGATGTGCGCGCGGGCACCGCGGTGTTCGCGGTCCCACACCTGGATCTCCTCGACCAGGCGCTCGGCGAGCCGCCGCCCGCGCGGGCCGTGACCGATTGCGCCCAGTTCGTAACGGTCCACCTCGTCCGTGGCCCGCACTGTGCGGTACGCGAAGCTGCCGCCGTCCACGAGAGCGGGGATGCCGAGCGGGGACACCGAGGTGACCAGCCCGCGATCACGGGCGCCTGGCATCGCGGCCAGCAGCGGCAGGTTGTCCAGCGCGGTGGTGAGCCACAGGTCGAGATGTTCGTTGGACTCGCTGCCGCCGAGCGTCACACCGGACCACCGCGTGTTCCGTGGCGTCAAGAGGGCTTTGGCCAGGGCTTCGGTGTCCGGCTCGGGGTGACCGTCCAGGCGGAGACCGACCTGTTCGCCCGCCACGTCGTGCAGCACGGCGAGGCGGACCCGGTTCTCCCCGGCACCCTGCATCGGCACGAAGCCACACAGTTCGACCCCGTCACTGACAAGCCGGTCCCGGTCGCGGACGAAGGCCACGGTGCGGGTCATGCCGCGCATCCGCAACGGGACGACGAGGCGCCCGCCCTCCTTGAGGAGGTCCAGCCAGGCCGGCGGAATGTCGGCAGCCTGAACCGTTACCACGATTCGGTCGAACGGAGTGCTGTTGGGGATCTCGTTCTCCGCGTCCGCGGTGAGCACGGTGACGTTGCGGTACCCGGTCGCCTTCAGGAAGGCCGAGGCACGGGCCGTCACGTCCGGGTCGATGTCCACGGTCACGACGTGGCCGGTGTCCCCGACCACTTCCGCGAGGAGGGCGGCGTTGGGCCCGCCGGAGCCGATTTCGAGCACGGACATCCCCGGCGCGAGATCGGCCTGCTCCATCTGCATGGCTTGGATGCGAGGCGCGGACACCGAGCTGATCTGTACCCCGTGCTCGTCGGTCTTGGTGATCGTCGCGACTTCGGCGCTGTACGTCGAGAGCATGTCCGCGTCGGGGGTGGCCAGGTGACGGCGTACGCTGCGGAACGCGGCGATCACGCGAGGGCTGCGGGCAGCCCCCAGTTCGATGAGGCTTTCAGTGAGCGCATCGCGCAACTCCTGCTCGGACGATTTCTCCATACCGTTCTCCTTCTCGGCTGTGCCGAGCTCGCGTCGAAGTAGTCACCACCCGACAGCCCGGCCGTCACATCTGGTGCGAAGCCGTGTGCTCAGATAACTCCGTCCGAGCCGGTCCTGGTTAGGTGCTTCGGCGTGGGACCGAGATGAGCTTCCTAGGACGATTTGGCGACGCCTTTGCCTGACAGCGCGCAGACCACCGGCCCGATCGACTTCCACCGAGCCTGGTACGTGCACGAGGCGCGTGGCAGCGGATCTGGGGGTCCGGCAGATCGGGCAGGCGGGGGGCCCGACGAGCTGTGCTTCCACGAGCAGAAGCGCTCGGGCAGGATCGTCCACGGTGTCCCGGTGCGGAACTTGAACGCCACTGCCCACCAGGCCGAGGTGTCCGGTCCGGCAGCAGCGGCTCGATCCCTCACCCGCTGGGCATCAACCAACCATCAGGTGACCTGGGGGCTACTGCTCAACTGCCTTGGCCCTTCTGATGCTCTCGAAGCCGTCGCACGCGCCTGGCGTACTGCCCGGCCTGCGACCTTTGGACACGATCAATCGCAAATACGCGCGGGCAGCAGCACGTGGGGTCGGCTACTGCGAGGGCTCCTTCACCAAGGCGGTCCCCACTACCGGCAGGTGGCGTGCGACCGGTCACCGGATGGAGCGGACCATCACGGTGAGGACCGGGGAGGCCGGGGACGGCCTGCTTTGGCCGATGTCCTCGTAGCACCATGACTTGTAGAGCGCGTGGACCTTTCCGTCACCTGCGGCTCCGTTCACCATGAGCGTCACGTACGGCACGTCGCCGGTGGCGAGAAGGGTGTCGTGGATGCGGCGGGCGGTGCCGGTCTTGCGCCAGGCAGGGTGGACACCGATCTCCTTGAGTGCCCTCGCGGGACGCTCGGTGTATTGCTTCGCCGGGGCTGGGCTGGTGCGCTGCCAGTATCGGTCGCCGTGCTCAATGGTGTTGCTGTACGCGTAGCCGACCGGTTGGCCGTCCGCGTATGCGAGGACGGCTGTGAAGCCCGGTTCCGTGGAATGCCGGTCGATTCGCTCACCGAATGCGGTGACCGCGTAGTTCGGCAGATGCAGCAGCGGGGCACGTACCTCGGCGTACACATCGAGGAGGTCGCCTCGGATGGGTTCCAAGCTGCTGAAGACACGCAGCTCGGCGGTGGGTGCTGTGGTCATGCGGCCGTCCTCCAGGTGGTGGTGTGCTCGGTCCAGTTTCGGGCGGCGGTGCTGTGCGGCGCGGTGGCGCGGAGGGCAGCTCCGAATTCCTGGAGCATGCGCGATACACGGGCGTGCCGGGTGGCGGCGTCTGCGGGAACCTTCATGGCGGCGGCTGTAGCCGCATCAGCTGCCCCCTGTGCGAGAAGGGCGTGGGCGAGGCGCGTCGTGGTGATGGCGCGGGACCTGACCATGTGGGGCCGACGTGAGGCCAGGCAGCGGTGGGCGTGGTACTCGGCGGTGGGGTAGTCGCCGAGTGCCAGGTACGCGGAGAGGGCCAGGGAGTCCAGTTCGGCCTGATCGTAGAAGGCGAGCAACCAGACCGGTCGGTGGTCAGCGGGATTGGCGCGCTGCATGGCGTCCTGTGCCTGCTCGAACGCGCGCCGTGTCTCGGTCCGGTGCTGGGCCGTGCCGTGGATCGCCCCTTGGCGGGCCAGGCCCAAGGAGGCGAAGAGCGGGTCGCGGCGGGTGATGTGCAGGTTTCGTGCCACGTCGTTGGCGGCGATCGCGTCGGCGGGGCGGCCCATGTGGCGGTACATGGTGCCGGCGTGGCTCCAGATGCGGAACTTGATCGCCTGGTCTCCCGACATCTCGGCCAGGGCCTGCGCCTCGCGCATGTGCGCCTTCGCGACGTCGTAGCGCCGGCCGTCGATCGCCGCCCACATCGCGGACGAACGGAACGCGGCCCCGGAGGCGTACAGGCTGTTGCGTACTCGCTGCGTCGCACTGCCCGCGTTCTGGAGGTTGAGCGCTTCTTCGGCGAGTGCGGCGGCCTGCTCCTCGATGCGTAGTTGCCCGCCATGGCGGTGGTCGCTGGCGATGATCTCGGCGAAGCGCTTGTTCAGCCGGTTGACGTCGCTCATGCCGATCCGGCGTGGTGACGCGGTCCCCGGGGCCGCCGCTGCTGCGGCAGCCGCCGCGGCGATTCCGCCGACGAGGGTACGGCGCTTCATGTCGGGTTCCTCCTGCTGCGATGGTGCTGAGATGGACGGCGGCCGACCTCGTGGCACGAACCCCAAGGCGACGGCAGGTAATCCGGTGACGGCCTCAAGCGCCTTACGGGTCGCCGATTTCGGCCAGGTGACCCGACCCGCCTTCCATGCCCGCACCGATGACCCGTCGAGCCCTCCTATGCGCCCGGTCAGTTCCTCGACAGCCCCGTTCACCGCATCGGCCAGGCTGTTGGAGCTGTAGCCGTGCTCGGTCATCCACGCCTCGAGGACGGTGTTGCGGATCGCGTCCATGCGGGCACGGTAGCCCGCGAGCTATCCGCCGACCAGGTAAAACGCGGGTCAAAACACCCTAGGCAAGCCCGCTCGGCATGCAGTCGAACGCCCTAACCAGCCCTCGGGGGAGGGGAGTTACCTGGATAAGTCACTTTCCGCGAGCGGCCGGTAGCGGTTCGTATCGCCCTCGAATTCATCGCTCACATCAGGAGACCTGTCATGCACCACGAACAGCCCCGGAGGAGTCGGCTCGTGTTGGCGGATACGCCCAACGCCGTCGCCCTGGCGCGGTTGCACGCCGCCGATGTTCTCGCGGGCTGGGGAGTGGCTGCCGACGTCGTCGAGACGGCGCGGCTTCTGGTGTCGGAGCTGGCGACCAACGCCGTGCGGCACTCGGAGGACGCTGAGGAGCCGGCGCCGCCGCTCTCGTCACAGAGCGACGTGCGGACCTTCGAACTGGCGCTGGAAGCCGTGTCCGGCGCCATCCGGTTGTCGGTGTGGGACCGCGATGCCAGGCCGCCGGTTCTGAAGGAGGTCGGTGTCGACGCGACGGGTGGGCGGGGGATCTTCATCGTTGCGGCGCTGAGTCGAGCCTGGGGCTACTACCCGGCGCGCAGCGCGACGGGGAAAGTGGTGTGGGCCGAGATCGCGCTCGCTTCCACGGGTCCGGGTGAGGGCCGCGACGCTATGACGTCGTCGTCGTTGGGCCGGCCGGCAACGGACGGCTGCCGGGTGCCCGAGGACGCACGGGTGGAACCGAACCTGATCGGCCGCGTACTCGTCGGCATCCGAGAACTCTGACCGCGTCGGCCGGCTGCCTGGGCAACCGCGCCCCCGCGTAGGCCCCCCGAGTCGCCGACCGCCACACACGTACGCCACACACCTGTGCACCACAAGCAGGTGCACGACCTACCTGACGAGGACTGTTCGATGACGCACTCGCTGACGACCGCAGTGGCCACCGCACGCGAGCTGAAGCGCGTCCTGGAGTACACCGGTCTCGGCTTCGAGCTGGAGGAGGGCGCTGCACCGGGTGGCTGCCGCCTGCGCCTGGCTTCCTCGGCCGCCCACCCCTGGACGTGCGGAGACGTACGAGCCCATTTGCTTGCCGAGGGAATCACCGCCGAGGTGGTACACCTCGAAGACCACTCTGCCGACCCCGGCGGCGAGCTGGTTCTCACCCTTTCCTCGGAGGAGGAAGTCCGAGGCATCGGGCGGCTGTTGGAGGCCCGTCTCACGGAGGTGCAGAACGCGGCGCTGCAGTTGCATCGAGCCCTTGCCGCCACCGGCGTCGAGCGGCACGTGGACATCCAGACCATCGGAAGTCGCGCCCTCATCGACATCGGCACGTTCGATCCGGACGCGGCCACGCTCCTCTACCGCGGCCTCGGCGGCGACGAGTCGATCCTGCGCGGCCTGGACCTCACGGACTGGCACGACCACGAGCGGTTCGCCCAGGAGGTTGCGCAGGCGGTTGCCGGTACCGGCCGGGCACAGCTCGTGGAGTCGGTGCCCGTCTGCGGTCAGTGCCGGGAGCGGCACGGCGGCAACCGCATCCGCTTCGACTACCTGGACGCGGAGGACACGCTGCTCCTCGCGGATACCTTGCTCCGGGCCGCCGAGTCGGCAGGTTCGGCCCGCGTTCCGCGTCTTCTGCCGACGCGAGGGCGACCGTAGCGGCGGGGGCACTCGTGCCGCCTCCGGTTCAGGCGCGCCGGGGGGTGATGCTCACCGCTCGGTACGCGTAGCCGTCCTGTCTGAAACCCGGGGCTTCCCAGACGAGGTCGACCTCTTGGCCGGGTGACAAGGTGCGGAAGCCGGGCGCCTCGATGGTGGAGTAGTGGCCGAAGCACCCTCCCGGGGTCGCGGCGGAGTCGAGGACGCCCCACCCCTCCTCGTCGCGCCACTCGCGCACCGTCGCGGTCACGACCGCTGTCTCCTTGCGGGGGCTTTTGCGACGGCCCATGTGCCGCTCCCTTCGATGCCGGCCGCGGAATTCGGCCGAGTCGTGATCATGCCAGTCCTTCCGTCGACGCGGGCGTCGCATGTACGCAGCGGAACCGGGTCGGCGGCGAATCGCCGCCGGGCGCGCCGAAAGGGCGTGGAGTACGGGACCGTATCCGTACTCCACGCCCTCGTTCGGGGAGGATAGGGAGAACAACAGGGGCCGCGGCGGGGGCGCGAAGGGGGGCTGCGCGGGCCTTCGGGTCTGGTGACCGGGCCGCCCTCCCGTATACCACCGCACTGGCATCGTGCCACCGCCGCGGCCCCGGCCCGGCCGCACCGTGCGCTGCCCCTCATCCGGGTGGACGCGTCGGTGCGGGCGGGGGTCCGGGGTGGGGTCAGTCCTCGCGGAGGGCGCGGACCGCCTCCGCCACGCGCTTGCCGTACTCGGCGTCGGCGGCGTGGAAGTGGGCGAGGTTCTTCTCGATCACGTCGTCCCGGGAGACCTGGGACAGACCGCCCGCGATGTTGGCGATCAGCCGGTCCTTCTCCTCGGCCGACATCAGCCGGTACAGCTCGCCGGCCTGGTAGAAGTCGTCGTCCTTGGTGTGGGCGGGCGCCTCGTGGGTGCCGGTCCAGCCCTGCACGGGCAGCGGGGCGGAGAGCGGGGCGTCCGTCTGGGCCGGGCCCGCGTACGAGTTGGGCTCGTAGTTCTTGTCGTGGCGCGAGCCGTACCGCGTGGCGTGGAGGCCGTCGCGGCCGTAGTTGTCCGCGGTGGCGGCGCGCGGGGCGTTGACCGGGAGCTGGGTGTGGTTGATGCCCAGGCGGTAGCGCTGCGCGTCCGCGTAGGCGAACAGGCGGCCCTGGAGCATCTTGTCCGGGGACGGGCCGATGCCGGGCACGAAGTTGTTCGGCGAGAACGCGGCCTGCTCGACCTCCGCGAACACGTTGTCCGGGTTGCGGTCCAGGACCAGCCGGCCGACCCGCTGGAGCGGGTAGTCCGCGTGCGGCCACACCTTCGTCACGTCGAACGGGTTGAAGCGGTAGCCCGCCGCCTCGGCGGCCGGCATGAGCTGCACGTAGAGCGTCCAGGACGGGTTCATACCGCGCTCGATGGACTGCAGCAGGTCCGTCTGGTGCGAGTTGCCGTCCTTGCCGACGAGTTCGGCGGCCTGCTCGGCGGAGAGCGAGCGCACGCCCTGGTTGGTCTTGAAGTGGTACTTCACGAAGTACGCGTCGCCCGCGGCGTTCGTCCACTGGTAGGTGTGCGAGCCGAAGCCGTTCATGTGGCGGTACGAGGCGGGGATGCCCCGGTCGCCCATCAGCCAGGTGATCTGGTGGGTGGCCTCGGGGGAGTTGGCCCAGAAGTCCCACACGTTGTCCGGCTCCTGGCGGCCGGTGAACGGGTCGCGCTTCTGCGAGTGGATGAAGTCGGGGAACTTGATCGGGTCCTTGATGAAGAAGACCGGGGTGTTGTTCCCCACCAGGTCGTAATTGCCGTCGTTCGTATAGAACTTGACGGCGAAACCGCGCGGGTCGCGCACCGCGTCCGCGCCGCCCAGCGAGTCGGCGACCGTGGAGAAGCGCAGGAACGTCTCGGTGCGGCGGCCCACCTCGGAGAGGAAGTCGGCGCGGGTGTACGCCGTGACGTCGTCGGTCACCTCGAAGTAGCCGTACGCGCCCGAGCCGCGGGCGTGCACCACGCGCTCCGGGATGCGCTCCCGGTTGAAGCGGGCCAGCTTCTCCAGGAGATGGCCGTCCTGGAGGAGGATCGGGCCTCCGGCACCCGCGGTGGCGGAGTTCTGGTTGTCGGCGACCGGGGCGCCGGACTCGGTCGTAAGTACACGCTGCGTCATGGTGTCGGGGCGACCTTCCGTACGGGAGCTGCTGAAACTGCGACGGCCGTGGGCCGGAGTGCGGATGTGTCCGGGAGCGTAGGTACGCCCTCGACCCGGCGTCAACAGTTTGTTGAAATTCGTGGTGGGGAGGTGTTCCGGGCGGTGCCGGCGCCTGGGCGCGACAGGACAGGTGTCAGCGCCGGCACCGCCCGGAAGTCTGGAGAGGGGCGAGCGGTCAGCCCTTCGGCGTGAGACCGGAGAGGCGTTCGACCCCGCGCAGCAGCGCCGAGTGGTCCAGGCCGCCGTCACCCTGGGCGCGCAGCGAGGCGACGAGCTGGGCGACCACCCCGCCCACCGGCAGCGCGGCACCGACGTTGCGGGCGGCGTCCGTGACGATGCCCATGTCCTTGTGGTGCAGGTCGATCCGGAAGCCCGGCGCGAAGTCGCGGCCCAGGAAGTTGTCCTTCTTACGGGTCAGGACCGTGGAGCCGGCCAGGCCGCCGTTGAGGACGTCCAGCGCGGCCGACAGGTCCACCCCGGACTTCTCCAGGAAGACCACGGCCTCGGCGCACGCCTGGATGTTCACCGCGACGATCAGCTGGTTGGCGGCCTTCACCGTCTGGCCGGAGCCGTGCGGGCCGCAGAGCACGATGGTCCTGCCGAGCGCTTCGAGCAGCGGCTTCGCGGCGTCGAAGTCGGCCCGCTCACCGCCCACCATGATGGACAGCACGGCCTCGATCGCGCCCGCCTCACCGCCGGACACCGGGGCGTCCAGCACCCGGATGCCCTGCTCGGCGGCGTTCTTCGCGAGGTCCACGGAGGTCTGCGGGGTGATCGAGGACATGTCGATCAGCAGCGCGCCGCGCCGCGCGTTCGCCAGGATGCCGTCGGGGCCGTACGCGATGGCCTCGACCTGCGGGGACGCGGGCACCATCGTGATGACCACGTCCGCGTCGCGCACCGCCTCGGCGATCGAGGAGGCGCCGGTGCCGCCGGCCGCGGCCAGCCGGTCGATCTTGTCCTGCTCCAGGGTGTAACCGGTCACGTCGTAACCGGCCTTGATCAGGTTCTCGGACATGGGCGAACCCATGATGCCGAGTCCGATCCACGCGACCTTGGGGAGGTTGTCGCTCATGAGGGTGCCTTCCGATCGGCGTGTGTACGAGGGGCCCCTAGGCCCGCGCGGCGGTGCGCGCGGCGGGCGGGAGCCAGTCGAAGGAGTCGGCGCTCGGGCGGTCGCCGGGCTTGTACTCCAGCCCGACCCAGCCCGTGTAGCCGGCCTTCGCCAGCTCGTCGAGGAGCTGCTCCAGGGGGAGCGAGCCGGTGCCGGGCGCGCCGCGGCCCGGGTTGTCGGCGATCTGGACGTGGCCCGTCCGGTCGGCGTACGCGGCGATGACCTCGCTCAGGTCCTCGCCGTTCATCGACAGGTGGTACAGGTCCAGCAGGAACTTCGCGTTGCCGAGGCCGGTGGCGGCGTTGACCCGGTCCACGACCTCGATCCCGGCCGGCGCGCTCACCAGCGGATAGCGCGGCGACTCCGGCGCGTTCAGGGTCTCGATCAGCAGCACCGCGCCGATCCGGTCCGCGGCGCGGGCGGCCAGGACCAGGTTCTCCAGGGCGAGTTCGTCCTGGACGGCCGGGTCCACGCCCTCGATCCGGTTGCCGTAGAGCGCGTTGAGCGCCCGGCACCCGACCGAGGCGGCGAAGTCGGCCGCCACCTCGATGTTGGCGCGGAAGCGGTCCGACTCCGCGCCCGGCACGGAGAGCGCGCCGCGGTCGGGGCCGGGGAGCTCTCCGGCGTAGAAGTTCAGGCCCACCAGCTGTGTGCCGGCCTCGTCGAGCGCCTGCTTGAGCGCGTCGAGTTCGGCCTGCTCGGGGGTGGGGGTCTCGATCCAGGGCCACCACAGCTCGACCGCCGTGAAGCCGGCCGCGGCGGCTGCCGCGGGACGCTCCAGGAGCGGGAGTTCCGTGAAGAGGATCGACAGGTTCACATCGAAGCGCTGGTCCGGGTAGCCCATGAGGGTTTCGGCGCTCCTTCCGTATTGCGGAAGTTTGTTTCTGTCTAACGGAAGATTGCCTGGCGGGTGGCGAGGCTGTCAAGGGGTGCCCGCAACCCGGGCCGGTGGAAGGGGGTTTACGTTGCGCCCTGCGCAATGGCCGGTGCGTGCCTTGCGGTGGGATGCGGAGGCGGCCACTGTGGCTGACACATCGAACGCAACCGACCCCACGAGGTGCTTCGCATGACGTCCCCCACCAGCCGCCGCACCCTGCTCGGCGCCCTCCTCGCGGGCGGCGCCCTCGCCGCCGCCCCCGGCGTCGCGCGCTCCGCCGACCGCCCGGCCCCCACCCGCCCGCCGCACCCCGCACGGCCCGCGACCCCGCCCACCGGCACCCTGCGCACCGGCACCCTGTTCACCGGCACCTACACCCCGGCCGGCCCCGGCATCGGGGTGGCCGCGTACGACAGCGCGTCCGGCCGCATCACCGCCCGCACCCCCGTCACCGGCGTCCAGAACCCCTCGTACCTCGCCCTCCACCCCACGGGCAGCACGCTCTACGCCGTGAACGAGCAGTGGAACGGCGGCGTCACCGCCGTCGCGCTCGGCGGCGACGGCACCTTCCGGGTCCTGGGCACCCAGTCCACCGGCGGCTCCGGGCCCTGCCACCTCTCGGTGCACCCGAGCGGGCGCTGGCTGCTCAGCGCCAACTACACCTCCGGCAGCGTCGCCGTGCACCCGCTGGCCGCCGACGGATCGGTGGGGGCGCGCACCGACCTGGTCGCCCACAGCTCGCCCGCCCCCGGACCCGGCCAGTACAGCCCGCACGCGCACCAGATCGTCACCGCGCCCGACGGCGACCACATCCTCGCCACCGACCTCGGCAACGACACGGTGTACACCTACCGGCTCGACCAGGCGCGCGGCACCCTGCAACAGCTCTCGTACGCCCGGCTGCGGCCGGGCGCCGGACCCCGCCACCTGGCCTTCCACCCGGACGGCCGCCACGCCTACCTGGCCTGCGAGGTCGACAACACGGCCGTCGTCTGCGGCTACGACCCCGCCACCGGCAGGCTCACGCCGGGCACCCCGCAGTCCACCGGCACCGGCGCCGGAACCAGCTACCCCGCCCAGTTCCTGGTCACCGCGGACGGCCGGTTCGCCTACCTCGCCAACCGGGGCCACAACAGCCTCACCCGGTACGCCGTCGAGGGCGGCGGGGCCGCGCTGCGCCTGCTCGACACCGTGCCGGTCGGCGGCGACTTCCCCCGGCACACCGCGTTCTCGCCGGACGGCACCCTGCTGTTCGCCGCCAACCAGCGCTCCGGCACCGTCACCGTCTTCCGGGTGGACGCGGCCTCCGGCGCGCTGACCCGCGTCGGCACCCCGTACGCCGCGCCCTCGGCGGTCTGTGTGCTGCCGCTCTAGGGGGGCCGGTGCGCGGGCGCTAGGGTCGAGCCCGAGCCGCGGGGGGCTGCCCCGGACGCGGTGGACGCAGCAGGGAGGCACCATGCGCTTGAGGGTGGAGTTCACCACCGAGCCCTTCGATCTCGACGAGGCACCCGCGCACGCGGTGGTCGCCCGTGAGGTGATCCAGTCGGCCGGGCTGGACGCCGTGGACGTCGGGCCGTTCGGCAATACGGCGGAGGGCGGCGCCGACCAGGTGCTCACCGCCGTGGACAGCCTGCTGCGGCAGGCGCTGGCATCGGGTGCCACGCGGGTCTCGCTCCAGGTCAACGTCATCGGGGAGGACCCGAAGTGACCGGACCGGTGGACCATCCCCTCGTCGCCGCCGTGAAGCCGCTCGCCGACGCGATGGGCGCCGAGCTCGTCGGGCCGGGCGAGGCACGCGCCGACGACGTGGTGCTGGCCTGGGAGGGCCAGGACGTCGTGGCGGTCCGGCTGCCGCAGCTGTCGGAGTCGCTGGATCACATCCTGGCCGCGATGGAGCGCCGGCACGGCATACCGCTGGCCGAGCTGGACCGCAAGGCCAAGCAGGAGGCCGTCCGGCTGCTGGAGGCACGCGGTGCCTTCTCCGTACGGCACGGCGTGGAGACCGTGGCGGGCGCCCTGGGCGTCTCCAGGTTCACCGTCTACAACTACCTGAACAGGGAAAACGGCACGAAGAGCGGGTAGTTGGGACGCTTCGGCACGGGTGGCCGACAGCCGAACGATCGGGCCGCCGCCCGGATGACCGGGCGGCGGCCCTTTCCGTGAACAGAATTTCAACAAACTGTTGACGTCGTGTTGCCGAGGGCGTTAGCTATCCGCAGCCCGACCAACGCACAGCGAGGAACAGCCACGGAGGCTCCCGTGACTTCGAGCTCCACGCCGGGCCTCGCCCGGTTCAACACCCTGGCGGACAACGAGGCGGCCGCCGCACTGCACGAGGTGTGCGCCAGTGCGGCCTGGGCACGAGCGATCCTCGCCCACCGCCCGTACGCCACCACCGAAGCCCTGCTCTCCGCGAGCGACACCGCAACGGCGGCACTCGACGCGGAGGACCTGGCCGCGGCCATGGCCGGTCACCCCCCGATCGGCCGGCCCGTGCCCGGCGACCCGACCTCCTCCCGCGAGCAGCGGGGAATGGCCGGGGCCTCCGAGGAACTCAAGGCCGAAATGCTCGAACTCAACCTGGCCTACCAGGAGCGGTTCGGACACGTCTTCCTGATCTGCGCCACCGGTGCCACCGGCGAGCAGATGCGCGACGCGGTGAAGGCGCGGATCGGCAACCCGCCCGAGCGGGAGCGGATGATCGTGCGCACCGAACTGGGCAGGATCAACCGCATCCGCCTCACCCGCCTCGTCACGGAAGACGCGTAACAGAAGGAGAGTGAAGGTCTTGAGCACCTTCGCCACCGCATCGGTGTCCACCCACATCCTGGACACCAGCATCGGCCGCCCCGCCGCGGACGTCGCCGTCTCGCTCGCCGCCCGCACGGGCCGCGACGCGGACTGGGTGGCGCTCGGCGGCTCCGCGACCGATGCGGACGGGCGCTGCAAGGACCTGCCGGCCCTGCCGGAAGGAACCACCCATGTACGGCTCGACTTCGAGACCGAGCCGTACTTCACAGCCAAGAAGCAAGCCGAGGCGCAGCAGGACGCCCCCCGCGTAAGGGACAGCGGCGCGTTCTTCCCGGAGGTGGCGATCACCTTCGCCGTCACTCCGGGCGAGCACTACCACGTACCGCTGCTGCTCAACCCGTTCGGCTACTCCGTATACCGAGGGAGCTAGCAGACACATGCCCACGATTCTCGGCCAGAACCAGTACGGCAAGGCAGAGACCCGCGTCCTGCGGGTCGTGCGGGACGGCGACACCCACCACCTCAAGGACCTGAACGTCTCGGTCGCCCTCTCCGGCGACATGGACGACGTCCACTACTCCGGCTCCAACGCGCACGTCCTGCCCACGGACACCACCAAGAACACGGTGTTCGCCTTCGCCAAGGAACACGGCATCGACTCCGCCGAGCAGTTCGGCGTCCACCTCGCCCGGCACTTCGTGACCTCGCAGGAGCCGATCGAGCGGGCCCGCATCCGCATCGAGGAGTACGCCTGGGACCGGATCGCCACCTCCGACGCCAACTCCCGCTTCATCGGCGCCGACGAGGTCAAGCACTCCTTCGTCCGCCGCAACCAGGAGATCCGCACCACCCAGGTCACCTTCGACGGCGAGGCGTGGCAGGTCGTCTCCGGGCTCAAGGACCTGACCGTGCTGAACTCGACCAACTCCGAGTTCTGGGGCTACGCCAAGGACAAGTACACGACACTCAAGGAGGCGTACGACCGCATCCTCGCGACCGACGTCTCCGCCCGCTGGCGCTACAACTGGACCAGCGACGAACAGCGCATGCCGAACTGGGAGAAGTCCTACGAGCAGGCGCGCAAGCACATGCTGCACGCCTTCGCCGAGACGTACTCGCTCTCGCTCCAGCAGACGCTTTACCAGATGGGCTCGCGCATCATCGAACACCGCGGCGAGATCGACGAGATCCGCTTCTCGCTCCCGAACAACCACCACTTCCTGGTGGACCTGGAGCCGTTCGGCCTCAAGAACGACAACGAAGTGTATTTCGCGGCCGACCGTCCGTACGGGCTCATCGAGGGCACCGTGCTCCGCGACGGCGTCGAGCCGCAGATCCCGGTCGATCTGACCAACCTCTGACGCGGCGCCACACCGGGGCCCGCCCGTCCGCCGCGGACGGGCCCCGGCCGGGCCGCAGGGACGCTCCACGCGTTCCGCAACCCTCTCGGCACCCACGGCCGCACCGCCGTGGCACTCAAATCCTCCTAAGGGCTGTCCCGTAATCCCCGGTGGATCAGCGCGCGGCGTCAGATGCGGTGCATCGCAAGGCGGAGGGGCGTTCGCATACTGGACGTATTCGGACGTTCCGACAACGCAGCGAGGTGCCGTAGCTGTCGTCGTGCGCCCGCCGGGGATTACGGGACAGCCCTTAGGGTCCTGCCGTGCCCACATCCCGGATGAGAGAAGGAAGCACCATGGCAGCACCGGCAGCACCGGCAGCCCCCGGCCGGGTGGAACGCATCGTCATCGAGAACTGCTCGATCGCGACCGTCGACGCCGCCGACACCGAGTACGCCTCCGGGTACGTCGTCGTCGCCGGAAACCGCATCGAGGCGGTCGGCGCCGGCCGGGCACCCGAGGGCCTGGAGAACGTCGTACGCCGCGTCGACGGCACCGGCCACCTCGCCACACCCGGCCTGATCAACACCCACCACCACTTCTACCAGTGGATCACCCGCGGCCTGGCCACCGACCACAACCTGTTCGACTGGCTGGTCGCGCTGTACCCGACCTGGGCGCGCGTCGACGAACCGATGGTCCGCGCCGCCGCGCAGGGCTCGCTCGCCATGATGGCCCTCGGCGGCGTCACCACCGCCATGGACCACCACTACGTCTTCCCGCACGGCTCCGGCGACCTGTCCGGCGCCATCATCGGCGCCGCCCGCGACCTGGGCGTACGCTTCACCCTCGCCCGGGGGTCGATGGACCGCGGCGAGAAGGACGGCGGGCTGCCGCCCGACTTCGCGGTGGAGACCCTGGAGGACGCGCTCGCCGCCACCGAGGCCACCGTGGACGCCCACCACGACGCCTCCTTCGACGCGATGACCCAGATCGCCGTCGCCCCCTGCTCACCCTTCTCCGTATCCACCGAACTCATGCGCCAGGGCGCCGAACTGGCCCGGCGCAAGGGCGTACGGCTGCACACCCACGGCTCGGAGACCGTGGAGGAGGAGAAGTTCTGCCACGAGCTGTTCGGCATGGGCCCCACCGACTACTTCGCGTCCACCGGCTGGCTCGGCGACGACGTGTGGATGGCGCACTGCGTCCACATGAACGACTCCGACATCGCCGCCTTCGCCCGCACCGGCACCGGCGTCGCCCACTGCCCGTCCTCCAACGCCCGCCTCGCCGCCGGCATCGCCCGCGTCCCCGACATGCTCGCCGCGGGCGTCCCGGTCGGCCTCGGCGTCGACGGCACCGCGTCCAACGAGTCCGGCGAACTCCACACCGAACTGCGCAACGCCCTCCTCATCAACCGCCTCGGCGCCCACCGCGAACGCGCCCTGAACGCCCGTCAGGCGCTGCGCCTGGGCACCTACGGCGGCGCCCAGGTCCTCGGCCGCGCCGCCCAGACCGGCTCCCTGGAGCCCGGCAAGCTCGCCGACCTGGTCCTGTGGAAGCTGGACACCCTCGCCCACGCCTCCATCGCCGACCCGGTCACCGCGCTCGTCTTCGGCGCGGCGGCCCCGGTCACCCTCTCGCTGGTCGACGGCCGGCCGGTCGTCGAGTCCGGCCGCCTGGTCACCGGCGACGAGGACGCCATCGCCCGCGCCACCCGCGACGAGGCCCGCCGCCTCGCCCAGATCGCCGCCGGAGCCTGACGGCCCCGCACCGGCGACCCGGAACAGGCCGGGAGAGGGGGACGGCCCTCGCCCCGGCCGCCGCGGACCCGAGCGGGGTCCGCGGCAACCGGGACGGGAGGCGCGCCGCGTACGCGCACGCGCCTCCCGTTCCGGCGCTCCCAGCTGCCCGCACCAGCTGCGACGTGCCGCACCGCACCACCGCACGACACGGGGCCCGGTCCGGGCGGACCGGCCCCGCGACCACCTCCCTGACACCCACGTCACCGCAGACGTGTAACCGACCGGAGGAACCGCCGTGGCAGCTACGCCCAGGTTTCGCGACGACGCAAGTGCGACCCCCACCCCCGACGGAGCGCCGGCGACGGCACCGTCCGACCGCGGACACCCGGTCGACGAGACGCTCCCCCCACTGAAGATGTTCACCAGCGGCCTCCAGCACGTGGCCGCGATGTACGCGGGCGTGGTGGCCCCGCCCATGATCGTGGGGCCCGCGGTCGGCCTCACCGCGAAGGAGACCGCCTTCCTGATGGGGGCGAGCCTGTTCACCGCGGGCATCGCCACCCTGCTCCAGACGATCGGCTTCTGGCGCATAGGCGCCCGGCTGCCCTTCGTCAACGGCGTCTCGTTCGCCGGGGTGACGCCGATGGTGGCCATCGGCAAGGACCGGGGACACGACGGGATCGCCGTCATCTTCGGCGCGATCATCGTGGCGAGCCTCCTCGGCTTCGTCCTCGCCCCCTACTTCTGCAAACTGATCCGCTTCTTCCCACCCGTGGTCACCGGCACGGTCATCACCCTGATCGGCGTCTCCCTGCTGCCGGTCGCCTTCAACTGGTCCCAGGGCGGCAACGCGACCGCCGCCGACTACGGCTCCACCACCAACATCACCATGGCGGCGGTCACCCTCGTCATCGTGCTGGCCCTGCGCAAACTCCTGCGCGGCTTCCTCCAGCAGATCGCCATCCTGCTCGGGCTCGTGGCCGGCACCCTCATCGCGATCCCCGTCGGTATCACCGACTTCGGCGCGCTCGGCGACGCGGACGCCATCGGCTTCCCCACCCCGTTCCACTTCGGGGCCCCGCAGTTCGAGATCGCCGCCATCGTCTCCATGAGCATCGTGATGCTGGTCTGCATGACGGAGTCCACGGCGGACATGCTCGCCCTCGGCAAGATCGTCGACCGGCCCGCCGACGAGCGGACCATCGAGGGCGGGCTGCGCGCCGACACCCTGGGCAGCGCCCTCAGCCCGCTGTTCAACGGCTTCATGTGCAGCGCCTTCGCCCAGAACATCGGGCTGGTCGCGATGACCAAGGTGCGCAGTCGCTTCGTCGTCGCGGCGGGCGGCGGCATTCTCGTGCTGCTCGGCCTGGTCCCGGTGGCCGCGTCCGTCATCGCCCTGGTACCGCTGCCGGTCCTCGGCGGCGCCGGCATCGTCCTGTTCGGCTCGGTCGCCGCCAGCGGCGTGCAGACCCTGGCCGGTGCGGCCCTGGAGAAGGGCGAGAACGCGCTGATCGTCGCGGCGGCGGTCGGCGTCGGCCTGATCCCGATCGCGGCGCCGGACTTCTACCTCTGATCTTGGCCAGTGCTCCGCCCTTCAGGGCGGGGGTGAAGGCCATCCTTGGCGCGGAGGCGCGCAGCGCCGGAGTTCGCTGCGAGCCTCCGGGGCAACGGTCAGACGGGCCGCTTCTGGTTCTCGATGTACTGCTTGACCGCGGTCAGCGGTGCGCCGCCGCAGGAGCCTGCGAAGTAGGAGCCGGACCAGAAGTGTCCGCCCCACAGATATCGGCGCACGTGGCTGTCGTACTCCTTGCGCAGCAGCCGGGCCGAGACTCCCTTGAGGCTGTTGACCAGCTTGGAGAGCTGGACCTTTGGCGGGTGGTGCACCAGGAGATGCACGTGGTCGTCCTCGCCGTTGAACTGTTTCAGCTCGGCCTCGAAGTCGCTGCACACCTCCCGCATGATCTCTTCGCACCGCGTCAGCATGGCGTCGGTCATGGCCTTGCGTCGGTACTTCGTTACGAAAACCAAGTGGACGTGCAAGTTGTAGACGACGTGACGTCCTGTGCGTACATCGGGATTGGGGTTCCATCGTGGTGACATAAACCTATGCTAGGGTGAAGATCATGGGTCAGGAAATCGCGTACGAGAAGCGGCAGTTCGGGCACCGCGCCCGACTGGCGCTCACTCCTGCGCAAGTCCGGCTCATGGACGACCAGGGCCACGCGGCGCGTACGACGTGGAACCTGCTGCACGACTTCTGGACGATGACGCCGAAGTACCGCCGCGACTTGAAGGCTGCGGACGAGGCGATCCGGCAGGCCCGCAAAGAGATCGACTGGCTCGGTGTGCTGCCCGCACAGGCGGCACAGGCCGTCCTCAAGACGTATTTCCAGGCATGGAAGAACTGCTGGGAAGGACGGGCGGACGAGCCGAACTTCAAGGCCCGCATCCGCACTCCGCTGACGGTGGACGTGCCGCAGGGCCGGGATCTGAACATCGTTCGGATCAACCGCCGCTGGGGCGAGGCCCAGATCCCGAAGATCGGACGGGTCCGGTTCCGCTGGACCCGCGACCTTCCCATCGGCAAGCGGGCCGACACCGACAACCGGATCACCGGGGCACGGCTGGTCAAGGACTCGCTCGGCTGGCACATCGCCTTCCGCGTCCAGACCCGAGAGGCCGTCCCGGCCCCGCACACCGGTCCCGAGATCGGCATCGACTTCGGCGTGAACCTCCCCCTCGCCCTATCGGACGGCAACCACCAGGACCACAGCCACGCGCCGCGCCTTCCCGACGGCACCGCCGACCGGGACAAGTGGCTCACCGAGAAGGAAAAAACCGTGCTGCTCCGCCTTGAGCAGCACGCCGCACGTCTCAAGCAGCACCGCAAGCGCGGAGAGAAGTTCTCAGGCCGCCTGCGCGCTGTGTACCGCCGGATCGGCAGACTCCGAGCAACAGCCACGCGACGAGCAACCGACTGGCAGCACCAGACCACCACCATGCTCGCCCGCACGTATGGCGTGATCGTGGTGGAAGACCTGCACATCACGAACATGACCAAGAGCGCCAAGGGCACCATCGAGGAGCCGGGCAGGAACGTCGCGGCCAAGGCCGGACTGAACCGCTCCATAGCCCAAGAGGCATGGGGCCGGACCATGACCATGCTCGGGTACAAGACCGCCCGAAACGGGGGCACCCTGGTCAAGGTCCCGGCCCCGTACACCTCCCAGCGCTGCCACGCCTGCGGGCTCGTCACACCCGGCAGCCGCGAGGACCAGGCCACGTTCGTGTGCAAGAACAGCATGTGCGGATGGACCGGCAACGCCGACGAGAACGCGGCCCGGAACATCCTGCACCTGTACCGGATCGGCCACACCGTGGTCATCCCGGCTGCCGGGAGGGCAGTCGTCAGGCGGCGTAAGCCGTCCAACCCACCGGCGCAAGCCAGGCGGGAATCTCCCTCGTTCACGAGGGAGTGAGCTTCAACACGCCTTCCCCGACGACCTGCTGGTCGTCCTGGACTCGGGCATCTCCACCGGCTGCGTCGTGGCGATCGTGCTGAACCTGGCCTTCAACCACCTCGGCCGCACACCGGACCGGGAGACCGGAACCGCGCCGGGCGGCCACGACCCGGCGAAGGCGATGGAGGCCGCCGCTTCCTAATGCTGTTGTCAAACGGCCGCAGTCGCTGAGGGTGTGACTTGATAGCACCGTCGGTCACGGATCAGGGCCCACAGGACGTTGACGCGTCGGCGGGCGAGGGCGAGCACGGCTTGGACGTGCTTCTTCCCCTCGGCGCGTTTGCGGTCGTAGAACTTCCGCGAGTTCGGGTCGTAGCGGACGCTGACCAGCGCGGAGGTGTAGAAGACGCGCTGGAGTCTTCGGTGGTAATTGAGCGGCCGGTGGAGGTTGCCACTGACCTTGCCCGAGTCGCGAGGGGCGGGGGCGACGCCGGCGAAGGCCGCCAGGGCGTCCGGGGAGCCGAAGTCGTCCAGGCTGCCGCCGATAGCGGCGAGGAACTCGGCACCGAGCACGGTGCCGATGCCCGGGACGCTCTGGACTATGTCGGCGAGTTCGTGCTCGCGAAACCGGCCCTCGATGAGCTTGTCCATCTCGGAGATCTGCTCGTTGAGGGCCATCACCTCCTCGGCCAGGGTGTGGACCAGCTTGGCGGTGGTCTTCTCCCCGGGGACGGCGGTGTGCTGTCGCTCGGCGGCCTCAACTGCTGTTTCGGCCAAGGCTCTTGCGTTGCGGACCTTGCGGTTGGCCAGCCATTTGGTCAGCCGCGCGGTCCCGGCGCGGCGGATCGCGGCCGGAGCCTGGCAGCCCGTCAGCAGCCTGAGCGGGCCGGTGTTGGTCACGTCCAAGGCACGCTCAAGGGCCGGGAACATGCTCAGCAGGGTGCCGCGCAGCCGGTTCACCACGCGGGTGCGGTCTTCGACCAGGTCGGCACGGCGTCCGGTCAGCAGCTTGAGTTCGATGGCGGCTTCGTCACCGGGGCGGATGGGCCGCAGGTCACGACGCATCCGGGCCTGGTCGGCGATCACGTAGGCGTCGCGGGCGTCGGTCTTGCCCTCGCCGCGGTAGCCGTCGGATGCCCGGTTCACCAGACGGCCGGGGATGTAAAGGACTTCCTGGCCGTGGTTGATCAGCAGAGCCAGCAGCAGCGCGGGCTCCCCGCCGGTCATATCGATGGCCCAGGTCACCTGGCGGCCGTCGGCCAGGTCGAGGACGTCACCGATCAACTTCAGCAGCTCGGGCTCATCGTTGGCGACCCGCCGCGACAGCAGGGTCTTGCCCCCGGCGTCCAGCGCGAGGCCGTGATGATGGCCCTTGCCACTGTCGATCCCCGCCCATATCCGGCTCATCGTGCTCCTGACGTACGTGTGCGTGCTGTTCGTACCACGGACGACCTCGCCGGCATTGCTCTACACAGCGACTTGTTCGCACTTCCTAATCGGCGGCCGAGTCGTCGTGGGGCGCCGGGCGGCGAAGCGATGGTAGCCACGAAACGGCAGCCCACTGATAGCCACACCCAGCACCCCTGGGCGACCCAACCCTACGAATGGCTCGATCAACCCGATCAAGAAGGTAGAGCCCACTGACGTATCGTCAAGGTCTCGTGGCGCGTACGGGGGTTGGCCGTACGCGCCACAGGCGGCTCAGTCGATGTGGTAGCGGTCGCCGTACACCTTCCAGTCCAGCGGCGGGTCCAGCTCCAGGTTGCCCCGCCGCAGGAACACTCGCTGCGCGGTCTCCACCCGGCTGGTGTCGCTGTGCGAGGGCTCCTCGCGGATCGCGGCGACCCGAGAGTCGAGGAACGCGTCGAGGTACGCGCGCTCGTCACCGCCCTGCGCGGGCGGCCGGGCGTCGGCGAGTGCCCGGCTGCTGATCGTACGGAATCCGGTGGTGCCGTCCGCGTCGGCCTCGCCGTGCATCACGTACGCGTCGTAGTAGACGAACTGGCCCAGCGTGCCCAGGCCGTCCTTCCGTGCCCGGCGCACCGCCGGGTCGAAGTACGAGTCGTCCCGCTCGGCGTCCTGCGCCGCCCGGAACCGCGCGTCACCGGCCGCCGCCGCCCAGGCACGGGTGAACGGGTTGCCGAGCCCGGTGTGCGCGTCGCTCCCCTTCACCTTTCGCAGCGCGGGCAGGAACCGCTCCAGCGCGTTGCCCGGCCGGGACCGCGCGTACCGCTCGACGACCCGGAGCATGTCGCCGGTTCCCGAGCAGAAGCCGATGATGCCGCCGGTGTAGCCGCGCCCGTCCCCGATGTCCTCGATGTACTTGTACTGGGCCTTCCAGTCCAGCGTCGAGTTCTCCGCGCTGGCGACCAGTCGCATCGCGATGTCCTTCTTCACCGGATCGGCGAGCCCGGCGCCCGCCCCCTTGCCCCACGCGTCCCCGGCGGGGGTGCAGCCGGCGAGGACGGCGACGCACAGCAGGAGGGCGGCGAGCGGGGTGACCGGGGAACGCGTGGTGGGCTTCACCGCTCCAGCCTGCCAGGCCGGCGGCGTGATGCCCGCGCAATCGGCGGTAGCGTCGGGGCATGGATGAACGGTCTGTGGTGGATGTCGGCGACGTGCGGCTGGCGTACCGGAGCTGGGGTGCCTCGTTCGGGTCGCCCGTCGTACTGCTGCACGATGTCGGCGCGAGTTCGGCGAGCTGGGAGGCGGCCGGCGGCCTGCTGGGGCAGGAGTGGCGGGTGTACGGGATCGACCTGCGCGGCCACGGCGAGAGCGACTGGCCCGACGCGTACGACCTGGAGCTGATGCGCGACGACGTGCTCGGGTTCCTGGACGAGTGCGAGCTGGACCGGGTCGGTGTGGTCGGCCACGGCA
This sequence comes from Streptomyces sp. AC1-42W, assembly GCF_003248355.1. Lineage (GTDB taxonomy): Bacteria > Actinomycetota > Actinomycetes > Streptomycetales > Streptomycetaceae > Streptomyces. Next base: position 2,777,749 of record NZ_QKWY01000002.1, read on the forward strand.
TGGGCGGGGTCGTCGCCCACCTCCTGGCGCAGGACCACCCGGACCGGGTGGAGCGTCTGGTGCTGGTGGAGACCCCGCCGCCGTTCCCCGGTACGGCGTACCCGGCGGCCTCCCCGGACGGCCCGGCCGACTACGACGAGGCGGTGCTCGCGTCGGTCGGGGCCGAGCTGGCGGACCCCGACCCCGCCCGGGCGCGGGGCCTCGGCGAGATCGTCGCGCCCACGCTGCTGCTGGCCGGCGGTCCGGGCAGCGAGATGCCGCAGGGCCGGCTCCAGGACATGGCGTCGCTGATCCCGGACTGCCATCTGGTCACGATGGGCGGCGGCCACCGCCCGCACGAGACGGACCCGGAGCAGACGGCGCACCGGATCACGGAGTTCTTCACCAGCTGACGCGAGGCTTCCGCGAGGTCTCCGCCGCCGTCTCAGCCGCCCGGCCGCCGTCTCAGTCGCCCGGCCGCCAGTCCGGGCGCCGGCCGCTGCGGGCCACGGCCCGGTCCAGCAGCGGGGCGTCCTCGGCGACCGGGACCGGCGGGCCGAAGGGCGAGGCGGCGGGCGGGCCGCCGCCCAGCTCGGCCAGGAGCGCGAGCGAGCTGTGCAGATGCGCGTCCTCGGCGCCGAACGGCTGCCCGGTCGCCTTCGCCAGGTCCCAGCCGTGCAGCACCAGCTCGTTCAGCGCGACCATCCCCGCCACCTGTCCGGGCAGGTCCACGCCGCCCGCCCTGGTCATGCCCTCCCAGGCGGCGGGGGCGCGCCAGGCGGCCACCAGCGCGTCGAGCGCGGCGGGCAGCGCGGTGCGCCAGCCGGCCTCCAGGACGCCGGACTCCACGGCGGGGGCGGTGTCGGTGGACGGGCCCAGCTCCTTGCGGGCCGCGTCACGGAAGGCGAGGGCCAGGCCCTCGACATGGGCGAGCAGGGCGCCCACGGTCACGCCGGGGCACGGGGTCGCCGCCCCCAGCGCGCTGTCGTCGACGGCGTCGAGCTGCGCGGTGATCCGGCGCGCGGCCGGTTCCAGGTCCAGTGGTTGCGTATCCATACCCGTAGAGACTGCCCGACCGCCCGCGACTCATCGCTCAGCGCACCACGCGTCCCGCCCCGCAAGTCGCCGTTCAGCGCACCACGCGTCCCCGCAGCACGATCCGGTCCGGGTGTTCCAGCACCGCCGGGTCGGCGACCGGATCGCTGCCGTACGCCACCAGATCCGCCGGCGCTCCGTCGACCAGGCCCGGCAGCCCGAGCCAGGCGCGGGCCGTCCAGGACGCCGCGCCGAGCGCCGCGTCGGCCGGAAGCCCGGCCCTGGCCAGCCACGACGCCTCGCCGGCCACGGTCCCGCAGGGGAACGAGTCGGTGCCGGCCAGCACCGTGACCCCCGCCTCGTGGGCGGCCCGGACGGTGCCGAACATGGCGTCCCAGCCGGCCAGCCACAGATCGCGGCGCGCACTCGGCTCCCGCGCCCGCATCGCGTCCGCGCCCGCCCCGAACACGGCCGGCGTCGGCACGAACGCCGTGCCCTGCGCCGCCATCCGGTCCAGCAGGGCGGGGTCCAGGGACATGCCGTGCTCCAGGCTGTCCGCCCCCGCCAGCACCGCGTTCCGGCTGCCTTCGGCGGTCTGGCAGTGCACCGCCACCCGGCCGCCCGCCGCGTGGACGGCGGTCACCACCGCGGTGAGCAGCGCGAGCGGCACCGGGGGCTCGTCCACCCAGGCCGGCATCCGGGCGGCCGTGCCCGGCGTACGGACGGCGAGCACCCCGGCGTCCCGGTGCTCGCGCAACTGCGCGCGCAGCACCTCGCCGTCGATCCAGAACGTCCGCTCCTCGCGTTCCGGCAGTACCACACCTCGTATGCGCAGCATCCGCCGACGGTACGTCAACCGGCGGGTCGGGCGCGGGGGGAGGGGCACACCGGCACATTGTGGAAGGTTCGGCTCCGGCTCTTGTCGGCGGGGCCCAGGGCATGCGATACAGGTCTGGACCATTGCTGCCCGATGGAAGGCAACACCGTGCGATCCCCTCACACGCATGGCGCCGCGGCCTGTGCCGCCGCTCTGCTCCTCGCCGCACTCGCCACCGCCTGCGGCTCCGGCTCCGGTTCGGACTCCGGTCCGGGGCCCGACGCGGACACCAGCAGACCCACCGCGCCCCGCGGGGTCACCGTGCAGGCGAGCAGCGCCACCTCCGCGCACGTGATGTGGAAGGCCGCCACCGACGACAAGGCCGTCACCGGCTACGAGGTCTACCGCGAGGGCAGGAAGGTCAAGTCCGTTCCCGCGTCCAAGGTGATGATCGACATCGAGGGGCTCACCGCGTCGACCGCGTACACCTTCACCGTCCGCGCCCGCGACGCGGCCGGCAACGTCTCCGTGCCCAGCGCCGCCGTCAAGGTCACCACCCCCGCCCCCACGCCCGCCGACCACGGGCCCCCCACCCGGCCGGGCAAGCTGCGCGGCAAGGCGGACGGCAACCGGGCCGCCACCCTGTCCTGGGGCGGCTCCACGGACGACATCGGCGTCACCGCGTACGACATCTACCAGGAGGGCTCCCGCATCCACACCGTGCCCGGCACCGAGACCACGGCCCGGGTGACCGGGCTGCGCCCTGGTACGGCCTACAGCTTCACCGTGCGGGCCCGCGACGCCGCCGACACCTCGTCGCCCGACAGCAACGCCTTCCACCTCACCACCGCTTCGGCCCCCGGCGCCCCGGCGGACACCGCCCCCACCGGCCTGCGCGCCACGACCAAGGACCAGGGCAAGGAGTACGCCGTCGACCTGGAGTGGGCGCCGCCCAAGGCGGACGGCGAGATCCACACGTACCAGCTGTACCTGGACGGCAAGATGACCACCACCATCGCCTGGGGCACCGAACCGCCCACCGAGCGGGCCACCTACCAGTACACCACCGCCGAGCCGCGCGGCACCAGCCACGCGATCACGCTGCGCGCCCAGCTGCCGGACGGCAAATGGGGCGACTTCTCGGAGCCGCTCACGGTGGTCCTCGGCAAGTGAGCCCGCGTCACAGGGGGACGCGGACCGTCTCGATCCACGGCGGCGGCTGAGGGGCGTCCGCTCCGATCAGCGCGGCGACGAGCCGGCACGAGGGCGCCTCGTCCGGCCAGGGGGTGTGGCCGTCCGTGAGGACCACGACGATGCCGGGGCGCTCCGGCGCGGCCAGGGCGGCGGCGATGCCCACCCGCATGTCCGTGCCGCCGCCCCCGCCGAGCGTCACCTGCTCGGTGGCCGTCACCCGCGACACGGCGTGCACATCGGCGTCGCAGGCCAGCACGGAGACCCGGTTGTCGCGGATGCCGACCTCCCGCAGCACCCCCGTCACCTCGCCCAGCGCGGCGCCCAGCTCCCCGTCGCCCATCGACCCCGAGGTGTCCACGACCACGGCCACCCGGGGCAGCGGCCGGCGCAGTGTCGGCAGCACGATGCCGCGCAGGGCCGCGCCGCGCCGCGACGGCCGGCGGTATGTGTAGTCCACCGCCCCGGACGCCCAGGCCGCCGCCTCCCGCACCGCGCCGGCCAGCGCCTGCCGCCAGTCCACGGACGGCTCCAGCACCTCGTCGGCCCAGCGTCGCCACCCCTGCGGCAGGGTGCCGCGCGTCCGCAGGTGCGCCCGCATCGACTCCGCCGTGCGGCGCCGCAGCGCCTCCGCCTCCGTCGTGCCCAGCGCGGACGGCCCCTGCGCGGGCGGCAGTTCCCAGGGCGCCGGGCCGTTGTGCGCGCCCGAGCCGCACTGGCACGGCGGTGGCGAGGGCGGCAGCGCGGGCAGGTACGCCTCGAAGAGCTGTCCGGCCGGCAGCCCGAACAGGCCCGGCTCCACGCGCCCCTCCGGCAGTGGCAGCCCGTCGGCGAGCAGGTCGTCGTTGATCTCGCAGTCCTGCGCCACATTGACCCGGTGCGCGTCGCGCTGGTCGGTGGCCGGCAGCCGGGCCGCCCGGCCGTGGTGGTCGCGCAGCAGATGCGCCACCTCGTGCACCCACACCCCGGCCAGCTCGGCCACCGGCGTCCGCTCCACGAACTCCGGCGACACATAGCAGCGCCAGTGCCGGTCCACCCCCATGGTCGGCACCCGGTCGCTCGCCACCACGGACAGCGCGTACAGCGCGGTGGCGAGGTACGGCCGGTCGCTCGCCGCACGGTAGCGCGCCGCCAGCAGCTTGGTGTGGTCCAGCCGGAGCCGCGCGGGTACGGGCATGGTCTCAGGCGCTCCCCGGCAGCGCGCCGGACAGCTGGAGGAGTTCCAGGAAGGCGTCGATGCCCTCCGGGACCGGCCAGTCGGTGTCCCGCATCGACGCCAGGTCCACCGCGGCCCGCGCCGCCACATCCGGCACGCCCGCCTCGACCGCCTTGGCCAGCACCGCCCAGCCCGCCTCCCAGCGCGGCCGGGTGAGATCGGCCTGGACGGCGGCCACCACCGCGATCAGGAAGGCCAGTTGCCGGTCCCCGCGCTCGGGCAGCGCGAAGGCGTCCGGGTCGGCCAGCACCCGGTCCGGGTCGGGCAGATCCAGGTTCTCCAGGTACGAGAGCAGCTCGATGCCCGCCCCGTCCCCGACCGCGCCGGTCAGCGCGGCGGCCACCGCGTCCCGGCCGGTGCCGGTGGCGTACCCGGTGGCGAGCAGCCGCAGCGCCATGTCCCAGGTCCGGGGCGACGGCCAGGCCCTGCCCCGGCTCTCCGCGTCGGCCGGCAGGTGGTGGACCAGCCCCGGCCGGGCGGTGAGGAAACCGGAGACGGCACCCCGGGCCCGCGCCACCGCGCCCGCCGCCCGCGCGGGATCGACGACGGGGACAGGCGCAGTCGGCCAGGTGCCGGCCATGCCGCGGGCGACGGTGCGCGGGTCGTGCGTCCAGTGCAGATGCACGAAGCGGTTGGCGAGCGGCGGGCTGAGGTGCCAGCCGTCCGCCGCGCTGGACGGCGGATTGGCCGCCGCCACGATGCGTACGCCCTCCGGCAGCTCCAGGCTGCCCACCCGGCGTTCCAGCACGACGCGCAGCAGGGCGGCCTGCACGGCCGGGGGAGCGGAGGACAACTCGTCGAAGAACAGCAGCCCCCGGCCGCGTCCGGCGAGCCGCACCGCCCAGTCCGGCGGTGCCATCGGCACCCCGGTGGTGGCCGGGTCGTCGCCGACGACGGGCAGCCCGGCGAAGTCGGACGGTTCGTGGACGCTGGCGATGACGGTCTCCAGCTCCAGGCCGAGTCCCGCCGCGAGCTGTTCGAGCCCCGCCGACTTGCCGATACCCGGCTCACCCCACAGCAGGACCGGCTGATTGGCCGTCACCGCCAGGGACAGCGCCTCCAGCTGCGGGCTTGCGACGGTCTCGGTGCGGGTGGCCCGCAGCCGGCCGTTCAGCGCGTCGGCCGCGTCCAGGGGATGCGGCGCCGGCCGCGCTGCGGGCCGGGCCGGCCGGGCGGGGGCGCCGGGGGCCGCGGTGCTCACCCCTCCTCACCTTCCTCTTCCTCGTCGTAGGCGAAGTGGTTGTCCTCGTCGTCGTTGTCGTCCCACTCGTCCCACCAGTCCGACCCGGCGTCCGGGTGCTCCGCGAGCACCCGCTCCGCGAGGAACGCCAGATCGGCCCGCCGGTACTTGCGGATCATCTGTTCCAGGGACAGTTCGGTCTGGTCGCTCACGTCGATGCGGGCGCCCGCATCGACGAGGGCCCGGACGAGGGCCGCCGAGCCGCGCCCCGAGACCGCCGCGCCCAGCGGGGTGCGCTCGCGGTGGTCCCTGGCCTCCAGGTCGAGACCGGCCGCCAGCAGCCGGGGCAGCAGCTCGGTGTGGTCGAGCAGCGGCAGGACGTGGAGCAGGGTGTGCCGGCCGGCGTCCCGGACGCGCGGATCGACGCCCGCGTCCAGGAGGGCGACGACGCCCGCCGTGTCGCCGTGCTGGGCGCGCAGGAACAGGTCGCGGCGCTGGGCGGCGAGCGCCCTGGGCAGCCGGCCGGTGCCGGTGAGGCAGCTGTGCTCGACGGCGAAGCAGCCGGTGACCGCCCCGCCGAACGCGCGCAGGGCGTTCTCGCGCTGCCGCTCCTGCGCGGTGTGCGGCGAGTCCAGCGAGCCGTCCCGGAAGCGGACCTCGTGCCACTCGCCCCGGCACCGCACCCGCACCGGGGCGGGCGGCGTGGGGCCGGGCGGACCGAACGGGCCCTCGTGCTCCGGGAACAGCGCCCCGGCCACCAGCGGATGCAGCTGTGCCGGGGTCAGGACGCCGTCGCCCAGCAGGTCCAGGTCGGGCAGCCGGCGCCAGAGCGCCTCGGGCAGCGGCACCGCGTCCCCGGCGGCCTCGCGGTCGACGACCACGATCCGCATCCGGCCGCCGAGCCCCGGCGCGGTGAAGCCGAGCAGTACGCGCGCCCGCCAGTCGTGGGCGATCTGGAACCGTTCCGCGGTGCCGAGGCGGGCGAACCGGCGCACCTCCGCCTCCAGCCGGGGCACGTCCAGCGCGAGGCCGGTCATGATCGCCTCGGGCGTGGTCCGGTAGTACCGGGGCAGTTGCGGCGGCGTCGGGTCCCACTCGATGCCGGCCCCGGCCAGCGCGTCGGCGATCCGGCCCCGATGGTGCAGCAGATTCAGCCACTCCGCGCGGGACACCGGGTCGGCGGTGCCCGGATCGCCCTGCGGGAGCCGGTCCGCGGGGAGCGGGGTGCCGTCCGGGGCGAGGAACGGCAGCCGGTCCGCGCCGCCGGCCCGGGCCCGCAGTTCGCCGGTCCGGCTCGCCCGCCACAGGTGCCCGAGACCGCGCCAGTCGTCGGCGTTCCCGGCGACGGCGGCCCGGCCGCGCAGCGGCCCGAAGCGGAGCGGGAGGCGCTGCGGGCCGTCCACCATGGGCGGGGTGCGCAGCTGGAGGTACGCGGGCCCGGCGCCGTAACCCGCCAGGAGCACGGTGCGTTCGGTGGCCAGGGTCGAACGCCCGGCGAGTATGCGGGGCAGATGCCAGCGCAGCAGGTCCGGGACCAGGTCGCGCAGGTCGGCCAGGAGGGCTTCGGCGACCTCGGCGCCGTAGCGGGCGGCGACCTTCTCCGGGTCGATGCGCACGTCGAAGCCGGCGGCCGCGCAGGCGCCCCGCCAGTCACCGGCCGCCCGCCGTGCGGCGGTCGCCTCGATCATGGTGCGCGGCACCGCGTACCGGCGGACCTGGCGCAGGCTCGACGCCTCCTGCGGGGACAGGAACGGCCGGACGTCCTGGCCGGTCATCGGTACAGGCTCCGGACCGCGCGCAGGTCGGTGTGCGCGCCGGCGTCCGGCCGCAGCAGCGTCGCGAAGGTGCGCTTCACCCGGCGCGGCAGTCCGGGGCCCAGGCCCACGTACTCCAGCCGGGAGCCGGGCGAGAGGGCGGCGAGCAGGGTCTTGGCGCCCCGGCCGGTCAGCCCGGTGTGGCGGAGTTCGAGGCGGCGCAGCGGGCTGCCGGGGAGCGCGGCGGCCAGCGCGTCCGCGCCCCGGTCGCCGGTGGTGTTGGGCGGGGCGCCGAGGCTGCGTTCCGAGCGCGGCCGGCCCAGGTCCAGCGCCTCGATCCCGTCGAGCGCGCCGGCCAGGGCGCGGGCTCCGGCGGGCCCGATGCCGTTGCCGCCGAGCCCGAGCCGGATGGGGCGGGCCGGGTCGGCGGTGGCCGCCAGCACGGCCGCGCCCTCGTCGCCGAGGTGGTTGCAGGGCAGGTAGAGCTCCCGGACGCCCGCGTCCAGGATCAGCCGGGCGAGCAGCGGCGCGGCGTCGGCGCCGAGCCCGTTGCCGCCGAGGAAGAGCCGTTCGACGGGGTGCGGGCGGTCGCTCAGGACGTCGAGCAGGGCGGTGAGGCCGTCCTCGGTGACGCCGGTGTTGACCAGGTCGAGGGTGCGCAGGGTGGTGTTGCGGCGCAGCATCGGGGCCAGGGCGCGGACGCCGGTGTCCCCGAGCGGGTTGCGCTTGAGCCAGAGCGCCCGGACGGTGTCGTCGCCGGCCAGCGCCCCGGCGAGCGCGGTGGCGCCTGCGGGGCCGATGCGGTTGCAGCCGAGGTAGACGGTGCGCAGTCCGTGTCCGCCGCCGGTCAGGGCCGCCGCGACGGCGGTCGCGCCCTCGTCGCCCAGCGCGTTGGTGCCGAGGAGCACGTGCGCGGCGTGCGGTGAGCGGGCGGCGGCGGGCATGACCAGGGCGGCGCCGGCCGGTCCGAGTCCCTGCTTGCACAGGTCCAGCCGGCCGTCGGCCCGCAGCGCGCCCAGCGGATAGGTCTCGTCGGCCTCGACGAGCGGGTGCGCGGCCAGCCGGTCGAGCAGCGGGCCGAGCAGGGCCGGGTCGGCGAGGGGCAGGTCCGGATGCTCAATGGCCGGACAGCGCACAGGTATCGGCTGCGACATCGCTTCTCCCCAGTCCCCCGCGGGCCGGTGCCCGGCGGGGGAGGGGCGACCGTGCGCTCCGCCCGTTCGGGACGAACCGACGCCGTCGACTCTCCTCTACGAAAAGGTGGCAAGACAGGTCGGATTCGAACCGACGTCCTCCAGCTTGCTGCTAGGGCGCGACGACCTCTGCGCTACAGCCTTGCCGTCGATGATCCTAACCATCTCCGGGACTTATTCGCACACCTGCGCCATCGCAGGCCGGAGGAGGTGCCGTCCGGCCGATCCGGAACCTCAAGTGGTCTGTACCTATTGACGACTTGGTGTAGACCAATTACCTTCCCCTGTGCTCCATGGCACGACATCCGCACCTCCCCCGAGGACCGCCTCACCGGTCCCTGCCGCAAGGGAGAACCATGTTCGCGCACATGCCATTGAGACGGAGAACGACTACCGCGCTGATCGCCGTACTCGGCCTCCTCCTCGCACTCCTGTCGCTCCAGGCCGTCCCCGCGCACGCGGCGGGCAAGCTCACGGCGACGTTCACCTCCGCCGACAACGGGCCCTGGTGGAAGGGCACGTACATCCTCCACAACGACACGGACACCGCCGTCACCGGCTGGAGCCTGGAGTTCGACCTGCCCTCCGGCGTCGCGATCCAGTCCTCGTACAACGGGGCCGTGACCACCCAGGGCAGCCACATCACCGCCGTCAACGCCCACTACAACGGCACGGTCGCCGCGCACAGCACGACCGAGCCGTTCAGCTTCTGGTTCGTCGCCACCGGCCCGATCACCGAGCCGACCGGCTGCCGGATCAACGGCGACAAGTGCGACGGCTCCGCCGACGAGCCGCCGGGCGCGCCCAGCGGGCTGAAGCAGACCGATGTCACCGCCCGTACCGCGTCGCTGTCCTGGACGGCCTCCACCGCGGGCGACTTCCCCGTGGCCTCGTACGACGTCCTCGCGGACGGAAAGGTCGTCGGCTCCGCCACCGCGGCCACCTCCGTCACGGTCACCGGCCTGACCCCGGCCACCACCTACGCGGTCACCGTCCGGGCCAAGGACACGCGCGGCAACGTCTCAGCCGAGAGCGCCCCGCTGTCCGTCACCACCGTCGACCCGGCCACCGACACCCAGGCCCCGACGGCCCCCGGCTCCCTGCGCTCCACCGCCGCCGACGCCTCGTCCGTGACGCTGGCCTGGAACGCCGCGACGGACAACAAGCGCGTCGCCGCGTACGACGTCTACAAGGGCTCCGAGCTGGCCACCACGGTCTCCGGCACCACGACCACCGCCACCATCGGCGGCCTGTCGCCCGCGACCTCGTACACCTTCACCGTGAAGGCCCGCGACGCCGCGGACAACGCCTCACCGGCGAGCAACGCCCTCACCGTGAAGACCGACGACATCGTCGGCGAGGGCAACTACGCCAAGGTCGGCTACTTCGTGCAGTGGGGCATCTACGGCCGCCAGTACTTCGTGAAGAACCTGGAGACCTCGGGCGCCGCCGACAAGCTCGACATCATCAACTACTCGTTCGCCAACATCGACCCCAACAACCTCACCTGCCTCAACGGCGTCACCAAGGGCACCACCGCCGACCCGCAGGACCCCGAGCAGGGGACCGGCGCCGGTGACGCGGACGCCGACTACGCCCGCCCGTTCAGTGCCGCCCAGTCCGTGGACGGCGTCGCGGACGACGGCTGGGCCAAGCTGCGCGGCAACTTCAACCAGCTCAAGAAGCTGAAGAAGCTGCACCCGGACCTCAAGATCGTGGTCTCGCTCGGCGGCTGGACCTACTCCAAGTACTTCTCGGACGTCGCCGCCACCGACGCCGCCCGCAAGAAGTTCGTCTCCTCCTGCATCGACATGTACATCAAGGGCAACCTGCCCGTGTACAACGGCGCCGGCGGACCGGGCACCGCGGCCGGCATCTTCGACGGCTTCGACATCGACTGGGAGTGGCCGGGCACCGGCACCGGGCACCCCGGTAACCACTACTCGCCCGACGACAAGGACAACCTGACCCTGCTGCTCGCCGAGTTCCGCAAGCAGCTCGACGCGCTGGGCGGCGGCCACCGCCTGCTCACCGCCTTCACCCCCGCCGACCCGCAGAAGATCGACGAGGGCTGGGACCTGTCCAAGGTCTTCGACTCGCTCGACGTCGCCAACGTCCAGGGCTACGACTTCCACGGCTCCGGCAGCGACAACTCCTGGGAGCCGAACCGCACCGGCCACCAGGCCAACCTCTACAACGACGCCCAGGACCCGTACGACTTCCACTTCAGCGCCGACACCGCCATCAAGGCGTACACCGACGCCGGTGTGGACCCCCGCAAGCTGACCCTCGGCATCCCCTTCTACGGGCGGGGCTGGCAGGGCGTCACGGACGGCGGCGTCGCGGGTGAATGGCAGTCGGCGGGCGGAGCCGCTCCCGGCCAGTTCGCCGAGGAGGCCGGCACCCGGGGCTACTCGAACCTCATCGGCGCCTACCCGACGATGACGGTCCATCACGACGAGCAGTCCATCTCCACCTACGGCTACACCGGAAGCCAGTGGTGGTCCTTCGACGACGCCTGGTCCATCGGCAAGAAGACCCAGTACGTCAAGGACAAGGGGCTGCTGGGCGTCATGGTCTGGGAGATGTCGGGAGACACCGCCCAGGGGACGCTGATGAACGCCCTGGAGAACGGGTTGAAGTAGCCCAGGAAGGATATTCCTCTCGAATCGAGACTTACCGCGCATAGCGGTAGGCTGGTCACGGCGGTGCCCCGGTGGCACCGCCGTGTCTCACGACCGGGCCCGGTACGCGGCCCGGACCCAGCTGTTCGATGCGCGGGAGGAACCATGACCAACCCCGAGCAGGACCCGAACCAGCAGGAAGGCCCCGCGGACGGCGGTGCCGCGGGCACGCCCGGCGTCCACGACGGCGGAGCGGACGGCGGCGCCGAAGGCCCCGCGGACGGGGGCGCGGCCGGTACGCCGGGTGTCCACGACGGCGGTGCGGACGGCGGTGCCGATGGTGGTGCCGACGGTGGGGCGGATGGCGGTGCCGACGGTGGGGCGGATGGCGGTGCCGATGGTGGTGCCGACGGTGGGGCGGATGGCGGTGCGGATGGCGGCGCCTCCGGCAGCGGTTCTTGAGTACGTCCCCGCCCGGCATCCGGGACCCCCGGACCGCGACGGCGGCTCCAGGGGTCCTGGAGTCGCGTCTGACGCCCGGCCTCGACCGGGAGGCGTTCGCCCGTGACATCTGGTCCCGGACCCCGCTGCTCAGCCGCCGGGCCGGCGACTTCTCCGACCTCTTCTCGGCCGGCGCCGTCGACGAACTCCTCTCGCGGCGCGGACTGCGTGCGCCGTTCCTCCGCGTCGCCAAGAACGGCACCACGCTCCCCGACGCCTCGTTCACCTCGCCCGCCGGGGTGGGCGCCACCATCGGCGACCAGGCCGACGACACCGCGCTGTGGCGGGAGTTCGCGGACGGCGCCACCCTCGTCCTCCAGGCCCTCCAGCGCACCTGGGCCCCCATCGGCGCGTTCACCGCCGCGCTCGCCGCCGAACTCGGCCACCCGGTCCAGGCCAACGCCTACGTCACCCCGCCGCAGAACCGGGGCTTCGACGCCCACTACGACGTCCACGACGTCTTCGTGCTCCAGATCGAGGGCACCAAGCGCTGGACCGTGCACCCGCCCGTGCACCCCGACCCGCTGCGCGACCAGCCCTGGACCGACCACCGCAAGGCCGTCACCGAGGCAGCGCGCGGCGAACCCCACCTCGACACCGTCCTCGCCCCCGGCGACGTCCTCTACCTGCCGCGCGGCTGGCTGCACGCCGCCGAGGCCCAGGGTGAGGTGGCGATCCACCTCACCCTCGGCGTCCACGCGTGGACCCGCTACGCGCTGGCCGAACAGCTGATGCGCGCCGCCCTCGCCGAACTGCGCGAGGACCCCTGGGCCCGCGCCTCCCTGCCGCTGGGCGCGGACCGCGCCGACGAGGACATCGCCCCGGTCCGCGAACGCCTCGCCGCCGCCCTCGCCGCTACCGACGCGGCCCCCCGCCTGCACCGCACCCGGCGCGCCGAGGCCCGGCCCGCACCGCTGGGCCCCCTCGCCCAGCTCGCCGCCCTGCGGCGGCTCGGCCCCGGCACCCCGGTCCGGCTCCGGGGCGCCCTCGAAGCCCGCCTCGACGGCCGCCGCCTGATCACCCGGGCGGGCAGGCTGGACTTCCCGGAGACCGACATCCCGGCCCTGCGCCGGCTGCTCTCCGGCGAGGTGCGCACGGCGGGCGACCTCGGCCTCGCCTGCGCGGGGAGGCTGCTGCGCGCGGGCGTCCTCGTACCGGCGGCCGCGTGACGGCGGCTCCGTGACGGCGGAACGCTTCTTCTGCGCCGACGACGCCCGCGCCCGGGGCGACGCGCTGCCGGGCACCGCCCCGTACGGGCTCGTCTGGGTGCTGGTCGAGCACCAGGGGCCCTGGCCGGCCAACGGCTACGACGGCCTCCCCCTCGACCCCGTGCCCAAGGCGCTCCTCTTCGAGGCGGCGAGCGCCGTACGGGCCCGCATCCTCCTGATCCGCCGCCACGGCCGCCGCACGGGCGACCCCGGACCCCGGCGCTGGGCCGTCCTGCGGTACGACGCCACCGGCCGGCATCGTCAGCGGTGGGGGACCTGGGAGCGCGACGAGGACCTGGCCCGCGCCGCCGACGCGCTCGGCGCACCGGGGGAGCCGGGCCTGCCGCCCGTCGTCCTCGTCTGCGTCCACGGCCGGCACGACACCTGCTGCGCGCTGCGCGGCCGCCCGGTCGCCGCCGCGCTGAGCGAGCGGTGGCCCGATCCGGTGTGGGAGTGCACGCATGTGGGCGGCGACCGGTTCGCCGCCAATGTGCTCGTCGCGCCCGACGGCGTCTACTACGGCGGCCTGGACGGGCCCTCCTCGGTCGACGTGGTCGGGCAGCACCTCGCGGACCGGGTCCACGCCGGACATCTGCGCGGCTACACCGACCTCTTCCCGGCCCAGCAGGCCGCCGTCGCCGCGCTGCTCGCCCGCCACGGCCCGGCCGGCCGGCACGCCTACACGGTCACCGGCACCTCACGGGCGGGCCCGCACTGGCTGATCCGCGTCACCGGCCCCGCACCCCGCGCGACCGCGTACGACGTGGAAGTCACCGCACACCGCGCCCCGCCACACCAACTGACCTGCAACGGACCGGCGACGAGCACGGCCATGGTCCACGAGGTGACCGCGATCCGGGTGGGCTGAAGGTTCCGCAGGGCCCCCGCGGCCACGGCACGGAGCGTGCATCGGGCAGGTCACCGCTGGGAGCGGCCGGCGACCAGACAGGCGGACAGGTCCCTGAACCAGGCCAACAGTTCGGACGGCTCCCGGTCCAGGTCCACGACGTGCTGGTGCAGTCGCACCCCACTGTGGTCGCCCGGCCGACGGCTACCGCGAACCTCGTGGATCCGCTCCCCGTGCTGTCCGGCGGCGTAGACGAGATGCCCTTCGCTCAGACCGAGCACGGTGCAGTAGGCGAGCATCTGGTAGAGGTCCGCGCTGGGGTACGCCCCGGCCTTCTCCGCCTTGTACTTGGCATCGACGACCGCGACCGGAACACGTCCGTCCGGCTGGTGGACGACCAGGTCCGGGCGCATTCGGATGCTGCGGGCTCTGTCGAAATGATGCGCGTCCTGCAACCGGCCGATGAGCCCGTGTTCGCGGAGAGCTTCCCGCAGGGCGCCGGTGATGAAGTCCTCGAAGAGGACGTTCATGTCGAAGAGGAATCCATGCAGAGGGAGTTCGCCGGGCCGGTGCTCGGGTGACGTGCCGCGGAGTACCGCCTCGGACAGCTGCAACGCGGGCCGGTAGCGGGCATTGAGCCGAGACGGCGTCCACCCGGGCAGGCCCCGTCCTCGGACGAGTGGCGCGGCATCGGCAAGCCGTACCCGCTGGTGGTTCAAGCGCCGTCGCACATCACCGGGAACGTCGGGAAGCCGTAGCAGCGCCTCGCAGGCCGCCCGCAGGATCCGGTTCTCGGGGATGTCCGAGGTGTACGCGTCGTAGGCGATCTCGACCGGTGGGGTCCGGCCGAAGTGCCGCCGGATCTGCTCTGCCTCGCGTACTCGTCCGCGCAGGACGAGCGCCGACTCCTCGACCCGCCGGTAGCCCTGGAGAACCCCCTGGCGCAAGGCATGGTCGATCTGCCGCTCCACGGCGTACGCGAGTGCGGGCACGACCCCCTGGTGGGCGCCGACGTCGACGGTGCCGTCGCTCCCCTGCCGCCAGGCCCGGGTGGGGTCGAGGCTGAAGCCGAGGAGGAAGAACAGGCGGCGGACGGGGGTCTTCGGCACGATCCGCAGGGTGAGCGCCTCGCGGGACCGGGCGGCCGGGGCCGAGGCGCCGGCCGGCAGCGGCACGCGGACGGCCCCGACGCGGCTTCCTGCCCGCAGAAGCCAGTGGCCGGGGCGTTCGGGGTTCGGGGCGGCTGACTCCAGCACGCCGGAGGCGGCCAGCGCGCGACCGGCGGCGGCGTCGAGCGGGACGGAGCGGGCCGGGGCATGCTCCCGCAGCATGATCGCCGGTTCTGCGCCGTGACCGCGGGGTGGCGGCACCGGCGAGGCGGCGGGGCCCGCGTTCCGCGGCGTGCTCACCCTCGCGCTTCCCGCAGTGCGTCGAGGCCATAGCGGTGCTCGATGTCGATGCCTTCGCCGAAGTGGTACTCGCTCAGCAGCGGAAGGATCTTCGTCCGCCATGTGCGGTCGAGGCCGCCGGGCCGATGGGCACCGGGCTTCATCAGGTACGAGGGGCCGATGGCGAAGTCCGGGTCGTGCAGGCGGCCGTTCAGGGCGTCGAGGAGGCGGGCGGGCTCGTCATCCTTGCCCTCGCGCTCAAGCCAACGGGCCAGCAGGCCGCGCGTCGGTTCGGTACGAGGGGAGAGCTCCACGAAGGCGAACCGGCGGCGCATCGCGGCATCGACGAGAGCGATGGAGCGGTCGGCGGTGTTCATGGTGCCGATCACGAACAGATTCGGTGGCAGGGCGAAGTCGTCCCCGGAGTAGGTGAGGCGGACTGTCTTCTTGCGGTACTCGAGCAGGAAGTACAGCTCACCGAACACCTTGGCCAGGTTGGCACGGTTGATCTCGTCGATGATTAGGAAGTGCGGGATGTGTTTGTTGCCCTCGCGCGAGGCGAGGTCGGCGAGTTCGCGCAGCGGACCGGCGGTCAGGCGAAAGGCGACCTCGCGGGTCTCCGGATCCTCGGCGGGCCGGAAACCTTCGAAGAAGTCCTCGTAGGCGTACGACGGGTGGAACTGCACCAGCTTGACCTGCTCGGCGCCGCCCCCGAAGTGTTCAGCGAGCTTCATCGCCAGGTAGGTCTTGCCGGTCCCGGGAGGCCCGTAGAAGACCAACTGGCGTTCGTCCCAGAGCAGTTCCCGGGCCTCGTCGAGCCAGGCCCGGTCGTGGACCAGGAGTTCCGAGGCGAGAGCATCCGTGACCGGGGGAAGTTCCAGTTTCTTCGTCTGCGCTGGGGGCACTTCCTCATCCGGTGCCGGGGCGGGGGCGCCGAGCGCGGCCAGGGAATCCGCGACCGACGTGAGATCCACGACGTCATGCTGCACGGAGAGCTTCTGCTGAAGTTCTTCGGGCAGTTCGTCGTACGGACGCGCCTGGGACTGCCACGAGACGGCGCGGCGCAGGTTGGTCAGCCCGCCGGGGGAGTCGGTCTGCCGGGCCTCGCCGGCGATCTCCCCGAGATGGAGCTGCCCCTGGGACAGGGTGGCGACGGTGTCTCCGACGCGCATCTGCGTCAGGAAGGCGTGCAGGTCGTCGACGAGGCCGCGCTTCTGGCTGTACGAGGCGGTGCCTTCGTAGCCGTCCTCGACGTAGCGGCGCAGGCTGCTCTTCGTCGGGTCCGGCTCGTCCAGCGGCGGCAGATGGGCGCCGGACAGGGAGACGAGCCCCTCGTTCAGCCACAACCGGTGCACGAGGTCCCTGCCGGACACGTTGGAACCGCGCACGAGCCAGGACTTGCGCGGCGCACGCCAGCTCGGGGTGAGGTAGTCCGAGAGCGGATGCCCTGAGGCGTCCCGCCATGCCTCCGGGCCGCTCACGCCGTAGCCGATGACGAGCGAGGCGGCGGCGGAGGCGGAGTTGCACTCGATGTCCCGCGCCGCCACCCAGTACCGGCTTCCCCCGTCGGGGTCGTCGGCGAGGGAGCCGTCGGCACGGAGCGCGGTCCGCTGCCGGCGCGTGTGGTCGCTCAGGCCGGGCCACTCGTTCGCGCTGACGGACGACCCTTGACGTACCAGGAACCTGAGAGAACCGTTGTTCCCGAATTCGGTGCACAGGCACCCATGCGCGGTGGGACCGTCGCCGGGCAGCCTGAGGCGGAACTCGGGGTAGTCCGGGTGCTTCATGGAGGGCGGCCTTCCGGGTGGCGAGGGCGGGCTTGTGAGCAGTGTATCCGTTGACGTTGCTAACGGCTTCCATTTCGCACATGTGGGCGAGGTGGCGCGTCGGGGGCGTGCCAAGTGCGCCCTGTCGGGCCGGTGTCGACGGAGGTTGCGCTCAGGGTCGGCATGGAGGGAGTGCGCTCCCTTTTCAGAATCCGTTGACGTTGTAAACGGGTCGACTCTAGAGTGGGGCACGCTAACCCGCACTCTTCGCAGCGGTGAGGGAGGCACTGGACGTCAGGGGTGCGTGATGGGTGGGGATCTGGGCACGGAGCGACAGGCCATCGCTGCGGAGTTGCCCTCCGTAATCGAGCGGCTGAGGAGTTGTGCGTCCCGTGCGGGCGTGGTGAGTGAACGGGTTTTCATCGCGGAGGCCGCCCTCCTCGGGCTCACGACGGAAGGGCAGCGACGGGGACTGCGTAACGGCCTCGCCGCCGAGGGGATTCACGTGAAGGCGCCGCGTGGAACGCCCGAACGGAAGCCTCGGATCGCCTCCAAGCCTTCCGGCGTGCTGAGGCCGTCAGCTGCGCCACGGACGGCCAGGACCGAGCCGGTGGCCGCACCCGAACCGCCATCGCCCGTCCCTTCCGAGGCGGCCAAGCGGCTGATGTCGGCGCGTCGCATGCTGGCGCGCTACGCCGACTCCGACGGCACGGTCAGCAGGCTCGCTCGCGACGGTGTTGCGCGGCTGCACGGGCTCAGCGCTGCCGACATACAGGCACTGACCGCGGACTTCCCGGTGACGCGACCGCTTCCGGTTCGGGCCGCATCCGTACCTCCAACCGGCCCGGCGTCAACCAAGCAGTCGAGCGGCAGGACGAGGGACAGGCCCACTGTCTCCGCGCTGGAGACGCAGCACGCTGCCGCCGTCCGTGCGGCCCGCGCCGTACTGGAGGAGGACCGGTGGCGTCGGGACCGGTCCAAACCGTTACTGAGGGCGGAAGAGGAGGTAGGGCTCGCCGTCCTCCTGCGCGGAGGTACCGGTGACCTCGGCCGTGACGTTCGGGAAGAGGAGATCGCTGGGCTTTCGCGCACCTGCGAGCGGTGGCGTGCCTACGAGTGTCTGGTCCTCCACAATCAGCGGTTGGCCTGGAAGATCGCGCGTCATTACGAGGGGCGTGGGCTCGACAGTGACGATCTCGACCAGCATGGGATGCTCGGTCTGCTGCGCGCGGCCCGGAGGTTCGACGGCTCCAAGGGCTTCAAATTCTCCACCTACGCGACGTGGTGGATCAAGCAGAGCATCAGCCGTGCCATCGCCGACGAAGGCACCATGATTCGTCTTCCCGTGTACATCCATGAGCGTGTCAGCAAGGTCGCCAATGCCGAGCGGAAACTTCTGAACGAAGGCCGTCCCAGGACTGTCGACAACGTCGCCTATGCCACAGGTCTGACCTTTGCCCAGGTGGAGGAGGTGCGCAGGATCAGCCGCCCGACCGACTCGTTGGACCGAATTATCGGCGACGACACGGCGCTGGGTGACCTCATCATCGGGCCGAGCCGGCTTCCCGGGCCGCTTGTCGTGATTCTCCGTAAGGAGCTTCAGGCCCGTGTGCGGCTGGCATTGGAGGGCCTGGTCGAGCGGGAGCGGCACATCCTCATTCGAAGGACGGGCCTCGACGGTGACGAGCCGGCCACGTTGGAGGAGCTCGGAGTGGTCTTCGGCGTCACTCGCGAACGTATTAGGCAGGTCGAGTCCAAAGCGAAGGCGAAGTTCCGCGGGCAGGCGATTCGCCTCGGATTGGCGCCGGCACATCGCGCGCTCCGCTGAACACGGGCGAGCCCCGTCTGTCGGCATCGGCTTTGACCACGAACATCACATCGAAGGATCCACCCATGGACCCCCGCCAAGACCTGGTCGACTACCTCACCCGCCACCTCGTGGGCCCGGCCGCCGGAGAAGACGAGGTGCTCGATGCCCCGCCCGACCGCCAGTACCTGATGGGCACCCTGTACCCGCAGCAGGCCGAACTTCAACGGCGCCTCTCCCACGCGGTCGAGGATCCGGAGGGCCAGGGCGCTGAACAGGGCGCCCCCGACACGAGCCCGGCCGGCGACCCGTTGCCCGAGGGCAACAGCTGGCTCCCCGCCTCTCTCGGCCTCAGCTTCTACACCGACGCGCCCGCGGTCGAGGTCGGCTGCACTGCGGCCCGTTACGAGACGCTGAAGAGTGAGCCCGGGCGGGGGCGCCGCTGGCGCCGCATCGCACTCAAGCCCGAGACACACCTGATCGAGCCGGACCGCGACTGCGTTCCCGTCCTCGAAGAGCGAGCCGAGATCCGGCTGACCCGCCGCCCTTACGGCAAGGGCACGCTCGTCACCGTTGCCCTGGTGAATGCGGCCCGGCATGAGTTGACCGACAGCAAGCCGCCGAGCTGGGACGACATGCTCTTCCAGTGCGAACTGACCGCCCGTCCCGTTGACGGCAGTGTTCTCCCGTATCCCAGTGTGCGGCTTGCCAGCCGCGACCCTGAGGAGCGCGAACTGCGTCTGCAGTACCGGCACGTCATCACCCGTGCCGTCGGCCACGGCTGTGCCGTGAGAGAAGTCCTGGCCGAGGACGGATCGATTGAGCAGCTCTCCTGCGAGACCCTCCCGCGCGCCGAAGTCCCGGCCATCCGGGCCGGAGGCCCGCTGGACTCGCCCGTGCTCAGGCTCTCCCATCTGGCGGACCCCATCGTCGGAGTCCAGCAACTCGGCGCGGAACTCGCCGAGTTCGCGTCCACCTACCACGCCTGGTACGTGGGTCAACGTGCCGTTGAAGTGCCCTCCTGGGGCCAGGAGGCAGCCGACAGGATCCTTGACCGCATCGGTCGGGCCGTCAGGCGTATCGAGTCGGGCGTACGAACTCTCTGCGACCCGACCCGCCCCGAACTCCTCGCCGCCTTCCGTATCGCGCAGCGCACCATGCATCTGCAGATGCGCCACTCCGCACCCGACCTCGCAGGGCAGCGACGTCAGCGTGCTGATCCGACCGTCACCGCCCCGACTGTCGATGACACGGCGGCCTGGCGCCCCTTCCAGCTCGCGTTCTTCCTCCTCGCCCTCGACGGCCTCGCGGACCCGGAGCACCCAGACCGCGAGACAACCGACCTGATCTGGTTTCCGACCGGTGGGGGCAAGACCGAGGCGTACCTGCTGCTCGCCGCGTTCACCATCGCCCTGCGCCGCATTCGCAACGAAGGGGACGGAACAGCCGTCCTCAGCCGGTACACGCTCAGTCTGCTCACCACACAGCAGTTCCAGCGCGCCGCGACCACGATCTGCGCCATGGAGCAACTCCGTCTGACCGAGCCGGGCCTCGGACTCGGCACCGAACCGATCACCATCGGCCTCTGGGTCGGCGATTCCACCACACCCAACAGCTTCGAGGCCGCGAAGAAGGCGTTCGACGATCAGCGCGTGGCTGCCCGTCCCGAGGACATCTTCATTTTGGACCGCTGTCCCTGGTGCGGCACGCGCATCCTGCCCGCGGCCAGGTCCACTGTTCGGGCGGACTACGGAGTCCGGGCGGAGCTGGACGAGTTCTCCTTCTTCTGCACCCGCGACGAGTGCCGCTTCCACGAGGGCCTGCCCGTTGCCGTGGTCGACCAGCACCTTTATCGGAACCCGCCCACATTCGTGCTCGGTACCGTCGACAAGTTTGCGCGGCTCGCCTGGGAGCGTGATTCCGGTCGGCTCTTCGGCGCGGGCACCGACAACCCGCCCCCGTCGCTGATCATCCAGGACGAGCTGCACCTGCTCACGGGACCGCTCGGCACCACTGTCGGCCTCTACGAGTCCGCGATCCTCGAACTGTGCACCGGCACCGACCGCCACCCCCCGAAGATCGTCGCTGCGACCGCCACCATCCGCCGGTCGGCGGAACAGGTCCGGGCCCTCCACAACCAGGACGTGCAACTGTTCCCACCGTCCGGACTCGATGCCCGCGACAGCTTCTTCGCTCTCCCCGACGAGGGCCGTCCCGGCCGCCTCTACCTCGGCGTCATGGCGCAAGGACACACCGCGGGCCGCGGAGCCGTCGCCACCACGGCGGCCATGCTCCAAGGGGCCCACGAGCTCCCCGAGGATCACCGCGACGACTACTGGACCCTCGTCGCCTACCACCACAGCCTGCGCGAGCTCGGCCGTACCGTCACTGCCGCTGGTGATGACATCCCCGCTCAAATCCGCAGCCTCGACGAAGGCACCGGCGTCCGCACGCTCGGTGACAGTGATGTCGAGGAACTCACCAGCAACCTGCCGAGGGCCGAACAGCCCATCCTCCTCGATCGCCTGGAACAGCCCTGGACGGACCCACGCTCGGTTTCCTTCCTGCCCTGCACCAACATGCTGTCCGTAGGCGTCGACGTGAAGCGCCTCGCCTACATGCTCATGCAGGGTCAGCCCAAGACCACCGCCGAGTACATCCAGGCCACCAGCCGCGTGGGCCGCCACCGGGTGCCCGGCCTTGTCGTCACGTACTTCAACGCGACGCGCCCCCGCGACCGCTCCCACTATGAGACGTTCATCGACTACCACAGCGCCCTCTACCGCTTCGTCGAACCCGTCAGCATCACGCCCTGGTCGATCCCCGCGCGCAGTCGAGCCCTGCATGCCGCGCTCGTCATCCTCGTACGCCACGGCCTGGGCCTGGCCGCCGAGAACGCGGCGGGACAGATCGCCGGGCGACGGGCCGAGGCCGACGGGATCGCCGACGCAATTGCCGCCCGCGCGGCCACAGCCGAGTCCAGCGGCACTGACGGAGCACGCGGCGACGCCGTACGCGCCGCGGTGCGCCGTGAGCTCGGCTACCACCTGGACGACTGGTGCAGGCAGGCCGAGTCCGCGGCAGCCGAGGGCAAGGACCTCTACTACCGAAGCCAGGGCAAGGGTCAGCACAACCTGCTCAAGGGCTTCGAGCAGCGGTACGGACTGTGGGAGACCCTCAACTCCATGCGCAGCGTGGATCGCGAATGCCAGATCACGGTGACGGGAGCAGGAAAGTGACGCGCAAACTCAGGGTCCGCCAGGCGCAGACGGTGCTGCCATTCGGCGTCGGAGCCGTCCTCGACATCCAGGGCGAGTCGTTCGTCGCCGCCGGCATCGAGGCATGGCCGTACAAGGGCAAGACCCCCGTCGAGTCCGCCCGCCTCGCCGCCCGCCTCGGTGTCACCGGCTTTTTCGCTGCCCCGCACACCCTCAACGACCGCTACGACAAGGCTGAGCAGCCGGGCGCGCCCTACGTCCGATTCCCCGGCTGGCTGTTCTGCGGTGCCTGCCGGGCCATGGTCCGCTTCCTACGTGAGGACGAGCGTCCTGGCAAGCCGCCCGTCTGCACCTCCTGCGGTGCCGCACCGCGCCTCACTCCGATGAGGTTCGTCCGGATCTGCCCGGACGGTCATCTCGATGACGTCGACTGGTGGTACTGGACGCACTCGAAACTCTCGCCCGAAGCCCGGGAAGCCTGCTCCGAGGCGAGCAACACCTGGAAGGCGCGCCGGCTCAGCTTCCTCGTCGCAGACCGTGCCTCCGGCCTCGAAGCCCTCTCGGTCCAGTGCGGCGCCACTCGCCACGGCGGCGGAACGTGCGGTGCCCGTCGCGACCTGCTCGACATCCTCGGGCCGCAGGGCGGCAGCTGCTCCGGCCGCAACCCGTGGCAGCACTGGAAGCAGCGGGCGACCTGCGGCCAGCAGGTCCACATCGTGCAGCGGGCCGCGGGCAACGTCTACTACCCGACCGTCTACTCCGCGCTGGACATCCCCACGTCCGACGAGCAGCCTCAGGCCAACCAGGACAAGGCTGAAGCGGTACGCGGCCACGCCTACTGGGATCACCTGCTCGGCGCACTCGGCAAGCCCCGTGCCGCGACCTTCCGCGACATGATCAAAGAGGACACCGAAGCTTCGGACGACCTCATCGACAGGCTCATCGCGGAGGCCGCGGGCGCGCCCGCACCCCTGGCGGAGATCAAGCCCGCGGCTGCGAAGCTCGACCTCAGCCGAGACGAGTGGAACGCTTTCGCCGCCAACCAACTCCCGGAACCTGAGAAAGACTTTGCGGCACGTCGCACGGGCCTCGGCCTCGACGGGGAGAGGGAGGAGCCCTGGGCCACCCTCGCCTCGCTCGTCGACGGCGTCGTCCTCGTCGACCGCCTGCGCGAGGTACGCGCACTGACCGGCTTCCGGCGTCACACGCCGACCGGCACCCTCGTCCCCGCCGACACCAGCGGCCGACTGCGCTGGCTGCCCGCCAACGAGGTCTACGGCGAAGGCATCGTGCTCAGCCTCGACGAGAGGCGCCTCGCCGACTGGGAGTCGGATCCGCGAGTACGGGCCCATGTCGCAGGCGTCCGCACGGACCTCGACGAGTCGTTCCGCAAGGAGCAACTGGACGAAACCGTCGGCGCAGAGCTCTCCCCGCGATTCGTGCTCCTGCACACCCTCGCCCACCTCCTGATCCGCCAGCTGTCCTTCGACTCCGGCTACACCACGTCCAGCCTGCGCGAACGCGTATACGGGCGGCCCGAGTTCGGCCAGCGAGGTGTCTTGATCTACACGGCGGCCGGGGACGCCGAGGGTACCCTCGGCGGCCTGGTCCGCCAGGGCGAAGCCCCGCATTTCACCGAGACGCTCATCCGCATGCTGGAGGCGGCCGCCTGGTGCTCCGCCGACCCGCTCTGCGCCGAACACACCGGCCAGGGCTTCGGTAACCTCAACCGGGCCGCCTGCCATGCCTGCACCCTGCTCCCCGAGACAAGCTGCCAGACCGGCAACACGCTCCTCGACCGCGCCCTCGTCGTCGGGTCCGCCGGTGTCCCCGGCTACTTCACCGACGTCCTCGACGCCAGCCGCGAAGCGGCGGCCGCAACCGCCCTGGGATGACCCATGACCACTACGAACCCGGCCGCCACAGGCCCCGTACTCCACCCGGACCTCACCCCGGCCCAGCGGGACTGCCTCGACGCACTGCCTCTGACGGGCAACCACCTCGTCAGCGGGCCGCCCGGCAGCGGCAAGAGCCTGCTCGCCGCCCACCGGGCCGTGCACCTCGCCCTCACCGGCCGCCCCACTGTGCTGCTCACCCGCTCCAACCTGCTCCGTCAGCTCCTGCAGTCCACACTCGCCGGCCTCACGGTCCCGGGCGCGGCGATCGAGGCATCCACCGTCCACAGCTGGATCATGCGCCGGTTCGGCCACGGCACCGTGGGTACGGCGGACGGGTGGTTCGACTGGACCGAACTCACCGGGCTGGCCGCCGCCACGATCGACGCGAGCGAGACGACGGTGACCCCGCACCTCGTCGTGGACGAGGGCCAGGACATGCCGCCCGGCTTCTACAGGATGGCCCGCCTGGCCGCCGTGTCCATCACGGTGTTCGCCGACGAGTGCCAGCGCCTCACGGAGACGAATTCCACGCAGAACGAGATCGCGTCCGCGCTCGGCCACTCGAGCGGCCGCTTCGAGGTAGGCGGCAACCACCGCAACACCCGCGAGATCGCCTCCCTCGCCGAACACTTCCGAGTCGGCGCCACACAGCCGTACAAGCCGGTCCGCAGCGGCACGCTTCCTGCCATCCGTTGCTACTCGGGCCCGAAGGACCTCGCCGACGACATCGCCGGCATGGCGCTCCGCGCACCGAAGCAGCGCATCGGTGTCATCGTGAACTCCCTCCCCACGGCCGCAGACTTGATGCGCCGCCTCGAACGGGCCAACCTCCCCATCGAACCTCAGCTGTACAGCTCGACGGCCCAGAGCGGCCGCTACCGCAACCTCGACCTGACCCGCCCCGGCGTCGTCTTCGTGCACCGGGCCAGCGCCAAGGGTCTCGACTTCGACACGGTGTTCGTCGCCGACGCGGAAACCGACTCCGTCACCGACCCGACCGACGCGGCCCTGCGTATGGCGTACTACGTCATGATCACGAGGGCCCGCCGGCGCCTGATCCTGGGCTGGCAGGGGTCGCGGCTGCCGCGGCATCTGGAGGGGCTGGACGGCTTGGCGACGATGCGCTGAGCGGCGTGGGGCGAGACGTGGATCGTGCGCCATGACCTCGCCCCGCAGCGATGCCCGCGCTCACCACCGGGACGGCCGGGCGATCGCCGAGATCGGTGGAGCGCCCTCCGCGAACTGATCGAGCCCCTGCTTGCCGAGCCGTCCGAGGAGGACGAGTTGGGCATCGCGGGCGCTCCTGTCGTCACGAGATACGGCGCTGCGCAGGGCATCGCGGGCGGCGATGACCTCGGTGCGGATCGTCGTGGGGTAGGCGTCCTGTTCAGCGAGTCGGATGGCGTAGAGCGCGTTTCGGATGGACGGGTCGATGCCGGTCGACAAGTCCTCCGCCCGCTCCGTGGCCTCCCGCATCGCAGCCGTGTCCATGGCCTCGCGCGCGTCCCTGACGGCCTCGGCCGCGTTCCGCAGGCTCTCCACGAGTGCGGCAGGCAGCAGTCCGCGCCCGCCCTGGGCGAAGAGCCTTGCGCCGGCCTGGGCGCTTCGGGCGCGAGTGCAGAGATCAAGGGTGTCGCGGGCGGAGTCGAGCAGCCCGTCGAGGGAGCGGCTCATCGTCTCCCCGCGACCGAGGGCCGCGAGGGCCAGCATGGTCTCGGTGAGCGCGTCACGTTCGGCGTGGGTGAGCTCCTGCTTCCAGGTGTCCAGGAAGTCGGTGTAGCGGACGCGCAGGTACGCGGCCTTCCGTCCGACGGCGGGGGACACCAGGTTGCGCCGGAGTTCGGCACCGCACCAGTCGTCGGAGCCGAAGCGATACCGCAGCCCGATGGTCCGGTCGGCATCGAGCCTCACCTGAAGGGTGAGCGGTACGTCACCACGGAAGCCATCGGGGCGCTCATCGACGAAGCCGCCGCAGAATTCGTTGCGCTGGGCCGAGCGCAGATGCGGCCCTTCCCAGAGATTGATTGCCACGGAGGTGGCGTTGTCACTGCGGACTGCGAGGCCGTCCACCCGATGCCATTCGGTCGGGTACGGGGTACCGCCGGGGAAGAGGGCCTCCACGGTGCCGTCCGCGAGCTCGACCCCGATGGTCTGGGCCGTGACCTGCTGGGGGAGGGCGGTGCCGAAGTCGCCGCCGCAGTACGAGCAGGAGCTGAAGCCTGCGGCGTTGACCATGGAGCAGCCGGGGCACTTCAGGCCGCCGGAGTCCAGGACGGCGTCGCAGTCACCGCAGATGGTCGCTCCGGCGGGGTTGTCGTCCCGCCCGCAGGCCGGGCATTCGGAGGGAGCGACGGCTGGGGTGGCCGAGCGCAGTCCGGACAGGTCCGTGGCGCACACCGGGCAGGCGGCGGTGAGTTCGGGGGCCGGGACATGGCAGTCCGGGCAGTCGACTGTGGGCGTTCCGAGCAGCGGCACGGCACAGGCCGGGCAGGCCTCGGAATCCACGGGAATCTTCTCGACCGTGCACGTCTCGGAAGGGCAGTCGAGCGTCTGGAGGAGGCCGGCCTCAACCGCTGCGCCGTGCGCGACGGCAGTCATGGGGTCCACCGCGTCGGACACTGTGTCGGCGCCGAAGAGGTCCTCGAGCCCGCGCCGGACGGCCGGCACGAGGGTGGAGCCACCGACGAGGAGGACCCGCTGGACGTCCTCGGGTGTCGCGCTGTACTCGGTGAGCACCGCTTCGACCGTCTCCCTCATCCTGCTCAGGTGGCCGGTGAGGAGCGATTCGAAGTCGGCACGCCGAAGGGCCCCGGACCAGGCGCCGCCTTGCTTCCCGAGCGGGGCGAGGACGACCTCGGCGGTGTCCTGTGAGGACAGTTCGATCTTCGCCCGCTCGGCTGCGGCCCGGAGGCGGGATGCGTCTCCGTCCCCGTCGTGGTCGCGCTCGCCGAGTCGTGTCCTCAATTCGGTGTCGAGCAGCGCATCGAAGTCGGCGCCGCCGAGGAGGTTGTCACCGCCCAGCGCGGCTACGGAGAAGTGTCCGGGGCCGATTGCCAGGAGTGACACGTCGAAGGTGCCGCCGCCCAGATCGAAGACGAGCACGGTCGCGTAGTCCTTGAGCCCGCCCTCGCCAGGGCGGACCCCGAAGGCATGTGCGGCGGCCGTCGGTTCCTGCACGATGCGTGCCACGTGGAAGCCCGCCAGCCGCCCGGCCGACCGCACCGCGTCGAACTGGGGCTCGGCGAAGTACGCGGGCACGGTGATCACCGCACGTCGAAACGAGGTCCCCGCTGCGTCCTCGGCGTCCTTCCTGAGCCGGCGGAGCAGGATGGCGGACACCTGCACAGGGGAGAGCCAGTGTGAGCCGACCTGGATCTCCACAGCACCATCGGGGCTCTCCCGGACGGGCGGGGCGTCGTCGGGCCGGGTCTTCAGTGCCTTCTGGACGAGCTCGTCGTTCCAGCGTCGCCCGATGAGGCGCTTGACCTCGGTGATCACGGAACGGGGGGCGCCGCCGCGCCAGCTGAGGGCCTCCTGTCCGACGAGCAGGCCGCCGTCGGGGCCGACCCCCACGGCCGAGGGGGTCGCCCGGCCGCCGTCCCGGTTGGGCAGGACGACGGGGACGCCGTCGTGCATCCAGGCCGTGACGGAGTTGGTGGTGCCGAGATCGATACCGAGAGTCCGGTGCATGAAGGGCGTACTTTCTGATCGTCTTGGTACGGCGGTGGATGGGGGTGCGCGGTCAGGCGCGGCGGGATCGGCGGCGCCTTGCAACCATCGACGGCTTACGTAGAAGCTGCCGCTGGGAACGAGTGGTGCGCCGTGGCTGAGCACGCACAGGTCCGGCCCCGGGCTCGGCCACTTCTACGGGATCGGGCGCGGGCCCAGGCACCGCGACGACAACCTCAGCGGGCCTCAACGTGGCGGACCCCTGACGGAAGCCGGTGGCCTTCTCCCGCAGCACGGTGCCTTCCGGACGGCTCGGGTGCGGCTCGGCGTCCACGACGCGCATCTCCGCCGGGTCGACAGCCCTGCCCACGACATCCATCGGCCTGACGTCGTACTGCTCGAGTTCCCGACGCAGCATCAGGTGGGCCGCGTGAATCTGCTCGCCCAGCGCGAGCGCGGCCGAAGCCTTCTGGCGGGCAGACCGAGCCGTGTGCAGGGCGTCGGCGCGGACACGCGTGTCGGCCAGCACATCGTCCAGGGTGAGCAGCGAACCCAGCAGGCCCCTCAGCTGCCCTTCGGCGGTTTTCCGCTTTTCGGACAGGACGGCGACCCTGTGCCGCAGCTTGTCGAGCTCGGACGGCGGGCCGCCGTCGGCAGCGGAGATGGGGCCGGGGCCGGTCATGGGCGCTCCTCGGTGTCGTGTCCGGGCAGGGGCGGGGTGAGCATCTCGGCGACGAGGGCGTCGACGGGCGTGTGGGAGTTCTGGTTGGCCCGGTGAACGAGCGCGTGTCTGGCCGAATCCTTCAGAGCCGCGGAGGCAGTGAGCTCCGGCGCCGCCAGTCTCCGGAGACCCAGGGGCCGGGTGCCGAGCGGGGCGTCGGGGAGGAGCTCGTGGAGGGTGGGGCCGAGCCAAGGGAGGAGGGGCGGTTCGGTCCCAGGGTTTTGAGGGGAGGGAGCGCCGGTGGTCAAAAGAGGGTGTCCTGTTCGAGGTCGGCTCGTCCGGAGGGGCGGAGAGCGGGGCCGAAAAGCGGGACTTGGGGCGGCATCCCGGCACCGATCCGTTCGGCGCAGTCGCGGTCGCGCCGTGCGCCGCCTGGGTCTCCCGCGCCTTCCCGGTCCCGGGCGCGGTGCAGGTAGGCAGCCTCCACGACCCGATCGAATCGCCCGTCCGTCCCGGTCCGCATCAGGTCCCGCAGGAACAGCTCGATGACGGCGGAAGGGGGCGCTGCGGTCTCCAGATGCTCCACGAGGTCGAGGAGCGCTGTGTCGAGGGCTTTCCGGATGTTGCGGCAGGCTGGACCGGACAGCGTCAGGGCCGTGTGCAGCAGTTCGACCCGGTGCTCGAGGGCGTCTCGGTTTCCTGCCGTGACGAGGCCATCGGCGGCGGCGACCAGGAGGTCGACGAGCTGCTCGTCGACGTCTACCGCGTCGTGGGAGTCTTCTGGGCCGACGCAGACGAGCATCGCGTGGGTCGCATGCTGTGCGTCGGCCGTCTGTCCCCGGACCGCGGCGGAGACGGCCAAGGCCGCGTAGTGGTCCTCCAGCCACATTCGTGCCGCCGCACAGTCCGGATCCCGCTTGAGCAGGTCCCGTACCGCCTCGTCATCGAGGCCGTCCTCTACGTCCGCACTGTTGAGCGCCCGGCGTAGATCCGCCCTCAGGAGGTCGTCGAGACCTGCGCGGGCGTCAGGGTGCCCGGGCGTCACGGTCAGTGCTCGGGCGAAGCGACCCCGGCTCATCGCGGGGTTGGAGTCGATGATCTCCCGGCCCTGACGGACCAGCTCTGCGGCCAGTTCGGCAGCCAGAGCGGTATCCCCGGGGAGGAGTGCACGGGCCTGCTCGAGTCCTTCGATGCGTACGAGGGGAGAGTTGCCGACCCCGGTACGGCTGCGCCCGACATTGTTCCCCGCCCGGCGG
The DNA here is from genome assembly GCF_003248355.1 of Streptomyces sp. AC1-42W. Classification (GTDB taxonomy): domain Bacteria; phylum Actinomycetota; class Actinomycetes; order Streptomycetales; family Streptomycetaceae; genus Streptomyces. The sequence continues at coordinate 2,806,957 of NZ_QKWY01000002.1, forward strand.
ACGGCAGCCCGCTCGTCCTCCGGGAGGGTGTGCCCGAGTCGCACCGCCGTACCGAAGTCGGCAAGTGCCTCGCTCCACTTGCCTCCCTGTACCCGGGCCGTCCCCCGGGTGGCCAGGGCCCGGGCCAGCGGGATGGCGCACGTGCGGTGGCCGGGCAGCTCGGTCGGCCAGGTGCCGAGGTCGGGGTGGCGGGCGGTGAAGGCGGTGAGAAGGTCGCCACCTCTGCCTTCGTCGATGAGATGCCAGGCGGCTTCATCGAGGTCGACCAGGGCATGCGGTCCAGCGTCTGTCGGGAGGCGGCCGGGGACGACGGTCGGGTCCATGAGCTGGACCTGCCAGGCCGTGCGCCATGCGGTGAGGTCGTCCCGTCCATCCCGGACGTCCAGGGCGTGCAGCAGGCCGGAGATACGGTCGCGCAGCCGGGCGAGGCCCTGGCCCCAGAGAGCATCGGCCACGGGCGCACCGCGCCGTTCGGTGAGCAGCGCGCGGAAGTCCCCAGGGTCCTCCTCGTCCAGGAGATACGCCCACAGCACGATGGCGACCGACGCGATCCCGGCGTCGGTGTGGCGGCCTTCCTTGCCCAATTCACGGAGAGCATTCAGCGCGAACGCGTGGAGGACGCCGGTCGCCACCTCGTCCAGGTCCTCGGGGCACCGTCGTACTGCCTCGGCCCAGTTGCCGGCTCGCGCGGCCAGCGCGCCGAGCAGAGCGTCGTAGCGTACGGCGACGGGCTCGGTGCCGGGCAGGCCCAACTCTCCCTGGACGCGCTGCAGAAGCGGTCGGACGACTTGGAACTCGGCCCGCAGAAACGCTTGTTCGGCCGCGTTCAGCAGGGATTCCGCTGTGAAGTCCGGGGCCGGTCCTCCGGCGCCTTCCAGCTGCACGTGCTGTCGTCCCTTCGATCCCCCATGCGAGGAGAGTAACCGTAGGAAGATGTGTTGGCGATGTCAACACATCTTGGGGCGTGGGTCGATCTTGGCGCGATTTCGCCGGGCCGGGCGGCCCGCCCACGTAGAGGTGATCTTCGCGTTCCCGGAATGTCGGGGGAATGCCCCGATGCGCACCGTGTCACCGTGCGCATCGGCGATCATGAGGACATGAACGTTCCGCCCGCCGCATCCTCTGGTGCTTACCGGTCGATACGCCGTGCAGGCGCACGGCCTGGTGGAGCGGCTCAGGTGAGGTGGGTCCCATCTTCGCCTCCACTGATCCCGGCACCTGGCCACAGGCAAGTGGCGAGCCCGCAGCCAACTCCCGAACGATTTGCGTTGTAAACCACTAGTCTGGAAGTTCAAGACCAGGCATGCTTCCCATCCTGTGGAGGCTCCCACAGAAAGTGACAGCGCCTATGCCGGCTCCAGACGCTGCTGACGCGCTCGCGCCGGGCGTGACCGATCCATACAAGGTCAAGTTCGTACGCCGGCTCCCTGGAACGCTGGAGGAGCTGCACGGCCCCCGGCACGGTGTGGTCCAGCTTCCTCTGCACGTGGCGTGGTCGGGGCTGACGGCCTTCGACCTGGACCGCCCCCGTTCCCGGATGAGCCTGTACCGCACCGTCCTGGCCGAAGGGCTCTGCGACGACCTGCGCCGCTACCTCGACCGTGACCTGCTCCTTGAGCTCTGGCCGGTTCTGCGCAACCTGATCGGCCGGGCGGTGCGCGAGGCATGGGAAGAATCATTCCCCGAGCTGAGCTCCGCGACGGGCGGGGCTGCGGCCGCGTGAGGAAACCCGATATGCCGGAGCTCCACGCCCGGCTCCTGGACGAGGTCCTCACCCTCGGCTCGCCCTACCCCCTCGTCCTGACCGGCGGTTACGCAGTCCAGGCCCACCAGCTGACCGCCCGCCCGAGCCAGGACCTCGACGTCGCCACCCAGAGCCCTGCCCCGATGGACGACATCGCCCGCACCCTCCGCGACAAGCTCGTCTCACGCGGCTGGTACGTGGAGCTCCTGGAAACCGCCCCGCTCTCCGCCCGGTTTCTGGTCACCGACCCGCCCTCCGGTCAGACCTGCGAGGTCGACATCCTCAAGGAGGTCTTCTGGTATCCCGTCGTCCCCACCTCCTACGGGCCGGTCCTGTCCGAACAGGACGTCATCGGTACCAAGGTTCGCGCCATCGCCGAACGCGGCGCTCCACGCGATCTCATCGACGTCTATGCGGCCTCCCGCCGCTGGACCACTGCCGACCTGGAGCGGTTCGGCCGCCGCCACGCCCGCCCCGGCGGTCTGTTCGGTGAAGCCGAACTCCAAGCCCGTCTGGAGGGGGCCGACTGGTTCGAGGACGAAGCCTTCACCGCCTACGGGCTCGACGCCCCGGCCATCGCCGGCCTCCGCTCCTGGGCAGCCGCCTGGGCCGACGGCCTCGTCGCCCGCGCTGCCTCAGCCGGCGACGACGGTTCGGGAGCGGCCCCCGCACAGCACGACCCTTACGACGACTTCGACCCGGATGAGTACGGCCTCTGAGGCGACTGGATCGCGCTGACCGCTGCTCCGTGAAGCCAGACATCTCCTGCACTTTCGATGACGTAGGAGCGTTCCATGAGCGGCTGCGGAGTCGGGGGCGACGGCGTTGCCGAGAGCTCGGCACGGACTGTCTTGCCGGAGGGTGGAGAGGGGGCGCAGTCCCAGTCGTCGGCGAGGGCGGCGACGAGGAGCAGACCCCGCCTGCCGTCCGCGAGCGATGCGGGCTCGTAGGACGGCAGTTCGGGGCGCCGGTCGCCGCGGGCGTCGGTGACCTCGATGCTGAGGTGCTGGGCCGGAGGCGTATCGGCGAGAGTCAGGCGGAAGTCGCGGCCGGGGACGCGGCCGTGCCGGACGGCGTTCGACGCGAGTTCGGCCACGACGAGTTCGGCACGCTCCGTGAGGTCGGGTGGTGCGTCCCAGGATTGCAGCTCGTTGACGGCGAGGAGGCGGACGAGACGGGCACCGCGCGGAGCTCGCCGCCAGGGTCCGGTATTCCAAGCACACCGTGGAGTCGGTGGAGCTGGGCCGCCGGATGCCGGACGAGGCGTTCGTCGAGCGCGCGGAGAGGCGCTCGGCAACACGGGGGCCATAGGGAAGGCCGCCCGTCACCTCACTCGCGGGGAGGCCGGACTTGCCGCATGGTTCCGGAGGTGGGCCCGGCTGGAGCGGGAGGCGATGAGCCTGTGCACGTACGAGTGCCAGCTGGTGCCGGGGCTGCTGCAGTCGGAGGGGTACGCGCGGGCGGTGTTCGACAACAGCATCCCTCTGTTGACCGACGCACAGACGGAGGAGCCTCTCGCCGCCCGGATGGAACGGCAGGTCAGGATTCGAGAAGACCGAGCCGTACCGTTCAGCTTCATCGTCGAGGAGGCCGTGTTCCGTCGTGGGCTGGGGGTCCGCAGGTCCAGGCCGGCATGCTGGAGCATGTGTTGGAGCTGACCGCGCCACGTAATGTCACACTCCAAGTGGTGCCACTGGAACTCGAGTTCCACGGGTGCTTGGACGGTCCGGTCCAGTTGCTGGAGACGCGGCAGGGGCGGCGGTTCGGCTACTCCGAAGGACAGCAGAACGGGTGGTTGATCTCGGACCCGAAGGAGGTGGGTCTCCTTTGCCGCCGCTATGACACTGCGCTCGCAGGGCCTGAACCCCAAAGAATCGCGGGCTCTGCCGGAGCGATTGCGAGGAGAGCTATGAGAGTCCACGAGGCTGAACTAGCCTGGTTCAAATTCAGTTACAGCGGCACGCAAGGCGACAGCTGCGTGGAGGTCGCGGTCGCCGAACAGGTCGTCCACGTGCGGGATTCCAAGGACCTCGCTCTCCCGGCCTTCGCGGTGGGGCGCGAGGGCTGGGGACGGTTCGTGTCCTTCGCCACGAACACCTGAGCGGTGCATCGGGCGCCGTCGAGCGGCGGCGCTCGTCCGTCGACAGGGTTTCAGCTGCGCCACGCGGGATGATCACTGCTGGGCCATGCGGGTTTCCCATCCCCATCCGAAGTGGTGGCGCAGCGCCATACGCCAGTGCATGTGCATGGCATCTGGTGACGGTGTCAGCCGGTCCAGGTTGAACAGGACCTGGCGGTAGAGCGGATGAGGCCGATCGCCTCCGCGGTCGGTCACCAAAGCCGAAAACGGTGGGCTCGTGTCCGGGGTGTCGCGATCGACCTCGACCAGAACCGCCACCCTGTCCTCGGGATGAAGGGAAGACAGGGAGAGGTCTATGCGGGCGGCCAGTTCAGCCCACGTGGTCGTGCGCACCTCACCCACGTTGCGGCGAAGTGCGACTCTCACCGCCATCGCGTGGCGACGGATCTCCACCAGAGTCGGCCGAGCGGCGAGTTGCGCCAGGTGCTGTCGCCACCGGGCGATGTCCTGGATCTCGGCCGCGCCGAGTTCCTCCCCGACCTCGCGGGCGATTTCCTCGGCGTGGTCCAGGAGGCGGCGCAGCTGATCGGGGTGTAGGTCATCGCCCTCCTGATTGAGGCGTTCCGTGAGTGTGGAGAGGCGCTCCCACGTTCCGTACAGCGCTTCGGCGGATTGGTCCGAGAACCACTCCGTGAGCGTCTTCACCGTCCTGTCCGTCTCCGGCGGAACGACTACTCCGTCGAGCAGGAACAAGACCTGCTCGACGGAGTGCAGATCGTTGGTGCGCTGAGCCTCGCACGCCCAGTCGATGAGGGCGTCGCAGGCTGCCCGATGTCGAACGGCCGCCGATTCGACGCACGTTTGACGACTGGTCCGGGGCAAGCAGTCAGGTTTTGGGTTCGGTGAAGCCACTGAGGCCGTGCTCCACCGACCATTCCCGAAGGCCGCGTGAGCGCGTCGGCCTTCCCGTCTCCAGACGTCGAGCAACTCGGTCCAAGAGAAGCTCCTTGTCCAGCCGAGTCCGCGCAGCACTTCTGCGAAGAAGGGGGCCGGTCCGCCGTCGCGGTCCTTAACGAGTGCGGACAGGATGGGCTTCCCCGGTGTCCAGGGCTGCTCCGCCTGGACGAGTAGGGTCTGCCACCGCTCTGGGGTGAGCACATCATCCCTGATCCTAGCTCGCTTGCAGAGCGTCGAGACGGTGACGGCCCCTCCGCTCCGTGCAGTGTTCTCCAGCGTCCTTCGGAAGGAACGAACAAGGCTGGAGTCCGAGGGCGCCTGCACCGGTTCGGGCTGAGGCGGATGACGATCGTTGGTAGGCGAGCCTTCTTTCTTCTGTGGCGCAGCCTCAGCCTGTACAGGTTGCAGCCCTTCAGCTGAGATCAACCACCTGCCCTCTTTGTCCCACGACAGGGTTGCGCCGACCGGCAGGTACGAACGGTGAGGTTCTGGTGCTTCGCTATGGACCGGGAGCGCGATGCGGCCGGTGATGCGGGCCGAGACGTCGAAGTAGCGATGCGTCTCTGTGCTGTGCATCGACGTGGTGCCGGTGACGATGACGGAACCGGGCGGGAGGGGTAGAGGAGACGGGTTTTCGTCAGCTACCACGAGAGCATGGAGCGGGATGATGCCGTTGGCAGTCTGGACAAGACTCGGAGTGACGACCCCCTGAGGCGTGAGGGTGCAGTCCGTGAGCGAGGACCAATCCACCGGGCGGTCAGGAAACTGAGTCCCGATCTCTACCTCGCGGACCGCTCCAACGGATCGGCACTGTACTCGGAGGGCATATCCTTGACGTTCCATCTGCCAATTGGCCACGAAACTGTCAGGCCCGAACAGCCAGTCGAGTGATTCGTACCGGGCGTGCAGCCCTGCGTCCGCGCCTTCCCATTCCCGCTTCGAGCTCCGACCGAGCTGAACGCGTACGAGGCGCCGTCCGTCTTCATATGGAACATCTACTACGTCACCTACCTGATGCCCTCCCGGCCTGTAGTCGAGCTGACCGACTCTCTGCCTCTGGCTCTGCAGCCACTCGGCGAGAGCACGCCCGATATATAGGTGATCTGCGCTGGACTCGTCATTGGCGGTACGACGGCAGTGAACGGGTGGGTGGTGGGCAAAGTGACACTTCTTGTCAACGTACCGCTTGGGGCTGAGCGACTTTCCGCAGCCACCGAGGAGGATTCCGCAGTAGAAGCCGCTACGGGAGCGTCCTCGCATGAAGAGGTCAAACTCGTCGTGATCATAAGGAAGGAAGGCAGGCGCGTCGGAACCGGGCCGCCCGATGACGGCGGTCTGAACCTTACGGGTGTCTTCCTCCCTGGAGAACGGGGGCATGATTCGGCTCCGGTCGAGTGCGGGATTGAAACGGTGGGGTGCTGAGCTGATGCCCGTGAACGCACGGGCAACCGCTCCGGTCTCGTGTCGGCGGGGAAATCCTTCATGCGATCAGTGGCCGCGCTCCTGGGTGTCCTTGCCGCCCCTGCGGAGACGGAGCGCTCGCTCGGTGATTTCGCTGGAGAGCTTGCCCGTTGCCGATTTGGCGCGGTCGAGGGTCTCGGTGCCGATACGCCTGGCGACGTCGACGTTCTCCGCGCCCTTCTCCAGTGCTCTGTTCCTCACCTCCACTGCGGCGTCCTTCCAACGGCGTGCTTCCAACGACTCGGGGTCTCGCTCGATCCCGAGCCGCCCGTGGAAATCGACGACGGCGGCCTCGACGTGGTTGCGCGCGTGCACTACGTCCCGAGACGTGGTCGGGTGTGACAGCACTTTTGCGTTCGCTCTGCCGGCAGCCGCGTGCATTCTGGACATGAGGCGCTCCGTGCTCCGTGAGATGAGATCCACTCGGTTCTGCCGCGCGGCTCGAAGTCCGAGGCGATGCAGGTCCAGTTCCTCTGGAGACGCGTCCTGTACACGGTCGAGTTCGAGCACGGCGAGCGCGTCCTGAAGACGGAAGCAATGCGCCAGGACGACGAGCCATTCCCCAGCCTTGGACTCGAGATCCTTGGACGCCTTGGCGAGATCGCCGATCTTGCTCCTGCTTTCCATTTTTTCTGCGAGAGCGTCAAGCTGGCGTAGTGCGTATACCTGGGTAGCCGCGATCGTCGTTGCCGTGGTCTGTACCTTCGACCAAGTGATGTCGGAGACCCGGCCCACCTTCTCCCGGATGGTCAGAGCATCCTCGATTACGAGATCCACACCGACCATGTTCGACAAGGTGGCATCCTTCTGGGCGCGGAGCAAGTCATCGACCTTCTCGTCGATCGTGGCGAGATAGTCTGCTATTTCGTCCATGGCCTGCTGCATGGCCAGCTGCGCCATGGCCGTTGCGATATTGGCCAGCCGAGCCGGGTTGGTTCGGAGCGGTCCCGACCCCTTCACGAATTCGACGAATCCCTTGACCTGGCCGCTGTCGCCCTTCAATACACCTGTGCTGAGACCCGTCTTCGCGTTCTCTCTGAGTCCGTACTTGTCCATGCGCTTCGCTGACTCCTTGGTCAGCTTTACCCAGCGAGTTGAGTTGGCCGCCTTGTCGGCAGCCGCCTGAGCGACTCCGGCCGCGTTGCCGAGAGTAGATCCCAGCCGACGCGATCCGCGATCATTCGACGGGAGCCCCTCGGAGACGAGGAAGCGTTCGACCGCTATCGGACTTCCGATGACCGTTAGGCCGTCGCCATCCGTGATCAACTGAATCTCGTCATCCACGACTGAGCTCTCTTTCAGGGCGGGGTCAGGCCGAGGGGTCTCTACGGGCCGAACCATCTGGGCTTGGTGTGCGTCAGGCTGGAGGGCGGCGAGGTCGGGGCAGGAGCGGAGCGGCGTACCGTAGTCGCCTTCGGCGAGGCCATGGGCGCGACACCGCAAGAAGATGCTCAGCTTCGGTCGGGTGACGGCGCGGCGGTCGTCGTCTCAGCAGAGAGTATCCGGTGCCGCCGAGTTCGCAGGAGAATCTTGCGGTGGAGGGTCAATTTGCCAGCGCAGTACGCTCCACATGAGCGACCCTCAGGACGGCGATGTCGGAGGGCTTGTTGTCGCCTTCAAAATTCGAGTACTCGCCGAACTCGTTTTCGTCGGACTTTGTTTTTCCAGGGGCAAGATGACTGACTGAGATGTAGTCCTGTCCGATGAAGTTTCCGTCCTCGTCGAAGGCGTTGATGACGGCGGAGTAGCTGGCGATCTCATCGCCCTCGTTCCTGATCTTGTACTTGAACTTGTACGTGGTCTCGGCATCGCAGTCGTTGTAGCTCAGGTCGTCGTAGTCGTCGCAGTCCTCGTCGGCCTCCGCCTCGACCAGCCTGGCGGCCGATATGTCGACGGAACGCAGAGGGCCGAGGGAGTCGCTGTCGTCGCGGCTTCCCCACCAGAATCCGGCTGCGCCGGCGAGCAGGGCTGCGCAGGTTGCGATGGCGAGCAGGGGTGTCTTCCTGGAACGCAGTGGCGGGACCGGAGCGGTGAAGACGGGGTTGGAGGACGGCACTGGCGGCACGGGGCCGAATCCAGGGGTCGAGGCGGAGGCGTCGGCGGGGTTGACGGGGGTGGGCTCGGTCATGTGAGGACTCCAGGTCCATGAGCACGGGGCGTGGTTTGCGCCGCGCGAAGGCGGGTGGGGTGAGTGACGGGTGCATCGGCGGGGTGAAGGCGGAACGTCAGGTGCTGGGCTCGGAATCGGGGGAGGAACGTGACCGGTTTTGCGGACTGAGCCAGGTCCCTCGCGTGGTGCTCCTAAGTCTGTGCCTTGCTCGCCTTCGCGGCACGGTCTTCCGCGCCTCTGACTCGATAGTCGATTCCCTGGACGTGCACCTTGATGTTCAGGTTCTGGAGCGCCCGGGCTGCGTGCAGCAGAGAGATCTTGGAGACGGTGAACAGGGACTCGGGGGTGAGGTCCGTCCCAGTCTTGAGAGCGATGGCGAAGACGACGTCGCGGGGCTTGAAAGCAGCCTTCGGGAAGGTTTTGTTCTGCTTTCTCACGGCCGCGATGAAGGCGTCATTCGCGTCGGCCTCGGCGTGCAGGGCGTCTGCCGAGACGCGCCCCTGCACGAACAAGTGGCTGAGCGATCCCGACCCGTCGGCCCGTTTCACGTGGATGAGGGCGCCGTCGGTGGTTGCGAGATCCGCTGCTTCGAATCCGTGCGGGTGCAGTCCGCACTTGATCATCTCGCGGTCGAGGAACGCGTATCCCAACTTCTTGGACGCCAGCTGGTTGTAGCCGTGCTCGTGAACGTCTTTGAGCTTGAGGCGGGCCATCTCGCTCTTGGTGGGCCAAGGGGGCAGACGGTAGTCGGTGGATTCGCGAAAGAGTCGCTCGACCTCCGCCTCGACATACGCCTGGTGATCAGCACCGATCTGGTACCACCGGTGCTCGTGGAAGAAGAAATGGCTGCTGTCCAGGGGTACTTCTGCGGTGATCCACTTCAGCGCGTCGGTTCCACGGCCGACGGGGGTGCCATTCTCCACGTCGGACATCATCTGCAACTTCGTCCTCTTGAGGGCTTCGAGCCGCTTGTCCGCCATGTGGCCCGCAAGGAACTCGCGGAAGTCGTCGAGGGACACCTCGTCGAGGGGAAGGAAGCGGCTTCCTCCGTTGAGGCGAACGCGGACCGCCTCGGCTTCCTGTGTCTTGTCGAGAAGTTCGGACGGTGCCGTCAGGGCGATTCGCGCGTAATCCTGTGAGCCGTCCAGGGACTCGCCGAGACGCTGGTTGAGGCGTGCTACGAGAGGGTCGGTCGGCGCGAGACGCCGCACGTACGAGATGCGCTCGAAGCCCTTGGCGGGCTCGCCTTCCAGGCGTCCGCTGATGGTGCGCAGGTCTTCAGTCAGAAGTTTGGGGTCGTTGGCCAGATGCACCTTGAGCGAGTCACCGCCCGCTACGCGCGGGCGCGCCTTCTTGATGCGGGGGTTCTGCTCTGCGCTGAGCCCGATCTCCAGAGCGGTGCCGACGATGCGCGTACAGATCTCGCCGTACTCGTCGAGATTGAACGCACGGACGTTCTGGCCGCGGGCAGTGGAACTGCGGTCGGTGTGTGCCCTGGCATCCATCACCGTGTGCGTCAGCTGAGTCACCGTCCCTGGGTCGACCGTGCGCAGGGCGAAGTCAAGCCCGAAGAAAGGAGTCACACAGTCGGTCTCCAGGAGCAGGTGACCGCTGCCGAAGCAGATCGCGAACACTTGCTTGTCCAGCGGAAGAAGGATGACCGCTGCCGCCGTGTGGTTGGTGAGATCGAGGGGCTCACCGATGAGTTTCCCGGCGATTTTCATCCAGCCGGGTTGCTTCTGAGCGCCAATTCTTCCGTGTGACGCGACTGCCCCGATGCCGTTGAGGGTGATGTCCCGTACGGCGAACCCCTCGTGTTCGGCGTACCGGGGACGTAGCGCCGTGCGCAGCGCTTCGGGTGTGCCACCGATGTTCTGGAGCAGGTAGAGGGTGGTGGGCCGGGTGGCCGGGGGTTGAGAGGAGCTGGATATCTGCGATTCTGGCATGCCAAACCAATCGCTGGCGCAGAAGTTCCTGCGAGGCGGGGTGGAGCGTCGGGGCCGACGTAGCGCATCGGCTGGAGTGGCCGAGCGGAAGTCGGCGCATCATGTCGGCCCGCCCTCGATGAGGCTGGCCGACGGCACGGGGTGGAAACGGTCAGGAGCGTGTATCCGCCGGGTGGCGGGGGCCGTGGCCGGGGGGCGGGGTGAGGGTGGAGCGGTAGGTGCCGTCCTCACCTTCGGTGAGGGGATTTTCCAGAGTGAGGCCGGCGGCGGCCATGCGGTCGTACTCGTCGAGGATCAGGCGCTTGGTGCGGTACTCGCCGTGAGCGGCCTCGTCCTTGCGCCTCACGATGGGGAACGTGTCGAGGATGTACGACGCGTCGTCACGGGTGATGCCGTAGAGGTGGAAGAAGAGGGCGTCGAGTTCGGCGCGGATCGTCGCGCGGCGGTCCTCGTCCCAGCGGAAGGGGGTGCCGGTGTCGCCGAGGTCGTGGGCGAAGGGCGTCATGTCGTTTGCGGTGTAGGTGAGTTCGAGGAGGCGAATGCGGATGAAGTCTGAGTGGGGGGCGAGCAGAGCAGCAGTGGGGGCCGGAAGCTGCTTCATGATGAAGAACGACATGGAGGTTCCGCCAATTGCCTGGCGAGCCGCGTAGTCGAAGGCCAGTGACGACAGGGCCGCTCCGAGAAGCTCTGCGTCATCCGCCAGGGCGATGAGGAATTTGTGGTTGAAACCGTTAGCGGGTGCCAGAGCTGCGATGACGGTGCGTTCATCGGTTGCCCGGCAGATGTCACGCCAACCGAGGAGCCAGTCGTGGGCCCACCCGCGGTTCTCGAGCCTCTGCCGAACTCCGTCGACCTTGACCTCGGCACCGCGCTTGTCCATGGTTCCGGTGGGAATGTTCTGCTCACTGGCCCAGTACCGGGGCAGAGCGACGGCGGTCGGGTCCCGCTTCTCGGCAAGGGTGAGGTCCCTGGGTTCGCCCTTGTCCGTGTACGTCGCCCAGCGGTGGTCGTAGTGGTGGAGCATCTTCGCCTCGTACAGCGGCAGCAGGCGCTCCCCACCCCGCACGAGGACGTTCCCGTCGAGGTGCCAGCCATCCGCGAGCATCGACTTAAGCGTCTCGCCGTTGGCGGCGGAGGGGCGGAAGAGGTGGGAGTCGTGGGACATGTTGAACAGCCCCTGCATGAATGACACCGCCCACGGGTTGCCGTGTGCCTTGTCGGACTCATTGAGGAGGACCGGGACGCGGCGGTAGATGCCGAGCGTGATTTCGGCGTCGCGGCGGGAGCGGAAGACCGGGCAGGTACCCGTGTTGGGATTGAGGAGCGTGATCTCCTCTGGGGTGAGCGTGAAGGCCTTGTCCGCGGATTCGAGTTCGGCCGGGTCGTGGAGGAAGAAGGCGAAGCGGGCTGCCGGCTCCCGCCGGGAGCGGCCTGCGAGGGAGAGAACGCAGAACTTCATGCGTGAGTCCACTGCAGGGAACAGGCTGGCGCGGTTCTCGAAGTCGAACAGCGCCGCCAGCGAACCCGCCGACACCAGATCCTTGAAGAAGTACTGCGTCCGCGCGTCCGTCGCGATGCCTGTCGGGATGATCACGCCTGTCCGGCCGCGTGCCGCCGTCAGGATGCGGTCGTCCTCGGCGAACAGCGCGTACAGGTTGAGGTTTCCCTGGCCCGTCAGCGGATAGCGGCCGGAGTTTCGCAGAAAGTGGCTTGCGCCGAGCGTCTTGCGCTTTGCAGCCTCGTGTTCGTCGTAAAGGTCGACGGTGTCGGGGTTATTCCTGAGCGCCTCGATCTTCTTCTTGCGGGCAGCGGTGTTGTTCGTTGCAGCGATCTCGGGGGCGCGTACGGCGAAAAACTCGACCTCTGGCAGGTTCACGCTGTCCCACGGCGGGTTCCCCAGCACCGCGTCGAACCCGCCGGCCCACCCCGTCACCGGATCGACCTCCGCTCCCGACTCCGGGACCGCGAAGACCTCCGGGAACTCCAGGTGCCAGTGGAAGAAGTGGTACTGCTCGCTCAGGGTGAGGACTTCCGCGAGCGTCTCGTCGCTCACCGTCGAACCGTTCCCCGCGAGCAGGCCCCGTACGACGTCATATGTCGGGGCCTCGGGTGCGCCCTCGCGCTTGGGCCAGACGAAGGCGGCGCACCACGTGTCCGCCGTCTCGCGCTCACGCGTGTAGGCGGAGGAGCTCACGTACTTCTCGTACGCGGCCTGCTGGGCGTTGACCTGGCTCAGTTCGTCGGCTGGCGCGTTGGTGATGCGGGTCAGTTCGGCGGCAAGGCGGGTGTTGGCGGGGACGGTGACCGCCGCGTCCGTGAACAGGTCGCTCTGGCCGCCGCGCTGGGCCTTGTTGCGCTTCTTGAGCGCGTTCGCGTACTTCTTGTCGTCGCCCTCGATCGCGTCGAACGCCTCGTCGGGAACGCCGCCCGCCAGCAGCGACGGCGTCGCGCCGATCAGACCGTTGCCGTGCTTCACATGCGCGTCCAGGAACCCCAGCGGCTTCCCCGGCTCCAGCGCCTCCAGCCACAGTGACACCTTGGCCAGCTCCACGGCCATCGGGTTCAGGTCCACGCCGTAGATGCACCGCGCGATGACCTCGTGCAGGGCGTGGCGGACCGCGTCGGCCGTCGGCTCCGGGTTGCGCTCACGTACCGACGCGACGCGCTTCGCGATACGCCGCGCCGACGCCACCAGGAAGTGGCCCGAGCCGCAGGCCGGGTCGCAGACCGTCAGGGACAGCAGCTCGTCGACGATGTCGTCCGCCGGGTCGGGGCGGCCGGCCGAGGCGGCACGCTCCTCACCCCGCTGGACGGCATCGTCTATCACCGGGTTCAGCGTCGTGTCGAGCAGGCACTCGATGAGCGAGGACGGGGTGTAGTAACTGCCTGTCGTCTTACGGCTGTTGCCCGCAACCTCCACCAGCTCGAAGGAGCGGTCGGCCGCCGAGTGCTTCGGCTCCAGTTCGAGCAGGGACTCGTAGACCGAGCCGAGTTCCTCGGCGTCCAGGTGGCGGTAGTCGACGGAGCGCCAGCGCCGGGCGCCGGGGTCGCGGACCTGGGCGAGGTGGCGGACGGCGGTCAGCAGCGACTCGTTCGACAGCTTCAGGCCGTCGAGCGGGGTGTCCGCGTCCTTGTGGGAGAAGAGGCCACCGAGGCCGGGCAGGCCGAGCTCGGGGCGGCCGCTCTCCGCGCCCAGTGCGTCGAGGACGATGCGCAGCGCCTCGTAGAGGTCGCTGTGGGCGGTGCCCTGGCGGCGGCGGGCGTGCGTGCGCAGGCGGGCGGAGGAGAAGTACTTCTCGTACGTCTCGCGCTGGCGATCCGTGGCGTCGGGGCGGAGCAGCGCCTCGCGGTCCTCGGCGACGAAGATGAACAGGAGCCGGTAGACGAGACGGAGGAGGGCGGCCTGAAGCTCCTTCGGCTTCACGTCCTCGCGCAGTGCCGTGTTGGCGGGGTGGCGGAGGAAGCCCGTGCCGAGGACGGTGAGCGCGTGCTGGACACCGAGGCGGAGCTGGTCGAGGGCGCGGGCGCCCGACGTCACCGCTTCCGCACGCCACTTCTCCAGCCAGCACCCCGACGCCGGCTGCCCCTCGCCGACCTCGAAGCGCGACGCGTGCAGCGTCATGTACAGCAGCACGAACTCGCTGAAGAGTTCACCGTCGAAGATTGCTTCGAGGTCGAACTCGACGTACGCCGCCGTCGCCAGCGCCGACGAGTCGCGCAGCAGGCGGACGCGGCGGCCGTTGGTGAGGACCGCCCACAGGTGGGCGTCGGTGCGGTTGAGGCAGTCCTGGAGCATCGACTGGGCCGGTACCTGCCCGGCCGAGGCCCGCTTGTCGAGTTCCTGGTTCCAGGGGATCTGGTGGACCAGCGCCGCGCCGTGCCGGTGGGACACGGGGAAGTGCTTGGCCGGGTCGGTGCCGGCGGGGACGCCCGGCGCGCCCACCTCCGTCAGGCGGCCGAAGTCGAGCTTGCGGAACAGCTGGGCGAGCCAGTCGTTGCCCGCGCGGCCCGTCGGGTCTGCGGCCGGGGCGCCCGTCTTCGGGTCCGAGGGCAGGGCGGTGCGCAGGTCGCGCCAGAGCGGCTTGAGGTACTCCCAGGCGCGCTCCGCCTCGTCCCGGACGGCGACGGACGCGGGCAGGTGGTAGTCGGCCGGCTTCGTGCCGGGCAGTTTCGCTGCCTCCGCGATGCGCAGCAGCATGTCGGAGGGGAGCAGGCCGCCGACCGTCGTGACGGAGGTGAAGGCCGGGGCGGTGCGGGTGGCGGCGGACATCAGGCGACAGCTCCAGCGGGGGTCACGCCGGCGGCGGCCGGGTTCGCGGGCAGGTAGACGTAGGCGCCGAGGATGTCGGCGGGCTTCTGCGGGACAACCTTCAGACCGCGGACGATCTCCCGGAGCCGGGTGTCGGTGTCGGCCCTACGGACCCGGCGGTGCGAGGCGTCCAGTTCGGCGGCGAGGCGCTCGCCGTACTCCTCCAGGTGGCCGGTCAGCTCGTCCAGGCCGTCCAGCGTGCGCGTGATCTGGTTGCGGGACATCTGCGGGTTCGTGTTGGACGAGGCACGGGCCGCGAGCAGCTCGGCCGCCGCCTCGTCGTCGAGCCAACGGGCGCGCTGCGGCATTCCCTCGAAGGCGAGCAGCCGGGCGTCCTCGGCGACCACCTGCTTCTCGCCCGTACGGGACGGCAGCGTGAGGTGGAAGCGGTAGCGGACCAGGAGCAACGTCGTACGGGACGTGACCGCGTCCGTGGTGACGACCCCGCAGCGACGGGCCGGGCGCGGACCGGATGTGTCGCTGTCCAGCGCGGAGTTGAGGACGTAAGAGGCGAGGGCGCCGATCGCCGGGTCGGTGCGCACGAGTGCCGCCTCGCCCCGGGCGATCGCCGGGGAGGTGCGGAACGGGATCTCGCGGTCTTCCTCCACGACGCGGTTGCCGAGCGTGGCGGCCAGCGCGTCGCGCAGCCCGGCCGGGGTGCCGCCGATCTGGGCCGTGAAGTCGCCGGAACCGTCGCGCGGGTCGCGTACGAGGGCGTCCAGGCCGTGCAGGGCGGCGAGGGCGAAGTCGCGGACCTCGTCGGCGCCGCCCAGCGCGGCGCGTACCGACGCCACCTCACGGGCGACGTCCTCCGGGTGGATGGAGCGCTGTGCGTACTTGGAGCGGGAGGTCTTCTCGCGTTCGGCGGCCGAATTCCAGTCCCGCTCGACGCGGTCCAGGGTCTGCTGAGCTCCCGGGACCTCGAAGAGGGCCTCCTGGCTGCCCCGGCGGCCGTGCAGAAGCAGCCACTCGACCACGGCGTCCGTGACACCGGAGGCGGTCTCGTCGGGGACGGAGACGGAGATCCCGAGGTCCTTCTGGATCTGGCGGTGCTTCTTGAACAGGACTTCGAGGACCTTGCCGTCGATGCCGTTGTCCTCACCGAACATCGTGATGACCCGGACCTGGTCGCGCTTCTGCCCGTAGCGGTCGACGCGGCCCTCGCGCTGGTCGTGCCGGGTAGGGTTCCAGGCCAGGTCGTAGTGGATGACGGCGTCGAAGTGGTGCTGGAGGTTGACCCCTTCGGACAGGCAGTCCGTGGCGATCAGCACGCGGCGGGCAGCCGGGTCGTCCGCGCCCTCGGTGCCGAGCTGTTCGATCCGCTCCAGGCGCTGCTGCGGCGAGAGGGTGCCGGTGACCGCCGCGACGTGCACCTTCCTGCCGAGCTTGCCCGGCTTGCCGTCCGCGCCGCCCAGCTCCTCGGCGAGGTACTCCGCGGTCGGGATGTAGCGGCAGAAGACGATGGGGTGGTAACCGTCGGCGAGCAACGACTTGAGGTGCTTGACCAGTGCCTTGAGCTTCGCGTCGCCCTGCTGGCCGGCCAGGGCTGCGGCCCGCTCGGACAGTTCCAGGAGGCGGGCACCCGCGTTCTCGCTCTCACTCGCACCCGGGGCGACGTCAAGCCCTTCCAGCGCGTCCGTGTCGGCTGCGTCCTGGTTGAGCGGGGCGCCGAGGATGTCGGCCTCTTCCGCGCTGCGCGCGACGGCCGCCGTGGAACGGGTCTTCAGCGTCTGGGCGGCCGCCTCCGGCGACGACACCATCGAGCGGAGCAGCGCGATCACCGACCACCAGGCGATCCTCGCCTCCCGCTTGCCCTGACTGCCGGCCGTCTGCACGCGGTCGGCGGCATACGCGATGGCGTCGTCCAGCAGGGCGCGGTACTCGGGCGTGAGCTTGTACGGCTCGTCCTTCATCCAGCGGTCGGACGGGAAGGCGGTGCGCTCGGCAAGCGAGTCGTCGGCCAGGCCGTCCTCCTTGGTGAGGTACTGGCGTACGTCGGCGCGCTTACGCGCGACGAAGTGCTCGGCGAGCCTGGCGCGGCCGGCCGGGCTCTCCAGATCGACGGTCGCCAGATCGGGCCGGACCAGGCCGAGCAGGTTGCGGAACGCGGACTCCTTGCCGGAGTGCGGGGTCGCTGTCAACAGCAGCAGGTGGCGGTCCTGGTCGGCGGCGACGCGCTGCAGCAGCTCGTAACGGAGCTGACTGGTCCCGGACTTTCCGCCCGCGTGGGTGTCGTCGGCGGAGACGCAGGTGTGCGCCTCGTCGACGATGACCAGGTCCGGGCAGTGGCGGACGAAGTCCTCGCGGTGGCGGGTGGACTTGATGAAGTCTGTCGAGATGATCGTGTGCGGGTGCTTCTCGAAGAGCGATTGGCCGAGATCCAGACCGCGCTCCAGACGGGACACGGTCGAGGCGAGGACGAGCTCCGCGTCGATGCCGAACTTCTCGCGCAGCTCCTCCTGCCACTGCTCCGCCAGCGCGGGCGCGCACAGGACCGTCATCCGGCTCGCCTCGCCCTGTGCGAGCAGCTCGGTGGCGACCAGTCCCGCCTCGACGGTCTTTCCGATCCCGACGTCGTCCGAGATCAGCAGCCGGACCGTGTTCTGACGCAGGGCCATGAGCAACGGGACGAGCTGGTACGCCCGGGGTTCGACGGCGATCGAGGCAAGCGAACGGAAGGGGCCCGCACCCGAACGGAAGCCCACACGCAGCGCGGTGCGCAGCAGTCCCGCGGCCCGCTGGTCACCGAGGTCGTCGGCGTCCGGGGCGGCGAACTCCGCCGGGCGCACCTCCTCGAAAGCGGGGAAGACGGCCGCGATGTCGTTGTTGCCGCCACCCAGCGGGCGCAGCACCAGCATGTCGGGTGTGCTCTCGGGCAGCACCACCCATTCGCGGCCGCGGGAGGCCACCAGGGAACCGGCGGAGTACGTGAGGCTCATGGAATGTCTCGGATCCTTCGACGCGTACTGAGGGTGTGGGGGCGGGTAGGTCAACGGGTACGGAAGTAGCCGAGGTTGGAGGCGACGATGGCGTCCCAGTCCGTTCCGGGGGCGAAGTGCAGCACTTCCCAGCCGGCGTCTTCGAGACGCTCGACGGCGCCACCGTCCCGGGACGGATCCGCGCCGTGGGAAGGGCTGTCGACGAACACCGCGACGTTCGCACCGCCAGGCCGGAAGACGAAGTCCGGCCTGGCGGCCGCCTCCGGGACCAGTGTGCCCGACTCGTCCGGCAGCCGGTGGCCCTTCGCCCGGAGCCAGCCGAGGAGATCTCCGGCCTCGACGAGCGCGGCGAGGTCCGCCTCCAGCGGAGTGCCGGCAGAGGGCCTTTCGGGAGTCTGCGCCGCGAGTCGCCGGAACTGCTCGGTGCGCGACTCACCCCGGTCCTCCTTGACCGTCGTCGCGCTCGCCAGACGCAGCAGCAGCGGGCGCGCGGAATGGCGGCTCAGCTGCCGGTGCACGCCCTGGTTGCCATAGGTGAGCAGGCACTCGTAGCAACCCCGGGCACACTTCTCGTCGGCGCTCGGGCCGCCATCGTCGGTGCCGTCGGCCGGGTCGAAGTGACAGATCTCCAGGGCGGTGCGGGCAGCCTCGGCGAGGGCCCGCTTGTCGTGCTGGATGCGGCGCAGCACACCCGCCCCGCCCTCCGCGGCCTCCGTGAAGAGGACCCGGCGGCGCGGACCGTCGTCCGGCGGCAGGAGTTCGGCCGTCAGCTCGGCGTCCTCCAGCTCGAAAGCAGCCTCGATGCCGCGCTCCAGCGCGTACATGAACGACAGAGCGACCGGCTCCGGCTGCGGCTCGTCGAGCGTGACCACGAGGATGTTGCGCCGGTCCTCCACGTACGGCAGGACGCGCTTCTTGCGGCGCTTCTCGTTGCCCTCCTCGTCGACGACCGGCATGCCGGTGCCCTCGATGGCCTCGGCGGCGGCCTTGTCGTTGAGCCAGCGGCCGTCGCCGAGATCGAGCCAGTAGCCGTCCGGCTCGCCCTGCTTGTCGCGGACCCGGCCCAGGTTGGTGATGCGGACGGTCGCCGAGTCGCCGTAGTCCAGATTCAGGACCGGCGCGCCCTCCGCGTCCGTGACGTGCGAGGTGAGGCGGCCCTTGCGGGTGCCGTGGTCCTGGAAGGCGTATGACGTCTCCAGCCGGAAACCGGCCCTGCGCCGCTCCTCCTCGTCCGAGGAGATCCGCTCCCGCGGTGTCGTGAACACGGTGTGCAGATGCAGCAGGCTGGTGCGCCGGCCGGTCAGCGGCTCGTGGCACATGTCGCAGACGTCGGCGCCCGCGGACCCCTCGTAGTGGTAGCCACAGTGGTCGCAGCGCTTGGCCTCGGCCGTCGCCAGGTCGCCCGAGGCATCCGGGGGCAACTGCACGCGGGTGACCTGGTAGCGGGCGCCCTCGTGGTAGATCAGCGCACCGGGGCCGAACTCGCGGATGGCGAGGAAGCGGGGACGCTGCAGGTAGTCGCCGTCCGCGTTCCGCCGGTTCCCGGAGCGCGGGATGTACGCGGCCAGTGGCAGCCGCGGGAAGCTGTAGCCGGGCAGGAACCCCTCGGAGGCCAGGTAACGGTACGGGTTGAAGTCGCTCATCACCGACTTGGAGTCCGACGAGCGGTTCAGGAGCAGCGCGGTCTGGGTCTCCGCCTCCCGCCTCCGGGACCGGGCACGCCCCTGCTCGCCCTGGCTGAGGGTGTGGTCGACGACCCGCCGGTTCTGCTCGTACTGGTCCAGGACGGCGGCACGGAACAGCTGCCGCCACCGGTCGAACGCCCCGTCGAATACCGCGGGCGCCTTGGCGACCTGGTCCTCGATCCACTCGTCGTACCACCAGGTGGTGTCGGTGAAGTCCGGGATCAGGGGCCCCAGGGCCGTGCGCGCGGCCGCGACCGCCCGGCGTCGCGCGTCCTCGTCCAGCGACCGGTCACGGATGTCGGACAGCAGAGGCAGCGGCATGTCCGGGTCCGGACGCTCCTCACCGTCCGGGTCGTACGCCACGTCGACGACGTCGGGAACGGCACGGCCCAGCTTCATCCCCGTCTCGGCGAGCCAGATGCCCTGCAGGTGCGAGCGGACCAGGTCCTCGTTGGCGAGGTCCAGGCGGGGTGGAGCGACCTGCCCGGCCACCATGTCCCGGGAACGGCGGAAGTAGTACTGGTCGTGGCTGTTGCCCGTGGCGCAGTACGTGGTGACGAGAGCGGGCTGCCCCGACCGGCCCGCCCGGCCGGAGCGCTGGGCGTAATTGGCCGGAGTGGGCGGCACGTTGCGCATCATGACGGCGTTGAGCGAGGAGATGTCCACGCCCAGCTCCATCGTCGGCGAGCAGTAGAGCAGGGGCAGTTCGGCGGAACGGAACTCCTCCTCGCGGCGTTCACGATCCTCGGGTGCCACCTGCGCCGTGTGCTCACGCGCGTACAGACCGGCCAGCTCCGCGGCGGCGTCCTGGTAGAGGCGGCGGAAGAACGGGTTCACGCGCGGGCCCTCACCGCTGTGGTACGTCCGGGTCAGCGGGTCCTGCGCTCCGCTGCCGCCCGTGCCCGCCTTCCAGATCAGGGACGCGGCCGAGACCCGGAAGCCGGTGCGCTGCTCCGCACGGCGGCGGCGGTACACCGGTCCGGACTGCTCCGGCCCCGCCTGCACCTCGTGCACCAGATCGGCCTCCCGCAGGACCTTCAGCAGGTCGTCGATGACCGTCTGGACGTCGTCCGTGCCGAGGCCGCGGAACGAGGCCGCCGTGCGCTTGAGGTACTTGCCGAACTTGCCGCGCGCGGACAGGAACAGCGCGGAGCGCTCCATGCCGGGCTTCGACGCGTACGGGTACGCGGTACCGACCTGCGGCTTGTCACCCTCGGAAAGCACCCAGGGATCGACGAGCCGCTCCTCGCTGGCACGCTGGAGGGCGTCGAAGTCGTCGCGGAAGTACTGCACATCGATGGCGAGATGACGGCGCATGTGGTCCAGGAGCGCGTGGGCCACCTCGTAGCGCAGGGCCGGTTCGGCGTCCCGCAGTGCGAGGTGCGTGGACTGCCAGCGGTCCTGCTGCTCCGCCAGCCAGTCGAGGTCCTCGTAGTCGATGCGGAGCAGGCCGGACTGCTCCAGGTTGGGCATCGTGATGCGCCAGCCGCGTTCGAGGTCGCGGTAGAGGCGGTAGCCGACGACATCCCGGAACACCTTGGTGGCGCGACGCTCCAGACCGGGGGCCATGTTCGCGTTGCCGGTGTACTCGCGGGGCCTGATATCCATGACCTCGGTGACGGCCTGGGTGAGGTCGTCATGGCGCAGCCCTTCCTCACCCGCCAGGAGCGCCGCCTGGTGCAGGGCACTGCGCAACTGTGTCACCTGGGCGAAGTCGTTGAAGTGCCCGGCCTGCAGGGAGGCGTCCTGCCGGTTGTCCACGAACGTGAGGAGCTTGCGGGCCTCCTTGGACAGCACGTCCTCGGGGACCGAGCGCAGCGACTTCACGATCGACGCCGACACGACGGAGGTCGCCGACGAACGCCCCTCCTGGTCGAGCGTGGCGAGCTTGGCGAAGTCCCGGCCGCGCGTCTGCTCGTAGGTGATCTGGCAGTGCAGGCAGAACAGGAACGGGGCTGGGATGAACGCGGCCACCAGGCCTTCACCGGACTCGTGCCCGAACGCGTCGACGACGACGCGCTTCGGCACGCGCGGCCGGTAGGTCTTCTTGACGGCGTTCACTCCGTGGCCGTCCGGCTCCAGCCAGGATTCCGGCAGTCGCCGGTCCTGGATGGCTTGCTGAGGATCGGCCGGCCACTCGTAGTCCTCGCCGGGCGTGCCGATGTACAGGTATCCCTCGCCCTCGCGGCCGCCGGACCCGGAGGTGTCACGGCGCGGCTCGTAACGGAAGGTCCCGTTCTCGTCGGTGCGCCACACGGTGACGTACTCCTGGCCGCACTCACGGCAGAACGCCAGCGGGAACAGCGGTTTGCCGTCGCTGTCGGGCTGCTCCAGCTGGTAGGTACGGGTCAGCGGACGGGTCAGCGGATCCTGGAGTGTCGTGTAGACGGTGTCGCCCTTGGAGAGGAACTGGTGCAGCCGGAACGCGAACAACGGGCGCTCGGTCAGCGGGTGTTTCGCCTGCGACCCGGCTTCCAGCGTGGCGCGGATCGCCTCGCCGACCATTTCCGCCGCCACGCCGGACTCCGCGGCGAGGTCTTCCGCCGCCTGCTCGATCGTGCCCGGCGGGCAGCGCCGCAGACGCCCCGTCCCAAGCTCGCGCTCCAGGCCGAAGTGCGACTCCAGCCACCGCGCCAGCGGGTCCTTGGTGAGCGCCTGGTACGACAGGGGCGCGGCGGCCGCGCGCAGCCGCTCGGCCGGAACCCGGTCCGGGGCCTCATCGGTGGCGCGCACCAGCGTCTCACCGATGACGCGCCGGGGCAGCACGGTGGTGCCGAAGAGGCGGCCCGCGACCTTGGCGACCTCGCGCTGCTGGTCCGGCCAGGTGCCCTCGGTCGACATGGTCGCGGACGTGCCGATGCACTGAAGAGTGTCCGCCGCGCGGCAGGCCTCGCGGACTCGGCGGATCAGCAGGGCGACGTCCGCGCCCTGGCGGCCGCGGTAGGTGTGCAGCTCGTCGAAGACCAGGAACTGAAGACCCTCGGCCATCCGGATCAGGCTCGCCCGGTCGTCGGGCCGGGTGAGCATGAGCTCCAGCATCACGTAGTTGGTGAGCAGGATGTCCGGCGGGTTCTTGCGCAGCTCCCGCCGCTGCTCGTCGCTCTCCTGGCCCGTGTAGCGGGCGAAGGTGACGGGCTCGCGACCGGCGCCGAAGCCATGACGCAGGTACTTCTCCAGCTCCTTGAGCTGCGAGTTGGCCAGCGCGTTCATCGGGTAGACGATGATGGCCCGCACCCGGCCGGGCGCGCTGGGGCCCTCCGTCTCCCGCTCCTTGAGGACCTGGTTGACGATCGGGACGATGTAGGCGAGCGACTTGCCCGAGCCCGTGCCCGTGGTGAGGACGTACGAGTCGCCGGCCTGCGCGGCGTCGATGGCCTCTCGCTGGTGCCGGTGGAAGGTGAGCGGCCGGCCGCTGGGGCGGCGGGCGTCCTCCTTCTTCCCGGCCTGGAAGATCTCGGCGCACTTCTGGTGCAGGACGCCGTCGCGGACCAGGTCCTGGACATTGCCGCCGTCGTCGAAGAACGGGTTGAGGGACAGCCAGGGGTCGGGCCACTGGGACTTCCCCGCCAGGTCGTCCTCGATGAAGCCGCTGATCCGGCCGTCGCGCACGACGGTCGCGCCCTTGGTGAAGCGCTCGTACTCGTCGATCAGTTCACGGTGGATGCCGAAGACGTCCATCGCGTCCGGAACGCGCGGCGCGCGGCGCGGCACCGGAACGGGCACCGGGGCGGACGGCGCGGGGAACTCCTCGCGCAGCCGCGACACCGGGTCCATCGCCGTCCACTCGGGGGCAAGCAGCGAGGCGCTGTCGTCCGGAGCGAGAGCGAGCGGGACGAGGACCTCACGTACCCGGGCGGCGCTCGAAGGACGGTTCGCCGCGTCCTTCTCCAGGAGTCGGTTGACCAGCAGGACGAGCTCGTCGGACAGGTCGGGGCGGACCACGGTGAGGGACGGGGGCCGCAGGTTCTGGTGCTGCTCGGCGAGATCGAAGGCGACCTTGGCGTTGAACGGCGGCTTGCCGATGAGCAGCTCGTACAGGACGCAGCCGAGTGCGTACAGGTCGGCGGAGGCGGTGACCAGCTCGGCGCGGAACTGTTCGGGGGCCATGTAGCGGGCGGTGCCCACTGCGACGCCGGTGCTGGTGAGGCGGGTCTGGTCGGTGTCGTCGACCATCCGGCCCATGCCGAAGTCCAGGATCTTGACGGTGCCGTCGCGGGTGAGCATGAGGTTCGCGGGCTTGAGGTCGCGGTGGACGATGCCCGCGCTGTGGGCCGAGGCGAGCCCACCGGCAATCTGCGCGGCGAGGGCCGCGGCCCAGGAGACGGGGAGCTGCGGCTCCTCGTCGATCAGTTCGGTCAGGGGGTGGCCGTCGAGCAGTTCCATGGCCAGGTAGGGCAGGCCGCTGCCGCCCTGCGCGACTGCGGTGTCGACTCCGCCGGCGATGAGGCGGGTGAGATTCGGGTGACGCGGGGAGAGGCGCCGCATGATGTCCACCTCGCGGCGGAACCGCTCCACCAGGTGTCCGTCCTGAGTGGTCCCGATCGCCAGGCCTGTCCGGCTGCGCAGGATCGTTTTCAGGGCCACCTCACGGTCTGCCACGTTCTCCGCTGCTTGCAGATCGAGGGCCCGGTGGACCTGCCCCATGTTCCCGCGGCCGACGGCCCCTGTGATCCGGAACCGGCCGGCCACCGTCTGCAGGTCCACAGGCACTCCCTAGCGTCATCCGACAGATGGAGGGGTGATGCGCGTGATGCGAGCCCCCGGCAGGCAACAGTACACCCCATGCGACTTCACACGACCAGTATTGCACTGTTGACATGGTTAACGTGTTCACGTGTCGAGCTCTGGTTTGTATGGCGTCGTTGAGTGGGCTGGATGGGTGATGGGCGTCCAAGGTCCGTGGAGTCGTAGAAGCGCTGCGCGAGGAGGGGGCATCCGTCTGAATGGCTGTGACCCTGCGGGATCGAAATGTGTGTGAGTTGTGTCAACGTGTTGGTGTCTCCCCGTTCCGGGAGGGGTGCCGTGTACGGTGACGCTCATGCCGGACACCGTCAAACCCAGCCCGAGCCAGCCCGCCGGGGCGTCGTCGGCGCTCGTCACCGGCGCCGAGATCGCCCGACTCGCCGGGGTGACCCGCGCGGCCGTCTCCAACTGGCGTCGCCGCTACGAGGACTTTCCCCCGGCCGTCGGTGGCAGTGCCTCCAGTCCGCTCTTCGTCTGGAACGCGGTCCAGAAGTGGCTGGAGGGGCGGGACAAGAGCCAGGAGGTCTCCCTCGAGGTGCAGACGTGGCAGGCGCTGCGGGCCGCCTTCGGGGACGCCACGGTCGCGGCGGTCGCGGCCGCCACGGAGTACCTCGCCGGCGACGCGGTGCGTGAGGCGGTGGACCGGCCCGCGGGACCGGACGGCCCTCCATTGCTCGATCCGCCCGGTGTCCCCCTCCGGAGCCTGCTGGACCGACTCGCCGAGGACGCGGGTCGGGTGGAGGCAGTCGACGCGCTGGTGGCCCGGCTGACCGATTCCGCCCGCCGTTCCGGCTCCGACCTCGTCACCTCACCACGCATCGTCCGGGCCGTCGCTCACTTCGCCCCCGACCTGCGTGGCGGACAGACGGTCTTCGACCCTGCCTGCGGTGTCGGGACACTGTTGTTCGATCTGCGCCCCGCTCGCGGCCTCATCCGGCTCGGTCAGGACAGCGATGAGGACTGCGTCCGTATCGCCCGCGCGCGCGCCGTGTTGACCGGCCAAGAGGACATCCGCATCGCGCACGGTGACGCGCTGCGTGCTGATCGTTTCTCCGGTCTCGCCGCCGACCTGGTGGTGTGTGACCCGCCCGTCGCCGTTACCGACTGGGGCCGCGAAGAACTCCTGCTCGACCACCGATGGGAGTTCGGAACTCCCTCCCGGGCAGAAGGCGAACTCGCCTGGCTGCAGCACGCCTACGCGCACACCGCCCCCGGGGGGCACCTGCTCGTCGTCATGCCGGCTTCCGTGGCCTACCGCAAGGCGGGCCGACGCATCCGCGCCGAACTGGTCCGACGCGGAGTCATCCGTCAGATCGTCGCCCTGCCCGGCGGCGTCGCTTCGTCGCATGCCCTTCCGGTACACCTTTGGCTCCTGCGGCGCCCCGATGACAGGGGTGCGAGGCCGGACACCATCACCATGGTCGACCTCACCTCGAATGATCCCGACGGCGTCCTCGTGCCGGACCAGGGGCAGACCAGCGCCGTCCCTCTGATCGACCTTCTCGACGATGACGTCGATCTCACCCCCGCTTCGCACATGCCCGTAGTCCGGCGCGACATGGTCGCCGAGTACGAGAGGGCCCGTGCGGAACTCACCGCGACGCTCTCAGTCTTGGAAGCATCGCTCCCCGATCTACGCGCAGGCGGCGGTGCCGACTTGTGGGATGGAGCAACCGTCAGCGTCGCTGATCTGGCCCGCGCCGGACTGGTGGACATTGAGGGGGGCGTTGTCCGGGCCACGGGGGAGCAGATCGATCCCGACTATCTGCAGGGATTCCTCGGCTCCGGGCCCAATGTCCGCCGCTCCGTGTCCCAGAGCGGTACCTACCGTCCTGACCCCAAAAGTGCCCGCATTCCGCAGCGCGAACCCGTTGTCCAGCGCCGCTACGGCTCCGCGTTCCGAGCGTTGGGGGAAGCGGAAGCCCAGGCTGCGCGTCTCGCCGAAACAGTGCGGCGTATGGCGCAGGCCGCCAGGGAGGGGTTGGGCAGCGGTGCGCTGGAGCCCGGGGAAGGACAACAAGGTGACGCCGGCACAGGGTGACGGGCGCCGCATGGCCGAAGGGTTGCGGCCCGCCATCATCCCGTGACGCGTCTCCCCCCGGCGCCGTGTGGCACCGGGGCGGAGACGCGCGGGCGAGCCGTCAGCGCAGCCTCTCGTATGCCGGGAGGGTCAGGAAGTCCGCGTAGTCCTCGTCGAGCGCGACCTGGAGCAGCAGGTCGTGGGCCTGCTGCCACTGGCCGGCGGCGAACGCCTCCTCGCCGGTCTCGGCGCGGATCGCGGCCAGTTCCTCGGCGGCGACCCTCCGGGCCAGTTCGGCCGTGGCGTGCTCGCCGTTCTCGAAGACCACGTCCGCGTTGATCCACTGCCAGATCTGCGAGCGGGAGATCTCGGCGGTGGCCGCGTCCTCCATCAGGTTGAAGATGGCGACCGCGCCCATGCCGCGCAGCCACGCCTCGATGTAGCGGATGCCGACGGCGACCGCGTTGCGCAGGCCGTCGTAGGTCGGCCTGGCGTCCAGCGTGTCGACGGCGATCAGGTCGCCCGCAGCCACCGAGACGTCCTCGCGCAGCCGGTCCTTCTGGTTCGGCTTGTCGCCCAGGACCGCGTCGAAGGAGGCCATGGCGATCGGGACCAGGTCGGGGTGGGCGACCCAGGAGCCGTCGAAGCCGTCGCCGGCCTCGCGGTCCTTGTCGGCCTTGACCTTCTCGAACGCGACCTTGTTGACCTCGGCGTCCCGGCGGGACGGGATGAAGGCCGCCATGCCGCCGATGGCGTGGGCGCCGCGCTTGTGGCAGGTGCGGACGAGGAGTTCGGTGTACGCCCGCATGAACGGAGCGGTCATCGTGACCGCGTTGCGGTCGGGCAGGACGAACTTGGCCCCGCCGTCGCGGAAGTTCTTCACGATGGAGAACAGGTAGTCCCAGCGGCCCGCGTTCAGCCCGGAGGCGTGGTCGCGCAGCTCGTAGAGGATCTCCTCCATCTCGTACGCGGCGGTGATGGTCTCGATCAGGACCGTGGCCCGGACGGTGCCCTGCGCAATGCCCAGCTCGTCCTGCGCGAAGACGAAGATGTCGTTCCAGAGGCGGGCCTCCAGGTGCGACTCCGTCTTGGGCAGGTAGAAGTACGGGCCCTTGCCGAGGTCGATGAGGCGCTGGGCGTTGTGGAAGAAGTAGAGGCCGAAGTCGACGAGGGCGCCGGGCACCGGGGTGCCGTCCAGCCGGAGGTGGCGCTCGTCCAGGTGCCAGCCGCGCGGGCGGGTGACGACGGTCGCCAGCTCGTCGGCCGGCTTCAGCGCGTACGCCTTGCCGGACCTCGGGTCGGTGAAGTCGATGGAGCGGTTGTAGGCGTCCATCAGGTTGAGCTGGCCGAGGACGACGTTCTCCCAGGTGGGGGCGGAGGCGTCCTCGAAGTCGGCGAGCCAGACCCGCGCGCCCGAGTTCAGGGCGTTGATGGTCATCTTGCGGTCGGTGGGACCGGTGATCTCCACCCGGCGGTCGTTCAGCGCGGCCGGGGCCGGGGCGACCTTCCAGGACTCGTCCGCACGGATCGCCGCCGTCTCCGGGAGGAAGTCCAGCGTGGAGGTGCGGGCGATCTCCGCCCGGCGCTCGGCGCGGCGCGCGAGCAGCTCGTCGCGCCGGGGCGTGAACCGGCGGTGCAGCTCGGCCACGAACGCGAGGGCCGCGGGGGTGAGGACCTCGTCCTGCCGGGGCAGGGGTTCGGCATCGACGATGGCCAGCGGGGACGGCGCTGGTGCGGACATGAGCTGTCACTCCTTCAGCGGGCGGTGCGGACGGCGTCCACGGCCGCCGGGCCGCCCGATTCGGCACGGCGTGCCGGGGCTCCGGGATACGGCTGAGGCCGCCGTCTGAGGTGCAGAGGGCTTCTGGTCAGTGGATAGTAGTTTCCTCATGGTGGAAGTTCAATGTTTTGTTGATGTCGAGATTCTCCGGCTCGACAGAACTGCCGGGGGCATCGGCGCAGCGTCCCAGGGGGCTCACTCCAGGTGCGAGAGGTCCGCCGGAGTGTCGATGTCGTACGCCTGTGCCACATCGCCGCACTCGACGAGCGCCAGCGCGTCGCGGTGCGCCCGCAGATACGCCCGCGCCCCCTGATCGCCCACCGCCCCGGCCGCGACGTCCGCCCACCGGTCCGCCCCGAACAGCACCGGATGCCCCCGCTCACCCCCGTACGAGGCCGCCACCAGGCTCGTCCGGTCCCGGCAGGCCGCCCGCACCCGCGCCACCGCCCGCCCGCCGATCCCCGGCTGGTCGACCAGCAGCACCAGCGCCGCGTCCGCTCCCGTCCCCGCGAGCGCGCCGAGCCCCGCCCGCAGCGAGGAACCCATCCCGGAGGTCCACTCCGTGTTGACGGAGACCGCGCAGCCGGCCAGATCCGCCCGCGCCCGTACCTCGTCGGCCGCCGCGCCCAGCACCACGTGCACCGGACCGCAGCCGCCCTCCCGCAGCACCCGCACCGCATGCTCCACGAGCGGGCGTCCACGGTGTCCCAGCAGGGCTTTCGGGCGTCCGCCCAGCCTCCGCCCGCCCCCTGCGGCGAGCAGCAGTCCGGCGACGACGGGCGACACGCGTTCACTTGTCATACCGCTCTGGATACCCCACGCCCGCTGTTCACGCCCGCGCCGCCCACCCGTACGGCGTGCATGAGGCGCGCGGAGTGGCGCCCGGTACCTTTTATGGCGTTAACTTGCCCGCACCCCCGGACACTTGACCAGGTCCGGGGAGCGGTCGGAACACCGGCACGAGGACGTGCGAGGGGGAGCTTTGTTGAAGAGCGTCGGGCAGGAACGGGTGACCGGCAGCGGTGAGGACCCCAGGGTGACGGAGCTGCGCACCGCGGTCTCCCGGCTGCGGCGGGCCCTGGCCGGGCATCCCGGACAGTTCCCCGACCGCGCCATCGCCGAGGACGAACTCGCCGCGCTGGCCGCCATGGCGCTCAGCGGGGTGCCGGAGATCCCCCGGCTGCGCCGCTCGCTGCTGCTGGTCGCGGGGGCGATCGGCTCGGTGAGCGCGCTGGCGTCGGCGCTGCGGGACGTACGCGTCGCCGTCGACCTCTTCGGCGAGCCGCCGCGCCGCTGACCGGCGGCCGGCGACGGATCGGCGACGGATCAGCGGCGGATCAGCCTGCGGGCCGTCGCCGCCGCGACCGCCGCCGTGCGCGAGTCCACGCCGAGCTTGGCGTAGATGTGCACCAGATGGGACTTCACGGTCGCCTGGCTGAGGAACAGCCGCTTGCTGATCTCCGCGTTGGACAGGCCGTCGCCGACCAGCCGCAGCACCTCCAGCTCGCGCTTGGTGAGCGCCTGGGCGGGCGTGCGCATCCGGTCCATCAGCCGGTGCGCGACGGCCGGGGCCAGCGCGGAACGGCCCGCCGCCGCCGTACGGACCGCGGCCGCCAGCTCCTCGGGCGGCGCGTCCTTCAGCAGATAGCCCGCCGCCCCCGCCTCCACCGCCGCCAGGATGTCCGCGTCGCTGTCGTACGTCGTCAGGATCAGCACGCGCGGCGCGTCCGGCGCGGCCGTGATGGCGGCGGTGGCCTGCGCGCCGTGCATCCCGGACCCGAACTGCAGGTCCATCAGCACCACGTCGAGTCCGCCCGCGGCGGCCCGGGCGACGGCCTCCTCGGCGGTGGCGGCCTCCGCCACGACCCGGAAGTCCGGCTCGGTGTCCAGGACCGCCCGCAGCCCGGCCCGCACCACCGGATGGTCGTCGGCGAGCAGCAGCCTGACCGGCGCGCTCATGCCGCCTCCCGCCCGGCCCGGCCCACCGGCAGCGGCAGCGTCAGCGCGACGGCGGTGCCCTGGCCGGGCGCCGACTCCACGCTCAGCGTGCCGCCCAGCGACCGCGCCCGCGAACGCATCGCCGGCAGCCCGAACCCGCCGGACTCCGGGGACGTCGCCGCCGGCTCGTCCTGCGCGAAGCCGCGTCCGTCGTCCACCACGTCCAGCGACACCGAGGTGTCCATGAAGCTCAGCGTGATCTCCGCCCGCCGCGCCCCGGCGTGCCGCACGGTGTTCGCGAGCGCCGACTGCGCGGTCCGCAGCAGCGCCACCTCGTACGGCGTGGGCAGTTCGACCGGGGTGCCGCTCACCGCGAACTGCACCGTGAGCCCCGGCGCGGCGGTACGGGCCGTGAGCCGTTCCAGGGCGGCCGCCAGCGAACCGTTCTCCAGGTCCGGCGGGGTCAGGGCGCGGACGAAGCGGCGGGCCTCGGCGAGGTTGTCCTGCGCCGCCTCGCGCGCCCGGTGCACATGGGCGGCGGCCGGGGCGTCGTCGGGCAGGGCCCGCTCGGCGGCGCGCAGCAGCAGCTGGATGCTGGACAGGCCCTGGGCGAGGGTGTCGTGGATCTCGCGGGCCAGCCGCTCCCGCTCCGCCAGGGTGCCCGCGGTGCGCTCGGCCTCGGCCAGCTCCGCACGGGTGGCGACCAGCTCCTCGATGAGCCGGCGGCGCCGCTCGCTCTCCCGGAACAGCGCCTCGTAACCGAGGACCGTGGCCACGGCGACGGCGCCGCCCAGCAGCGGGCCGATGAACGTGCCCGGCGTGACCGCCTGCCCGTGCAGCAGGAAGCCGGCGATGGCCGCGCCGGCCGTCGCCGCGACGGCGGGCAGGCTCCAGTGCGTCGGCAGCAGATGCAGCTGGAGGAAGTAGAGCGGGAAGGCCACCCACAGCGCGTCCGGCGACAGCACCAGCAGCACCGCCCACAGCAACCCCAGCACCGCCAGCCAGCCCGCGCCCGCGCGGGTGCCCGGCTGCACGGACCGGACCGTGGCGCCGGTCACGTACACCGCGCCCAGCACCCCGGCGGTCGCGATCACGGCGCCGGCGCGCGGGAGGCCGTCCCCGGCGGCCTTGACGGCGGTGAGCGCCAGCAGGCCCAGCAGCAGGCCGTGCAGACACAGCCGCAGCGCGGCGGCGACGGGAGGGTGGACACGCGTTTCCATTGAATCCAGCGTAGGCGCGTCCCGCCCGGAGGCGGTCAATCGAAAGGTTGATGTCGTCACCAGCGCGGGGGCGATGCCCGGCGGGCTCCGGAGAACAAGGCTGGGGGCATGTTCGTCGCATGGAGAGATCTACGGTTCGCCAAGGGCCGCTTCGCGCTCATGGGCACGGTCGTCGTGCTGATCACCCTGCTGGTCGGCCTGCTGTCCGGGCTCACCGCGGGGCTGGCCCGTGAGAACACCTCGGCCGTCACCGGGCTGAACGCCGACCGGCTGGCGTTCGCCGCCCCGCCGGACGGCCGCTCGGTGTCCTTCACCGACTCCTCGGTCGGCGAGGACGCGGTACGGGCCTGGGCCCGGCAGCCGGGCGTGACGTCCGCGCAGCCGCTCGGCATCCGCACCCTGAACGCCACCGCCGGTACGGGGGAGCGCCCGCCCGGTACGGGGGAGCGCACGGCCGCCGTCTCCGCGTTCGGTGTCGAGCCCGGCAGCGGACTGGCCCCGCCCGGCACGGAGGTCGCCCCCGGCGAGGTCGTCCTCTCGCGCGGCGGAGCCGACGAGCTGGCCGTGCGCGCCGGGGACCGGCTGCGGCTCGGCGGCCGGGAGGTCACCGTGGCCGCCGTCGCCGGGGACGCCTCGTACAGCCACACCCCGGTCGTCTGGACCGACCTCGCCGACTGGCGGCGCGCCGGGAACGGGGACGCCCGCGCCACCGTGATCGCCCTGACCCTCACCGGCGCCGCCGACACGGCCGCCGGCGACCGGGCGGCGGGCACCCGGACCCTCACCCTGGCGGACTCCCTCACCGCGATCGGCTCCTACCAGGCCGAGAACGGCTCGCTCCAGCTGATGCGCGGCTTCCTCTTCGTCATCTCCGCCCTGGTCATCGGCGCGTTCTTCACCGTCTGGACGATCCAGCGCAGCGGCGACGTCGCCGTGCTCAAGGCGCTGGGCGCCTCCACCCCGTATCTGCTCAGGGACGCGCTCGGACAGGCCGTCGTGATGCTCGTCCTCGGCACGGGCCTGGGCACCGCCCTCGCCTCCGGCATCGGCGTCCTGGTCGCGGGCGGCAGCGTGCCGTTCGTCCTGGACGCGGCGACGCTCCTCGTGCCGGCCGCCGTGACCATCGCCCTCGGCGCCGCCGGGGCGGCCCTGTCCATCCGGCGGATCACCGCCGTCGACCCGCTCACCGCGCTCGGGAGTGCCCGATGACCCTCACGCTCACCGACGTCACCCTCACCTACCCGGACGGCGACGGCCGCCTCACCGCCCTGGACCGCGTCGCGCTCGACGTGCCCGCCGGCACCCTCACCGCCGTCGTCGGCCCGTCCGGCTCCGGCAAGTCCAGCCTGCTCGCGGTGGCCGCGACGCTGGTCGCCCCGGACTCGGGCACCGTCCTCGTCGCCGGTACGGACACCACGGGGCTGGGGCGCGCCGAGCAGGCGGCGCTGCGCCGGGAGCGGGTCGGCATCGTCTTCCAGCAGCCGAATCTGCTGCCCTCGCTGACCGCCGTCGAACAGCTCCAGGTCATGACGCATCTCTCCGGCGGCCGGGCCGGGGCCGCCCGTGCCCGCGCGCTCGACCTGCTCGACGCGGTCGGCCTGGCCGGGCAGGCCGACCGCAGGCCCCACCAGCTCTCCGGCGGCCAGCGCCAGCGGGTCAACATCGCCCGCGCCCTGATGAACGAGCCGGCCCTGCTGCTGGTGGACGAGCCGACCAGCGCGCTGGACCACGAGCGCGGCGCGGCCGTCCTCGACCTGCTGGTCACGCTGACCCGGCAGCGCTCCACGGCGACGGTCCTGGTCACCCACGACCGCGCCCACCTGGACCGCGCGGACCGCACGGTCACCATGACGGACGGCCGGCTCACGGCCGCCCCGGCCCCGGTGTGACGCGAACGGGGCCCTGTGCGACGCGGGCGGGCCCGGACCCTCCAAAGGGTCCGGGCCCGCCCGCCGTGCTCCGTCTCAGCCGGCCGTGCCGCTGCCGGCCAGCGCCTCCGACAGGTCCGTCGCGGCCTGCTGGAGGATGGGCACGATCCGCTCGGTGGCCGCCTCGGTGACCCGGCCGGCCGGGCCGGAGATCGAGATCGCGGCGGAGGTGGGGGAGTCGGGCACCGAGACCGCCAGGCAGCGCACCCCTATCTCCTGCTCGTTGTCGTCGACCGCGTAGCCCATCCTGCGGACCTGGTCCAGCGCCTCCAGGAAGCCGTCCGGGGTGGTGATCGTTTTGTCGGTGGCGGCCGGCATGCCCGTACGGGCCAGCAGCGCGCGCACCTCGTCCGGCGGGGTGTGCGCCAGCAGCGCCTTGCCGACCCCGGTGGAGTGCGGCAGCACCCGGCGGCCGACCTCGGTGAACATGCGCATCGAGTGCTTGGACGGCACCTGCGCCACGTACACGATCTCGTCGCCGTCGAGCAGCGCCATGTTGGCGGTCTCGCCGGTCTCCTCGACCAGCCGGGCCAGATACGGGCGGGCCCAGGTGCCGAGCAGCCGCGAGGCGGACTCGCCGAGCCGGATCAGCCGGGGGCCGAGCGCGTAACGCCGGTTGGGCTGCTGGCGTACGTAACCGCACAGCACCAGCGTGCGCATCAGGCGGTGGATCGTGGGCAGGGGCAGTCCGCTGCTCGCGGACAGCTCGCTCAGGCCGACCTCGCCCCCCGCGTCGGCCATCCGCTCCAGCAGGTCGAAGGCGCGCTCAAGGGACTGCACACCACCGCTGGAACCGGCGGGCTTGGAGTCGGAAGTGCTGGCGTGGGACGGCGGCACGTCAACGGTCCTTTCGAAGCGGAGGAGCAAGGCAGCAGCCTACCGGGCCCGGTCGGCGGGACCCGGGCCGGCCAGGGGCCGTCGTCGCCGGTCAGCGCCCATCCGTCCGGGTGTCCGCAGGTCGTGCGACGGACCGGCCGTGCGGCGCCTGGCTCATTCTACGTTCCGCACTCCGAAATTGACCTTTTACTTCGTGGAAACGTCCAGAGGGGGTCGCCGGGCGCCCGCAGCACGGTGGCGAGGTCTTGACGGGTCGCCCTCCCGAGTGAAGACTCCTTCAACAGTTCGTTGAAAACGCGAAGTGAGGAGCACGGGTGCCCGGTCCGGACGTGAAGCTGCTGCTGCGCTCGACGCGCGTCGTCACCCCCGAGGGAACCCGGTCCGCGGCGGTCGCCGTCAGCGGCGAGACCATCGAAGCGGTCCTCCCGTACGACGCCGGGGCACCGGCCGGCGCCCGCGTCGAGGACCTCGGCGACGACGCCCTGCTGCCCGGCCTGGTGGACACCCACGTCCATGTGAACGACCCCGGCCGCACCGAGTGGGAGGGCTTCTGGACCGCC
Organism: Streptomyces sp. AC1-42W; assembly: GCF_003248355.1. Taxonomy (GTDB): domain Bacteria; phylum Actinomycetota; class Actinomycetes; order Streptomycetales; family Streptomycetaceae; genus Streptomyces. Next base: position 2,841,214 of record NZ_QKWY01000002.1, read on the forward strand.
ACCCGCGCCGCCGCGGCCGGCGGCATCACCACCCTGCTCGACATGCCCCTCAACTCCCTGCCGCCCACCACCACGGTTGAGCACCTGCGCGTCAAGCAGCGCGTCGCCGAACCCAAGGCGCATGTGGACACCGGCTTCTGGGGCGGCGCCGTCCCCACCAACGTCAAGGACCTGCGCCCGCTGTACGAGGCCGGGGTCTTCGGCTTCAAGTGCTTCCTCTCGCCCTCCGGCGTCGAGGAGTTCCCCGAGCTGGACCAGGAGCAACTGGCCCGGTCCATGGCCGAGATCGCCGGCTTCGGCGGACTGCTCATCGTGCACGCCGAGGACCCCCACCACCTGGCGTCCGCCCCGCAGCGCAGCGGCCCCGCCTACGCCGACTTCCTCGCCTCCCGGCCGCGCGACGCCGAGAACACCGCCATCGAGGGCCTGATCGCGCACGCCCGCCGGCTGGACGCCCGCGTCCACGTCCTGCACCTGTCCTCCGGCGACGCGCTGGCCGCCATCGCCGCCGCCCGGCGCGAGGGTGTCCGGCTCACCGTCGAGACCTGCCCGCACTTCCTCACCCTCACCGCCGAGGAAGTCCCGGACGGGGCCACCGAGTTCAAGTGCTGCCCGCCCATCCGCGAGGCCGCCAACCAGGACGCGCTGTGGCAGGGGCTCGCCGACGGCACCATCGACTGCGTCGTCTCCGACCACTCGCCCTGCACCACCGACCTCAAGACCCCGGACTTCGCCTCCGCCTGGGGCGGCATCTCCTCCCTCCAGCTCGGGCTCCCCGCCATCTGGACCGAGGCCCGCCGCCGGGGCCACACCCTGGACGACGTCGCCCGCTGGATGTCCACCGCCCCCGCCGCCCTCGCCGGGCTGCACCGCAAGGGCGCCATCGAGGCCGGCCGCGACGCCGACTTCGCGGTGCTGGCCCCCGAAGCCGCCTTCACCGTCGACCCGGCCGAACTCCTGCACCGCAACCAGGTCACCGCCTACGCCGGACGCACCCTGCACGGCGTGGTGCGCTCCACCTGGCTGCGCGGCACCCGCATCGCCCACGACGGCCTCCTCACCGAACCCACCGGCCGCCTCCGGACGAGGGAGACCCGAGCATGACGGCGCTCACGCACTTCACCGGCGACGCGAACCCGTACGGCGGCGGCGACCCGTACGCCGACCACCGCAGCGCCGACCTCCCCTTCACCCACCTCGTCGACCTCGCCGACCGCCGCCTCGGCGCGGGCGTCATCGCCGCCAACGACGAGTTCTTCGCCGAGCGCGAGAACCTGCTCAGGCCGGAGCCCGCCCGCTTCGACCCGGAGCGCTTCGGCCACAAGGGCAAGATCATGGACGGCTGGGAGACCCGCCGCCGGCGCGGCGCGAGCGCCGGCGAACCGCATCCGGCCGACGACGACCACGACTGGGCGCTCATCCGCCTCGGCGCCCCCGGCGTCGTGCGCGGCCTCGTCGTGGACACCGCCCACTTCCGCGGCAACTACCCGCAGGCCGTCTCCGTGGCGGCCGTCTCGCTGCCCGGCACGCCGTCCCCCGCGGAACTGCTCGACCCCGGCGTGACATGGACGACGCTCGTCCCCCGTACCGAGATCGGCGGCCACGCCGCCAACGGATTCGCCGTGGACGCCGAGCGGCGCTTCACCCACCTGCGGCTCGCTCAGCACCCGGACGGCGGGATCGCCCGGCTGAGGGTGTACGGCGAGGTCGCCCCCGACCCCGCCTGGCTCGCGGCGCTCGGCACCTTCGACGTCGTCGCCCTGGAGAACGGCGGCCGGGTCGCCGACGCCTCCGACCGCTTCTACTCCCCGGCCACCCACACCATCCAGCCCGGCCGCTCCCACAAGATGGACGACGGCTGGGAGACCCGGCGCCGCCGCGACCGGGGCAACGACTGGATCCACTACCACCTCGCCGAAGAGGCGGACATCCGCGCCGTCGAGATCGACACCGCCTGCCTCAAGGGCAACGCCGCCGGCTGGGCCCGGCTGACCGGCCGCGACGCCGACAGCGGCGCATGGTCCGAGTTCCTGCCCCGCACCCGGCTCCAGCCCGACACCAACCACCGCTTCGTCCTGCCGGAGGCCGTCCGCGCCGACCAGGTCCGCATCGACATCTACCCGGACGGCGGCATCTCCCGGCTGCGCCTCCTCGGCTCCCTCACCGCACGCGGCGCGGCCCGGCTGGCCGCCCGCCACACCGCACTCGGCGGCTGACGGCCCGGCCGGCCCGGAACCCCGGGGACCCTCAGAACTCCTCGTGCTCCTCGGGGTCCCTGCCGAACCGCTCCCGGCGGCCGTTGGAGATCCGGCCCAGCTCCTCCGGCGTCAGCTCGAACCCGAACAGGTCCAGGTTCTCCCGCTGCCGCCCCGGATCGGCCGACTTCGGGATCGGCACGGAACCGAGCTGGGTGTGCCGGCGCAGCACGGCCTGCCCCGGAGTCACCCCGTGCGCCCCGGCCACCGCCACCACATCCGGGTCGGCCGGCAGATCGCGGCCGCGCCCCAGCAGGCTCCAGCTCTGCGTGACGATCCCCTTCGCCGCGTGCACCGCCCGCAACTCCTCCTGCGGCAGCCGGGGATGCAACTCGATCTGGTTCACGGCGGGCACCACCCCCGTCTCCTCCTCCAGCCGCGCCAGATGCTCCGCGGTGAAGTTGGAGACCCCGATCGACCGGACGAGACCGTCCTCGCGCAGCTTGATCAGCGCCCGCCAGGTGTCCACGTAAAGACCCACCTTCGGCAGCGGCCAGTGGATGAGATACAGGTCCACGTAGTCCAGGCCGAGATTGCTCCGCGACTCCTCGAACGAGGCCGGCGTCTTGTCGTAGCCGTGGTGCCGGCCGGGCTAGCGGCTGATTACCAGGTCATCTCCGAGGCGAAAAACTTCGTCGCCTTGCGCAGGATGTCCCGCTCGGTGGCGAGTGTCGCGTTGTCCTTGCGGGCGGCCTTCAGCTCGGCCTCCAAAGCGGCGACGCGGGCTTCGAGCTCCTCGCGGGTGGCCTCGGCGGCCGGGGTGGTGCTGGTCATGTTCTTCCTGGTCAAGCCGGTGGTGCTGCCGCCGCGGGCGCGGTCGGCGCGGATCCAGTTCCGCAGGGTCTCCGCATTGATCCCCAGGTCACGCGCGGTCTGCGCGATCGTGAGGTCCGGGTCCGAGCGGAACAGGGCCACGGCATCGGCCTTGAACTCGGGCGAATAGACCTTCATCACCATAATCGGTCACCCTCTCCCGGCCCCCACCGGGGCCGGAGGTCAGGGTGTCCACCATTCGGGGGGAGGTCCCCCTCCTCGCTCAGCCCGGCCTCGGCGAGATGATGGCGGGCGTTCAACAGACGCTTTCCGCCCCGCACGATCCGCACCCGCCCCGACCGCCAGTCCGCGACAGCGGCAGCGTGCCGGTCCTCCAAAGCTTTGAGACGGCGGGACTTCTGGAACCACTCACCCCGGGACCGGTAGCCACCCGCCGCACGCCTCGTACCCTGCGACCCGACCGGGAGCGACAACCGGTGCCGCAAGGTCCTGATCCCGGCCTCCAAGGAGCGGATATGCGCGGCAAGGCACCGCCTCGCCAACGCTTCCTAATGCTGTTGTCAAACGGCCGCAGTCGCTGAGGGTGTGACTTGATAGCACCGTCGGTCACGGATCAGGGCCCACAGGACGTTGACGCGTCGGCGGGCGAGGGCGAGCACGGCTTGGACGTGCTTCTTCCCCTCGGCGCGTTTGCGGTCGTAGAACTTCCGCGAGTTCGGGTCGTAGCGGACGCTGACCAGCGCGGAGGTGTAGAAGACGCGCTGGAGTCTTCGGTGGTAATTGAGCGGCCGGTGGAGGTTGCCACTGACCTTGCCCGAGTCGCGAGGGGCGGGGGCGACGCCGGCGAAGGCCGCCAGGGCGTCCGGGGAGCCGAAGTCGTCCAGGCTGCCGCCGATAGCGGCGAGGAACTCGGCACCGAGCACGGTGCCGATGCCCGGGACGCTCTGGACTATGTCGGCGAGTTCGTGCTCGCGAAACCGGCCCTCGATGAGCTTGTCCATCTCGGAGATCTGCTCGTTGAGGGCCATCACCTCCTCGGCCAGGGTGTGGACCAGCTTGGCGGTGGTCTTCTCCCCGGGGACGGCGGTGTGCTGTCGCTCGGCGGCCTCAACTGCTGTTTCGGCCAAGGCTCTTGCGTTGCGGACCTTGCGGTTGGCCAGCCATTTGGTCAGCCGCGCGGTCCCGGCGCGGCGGATCGCGGCCGGAGCCTGGTAGCCCGTCAGCAGCCTGAGCGGGCCGGTGTTGGTCACGTCCAAGGCACGCTCAAGGGCCGGGAACATGCTCAGCAGGGTGCCGCGCAGCCGGTTCACCACGCGGGTGCGGTCTTCGACCAGGTCGGCACGGCGTCCGGTCAGCAGCTTGAGTTCGATGGCGGCTTCGTCACCGGGGCGGATGGGCCGCAGGTCACGACGCATCCGGGCCTGGTCGGCGATCACGTAGGCGTCGCGGGCGTCGGTCTTGCCCTCGCCGCGGTAGCCGTCGGATGCCCGGTTCACCAGACGGCCGGGGATGTAAAGGACTTCCTGGCCGTGGTTGATCAGCAGAGCCAGCAGCAGCGCGGGCTCCCCGCCGGTCATATCGATGGCCCAGGTCACCTGGCGGCCGTCGGCCAGGTCGAGGACGTCACCGATCAACTTCAGCAGCTCGGGCTCATCGTTGGCGACCCGCCGCGACAGCAGGGTCTTGCCCCCGGCGTCCAGCGCGAGGCCGTGATGGTGGCCCTTGCCACTGTCGATCCCCGCCCATATCCGGCTCATCGTGCTCCTGACGTACGTGTGCGTGCTGTTCGTACCACGGACGACCTCGCCGGCATTGCTCTACACAGCGACTTGTTCGCACTTCCTAATCGGCGGCCGAGTCGTCGTGGGGCGCCGGGCGGCGAAGCGATGGTAGCCACGAAACGGCAGCCCACTGATAGCCACACCCAGCACCCCTGGGCGACCCAACCCTACGAATGGCTCGATCAACCCGATCAAGAAGGTAGAGCCCACTGATCATGCGACGCCTTCGTGATCGCCCCCGCGATCCGCGACGACGACACCCCCGTCAACCCACGCTTACGCACAGCCCACGACTCAGCGCCGTGCCCCAGACCATCCGCACACCGCGCCTTCAGATCCCGCGACGCCAACTGACCCTGATACGCGCTCACAGCCCGCAACACCAGCTCGTCCTGCCCGGTGAGGTGCTTGAAACGGCCCCGCACCGCCACCCCCGAAGGGCCCGGGACCACGAACGACGCTGCCAACTCCCGCACACCACCACACCCCCTGGCGCCGCCCCACAAACCCGTCACCCGGCCCAACGAGCCACCACCCACGAGGTCACCCATACGCCCCCGAAACACACGTTCCCACCCCCACCCGCCAGACCACCAAACCCACCCCCAGGCACCGAAACACACTCACACACAAGAACAACAGCAGCTCACAACCCCCGCCCGAGGTCGCCCGCGCCGCCGGGGTCATCCGGGACAGCGCGCACGAGGCCCTCCAGGACCCAGGGCTCCGTCGTTCTCGCGGTCGGCCCGTTGCGGCCGGTCTGAGTCTGATGCCCGACTCGGCCGTGATGCGGCGGTTCGGTAGGTACGCGGGCAGGCACGACTCCCGGTGATCATGGAGTGTCGAGTTCCCTGATCACCACAACGGAAGACCGTGCCTGCTGCGTCATCATCTCCTGCACCTGCCGGGCTGGGTCAACTCGCCGGTTGTCCTCCGGCCCGCCGGGATGAACTTCCGGGCTTGCTGGACCGGTTGAGCTGCCTGCCCGACCCGCGCCGCTGCCGGGGCCGGCGTCACCCGCTGTCATACGTTCTGGCCGTGGCCGCCTGCGGGGTTCTGGCCGGAGCGAAGTCCCTCGCCGCGATCGCCGAGTGGGCCGCCGACGCCCCTGACCAGCTCCTTATCCACTGTGGGGCCATGCTGCGCGATCCAGAACGGCCCTACCGGGCACCCAGCGAGGCGACCGTGCGCCGGGTACTGCAGCGCATCGACGGCGACGCGCTCGACGCGGCGATCGGCGGCTGGCTTGCCGCTCGGGCGGACGCCTTCCGCGCCGCCGACGAGGACAAACGCTCACCGTCCCGCCCGGCGCGGGAGGCGGTCGCGGTGGACGGCAAGTCCCTGCGCGGCGCTGCCCGCGCCGACGGCCGCCGTGTCCACCTGCTGTCCGCGCTGCGCGGCGACGGCATCGTGCTCGCCCAGCGCGAGGTCGAGGCCAAGAGCAACGAGATCACCGCGTTCCGGCCGCTGCTGGAGCCGCTGGACCTGACCGGCGCGGTGGTCACTTTCGACGCGCTGCTGACCCAGACCGACCACGCGAGGTTCCTCGTCGAGGAGAAGGACGCGCACTACATCGCCGTGCTCAAGGGCAATCACCCGACCCGGCACGCACTGGTGAAGAACCTGCCGTGGAAGGAGGTGCCGCTGATGGACCGCACCCGCACCGCCGCACACGGCCGGGACGAGATCCGCCGGCTGAAGGCCGTCACCCTGCCCGGGCTGCCGTTCCCGCACGCCGGCCAGGCCCTGCAGATCGTCCGCAGGCGGCGCACGGTGCGCACCGGGAAGGTCTCACTCGAACGCGTCTACGCAGTCACCAGCCTGACGGCTCACCAGGCGACACCAGCCGACCTGGCGGAACGCGTCCGCGGGCACTGGGCGATCGAGAACCGTGAGCACCATGTCAGGGACGTGACGTTCGGCGAGGACACCTCACGGGTCCGGACCGGCAGCGCACCACGGGCGATGGCCTCCCTGCGCAACCTCGCCATCGGCGCACTCCGACTGACGGGACGGGACAACATCGCCGAAAACCTACGCCATCACGGGCGGGACATGACCCGGCCGCTGTCAACCCTCGGACTCACGTGATCATTCCCGACCTATCGCGAGAACGACGGAGCCCTGCCGTCGCCGGCGCCGAGGAAACGTACCTCAGCGACAGCCGGGATGCCCTCCGGGCATTGATCACGGGGATCAAGGCCGGGGAGGCGGGCCACCTGCTGTAGGGGCGTCCTCAGTCTTCGGGCAGAGGGATCTGCGGCGCCTCGTCGAGGCCGGCGTGGGTCAGCCAACGCGTGATCTCGTCGGCGTGCGTTCCGGAACTCGTGGCCCGTGCGACCCGCTCGTCGCCCTGCGAGTCGGCCTCGCGATCGCGGCTGATCAGGTTCAGTGGCCACTCCGGCGCGTTTCCGGGACCCTGGTCGAACGACGTCCAGCGCCATGGGGCCGAGAAGGTCCAGGCCCTCCCCGCGTGGTCGACCACCTCATCACCGTCCCGCAAGAACGCATACGGCCGGTGGATCATTTCAGCCTCGATCGGTTCCGCCCCGTCCGGGTCCAAGGTGAAGCCGACTTCCTCGGCGTGGGGAGGTACGCGGACTCCGTGTGACACGAGCGTGAGGTACACGCTCGGCCGAGGGAGCCAGCCGACGTCCAGCGGCTCGGGGAATTCATCGATCGCGGCGACGTACGCGACCACATCGGGAATGGCGACCTCGCATACACCTTGTGGTCGGATCACGTCGGCGGGAGAGAGCACTTGGAACGGCTCGCTGTCCCAGTCCGGAGTGTCCGGCGTCCGGGGAATGGAACGCAGTCCATTCCACTGCGTCATCGAGTCCGGGTCGATCTCATTCCACGGCCACCGCACCGACACACACTGATCGGATACACCCGCGACGGCTGCCTCACGGGGGACGCACCGGAGCGTGACGATATCCCCGACCCGGGCGTGCTTCAGCGCGTAAGCGCTGCCACGGTCAGAGCTTTCACTCATAGGCCAGTCCTCATTCTGGGTGTTCGTCGATGCCGTCGTGGTGTCAGGGTGCCGAAAAGCTACCAGCGCGTACTACGGACTCGGTGAGTCTTCTTTCCGTTGCCGGCCCGAACCTCTCCGAATGGCGCTCCCCGGCTTGCGAAGATGAGTACACCGCAGCGGCTACGGCAGATGTTGCGTGAGGCTCCGCCCTGGATCGGTCTCGCGCCCAGCAGCATCGTGCCGAAGATGACGCGCTGTTCGGCGTGCAGGTCGCCGGGCACAATGTCGGGGTCGATGTGTACCTCGCCGGGGGGCGAGAGCGGTGGTCTGGGCGGGGGTCAGCCCGCCTTCACCGTTTCCTGCCACGAGCCTCGTGATACCGACTCCCGGCACATCGACGTCCAGCACTGCCGTCGTGTGGATGTCGAAGTCCGTCTGAGTCGGCTCGGACTCGTTGATCTCACGCGCCCGCTGAGCCTGCGGTTCATTGCAGTTGTGTACGAGGACCGGCGCGGTCCCCGCCACCACGTAGTACGTGTGCTGGCCGAGGTACCGTCATCTGCGTTTTCGCAGGTCACCGTAATTCGGCCAGTCCGTGGATGTGCGCGGAAGTCTCCTCCGGTGCGCCCCTGTTGCCGTCGACGTTGCCGTCAGACGACTGCGCGCGTGAGGGCGGTGGAGTGGGCTTTGGCCGGTGTCCTGCCCGGGTTGGGGTCGGGCATGGTCAGGGGGCCGTACGCTGGCCCGGCAACTCGGGCAGGCTGTGATCCTGCCCGGAATTTGAACGAGTGGCCCCCTGGCCTTGCCCGACGCGGGCCCCGACCCGGGGAGGTGGGTAAAGCCCACGGAGCCGACCGCCCCCACCCGGACCTTCGGCTCAGCCAACTCCCTGCCATCGCCTTGCCGTCGGCCTGGCGTTCGCCGTGCGGGCGTGTTCGGATCTCTCCGCGCTTCCGTTCGCCCGCTGTGCTGTCTTTGCGCGGCCTGGTCGCTGGCCGGCCCGCGGTGGCGGAGCCGAAAGCGGGCCGGGTGGGCGGCCGTGCCGCGCGCGGCCCGCGTCAGCGGGTCGCCTTGAAGACGTAGAGAAGGTTTGGACGCATCCCGCTTCGGCGGTACGCCCTGGCTGTCGGTTGAGCGTTTGGCTGGGCTGCTGGCCTGGTGCGATGGCCCACGGGTTGTGGGTCCTGTTCCGGCTGGCGGTGGTGGTTCTACTCGGCTCGGGTGACCTTGGCGTGGTCGGTGAAGACGCGTCTGAACGGGTTGTGACCGGTGCGTCCGGTGTGGCGGAGTGCCCAGTCCTGTGCGGCTTCCTGCTCGGCGTGGGGTCCGGATTCGGCTTCGCAGTCGGCAGCGGTGCAGAACGCCTCGTAGGTGATGCCGCCTTCGGGCACGTGACGGATGGTGTGAACGACGTGCCGGTATACAGCGCGGGGGCTCACTGATGACCCTCCGGGTGGCGTCGCATGTAGACGTTGCAGTCGCTGACGGTGGTCATGTCACCGACCTCGCGGGCCCGGTCGCGTACGTTGGCCAGCTCCGCGCAGCCCGCACAGCCCTCAACGGGTACCGGCTCCAGCTCCAGGCGCAAGGGGAGTTCAACTGGCGGGGTCGAGTACCTGGTCGGCTCCGTCACTGCACATCGCCACCTCTCGAACGTCACATGGCCGACCTCTTGACAGGCCGGTGCTCTAGTTCAGTATTCGAGTGGCCGAAGCACTCCCGCTACGGTTCGCAGTGCACTAGTGTGCTTCTACTGACAGCACGTCAACTCAACGGAGGGGCAAGCCTTATGCCCAGTCCCAAGACGTTCACGAAGATCGCGGATCACTTCCGGGAGCGCATCCTGTCGGGAGAGCTTGAGCCGGGCGCCAAGCTGCCGACCAACCGGGAGATCGCCGGCCAGTGGCAGGCCGCAGCCGCCACGGTCTCGCGGGCCTTGCAGGCTCTCCAGGTGGAGAACTTCATCCGCACCACCCCCAGGGGCACCTACGTCGCCGACGACCCTCGCTGGACGCTGTCGGCGCGGGACCGGCTGGCCCGGGTCCAGCGGGTGAAGTCGTTCCTGGCCGAGGGTGAGACGAGCCGGGTGACGGCGGCCGAGCTGATCGTCCCACCGTTGTACGTGGCGGAGATCTTCGACCTGGAGGCCGGGGACCAGGTGGTTCGGCGCGAGTGGCTGGCCGGACGGGGCAAGACCCGGACCGTGTTTGCCGTGACCTGGTACCCGGCCCCGTTCGCAGCCCTCGTGCCGGACCTGCTGAACACCGCCCCGGGCCGCAACCACGGACTGTCCGCCCGGGTCCTGGAAGCCACCGGGCGCACGATCACCCACGCCCGCGACGACATGCACGCCCGCCCCGCCGACGCCCGAGAGGCGAGCGCACTCGGCCTGCCGGTCGGCTCCCCGATCCTGGCCGGCGCGCACCGCTGGTCGGACACGGAAGGGGTCATCGAGTACGGGGAATGGTGCCTGCCGCCCCGGTTTACCATCGGCTACGAGTACGAGCCCTGACCGATCCACACGAAGCGTCCCCGAAAGCCAGCCTGCGGCCTTCGGGGACGCTGCTGTTCACGTGTCCGCCTCAGTCCGCGTCGCGGCCTTCGAGGCGTTCGACGCGCTCCTCCAGCTCCTCGATCCGCTCCAAGGCTCGCTCCAGCTTGTAGGTCAGATCCGCAACCCCGCCGGTCGGGAACTCCTTCACCGGGGTCTCGGATGCTTCGGCCGACTCGTCCACCGGCTGCACGGTGACCGGTACCTCGGTGCCGAACTCGCTGCCCAGGACGACGTACGCGACTTCCCGATGGGATCCCCTGGTCTCGTGGATCTTCCTGGCCCGGCCCTCCAGGGCGAGGAAGGTCAGGGCCTGGTCGGCGGCTTCGGCGTCGCCTCCGATCGCATCGACTACTTCATCCACCGTCAGCGTGGCGCCCCTGGACAGTGAGCCGTTCCTGATCTTGCGAACCAGGCGACCGTGGATGAGCTGGGTGGCGAAGCCGTGGTCCTCCCAGTCGCGTACATAGACCTCGTCACCGGGCAGCTCGCCCGGGAACCGGAGCAGGAAGTTGCCGGCCAACAGGGCGATGGCGTTGGTGACCACATTGAGCGGCACCGCGTAATGCTCGGCCAACACCTCGCGGGCGGGAAGCCTGGCGCCGGGTGCCAGGGTGCCGGAGTAGATCTGCTGCTGGAGGTCGCTGGCGACCTTCTCGAAGGCGTCCTCGAAGTCGGCCGAGCGCGTGACGAACGTGCCGCGTCCTTGGCGGGCGATGACCCAGCCCTCGTTCCGCAAGAGCCGGATGGCCTTCTGTACGGTCAGGCTCGACGCCTTGTACGTCTGCATGAGCCGGGTCTGCGCCGGAAGCAACTGCCCCGGTCGCAGCTTGCCGTCCCGGATCTCCTGCCGCAGGTCGTCGGCGATGCGCTCGAACGTCAAACGCGCTTCGTCAGCAGGCATGTCCATCCCTGGTCCGGGTCCGATTGGGCTCACAGGGCTGCTCGCTGCCGCCCTATTTCACCAGCTCAGCCCGCGGGGTCAGGGTAGCGGCCCTACGGATGGACCGCCGCAGCAACGGATGGACTCAATACGAAATGACTGCGGATGGACTAAGGATTGATGTTATGTTGTGCGGCACGTAATCACCCACACGGGTGATCCACATCCCTCTACCTGGAGGTTGGCAGATCAACGACCTGATGTGCGCCGAAGGGCTCAAGGTCCGCGAACTGCCCGACCGCGTCGACTTGGGCAAGGCGGCGTGACCGCCGCCTCCTGGTCCCGTTTCGCAGTGATCCCCGGCAAGGGCGTGTAGTCGCCAAACCCTCGCCCCTGCCGGGGCCTCCCTCCCATCCCTCCACGGCACACGTGTGTGCCGCAGTGCAGAGAGGTCCCGCCAGCATGCCACCGCACGACCCCACCACCACAATCCCCCGCCCCGAACCCGCCACGGCCACGCTGCCCACGTTCACCGGATACCGCGACCTGCTCGGCCTGGTACGGCAGCTGTCCTCGCTTGGCGGCTGCTCCCAGCCGATTCGGCTCGAAGGCCAGCGCACCGATGTCGACTCCTTCACCGGCGAGATCCTCCGCGAACTGAAGTCCAAGGAACTTCCCGCCGGGCACCTCCTGGTCCGCTGCGGCAACCGCCGCACCACCCGCTGCCCTCCTGCGCCGAGCTCTACCGCCAGGACACCTACCACCTCATCGCCGCCGGCCTGCGCGGCGGCAAGAACATCCCCGAACAGGTCGCCACCCACCCCCGCGTCTTCGCCACCCTCACCGCACCCTCATACGGCCCGGTCCACGGGCGGCGCATCAACGGCTCCGCCCGCTGCCGCTGCGGACGCGCCCACACCAAGGACGACCCGCTCCTCGGCACCCCGCTCGACCCCGAGCGCTACGACTACACCGGCGCCGTGCTGTGGAACGCCCATGCCCCCGCCCTGTGGGCCCGCTTCATGCTCCACCTGCGTCGCACCATCGCCGCCGTTGCCGGTGTCCCGCAGCGGCTGCTCTCCAAGGTCGTCCGGGTCTCGTACGCCAAGGTCGCCGAGTACCAGCAGCGCGGGCTGATCCACTTCCACGCTGTCATCCGCCTCGACGGCCCCGCAGGGCCCTACACCCCGCCACCCGCCTGGGCCACCCCCGACCTCTTGGCCGACGCCATCCGGGTCGCGGCCACCCGCGCCCACATCGACGGGCCCGAGGTCAACGGCCGCGCCCGCGCCTTCGTCTTCGGCGAGCAGATCGACACCAGGATCATCCGGTCCTCGGCCTTCCAGGGCGGGACCACGATCACCGAGGGCAAGGTCGCCGGATACGTCGCCAAGTACGCCACCAAGGGCACCGAAGCCGCGACCGGCACCCTCGACCACCGGCTGAAGAAGATCACCGACCTCTGGTTCGAGTCCGTAACCGAGCACGCCGCCCGCATGATCCGCACCGCCTGGGCCCTCGGTACCCGCGACGACCTCAAGCACCTGAACCTGCGCAAGTGGGCCCACATGCTCGGCTTCCGCGGCCACTTCTCCACCAAGACCCGCGCCTACTCCAGCACCCTCGGCGCCCTCCGGGCCGCCCGAGCCGCCTGGCACCGCCGCCACACCCCTCCGCCCTCCCCGACCACCCTCGTCCTCGCCCACTGGGCCTACGACGGCACCGGCCTCACCCCCGACCTCGAACGCCTCACCGCACTCATCGGAGGTGGCCCGACGGGCGAACAGGAGGTAGCGACTCGTGCGTGACGACGAACTCCTCACCGTCCCCGAGGCGATGGCTCGCCTCAAGATCGGCCGCTCCGCCCTCTACGACCTGATGCGCACCCGCCGCCTGGCCTCGCTGACCATCGGCCGCGCCCGCCGCATCCCCGCTCACGCCCTCGCTGACTACGTTCAGCGCCACCTGGAAGAGGCCGCCCGATGACCGCCCCCAAGCGCAAGAAGGCCCGCGCCAACGGCGGCGGAACCGTCTACCAGCGCAAGGACGGCCGCTGGGAAGCCGCCGGCTACGTCCTCGCCGCCAACGGCACGCGCAAACGCGTCCGCGTCTACGGCAGCACGCGGAGGGAAGCCGCCGACAAACTCGCCGAGAAGATCGCTGATAGCAACCGCGGACTGCCCGTCGCCACCGCCGACAGCGCCGTCGGCGACTACCTCACCTACTGGCTCGGCAGCGTCGCCATCCACCGGCTCCGCGAGAACACCCACACCCGATACGCCACCTGCGTCCGCCTCCACCTCGTCCCCGGCCTCGGCACCAAGAAGATCGCCCGGCTCACCGCCAAAGACGTCCGCACCTTCCTCGACCGGCTCCGCACCACCTGTCAGTGCTGCACCCAGGGCCTGGACACCGAACGAAAGAGGTGCTGCACGGTCGGCGAGTGCTGCCAGAAACGGCTGTCCGCCTTGACCGTGACCTACGTGCACTCGGTACTCAAGTCGGAACTGGAACATGCTGTCCGCGAAGACGAGCTGCCCCGCAACGTCGCCCGCAACGTCAAGACCACCACGCACCAGCCCAGGCGCTTCCGTCCGCTCACCGCGGCAGAGGCCCGTCAGTTCCTCGACGCGGCCCGCACCGACCGGCTCCACGCGCTGTATGAACTCGCGCTGCGCACCGGACTCCGCAAGGGCGAACTCCTCGGCCTCCACTGGGACGACCTCGACCTCACCACCGGAACGGCCAGCATCCGGCACTCACTCCAGCGCACCCGCACCAGCGGCCTCACCCACCTGCCCACCAAGACCCGGGCGTCCGAGCGACGTCTCGCGCTCCCGACCGAATGCATCCACTCCCTCAAGAAGCACCAGGAACGCCAGGACAAGGAGCGAGAGACAGCAGGATCGGACTGGAGCGACAGCGGGCTCGTCTTCACCACGCCGACTGGCCAGCCTCTCGACCCTACCAACCTCACCCGCCGCTTCCGCAGCTTCCTCAACCGGGCCGGACTCCGACGCATCCGCTTCCACGACCTACGGCATTCGACCGCGACACTGCTCCTGGAACAGGGCGTCGACCTCGTCGTGATCAAGGAACTCCTCGGCCACGCCCACATCGGCGTCACCGCCAGCGTCTACGCCCACGTAAGGCTCCGCCTCCAACGCCAGGCCATCGACACCCTCGGCAACGCCCTCAGCCCCACCGACGATGACCCCGACGATCCGCCTACCGTAGTCGTCGTCCGCTGACGTTGCCGTCACCGTTGCCGTCAAACAGCCCAGGAGCCCCACCGAGGACATGCCTCGGTGGGGCTCCTGAATTACTTACCCGCTCAGCAAGCCGGTCGCGCCAGAATCATCTTCTAGAGACTTCGACTATTTTCAGCTGGCCCAGCAATACACACGCTGGCCCGGCTCCCGTTCCTCGCGAATCAAATCAACGAGACTCTTCAAGATGAGCGAGGCGGCAGGCAACTCGATCTCGATTCCGTCAGCTGATTTCTCAGCCACCCACCAAAGAGCCAACTCGTTCACTTCGGAATCCGAAGCGGTAGCGAGGGAATTCAAAAGGCCATCAGAGAACAAGAATACCGATGCTCCCGCATCGTCTTCAGCGATCACTTCGGGAAAGTCTCCGTCCACCAGGGACTCGAATGAAGCCCCTGCGAGATGCGCCTCCCAATCCAGAAGAGCCTCTTCTGCGTCAAAATTGCCAAAGGAGAGAGTGCGAAATGAAGAATCAGGGCCGAGAGTAAGGGCGTCAACAGCACCTTCCCTTGCCGCCACGAAGAACTTAACAATGCTACTCACGGACTTTGCACCTCGTCGCTCCAGTTGGAAGATTGGATCCACCAGAAACGGCTAGGCCACCCGGTTGCGGAGTGGCCTAGCCGGCGTCGCCCTATCGCAGGATCATTACGATCCGGCAAGGACCTTTCACGTCACTGCCAAAGAATTCCGACGCCTGGCCCATATCTCGGGCCGTAATCGAACACGTGCTGACCCCACATGCGCTGGGTCGTGAGATCGTACCAGCCAACCCCTGGAACGCTTGCGCCCGTATTGATCCAATCCGGGCCGGGCATGCCACTGGGGGTAGAGAAGAGTTCGCGAAGCGCCGGATCGCCATCGGCTAGCGACTTCACGCGAGCATCAAGGATATTCCCCTTGATCGTATTGGCCCGACTGGGCCTCCGCGCGATTCTCGTAAGATCCTTTGCCGAATACCCGATAGTGCCGGCCTTCCATTCAGACAATGCTGTATTCGTGTGCTCAAGGAGACGCGAAGCCAGCGCATCTGGATTTGCGATGTCGTTTCCGTGCATGTCGACGACGCGAGCACCGCAATTGTGAACCAGGACCGGCGCAGCCCCCGCCAGCACATAGTACGTGTGCGCGTCGGCGACAGTGAGGTTGTGGACCGTCGCGCCCGTGGAGGTCGAGCGTTCGATCGCCGTGAGCTGGACGTAGGTGCCCGCACTGGTGCGGAGCCACTGGCCCGGCTTCAGGTCGGACGCGTCGATCCACTTGTGGAGGGCCGGGACCCAGAAGGGGTGGCCGTCCGTGGCCGTGAGTTCGGAGGTCGCCGTGCCGGTCGGGCCGTCGGTGTCGATGGTGAGTTTGACGAGGTGTTTGAGGCCCTCGCCCTTGATCTCGGCGGTGACGGTTTCGACGCGGGTGGCGCCGGTTGTCTCGTCGGTGGCGATGACCTCATCGCCGGCTTCGACCTGTTCGATCGGCTTGGTGGTGCCGTCGGCCATCAGGACCTTCGTGCCGGGTACGAAGCTGTTGGTGACGGGGCAGGAGCCGCCGCCGCTGGTGCCGCCGTCGGAGCGGGAGGAGGCTCCGGTGGAGCCGCCCTTCTTGCCCGACGAGCCGCCGGAGGGCTTCTTCCTGCCCGCGCCGGAGGACGCGGCCGCCGACGAGCGGGGCGCTGCGGAGGCCTGGGCGTCCTTCTGTTTGCCGTTGCCGGTCTTGCGGGCTTTCTGGGAGGCCTGGTTGCTGGTGGTCCGACGCTTCTCGGCGGCCTTCTTGGCCTTGGCCTGGGCGGCCTTCTTACGCTGCTCCTCGCGCTTCCGCTTGGCCTCCTTCGCCTTCGCGATGGCCGCGTCGGCCCTGGCGATGACGCGCTTGGCCTTGGCTTTGGTCGTGCGCCAGGCGCTGACCGCAGAGAACACCTTCTTCACCGCTTTGCCGATCTTGAACGCCTTGTAGATCTGGCCCCATGGCAGGAAGGAGATGATTGCTTCCGCGCAGGCCAATGCCGAGCCGTCGAGGCAGCCCATGACGGGGTCGATGTAGTCCTGCAGGATCGCCCCGGCCGCGGAGATGACGACGGAGGAGAGGGACCGGTTCAGGTCACCGTGCGCCGCGGCGACCACTGCCGCGGAGAGCCCGGCGCCCTCCAGGGCCAGGTTGATCTCCTTGGCGGACAGGGAGACGGACAGGCCGGTCGGGTCGCTGAAGGTGGCCGGGTTGTTGTGCGCGTAGGCGTATCCGCCGCGCTGCATCGGATCGGCCAGGTCGAGGACAGGGTCGGCCGACAGGAAGCGGCCCGCCAGCGGGTCGTACAGGCGCGCACCGAGCATGGTGTAGCCGGTGGCGTCGTCGCGGGTGGCGCCCAGGAAGCCCTGGTGCGTCTGCATCCGCTGCGCGGTCGTGCCGGCGGAGCGTTCGCCGCCGAACGGATCCGTCTTGCGGACACGGGTCTCCATGCCCGCCTCGAGCGCCACCTCCGCGTAGGGCGTGCCTTGGTGGTCGTACGTGATCGCGGCAAGACGCGAGGATCCCGCCGAGTGGCTGCCGTACGCGGAGCGCAGAATGCTGCCGCCCGGAACCGCGTACGTGCGCTGCACGTCGATCATCGCGCCGCCGGCCTTGACCGACAGCTCCGCCTCACCGAGGTGCAGCGTGGCCTGGTCGCCCTGGAGGGTGAGGAGGCGGGCGCCGCCGGGTGCGTAGATGTAGCGGGATTCGGTCTGTGGCACGAAAACCTGGGCCGTCGAGGCCGGATCGCATGCGGCGAGGACCAGGTCCGTGCCGGAGGCCGTCGCACCGCCCTTGACCGCGAGGCACAGACCCGTGGCGGCGTGCTCGAAATGACCTGCCGCGTCGCGTACGAGCTTCTGGTCCGCGCCGCCCGCGCACGGGCGGACACCGACCGCCGCACCGGCGGTCGTACCGGCCGGGGTGGCGCACCAGTCGCCGAGCACCCGCAGGCTGCCGGTGTCCGTGTCGGCCGTCGGGTCGTCGGGGGCGAAGGTGAACTTCTGGGCGGCAGTGTTGTTGCAGGGGTAGATCTGCAGCGGCTGGTCGGTCTTCGCCCAGCCGCTGCTCAGGTTCAGGCAACTGCCCGACGGCGTGACGTACGCCGCCTTGCCGCCCGTGCCCTGCCCGGAGACCGTCTCGGGTAGCCCGTCGTAGGTCCAGGTCAGGGTCTGCGGGTCGCCGGAGTCCCCGGCCGCCGAGACGGTGTTGCCGCTCTGATCGTACGTACGCTCCAGGACCTGCCTGACCTGCGCGCCCGCCTCAGTGGTGTATTCGCGCACCAGCGACGTCAGGGCGTGCGGCCCGGCTTCACCCGCACCGTACGTGTAGGTGGTCGTGGCGTCCTTCGCGGTGTTGCCGGTCAGGTCGTGTTCGACCATCGAGGTGCGTTCCGCGGACAGTCCCGCGTACGCGAAGTCGGTCCAGTACCCGCTGCCGTCCTCGCCCGCGGACACGTCCGCCGCGGTGGCCGCGCTGCCTGCGGTGCAGGCGGTCTGGTCGGCGGACGTCCAGGCCTCGTTGAGGCGGCCGACGGCGTCGTAGCGGAAGCACTGGCGTTCTCGGATGCCCTCGGCGCCCTGCCGGACGGAGCGTACGTTGCCGGCGCCGTCGTAGGTGTACGAGGTGTCGGAGACCTTGTTCCCGGTCACCGCGGCGCTCTCGCCCGCGTCCTCGCGCCAGGTCTGCAGACCGGTCAGCGCGCCGGAGGCCTCGTTGTACGAGGCGGTCGACCACACCCGGTACGGGTTGTCGCCCAGCGTGGAGCGGAGCAGCTGCCCGTACGGCGAGTACAGGGTCTGCGAGCCGTACCAGTCGTGTCCGGAGACCGACTCGGCCAGGCCCTCCTCGTTGTAGCGGGTGATGACCTCCTCGGCGGGCAGCGTGCCCACCGCGGGCAGTCGGGTGGAGTGCGCCAGACCGGTGTCGGTGTACGTCTGGGTGTACGTGTAGCGGTGTTCGAGCCCGTACTGGTCGGCCAGGTCCTTCGGCAGCGCGATGGAGGTGACCGTCGGCTGGTAGGCGCTGTTGTAGGCGCCCACCAGTGTCTGCGCGGCCTCGCCGCTGTCGGTGTAGCGCAGCGCCGAGTACGGCATGCCGATGCCGCCGCCGGCCTGGTCGTAGGAGTACGCGCCGAGCAGCCGGCCCGTGGCGGAGTCCTCGCGGGTCAGGACCGGGCGGGACAGGATGTCGTAGCCCGTCCAGACCGTCTCGCCGCGGGAGTCCGTGGTGGTGACCGGGCGGTTGAGGTCGTCGTACGTGGTTCTGCTGGTGCCCGTGTCGGGGTCGGTGGCCTCCACGACGCGGCCGATGGTGTCGTACTTCCACGTCCAGGCCGTGCCGTCGTCCTGCTGCGCCTTCGCGAGCCGGCCGCGCGTGTCGTAGCTGAAGCGGATCGACTCGTACGCGGTGCGCGTGGTGTCCGTGAAGGTGTCGACGCGGCTGGTGCGGCCGAGCGTGTCGGTCCAGGTCCGGTGGGACGCCGTGCCGAACGGGTTGATGACCGTGGAGTGGTCGAGGCCGTACGTGTAGACGGTGCGGCGGTCCTCGGCGTCCGTGCCGTCGAGGACGGGCGTCTCCGTCAGGACGCGGCCCATGCCGTCGTACGTGTAGCGGGTCGCGTTGGGGACCGCGCCGGAGGTCTCGGGGAAGAACAGGACGGGCGCGGGTTCGCCCGCGGCGAGGTAGGCGTTGTTGGTCTTCCACACCTCGCCCGAGGCGTTGTACAGCGTGTCGGTGATCAGCCGGCCTCCGCCGGTGGCCTCCTCCTGGGTCTGACGGACCCGGCCCAGGCCGTCGTAGAGGACGACACCGGTCTCCACGCTGTCCTCGTGGCCGCGGGTGCGGGAGATCACCGCGGCGGGCTCGCCCTGCCGCAGGCGGTACCCGACCTCGAGGTCGGGCACGGTGTCGGTGGCGGGACCTCGGCCCGGGCCCCATGCCTGCAGGAGCCGACCCAGTTCGTCGTAGACGGCGCGGCTGACGTGGCCGTTGGCGTCCTTGGCGGTGAGGGTGGTGCCGCGGCCCGGTTCCACCGTCTGGACGGAGGTGTGGCCGAGTTCGTTGGTCTCGGTCACCTTGAACGGCATGCCGACGGCCGGTTCGTACGTGGTGGTGGCGGACGCCGTTTGGCCGGGCTGAGTGGTCTCTACCGTGCGGCCGAGCGCGTCGTAGCCGGTGGTGCCGCCCGAGGTGAAGCCGGAGCCGTCGCCGTTGAGCGTCCACGTCGCGGTCGGCAGGCCGCGGGTGGGCGCCTCGCCGTAGGCGCCGCCGTCGTAGGCGACGCGGGCGGCGCCGGTCAGTGAGCTGAGCGTGCCGAACGTGGCGGCCGCGCAGGTCGTGGGCGAGGTGAGGATCTGCTTGGTCAGACCGGAGATCCCCTTGGCCGGGTTGGCGAGGTACTCCGTCCGGGTGCAGGTCTCGTCACCGCTCCTGCCGAGATCACCCAGCATCTCCACCTGGGTGGGCAGCCCGTCCGCGTTGTACTCGGTGTTCGAGCCGATCTCGCGCAGCGTGCGCTTGTCGTCGCCGGTGCCGGAGGACTTCGTCCAGGAGTGGTCGGATGTCTCGACGACCCGCCAGGCGATCAGGTCCTTCAGGCCGTCGCCGAGCGAGCGGCGCGCGAGTTCGGTCGCGGACAGCCTGGAGGTGCTGCGGCTGATCCAGCCGGTGACCGGGGCGGCGTCGGCCGACGGGTAGTCGACCTGCTCGGCGATCCGGCCCGCGAACGCCTCGTGGTCGGGCCCGATCGCGGCGCCGGTGACGTCCTTGACGGTGACGCCGGTGCCCAGGCCCCGGTAGAAGCGGGTCATGGACTTGGAGCGCTTGGCCGAGGTGGCCGCGTCGTCGGTTCCGGTGTACGTGGTCACCGTGTCGAAACCGGCGAACTTCGCCCACGTACGACGTGACTTCTTGGAGAACTCCGACTCGGCGAGCTGCCAGGCGGCCGTGCCGTACTCGTACGAGGTGGAGGTGGACGCGGCCCCGGAGACCGCGGGCAGCTCCTCGACCTGGGTGACGACGTATTTGTGGAACCAGTCGATCTCGTCGTCGACCGACGGATCCGGATGCCAGGCCACCGGATAGCACAGGAGCGTGTTCGCGGTCTGCGTCGGCAGGCCCTCACCGGTCGCGCAGGCGCCGGTCGGCCGGGAGTACGTGATGACGCTCTCGCCGCCGTACTCGTTGACGATCCGGCCGATGCGCTGACGGGCGAAACCGGGGCGCGGGTCGTCGGCGCCGCGCAGCACGCGGTTGGGCATGTAGACGGGCGAGGCCTGGAAGGCGACCGGGGGCAGCGACTTGTACTTGCCGCCCGCGATGCCGCCGGGACCGTAGCCGGTGCGCTGGATCGACTCGAGCCACAGGGCGGTGTTGGCGCCCGTGGACATGGTCGGGAAGGACTGCTTCAGCTGGTAGACGTCGACCGTGGCGCGGCCCGCGCCCGCCGTGCGCTGGGCGGTGAGGGAGATCTTGTCGAGGCGCTTGCGGGTGAAGAACGACGGCGCCGCGTTCCAGCAGTCACCGGTCGCCTCGCACTGCAGCGATACGGGGGTGTCGTACCAGATGCGGTAGTCGCCGGGGTCCTTCGAGGTGAAGTTGGCCTCCGTGCAGGCCAGCGAGCCCTCGGCGAAGCAGCGCTCCTCGACGGTGAAGGTGACGCGTGCGGGTGCCTCGGCGAACAGGTCGCCGGAGCGCAGACCGTAGTCGATGTGGCGCAGATAGCCGCCGCGCTCGTACGAGACGGGCTTCTTGAACTGCCAGTCCTTCGCGTACCGGTTGGTCTCCGCCTGCCACCACAGGGTCATGGCGTTGCCGGAGGGGTCCACGACGTAGTCGAGGTTCCACTGCCAGGCCTGGTTGCAGAAGGAGTTCTTGAAGTCGCCTGCCTTGTAGCAGGGTTCGCCCGCGTGGTTGCCGAAGACGGGCACGGTGAAGACCGAGCCGGTCTCCGGCTTGCCCTCGGCCCAGCCGGGCAGGCGGTTGCGGCCGAAGAAGTACTGGGTGCCGTCGCGGGTGGTGATCTTCCAGTACTCGCCGTCCGCGTCGCCGTTGCCGAGCGCGGTGTCCTTGAGCAGTTCGACCTTCGAGCCGTCACCGGAGGACGTGGTCCAGCCCTTGCCGGATTCCCAGACGAGGCTGACCGTCTGGCCGCCGAGGGTCATGACGGCGTTGTTCGAGCCGTAGCACAGGTCGTGGGTGGGGTGCTTGGCGTTGTTGGCGCCGGAGTTGGATTTGGCGTCCTGCTTGCAGTTCACATAGCGGCGGGTGATCGAACCCGGGTTGTAGTCCCAGCCGTCGCCGATCCAGGAGGCCTGGTTGTTGCTCGCGCTGGTGCGCCCGTCCACGACCTGCGAGGAGTACCCCAGGCTCACCTTCGGCATCAGGCCACCGGGCACCTCCGGTACCTGGATGCCGTACGAGTAGGTGAAGGCGCCGGACGACGAGCCCGCGGCCCAGTCACCGGAGGACGACAGGGGCGTGGTGGTGAAGTCGCCGCTCTGCGAGGCGCCCATGTCGAGAGCCCCGAGAACACCGGCGGAGGCACCGGCGAGGGGTTCGGCGGCAGCGGAGGTGACGAACGACGCGGGCCGTACGGTGCCGGAGGCCGAGGCGGAGGCCGAGGGCCGTGGGGTGCTGGGGCCCGCGGGGGCCGGTGCCTCCTCGGGCTTCTGTGTCCCCTCGGGCGTCTGTGTTTCCTCGGCCGTCTTCGGGTCCCCGGACGCCTCCCGCGGCAAGGGGGACGCGGTCGGCCGCCCGTCGTCGACGGCATCGGTGAGCAGGGAGACCGGCACCACGCCGGTCAGCCGCCGTTTCCCTTCCTTCGCGCCGGCCTTTGTCGTACGGGCGCCCTTGGTCGGGCGCTTGACCTCGACGCTCGACGGGAGTTCGACGATCTCGGCGCCGGGGTCCTCGTCGGCGGAGACGGTCATGGTGGTGAGGCCGTCGTCGGCGGGGCAGTCGAGGGTGGAGGTGTCCGGAAGCGTGCAGCCTTCCAGGAGGGTGAGCCGGAAGCGGTCGGCGGCCTGCGTGCCGAAGAGGTCGGCGAACTCGGTGTGGTCCACCTCCACGGCCACCGAAGCGGCCGGGTCCACGCCGGCCGGCGGGGTGACGGACATCAGCATGCCCGGCACGTTGGCCTGCGTGGAGGCGGTGACCGAGGCGAGGTCGACCTGCCAGGTGCCCGCGAGTGCCGCCGGGTCCTGGCCCTCGGGAACGCCGAGCCGTACCGGTGTGTCGCCGACCGGAACCGTCTGGCCCTCGGCGACTCCGGTGAGGTCCGCCGTCTGGTCTGCTGCGGCCTGCCACGGCGTCACATGCTTGGGGACGAACTCCTCGACGGGCACGTCGGCGGGCCGGGACAGGGAGGTCGGCTCCTCCGCGTCGAGACCGACCACGGATGCCTTGTCCGGCTCGGGCAGATCCACGTTCGCGTTCGACGTGCGGTCCAAGTCAGGACCGGGGATCGCGACGGCCGTACCGGTCAGCGAGGTGATGGTCAGCACGGACGACAGCAGGACGACCAGGGCCGTCCGCCGACGCCGACGGCTCGCGCGTATCGCTGCCGTATCGGCCAGCCGACCCTGTCCCGACCAGGACAGCCCCACCTGACGACGCATCTCGTAACTCCCCCACCCCACGCCCCATCTTGGGCGCGCCGGCGCAAACGGAACGGATCCGGCACGGGACAAGGCGTCCACGCACCGAGCACGGGAGCCTTCACCAGTTCCCCCTGGAAGTCACAGCTGACGCACAGTGATGAATCACAGGCTGGACACGGTTTACTGCCCGATTTTCCATGCTCTGGAGCCACAAACCCCTGCATGTCTTCGGTAGGAGACAATCCGCGAGAACGGGCCAAGATCCACTCCTCATACAGATCAGGCGGCAGCGAAGAGTCGCAAAACGGTCGTCACCGTCCGTGAGGAGAGGGTCGTTGATCACGAGTTGATTCCAAGGCTCCAGCTCGACAACGACCGCCCGCGCCTCATAGCTTGCGCGCACTCATGCCCTAGGACGCCGCAGGTCAGCGAGGTGATCACCGCTGCCCGGCGGGTCCTTGGCGTCCAGCCAGCAGTGTTCCCCGGGGAGCCTTCCGCCGTGTCCGCTCAACCATCCGCGTTCTTCCGCTTCGCCGCAGGCAAGCGCGCCCGGTTCGCCGCCTTCGCCGCACTGCTCTGTGCGGCCCTGGTGGCCGGGCTGCTGGCCTGGACACCGTGGGAGCGCGGGCCCGAGGCTCCGCAAGCGAAGGACTCCGGCGGGCCGTTGACGGCCGCGGAGGCGCTGGAGAAGGCGCGGGAGCAGAAGCGCGAGGTCGCCGTCGAGGCGGAGACCACGCCGACCTCCCGCACGTTCGCGCGTCCGGACGGCACGTGGCGCTCCGAGATCCACGCCGTTCCCGTACGCGCACGGCGTTCCGACGGCAGCTGGGCGAAGCTCGACGCCGACCTGCGGCGCAGCGCGGACGGTACGCGGCTGCGGCCGGCGAACACGCCGGGTGAGGTCGAGTTCGCGGCGGGTGCCGCAGCGGGCGGTCCGGATGGTACGGGCGGTTCGGATGGTTTGGCTCGCCCGGCCGGCTCCGACTCCGCTTCCGGCTCCGGCTCCGGTGGTTCGGTGCGCCCCGCCGTATGGCGTCCGGCCGACCGCCGACCCTTCGTACGTACGACGGCGCCGAGCACGGCCCGGCAGGAGACGTTCCTGGCCTCGGTCACCTACGGCGGCCACACCGTCACGTACACCTGGCCGGGCGCGCTGCCCGATCCGGTCGTCGAGGGCAACCGGGCGCTGTACCGCGAGGTGCTGCCCGGCGTCGACCTGCTGCTCGTGGCGCGCGAGGAGGGCGGCTTCGGCCAACTGCTCATCGTCAAGAACGAGAAGGCCGCACGCCGGCAGGCCCTCAGGAAGGTGGCGTACGGACTCCGTTCCGAAACTGCCGAGTTCGCCCTCGACGCCACCACGGGCGGCGTGCGGATCACCGACGCGGCCGACGGCAAGCAGATCGGCGTGATCCCGACGCCGCTGGCCTGGGACTCCGCCGGCGTGGAGAATCCCGAGGACCCCGCTGCCGAGCCCTACACCGACACCACCACCGCCAGAACGACCCTCGCGCTGACCGGCCTGACTGGTCCCGAGCCGGGCACGTCGAGCGCGGTCCTGCCCACCGCGCTCGACGGCGCCGGTACGGGACGGGCCAGGCTCACCCTCGACGCGGCGGCGACCGGCCTGCTCACCGGCGAGAAGGTGGACGCCGGCAAGGTCCGCTTCCCCGTGTTCATCGACCCCACGGTCGAACTGGGCGAGAAGGGCTGGACCATGGCGTACCGGCCCTACCCCAACACCAACTACTACAACGGCACGAACTACTCCGGGGGCACCAGCGAGGCCCGCGTCGGATACGAGGCCCAGGGCGGCGGACTCGCCCGCTCCTTCTGGAAGATGAGCTTCCCCAGCTCGGCCCACGGCTCGACCGTGCTCTCCGCGAGCTGGAAGATCAAGAACACCCACTCGTGGTCCTGTGAGGCGCGGCAGATCGAGATCTGGCTGACCGGATCGATCTCCACGTCCACCACCTGGAACAACCAGCCCTCCTGGAAGCGGCAGCTGGACGCGAAGTCCTACGCCCACGGCTACAGCAGTTCCTGCCCCGACGACTACGTCTCGTACAACGTGAAGTCCGGGGCGGCGGACGCCGCGAAGAACAGGTGGGGCTCGCTCACGCTCGGACTGCGCGCCAACACCGAGACCTCCACGTACACCTGGCGCAAGTACCGTGCGAGCAGTGCCGTGCTGACCGTCAAGTACAACCGGCCGCCCTACCAGCCGACCGACGGCGACATCACGCCCGGGGTGTGCGACACCGTCATCGGTGAGGAGGTCATCGGTCTCACGGACGTCGTGTTCAGGGCGAAGGCCACCGACCGGGACGGCAACCTCAAGGGGATGCGCTTCCGCCTGTGGGAGACGGGGACCAGCAACGAACTGCTCGACAAGGTCGTCACCGGCACGGGCGGCTCCACCAACCAGACCGCCTCCGTCACGGTGCCCTCGACGAAACTGGCCGACGGCAAGACGTACTCCTGGGACGTACGCGCGGAGGACACCGAGGGCGCCGTCTCCAGCTACTTCCCGAACGGCTCCGAACCCTGCCGCTTCACCGTGGACGACACCGCGCCCGCGGCACCGACCATGACCTCCGCGGACTACCCGCAGATCAACGCGGCCGGAACCAACTGGGCCGTCGACGCTCCGCACGGCACCGCCGGCACGGTGACCCTCGACTCGGGCCCGTCCACCACGCACTACGCCATCGGCTTCAACGCCATCAACTACACGCACATCTACCTGGACGACACGGCATCGGGCCAGACCTTCCGCATCGACCGCGACGACGTGCGGGGGCATCTGATCGAATCGGTCACCCGGGCCGCCACCGGCGGAGCGGTGACGATCACGCTCAAGGCGCCCACGGCCGGGCCCATGTATCTGCACGCCTACGCGTACGACGCGGTCGGCAACCGCTCGGACCGCTCGGCCATCCGCACCTTCGTCCCCTCCGGCCGCTCCGCCGACGCGCCCGGCGACGTCACCGGCGACACCTATCCCGACCTGGTCGTCATCCTCGGCGACGGCACGCTCTACAGCTATCCCGGTGAGGACGGCGGCGAGGTCTACGGCGGCCTGGTCGCCTCGTACAACGGCAAGGGCGAGCTGACCCCGCCCGGCCACTGGTACGACCCGGACGCCACCGCCACGAGCAAGAAGCACGCCCTGATCTCCAAATGGGGCGACTACTACCCGGGCGACGGGCTCACCGACCTCCTGGCCCGCACCCCTGACGGCGGCCTGTGGATCTACCAGGGCGACGGCTACGGCAGCGTCAACGTCGACGAGCGCGTACGGGTGCTGCTGCCCGACAACGCCCCGGACCCGGCGACCTGGGACGAGATGCGCACCGCCGCGGACGTCACGGGCGACGGCGAGCCCGATCTGATGGTCGTCACCGACGGCGGCCAGCTGTGGTTCCTCGGCGGCTACACCGCCGGTGCCTTCAGCGACGCGGTGCTGCTCCTCGACGGCAGCACTTGGGCGGGCCGGGACCTGATCTCCCTCGCCGACATCGACCTCGACGGCACCGCCGACCTGCTCTGGCGCAACCCCGGCAGCGGCAACATGTACATCCGCCACGGCAAGCCCAACAGCGCCGGAACCGGCCTCGACCCGATGTCCGTCGCGGTCGCCGTCAACTCCCGCGAAGGCGTCGACACGGTCTACGGCACGGGCTGGACGGCCGCCGCACTCGACCAGGTCATCTCGCTGCCGGACACGAGCGGGGACGGCATCCCCGACCTGTGGGCCCGCGAGACCACGACGGGCCAGATCCGGCTCTACCACCCCAGCAAGACCAACACGAACAGCATGGTGAAGGTGGTCGTGAGCGCCGACTGGAGCTCCTACTTCGCCCTCACCTGACCACCGGGGCCAGCCGGGAAAGGAGCCCACCCCATGCACACCATGAAGCGCCTCGTCGGCACCCACCCGAAACCGGTCGCCGCCGCGGCGGCCGCGCTGATCACGGCGATCGTCCTCGCGGCCTGCCTCCTCACGGGCACGGACCCCGTCCGCCCCGACGCCGGCAAATGTCGCGAGGAGTCGACGGCCCAGGTCGAGGCCGCGGTCGCCGACGGCACCGAACTCACCACGAGCCTCCCACCGTACTGCCAGGGCCTCCCGATGAAGGAACGCGACCGCATCTTCGCCGAGAGCGCGGACGACGCGATCGCGGACGAGATGGAGAAGGCGCGGGAGGAGATGGAACGGGTCGCGGGGGACACGGGTTACGAGAAGTAGCAAGACTCCTCCGGCGGACCCGAACAGATGAAGGCCATGGACGACGAGACTGAGCGACGGGGCCTTCCGGCTGCCGAATCTGCTGATGCGAACCCGGTGCGGTGGACCCCCTTCGACAGGGCGGCACTTGAATCGCTGGGTCTGAGAGACGAGGAGGTACACCTTCTGTCGTCTCACGGACTGCCGAACGACTCGAACCGCATGCGAAGACGGAGTCAACAGATACTGGCTGTCCGTGCGGTCTGGGGCTGCACTGGTGGTGCGGTGATACTGGGTTGAGGCGAGCCCGGGGCCCTCCGTCGGGCTGATCAACTCATCACGCACGTCCTTCCAGGAGATCCTGCGGATCTGGGAGGCTTTCGTCTTCTCCGGAGTGCACGAAGAAGCCGATGACTACGAGGCTCTGGTGGATCGCCCTCCTGGTCCACGACGCAGGTCTGCTCGACGACGAGAACCGATCGAGTCCCGGCTGAACCCCTCGTCCCCGGCAGACCGCGCGGCATACGCTGGACGGGCCGGTCAGGCGGGCCGGGACGATGCGACCGGGAGGGGCGGCCCATGTCCGAAGTCGACTTGGATCTGCGGGGGTTGACGGAGTTCACCGCGAACCCGTATCCGTACTACGAGCGCCTGCGCGCGACCGGTCCCGTACACACCATCCGCACCGACGACTTCGACCGCGTCTGGCTGGTCGTCGGCTACGAGGAGGGCCGCGCCGCCCTCGCCGACCCGCGCTTCGGCAAGGACTGGCGGGCGCTGCCCGGCGACATGGGCGGCGACCCGATCAACGCCAACATGCTGGAGATGGACGCCCCCGACCACACCCGGCTGCGCAAGCTCGTCGCCCGCGCCTTCACCGCGCGCCGCATCGAGTCGCTGCGCCCCAGGGTCCAGGAGATCACCGACGAACTGCTCGACGTGATGCTCCCGGAAGGCCGCGCCGACCTGGTGGACGCGTTCGCCTTCCCGCTCCCGATGACCGTCATCTGCGAACTGATCGGCGTGCCCGACCTGGACCGGTCCGCCTTCCGCAAGCTCTCCAACGGAGTCGTCGCCCCGGCCGACCCGGCCGAGGAGGGCGAGGCGGTCCGCGCCATGGGCGGCTACCTCGCCGAGCTGATCCGGGACAAGCGCCGCTCGCCCGGCGACGACCTGCTCAGCGCCCTGATCGCCGCCCGCGACGAGGACGACGACGCCCTCTCGCCCGACGAGCTGGTCGGCATGGCCTTCCTGCTGCTCGTCGCCGGACACGAGACGACGGTCAACCTGATCTCCAACGGGGTCCGCGCCCTCCTCGACCACCCCGACCAGCTCGCCGCGCTCCGCGCCGACCCGGCACTGCTCGACGGCGCGGTCGAGGAGATGCTGCGCTACGACGGACCGGTGGAGACGGCCACCTTCCGGTTCGCCCGGGAACGGGTCGCGATCGGCTCCCGGACCATCGAGACCGGCGACGCTGTCCTCATCTCCCTCGCGAGCTCCGACCGCGACCCGGCCCGCTACCCGGAACCCGACCGCTTCGACATCCGCCGCGACACCCGCGGCCACCTCGCCTTCGGACACGGCATCCACTTCTGCATGGGCGCGCCGCTGGCCCGGATGGAGGGCCGCATCGCCATCCGTACCCTGCTGGACCGCTGCCCCGGTCTGGCCGCCGACCCGGACGCCGCTCCCTTCGACTGGCTGCCCGGCACACTCATCCGCGGGGCGCGCCGGCTGCCCGTACGCTGGTGAGCGGCGCGCGCCCCTGCGCGTGACGGCGGCTCGGGCTCGGGGATACTTGCCCAGCCGGACCGGGACCACGGGCCCCGGTACCACCGGCAGCACAGCGAGCAGCACAAGAAGGGCACGGCGTCGTGGCAAGGGTTCGGACAGGGGTACGTGCGATGGGCGCCGTGCTTGCGGCGGTGCTGGGGGTGTCCCTCATGGGATGCAGCAGCACCGGCGGCAAGCGGGCGGAGGAGCGTGCGGCCAAGGCCGCGGCCGAAGGCCGGGCCGCGGTGAACACGCCCCGCTGGACCTTCGCCATGGTCACCCACTCGGGCGACGGCGACACCTTCTGGGACATCGTCCAGAAGGGCGCCGAGACGGCGGCCGAGAAGGACAACATCAACTTCCTGTACACGCACGACGCCGAGGGCCAGCAGCAGGCCCAGCTCGTCCAGGCGGCCATCGACAAGAAGGTCGACGGGCTGATCGTCACCCTCGCCAAGCCCGGCGCCATGAAGGACGTCGTCGCCAAGGCCGTCCGCGCCGGCATCCCCGTGATCACCGTCAACTCCGGCTCCGCCGAGTCCAAGGAGTTCGGCGCGCTCACCCACATCGGCCAGGACGAGACCATCGCCGGTGAGGCCGTCGGCGAGGAACTGAACCGGCGGGGCCGAAAGAAGGCCCTGTGCATCCTGCACGAACAGGGCAACGTGGGGCACGAGCAGCGCTGCGCCGGAGCCGGGAAGACCTTCGACGGGAAGATGCAGAACCTGTACGTGGAGGGCACCAACATGCCCGACGTCCAGGCGTCCATCGAGGCCAAGCTCCAGTCCGACCAGGACATCGACGCGGTCGTCACCCTCGGCGCCCCCTTCGCGGACGCCGCCGTCAAGGCCAAGAAGACCGCGGGCAGCAAGGCCGAGATCGACACCTTCGACCTGAACCCCGCCGTCGCCGCCGCCCTCCAGGCCGAGACCCTCGGCTTCGCCGTCGACCAGCAGCCCTACCTCCAGGGCTACGAGGCCGTGGACCTGCTCTGGCTCTACCGCTACAACCGCAACGTCCTCGGCGGCGGCCGCCCGGTCCTCACCGGCCCGCAGATCGTCACCTCGAAGGACGCCGCCCAGCTCGCCGAGTACGCCGACCGGGGCACCCGATGACCGCCGGGGCCGGATCGTCCGCCGTCGTGGACGAACGGCTGCTGCGCACCTCGCCGCTGCGCAAGCTGCTCGGCCGCCCCGAGCTGGGCTCGGTCGTCGGCGCGCTCGCCGTCTTCCTCTTCTTCGCGATCGTCGCCGACAGCTTCCTGCGCGCCACCAGCTTCGGAACCGTGCTGTACGCGGCCTCCACCATCGGGATCATGGCGGCACCGGTCGCCCTGCTGATGATCGGCGGCGAGTTCGACCTGTCCGCCGGCGTGATGGTCACCACGTCCGCGCTGGTCTCCTCGATGTTCAGCTACCAGATGACCGCCAACGTCTGGGTCGGCGTCTTCGTGTCGCTGCTGGTCACGCTCGCCATCGGCGCGTTCAACGGCTTCATGCTGACCCGTACGAAACTGCCCAGCTTCATCATCACGCTGGGCACGTTCCTGATGCTGACCGGCCTGAACCTGGGCTTCACCAAGCTGATCAGCGGCACCGTCTCGACCAAGACCATCGGCAACATGGAGGGCTTCCCCTCCGCGCGCAAGCTCTTCGCCTCCTACTGGACCGTCGGCGGCGTCGAGCTCAAGGTGACCCTGCTGTGGTGGGCGGTCCTGGTCGCCGTCGCCACCTGGATTCTGCTCCGCACCCGCTTCGGCAACTGGATCTTCGCCGTGGGCGGCGGCGCCGACGCGGCCCGCGCGGTCGGCGTCCCCGTCGTCCGTACCAAGATCGGGCTCTACCTCGGCGTCGCCTTCGCCGCCTGGGTCTCCGGCCAGCACCTGCTGTTCAGCTACGACATGGTGCAGTCCGGCGAGGGCGTCGGCAACGAGCTGATCTACATCATCGCCGCCGTCATCGGCGGCTGCCTGATCACCGGCGGCTACGGCTCCGCGATCGGCTCCGCGGTCGGCGCCTTCATCTTCGGCATGACCAGCAAGGGCATCGTGTACGCGGAGTGGAACCCCGACTGGTTCAAGTTCTTCCTGGGAGCGATGCTGCTCCTGGCCACCCTGCTCAACGCATGGGTACGCAAGCGCGCGGAGGCGACGACATGACGGCCCCCAAGGCCCTCGTCGAACTGGACGGCGTGGCCAAGTACTACGGCAACATCAAGGCCCTCGAAGGAGTGTCGCTGGAGGTGTACGCGGGCGAGATCTCCTGCGTGCTCGGCGACAACGGGGCCGGCAAGTCCACCCTCATCAAGATCATCGCCGGGCTGCACCGGCACGACGCCGGACGGTTCCTCGTGGACGGCGAGGAGACCACCCTCGCCAACCCGCGCGACGCCCTGGACCGGGGCATCGCCACCGTCTACCAGGACCTCGCCGTCGTCCCCCTGATGCCGGTCTGGCGCAACTTCTTCCTCGGCTCCGAGCCGACGACGGGCGCCGGCCCCTTCAAGCGGCTCGACGTCGGGCTGATGCGCGAGACGACCCGCTCGGCGCTGCTCCGCATGGGCATCGACCTGCGCGACGTGGACCAGCCCATCGGCACCCTGTCCGGCGGCGAACGCCAGTGCGTCGCCATCGCGCGCGCCGTCCACTTCGGGGCGAAAGTCCTCGTCCTGGACGAGCCGACGGCCGCGCTGGGCGTCAAGCAGTCCGGGGTCGTCCTGAAGTACATCGCGGCCGCCCGCGACGCCGGCCTCGGCGTGGTCCTCATCACGCACAACCCGCACCACGCGTATCTCGTCGGCGACCGGTTCGTCCTGCTCAAGCGCGGCGCGATGGCCGGCAGCCACACCAAGGAGAGCATCGACCTGGACGAACTGACCCGGCAGATGGCGGGCGGCAGCGACCTGGAGGAGCTGAGCCACGAGCTGCGCCGCACGTCCGGACCGGGCCCCGCCGATACGCCGTAGCGGGCCCGCCCGCCGCCCCGGACGACGGCCCCGCCCTCCCGGCAATGGCAGAATCGGGACGGACGGGCGCCGTCCGCCACCGGGACACCCCCTCCCGGTCACACCGATCCATCCGGGGACGATGAGCACGTACCGCGACTTCGCACACCGCGGCTCCGCCCGCGCGACCGTCCTGCGTACCGTGGGAACCCGCGAAAGACGCTCCCACCTCACGGCGCCCCGCGTCCCCACGGTCGGCATCGACATCGGCGGGACCAAGGTGATGGCCGGCGTCGTGGACGCCGACGGCACGATCCTGGAGACCGTGCGCACCGAGACCCCGGACAAGTCCAAGAGCCCCAAGGTCGTCGAGGACACCATCGTCGAACTGGTCCTGGACCTCTCCGACCGGCACGACGTGCACGCCGTGGGCATCGGCGCGGCCGGCTGGGTGGACGCGGACCGCTCCAAGGTGCTGTTCGCCCCGCACCTGGCCTGGCGCGACGAACCCCTGCGCGACTCCCTGGCCTCCAGGCTCGTCGTCCCCGTCATGGTGGACAACGACGCCAACACCGCGGCCTGGGCCGAGTGGCGCTTCGGCGCCGGGCGCGGCGAGGACCACCTCGTGATGATCACGCTGGGCACCGGCATCGGCGGTGCCATCCTGGAGGACGGCCGGGTCAAGCGCGGCAAGTACGGCGTCGCCGGTGAGTTCGGCCATATGCAGGTCGTGCCCGGCGGCCACCGCTGCCCGTGCGGCAACCGCGGCTGCTGGGAGCAGTACAGCTCCGGCAACGCCCTAGTCCGCGAGGCGCGGGAGCTGGCCGCCGCCGACTCGCCGGTGGCCCACCAGATCATCGAGCGGGTCCAGGGCCACGTCCCCGACATCACCGGACCGCTCATCACCGAACTGGCCCGCGAGGGCGACGCGATGTGCGTCGAGCTGCTCCAGGACATCGGCCAGTGGCTCGGCGTCGGGCTGGCCAATCTGGCCGCTGCCCTGGACCCCTCCTGCTTCGTCATCGGCGGCGGTGTCAGCGCGGCCGACGATCTGCTGATCGGGCCGGCCAGGGACGCCTTCAAGCGCCACCTCACCGGGCGCGGCTACCGCCCCGAGGCCACGATCGCCAAGGC
Organism: Streptomyces sp. AC1-42W; assembly: GCF_003248355.1. Lineage (GTDB taxonomy): Bacteria > Actinomycetota > Actinomycetes > Streptomycetales > Streptomycetaceae > Streptomyces. The sequence continues at coordinate 2,874,388 of NZ_QKWY01000002.1, forward strand.
CCAGCTGGGCCCGGAGGCCGGTATGGTCGGCGCGGCGGACCTCGCCCGGCTGGTCGCCCGCCGCTTCCGCCGCACCAACCGCCGCCGCGTCGAGCGGTACGAGCGGTACGCGCAGATCTACGACCAGGCGGCGAGCACCCTCCGCAGCAACCGCAGCACCCGCACCTCCTAGACGAGTAGTTCCGAATGTTGATGGTCCGCCCGGAGACATGGCGAGGGCGCCCAAGATCGTTTTGTGACGAACGAAGACTTGGACGCCCTCATCACCGGACTGTACGTGAAGATCGACGACGAGATCGGAGGGGCCCGATGCCTGGGCAGGCCACCGCAGTTGAGTGATTCCGAGCTGGTCTGTCTGGCCGTCGCGCAGTCCCTGCTGGGCTTCGCCTCGGAAGCCCGCTGGCTGCGTTTCGCTCACGGCAACCTGAGTGCGATGTTCCCGTACCTGCCCAAGCGGCCGGGATACAACAAGCGGCTGCGTGCGGCGCTGCCGCTGGTGAAGAAGGCAATACGGATGCTCGCGGTGGACACGGACTTCTGGTTCGACAACCAGTGGATCGTGGACTCCACGCCCGTGCCGTGCGGCATGTCCCGCCCGACGGTGAAGCGGTCGGACATGGCCGGCTGGGCCGGATACGGGTACTGCGCTTCGCACTCCCGCTTCTACTGGGGCCTGCGGCTCTTCCTGGTCTGCACGCCGACCGGCATGCCCATCACCTGGGCCCTGGCCAGCCCGAAGATCGACGAACGCGAGGTCCTGGCCGCGATGCTGGACCGCGAACCAGACCTGACCGCCGACCGGCCCGGTCTGCTCGTCATCGCGGACAAGGGCTTCGCCTCCAAGGAGTTCGAGACCGATCTCGCCTTCCGCGGCGCCCAGTTGCTCCGCCCGTCGTTCAAGCGGGAGAAGCGCCGCAAGGGCGAGTCGCTGCTCAAGTCGGTGCGGCAGCTGATCGAGTCGGTCAACGACACCTTGAAAGGCCAGCTCGACCTGGAGCAGCACGGCGGACGCACCTTCGAGGGCGTCGCCGTCCGTGTCGCCCAGCGCATCCTCGCGATGGCCGCCGCGATCTGGCACAACCACAAGACCGGAGCCCCGGTCCTGCGGTCGCTGACCGCATTCGATCACTGAACACATCGGAACTACTCGTCTAGGGACGCCCACACCGATGACCGCAGCCGAGCACCCCGTCCTGCCGCGCCAGTCCACGCCGCCGGACGAGGGCGGCGGACCGCAGCCCGAGACCCGCCGCCATCTGATCCGCCGCCGTCTGATCACGGCGACGATCATCGTGCTGCTGATCGGCATCCCGGCCGGTTATCTGCTGATCTCAGCGGGCCAGAGCCGCCGCTCCGGCCAGGACAAGGCCGCCGAGGCAGCCGCCCAGGGGCTGCGGCCCGGCTGGCCCTCGCGGATGCTGCGCCGCATCTTCGAGGTGCCGATCCCCGGTTACGCGACCGAGGTGGAGTACTACGAGACGAACAACTGGAAGGTCAGCCGGATGTACGTGCGTTTCCGCACGACGTCCAACGGCCTGGACGCCTTCCTGACCGATCTGGGCTCCGGCCGTGCCGCCCTGGAGCAGGGCAAGGTCACCATCGGCGAGCGCGACACCCGGATCGCCGGCTGGTACTTCGGCGAGGGCGTCTCCTGGGCGGGCACCACCCACACCAACGAGGACCCGCGCCCCACACAGGACATCACGGTGGACATGACGGACCCGAGTTCCCCCGTCGTCTACGTGGTCTCCGCCGCGACACCCTGACCCCGGCCGGGCGCCCTTCGCAGCCGCTCCGCGAGGGAACTCCGGGCCGGAGCGCTATCGGCTGATCAGGGTACTTATCGCACTTTTCCAGAGTGTTACGCCGCGTTTATCCCCAGAGCCATGGCATTTCTTAGGCGATCGATTGATCAGTACGACAATCATCCCGGCTCGAAGGAGTTCAGCATGCGCATGTCCGCTTCCCTCCGTTCCCGCAGTGCCCGCGCGGGCGCTGTCGCGGCCGCCGCTGTCGCCCTCGCCGCGGCCACGGTGGCCGGGGCGTCCTCCGCCTACGCGCTCCCCGGCGACAGCGGCAACATCGACATCCGTCCGGGCGGCTGGGCGGCCCGCGGCGGCGACGGCGACGAGGTCTGCAAGTTCGTCCTCCAGGCCAGCAACTTCGGCGAGCTGCCGGCCGTGACGTGGACCATCACCGCGCAGCCGCCGACCATCCCGCCGGGCGACACCCTGGCCAGCACCCTGCCCCTGGTCAACGGCTCGGCCCGCAGCCAGGAGTACCTGCTCCCCGAGGGCACGTACCAGCTGGTGTGGATCGTTCCGTCCGGCCCGAAGAACAAGGCGTTCAAGGTCGACTGCACCAAGCCGGCCACCAACAACGGCTCGCAGAACAACGAGCGCGGCTCGTCCGCCGAAGGCGCCGAGACCGACTACCGGCAGCCGTCCGGCGGGGTGCCGGCCGGTGGCGGCGGCGTCCCGGACATGGAGAGCGTCAGCTCCGAGAGCGACTCCAACATCGGCACCACCGCCGCCCTCGCGGCCGGGGCCGCCGGAGCCGCCGGGCTGATCATGGTCCGCCGAGCCGCACGCCGCCGTGCCCGCAACGAGGCATAACCCGCGCAGAAGACGCCGACGGGGCCCGAGCCGGGCGTGTCGTCTCACGATGACACTGTGTGTGACCTTCTCGCTGGTGAGCGGCATCGTCTGGGCGAGTTCCGACTCGCCCGACGATGCGGTCGCCGCCGCCCACGGCAACGACGCCGCGGGCGGCGGCGACCGGCCGGTCTCGCACGCCCCGCTGTCCCCGTCGCGGCCGGTGAAGATCGCGGTGCCCGCCATCTTCATCGAGGCCCCGGTCACCGGCCTCGGGCTCGACAAGAAGGGACGCCTCGGCGCCCCGCCGATGAGCAGGCCCCGCGAGGTGGGCTGGTACCGCGACGGGCCCTCGCCCGGCGAGAAGGGCACCTCCCTGATCGTCGGCCACCGCGACACGGAGACCGGCCCCGCGATCTTCCTCAACCTGAACGCCCTGCACCGGGGCGACAAGGTCAAGGTCACCCGCGCCGACCGGCAGACCGCCGTCTTCACGGTCGACGCGGTCGAGACGTACAAGAAGGACACGTTCCCCGACGACAAGGTGTACGGCACCACCGGCCGCCCCGAGCTCAGGCTGATGACCTGCGGCGGGCGCTTCGACAAGAAGAACGGCTACTCCGCCAACGTCGTCGTCTTCGCCCATCTCACCTCCCTGAAGAAGCAGAAGGTCTGACGCGCCCGCGCCCGCGCCCGCCCGGCCGGGCCGCCGCTCAGTCCGGGCCCGCCCCGACGCCACCGATCCGCCGGACCGCCACCGCCGCCCGGTGGCCGGGCGGGGCGGCGATGTCCGCGAGCAGCCAGCCGGCCGGGGCGGCCGGTACCGGGCCCGCGCCCACGTACTCCGTGGACGGATCGGCGCCCAGGCCGATGCCGAGGCCCTTCAGATACGCCTCCTTCCGCGTCCACACCCGGGCGAACGCGGCCGGCCGGGCCTCGGGCGCCAGCGCGGCCAGCTCCGCCGCCTCCAGCGGATGGACCACATCGGCGGCCTCGGTCAGCGTCTGCGCGCCCGGCACCGGCTCGACGTCCACGCCGACCGGCGCGGCGGCGACCGCGATCAGGCTCAGCCCCTCGCAGTGCGACAGCGAGAAGTGCAGCGGCTCGCCCGGCAGCACGGGCCGCCCGTGCGGCTCCCCGCAGCACGGACAGGGGGCCCGGACCACCGAGACCGTACGGGGCGCGACGCCCAGATGACTGCCGAGGACCCGGCGCAGCCCGACATGGGCGCACAGATACGTGGCGCGGTCGGTGGGGCGGCGGAACTCCTCGGCGCGCGCCAGCTCCGCCGGAGCCAGGACGAGCGGGGCGTAGCGGGCGGCGCTCTCCTCGTGCGCGGCGGTGGCCACCAGCCACAGGCGCGGACCGCCGGGCCCCGGCTCCGCCGGCGGCGGCAGCGCGGCGGGCAGCGGGGGGAGCGCGGTGGGCAGGAGCAGGGAGTCGAGAGCGGGTGACGGACTGGGTTCCAGCAGGGACATGTCTGCCTCACACGGCGGTTGCGGTGGGCTCGGGGGCGGCGGACGCCCCCGTCGCGGCGGGGGCCTTCCGCGTGATGGGCGCGCGCAGGGCGAGCGTCGCGGCGACGGGCGAGAACAGCGCGACACCCGCGCACAGCAGCCAGGTGCCGGTCACGCCCAGCGGGGCGGACAGCGAACTGAAGACGGCCAGGGACAGCGGCGCGGCTCCGATGCTGGAGAGCGAGAACGTCGACATCGCGGCGCCGAGCTTCCCCTCCGGCACGGCCTGCTGGTACGCGGTGACCAGGGCCGGGCCGTTCATCCCCGAGCAGAGGCCGACCGCGCCCGCCGTGACCGCGAGGACGGGCGGCGACGGCATCAGCGCCATGGCGCCCAGGCCCACCGCCAGCCCGGTGCCGGTGACGACGAGCTTCACCGGGACCGGTATGCGGTGCGCGAGCGCGGCCCCGGCCGCCGCCGACACCAGGGCCCCGACACTGAACGCGGACAGTGCCGCCGCGACCGCCCCGATGCCCCAGCCCTCGCCGGAGGCACGCAGCGGCAGCGCGACCTCGGCCGGCCACAGGAACGCGAAGTCCATGCAGAAGCAGGCGATGAACATCCAGCGCAGCCGGGGATGGCCGCCCAGCAGCAGGAGCCCGTCACCGGAGCGCCGGAACAGCGACGGGCCGGGACCGTCGCCGCGTTCGGGCCGGCCCATGCCGCGCGTCACATGGAACGCGCAGACCAGCCAGACGGCGCAGCCGGCCGCCGACACCAGCATGGCCCCGGACAGTCCGCCCGCCACGACCAGCCAGGCTCCCAGCGGTGATCCGGCGATCGGCGCCAGCCGCATCACCATGGCGAACAGCGAGTTGGCGCGGCCCAGATGCTCCTGCGGCGCCAGCCGGGTGAGCAGCACGCCCGACGCCGGTCCGGTCAGGCCGAGGAGCGAGCCCTCGACCACGGCGACCGCGACCAGTGGCCAGAGGCTGTCGGCGCCCGCCGTGATCAGGGCGCCGACGGCCAGGACGGCGAGCCGGGTCGCGGTCGCCCGGAGCACGACCGCGCGCGGGCCGAGGGTGTCGGCGAGCGCGCCGCCGAACAGCAGCATCAGGGCGCGCGGCAGCGTGGAGGCGAGGATCACGCAGGTGACCGCGGATCGGCCGCCCAACTGCACGGCGGTCCAGTTCATGGCGATGATCAGGGCGAAGCTGCCGCACTGCACGGCGGCCTGCCCGGTGACGAAACTGCCGATGCGCCGCCAGTCGGGCGCCGGCCCCGCCTCGGGCGACGGAGCGGTGGAATGCGTAGTCATGGGACTCGACTTCCTGGGGGAGTGGGCTCGAAGTGGTGGGAAGGGCTTCCTGCGGGCGGGGCTCTTGGACACCCCCTAGCGGTGGCGCCCCGCCGGGACGTGTACGGCGGTGGTCTCGCCGCGCAGTGCCGCCGCGACGGCCAGTGCGGCGGCGCGCACCACCGCCCGGCGCAGGGCCCGCCCGGCGCGCTCGCCGCGGACGCGGCCCTGGGTACGCAGTTCCAGGCAGCCGCCGAGATAGCCCCGGCCCGCCTCGGCGAGGGCCCGTTGGGCGCCCAGCCGGGCGGCGTCCGCGAGCGGGCCCCGGCCCTCCGCGCCGGGCGGACCCGCGCCCGGGGACGTGACGGTGACACCGGGCGCCTCCCGGACCAGGAAGCGGGCCCGTACGGCATCGCGCCGCAGCCCGTCCCGGACCGGGGCGCCCGCGGCCGCGCGGCCACGGCGCGGGCGGGCGTTCACGGGGTGGCTCCCACCGCGGCCGGGCCCGCCGGCAGCGGGGCCGCGTCGGGCCACCACAGGTCGTCCGGGGCCAGCGCCGCCACCGCGTACTTGCCCAACGCGCTGATCAGCAGCCGCAGTTCGAGGGCGATGCTGTCGGCGAGGCGGATCAGACCGTGCTCCGGGTCCTCGTCCACCGCGATCAGGGCGGCCCTGCCGAGACCGGCCGCCCCGGCCCCCAGCGCGAGGGCACGCAGCACACGTCCGCCCTCCCACATCCGGCCACTGGCGAGCAGACAGCCCTCGGGCCGGCCCACACGGCGCAGACACTCCGCGAGCGGCAGGCCGACCTGGTCGAGGAAGACGCGGGGCGCCCAGCCGGTGCCGCCCTCCGCGCCGTCCACCGTGACGGCGTCCGCCCCCGCGCCCCACGCGGTGCGCGCGGCGTCCCCGATGTCACGGCCCGGATGGAACTTCACCCACGTACGGGCCCTGGGGAAGTTGTTCCGCATGAACCGCAGTTGCTGGCGCAGGATCTCGTCCGTGAACGTGCCGGGCGTGGCACAGCGCAGCCGCCGGCCGTCGCCCTCGCCGAACACCTCGGTGACCGTGAACCGGGCCGCCAGCTGCTCCGCCTCCTCGCCGGAGACGACGGTCATGCCGCCGAGGCCGGGTTTCGCGCCCTGACCGGTCTTCAACTCGAAGCCCAGGCGCCCCGATTCGAGGAGCGGCCGGGTGGCGGGGTCGCTGTAGAGGAGGTTCCAGACCTCCGAGTCGGCGTCCTCGGTGGACTGCTGGACGACGATGCCGCCGACCCCCTCGGGCGCCGCTTCGAGATACGCGTCGATACGGGCCAGGAGCGCGGAGCGGGCGGTGTCGCCGCCGCGCCGGTAGCCGTGGACGGGGACCATGTTCTCGCCGATGACCATCGGGATGCCGAGGCGGCCGGCCTGCCGGGACGCCTGGACGGCGAGGTCGCCGCTGCCCGCCCGGGTCGAGCCGAAGGCCGACAGGTACAGCGGGAGCGCGGCGGTGAACCCGCCGACCCGGGCCGTCAGGTCCACATCGCCGGACTCGGGCTCGCGGGCCAGGTCGATGAGCTTCTCCAGCCGCTCCGGCATGAAGACCGGCGGCACGATCCTGGCCCGGTCCAGCGCGTCGCCGCCCGCCGCACCACCGGGGCCGAACAGTTCGGCACCGTACGAGCCGGGGTCGGGGAACACTTCGGCGGTGCCGCGCCGGGCGCGGGCGCGGATCTCGCGCTCGGGGAAGCCGGCCGCGCCGAGGGCGCTCACGGGGCCACCACGCCGGGGAGCTTCGGGTAGGCGCTGACCTGCCACAGGGCGTCGAGCCCGGTGAGGAAGCGGACGAGCCGCTGGAGGCCCATGCCGAAGCCGGCGCTGGCCGGGATGCCCTCGCGGGCCTCCTTGAGGTACCAGGCGTACTTGGCCGGGTTCTCGCCGCTCTCCCGCATCCGGGTGACGATGGTCGCGTAGTCGGACTCGCGCTCGCTGCCGGAGACCAGCTCGCCGTAGCCGTGCGGGGCGATGAGGTCGAAGTTGCGCAGCACGCCGGGGCGTTCGGGGTCCTCGCGGTCGTAGAAGCCGCGCGAGCCCTTGGGGTAGTCGTTGATGAAGAACGGCCGGTCGCTCTCCAGCGAGAGGATGCGCTCACCGGTCCAGTCGATCTCGCTGCCGGGGTTCTGCGGATGCCCGGCGGCCTGCAGCCGGGCGACGGCCTCCTGATGGGTGCACACGTCGTACTTGCCGCCGCGCACATCCGCGAAGTCGGCCTCCTGGCGGCCCAGTCCGGTGAGCAGATCGGGCACGGCGCTCCACACGTGCTCGGCGACGCGCGTGAGCAGCCCGGCGGCGACCTCCTGGGCGTCCTCGCGGCTCGCGCCGGCGATCTCGACGTCGATCTGGTGGAACTCGACGAGATGGCGCCCGGTGGTGGCGGTCTCCTCCGGCTCCACCCGGACGTTGGGCGCGATGTAGAACAGCTTCGGAAAGCCGTGCAGCGACGCCTGCTTGTAGAGGATGGCGCTGGTCATCAGCTTGTACGGGCGCCCGTAGTAGTCGACGTCCAGGGCCTTGGCGCCCCGGCCGCCCGGATCGGTGACGGGCCCCACCAGCGGGGGCAGCAGCTCGACGAAGCCGGACTCCCGCAGATGGTCGCGGGCCGCCCGCAGCGCCTCCTGCTGGACGAGCATGGCGGCGCGCAGCTGCGGGGAGCGCAGGTGCTCACCGAGCGGGGGCGGCAGCGCGGGGCCTGCGGGCTGCGGGGCGTGATCCATGACGGGCTCCTGTTCGTGGTGGCGGTGCGGCGGGACGGCGGGGGCGGACGGCCGGTGGACGGGTACGGGGTCGGGCGGTGGTCTGTCGTAGCGGTCGGCCATGTGGTGCAGGGCGGTGAGCAGGCCGTTGGCGGTGAGCGGCGCGGCTCCGGACGGGGCGTCGGGGTGGATCGGCATCGCGCCCGTGTCCGACCAGCGCAGCCGCCCGTCCGCGCCGATGACGCTGCGGGAGCGGCCGGCGTTGTCGGGGTGCAGGCAGAACGGCACGTCCAGCAGCCCGCGTGCGAAGGCGGCGGGCAGCGCGCGGGCCAGCTCGGGGCACACCCCGAGGACGGCCTCCACCAGCGTCCGGGCCTCGATGTAGACCTCCGAGTCGTCCGGGCCGCCCGGCTCCGGCGGACCGGCGAGCGCGGCGGCCGCGGCGGCGGTCTCCAGGGCGCGGACGTTCTCCCCGACGGTCGGGATACGACGGGACTCGGCGGTCGTCTTCACGAGGAGCCGGTCCGCCCCGGCCCGGACCGCCAGCCGCGCGGACGCTTCGAGCAGCCGGGTCGCGCCGCGTTCGGTGCGCGGGTAGACGCCCATGTAGGTGTAGAGGACGACATGGTGGTCCACACCCGGGGGCAGGAACTCGGCGGCCAGCCGGCGCAGCGCCCGTATCGCCTCCTCGTCCTGGCCCGGATCGGTCTGCTGCGCGTAGCTCAGCGAAACGCTGCGCAGGCCGTGCTGGGCGAAGAACAGGCACTCCAGCAGGCTCGTCGCGACGAGTAGACCGGGCGGGCAGAGCTGGCCGAGCAGACAGCCGCCGAAGCTCTCCAGATGCGGGACGGAACCGGGGCGCGCGCTCGCGGCCAGCAGTTCGCACCCCTGCGCCCAGGCGGCGACGGACTCGCGCAGCGGGGTGCGGCCGTAGGGCAGGCAGTAGGACACCGGCCCGCCCTCGGTGGCGTCCAGGCCGGCGGCGACCAGGGCCCGGATGATGGCCTGCGGCCGGGCGGAGCCGTGCCGGACCTGGACGGGGAAGCCGGCGTCGTGGACGCCGTCGAGCAGGGCGCGGGTGACGGCGAGCGGGTGCGCGGCGATCGGGTAGCCGTTGAGCCCGGCCCCCTCCGCGAGCGCGGCCCGGGCTCCGGCGAGGTCACCGACGCGGGTGTAGCTGTCGATGGTGAGGGTGCCCGCGGTGGTCGCGGTGGCGTTTCTGGTCCGCTCCAGTCCGGCGCGCATGGTACGCGGGTCGGCGAAGCCCATACGGGGCTGGACGACCAGCCGTCCGGAGGCGGCGGCGTCCGCGACGAACGCGCCGAAGGGGCGGGGGGCACCGGCGGTGAGAATGCGGGGAGCGCCGACGGCTGCGGGGCGGGGGGTGTCGGCGGGGGTCATGCCACCACCCGGTGCGCGGCGAGGAAGACGCACAGGGCCTCCAGATCGGCGGCCCCGTCGCCCAGGACGGCGTCGCAGCCCGCCGCGCGCAGCCGGTCCGCCTCCGCCTCGCCGGAGCAGTCGGCGGTGCCCAGCTTGCCGCCGACCGCCACCGGCAGCGCGGCCAGCTCCGGTTCGGCGCGCAGCGCGCGCACGGCGGCGAGGGCGTCGCGGTGGCCGTGGCCGTTGACGCTGCTGAGCACGACCGCGTCGGGGGCATGCCGGCGACAGGCGGCCGTGAGCAGCCGGGGACTCACACAGGGGCCCAGCGCGACGACGTCGTGCCCCCGCTCCTCCAGGAACAGCCCGAGATAGACGAGATTCCAGGTGTGGGAGTCCGAAGCGGTTCCGCTCAGGAGTATCTTCATGCCTTCGATGCTATGTATGGAAATGTTTTCCCGGCGGAAGTCGAGCGGCAGTAACCGGCGGCAGTTTCCGGTCCCGGAATTTCCTACGGGAGGGCGCGCGAAAAGGCCGCGCCCCGCAGGATGTGCGGGGCGCGGCCTTGACGGGAATTCCGGTCAGGCGTACTGCTCGACCAGGCTGCGGGGGCGGATGTCGGTCCAGTTCGCGGTGATGTACTCCAGGGCGGCGGCCCGGTCACCGGCCCCCCAGACGCTGTTCCAGCCCGCCGGGATGTCGGCGAAGGCCGGCCAGAGGGAATGCTGGCCCTCGTCGTTCACCACGACGTGGAAGGAGCCCTCGGCGTCGTCGAAAGGGTTCACGATGTCGCTCATGAATAACTCCTCGTTTCGTTTTCCCGCAGGGTTTCTTCCTGCAGTGCGGAGAGTTTCTCCGCGATGACTTTCCCGATGTGTGCGAGAGGTTCTTCCTCGGTCATCCGGAGATGTCCGCATTCCACGGTGTGGTTCTCCGCCGTCCCGGTCAGGAACGGATTCCAGGTGGCGGCCAGCGCGCCTTCCGGTTCGCCGGGCCTGCGGGCCGTGAAGAAGACCGCGCCGGTGTCGGCGACCCCGGGGACGTGCCGGGACATGAGCGTCGCGTGGGTCTCCGAGGCGCGCAGCACGGCCCGGATCTCGCCGGCGCTGAACCCGCCCAGGACCGGGTCCTCGCGGCGCACCCGCTCCACCGCCGCCGGCAGCTCCTCCTCGCCCAGCGGCACGGCCGACTCCAGCTCCTCGGGCGGCAGCACGGACACACTGCCCGGCCCCGTCTGGTGGACGTCCATCAGCGCGAGCAGCTCGACCCGCTGACCGGCCGCGCGCAGCCGGACGGCCATGGTGTGCGCGACGATCCCGCCGAAGGACCAGCCGAGCAGCCGGTACGGGCCCCAGGGCTGGACCTGCCGGATGCGCTCCAGATAGTCGTCGGCCATCTCCTCGACCGTGCGCGGCCGGTGACCGGGCTCGCTCAGCGCGCGGGCCTGGAGGGCGTACAGCGGCTGGTCGTCCCCGAGATGGCGGGCCAGGCCCGCGTACGACCAGCCGACCCCGGTCCCCGGATGCACGCAGAACAGCGGGCGGCGGCTGCCCCGGACGTTCAGCGGCAGCAGCACCCCCATGGCGCCGGCCGTGCCGTCCGGGTCCTGCGCGCCGAGCAGCCCGGCCGGGGTCGGCGCACGGAACAGGTCCCGCACCCCGCGGTCCACGCCCAGCACCGACCGCACCCGGCTCACCAGGCGCACACCGAGCAGCGAATGCCCGCCCAGGGCGAAGAAGTTGTCGTCGAGGCCGACCTTCGGCACGCCCAGGATCTCGGCGAACAGCCCGCACAGCACCTCCTCGCGTGCGTTGCGCGGCGCCCGGTGCGCGGCGGCCGGCCGGTCCGGCGCGGGCAGCGCCCGGCGGTCCGGCTTGCCGTTGACCGTCAGCGGCAGGGCGTCCAGGACGACGACCGCCGAGGGCACCAGATGGGCGGGCAGCGCGGTACGGGCCAGGGCCAGCAGTTCCGCCCCGGTGACGGTGCGGCCGGCGCGCGGCACCGCGTAGCCGACGAGGCTCCGCTCGCCCGGCCGGTCCTCGCGGACCACGGCGAGCGCCTGGCCGACCTCCGGATGGGCGGCGAGCGCGTGCTCGACCTCTCCGGGCTCGATCCGTACCCCGCGCAGCTTGACCTGGCCGTCCGCCCGCCCCAGGAACCGCAGTTCGCCGTCCGGCGTCCACACCACCCGGTCGCCGGTGCGGTACATCCGGCTGCCGTCCGCCTCGAACGGGTCGGGCACGAAGCGTTCGGCGGTCAGGTCGGGGCGCCCGGTGTAGCCGCGCGCCACATGCGTACCGGCGATGTACAGCTCGCCGGGCACCCCCGGCGGCACGGGCCGCAGCGCGCCGTCCAGGACGTGGCTGCGGGTGTTGTCCATCGGCCGGCCCAGATGCAGCCCGGCCGCGCCGAGCGAGCCCCGGCCGCCGGTGAGCCACTGGTTGTGCGAGGCGAACGTCGTCTCGGTGGGCCCGTAGGAGTGCACCAGGACGGTGTCCGGACAGTGCGTCAGCACCCGCTGCACGGCGGCCGGCGACGCGACGTCACCGCCCGTCCACACCTCGCGCAGCAGCCGCAGCGTGTCCAGCGCCTCGTCGGCCATCACATGGAACAGGCCCACGGTGAAGTAGGCGGCGGTGACGCCGTGGTCCCGGACGGCACGCCCGGTCTCCGCGAGGTCGGTGCCGTCGCCCGGCACGATCACCAGAGCGCCGCCGTTGATCAGCGGCACCCACATCTCGAAGACCGAGGCGTCGAACCCGGTCGCGGAGTGCACCAGCATCCGCCGGGGGCCGCCCGCCAGGACGTCGCGGTCGACGGCGAGTTCGGTGACGTTGCGATGGGTGACGCCGACGCCCTTGGGGCGGCCCGTCGAGCCGGAGGTGAACATCACGTACATCAGGTCGTCCCCGGCGACCGCCGCGGCCTCGAACGGCGCCGGTGCGCCGTCCCCGGCCGGTGCGTCGACCGTCAGCAGCGGTACGGAGACCTCAGCGGGCACCGTGCCCGTGTGCGCGGTGTCGGTCGCGACGAGGCGGAGGCCGGCGTCCTGGACCATGAGCGCGATCCGCGCCTCGGGCAGGGCCGGGTCCAGCGGGACGTAGGCGGCGCCGCACTTGAGGACGGCGAGCGCGGTCACCACCAGCGGTACCCCGCGTTCGAGGAGCACCCCCACACTGTCGCCCCGGCGCACCCCGGCCGCGCGCAGCCGGGCGGCCAGCGCGCCGGCGCGGGCGTCCAGTTCGCCGTAGCCGACCGTCTCCGCGTCGGTGATCAGGGCGGGGCGGTCCGGCGTGAGTACGCCCCGGCGGGCGATCAGCTCGTGCACCGCGGCCCGGTCGCGGGTCGGGGTCGCGGTGTCGTTGTACTCGTGGACCAGCCGGAACCGCTCATCGGCGGTGAGCAGGTCCACCGCGCCGATCCGCGTCCCGGCGTCGGCGGCGACGGTGCGCAGCAGCCGCCCGATGTGCGCGGCGAGCAGCGCGGCCGTGTCGGCGCCGAACAGGTCCGTGGCGTATTCGAGGCCGCCCGCGAGACCGGCCGGCCGGCCCTCCTCGTCCTTGCGCTCCCACAGCGCGAGCGTCAGGTCGAACTTGGTGGACAGCTCCTCCAGCGGCGCCGGCTCGGGCCGCAGCAGCGGGGTCCCGGTGTCGGTTCCGGTGTCCGTGTAGTCGTGGTGGAGCTGTACGACGTACTGGGTGAGCGGGTGGTGGGCGGTGGAGCGGGCCGGGTTGAGGTGCTCCACGATCCGGTCGAACGGCAGCCGCTGATGGGCGTAGGCGGCCAGGTCGGTGTCGCGTACCCGCTCCAGCAGTTCGGTGAACGCGGGGTCGCCCGAGGTGTCGGTGCGCAGGACGAGCGTGTTGACGAAGAAGCCGACCAGATCGCTCAGCGCCTCGTCGTCCCGCCCGGCCGTCATCGTGGCCAGCGGCAGATCGGTGCCGGCGCCGTGCCGGGTGAGGACCGCCGCGAGGGCGGCCTGCACCACCATGAACAGCGTCGCGCCGTGGCGCCGGGCCAGCTCCTCCAGGGCCTCGTGCGTGGCGGCGTCCACGGTGAGCGGCGCGTGGCCGCCCCGGTGGGTCGCCTCCGCCGGACGCGGCCGGGCGGCGGGCAGTTCGAGGACGGGCGGCGCGCCGTCGAGCGCGCGTTCCCAGAAGGCGAGGTGGTCCCGCGCGCCGGGCCCGTCCAGGAGTTCCCGCTGCCACAGGGTGTAGTCGGCGTACTGGACGGGAAGCGGCTCCTGCTCGGGCGCGCGGCCCTCGGCGCGGGCGGTGTACGCGGTGGCCAGGTCCGCGAGCAGCGGCCCGGTGGACCATCCGTCGGCGGCGATGTGGTGCACCAGCAGCACCAGCAGCTGCCCGCCGCCGTCGTCCGGGGTCAGGAGCGCGGCCCGCAGCGGGATCTCCTCGGCGAGGTCGAACACATGCCCGGCCGCGGCCGCGACGGCGGCCCGGAACCGCCCGGCCGGCACCGTACGCACATCGAGCACGGGCCGCACGCCGGCCAGGATCTCCTGGTGCGGCTCCCCGTCGACCGACCGGTAGCGGGTGCGCAGCACCTCGTGCCGCGCGGCCACATCGGTCAGCGCCGAGGCCAGAACCCCGGCGTCCAGCGGCTCCTGCGGACGCAGCACCAGCGGAATGTTGTACGAGGCGCTGGGCCCCTCCAGCGTGTCGATGAACCAGAGCCGGCGCTGGGCGCGCGACAGCGGCAGCCGGTCCGGACGGTCCGTGCGCCGGGTCAGCGCCGGGCCCGCCCCTTCGGAGACCGGCCGGGCGGCGGCGATGCGCCGGGCCAGGGCGGCCGGGGTCGGTGCCAGCAGCAGATCCCGTACATGGACGTCGACGTTCAGCCGGGCGCGCATCCGGTTGGCGAGCCGCACCCCGCTCATGGAGTGGCCGCCGATGGTGAAGAACCCGTCGTCCGGGCCGACCTCGTCCAGACCCAGGATCTCCGCGAACATCGCCCGCAGCGTGTCCACGTACTCCGCCTCCGGCGCCCCGCCCGTCCGCGCGGCGGCCGCGGCCTCGGCGGCCCGCTGTGCGCGGAGCGCGGCGACCCGGGTCCGGCGGGCGGCCAGGGACCAGCGGTCGTCGGCGCCGAGCAGCTCCGTATCGGTGACGGGCGTTCCGGGGCGCTCGGCCGCCGTACGCAGGGCCCGTTCCAGGGCGTCCAGGAGGAGGCGGGCGGTGCCCTCGTCCAGGACGTCGCGGGCGTACTCCAGGCCGAGTTCCAGACCGGCGGGCGCGCCGTCGGCGCCGCGGTGCTCCACGCAGGCGGCGGTCAGGTCGAACTTGGTGGTCGCGGGGCCGTCCGCCCGGAAGCGGCCGGTCAGCCCGCCGAACGCGAACGGGGCGTCGTCCGGCGCGGCGGTGCGCAGGGTCAGCATCGTCTGGAAGAGCGGGTGCACGCCCGGTGTGCGCGGCGGGTTCAGCCGCTCGACCAGCAGGTCGAACGGGACGCCCTGGTGCGCGTAGGCGGCCAGGCTCGTGTCGCGTACCCGTTCCAGCAGTTCGCCGAACGCCGGATCACCCGAGGTGTCGGCCGGCATGACCAGCGTGTTGACGAAGAAGCCCACCAGCGCCCCGAGCGCCTCGTCGTCGCGGCCCGCGACCGGCGTGCCCACGGCGACCCGCTCCCCGCACCCCGCCGCGCGCAGGGCGAGGGCGAGCGCGGCCTGCAGGACCATCAGCATGCTCGCGCCGTGCGCGTCGGCCAGCCGGACGAGCCGGGTGTGCGCGGCCGGTTCGAGCCGGGCGGTGACCAGGCCGCCCCGGTGGTCCGGCACGTCGGGCCGGGGCCGGTCCAGCGGCAGATCGGTGACGGCGGGCAGCCCGTCGAGCGCGGCCCGCCAGTGGGCGAGCCCGCGCGAGACGGCCGCGTCCGGGTCGTCGGGCGAGCCGAGGACGTCGTGCTGCCAGAGGGTGTAGTCGGCGTACTGGACGGGAAGCGGCTCCTGTTCGGGCGCGCGGCCCTCCAGCCGGGCCGCGTAGGCGGTCGCCAGGTCGTTCATCAGCGGCGCCAGCGACCAGCCGTCGCCCGCGACATGGTGCAGCAGCACGGCCAGCACCGCCGCGGGCCCGTCCCCGGCCCCGTCCTCCGGTACGAACAGCGCGACCCGCAACGGCAGTTCCCGCGACAGGTCGAAGGACTCGGAGACGAAACCGGTGACCCGGCCGCGCAGTTCGGCCGCCGGGCACTCCACCGTGCGGGCACGGACCACGGACGCGGCGAGCACATGCTGATACGGCTCGTCCTCCGGGGCGAGGAACACCGTGCGCAGCACCTCGTGGCGCTCCACCAGATCGTGCACGGCCGCCGCCAGCGCCGTACGGTCGGGTATCCCGTCCAGCTCCAGCACGATGGGCATGTTGTACGCGCACGACGGGCCGTCGAGCTGGTCGAGCAGCCAGAGCCGGCGCTGCGCGTGCGACAGCGGCACCCGGTCCCCGGCGGGCAGCGGCTCCTCGTGGACGACGCAGAGCCGGGGGTCCGTGGTCCGCAGCACCTTGCGGTTGATCTTGCCCGAACTGGTACGCGGCAGCGCGGCGACGATGCCCACGGAGGCCGGTACGGCGGCGGCGGGCATCCGCTCGCGCACCAGGGCGCGCAGCTCCTCGGCCCCGACGCCGCCCTCGGTGACGACGAAGGCGACGAGCCGCTTCACCCCGTCCGCGTCCTGCTGGGCGACGACGGCCGCCTCCCGGACCTTGGGATGCGCCGAGAGGACGGAGTCCACGGCGGCCGGGTCGATGCGCTGCCCGCCGATCTTCACCTCGTCGTCGAGGCGCCCGTGGTACAGGATCTGCCGGTCCTCGCCGATCGTGACGAGGTCCCCGGTGCGGTAGGCGCGCTCCCCGTCCAGCTCGGTGAAGCGGCGGGCGTTCAGCTCCGGGTTGCCCAGGTAGCCGCGCGACAACCCGCCGCCGAGCAGCCAGAGTTCACCCGAGACGACGGCGGCCCGGACGCCGGGCAGCGGGCGCCCGATCGGCACCGGTCCCGCGCCGTGCCGGGTCAGGTCGGCGACGGTGGCGGCCACCGTGGTCTCGGTCGGCCCGTACGCGTTCAGCAGCCGCCCCCGTTCACCGGTCAGCTCCCGCCACTGGGCGACCCGCTCCGGCAGCGCGGCCTCGCCGTAGATGATCACCGTCTCCAGGCAGTCCGGCAGCCGCACCGCACCCGTGGTCAGCACATGCACCAGCTCGTGCCAGTACGCGGCCGGCAGGTCGAGCAGGGTGATCCCGTGGCGGGCGCAGCCGGCGAGCAGATCGCGTACGTCCAGCATGTCGTCGGTACGCAGCACCAGGGTGCCGCCCGCGCCCAGGGTCGTGAACACCTCCTGCACGCTGGCGTCGAAGTGCAGCGGCGAGAACTGCAGGACCCGGGAGTCCGGCCCGATGCCGTACGCGGGCAGGGCGCCCGCGATGAAATGCGCCAGCGAGTCGTGGGCGACGACGACCCCGTTGGGCGTACCGGTCGACCCGGACGTGAAGATCACGTACGCGGCGTCCTCCGGCGCGCCGGGCCCCGGCAGGACCAGCTCACCGGCGGCGGCCACCTCGGCGGGCGTCGGCGCGGGGTCTCCGCAGCCGGCCGCCAGAATGGCCGCGTTGCGGGCGTCGGGGGCCTGGATGTCGAGCGGCAGATAGGCGGCGCCGGTGCTGAGGACGGCGAGCAGGCCGACGACGGCGTCGACGCCGCGCGGCCGGTGCAGCGCGACCAGCCGGCCGGGGCCCGCGCCCTCGGCGGCCAGCGCCCGCGCCCGGTCCGCGACGGCGTCGGCGAGCTGTGCGTAGGTGAGCCGGACGGTGTCATGGACCAGGGCCACGGCCTCGGGCCGGGTGCGCGCCTGCCGGGCGATGAGATCGAGCACCGGCGGGGCGGGCGCGGGAGAGGGGCCGCCGTCGAGCAGGTCTTCCGTTCTGATGGGGGGCATCCTGGGGTTTCCTCCGCTTGGGGCCGAGAGACCGGGGCGGGCGATCGGTTCCTCTCGCCTCCGTGCTCCCACGCTAGGGGCCCGGGACCGCCCCTCTCGGCAGTCCGCCCGGCAGCTCCGAGCGGCAGAAAGCGGGGGCCGGGAGCTGCCGCTCCCCACCGCCGCTGCCCGCCCCGGCTGCCCGCCTCTACGGGCTCATCCGCGCCGGGCGCCCGCCCGCGTACGGCGGCGCAGCGCCGGGGCCGCGGCGGCCGGGCCGGCGCCCTCCGGCTCGACCGCGTCCGCCACCGCTCCCAGCAGCCGCCCGGACAGCGTGGCCGCCGTCGGATTGCGGAACACATCGCGCAGCGTCAGATCCTGGCCGAACTCGGCGCGGATACGGTTCAGCAGCCGCACCGCCAGCAGCGAGTGCCCGCCGGACTTGAAGAAGTTGTCGTCCGGGCCGATCTCCCGCCCGTCCAGCACCTCCCGGAAGATCCCCAGCAGCCGCCCGTCCGCACCCCCACCGGCCCCGGCCCCGGCCCCGGCTCCGGGCGCGGGCGCCTCCTCCTCCGGCAGCGCGGCCGGGTCCTCACCCGGCTCGGGCAGCCGCGCCGCCCGCACCACCCGGTCCGGCGCCAGGTACTCCGGCAGCCGCTCGGCCGCCCAGGCACGCACCGCGTCCCCGGCGGGCGGCGTGCCCGGCGCGCAGGTCACCACGGCCAGCAGCCGCCCGTCGCGGACCAGGGCCCGCGCCCCCGTCACCGCCGGATGCCCGGTCAGCACGCCCTCGATCTCGCCCGGCTCCACCGGATACCCGTTCACCGTGTGCACGGCCACCGGCCGCAGCGCCCCGCCCGCGTCCCGGTACGCCCGCCGCCCCGTGGCCCGCAGCCCGCCACCGGGCGCCGCCTCGTGGACCTCGCCCGGCACCCGGACCGGGACCCGGCGCCCCCGCGCGTCGAGCACCACCTCCGGACCGCCCGGCCAGGGCTCCTCCCCGCCCAGCGCGGACAGCGGCGCGCCCGGCTCGGCGGCGCACGCGTCCAGCAGCTCCGCCAGCCGTTTCACCAGCAGCCGGGCGGTGTCCGCGTCGTACAGCGCGGTCGCGTACTCCAGGACACCCCGCAGCCCGGCCGGAGCCCCGTCCCGGCCCACCGTCTCGGTCAGCGCGAACGTCAGGTCGGACTTGGCCCCGGCACCCCGGAACGCCACCGGCTCCCCGTCCAGCGAGGACCCGGCCGCCGAAGCGTCCCCGGCCCCCGCCGCGTGTACCTGGAGCATCACCTGCACCAGCGGTGCGTGCGCGGACGAACGGTGCGGGCTCAGATGCTCGACCAGCCGGTCGAACGGCAGGTCCTGATTGCTGTACGCGCCGAGACCCGCCTCCCGGACCCGGCGCACCAGCTCCGTGAACGCCGGGTCGCCCGAGGTGTCCGTCCGCAGCACCAGCGTGTTCACGAAGAACCCGACGAGCGGGTGCAGCGCCTCGTCGCCCCGGCCGGCCACGGTCGTCCCGATCGCCAGGTCCTCGCCCGCCCCGTGCCGCGTCAGCAGCGCCGCGAGCGCCGCCTGCACCACCATGAACAGCGTCGCGCCGTGCTGCCGGGCGCACCGCAGCAGCGCCCGGTGCGTGTCGGCGCCCACCTCGAACGGGGCGAGGGCGCCCCGGCCGTCCGGCTCGGGCCGCCGGGGCCGGTCCGTGGGCAGCGCAAGGAGCGGCGGCAGCCCGTCCAGCGCGGTGCGCCAGTACGCGAGCTGCTCGCCGGCCACCCCGTGCTCGCCGTCCAGCAACGCGTGCTGCCACAGCGTGTAGTCGGCGTACTGGACGGGCAGCGGCTCCCAGTCCGGCGCCCCGCCCGCGCACCGCGCCCGGTAGGCGCGGTCCAGGTCGGCGAGCAGGCAGCCGGTGGACCAGCCGTCCCCGGCGATGTGGTGCACCAGCAGCACCAGCACCTGGCCCCCGTCCGCCTCCTCGATCAGCCACGCCCGGAACGGGATCTCGGCCGCCAGGTCGAACACGTACCCGGCGGCGGCGTCCACGGCCGCCCGCAGCTCCCGCGCACCGTCCGCCCGTACGACGTCGAGCACCGGCTCGGCGTGCTCCAGCACCTCCTGGTACGGCTCGCCGTCCGCCGACCGGTGCACCGTCCGCAGCACCTCGTGCCGCCGTGCGACATCGGTGAGCGCGGCGGCGAACGCGGCCCGGCCGACCGGGCGGCGCAGCCGCGTCACCACGGGAATGTTGTACGTGGCGCACGGCCCCTCCAACTGGTCGGTGAACCAAAGCCGTTGCTGCGCGGCGGACAGCGGGAGGCGGGCGGGTCGCAGCGCGGCCGGCACCGGGCGCAGCGGCGGCCGGACCGGCCCGTCGCCCTGCTCGGCGAGCCGGCGCAGCAGCCGGGCCGGGGTGGGCGCCAGGAACACGTCGCGGATGGCGGCCTGGACACCGAGCGCCTTGCGGATGCGGTTGGTGAGCTTCCCGGCGAGCAGCGAGTGCCCGCCCAGCTTGAAGAAGCTGTCGTCGGGCCCCACCTCGTCGCGGCCCAGCACCTCCGCGAACAGGCCGCGCAGGATCTCCTCGCGCGGGTCGGCGCCCGCGCCGCGCCGGCCGCCGCCGTCGCGCGGCTCGCCCGGCGCTTCGGCGGCCTGCCGCGCGGCCCGGTCCAGCGCCTCGTGACGGCGGTCGATCGCCGCGCGCTCCGGGGCGGTGAGCAGCCCGGCCCGGCTGAGGGGTGTGCCGGCCGGCTGTTCGGCGTACGCGGTCAGCGCCCGGTCGAACAGGGAGAGGAGCAGCCGCGCCGTCTCCTCGTCGTACAGATCGGTCGCGTAGCTCAGGCCGAGCAGCACTCCGTCGGGTTCGCCGTCCGGTCGGTACGTCTCGGCACAGTTGAAGCTCAGGTCGAACTTGGCGGTGGCCAGGTCCGCGGCGTCGAGGGTGCCGGATACGGCCCCCAGGGCGCAGTGGGTGTCCTGCGCGGTCTGCGTGGTCAGCATGACCTGGAAGAACGGGTGCAGGCCGAGGGAGCGCTCCGGGTTGAGGTCCTCGACGAGCAGGTCGAACGGCAGGTCCTCGTGGGCCATGGCGGCCAGGTCCCGTTCGCGGACCCGGTCGAGCAGCGTGCCGAGGTCCGGGTCGTCGGACAGGTCGGCGCGCAGGGCGAGCGAGTTGACGAAGAAGCCGACGAGGTCGTGCAGATCCTCCTCGGGCCGGCCCGCCACCGGAGTCCCCACGACCACGTCCGGTCCCGCCCCGGCCGCCGCCAGCGCGGCGCACAGGGCGGCCCGTGCGGTCATGAAGAACGTCGCGCGATGGGCGCGGGCGGTGGCGGCGAGCGCCTTGTGGGCGGTGGCGGAGAGGCGGGCGGTGACCAGCGCTCCCCGGTGGCTCGGTTCGGCGGGGCGGGGACGGTCGGCGGGCAGCCGGGTCGCGGCCGGGGCGCCGTCCAGCTCCGCGCGCCAGTGGGCGAGTTGTTCGTACGCCAGGCTGTCGGGGTCGGCGGGGTCGCCGAGCATGTCCCGCTGCCACAGCGCGTAGTCCGCGTACTGCACGGGCAGGGGTTCCCACCCGGGTGCGCGGCCCTCGCGCCGGGCCGTGTAGGCACGGTCGAGGTCCTTGAGCAGACAGCCGACGGACCAGCCGTCCGTCGCGATGTGATGGACGAGCAGCACCAGCACCGAACCGCCGCCGTGCACGGTGAACAGCCGGGCCCGCAGCGGCAGATCACGGGTCACGTCGAACGGCAGCCGCGCGAAGGCGGTGACCCGCGCGTCCACGTCGTCACCCGGCCCGCACGCGTGCACCTCCAGCCGCACGCCGGGATCGCCGACGATGTGCTGGTACGGCTCCCCGTCCACGGCCCGGTACACCGTGCGGAGCACTTCGTGGCGCTCCACCACGTCCCGCACCGCCGCCTCCAGGGACTGCCGGTCGGGCACCCCGTCAAGGCGCAGCACCACGGGCGCGTTGTACGCGGACGACGGACCTTCGAGACGGTTCAGGAACCACAGCCGGTGCTGCGCGTACGAGAGGGGGATCACGGTTGCTGCTCCTCGGGAAGGGCGGGGGCGGGCGGGGGAACGGGCCGGGACGCGGGCGGTCAGCCATGCGCGGCGGCCGACAACTCCTCGATGTGGGCGGCGAGATCGCGCAGCCTCGGGTGGGCGTAGACGGCCTTCACCGGCAGCGCGACGGACAGCTCGGCACGGACCCGCGAGACCAGCTTGATGGCGAGCAGCGAGTGGCCGCCGAGCTTGAAGAAGTTGTCGTCCGGGCCGATCGACGAGGCGCCCAGCACCTGCGCCCACACCCGCCCGATCAGCTCCTCGGCCCGCCCGTCGAGACCCGCGCCCGGCGCCGGGGCCCCGGCGGGCGCCGCCGCCTCGATCCGGGCCGGCAGCGCCGCCCGGTCCAGCTTGCCGCTGGGCGTCGTCGCGAACCGGTCCACGGCGACGAACGCGGACGGCACCATGTACGCGGGCAGCGCCGCCGCCACCGCAGTACGCAGCGCCTCGCTGTCCCCGCCCCGGTGGTAGGCGATCAGACACGGGCTGCCCCCGGCGTCCTCGCCGAGCACCACCGCGGCCTCGGCGGCACCGGCCAGGCCGAGCGCGGCCTCGATCTCCTGCACCTCGATCCGGTGCCCGCGCAGCTTCACCTGCCCGTCGAGCCGCCCCAGGTGCACCAGGCGCCCGTCCGGCAGCAGCCGGCAGCGGTCCCCGGTCCGGTACATGCGCTCACCCGGCGCGCCGAACGGGTCGGCGACGAACCGCTGCGCGGACAGGTGCGGGCTGCGGCGGTAGCCCCGCGCGATCCGGGGACCGGCCAGATACAGCTCCCCGGACCCGCCCGGCCCGACCGGCGCCAGGCGCTCGTCCAGCAGCCGCATCCGCAGCCCGGGGAGCACGGCGCCGATGTGCGGCTCGCCCGGCTCCTCGATCCAGCCGGCCGTCGTGTCGACCGTGCACTCGGTGGGCCCGTACACGTTCACCGCGCGCAGCAGCCCCGCCCGCCGGGCCTCCACCAGCCGGTCCCACAGCGCGGGGCCGATCGCCTCGCCGCCGACGAGCAGCGTCAGCGGGCGCGGGCCCCCGTCCGGGGTGAGCAGATCGAGCAGCGGCTCGGCGTGCGACGGCGTGATGTCGAGATCCGTGAGCCCCCGGTCGTCCACGAACGCGGCCAGCAGCGCCGGGTCGCGCCGGGTCTCCTCGTCGATCATCACCAGCGTGTCCCCGCGCGACAGACGCACCCACTGCTGCACCGACGCGTCGAACGACGGCGAGGCGTTCCAGCCGACGCGCCGGCCCTCGCCGCTTGCCGCGCCCTCGTCCTCCAGCTCCCGCAGCAGCAGCGACGCCGAACCCCGCGCGATCTCCACACCCTTGGGCCGGCCCGTCGAGCCGGAGGTGTAGATGACGTACGCGAGTGCCCCCGGCCCCACCGGAACCGGCGCGAACGCCGCACCCCGGCCGGCGGCCAGCTCCCCGACCGTGACCGTACGCGGGCCGGCCGGCACCGCGCCGGACCGGTCGGTGACCACCAGGTCGGCGCCGGAGTCCGTCAGGAGCAGCCGCCGCCGCTCCTCGGGCAGCGCCGGGTCCACCGGCAGGTAGGCGGCGCCCGCCGTCAGCGTGCCGATGATCGCGGTGACCAGGTCGGCGCCGCGCGGCAGGCACAGCGCCACGACGCTCTCCGGACCGACGCCGAGACCGGCCAGGCCGGACGCGAACGCGGCGGCCCGCTCCCGCAGTTCGTCGAAGGACAGCTCCAGGTCGCCGGCGACCACGGCGGTGCGGTCACCGGGCACGGCGGCCAGCCGGGCCATCAGGTCGGCCGCGCCCGTCCCGGCGGCGGCACAGGTCTCGCAGGGGCAGCCGGCCGGGTGCGCGGCGGTGGTGGTGGTCGGGCGCTCGGGGAGTACGGCGGTCATGGCTGCGCTCACTTTCCGTACAGGGTGGTGGAGGGGGCGGAGGCGGGCGAGCAGTCGGACAGCGGCACCGGCTCACCCATGGCGACGAGGATCTTCCGGTCCCCGCTGAACGCCTCGCGGCCGTGCGCGCAGAGGATGTTGTCGACGAGCATCACGTCACCGGCCTGCCAGCTCTCCCGTACGGTGACCGCCTGGTACGCGTCGTTGATGGCGTCCACCTCCGCGTCGGTCAGGGCGGTGCCGTCGCCGAGGTAGGTGTTGAACGGCAGCCCGTCGGCGCCGAACGTCTCGACCAGCACCTCACGGACGTCCTCGTCCAGGCTGCGGGCGTTCCAGAACGCGAAGTGGTTGAACCAGACGCGCTCGCCGGTCACCGGGTGCGTGATGATCGCCGACCGCCGCTGCCGGGTGCGCAGGCTGTCCTCGTCCAGCCACTCGTAGCCGATGGCGTGCGCGTCGCAGTACTCCCGCACCCCGGCCGGCTCCTCCGAGGAGAACGCCTTGCGCCACGGCATCCCCGCCAGTTCCGAGTAGTTGCGCACCAGCAGCCAGCCGGCCTCCGCGAACCGCGCGGTCAGCTCCGGCGGCAGCAGGGCCAGCGCGGCCCGCATGTCCCCGACGGTGGTGGCGCCGCCGGTCTCGGGCGCGGTGACACAGCCGAAGAGCAGCACACCGGGGAAGTCCAGCGTGTAGCTGTTCTCGTTGTGCAGCCGGATCGGCTGGACGGCCGGCAGGTCCGTGGAGGAGAACACGCCCTCACCGAAGTCCGTGCGCGGGGTCGCCTTCTCCTTGTACCCGGCCCGCTCCGCGACCAGCGCGTCCCGCGCCTCGGCGAACGTGGCCGCGTCCCGGACCGGAAGCCCGCGCAGCATCACCGCACCGGACCGGTGCAACTCCGCCTGGATCGCGGCCCGCTGGGCGTTCAGCCACGCGGTGGCCTCCGCCATGGAGCCGAACTCCGGCGTATGGACGATCACCGGCTTGCCGGGCTCCCGGACGGGAGCGATACCGGTGGCGGGCGGCTGGGCGAGAGCGGTCACGGTGAATTCCTCTTTCTCGGCTTGCTGGGGCGGGGTCGGAAGGGGGGGAGGGGTTACGCGGACGCGGCGGCGGAGTCGCGCAGGGCGTCCAGGACCGGATTCAGCCGGGCGAAGAAGCCGGCCAGGTCCTGCTGGAAGTAGAAGTGGTCACCGGGCAGCACCTGCGGCACGACCTCGTGGCCCGTCACCAGCGACCAGCCGGCGAGCATCTCGGCCGGCACGATCGGGTCCGCGTCCCCGCCGAACACGGCGACCGGGCAGTCCAGCCGGGCGTCCGGGGCGGTGCACCGGTAGGCGTCGTCGATCGCGAAGTCCGCGCGGATCGACGGCAGGACGATCTCCCGCAGCTCCGGATCGTCCAGGATGCCGTCGTCGGTGCCGCCGCGCTCCTTGATAGCGGCGACCAACTGGTCGTCGTCCAGCAGCTCCGGGTGCACGGGGCACTGGTTCGGCAGCACCGGGGCCCGGCACGCGGAGGCGACCAGCAGCCGCGGGCTGCGGCCGGCGGCCCGCAGGGCGCGTACCACCTCGAACGCGACCAGCGACCCCATGCTGTGCCCCAGCACCACCAGCTCACCGGTGTCGGCGGGCAGCGAATCCACCACGGGCTGCGCCAGGTCGTCCACCGACAGGGGCAGCTCCTCGCAGTAGCGGGCGCCACGGCCCGGATACTGGCCGATCAGCAGCCGCACATCGGCCGGCAGGTGCTCGCGCCAGCCGCCGTACGCGTGGGCGTTGCCCCCGGCGTGGGGCAGCACCAGCAGCGACAGCCGGTGCGGGCCGTCACCGGGAAGGTCCCAGACGACGTCTTCGGGTGCGGGGGATGCGGAGGTCATGAGCTGATCCGTTCTGTCTCGGTACGACGGCGGAGTGCGGGCCGGGCCTTCTTGGCCCCGGCGGCCGGGGCGGACTTCAACGCGGTGATGTGCTCGGCGAGCCGGGCCGGTGTCGGGTGCTCGAAGACGTCGCGGACGGTGAGCCGGACGTCGAGCGAGACGGCGATGTGGTTGGTGAGGCGGGCGCCCAGGAGCGAGTGGCCGCCGTGGTGGAAGAAGTCGTCGTCGATGCTCAGCGCGTTCTCGGCACCCAGCGTCCGGGCGAAGAGACCGACCAGGGTCTCTTCCAGCGGGTTACGGGGCGCGCGCCCCTGGGAGACGACGGCCGCCGGTTCGGGCAGGGCGCGCCGGTCGATCTTCCCGTTGGGCGTGAGCGGGAGCCGGTCGAGGACGGTGAGATAGGTGGGCACCATGTGCTCGGGCAACCGCTCGACGAGGTGCCGGCGGATCTCCTCGGTCGTCACCGCGTCCGCACCGGTCACCACGTACGCGGAGAGCTGGCGGCGGTGTGTGGTGACGGTGGCTTGGGTGATGTCCGGGTGGGTGAGGAGCGCGGCCTCGACTTCGGCGGGTTCGATGCGGAAGCCCCGGATCTTCACCTGGCTGTCGGCGCGTCCGTTGTAGTGGAGGTGGCCGTGGGTGTCGTAGTGGGCGAGGTCGCCGGTGTGGTAGAGGCGGGTGCCGGGGGTGCCGTGGGGGTTGGGGATGAAGGTGGTGGCGGTGAGGTCGGGGCGGTTGAGGTAGCCGTGGGCGAGGCCGTGGCCGGTGAGGTAGAGGTGGCCGGTGACGCCGGGGGGTACGGGTTGGAGGTTGGTGTCGAGGATGTAGGCGGCCTTGTTGGTGAGGGGCCGGCCGATGGGGATGGTGGGGTGGGGCTGCGTGCTCGGTTCGATGGTGTGGGTGGTGGTGAAGCCCATGGATTCGGCGGGGCCGTATCCGTTGACGATGGTGGTGTGGGGGGAGAGTTGTTGCAGGCGGTGGATGTGGGTGGGGGAGGCGGCTTCGCCTCCGGTGTAGGCGGTGGTGACGGTGGTGAATGCTTGGGGGTGTTCGTCGGTGAGGTAGTTGAAGAGGCTGGCGGAGAGCTGGAGCATGGTGACGCCGTGGCGCTGGGACAGTTCCGCGATGAGGGCGGGCTCCGGCTTCTGTCCGGGCTGGAGGACAGTCGTGCCGCCGTGGAGGAGCGCGCCCCAGAATTCGAGGCTGAAGGCGTCCCAGGAGACGGGTGAGCACTGGAGGAAGACCTCGCCGGGCCCGAAGGTGCCGTAGGTCTGGGCGGTGACGGTGGAGACCAGGTTGCGGTGCGAGGAGAGGATGCCCTTCGGCCGCCCGGTGGACCCCGAGGTGAACATCACGCACGCGACATCCTGACTCCGGATCGGTAGCCCGAGATTGTCCGCGCGGTGGGCGGCGAGGTCGTCCGGCCCCTCGGTGCAGGTGGTCCAGGCCCCGTTGATGCGGTTGGCGAGTCCGGCGTGGGTGACGAGATGGCTGATCGCGGCTTCCTCGGCGGCGGACCGCAGCCTTTCGTCCGGGAAGTCCGGGTCGAGCAGGACATGCCCTGCGCCGGTCTTGAGTACGGCGATGAGCGCGGCGGCGAAGGTGGCGTTGCGTTCGAGGAGGATGCCGGCCAGGTCTCTCCGGTCGAGGCCATGCGCACGGAGGTGGCGGGCCCAGCGGTTGGCGGTGGCGTTCAGCTCCGCGTACGTGATGTGCGTGTCCCCGTCGATGAGGGCGATGGCCTGCGGGGTGCGGGCGACCTGGTCCTCGAAGCGGGCGACCAGTGAGGTGTCCTCGATGGGTGCGGTGGTCCCGGCCCACGGCCCGAGCAGCAGCTCCCGCTCGGCGTCCGACACCACCTTCAGGCGGTCCAACCGCACGTCCGGGTCGGCCAGGGCCTGGCGCAGCACCTCGCGGAGCACGGTGACCATGCGCTGGACGGTCTCCCGGTCGAACAGGTCCTCCGCGAAGAGAACCGTGCCCCGCAGACCCTGGCCGTCCTCGGTGCGGAGCAGGAACTCCAGGTCGAACTTGGCCGCCCCACTCGTCACCGCCGGAACCGCGCTGACCCGGGCCTCTCCGAGCCGCAGCTCCGGCGTTCCACCGGATTCCAGCGTGAGGCAGATTTGGAAGAGGGGGTGGCGGGAGAGGGTGCGGGTGGGGTTGAGGGCGTCGAGGACGAGGTCGAAGGGTGCGTCCTGGTGGGCGAAGGCGTCCAGGTCGGTGGTGCGGACGCGGTTGAGGAGTTCGCGGAAGGTGGGGTTGCCGTCGGTGTGGGTGCGCAGGACGAGGGTGTTGACGAAGAAGCCGACGAGGTCGCGGAGTGCTTCGTCGGTGCGGCCGGCCACGGGGGAGCCGATGGCCAGGTCCGTGCCGGCACCGAGCCGGGTGAGCGCCGCCGCCAGGGCCGCGTGCAGCACCATGAAGGGGGTGCAGCCCTCCGCACGGGCCAGCTCACCGACGCGTACGAACAGGTCGTCCCCGAGGGACACCTCCACCTGGCCGCCCCGATGCGAGGCGCGGGCCGGGCGCGGCCGGTCCGGATTCAGCGCGTGCTCCTCCGGCAAACCCTCCAACGTCTTGTGCCAGAAGGCGAGTTCCTGGGCGAGCACACTGTCCGCGTCGTCGGCCGACCCCAGCACCCGCTGCTGCCACACCGCGTAGTCCGCGTACCGCACCGGCAGCGGCTCCAGCACGCTGACATCGGCCCGGGCACCCCGAGCCTCGTAGGCCCGTGAGAGGTCGTCGAAGAGCACAGCGGTGGACCGGCCGTCCGTCGCGATGTGGTGGAGCAGGAGGAGGAACACCGATGAGTCGTCGTCCACCGTGAACAGGTGTGCCCGGACCGGGAGTTCGTCGTGGAGGTCGAAGACATGGCGTGCCGCGTCGGCCATCGCCCGGTCCAGCTCGCCCGAGGCCACCGCGCGGTGCTCGACGGGCACTTGGGCGCGTGCGGCCGGCACCACGTGCTGGCGCGGTTCGCCGTCCACCGTCGAGAACACGGTCCGCAGCGGAGTGTGGCGTGCGACCACGTCGTGCAGGGCGGCGGTGAGCAACTCGGCGTCCACGTCACCCGTCAGCCTCACGGCGATCGGCACGTTGTACGCGGCGCTGCCGCCGTCCAGTTCGGCCAGCAGCCAGAGCCGGCGCTGAGCGAAGGACGGGGGCGCGTCGCCGTCGCCGTCCCAGGCGCCCGCCGTGAGCGGGGG
Source organism: Streptomyces sp. AC1-42W (assembly GCF_003248355.1). Lineage (GTDB taxonomy): Bacteria > Actinomycetota > Actinomycetes > Streptomycetales > Streptomycetaceae > Streptomyces. Next base: position 2,902,783 of record NZ_QKWY01000002.1, read on the forward strand.
CAGCGCGGGCCGGCCGCTGAGGGTGCCGATGTGCTGGGCGAGGCGGGCGGGTGTGGGGTGCTGGAACACGTCCCGGATGGTCAGCCGGACGTCCAGGGCGTCGGCCAGGTGGTTGGTGAGCCGGGCCGCCAGCAGGGAGTGGCCGCCGTGCGCGAAGAAGCTGTCGTCCACCCCCACCGGGCCCTCGGTGCTCAGCACCTGGCTGAACAGGGCGACCGTCACCTCTTCGAGCGGGGTCTGCGGCGCCCGCGCGCTGCTCACCATCACGGCCGGCGCGGGAAGCGCCCGCTTGTCGATCTTGCCGTTGGGCGTCAGGGGGAGGCGGTCGAGCACGGTGACGTAGGCGGGAACCATGTGCTCCGGCAGCCGTTCGGCCAGGTGCTGCCGTGCGTCCTCCGCCGTGACCGTGTCCGAGTCGGTGACGACGTAGGCGGACAGCTGGTCGTGGTGGACCGTGAGGGTGGCTTGGGTGATGTCCGGGTGGGTGAGGAGTGCGGTTTCGATTTCGGCGGGTTCGATGCGGAAGCCGCGGATTTTGAGTTGGTGGTCGGCGCGTCCGTTGTAGTGGAGGTGGCCGTGGGTGTCGTAGTGGGCGAGGTCGCCGGTGTGGTAGAGGCGGGTGCCGGGGGTGCCGTGGGGGTTGGGGATGAAGGTGGTGGCGGTGAGGTCGGGGCGGTTGAGGTAGCCGTGGGCGAGGCCGTGGCCGGTGAGGTAGAGGTGGCCGGTGACGCCGGGTGGGACGGGTTGGAGGTTGGTGTCGAGGATGTAGGCGGTCTTGTTGGTGAGGGGCCGGCCGATGGGGATGGTGGGGTGGGGCTGCGTGCTCGGTTCGATGGTGTGGGTGGTGGTGAAGCCCATGGATTCGGCGGGGCCGTATCCGTTGACGATGGTGGTGTGGGGGGAGAGTTGCTGGAGTTGGTGGATGTGGGTGGGGGAGGCGGCTTCGCCTCCGGTGTAGGCGGTGGTGACGGTGGTGAATGCTTCGGGGTGTTCGTCGGTGAGGTAGTTGAAGAGGCTGGCGGAGAGCTGGAGCATGGTGACGCCGTGGCGCTGGGACAGTTCCGCGATGAGGGCGGGCTCCGGCTTCTGTCCGGGCTGGAGGACAGTCGTGCCGCCGTGGAGGAGCGCGCCCCAGAATTCGAGGCTGAAGGCGTCCCAGGAGACGGGTGAGCACTGGAGGAAGACCTCGCCGGGCCCGAAGGTGCCGTAGGTCTGGGCGGTGACGGTGGAGACCAGGTTGCGGTGCGAGGACAGGATGCCCTTCGGCCGCCCGGTGGACCCCGAGGTGAACATCACGCATGCCACGTCGTCGCCTCGGACCGGCACACCGGGGTTGCTGTCCGACGCGTCGGCCGGCGCCCCACCGGAGACGGAGACCACGTTCCAGGGGTCGCCGCCTGCCACTCGCTGCCCGAGGACGTCGTCGGTGACGAGCAGGGTGATGCCCGCATCGTTCGCGGCGGACCGCAGCCGCTCGTCCGGGAAGTCCGGGTCGAGCAGGGTGTAGCCGGCCCCGGCCTTGGTCACGGCGATCACGGCGGCGGCGAAGACCGCGCCGCGCTCCAGCAGGACGCCGGCCACCTCACCGCGCCCCAGACCACGGGCCCGCATCGCGTGGGCCCAGCGGTTGGCGGTGGCGTTCAGCTCCGCGTACGTGATGTGCGTGTCGCCGTCGATGAGGGCGACGGCCTGCGGGGTGCGGGCGGCCTGGTCCTCGAAGCGGGCGACGAGTGAGGTGTCCTCGACGGGTGCGGTGGTCCCGGCCCACGGCCCGAGCAGCAGCTCCCGCTCCGTGTCCGACACCACCTCCAGCTCACCGAGGCGTGTCTCCGGGTCGGCCAGGGCCTGGCGCAGCACCCCGCCGAGCACGGCGACCATGCGCTGCACGGTCTCCCGGTCGAACAGGTCCTCCGCGAAGACCACCACGCCGTGCAGGCGCTTGTTGTCGTCGGAGCGGAGCAGGAACTCCAGGTCGAACTTGGCCGAACCGTTGGTCAGCCCCCGCACCTCCGCCGTGCCCCCATGACCCAGGTCCAGTGCTGGCGCCTCTCCGGCCTCCAGGGCGAGGCAGATTTGGAAGAGGGGGTGGCGCGAGAGGGTGCGGGTGGGGTTGAGGGCGTCGAGGACGAGGTCGAAGGGTGCGTCCTGGTGGGCGAAGGCGTCCAGGTCAGTGGTGCGGACGCGCTCCAGGAGCTGCCGGAAGGTGGGGTTGCCGCCGGTGTCGGTGCGCAGGACCAGCGTGTTGACGAAGAAGCCGACCAGGTCGCGGAGTGCTTCGTCGGTGCGGCCGGCCACGGGGGAGCCGATGGCCAGGTCCGTGCCGGCGCCCAGCCGGGTGAGCGCCGCCGCCAGGGCCGCGTGCAGCACCATGAAGGGGGTGCAGCCCTCGGTGCGGGCCAGCTCACCGACGCGCACGAACAGGTCGTCCCCGAGGGACACCTCCACCTGGCCGCCCCGATGCGATGCGGCTGCGGGGCGCGGGTGGTCGAGGGTCAGGCCGTGCTCCTCCGACAGGTCCGCCAAGGTGTCCTGCCAGAAGGCGAGTTCCTGGGCGAGCACACTGTCCGCGTCGTCGGCCGACCCCAGCGCCTTCTGCTGCCACACCGCGTAGTCCGCGTACTGCACGGGCAGCGGTTCCAGGACACTCGCCTCGGCACCCGCGACCCGCGCCGCGTAGGCCCGCGAGAGGTCGTCGAAGAACACACCGGCCGAGCGGCCGTCCGTCGCTATGTGGTGGAAGAGCAGGAACAGGACGGGGTGCTGCCCGTCACCCAGGTCGAAGAGGGTGGCCCGGAGCGGGCTCTCCGTCGTGAGGTCGAAACGCTGCCGGGTCGCCGCGTCCAGGTCGTCGTCCAGCCGCTCCGGCGTGGACGGCCGGCGCTCGATGACGATCCCGGCCCGGTCGGCCGCCTGTACGCGCTGCCGCGGCTCACCGGCGACCGTCGTGAACACGGTCCGCAGCGGAGCATGGCGCGCGGCCACGTCGTTGAGCGCGGCCGTCAGCGCGTCCACGTCCGGCGTACCCGTCAGCCGTACGGTCATCGGCACGTTGTACGCGGTGCTCGCGCCGTCCAGCTCGGCCAGCAACCACAGCCTGCGTTGGGCGAACGAGAGCGGGCTGTCGGAGCCGTCACCCGCTTCCCCGGCAACCAGGGTCGGCAGCGCGGGCCGCCCCTGCAACGAGGCGATGTACTGCGCGAGGCGGGCGGGCGTGGGGTGCTGGAACACGTCCCGGATGGTCAGCCGGACGTCCAGGGCGTCGGCCAGGTGGTTGGTGAGCCGGGCCGCCAGCAGTGAGTGCCCGCCATGGGCGAAGAAGCTGTCCTCGACCCCCACCGGGCCCTCGGTGCCCAGCACTTGGCTGAACAGGGCCACCGCGATCTCTTCGAGCTGACTCTGCGGCGCGCGCTCGCTGCTCACCACCGCCACTGGCTCGGGGAGCGCCCGCTTGTCGATCTTGCCGTTGGGCGTGAGCGGGAATCGGTCGAGGGGGGTGAGGTAGGCGGGGACGAGGTGTTCCGGAAGACGCTCGACGATGTGTCGGCGGACGTCGTCCATGGACACATCGGTGGCGACGACGTAGGCGGAGAGCTGGTCGTGGTGCTTGGTGACGACGGCCTGGGTGATCTGGGGGTGGTTGAGGAGTGCGGTTTCGACTTCGGCGGGTTCGATGCGGAAGCCGCGGATTTTGATCTGGTGGTCGGCGCGGCCTTCGTAGTGGAGGCGTCCGTGGGCGTCGAAGTGGGCGAGGTCACCGGTGCGGTAGAGGCGGGTGCCGGCGGGGCCGTAGGGGTGGGGGACGAAGTGCGTGGCGGTGAGGTCGGCCCGGTTGAGATAGCCGTGGGCGAGGCCGTCTCCGGAGACGTACAGCTCACCGGTCGCACCCGGCGCGCAGAGCCGGAGCGAGCTGTCCAGGACGTAGAGGGGCTTGTTGACCAGGGGTGTGCCGATGGGGATGACGGTGTGGGGTTCGTCGGAGGGTTCGATGGTGTGGGTGGTGGCGTAGATCATCGCCTCCGCCGGGCCGTAGCCGTTGAGCACCCTGATCCCCGGCCGGGCGGTCAGGAGTTTGTGCACGTGGAGGGGCGAGGCGGCCTCGCCGACGGTGTAGGCCGTGGTGACGGAGTCGAAGGTTTCGGGGTGTTCGTCGGTGAGGTAGTTGAAGAGGCTGGCAGACAGCAGCAGGGTGGTGACCCGGTGCTTGGGCGCCAGCTCCGCGATCAGTGCCGGCTCCGGTTTCTGTCCCGGCTGGAGCACCACGCGTGCGCCATGGAGGAGCGGACCCCAGAACTCCAGGCTGAAGGCGTCCCAGGAGATGGGCGAGGACTGGAGGTACACCTCCTCCGGACCGGTCGGGAGGTAGGTCTGCCCCACCAGCGTGGAGACGAGGTTGCGGTGCGTGGAGACGATGCCCTTGGGCCGTCCGGTGGACCCGGAGGTGAACATCACGCAGGCCAGGTCGTCACCGCAGATCGGCACATCAAGGTTGCTCGCGTCCTGGTGGGTTACGTCCTCCGGCCCCTCGGTGCAGGTCGTCCACACCCCGGAGAGGCGGTCGGCGAGTCCGGCACGGGTGACGAGGTGGCTGATGGCGGCTTCCTCGGCGGCGGACCGCAGCCGCTCGTCCGGGAAGTCGGGGTCGAGCAGGACGTGTCCGGCGCCGGTCTTGAGTACGGCGATGAGCGCGGCGGCGAAGGTGGCGCCGCGCTCCAGCAGGATGCCGGCCAGGTCACCGCGGTCCAGGCCGCGTGAACGCAAATGCCGGGCCCACTGATTGGCCGTGGCGTTGAGTTCGGCGTACGTGATGTGCGTGTCGCCGTCGATGAGGGCGATGGCCTGCGGGGTGCGGGCGGCCTGCTCCTCGAAGCGGGCCACCAGCGATACGTCTTCCCGGTCGGCCACCGCCCCGGCCCACGGCCCGAGCAGCAGCTCCCGCTCACTTCCCGACAGCACCTCGATCTCACCGAGGCGTGTCTCCGGGTCGGCCAGTGCCTGGCGCAGGACCTTGCCGAGCACGGTCACCATGCGCTGGACGGTGGACTGGTCGAACACATCCTCGGCGAAGATGACCATCCCGCTCAGGCCCTGACCGTCGTCCGTGCGGAGCAGGAACTCCAGGTCGAACTTGGCCGATCCATTGGCGAACGTCTGCAGGGCGGCGGGCCGCACACCGTCGAGCGCGAGCACGGGCGTGCCGGTCTCCAGGGTGAGACACACCTGGAAGAGCGGGTGGCGGGAGAGGGTGCGGGTGGGGTTGAGGGCATCGAGGACGAGGTCGAAGGGTGCGTCCTGGTGGGCGAAGGCGTCGAGGTCGGTGGTGCGGACGCGCTCCAGGAGCTGCCGGAAGGTGGGGTTGCCGCCGGTGTCGGTGCGCAGGACCAGCGTGTTGACGAAGAAGCCGACGAGGTCGCGGAGTGCTTCGTCGGTGCGGCCGGCCACGGGGGAGCCGATGGCCAGGTCCGTGCCGGCGCCCAGCCGGGTGAGTGCCGCAGCCAGGGCCGCGTGGACGACCATGAAGGGGGTGCAGCCCTCCGCGCGGGCCAGCTCGCCCACACGGGCGAACAGGTCGTTCCCCAGCTCGACGGCGATCTGCCCGCCTCGGTGCGAGGCGCGGGCCGGGCGCGGGCGGTCCAGGTTCAGGGAGTGCTCCTCGGGCAGCCCCGCCAGGGCGCCGCGCCAGAAGTCCAACTCCCGTGTCAGCACGCTGTCCGCGTCGTCGGGCGAGCCCAACACCCGCTGCTGCCACACCGCGTAGTCCGCATACCGCACTGGCAGCGGTTCCAGGACGCTCGTGGCCGCACCGGCGACCCGGGCCTCGTACGCGCGGGCCAGGTCGGTGACGAACACGTCACTCGACTGGCCGTCCGTGGCGATGTGGTGCATCACGACGACCAGGTGGTGCACGGCCTCGTTCAGCCGGAACAGCGTGACCGCGAGGGGGAGTTCGCCGCGCAGGTCGAAGGAGCGGCGCCCGGCGTCGGCCATCGAGGCGTCCAGCTCGTCGGCCGTCACCTCGCGACGCTCCACGACCACACGTGCCTCGCCGGCCGGGAGGACGCGCTGCCGCGGCTCGCCCTCGACGGTCTCATACACGGTGCGCAGGGGCGCGTGACGTGCGAGGACGTCGTTGAAGGCGGCCTCAAGGGCATCGGTGTCCAGAACACCCGCCAGCCGTACGGCCATCGGCACGTTGTACGCGGTGCTGCTGCCCTCCAGGTCCGCGAGCAGCCACAACCGCCGCTGAGCGAACGACATCGGGGCCGATTCCCGGTCCGGTGCCTCCCCGGCGGACAGCGGCGGCAGCGCGGGCAGACCCTTCTCCGTGCCGACCTTCTCCGCCAGCCGTGCCACGGTCGGGTTCTCGAACACATCGCGGATCGTCAGCCGCACCCCGAGCACCTGGGCGATCCGGTTGGTGAGGCGGGCGGCGCGGATGGAGTGCCCGCCGTGGTGGAAGAAGTCGTCGTCGATCGTCAGCTCACCGGGCGCGTCGAGCGTGCTGGTGAAGAGGCTCGTCAGAGTCTCCTCCAGCAGCGTGCGCGGGGCCCGGCCACCCGACGCCACCGCCACCGGCTCGGGGAGCGCCCGCTTGTCGATCTTGCCGTTGGGCATGAGCGGGAACCGGTCGAGGGGGGTGAGGTAGGCGGGGACGAGGTGTTCCGGAAGACGCTCGATGATGTGCCGACGCACCTCCGCCATGGACACATCGGTGGCGACCACGTACGCCGACAGCTGGTCGTGGTGCTTGGTGACGACGGCCTGGGTGACTTGGGGGTGGGTGAGGAGTGCGGATTCGACTTCGGCGGGTTCGATGCGGAAGCCGCGGATCTTGATCTGGTGGTCGGCGCGGCCTTCGTAGTGGAGGCGTCCGTGGGAGTCGAAGTGGGCGAGGTCGCCGGTGCGGTAGAGGCGGGAGCCGGCGGGGCCGTAGGGGTGGGGGATGAAGGCGGTGGCGGTGAGGTCGGCGCGGTTGAGGTAGCCGTGGGCGAGGCCGTCTCCGGAGACGTACAGCTCACCGGTCGCACCCGGCGGGCACAGCCGCAGGGCCGTGTCGAGGACGTAGAGGGGCTTGTTGACCAGCGGTGTGCCGATGGGGATGACGGTGTGGGGCTTCTCGCTGGGTTCGATGGTGTGGGTGGTGGCGTAGATCATCGCCTCCGCCGGGCCGTAGCCGTTGAGCACCCTGATCCCCGGTCGGGCCGAGAGCAGCTTGTGCACATGGGCCGGGGAGGCCGCCTCGCCCACGGTGTACGCGGTCGTGACCGACTCGAACGTTTCGGGGTGTTCGTCGGTGAGGTAGTTGAAGAGGCTGGCCGACAGCAGCAGGGTGGTGACCCGGTGCTTCGGCGCCAGCTCCGCGATCAGCGCCGGTTCGGGCTTCTGCCCCGGCTGGAGAACGACCCGCGCCCCGTGCAGCAGCGGCCCCCAGAACTCCAGGCTGAAGGCGTCCCAGGAGATGGGCGAGGACTGGAGGTACACCTCCTCCGGACCGGTCGGGAGGTAGGTCTGACCCACCAGCGTGGAGACCAGGTTGCGGTGCGAGGAGACGATGCCCTTGGGCCGCCCCGTGGACCCGGAGGTGAACATCACACAGGCCAGGTCGTCACCGCAGATCGGCACATCGAGGTTGCCGGGGTCCTCGCCCGTCACGTCTTCCGGTCCCTCGGTGCACGTCACCCACCGGCCCGCCAGCCGCCCCGCGAGCCCCGTACGGGTCACCAGGTGGCTGATCTCCGCCTCACCGGCCGCCGAGCGCAGCCGCTCGTCCGGGAAGTCGGGGTCGAGCAGGACATGCCCTGCGCCGGTCTTGAGTACGGCGATGAGCGCGGCGGCGAAGGTGGCGCCCCGCTCCAGCAGGATGCCGGCCAGGTCGCCCCGCCCCAGCCCACGTGAACGCAGGTGCCGGGCCCACTGGTTGGCGGTCGCGTTCACTTCCGCGTACGTGATGCTCTGCTCGCCGTCGATCAGCGCGACCGTGTCCGGGAACCGTGCCACCTGCTCCTCGAAGCGGGCCACCAGCGACACGTCGTCCCGGTCGGTCACCGCCCCGGCCCACGGCCCGAGCAGCAGCTCCCGCTCACCCTCCGACAGCACCTCCAGCTCGGCGATCCGCCGGGCACCCGGCTCCGCCGCGTCCACGGCCGCGACCAGGAAGGCGGCCAACCGGTCCAGATGGGCGGCGACGGCCTCGGTGTCGACCCCGTCCACGGGCGTGTCGAAGTCGATGCGGAAGCCGTCCGAGGCGCCCAGGTCGTACACCGTGACGTTGAGGTCCTCGACCGGGCCGCTGGACACGTTGTGGTTGACCGTGGTGTGGCCGCACACGGTCAGGTCGGCGTTGAACGCCATGAGGTTGAGGACCGGGCCCGTCATCCTGCGGCCCCCGGTGAGCGTGCCCGCGTCCCGGCGCAGATCCTCGAACCGGGTCAGCTGATGGCGCAGCCCGTTCTTCACCTCGGCGGACACCGCGCGCACCAGGTCGCGCAGCGTCTCGCCGGCGCCCACGCGCAGCCGCAGCGGCACGATGTTGGACGCCATCGAAGGCGTACTGCGCGCGGTCTTCGTGGTCCGTCCCGGCACCGGCAGCGCGACCGTCAACTCGTCCTGCGCCGTGACCCGGTGCAGATACACGGTGAACAGGGCGACCACCAGCACCGGCCAGGAGACCCGCTCGGCCCGCGCCACGGCACGCAGCCGGTCCGCCTGGGCCGCCGGGATCAGGACCGTACGACGTGAGAACGGCAGCGCCCCTCGGGCGGGGGCGGCCCGGCCGGAGCCCCGGATCAGGCTCGGGAAACGCTCCGGCGCACCACTCAGGTGCTCCCGCCACCAGGCCCGGTCGGCGGCGGCCTCGTCCGAGCACCGGTAGGCGGCGTCCTCGGCGTACACATCGGCCAGCCGGCCGAACGGGGACGCGCCCCACGGCTCACCGGCGACCGCCTGCTCGTACAGCTCGATCAGCCGCTGGAGCAGCATCCCCAGCCCCGCACCGTCGGTGACCAGGTGGTGGAAGCCGCAGAAGTAGAAGGAGCGGTCCGCGGCCAGCTTGATCAGCGCACAGCGGACCGGGGGCTCGCCGGTCAGGTCGAAGGGCGCCCCGATCATCGCGTCCAGCACGTCCCAGGCCGCCCGCTCCGGATCGGCCTCGCCGCTCACATCGATGTACGGGAGGGTGCGGTCGCCCCGGTCGGTGTCGATGAGCTGCCACACGTCCTCGCCGTCGTCCTCGAAGCGGCGGATGCGCAGGACGTCCGCCTCGTCGGTGAGGCGGCGCCAGGCGGCGCCCACCAGCTCCGGGTCGATCGGGCCGCGGATGTCCCGGCACTCGGCCACGTTGTACTTGAGGCCGGTGGGGTCCAGGGAATGGGCCGTCCAGATGTCGCGCTGGGCCACCGAGAGCGGCAACCGGAGGGTGGCCGGAGCGGGTGCGACGGTCGCGTCGGACGGCATGGGGTCTCCTGTGTGTCTCGCGGCGGAACGGGGCGGCTGCGGAGCGGGCAGTGCCATACAACCGCCGGGGCCGGGCGTGGAGCGGCAGTTGTTCCGGCGGGAGGCCAGCAGTTCGACGGCACTGCGGCAGTCGGACGGCAGCCCCGGCGCCGCCCCGTGGCGGCGGCTCACACCGCGGCGGTCGCGCCCGCCGCCGCGCGGACCACGCACAGCACCCGGAACGCCGAGCGGCCGCCGTCCGCACTGGCCCGGATCACCCCGCCGACCAGCAGCTCCCGCATCAGCCGGCCGCACTCCGGCAGCGAGCGGCCGGTGAGCCGTACGACGTCCTGGAACAGGAACTCCCCGTCGTCCGCCCGGCACAACTCGCCGATGAGCGTCCGCTGCGAGGCCGGCAGCGCGGCGAGCGTGCGGCTCACCCGCACCTGGAGGCGGGAGCCCTCCGGACCGCCGGCCAGATGGTCGAGCAGCGGGGCCGGGTCCGAGTCCACGATGTCGCGCAGCGTCGACAGGTCGCAGACGGTGAGCCAGGACGCGGCGGCACCGAGCGCCGCCGGATGGCCGTCCAGGCGGTGGCAGATCCAGGTGACATCGGCCAGCGCCCGCGCGTCCGGCACGATGTCGGGCCGCACCCGGCGCAGTTGGCTGAGGAAGAACCGTACGGCAGGCGCGTCGGTGTGCCCGGCCGAAGGCGCGGGCGCCTCCAACGGCGAGAGCAGGAACAGGCGTTCACCCGGCACGTTCCACGGCCGCTCCCCGGTGACCAGCAGACGCAGGTCCGGGAAGGCGCGCAGCAGCCGGCTCAGCCGGCCGAAGTCGAGGGCGGCGGTGTCCACCCCGTCCAGGACGAGCACGGCACCGCGTACCGGCGCACCGCCGTCCTGGAGGGCGACCAGCGCGTCCGCAAGACCCGGCAGCGGCTCCCCGAGCTCCCCGGGCTGCCCGCCGCCCCGCAGGAACCGGGCGCAGGAGTCGGCGAGCCGGGGCAGCGGGTCGTCGTCGGCGCGGAGGCAGTCGGCGGTGGCGCCGTCCCCGCCGTGCCACAGCACCGGCAGCCCGGCGTCGTACAGGCGGGCGGCCGCCTCCAGCGCCAGCCGGGTCTTGCCGACACCGCTCAGCCCGACGACCGTGACCAGCCGCTCCGCACCCGAACGCAGCTCCTCCACCACGATCCCGGTCTCCGCCTCCCGGCCGACCAGCGGATACAGCGGCGCGGGCGGTGCGGCCCGCTCCATGGACAGCCGGCGCACCTCACCGCCCGCGCGCGGGCCGCTGCGGGCCGCCGCCTCCAGCGCCGTGCGGGCTCTCGGGCCGAGTCTCAGCGCGTCGGCGATGAGCCGCACCGTGTCCGTCCTGGGCCGCTGGGCCTTCCCCTTCTCCAGGTCCCGGATGGCCCGCACGCTGATGGTGGACAGGTCGGCAAGTTCCCGTTGGGTGAGGCCGATGCGGAGCCGGTGTCCGCGTATCAGGGAGCCGAGCGATGCGGTGGCGGCCGGGGTGTCCTGCGGGGGGTGGCTGAGCGTCATGAAACGACTCCTGCTCGTCGGGGAGGAGCACCCCGGAAGCGGCTGCGGGCCGGGGTGCCGTGGGGGACGGCTGTCGTGCCTTGCTGCTGCCGCCATGCTCCGCGCACCGCCTATCCGGGAGGCATCGCGCCGCCAACGCCGGTACGGCCCGCCCCACCGGCGCCGTGATAGCGGACCCGTACGGGGGAAGGGCAGGTCAGCGGCCCGCGATCGTGGGAGCGCGACCAGCGGAAGGCGGCGCCGGCGCCGTGATAGCGGGGCGATAGGGGCGGGGGCGGTGCCGTGAATCCGGCTGTTCCTAGCTTGGTGTCCAGAAGGAAACGGAACACCGACGAAGGGACAGTCCGATGACGAAGAACACCACCACCCGCAACGCCCTCCGCGCCGCCTTCGCCACCGTCGCCGTCGTGATCGTCACCGGCATCGGCGTCCAGGCCGGCTGGGCCGACGACGCCTCCGGCACCGGCACCCAGCCGACCGGCACCAGCAGCACCGCGACGCCCGCCCCGACCACCACCGGCTCCACCGACAACAACCCCTGGGACTGACCTCGCCCGATACCAGGTGGCGCAGGGCTTCTAGCCCGCGCCGAGCAGCCGCCGGGTCTCCGCCAGTTCCCGCTTCATACCCCGGCTCGTGAAGACCTCCAGCGCGGGGGCCAGCAGTTCACGGGAACGCCCCGGCTCGTCCGCCAGCAGCCGCGCCAGATCCAGGCGGGCCAGCGCACCACCACCGAAGTCCATGATCTGCTCCCGGGCCGCGACGGCCCGGTCGAAGAAGTACGTGGCCCGGTCCGGCCGGCCCATCAGCACGAAGGCCTGACCCAGGTCCCGCAGCAGATGCCCCTCGCCGATCACATCACCGGAATCCCGGCACAGCTCCAGGACCTCCGTGAACGTCAGCACCGCGAGATCCAGCTCGCCCCGCTCCAGCAGGAGTTGGCCCACCCGGCGCAGCGTCCGCGCCCGGCCGCCGAGATAGCCCACCCCGTCGTAGATCTCCAGCGCCTCGTCCAACTGCGCCTGCGCCGCGTCCGTCTCGCCGCGCCGCATCCGGATATGGGCGCTCTGCGTCAGCACGATCGCCCGCCCCACCACGTCACCGGCCCGGTCGAAGTCGGCCAGCGACCGCGCGTACAGCTCCAGCGCGACGTCGTCCGCGCCGTTCGTCCGGGCGATCAGCGCCATGTCGCGGCGGCACAGCGCCTCGCCCTGCGGCTCGTCCAGCGCCTGGAACACGTCCAGCGCCGAACTCAGCGCCTGGCGGGCCATGTCGAACTCGTTGCGGCACATGTACAGCGAACCGAGCGAAGCCCGTACGGCGGCGGTGCCGCGCAGATTTCCGGCCTTGCGCACGGCGGCCAGCGCCCGTACGTGGGTCTGCTCCCACAGGTCGTAGTGGCCCCGCACCTCGAACAGGGTGACCAGGGTCGTCGCCAGATTCCAGCTCACATCGTGCAGACCCTCGTCGGCGGCGTGCTCCACCATGCCGCACAGCGCGCCCTGCTCCGCGTCGAACCAGGCCAGCGGATCGGCGAGCAGATCACCCGTGCACGACGGGGGCGGCGCCCAGCGCGGCGCGTCACCGTGCAGCACGGTGAAGTCGCCGCCGTACACCTTGCGATGGGCCTCCTGCGCCAGATACATCCAGCCGCCCGCCATCCGCGCGAGCGCGTCCCGGCGCACCTCCGGGCCGTCGTGCGCGGCCAGTTGCTCGCGCGCGTAGACGCGGATGATCTCGTGGAACTGGTAGCGGTAGCCGCCGGTCCGCTCCACGCCGACGACATCCAGCATCTGCATGTCGACCAGCGGCTCCAGCAGATCGGACGGAACCGGCCGATCGTCGTCGAGGAGCGCGCCCGCCAGCCAGCCCGGCAGCGTCGGCGTCCGCGACATGCTCAGCAGCCGCAGCAGCCCCCGGTCCTCGGGCGCCAGCCCGTTGTACGTGAGGGAGAGGCTGGCCCGCATCGTCATCTCGCCGTGCGCCAGCTCGTCCAGCCGGTGCCGTTCGTTGGCGAGCCGGTGCACCATCGACGCCAGCGTCCAGTGCGGCCGGGCAGCGAGCCGGGCGGCCACGATCCGCAACGCCAGCGGCAGCCGCCCCACCGTACGCACCAGCGCCTCCGCCGACGCGGCCTCGCCCTCGACGCGCTCCTCCCCGATGATCCGCGACAGCAGCCGCAGCGCCCGCTCCTCGTCCAGGACGTCCAGCTCCACGCGGTACGCGCCCGGCAGCGCGGTCAGCCTGGCCCGGCTGGTCACCAGCACCGCGCAGTCACGGCTCCCCGGCAGCAGCGGCTGCACCTGGCTCTCCGTCGCCGCGTCGTCCAGGACGACCAGCACCCGCCGGGAGGCGAGCCGGGTGCGGTACATCTCCGCCCGCTCGTCCAGCGAGTCCGGGATGAGCTGGCCGGGTATGCCCAGGGCCCTCAGAAAACGGCCCAGCACCTCCAGGGTCGTCGCCGGGGTGCCGGTGCCGCGCAGATCGCAGTACAGCTGCCCGTCCGGGAACCCCGTCTCGGCGAGCCGGTGCCCCAGGTTCACGGCCAGCGTCGACTTGCCGGTGCCCGGCTTCCCGGTGATCACCGCCAGACCGACTGCCTTGCGCTCCCGGCCCCCGGTGAGCGCCTTCTCCAGCGCGGCGAGCTGTGCGTCGTCCGCCACGAAGTCATAGGTGGCGGCGGGAAGTTGCTGCGGGCGCGCGTCGTGCGGGTCGCCGTCGCCGGACCGGGCGGCGGCGCCGTGCGGCGGTACGGGGTCCGCGCCCTGCCCCCGAAGCGACTGCTGCCGCACGGGCGGGGCGGCGGATTCGGCGGGCCCGGCGGACTCAGCGGCCCCGGCCCCGCCGTCACGCGGCCGGGGCGGCTGGACACGCGCCGGCGCCGGCAGCTCACCGGCCAGGATCGCCGACTCCAGACGCCTCAGCTCCCGGCCCGGCTCCAGACCCAGCTCCCGGTCCAGAATCCGGCGCCCGTCCCGGAACGCCTCCAGCGCCTCCGCCTGCCGGCCCGACCAGTACAGGGCGCACATCAGCTGACCGCGCAGCCGTTCCCGCAACGGGTTCTCGTGGGTGAGCAGTTGCAGCTCCCCGACGAGCCGGTCGTACCGGCCCAGTTCCAGTTCCAGCTGCGTCCGCAGCTCGATCGCGCTCAGCCGCTCCTCGTCAAGCTGCCGCGCCTTGTTGGCGAGCGGGCCGCTCTCCAGACCGCTCAGCGAATCGCCCTGCCACAGCGCCACCGCCGACTTCAGCAGCGCCACCGCCTTCTCCGTCTCGCCCTCGTCGCGCTGCCGCCTGGCCATCGCGACCAGACCGGTGAACAGCAGCGAGTCCACGTCCCCGGTGTCGACGTGCAGGACGTAACCCGGCGGCCGGGTCGATATCGAGACCGTGCTGTCGGCGCCGACCAGCAGCTTGCGCAGCCGCGACACACAGATCTGCACCTGCGTACGGGCGGTCTCCGGCGGGTTGTCCTCCCAGATGAGGTCCACCAGATAGTTCGTGCCGACCACCCGGTTTGCCTCAAGCAGAAGGGCGGCGAGGATGACCTCCTGCCGACCGGGCGGCACCCGCAGTGGGCCGTCCTTGCCCCGTACCTGGAGCGGACCCAGCAATTGAAAGGGCGGTCTCGACGCGCCGGGGGCATCCTGGACCGTGTGCGTCGTACCCTCGGCCACCGAGACCCCCAGCTCGTAAGCGCGTTGATACTCCGGGATCAACGACCCCAAAGTTTTCACAACCCTCACGCATCTGTCCATCCTGCCTGCCGAGCGTGACCGTCCCGCCAATAGCGGCGCGATAGGCGGGGGTTGGCGGGGGCCGGAAAAGTGCCGGGTGAAAGAGAAAGGAGGCGTCCATGCACACCGACGCCTGGACGACCACAGCCCCGCACCCGGCGGACGACCTGATCACCGCCGCGGGCACCGACCACGTCCGCCTCGTCTACGACTACCTCGACGCCGGAGACCTCGACGCGTGCGCCTCGCTGCTGCACGAACACGTCCGACTGGACCTGCCCGGCGCCCCGTCGGCCCACGGCCGCACCGCCTTCCTGCGCGCCCACCGCGACCACCTCGGGGCGCCCGCCCGCCACGAGATCGACCGCGTCGTCGCCCGCGACCGCAGCGTGGTGGTCTCCGGCCGACGCGTCGGCACAGGAACAGGCACAGGCACCGGCACCGACGACACCCCGGCACGTTTCGTCGACTTCTTCCGCATCGCGGGGGACGGCATGGTGGAGTCCTGTACGCGCTACTACCACGCGGAACCCTGACCGGGCCGCGCATCCGGTGCTCGTGTCAGGGAGTCACCGGGGCGCGCAGCACGAGCAGGGTGATCTCGCTGGGCGCGAAGACGCGGAACGGCGGCCCCCAGAACCCGGTGCCCCGGCTGGTGTACAGCAGGGTGCGCCCACCGTGGCGGCTGAGCCCGGCGACGGCGGGCTGGTCGAGCCGGACCAGATGGTGGAAGGGCCAGATCTGGCCGCCGTGGGTGTGCCCGGAGAGCTGGAGGTCGACCCCGCCCTCGGCGGCCCGGTCCACGAACTTGGGCTGATGGGCCAGGAGCAGCACCGGCAGACCGGGGTCGGCACCCGCCAGCGCCCCGGCGAGATGGGCGCGGTGGCCGGCCAGCCCGGAGGACTCGGCGGTGACGTCGTCCACCCCGGCGACGACGAGGGTGTCCCCGCCGCGTTCCAGCAGCACATGGCGGTTGCGCAGCGGCTGCCAGCCCAACTCGTCCATCAGGTCCACCCAGCCCTGGGCCTCGCTGTAGTACTCGTGGTTCCCGGTGACGTAGACGCGGGCGTGAGCGGCGCGCACGGTGCCGAGCGGGGCGGCCTGGGCGCGGCGGCGGTCGGCGGTGCCGTCCGCGATGTCACCGGTGTGGCAGACCAGGTCCGCCTCCAGCGCGTTGACCTTCGCGCACACCCGCTCCGACCAGCGGACCCGGTCGAGCGGCCCGTAGTGGGTGTCGGTGACGAGGACGACGCGGGTGCCGTCCAGCCCGGCGCCGAGCCGGGGCAACTCCACATCGAGCGACCGTACGCGCGGGACGCGGCGCGCTTCCCCGTACCCCCAGGCCAGCAGCGCGGCGGCGACGCCGAGGACCGCCCAGGTGACGATCCTGGCCCGCGTCCGCCCGTCGCCGCCCGCGCCGGTCAGCGCCAGGGCGGGCCGCAGCAGCGCGCCGAGGAGCACGGACCAGGTGAACACCACCCAGACCGCCCCGAGGAGCGTGTCCCCGACGATCGCCGCCCGGTCCCGCTGCCGTCTGCCGTGCCCGCGCACCATCGCGAGCGGCATCGTGACGAGGCCGAGGACGAACAGACAGGTCCCGCCCGCCGTCACGGGCAGCGGCCAGTCCTGACCGGTGTACAGCAGCACCCAGCACGGCACGGCCCACAGCAGCACCGGCGCGATCAGGGGGACGTAACGCATCACGCGGCGCAGCGCGCCCGGCCGTGCCGCGCCGTCCGCGGCCGCGGGCCGGGCCTCGTCGGTGTCGGTCACGGTTGTCCTCCTCGGCCGGCCGGAATGCCGCGGCGCACTGTACCCGCTCTCCCCGGCCCCACGCGTCCGGCGGGTACCGGCCGCACGGCGAAGCCCCGCCGGACGGGTCCGGCGGGGCGAGGAACGGGACGATCAGCCGGCCTCGGCGGCGATCCACGCGTCCAGCTGTTCGCGGGTGGTGCTGGGGTCCGCGATCAGTCCGGACAGTTCGTCGTCGGCGAGATGCCGGGTCGAGACCGCCGGACAGCGCCGGCACCCCTCGACACCGCTCTGGGCCCACCACTGGCACCGCGCCCGCAGATGGCAGCGCGGAACGTTCGACTCGGCGGCCGGAGGTGCGGCCAGCACCCGTTCGATGAGGGTGCAGTCGTTGCCCCGGCGGTTGGCGCAGCCGGAGACACAGTGCGAGGCGAACCGCAGGATGCGCCGCGGTTCGACTCCCTCGGGCACATCGCCCAGCACCTGCGACGCCGGTACCGGATCGGCCAGGTACACCACCCGGCCGTCCTGCCCGGAGCGCACGCCCAGCACGACCGACTCGGGCGCGTGGGCGTCACCGCTCGGACACCAGCTCGTCGGGGTCTCCTTCTCGTCCACGGTCCTCGCCCCCCGTCGTCAGACGGCCTGGCCGACCGGGTCGGTGCCCAGGGGCCCGCCGGCGTCCAGGTGGGTGGCCTGCTCGATGTGCGCCTTCAGCTGCTCCAGCGACGTGATGCGCTCGCCGTTGGCGGGCGCGGCCGATGCCGTGGTCGCGCCCGCCACGAGGAGGCCGGCGGCGAGGAGGGCGGCGGCGCCGGTGGCCGCCGCCGTGCGGGACGAGTTCTTCATGGTCGACTCCCTGATGCTGGGGACGTGGTTGGCTGCACGCTATGCGCCGGTCCACGGCCCGGACGGCAGTCGCGGCGGCGGTTGACCGGCAGTTCGCGACATCCGGGAGTCCTCGGTCGTGCCCTCCTCGGCCGTGCTCGGTCCTGGGCCGTGCCCGGTCCCCGTTCGGGCTCAGTCCTCGGCGCCGACCCGTTCGTAGACGATCCGTCCGTCGAAGACCGTCATGTCGACGGGCAGGTCCGGGATGTCGTGCGGATCGGCCGCGCGCAGATCGCCGCCGAGGACGCACAGATCGGCGACCTTGCCGGGCTCCACGGTGCCCTTCCAGGACTCGGCGAAGTCCTGCCGGGCGGCGTTGACGGTGTACGCGCGCAACGCGGTCTCCAGCGGTACGCACTGCTCGGGACCGCTGACCCGGCCGGTGGCCTTGGACTCGCGCAGCAGCATCGCGGCGACCCCGCGCCGCCAGTCCGGCGCGGTGATCGGGGCGTCGGAGCCCACACAGACGGCGATGCCCGCCTCCACAGCCGAGCGCACCGGCCACATGTAGTCCGAGCGCGCGCTGCCCACGATGCCGTCCATCAGGTCCGCGATGGTCCACTTGATGGCCGGGTTCATATTGATGCCGTAGCCGTGCGCGGCCAGCTTCGCCAGGCTCCGCTCGGAGGCGAAGTCGCCGTGGATGACGTAGTGCCGGGCGTCCGGGCGCGGGTGGGCGAGCTGGGCGGCGGCGAACGCGTCGACCACGCTGTCGATCGCGCGGTCGCCGGTCACATGCACCCCGAGCTGGTATCCGGCGGTGTGCGCGATCCGGATCATCTCGGCCAGCTCCGCCTCCTTCAGCCCGCTGTCGGCACCGTGCACGCACAGCCCGCCGTGGCCGCCGGCCGGGTAGGGCTCATGCATCCAGGCGGTCTCGTTGGGCGGCACCCCGTCCGCGAACACCTTGACGCCGATCACGGCGAGCCGCCGCTCGTCCACGTCGTCCGGCACGGCCGCCCCGTCGAGCCCGGCCCGCACGTCGGCCGCCGAACCGCCCATCGGCGCGGGCAGCAGCAGCGCGCGCACGCGGGCCTCCAGCTGTCCGGCGCGGACCAGTTCGACGTACGCGTGCAGGGTGGCGGTGTCCAGGCCGCCGCCCAGGATCTCGGCGCCGCCCGGTCCGAGGCCCGGCTCGGTGTAACTGGTGATGCCCAGGGCGTGCAGCGCGCTCACCGCCGACAGGACGGCCTCCTTGCGCTGGGCCACGCTCACCGGGGGCACCAGGCCCTGCACCAGGGCCTGCGCCGTCTCCTTGAGGACGCCGGTGGGCTCGCCCGCCGCGTCGGTGTCGATCACCCCGCCCGCCGGAGCCTCGAAGTCCCGGTCGATTCCGGCGAGTTCGAGGGCGCGGGAGTTCACCCACACCATGTGCCCGGAGAAGTCGGTCAGGCAGACCGGGTGGTCGGGGGCGGCGGCGTCCAGGTCGGCGCGGTGCGGGCGGCGGGCCGGGTCGGCCAGGCACTCCGCCAGATAGCCGACGTCCCAGCCCAGGCCGGTGATCCACTCCCCGGCGGGAGTGCCGGCGGCGGCCTCGCGCACCGCGTCCGCGATGTCGGCGATCGACTCCACGGCCGGGTGGCCGAGGTCCAGCGCGAACGGCGGGCTGGTCAGCGCCCACGCCGCCGCGTGCAGATGCGAGTCGTTGATGCCGGGCAGCACCGTGCGCCCGGCCAGCTCCACGACGCGGGTACCGGGTCCGGCCAGGGCCCGTATCTCCGCGTCGCCGCCCACGGCGAGTATCCGGCCGTCCCGTACGGCGACCGCCTCGGCGACGGAGAAGGCGTCGTCGACGGTCAGGACGTCGCCGCCGGTCAGGATGAGGTCCGCTGTCTCCGGCATCGGTGGCCCTTCTGGCTGGTGAACAGAGATGGAGGAGGAAGGAGGGGGGTGGTGTCGGCCGGTCCGGTCAGAGGCCGAGGACGCGGCGCAGCCAGGACCGGCGGGAAGCCAGTGCGGCGCGGGTCGCCTCGTGGTCCGGGGCGAACACGTCGAAGCCGTGGAACGCGCCCTGCCAGACGTGCAGTTCGGCATGGCCGCCCGCCGCCCAGATGCGGGACGCGTAGTTCACGTCCTCGTCCCGGAACAGCTCGGCGGCGCCCACCTCCACGAAGGCGGGGGGCAGGTTCGACAGATCGGTGGCCCGGGTGGGCGCCGCGTACGGGGATACCGGGGCCGCCGGGTCGCCCGCGTCGTCGCCGAGCAGCGCCTGCCACGCCAGGATGTTCATCGGCCGGCGCCAGGTGCCGCGCTCGGTGTACTGGTGGCTGGAGACGGTGGAGTTGGTGTCGTCCAGCATCGGGCAGAGCAGCAACTGCCCGGCCAGGCGCGGCCCCTGGCGGTCGCGGGCCAGCAGCGCGACCCCGGCCGCGAGGCCGCCGCCCGCGCTGCCGCCCATCACGACGACGCGGCCGGGGTCGATGCCCAGCTCATCGGCGTACTCCGTCATCCAGCGCAGTCCCGCGTAGCAGTCCTCGACCGGTGCCGGGTCCGGGTGCTCCGGGGCGAGCCGGTACTCGACGTTGACGGCGACGACCCCGAGCGCGTCGACGAGGTCCACGAGGCGGGGCGTGTCCTGGTGGCGGTGGCCGCTGATCATGCCGCCGCCGTGGATGTTGTACAGCGCCGGCACCGGCTCCGTCAGGCCGCGCGGGCGCAGCACGGTGACGGCCAGGCCGGGGGCACCCTCGGGGCCCGGGATCGTCAGCTCCTCGGAGTCGACGGCCCGGTCGCCGATGACCTCGGCGACCGGCGGCATGGGGAACGCGCCGGCGGAGTCGCGGATGGCGGTGACGGAGTCCGGGCCGGGGGCGGACTCCTCGTCGCGGGGCATCGAGTCGAGCACCGCGCCGAGCGCCGGGTCGAAGGGTACGGGGGTGACGCGCATGGTTCTCCCTCGGGAACGGGTGGGCGGTGGCGGGCGGTCGGCGCTCACCGGGGCGCGGCGAAGGCGAGGGCGCGCGCGGGATTGTCGACCATGATCGTGTGCAGCGCGGACTCGCTCACCCCGAGCCGGCGCAGGGCGGGCAGGAAGTGCCGGGGGATGTAGTCGTATCCCTGGCCGCCGTACTTCTTGAGCTGGATCTTCTGGCACACGTCGTGGCCGAGGAGGATCTGCCCGGCGTGGCCCCGCTCGACCAGCTCCGCGATGCCGCGCGCCACCTTGTGGTCGCTGGTGAGGAAGAGGTGGCCCCAGGGGCTGCCGGGCGAGGTCAGGAAGTCGAACTCCACGAAGACGCCCCGGTCCAGGACGCGCCGGCCGAAGTCCGGGTCGGCGGCGACCTCCATGGCGTGGCCGAGCACGATGTTCGACGGCGGTACGCCCTCCTCCGCGAGGATGTCGAGCACCCGGAACTTGTCCTCGCCGACGCCGCCGACGTGGAAGGTGACCGGGGCGCCGGTGACCCGGCTCGCCCGGCCGCTCGCCCGGACGCTCTTCAGCTCGTTGTCGCTCAGCGGCACCGAGTCCGCGCCGACCTCGCCGATGACACCGGACCGGATGCCGGTGCCGTCGACGCCGACCACGATGTCGCGGACGGCGGCGTCGGCCAGCTCGTCCACGGTGAGCTCGTCCATGTCCGCCGGGTGGAAGGCCGGGGTGTACCAGCCGCCGCCCATCACGATGTTGAGCCCGGAGGCCCGGGACAGCCGCAGCAGCGCCTCGGGGTCGCGGCCCAGCCCGGCGGGGGACACCTCGACGACGGTGCCGCCGCCGGTGTGGGCGAAGGCGAGGACCTCGGCCAGCATCTCGTCGTGGTCGTCCAGCACGTCGTTGTCGGCGTTGGGGTGTCCGTGCCGGGTGCGGGCCAGGTTGGCGAGGGAGAGGGGTTCGGTGGCCTCGGGGGAGTCCTCGCCGGGGCGGTGGAAGCGCGGGGGGCGCCGCAGGTCCACGAAGAGGTGTTCGTGCATGAGGGTGGCGCCGAGCGCGGCGGGGTCCACGGGGCCGGCGACGGTCAGGGCCCGGCCGGACAGGTCCGGGATCTCGAAGGGGTAGCGGCTCACGAATCGGTCCTCCGGGGCGTGAGGGTGAGCAGACGGCGGGGGTTGCTCACCGTGACGGACTCGACGAGGGCGTCGTCGGCGCCGAGCATCCGCAGATAGGGGACGAACTGCCGCAGGACGAAGCCGTATCCGCCGCCGCCGTGGGCGAGCAGGCCCGACTTGGTGCGGACGCCCTGGGAGAGCAGCAGCCGGTCGGCGTGGCCCCGGCGGGCGAGTTCCAGCACGGCGGCGGCGACGTCCTGGTCGTCGCTGACGCTGAGCACCGAAGGAAGCCGGCCGAGCTGGTCGAACTGCACGAAAACGCCGCGCTCCAGGAGCGGTTCGAGGTCGTCGGGGCGCGGTGACAGCGCGTCGCAGCGGGCCACGGCCACCCGGCTGAGGTCCGCGCCCTCGGCGGCGAGCAGGTCGAGCACCCGCTGCTGGACGGCGGCGTCGGCGCTGCGGGCGACCGCGATCGCGGCGCCGGTGGCGGCCGAGGCGCGGGCCGCCGCGACCAGGACCGCGCGTTCGGCGGGCTCGTCCGGGTCGAGGGCCGCGAGGCCGCCGATGAGCCCGGCCCGTACGCCGTCCACGCCTTCGGTGAGGTCGCGCACGATCTCCTCGGCGAGGCCGTCCGCGTCGGGCCCGGCGGTGGCCGCCGGGTCGCCGGACGCCGCGGCGCGCGCCGGGTGGTGGCGGCCCGACCCCATCACGATGTGGAGCCCGGTGGCCTCGGCGATCCGGCGCAGCCCCGCCGGGTCGCGGCCGAGGTCGGGGGTGGTGACGTCGACCAGGGCGGTGCCGCCGGCCGCGCGGAAGTCGGCGGCCTCCCGGGCGGCGAGATCCTCGTCGCCGAGCAGCCAGTCGTCCCGGTTGGGCGCGCCCAGGGCGATTTCGCCCAGCAGGTCCATCGTCAGCGGGGCGCCGTAGAAGCGGCGCCTGCTCACCGCCGTGGGGCGGGTGCGTCCCACGGCGGCCCAGGACTCGGCCGTGTCGTGCGGCGGCGCGAAGTCGCTCAGCAGATGTTCGTGGGGGAGCGCCGCGCCCAGCGCGTCCGGGGAGACCTCGCCGGTGACGGTGACGACGGTGCCCCTGGACGGCGGCGCGGGCAGTGGCGTACCCGGAGCGCCCGCGGTCGGGTCGGTGGTGGACATGCGGCCACGCTAACAGATGAGATACCTGATCGTATACGATTATTCGGGACCGGTTCAGGAACCGGTCCCGGTCCGTACGGACTGCCGCAGGGCTACTGCGGGGTCTGCGAGCGGTGCAGCGCTTCGGCGGTCGCCACCTTGTGGGCGCAGGCGACGCGCTCGATCTCCCGGGCCGGCGCACCGGCCGCGATCAGCTCCAGCATCCGTTCGTGCTCCGCCACGGAACGGCGGGCCCGCCCCGGCACGTGCGAGAACGTCGAGCGGCGCATGTGGTCCAGGCGCGCCCACTCCGCCTCCATCAGCGCGACCAGATGGCCGTCGGGGCAGTGCTCGTACAGGGAGAAGTGGAACTCCCGGTTGAGCGCGGTGAAGGAGGCGGGGTCGAAGTCCTCCAGCGCCGTGGCCATCCGGGCGTTGATCTCCCGCGACCGCTCGATGTGCCGGGCGCTCATGTGCGGCGCGGAGATCGCGGTGGCGTAGCCCTCCAGCCGGGCCAGCACCTGGAGGGCGTGCTCCACCTGCGCGGCGTCGAACACCGCCACCCGCGCGCCGATGTTGCGCACGACCTCGACCAGCCCGTCCGACTGGAGCCGGCGCAGGGCCTCGCGCAGCGGGATCGTGCTGACCCCGGTCTCCCGCGCGAGCTGGCTGAGGACCAGCCGGTAGCCGGGTCCGTACGTGCCGTCGAGGATGCGCGAGCGCAGCAGTTCATAGCTGACCTCGGCCTTCGACCCCTTGGGACGGGTGTCCTTCTGCGTGGCGCTCATGCCTGTTTCCCTACCCCGTGCCGGGCGGCCGCGACGCGGACCCGGTCGTGTACTCGTGCGTTCACCCTGCGAGGGCTTCCAGGACTGTACGGCGGAACGCCTCTCCGGCGAGGACCTCGTGGTGCTGTCCGGGTACGGTGACCAGCTCCGCGCCCTCCGCGAGGGCGACCACCCGCTCGATGCCCCGGGTCATCATGTCGTCCGCGCCGACGACGAACAGGGGCGGCGTCGAACCCGCCCAGGACCGGGGCGCGAACGGGGTGGCGCGCAGTCCCTCGACGCACACGGCGAGCCCGGCGGCCCGGTCCCCGTGCGCGCCGATCATCCCGGCGATCATCGCCGTGAAGGGGTCCGCCGGCTCCGCGTCCCCGGCGACCGCGCGGTGCAGCGCGGGCACGTCCACCGCCTCGAACGGCTCCCCGGGGCCGAGACCGCCGAGCACGGTGCGGCGGACCCGGCCGGGTGCCGCCGCGGGCAGCTCCCAGGACAGCCGCGCGCCCAGCGAGTACCCGACGACGTCGAACTCCGTGACGCCCGCCTCGTCCAGCACGGCGACCAGCTCGGCGGCCAGGGCCGGCGCGCCCGCCGCGGCGGCCGAGGCGGGGGCGGGGCTGTCGCCGTGGCCGCACAGGTCCGGCGCGAACACCTCGCGCCCGGCGTCGGCCAGCGCGGCGGCGATCCCGGTGTCCACCCAGTCCTGGCGGCCGTGGGAGCCGAAGCCGTGCACGAGCAGCACGGGCGGCAGACCGGCGGGCCGCTCGGGGGTGAACGTACGGACGGCCAAGCCGGTCCGGCTCTGGATCTCGCGCATCTCTCGCACCTCTCACATCAGTTTTCGTATACGATCTGGCCACTGTATCCCGCCGGTCACTCCAGGCTCCCGCACGGAGTGCGAGGCGGGTACTTTCTTTTTAGAACGTGCATGATATCGTATACGATTAATGGCGGCGCCACCCGAAACTCCGGGGCCGATCGACGCCGGGGCCCGTCGCCCCGTCCCGCCGCCGCCTCCGACGGAACCGTGCCCCACGCAGCTCACGCACAGGGAGAACTCCCATGCCGCACCCGCTGGGAACCCAGCCCTCGAAGATCATCGCCGTCCACCTCAACTACCGCTGCCGGGCGAAGGAACGGGGCCGCGTCCCCGACCAGCCGTCCTACTTCCTCAAGCCGCCGTCCTCGCTCGCCGGCACCGGAGACCCGCTGGTCCGCCCCCGGGGCTGCGAACTCATGTCCTTCGAGGGGGAGATCGCCCTCGTCGTCGGCCGGCGCGCCCACCGGGTCACGCCCCAGGAGGGCTGGAGCCACATCGCCTATGTGACCGCGGCCAACGACGCCGGCGCCTACGACCTGCGCCACGCCGACCGGGGCTCCAACCTGCGCTCCAAGGGCGCCGACGGCTTCACCCCGATCGGCCCCCGGCTGCTGGACGCCGCCCGGCTCGACCCCGCCGCGCTCCGGCTGCGCACCTGGGTCAACGGCGAGCCGGCGCAGGACGCCGACACCTCCACCCTGCTCTTCCCGTTCGGCGACCTCATCGCCGACCTGTCGCGCCTGGTCACCCTCGAACCCGGCGACGTCATCCTCACCGGAACCCCCGCCGGAGCGTCCGTGGTGGCGCCCGGCGACGTGGTCGAGGTGGAGGTCACCGCCCCGGACCAGGACATCTCCACCGGCCGGCTCAGCAACACCGTCACGGAGGCCGGTCACGACCTGGCCGGCTGGGGCGCCATGCCCCGCGTGGACGACGCGCTGCGCGCCGACGCCTGGGGCGCCGCCCGCCCCGCCGAGCCCGCGCTCGACCCGGAGACCGCCGCCGCACTGCGCGGCCTGGCCACCGCCACCCTCAGCTCCCAGCTGCGCAAGCGCGGCCTCCAGCACATGACCATCGACGGGGTCCGGCCCACCGACCCCACCGCCAAGCTGGTCGGCACCGCCCACACCCTGCGCTACCTGCCGCTGCGCGAAGACCTCTTCGACCGGTTCGGCGGCGGCATGAACGCCCAGAAGCGCGCCGTGGAGGAGCTGCGCCCCGGCCAGGTGCTGGTGATGGACGCCCGGCGCGACCCCACCGCCGGCACCATCGGCGACATCCTCGCCCTGCGCGCCCAGCAGCGCGGCGCGGCCGGCGTCGTCACCGACGGCGCCCTGCGCGACAGCGCCGCCGTGGCCGCCCTCGGCCTGCCCACCTACTACGCCGCCGAACACCCCGCCGTCCTCGGCCGCCGCCACGTCCCCTGGGACACCGGCACCCCCGTCGCCTGCGGCGGAGCGCTCGTCCAGCCCGGCGACATCCTCGTCGGGGACGCCGACGGGGTCGTCGTCGTCCCCCCGGACCTGGCCGCACAGCTCATAGCCGACAGCACCGAACAGGAGCGCCAGGAGCGGTTCATCGCCGAGCAGGTGGCGGCGGGCGAACCCATCCAGGGCCTCTACCCGCTCGGCCCCGCCTGGCGCGCCGCCTACGAGCGCTGGCACGCCACCCAGTCCTGACCCGTACGCCCGAGCCCCGACCCGTACGCCCCCGGCCCCGCCACACACACCACGGAGCACCCGATGAAGTTCCGCACCGACCCCGCCACCATCCGCGGGTCCATCGCCCCCGTCATCACCCCCTTCACCGACGAGGGCGCCGTCGACCACGACAGCCTGCGCGGCCTGATCCGCTGGCAGCTGGAGTCCGGCTCGCACGGCATCTCCCTCGGCGGCTCCACCGGCGAACCCTCCTCCCAGAGCACCACCGAGCGCATCGCCGCCATGCGCACCGTCGCCGAGGAAATCGGCGACCGGGTGCCGTTCCTGCCCGGCACCGGCTCGCACAAGCTCGACGAGACCCTGGAGATGACCGCCGCCGCCCGCGACCTCGGCGCCGACGCCGCCCTCGTCATCACGCCGTACTACGCGCGCCCCACCCAGGAGGCGCTGTACCAGTGGTACGCCACCGTGGCCCGCGAGTTCCCCGACCTGCCGCTCGTCGCCTACAACGTGCCCTCGCGCACCGCCGTCGACATCGCCCCCGAGACGGTCAAGCGGCTCTTCACCGACTTCGACAACTTCGTCGGCGTCAAGGAGACCACCAAGGACTTCGAGCACTTCTCCCGCGTCCTGCACGCCTGCGGCCGTGAACTGCTCGTCTGGTCCGGCATCGAACTGCTCTGCCTGCCGCTCCTGGCGCTCGGCGGCGCCGGATTCGTCTCCGCCGTCGCCAACCTGGCACCGAACGCGGTGGCCCGGATGTACGAACTGTGGGAGGCCGGCGACTTCGACGGCGCCCGCGACCTGCACTACCGGCTCCACCCGCTGGTCGACCTGCTGTTCGTCGAGACCAACCCGGCGCCCGCCAAGTGGGTGCTCAAGGAGCAGGGCCGGATCGCCTCCGCCCATGTGCGCCCGCCGCTGACCTCGCCCACCGAGGCCGGTCTGACCCGCATCCGCGCCCTGCTCGCCGAGGGCGGCGACCTCACCCAGCAGCTCTGACCTCCCTCCGAACGAAAAGAGACGCCATGTCCACGAACCCGACCGGGCACCGCCCGCAGGACCTGCCCGAGCAGATCCGCCACTGGATCGGCGGCGAACTCCTCGACAGCGCCGACGGCCGTACGTTCCCCGTCAGCGACCCCGTCTCCAACACCCCCTACGCCACCGCGGCCGCCGGCGACCGCGCCGACGTGGACCGCGCCGTCGCCGCGGCACGGGCCGCCTTCCCCGCCTGGTCCCGGCTCGGCAACCGGGAACGCGCCCGCGTCCTGTACCGGATCGCCGACGCCGTCGAGGCGCGCGAGGAGCGGCTGGCCGCGCTGGAGACCTTCGACTCCGGCCTGCCCATCACCCAGGCACGGGGCCAGGCCCGGCGCGCCGCCGAGAACTTCCGCTACTTCGGTGACGTCGTCGTCGCGCTCGGCGAGGAGGCGTTCCGGGCCGGCGAGCAGCAGATCAACTACGTCGTCCGCAGCCCCGTCGGCGTCGCCGGACTGATCACCCCCTGGAACACGCCGTTCATGCTGGAGAGCTGGAAGCTGGCCCCCGCGCTGGCCTCCGGCTGCACCCTCGTCCTCAAGCCCGCCGAGTGGACCCCGCTGTCCGCCAGCCTGTGGCCGGAGATCTTCGACGAGGCCGGCGTGCCCGCCGGAGTGGTCAACATCGTCCACGGCATCGGCGAGGAGGCCGGCCAGGCCCTGGTCGACCACCCCGACGTTCCGCTGATCTCCTTCACCGGCTCCACGGACACCGGCCGGCACATCGTCCGCAGCTCCGCCACACACCTGAAGACCACGTCGATGGAGCTGGGCGGCAAGTCCCCGGTCGTCCTCTTCGCCGACGCCGACCTCGACGCGGCGCTCGACTCCGTCGTCTTCGGCGTCTTCTCGCTCAACGGCGAGCGCTGCACCGCCGGCTCCCGCGTCCTGGTCGAGCGACCGGTGTACGAGGAGTTCACCCGGCGCCTCGCCGAGCGCGCCGAGCGCGTCAAGGTGGGCCTCCCCTCCGACCCGGCCACCGAGGTCGGCGCGCTGGTCCACCCCGAGCACTACGCACGCGTCCTCCAGTACGTCGAGATCGGGCGGCAGGAGGCCAAGCTGGTGGCCGGCGGCGAGCGTCCCGCCCACCTCGCGGAGGGCAACTACCTCCAGCCCACCGTCTTCGCCGACGTCGCCCGCGACGCCCGGATCTTCCAGGAGGAGATCTTCGGCCCGGTCGTGGCCGTCGCCCCCTTCGACGACGAGGCCGAGGCCGTCGAACTGGCCAACGCCACCGAGTACGGCCTCGCGGCCTACGTCTGGACCGCCGATCTCAAGCGCGGCCACCGCGTCGCACACGCGGTCGAGTCGGGTATGGTCTGGATCAACTCCCACAACGTCCGTGACCTGCGCACACCCTTCGGCGGAGTGAAGTCCTCCGGTCTGGGCCGGGAGGGCGGTGCGCACAGCATCGACTTCTACACCGAGTCGAAGATCGTCCACGTGATGCTCGGCGACCCCCACACCCCCCGCTTCGGCGCGTCCTGACCCCCAAGGAGCCGTACCCATGAGTACACCTCCCGACGTCGTCCGCTCCGCCTACGCCCAGCTGGTCGTCACCGACCTGGACCGGGCCCGCTGGTTCTGGGGCGACATGCTCGGCTTCCACATCCAGTACGAGGACGATTCCCTGCTGTGCC
Organism: Streptomyces sp. AC1-42W; assembly: GCF_003248355.1. Classification (GTDB taxonomy): domain Bacteria; phylum Actinomycetota; class Actinomycetes; order Streptomycetales; family Streptomycetaceae; genus Streptomyces. Next base: position 2,931,190 of record NZ_QKWY01000002.1, read on the forward strand.
TGCGCGGCACCGACGAACTGACCCACCACTCCCTCGTGCTGCGCAAGGGGGAGACCGCGGCCCTGGACCACATCTCCTACCGGGTCCGCACCCCCGAGGACGTCGACCGCGCCGAGGAGTACTTCCGCGCCCTGGGCCGGCCCGTGCGCCGGGTCCCCAAGGGCGCGGGGACTCCCGGCGTCGGCGACGCCGTCCGCGTCATCGACCCGCTCGGCTTCCCGGTGGAGTTCTTCCACGAGATCGAGCGCGCCGAGCGCCTCATCCAGCGCTACGACCTGCGCCGGGGCGCCGAGATCGCGCGCCTGGACCACTTCAACATCTGCACCCCCGACATCCCCGCCGCCTACACCCACTACAAGGCCCTGGGCTTCGGCTGCTCGGAGACCATCGAGGGCGACGAGCACGAGCTGTACGCGGCGTGGATGTACCGCAAGCAGACCGTCCACGACGTCGCCTTCACCGGCGGCGCCGGGCCCCGGCTGCACCACGTGGGCGTCGCCACCCACGAGTCCCACCAGGTGCTGCGCACCGCCGACCTCTTCGGCTCGCTGCGCAAGGAGCACCACATCGAGCGCGGCCCCGGCCGGCACGGTGTCTCCAACGCCTTCTACCTCTACCTGCGCGACCCGGACGGGCACCGGGTGGAGATCTACACCTCCGACTACTACACGGGCGACCCCGACCACGAGACCTACCGGTGGAACGTCCGCGACGACCGCCGCCGGGACTTCTGGGGCAACGCAGTGATCGAGTCCTGGTACAAGGAGGCATCCCCGGTCCTCGACCTCGACGGCCGCCTCCAGCCCGTCGCCGAGGCGGTGCTCGACGAGTCCGCCGTCCAGGTCGGCGCCGACGGCCTGGGCATCGTGGAACCGGGCGGACAGACCGACTGACCCGCCCCCCGCACCGAAAGAGCCGGACCGCAGCACGCGGTCCGGCTCTTTCGTGGTCCATGCGGCCCGGAGGCTGTCGGGCGGCCCCGGCTCGGGAGGCCGCCCGACAGCCGCTCAGTGGCGCAGCCGGGGCCGCACCGCGGTCCACACCAGCACGCACGCCACCCCGGTGGCGACCGCCATGGTGAGGGCCATGGTCAGATCGGCCGCCCCGCCCAGCGCGACCAGAGGGGCGACCACCGGGCCCACGGCGAAGCTCGACATGCCGAGCAGGGCCGCCGCCGTACCGGCACGCTCGCCGTGGCCGGCCAGGGCCAGCGCCGAACTGTTCGGGCTGATCACCCCGTAGCAGAACAGCACCAGCGCCAGCAGCACGAGCAGCAGCGGCAGCCCGGAACCGGTGAGCACCGCGCCGAGCAGGCCCAGCGCGGCCACCGCGGTCGCCGTCGTGCCCACCACGTACATGCGCGCGGGCCCGGCCCGGCGTACGACACCGCGGTTGACCAGCGACCCGAACACGGCGACGATCGCGTTGGCCGCGAACACCGCGCTGAACGCCTGCGGGCTGAGGTGGTGGCCGTCCTGGAGCACGAAGCTGATCGACGCCAGATACGTGAAGAAGGCCGTACCGGTGCACGCCCCCACCAGCAGGTAGCAGACGAAGAGCCGGTCGCGCAGGACCGTGCCGAAGCGGCGCCCGGTCTCGGCGAACCCGCCCGCGTGCCGCTGCGAGGCCGGCAGGGTCTCCGGCAGCGCCGTGCCCGCGACGGCCAGGAGTATTCCGCCGACCCCGGCGAGGACCACGAACAGGCCCCGCCAGTCCAGGAACGCCGCCAGCTGCCCGCCCGCCACCGGCGCCAGGATCGGGGCCAGCGCGCCGACCAGCCCGAGCAGGCTGAGCAGCCGCGCCAGCTCGATGCCCGAGGCGATGTCCCGCGCGGCGGCCAGGGCGATGACGACCCCGGCCGACCCGGTGAGCCCCTGCAGGAACCGGGTCACGAGCAGGATCTCGATGTTCGGCGCGAACGCGCACAGCAGCGAGAACAGCGTGAACAGCGCGATGCCCCACAGCAGCGGCCGCCGCCGGCCGAACCGGTCGCTGAGTGGACCGGTGACGAGCTGGCCCAGCGCGAGCCCCAGCATGCACACCGACATGGACGCCTGGGCGAGGCTGCTGCTGGTGTCCAGGTCCTTGGCGAGCTGCGGCAGCAGCGGCATGGACAGGTCCATCGACAGCGGCCCGAACACCTCCAGCGACCCCAGAACGAACGCGGCGCGGCGCGCGCTCATCACGCGCGCCGCGCCGCGTTCGGCGGTCTCGGTCACCGGGGCCGGCCGCCGCTGCCGAGGACACGCCGCATCCAGGACGCGCGGGCGGCCACCGCGGCACGGGACACCTCGGCCTCCGGTGAGAAGCCGGTGAAGCCGTGGTAGCCGCCCGCCCAGACGTGCAGCTCGCAACTCCCGCCGGCCGCCCAGATCCGGGTGGCGTACTCCACCGACTCGTCGCGGAACACCTCGGCGGCGCCGACCGCGATGTAGGCGGGCGGCAGCCCGGACAGGTCCGCCGCCCGCGCGGGCGCCGCGTACGGCGAGACGGCGTCGGTGCCCCGGTCCGCGCCCAGCAGCGCGGACCAGCCGGTGTCGTTGTTGTTGCGGTCCCAGATGCCGATGCCGTCGTACTGCCTGCTGGACACGGTGGTGTTGCGGTCGTCCAGCATCGGGCAGTCCAGCAGCTGTCCGGCCAGGGCCGGGCCGCCGCGGTCGCGGGCCATCAGCGCGAGCGCCGCGCTCAGGCCGCCGCCCGCGCTCGCCCCGCCGACCAGAATCCGGGCGGGGTCGACGCCCAGCTCGGCGGCGTGCCCGGCGAACCAGAGCAGTCCGGCGTAGCAGTCCTCGGCGGCGGCCGGTGCCGGATGCTCGGGAGCCAGCCGGTATTCGACGCTGACGGCGACGGCGCCGTACTCCAGCACCTCCTCGACCAGGCCCGCGATGCCGAAGAACCGGTTGCCGAGGACCATGCCGCCGCCGTGGACGCTGTAGATGCCGGGCGCGTCGCGGACCCCGCCCCGCGGGCGCAGGATCGTCAGCTCCACGTCAGGCGCGCCCGCCGGGCCCGGCACGGTGCGGTGCTCGACCTCCACCGGACGGTCCCCGACGGCGGCCTCGACCGGCGGCACGATCGTCTCGAAGTGCGCCCGGTTGGCCAGGATCGTGTCCGGCCGCAGCGGGATCTGCTCGATGAGCGCGCGGCAGGCCGCCAGCCCCGGTTCCAGCTCCGGGTCGTAGGGGACGGGCACGGGGAGGGGGCGTGGCCCCTCCGGATGCGGTGAGGGGGTCATGGTCAGGGCCCTTCCGGGTCGACGACGCCGCGGTCGCACCAGAACGGTTCGACCAGGGCGCGCAGCTCCTCGGCGCCGACCCGCCGCACCAGGTCCAGGGCGGCCAGGTTCTGCTCGACCTGCTCCAGCCGCGATGCGCCGACCAGCGTCGTCACATTGGCGGGGTGGGTCAGTGTGAACGCGACGGCGAGCTGGGCCGGCGTGGTGTCGAGGTCCCCGGCGAGTGCGGTGATGCCCGGGACGGTCGCCACGATCGCCTCGCGGATGGAGCCGGGGTCGCGGCCGATCTCCCGCTCCGGCGAGACGCGGCCGGCCAGGATGCCGCCCTCCAGGACGTCGGACGCCTGCATGGTGAACCCGTCCGCGAACAGCTCGGCGAACGGCTCGCCGTCCGGTATGGAGCGCCGCGCCAGGCTGTACTTGAGCTGGGCTATCTGCGGTCCGGCGACGCCCCGCTCGGCGGCGATGCGGCGCAGGGCGCGGATGTTGGACGCCGACCAGTTGTTGACGCCCCAGGCCCGGATCAGCCCGGCGCCGGCGAGTGCGGCGAGGTCGTCGACGAGGTCTTCCAGACGTACGTCGTCGCGCCGCAGGTCGCCGAGGATCACCAGGTCGGCGTGGTCGAGGCCGGTGCGCAGGAACGCGTTCTTCAGCTGCGGGGCGAAGCCCTGCTCGCCGAAGCCCTCGATCCACAGCTTCACCGAGGCCAGGTAGCTGTCCCGGCGGGCGCCGGTGGCCCGCATGAGGGAGCCCCAGATCACATCGGTGAAGACGGGGGGCATGCCGGGCATGCCGTAGACCCCGACGTCGAACAGGTTGACGCCCTCGTCGAGCGCGTGGCGGACCATGGTGACGGCGTCCGCGAAGTCCATCCGGTCGAAGGTGTGCCAGGAGCCGAGGGACAGTGCCGACGCCTCCAGGTCGCTGCTGCCGATCCGGCGCCGGGGGAGCGGGGTGGTGGTCACGTGTGTGGTTCCTTTCTCCGGACCGCTCAGGCGAGCCGGGGATCGATGACGGCCTTGATCTCCTCGTGCCTGCTCATCGCGGCGATGCGCTCCGACGCCCCGGCCAGGCCGACCGGCTCGCCGAACAGCCGGTCCCAGGGCATGCGGTCGGCGAAGGAGGTGAAGAAGCCGATGGCGTCGTGGTAGTCGGCGATGTCGCCGTTGAGGGAACCGGTGATCGTCAGCTCCTTGCCCATCACCGTGCCGAGGGCGATCGGTTCGGAGACCGGGCCGGTGCTGCCCACGACGACGATCCGGCCGCGCTGGGCGGCCATCTCCACGGCCTCCCGGCCCACCGAGGGGGCGCCGGCGAAGTCGAGGACCAGGTCGGCGCCGTGGCCGCCGGTCAGCTCCCGGACCCGGGAGACGACGGCCTCCGAGCCGGTGGCGATGTCCACGGTGGCGTCGGCGCCGAATGAGCCGGCCAGCGCCAGCCGGGCCGGGGGAGCCCCGACGTTGATCACGCTGCCGGCGCCGCCGATCCGGGCCACCGCGGTCGCGAACAGGCCGAGGGCCCCGGAACCCTGCACGACGACCCGGGAGCCGGGGCGGACGCCGCCGGCCCGCGAGAACGCCCGCAGCACGGTCTTGGCCGCGCAGCCCGCCATCGCGGCCCAGGTGTCCGGGATCTCCTCGGGCAGCCGCAGCTTGGCCGCGCCGGGGACGACGTACGCGTACTCGCACAGCCCGGCCGTGGCGTACGGCGGGACGTCGGCGCGCTGCATGAAGCCGTAGCCGCGGGAGGAACAGGCGACCGGCTCGCGCAGGACCGCGCAGCCGTGGCACGCGCCGCAGGTCGACTCCGACCAGCCGATGCGGTCGCCGACGGACAGTTCGCGGCCCAGCGCGTCCCGGGTGTCCTCGCCGAGCGCGACGATCTCGCCGACCATCTCGTGGCCGAGGACCATCGGCAGCATGCCGGGGAAGCTCATCTTGCCCGACCAGATCTCTATGTCGGTGCCGCACAGGGTCGTGCGGGTGATGCGCACCAGGGCCGCCCCGCGTTCCGGTGCGGGCGGCAGGGGCAGGTCGGTGAGGTCCAACGAGGCGCCGTGCGCGGTGAGTACGGCGGCGCGTGTCGAGGAGGGAATGTCCATCACAACTCCTTCGTATCGAGCGGATCAAGGGGCTCGACGATGGGTTAGTCTACGGCTGTCGACTCAAATGTCGAGACCCTGAGAGCGACGAGGAGCACCCGTGCGCACAGCCGACGGCGACGCCCGAAACACACCGGCCGACCTGATCCTGCGAGGGGGCGTCGTCCACACCATGGCGCCCGGCGCCCGGGGCGCGACCGCCGTGGCCCTGCGCGGCGGGACCGTGGTCCGGGTCGGCGACGACCCCGGGGTGCTGGCCCTCGCCGGCCCCGGCACCCGTGTCATCGACCTGGCCGGACGCGCCGTCCTGCCCGGCATCAACGACGCCCATCTGCACGGCACCTGGCTGGGCGCGATGTGGCCCGACACCCTCTTCGGCGACGCCGTCGCGCCCGGCCCGCCCCCCGAGCACCCGCTCCCCGACGACGCCGCGCGCCGCCGGGCGATCCTGCGCACGGGGGACCTCGCCGCCTCCCTCGGCATCACCAGCTACACCGAACCCGGCCTGGGCCCCGGCGAGGACGGCGGACGGACCGGCGCCTTCGGCAGCTCGGTCGCCGAGCAGTACCGCGCGCTCGCCGCCGAAGGACTGCTGCGGGCCCGGATCACCGTCCTGTGGCTGTACGGAGAACTGGACGGACCCAGCGACCTGGAGCACTTCCTCGCCGGGCTCTCCGCCGCCGACGGCACGACCGCCGACCCCCGCTGGCTGCGGTTCGCCGGCGTCAAGATATTCGCCGACGGCATACCGCCGATGCGGTCCGCCTACACCCACCACTGCTACGCCGACGGCATCCGGCCGTCCCTGCTGGTCGCGGGCGGCGACGACGCCGAACGCGAGGCCAACCTGACGCGGATGATCGTCGCCGCGCACCGGGCCGGACAGCAGGTGGGCGTGCACGCCACCGGGGACCGCTCCATCGACGTCACGCTCGACGCGGTCGAACGCGCCAGGGCCGAGCACGACGTCGACCTGGGGCACTACATCATCCACGGCGACCTCGTCACCGGCCCCCAGCTGCGCCGGATGGCCGCGCTCGGGGTGGGCCTGGACACCCAGCCGGAGATCGCGGTGCGCACCCGCTCCCTGGTGAACGACGCGCTCGGTCCCGGCTCGGCGGAGGCGGCGTGGCCGCTGCAGGCGGCGCTGGACGCGGGCGTGAGCATGTGCCTGACCTCCGACGCGCCCGTGCTCTCGCCGGACTGGCGGCGCCAGATCGCGGCCGCCGACGCCTGGATGGGGGCGGCGGCCGACCCCCGGGCGCGCATGGAGCGGCTGCTGCGCTGCTACACCGTGGAGCCGGCCCGCCAGGACGCGGCCGCCTCCTGGAAGGGCACCCTGGCGCCGGGCATGGCGGCCGACCTGTGCGTCCTGGCCGCCGACCCGCTCACCCTGGCCCCGGCCGAGCTGCCGGACGTCGAGGTGGACCTGACCGTCGTGGACGGCCGGATCGTCCACGACCGCACGGCCCCGGCCCCGCAGGCGCCCTGACGTACGACAGTGGCCCCGGGACAGGCGCGATGCCTGCTCCGGGGCCACTGTCACGGGCCGGTACGGGTCACACGAGCAGCTGGCCGCCGTCCACGGGGAGGCTGGTGCCGGTGATGTGGGCGGCGGAGTCCCCGGCGAGGAACACGGCCGCCGCGGCGACCTGCTCCACCGGGGCCAGGCGCTTGAGGGGGATGCGGTCCTCCCACGCCTTGCGCTGCGGGGAGCCCTCCGGCATGCCCGCGGCCAGCATGTCCGTGAGCACCGGGCCGGGCGCCACGGCGTTGACCCGGATGCCGTGCTGGGCCAGTTCGATCGCCGCCCAGCGGGTGAGCGCGTCCACGGCCGCCTTGCTGCTCTCGTAGCCGCCCATGCCCGGCGTGGGCTGCCGGCCGCCGATCGAGGAGATGTTGACGATCGCCCCGGCCACCTGGGCCTCGACCATCCGCCGGGCCGTCTGCTGGGTCATCAGGAAGGTGCCCACCACATTGGTGCGCAGGATCGTGTCCAGATCGGCGCCGGGCAGCTCCAGCACCGTGCCGTGCAGCGTCAGCAGGCCGGCGTTGTTCACCAGCACGTCGACGGGCCCGAACTTCTCCTGGACCTCGTCCAGCCCACTGGCGATCCCGCTCTCGTCGGTGATGTCCAGGGCCAGGCCGTGCACGCCCAGTTCCGCCGCCGTCGCCGTGACGCGCTCCGCGTCCCGGTCGGCGATCACCACGGTGTCCCCGGCGGCGGCGAAGGCCGCGGCCACCGCCCGGCCGATCCCGCCGGCTCCGCCGGTCACCAGCACGGTGCGTGTGCGCTTCATCGTCACTCCCCTACTCCCCTCGCGCCGAGACCTCTGTCCCGGCGGTCCGATTTATAGTATACAAGCGTAGACGAAAAAGCCGAGGCTTCGGGAGGAGCTTTGAGCGCCGAAAAGTCTGTTCCCCACCGTCCGTTGGGCCCGGGTGGCCCCGAGGTGCCGGTACTGGCACTGGGGTCCTGGAACACCTGGGACCGGATGGACTTCGATGACGCGGTGTCGCTGGTGGCACGGGCAGCCGAGCTGGGCTGTGCCTTCTTCGACGTCGCGCACTACAACATGGGCCCGCACGCGGAGAACGCCCGCACCGATCTGATCTTCGGCCGGGCCGTACGGGAGGCCGGGCTCGCCCGCGCCGACTGGCGGTTCTGCGGGAAGCTCTGGCTCTGGGACTACCCGGCGACCGGCTTCACGCAGCAGATGGAGACATCCCTGGAACGCGTCGGCGTCGAGAGCGCCGACATGGTCGTCGTCGGCGACTACTTCGGCGACCTCGACGTCGAGCGGGTCGTCACCGACGTCGCCGAGCAGATCGAGGCGGGCCGCTTCACCACCTGGGGCGTCAACAACTGGCGCTACGACGATCTGCGGGCCGCGCTCGACATCGCCCGCGCCCGCGGACTGGTGCCGCCCTCGTTCGCCCAGCTCAAGTACGGCCTGGTCCGCAGGTCCATGGCCGAGGGCCGCTACTACGCCCCCCTCTTCGAGTCGGGGGAGCTGGCCCTCCAGGCCTCCGACGTCTTCGAGGGCGGCATCCTGGTCGGAAACCTCCGGCCGAACCGCAAGATCGGTGCCGACGTCGGCGGCATCCGGGAACGCGTCGCCGAGGCCTACCCGCGGGTCCGCGAGCTGGCGGAGAGCCTCGGGGCCACCCCGGCCCAGCTGGGCATCGCGTTCTGCCTGGCCAACCCGGCGACCGCGAACGTCCTGGTCGGGGTCTCCCGGCAGGCCCAGCTGGAGGACAACGCCGGCGCCGTCGCCCTGCTCGACCGGGTGGGCGCGGCGGCCCTGCGCGAGGCCGTGGCCGACCTCTGGCTCGACCGCGACGTCGCCCCGGACGGCACCTGGTGACCCGCCCGGTTCCGCCGGACCCCCGCCACCCCCGTACCCGCCCCACGACCACCCACCCCACCCGCAGGAGGACCGCATGACCACCACGCCCACCCCCGCAACGCCCGACCGCATCGTCGACATCGCGATCGGCTACATGGGTGCCAAGCAGCTCTTCGCCGCCGCCCGCACCGGCCTCTTCCGCGCCCTCGCGGACGGCGAGCGCGACGTGGCCCAGATCGCCGCGGCGACCGGGCTCAGCGAGAAGATGTCCCGCATCCTGGCCGACTCCATGAACGGCCTGGGCCTGCTGGAGCGCGCCGAGGGCCGCTACCGGCTCGCCCCGGACGCCGCCGCCCACCTGAGCGGCGAGGGCGACCTCGACCTCCACCCCTTCCTCGGCTTCCTCAACGAGATCAGCTACGGCCACTGGCTCCAGTTCGACGCCACCGTCGACACCACCAAGCCCGGCGAGCTGGCGATGGACGAGGGCCGCTGGGCGACCTTCATGGCCGGCGTCATGCGCTACAACGCGCTGCACGCCGCCATGCTGGCCCGCTCCTTCGACTTCACCCCGTACAAGAGCCTGCTCGACCTCGGCGGCCTCTCGCCGGAATTCGCCCTCGGCGCGCTGCGGGCCAACCCGGAGCTGTCGGCCCGCTTCGTCTTCGACCCGGCCTCCACCGAGTCGCTCACCGAGGCGCTGGCGGCCGCCGGCTTCTCGGACCGGGCGACGATCGAGCCCGCGCCCACCGACGAGGCCGCTCCGGGCGGCGAGCACGACCTCGTCATGGTCAACCACGTGATCCACCGGTTCACCGCCGAGCAGAACCGCGCGATCCTCGTGAACGCCCGTGCCGCGGCGCGTCCCGGCGCGACCCTGCTCCTGCTGGACTTCCTGCTGGACGACGACGAGCGCCAGCGGCCGATCGACGCCCTGCACGCGGGCGAGTACTTTGTCATCGACGGCACGGTCGTGTATCCGGAGGCCGAAGTCACCGGCTGGCTGGAGGCCGCTGGATGGCGCCGGCGTGAGGTGATCGCCCTGCCCGGAAGCCCCCGAGTCGTGGTCGCGGAAGCCGTCTGACCTGCACGTTCTCCCTCGGCCCACCCATGGCCCCGTCGCTCCCGAATTGGCCGCGACGGGGCCATTGCCTTTTTGGCCGACGCCCGTAGACTAACGCCCACGACACGTGAGGTGGCGGGCAGACCAACTCTTCCGCGCACCCACTCTCATAACTGCGCCGAGCGCTGTGACGGCGAGAGGGTCGGCGGTTCCCTTCCTCTCCCGCATCGATCCGGTACGAGCGCCCCTTCTTACGTGAGAGAAGACTCCATGAAGCGAATCTGGAGAGCCACAGTTGTCGCGGTCGCCGCGATGGCGATGGCCGCGTGCACCAACACGACGACCTCCGGCAGCGGTACCGCGGACGAGGACATCAGGATAGGCACCCTCCTCGATGTCACCTCCTGGGACCCCGCCCAGGCCGACATCGGGTTCGACGGCCCCTACCTCTCGGCCCTCTACGACCCGCTGATCTCCCTCGACAAGGAATCCAAGCCGGTCCCCGGCCTGGCCAAGGAGTGGAAGTACTCCGCGGACTTCCTGACCCTCACCATGGACCTGCGCACCGGGGTCGAGTTCAGCGACGGCCAGGCGTTCGACGCCGACGCCGCCGTGCAGAACCTCGAACACCTCAAGGCGGGCGTCCGCTCCGGCTCCACCTACGACAACGTCACCGACATCAAGAAGGTGGACGCGGACACCATCGCCCTCCACCTGAAGAAGAAGGACGACGCCCTCCTCTACTACATGGGCATCGGCCGCAGCTGGATGGCCTCGCCCGCCGCGATCAAGGCGGACACCCTCGCCAACCAGCCGGTCGGCTCCGGCCCCTACACCTACGAGAAGGGCAAGTCGACCCCCGGCTCGGACTACGTCTTCGCCAAGAAGTCCGGACACTGGGACGACAAGACCTACCCCTTCTCCACCGTGCACATCCAGCCCATCGCCGACCCGACCGCCAGCTTCAACGCCATGCTCTCCGGCCAGCTGGACATCGCCTACGCCAACGCCGCGGACATCCCGCGCGCCAAGGACAACGGCTGGAACGTCGCCTCCGACGTCGCCACCTGGGTCGGCCTCCAGTACACCGACCGGACCGGCAAGCAGCTCAAGCCGCTGGGCGACGTCCGGGTGCGCCGCGCCATCAGCCACGCCTTCGACGGCGCAGCCATGCTCAAGTCCGTCGGCCAGAACGCCGGCGTCGCCACCAACCAGGTCTTCCCGGCCGGCCGCCCCGTCTACGACGAGACGCTGAACTCCCGGTACGCCTTCGACCTGGACAAGGCCAAGAAGCTCATGGCCGAAGCCGGCTACCCCGACGGCTTCAAGGTCACCATGCCGATGTCGTCGATCTTCCAGCCGTGGCAGCCCTCGGTCCAGCAGACCCTGGGCAAGATCGGGATCAAGGTGACCTGGAAGAACCTGTCACCCGCCGACTACCAGAAGAACGCCGCCACCTTCCCCATGTTCGTGGCGGTCCTGGCCCTGGACTCCAACCCGGCGGCCTCGGTCGACGGCCGGATCACCTCCCAGCAGTGGTTCAACCCGAACCCCTCCACCGATGACTTCCCCAAGGTCAAGGAGCTGGTCGGCAAGATCGAGGCGGCCACCGGCGACGCCCAGGTGCCCCTCATCCAGCAGCTCAACAAGGAAATCACCGAACAGGCCTGGCAGGACGTCTGGTACCAGGCGAACAACACCTACTTCAGCGTCAAGGGCATCACCGTCACCCCGATCACCGGAATGATGTTCCCGACCCTGCGGTTCGTCCAGCGCGGCTAGTACCCGTACAGGCGGGGCCGCCCGGTCGCCGGGCGGCCCCGCCGTCAGAGGGGCCCAACATGATCAGATTCACGATACGGCGACTGCTCTCCGGACTCGTCCTCCTGCTCGTCGTCACCTCCGCCACCTTCTTCCTGGCACACCTGGCCATCGGCGACCCCACCGCCGGCCTGCTCGGAAACAACGCCACACCGGTACAGCGGGCGGCACTGCACGAGAAGCTCGGCCTGGACCGCCCGATCATCACCCAGTACTGGGACTGGTTCTCGCACGCCATCCGCGGCGACTTCGGCACGTCCTGGCGCAACTTCCAGCCCGTCTCGGACCAGATCGCCCTGCGCGTACCGGTCACCCTCTCGGTCGTGCTGGCCGCCACCCTCCTCGCCGCCGTGCTGGGACTGGTCGTCGGCGTCGCGACCGGGCTGCGCCCCGGCGGCCTCCTCGCCCGCGTCCTCAAGGTCGCCTCCGTCGTCCTCTTCGCGCTGCCCGGCTTCTGGGTCAGCCTCGTCCTCGTCATGACGTTCGCCGTGCGGCTCAAATGGTTCCCGGCGGTGGGCTACGTACCCTTCGGCCAGTCCCCGTCGGCCTGGCTCAGCTCCATCACCCTGCCGTCCGTCGCCCTGGCACTCGCCGCGATCGTCATGATCGCCGAACAGCTCAGCAACGGCTTCCTCGAAGTCAACAAGCAGGACTTCGTCCGCACCCTCAAGGCCCGCGGCCTGTCCTCCCGCCGCGTCACCCTGCACGTCCTGCGCAACGCCTCGCCCGCCGCGCTCACCGTCCTCGCGGTGATGTTCGTCGGACTGCTCGGCGGCGCCATCGTCGTCGAGATCATCTTCAACCTGCCGGGCATCGGAAGCCTCACCCAGTCCGCCTCCCAGATCGGCGACATCCCCATCCTCCTCGGCCTCACCGCCGTCACCGTCGTCTTCGTCGTCCTCATCAACTTCCTGCTCGACCTCGTGCTCGGGTGGATCAACCCGAAGGTGCGCGAGATATGACCGAAGCCGCACTGCCCGCAACGGACGCGGCGGCCGTCCGGGCCGACCAGCGACTGTGGGCGCGCTATCTGCGCCGCCCGCTCGGCGTCACCGCCCTGGCGGTGTTCCTGCTCGTCGTCATCGTCGGGCTCTTCGCCCCGCTGCTCGCTCCGCACGACCCCAACCTCGTCGACTACAACCTCACCCAGGCACCGCCCGGCGCCGACCACTGGATGGGCGGCGACTCGGCCGGCCGCGACATCTTCAGCCGGCTGCTGTACGGCGCCCGGACCACCGTCTACGGCGCGGCCGTCGCCTGCCTCGTGGGCGTCGGACTCGGCGTCCCCACCGGCGTCGCGGCCGGATACTTCGGCGGCCTCACCGACCGGATCAGCTCCTGGATCAGCGACGGCCTCCAGTCCGTCCCCGGCATGATCGTCCTGCTCATCGTCGCCGCCGGCACCGGCGCCGACTTCACGGTGCTGATGGTCACCGTGGGCGCCTTCATGGCCCCCGGCTACTACCGCATCTCCCGCTCCAAGGCACTCGCCGTCCGCAGGGAGCCCTACGTCGACGCCGCCCGCGTCGCCGGACTCACCCACGGCCGGATTCTCCGGGCCCACATGCTCCGCGCCGTCCGCGCCCCCGTCATCATCCAGACCGCGCTCACCGCCGGCGTCGCCATGGGCATGCAGACCGGCCTCCAGTTCCTCGGCGTCGGCACCGCGTCCACGCCCGACTGGGGCCAGATGATGAACGACGGTTTCCGCACCATGGGAACCCACCCGCTCATCCTGCTGTGGCCCTCCGTCGCGCTCGGCGTGACCATCGCGGCCCTCGCGTTCATGGGCTCCACCCTCGCCGACCTGGTCAGCGCGCGCACCACCCCCGCGCCCCGCAGCCGCCGGGACAAGGCGGCCGACCGGCGCACCGAGGCCACCACCCCCGCCAGCGGCGAGCTGACCCACCCGGTGGAGGTGAGCGCGCTGCGCATCGAGAACCTCCGCGTCGGCTACCGCACCCCGCAGGGCGACAAGCAGGTCGTCCGGGGCGTCAGCCTGGACGTCGCCCCCGGCGAGGTCCTCGGCATCGTCGGCGAGTCCGGCTCCGGCAAGTCCCAGACCATGTTCTCCGCGCTCGACCTGCTGCCCGACGAGGGCAGCGCCGCCGCGGACGGCATCTGGATCGGCGGCGAATCCGTGGCCGGCCTGCCGCGCGCCCGGCGCCATGCCCTGCTCGGCACCCGCATCGGCTACGTCCCCCAGGAGCCGATGAGCAACCTGGACCCCTGCTACACCATCGGCCACCAGCTCACCGAGCCGCTGCGCGCGGTGCACGGACTGACCAAGGCCAAGGCCCGCGAACGCGCGCGCGAGGTACTGGTACGCGTCGGCATCACCGACCCCGAGCGCGTCATGGCCTCCTACCCGCACCAGGTCTCCGGCGGCATGGCGCAGCGCGTCCTGATCGCCGGCGCCGTCGCCGGCAAACCGGACCTGCTGGTCGCCGACGAGCCGACCACCGCGCTGGACGTCACGGTCCAGGCAGAAGTCCTCGAACTGCTGCGGGAACTCCAGCAGGAGTACGGGATGGCACTCGTCATCGTCACCCACAACTTCGGCGTGGTCGCCGACATCTGCGACCGGGTCGCGGTCATGAAGGACGGCCGGATCATCGAGTCCGGCACCGTCGAACGGATCTTCGCCGAACCCGGCGACCCGTACACCGCGGAACTCATCCGCGCCTCGCAGGACGACACGGAGAGCCGCGACGACCTCGACGCGGCCTGGCACGGGGCCCGGAAGGTGACGACATGACCGGCACCGGAGCAGACAAGGAAGCGGAGGGCGCGCAGATGAAGAAGGACACGGACGCCCGGGACGACGCGGCGCTGCTGGAGGTGAACGACGTCGTCGTGGACTACCGGCGCGGACGCGACACCTTCCGCGCGCTCAAGGGCGTCTCGATGACCATCGGCGCCGGCGAGTGCGTGGGCCTGGTCGGCGAGAGCGGGTCGGGCAAGTCGACGCTCGGCAAGGCCATCCTGGGCCTGGCCGAGGTCGCCTCCGGCAGCATCCGCTTCGACGGCCGGGACATCACCCACCTCAAGGGCGCCGCCCGCCGCAGGCTGGCCGCCGACCTCCAGGTGGTCTTCCAGGACCCCTACGGCTCGCTCGACCCGACGATGACGGTCGGTCAGATCCTCGCCGAACCGCTCACCGCGTCCGGCACCGGCCGCGCCGAGGCACGGGCCACGGTCGCCGAGATGCTCGACCACGTGCGCCTGCCCGCGGACACCGTCGGGCGCTACCCCAGCGAGTTCTCCGGCGGCCAGCGCCAGCGCATCGCCATCGCCCGCGCGCTGGTGCGGCGTCCGCGCCTCATCGTCTGCGACGAACCGGTCAGCGCCCTGGACCTGACCACGCAGGCGGCGGTCATCGACCTGTTCATCGACATCCAGCGCGAGACCGGGGTCTCCTACCTCTTCGTCTCGCACGACCTCGGCGTCGTACGGCGCATCTGCCACCGGGTGTCGGTCATGTACCAGGGCGAATGCGTGGAGACCGGCCCCAACGAGACGGTCACCCGGGAGCCCGAACACCCGTACACGCGAAGGCTGCTGCTGGCCTCGCCGGTCGCCGATCCGGCCCGGCAGGCGGAGCGCAGACGGAGCTGGCTCGGGCTTCGTGCGACAGCCGCCTCGCCAGTACCGTAGGGAAGACCATGCCTAAAATCATTGACCACGATCAGCGCCGCCGGGAGATTGTCGCGGTCGCGAAGAAGCTCATCATCCAGGGCGGTTTCGAGGCCGCGACCATGCGCAGCATCGTCGCCGAGGCCGGCTTCGCCAACGGTGCGCTGAAGCGCTACTTCCCCAGCAAGGACAGCATAGTGGCCGCCACGTTCCAGAGCGTGCTGGCGGAGATGAGCGAGCAGATCGGTCCCAGCGAGCCGGCCCCCGACCCGCGCGAGGCCCTGCGCCACGACGTCGAGGCGACGCTGCCGCTGGACCAGTACCGCATCGACTCCGCCCGCGTGCTGCTCGCGCTGTGGGAGCACTCGGTGGCCAACGAGGAACTGGCGTCGCTCTACCGCGAACACCTCCACGTCTGGCGCCGCCGGCTCGCCGAGCGCATCGCCGCCGCGCGCGGCAGGGGCGAGACCCCGGACACGCCCGCGGTCTCCGAGCTGGCGGGGGAGGTGATCGGCGTCTCCATCGGCGCCAACGTCACCTCGCTGATGTTCCCCGACGGCGCGCTGATCCCCGAATACCGCGCCTACGTCGACCGGTTGATGCGCAACCTCGACAACTGATCCGCCTCCGGCGGACCACCGGGCCCGCTCCGGGCCCCCGACGAAGACTTGACGAAGGACCGCCATGCATGTGCGAGGCAGGCTGTTCATCGGTGGCGAGTGGACCGCCGCCGGTGACGGAACGGAGTTCACCACCCGCGACCCCGCCACCGGGGAGGTCCTGGGCACCTGTGCCCAGGCCGGACCGGCCGAGACCGACGCCGCCGTCGACGCGGCCCGGCGGGCCCTGGCCGACCCGGCCTGGGCCGCGCTGTCCGCCGCCGAGCGGGCCCGGCTGCTGTGGCGGGTCGCCGATCTGATCGAACGGGACGCGGACCGGCTCGCCGAGCTGGAGACCCGCGACCAGGGCCAGCCCCTGGACGTGGCCCGGTCGGTGAGCGTCGCCGGGGCCGCGGAGCACTTCCGCTACTACGCGGGGTGGGTGACGAAGATCGAGGGCGCGGTCAGCCCGGTCTCCTTCCCCGACACCCTGCACTTCACCCGTCGCGAACCGGTCGGTGTGTGCGCGCTCATCACGCCCTGGAACTTCCCGCTGATGATCGCGGCCTGGAAGCTGGCACCCGCCCTGGCCTGCGGCAACACCGTGATCGTCAAACCGGCCGAGCAGACCCCGCTCACCACCGTGCACCTGGTGCGGCTGTGTGAGGAGGCCGGCTTCCCGCCGGGCGTCGTCAACCTCCTCACCGGCGGCCCGGCGACCGGCCGGGCGCTGGTCGAGCACCCCGGCGTGGACAAGGTCTCGTTCACCGGCTCCACCGAAGTGGGCCAGGAGATCGTCCGGGCCTCCGCGAACGACCTCAAGCGGGTCACCCTGGAACTCGGCGGCAAGGCACCCAGCATCGTCGCCCGCGACGCCGACATCGACGCCGCCGTCCGGGGCAATGTGCAGGGCGCCCTCCTCAACAGCGGCCAGGTCTGCGCCGCGTACTCCCGTTTCTACGTGGACGCGCGCCGCGCCGACGAGTTCACCGAGAAGCTGGCGGCGGCCGTCGCCGCCCTGCGCCTCGGCCCCGGCCTGTCCCCGGACACCCAGCTCGGCCCCCTGGTCAGCGACGAGCACCTGAACCGGGTGGACGGGCTGGTCCGCGCGGGCGTCGCCGAGGGAGCCGAAGTCGTCACCGGGGGAGCCCGTGCCGACGGACCGCTGTCGGCCGGGAACTTCTACCGGCCCACCGTGTTCACCGGGGTGCGCGACGAGATGGCGATCGCCCGTCAGGAGGTCTTCGGCCCCGTGCTGCCGGTGCTCACCTACGAGGACGAGGACGACCTCGCCGCGCGGGCCAACGACACCCGCTACGGCCTGGCCGCCGCCGTCTGGACGCGCGACCTGAAGACCGCGCACCGGCTGGCGGCCGGGGTCCGGGCCGGCGCGGTGTTCGTGAACATGCCGGCGATCCCCGACCCCGCGGCGCCCTGGGGCGGGTTCGGGGCGAGCGGCTGGGGCCGCGAGATGGGCGCGCACGCCCTGGACGTGTTCACCGAGACCAAGGGGGTGTGGATTCACCATGGCTGACCCGCGCGAGGAGACCGCGATGACCGACCGTACCGAGGCGCACGACGCCGTCGAGGCCGCCGTGGAGGCGTACGTGGCCGCGGTGAGCGCCGCCGACCCGGCGGCCGTCCGGGATGCCTTCCGGCCGGACGCGTACATGTGGGGCCATCTGGGCCCGGATCTGGTGTCGGCCCCGATCGAGGCGTTCTGCGAGGTGGTCGCCGCCGACACCGACCCCGCCGCGTGGACGTCCGGCTACACGTACACCGTCCGCTCCGTCGAGGTGAGCGGCGAGGTGGCCGTGGCCGTGCTGGAGGAGTACGGCTACCAGGGCCACGACTTCACCAACCACTTCTCGCTCGTGCGCGAGGACGGGCGGTGGCGGATCGCCGGCAAGACCTTCTTCCGCCACGACCCGAGCTGACCCGATCACGTACGAAGGCGCCCCACCGGCCGGTCCGGTGGGGCGCCTTCGTGGGTTGCACGGCCGCTTACGGCTCAGAGGTGGTAGCCGTACTCCGTGAACTCCCAGTCCGTGACGTGCCGCTGGAAGCGCGCCACCTCGTCCCGCTTGTACGTGAGGTAGGCGGCGGTGAAGTCCTTGCCGAGCAGCCCGGTCAGCTCGGTGTCCGCCTCCAGCGCGTCCAGCGCGGCGGGCAGGGACATCGGCAGCACGGCGGACCTGCTGGTGTCGTAGCCGTAGCCCTCCAGCGGGGCCGGCGGCTCCTGACCGGCCCGGATGCCCAGCAGCGCCGCCGCGAGCGTCCCGGCGATCAGCAGGTACGGGTTGGCGCCCGCGTCGCCGAGCCGCAGCTCGAAGCGGGCCCCGGAGCCGCGCTCGGGCGGGACGCGGACCATGGCGCTGCGGTTGTCCAGACCCCAGTCGACCAGCCAGGGCGCGATGGTGTCGGGCCCGAAGCGTTTGTAGGAGTTGACGGTCGGGTTGGCCAGCGCCGCGAGCGCGGGCGCGTGGGCGAGCACCCCGGCGATCGCGTGGCGCGCGGTGGCGGACAGGCCGTACGGGGCGGCGGGGTCGTCGAAGGCGTTGGCCTCCCGGCCGTTCCGGCCGCCCTCGTCGTCCCGTACGCCCTTGTCGTCCCGGTCGTCGAGCGCGGAGAGGTGCAGATGGAAGCCCGAACCGCCGGCGTCGTTGAAGGGCTTGGCCATGAAGGTCGCCAACCGGCCCTCGGCGCGCGCCAGTTCCTTGACCGCGGCCTTGAAGCGGAAGGCCCGGTCGGCGGCCTCCAGCGCCTCGCCGTGGGTCAGGTTGATCTCGAACTGGCCCCCGTCGTACTCGTGGTTGCCGCTGGTGACGCCGATGTTCAGGTCGCGCAGCAGGCGCAGGGTGCGCAGCAGGTGGTTGTCCGGGTCGGCGCGCAGCCCGGCGGTGTAGACGACGCCCTGTGCGTCGCTGGTGCGGCGCCAGCCCCCGGACCGGTCGGGCGCCGGTTCGCACAGGAAGTACTCCAGCTCCGGGCCGACCACCGGCCGCAGGCCCTGCGCGGCCCAGTGGCCGAGCACGGCGCGCAGCAGATCGCGGGGCGACTCCGGCGCGGGCCGGCCGGTGGCCGGGTCGGTGACGTCGCCGAGACAGGTGGCGACCCCGGGCTCCCACGGCAGCACCGTGAGGGTGTCCAGATCGGGGGTGACGCTGATGTCGGGCAGCCCGGCGTCCAGGCCCCCGGCGACGGCGACCGTGTCGCCCTGGGGGCTGGTGTGGTACACGGCGCGGCAGAACGCCAGCCCGTGCGCACAGGCGGCCGGAAGGTGGTCCAGCAGGACGTCCCTGGCCCGCTCGGTGCCGATGAGGTCGGGGTAGGTCACCCGGACCACATCGACTCCCTCGGCGGCGAGCCGCTCCATGTGGTGGCGGACGGGATCGGTGTCGGATGCGCTCACCGGTGACTCCTCTGGGGAAGGGGGCGCCTCCCAGGCGCGGCGCACGGGGTGCGGGGCACTGGGGGAGAAGGGGAGAGAAGGGGGAGGGCCGGGGCCTGTCCGGCGGATCAGGGCCCGGCGGCCGCCTCGCACCGCTGAACAGCGGGAGGCCGCGCCTTTGTTCGCAGCCTCACCCTAGGGACGCCCGGTGCGCTCCCGCAAGGGTTCGGCCCCAGGGAATTATCCATCCGGATAGGTATTGCAAAACCGTATACGACTTCCTATCTTGTTGAGCATCGAGCAAGCCGCGGGACCGCCGCCCCCGTCCGGACCGCTGGACCGCCGGACCGGACCCGCCCCGGCACGCCTCCGGTGCCGCCCCGTCCGGCCCGGCCGCCCTCACCGCAGAAGGAAGCCGAAGTGACCCGAGTCCGTGGATACTTCCACCCCAAGACGGCGACCGGTGTGTCGTCGCTGATCCCCTCGCCGCCCTGGCACTACTCCGGCGACCTGCTCACCGTGGAGTACCGCACCGACCCCGCCCGCGTCCGCGAACTGCTGCCCGAGCCCCTGGAACTCGCCGACGAGGACCCCGGCGCGGTGGCCCTGATCTGGGCCGACTGGCAGTCCTGCGCCGCCGAGGGGGCCGAACTGCTCGACCCGGTGCTCGCCCAGTACAAGGAGGCGTTCGCGGTCGTGCGCTGCGCGTACCGCGGCCGGACCTACAGCCGCTGCGTCCACATCTGGGTCGACAAGGACTTCGCCATCGCCCGTGGACTGCATCAGGGCTATCCGAAGAAGCTCGGCTCCATCCACCAGACCCGCCCCCACCCCTACGGGCCGGCCCCGCGCATCGAGGCGGGCGCCCGCTTCGGCGCCACCCTCGCCGCCGCCGACCGCCGCCTGGCCCAGGCCGTGGTCACCCTGCGCGAGCCGTCCGAGACCAACGGCTTCGTCAACGCCCACCCGATGGCCCACCACCGCTGGCTGCCCTCCATCGAGAAGGGCGGCGGCCTCGCCCTGGACGAGCTGGTCGTGTCCGGCGCCGCCGCCTTCGAGGCCGGCCCGGCCTGGACCGGCGACGCCGAACTCGAACTCTTCGAGGCACCCACCGAGGAACTCGCCCGCCTCGAAGTCCGCGAACCCATCGCCGCCTACTACCGGCAGGTGGGTGTGGTGTGGGACGGGGGCCGACTCCTCGAATCCGGCACCTCCGGCGCCGAGTGACCCCCGAACGACAGGCCAGGAGAGCGGACATGCCCCACGACCACCCCACGGACGACCGCACGGTCCACGACGACTCCGCGGTCCACGACGACCGCACGGCCCACGAAGACCGCACGGTCCACGACGATCCCGTGGTCCACGACTCCGTGGTCCACCACGACGCCACGGTCCACCACGACCCGGCCGACCGCCCCGCGCCGGCCGATGGCCCCGCGCCCGCGCCCCCGCACCGCGTCACCGTCGCCGGGGTCGCCGTCGACACCCGCCACTACATCGGCGGCCGGCGCGTCGCCTCCGCCCACACCTTCACCGACCACTCGCCCATCGACGGCGCCGCCCTCGGCGAGATCGCGCGCGGCACCCCCGCCGAGGCCGAGGCCGCCGTCGCCGCCGCCAAGGCCGCCTTCCCCGGCTGGGCCGCCACCCCGAGGGCCGAACGCGCCCGCCTCCTGCACGCCGTCGCCGACGGCGTCGAACGGCGCCTCGAAGAACTGGCCGCCGTGGAGACCGCGGACAACGGCGCCCTGCTCCGCTCCCACCTGCGCGGCGTCATGCCCCGCGTCGCCCACAACTTCCGCTTCTTCGCCGACTGGCTGCTCTCCCTGGGCCACGACGACTTCACCACCCGCGACCACACCAACCACGTCAGCTGGGACCCGGCCGGACCCTGCGTCCTGATCACCCCGTGGAACGCCCCGCTGATGCTCGCCACCTGGAAGGTCGCCCCCGCCCTCGCGGCCGGCAACACCGTCGTCCTCAAGCCCGCCGAGTGGTCCCCGCTGACCGCCTCGCTGCTCGCCGACATCGCCGCCGAAGCGGGCCTGCCCGCCGGTGTCCTCAACGTGGTCCAGGGTTACGGCGCCGAAGTCGGCGACGCCCTCACCGCCCACCCCGACGTGCGCCGCATCAGCTTCACCGGCTCGGTGCCCACCGCACGGCACATCGCCGCCTCCGCGGCCGCCCACCTCACCCCGCTCAGCCTCGAACTGGGCGGCAAGTCCCCGCTGCTGGTCTTCGCCGACGCCGATCTCGACCTCGCCGCCGACCTCGCCGCCGAGCAGTACGACAACGCGGGCCAGGTGTGCCTGGCGGCCACCCGCATTCTCGTCGAGGAGTCCGTCGCCGAGGAGTTCACCCAGCGCCTGGTCGCCCGCGCCTCCCGGCTCCGCCAGGGCGACCCGCGCGACGAGGCCACCGACATCGGCCCCACCATCCACCCCCGCCAGCTGGACAAGATCGACGGATTCGTACGCCGGGCGCTCGACGCCGGGGCCCGGACCCTCCTCGGCGGCCGGCGCGGCACCGGGCAGTACTACCTCCCCACCCTCCTCACGGACGTGCGCCAGGACTCCGAGATCGTCCAGGAGGAGGTCTTCGGACCGGTCCTGACCCTCCAGACCTTCACCGGCGAGGACGAGGCCGTACGCCTCGCCAACGACACCCGCTTCGGACTGGCCGCCACCCTCGCCACCGGCGACCCGGAGCGTGCCGACCGGGTCACCGCCCGGCTCGTCGCCGGCACCGTCTGGGTGAACTGCTTCTTCGTACGCGACCTCAAGGCCCCCTTCGGCGGCGCCCGCCAGTCCGGCGTCGGCCGCGAGGGCGGCACCTGGAGCTTCGACTTCTACTGCGACGTCAAGAACACCGTCACCGCCCCGAAGGGATGGCAGCCCCATGGGTGAGATCACGGGAGCGGGGCTGCTCGCCCACGTACCCACCATCGTGCTCCCCGAGACCACCCGCCGGGAGCTGAACGAGGGCAAGGAGATCAGCCTCGTCACCGGCCTGCGGCAATTGCGCCGCGACGTGTTCGAACGCGACGACTACGACACCGTCGTCGTCCTGGACTCCCACTGGGCCACCACCGTCGAGTTCGTCGTCACCGCCCAGGAACGCCGCTCCGGCCTCTACACGTCCGAGGAACTGCCGCGCGGCATGTGCCGGATGCCCTACGACTACCGCGGCGACCCCGAACTCGCCCGCAACATCGCCTCGTTCGCCGACCGGCACGACACCTGGATCACCCCGATCGACGACGCGTACCTGCCCGTGTACTACGCCACGACCAACCTGTGGAAGTACCTCGGCGAGGGCCTGACGGACAAGCGTTGGGTCTCCATCGGGGTCTGCCAGACCGGCGACATGGAGGACCATCTGCGCCTGGGCCGCGCCCTGGCCGACGGCATCGCCGCCACTCCGGGCCGCCGCGTCCTGCTCATCGCCTCCGGAGCGCTCTCGCACACCTTCTGGCCGCTGCGCCAACTGCGCGACCACGAGGCCAGCGACCCGGCCCACATCTTCTCGCCCGAGGCACGGGCCGCCGACGAGGAGCGCATCGCCTGGTTCAGGGAGGGCCGCCACGACCGGGTCCTGGACACCATGGACGACTTCTGGGCCTTCCGGCCGGAGGCGAAGTTCTTCCACTACCTGATGATGGCCGGCGCGCTCGGCGAACGGGCCTGCACCGCACCGGGCCGCCAGTACGGGGAGTACGAGAACTCCGTCGGCACCGGCCAGGTCCTGCTCTGGTTCGACCGCCCCGACACCGGCTGGACCGGCACCGCCCCCGGGCAGCCGGCCCCCGCCTCCGCCTGAACCGCCAGAAAGGCTCCACCATGCCCGAGTACCGCCGCGTCCTGCTCGACGGCGCGATCGTCGAGACGGTCCGCGACGGCGACGAACTCGTCGCCGGAGACGGCCGCCGCGTGCGCGTCGAGGACGCCCACCACCTGCCGCCCGTCGTCCCGTCCAAGGTGATCGCGGTACACCTCAACCACCGCAGCCGCGTCGACGAGTTCCGGATCGGCCTGCCCGACACCCCCACGTACTTCCACAAGCCGACCTCGGCCCTCAACGCCCACCGGGGCGCCGTGGTCCGCCCCGAGGGCTGCCGCTGGCTCAACTACGAGGGCGAGGTCGCCATCGTCATCGGCCGCACCGCCCGCAACATCTCCCCGGCCGACGCGGGCCACTACATCGCCGGCTACACCGTGGCCAACGACTACGGCCTGCACGACTTCCGGGACACCGACGCCGGGTCCATGCTCCGGGTCAAGGGCTCCGACACCCTGTGCCCGCTCGGCCCCGGCCTCGTCACCGACTGGGACTTCCGGGGCAAGCGGCTGCGGACCTACGTCAACGGCCAGGTCGTCCAGGACGGCTCCACCGACGAGATGACCTGGGACATGCACTACCTGGTCGCCGACATCGCCCGCACCATCACCCTGTACCCCGGCGACGTCCTGCTCTCCGGCACCCCGGCCAACTCCCGGCCGGTCGCCCCCGGCGACGTCGTCGAGGTCGAGGTCGAGGGCCTCGGCCGGCTCACCAACCACATCGTCACCGGACCCACCGCGATCCGCACCGACGTGGGCGCCCAGCCCACCGAGTCCGAGGAAGTGCTGTCCACCGCGCTCGGCGGCGACTGGGAGTTCCGCGGCATCCGGCCGCCCAGGCGCTGACGATCACGCCGCCGGTAGCCTCCACGCCATGAGCGAAGACGCCCGCCCCACCGGCACCCGCAAGCCCGTCACCAACTACGGATCGGGGCGCGGCGCCCTGCTGGACGCCGCCGTGCGCGTGGTCGCCCGGGGCGGGCTGCGCGGCCTGACCTACCGGGCCGTCGCCGAGGAGGCCGGGGTCACCCACGGACTCGTCGTCCACCACTTCGGCTCCCGCGACGCCCTCATCGAGGAGGCCGTGGACCACGCCTTCCGTTCCTCGCTCGACGTCAGCTCCCTGGACACCGGCGCCGAACGGGCCGGGGAGTTCGCCGAGGGCCTGGGCAGCATGGTGGAGACGGGCCCCGACCTCCAGGCGTTCCAGTACGAACTGCTCCTGGAGGCCAGGCGCAGGCCGGACCTGATGCCCAGGCTGCGCGCCCTGTACGACGAGTACTTCGAGACCGCGCGCCGTGATCTGGCCCGCATCCTGTCCCGGCCCGTCGACCGGGGGCTGTCCCGGCTGGTCTTCGCGGCGCTGGAGGGCCTGGTCCTGCACCAGCTGGTCTTCGGCGAGCGCGAGGTGACGGAGGAGGCCCTGGCGGAACTGCGCACCCTGCTCGAACGCCTGGTCGACACCGACGCACGAACCACCCCCGACACCACCCCCGACACCACTCTCGACCCCACCTGACCGAAACGAGGACGCACGGTGGACGCCACCCACGACGACTGGATACGCCGGGCCGCGGCCCTCCGCCCGTCCGGCGCGCACTTCATCGACGGCCGCGCCCACGAGGGCGGCCGCACGTTCACCGTCGTCTCGCCCCGCGACGGCAAGGCACTGGCCGAGGTCGCGGACGGCGGTGCGGCCGAGGTGGACCTCGCCGTCGCCGCCGCCCGCCGCGCCTTCGACGAAGGGCCCTGGCCCCGGCTCGCCCCCGCCGAACGCGGCCGCGTCCTGCTGCGCGTCGCCGACCTGATCGAGGAGCACCGCGCCGACCTCGCCCTCACCGTCAGCCTGGAGATGGGCAAGCCCGTCACCGACGCGTACACCATCGAACTGCGCGCCCTGATCACCACGTTCCGCTGGTACGGGCAGCTCGCCGACAAACTCACCGACGAGTCCCCGCACACCGAGCCCGACTCCCTCGCCCTGGTCACCCGCGAACCGACGGGCGTCGTGGGCGCGGTCGTGCCCTGGAACTTCCCGCTCACCCTGGCCGGCTGGAAGATCGCGCCCGCGCTCGCCGCAGGCTGCACGGTCGTCCTCAAGCCCTCGGAGAAGTCCCCGCTGTCCGCGCTGCTGCTCGCCAGGATCGCGGCCGCGGCCGGACTGCCGCCCGGAGTCCTCAACGTCGTGGCCGGCGACGGACCGGTCACCGGACGCGCCCTCGGCCTCCACCCCGGCGTCGACGTCCTCGCCTTCACCGGCTCCACCGCCGTGGGCCGCCACTACCTGCGCTACGCCGCCGACTCCAACCTCAAGCGCGTCTGGCTCGAACTGGGCGGCAAATCCCCCAACATCATCCTCCCCGACGCGCCCGACCTGGCCGAAGCCGCCGCCACCGCGGCCTGGGGCATCTTCTTCAACCAGGGCGAGATGTGCACCGCGCCCTCCCGGCTCCTCGTGCACTCCTCCGTCGCCGAGCAGGTCACCGAGGCGATCGTCGAACGGGCCCGCACCCTGCGCGTCGGCGACCCCCTCGACCCGGAGACCGAAATGGGCGCCCTGGCCGGACAGGACCACCTCGACCGGGTCCTCGGCCACATCCACACCGCCGTCGACGCCGGGGCCCGGCTGCGCACCGGCGGCGAACGGACCCTGCTGGAGACCGGCGGGACGTATCTGCGGCCCACCGTCTTCGACCGGGTCGACCCCGGCTCGGCGCTCGCCCGCGAAGAGGTCTTCGGGCCCGTCCTCTCCGTCCTCCCGTTCGACGACATCGAGGAGGCGGTGGCCCTCGCCAACGCCACCGAGTACGGCCTGGCGGCCGGGCTGTGGACGTCGGACCTGTCCACCGCGCACCGGGTCTCCCGCGCCCTGCGCGCCGGCACCGTCTGGGTCAACTGCTACGAGGAGGGCGACCTGACCGTCCCCTTCGGCGGCATGAAGCAGTCCGGCAACGGCCGCGACAAGTCCGCCCACGCCCTGGAGAAGTACACCGAACTCAAGACCACCTGGATACGGCTGTGACCGGCCCCGCCCGCCCCCTCATCGCGATACCCGCCCGCTTCTCCACCGGCGCCACGGCACTGCGCCACGCCGCCGAGGTCAACGCCCGCGCCCTGGTCGAGGCCGTCTGGCGGGCGGGCGGCGAACCCGCCACCATCCACCCGTACGCCCCCGGCGGCCGGGCCGACCCGGCGGACACCGCCGCCCGGCTCGCCCGCTTCGACGGCCTGCTGCTGCCCGGCGGCGGAGACCTCGCCCCGCACCGCTACGGGGCCGGGCACGCCCACGCGAGCGTCTACGACGTGGACGACGAGCAGGACGCCTTCGACCTGGAGGCCGCCCGGCAGGCAGCCGCGCTGGGGCTGCCGCTGCTGGCGATCTGCCGCGGCCTCCAGGTGGTCAACACCGCCCTGAACGGCACCCTGCACCAGGACATGGGCGGCCCCGGCCGCGACCACCGCCACGTCCGGCACCCCGTCCACCTCACCCCCGGCTCCACCACCGCCCGCGTCACCGGCACCGACCGGATCGAGGCATCCTGCTACCACCACCAGCACATCGACCGCCTAGGCACCGGCCTGACCATCACCGCCCGCGCCACCGACGGCACCGTGGAAGCCATCGAAGCCCCGAACACCCCCGGCTGGTTCCTGGCCGTCCAATGGCACCCCGAGGACACCGCATCCACCGACCCAGCCCAACAGGCAATCTTCAACGCCCTGATCAAAGCCGCCCGAGCACCGACAAGGCGGAGTGCACCAGGGAGTCGTCCTGACGAGCAATAGTCAATAGTTGTGGATCAGCTCAATTCTCTTGATCCGCTGTGGTTGCCGCCCGCCTCCAGCTCTCTGCGCAGACGTCTGATCTCTGCGACGAGGCGCGGGACGGCTTCGCGGGCGGTGGCGATGAACTGCGCGTTCTCGTCCCACCGCTCGTCAGCGGCATCCACGTAGCGGGGCTGCTGGACCAGGGTCGCGGCTACGATCTCGCGGTGGTCGAAGTTCGGCCAGCGCCCGCCCGGGCCGGTGTCCGGCGTGGTGCTCACGGCGACGAGGTGCATCGCGTGCTCGTCGTCGAGGCCGCGAACGAACCAGGGTCCGGGCGTGGCAGCCTGCGCGAGTTCGTCGAGCGCGTCGAGTTCACCCTCGCTGAGTGGTTCTGGGATGGCCATCAGGCCGCGCTCTCCTCTCTCTCCATGAGGTGGCCGTTCTCGAACGTCGCGGGCGGACTCGACAGGGTTCGTGGTCCGCGAGTGGATCCAGTGTGCGGCAGGGAAATCGTAGAACGTCAGCAGTTCCCCGCAGCCGTCGATGATCTCGGCAAAGATCTCGGCAAAGCCCACCTTGCACGACGTCCCCCGCGTGACCCGGGCACTCCTGATGAGGAATGACCATGTGGACACAGCCGCTTCCTGCTAACGTCTGGGACATGAAGCGCGCTGCTGTGACGACGACGCCGGAGAGTGTCCCGGCGCGCTGACAGATGATCTGATCCGAAGCCCCGGGGCAAGTGCCCCGGGGCTTCGTCGTAGGCCCGGTCACTTGCCCCGCAACCAGCAAGGAGACCGCGATGACCACCGTGCACGACCACCGCAAGCTCGGCCGCGAACTGAGCCTGTTCGACACCGATCCGCTGATCGGCGCCGGCCTGCCGTACTGGCTGCCCGAAGGCGCGGCCGTGAGGCACACCCTGGAGGAGTACATCCGTGCCGCCGAGCGCCGGGCGGGCTACCAGCACGTGTACTCACCGGTCCTCGGCAAGCGGGAGCTGTACGAGATCTCGGGGCACTGGGCGCACTACAGCGACGACATGTTCCCCCCGATGGACCTCGGCGGGGAGCAGGTCGTCCTGCGGCCGAGCCTGTGCCCCCATCACGCGGTGATCTACCGCTCCCGCTCCCACAGCTACCGCGAACTGCCCCTGCGGATGGCCGAACTGGGCGGCATGTACCGTTCCGAACTCTCGGGCGTGCTCGGCGGGCTGACCCGGGTGCGGGCGATCCAGCTCAATGACGCGCACATCTTCTGCACCCTGGACCAGGTCGCCGTGGAGGCGCAGGCGGCGCTGGAGATGATCCGCCGGGCGTACGAGGCGCTCGGTATCACCCCCACTCGGTACCGGCTCTCCCTCCCGGGGCCTGGGGGCAAGTACGTCGCCGCACCCGAGAAGTGGCAGCGCTCCACCGCACTGCTGACCGACGTCCTCGACCGCTCCGGCCTGCCCTACGAGGCGGCCGAGGGCGAGGCCGCGTTCTACGGCCCCAAGATCGACGTCCAGGTCACCGACGGTGCCGGCCGGGAGTCCACCCTGTCCACCGTCCAGGTCGACTTCCATCAGCCCGAGCAGTTCGACCTGCACTACATCGGCGCGGACGGCGCCAAACACCGCCCGGTCATGGTCCACCGGAGCATCATCGGCAGCGTGGAACGAGCCGTCGCCCATCTCATCGAACAGCACGGCGGCGCCTTCCCCGCCTGGCTCGCCCCCACTCAGCTGGTCATTCTCCCGATCTCCGACACCGAACTGCCGAATGCCGCAGCCCTCGCCCAGCGCTGCACCCGCCTCGGGCTGCGCGCCCAGATCGCGGGACCCGACCGCGGCAGCCTGGGCGCCCGAATCCGAGAGGCCCGCCTGGTTCCCTACCAAGCCGTCATCGGTGCCAAGGAGGCCGCTGACGATCACGTCGCACTGCGCTTGCGCGACGGACGCCGACTCGACCCGCAGCCGGTCAGTGATGCACTCACCCACATCAGCGCTCTCATCGGAGCCCACAGCACCGATCTGTGGGCCGCCCCCACCTCATAGCAGGCGTCGCGATCAGCACCTGCTGTGGCCCGGCGCGCGGCGGACGTTCTCCGGCTTCCCGTGTCTCGACTTGGCCATCAGCGGGCCGGCCCCGGCCTCGCCCAGGTGGGTGAGGCCGGGGCCAGAAACGGACTTAACGCCGCACTTCGCGGGCTGGAATCGGCACAGCCGACGGCCGCCACTCTCGCCTGAGCAACCCGAACACCCACGAGTCGGAGACCTCGCCGTTCACCACGCAGTCTTCCCGCAACGTCCCTTCACGCACGAAACCGATCTTCTCCAGGACGCGGGCAGATGCCACGTTGCGCGTATCGGCCTCGGCCTGAACTCGATTCAGTTCCAGTGTGTCGAATGCCCACTGCAGCAAGGCGTGCGCGGCCTCCGTCGCGAAACCGTGGCCCCACATCGCATCGTCGAGGACGTAGCCCAACGACGCGCTGCGATAGTCCTTGTCCCATCCGGTCAGACCGCACCAGCCGACGAAGGCCCCGTCAGAAGCACGGTCGATGGCCACCCGCGCCCCGGTGCCTTCGTCCGCCATCTTCCGGCACATCGCGACGAAGCGTTCAGCGCGGGCCCGTTCGGTCCACGGCGGCGAGTCCCAGTAGCGCATAACGTAGGTGCTGCTGTGCAGCGCGAAGAGAAGGTCCGCGTCGGCGTCGGTGAAGGGCCGAAGTCGCAGGCGAGCGGTGTGCAGTATGGGGGTGGCCAAGGTCATGCGCACCATCTTGCGTCCTCATGGGGCGGACAGAGCAACGAATATCCGATCCCTGTCCGGTCCTCACGACCAAGGCACCGCCTATCAGCAGATCGTGCACGGCACGACTACTCGACCTGCCCACCGACGCCCCAGACATGAACCTCCACCGCAGCGGCCTCGCCCGCCACGGCCTCCTCACCCAACCCGGACCGGGCCACTAGCTGGAAACGGACTTAACGGCCTCTGAAATGTATCGGAGCGGGTACTCCTACGCGCTTGTGCTAGCGGACGTTGTGAGTGCCCGGCCTGGTCACGAAGTCGGTCCCCTGGCAAGCAAGTGGATGCTGCACTCCTGATGTGCACACTTGAGCGGTAAGTGAGGTGTTGAGGGTGTCTTCTCCGTATTTGCGGAGGTGAGCCGATGCAGACAGGTGGCCGTGTTCGGCGCGCAACAGCTTTTCGCGCGAGCGGAGGCGAGGGGGCGACAGCTTCCATGTCACAGGGGCCGCATAAGTTCTCCCTCGCCTCCGCTCGCGCGGACAGAGTTCCCCCGGCGTCAAGTCGTCCGATGCGAGACGGCTCACCTCCGCGTGTGCGGGGGTGAGCCTCACTCCCCACTCAGGACCTACTCCGTGCCGTCCGCTGGCAGGCGCCCAGGCAGCCCGAGCCGCAGGAACTGGTCGTCGTGGAACGTGACGATCTCGGTGATCGCGCCGCCGGTGACGCGCAGGACGTCGATCGTCAGCGGCAGATACCCGCCTTCCTGGTCCCGCCAGTGGTAGAAGGCGACGGCGGGCTGCCGGTTCACGGTGGTGGGGACGGTGCGCAGGCCCGTCATGCCCTCGAAGCCGTCCTCGATCCAGTTGTTGATCACCGTGTCGCGGCCGACGTAAAGGCCCGGCGTAGGCGGCATCGAACAGCGCACGTCGTCCCGCAGCATCGCGGCGAGCGCCGGGATGTCCGTGGCCACGCTGGCGTCGGTGAAGCGGCGCACCAGCTCGCGCGTCCCGGCGTCCTGTTCACCGCCGGTCCAGTCCTGCCGCTCGGTGGGCAGGTGCTCACGCATGCCGGCGCGGGCCCGCTGCAGCGCGCTGTTCACGGAGTTGACGGAGTCCCCGAGGCACCCCGCGACGTCCTTCGCCGGCCAGCCGAGCAGGTCCCGAAGGATCAGCACGGCCCGCGGGCGCGGCGCGAGGTGCTGGACTGCGACCAGGTACGCCAGCTCGATCGTCTCCCGCGCGACGGCGACGGTCTCCGGCTCGTCCGCGTCGCCCGCGGGTAGCTCGTCGAGCAGCCGGTCCGGGTAGGGCTGCAGCCACAGCACCTCGCCGCCGGTCGCGGGCTCCGGGCGGCACTTGGCGAGCAGATCCAGGCACGCGTTGGTGGCGATCCGATACAGCCAGGCCCGGAACGTCGACCGCCCCTCGAAGGTCTCCCGCCGCCGCCAGGCACGGAGGAACGTCTCCTGCACGGTGTCCTCGGCGTCCTCGAACGACCCGAGCATCCGGTAGCAGTGCACGTGCAGCTCCCGCCGGTGCCGCTCCGCCAGCCCCGAGAACGCCGGCTCGTCGACCTCGCCCAGCCCGCTCACGCACAGCTCCTCCCGCGTGTCCGCCCTCATCACGTCAACCTTCCGTCTCGTGGTGTCCCGTCGTAGGTGTGACGGGTGCGGGCGCGAAAACTCATCACTTGGGCCGGTCGGCATGGCTGATCCAGTGACGGATTCGATAGCGGAGCACGACGTGCGGTACGACGAGTCGGGCGTGGGTCCGCCGGAGTGGGCGCGGATGCACGATCGCCTGGCGCATGCCGGGGCCGCCTGGATTACGACGACGCGACGAACACGGCCGCCCGGGCACGGCACGAGGTCCACCGAAAGGGATGGGCTTGATCGTGGAGCCGAGACCGGGCTCACCTGGGGAGATGAGCCCGAAGTGATTTGAACCCTACTGACAGCGGGGTCGACGGGAGCGCGAGAACCATCGCACGTGTGCCGGCAGCACCGGCTCCGGCGCTCCCGGCGTGCTCACCCCCGTGCGACTGGGTTCACTGGTGCGTGAAGCATGTCAACGTAGACGACCTTGCGAGAAGTAGCAGGTCAGAGAGGTGTTTTCCTGTGACCGTGGTTCCTGCCGGTCCTGGATTCGCCACGACCATCAACGCCTTGCGTCTATACGAATGGCAGCTCGGTCCCGGTCAGTCCACGCTCGTGATGACCGCGCGGACGTGTACATCAGCTCGAAGGACGGCCGCAGGCACGGGCTTCGGCGAAGTACCGGGCTACCGCATGTCGTTCGGCACCGGAACGCCGGCCGAGATCGTCGCCGCCGCTGTGGCGCGAGTGCTGGCGCCCTCACGTCGCGTACGACCGCGACGGTGCCGGTCAGCGCTGTTGCTCGGCCGCTGGTCGGGTACCGGAGGCCGATCCTTGTCACCGCCCGCCGACCCCACCCCAGGAGGCTGTTCGTGACGTCATCGGAGATGACCGTCGGTGATCTTATTGATCTGTTGTCCGCCCATGATCGGAGGGCTCCGGTCCATCTGGCCATGAACCCGTTCTTCCCGATGGCTCACAGCATCGAGAGCGTGTTGACGTCTGTGGACGAGACTGGTCGGGCCGTCGTCTGTCTCGCCGAAGGGCGGGACGAGGGCGCCCAGCTCGGCCATCTGCCGACCGAAGTCGCTGTCGCCCTGACGTGGCAGGGCCCCGTTCAGGTGCCCCCGCGCCGACCCCGCCGCCGTGCCGGCGGCAACTGAATCCGCCGACCGGAGGAGCGAGCGATGGACCCGACGTTTACCTCGCACATCAGCCTCGGCGAGATTCCGCCACTGATCCAGGACTCCGACCCGCGCGTTCTCACGGCCGAGTACGACGATGCGGGACCGGCTTGATGGCAGGCATGGGCCGAGCCCGCGCTCGGCGCTACCCAGGAGCGGCTGCTGCGGGCGCCGGCCGGCTAGGGCCCGTCTTCGAAGTGATTTTGCCCAGAGCGGGAACGACGCGAGCGTTGCCGCCGCTTCGTAGAAGGCGGCGGCCTTGTCGTACCGGGTCGCGGCACCGCGCGGGTTCTTCAGCGGCAGTGCGCCCCGGCCCGGGCGGCGAGGACGACCTCTTCGAGATCCGCTCCCTGGACGGACTGGCGCTGCTGCCGAACCTGAAGCGCGTCATCGCCGTGGACGACGGCACACTGGTCGCACCGGGCAGGTGGGAGACCTTCACTGCCCGCGACATCGAGGCGAGCTGAGGGGCGGGCGTGGGAGCGACCGGGGGACGAGGAGAGGTCATGCGGTGTGCGTACTGCCGGCGTGAGGTCGTGTGCCGGCAGCCGGCGTCGGGTGGGCCGCCCTGTGTGGGGCAGATCCACGTGCACAGCAACGAGGAGGCGTGCTTCCCCGAGCGGGGGGGCGGCGAGTTCACGCGCCTGGCCGCCCGGCGGGTGCGGCTGCAGGCCCCGGGATGTGAAGGCACGCGTGACCGACCTGCCTCCTGCGCCCCCACCGCCGAGGGCCGTTACCAAACAACTGACCGAGGTCGGCAAGGCGTTCCTCGGCCTCGCACCGGGCGCGGGGGTGAACGTCGTCGAGCTGGCGGACGGCGCGGGCGTGTGCGTTGTACAGACCGGGCGCGGCGGCGGCAAGGTGTACGTCGCACCCGACCGGACCGTCCTGTTCGTCCCCTCCGCCATGGACTTCGACACCGGACTCGCGGCCTTCCTCGCCGGCGCACGCACCCCCGCGAGGCGGTTTGACGACGGACCCTAGGGCCCACGCGCGCTCCCCTTCTTCTATCTTCCGGCGGTGGTTGTTTGCTCTTTTCAGGTTGCGACTGGTCGGACCAGTGGTTCGATGTCGCCGTGGTCGACCGGTCGGGTGCGGTCGTCGGTGAGACCCGGATCGTCTACGCCGAGGCCCGGACCCTGTTGCCCGCTACCGGGAGTTCCTCGCTCCGCTGGCACGCCGGTGGTGAGCGACCGTCACGGGGATCGAGGACGTGGGTCTCTTGTTCGCCCGCGTGCTGGCGGCTTCCGGGATGGACGTCGTACACGTGGACCCCGCCCGTGCCGCCCGTCACCGCGCGGCACAAGGGATCTCCAAGTCGGACCGTGCCGGCGCGAGGCTGATCGCCGCGATGACTCTGGCGGGCCTGGCTCGCCCTGTCGTCGCATCCTCACTGGAGGCGGAGGCTCTCCGCGTCGTGGCACACGCCCATCGGGCAGGGCTGATGCGGATCTGGCCCGCGGCCGTGGCAGCGTGGCCGGCGAGCGTCGGCGGGCTGCGCAGTTCTCAGGCGCGAGCCGTGCTCGCCGCCGGCCCCACCCCGCGTGCGGCAGCCCGGCTGGACCGTACGACTCTGGCTGCGCTGCTGTCTGCTGCGGGCTGCAAGCGCACGGTCCAGGACGAGGCCGAACGCCTGTGCATGATCTTCCACCGCCCCGAGCTCCGATGTGGGAATGGCGCCCACGGCCCCGCCCGCCTCGCCGGCCCCGCAGCCTTCATGGGCGGCCGGGCCTACCCACAAGGGGCGTCGTTCGAACTGAACGACGCCCCGGTGGACGGATGATCCGCCTCAGCTCGTTGCCGTGGCCTTGTCGAAAGCCTTGTCGAGGTGGCGGTCGACGAGGGCCGGGGAGCCGGAGACGACCAGCAACAAATAGTGCTCGGCGACCGCGGCTACGACCACGACAGGTACCGGCGACTGGTCTGGAAGCTTGGCGTGAAGCCTCAAATCGCCCGACGAGGCGCCGAACACGGTTCCGGGTTCGGCGCCCAACGCTGGGTCGTGGAACGTGCGTTTCTGTTGGCGGGCGACTGAAGAAGCTCGAGGGGCGTTAACCGTCGTTGTCCTGGGCGGCCGCGAACCCGCGATCCTCGATCACGGGGAAGTTACGCTCGGTAGTGGCAATCCAGGCGTCGATCTCGGCATGGGACGACCTGAGAGCACCGATCAGCACCTCGATCACGTCCAGCTTCGGCTTACCAACGTTCCGGCTGAGCTCGTCCATCGATACCTCTTGGTACGACATGAGCAGCTGCCACCAGAACCTCATGAGGAAGCGGCATTCCTGCGGGTCACGGTCGTCTGCGAGGCGATCATGAATGACCTTCTGGACGCGCCGCCGCTGCTCGTCATCACGAAAGCCGGTGTTGAGGTCAGTCAGGGTCACGTTGGGACACTAGCAATCATGTTCGTTCACCTCCGCCATGGGCCTCAAGACTGCGCAGGGCATTCCGTCAGAGGTTCTTAGCGGTGGGGATGATCTCCGTCATCGCTCGGCGGATGTGCGGCAGCTTCAGTCGCCGGGTCAGGGTGATCGCCTCGTCGAACGCGGCCCCTGATGTTGCGGCGACTGCCGAAGCGGGTGCTTGCATGCGGGGCAGTGTCGCGGCGAGTTGGGCAGGGCTGTCGTTCATGAAAGTACTTTTTCCAGGTCAGGGCCGGTGCGGGACGCCCGTCGGCCAGGTGATGGTGGTGTTGTCATGGGGGGGCGGATAGGTTGCCCGGATGACTGACACGGACCCCCTGGTGCCTGTCCTTGCCGGACTCGTCGTCGATGTCGTCTGCTTTCTCGACAGCTGCGAGGACGACGAGGTCGACCCCGACTCCGCGGTGAGGATGATGGAGAGCGTCGCCTGGGTGCTGGGGCGGCTGCCGCAGGACCAGCGCGACCGCTTCCTGACCGTCCACGCGGATCTGGCCGAGGCCGAGCAGGACTCAGGGCGGCGGGAGTTCTTGGAGGCTTTCCCGTTCTCCTGCGGCCTGGTCGACGAGGAACCCGAGGGCTCGGGTCGAGCCGAAGCCTGACCAGGCGGAGGTGCCCGGCTGCAGGCTGTGGGTCTCGCTGCGGCGAATCGGCTCTGCGTGGTCGTGCTCACCCTGGTGGTCGAGGACCGACTGCAGGTCGCCCTCGGCGAACCGTCCGACCGTCGCGGCGGTGCCGAGCGCGCGGTCGACGTCGGCGGTGCCGTAGAGCTTGGCGAGCGCGACCGCGTCGGTCATCTTCGCCCGGATTCGGCGGACACCGGTCGCTGCGGCCTCGACCAGCCAGGCCGCTGCCCCGAGGCCGATCGCCAGGAACTGGGTCTCGGCCGGGTTCGTCGGCTGGTCTGCATGCCCGCTATCGCCTCGAATGGCGCCTGCGTGAGGTCGACTTCGTCCGGTGCGGCGCACCCATCCTCGCCAGGCCGGCCCGACCTTTGACCGCGCCCCGGCCAACTGCTGCGGGAGTTGTCTCCGCGATGCAGCGAATCTTTTCCTCATTCGCTCACGGCAGACGAGAAAGACGCTGGAAGGGGTGGAAGTAGTCGCTGGGGTATGTCAACGTACAACACCCTGAACCATGTGGTCGGTCAGCCCATAGACGAAGATCGCCGGTTGGCCGAACCGGCGATCGTGATGATCATCGAAGCGCGTTCGCATAGGCGGCTGTGCTTGGCGGTGGAGCTGCGTTCCCCGTCGGATTCCGCTTTGCGCCTTGGCGTGGAACGGTGCTGGTCCGCTGCCGATCGTTTGTGCTGGTGCCTAGTCAACGTAGGCCACGCACAGAAGGAGTGCGAGTACCCCTGCTTGATCCGATCAAGAAGCTTCCCCCAATTCTAAGGGGCAGGTGCGATACCGGTTCGTGGTCGACGTGGACCAGGCGCGAGTGC
This sequence comes from Streptomyces sp. AC1-42W, assembly GCF_003248355.1. Taxonomy (GTDB): domain Bacteria; phylum Actinomycetota; class Actinomycetes; order Streptomycetales; family Streptomycetaceae; genus Streptomyces. The sequence goes on from NZ_QKWY01000002.1 coordinate 2,967,382, forward strand.
GGCCGACAGGACACGCTGCGTCGCGGCCGCCCATGCACCCTGAGAGGCTCATTGCCGATCGATGAAGGCGTCGGCGGTACTCGACGAGCCGAGCTGGGATGCATCGGGCCAGTCGGCTTTCCCCAGCTGTGTGAGATTTTGTGAGACGTGAGAGGGTGCGGGGCGTGAGTGAGACACCGAACACCCTGCAATACCGCTTCGACGGGCCGGAAGACGCCCCCGTCCTGGTCATCGGGCCCTCGCTCGGTACCACCTGGCACATGTGGGATCGGCAGATACCCGAGCTCACCCGGCACTGGAGGGTCTTCCGCTACGACCTCCCCGGTCACGGCGGCGCGCCCGCCCGGCCCGCCGCCGCCGTGTCGGAACTGGGCGACCGGCTGCTGGCCACGCTCGACGGTGTCGGGGTGCAGCGGTTCGGGTACGTGGGGTGCTCGATCGGCGGCGCGATCGGGGCCGACCTCGCGCTGCGGCAGCCGCACCGGGTCGCCGCGCTCGCCCTGGTGGCGTCCTCGGCCCGGTTCGGCAGCGCCGACGAGTTCCGGCAGCGCGGGGTCATCGTCCGCACCAACGGCCTGGAGCCCATGGCCCGCACCGCGCCCGAGCGCTGGTTCACGCCCGCGTACGCCGCCGCGCAGCCCGCGATCGTCGAGTGGGCCGTACAGATGGTGCGCACCACCGATCCGGGGTGCTACATCGCCGCCTGCGAGGCATTGGCCGCCTTCGACATCCGTACGGAACTGAGCCGCATCCCGGTCCCCACCCTCGTCCTGGTCGGGGCGGAGGACCAGGTCACCGGCCCCGGCGACGCGCGGACCCTGGTCGCGGGCATCCCGGACGCCCGGCTCGCCCTGGTGCCCGGCGCCTCCCACCTCGCCCCCGTCGAGCAGCCCGGCGCGGTCACCGACCTCCTGCTCACCCACTTCTCCACCGCCTGGCAGGACACCCAGGCGGCCATCCCCATGCCCGACTCCGTGCCCCGGCTCACCGCCCCCGTGCAGCCCGTCGCGGAGATCGCCGCCGTACCGGCCCCCGACGCCCCGCCCGGCGGGCGACCCGACCCGTACGAGCCCGGCATGCGGCTGCGCCGCGAGGTCCTCGGCGACGCCCAGGTGGACGCGGCGCTGGCCGATGCCGACGACTTCGCCGGCGACTTCCAGGAACTCGTCACCCGGTACGCCTGGGGCGAGGTGTGGAGCCGTGACGGGCTGGACCGGCGCACCCGCAGCACCGTCACGCTCACCGCGCTGGTGGCCTCCGGCCGGCTGGAGAGCCTGGCCGCGCACACCAGGGCCGCCCTGCGCAACGGCCTGACCCCGGCCGAGATCCGGGAGGTGCTGATGCAGACGGCCGTCTACTGCGGGATTCCGGCCGCGAGCGCCGCCTTCACGATCGCGCAGTCGGTGATTCGGGCGGAAACGACGCCGCCCGCGTAGCAGGATGGACGCATGAGCATCCAGCACGCCGAGAACACGGAGCGCCCGGGGCCGTCCGCGCTCACGCTGACCAAGCAGTCGCACTCCTGCATCCGCCTGGAGAAGGACGGGCGCGCGCTCGTCATCGATCCGGGCGGCTTCTCGGAGCGGGACGCCGCCATCGGCGCCCGGGTGATCCTCGTGACGCACGAGCACCCCGACCACTTCGACGAGGGACGGCTGCGGGCCGGGATGGAGGCCGACCCGGCCGCCGAGATCTGGACCCTGCGCAGCGTCGCCGACCGGCTGAGCGCCGCCTTCCCCGGGCGCGTGCACACCGTGGGCGACGGCGACACGATCACGGCCGCCGGGTTCGACATCGAGGTGCACGGCGAACTCCACGCCGTCATCCACCCCGACATCCCGCGCGTCACCAACATCGGCTTCCTCGTCGACGGCCAGGTCTTCCACCCCGGCGACGCCCTCACCGTGCCCGGCCGGGCCGTGGACACGCTGATGCTGCCCGTGATGGCCCCGTGGAACAAGATCTCCGAGGTCATCGACTACGTCCGCGAGGTGAAGCCGCGGCGCGCGATCGACATCCACGACGCGCTGCTCACCGACCTGGCCCGGCCGATCTACGACCGGCAGATCGGCGAACTGGGCGGCGCCGACCACGGCAGGATGACGCCGGGCGACTCGACGGCCCTCTGACCGCCCGCCGCCCCGGCGGCTGTCAGTGGCAGGCGTTAGGTTTACGTACATGCGCATCGCGACCTGGAACGTCAACTCGATCACCGCCCGTCTGCCGAGGCTGCTGGCCTGGCTGGAGAGCAGCGGCACGGACGTGCTGTGCGTCCAGGAGACCAAGTGCACCGCCGAGCAGTTCCCGGCGGACGCGCTCCGCGAGGCCGGCTACGAGTCCGCGGTCAACGCCACCGGCCGGTGGAACGGCGTGGCGCTGCTCTCCCGCGTCGGCCTGTCCGACATCGTCCTCGGCCTGCCGGACGGGCCGGCGTACGAGACCGCGCAGGAGCCCCGCGCGATCAGCGCGACCTGCGGCCCGGTGCGGCTCTGGTCGGTGTACGTGCCCAACGGCCGCGAGGTCGCCCACGAGCACTACGCGTACAAGCTGCGCTGGCTGGAGGCGCTGCGCAAGGCGGTCGCCGCCGACGCCGCGGGCCCGGCCCCCTTCGCCGTGCTCGGCGACTTCAACGTCGCCCCGACCGACGAGGACGTCTGGGACCCGGCTCTGTTCGAGGGGGCCACGCATGTCACGCCCGCCGAGCGCGAGGCGCTGGCCGCGCTGCGCGCCGAGGGCCTGTCCGATGTGATGCCCCGCCCCCTGAAGTACGACCGCCCCTACACCTTCTGGGACTACCGCGAGCTGCGCTTCCCCAAGAACAAGGGCATGCGCATCGACCTCGTCTACGGCAACGCCCCCTTCACCGCCGCCGTGGGCGACAGTTACGTGGACCGCGAGGAACGCAAGGGCAAGGGGGCCTCCGACCACGCCCCCGTGGTGGTCGACCTCGATCTCTGAGCCGCCCGCGGCCCGCGCGCCCTGTGGTGCGCGGGCGGACCGGGATGCGATTCTGAGTGGTATGAACATCCCTTTCCTGGACAACTGGCGTAAGCGTCACGGCGCGGCGCGGCGGACGGGGCTCGCGGGTGCCGCCGACGCCGATCCGGAGGGCGTGGCCGCGCTGCTCGCCGAGTGCGAGCTGCTCCGGGTCCGGGTGGGGGAGCGCGGCATCGAACTGGACGACAGCCCCGCCTCGTTGGAGGAGCTGGACCAGCTGCCGCCGCGCTGGCGCGACGATCCCGAGGAACTGCCCTGGCTGGGCAACGACGCGGGCCTCTACCTCGGCACGGTGCTGGTGCGCAATGTCGCCGGGGCGCAGTGGCACATCTGGCCGAGCGGCCAGCCCGTCGTCCGGCTCGCCTCCGGCCGCGAGATCGACGTCGTGGAAGCGGGGCTGGACTGGGCGATCTCCGGCAGCCCCGAGCTGTCCCAGGTGTACGCGGAGTCCGCCGAGGGCTGACCCGTACACCTGACGGACCACCGGCCGACCATCCGAAGAGATAAAACGCCTTATGCGCCATTGGTGCGTGTCGGTCGGGAAGTGCCTTGCCGGGCTGGTTAGTTTGCGCTGACCTCGACCGAGCGACAAGTGGGTAGGGCAGCGCATGGCCGTCGATCCGTTGATCGAGCTGCGAGACGTCAACAAGTACTACGGGAAGTTGCACGTCCTGCAGAACATCAATCTCACCGTCGGCCGCGGGGAGGTGGTGGTGGTCATCGGCCCGTCCGGCTCCGGCAAGTCGACGCTCTGCCGGACGATCAACCGGCTGGAGACGATCGAGGCGGGCCACATCACCATCGACGGGCAGCCCCTCCCCGAGGAGGGGCGGGGACTGGCCCAGCTGAGGGCCGAAGTCGGCATGGTCTTCCAGTCGTTCAACCTCTTCGCCCACAAGAGCGTGCTCGCCAACGTCTCGCTGGCCCAGATCAAGGTCCGCAAGCGCAAGAAGGACGAGGCGGACCAGCGCTCCCGCGAACTGCTGGACCGGGTCGGGCTCGGCGCCCACGCCGACAAGTTCCCCGCCCAGCTCTCCGGCGGCCAGCAGCAGCGCGTCGCCATCGCCCGCGCCCTCGCCATGGACCCCAAGGCCCTCCTGTTCGACGAGCCGACCTCGGCACTCGACCCGGAAATGATCAACGAGGTCCTGGAAGTGATGCGACAACTCGCCCGCGAGGGCATGACCATGGTCGTCGTCACCCACGAGATGGGCTTCGCCCGCTCCGCCGCCAACCGCGTGGTGTTCATGGCCGACGGCTGCGTCGTCGAGGACCGCACTCCGGAGGACTTCTTCACCGCCCCGGAGAGCGACCGGGCCAAGGACTTCCTGTCCAAGATCCTCAAGCACTGACGGGAGGCCCGGAGTTGCGTACGACAAAAGCACTGGCCGCCTGCGCCGGTCTGCTGCTCGCCGTCCTCGCCGCCGGATGCGGCAAGGAGGGCAGCCCGCCGGTCAAGGGCCCCAAGGCCGACCAACTGCCCGTCTACCAGGTGGACACGGACTTCCGGCTGCCGGACTCCCGAACCTGGCGGAACGCCGAGAAGCGCGGCTACCTGCGGGTGGGCGCCAAGGAGGACCAGCCCTACCTGGGCGAGAAGGACCCCGCGACCGGCGTCTACTCGGGCTTCGACATCGAGATCGCCCGCATGCTGTCGGCCTCCCTCGGCTTCGCCCCCGACACGATCCGCTTCCGCACGATCGCCTCCGCCAACCGCGAGACGGCCCTGCAGAACGGGCAGATCGACTACTACGTCGGCACCTACACCATCAACGACATGCGCAAGAAGCTCGTCGGCTTCGCCGGCCCGTACTACATGGCCGGTCAGGGACTCCTCGTGCGCACCGACGAGAACGACATCCACGGCCCCCAGGACCTGGCCGGCAAGACCGTCTGCTCGGCCGCGGGCTCCACCCCGTACCAGCGGATCGCCGCCGACTACCCGAAGGCGGAGCTCGTCGCGTACGACACCTACTCCATCTGCGTCGACAACCTGCTGACGTACCAGGTGGACGTCGTCACCACCGACGACGCGATCCTGCTCGGCTTCGCCGCCAAGGCACCCGACGAGATGAAGGTCGTCGGCAAACCGTTCTCCGAGGAGCCGTACGGCATCGGCGTCCCGCGCGGCGACAACGCGCTGCGCCTCGCACTCGACGACGCGCTGGAGGCCAACGAGAAGAACGGCAACTGGAAGAAGGCGTTCGAGGCGACGCTCGGCCTGTCCGGCGCGCCCGCGCCCGAGCCGCCGCCCATCGACCGCTACCCGGCGAACTGAGAGGACGGCCCGCCCCATGGACGTACTCACCGACAATTTCTCGCTCTACGGCAAGGGTTTCCTCGGGACCGTCGAACTCACCGTCTACGCCTCGATCCTGGCGATGGTCCTCGGCTTCGTGATGGCCTCGTTCCGGGTGGCGCCGGTCGGCTCGCTCCGCGTCTTCGGCACGGTGTGGGTGACGATCCTGCGCAACACCCCGCTCACCCTGCTGTTCTTCGCCGTGCTCCTCGGCCTGCCGCGCTTCGGCCTGGTGCTGCCATTCGAGGTCTTCGCCGTCATCGCGCTGGGCTGCTACACCTCCGCGTTCATCTGCGAGGTACTGCGCTCCGGCATCAACACCGTGCCCACCGGGCAGGGCGAGGCGGCCCGCAGCCTCGGGATGACCTTCGGGCAGACCCTCGGCAACATCGTGCTGCCGCAGGCGTTCCGCTCGGTGATCCCGCCCATCGGCTCGACGCTCATCGCGCTCGCCAAGAACTCGGCGATCGCCGGAGCGTTCAGCGTCACCGAACTCCTCGGCACCTACAAGACGCTCAACGAACTGGGCTACAGCATCATCTGGACCTTCGTCTGGATCGCCGTGGGGTACCTCATCATCACCCTCACCATCAGCGCGCTCTTCCATGTGATGGAGAAGCGCTGGGGAGTCGCCCGATGACCGCCCACACCGCGTCCGCCGCGAACGCCCTCTACGACATCCCGGGCCCGCACACCCGTAAACGCCACCGCCTCTACGGGCTCGTCTCGACCCTCCTCATCCTCGCCCTCATCGGCTGGGTCGTGTATCTCCTGTTCGACACCGACCAGTTCACCGCCGCCAAGTGGACACCCTTCGAGTACAAGGGCATCCAGGAACTCCTGCTGCGCGGCCTCGGCAACACCCTCAAGGCGTTCGCGTACGCGGCCGTCCTCTCACTGGCGCTGGGTGCCGTGCTTGCGGTGGGGCGGCTCTCCGACCACCGGCCGGTGCGCTGGATCGCCACGATCCTCGTCGAGTTCTTCCGCGCCATGCCCGTGCTGGTGATGATCTTCTTCGTCTTCGTGGCGCTGAAGGTGCAGCCGCTCCCCGCGCTGGTCACCGGGCTCACCCTCTACAACGGCTCGGTGCTCGCCGAGGTGTTCCGCACCGGCATCAACTCCGTCGAGCGCGGCCAGTGCGAGGCCGCGTACGCGCTCGGCATGCGCAAGACGCAGGTCACCACGTTCGTCCTGGCCCCGCAGGCGGTGCGCGCCATGCTGCCCACCATCATCAGCCAACTGGTGGTCGCCCTGAAGGACACCTCGCTGGGCTACCTGATCACCTACGAGGAATTCCTCCACGCCGGGAAGCTCATCGCGTCCAACCTGGACTACGATCTGCCTTTCATCCCCGTGGTGATGGTGATCTCACCGATCTACATCGGGATGTGCATGCTGCTCTCCTGGTTCGCCACCTGGGTGGCGAAGCGGCAGCGACGCAATCCGAAGACGGAGGCGGTGGGCGTCGGACCGGCACAGCCCGGCACGCTGATGCCGGGAGGGCGGTAAAAAGACGGGAGCGGGGTCCGACCGGCAGCAGTCGGTGATCACTTCACGCCACGGCGGGAAGAAGGTCAGCTGCGCGCCGGCGGACCGGTCAGCCGAGCGCGCTCCGCGTCCGCCAGTCGGCCCAGGAGACGTTCCACGCCCCGTAGCCGTTGCCCTCCGCGACCGTGCCCTTGGTGTCCTTGCCGGTGATCTCGAACGGGTCGCCGACGCGGACCTGCCGGTAGAGGGCCGCGGCGTCCGCGTCGCTCATCCCCACACACCCCGAACTGTGGTTGGCCCGCCCGAAGTACGCCGCGTTCCACGGGGCCGCGTGGGCGTACATGCCCGACCAGGTCAGCCGCATCGAGTAGTCGACCATCTTGTCGTAGGCGTCGCCCAGGCCCACCGTCTCGGAGCGCATGTTGATCGTGCCCTCCTTCGACATCAGCACCGCCGTCCCGCGCCACGACCGCTTGTCCCCGCCCGGCGTACCGCCCGACACCGGTACGTCCATGACCGTACGGCCGTCGCGCCGCAGCGTCAGCCGGTGCCGGTCCAGGTTCACCTCGACCACCTGGCTCGCGCCGACCGTGAACGTCGTCGCGTAGTCCCGTACGAAGAAGCCGCCCGCCGGGCCGGAGTCAACGCCGTTCAGCTCGGCGTCCAGGGTGATGCGGGTGCCCGGCTTCCAGTACTTCTCGGGCCGCCAGTCGACGCGGTCGCGGCCCGAGTGGTCGCGCACCCAGCCCCACGCGCCCTCGGTGTCATTCGACGTGGACACCTTGAGGGCCTTCTCCACCGCGGCCTTGTCCTTCACCGGGTTGTCGAACACGATCGACAGCGGCTGGGCGATCCCGACCGTGGTGTTCTTGCCGGGGGCCAGGGTCAGCTTGTTCACCTTGCCCGCCGCCCGCGTCGTGAACGACGCCGTGTCGGCGCTGCCCGAGGTGTCCCGCGCCTTCACGCGGTACGTGGTGCCGGGCGCCGCCATCCGGTCCGACGTCCAGGTCCGGCCGTCGGCGGATATCCGGCCGGTGAGCGCCCCGCCCCCGTCGGCCGACACCGTCACCTCGCGCAGCTTCCCGGCCGCCAGCGTCACCGTCACCGGCCGGCCCGCCACCGCCGAGGTGCCGTGCGGGCTCACCGTGATGGCGGCCGGAGCCGCCGCCTCGGACGGAGCGGCCCCGCCCCCGCCGCCGGCCCCCGGTCCGTGGCGGCGGCGCCACCGGAGCAGGCCGTGAGGGCGAGGCCGAGCACCGCGGCCCCGGCGGCCGGCGCGAACCGGGCGGCCGGCGCGAGCCGGGCGGGCCGCGGCGGACGCGCCGGAACCAGATATGCGCGCATCACAGGAGTCATGGGAATCAAGGGGAAACCTCCAGGTTTCTGCCGGATCGCAGGCGGCGACGCACCGGAGCCTAGGTTCCGTACATCCGCGCGGAAACCGGATCGCGCTCTGTGACGGCAAGCGGAGCGCAACGGTCATCGTCCGGTCACATTCGGCGCGCGGAGCGGTCACAGGCCGCTGTGAGCATCCTGTGCAGCCCCGCAGAACAGACCGCGGGAGGTACGAGGAAGGGCCACCGACATGTCAGCGCTGCTCGCCATGGGAGACCGCAGCCGCGAACGGGACCTGCGCATACACGGCCTCACGGCCGACGAGCACCGCGCCCATCTCGCCATCCACCCCGACGCCGGCTTCCTCCAGCACCCCTCCTGGGCCGGTGTGAAGGAGGGCTGGAGGTCCGAGAGCCTCGGCTGGCACGACGAGTGCGGCATACCGCGCGGCAGCGCCCTCGTCCTCTACCGGCAGTTCCCCGGCACCCGGAAGTACTTCGCCTACCTTCCCGAGGGTCCCGTCACCGACTGGGCCGATCCCGCGATGGACCGGTGGCTGCGCCCGCTGCTCGCGCATCTGCGCGCGGCCGGAGCCTTCGCCGTGCGCATCGGCCCTTCCCCCGCCTACCGGCGCTGGGAGGGCGCCCGGCTCAAGGCGGCCACCGGCCCCGGACGCACCGTCGGCGACGTGCTGGCCAGCGAGGTCGATCCGGTCGGCGCCGCCGTCGCCGACCGGCTGCGGGCCCGCGGCTGGCGGCGCTGCGGCGGGGACGGCGACGACGCCGACGCCCAGCCCCGGTACGTCTTCCGGGTCCCGCTCGCCGGCCGCACCACCGAGGACCTGTGGTCCGGGCTCAACCAGGAATGGCGCCGCAACGTGCGCCGCGCCCGCGCCGCCGGGGTGAGCGTCGTCACCGGCGGCGCCGCCGAACTCCCCGAGTTCCACCGGCTGCTGAGGATCACCGAGGAACGCGACGGCTTCCGGCTCGGCCGCTCGCTCGCCTACTACCAGCGCCAGTACGCGGCGCTCAACGCCGAACACCCCGGCCGCATGAAACTCCGCCTGGCCGTGCACGACGGCGAGATCCTGGCCGCCCACACCATGATCAGCACCGGCCGGCGGGTCTGGTACCAGACCGGCGCGTCCGCCGACCACCGCCGCGAGGTCCGCCCCAGCAACGCCCTCCAGTGGCAGATGCTGTGCGACGCACGGGACGGCGGCGCCGAGGTGTACGACATGCGCGGGGTATCCTCCACCCTCGATCCCGACGACCGCCCCTTCGGGCTGCTGCGCTGGAAGCTCGGCACCGGCGGGCACGTCGTGGAGACCCTCGGAGAGTGGGAGACATCGGTGGGCGGAGCCGCCAACAACACGTTGTACCGGGCGTTCCAGGCGTACCTGGCCCGCCGATGACCGCCGCCGGCACCGCCTCCGGGGCGGCCGCTCCCGAACAGCCCGACGCCCAGCAGCCCGGCCCGCAGCAGCCCGACGCCGGACAGCCCGGCGCCGAAGAATCCGGCTCCGGGCAGTCCGGCGCCCGCGGCTCCGGCTCGGTGCTGCGCAGCGGCGCGGTGATGGCCGCGGGCTCGATCGTCTCGCGCGCCACCGGGTTCATACGCTCGGCGATCGTCGTCGCCGCGCTCGGCACCGGGCTGCGCGCGGACGGCTACACGGTCGCCAACACCCTGCCCAACATCCTCTACATGCTCCTCATCGGCGGCGCCCTCAACGCCGTCTTCGTCCCCGAACTCGTACGCGCCGCCAAGGAGCACGCCGACGGCGGCGCCGCCTACACCGACCGCCTGCTCACCCTGTGCACCACCGGACTCCTCGTCCTCACCGGGCTCGCCGTCCTCGCCGCACCCCTGATCGTCTCGGTGTACGCCCCCACCTACGAGGGCGACCAGGCCGAACTCACCATCGCCCTGGCCCGCTACTGCCTGCCGCAGATCTTCTTCTACGGCCTGTTCACGCTCCTGGGCCAAGTGCTCAACTCCCGCGACCGGTTCGGCGCGATGATGTGGACGCCCGTCCTCAACAACCTCGTGATCATCGCCGTCTTCGGGCTCTACCTCTGGACGGCCGCCGGCTCCGACGGCACCCTCACCGCGGACCAGGCGCGGTGGCTGGGCTGGGGCACCACGGCGGGCATCGCCGTACAGAGCCTCGCCCTGCTGCCCTCGCTGCGCGGCGCGAAGTTCCGCTGGCGGCCCCGCTTCGACTGGCGCGGCAGCGGACTGACCCGGCCGCTGCGCGCCGCCGGCTGGCTCGTCATGCTCGTCCTCACCAACCAGGCCGCCTACTGGGTCGTCACCCGGCTCGCCACCGCCAGCGGCCAGCACGCGGCGGACCAGAACGTCGCGGGCGGCGCCGGCTACACCGCGTACAGCTACGCCTATCAGTTGTGGGTCGTGCCGCAGGGCATCGTGACCGTCAGCCTCGTCACCGCGCTGATGCCCCGCATGAGCCGGGCGGCGGCCGCCGGTGACCTCGCCGGAGTGCGCCGGGACCTCTCGTACGCGCTGCGCACCTCCGCCGCCGTCGTCGTCCCGGCCGCCGCGCTGCTCCTCGCGCTCGCGCCCTGGGTGATGGGCTCCGTCTTCGGCTACGGGCGCACCGACCACGCCGACATCACGGTGATGGCGGGCATGATGGCCGCGTTCGCGCCCGGCCTCGTCGCCTTCTCCGGGCAGTACGTGCTCTCACGGGGCTTCTACGCGATGAGCGACACCCGCACCCCGTTCCTGCTGAACCTCGTGATCGCGGCCCTCAACGCCGGACTCACCGTCGTCGCCTACCTCACCCTGCCCGCGCGCTGGGCGGTGACCGGCATGGCGGGCGCGTACTCCGCCGCCCTGCTCGCCGGCTTCGCCGTCACCGCGTACGTACTGCACCGCCGGGTCTCCCCGCCCGGCACGGCGCGCCCGTCGCTCGCCCGCTCGCCCGGCGTATGGGCGCATGTGCGGCTGGGCGTCGCCTGCGTACCGGCCGGACTGCTGGCGTACGGGGCGGCCCGCGCGGTCGACACGGAGGGCTCCGGCCTCGGCGACCTGGCCGCGCTCGGCGCCGGCACGGCTGTCCTGGCGCTGGTGGTGGCGGCGCTGGCCCGGCCGTTGCGGCTCGACGAGGTGACCACCGCGCTGAGCGCCGTCCGGGGCAGGCTGCGACGCGGCTGACCCCGTCTCGTTCGCCCGCCCGTTCGAAACCGTTCCCCGACCGCTGGGATACTGACGCCATGCCGCGCGTGCTCCTGATCGAAGACGACCCCTCCGTGCGCGAAGGGGTCGAGCTGGGCCTGCGCAGACGCGGCCACGACCTGCGGGCCGTCGCCACGGGCGAGGCCGGGCTCGCCGCGCTGGGCGAGTTCCGGCCCGACCTCGTCCTCCTCGACCTGATGCTGCCCGGCATGAACGGCGTCCAGGTCTGCCGCCGCATCCGCGAGACCAGCCAGCTGCCCGTGATCATGCTCACCGCGCGCGGCGACGACTTCGACGTCGTCGTGGGCCTGGAGGCCGGCGCCGACGACTACATCGTCAAACCCGCCCGCACCGAGGTCATCGAGGCCCGCATCCGCGCCGTCCTGCGCCGCCTCACCGCCCCCGCCGGGCGCGGCGGCACCGAGGCGCACGGCGAACTGACCGTGGACCGCGCGGGCCTCACCGTCGCCAAGTCCGGTGAACGCCTGCTCCTCGCCCCCTCCGAACTCAAGCTGCTGCTCCACCTCTCCGCCTCGCCCGAACAGGTCTTCAGCCGCCAGCAACTCCTGGAGTACGTGTGGGAGCACAGCTACCACGGGGACGCCCGGCTGGTCGACGCCTGCGTACGCCGGCTCCGCCAGAAGATCGAGGACGTCCCCGGCACCCCCCGCTACATCCAGACGGTCCGGGGCTTCGGCTACCGCTTCGGCCCCGTGACCGCCGCCGGGCCGGGCAGAGCCGACAAGGCAACCCTCGCGTGAAACCGTTCGCCGCCCGCTTCGGCCTGCGCACCCGGCTCGTCGCGGCGTTCCTGTTCGTCGCCGCCGTCAGCGCCGCCACCACCGCCGCGCTCACCTACCGCGAGGCCCGCTCGGCGATCCTCCAGCAGGCCCAGGACACCGCCGTCGCCCAGTTCCGCGACCGGCTCGGCACCCAGTCCGTCACCCTGCCGCTGGACGCGGAGCAGCTGCGCCGGGTGTGCCTCGGGCTCGCCCGCGCGGGCAGCGCGCACAGCTGGACCGTGTTCGCCGAGTACGGGGACCTGAAGGTCTCCTCATCGGACCGGCCCACCTCCGAGGTGATCACCGACGAACTGCGGGAGGACACCCGCACCGCCACCCACGGCTCCTTCCAGCGCGTCGTCAGGAACGGCGAACCCTGGCTGACCGTCGGCATGCCCGCCCTCTTCGACCAGGGCGACGGCAGCCGGCCCACCGGCCTGGTCCTCTACGCCGTGCTGCCGCTCGCCGACGAGGAGGCGAACATCGCCGCCATGCTCACCGCCGCCCGCGACGGCGCCCTGCCCGCCCTGCTCATCGCCCTCGTACCCGCCCTGCTCGCCGCCCGCAGCGTCCTGCGCCCCGTCCGCGACCTGCGCCGGGCCGCCGCGGGCATCGGCCGGGGCGAACTGGACACCCGGATCACCGTCCGGGGCTCCGACGAACTCGCCGGCCTCGCCCGGACGTTCAACGAGTCCTCGACCAAGCTCCAGGAGTCCGTGGACGAGCTGCGCCGGGCCGAGCAACGGGCCAGGCGCTTCGCCTCCGACGTCTCCCACGAACTGCGCACCCCGCTCGCCGGCATGCTCGCCGTGACCGAGGTGCTGGACGAGGACGCCGGTGAACTGCGCTCCGACACCGCCACCGCCGTTCGCCTGATCAGCGCGGAGACCGGCAAACTCGTCACCCTCGTAGAGGACCTGATGGAGATGTCCCGGTTCGACGCCCGCGCGGCCGGCCTCCACCTGGACGAGGTCGATGTCGCCGAGACCGTGCGCAAGACGCTCCAGAGCCGCCGCTGGGAGGACCGGGTCGGCACCGAACTCGCCGATGGCGTAAGGGCGGCGCTCGACCCGCGCCGCTTCGACGTGATCGTCGCCAACCTGGTCGGCAACGCCCTGCGGCACGGCGCCGAACCCGTGACCGTACGGGCGCGCTCCGGGCGGACCGAGGACGGCGACCGGCTCGTCGTCGAGGTCGAGGACAGCGGGCCCGGCATCGACGTGGCGGTGCTGCCGCACATCTTCGACCGGTTCTACAAGGCGGACGCGGCCCGCACCAGGTCGGCCGGCAGCGGGCTCGGCCTGGCCATCGCCCAGGAGAACGTCCGGCTGCACGGGGGCACGGTGCGCGCGGCGAACCGCCCCGAGGGCGGCGCGGTGTTCACCGTGGACCTGCCGCTGGGGGAGCGGTGAGGGCCGGACGCGCGCTCGGCGCGCTGCTGCCGGTGCTGCTGCTCGCCACGGGGTGCGGCATCCGCGCCACGGACGTGGTGGCGGCCGGTGAACCGGCGCGCGTCGAGGTCGCCCCGGTCGGCCGGTCCGGCACTCTGCTGTACTTCGTCTCCACGTCCACCCGGCTGCTCCCGGTCATCCGCCCGGCCGATTCGGCGGGCGCGGAAGGGGACTCGTTGGGCAGGGACCCGCTGGTGGGCGTGCCCGCGACGCTCGCGCTGCTCTTCCGGGGCCCGACGAGCCGGGAGCGGGCGGCGGGCGTGCGCTCGAAGCTTCCGGTGTTGCGGGTGAACGTGGGTGTGGAACTCAGCGCGCAGGGCATACGGGTCACTCTGGACGTCCCCGTTGCGGGCTTCCCCGAGGTGGCCCGCCGGCAGCTCATCTGCACGGCGGCCCGCGCCCGCACCGCGGACCGCACCGAGGCGGTCACCATCACCGGCACGGACGGCACCATCGGCCCGGCCCGCTGCTCGGTGTGACCGCGCCGCCCCGGGCGCGCCGCCGGCGGGGTGCTCAGCCGGCCTTGCGGGCGACCGCTCCGTAGCCACCGGCCGGTGTCCGGGCCGCGTACGGCGCGTCCGGCCGCCAGGACGACACGGGCACGAGGCCGGGCTCCAGGAGTTCGAAGCCGTCGAGGAACTCCGCGATCTCGTGGCGGGAGCGCGGGGTGAGCGGTGTGGTGGCGGTGGCGTAGACGGCTTGGGCCGCGCTGCAGTCGGCGAAGTCGTCGGTGGCGTGCGAGAGCACCAGACAGCTGCCGGCCACCAGCGTGTCGCGCAGGGCGGCGACGGCCTGTCCGGGCCGGTCCGCGCGCGAGAGGAAGTGGAGCACGGAGACCAGGAGCAGCGCGACGGGCCGGTCGAAGTCGATGACGTCGCGGACGCGGGGATGCTCCACGATGCCGTGCGGGTCGCGGAGGTCGGCGAGCGCGACGCCGACCCGGCCGGACCCGCTGAGCAGGGCGTCCGCGTGCGCGATGACGATCGGGTCGTTGTCGACGTACGCCACGCCCACCCCGGGCGCCGTCGCGCGGGCGACCTCGTGCACATTGGGGTGGTGCGGCAGCCCGGCGCCTATGTCGATGATCTGCCGTACGCCCGAGGCGACGACATGGCGGACCGCGCGTTCCAGGAAGGCGCGGTTGGCGCGGGCACCGGCCCGCTCCTGGGAGGCGGCCGCGACCAGCTCGTCACCGGCCCGCTCGTCCACCCGGTAGTTGTCCTTGCCGCCGAGCAGGTAGTCGTAGATCCTTGCGGAGTGGGGTCGGCCGGTGTCGATCACCGGGGCGGGTAAGCCGTGCTGCCTCACGTGGCGCTCCTCTCGGCGGTCGCTGCGATCCTGCCTTTGCGTCCGACAACGTGTCAACTAAAGTACACAAGAGCAAGATCAATGAGGGCGAGAGAGAATCACCACGTGAGTGCGAGCTGTGACGAGGGAGAGCCCCGGCCGGGCGCGGCCACCGAGGGCCGGCACCCGGAAGCGCGGTCCCTCGCGCACAAGCTGAAGGCGCTCATGGCCGACCGCAGGGACGCGCGGGGCAGGCCCTATGTCTCCCGCACCCTGTCGCGGGCCGTCGACGATCTGCCCGACCCGCCCGCGTCCGCGTCGTTCGCGCTCATCGCGAAACTCGCCGGCGGCCAGCAGGACAACCCGACGGTCAAGACCGTCCTCGCCCTGTGCCGAGCCCTCGGTGACGTACCGCCGGCCCATCTGCTGCCGCACCCCGGCTACGACGACCTCGCGGCGCTCGAAGCCTTCGAGGACCCGCTCGCCCGCCGCGTGCTCGTCCTGCTGGGCGGACTGCCGGAGAGCGAGGTCCGCGCGCTGGTCGCCCGGCTGGAACACCGGCGCGACGTCCTCGGTCTTCCTCCCGTACCGGACGACGGACCGGACGGCGGACCGGGCCGCGTACCGGAGGACCGGCCCGACGACCGGCCGGTCGGCGGGAAGCCGAAGCGGGCCCGGCGACGACGGACCGAAACCGAAGCCGCCCAATACGCGGCCGACGCACTGGAAGGTCTCTGATGGACGGCATCATATTCGGCGCCTGCGCGGTGGCAGGTGTGCTCGTCACCGTGCTCTGCGCCCGGAGAGCCATGCACCACCCGCGCGTGTTCACCTGGTTAATCGCCGTCGCCTTCGGCGTGTGCACCGTGGGGGTCTTCTTCGCGATCCCCGCCGTCGCCGAGACCGCCGAGGACGTCACAGGACTGGACAACGCCGGGAAGCTGGTGGCCCACGTCTGCGCCATCCTGTGGTGCGCGGCGCTGCAGATGACGATGGTGGACCTGGCCTACCGCCCGGAGTACCTGCGTACCGCCATGTACCAGCGCGGATTCGCGGCCGTCGTCGAACTGGCCGTCATGGTCCCGCTCTTCCTCGCCACGAACGGCCGGGACGCCGAGTTCACCACGGCGTACGCGGACGAGCCCTCCGTGGCCGCGTATCTGCTCGTCTACCTCTCCTACGTCCTGGTCACCTGCGGAGAGCTCGCCTTCATGTGCGGCCGCACGGCACGCCGGTGCCGGACGACCCGCCCCTGGACCGGTGCCGGCTTCACCCTGTGCGCCGTCGCGGCCGTCCTGGGCGTCGCCTACACCATGTCCAAGGGGTCGTACCTCGTCTTCCACGCGCTCGGCAGCCCGTGGTCCCTCGGCGTCGAGGAGAAGCTGAGCCCGGCCCTGAGCGGCCTCGCCGTCCTCTTCCTGTTCGCCGGGCTGACCATGCCGATGCTGGGCGGCCTGCTCCGGCGCATGCGCGGCCGCGAACGGACTCCCCAGGGCCTCGGCCACTGACCGCCTCCCCCTCCCGGCCCGCCCGGGAACCCGGTTGTGTGAGGGGTGCTCGACCTGCGTGAGGCGGGCTTGGGGGACGCGCGTCAGTCGGAGGCGAGCGGGTCCCGGTGGTCGGCCTCGTCCCGCTTCCAGTAGCCCTTGGCATAGGCGCGGTGGCGGTCCAGGCCGAGATCCTCCAGGAAGTGACGGCGAATGTCCCGGACGGCTCCGGACTCCCCGGCCACCCATGCGGCGACCCGCTGCCGCGGGACGGGCGCCTTGAGCACGGCGTCTCTCAGGGCTTCGCCCTTGACCCGGCCGGCGCGGTGCACCC
Source organism: Streptomyces sp. AC1-42W (assembly GCF_003248355.1). Taxonomy (GTDB): domain Bacteria; phylum Actinomycetota; class Actinomycetes; order Streptomycetales; family Streptomycetaceae; genus Streptomyces. The sequence goes on from NZ_QKWY01000002.1 coordinate 2,984,040, forward strand.
ACACGACGTCCAGGCCGGCCGGCAGGGCCACCTCGGTCCGGGCCTCGGGGCCCGCCACCTCCAGGTAGACGGCGCCGCGCATACCGGCGGGCAGGTTCTCGGCGATGGTGAGGACGGCGGGTTGGGCGCTCTCGTCGCCCGCCAGGAGGTAGAAGCCGGCGTCGAGGTCGGGGCGGAAGGAACCTCGCGGGCCGCCGAAGGAGACCTCCTGACCCGGGCGGGCGGCCTCGGCCCAGCGGGCGGCGGGGCCGTTGCCGTGCAGCACGACGTCGATGTCCATACGCGGCGCGGACGGATGCATGCGGCGTACGGTGTAGGCCCGGCCGATGGTCTGGCCGTCCAACGGGTCGGTGACGAACAGCTTTACCCACTGGGTCGGTTCGTCGCAGCGGAAGGCCGACATTCCGGGGCCTCCGAGGGTGATGCGCGCCAGGCGCGGGGCGATCTCGGTGACCGCTTCCACCGTGGCGGTGTGACGGGGACGACGGGTGCGGAACATGGGGCAGCCCTTCAGGCGGAGGAGTCGGGAGACGGAGTCCCGGGGGGAGTGGCACCGTCCCGCAGGGCCAGGACGGCGGTGGTCAACTGCCGGGCGAACTGGGCGTCCAGCGGCCGTCCCGTCATGAAGGCCCGGTGGAAGGCGGGTCCGACGACAAGGTCGAGGAGTTGGTCGGCCTCCTGCCGGGTCACCGTGGAGTGCAGGGAGCCGGCCAGGGCCGCCTGGACGCGTCTGCGGTCGTACTGCCGTTGTGGTCGCAGTACTTCGTCGCGGAGGGCCGCGGCGGTGGCCGTGTCGTGCTGGGCGTGTCCGATGAGTACGAACAGGACGCGACCGGTGGCGGACTCGGTGAAGACCGTGCCCACGTGGGTCGCGTACTGCTCCAGCGTGGCCTGCGGGTCCTGCGGCAGCTCGGGCCAGAAGGCCAGGTCCCGCAGGTCCTCGTCCAGGACGTCGAGAAGGATGTCCACCTTCGACCGCCACCACCGGTAGATCGTCTGCTTGGCGACGCCCGCTCGTTCGGCGATGGCGCCGACCGTCATGGCGTGGAATCCGACGTCGACCAGGAGATCGTCGGTGGCGCGCAGCACCGCTAGGCGAGCGGCCTCGCTGCGCCGGGGTCCGTTGCGGGTGCGGCCGGCGTGCCCGCCGCCCGCCCGGTCCTGAACGTGCTGGGCGTCGATGGCGTGTCCTCCTCGTCGCGTTGCGGCGTCCGCTCCGGAGCCGGTCGACGAGATCGAGACTAGACGCAACGGTGCGTATGGTCAAAGGGGTGGAGGAGGGCAGGGGAAGGCCCGCCCCTCTCCGGTCGGGGGATTGGCCGGAGAGGGACGGGAGCAGGGGGAAGGGCGGACGCACCGCCTCATCGGACCTGGTGCGCTGTGTGTGCGATGTCGCACGACCCGTCAGTGCCGTGCGGCAGTGGCATCCCGCTCGACGGCCGCGGCCGCCGCACGGGCGAACAGCAGCCGGGTGCGCATCCGGTACACCGGGTCCCCGTGCTGGTCGACCGCCTCGACGAGGAAGCGGACCGTCCCCGTGTCCGGGCGCCTGGGATGCGGCGTGGCCTCCTCCACGGTGGCCCGCCCGCGCACTTCGTCGCCGGGTCGCACCGGCTTCAGGAACCGGACCTCGTCCATGCCGTAGGAGCCCTGGCAGGCGGCGTCCGCGAGCAGGGCGCGCACGAACTGCCCCATGACCACGGCGCCCGTGTGCCAGCCGCTGGCGACCAGGCCGCCGAAGGGGGAGCGGGCGGCGGCCTCGGGATCGAGGTGGAACGGCATCGGGTCGTAGACGCGTGCGTAGCCGATGATGTCATCGCTCGTGAGCCCTGTGGCGCCCAACTCGTACGTGGTGCCGACGGGAAAGTGCTCGAAGTGCCGCACGGTGACTGGTCCTTCGTCTCGGGGGGCGGTGGGGTGGGTCCCCGGCGGCCGGTTCAGCCGACGGGTGCCGCGGCCTGTGGGTACACGGACAGGTCCGGAGTGCGGACGGCGACGCGCTCGGCGCCGGGCCGGCCGGACCGGGGCTCCTCGGCGCTGAACCATTCCGCGACCCGGAACGCCAGGTCCATCGACTGCCCGCGGTTGAGCCGGGGGTCGCACGCCGTCTCGTAGCGCAGGTGCAGGTCGCCGGAGAGGACCTCGTCGCTGCCGCCCACGCATTCGGTGACGTCCTCGCCGGTCAGTTCCATGTGCAGCCCGCCGGGGTGTGTGCCCAGGGCGCGGTGAACCTCGAAGAACCCCTCGATCTCGTCCAGGACGTCATCGAAGCGCCGGCTCTTGTGGCCACTGGGCGCGGTGAAGGTGTTGCCGTGCATGGGATCACACACCCACACCACCTGCGCACCCTCCGCGCGTACGGCCTCCACCAGGGCGGGCAGCCGGTCGCGCACCAGTCCCCGCCCCATCCGCGTGATGAAGGTGAGCCGGCCCGGGGTGCGCTGCGGGTCAAGCCGGTTCAGCAGAGTCAGTACGTCTCCGACGCCCGCGTCCGGGCCGAGTTTGACGCCGAGGGGGTTGCTGACGCCCGCGGCGAACGCCACGTGCGCCTCGTCCGGCCGGCGGGTGCGCTCGCCGATCCACAGGAGATGCCCGGACAGGGCGTACCGCCGCCCGCTGTCGGGGTCCGTGCGGGCCAGCGCGGACTCGTAGTCGAGGAGCAGGGCCTCATGGCTCGCGAACACCTCCGTGGTGCGCATGGCCGAAGGGGTCATGCCGCAGGCCCGGATGAACGCGAACGCCGCGTCGATCTCGTCCATCAGCCGCCCGTAGCGGCCGCCCGCCGTGGACAGGGCCACGAAGTCGCGGTTCCTCTCGTGTACGGCGTGCGGGTCCGCGTAACCGCCGGCGGTGAAGGCGCGCAGCAGGTTCAGCGTCGCGGCGCAAGCATGGTAGACACGCTCCAGCCGGGCCGGGTCGGGGGTTCGGGCCTCGGCGGTGAACGCCCGCCCGTTGACGGCGTCGCCCCGATAGGAGGGCAGGGTTACGCCGCCCCGGGTCTCGGTGGGCCGCGAGCGGGGCTTGGCGTACTGGCCGGCGATACGGCCGACCTTGACCACCGGCAGGCCGGCCGCGTAGGTCAGCACGGAGGCCATCTGGAGGAGGACTTCCAGCTTGCCGCGGACCGACTCCGCGCTCACCGCGTCCAGGGTCTCGGCGCAGTCGCCGCCCTGGAGCAGAAACGCCTTGCCGCGGGCGACCTCGCCGAGCCTGTCCAGAAGGGTGTCGCACTCCGTGGCGAACACCAGCGGCGGGGCGCCGGCCAGGGACGACAAGGCGGTTCGCAGTGCCGCGGGGTCGGGCCAGTCGGGCTGCTGCGCGGCGGGCAGCGACCGCCACGCTTCGGGGGACGGTACGGACGGCGAACCGCCGCACTGTCCTGGGGAGTCGGGCTGCTTCGGTGAGCGGGCCCGTGCCGGGGGGTCCGCCGGTGACGGGCGCTTCAGGGTGTCCACGCTGAAAACCTCAACGCCTTCTGTACGGGGGCAGGGGCAGAGGGGGCCGGGGTGCGCAGCCTGTCACGCGCCTGCCCGGCCCGGGCAGTGGGTCGTTGTGGCTAGAAGGGTGGATCTAATACCCGCGTACTAGCCCCAGCGGCCGACTGTCGGGGTGGTGCCCGCTCCTGGAGCATTTCGGAAGGCGCGGGCCGCCGGCGGGAACCTTCGGTCCCCGTGGTACCCGCGCCGCACCCGCTACGCCACCTTCGAAAGGCGACTCCGTATGAGCAGCACCGCCAGGCCCGCCGGGTCCGTGTCCCGCCCCCAGACCGGGGACGAGTACCTCGAGAGTCTCCGGGACGGCCGGGAGGTGAGGATTTACGGCGAGAGGGTCGACGACGTCACCAGCCACCCCGCGTTCCGCAACAACTCCCGCATGGTGGCCCGTCTGTTCGACGCGCTGCACGACCCCGAGCGCAACAGCAGGCTCATCGTCCCCACCGACACCGGCAACGGCGGCTTCACCCACCCCTACTTCAAGGCTCCCTACACTTCCGGCGACCTGCGTACATCGGCGCGGGCCATGGAGGAGTGGGCGCGGATGACGTACGGCTGGCTGGGGCGTACCCCGGACTTCAAGGCCGCGTTCCTCTCCACCCTCGGCTCGAACAAGGAGCACTACGCTCCGTTCGAGGACAACGCGTCTTCCTGGTACCGCAAGGCGCAGGAGAATGTGCTGTTCATCGGCCACGGGATCGTCAACCCGCCGATCGACCGCAACCGCGGGCTGACCGAGCTGAAGGACGTCATGCTCACGGTGGACCGGGAGACCGATGCCGGCCTGGTCGTATCCGGCGCCAAGGTGGTCGGCACGGGAGCGGCGCTCACCCAGCACATCTTCATCGGCAGCTACGGGGTCATCCCCAAGGGCGCCAAGGAGTTCTCCGCCTACTTCATCGTGCCGACCAACAGCCCCGGCCTGAAGATCATCTCGCGGCCGTCGTACGAGTACGCCTCCGCCACGGTCAGCAGCCCCTTCGACCAGCCGCTCAGCAGCCGCCTCGACGAGAACGACGGAATCCTTGTCTTCGACCAGGTCCTGATTCCCTGGGAGAACGTCTTCTGCTACGACGTGGACAAGGCGAACAACTTCTTCTACGGTTCCGGGTTCTTCTACCGGGCGATGTTCCACGCCTGCGTCCGCTTCGCCGTGAAGATGGACTTCCTGACGGGGCTGCTCGCCAAGTGCCTGGAAACCACCGGAACATCGGAGTTCCGCGGAGTGCAGAGCCGACTCGGTGAAGTGCTCGCCTATCGCAACATGTTCTGGGCGTTGGTGGACTCCATGGCCGAGAATCCCACCAAGTGGCCGGACGGCACCGTCACCCCCAACGGGGAGACAGCGCTGGCCTTCAGGGTGCTGTCCTCGTCCATCTTCCCCAAGGTGCGCGAGATCTTCCTCCGGGACCTCGGCAGCGCGCTGATCTACAACAACTCCCACGCCGCCGACTGGTCCGACCCCGAGGTCAGGCCATACCTCGACAAATACGTCCGTGGCCTGGGCGTCGAGGCGATCGACCGGGTGAAGCTGATGAAGCTGGCCTGGGACGCGGTCGGCACCGAGTTCGGTGCCCGCTGGGAACTGTACGAGATGAACTACGCCGGCAACCACGAGCAGATCCGCTTCGAGGCGCTCCACGCCCAGCAGGCCTCCGGAAAGTTCGACGACTACAAACAACTCGTCGACCAGTGCCTGTCGGAGTACGACGAGAACGGCTGGAAGGTCCCGGACCTGATCGACGCGAAGGACACCACCGTCATCGGCGGCGGCGTGCCCGGTACAGGGCGGTCCGGCTCGGCCGAGGCCGGGCGGTGAACAGCCCGGCCCGCGCCCCGGGCGGCCCCGCCGCCCCTCCCGAAACCTCCGTCCTGCCCGACGAGGCCCATCTGAGGCAGGTCTTCGGACAGTACGTGACCGGTGTGTGCGCGGTGTCGACCCGATTCGAGACCCGGACCGGAACGCGGCACGACGCCATCGCGGTGAACTCGTTCACCTCGGTCTCCCTGGACCCGCCGCTGGTGTCGATGTACTTGCGGAACGACTCCACCTTCCTGCGCCGGGTGCGGACGTCCGGCCAGTGGGCGGTGTCCTTCCTCGGCAACCGGGCGCGTTCCCTGGTCGGGGCCCTGACCGCGCCCGCGGTGCGGCGGCCTCCGGTGGAGGAGGCGGCGGACTGGGTCGTCGGCCCCCACACCGGCTGCCTGCTGCTGCCCGACGCGCCCGGCACCCTCGAATGCGATCTGCACCTCACCCAGGCGCTCGGCGACCACGTGCTCGTCGTCGGCCGGGTGCTGGGTGCCGTCGGCCGTGACCACGACCCCCTGGTCTTCCACCGAGGCACCTTCACCGGCGTCGCACCGGCACCCTGACCGGGCGACGGACAACCAGAATGAGGAGGAGACGCCATGGCGGCAAGACGCCCGCGCGTGGCCGTGGTGGGCGGCGGCATCGGCGGCCTGGCCGTCGCACTCGGACTGCGACGGCAGGGCATCGAGGTGGTCGTCCACGAGCAGGCCCGGGAACTGTCCCACCAGGGCGCCGGTATCGCGATCGGCGCCAACGGGCACCGGGCCCTGCGCGATCTGGGCCTCGTCGAACGGCTCGCCGAATCGGCCGCGCGGCCCGTCCGTGCCGACTTCCGGCACTGGCGCACCGGCCGGTCCATGGTGACCCACCGCCTGACGGGCAACTACGAGAAGCTCTACGGGGCGCCCTTCTGGACGGTGGAACGCGCGGCCGTTCAGGAGGCCCTGCTCGCCGTGCTCGGCCCGGAACACGTCCGGCTCGGCGCACGCTGCACCACGGTGGAGCAGACCACCGACGGTGCCGTGCTGCGCTTCGCCGACGGCACCGAGGCCCGGGCGGACGCGGTCGTCGGCGCGGACGGCATCCACTCCGCGGTGCGCCACCACCTGTTCGGCCCCGACGCGGCGGTGTTCTCCGGAACGAGCGGGTACCGAGCCCTGGTACCCATGGAACGCCTGCGGCACGTTCCCGAACTGGCTGAGCCGGCCCTCTGGCTGTGGTTGGGGCCGGGCCGGCACTTCATCGCCTACCCGGTGGCGGACGGCAGCGCCCTGAACTTCCTTGCCGTCGTGCCCGACCGCACCTGGACGGTCGAATCCTGGTCCACCGAGGGCGACCCCGGCGCATTGCTGGCCGCCTTCGACGGCTGGCATCCCTTCGTGACCGAGGTCCTCGGCGCCTGCGACCACCCCGGCCGCTGGGCGCTGTACGACCGCGAACCGCAGCGCACGTGGAGCGTCGGACGGGTGACGCTGCTGGGCGACGCCGCACACGCGATGCTGCCCCACCACGGGCAGGGCGCCAACCAGGCACTGGAGGACGCCGTTGTCCTCGCCCGCCTCCTGGCGGGCACGGATGCCGAAGGAGTGGCCGGTGCGCTACGTGCCTACGAGCAGCTGCGCCGACCCCGCACCCGGCTGATCCAAACCGGTTCACGGAAGAACGCAGGCTGCTTCCAACTGCCGGACGGGCCGGAGGCCGAGGCCCGCAACGAACGGCTGACCGGGCTGCCCGACGACCTCGCCTGGATCCATGGGCACGACGCCTTGGACTCGCTGCGGGCCGCCCCTGCGCCGGTCTGACCGGCAGGCCGCCCCCCGACCGCCCCGACGAACGGTGAATCATCCCATGGCACACATCTACTCCTTCGAAGGCACCGTTCCCGTGGTGCACCCGACGGCCTTCGTCCACCCCGACGCCGTACTGATCGGCTCGGTGGACATCGGACCGGGCTGCTACGTCGGCCCGCTCGCGAGCCTGCGCGGCGACTTCGGACACATCGAACTCAGGACCGGCTGCAACGTGCAGGACGGTTGCGTACTGCACTGCTTCCCCGGCGCCGACACGGTCGTGGAGGAGGACGGACACGTCGGTCACGGCAGTGTGCTGCACGGCTGCAGGGTCGGCCGGGACAGTCTCATCGGAATGAAGTCCGTCCTGATGGACGGAGTGGTGGTGGGCCGGCAGGCGTTCGTCGGTGCCGGCAGCTTCGTCAAGTCCCGCTTCCACGTTCCCGAGCGGCACCTGGTGGCGGGCAGCCCGGCCAGGGTGGTACGCGAGCTCACCGCCGACGAGATCGCCTGGAAGGCCAACGGCACCCTTCAGTACCAGAAACTGGCCCAGCGCTGTCTGAGCGGCCTGCACCCGGCGCGGGCCGCCACCGAACGCGTCGAGCCCCTGCCCTCCGCAGGAGCCGGCGGGCCCGAGCACGTCACCCTGCACGCCTACCGGTCCCGCTGAACCGGTACACACCACACGGCCCGGGCCCCCGGTGCGGTCGACCGCACCGGGGGCCCGGGCCGTGTACTCGTCCTTCGCTCACAGCAGTCGCAGCAGGGACACCGGCCGCTCGACCAGGTCGGCCACGTGCCGGAGGAACCCGCCGGCCACCCCACCGTCACAGACCCGGTGGTCGAACGTGAGCGACAACTGGCACAGTTGGCGGATCGTCGGCTCTCCGTCGACGACCCAGGGGCGGGGCAGTATGCGGCCCACGCCGAGCATCGCCGCCTCGGGATGATTGATGATCGGCGTCGATCCGTCGACACCGAAGACACCGTAATTGTTGAGGGTGAACGTCCCACCGGACAACTCGGCGGGGGTCAGTGTCCCCTCCCGGGCGCCGGCGGTGAGCCGGCTGATCTCCGCGGCGAGCTCCGGCAGCGTCCTGCGGTCCGCGTCCCTGACCACCGGCACGACCAGGCCCCGCCCGGTCTGTGCGGCGAATCCCAGGTGCACGGACGGCAGCCGGACGATCTCCCGGCGGTCGGTGTCCACGGTGGCGTTCAGCTCCGGATACCGGGCGAGCGCCGCGAGGCAGACCCGCGCCAGCAGCGCGAGCAGCGAGATCCGCTGCGCGTCCGGGGCCGCGAGCTGCCGCTTGACATCCAGCAGGGCGGTGGCGTCCGTGTCCACCCAGGTGGTGGCATCGGGGATTTCCCGGCGGCTGCGCGCCAGCTTGTCGGCGGTCAGGCCGCGCACACCACGCAGGGGGAGCCGTACGGCTTCCGCGGCAGCCGCCGGCGGTGCCCCGAAAGCCTCGATGTCCTGACGCCGGACGAGCCCGCCGGGCCCGCTGCCCCGGATCGTCCGCAGATCGAGACCACGCTCCCGGGCCAGCCGCCGGACCAACGGGGAGATCACCGGCACCGGCCCGGCCGGCCCGCCGCCCGGCCGGGGCATCGCCACGAAGGCCGCGGGCGCGGCGGGGGCTGCGGGCGGCTGCCCGGACGAGCGGGGGCGGATACGCCGACGGCGGGCCGCGGCCGGCGACGTCCCGTAGCCGACCAGCACGTTGCCGGAGTCCTCGGCCGCCCGCCGCTCACGGACCGACACGAGCGGCTGCCCCACGTCCAGGCTGTCACCGGCCCGGCCCCACAGCCGGACGACGACTCCCGCGTACGGGCACGGGACTTCCACCACGGCCTTGGCCGTCTCCACCTCCACCACCGGCTGGTCGACGTGCACGGAATCCCCCTCCGAGACCAGCCACCGTACGATCTCCGCCTCCGTGAGGCCCTCGCCCAGGTCGGGCAGGGCGAACTCGCGCGTCGTCGTGGTCATGCTTCCTCCGTGTGCGAGCCGTCCTGCCACTGCAGCCCGGCGACGGCGTCCAGCACCCGGTCGACGTCAGGCAGATGGTGCCGCTCCAGCATCGGCGGGGGGTAGGGGATGTCGAAGCCGGTGACCCGCAGCACCGGAGCCTCCAGGTGGTGGAAGCAGCGCTCGGTGACCCGGGCGGCGATCTCGGCGCCGAACCCCGCGAACCCCTGGGCCTCGTGCACGACGACCGCCCGGCCGGTGCGCCGGACACTGGCGCACACCGTCTCGTCGTCGAAGGGCACCAGACTGCGCAGGTCCACTACCTCCAGCTCCCAGCCCTCGGCCACCGCGGCCTCGGCGGCGTCCAGACAGACCGGAAGGGAGGGCCCGTAGGTGATGAGGGTGGCCGAGGAGCCGCTGCGGCGTACCGCGGCCCGGCCCGGTCCGGTCACGGCAGCCGTACGGTCGATGTCGCCCTTCGACCAGTACAGGCGCTTGGGTTCGAGGAATACGACGGGGTCGTCCGAGGCGATCGCCGCGCGCAGCAGACCGTACGCGTCGGACACAGTGGCCGGCGTGACCACGTGCAGCCCGGGAGTGTGGGCGTAGTACGCCTCCGAGGCGTCACTGTGATGCTCGACGCCGCCGATCCCACCACCGTAGGGAATACGGATGGTGATCGGCATGGGCAGGGCGCCACGCGTCCGGTTGCGCATCTTGGCCACATGGCTGACGAGCTGCTCGAACGCCGGATACGCGAACGCGTCGAACTGCATCTCCACGACGGGGCGCAGCCCGTACATCGCCATGCCCACGGCCGTGCCCAGGATGCCGGACTCGGCCAGCGGGGTGTCGGTGACCCGAACGTCGCCGAACTCGGCGGCCAAGCCGTCGGTGACCCGGAACACGCCGCCCAGTGTGCCGATGTCCTCACCCATCAGATGGACCCGGTCGTCACTGGCCAGGGCATCGTGCAGGGCCAGATTCAGAGCCTTCGACAGAGTCACCCGCTCGACGCCCGCCCCGGCCGCGGACCGCGCGGCGGGCACGGCGGCGGTCACAGCGCCGCCTCCTCTGCTCCGGCGTCGCCCCGGCCGACGGGCTCGTTCGCCAGCTCCGCGATCAGTGTGGCGCGTTGCTCCTCCAGTTGGGTGGTGCGCCGGGCATAGACGTGCTCGAACAGGTCCAGGGCGTCGGGCATCGGTTCGTCCGTGAGACGGGCCCGCAACTCTGCGGCCATCTCCTCCGCCTCCCGGCGTACGTGCTCGACGCCGGCGTCGTCCAGCAGCCCACGCTCCCGCAGATGCCGTTCCATGCGGTCCACCGGGTCCCGGCGGCGCCAGAACTCCACCTCGGCCGCGTCGCGGTACCGGGTGGCGTCGTCGGCGTTGGTGTGTGCGTCCATGCGGTAGGTCACCGCTTCCACGAGGGTGGGCCCACCGCCCGCACGAGCGCGCTCCACGGCCTGCCGCACGGTCTGGTACACGGCAGCGGCGTCGTTGCCGTCGACCAGCACACCCGGGATGCCGTAGCCGACGGCTTTGTGCGCCAGGCTCGGGGCGGCGGACTGCCGGGAGACCGGTACGGAGATCGCGTATCCGTTGTTCTGCACGAAGAAGACCACCGGCGCGCGGTACACGGCCGCGAAGTTCAGCGCCTCGTGGAAGTCGCCCTCGCTGGTGCCCCCGTCGCCGGTCATCGCGAGGACGACGAGGTCGTCGCCGCGCAGCGCGGCGGCATGGGCCAGTCCCACCGCGTGGAGCGTCTGGGTGGCCAGCGGCGTGCACAGCGGTGCCACCCGCCGCTCACGGGGGTCGTACCCGCTGTGCCAGTCGCCCCGGAGCAGGGTCAGCACCTCCACCGGGTCGACGCCCCGCACCAGCAGGGCCAGGGTGTCCCGGTAGGTGGGGAAGATCCAGTCCTGGTCGGAGAGGGCCAGCACGGCCCCGGCCTCGCAGGCCTCCTGCCCCGAGGTCGACGGGTAGACCGCCAGCCGGCCCTGCTTGGTCAGCGCGGTCGCTTGCAGGTTGTAACGGCGCCCGCGCACCAACTGCCGATACAGCTCGAGCAGTACCGAGTCATCGAGGTCCCCGGTGCCGGACGGGCTGTCGATGAGGGTCAGCGGTTCCGGGGAGGGCAGCATGGCCGCCGCGCCGGCCTCACTGACCTCTGGCGGATCGAGAACGGTCATGGGGACGAGGCTCCTTCGGTCGCCGGACTGAGGTGTCAGCGTTCTCCGCACCAGAATTCGCGGAGGGACGCGGCGGCGGCAGTCGGCTGATACGGCTAGTACCTCGTGTCTACTTCCAACAGGCGACTGGTGGGCCCCGGCCCTGGACTCCACGCTGAAATCACTTCCGCGGTGTCGCAGACCGCCGCTTCCCGCCAGCCAGGAGGTAGTCCATGAGCAGCACAGACACATCCCGACTCGTCGTCGGTGACCGGTTTCGGGACTTCGCCGCGGCCGTCGGCGCCGACACCTTCTCCGACCTCGTCCGCGCGCTCGACGCCGGCGACCTCGACACCGTGGAAGGGCCGGTGCGTGTGGTCACCGGCCAGGGAGTCGGCTCATTCGAGGTCTCCTACCTCCTGGACGCCATCGCCCGGCGGAAGTTGGACGACCGCATCACTCTCGTGCACACCGCCGGGGAGCCCGCGCGCCGCCAGGAGCTGCACAAGGCTCGCGAGGACAACGTGCTGGTGGCCGGGCTCACTCAGGTCGACGACACCACCTATGAGGCCCGGCTCCGGCTGCACGATCACAACGAGTTCCTCGTCGATGTGCAGGACCGCGTGCATGTGCAGGGCATGGTGGCCGTCGAGGCGGCCCGCCAGATGTTCCTCGCGGTGGTGGAACGCTACTTCACGGCACGCTGGTCGCAGCAGCGCTACTACATTGTCCTGAACTCGATGAACACCACGTTCTCCAACTTCCTCTTCCCCGTCGGCGCCACCCTGCGGCTCACCGTGGACGCATCCGACCTGTCGGAGCCGAGCAGGCTCACCGTCCGCACCACGGTGGTGGTCGAGCAGGCCGGCCGGGAGGCCGCCGGCATCACCATCGACGCCGCCGCGTTCGCCCCCGGACTGCTGGAGGACAAGGAACTGCGCCGGGCCAAGAGCGCGGTGGCGAGCACGATGGACGCCGCTCTCGCCACCGCGTGACATGAGAGCACCGGTACAGGGAACCCAGCCGCGCCGCGTGCCGGGACGCATCCCGCGCCCGTGGCGGCTGACATATCTGGGGCCGGAGGGAACCTTCACCGAACGGGCGCTGCGCACCCTCCCCGAAGCCGACGGCTCGCGGCTGTTGCCGGCGGCCACGGCCGCCCGGGCACTGGAACTGGTGCACGGGGGCGACGCGGACGCCGCGATGCTGCCCGTGCACAACACGGTGGCCGGGCCGGTGGGGGACACGGTGCGCGCACTCGCCGGGGCACCCGCTCCGGTCGTCGTCCGCGAGGTGGTGCTCCTCGTCGAGTTCGCGCTGTTGGTGCGTCCCGGCACCGGGCTCGACACCATCCGTACGGTGAGCGGCCACCCGCACGCCGGGGCGCAGGTCGCCGGCTGGCTGGCCGGGCGACTGCCCCGGGCACGCTGGCTGCCCGCGCCGTCCAACGCGGAGGCCGCGCGCCGGGTCAGGGACGGCGCGAGCGACGCCGCGGTGGCCGGTGACTTCACCGCCGCCCACTACGGCCTGCGGGTGGCGGCCGCCGGCATCCAGGACACCGCCGGGGCGGTCACCCGGTTCCTGCTCTGCGCGCACTCCGGAGCCCACGCCTTCCCGCCCGTCCGGCAGGCCGATCGCACCTCATTGCTCGGACGTGTTCCGGGCCCGCCGGACGGCCTCGGCGCCTTCCTGGACGACCTCCGGCGCCACCCCCTCCTGCGGGCCGTGTCCCTGTACACCGTGCCCGACGGCAGCGGCGCTTCCGTCCTGTTCGCGGACTGCCCGGGCAACGCAGAGCAGCCCGCGACCCACCGCACCGTCCAACTGCTGAGCCTGCGCCTGCCCGGGCTGCAGTCCCTGGGGTCGTACGCCTCGGCCCCCAGCCCAACCGCCGTACGAACGGAGCCTGACGACGATGCACCGCGAGACGAGCACCACCGGGGAAGCCGCGCCCGGGGACATCGCCCGGCTGCGGGAGCGCATCGATGACCTGGACCGCTCCCTCATCGGTACGCTGAAGCAGCGGATCGAGGCATCCCGGGAGATCCAGCGCATCCGCACGGGAGGGGGCGGAGCCCCGCTGGACTCCGGCCGCGAGCTGTCCATCCGGGGCCGGTACGCCGAGGAACTGGGGGAGAGCGGGGCGGGTCTCGCCGAGGCATTGCTGGAGATGTGCCGGGGGCGGTCTCCGCGGTGAGTCCTCCCCCGCGGACGGTGCCACCGTCCCGCCGCCCGCGTCGCGGTCGTGAGGACGTCCTCATGGCCGCGACGGCCCTGTTCCACGAACGGGGGCACGACGCGACGAGCATGAGCGACATCGCCGACCGCCTCGGTGTCACCAAGGCGGCGCTGTACCGGCATGTGCGGGGTAGGGCCGAGGTGCTGCGCGAGGTCACCCGTCCGGTCCGCGCGCGTCTGCGGTCGTTGTCGGCCGCGGGCGCGTCCGGGGACGGCCGCTCACCCGCCGCCGAACTCGCCGACCTGCTGGACGCGCTCGCCCTGGCGGCGGCGGCGGATCCGGCCCGCCACGCGGTGTTCTGGGGCGTGGGCGGCACACCGAGCCCGGATGCCGAGGATGCCGTGTGCCGGGAATCCATGATTGCGCGGCTGGCACAGCTGCTCGCGCGGGCCATGCGCCGGGGCGAGACACGGTGCGACCTCGATCCGTCGGTCACAGCCCGCCTGCTCGTGGGAGCGGTCGTAGGCACGGCGGCGGGCGGAAGAGGCACGGAGTACCCGTTCGGGAGCCGGCGGAAACCGGACGGCGAGTCAGGGGCCGGGAGATCGCCATCGGCCGTCGATCTCCTGCTCGACGGCCTGCTCCGGTCACCGGCCGGCCCGCGGCGCACATGAGGGCGGCGGACCGGACGACGCGGAATGGGTGAGCGCGGCCCGTACGGCCTCGCGCAGCCACATGTGCACGGGCTCGGTCTCGTGCCGCGGGTGCCACGCCTGGCAGATGCTGATGGGCTCGGTGGCCACCGGCAGGTCGAACAGTTCGACGTTGACCGACCGCCGCGCGCCGGCCGCGACCGAGTGGGGCATCGCGGTCACCAGGTCACCCGTCGGGATCATCAGGAGCGCCTCGCCGTAGTTCGGCACGGACGCGATCACCTCCCTGTGCAGACCGAGTGCGTGCAGCGCGGTGTCGATGGGCCCGGCCATACGGCCCTTGCGGGAGACGCTGACGTGCCGCGCCGAGGCGAATGCCTCTGCGGTCACCTCCGCGGCCAGCAGTGGGTGTCCGGCCCGCGCCACGCCTGTGAACCGGTCTTGGAACAATGGCTCGATCCGCAGCTCCGGGCTGGGTTCGTCGATGACGCCGACCTCGATGTCCACAGAGCCCTCACGCAGGGGCGCGCTGCCGTGGGTACTCTCCACCGTGAAGGCGAACCGGGCCATCGGCACCTCCACGCTCGCCCGGTTCAGCAGATTCGGCGCCAGCACCGCCGCGTACGCCTCGTCCGCCACGATGGTCAGCATCCGACTCACCCGGGAGAGGTCCTTCTGCGGGCTCGGGCTGAGCAGCAGCTCCGCCTCCCGCAACAACGCCCTCACCCTCGGCTGGAGTTCCAGGGCCCGAGGAGTGGGCACGAGGCCCCGTCCGGCGCGGACCAGGACGGGGTCGCCGAGGGCGAGGCGGATCTTGGCCAGCGTCCGGCTCATAGCGGGCGGGGACAGTGCCAGCCGTTCCGCGGCGCCCGTGACGCTGTGCTCCTGCAGCAACGCGTCCAGGGCCGGCAGCAGGCGCAGGTCCAGACTCGGTCCTTGACGGCCGGACAGCTCGTCGGCCCATCCGCCCTGACGGTCGCCGACGCCGGTCTCGCTCATGGCTTCCCCTCGGTGGTGCCGTGTTCGTCGTGTCCCGGTCGCAGCCACAGTACGACCACGATGGTCAACAGGAGCAGTGCGAGTGCCACGATGCGCAACGACTCGGCCATTCCCGTCGTGAACGCCTCCCGCACCTGTGCGGACAGGTGTGCCGCGGCGGTGCCGGAGTGCTCCACGCCGCGCAGGGTGGTGCCCAGCGCCTGCCCGTTTCCGAAGTCCCCGGTGTCCCAGGGCCCGGCCGGCAGGGCGTTCACGAATCGGGTGTTGAGCAGCGTGCCGAACACGGCGAAGCCGAGTGCCCCGCCGATCTCCCGGCTGAAGCTGTTGACGCCGGAGCCGACGCCCGCCTGGTGGGCGGGGACGGAGGTGATGACTGCGTTCGACAGGGGCGGATTGGACAGCCCCGACCCGATGCCGACCACGACGATGCACCCGGCGTACACGACGTACGCGGTGCCGGGGCCGCACAGGGAGAACAACCCGAGGCCCACTACCACTACGAGCAGCCCACAGGCGATGACCGGACGGCCCCCGTACCGGTCGGCCAGCCGGGCGGCCCGCGGGGAGGCCAGGAAGATCACGACGGCCAGCGGTGCCGTGCCGAGGCCGGCCAGGACGGCCGGATAGTCCTTCACGTTCATGAGGTACTGGCCGTTGAGGTAGAAGACCGAGTACATCGCGACGAAGGACGCGACGATGCCGAGGGTTCCGGCACGCATCCCGGGCCGGCGGAACACCCGAGGGTCCAGCAGCGGCTGCTCCCGCCCGAGTTCGTAGCGGCAGAACAGCACCAGGAACACTGCGCTCGCGGCGAAGCCAGACAGCACGGCGGGGGAGGCCCAGCCGAGTTCGGAGCCCTCGATGATGCCGAAGAGCACCCCGAAGACGGCCGCGACGAGAAGGAGTATTCCGCCCGTGTCGATCAGGTGGGCATGGCGTTCGACGCGGGGCAGGGTCCTGGCCGCCACCGCCAGTCCGCACGCCGAAAGCGGAGCGGCCACCGCGAACAGGACCTGCCAGTCGTAGAACTGGAGCACCGCGCCGCCCACGATGTTGCCTGCCACGCCACCGCCTCCGCTGAGCGCGGTCCACAGAGCGACGGCATGCCCGCGTTTCCCCGGTGGGAAGCAGGAGATCAGCAGCGGCAGGCTGTTGGGCAGGATCAGTGCGGCGCCGGCCCCGGTCACCGCCCGCGCCCCGAGCAGCAGGGGGACGGTCGGTGAGACCGCGGACGCGAGTGATCCCACGACCATCATGGCGAGGCCGGTGAGCAGGGCGCCCTTCCGGCCGAAGCGGTCGCCCACGGCCCCGCTGGGGATGAGCAGGCAGCCGAAGACGATCAGGTAGCTGTCGACGATCCACAGGACCTCGGTCGGGCTCGGCCGCAGCGCGCTGGTCGCCAGGCGGCCGACCGCGAGGTTCACCCCCGCGCCGAGGCCGAAGACCAGCATGACGCACATGCCGAGCGCGGCGACGGCCGTGCGGGATTCCGGCCGGGCGCCGCTCGACGCGGCGGTCGAACGCCGTACCGGATCGGTCGGCGAGGACGTGTTCACGACACGGTCCACCCGGAGCCGGTGAATGTGGACAGTTCGAATCCCTGTCCGTCGGTGATGCCGACGGACACGTATCCGTTGTCCGGATTCCGGACGTGGTCGAGGTATGAGCGGGCACCGGCGGCGAACTTCTCGGTGTCGTCCGCGTGCACGAGCGCGCCGGTGCGCAGGTGCGGTTCGGCGGCCCGGACGACGTCGAGAAAGAAATCGGCCCAGCCGTCCAGATAGAGAAAATCGATCGGATCGGCGGACAGGGCAGGAAAGAAGGATAATACCTCGCTTGCCTCGCCGGTGATCACCTCGGCATATTTGTCGACCCCGGCCGCTTTCAGGTGATTTCGGGCCGCCGCGCACTTTCCTTCGTGGAGATCGACGGTGTAGAGCTTTCCTATTCCGTTGTCCTTGAGCGCTGCTGCGATATGGAGGGCGGTGAAACCGTAGGCGGTGCCGAACTCGAAGGCGATCCGGGGGCGCATGGCCCGGACGCAGGCGTAGAGCAATCGACCGATGGCTGCCGGGGCCGCGTAATAGCCGGAGGCGCACGCGGAAACGAGTTCCGCCGGTGTCCACGGTGTGGTGCGTCGCCGGATGATTTCGAGGAGCTTCGGTTGTTCCACGGCGTCTACGCGGTCCTGCTCGGCGGAGATGGCGTCGAGCACTGCTCGTATGTCGGCAGAGAAAAGGGAGGAGGTCATTCCCGAATTACCTTTCGGAGGTGTTTTCGATACATCGGAACCTGCGCTCGATCCCTGGCGCGATGAGCATCGATAGGGCTCTGGAATTCCAGGGTGTCAGGGACCGCCGGCGCGCCCGTAGCGCCACTTTGGCCGGATGGATCAAGGGAGGCTGGCCGGCCGAAGCGGGAAGTTGCTGCGCCGTGCGCGTTCGGCGGACATCGGCTCACCTCTCCCGGAAGGGGGAGAACAGCAGATTGGGAACGGGGTTCCTTTCCCGACCTCACTGTAGGGGGAGCCGGTTGTTCAATCCAGTGCAATATGTGCAAGGTGGATTTGCTTGAGGTGGAATCGACGCTTTCCCCGAACGGGAGACGAAGGTTGGTTTAGCGGGCAACATAATGCTGTGATGTATCTCACGTTTAATTCATGGCTTCCGTTTCGGTGCATATACTGATTTCGCAACGAGAAATCGTTCATGGGCGAGGTGTGGGCGACGTGCTCGCCTGTGCGCCCTTGATGAGTGATGGCCATTCATGACAGGGGGAAAATGTGTCTCGTGAATCCCGTCAGATGTTAGAAGGGCAGCTCTCCGTCCTGGGTTCCGAACGTGCGACGACGGATCGCGTGTTGCGGAGGGCGCCCTTTCCGCTCACGCCGCGCGAGCGTCAGGTCCTCGATGAGATCAAAGAGGGGAAATCGAACAGGATGGTCGCGCGTTTGCTGGGGATATCCGAGCGAACCGTCAAGGTCCATCTGCATTCGATATTTATCAAGTTGGACGCGGCATCCCGCACCGAAGCTGTCATCGAAGGCATAAGGAGCGGCTGCATCAGCCTGCACTGACCAAACGGTGAGGGCCCCCGGCGCATCGCGCCGGGGGCCCTCACCATGTGCGTCGGATGTGACCGGCCGTGTTCCGGGGGAACCGGCCAGTGCTCAGGGGGTGCCAGCCGACAGTGTGCGCGCCAGGGAGAGCGTGAGCTGGGCGGTCGTGACCACGAGCTCCTCGTCGATGGGCGCACCGAGCACGAGTACACGGAAGTACAACGGGCCGAGGGAGAGATCGATGAGGTGGTCGACCCCCCGGTCCGCAACCGTGATGTCCTCACGGGCGAGGAGGTCGCGGAGCCCGGCGGCGTCCCGTTCCCGTTGTTCCCGCAGGAATCCGGAGCGCAGCGACGCCGCGGTGTCCTCGTTCAGTTGGGCGTGACCCAGAAGGGCCTGCAGCACCTGTCCGGCCGGCTCCTGGAAGAAGTCGGCCACCCGCCGGAGGTGGGACGTGAGCGCCTCCTCGGCGCCGGCGTCGGTGTCCGGGCGCCATTCCAGGGCCTCGCGGGCGTCGTCGGTGAGAGTGTCGAGAAGGATGTCGACCTTCGACTTCCACCAGCGGTAGATCGTCTGCTTGGCCACGCCGGCACGCTGGGCGATGCCTTCGATGGTCAGGGCGGAGAACCCCCGCTCGACCAGGAGGTCGTCCGCGGCGTTCAGTACGGCCAGCCGGATGCTCTCGCTGCGGTAGGGTCCGGTCCGGCTGGTGGCCGTGGTCGCCCCACCGGCCGGTCGTGGTTTCCGCGTGGTACCGATGGCTCCGTCAACCCTTCACGTCATGTCCGTCCCCGTAATTCTGTCACAGCGGGGGTCCGCCGCGGCCGAGCGCGGCGAACCCCGGTCAGGCGGTTTCGCGCCCGGTCCGCACCAGGCTGAGCAGCACGCCGAGGGAGAGCGCGGCGACGACCGCGCTGAATGTCTCACCGGCGGGGCGCAGGCTGGTCTCGCGGATCAGGATGCCCACGCCGATCGCGGGCACCGCCAGCATCGAGTAGAGGATGGCGAAGAAGGTGGACACCGACGCGCCGCGGTGCTGAGGGGCGCTGCGGGTGGTGATGCCGCTGATGCCGTGTCCGACCGCGATGCCCGTCGCCAGTCCGTTGACGATGGCCCCGGCGAACAGCGGGGTGAGTGTGCTGGTGGCCATCGCGGTGGCGATCAGGACGGCCGCGACGATCAGGCCCAGGCAGGCCGCGGGCAGGGCGGTGCCGGGCTTGAGGGTGCGGACCAGGAGCTGGCCGAGCGCGGTGCACGCGAAGGCGGCGAAGACGACGAGGCCGGTCAGTGAGTGGCTGGACTCGTGCAGCACCGTGCCAAGGAACAGGCCGGTCACGGCGGTCAGGACGCCGAGGACGGCGAAGCCGGCGCCCGCCGCCATCGCCGACCGCAGGAAGTCGGACCGGATCTCGCCCGGGATGTGCAGGGGCTGGAACTGCAGCGAGAAGCCGGACCGGTGGGCCGAGCTCTCATCGTTCAGCAGGACGCCGACGGCGGCGATGGCGGCGAGGGCCAGCATGGCGACCCAGGGGGTGCGCAGCGGAGACGGCGCGAGGTCCGCCAGAATGCCCGCCAGCAGAGTGCCGCACGCGAGTCCGCCCATGTTCGCGAACAGGGCGATGGTGGCCGGCTTGACGCGGCTGTGCTGCCCGAGCCGCTCGGCGAGTGAGGCCGTCGCGGCGCCGGTGATCAGTGCCGCGGAGAACCCGGAGATGATCCGGGCGACGATCATGGCGGTGACGTTCTGCGCCAGCAGGAACACCACTGCCGCCATGACGGACAACAGGGTGGCGGCGACGAGCACGGGACGACGCCCGATCTGGTCCGAGAGCCGGCCGAAGACCAGGAGTCCGAGGACGACCCCCAGCGCGTAGACGGCGAAGATCACGGTCACGGTGAACGGTGTGAAGCCGAACTCGTCGCCGTAGAGCGGGTAGAGGGGGGTGGGCGCGGTAGTGCCCGCCATGGTGATCCAGAAGGCGAAGGCCACGCTGAACGCGGCGAGGCCGGTGCCACGTGCTGTCGCTGGCGCGCCGGTCCGGTCGCCGGCGCGAACGGTCGAGTTTCCCACTGCGGTGGCCTCTCATGAGCGATGGAAGAGCGGAAGGGAGTGGTGCGGGCGGCCGCCCGCACCATCGGGGAAACGGCTTCGGGGCACAGGTGTGCCGTACGGGCGTGCGCACAGGTATGACGCACGCACATGACAAGACTTGCCGTTGCGTCTACTCAGAGGCTAGACCAGTCGGTGCGTCTATTCAATGCGCTCGACGCACGGCAGGGAATGGGTGGACCGGGCCGGTGGCTGTCGGGCCTTCGGGTTCGAGGCGGTCCTGACGATGCGGGGGCGGCGGCGTTACTCTGCGCGGACGATCCTTCACCGGAGGTACGCATGCGACGTTCCGTCAGGCGAAATGTGTCGTTGGCGGCGGTTCTCGCCGCCACCCTGTCCGTCGGGGCCGCCGCCCCGGCCTCGTCCGCCCACCCCGCCCACGCCCCGGCGCCACCGGACAAGTCGCCGGTCGCGGTGGGGTACGGGGGCGCCGTCTCCAGCGTGGACGCGGACGCCACCGCCGCCGGCATCGAGGTGCTGCGCAAGGGCGGCAACGCGGTGGACGCCGCCGTGGCCACGGCCGCCGCGCTGGGCGTGACCGAGCCGTACTCCGCGGGGCTCGGCGGCGGCGGGTACTTCGTGTACTACGACGCCCGCACCCGTACCGTGCGGACCATCGACGGCCGCGAGACCGCGCCGCGCAGCGCCGACTCCGCCCTCTTCCTGGAGAACGGCAAACCGCTCGCCTTCGCCGACGCCGTCACCAGCGGGCTGGCCGTCGGCACCCCCGGCACGCCCGCCACCTGGGACACCGCCCTGGACGCCTGGGGCAGCAAGTCGCTGCGGAAGGTCCTCGCGCCGGCCGAACGCCTCGCCCGCCAGGGCTTCGTCGTCGACGAAACGTTCCGCTCGCAGACGGCGGGCAACGAGGAGCGGTTCCGGGACTTCCCGGCCACCCGGAAGCTGTTCCTGCCCGGCGGGAAGCTGCCCGAGGTCGGCGCGGTCTTCCGGAACCCGGATCTCGCGCGTACCTACCGGGAGGTCGGCCGCGAGGGCGTCGCCGCGCTGTACAAGGGCGAGCTGGCCCGCGACATCGTACGCACCGTGCGCAACCCGCCCGTCGACCCCGCGTCCGACCGGGTCGTCCGGCCCGGCGACCTGACCGCCCGGGACCTGCGCTCCTACCGCGCGCTGCGGCAGGCGCCCACGAAGGTGAACTACCGGGGGCTCGACGTGTACGGCATGGCACCGTCCTCCTCCGGCGGCACGACGGTGGGCGAGGCCCTCAACATCCTGGAGTCCACCGACCTCGCGCGGGCGAGCGAGGAGCGCTACCTCCACCGCTTCATCGAGGCCAGCCGCATCGCCTTCGCCGACCGGGGGCGCTGGGTCGGCGACCCCGCGTTCGAGGACGTGCCGACCCGCGGCCTGCTCAGCCAGAGGTTCGCCGACGCGCGCGCGTGCCTGATCCGGGACGACGCCGTGCTGCCCAGCCCGCTCGCACCCGGCGACCCGCGCCACCCCGGCGCCTGCCGCTCCGCGGGGAAGGCCGCGCCGACCACGTACGAGGGCGAGAACACCACCCATCTGACGACCGCCGACAAGTGGGGCAACGTCGTCGCCTACACCCTGACCATCGAGCAGACCGGCGGCAGCGGGATCACCGTGCCGGGGCGCGGCTTCCTGCTCAACAACGAGCTGACCGACTTCTCCTTCGCCCCGGCCGACCCGGCCGTCCACGACCCGAACCTCCCCGGTCCCGGCAAGCGCCCCCGCTCGTCCATCTCGCCGACCATCGTGCTGCGGCACGACCGGCCGGTGCTGGCCCTGGGCTCACCCGGCGGCGCCACCATCATCACCACCGTCCTCCAGTCGCTGATCGGCACGGTGGACCGGGGGCTGCCGCTGGTCGAGGCCATCGCGGCGCCGCGGGCCAGCCAGCGCAACGCGGCGGCGACCGAACTGGAACCGGCGCTGTGGAACAGCCCGCTGCGGGCGAAGCTGGAAGGCATCGGACACGTCTTCAAGCTCAACCCGGAGATCGGCGCGGCCACTGGTGTGCAGCGGCTGCCCGACGGGCGGTGGCTCGCGGCGGCCGAGAAGGAGCGGCGCGGCGGCGGCTCCGCGATGGTGGTGAGGCCCGCCGGGCGGCCCTGACGGGATGCTCAGAGCGCGGTGAGGATACGCGGTCCGTCGTCCGTGATCGCGACGGTGTGCTCGGCGTGCGCGGCGCGGCTGCCGTCCGTCGTACGCAGGGTCCATCCGTCGCGGTCCGTCCGGAACGTGTCCACGCCGCCGCCGATCAGCATCGGTTCGATGGCCAGCACCATGCCGTGGCGCAGGAGCATCCCGCGCCCCGGCCGGCCCTCGTTGGGCACCCCCGGGTCCTCGTGCATCTCGCGGCCCACGCCGTGTCCGCCGAACCCCTCGGGGATGCCGTAGCCGGCGGCGCGGCAGACCGTGCCGATGGCGTGCGCGATGTCGCCGATGCGGTTGCCCGCGGTGGCCGCCGCGATGCCCGCCGCCAGGGCCTCGTACGCGGTGTCGACGAGCCGGGTGTCGGCGGGGCGGGCCCGGCCCACGGTGAAGCTGATCGCCGAGTCGCCGGCCCAGCCGTCGAGCGTCGCGCCCGCGTCGATGCTCACCAGGTCGCCGTCGCGCAGCCGGTAGTCGGTGGGGATGCCGTGCACGATGGCGTCGTTGACCGACGCGCAGATGACGGCGGGGAAGGGGACCGGGGCGAAGTGCGGCCGGTAGCCGAGGAACGGCGAGCCGGCGCCGGCCTCACGCAGCACCCCGCGCGCCACCTCGTCGAGTTCGCGCAGCGAGACGCCGGCCGCGGCCGCCTCCCGCGCGGCCGTCAGCATCCGTGCGACGACCCGGCCGGTCGCCCGCATGGCTTCGATGGATGTGTCCGTCTTGAGTTGCACCATGCCAATTACTATACCGGATTCCAATTACTATACCGATCCGGTCGGTATTAGAATGACGGCATGGTCCGCACCCCCCTGACCCCCGAAGAGCGCCTGCGCGGCGAACGGCTCGGCCGGCTGCTGCGCGAGGCGCGCGGCGCCCGCAGCATGACCGACATCGCCGCCCGGGCCGGCATCTCGGCGGAGACCCTGCGGAAGATCGAGACCGGCCGCGCCCCCACCCCCGCGTTCTTCACCGTCGCCGCGCTGGCCGGCGCGCTCGGCCTCTCCATGGACGAACTCCTGCTGCGCTGCACCCCGGAACCGGAGGCCGTACCGGCGGCCGTCCCGCTGGCCGGCTAGCACCCGGCGCACCGGCGGTACGTCACCCGCGCAACCGTGGTACGCGCCCGGCGCGTCGCGTACTGGCCCGCACGGGTGTGAAACATGATCGACTCGGCCGGTTCACGGCGATGGTCTTGCCCCGCCGTGTGGTGGGGCCTACGTTCTCCCGTACGCACGTGTTCTACGGGCGTAGAAGCATCAAGAGGCTCTCTGACGCCGCGTCGAAGGAGCAGCTCATGTCCCACGTCGTACGCGCCGCACTCGTCCAGGCGACCTGGACGGGCGACACCGCATCCATGATCGCCAAGCATGAGGAGCACGCCCGCGAGGCCGCCCGGCAGGGCGCGGGCATCATCGGCTTCCAGGAAGTCTTCAACGCCCCCTACTTCTGCCAGGTCCAGGAGCCCGAGCACTACCGCTGGGCCGAACCGGTACCGGACGGCCCGACCGTACGGCGGATGCGGGACCTCGCCCGCGAGACCGGCATGGTGATCGTCGTCCCGGTCTTCGAACTGGAGCAGTCCGGCTTCTACTACAACACCGCCGCAGTGATCGACGCGGACGGCTCCTACCTCGGCAAGTACCGCAAGCACCACATCCCGCAGGTCGAGGGCTTCTGGGAGAAGTACTACTTCAAACCCGGCAACGCCGGCTGGCCCGTCTTCGACACCGCGGTCGGCAAGGTCGGCGTCTACATCTGCTACGACCGGCACTTCCCCGAGGGCTGGCGCCAACTCGGCCTGGGCGGCGCCCAGATCGTCTACAACCCGTCCGCCACCTCGCGCGGCCTCTCCGCCTATCTGTGGCAGCTGGAGCAGCCCGCCGCCGCCGTCGCCAACGAGTACTACGTCGCCGCGATCAACCGCGTCGGCCGGGAGGAGTACGGCGACAACGACTTCTACGGCACCAGCTACTTCGTGGACCCGCGCGGCCGGTTCGTCGGCGACGTCGCCTCCGACAAGGAGGAGGAACTCGTCGTACGGGACCTGGACCTCGGGCTCATCGACGAGGTCCGCCAACAGTGGGCGTTCTACCGGGACCGCCGACCCGACGCGTACGGGGGGCTGATCGAGCCGTGAGCAGCCTCCACCACCGCCACCTCGCCGTCAGCCCCGACTGGCTGGCCCTCTACTACCGCCACCCGCTGGAGATCACCCGCGGCGAGGGCCGCCACGTCTGGGACGCCGACGGCAACCGCTACCTCGACTTCTTCGGCGGCATCCTCACCACCATGACCGCCCACGCCCTGCCCGAGGTCACCAAGGCCGTCAGCGAGCAGGCCGGCCGGATCATCCACTCCTCCACGCTCTACCTCAACCGCCCGATGATCGAACTGGCCGAGCGCATCGCCTCGCTCTCCGGCATCCCCGACGCACGGGTCTTCTTCACCACCTCCGGCACCGAGGCCAACGACACCGCCCTGCTGCTCGCCACCACGTACCGCGGGTCCAACCAGATCCTCGCGATGCGCAACAGCTACCACGGCCGGTCCTTCTCCGCCGTCTCGATCACCGGCAACAACGCCTGGTCGCCCACCAGCCTCTCGCCGCTCCAGACCCTGTACGTGCACGGCGGCGTTCGCACCCGCGGCCCCTACGCGCACCTGAGCGACGAGGAGTTCACCGCCGCCTGCGTCGCCGACCTGGAGGACCTGCTCGGGCACACCCGCGCCCCGGCCGCCCTGATCGCCGAACCCATCCAGGGCGTCGGCGGCTTCACCTCACCGCCGGACGGCCTGTACGGCGCGTTCCGCGAGGTCCTGAACCGGCACGGCGTGCTGTGGATCTCCGACGAGGTGCAGACGGGCTGGGGCCGCACCGGCGAACACTTCTGGGGCTGGCAGGCCCACGCGCAGAACGGGCCGCCGGACATCGTCACCTTCGCCAAGGGCATCGGCAACGGCATGTCCATCGGCGGCGTCGTCGCCCGCGCCGAGGTCATGAACTGCCTCGACGCCAACTCCATCTCCACCTTCGGCGGTTCACCGGTCACCATGGCGGCCGGGCTCGCCAACCTGGGCCACCTCGTCGAACACGACCTCCAGGGCAACGCCCGGCGCGTCGGCGGGCTGCTCATCGAACGGCTGCGCGCGATCGGCGCCACCTCGGGCCGGGTGCGCGAGGTACGCGGCCGGGGCCTGATGATCGGCATCGAACTCGTCAGGCCCGGCACCGACGAGGCCGACCCGGAAGGCGCGGCGGCCGTCCTGGAGGCGGCCCGCGAGGGCGGCCTGCTCATCGGCAAGGGCGGCGGCCACAACACCAGCGTGCTGCGCATCGCCCCGCCCCTCTCCCTCGCGATCCCGGAGGCGGAGGAGGGCGCGGAGATCCTCGCCGAGGCACTGCGCGCGGTCTGACCGCCGACCACGGCGCGGGCGCGGGCCCCACGGCCGGCGCCCGCGCCCCACCCGCAGGACAACGAGGAGGGGTACCCATGAGCCGTACCGTCATCCGCGGCGGCCTGGTCGTCACCGCGTCGGACGAGATGCACGCGGACGTCCTCGTGGACGGCGGCCGGATCGCCGCGCTCGCCGCCCACGACAGCGACGAGGCCGCGGGCTGGACCGCCGGCCGGACCATCGACGCCACCGGCAAGTACGTCATCCCGGGCGGCGTGGACGCCCACACCCACATGGAGATGCCGTTCGGCGGAACGCGGGCCGCCGACACCTTCGAGACCGGCACCCGCGCCGCCGCCTGGGGCGGCACCACCACCATCGTCGACTTCGCCGTCCAGTCGGTCGGCCGCCCCCTGCGCGAAGGACTCGACACCTGGTACGCCAAGGCGGACGGCAACTGCGCCATCGACTACGCCTTCCACATGATCCTCGCGGACGTCAACGAGTCCTCGCTCAAGGAGATGGACCTCCTGGTGGGGGAGGGCATCACGTCCTTCAAGCTGTTCATGGCCTACCCCGGCGTCTTCTACAGCGACGACGGGCAGATCCTGCGCGCCATGCAGCGGGCCGAGTCCAACGGCGGCCTGATCATGATGCACGCCGAGAACGGCATCGCCATCGACGTCCTGGTCGAACAGGCGCTCGCCGCCGGCCGCACCGACCCCCGCTACCACGGGGACGTACGGAAAGTGGCGCTGGAGGCGGAGGCCACGCACCGGGCCGTCCAGCTCGCCCGGGTCGCCGGCGCGCCGCTGTACATCGTGCACGTCTCCGCCGACGAGGCCGTCGCCGAGATCGCCGCGGCACGCCACCAGGGGCGGCCCGTCTTCGGCGAGACCTGCCCGCAGTACCTCTTCCTGTCCACCGACAACCTCGCCGAACCGGACTTCGAGGGCGCCAAGTACGTCTGCTCCACCCCGCTGCGGCCCAGGGAGCACCAGGAGGCGCTGTGGCGGGGGCTGCGCACCGGCGAACTGCAGGTCGTCTCCACCGACCACTGCCCGTTCTGCTTCTCCGGACAGAAGGAGAGGGGCCGGGGCGACTTCTCGAAGATCCCCAACGGCATGCCCGGCGTCGAGAACCGGATGGACCTGCTGCACCAGGCGGTCGTGGACGGGCACATCTCACGCCGCCGCTGGATCGAGATCGCCTGCGCCGCCCCGGCGAGGATGTTCGGCCTCTATCCCAAGAAGGGCACGATCGCGCCCGGCGCGGACGCCGACATCGTCGTCTACGACCCGACGGCCGAACAGACCGTGTCCGCCGCCACCCACCACATGAACGTGGACTACTCCGCGTACGAGGGAAAACAGCTCACCGGCCGGGTGGAGACCGTGCTCTCGCGCGGTGAGCCCGTCATCGACGGCCGTACGTACACCGGCCGCGCCGGCCACGGCAGCTACACCCCACGCGCCACCTGCCAGTACCTGAACTAGGAGCACGCGGCATGGACTTCGGACTCGTCCTCCAGACGGACCCGCCCGCATCGGCCGTCGTCGGCCTGATGCGCCGGGCCGAACGCAACGGGTTCCGCCACGGCTGGACCTTCGACTCGGCGGTGCTCTGGCAGGAGCCCTTCGTCATCTACAGCCGAATCCTCGAACACACCGACCGCCTCACGGTCGGCCCGATGGTCACCAACCCCGGCACCCGTACCTGGGAGGTCACCGCCTCCACCTTCGCCACCCTCAACGACATGTACGGCAACCGGACCGTGTGCGGGATCGGCCGGGGCGACTCCGCGATGCGCGTCGCCGGGCGCAGCCCCCACACCCTGGCCCGCCTCGGCGAGGCCATCGACGTCATCCGCGACCTGGCCGAGGGCCGCGAGGCGACCGTGGACGGCAACCCGATCCGCATCCCCTGGGTCAGGAACGGCAGGCTGCCCGTCTGGATGGCCGCCTACGGCCCCAAGGCCCTCGCGCTCGCCGGGCGGAAGGCGGACGGCTTCATCCTCCAGCTCGCGGACCCCTACCTCACCGAGTGGATGATCAAAGCGGTACGGGAGGCGGCGGCCGGGGCCGGACGCGACCCGGACGCGGTCACCATCTGCGTCGCCGCCCCCGCCTACGTCACCGCCGACGACTCGCCCGAGGCCCTGGCCCACGCCCGCGACCAGTGCCGCTGGTTCGGCGGCATGGTCGGCAACCACGTCGCCGACCTCGTCACCCGGTACGGCGAGCACTCGGACCTCGTCCCGGACGAGCTCACCGCGTACATCAAGAACCGCCAAGGCTACGACTACAGCCACCACGGGCGCGCCGGCAACCCGGACACCGCGTTCGTCCCGGACACCATCGTGGACCGCTTCTGCCTGCTCGGGCCCGCCGCCGCCCACATCGACAAGCTGCGCCACCTCCAGGCGCTGGGCGTGGACCAGTTCGCGGTGTACGCCATGCACGACGCCCGCGAGGCCACCATCGACGCGTACGGCGCCGAGGTGATCCCCGCGTTCACCGGCTGACCGTTCACACCGGGGAGGAGGTCCGGCCCAGCAGGGCGCTGACGTCGTACGACTCCGAGGGCGACGGCGTGTTCCGGGGGACGGGCACGTCGAAGTCCGAGAGGTTCACCACCGCGTCGGTGCCGTCGCCGCCGTTCAGGGTGAGCCGCAGCGGGTACGGCTTGCCGGTCGCCGCCACGTCCACGGTGAGCGTCATGTCGCCGCGCATCCGGGTCAGCGGCACGACGGGGGTGTCACCGAGGGTGGTCCTCGCGCCCTTGTTGAGGGTGCCGCTGTCGTCGTTCGCGTTGTCGCTGACCAGCTTCTGCACGGTGTTGAGGTCGCACGTCTTCGTCAGGCCGCGCAGCCGGGGGCTGTCGGCGGGCGCCTTCAGATAGCGGTCGCCGACGATGGCCGCGAAGGCCGAACCGCCGTTGGGCACCTGGTTCTTCCAGAAGTCGGCGTCCGGCTTGAGCCACACGTCGTCACCGCGCTTGACGATCAGCACCGAACCCCGGCTCTCACCCAGGTCCACCGAGCCGTTGCAGTTGCCGTCCCGGTCCAGGGTGAGATCCAGGGACATGGGCTCGCCGTCCTCGCCGAGGTCGCCGCGCGAGGTCACATGCACCGACCGCGCGTCCAGCAGCGCGTCGCGCGAGCGGTCGGCGATCTGCTGGGCGGTCAGATGGTCGATGTCCTCCGCGTGGGCCACGCCGCCGAGCGCGCCGCTGCCCGCGGCGGCCACCAGCACCGCCGCGGCCCACGCCGCCGGGCGTCGGCGCCGCGCGGAGCGGCGGTCCGATTCCGCGTGGGGGCCCGAAGATGAACCGGTCACGTCGCCTCCTCGGAGCGAAGGGTCGTGGGGGACCGCCGGGTGACCGCGGTCCCGTCCCGTCGAGCGTACGCCGGAGGAGTGAACACCGCCCGTTCGGACCGGGCCGGGCGCCGGACCCTACGGCACGCGGGCGGTCCACGCGTCGTCCGCGAACTTCGTACGGACCAGCTCCCGCGCCCTGGCCAGCTCCTCGGGCGTCACCCCGCCCCGCGTCAGACCGTGCCGGTCGCGGAAGGACTCGATCATCCGCTCGATCACGGCCTGGCGCGGCAGCCCGGTCTGCCGGCGCAGCGGGTCCACCCGCTTCTTGGCGCTCTTCGTGCCCTTGTCGGACATCTTCTCCTTGCCGATGCGCAGCACCTCCAGCATCTTGTCGGCGTCGATGTCGTACGACATGGTCACGTGGTGCAGCACCGCGCCGGGGCCCCCGTCCGGGCCGACCACGCGCTTCTGCGCGGCGCCGGCGATCTTGCCGACCTCGGTGGCGATGTCGTTGAGCGGCTGGTACCACGCCTTGATGCCCATGTCGCCCAGCGCTTCGAGCACCCAGTCGTCCAGGTATGCGTAGCTGTCGGCGAAGGAGAGCCCGGAGACGAGGGACTGGGGCACCGCCAGCGAGTACGTGATGGTGCTGCTCGGCTCCGCGAACATCGCGCCGCCCCCGGAGATCCGGCGTACGACCGTGACGCCGTGGCGCTCCACGCCCTCGGCGTCCACCTCGTTGCGCAGCGACTGGAAACTGCCGATGATCACCGCCGGGGAGTCCCACTCCCACACCCGCAGCGTCGGTGGCCGCCGGCCCGCCGCCACCTCCGCCGTGATGACCTCGTCCAGCGCCATGTGCAGCGCGGGGGACTGCGGGGCGTCGTGGATGAGCTGCCAGTCGTAGTCGCTCCACTCCGTGGCCCGGGCCAGCGCCCGGCGCACGGCGACGGCGACGCCCTCCGACGTGAGGCCGAGCATCACCGTGGACTCCGGGAGCGCCCGGTCGATCCTGGCCGCCAGGGCCGCGGTGTCCGTGGTCGCCGGGGCGCCCTCCAGCGCCGCGTCGATCGCGAGGATCGCCTCGTCCGGCTCCAGGAAGAAGTCCCCGGCCACCCGGACGTTCCGCAGCGCCCCGCCCTCGACCTCCAGGTCCACCACGACCAGCTTGCCGCCGGGGATCTTGTACTCACCGTGCACGGTCCTGCCTCCACTTCCGCCCGGCCCGCTCGCCGACGTACGGGCCCCGGCCTGCGACAACGCCACGGTCCCACGGAATAGTCCACCGGCCGCGCCCGGACCCGCCGCGCGGCGCGCCGCGCCGGTGCCGCCGTCGCTTCGACTCCTGTGGTCCGTACCGGAGTCTTGACAGCCCCTTTCTTCACTTCTTAAATCACGTAGCGAACCAAGTGCTCGGTAACCCTTCCCCCCTCACACCCGGAAGGGAGAGTCATGGACTCCCCACGCCTTTCGCGGCACCTGCTGCGCTCCGTACTCCCGGCCCTCGCCCTCGCCCTCGCCACCGCCGGACTGGCCGGCGCCGGAGGTCCCGGCCCGGCGGACGCCGCGCCGATGGCCCAGGCCGCCGCGGCCGCCACGACGACGTTCGCCGACGAGTTCGACGGCCCCGCGGGCGCCGCCGTGGACAGCGGCACATGGCAGATCGAGACCGGCGACAACGTCAACAACCACGAGCGGCAGTACTACACCTCCGGCAACAAGAACGCCGCGCTGGACGGGCAGGGCCACCTCGTCATCACCGCCCGCAAGGAGAACCCGGCCAACTACCAGTGCTGGTACGGCACCTGCCAGTACACCTCGGCACGGCTGAACACCTCCGGCAGGTTCAGCCAGGCGTACGGACACGTCGAGGCGCGCATGAAGATCCCGCGCGGCCAGGGCATGTGGCCCGCCTTCTGGATGCTCGGCAACGACATCGGACAGGTCGGCTGGCCGAACTCCGGCGAGACCGACGTCATGGAGAACGTCGGCTTCGAACCCTCCACCGTCCACGGCACCCTGCACGGTCCCGGCTACTCCGGCTCCGGCGGCATCGGCGCCGGCTACACCCTGCCGGGCGGCCAGGCGTTCGCCGACGCCTTCCACACCTTCGCCGTGGACTGGGCCCCCGACTCCATCACCTGGTCCGTCGACGGCAACGTCTACCAGCACCGCACCCCCGCCGACACCGGCGGCAACACCTGGGCCTTCAACAAGCCGTTCTTCCTCATCCTCAACCTGGCGGTCGGCGGCTACTGGCCCGGCGACCCCGACGCGAGCACCCCCCTCCCCGGCACGCTCGTCGTCGACCACGTACGCGTCACCACCAGCGACAGCCAGGGCGGCACGGGCGGCCGGATCACCGGCCTGGCCGGCAAGTGCGTGGACGTCGCCGCGGCTGGCACCGCCAACGGCACCCCCGTCCAGCTCTACGACTGCAACGGCACCGCCGCCCAGCGCTGGACCGCCGGCGCCGACGGCACGATCCGGGCCCTCGGCAAATGCCTCGACGTCGCCTCCGGCGGCACCGCGGACGGCACCCGGGTGCAGCTGTGGGACTGCAACGGAACGGCCGCGCAGAAATGGGCGATCAGCGGCGCACGCGACATCGTCAACCCGCAGGCGAACAAGTGCCTGGACGTGACCGGCAACAACTCCGCCAACGGCACCCCGCTCCAGATCTGGACCTGCGCCGGCACCGCCAACCAGAAGTGGACGGTGAACGGCTGACCGGAACGGGGTGAACGGCCGGTCGGCCCCGGCCCCCCCCGGGCGGTCCGGTCCGGCCCCCCGGCGCACCCCGCCCGCCCGCATGATTGGCTGGGGGCATGATCGATGACTTTCTCAACGGTGACCTGACCAGGGTCGAGGCGGCGGTCCGCGCAGCGGCCGCCGCCGAGATCATGCCCCGCTACCGGCAGCTCGCCGCCGACGAGATCGTCGAGAAGAACGGCCCCCACGACCTGGTGACCGTCGCCGACCGGCGCGCCGAGGAACACCTCACCGAATCCCTGCCCCGGCTGCTGCCCGGCTCGGTGGTCGTCGGCGAGGAAGCGGTGCACGCCGACCCGGCCGTGTACGAGGCGCTGAGCGGCGACGCCCCCGTGTGGATCGTCGACCCGGTGGACGGCACCCGCCAGTTCGTACGCGGCGAGCCCGGCTTCTGCACCCTGGTGGCACTGGCCCACCGGGGCGAGGCGCTGGCCTCCTGGACCTACGCCCCCGCCCTCGACGAGATGGCCGTCGCCGTCCGCGGCCGGGGCGCGACCCTGGACGGCACCCCGATACGCTCCGGCTCCCCGGAACCCGGCACCGTACTGCACGTGGCGATGTCGCACCCCGACTACACCACCGACGAGCAGAAGCGCGCCCTGCGCGGGCTGCGCACCGAGGGCTTCGCGGCCCTGCGCCCCTGCGGCTCGGCCGGCCTCGAATACCTGGCCGTCGCCCGCGGCGAGGTCGACGCCCTGGTCTACGACTGGGAGTACGCCTGGGACCACGCGGCGGGGCTCCTGCTGGTCGCCGAGGCGGGCGGCGCGCACCTCACGCTCTCCGGGGGGCCGTTCCGGATCGCCGGGGGCAACGCCATGCCCTTCACCGCCGCCCGCGACCGGGCCACCGCCGACCGCATCCTGACGGCCCTGCGCGAAGGCGCCTGACCCGCCCGACCGGGGCCGGAGGCGCGGCCGGCCGCCGCCGGGTCAGCCCGCCGCCGCCCCCAGCACCGCCCGCACCTCGCGCACGACCTCCGACGCGGTCTCCACCGCCGCCGTGTCCAGCCCCCGCAGGGCCGCGTCCACCCGGTCCGCGAAACCGGCCGGGGTGCGGGGCAGGGCGGCGGCCGCGGCCAGCGCCCCCTTCTCGTTGAGGCACCAGGTGCGATGGTGGGCGTGGAGCGCCTGGGCGAGGACGCCGAACGCGCGGGACAGACAGAGCGAGACATGCAGCCGGTCGCCGGACGGCGCCGACTTGCGGGCCGCCGCGACCGCGAACTCCGCCTCCCAGGCCGCCCCGGCCAGCGCCTCGCGCAGCGGCTCCGGATAGACCGACGTCTGCGCCCGCAACGCCGTCAACTCCCCGCCCGGATCGGACAGTACGCGCCCGAGGGCGACCTCGCCCGGATAGGCGGGGGACCAGAACCCGAGCGGATGGCCCGGCTGCACCCCCACCTCGAACCGGCCCGCCCGGCAGTCGTCCCAGACCCGCTCGACCCGGTCCAGGTCGCGCAGAATCCAGTCCACCTGGACGCCGTCCACCCGCAGCCACGCCCCGCCGTCGACCCACGGCCCCCAGCCGCCCGGCCCGGCCACCTCGACCGGGGAGCCCTGGAACGCGGCGGCCAGCGCGGCGAGGGCCGCGACGTCCGGCGTCCCCCGGTAGTAGAGGCCCACATCCCAGTCGGAGTCGGGGCGATGGGTGCCGCGGGCCCGGCTGCCGCCGAGCATGACGGCCCGGACACCGGGCACTTGGGTCAGGCGAGCCGCCATCGCGGCGATCCGGTCGGGCGGGGCGAAGGGCGTGGTGGGTGCGTTGTCCGAGGTCATCGGGCAGGGACACTACCCGCCCTCCGGCTGTCGGTGCCTGCGAATATCCTGGGTGCTTTGACCGTCGGCTGACAAAGGAGTCCGAAGGTGCCGTCGATGCTCGATGTGGTCGTGGTGGGCGCGGGCCCCAACGGACTGACCGCCGCAGTCGAACTGGCCCGCAGGGGCTTCGCCGTAGAGGTCTTCGAAGCCGGCCCCGAAGTGGGCGGCGGAGCGCGTACGGAGGAGCTGACGCTCCCCGGCTTCCGGCACGACCCCTGTTCGGCGGTGCACCCCCTGGCCATCGGCTCGCCCGCCTTCGACACGATGCCGCTCGCCCGGCACGGCCTGGAATGGCTCCAGCCGCCCCTCGCCCTCGCCCACCCCTTCCCGGACGGCACCGCCGCCGTGCTCGCCAAGTCGGTCGGCGAGACGGCCATGGCGCTCGGCTCCGGAGACGCGGGCGCCTACCGCCGCCTCCTCGCCCCCTACCTCGGCCACTGGGACACCCTCGCGCAGGACTTCCTGCGCACCCCGTGGGACGGGCTGCCCCGCGACCCGTACCGCTGGGCCCGCTTCGGGCTCGACGCGCTCCAGCCCGCCACGCTGCTCTCCCGCCGCTTCCGGGGCGAGAAGGCGCGCGGTCTCCTGGCCGGGCTCGCCGCCCACGCCATCGCGCCCACGACCGGCCTCGCCACGGGCGGCATCGCCCTGCTGTTCGCGCTCGCCGCCCACGAGCGGGGCTGGCCCGTCCCGCGCGGCGGCTCCCAGGCCATCTCCGACGCCCTCGCCGGATACCTGCGGGAGCTGGGCGGCACCATCAGGACCGGTACGGAGGTCCGGCGCCTGGACGAACTGCCGCCGGCCCGCGCCTATGTCTTCGACACCTCGCCGACCGCGCTCGCCCGGATCGCCGGCCTGGGCCGCGCCTACCGGGACTACCGCTACGGCGCCTCCTGCTTCAAGATCGACTACGCGCTCTCCGGCCCGGTGCCCTGGACCGCCGAGGAGGCCCGCCGGGCCGGCACGGTGCACATCGGGCCCACCGCCGGGGAGATCGACGACGCCCTGCGCCGCGCGGTCACCGGCCTCGACCCGCGCGTCCCGTTCCTGATCACCGCTCAGCCCGGCCTCGTCGACCCCTCCCGCGCCCCCGAGGGCAAGCACGTCTTCTGGGTGTACGGACACGTCCCGGCCGGCTGGGAGGGCGACGCCACCGACGTGGTCGAACGCCAGCTGGAGCGGTTCGCCCCCGGCTTCCGCGACCTCGTGCTCGCCCGCGCCGTGGCGGGCCCGCCCACCCTCGCCCGGCGCAACGCCAACTACGTGGACGGGGACATCGCCTGCGGCGCCTTCGCGGGCCTCCAGACCGTCATCCGCCCCAAGCTCGCCCGCGTCCCGTACGCCACCGCCCACCCGGCGGTCTTCCTCTGCTCCTCGGCGACCCCGCCCGGCCCCGGCGTGCACGGCATGCCCGGGCACCACGCGGCCAAGGCGGTCTGGCGCCGGCTGCGGCAGGCCGGGGAGCCGGTCCGCCGCTGACCCGCGCCGGTCAGCCGGACGCGGCGGCCCGCTCCCGGTCCGGAGCGGGCGCCCCCGCCGCCAGGAACTCCACGACGGCCAGCAGGAACAGCAGACACAGCGCGATCCCGACGACCACCCACCCCGTGGGATGCGCCCACAGCAGCCAGACCAGGAGCGCGCCCGCCACCAGCAGCCAGGTGATCCAGGCCCGGAACCGCCGGACGAACGGCCCCACCGGGCCCGTGCGCAGCCCCGCCCCCTCGGCGGTGGCGCGCGCCGCCCCGATGCCGGACGTCCACAGCCCCCGCACGGTCCGGGCGCGGCGGCCCGGCCCGGTCAGCCACGCGGACAGCGCGACGACGACGCCGACCGCCACCACCATCCGCACCGTCGTCCCCAGGAACCGGGTCATCGCGTCGTAGACCGCGCCCGCCGCCCCCGGCGACACCCCGGCCGGCAGGGCGTCCAGATACACCGCCCGGAAGACCCGCAGCCCGATCCCCAGCACCCCGGCCGCGAACGCGGCGCCCAGCGCCCCGGCGACCAGGGCCCGGCGCCGCCGCACCGCGAGCAGGACGCCCCCGGCGATCAGCAGCACCGCGATCACGGGCAGCCAGTTGCCCAGGAACTGAAGCACCCGCAGATACGTCCTGGCCTCGCCGATCGCCTCGGACCGGACGAGCGTGATGTGGGTGTGGACCTCCGGGAGATGCCCGGCCGCCGTCAGGCCGCGGTTCACCAGCCGCTGTTCGACCTTGTCCACGACGGGCCCCAGGTCGAGCACGGCCGCGTCGTCGGTCAGCTCCACCGCCCCGCCGCCCTTGCCGGTGAGCGCCTTGTCCACGGTGCTGTGGGCCCGCCGGTTGGCCTCGGTCCACAGCCGCTCGAAGTCGTCCGACGCGGCGACCTCGCGCGCCCGGTCGTGCACGAAGCCGCGCAGCGCGTCCTGCAGCGCACCGCCCGCCCGGCCCAGCGCCTTCTCCAGCCGGGGCCGGTCGCCGGGCGCCACGCCGGACAGCAGCGTGGAGAGGTCGATCCTGGTCATCAGGGCGTCGGTCACCCGGTCGGCCACGGCGTCCTGCACCGCCGGGTCGGAGGCCAGCGGGGCGACCGCGGCCACGTACCGGTCGGTGTCCGCGACCTGGTCGGACGCCCAGACGGCGACCACCGACAGCGGGGCGAGCAGACAGCCGAGAGCGATCAGGACGGCGGCGAGGAAGGACCGGCCGCGATGCCGGGGCGGCCGGGCCCGCTCCTCTTCGAGCGCGGCCACGCGGTCCCGGAGCGCCCGCACCTCCCCGGACGGCGAGCCGTCACTCCCGTCGATGCCCTCCACCGCGCCTCCCGCCGGTCCCGTGTACCTGACTGCCAGGCAACGTGGCCCACCGGACCGGCGCGAGCCGGACTGGGCCGAACGGGAGCCGGTCGCCCCCGCCCCGGCCCGGGTCCGCCGGGCAAGCCCTACGCCGGCAGGCGTTCCAGCAGCCCCGCGAAGTCCGTGTCCGGGGCCAGGGTGCCGAACGCCAGCCCCCGGTCACCGGCCAGCCGGGACGCGCAGAACGCGTCCGCCACCGCAGCCGGGGCGTGCCGCACGAGCAGCGAGCCCTGGAGCACCAGCGCCGCACGCTCGATCAGCCGCCGGGCCCGCAGCGGGGCGTCCTCCGTCAGCACCAGCTCACCGCGCAGCTCGCGCCAGGCCGCGTCCAGCCGGCGGTCCGCCCCCGAGGCGGCCCCGACCTCGGCGCCGAACGCCTCCAGGGACTCCGGCTCCCGCGCCAGCGCCCGCAGCAGGTCCAGCGCGTTCACATTGCCCGACCCCTCCCAGATGCCGTTGAGCGGCGCCTCCCGGTACATGCGCGGCAGGCCCGAGTCCTCCACATAGCCGTTGCCGCCGAGGCACTCCAGCGCCTCGGCGACCGCGACCGGCTGCCGCTTGCACACCCAGTACTTGGACACCGCCGTGGCCAGCCGCAGGAACGCCCGCTCACCCGCGTCGCCCCGCCGCGCCCGGTCGGCGGCCCCGGCCAGCCGCAGCGCGAGCGTGGTGGCGGCCTCCGACTCGACCGCGAGGTCGGCGAGCACGTTGCGCATCAGCGGCTGGTCGATCAGCGTGGCGCCGAACACCGAGCGGTGGCGGGCGTGGTGGGCGGCCTGGGCGAGCGCGGCCCGGATGCCGGCCGCCGAACCGAGGACGCAGTCCAGCCGGGTCATCGTCACCATCTCGATGATGGTGCGCACCCCCTTGCCCTCGGCGCCGACGAGCCAGGCGACCGTGTCGTCGAACTCCGGCTCGCCGCTGGCGTTGGAGCGGTTGCCGAGCTTGTCCTTGAGCCGCTGGATGCGGAAGGTGTTGCGGCTGCCGTCCGGCAGGACGCGCGGCACCAGGAAGCAGGAGAGCCCGCCCGGTGCCTGGGCGAGGACCAGGAACAGGTCGTTCATCGGGGCGCTGGTGAACCACTTGTGCCCGCGCAGCCGCCAGGTGCCGTCACCGGCCTCGGTGGCCGCCGTGGTGTTGGCGCGCACATCGGTGCCGCCCTGCTTCTCCGTCATGCCCATTCCGGCGAGCAGCCCCGCCTTGTCGGCGGGCGTCCGCAGCCCGGCCTCGTACACCCGGGAGGTGAGCAGCGGCTCGTACACCTCGGCCAGGTCGGGGGCGTGCCGCAGGGCGGGGACGACGGCGTACGTCATGGAGACGGGGCACAGATGGCCGGCCTCCAGCGTGGACATCAGCATGAAGCCGGCCGCGCGCGCGACATGGGCGCCGGGGCGCTCGTCGGCCCAGGCGGCCCCGGCCAGGCCCGCGCCCACCGAGGCGTTCATGAGGTGGTGGTAGGCGGGGTGGAAGTCGACCTCGTCCACACGGTTGCCGTAGCGGTCGTGGGTGCGCAGCACGGGCCCGTTGACGTTGGCCTGCTCGGCCCACTCCTGGGCCTGGGCGCTGCCGACGAGCCGGCCGACGCGGTGCAGCTCCTCGGTGTGCCAGGCGGCGCCCTCGCGGCGCAGGCCCTCCAGGAGGACCGCGTCCTCGGCCGCGTCGTACCCCGTCAACGGCGGGGTCTGGTTGGTCACT
Organism: Streptomyces sp. AC1-42W; assembly: GCF_003248355.1. Lineage (GTDB taxonomy): Bacteria > Actinomycetota > Actinomycetes > Streptomycetales > Streptomycetaceae > Streptomyces. The sequence goes on from NZ_QKWY01000002.1 coordinate 3,022,247, forward strand.
TCGTGGGTCGCGGCGCCGGGGGAGCCGGGCGGGGCGGTCATGGACACGGGAACCTCCGGAGGGATGAGGGGGTACGCGGATCGGTCAGCGGCCGGCGACGGGCGGGGCGCCCGCGCAGCGCAGGGCCATGGCGACCAGTTCGGTGAGCAGCGCCCCGGCGGTCGCCTCGTCGCGGGCGCCGAGCGGGTCGACCAGGACCTCGCCGACCGCGCCGGTGAGCGCGGCGGCGGTGATCTCGCCGTTCTGCGCGGGCAGCAGGCCGTCCTCGATGCCCTGGCGGACGACCTCCGCGAACAGCGCCCGGTAGCGGCGGCGGAACTCCAGCCGCTCGGCGCCCACCGCCGGATCGGCCGGGGCGGCGAGCAGCGCGTAGGCCAGTCCGCGGTTCTCCAGCGCCCGGCGGGCGAAGACCTCCACGCCGCCGGCCAGCCGCTCCACCGGGCTGCCCGGCCCGTGCAGCACCTCGCCCAGGACCTCCACCTCGCGCCCGGCGGCGCGCCGGAACACCTCGACCGCCAGCGCCGCCTTGGACGGGAAGTGCTGGTAGACCGAACCGGCCGCGATACCGGCCGCGTCGGCGACGGCGGTCACCGACGCCTGCGCCCAGCCCACCTCGGTCACGACCGCGGTGGCACAGGCGACGAGGTGCTCCCTGGCTGCTTCGAGCCGACTGATCTCGGCGGGTGTCCTGCGGTAGGCCATGAATGAAGTGAACCACCATTCAGAGCTTCCCGCCACGGTCCGGACGGCGCGACGCCCATGTCGGATTTCCGCCAGCCCCGGCCCCCTTCCGTGAACCATCCTTGAACCATGCACACCGACACCGAGCGTTGCGTACGGGCCGTACGGTCCAAGGACGCCCGCTTCGACGGCTGGTTCTTCACGGCCGTCCTGACCACCCGGATCTACTGCCGGCCGAGCTGCCCCGTCGTCCCGCCCAAGGCCGAGAACATGACGTTCTACCCGAGCGCGGCGGCCTGTCAGCAGGCCGGGTTCCGGGCCTGCAAACGGTGCCGGCCCGACACCAGCCCCGGCTCGCCCGCCTGGAACGCCCGCGCCGACTCCGCCGCCCGCGCCATGCGGCTGATCCGGGACGGGGTCGTGGACCGCGAAGGCGTACCGGGCCTCGCCGCCCGCCTCGGCTACTCGCCCCGCCAGATCGAGCGCCAGCTGCTCGCCGAACTGGGCGCCGGACCGCTCGCCCTGGCCCGCGCCCAGCGCGCCCAGACCGCCCGGGTGCTCATCGAGACCACCGCCCTGCCCATGGCCGAGGTGGCCTTCGCGGCCGGCTTCGCCTCCGTCCGCACCTTCAACGACACCGTCCGCGAGGTCTTCGCCCTGGCCCCCGGCGAACTGCGCGCCCGCGCCGCCCGCACGGCCCCGCCGCCCGCCACCCCCGGCGTCATCGCCCTGCGCCTGCCGTACCGCGCACCGCTCAACCCGAGCAACCTCTTCGGCCACCTCGCCGCCACCGCCGTCCCCGGCGTCGAGGAATGGCGCGACGGGGCCTACCGGCGCACCCTCGCCCTGCCGCACGGCCACGGCATCGTCGCGCTCACCCCCCGCCCCGACCACATCGCCTGCCGGCTCTCCCTCACCGACCCGCGCGACCTGACCCTCGCCATCAGCCGGTGCCGCTGGCTGCTCGACCTGGACGCCGACCCGGTCGCCGTGGACGGGCAGCTGCGCACCGACCCGCTGCTCGCCCCGCTGGTCGACGCCGCCCCCGGCCGCCGGGTGCCCAGGACCGTGGACGGCGCCGAATTCGCCGTACGGGCCGTGCTCGGGCAGCAGGTGTCCACCGCCGCCGCCCGCACCCACGCCGCCCGGCTCGTCACCGCCCACGGCACCCCCGTCGACGACCCGGAGGGCGGGCTGACCCACCTCTTCCCGGACCCGGAGGCGCTGGCCGGCCTGGACCCCGAGCGGCTGGCCCTGCCGCGCAGCCGCCGCCGCACCCTCACCACCCTCGTCCACGCCCTCGCGGACGGCTCACTGCGGCTGGGCCCCGACTCCGACTGGGAGCGGGCCCGCGCCGAACTGACCGCGCTGCCCGGCTTCGGCCCCTGGACCGTCGAGGTCGTCGCCATGCGCGCCCTCGGTGACCCGGACGCCTTCCTGCCGACCGACCTCGGCATCCGCAGGGCCGCCCAGCACCTCGGCCTGCCCGCGACCCCGGCCGCCCTCACCGCTCGCGCGGCCGGCTGGCGCCCCTGGCGCGCGTACGCCGTCCAGTACCTCTGGACCGTGGACGACCACCCGATCAACCACCTTCCCGCCGCAGGAGGCACCCCGTGACCCGGCAGCACACCGTCGTGGACAGCCCCTACGGGCCGCTCACCCTCGTCGCCACCGACGGCGTCCTGGCCGGCCTCTACATGACCGGCCAGCGCCACCGGCCCCCCGAGGAGACCTTCGGCGAGCCCGACCCGCGCCCCTTCACCGAGGCCGCGCGCCAGCTCGACGCCTACTTCGCCGGTGACCTGCGCGCCTTCGACCTCCCGCTGCGCCTGGACGGCACCCCGTTCCAGCGCGGCGTCTGGGAGCAGCTGCTGCTCATCCCGTACGGCGAGACCCGCACCTACGGGGAACTCGCCGAGAACCTCGGCAAGCCCGGCGCCTCCCGTGCCGTGGGCCTGGCCAACGGCAAGAACCCGGTCGGCATCATCGTGCCCTGCCACCGGGTGATCGGGGTATCCGGCGGCCTCACCGGCTACGGCGGCGGCCTGGACCGCAAGCAGCGGCTGCTCGCCTTCGAGAACGGCACCGAACGGAGCGCTCCGGCGCTGTTCTGAGCGGCACGGCGGGGGCCCCGCACACGCCTGCTTGGGTTCAAGGGCCCCTCGCCGTACGGTTCTCCCGCCGGTCAGCCGGTGAAGATCTCCACCGCCGTCCAGATCGCCAGCCCCAGCATGCACAGGCCGCCGATGCGCTGGACGGTCTTGAGCGGTACGCGCTTGGCGATGAACCGGCCCGCCAGCAGCGCCAGCGCGGACACCGACATCAGGGCGGCGGCGGAGCCGATCGCGGTGGACCAGGTGCCGTTGCTCGCCGCCAGGTTGGCGGTCGTGATCTGCGTGAGGTCACCCCACTCGCTGATGAACACCGCCATGAACGCCGTCGAGTACACCGGCCAGAAGCCGGTCACCGTCTTCGGGCCCTCGTCGTCGTCCTCGTCGTCACCGCCGCCGCGCAGCAGCATGAAGGCACCGAAGGCGAAGAGGGAGGCCGAGACGAGCTTGACGATCCAGTCGGGCAGCAGCCCGAGCAGCCCGCCCGCGCCCACCGCGATGGCGACGTGCACGATGAACGCCGAGGAGGTGCCGAACCAGACGTAGAGCGGACGCATGCGCGTGCCCATCGCCAGCGACGCGAACATCGTCTTGTCCGGGAGTTCGGCGAGGAAGATCAGCCCGAAAGCGGTGATGATCGCCAGGGGGTCGAGATGCATTCCGGGTGGCTTTCTGTACGAGCCGGGCCCCGGATCTCCGCGAAGTGCCGCTCGGGCGTTTCGGAGGACCACTCGGCCCGGCATGACGGCACCGCCCACGGGGCGTGGGCGTGTCATACCTGACCGAAGGTCTCGCCCACCCGTGATGATCCCGATCCACGAGCCCGGCCACCGGGAACCCGGGGGTTCCAGTGTGTCGACGACCGGTTTGCGGGGCTACTCCCCTTCGCAGCCGTTCATGTTACCGGAAGAGCGCGAGCGGCCCCGACGCGGTCCAGGAAACCGGCGATCAGCGGGGCGATGTGCGGGAGGTGGTCCTCCAGCGCGAAGTGCCCGGTGTCGAAGAGGCGCAGTTCGGCGTCCGGGAGGTCGCGCAGATAGGCGCGGGCGCCGGGCGCGGGGAAGAACATGTCGTGTGCGCCCCAGACGATCAGCGCCGGCGGGGTGTGCGTCCGCAGCCACTCCTGCCAGCGCGGGTAGAGCGCCAGGTTGGAGTGGTAGTCGAAGGCCAGGTCCAGCTGGGGCGTGGTGCGGCCGGGCAGGTCCAGGAAGTGCTGGTCCAGCGTCCAGCCGTCCGGCGCCACCAGCTCCGGATCGGCCGTCCCGCCCTCGTACTGGCCGCGGGTGGCGGGCAGCGTCAGCAGGGAGCGTACGGTGTCGGCCGCGCCGGGGGTCTCCCGCCGCAGCCCGATGAAGTCGCGGGCCCGCGCGGACAGCCCCTCCTCGTACGCGTTCCCGTTCTGCACCACCAGGCCGGCGATCCACTCCGGGTGTCGGGCGGCGAGCCGGAACCCCACCGGCGCCCCGAAGTCGAACACGTACATCGCGAAGCGCGTCAGCCCGAGGCGCAGCACGAAACCCTCCACGATCTCGGCGAGCCGGTCGAAGGAGTACGTGAACGAGCCGCCGGCGGACGCGGAGAGCGGGGCGTCGCTGTGACCGAAACCCGGATAGTCCGGCGCGATCAGCCGGTAGCGGGCGCCGAGGGTGTCCATCAGCCGGCGGAACTGGTGCGAGGCCGAGGGAAAGCCGTGCAGCAGGAGCAGCGGCGGGGCGTCGTCCGCGCCGTCCACCGGGATCGACTCCCGGAAGAAGATCCGCACGCCGTCGACCTCGATGTGCCGGTGGCGGATCTGCGGAACCGTCTGGATCGCCATGTTCACATGCCTCCTCGATGGAATGACGCATTAGCTCTCCGAGGAGTTCTACGAGGTGGCCCACTAATGTGTCAAGTGAGTGAGTTAGCATTAGTGGCATGACTGGCCCTGAGCCCTTGACCGGCGAACCGCTCGCCCTGGACCTGCTGAACACGCTGCCGTACGCGGCCGGGGGAGAGCCGTACGACCATCTCGCCGACGCCGGGCGCCTGCGGGCCTGGCTGGCCCTGGAGGCGGACCGGCTGCCCCGGGCCGCCGGTGAGCACACGGCGGACGCGGCCGACGCGGCGGCCCTCCGCACCCTGCGGAGCTGTGCGGCGCGCGCCCTGGCCGCCGCCCGCCGGGGGGAGCGGCCCGACGCGGCCGACCTGGACGCCCTGAACGAGGCGCAGCGCGCCGCCCCCGCCGTCCGCTTCGCGGAGTGGGACGGCGCCACCGTGACGGCGGAGCCGCGCCGCTCGGGGCCGCTCGGGACACGGCTCGCCGCGGCGCTCGCCGAAGAAGTGGTCCTGCTGCTCGCGGACCCGGCCGTGCGCAAGGTCAGGAAGTGCGAGGCGGACGACTGCACGATGCTGTTCCTGCCGGCCCACCCCCGGCGCCGCTGGTGCTCGGCCGCACGCTGCGGCAACCGGGCCCGGGTCGCCCGCTACTACGCCCGCCACAAGGAGGACCGCCCCGGCTGAGGGGCGGCCGCCGCATGCGCCGGTGTGCGGTCAGCCCTGGACCTCCGGGGGCCTGGGCTCGTCCTCGCGCAGCAGCTCCTCGCGCGCGGCGGTGCGCGCCTCCGTGCGGTGGCCGCGGGCGATGTAGTCGCGCACGACGAGTTCGACGGCGTCCTGCGGATTGCCGACCCCCGCGAGCACCATCACTTCGACCACGAGTTCCGCATCGAGACTGACCGCTACCTTCGCCATGGCGCGACGGTAGCAGGCACACCTGGACCGCCCGGCCCGAACCCGCAACCCGGCCCGGCCGGGCTCGGGTGCGGCCTGCTCTGCGGCCCGGTCTCAGCCGACCGGGAGGCCGTCCTCCAGCTCCACCGCGCCCGTGCCGGTCTCCAGCGCCCGGAGCGCCGCCCGCACCCGGTGGGCGCGCGCCCCCTTCAGATAGTCGTCGATCTCCGCCGGCTCGACGAGCTTCCACGACAGCAGCTCCGACTCCTGGAGCCGGATCGCCCGCAACCGCTCGTCGTCCAGCACACCCCCGTCGTACACGTACGCCACGATCGGCGGCCGGCCGGTGCCGCGCGCCCAGTCCACGGCCAGCAGCCGGCCCGGCGCGATGTCCAGGCCGATCTCCTCCAGCGACTCGCGCCGCGCACCCTGCCTGGGGCTCTCCCCGTCCGCCGACTCGACCGTCCCGCCGGGCAGAGTCCAGCCCTCGCGGTAGTTCGGCTCGACGAGCAGCACCCGGCCCGCCGCGTCCCGGAAGACGCAGGCGGCACCCACCAGCACTTTGGGAAGACCGGCGATGTACGTGGCGTAGTCAGTAGAGGTCACACCGTCAGCGTAGGCGCAGTTTGATCGATCAGACCATGGGCACGGAGGGGGTGCTGCGGATAGGGTCGGGGCGGCGCGACTGCCTGTTCGAATGCAAAGGGAATCAAGGTGACGGACGGAGCAGTGATGGAGACCGCACGCGTACTCGTCGCGGCGGACAAGTTCAAGGGCTCGCTCACGGCGGTGCAGGTCGCCGAGCGGGTGACGGCCGGGCTTCGGCGCGTCGTCCCCGGAGTACGGGTGGAGACCCTGCCCGTGGCGGACGGCGGCGACGGCACCGTGGCCGCGGCGGTGGCCGCCGGCTTCGAACGCCGCGAGGCGCGCGTCACCGGACCGCTGGGCGACCCCGTCACCGCCGCCTACGCGGTGCGCGGCACCACCGCCGTGGTCGAGATGGCCGAGGCGTCCGGCCTCCAGCATCTGCCCGCCGGGGTCTTCGCCCCGCTCACGGCCACCACGTACGGCTCCGGCGAACTCCTGCTCGCGGCGATCGGGGCAGGCGCCCGGACCATCGTGTTCGGCGTCGGCGGCAGCGCGACCACGGACGGCGGGGCCGGCATGCTCAGCGCCCTCGGCGCCCGCCTCCTCGACGCGGACGGCAAGCCGGTCGGGCCGGGCGGCGGCGGCCTCGCGGACCTCGCCGAGGCGGACCTCTCCGGCCTCGACCCCCGGCTCGCGGGCCTCGACCTGATCCTCGCCAGCGACGTCGACAACCCCCTCACCGGCCCGACCGGCGCCCCCGAGGTCTACGGCCGGCAGAAGGGCGCCACCGAGGACGACATCGCGGTCCTCGACGCGGCCCTCACCCACTACGCCTCCCTCCTCGGCCCCGAGCAGGCGCTGCTCCCCGGCGCCGGGGCGGCCGGCGGCATCGGCTACGGCGCGCTCGTCGCACTCGGCGCGCGGTTCCGGCCCGGGATCGAGGTCATGCTCGACGTCCTCGGCTTCGGGCCGGCGCTGGAGCGGGCGACCTTCGTGATCACGGGCGAGGGCTCCCTGGACGCCCAGACCCTCCACGGCAAGGCCCCGGCGGGCGTCGCGGTGGCGGCCCGCGCGGCCGGCGTGGACGTGGTGGCGGTCTGCGGGCGCCTCGCGCTGACGCCGGAGGCGCTGGCGGGGGCGGGCATCCGCCGTGCGTACGCCCTGACGGAACTGGAGCCGGACCCGGCGGTGTGCATGGCGCAGGCGGGGCCGCTGCTGGAACGCGTGGCGGAATCGATCGCCCGCGACCACCTGGCCTGACGCACCCCCGGCCCGGCGCGACGCACGAGGGCCCGGATGCCGTGCCGGCATCCGGGCCCTCGTGTCGTTCGTACCGTCCGCTACGGCAGCTGCGCCGCGCGTGCCTCGCGGCGATTGCCGCGGAAGGTGTTCACCCGGCGGGCGGTCGCGAAGAGCGGGATGACCGCACCCAGGACCACCTGGAGCGCGCAGCCGGTCTGCAGGAGCAGCTGGCCGCCGGGGGCGTCCAGCGCCCACGCCGCCAGGAACCCCATCGCGGCCACGATCCAGCCGAGCATCGCCACCGCGAGGACACCCCGCGGCTTCGGGTACTCGACCCGGCTGACCATCAGCCACGCCACCCCGATGATCGCGAGCAACGTCGGGACGAAGGGCAGCTCCAGGAGCACGATCGAGATGACCGTGAGCGCTCCGAAGGGGCTCGGCATGCCCTGGAACATGCCGTCCTTCATCGTCACGCAGGAGAACCGCGCGAGTCTGAGCACCACCGCCAGCAGCACCACGATCGCCGCGAGCGCCGAGACCCGCTGGTGCGCGTCGTCCGCGACCATGCCGTACACGAGGACGAAGTACGCCGGGGCGAGCCCGAAGCTGATCAGGTCCGAGAGGTTGTCCAGCTCGGCACCCATCGGCGAGGACCGCAGCTTGCGGGCCACGAGCCCGTCGAAGAGGTCGAACACCGCTGCCATGAGCATGAGGATCACGGCGGTGGCCGCGGAGTGCCGCGCCATGCCGCTCTCGTCGCTGCCCGTCAGATGCGGGATCAGGATGCCCGTGGTGGTGAAGTACACCGCCATGAACCCGCAGGTCGCGTTGCCGAGGGTGAGGGTGTCCGCTATCGACAGCCGCAGCGAGAGCGGCATGTCCTCGGCGTCGTCCTCCGCCTCGGCCTCCGGCACCCAGCCGGTCTGTGTATCCGGATCAATCACGGTCAATGCGAGTCACCCCTGCGGTGGTGGGCTGGCCGACCTCGACCGCCACGTCCACACCTTCCGGAAGGTAGATGTCGACGCGGGAACCGAAGCGGATCAGTCCGATGCGCTCACCCTGCTCAACCTTCGTGCCCTGGGGCACGTAGGGCACGATGCGCCGGGCAACCGCCCCGGCGATCTGGACCATCTCGATGTCGCCCAGCTCGGTGTCGAAGTGCCAGACGACGCGCTCGTTGTTCTCGCTCTCCTTGTTGAAGGCGGGAACGAAGCCACCGGGCACATGCTCCACCGACGTCACCGTGCCGGCCAGCGGCGCCCGGTTGACGTGGACATTCAGCGGGCTCATGAAGATCGCTACGCGAGTACGCCCGTCCTTCCACGGCATGATGCTCTGCACCACGCCGTCGGCCGGTGAGATGATGCGCCCCCTGGAGATCTCGCGCTCCGGGTCCCGGAAGAACCAGAGCATGCCCGCCGCGAGCGCGGTGGTGGGCACGGCCACGGCCGCCCAGCGCCCGGACCGGCGGGCGCGGGTCAGGCTGAGGGCGGCGGTGGCGACGGTCGGCAGGAGCCACGGCGAAGCTCCGCGTGCGATGCGGACCCGGCCGCGTGAGGCAGAGGAATGGCTGTCGGGCATGGATGACCTTCGTAGCGGATGAGGCCGCGCTGGCAACGGGGGACGGCGGCTTTTCTTCCGTCGATGTTATCGGTTGCCAGCCGCAACTGGGCAAGCCGGCAGCCGAGTCGGACGTCTGGAAGACACCGGTTAAGGAGGACAAGGTGTGATCTTCTTCGCGGCCAAATCGCCACGAAAGGGACAATCAACCCTGGAAACGGTACTCCTCGAGGAGCCGGCGCCCGATGATCATTTTCTGGATCTCGGCGGTACCTTCACCGATCAGCAGCATCGGGGCCTCGCGGTAGAGGCGCTCGATCTCGTACTCCTTGGAGAAGCCGTAGCCGCCGTGGATACGGAAGGCGTCCTCGACGACTTCCTTGCAGTACTCGGAGGCGAGGTACTTCGCCATCCCTGCCTCCAGGTCGTTTCGCTCCCCGGAGTCCTTTTTGCGTGCCGCGTTCACCATCATGGCATGAGCGGCCTCGACCTTGGTGGCCATTTCGGCCAGCTTGAACTGGATCGCCTGGTGCTGCGCGATGGGCTTTCCGAAGGTCTGGCGCTGCTGCGCGTAGGAAATGCCCAGTTCGAAGGCACGCTGCGCGACGCCGCAGCCACGGGCCGCCACATTCACCCGGCCCACCTCGACACCGTCCATCATTTGGTAAAAGCCGCGACCGGTGGTGCCGCCGAGAACCCGGTTGGCCGGAATTCGCAGTCCGTCCATGATGAGCTCGGTGGTATCGACCCCCTTGTAGCCCATCTTCTCGATCTTGCCGGGGATCGTCAGTCCCGGGCGCACCTCGCCGAAGCCCGGTTCCTTCTCCACCAGGAACGTCGTCATCGACCTGTGCGGCGCCGTGCCCTCGGGGTGTCCTTCGTCACTCCGGCACAGCACGGCCACCAGCGAGGACGTACCGCCGTTCGTCAGCCACATCTTCTGGCCGTTCAGGACGTACTCCTCGCCGTCCCGGACGGCCTTGGAGCTGATCGCCGACACGTCCGAGCCGAGCGCCGGCTCCGACATCGAGAACGCGCCCCGCACCTCGCCCAGCGCCATCCGGGGCAGGAAGGTGTCCTTCTGCTCCCGGGTGCCGTGCTGCTTGAGCATGTACGCCACGATGAAGTGCGTGTTGATGATCCCCGACACACTCATCCAGCCGCGGGCGATCTCCTCCACGCACAGCGCGTACGTGAGCAGCGACTCGCCCAGACCGCCGTACTCCTCGGGGATCATCAGGCCGAACACGCCGAGTTCCTTCAGCCCCTCGACGATGTCGGCGGGGTACTCGTCGCGGTGTTCCAGCCGGGTCGCGACCGGAATGATCTCCTTGTCGACGAAATCCCTGACCGTGGCGAGGATCTCCTGCTGGACCTCGGTGAGCCCGGCCGTCTGGGCGAGTCGCGTCATGGCTACTTCTCCACGTTCTTCTGCGAGGGCTGGCTGAGCTCCGGGCGGCCGGGCTGTTCCCCGCCCCGCTCCCTGATGTACGTCTCCGTGGGAACCATGACCTTGCGGCGGAACACGCAGACGAGCGTGCCGTCCTGCTTGTAGCCCTTGGTCTCCACGTGGACGATTCCGCGGTCGTTCCTGGACCGTGACGGCGTCTTGTCCAGCACGGTCGTCTCGCCGTAGATCGTGTCGCCGTGGAAGGTCGGCGCCACATGCTTCAGCGACTCGATCTCCAGGTTGGCGATGGCCTTTCCGGAGACGTCCGGCACGGACATGCCGAGCAACAGCGAGTAGATGTAGTTGCCGACGACGACGTTCTTGCCGAAATCCGTCGTGTTCTCCGCATAGTTGCTGTCCATGTGCAGCGGGTGATGATTCATGGTCAGCAGGCAGAAGAGGTGGTCGTCGTATTCGGTGACCGTCTTTCCGGGCCAGTGCTTGTAGACCGCACCGACCTCGAATTCCTCGTAAGTGCGTCCGAACTGCATCTCAGGCCTCCGGGGCTTCGAACTTGGACGTGCGCAGCATGCCGGCGGCCCGGCCCTTGCCCGCGACGACCAGCGCCATCTTGCGGCTCGCCTCGTCGATCATCTCGTCGCCGAGCATCGCCGAACCCTTCTTGCCGCCCTCCTCGGAGGTGCACCAGTCGTAGGCGTCCAGGATCAGTTCGGCGTGGTCGTAGTCCTCCTGGGAGGGCGAGAACACCTCGTTGGCCGCCTCCACCTGGCCGGGGTGCAGCACCCACTTGCCGTCGAAGCCGAGCGCCGCCGCGCGGGCCGCCACCTCGCGGTACGCGTCCACGTCGCGGATCTGGAGGAACGGGCCGTCGATCGCCTGGAGGTCGTGCGTACGGGCCGCCATCAGGATGCGCATCAGGATGTAGTGGTACGCGTCCGCCGGGTAGCCGGGCGGCTGCTGGCCGACGACCAGGGTCTTCATGTTGATCGACGCCATGAAGTCGGCCGGGCCGAAGATCAGCGTCTCCAGCCGGGGCGAGGCCGCGCCGATCTCGTCGATGTTGACGAGGCCCTTGGCGTTCTCGATCTGCGCCTCGATGCCGATCCGGCCGACCTCGAAGCCCATCGTCTTCTCGATCTGGGTCAGCAGCAGGTCCAGCGCGACCACCTGCTGGGCGTCCTGGACCTTCGGCAGCATGACGCAGTCGAGGTTCTGTCCCGCGCCCTCGACGACCGTGACGACGTCGCGGTACGTCCAGTGCGTCGTCCAGTCGTTGACCCGGACCACGCGGGTCTTGCCCGTCCAGTCGCCGTTGTTCAGCGCGTCCACGATGTGGTGGCGGGCGCCCTCCTTGGCGAGCGGCGCGCAGGCGTCCTCCAGGTCCAGGAACACCTGGTCGGCCGGGAGGCCCTGGGCCTTCTCCAGGAAACGGGGGTTGCTTCCCGGCACCGCGAGACAGGAGCGGCGCGGGCGCAGGCGGGAGGTGCCGTCCCGGAGGGACGCCTCTTGAGGGCGGTGGTGGGCGACGGGCGGGCGGTTAACGGGGGTGGTCATGCGGGGACCTCCAGAGGGTCGAGCTTGTTCGCTTTCCGGATCTCGTCGACGATACGGCCGATGATCTCCGTGATACCGAAGTCCTTCGGGGTGAACACGGCCGCGACACCCGTCCTGATCAGGGCGTCGGCGTCGGCCGGGGGGATGATGCCGCCGGCGATGACCGGGATGTCCCCGGCCCCGGTGCGGCGCAGCCGGACCAGTACGTCCGGCACCAGTTCGGCGTGCGAGCCGGACAGGATGGACAGGCCGACGCAGTGCACGTCCTCGGCGACGGCGGCCGCGACGATCTGTTCGGGCGTCAGGCGGATGCCCTGGTAGACGACCTCGAAGCCGGCGTCCCGCGCGCGCACCGCGATCTGCTCGGCGCCGTTGGAGTGCCCGTCCAGGCCGGGCTTGCCCACGAGCAGCCGCAGCCGCCCGACGCCCAGGTCCGCGGCGGTCCGCGCCGCCTTCTCGCGTACGAGGGCGAGCGGCGAGCCCTCCTCGGCGGTCACCGCGACCGGGGCGGACGACACCCCGGTCGGCGCCCGGAACTCGCCGAAGACATCGCGCAGCGCCCAGGACCACTCGCCGGTGGTCACCCCGGCGCGGGCGCACTCGACGGTCGCCGCCATCAGGTTCTCGGTGCCGGCGGCGGCCTTCTTCAGCGCGGCCAGCGCCTCGTCGGCGCGGGCCGCGTCGCGGTTGTCGCGCCACTCGTCGAGCGCGGCCACCACCCTGGCCTCGTTGGCCGGGTCGACGGTCATGATCGCCCCGTCGAGGTCGGCGGTGAGCGGGCTTGGCTCGGTCGTGCCGTGGATGTTGACCCCGACGATCTTCTCCTCGCCGGCCTCGATCCGGGCCCGCCGCGCGGCGTGCGAGGCGACCAGCTCGGACTTGAGGTAGCCGGACTCGACGGCCGCCATCGCGCCGCCCATCGCCTCGATCCGGTCCATCTCGGCCAGCGATTCGGCGACCAGCTCGTCCACCTTGGCCTCGACGACGTGCGAACCGGCGAAGATGTCCTCGTACTCCAGCAGGTCGCTCTCGTGCGCCAGGACCTGCTGGATGCGCAGCGACCACTGCTGGTCCCAGGGCCGGGGGAGCCCCAGCGCCTCGTTCCAGGCGGGCAGCTGCACGGCACGCGCGCGGGCGTCCTTGGAGAGGGTCACGGCCAGCATCTCCAGGACGATGCGCTGGACGTTGTTCTCCGGCTGCGCCTCGGTCAGGCCCAGCGAGTTGACCTGGACGCCGTAGCGGAACCGGCGCTGCTTGGCGTCGGTGATGCCGTAGCGCTCGCGGGTGACGCGGTCCCAGATGCGGCCGAAGGCACGCATCTTGCACATCTCCTCGATGAAGCGGACGCCCGCGTTCACGAAGAACGAGATCCGCGCGACGACGGCCCCGAACTTCTCCTCGGGCACCTGCCCGGAGTCGCGTACGGCGTCGAGCACGGCGATGGCCGTGGACATCGCGTACGCGATCTCCTGGACCGGGGTGGCCCCGGCCTCCTGGAGGTGGTAGCTGCAGATGTTGATCGGGTTCCACTTGGGGATGCGGCCGACCGTGTACGTGATCATGTCGGTGGTCAGCCGCAGCGAGGGCCCCGGCGGGAAGACGTGCGTCCCGCGCGAGAGGTACTCCTTGACGATGTCGTTCTGCGTGGTGCCCTGGAGCGTGCCCGGGTCGGCGCCCTGCTCCTCCGCGACGACCTGGTAGAGCGCCAGCAGCCACATGGCGGTGGCGTTGATCGTCATGGAGGTGTTCATCTGCTCCAGGGGGATGCCCTGGAACAGCCGGCGCATGTCGCCGAGGTGCGAGACGGGCACCCCGACCCGGCCGACCTCGCCGCGCGCGAGCACGTGGTCGGGGTCGTAGCCGGTCTGGGTGGGCAGGTCGAAGGCGACCGAGAGGCCGGTCTGACCCTTGGCGAGGTTGCGCCGGTACAGCTCGTTGGACGCCTCGGCGGTGGAGTGGCCCGCGTACGTCCGCATGAGCCACGGGCGGTCCTTCTGACGTTCGCTCATCTCTGAACCTCAGACGTTCCGGCTGTGGCTGACGGTCCGCTCCGCCGGCGCGTCACGGAACAGGTTGATCGCGTCCAGGTGCCTCTCGCGCATCTCGTGGTCGCGCACGCCCAGGCCCTCGCGCGGGGCCAGCGCCAGGACGCCGACCTTGCCCTGGTGGCGGTTGCGGTGCACGTCGTACGCGGCCTGGCCGGTCTCCTCCAGCGAGTAGACCTTGGAGAGCGTCGGGTGGATCTTGCCCTTGGCGACCAGACGGTTGGCCTCCCACGCCTCGCGGTAGTTGGCGAAGTGGGAGCCGATGATGCGCTTGAGCGACATCCACAGGTAGCGGTTGTCGTACTCGTGCTGGTAGCCCGAGGTCGAGGCGCAGGTGACGATCGTGCCCCCCTTGCGGGTCACGTAGACGCTCGCGCCGAACGTCTCGCGGCCCGGGTGCTCGAAGACGATGTCGACGTCCTCGCCGCCGGTCAGCTCGCGGATGCGCTTGCCGAACCGCTTCCACTCGCGCGGGTCCTGGTTGTGCTCGTCCTGCCAGAACCGGTAGCCCTCGGCGTTGCGGTCGATGATCGCCTCGGCGCCCATCCGCCGGCAGATCTCCGCCTTCTGCTCGCTGGAGACGACACAGATCGGGTTGGCGCCGCCGGCCAGCGCGAACTGCGTGGCGTACGAGCCCAGGCCGCCGCTCGCGCCCCAGATCAGCACGTTGTCGCCCTGCTTCATACCGGCGCCGTTGCGCGAGACGAGTTGGCGGTACGCGGTGGAGTTGACCAGGCCGGGAGCCGCGGCCTCCTCCCAGCTGAGGTGGTCCGGCTTCGGCATCAGCTGGTTGGACTTGACGAGCGCGATCTCGGCGAGACCGCCGAAGTTGGTCTCGAAGCCCCAGATGCGCTGCTCCGGGTCGAGCATCGTGTCGTTGTGGCCGTCCGAGGACTCCAGCTCGACGGAGAGGCAGTGCGCGACGACCTCGTCACCGGGCTTCCAGGCGTTGACGCCGGGGCCGGTGCGCAGCACGACGCCCGCCAGGTCGGAGCCGATGACGTGGTACGGCAGGTCGTGGCGCCTGGTCAGCTCGCTGACCCGGCCGTAGCGCTCCAGGAAGCCGAACGTGGCGACCGGCTCGAAGATGGAGGTCCAGACGGAGTTGTAGTTCACCGAGCTGGCCATCACCGCGACCAACGCCTCGCCGGGGCCGAGTTCCGGCACCGGCACCTCCTCGACGTGGAGGGACTTGCGCGGGTCCTTGTCCCGGCTCTCGACGCCGGCGAACATCTCGGCCTCGTCCTTGTGCACGGTGACCGCGCGGTACGACTCCGGGATCGGCAGCGCGGCGAAGTCGGCGGTGGTGGCCGCGGCGGAGCCGCTCTGCGCTTCGGTCTGCGACTGGATCGCGTCCAGGATTTCCTTCACGGGTGCCTCCGGCGGATGGGATCCCCTGCTCGGCTGCTGGGCCGAGAGTTCGGGGAAGCGTTGAGGGAACGCTGAGGGGCCCTGGGAACAGGGGGAACGGGTCTGGAGGTGTGCCGTCGGTTCGGCGGGGTGGAGCTCGGCTGTCTGCTCGGTGGAGCAGGAAGGGTCGCCTGGTGACGCAGGCGCCGGGCGCGCAGGCACGTGGCTTGCGGGGACAGCCGGCGTACGTGAGATCCCAGCACGCCGGCCGCCCGGATGCCCTCAACGTATGGCACTGCGTGACAGCTGGCAAGGCACTCGGTGCCAGTAATTTCCCTCAATTGTCAGTCGACTGCTACGCATGAGCAACGCGGGGGATGCTATGGGTGAGTTCGCCCCGGAAAGGGCATGCCGATTTGCCCGGATGACACATGATCGTTCATCCGGGCGACCCGGCTGTCCGGGGTGGGGAGCCCCGGCTCAGCGGTCCTTGAGTGCCTGCTGGATGGTGCGCATCACTTCGTCCAGCGGCGCGTCCGTGCGCGCCACGGCGACCAGCACCTCGCCCCGGGTCTGTGCCGAGGCGGCCGGCTGGGCGGCCCGGTCCTCCTTGGCCGTGCGGCCCGCGCCGATGCCGGTGCCGAAGGTGTCGCGCACGATGGCGAAGGCCTGGTCGAGCTGTGCCTCCACATCGCCCTGCCCGTCCGCCCGCAGCCAGCGGCGCAGCACATGGTTGTGCGCGGTGACGACGGCGGACGCGGCGACCTCGGCCAGCAGTGGGTCGTCGTTGCCGGGCTGGTGGTCGCGCTCGTCGAAGTGGCCCAGGAGGTAGCGCGTGAACAGCCGCTCGTAGCGGGCCACCGAGGCGATCTCCGCCTGGCGCAGGGTGGGCACCTCGCGGGTCAGCTTGTAGCGGGCGACGGAGACCGCGGGCTTGGCCGCGTACATCCGCATGACTTCCTTGATGCCCCGGCACACCGTGTCGAGCGGGTGCTCGTGCGCCGGGGCGGCGTTCAGGACCGCCTCGGCCCGTACCAGGGTGTCGTCGTGGTCCGGGAAGATCGCCTCCTCCTTCGACCGGAAGTGCCGGAAGAAGGTCCGCCGGGCCACGCCCGCCGCCCCAGCGATCTCGTCGACCGTGGTGGCCTCGTAGCCCTTCGTGGCGAAGAGTTCCATCGCCGCGGCGGCCAGCTCGCGGCGCATTTTGAGTCGCTGGGCCGCGGCTCGGGTGCCTGCGGCACTTTCCGGGACGTCGGGCGCGGCGGACACACGGGAGGACCTGGCGGGCTGGGACATGGTGTGAACGTACTGCATCGGCGCGGGGGAGCGCGCCTGCGGGGGCGGGCCGCCCGGAGGCCCGAGCAGCCCGCCCCAGCCGGCCCCCGCGTCAGCGCCGGGCATATTCGCGGAAGCCGCGCCCCGTCTTGCGGCCGAGGCAGCCGGCGGCCACCAGGTGCTCAAGGAGCGGGGCGGGCGCCAGGCCGGGATCGCGGAACTCGCCGTGCAGCACCTTCTCGATGGCGAGCGAGACATCCAGGCCGACCACGTCGAGCAGCTCGAACGGGCCCATCGGGTAGCCGCCGCCCAGCTTCATCGCGGCGTCGATGTCGTCCAGCGAGGCGTAGTGCTCCTCGACCATCTTGATGGCGTTGTTGAGGTACGGGAACAGCAGCGCGTTCACGATGAAGCCGGCCCGGTCCCCGCAGTCCACCGGGTGCTTGCGCACCTTCAGGCACACCTCGTGGACCGTGGCGTGCACATCGTCGGCGGTGAGCACCGTGCGCACGACCTCGACCAGCTTCATCGCGGGCGCCGGGTTGAAGAAGTGCATCCCGACGACGTCCTCGGGCCGCCCGGTCGCCCGCGCGATCGCCACCACCGGCAGCGAGGAGGTCGTCGTCGCCAGCACCGCGCCCGGCCGGCACACCTTGTCGAGCGCGGCGAACAGCTGCCGCTTGACCGCCAGGTCCTCGGCGACCGCCTCCACGGCCAGGTCCACCCCGGCGAACGCGTCCAGCGAGCCGGCCGGGGTGATCCGGGCCAGCGTCTCGTCCCGCGCCTCCGGCGTCAGCCGGCCCTTGCCCACCGACCGGTCCAGCGACTTGGCGATCCGGGCCTTGGCCAGGTCCGCCTTCTCCTCGCCGCGCGCGGCGAGCACCACGTCGTACCCCGCCTTGGCGAAGACCTCCGCGATGCCGGAGGCCATCGTCCCGGAGCCGGCGACGCCCACCGAACGGACCGGGCGCCCGGCGGCCTCCCCGCCGCGCGGGGCGGGCGTCAGCGCGTCCGGCACCACGGTCTGGCTGCCCGGCTCCGCGTAGGTGTAGAAGCCGCGGCCCGCCTTGCGCCCGGTCAGCCCGGCCGCGCCGAGCTGGCCCAGGACGGGCGCGGGGGCGTGCAGCCGGTCGTGCGAGGCGGCGTACATCGCCTCCAGGACCGTACGGGCCGTGTCGATGCCGATCAGGTCCAGCAGGGCCAGCGGCCCCATCGGCAGACCGCAGCCCAGCCTCATCGCCGCGTCGATGTCCTCGCGGGTGGCGTAGTTCGCCTCGTACATCGCGGCGGCCTGGTTGAGGTAGCCGAACAGCAGGCCGTCGGCGACGAATCCGGGCCGGTCGCCGACCGCGACCGGCTCCTTGCCCAGGGCGCGGGCCAGCTCCGTGACCGCCTCCACGGCGGGCGGCGCGGTCAGCACCGAGGAGACCACCTCGACCAGCTTCATCGCGGGCGCCGGGTTGAAGAAGTGCAGCCCCAGCACCCGTTCCGGGCGCTGCGACTCGGCCGCCAGCCGGGTCACCGACAGCGCGTTGGTGCCGGTCGCCAGGATCGCGGTGGGCGAGACGATCGCGTCCAGCTCCCGGAAGACCCGCTGCTTGATCTCGTACGACTCCGGCACGACCTCGATGACCAGCTCCGCGTCGGCGGCGGCCCGGAGTTCGGAGAAGGTACGGAAGCGGGCGAGGGTGTCGCGCCGCTCCCGCTCGGTGAGCCGGCCGCGCTCCACGGCGCGTGCGGTGGACGCCTCCAGCGAGGCGACGGCCCGGCGGGCGGCCGCGTCGTCGACGTCGATGCCGACGACCTCGCGGCCCGAGCGGGCCAGGACCTCGGCGATGCCGGTGCCCATCGTGCCGAGGCCGACGACGGCAATGGTGGAGAGAGGGGTGTCCATCAGGGGACTCCAGGGATGAGTGACGACTGAGGGGAGCGCACGGCGCGCGGGCGAGGGAAGGGCCGATGGGCCCGGCCGGCGCACGGCGTACGGGAGTTGCCTGTCGTGGTGCTCGGCACCGGGCATGATCCACGCACGGAACCGGAAGGAACCGTGCGTGATACGCACAGGACCGGAAGGAACCGGGCGTGATCCACGCACGGGACCGGAAAATGGCGACGGACCCTGTCCCGGGGTCGCGTCTCGCGAAGCTGCCGAACCGACAAGACTCCGGGTGGCTGCGTCACCAGGCCACCGGAGCCGGCGGGAGAATGTCCCGCTCACCTGAGCTTAACCGGCGGGTAACGAGCGCGCCAGCCCTCGTCAGTTGTGGTCCCCCTCACACGAAACCGCCCTCCCAGTACGCAGAGTGCCCGCCTGTACGCTGAACGTCATGGACGAGGAGTTGCGGTCACTGGCCCACCGATCGGCCGAGGAGGCCGCGGCGGCGGGGGAGTCGGCGGACCACCGCGCCCTGCTCGCCGCCGACGACCCCGAGGCGCTGGCGCTGGTCCTCGTCGAGCGCGAACGCCCGCTCTGGGCCCGTGAACTCGCCGCCTTCCGGCTGGGCTGCGCCGGGGACCGCCGCGCCTTCGAGACCCTGGTCCTCCTCCTCAACCACCGCGACCCCGAACGCTGCGTCAGCGCCGCCCACGCCCTCGCCCGCCTCGGCGACCCGCGCACCCCGCGCGCGGCGGCGGCCCTCGCCACCAACCCCCTGCGCACCGCCTACGCCCTCCACCCGGTCCGCCTCCTCGCGGCCCTGCGCGCCCCCGAATCCGCCCCCGCCCTGGCCGCGACGCTGACCCGGCTGCTCGGCCCGGACGAACCGCACTGGCGCGTGGCGCTCGCCTGCGTGGAGGGCCTGGGCGGCCTCGGTGACCCGGCCGCCCGCCCGGCCCTGGAGGCGGCCCTGCCGCACCCCCGGCTCGGCGCGGCGGCGAGCGAGGCGCTGGGGCGGCTGCGGGCGGAGTGAGCGGCCCGCCGGGACCCGGTGTGTTTACGATGTAAACGGCGTGAACTCCGCGAGGTCGCGGCGCCCCTCGTGTACGCTTCCACGAGGCGCCGACCCCCTCGCATCTCCGGGCAGCACGGCGGCCACCATGGGGAGGCGCGGTCCCGGGCGGAACCGCGTGGGAGCGTGCGGAGGAGAACCGGTGGAGCAGGACACGGGCGAGGGCGCCGCCGCCGGCATGGACGTCTTCGGCGTGCACCGCGCGCTGATCGAGGACTACCACTCCTTCACCAAGGGCGGCACGGTCATCCGCGACGAGCGCGTCAGCGCCTTCGTGGAACGCGACCTGGCGGCCAAGTCGCAGTGGCCCGACCCCTGGCTCTCCCTGAACCCCTTCTTCGAGAGCGGCGGCACCGTCCTCGAACTGGCCGGACAGGGCGTGCTGCACGCCGAGTGCGCCCGGATCTTCCAGGCGAACAAGACCCCCGGCGGCACGGACTGCGACGGCCGCCCGCTCACCCTCCACCGCCACCAGCGCGAAGCCGTCGAGGTCGCCCGCTCCGGCGCCTCGTACGTCCTGACCACCGGCACCGGCTCCGGCAAGTCCCTCGCCTACATCGTCCCGATCGTCGACCGGGTCCTGCGCGCCCGCGAAGCCGCCGGGCCGCAGGCCGGCAAGCGGGTCCGGGCGATCATCGTCTACCCCATGAACGCCCTCGCCAACAGCCAGCTCAAGGAGCTGGAGAAGTACCTGCGCGACGGCTACGGCACCGGCCGGGAACCCGTCACCTTCGCCCGCTACACCGGCCAGGAGGACGACGCCCGCCGCAAGGAGATCCGCGACGATCCGCCGGACATCCTCCTCACCAACTACGTGATGCTGGAGCTGATGCTGACCCGGCCGGCGGACCGGGCCCACCTCATCGCCATGGCCCGCGGGCTCGACTTCCTCGTCCTGGACGAGCTGCACACCTACCGGGGCCGCCAGGGCGCCGACGTCGCCCTGCTCGTCCGCCGGGTGCGCGAAGCCTGCCGGGCCACCGAACTCCAGTGCGTCGGCACCTCGGCGACCATGTCGACCGAAGGCGGCCCCGAGGACCGGAAGAAGGTCGTCGCGGAGGTCGCCGCCACCCTCTTCGGCACCCCGGTCCGCCCCGAACACGTCATCGACGAAACCCTGGTACGCGCCACCGGACCGGCACCCGCCGCCGTCCCGGCCGAACGCCTCACCGCCCCCGCCGCCCCGCACACCTACACCGAACTCGTCCGCGACCCGCTCGCCCGCTGGATCGAGACCCGCTTCGGCCTCGCCACCGACGAGGGGACCGGCCGCCTCGTCCGGCAGCGCCCCGCGAAGATCGAGGACGCCGCGGAGGAACTCGCCGCCGAGTCCGGCGTGGACCCGGGCAGCTGCGCCGACGCCATCCGGGCCACCCTGGAAAGCGGCTCCCGAGCCCGCCACCCCGTCACCGAACGCCCCCTGTTCGCGTTCCGGCTGCACCAGTTCCTCGCCAAGGGCGACACCGTACACGTCACCCTGGAGGACAAGGAGACCCGCCACCTCACCCGCTCCTACCAGGTCGAGCAGCCCGGCAGCGGCGGCAAACCGCTGATGCCCCTCGCCTTCTGCCGCGAGTGCGGCCAGGAGTACCTGACCGTCTGGCGCGACGAGCAGGACGGCGACGTACGGTACGCGGCGCGCCGCGACACCGCCGCGAGCGGCGGACGCCGGGGCGACGGCTACCTCTACATCGACCCCGACCGCCCCTGGCCGGCCGACCCCCGACAGGCCGTCGCGGACCGCCGGCTGCCCGAGTCCTGGCTGGAGACCGACGACCGGGGCCAGGAGACCGTCCGCAGGAACTACCGCGACCGGCTGCCGCGCGCCGTCCGGGTCGACGCCCACGGCTTCGAGGGCCGGGGCGACCTGGAGGCGGCGTTCATCCCGTCCCCGTTCCTCTTCTGCCCGCACTGCCAGGTCGCCTACGAGCAGACCCGCGGCCGGGACTTCGCCAAGCTCGCCACCCTCGACCAGGAGGGCCGCTCGTCGGCGGCCTCGCTCATCTCGGCCTCCGTCGTCCGCTCCCTCGAAGCGGTGCCGGAGAACGCGCTCGACAAGGAGGCGCGCAAGCTCCTCGCCTTCGTCGACAACCGCCAGGACGCCTCCCTCCAGGCCGGCCACTTCAACGACTTCGTCCAGATCACCCAGCTGCGCGGCGCCCTCCACCGGGCCGCCCTGGACGCCGGCGAGGACGGACTGCGGCACGAGGAACTGGCCTCCGCCGTGGCCGGCGCGCTCGGCCTCGCCCCGGCCGACTACACCGGCGAGAGCGAACTCCCGCCGGGGCTCGCCCGCAACGCCGCCCGCACCCTGCGCGACGTGATCGCCTTCCGGCTCTACCTCGACCTGGAACGCGGCTGGCGCATCACCATGCCCAACCTCGAACAGACCGGGCTCCTGGAGATCGGCTACGAGGACCTCGACTGGATCGCCGGCAAGCAGGACCGCTGGACGCACACCCACGCCGCCCTGCGCGACGCGGACGCGGCCCTGCGCGCCGAGATCATGAAGGCCCTCCTCGACGAGATGCGCCGCGCCCTCGCCATCGACGTCTCCTACTTCCGCGACGACTTCGACACCCTGCGCCGGGCGAGCGAGGAACGGCTCGTCCACCCGTGGGTGCTCTCCGCCGCGGACAGGGCCGTGGTCGGCACCGCCTACCCCGGCCCCTCCCGCCCCGGCCTGGACCGCAGCGCGCTGTTCCTTTCGGCCGCCGGCCGGTTCGGCAAGTACCTCCGGCGCACCGACCGGGCCTTCCGCGACCTGCCCAAGGACGACCTCCAGCTCGTCGTCGCGAACCTGCTCACGGTGCTCGAACGGACCGGCCTGGTGAACGAGGTCACCGCGACCCCGCAGCGCGGCGGCCCCCGCTTCGGCCGGCCGGCCGGCCCCGCCGCGACCGGCTACCGGGTCGCCGCCCAGTCCCTCATCTGGCGCGCGGGCACGGGGGAGCGCGGCGCCCCGGACCCGCTGACCCGTACGTACCGCAACGGCGACGGGCCCCGCGTGAACACCTTCTTCCGCGACCTCTACCGCGACGCGGCGGGCGACCTCGCCGGACTGTACGCCCGCGAACACACGGCCCAGGTCTCCCCCGAGGAGCGCGAGAGGCGCGAGGAGGCGTTCCGCAGGGCGGAGCTGAAACTGCTCTACTGCTCGCCCACGATGGAACTCGGCGTCGACATCTCCTCGCTCAACGCCGTGCTCCTGCGGAACGTGCCGCCCACCCCCGCCAACTACGCGCAGCGCTCCGGACGGGCGGGCCGCAGCGGCAGCCCCGCCCTCGTCACCACGTACTGCGCCACCGGCAACAGCCACGACCAGTACTACTTCCACCGCTCCGCACGCATGGTCGCCGGCGCCGTCGCCCCGCCCCGGCTGGACCTCGCCAACGAGGACCTGGTCCTCTCCCACCTCCAGAGCATCTGGCTCGCGGAGACCGGGCTGAAACTGGGCCGCGCCCTCCCCGAAGTCCTCGACGTCTCGTACGCGCGCACCGGCGACCGCCCCGCCCCCGCCCTGGAACTGCGGCCGCGCGTCCTCGCCGACTCGCTCGACGCCGGAGCCCGGCACCGTACGGTCGAAGCCGCCCTGCGCGTCCTCGCCCCGCTGCTCCCGCAGTTCGCCGAAACCACCTGGTGGTACGACGACTGGATCGAGGACCGTGTCCGCACCGCGCCCGAGCGCTTCGACCGCGCCTTCGACCGCTGGCGCCTGCTGTTCCGGGCCGCGCTCGACGACCAGTACATCCAGAACAAGCGCCGCCTCGACTACAGCCTCACCGAGGGCGAGCGCATCCGCGCCAATACCCGCCGCCGCGAGGCCGAGACCCAGCTCAACCTCCTGATGAACGAGAGCGCGGACAGCAAGTCCGTCCTCTCCGACTTCAACCCCTACCGCTACCTGGCCTCCGAGGGCTTCCTGCCCGGCTACTCCTTCCCGCGCCTCCCGCTGGCCGCCTACATCCCGAAGCCCGGCGGCCGGGGCGACGGCGACTACCTCCAGCGCCCCCGCTTCCTCGCCATCCGCGAATTCGGACCCGGCGCGCTCATCTACCACGAGGGCGCCCGCTACCAGGTCACCCGCGTCCAGATCCCCCCGGACGCCTCCGGCGACCTCGCCACCACCGAGGCACGGCGCTGCGCCGGCTGCGGCTACCACCACGACCCGGCCCTGCGCGCCGACCGCTGCGAGATGTGCGGCGAACCGCTGGGCGCCGCCACGTACGGCCTGCTCCAGCTGCACACCGTGTACACCACCCGCCGCGAGCGCATCTCGTCCGACGAGGAGGAGCGCCGCCGGGCCGGCTTCCGCCTGGAGACCTCCTACCGCTTCCAGGACCACGGCACCCGCCGGGGCCGCCTCGACGCGACCGTGCGCGACGCCGCGGGGGAGCGGTTCGCCGAGCTGGCCTACGGCGACTCGGCGACCGTCCGCGTCACCAACACCGGGCGGGTACGCGCCCGCGAGGACGACCCCGCCGGCTACTGGCTGGACCTCGCGGACGGCCGCTGGATGAACGACCGCGACGCCGCCGACGCCTCCGGGGACTCGGCCGAGATGCCGGTCGTCGACGGCGACGGCAACGAGAAGCGCGGCAAGAAGCGCGTCATCCCCTACGTCGAGGACCGCCGCAACATCGTCGTCCTCACCCTGGACGAACCCCTGCCCGAAGCCGTCGCGCTCTCCGTCATGTACGCCCTGGAACGCGGCATCGAGGCGGCGTTCGAGCTGGAGGACTCCGAACTGGGCGGCGAACTCCTGCCGCCCGACGACGGCCCCCGCGGCCGCATCCTCTTCACCGAGGCGGCGGAGGGCGGCGCGGGCGTCCTGCGCCGCCTCCAGGCCGAACCCGACGCCCTGGCCAGGGCCGCCCGCAGAGCGCTGGAGATCTGCCACTTCGACCGGGACGGCAACGACCTCGGCGGCCCGCACGAATCCCGCGCCTGCGCCCGGGGCTGCTATGAATGCCTGCTCACCTACGGCAACCAGCTCGACCACGCCGCCCTGGACCGCCACGCCGCGCGCGGCCCGCTCCTGCGCCTCGCCTCCGCCACGGCCGGGCGCCGGGACCGGGGCGAATCCCGGACGGAACGGTTCGAACGCCTGCTGGAAGCGCGGCCCCCCGCCGAGAGCGCCCCCGCCGACCGCGCCACCGCAGAGGGCGCCCCCGACCTCCTGGACTGGCTCCGGGCCCAGGGGCTGCGCCTCCCCGACGACGCCGACACCCTGATCACCGAGGCGAACGCCCGCGCCGACTACGTCTACCGGCTGCCCGACGTCAACGTCGCCGTATTCGTCGACCTGCCCGGCACGCCGCCCACGGGACTGCGCGACGAGGACGCCGAGGAACGCCTCTACGACGCCCGCTGGGACGTCATCCGCTTCCCGCACGACGCCGACTGGGCCGCCATCGCCGCAGCCCACCCCAGCTACTTCGGAACCGCGGCCGACTGACCGCACACCACGAGGACTCGAACACCCACATGGCACTCACATACTCCGCCGGTTCCCTGGTGACGGCCCGCGGCCGCGAATGGGTCGTGCTCCCCGAGAGCGACCCCGACATGCTCGTCCTGCGCCCGCTCGGCGGCTCCGACGACGACATCGCCGCCGTCTTCCCCGCCTTCGAGGACGTCAGGGGCGCCGCGTTCGCCGCCCCCGAACCCTCCGACCTCGGCGACCAGCGCGCCGCCGGCCTGCTGCGCACCGCCCTGCGCATCGGCTTCCGCTCCGGCGCGGGACCCTTCCGCTCGCTCGCCGGCATCGCGGTCGAACCCCGCGCCTACCAGCTCGTCCCGCTCCTCATGGCGCTGCGCCTGCCGACCGTCCGCATGCTCATCTCCGACGACGTCGGCATCGGCAAGACCGTCGAGGCGGGCCTCATCGCGAGCGAACTCCTCGCCCGGGGCGAGGCGACCGGCCTCGCCGTCCTCTGCTCACCCGCCCTCGCCGAACAGTGGCAGAGCGAACTGCGCACCAAGTTCGGCATCGACGCCGAACTCGTCCTCGCCTCCACCGTCTCCCGCCTGGAACGCGGCCTGGACCTGGGCCAGTCCCTCTTCGACAAGTACTCGCACGTCGTCGTCTCCACCGACTTCATCAAGTCCACCCGCCACCGCGACGACTTCGTCCGGCACTGCCCCGACCTCGTCGTCGTGGACGAGGCCCACACCTGCGTCACCGCCGACGACACACCCGCCGCCGGCCAGAACCAGCTCCGCCACGAACTGCTCCGCCGGATCTCCGCCGACCAGGACCGCCACCTGCTGCTGGTCACCGCCACCCCGCACAGCGGCAAGGAGTCCGCCTTCCGCAACCTGCTCGGGCTCGTCCGGCCCGAACTGGCCACCGCCGACCTGGACTCCGAGACCGGCCGCAAGCTCCTCGCCCAGCACTTCGTCGCGCGCAAACGGGCCGACGTACGCCAGTACCTCACGACCGACGACGGCCTCGCGGACGACACCCTGGCCGAACGCACGGCCTTCCCCTCGGACCGCTCCTTCAAGGACGAGACGTACAAGCTGTCCCCGTCCTACCGCGCCCTCCTCGACGACGCCATCGCCTACGCGGGCGCACGCGTGGAGGAGGCCGGCACCCGGGGCAGGCGCGAGGCCCGCATCGCCTGGTGGTCCGCCATCGCCCTGCTGCGCTCCCTGGTCTCCTCGCCGCGTGCCGCCGCCCAGACCCTCACCACCCGCTCCGCCGCCGCCATCGCCGCCTCCGCCGAGGAGGCCGACACGCTCGGCGCCCCCCTCACCTCCGACGCCGCCGACAGCGACGCCCTGGAGGGCCGGGACGTCGCCCCCGGCGCCGGCACCGCCGACCACGCGGGCGCACGCCTGGGCGAACTGGCGGCGCGCGCCGCAAAGCTGGAGGGGACGGACAGCGACCTCAAGCTCAAGGCACTGGTCAGGCACCTCAAGGCGCTGCTCGCCGACGGATACCACCCGATCGTCTTCTGCCGCTACATCCCCACCGCCGAGTACGTCGCCGAGCACCTCGGCGCCGCCCTCGGCCGCAAGACCGTCGTCCGCGCCGTCACCGGCACCCTCTCGCCCCAGCAGCGCATCCAGCGCATCGAGGAACTGGCGGCGGAGGCCGGCGACGACCCCGCGGCCCGACGCGTCCTCGTCGCCACCGACTGCCTCTCCGAAGGCGTCAACCTCCAGCACCACTTCGACGCCGTCGTCCACTACGACCTCGCCTGGAACCCCACCCGGCACGACCAGCGCGAGGGCCGCGTCGACCGCTACGGCCAGCGACGCGACCAGGTCCGCGTCATCACCCTGTACGGCGAGGACAACGGCATCGACGGCAAGGTCCTCGACGTCCTCATCAAGAAGCACCGCCAGATCAAGAAGGACCTCGGCATCTCCGTCTCCGTCCCCGACGAGACCTCGGCCGGGGTCACCGACGCCATCGTCGAATGGCTGCTGATGCGCGGCCACCGGGGCGAGCAGGACGGACTCTTCGCCGCCGAGGAGGTCATGGACACCAGGGCCGCCCAGCTGGAGCAGGACTGGAACTCGGCCGCCGACCGCGAGAAGGCGTCCCGCTCCCGGTTCGCCCAGCGCTCCATCCACCCCGAGGAGGTCGCCCGCGAGGTCGCCGCGATCCGCGCGTCCCTCGGCGGCTCGGGCGAGATCCGCGCCTTCGTACGCGAGGCCCTGAACGCCCTGGGCGGCGTCCTTCGCCCCGGCCCCGGCGGCGACTTCACCGCCCAGGTGGGCGGCGCCCCCGCCGGACTGCGGGACGCCCTCGCCCCTGTCGTCGGCGCGGAGACCGTCGAGCACGACCGCCCGATCCCCTTCCGCACCGACCCCGCCGTCGCGCGCGGCGAGGCGGCCCTCGTGCGCACCGACCCGGTCGTCGGCGCCCTGGCCGCCCATGTGCTCGACGCCGCCCTGGACCCGGCCGCCGCGGGCCGCCGCCCGGCCCGCCGCTGCGGCGTCGTCACCACCGACGCCGTCACCACCCGGACGACCCTGCTCCTGGTGCGCTACCGCTTCCACCTCACGCTGCCCTCCCGAGGCGGCGCGAAGCAACTCGTCGCGGAGGACGCCCGGCTGCTCGCCTTCCGGGGCGCCCCGAAGAACGCCCAGTGGCTGAGCCCGGACGAGGCCACCGCCCTGCTCGACGCCACGGCCACCGCCAACACCGACCCGCACTTCGGCGAACGCACCATGACCCGCATCCTGGAGCAGCTCCCCGGCACGGCCGCCCACCTGGAGGCGTACGGCGACGAACTCGCCGCCGAACTCGACGCCTCCCACCGCCGGGTGCGCGGCGCCTCCGGCGAGATCGTGCGCGGCCTGACGGTCACGGCCCAGCGGCCCGCCGACATCCTCGGCGCCTATGTGTACCTCCCCGACACCGCCGCCACCCCCGCTTCCGCCTCTGCCCCCGCCGCTGGAGGGTCCGCCTGATGTCCGCCACCACCCGCAATCAGGTCTTCTCGGCGGTCCAGACCGTGGGCGCGCTCCTCCCGGCCGACATGCTGGCCCGCATCAGCGAGGGCAAGGACACCCCCGGCAGCCGGCCCGCCGACTACGCGCTGCCCTCCTCCCGCTCCGTCCGCGACGAGGCCGAACGCAGCTGGGAGTACCTGCGACCGCTCTGGCGCGAACTGCGCAAAAGCCTCCCCGAGGACCCGGACACCGGCGCCCCCGCCGCCGACCCGACCGGCCTGGCGGCCGCCGAATGGCTCGCCCCGCTCTGGCGCGAACTCGGCTTCGGCCCACTCACCCCGGTCGGCCCGGACGGCATCACCGCCGACTCCGACAGCGGCAGAACCTTCCCGGTCTCCCACCGCTGGGGCCACGCCCTGATTCACCAGACGGCCTGGAACGCGGGACTGGACCGGCGGCCGGGCGGCGCCGGCACCGTCCCGCCGCAGTCGATGCTCCAGGAATGCCTCAACCGCACCGACCGCCATCTGTGGGGCGTCCTCACCAACGGCCGCCAGGTCCGGCTGCTGCGCGACTCCAGCGCGCTGGCGACCGCCTCCTACGTCGAGTTCGACCTCGAAGCGATCTTCGACGGCGAACTCTTCAGCGAGTTCGTCCTGCTGTACCGGCTGCTGCACGTCAGCCGCTTCGCCGTGGCACCCGACGCGCCCGCCACGGGCTGCTGGCTGGAGAAGTGGCGCACCGAGGCCATCGCCTCCGGAACCCGCGCCCTGGACCAGCTCCGCAAGGGCGTCCAGGAGGCCGTCACCACCCTGGGCACAGGCTTCCTGCGCCACCCCGCCAACACCGCACTGCGCGAGAACGTCGACGCCGAGGCCCTGCACAACGCCCTGCTGCGCCTGGTCTACCGCCTCCTCTTCGTCTTCGTGGCCGAGGACCGGGACGCGCTGCTGCGGCCGGACGCCGGCGAGCGGGAGCGGTCCCGCTACGCGGCGTACTTCTCCTCCGCCCGGCTGCGCGGCCACGCCCGCAGGCGCCGGGGCACCGCCCACGGCGACCTGTACGAGGCGCTGTGCATCGTGCTGCGCGCCCTCGGCGATGTGGACGGCCGCCCGGAGCTGGGGCTCCCCGGGCTCGGCGGGATCTTCGACGACACGGAGGCCGACGCCCCGCTGCACGGCCTGTCCCTGTCCAACGAGTACCTGCTCACCGCCGTACGGCACCTCTCGCAGGTCCGGGACGCGGGCGCGCGGCGCCGGCGCACGGTGGACTACCGGCACCTGGACGCCGAGGAGCTGGGCTCCATCTACGAGTCCCTGCTCGAACTGGTCCCCCGGCACAGCGCCGTGGACCGCACCTTCGCCCTGGTCGAGCTGGCCGGCAACACCCGCAAGACCACCGGCTCGTACTACACCCCGTCCTCGCTCATCGAGTGCCTGCTCGACACCGGTCTCGACCCGGTCCTCGACGACGCGGTCGCGCGCGGCGAACGGGCCGCCGCCGAGGCCGGCGAGCCCGACCCCGCCGACGCGATCGTGCGCGAGCTGCTGTCCCTGACCGTGTGCGACCCGGCGTGCGGCTCCGGCCACTTCCTCGTGGCGGCGGCGCGCCGCATCGCCAAGCGGGTCGCCGCCGTACAGGAACGGAACCCGGAGCCGACGCTCGGAGCCGTCCGGCACGCGCTGCACGAGGTCGTCGCCCGCTGCGTCTACGGCGTGGACCTCAACCCGATGGCGGTGGAGCTGGCCAAGGTGTCGCTCTGGCTGGAGGCCCTGGAGCCGGGCAAGCCGCTGGGCTTCCTGGACGCGCACGTGAAGCACGGCAACGCGCTGATCGGCGCCACCCCGTCGCTGCTGCGCGGCGGGATTCCGGACGAGGCGTTCAAACCGATCGAGGGCGACGACAAGAAGTACGCCAAGGCGCTCGAAAGGCAGAACCGGGCCGAACGCGGCGGCCAGCACGGCCTGTTCGACCTGATGGGCGGGGGCGACGACACCAACGAGGCGTTCGCCCTGGGGCTGCGCCGCATCACCGACACCGCCCCCGGCACCCTCGCCGAGGTGCACGGGCAGGAGGCCGCCTACCGGGACTTCGCGGCCTCCGCCGCGTATGTACGCGCCCTGCGCGTGGCCGACGCCTGGTGCGCCGCGTTCATGTGGCGCAAGGCGGCGGACGCCCCGCCGCCGGTCACCGAGGAGGTCTTCCGCCTCCTCCAGGACCCGGCGTCGGACACCGTGCCCCGGACCACGCACGCGGAGATCACCCGGCTGCGGCACCGCTACCGGTTCTTCCACTGGCACCTGGAGTTCCCCGAGGTCTTCACCGTCCGCGACACCGGCGACGACGACGCGGCCACGGGATGGGCCGGCGGCTTCGACTGCGTCCTGGGCAACCCGCCGTGGGAGCGGATCAAGCTCCAGGAGCAGGAGTTCTTCGCCCAGCGCGACATGGAGATCGCCGCGGCCAAGACCGCCGCCGCCCGCAAGCGCCTGATCGCCGCGCTGAAGCAGGACCCGGACGGCGCCGGACTCCACGCCGAGTTCGAGGTCGCCAAGCGCAAGGCGGAGGGCGACAGCCACTTCCTGCGCAACGCCGGCCGCTACCCGCTGACCGGCCGGGGCGACATCAACACGTACGCCGTCTTCGCCGAGACCGGCCGCATGCTCACCGGGCCGCGCGGCCGCATGGGCATGATCGTGCCCACCGGCATCGCCACCGACGCCACCACCCAGTTCTTCTTCCGCGACCTGGTCGTCACGGGCTCGCTGGCCGCCCTCTACGACTTCGAGAACGCGGCACCTGTCTTCCCCGACGTGCACCGCTCGTTCAAGTTCAGCCTGCTGTCGCTCACCGGCCGGGGGCTGAGCGAACGCGCCGCCCGGTTCGCCTTCTTCCTCCGCGACCCGGCCGAACTCGCCGACGCCGGCAAGGTGTTCGCCCTGACACCGGAGGAGATCACCCTCCTCAACCCCAACACCGGCACCTGCCCCGTCTTCCGCTCCCGCCGGGACGCCGAGATCACCCTCGGCATCTACGAACGGGTCCCCGTCCTCATCGACGAGGGCGACCCGGACGGCAACCCCTGGGGCGTCACCTTCGGAACGATGTTCCACATGTCCAACGACTCGCATCTCTTCCGGACCCGCGAGGAGTTGACGGCCGAGGGCTTCCAGCCCGCGGGCAACGCCTTCGTCGGCGCGGGCCGGCTCATGCTGCCGCTGTACGAGGCCAAGATGGTCGACGCCTACAACCACCGTGCGGCGGACGTGGTCAAGAGCGCGACCGCCGTGAAGCGCCAGAACCAGCCCGCCTACCTCAGCGACGAGGACCGGGCCTCCGCATTCCGGCTCGCCGTGCCGGGGAGCTGGGTGGACCGGGCCGAGACCCCGTCCGACGCCCCGCCCGGCCGGCTCGCCTTCCTCCGTATCAGCAGCCCCACCAACCAGCGCACCATGATCTCCGCGATCCTGCCGCCCGCCGCCATCGGCGACTCCGTCTTCCTGCTGCGCACCGGATCGTCACAGGACAGCGCCGTCCTGGCCGCCCACTTCAACTCCTTCGTCTACGACTACGTCACGCGCCAGAAGGTCGCCGGTCTCAACCTCAACTTCTTCTACATCCGCCAGCTCCCCGTGCTGCCCCCCGCCACGGCGCGCCGCCACGCCGACTTCCTGGTCCCGCGCGTCCTGGAACTCACCTACACCGCCCACGACATGAGCCCCTTCGCCCACGACCTGGGCGACACCGGCGCCCCCTTCCGCTGGGACCAGGACCGCCGCCGGCAGATCCGCGCCGAACTCGACGCGTTCTTCTTCCACCTCTACGGCATCGGCCGCGACGACATCGCCTACATCATGGACACCTTCCCCATCGTCCGGCGCAAGGACGAGGCCCGGTACGGCGACTACCGCACCAGGGACCTGATCCTCACCGCCTACGACGCCATGACCCCCCTCACCCCAGCCACCCCCTACACCTCCCCCCTCACCCCACCCCCCGGCCACGGCCCCCGCCACCCCTAGGGGGCCGGGGGGCGGAGGGTGCCGGTGGTGAGGCCGGTGCGGGCCAGGGTTGTGGTGCGTTCGCTGAGGCGGGCGAGCTGGGCCACGGCCTGTTCGAACTCGGTCAGGGCGCGGAACGCGGAGCCGTAGCGGCGCTGTTCCTCGACCGCCATCTGCGGGATGCGGGCACCGCGCGTGTCCAGGCGGAACGTGCCGCTCGCGCTGGTGGAGCGGCGGTTGTTCGCGGCGCCGCGCAGGAAGCCGTTGATGTAGTCGGTGTCCAGCTGGTCGCTGGTGGACACCACCGCGCCCTCCGTCGTCTCGACCAGCCCGGCGCGCGCCAGCTCCGCGAGGCCGACCGTCGCCCGCTCCTGGAAGGACTCCGCCGTACCTTCGAGGAGCGGCGGCAGCAGGGTGTCCAGGAGCCGTTCCAGCCGTTCCTTGATCTCGGCGCGGGTGGCGGCGTACTGGGCGGTGAAGTCCGTGTGCCGGGCGGAGATGTACGCGGCCGGGCTGAGGTCCACGGTGTCGTCGAGCAGGTCGATCCGGGCGACCGGCGCCGTCTGGTCGTCCGCCGCCTCGAAGGGGCCGTCCGGCGCGTTCGCGCTCAGGTCGGTCATCCGTACGTGGTCCGCGGTGTCCTCCGGTCCCGCGGGGCGCCGCAGGAGCCAGAGGTGCACGGGCAGGGCGTGGGTCGCGGCCATGCCGGGCGGCAGCGCGACGACCTCCGTGAGCATGCCCCGGCGCACGATCTCGGCCCGGATGCGGCGCCCCGCCTTGCGGTAGGCCACCGACGCGGGCATGACGACGACCACCCGGCCGCCCGGCGCGGTGTGGCGGTAGCAGTGCTGGAGCCAGGCCAGCTCGCTCTCCGCCCGCGACGGCACCCCGAACTCCCAGCGCGGGTCCAGCAGCAGCTCCTCCCGGCCCCAGTCGGCCGCGCCGGCCGGCGGCTCGCACACCACCAGGTCCGCCCGCAGCTCCGGCAGCGCGTCGGCGCGGAGCGAGTCCCCGGCGCGCACGGTGACCCCGGCCGGACCCGTCACCTCGGCGCGCAGCTCCGCGTAGCGGGCGCGCGCCGGATCGAGCTCCTGGCCGGCGAGGGACCGGGCGCCGGGGCGGAAGGCGAACAGCAGCGAGCCGGTCCCGCACGCCGGGTCGTACACCGTGCGCCCGGGGACGTCCGGCCCGGCGAAGTGCCGCACGGCCCGGACGAGGTGCGGGGACGTGATGCCGTCGGAGCCGGCCCGCCCCGACGACTCGGCGAAGCGCGCCGTGAGACCGGCGAGGAGCTCGGCGGGCGAGCGGTCCGCCGCCAGCTCATCGACCAGCGGGCGCAGCGCCGCGTCCCCGGGCTCCTCCCGGCGCGCGAGGAGGCGCGCCACGGCGGTGAGTCCGCCGATCATGTCGTCGCCGTGGTCGGTGCGCAGCTGCTGCCACAGGCGCACCTCGGCGGACATCTCCTGCCCCTTGCGCTGGGCGTCCAGCCAGGCGCGTACCTCCGCGAGGTCGAACAGGGGGCTGCTGGTGCTGTCGGTGGCCGGGGCGGGGAAGTCGGCGTAGCGGCGGCGCCAGTTGGACACGGCGGCGCGGGTGACGCCTGCCAGGCGGGCGATCTCGGCGGCGGTGACGAGGGGATCGGCGTGGGGGCGTCCGGCGTCGGCCTTCATACCGTCACCGTACACGGGCGGTTTTCCGGCGCATGTGGATGCCGCGTTGGCGATGTAAACGAACTGTGTGCGGCGGCCGGGCCCGGTGTGCGCGCGGGGGCGCGCACGAACCGGTCGTGCGCGCCCCCGCGGGGGTCTCACCGGGTCAGCCGTGGAAGCCCAGCAGGCCGTGCAGCGTGCTGCCGCGGTCCGGGCGGGCGGCCGGGCGGGCCGCCTTGTCGGCCTCCGGCTCCGGGTCGGGGAGCTTCGGGCAGACCGCGTCCGCGTCGCCCCGGCCGGCGCGCGGCAGGGTGCCGTCGGCGAGGTAGTCCACCAGGTAGCGGTCCAGGCAGTCGTTGCCGCTCAGGGTGATCCCGTGGTTGCCGCCGCCCTGCTCGACGACCAGGCGGGAGCCGCGCAGCTTGCGGTGCAGGGTGACGCCGCCCTCGTACGGGGTGGCCGCGTCGTCGGTGGCCTGGAACAGCAGGGCCGGGGGCAGCTCGTGGTTGGAGACGCGCACCGGGTTCAGCGGCGCTACCGGCCAGTCGGCGCACGGCGCGTTGTACCAGGTGTTGCCCCACGCCATGAACGGCGCCTTCGCGTGCACCCGCCAGGTGTCGTTGCGCCAGATGTTCCAGATGCGCGGCCAGGAGGCGTCCCGGCACTGCACGGCCGAGTAGACCGAGTACCCGTTGTCGCCGTCCGCGTCCACCGCCGCGAACCGTTCGAACGCGGCGACGAGCGGCTTCTCGTCCGCGTCGTTCACATAGGCGGCGAACGCCTCCGCCAGCGCCGGCCAGTAACCGTTGTAGTAGCCGCCGGGCAGGAACGTGTCGTCCAGTTCGCCGGCCCCGACCTTGTCGCCCGCCGGGCGCTTCTTCACCGTGTTCCGCATCCGGTACCAGGCGGCCTCGACCGCGGCCGGGTCGGTGCCCAGGTGGTAGGTGGCGTCGTACTTCGCGACCCAGGCGGCGAACGCCTTGTGCCGGGTGTCGAACGCGTAGTCCTGGGCGAGGTTGTCGTCGTACCA
The DNA here is from genome assembly GCF_003248355.1 of Streptomyces sp. AC1-42W. GTDB lineage: Bacteria > Actinomycetota > Actinomycetes > Streptomycetales > Streptomycetaceae > Streptomyces. Next base: position 3,056,819 of record NZ_QKWY01000002.1, read on the forward strand.
GACGCCGTCCGGGTCCACGTTGGAGTCGAGGACCAGGCGCCGCACCCGCTCCGGGAAGAGCTTGGCGTACACCGCGCCGAGGTAGGTGCCGTAGGAGTACCCGAAGTAGTTCAGCTGCCGGGCGCCGGTCGCGCGCCGGATCACGTCCAGGTCCTTGGCCGCGCTCACCGTGTCCATGTACGGGAGCAGGTCCGGGTACTTCTCGCCGCAGGCGGCCGCGAAGTCACGGGCCCGGTTGCGGTTGATCCGCTCGCCGCCGAGGGACTGCGGCACCGGGTCGGGCCGTACGGGGTCGAAGTACCCCGGCAGGCAGTCCAGGGCCGGCCGGCTCTTCCCGACGCCGCGCGGGTCGAAACCGATCACGTCGTACTGGGCGGCGACCTTCTCCGGCAGCGAGGCGGCGACGAAGGGGGCCATCGACAGGCCGCTGCCGCCGGGGCCGCCCGGATTCACCAGCAGCGGGCCCTGGAAGGTCTTGGCGGTGTGCGGCACCCGGGTCAGGGCGAGGGTGATTCGGCGGCCCGCCGGGTCGTCGTGGTCGAGCGGGGCGCGCACCGTGCCGCACTGGAGCGTCGGGGACGACGCCGTCCCGCAGTCCTTCCAGGTGATCGGCGCGGCGCGGGGTGTGGCGGTGGTGTCCGCGGCGGCCGGGGCGGCGGTCACCAGACCGGCGACCGTCGCCCCGACGGCGAACAGCAAGACTGGACGGTTCGTCATATGGCCTCCCGATACGGGGGAACACGGCTGCGCGGGACGCAGCCCCCGCCGCATGTTCCCCGTATTCGGCGCCGGGAGGGCCCGTTGTGCGGAGAGATAACCCGTTTGCGCGCGGTGTGCGCGGGCGGGTGCTCACAGGAGGGTCAGCTGGGTGGGCTCGGAGTCGTCGAGAACAGGATCGAGAACGGGTTGGCGTGGTCGCGCAGGGCGCTCAGGATGCCGGACATCAGCCGGTAGCGGCCCTCAGCCCGTTGGACACTGGCGACCCCTGCCTCTGACGTGCGAATCTTGGCCCATGAGCACCCCAACCGAAGACACCAGCACCCTGATCGACCTGGTGTGCCGCAAGAGCCAAGCCGTGAAGTCGAAGACCGGGCGCCGGGAAATCTCCGTCAGTGCACAGGAAGCACGGGGGAGACGTACAGCGGCTGAGCTGGGTCTCACCGTGCGGCACGTCTGGCGGGAAGTCGGCAGCGCTAGCCGGTTCCGCCGAAGCAAGAAGGTGGCCCAGCAAGACCTAGCGTTGCAGGCGCTTGAGAAAGGCGAGATTGGTGCCCTTTGGGTATTTCGCCTTGACCGGTGGACGCGGCGTGGGGCAGGAGCAATCCTCAGCATTGTTGAGCCGCAGGACGGACGGCCCCGGCGTTTGCTGGTGGACAACTGCGACGCGAAAAACCCTGGAATCGGGCTGGATTCTGCTAACCCGCGCGACCGCTCGGAATTGATTCGTCATGCCGAGGATGCCCGGGAAGAGACGGAAATTCTTAGTGAGCGTGTGCGGAACGCGAAGACGTTTCAGCGCGACAACGGAGAATGGCTTAACGGCGTGGCCCCCTATGGTCTCAGAATCGTCATGGTCACGACTGGGGACGAAGACGGGGAACAGATCGAAGAGCGCAAGTTGGAGCGTGACACCGAAACATCCGCTGGAATCCCCGGCGAGCCGACAGTGACCAAGCTGGAAATTGCTCGATGGGTTACATACGAAGCTCCTGTTTCCGGGCACGCCAAACGGAAAATCTCCCGGATGCTCAACGATCGTGGCGTTCCGTCGCCGACCGGTGGCACATGGGCTTTTAGTACGGTTGCCAACATGATTGATAACCCTGCCTATGCGGGCTGGCAGGTAACCGGGCGCGAAGACGGAAAGTCCAGGCGGATGCTGTACCGAAATGCAGCTGGTGAGCGAGTCAGTGTTATGGTGGGACCGTCAGTGTTGACCGAAGTCGAGTACAACGCAGCTCAGGCAGCATCCAGGGGAACCGGTCCTGCCATTGATAAAGAATCATGGCGGGCACGTCATGTTCTCACGGATCTCCTTGAATGTGCCGGGTGCGGGTCCTCCGCTACGTGGCGTGGGAAAGGGTATTGTTGCTGGCGCCCGGGTGCGGGGGGAGTGTGTCCGGCCCCGGCGTACGTGGCGCAGAAAGGTGCTGAGGAATACGTCTACATGCGCTGGTCTTCTCGACTAGCAGCGGCTGAGCCCCATGACCGCTTGCTGGCGATTGTGGCGGAGCGCTGGCAAGCCCGACAAGACCCTCAGGCGTCAGAAGATGAAGCAGCCGCGAGGGCGGCTTTGGCAGACGCAGAAGCAGCCCTCAGCCGTCTGTGGAAAGACCGGCGCGCTGGACTCTACGACGGCCCCTCAGAGCGATTCTTTGCCCCGGCGCTGACTGAGGCCAATGAGGCAGTCCTAGACGCACAGAAGACCGTTGAGGAAACGCGCGGACGCGAAGGCGTTGATATTTCGTTCCTTCTCGACACGTCGTATCAACGCGAAGCCTGGGACGATGCAGACGACGCGCTTAAGCGAGACCTTTTGCGGCTCGCTATTCGGCGCATCCGGGTTAAAAAGGCAGACTATCGGGGGCAGGCATTCACTGGCGACGCACGCATGGAAATTATCTGGCATGACGACGAAGGCGTCTATAATATGTCGTCGGTCAAATGACCGAATCACGCCGTATCGGGGACGCGTGGCTCCGCAACGTAGATGAAGGCGCAGATGAGGAGAGCGAAGAGAGTGGGCACCAGGAATATCAAGCATCGTTGAATAGAATCGACCGCTTGGCTGGCGTACTTACGCTTGATACTAACGCTTTCGCGGCCGTTTCCGGAACCTTTCTGAATGACGACGGCACGAGATCGTGCCGGGGCCTTCTGGGTAGACGGAGGAGATCTCTGCCGCCACCTGTACTGGAGCGCCATTGACGCGTTGGCGCACCTTATTGTGAGCCCCGCTCCTGCTGCCTCTACTAGGCAGTCGGTGCGGGGCTCTCTGTGTTTCTGATAGCTGGCGAGTTACGCCAGGGCATCGATAGAAGATGTGATGAGCGCGCGGGCATTCGCGCCGTAGGCAGCAACGTCTTTCAGATTCCCAAACGCCTTGAGGTACAGCGCTACGTCACTCGGCTGGGTTTCCTTGATGGCCGCTGTCAGAGTTTCCACGTGGACGCGCCTACGGTCAAAGATGGTGAACGTTTCCAGCGGCCATGCTGCCCGGGGCGCCGTAAACGGAATGATGCCCAGCGAGACAGACGGAAGTGCCATCACGGACAACAGGTGCCCTAGCTGTGCGGCCATCACTTCCGCGCTGCCGACTCGGTACTTCAAGACTGATTCCTCAACCAGGACAGCGAATCGGTGGTCACCCTCCCGGATGACGTGTGATCGATTCATTCGCGCTGTCACGGCGTCTGACACGTCGTTCGGCGTCCCCCGGAACTCTGCAATTGAAGTCAGCAACGCAGTGGCATATCCGGGTGTTTGGAAGAAGCCGGGCACCACGTTGGAGCAGTACACATGGAATTGCTGCGTCTGCTCGTAGAGGGGTACGCCCGACTCTTGTAGCTGCCTCAGGCCCGTTCGCTGTAGCCGCTTCCACTGGACGTACATGGAATCAGCCTGACGATTGGCGGCAATCAAGTCGTCGGCTTGCTCCGGGACTCCGCACGCCGTGCACCAGGCCCTTATGTCAGCGTCGCTGGGCGGTGTCTTGATGTTCTCGATCCGTGATGACTTTGACTCGCTCCACCCGCACCGGACAGCCAACTCACGTCCCGTGATTCCTGCGTCAAGCCTCATTTCCCGCAACCGACTGGCTACGGCTTCCCTGGCCTCTTGGGCTTTGGGCGAAGGGGATGACATGAGTTGGCTGTCCGGTTGCTCTTAGATCTTGTATTCGCTGTGCGGGATGGCTCGCTGCCAGACCTCTTCGAACGCCCGGCCACAGAGTGCCAACGTGTCGGCGTTCCTGCTGAGTTCGTCCGTGACGTGGCTGCCGTCCCCGGCGAAGTGGTGGAGGCGGATCAGGTTGCCGTCGAACAGCCAGAAGTCATTGGCGGGCACCAGGAAGCCCGTTGCCTGACTCCGGGGCAGCCAGCGCACATCTTCGCCGGCTGTGATGTTGGCGTGCGTGGCGTAGTGCTCCCAGCGGATGTATTCGCTGACCGGCTTTGACACGATGCGGGCACGACGAACGGCGACCCCACGGGCTACGGCGTCCGCAATCGTCTGGTGGAACGGATGCCACCAGGATTCACGGTCGTCCCAGTCGACGCGTTCGCCGCGCTGCCATGCCTCTAGCCGGGGGTTCGTCCCGTAGTCGTCCCGCGCTTCGAAGTGGACGGCAGATTCACGGGTGTTGGCCAGTAGCTCACTGAACGGCGGAACGCTCGACGGCATCGCACGCTTCCCTGATCATCGGCACCATGCGCGCCGGAATCCTGATGACTTCTTCGCTGTCCGGGATTCCTCCCTTGGCCGGGCTGGTCGCCTCACAGGCCGCACGAAGCTCAGGGCTGCCCTTCCAGCCCTGCAATACCAGTTCCCCCGCTTCTTCGTCAGCCCACACGGTCGGGCAGTGCTCAAGGTCGGTGTTCGGGTCGATGCCGACGAACCGTAGCGCCATGACGGCCTCTCTCCGTTTGCGGTTGCCTGAACTTGCATGGCAATCCTGCCAGTTCACTGTGAGCAGTCAAGACGGCCTGCAACGAATCAGCGTGCAAGTCGGTGCAAGTTTGTGGAGCGGGGCGCGTGGCCGGTCGTTGACTGCTCATCAGTCGGCAGGGCACGGATGAGGGGACGGCGGAAGATGGCCAGCAAGACGCAGCAGGACGAGACCACGGACGCCAGTGGGTGGGAGTACACGACCTACGCGCCGAAGGACGAGACGTGCCCGGCCTGCATGAAGCCGATTGGTCCCCTGGAGCGTGTCCGGCGGGGGTCGCTGGAAAGGCAGTCGGGCGCCCCGGTTGTGATCTACCGGCACCTTGGAAAGTGCCCGTCGTGACACGCGCTACCTACCGGTTCCGCGAGCACACGCTGACCCCGGACACCGGCCCCGAGTCCGACCCGTGGCAGTCCGCCATGGAGTGCAAGGGGTGCGGGCGGTGCAGCGAGAAAAGCGAGAGCGCCGAGGACGGCACCGCGTGGGCCGCTGAACATCTCAAGGCCAACCCCGGTCACCTCACGTATCGGGAGGTCATCACGCGCCCTTACCGGTTCGATCCGGGGGAGTGGCTGTGACGACTGGTTCCCGCTAAGTTCCCGGCTCCGTTCGCTGTCGGCAGCGTGCGGGGCGCGGGGCATGTTCCCGCCCCTTTCGTGCTGTCGCCGATTCAGCGCGATCGGGGCGGGCTCCACAACACCGAAGAAGGGAAGTACGCATCATGACCGGACGCCCCGAGTTCGATTTCGTCACGACGGCCGCGTGCCGTGACGCACGCGTGAACAACTGCCCCCAGGTCGCCACCAACGTCCCCGGCGTCGTCGCCTTGCGCGACAGCAACCGGCCGGACATCGTCGTCACGTACACGGCTGCCGAGTGGGCCGACCTGACGGCCGCCATCAAGGGCGGAGAGTTCGACCTGAGCGCCTGAGAGAAGGTCCCGTGAGCCGGTGTCCGCGCTGTGCCGACGAGTGCCCCAGTGACCCCGAGAACGGGTTGCCGTGGTGCGCGCGGTGCGGGGCGTTCTTCGGGCTCTCGTTGCCCGCCTGCCGGGGACTGTGGTGGTCACGCGACGCTGCTACTCGTCAGCCGGTCCGGCGGCGTGAACACTGAGCGGGACGGCTCCCCAGAGGCCCCGTCTGTGCGCTTCCCCGTAGCGCAGGGGCGGGGCCTTTTGCCTGGTCAGCTGCCTCTACTGGCATTGTGCAACCGCCCTCCGCCCGCTGGTAGCGGTCCACGTTGGTGCCCATCGCGATGTGCGCGCCGCGTCGTCACGGCGTCGGCGGCGAAGAGCGCACCCGTACCGCCCGCGGGGCGGTCGGCGCGGTCTTCGGCCAGATTGTCCCAGCGCATGGATGCCTCCTCGGTAGTTCCGGACCGAGAATAGAACACTTGTTCCCATGATCGTTTTTTCCTCTTCGTCCCGGACTCCGTCCGGGGCCGGATTTTGTGCCCGCCCCCCGAGGTGGTTGGCTCAGCACACCCCCGAACAACCGAGTGCTGGAGGAACAGCCATGGCGCAGGTCGAGGCCACGACGGAGCGGATCATCGCGGCGGACGCGGAGGCGGTGTTCGACGCCCTGGCCGACTACAAGGACGTCCGCGGCACCGTGCTGCCCGCCCACTTCAGCGAGTACGAGGTGCGCGAGGGCGGCGACGGCGAGGGCACCCTCGTCCACTGGAAGCTCCAGGCCACCAGCAAGCGGGTCCGCGACTGCCTGCTCGACGTCACCGAGCCGACCGACGGGCAGCTCGTGGAGAAGGACCGCAACTCCTCGATGGTCACCACCTGGGTCGTCACCCCGGCCGGCGAGGGCCGCTCCAAGGCCGTCGTCACGACCGTGTGGAACGGCGCCGGGGGCATCGGCGGCTTCTTCGAGCGGACCTTCGCGCCCAAGGGCCTCGCCCGCATCTACGACGAACTGCTCCAGAACCTCGCCGCCAAGGTCGAGAACTGACGCCGTGACCGGGCGTGCGGGCCGGTCCCGCCCGCACGCCCGGCCTCACCGGTTCGGGTGGTCTTTCGCGGCGTGGTGGTTGTGCGCCGTACTACCTCCGACCGGGGGATACGCCCCCTGAGTGCGCCGCCGGCGCCCCCCTTCGCGTTTGCCCTCACTTGTCGCACGATGCGAGAAATGTGCGGCAGCGCGACGAGGGGAGCGGGACGTGGTGGGTGGGATCACACTGCTGGAGGACGAACCGGGGGGACCGGGGGCCGCCGACGAGGCGTCCGGGGCCGCCCCGCCACCCTCCCCGCCGCCGCCCGCCGCGCGCGAGACCGCCCCGGGGGGCGCGGCCGCGACGGACCCGCGCCGCGTCCGGCTGATCTTCGTCGGGCTGATGCTCACGCTCCTGCTCGCGGCGCTCGACCAGATGATCGTGGCCACCGCCCTGCCGAAGATCGTCGGCGAGCTGCACGGCCTGGAGAAGATGTCCTGGGCGGTCACCGCCTATCTGCTGGCCTCCACGATCGGACTGCCGGTCTACGGAAAGCTCGGCGACCTCTTCGGGCGCAAGGGCGTCTTCCAGTTCGCCATCGTCGTCTTCGTCGTCGGCTCCGCACTGGCCGGCTGGTCCCGCACGATGGACCAGCTGATCGCCTTCCGGGCACTCCAGGGCGTCGGCGGCGGCGGGCTGATGATCGGCGTGCAGGCGATCATCGCGGACGTGGTCCCGCCCCGCGAGCGCGGCCGGTTCATGGGCCTCATCGGCGCCGCCTTCGGCCTCGCCTCGGTGGCGGGACCGCTGCTCGGCGGCTTCTTCACCGACCACGCCTCCTGGCGCTGGTGCTTCTACATCAATGTGCCGTTCGGCCTGGTCACCCTCGCGGTGATCACCGTCGTCCTCAAACTGCCCAGGCCCACCGTGCGGCCCCGGCTCGACATCCTCGGCGCCGCGCTGCTGGCCGCCGCCTCCACCTGCCTCGTCCTGCTGACCAGCTGGGGCGGCACGGAGTACGCCTGGGGCTCGGGCACCATCCTGGGACTGGGCGCCGGAGCCGCCGGAACGACTCTGCTGTTCGTGCTCGTCGAGCGGCGCGCGGCGGAACCGGTCATCCCGCTCCGGCTGTTCCGGGACTCCGTCTTCAACGTCACCGCCCTGGTCGGCGCGGTCGTCGGCGTGGCCCTGTTCGGCGCGGCCAGCTATCTGCCGACCTTCCTCCAGATGGTCGACGGCGCCACCGCCACCGAGTCCGGGCTGCTGATGCTCCCCATGATGGGCGGCATCGTCGGCGCCTCCGTCGTCTCCGGCCAGCTCATCTCCCGTACCGGGCGCTACCGCGTCCACCCGATCGCGGGCAGCGCGGTCTCCGCGGTGGGCATGTGGCTGCTGTCCCGGCTGGAGACCGACACCGGACGCCTCGAATACAGCGTGGCGCAGGCGGTCCTCGGCCTCGGCATCGGGCTGGTCATGCCGGTGCTCGTCCTCGCCGTGCAGAACTCCGTGCGCCCCGCCGACCTGGGCACCGCCACCAGCGCCAACAACTACTTCCGGCAGATCGGCGGCAGCGTCGGCGCCGCCGTCTTCGGCACCCTGTTCGCCGGACGGCTGGCCGACGCGCTCGCTGTACGGCTGCCCTCCGGCGCGGACCTGCCCGACCCGGAGTCGATCACCCCGCAACTGGTGCACGCGATGGACCCCGCGCTGCGGGACGCCTACATCCAGGCGTACGCCGACGCGATGCCCCGGATCTTCCTGTACCTCGTGCCGGTCCTCGTGCTCGGCCTCTTCTTCGCCTTCTTCCTCAAGGAGAAACCGCTGGTGTCCCACAGCCCGGAAACCACCGCAGCACTCGCCCCCGCCGCGGGCCCCGAGACCACCGCCGAAACCGCCCCCATCCCCGCCGCCCGCACCGACCACGCCGCCGGCTACCTCTCCGGCGTCCCGGTCTCCGGCAGCGTCCAGCACTCCGACGGTACGAAGGTGCCGCGCGCCGCCCTCACCCTCATCGACGTCCAGGGCCGGCAGATCGGCCGGGGCGCCAGCGGCGAGGAGGGCCGGTACGCGCTCAGCGTGCCGGGCGCCGGATCGTACGTCCTGATCGCCGCGGCCGGCGGCCACCAGCCCCAGGCCGTCAGCGTCACCGTGGGCGAACGCCCCGTCGAACTCGACGTGGTCCTCGGCGGCGCGGGCCGGCTCGCCGGGGCCGTCCTGACGGCGGACGGCGCGCCCGTGCGGGACGCGGCCGTCACCCTCACCGACGTACGCGGCGAGGTCGTCGCCTCGACCCGCAGCGGCCGCGAGGGCGGCTATGTGATCACCGAACTGGTCGCCGGCGAGTACACCCTCGCCGCGTCCGCCCCGGCGTTCCGGCCCGCCGCGCTCCCGGTCAGCGTGCAGGCGGCCAGGGAGACCCGGCAGGACATCGAGCTGGCCGGCGGCGCCGTGCTGCGCGGCATCGTACGGGCCGGCGGCGGGCGGCCCGTCGAGGACGCCCGCGTCACCCTGCTCGACGCGGCCGGCAACGTCGTCGACACCGTCACCACCGGCCCGGACGGCGCCTTCCGGTTCGTCGACCTCTCCACCGGCGAGTACACCGTGATCGCGGCCGGCTACCCGCCCGTCGCCACCGTCCTCCAGGTCGCCGGCGGCGGCCGCACCGAGCGGGACCTCCAGCTCGGACACGAAGACTGAACACCCCCGAAGCGAAGCGGCGTTGCGCCCCCCGACGCGCGGGGCGCACCACCCCTTCGGGGGATTGGGCCGATAACCGGCGGACGCCGGTCGCGGCCCCGTACCGTGGAGTCACGCGCCGCGGAACGTCGCGGTGAGGAAGGAGCCTCCCCCTCATGGACCTCGGTGTGCCGCCGCAGAGGACACCACAGCCGCGTGACGGCGCGGCGGGCCGGGTACCGCTCGCCGTGGTCGTCGTCGACACGGAGGGCCGTGTCTCGCACTGGTCGACCGGTGCGCGCAAGCTCTTCGGCGTCGCCCGCGAGGACGCGGTCGGCTGCCCGGCGGGCGAACTGCTGCCGGTCTCCGGCGTGTTGGCCGCGTACGGCCCCCTTCCCGCGCCGGACGAGGAGTACGGCCCCGCGCTCGACAGTTCCCTCAGCGGGGACTTCGCCTACCCGGCGGCCGGCCGGGCCCGCGCCGACCGGCCCGGCAGCGAACGCACCGATGTGCTCTGGTGGGCCTATCCGCTCGTCGGACCCGGCCCGGAACGGCTGCTGGTGCTCGCCGCCGACCACGCCCAGCTGCGCGGCACGGACGACGCGGGCCACCCGCGAGCCCGTACGGTCACGCCCGGATTCGCCCGGCACACCGACTTCCCCGGCTACCCGGAACTCTCCGCCCGGCTGCCGGAGATCCTGCCGAACATGAGCGTCCAGGAGGCCACCCGGATCGTCGCCCAGGTCCTCGAACTCGGCTACCCGGTCCTGGAGTTCAGCCACCACGAGCGCATCCCGGTCACCCCGGACTGGGGCGTGCCCAAGCGGGCCGGCGCCCTGCCCGTACCGCAGGACCCGCAGCGGGCCGACGGGACGGCGGCCCCGCGCACCGCGCCCCGGCCCGAGCTGGACCTCGAATACGCGGCGGTCCGCGAACGGCTGGAGTTCCTCAACGAGGTCAGCGGCCGCATCGGCACCTCGCTCGACCTCGAACGCACCATCCGCGAGGTCACCAGCGCCGCCGTCCCCCGCTTCACCGACTTCGCGGGTACGCATCTGCGCGCCGCCGTCCTCGCCGGCGAGGGCTTCCCCGACGGACCGCCCGACGTCACCACCATCTGGCACCGCGTCTGGGTCGAGCACAACGACGAACCGGGCCGCTGGGACGACACCGTGCCGGTGGGCGAGTCCATCGCCTTCCCCGAGCACACCCCGTTCTTCCAGTGCATGGTCACCGGCGAACCCGTCATTGTGCCCTACGTCAGCGAGGAGCTGAGCAACCGGATCTCCGGCGAGTTCGAGAAGCGGGACCTGCGCCCGCTGATCACCCACCGCTCGCTGCTCATCGTGCCGCTCAAGGCCCGCGACGTGGTCCTCGGCTTCATGGTCCTGATGCGCCGCCCCGGCCGCGAGCAGTTCGACGACATGGACCGCACCACCGGCGCCGAACTCGCCGCCCGCGCCGGGCTCGTCCTGGACAACGCCCGCATGTACACCTACCAGGAGAACGTCGCCGACACGCTCCAGGACAGCATGCTGCCCACCGTCGAACCGCGCATGGCCGGCTGCGACATCGCCACCCGCTATCTGCCCGGCACCCGCCTCGGCCGGATCGGCGGCGACTGGTTCGACTCCGTGAAGCTGCCCGGCTCGCGCACCGCGCTGGTCGTCGGCGACGTGATGGGCCACGGCCTCAACTCGGCGGCGATGATGGGCCAGCTGCGGACCGCCGTGCTGACCATGGCCACCATGGAGCTGCCGCCCGCCCAGCTCCTGCGCAACCTCGACGACCTCGCGCAGCGCCTCGGCGAGCAGTACCTCGCGACCTGCCTGTACGCGGTCTACGACCCGATCGCGGGCGAGGTGCAGATCGCCAACGCCGGTCACATCCCGCCCGTGCTGGTCCGCGCGGAGGACGGCCGCGCCGAACTCCTCGACCTGCCGACCGGGGCGCCCATCGGCGTCGGCGGCGTCGCCTTCGAGACCGCCACCGTACGGGTGCGCCCCGGCGACCGGCTGATCCTGTGCACGGACGGCCTGGTCGAGGTGCGCGGCCAGGACATCGGCGCCGGGATCGCCGCGCTCTGCGCCTCCGCCGCCCATCCCGCCGCCTCGATGGACGACGCCTGCGACACCATCATCCGCGCCCTGAACCCCACCGGGGGCCGCAAGGACGACGTCGCCCTGCTGATGGCCCGGCTCAACGGCATCGCGGACGAGGACGTCGCCGAGTGGCAGCTCGCCCTCGACCCGCGCGAGGTCTCCCGCGCCCGCCGCCTGGTGCGCGGCAAGCTGCTCGACTGGGAGCTGCCGGACGCCGTGGAGGCGGCCGAACTGATGGTCAGCGAGCTGGTGACCAACGCCTTCAAGCACAGCCGCAGCCATCACATCGGCCTCCGGCTGGTCCGCACCGACGCGCTGCTGTGCGAGGTCAGCGACGACGAGCCCGCCCCCGCCTCCCTCCTCGGCGTCACCGAGAACGACGAGGGCGGCCGGGGACTCGTCCTGGTGAGCAGCCTCGCCCGCGAGTGGGGCACCAGCGGCACCGCGCGCGGCAAGACCGTCTGGTTCGAACTGGCCCTGCCCCGCGACCCGCGCGGACTGCGGCGCCGGCCCAACAGCCGCTGACGAAAGGGAGATCGCCCCTCATTTCGGTCCCGCACCCTTGCCCCGGAGCCCCTTTGGGCAGTAGTCCCTGGCTGAGCAGATCAGGCAGGCACGACGGGACTCGGGAGTACGCATGGGTGTGTCACAGCAATACCGCGAGGCGTGGGAGGGCTACTGGGCGGCCACGTCCGACGAGCCGGGCGAGGCGATCTGGGACGCCGTCGCGGACCTGAGCGCCGTCCCGCACAGCAGGCTGCTCCTGCCGTACGCGGACACCGCGCTGCCCGTCGTGGACCTCGGCTGCGGCAGCGGTACACAGACCCGCCACCTCGCCACGCTCTTCCCCCGCGCGATCGGGGTGGACCTCTCGTACGCGGCGGTCGAGCACGCCCGCAAGGCGGACACCGGGCAGGTCGCCGAGTTCGAACGGCTCGACCTCACCGACTCCGACGCCGTGCGCGCCCTGCACGAGCGGATCGGCGACACCAATGTGTACATGCGGGCGGTGATCCACCAGAGCGACCCCGAGGCACGTCCGGCCGTCGCCGCCGCCGTGGCCACCCTGCTGGGCGAACGCGGCCGGGCCTTCGTCGTCGAGCTGACCCCCGCCTCCAAGGACGTGCTGCGACGCGCCTCCCAGGGGCCGGACGGGCCGGGGCCGAAGCTGCGCCGGGTCCTCGAACACGGGCTCAAGCCGGCGAGCGCCACCGAGCAGGAGGTGCCCGAGCTGCTGAAGGCGGCCGGGCTCACCACGCTGGACAGTGGCGAAACGGTCCTGCCGCAGACGGAGAACCTGCCGGACGGCACCCGGATCGACCTGCCGGCGAGGTGGTTCGTCCTGACCGCGGGCTGACCGGGAGGAGGCGGGGGAGGGGCGGGCCCGGCATCGCGGCAACGCCCCTCCCGGCCCGGGCATCGGGGAACCGCCCCCCCGGCCCCAGGGCATCCCTCAGCCCCCGCCCTCCGCCGCGTCGCCCTCCTCCCGCAGCAGCGCCATCAGCGCCCGAGCCCCCGGACTCATCGCCCGCGCCTCCGGGAGCACCACCGAACTCTCGTAGTACGGCACCTCCGCCCCGCACCCTGCCCCGCACGCCTCACCCGCCCCGTCGAGCCGCACCACCGCCAGCCCGCGCGCCTCCGGCTTGCGCGAGAAGTGGTGCGGGACGAGCGCGATCCCCAGCCGCTCCCGGACCAGCTCCAGCAGGCTGTGTACGTCGGTCACCTCCAGGGCCACCGTGCGCCGCACCCCCGCCGCCGCGAACGCCGCGTCGGCCGCCCGGCGCGGCCCGAAGTCCGGGTGGAAGTCGATGAACGGCTCACCGGCCGGCTCCGCCCACCCCGCCCGGTCCGCCGCCGCCAGCCGGTGGTCCGGCGCACACAGCAGCACCAGGGGCTCGCGGGCCAGCGGCACCAGCTCCCCGCGCCGGCCCGCCCGGTCCACCGTCGCGGCGAAGGCGATGTCCAGCCGGCCGCCCGCCACCCCGTCCACCAGCCGCGCCGTGCCCTCCTGGCGCAGCCGGATGTCCATGTGCGGGTGCGCGCGGTGGAAGGCGGCCAGCAGCCGGGGCAGCCGCAGCCCGGCCACGCACTGCTCCACCCCCACCGACAGGGTGCCGCGCAGCAGCCCCCGTACCGCGTCCACCGCCTCCTTCGCGGCCCGCACCCCGGCCAGGGTCCGTTCGGCCTCGACCAGCAGGGCGCGCCCCGCCTCGGTCAGCCGTACGCTGCGCGTGGTCCGGCTGAACAGCGGTGTCCGCAGCTCCTGCTCCAGCGCCCGCACGGAGGCGGAGAGACCCGACTGCGAGACGGCGACCCGCTCCGCCGCCCGGGTGAAATGCCGTTCCTCGGCAACGGCCACGAAATGTTCCAGCTGGCGCAACTCCATGATTGAGAACTCTAGGGACTGAATCCAAGCGGAATCTCCTGTTGGACCGCTGGATCGAAGTGAGCGAGCCTGGGAGCGGCGCCCGTACCCCCGTCCGGGCGAATCCGGAACGTCTCTCCCCGTGGAGCCCCGCATGTACATCCCGTCCGCCGACCGCTACGACCACATGCCCTACCGGCGCACCGGGCGCAGCGGCCTCAAGCTGCCCGCGCTCTCGCTCGGCCTGTGGCACAACTTCGGCGGGGACCGGACACCGCAGCGGCAGGGCGAGATCCTGCGCCGCGCCTTCGACCTGGGCATCACCCACTTCGACCTGGCCAACAACTACGGCCCGCCGCCCGGCTCCGCCGAGACCGCGATGGGCCGGGCGCTCGCCACGGACTTCGCCGCCCACCGGGACGAGATCGTCGTCTCCACCAAGGCCGGCTACCTCATGTGGGACGGCCCGTACGGCGAGTGGGGCTCGCGCAAGAACCTGCTGGCCTCGCTGGACCGGAGCCTGACCCGGCTCGGCCTGGACTACGTCGACATCTTCTACTCGCACCGGCCCGACCCCGAGACCCCGCTCGAAGAGACCATGGGCGCGCTCGACGCGGCGGTGCGCCAGGGCAAGGCGCTCTACGTCGGCGTCTCCAACTACTCACCCGAGCAGACCCGCGAGGCCGCCCGCATCCTCAAGGACCTGGGCACCCCGCTCCTCATCCACCAGCCGCGCTACTCGATGCTCGACCGCCGGCCGGAGGAGGGGCTGCTCACCGCCCTGGACGAGCTGGGCATCGGCTCCATCGCCTACTCGCCGCTGGAGCAGGGCATCCTCACCGACCGCTACCTCGACGGCATCCCGGAGGACTCCCGGGCCGCCGGCAACAGCCCGTTCCTGTCGGCCGAAGCGGTCACGCCGGACCTGCTGTCCCGGCTGCGCGAGCTGAACGGACTCGCCGCCGCGCGCGGCCAGTCGCTCGCCCAGCTGGCGCTGGCCTGGGTGCTGCGCGGCGGCCGCGTCACCTCCGCGGTGGTCGGCGCGAGCAGCGTCGCCCAGCTGGAGAACAACGTCGCCGCCGTCGGCAACCTGGACTTCGACGACAGCGAACTCGCCCGGATCGAGAAGGTCCTGAAGGGCGCCCGGCGCGGCTGACACCCCGCCGCACCGGCTGCCGCGGGACGCCACTGGACTGGACCTGTGGCGTCCTCGGCAGCCCTGGCCCGCGCGTTCCCCGGCGCGTACCGTGTGGCCGCATGAAGATCCTCGTCAGCGCCGACATGGAAGGCGCCACCGGCGTGACCTGGCCGGCGGACGTGCTGCCCGGCACCCCGCAGTGGGAGCGGTGCCGCTCCCTGTTCACCTCCGACGTCAACGCCGCCGCCCTCGGCTTCTACGACGGGGGAGCGGACGAGGTGCTGATCAACGAGGCCCACTGGTCCATGCGCAACCTGCTCCTCGAACGCATGGACGAGCGCGTCCAGATGCTCACCGGCAAGCACAAGTCGCTCAGCATGGTCGAGGGCATCCAGCACGGCGACGTGGACGCCATCGCCTTCGTCGGCTACCACACCGGAGCCGGTACAGAGGGCGTCCTCGCCCACACCTACCTCGCCAACTCCATCACCGGCGTCTGGCTGAACGGCGTACGCGCCAGTGAGGGCCTGCTCAACGCCCATGTCGCCGCCGAGTACGGCGTGCCCGTCGTCCTGGTCACCGGGGACGACCTGACCTGCGCCGACGCCCAGGGGTACGCCCCCGACGCGCAGAAGGTCGCCGTCAAGGACCATGTGTCGCGGTACGCGGCCGTCTGCCGCACCCCCGCCCGGACCGCCGCCGACATCCGGGCCGCCGCCGCCCGCGCCGTCCCGCTGGCCGGCCGGTACACCCCGGTCGAGGCCGGGCCGTTCACCGTGGAGCTGGAGTTCGACGCCGAACACCTCGGCGCGGCGGCCACCGTCGTCCCCGGCGTCGCCCCGAGCGGCGAGAGGCGGGTCTCCTACACCAGCGCGACGATGTACGAAGGTATCCGCACGTTCAAAGCGGTGACGACTATCGTCTCGTCCGCCGTGGAGGAGCAGTATGGCTGAGCCGGCCGCCCCCCAGGACTCCGTCGACGCCCTCGCGCTCGACGAAGCGGTGACGTTCACCTCCGAACTGATCCGCATCGACACCACCAACCGGGGCGACGGCGAGTGCCGCGAACGCCCCGCCGCCGAGTACACCGCCGAACGGCTCGCCGCCACCGGCCTGGAACCCGCGCTCCTGGAACGCACCCCCGGCCGCACCAACGTCGTCGCCCGCATCCCCGGCACCGACCCGGCCGCCCCCGCGCTCCTGGTCCACGGCCACCTGGACGTGGTGCCCGCCGAGGCCGCCGACTGGACCGTGCACCCCTTCTCCGGCGAGGTGCGCGACGGCATCGTATGGGGGCGCGGCGCCATCGACATGAAGAACATGGACGCGATGGTCCTGGCCGTCGTCCGCTACTGGGCCCGCGCCGGCATCCGCCCCCGCCGCGACATCGTCATCGCCTACACCGCCGACGAGGAGGCCAGCGCCGACGACGGCTCCGCCTTCCTCGCCGACCGGCACGCCGGCCTCTTCGACAGCTGCACCGAAGGCATCAGCGAGTCCGGCGCCTTCACCTTCCACGCCGCGCCCAACCTGCCGCTCTACCCCATCGCGGCCGGCGAACGCGGCACCGCATGGCTCAGGCTCACCGCGCGCGGCACCGCAGGCCACGGCTCCAAGGTCAACCGGGCCAACGCCGTCACCGCGCTCGCCGCGGCCGTGGCCCGGATCGGCGCCCACGAATGGCCCGTCCGCCTCACCCCCACCGTCCGCGCCGCGCTCACCGAGATCGCCGCGCTCCACGGCATCCACCCCGACCTCGACGCCCCCGGCTTCGACGTCGACGAACTCCTCGGCAAGCTGGGCCCGGCCGCCGCCCTCGTCGCACCCACCGTCCGCAACAGCTCCAACCCGACGATGCTGGAAGCCGGTTACAAGGTCAACGTCATCCCGGGCCGGGCCACCGCCCACATCGACGGCCGGACCGTCCCCGGCGGCGACGACGAGTTCCGCGCCACCCTGGACCGGCTCACCGGCCCCGCCGTCGACTGGGAGTTCCACCACCGCGAGGTCGCCCTCCAGGCCTCCGTCGACTCACCCACGTACGCCAAGCTCCGCGCCGCCGTCGAACGCTTCGCCCCGGACGGGCACGTCGTGCCGTACTGCATGTCCGGCGGCACCGACGCCAAGCAGTTCTCCCGGCTCGGCATCACCGGCTACGGCTTCTCGCCGCTGAAACTGCCCGCCGGCTTCGACTACCAGGCCCTCTTCCACGGCGTGGACGAACGTGTCCCCGTGGACGCGCTGCACTTCGGCGTCCGGGTCCTGGACCACTATCTGCGTACCGCCTGAACCACCTCCGGGGGAGACCGACACCCATGCCGACGACACAGCCCTACGGCAGCTGGCCCTCACCGATCGACGCCGCGCTCGCCGCCTCCCACGACGGCCGCCCCGAATACGCGGGCGCGGTCGGCGACGAACTGTGGTGGACCGCGCCGCGCCCCGCCGAGGCCGGCCGGCGCACCCTCGTCCGCCGCGAGGAGGACGGCACCACCACCGAACTGCCCGCCCCCTGGAACGTGCGCAGCCGCGTCATCGAGTACGGCGGACAGCCCTGGGCCGGCACCGAACGCGCCGAGGGCGGCCCCCTGATCGTCTTCGTCCACTTCGACGACCAGCGGCTGTACGCCTACGAGCCCGACGGCGACCGCGACCCCTGGCCGCTCACCCCGGTGTCCGGCGTCGGCGGCGGACTGCGCTGGGCCGACCCGCGCCCGCACCCCGGCCGGGGCCCGGCGGGCGAGGTCTGGTGCGTCCTGGAGGAGTTCACCGGCGACGCGCCCGGCGCCGTGCGCCGCGTCCCGGCCGCCGTACCGCTCGACGGATCGGCGGCCGGCGACCGCTCCGCCGTCCGCGAACTCACCGCCGAACGCCACCGGTTCGTCACCGCCCCCGAACTCTCCGTGGACGGCCGCCGCGCCGCCTGGATCGGCTGGGACCACCCCCGTATGCCCTGGGACGGCACCGACGTCCTCCTCGCGTCCGTCGCGGACGACGGCACCTTCCACGACGTACGCACCGTGGCCGGCGGCCCCGAGGAGTCCGTGCCGCAGATCCAGTGGACCGGCGACGGCCGGCTGCTGCTGGCGAGCGACCGCAGCGGCTGGTGGAACCTCCACCGGCTCGACCCCGACAGCGGCGTGAGCGAGGAACTCTGCCCCCGCCGGGAGGAGTTCGCCGGACCGCTGTGGAAGATCGGGCTCGTCTGGTTCCGCGCCCTGGACAACGGGCTCGTCGCCACCCTCCACGGCACCGGCACCACCACGCTCGGCATCCTCGACCCGGAGACCGGCGAACTCGTGGACATCGCGGGCCCCTGGACCGAGTGGGTGCCGACGCTCACCGTGCGCGGGACCAGGGTCACCGGCGTCGCCGCGAGCCCGCACAGCGGCTACGAGATCGTCGAACTGGACACCGCGACCGGCCACACCCGGATCATCGGCGCCCCGCACGAGGACGCCGTCGACCCGGCCTACTACCCCGAGCCCGTCCTGCGCACCTTCACCGGACCCGGCGGCCGGGAGATCCACGCCCAGATCTACCCGCCGCGCAACCCCGCCCGCACCGGCCCCGACGGTGAACGGCCGCCCTACGTGGTCTGGGCGCACGGCGGGCCCACCGGCCACGCCGCGCTCGTCCTGGACCTGGAGATCGCCTACTTCACCTCGCGCGGCATCGGCGTCGCCGAGGTCAACTACGGCGGCTCCGCCGGATACGGCCGCGCCTACCGCGACCGGCTGCGCGAGCAGTGGGGCGTCGTGGACGTGGAGGACTGCGCCGCCGTCGCCGGGGCGCTCGCCGCCGAGGGCACCGCCGCCCCGGACCGGCTCGCCGTCCGGGGCGGCAGCGCCGGCGGCTGGACCAGCGCCGCATCCCTGACCGGCACCGACGTCTACGCCTGCGGCACGATCCTCTACCCCGTCCTCGACCTGACCGGCTGGGGCACCGACGAGACCCACGACTTCGAGTCCCACTACCTGGAATCCCTCGTCGGCCCCCTGGCCGAGGTCCCCGAGCGCTACCGGGAACGCTCCCCGGTCGGCCGCACCGACCGGCTCACCGTGCCGTTCCTGCTGCTCCAGGGCGAGGACGACCCCATCTGCCCGCCCGTGCAGTGCGAGCGCTTCCTCGCCGCCGTCGAGGGCCGGGGCATCCCGCACGCGTACCGCACCTACCCCGGCGAGGGCCACGGCTTCCGCCGCGCGAGTACCATGATCGACGCGTTGGAGTCCGAACTCTCGCTGTACGCGCAGGTGTTCGCCTTCGACCGGCCGGACGTGCCCGCCCTGGAGCTGGAGCGGTGATCCTCGGGGGTGTCTGGCAAACCCCCGCGGCGTCGCGGCGTCTGGCACGCACGCTCGCGGCGTTGCCGAAAAGTCCTGGTAGCTCCGCTACAAGGACTCTCCGGCGCCTTGCGATCGCACGCACCAGACGCCGCTCCTTCCTCCACGGGGGTTTGCCAGACACCCCCCTGACCCCACTGACCCGCCCCGCTCGGCTGCGGCCGGGGGCGCGGGTCGCCGTGGTGTCGCCGAGCGGGCCCGTCCCCGCCGAGCGGCTGGCGGCCGGTCTGGACATCCTGCGCGGCTGGGGCCTCGACCCCGTGCCGATGCCGCACGCGCTCGACGCGCACCGCGACCTCGACTACCTCGCCGGGCAGGACGAGGCCCGCGCCCGCGACCTCCAGGACGCCTGGTGCGACCCGTCCGTGGCCGCGGTGATCTGCGCACGCGGCGGCTACGGCGCGCACCGCATGGTCGACCTGGTGGACTGGGCGGCGATGCGCGCGGCCGGCCCCAAGGTGTTCGTCGGCTACAGCGACATCACCGTGCTGCACGAGGCGTTCGCCCTGCGGACCGGGACCGCGACCCTGCACGGGCCCTTGGTGGGCGCCGAGACCTTCCTCAAGGACCCGCGCACCCAGGAGTCGCTGCGCGCCACCCTGTTCGCACCCGAGACCGTGCGCACCCTGGGCCTGGAGGAGGCGCGGGCACTCGTGCCGGGCCGGGCGCGCGGCATCACGTACGGCGGCTGCGTCAGCCTGCTCGCCGCCGACCTGGGCACCCCGCACGGCCGTACCTCCGGCCGGGGCGGGCTGCTGGTCGTCGAGGACACCACCGAGGACCCGTACCGCCTCGACCGCATCCTCACCCAACTGCTGCGGTCCGGAGCGCTGGACGGCGTCGCCGGGATCGCCTGCGGCTCCTGGGCGGGATGCGGGCCGTACGAGAAGGTGCGCGCGGTGCTCGCCGACCGGCTCGGGCCGCTGGGCGTCCCGGTCGTCGAGGAACTGGGCTTCGGGCACGGCCCGACCGGGCTGACGATCCCGCTCGGCGTCCCGGCCGTGCTGGACGCCCCGGCCGACGGCGGCCCCGCCACCCTCACGCTCGACGTGCCCGCACTGCGCTGACCAGCCCCTTCCCCCGCCCCGTCACCCGAACGGCCGAACATCTACGGCCTCGGGGACGGGCCCGGCGCCATCCTGGAGCCCCTGGGCGACGGCCCCTCCGGGCCGGGAAAGGGGCTGCTCATGAGCCCGAAGGACGTATCGAGCAGCGGGAAGGGCGGCAGCGGGGCCTTCACTCCGGGCCGCATCCTCGTTCTCGTGGTCGCGGTCCTGTCGATCGTGTTCATCGCCGAGAACACCAAGGACGTCGAGGTCCGCCTCATCGTGCCATTGGTGACGGCCCCGCTCTACGTGTGGCTGGTCGTGATGTTCGTCGCGGGCATGGCCTGCGGCGCGTACGTCTTCCGCAGGCGCGCCAAGTAGCACCGCGCCGCTCGACGCCGACTACCCGACCAGGCGCCGCGCCGCCTCCGCGATGTGCGTGCGGGAGATCCCCGCCGCGTCGAGCAGTTCCGCCGTGGTGCCGGACCCGGGCAGGTTGCTCCCCGAGAGGTGGACGAAGCCCGGGTGGCTGCCGGACTCCGCGAGCGACGACAGCACCGCCTCGCCGATCCCGCCCTCCGGGTGGTGGTCCTCCACCACGACCAGGGCCCCGGTCTCCCGGGCCGCGAGAGCCAGCGCGTCGGCGTCCACCGGCTTCACCGAGTACAGGTCGATGACACGGGCCGCCACGCCCCGCTCGGCCAGCAGGTCGGCGGCGGCCAGGCACTCGTGGAGCGTGACCCCCGCACCGACCAGGGTGACCCGGTCGTCGTCGCCGCGGCGCAGCGTCTTGGAGCCGCCCACCGGGAACGTCTCCCCGCTCCTGTACAGCACCGGGTAGGCGCCGCGCGTGGTGCGCAGGTACGAGATGCCGTCGATGTCGGCCATCGCCACCGTCAGGGCCGCCGCCGAGGTGGCGTCGCTCGGGTAGAGCACCGTCGAGCCGCGCACCGCGCGCATCATCGCCAGGTCCTCGACGCCCATCTGCGAGGGGCCGTCCGCACCGATCTCCACCCCGCTGTGGGTGCCGCACAGGGCCATCGTGATGTCGGATACGGCGGCCATCCGGATGAAGTCGTGCGCGCGGGTCAGGAACGCGGCGAAGGTGGTGGCGTACGGGCGGTAGCCACGCACCGCCATGCCCACCGCCTCGGCGACCATCTGCTGCTCGGCGATGTACGTCTGGAAGAACCGGTCCGGGTACGCCTTGCCGAAGTCCTCCGAGTGCGTGGAGTTGCCCACCTCCGCGTCCAGGGCGACGACCTCCGGCCGGACCCCGAGCGCGACCAGCGCCTTCCCGAAGGCGACGCGGGTGGCGACCGCCTCGCCCTTCTCGAAGCGCGGCAGCTCCACGGTGCCACCGCCGCGCGCGGGGGCGGGCGCGGCCTGCGGCGGCCGGGGCCCGGTCACCCGCAGATCGCGGACGCCGCCCAGCTCCCCGACCGCGCGGGCGGCCAGGTCCTCGGGCAGCGGCTTGCCGTGCCAGCCCTCCTTGTCGGCGACCTCGCTCACCCCGCGCCCCTTGACGGTCCTCGCCACGATCACGGTGGGGGCGCTGCCGTCCGCCGCGGTCGTCAGGGCCCGGTCCACAGCGGTCAGGTTGTGGCCGTCCACGACGAGGGCGCGGCAGCCGAACGCCTCCGCGCGGCGGGCGTAGGTGCCGGTGTCCCACTCCAGCTCGGTGGGGCCGGACTGCCCGAGCCGGTTGACGTCGATGATCGCGGTGAAGTTGCCGAGCCCGTGCTGCCCGGCCTTGTCCAGGGCCTCCCACACGGACCCCTCGGCCATCTCGCTGTCGCCGCACAGCACCCACACCCGGTACGGCTGCTTCTCCAGGTCCCGCCCGGCGAGCGCGATGCCCACGCCGTACGCGATGCCCTGGCCCAGCGAGCCGGTCGCCACGTCCACCCAGGGCAGCTCGGGCGTGGGGTGGCCCTGGAGCCGGTGGCCGAAGCGGCGGTACGTCGTCATCAGCTCCTCGTCGCCGATGGCGCCGGCCGCCTTGAACATGGCGTAGAGCAGCGGCGAGGCATGGCCCTTGGAGAAGATCAGGTGGTCGCCGGCCGGATTGTCGGGGGCGTCCCAGTCGTAGCGCAGGTGGCGGGTCATGAGGACGGCCATCAGATCGGCCGCGGACAGGCTGGAGGTGGGATGCCCGGAGCCGGCCGATGTGCTGGCGCGCACCGAGTCCACCCGTAGCTGCTGGGCGAGCTCGAAGACCTCGGAGAGGTCGCTGTCGGGGCCGAGCGCGGTGGTCTGTTCGGTGGTCATGGGGCCGGACCTTTCGTACGGAGTCGGACGACGGAACGGGTTCCCGAATCCGCCGGTTCCCTCACCTTCCGGACGCAGGTTGCCTCTTTTGCGCAGTACGGCTCCGCCGGCCGGTGACCGCGCACCGGCCGGCGGAGCCGCCCGTCAGAAGTCGGCCGCGCTGCCCCGGACGGCGCACGAGCGGCTGTTCTCCCAGCCCCAGCCGTCGCCGTCCGGGTCCGATGAGGCGCTCGCGCAGTACGGGTAGCCGTTGGGCGCGGTACCGCCGGTGTTGCCGCCGGTGTCCGGCGCGCTGCCCCGGACGACGCAGGACCGGCTGTTCTCCCAGCCCCAGCCGTCCCCGTCCGGGTCGGACGAGGCGCTCGCGCAGTACGGGTAGCCGTTCGGTGCCGTGCCGGTGTCGCCGCCGCCCTCGTTGCCACCCGGACCGTCGCCGTAGACGGTGGCCCGCACGGACGTGGCGGCGATGCCGTCGTCGCCGTGGAACAGCCGCTCGCCCCAGGCGGTCAGCGCGTTCGGGTCGAAGCCGCTGACCAGGTCCAGATATTCGACGCCGCTGCCGTTGCCGCTCCACGACCAGCCGAGGTAGCCCAGCCGGAGGGACCGCGCGGTCGCCATGATGGCGTCCTCGTCGGGGTTGCCGTCGCTGTGCTCGTTCCCGAACTCGCCGACGACGATGGGCAGTCGGTTGTTCACGAAGTGGTTCAGGTAGTCGCGCACCTCGGCGGCCGTGTCGTAGACCCCGTACATGTGGATGGAGAAGACGGTGTTCCGGTCGGGGTCGGCGGCGAAGACCGACGCGGCGTTGTCCCGCATCGTGCCGGACCAGTCCTGGCCCCAGTTGGGCGCGTCCACCATCAGGGCGTGCCGCAGACCGGCGGCGCGGAGCTTGCCGATGGCGTTCTTCGTCGCCGAAGTCCACTGCGTGTAGCCGGAGTTGCCGAAGGGCTCGTTGCCGATGTTGACGACGACGTAGTCCTCCTGGCCCACCAGCGCGCTCTTGACGCCGATCCAGTAGTCCGCCGCCCTGTCCAGCGAGGTGGCGGCGGAGTCCTCGCCGTAGCCGGTGGTGTCGTGCACCTCCAGGACGCAGATGACCTCGGCCGCCTTGCAGCGGGCGATGAGCGAGGAGACCTCGGACGTACTGGTCCTCGTCCAGCGGTCGCCGCTGCCGAGGACGACGCGCACGGTGTTGGCGCCCTTGGCGGCGATGTCGGCGATGGCGTCCGTCTGTTCCGGGTACCAGGCGTGGGCGTGGTTGACGCCGCGCATCACGAACTCGCTGCCGTTCGCCTCGTACAGCCGCCCGTCGCTGACATGGAGGCCCGTTCCGGCGGTGGTGGCCGCCTGGGCCGCCGCGGCGGGGCCCAGGAGGGACAACGGGGCGGCCGTCATCCCGGTGGCCAGCGCGGTCACGGTGGCGAGCAGGGCGCTGCGGGGTGGTCTCTTCATGGCTCTCCTCAAAGGGGTGAGAGGCGCCCGCTCCGGTGGGACAACGTTGTCAACCGTGGTGGGGCGCGACTGACGGCGGAGCGGGCTGCGGGGATGCCGGGATCGAATGCCCGACAGGGGACCGGGCCGCGGTGCGATTTTCCGCCCCGGCCCGTTGTCGCCCTCATATGAGGCCCTGAATGTTCCAGCCATGTCAATAGATGTGTCGCCCGCTCTTCGCGTCCCGTCAGTGCGCACCAGTGAATTCACTGCCGCTTTTCTTCGTGGCACATCACTAAACTTTTACTGAACTAAACCGGACGACTAGACAACGTTGTCACGGGGCGGCAGAGTACGGCTGGGGAGCGATGCGCGCTCTCCCTGGAAGGGCGGAACACGATGGTGTACGGAGCACTTGACATCGGCGGGACGAAGATCGCCGGAGCGCTCGTCGACGAGGACGGCCAGGTGGTCGTACGGGCACAGCGCGCCACCCCGGCGCGACGGCCGGCCGGGGAACTGGCCGCCGCCGTCACGGCCGTGCAGGACGAACTGGCGGCGCATCCGGCGTGGGCGGACCTCAGCTGCTTCGGCATAGCGAGCGCGGGCCCGGTGGACGCAGTCGCCGGCACGGTGAGTCCGGTCAACATCCCGGCCTGGCGCGGCTTTCCGCTGGTCGAGCTGGTGCGTACGCATCCGGCGACGCCGGCGGGCATCCGGCCCGTGCTCGTCGGGGACGCGGTGGCGATGACCGCCGCCGAACACTGGCGCGGCGCGGCGCGCGGCGTCGCCAACGCCCTGTGCATGGTGGTCTCCACCGGGGTGGGTGGCGGGCTCGTCCTGGACGGCCGGGTGCACGGGGGCCGCACGGGCAACGCCGGTCACATCGGCCACATCACGGTGGACCTCGACGGGCCGCTCTGCCCCTGCGGCGCGCCCGGCTGCGTGGAGACCCGTGCCAGCGGCACCGCCATCGCCGCCCACGCCCGCGCCCTCGGCTGGACCGCCCCGCCGGGCGTGCGGCCCGACGCCGCCGCGGTCGCCGGCGCGGCCGGGAACGGCGACGCGCGGGCGCGGGCCGCCTTCGACCGCGCCGCACGGGCCCTGGCCGCCGCGATCGCCGCCACGACGGCCCTCGTCGAACTGGACCGCGTGGTCATCGGCGGCGGGGTGGCCCAGGCGGGGGAGACCCTGTTCGCGCCCCTGCGCCACCACCTGGCGCGCTACGCGGTCCTGGACTTCGTCCGCGGCGTACCGGTGGTGCCGGCCGCGCTGGCCCTGGACGCGGGCCTCATCGGCGCGGCGGCGACGGCGTCCGCCGACAGGGGCGCGGGAGCGGGACACGCACCGGCGCTTCTGCCCTGACCGGCCCCGTACCCGCCCCGCCGTGCGGGCAGCGCGCCCGCCGGCCTCGTAAGGAACTCCTCATGGAACCACTCGTCAACACCGTCCGCTCCTACCCCTGGGGCTCCCTCACCGCCCTGCCCCGGTTCCTGGGCGCCGAGCCCGACGGGCGCCCGCAGGCCGAGTTGTGGATGGGCGCCCATCCGGGCGCCCCCTCGCTGGTCCGGCGCGGCGCCGGACTCCGGCCGCTGGACGCCGTGATCGGGGCCGACCCGGCCGCCGAGCTGGGCGAGGCCGCGCTGCGCCGGTTCGGGGCACGGCTGCCCTTCCTGCTCAAGGTGCTCGCGGCCGGCGCGCCGCTCTCCCTCCAGGTGCACCCGGACCCGGCGCAGGCGGCGGCCGGCTTCCGGGCCGAGAACGCCGCCGGCATCCCGCTGGACGCCCCGCACCGCAGCTATCGCGACGACAACCACAAGCAGGAAATGGTCGTCGCGCTGGGCGAGTTCGAGGGGCTGTGCGGCTTCCGGCCGCCGCTGGAGTGCGCCGCGCTGCTGGCCGCGCTCGGGGTTCCCGAACTCGCGCTGCACGGCCAGATCCTGCGTACGCAGCCCGAGGAGTCCGTCCTGCGCACGGTGTTCTCCGCGTTCCTGGAGCCTGCGGCCGGCCTCGTCGCGGCGGTGGCCGGGGCGGTCGCGCGCGGGGCGCGGGAGGAGGGCCCGCACCGGGCGGACCTGGCGCTGTACGACGCGGTCGCGCGGGCGTACCCCGGCGACGCCGGACTGCTCGCGGCGCTGATGCTGCGGACCGTACGGCTGGCGCCCGGCGAGGGGCTGTTCCTGGGCGCCGGGGTGCCGCACGCCTATGTGCGGGGCCTGGCGGTCGAGATCATGGCCGCGTCGGACAACGTGCTGCGCTGCGGCCTGACGGCCAAGCACATGGACCGGGCGGAGCTGCTGCGGGTGGTGCGGTTCGCCGCCCCGCCCGTACGCGTACTGACGCCGGCGGCGGACGGGCCGGAGGAGGTGTACCCGGCCCCGGTGGACGACTTCCGGCTCTCGCGGGTACGGGTGGCGGCCGGCGCTCCCGCCGTCGCCCTGGACGTGGCGGCGCCGCAGATCCTGCTCTGCACGCGCGGCGAGGCCCGTCTCACCGCGGCGGACGGCACGCTCACCCTCCGGCCGGGCTCCTCGGCGTACGCGCCGGCGGGGGAGCGGGTGACGGTGGCCGGGGACGGCGAGGTCTACCGCGCCACCGCCGGCATCGGCCTCTGCACGGACTCCGGCGCTTAACCGGTTTTGTGCAGCGCCGCCTCCCTCCGCGTATTCCCTTCCCTTGTCGAAAGGGGTGGGAAGAGCGGAGGGAGGCGGCGTTTTCCTTTTCGTGTTCCGTTACTTCGTCGCGCCCTGCGCGAAGCCGTTGTAGATGTAGCGCTGGAGGAACAGGAAGGCGATCAGCGTGGGGACGATGACGAGGACGGCACCGGCCGAGATGTTCTCCCAGTGGGCGCCGAACGGCCCCTTGAAGCGGAACAGCGCGGTGGAGACCGTGCCGAGGTCCTGGGACGGCATGTAGAGGAAGGGGATGTAGAAGTCGTTGTAGACGGTGATCCCCTTGATGATCACCACGGTCGCGATCGCCGGCTTGAGCAGCGGCAGAATGATCTTGCGGTAGATCGTGAACGAGTTCGCCCCGTCCAGCCGCGCGGCCTCGTCCAGGGACACCGGGATGCCCCGGATGAACTGCAGGAAGATGTAGATCGAGACGATGTCCGTACCCATGTGGAGCAGGATCGGCGCCCAGCGGGTGTCGAACAGGCCGAAGCCGTTGACCACCTGGAAGGTGGCGACCTGGGTGGTGACACCCGGCACGAGCGTGGCGACGAGGAACAGCGCCATGACGAGCTTCCTGGCCCGGAAGTGGAAGCGGTCGACGGCGTAGGCCGTCATCGACCCGATGATGACCGTGCCGGTGATCGAGAAGAGCAGGATGAACAGGGTGTTGCCGAACGCGGTGAGCATCCGGCCCTCGGAGAACGCGGTCGCGTAGTTGTCGAAGTTCAGCCAGTCGCCCGGCAGCGACAGCGCCCCGCCGTCGGTGGCCTCCGCCGAGGTCTTCAGCGAGGTGAGGAAGACGACGGCGAGCGGCAGGATCACCACCAGCGAGGCGACGACGAGCGACACGTAGACGAGGGTCTGTCCGATCCGGCCGCGCAGGCGGACCCGCCGGGGGCCGGGCAGGGGGCGGGAGCGGCCCGCGGTCTTCACGGGCGCGGTCCGCTGGGCCGTGGTCATACGAGGTCCACCTTTTCGTCGGGCACGAGCCGGCGCTGGATCCAGGTGATCAGCAGCACGATCAGCAGCAGCACCACGGCGGCGGCCGATGCCAGCCCGGTCTTGTTGAACTGGAACGCGAGCTTCACGGTCTGGATGACGAAGGTCGAGGTGCCGGTCGCACCGCCGGTCATGATCCAGGGAATCTCGAACACCGCGAGCGACCCGGAGACCGCGAGGATGACGCTCAGGCTCAGCACGGGCCGGATGCTCGGGGCGATGATGTGCCGGAACTGGTCCCACTTGGTCGCGCCGTCCAGCTGGGCCGCCTCGTACAGCTCGCCCGGAATGGACTGGATGGCGCCGAGGAACAGCACGAAGTTGAGGCCGGTGTAGCGCCACACCGAGACGCCGGCCAGCGAGGTGTTGGCCGATTCCGGGTCGCCCAGCCAGGCGTGGTCCGGGTCCTGGCCGAACCAGGAGAGCACCGTGTCCAGGGTGCCGCCGTCCTGGAAGAAGTACAGGAACACGAAACCGATGGCCACGCCGTTGATGAGGTAGGGGAAGAAGAGCAGCCCCTTGAACAGGTTCCGGAACCGCAGATCGAAGCTGAGCACCGTGGCGAAGTACAGCGCGATCACGATCTGGAACGCCGAGGCCGCCAGGTAGTAGAAGCTCACGAAGAACACCCGGAACAGCTCGGGCCGGGTGAAGATCTGGACGTAGTTGTCCACGCCGGTGAAGTTCCGGTCGGGGCTGATCCCGTCCCAGTCCGTGAAGCTGTAGTAGAGCATGTTGCCCACGGGCACGTAGGTGAACGTGATCAGCAGGGCCAGCGGCGCCACCAGGAACAGCCAGGGTGTGGCGCGGCGGAGCAGCCTGCCCCGGTGGCCACCTCTGCGGGGGCCGGCTCCGGTGGCGGAGGTGCCGCGACGCTGGGGCGTCGCACGGTGCGTTCTCACGCTCACCGCCTCGGTCGTCTCGGTCATTGTCGGGCCTTTCATCATCCGCGTCCGCGTCGGTCGTGCGGGGCGCGGGCCCCGGCCGGTGTCGTTCGGCCGGGGCCCGCGCCGGTTCAGGAGCCGATGGTCTTCGCGGCGTCGTCCCACTTCTTGTTCAGCTCGGCGAAGTAGCTCTCGGCGCTGCCCTTCTGCGCGCCGCGCGCGATGTCCACCAGCTTCTGGCGGTAGTCGGGCTTGTTGAGGCCGATCTCGGCGGCGTTGTCGATGTCGTTGACCGTGCCGGTTTTGGCCTCCGAGCGCTCCACGAAGGTGACATCGTTGTCAACGAATTCCTTGAGGGTGTCGGGCATGGGGGCCGACTTCAGGGTGGGTACGGCGCCCTCCTTGGCGGAGTAGCCGGACTTCTCCGTGAACCAGTCGATCCAGGCGCGGGCCGCCTCCTTGTGGTCCGAGTGGATGTTGACGGCCTGCTGGTAGTCCGACACGAGGGTGGCGCACTGCCCTTCCTCGCGCTGGACGGGCGCCGGCATGTATCCGATGTCGTCGGGGTTGCCGCCCGCCTGCTCGGCGGCGTCCCGCATCTGGCTGATGGCCCAGGAGCCGACCATCATGGAGCCGATCTCGCCCTTGGCGAGCTTGCTCTTGGACGCCTCCCAGTTGGTGGTGCTCGGGTCCTTCTCGGAGAGCCCGTCCTTGACGATGTCGTACAGCAGGGTGTCGATCACGCGCAGCTCGCTGCCGGGCTTCCACGGGGAGACGGGCCCGGCCAGCTTGTTGTTCGCCTCCTCGCTGCACGTGACGGAGCCGATGTTGGCGGACCACTGGACCAGCGGCCAGCCGTCCTTGAAGTTGGTGTAGTACGGGACGGCGCCGGTCTTCTCCTTGATCGCCTCCAGGTCCGCGAGGAACTCCTCCGGCGAGCCGGGCCAGTCGGTGATGCCGGCCTTCTTCCAGAGGGCCTTGTTGTAGACGAAGCCGTTGGCGGTGCCGAACTGGGCGATGCCGTAGGTCTTGCCGTTGACCTCGGACTTGTCGCTGAAGCGGTACTTGTCTGCCATCTCGATGGAGGAGCCGAGCGGGGCGAAGAACTTGGGGTAGTCGTTCTTGGCGACCGCGGCCGGGATCATCAGGACGTCGCCGTACTCGTCCGTGTTCATCCGGATCTTGACTTCGCCCTCGTAGTCGGTGAGGCCCTCGAACTTCACCTCGATCTTGGGGTGGACCTTGTTGAACTCCGCCGCGTAGGCCTTCATCGCCCCGTTCTTGATCAGGTCCGTCCGCTGTGTCAGGACCGTGATGGTGCCGCTCGCGCTGCCCGGGTCGGCCGGGGCCGAGGCCGTCTCCGTGGACGGTGTGCCGCCGCCCCCGCATCCCGTGACGGTCAGTGCCGCGACGGCCAAAAACGTACCTGTGAGTGTCCTGGTCTTCCCCCATGTGCCCTGCTCCTTCGGACGGCGGCTCGGGTCTGTGCCGGATGTCGGCACTATGACAGGAGAGAAGTGAACCGGTAAAGCGCATGTTTCCCCTGAGATGCCGAATCGTTACCGGGGTTCGCGTTTTCGCAGGTAAGAGGGCGTGCGGTTCTGCGGGCATGTGATCACATGAGAACTAGACCGGTTTATGGACAGGGGTCGAACGACGGGCTAAGTTGTGCCGCGTCGTACATCTGTCACCGTGCGCACTGGGCCGATTGGAGCCGCACCATGAAGGACATCACCCCGCTCGCCGAAGGCTGGAACCTGCGCTACGACCAAGCGCTGCTGCCGGCCTCGGTACCCGGCTGCGTCCACACCGACCTGCTCGCGGCGGACGTCATCCCCGACCCCTTCCTCGACCGCAACGAGACCGAGGTCGCCTGGGTCGGCCGGCGCGCGTGGACCTACCTCACCGACGTGTCGCACCGGAGCACGCACGAGCGCACCGACCTCGTCTTCGACGGCCTGGACACCGCCGCCCGGATCACCTTCGACGGGCGCGAGCTGGGCACCACCCGCAACATGCACCGCACCCACCGGTTCGACGCCACCGGCCTGACCGGCCGGCTGGAGGTGCGGTTCGCCTCCGCGTACGAGGAGGCCGCCGCCGTCCGCGCCCTCACCGGCGACCGGCCCAACGTCTACCCCGAACCCTTCCAGTACATCCGCAAGATGGCGTGCTCCTTCGGCTGGGACTGGGGCCCGACCCTCGTCACCGCCGGCATCTGGCGCCCCGTACGCCTGGAGCACTGGTCCACCGCGCGCCTCGCCTCCGTCCGCCCCCTCGTCACCGCGGACGACACGACCGGGACCGTCGAGGTGCGGCTGCGCGTCGAGCGCACCGCGTCCGGGGCGGGCGCCGAGCTGCGGGCCCGCGCCACCGTTGCCGGAGCCGAGGCGGAGGTCCGCTTCGAGGGCGACGAGGCCGTGCTGCGGCTGACCGCGGACCGGCCCCGGCTGTGGTGGCCGCGCGGTTACGGCGACCAGCCCCTCTACGACCTCGACATCACCCTGCTCGACGCCACCGGACCGCTCGACACCTGGCACCGCCGCATCGGCTTCCGCACCGTCGAGGTGGACCGCGCCCCCGACGAGCACGGCACCGGCTTCACCCTCGTCGTCAACGGCGTCCGCGTGTTCGCCCGGGGCGTCAACTGGATACCCGACGACGTCTTCCCCTCGCGCGTCACCCCCGAGCGCTACCGCACCCGGCTGCGCCAGGCCGCCGACGCCAACGTGGACCTGGTCCGCATCTGGGGCGGCGGCATCTACGAGGACGAGGCGTTCTACGACGCCTGCGACGAGCTGGGACTGATGGTGTGGCAGGACTTCCTCTTCGCCTGCGCCGCCTACCCCGAGGAACAGCCGCTGCGCGGCGAGATCGAGGCCGAGGCCCGCGACAACGTTGTCCGGCTCATGCCGCACCCCAGCCTGGTCCTGTGGAACGGCAACAACGAGAACCTCTGGGGCTTCCGCGACTGGGACTGGGAGGAGCCGCTCGCCGGTGACTCCTGGGGCGAGGGCTACTACCTGGGCGTCCTGCCCCGGATCGTCGCCGAACTCGACCCCACCCGCGCCTACACCGCCGGCAGCCCCTGGTCCGGCTCCTGGGACCACCACCCCAACGACCCCGCCCACGGCACCCACCACTCCTGGGAGGTGTGGAACCGGCAGGACTACGCCGAGTACCGCGCGGACGTGCCCCGGTTCGTCGCCGAGTTCGGCTGGCAGGCGCCCCCCCGCGATGGCCACCCTCCGCCGCGCCCTGCCCGGCGAGGAACCGGCCGCCGACTCGCCCGGCATGCTCCACCACCAGTAGGCCGAGGACGGCAACGGCAAGCTCGACCGCGGGATCGCCCGCCACTTCGCCCCGCCCGAGGGCGACTTCGACCGCTGGCACTACCTGACCCAGCTCGTCCAGGCCCGCGCCGTCGCCACCGGCATCGAGCACTGGCGCTCCCACTGGCCGGTCTGCGCCGGCACCGTCGTCTGGCAGCTCAACGACTGCTGGCCGGTCAGTTCCTGGGCCGCGATCGACGGCGACGGCCGCCTCAAGCCCCTCCACCACGAACTGCGCCGGGTGTACGCGGACCGCCTGCTGACCCTGCACCCGGACGGCGACGGCGACGGCGCGGGCGTGGTGCTCGCGGTGATCAACCAGTCCGCGACGCCCTGGCACACCGAGGTGACCCTGTCCCGCACCGGGGCGGACGGCGCGCTCAACGGCCGGGACGTGCGGGAGGTGACGGTCGCCGCGCGCTCCGTCGTCCGCCTGACCGTGCCCGCCGGACTCGTACCGGCCGGCAGCGCCACCGAGTTCCTCGTCGCCGACGCCGAAGGGCTGCGGGCCACCTGGTTCCCGGTGCCCGACAAGGAGTTCGACTACCCGGAGCCGTCCTTCGACGTGACCGTGGAACCCGCCCCGGGCGGCGGTGGTAACGTCCGCGTGGTGGTCAACGCGCACACCCTCGTCAGGGATCTTCTCCTCCAGGCCGACCGGCTCGACCCCGCTGCCGCGGCCGACCGCGGTCTCGTCACCCTGCTCCCCGGCGAACAGGCCGTCATCGGGATCGACGGCTGCGGCGACGTGAGCGCCGACGACGTGCGCGCCGCCCTGTTCTGCGTGGGCACGAAGTGACCGCTCCGGCTCGCGTCACGATCAAGGACGTCGCCGCGCGGGCCGGTGTGTCCAAGGGGGCCGTCTCGCTCGCCTTCAACGGCAAGCCGGGCGTCTCGGACGCGACGCGGGAACGCATCTTCCAGGTGGCCCGGGAGCTGGGCTGGGAGCCCAACCGGACGGCGCGCAGCCTCTCCGGCCGCAGCGCCGACATCATCGGGCTCGTGCTGAACCGCCCGGCCCGGCTCCTCGGCCTGGAACCGTTCTACATGGACTTCATCTCGGGCATCGAGAGCGTCCTGGCGGAGCGGTCCTGTTCGCTGCTGCTGCGGCTGGTCCGCGACGTGGACGAGGAGATCGAGCTGTACCGGGAGTGGTGGCGCGGCCAGACCATCGCGGGCGCCGTCCTCGTCGACTTCCGGTCGGACGATCCGCGCGTGCCCGCGCTGGAGGCCGTCGGGCTGCCCGCGGTCGCCGTCGGCCATCCGTCGCTGACCGGGTCCTTCCCCGCGGTGTGGACCGACGACGCCACGGCCACGGCGGAGGCCGTCCGCTATCTGGCCGCCCTCGGGCACCGGCGCCTCGCGCGCGTCGGGGGCCCGGCCGGCTTCGGGCACAGCGCGATCCGCACACGCGCCTTCGAGGCCACGGTGCGGGAACTGGGCCTCGAACACGGCACCCAGATCGCGACCGGGTTCGACGAGCGGGAGGGCGCCCGGGCGACGCGCTCGCTGCTCCTGGCGAAGGACCGGCCCACCGCGATCGTCTACGACAACGACATCATGGCGGTGGCCGGCGCGGGCGTCGCCGCCGAGATGGGCTTCGTGGTCCCGGACGACGTCTCGCTGCTGGCGTGGGACGACTCCCAGCTGTGCCGGATCACCCATCCCACTCTGTCCGCGATGAGCCACGACATCCACCACTTCGGCGCGGAGGTGGCGCGGACCCTGTTCACGCTGATCGAGGGCACCCACCCCGGTGACCTCCGGGTGCCGACCCCGTCGCTCACGCCCAGGGGCTCGACGGCACCGGCGCCGCAGTGACGCCGCGCGCCGCGCGACCGGGACCTCCCGGTCGCGCGGCGCGGCTCAGCGGCGCTTGTGGTTGATCTTCATCGTGTCCATGTCGGTCGCGGTGGACCGCAGCTCGCCGTGCCCGTAGCCGGCCTCGCGCAGCGCCGTCAGCGCCCGGTCCTCGGCGATCGCGGACGCCATCTCCTCGCCGTCCGCGGCGTCCGACACGACCACGTAGCGGAAGCTGAAGTGCTTGAGGACCCGGTCGTAGGTGAGCGAGCCCTCCTCGGTGAACCGCATCCCGGCGAGGCCGTGCTCCTCGACCTCCGCGAGCAGCCGCTCGCGCGCCGCGTCCGTCAGGTCCTGCCAGGTGCCGCGCACGATCACCCGGTACGTGTGCTGCGTGCTCATCTGCCGCGCCGTTCCTCTCCGCCTGCCCCGTCGTCTGTCCGGGGCGAGCGTACGGCGGGCCGCAGCGGGACGGAAACGGAATTCCGGCTCAGCCGGTCAGGTTGCGGTCCACGTACTCGAAGACCGAGCCGTCCGGGTGCACGGCGATGAGGTTGCGGCCGACCGGGGTGGGCACCGGGCCCGCGATCACCCGGGCGCCGACCCCGGTCAGCGCCGCGTGCGCCTCGTCCACGTTCTTCACGGCGATGGTCGCGGTGACCTTGCGCAGGATCTCCAGCTCCGCTTCGGGACCGCTCATCAGCAGGAAGCAGCTGATCGCGGCGACGGAGACCCCGCCGCGCTCGAACCGCAGGGCGGGGGCGCCCGTGAGCTTCTCGTAGAAGGCCACCGCGGCCTCCAGGTCGTCGACGCAGATACGCAGCGTGGTTCCCAGAATCTCCATGGCGGCCAGGTTAGTTGGCCGCCCGCCGCCATGTGGTCCCTTCGGGCCGGGGCCGGCTCAGGCGCGGCAGAGCACCTCGCCGTGCGGCACCATGAACCAGCCGTCGCCCTGCTCGCCCCACGTCCGCCACGCGGCGGCGATCTCCGCCAGCTCCTCGGCCGTGGCGTGCCCGCCCTCCACCGCGAGCGCCGCGTACGCCGAGCCGACGGTGCGGTCCGCCCACAGCCCGCTCCACCAGGCGCGGGTCTCCGGGGTGGCGTAGCACCAGGTGGACGCGCCGGGCGTGATCTCGGTGAACCCGGCCTGCCGGGCCCAGGACAGCAGCCGGCGTCCGGCGTCCGGCTCGCCGCCGTTGGCGCGGGCCACCCGGCCGTACAGCTCCTGCCAGTGGTCCATGACGGGGGACTCCGGGAACCAGGTCATCGCCGCGTAGTCGCTGTCGCGTGCCGCGACCACGCCGCCGGGGCGGCACACCCGGCGCATCTCCCGCAGCGCCCGCACCGGATCGCCCACGTGCTGCAGGACCTGATGGGCGTGGACCACGTCGAAGGAGTCGTCGGGGTAGTCCAGGGCGTGGACATCGGCGACGGCGAACTCCACGTTGTCCAGGCCGCGTTCGGCGGCGACCGCGGCCGCCTGGCCCAGGATCTCGTCGGTGGTGTCCACCCCCGTCACCCGGCCCGGCGCCACCAGCGCGGCCAGGTCGGCGGTGATGGTGCCGGGGCCGCAGCCGACGTCCAGCACGGCCAGGCCGGGGCGCAGCTCACCGATGAGATAGGCGGCGGAGTTGGCGGCGGTGCGCCAGCGGTGCGAGCGCAGCACCGACTCGTGGTGGCCGTGGGTGTAGACGGCGGTCTCCTTCGGCATGGCCGTGCGTCCTCTCTCGAATCGCGAACCGCGAAAGCGCTGTCCGACGGTTCCAACGTAGAGCCTTTCGCCGAATAATGAGATGGGTATCTTGCGATGTGGACAGCGTGCGGAGGTGCGAAGGGGCGGCCGACTTCGCGCCGACCGCCCCGAGTTGGCCCTTCCGCCGACCGGCTACGCCTGCATCGGGCAGTACACCGTCAGCGCCTCCGGCAGCTTGTCCACCAGCAACTCCGTCCCGCTGTGCGCCACTTCACCGTCGTACGCATACGGCGTGCCCGGCTCCAGGCCGGAGATCCGCACCCGCTGCCTGCGCACCGCGGCGTGCATGGGGGAGCGGGTCAGCGGTCCGGCGACCGCCGCCGCCAGCAGCCGCAGACCGGGGGTCCGGCCACCGTGCACCATCCGTACGTCCAGCAGCCCGTCCGCGAGATTGTGCCGCCGGCCCGGCGCCGGGCCCACCCGCTGGAACATCCCGTTGCCGACGAACAGCAGCCACAACGGGCGCCGCCTGCCCTGGATTTCGGCCTCCAGCGGACGTTCCCCGCGCAGCACGCGCAGGGCGGCGAGCACCCCGGCCGGCCAGCCGCCGATCCGGGGCGACCAGTGCTCCCGCAGCCGCACCAGCTCCGGATAGACGCCCAGGCTGAACGCGTTCAGGAAGTATCCCGGCCCGCCCTCCGGCCCCTGCGGACCGGGCCGGAACCGCCCCAGGTCCACCCGCACCGCACTCCCCGAGGCGAGCGCGGAGCCGACGTCGGCGACGGTCTCAATGCCCAGGTCGTACGCGAAGTGGTTGAGGGTGCCGCCGGGGAACACCGCCAGCGGCACCCCCCGCGACGCCGCCACGGCCGCCGCCCGGTTGACCGTGCCGTCCCCGCCGCACACCCCCAGCGCCCGGCCCCGGCCCGCCGCCTTCTCCAGCTCGTCGGCAAGCAGCCCCGGCGAGCACTCCACGATCTCCGCCCGCGGCAGCGCGTCCCGCACCAGCGAGGCGGTCGCGGTCGCCGTCCCCGACTCCTGGTTGACGACCACCACCAGGCCCTCGCCGTCCGGCAGGGCGGGCGCGTCGGCAGGCGGCCGGCCCGGCGCGGGCAACTGCCCCCTCGTCGGCACCACCCCCCGCAGCGCGAACGCCGCCCCGACCCCCAGCACCGCCCCCGCCACCACATCGCTCGGGTAGTGCACCCCGGTGTAGACGCGGGACGCGGCCACGGACAGCGCCACCGGCGCGACCACCGCCCCCCACCCCTTCGACTCCAGCGCGACCCCGGTGGCGAACGCGGCGGCCGACGCCGCGTGCCCCGACGGGAACGACGTGGTCACCGGCTGCCGCTTCAGCCGCCGTATCACCGGCACCCCGTCCAGCACCGGCCGCTGCCTGCGCACCGCCCCCTTGCCCACCGTGTTGATCGCGGCCGAGGCCACCGCGAGCGAGGCGATCCCCCGCAGCGCCGCCCGCCGGGCCCGCGCACTGCCCCCGAAGGCGGCCATGCCCGCCGCCGCGCCGAACCACAGCAGCCCATGGTTGGCGCTGCGGCTCAGCCGGGGCAGCACGGGCCCGGCGGCCGGCCAGTGCCGCTGGGCCAGATTCCGGAACACGGCGGCATCGCGCCGGTGGAACCGGTCGCTCAGCCCGGCGAGCCGGGAGGGGACGGAGGCATTGCTCGCAGACGACATGCGACAGCGAATACCCCGCATCGCCGCGCCGAACCAGCGGCCACGCCGAAGGTAGCCTGTGATCGTCGTACCGGTCGCCGGCCGGGACGCCGCACACGAGAGGGGGGTGCACGGCCATGGGGCGACTCGTCCCCGCGGTGACCAGGGCGCTCGACGTGCTCGAACTCTTCCTCCACGGCGACGGAACGCTCTCCGCGCCCGAGGTGACCCGCAAGCTCCAGCTGCCGCGCACCACCGTGCACGAGCTGCTCACCACGCTCGCCGCCCGCTCGTACCTGGTCAGGGACCCCGACCGGCCCGGACAGTACCGGCTGGGCGTGCGCACCTACCAGCTCGGCAGCCGGTACGCGGAACAGCTCGACCTCGCCGCCGAGGGCCGGCAGGTCGCCCGCCGCCTCGCCGCCGAATGCGGCGAGAGCGTGCACGTGGCGATCCTGGACGGCACCGACACCGTCTGCGTCGCCCAGGCGGACTCCACCCACGCCGTACGCATGGTGTCGGCGGCCGGCCACCGGCTGCCCGCCCACTGCACCGCGGCCGGCAAGACGCTCCTCGCCTCACTGCCCGCCCCGGAGCTGGACGCCCGGCTCGACGGACTGGAGCTGACCGCGCTCACCCCGCACACCATCACCGCCGGGCCCGAACTGCGGGCCGCGCTCGACGCCGTACGGGAACAGGGCTTCGCGGTCGAGCACCAGGAGTCCGGACCCGGCGTCGGCTGCGTCGCCGCACCCGTGCGCGACCGGACCGGGCGCGTCGTCGCCGCCCTCTCCGTCGCCGTCCCGCTGATCCGCTGGACCGAGGAGCGCGCCCGCGAACTCGCCGTGCTCGCCGACCGGGGCGCGGACGACCTGTCGCAGCGCCTCGGACACGAAAAAAGGAGCCCGGTGTGACCCGCACCCGCGCCGAGGTCGCCGTACGGGAACAGGCCGTCCTCGGCGAGGGCCCGACCTGGGACGCCGCCACCGGACGGCTGATCTGGGTCGACATCCTCGCCGCCCGCGTCCACACCTACGCACCGGCGACCGGCCGCCGCACCCTCATGGCCACCGGACAGCACGTCGGCGCCGCCAAGCCGAGAGCCGGCGGCGGACTGGTCGTCAACCTGCGCGACGGCGTCGGCCTCTACGACACCGGCGGGGCCTTCCGCCGGCTGGTCCACGACCCCGTACCGGGCCGCCGCGCCAACGACGCCGCCGTCGCCCCGGACGGCGCGCTGTGGGCCGGCACCACGCGCTACGACCACGCCGAGGGCGGCGGCACCCTGGCCCGGATCGCCCCGGACGGCACCACCACGCCCGTCCTGCCCCGGGTGACGTGCAGCAACGGCACCGGCTGGAGTCCGGACGGCCGGCTCATGTACTACACCGACACCCTCACCCGCCGCATCGACGTCTTCGACGTGGACGGCCCCCACGTCACCGGACGCCGCCCCTTCGCCGTCCTGGAGGACGGCGCCGGCTACCCCGACGGGCTCACGGTCGACGCCGAGGGCGCCGTCTGGGTCGCCCTCTGGGACGGATCGGCGCTGCGCCGCTACACCGCGGACGGCCGCCTGGAGCGCACCGTGCACCTGCCGGTGCGGCGGCCCACCGCCTGCGCCTTCGGCGGCCCCGGACTGCGCGACCTGTACATCTCCACCGCCCGCACCGGACTCGACGCCCCGCACCCGCTCGCCGGCTCCCTGCTCGTCCTCCCCGACGCGGGACACGGCCTGCCCGGCACCCCCTTCGCCGGCTGACCGCCCGGCCCGGCCGCCCTCCAGAGCGGGCGCGCCACCCCGTTCCCTCGTATAAAGGAGGGCAAACGGCGAAGGAGGCCCGGATGGGCCGGACCGGGCGTCACCCCAGCGGCACACCCACCGTCCGCGAGGACCGCGGACCCGTACGGTACGGGCCGCCGGCCCCCTGGCCGGGGCTGCCCGTGCTCCCGGAACTGGCCGGCGTGCTGGCGTCCGCCGCCGGCCGCGCCGCCCCCGAACCGCCCGGCGGCTCGGCCGCCCTGCGCGAGGCCGCCTGCGGCTACTGGGAGCGGCGCGGACTGCGCACCGGCCCCGGACACATCGCCGCCGCCCCCGGCACCGCGCCCCTGCTGCTCGCGCTGATCGCCGCACACGGCGGCGACGTACTCCTGCCGCGCCCCTGCCCCGCCTCCTGGCTGCCGCAGGCCCGGCTCCTCGGCCGCCCCGCCTACCAGGTCCCCACCCCCGCCGAGTGCGGCGGCGTGCCCGACCCGTACGCCCTCCTGGAGACCGTACGCAGAGTGCGCGCCGAAGGCGGCCGGCCCCGGCTCCTGCTGCTCTCCCCGGCCG
The DNA here is from genome assembly GCF_003248355.1 of Streptomyces sp. AC1-42W. Classification (GTDB taxonomy): domain Bacteria; phylum Actinomycetota; class Actinomycetes; order Streptomycetales; family Streptomycetaceae; genus Streptomyces. The sequence continues at coordinate 3,096,190 of NZ_QKWY01000002.1, forward strand.
ACAACCCCACCGCCACCGTCGCCCCGCCCGAACTCGTCCGCGAGGCCTGCGAGGCCGCCGTGGACCAGGGGCTGCACATCGTCAGCGACGAGACCTGGCGCGACACCCTGCACCGGCCGCACGACACGGTCCTGGTCAGCCCCGCCGAGATGTGCCCCGACGACGTCACCGTGCTCTCCGGCCTCCACGGCGCCCTCACCCCCGCCGCCTGGCCGGTCGCCGTCGCCCGCTTCCCGGACACCGCCCGCGCCGCCACCCGGCACGCCCGCACCCTGGACGTCCTCACCGCCCTCGACGCCACCGTCGCGGGCCCGGTCGCGGCCGCCGCCGCCCACGCCCTGCGCGAACCGGCAGCCGTCACCGAGCACGCCCGGCGCTCCGCCGCCCTGCACGGCCGCCTCGCCGCCGCGGCCCACCGCGCCGTCCTCGGCCGGGGCGCCCTCGCCCGGCCCCCGCAGGCCGGCCGCCACCTCTACGCCGACCTCGGCCCGCTGCGCGCCACCCTCGCCGCCCGCGGCGTCACCGACTCCCTCGAACTGGAGGAGTACCTCTCCGCCCGCCTCGGCACCCCCACCCCCGGCGGACACCGCTTCGGCGACGAACTCGGCGCGCTCCGGGTCCGGCTGGGCACCGGCGCGCTCCTCGGCACGGACCCCGCCGGACAGACGGCCGCCCTCACCGCCGCGGACCCCCTCGAATTGCCGCCGGTCGCCGCAGCGCTGAGCATTTTGCGAGCAGCCCTCGACACCCCGCGCTGACCCACCGCGCCGGCGCACTCCTGGACGGGAGCCCCGATGACGGACCGGACCACGCGCCAGGTCGCCCCCGACACACCCCCCGCGGCCTGCGGCGACATCGTCCCGCCCCGCCCCCTGGGCGAGGTGCGCGACTGGCCCCGGAGCTTCGCGGACCGGCTCACCGCCCCGCTCCCCGGCGTCAAGGGCATGTCCCGGCTGGCCCGCGAGCACTCCATCCGGCCCAACGCGGAGGGACTGCGCCACATCCACCGGCTGCCCTACGCCCCCGCGCCCCTGCCGCCCGTCCCGGCCGGGACCGCCTGCGTCACCTGGGCCGGACACGCCAGCTGGATCATCCGCACCGGCGGCCTCACCGTCCTCACCGACCCCGTCTGGTCCCGCCGCATCCTCGGCACCCCGCCCCGGATCACCCCCGTCGGCGTCCCCTGGGAGGACCTGCCGGCCGTCGACGCCGTCGTCATCAGCCACAACCACTACGACCACCTCGACGCGCCCACCCTGCGCAGACTGCCCCGGTACACCCCGCTCTTCGTCCCGGCCGGCCTCGGCCAGTGGTGCCGCCGCCGGGGATTTCGCACCGTCACCGAACTCGACTGGTGGGAGTCCGCCCGGCTCGACGGCGTCCGCTTCGACTTCGTCCCCGCCCACCACTGGTCCCGGCGCACCCTCACCGACACCTGCCGCTCGCTGTGGGGCGGCTGGATCATCGGGGACGGCGACACCGGCGGGCGGATCTACTTCGCCGGCGACTCCGGATACGGCCACTGGTTCACCGAGATCGGCCGCCGCCACCCCGGCCTCGACCTCGCCCTGCTGCCCATCGGCGCGTACGAGCCCCGCTGGTGGCTCCGCGACGTCCACACCGACCCGGAGGAGGCCGTGCGCGCGTACGAGGACCTCGGCGCCCGCGCCATGGCCCCGATGCACTGGGCGGCCTTCCTGCTCTCCGCCGAGCCCGTCCTCGAACCGCTCACCCGGCTGCGCACCGCCTGGCAGCGCGCCGGACACCCCCGCGACCGGCTCTGGGACCTGCCCATCGGCGGCTCACGCCTCCTGACGGCTGCCGACGCCGGCTGACCCCGCCCGCCGGACTCACCGCGCCCAGCGCGCCCGCGTACGCCGCCACACCGCCGGCGCCCCGCTGATCACCAGCGTCAGGACCACCGCGGCCACCACCCCCTGCCACGGCTCCGGGAACAGCGAACCGCCCAGGATGCCGATCAGCTGGTACGTCGCCGCCCACGCCAGACACGCCGGCACATCACCGCGGGCGAACCGCCGCAGCGGCATCCGCCCCAGCAGACACGCCAGCATCACCGGAATGCGCCCGGCCGGCACCAGCCGCGACAGCACCAACACCGCCGCCCCGTGCTCGTCCAGCTTCCGCTGCGCCTGCGCCAGCCGCTCCGGCGCCGCCCGGTCCCGGATCGCCCGCAGCCACCGCGACCCGTTCCGCGACCGCACCCCCCGCTGCCCCAGCCAGTACAGGCATATGTCCCCCAGGAACGCCGCCGCCGACGCCACCCCGAACACCACCAGCAGCGCGAACGGCGACGACTGGTGGAACGCCACCACGGCCGCCGAACTCACCAGCGCGCCCGTCGGCACCACCGGGACCAGCGCCCCCACCGACACCAGCAGGAACAGCGACGGATAGCCCACCGCCTGCTGCGTCGACTCCGGGGGCAGCTGCGTCGCGTCCCGCAGGAACCCGATCACCCGCAGCCCCCCGGCCGCACCCGCTCGCCGTGCGCCAGCCGGTGCACCACGACCTCCGGCGCCGCCGCGGCCGCCTTCCGCACGAACTCCTCGCCCGGCGCGTGGAACTCGTGCGGCCGGACCCCGTCCATCCCGATCGGCCAGTACGTGCCGTAGTGCACTGGCACCGCCGCGCGCGGCCGCAGCCGGGCCAGCGCCTGCGCCGCCCGCCCCGCGTCCAGATGCCCGTGCCCCAGATAGGGCCCCCAGCCGCCGACCGGCAGCAGCGCCACGTCCACCGGGCCGACCACCCGCGCCATGTCGTCGAACAGCCCGGTGTCCCCGGCGAAGTACGTACGCGCCGAGCCCTCGACCACGTACCCCAGGGCGGGGGAGCGGTGCCGACCCACCGGCAGCCGCCGGCCGTCGTGCAGCGCCGGAACGGCCCGCACCCGCACCCCGCCCACCCGCACCTCGTCGCCCGCCAGCACCTCCGTGATCCGCAGCCCGCGCGCCCGGCGCAGCAGCCGCAGCCCCGGCACCGACCGGACCGACCCGCGCGGCACGACCACCCGCGCCCCCGGCGCGACCCGCGCCAGCGACGGCAGATGCAGATGGTCGGAGTGCAGATGCGAGATGAGGACCACATCGGCCACCGCCGCGTCCGGGCCGGGCAGCGCGCCCCGGCGGCGCCGCAGATGCGCGAAGCGCCGGGCGAACAGCGGATCGGTCAGCAGCCGGACCCCGGAATCCTCGATCGTGCACGTGGCATGACCCCACCAGGTGATCTCCACCGGCACCCGCCGCCTCCTCCTGCTCACCGGGCCGCCCGGACCCGTTCCGCCTGCCCGTCGAGCCTACGGGCACTCCCGCCCGCACGGGCCGCACACCCGGCGCACCCGTCGTCCGGGGCGGGGGAGCCGTGCCCCCGTGCGCCCCCTCACCGCCCCGCGACACGCCCCCGGAACAGCGGCCGGCGGCGCATAGGGTCGGGACACGACGGACAGGGGGAGAACGGTCATGGGTGACGTACGGGTGGCGGCCATCGCCAGTCTGACGCCGCTGGAGGAGCTGGACAGCGACCCCTTCCTCGTGGACACCCGCGGCCAGCACGCCATGTGCGCCCGCTGGGCCGCGGACCGCGGCTACGTCGTCACCCGCCAGCTCCGCCTGTACGGACTGCGCCCCGACCACCCCGCGCTCTGGGCCGACATCGAGAGCGGCGCCGCCGAACTGTTCGTCGCCCCCTGCGACCGGGTCCTGGCCCGCGCCCTGGCCTCGGTGCCCGAGTTCACCGCGGAGTGCGAGCGGCGCGGCGTACGCCTGGAGATCGCCGGGCTCGACGAGCCGTCCTACACGGCGGACGGCAAGGCCGGGGTGCACCGCAGGCTCTCCATGCCGACCGCCGGCTACGACGGCTGCTGACCGGCCGGGGAACCGTCCGGACCGTTGTGAAAGGCTGGGTCCGGGCCCGGAAAGGCAGGGCCCGGACATGAGGTGACGACGGCGTGGGCGACAGGCGATGGCGGCGGGCCGGCAGCGCCCTGATGCGGGTGGTCGCGGTCTGGGCGGTCTCGACGCTCACCATGCTGGTGCTCGCCGGCATCCTCCCGGACTTCCGCCTCCAGTCCCCCGACGGCGACAGCACCACCAAGACCGCCTTCACGGCGGCCTGGGGCGCGGGCGCCTTCGGCCTGCTCTCCGCCCTGGTCTGGCCGGTCCTGGTACGGGCGCTGCTCATCGTGCCCGCCCTCGTCCTCGGCCTGCTCGTCTTCTTCCTCAACGGCTCGCTGTTGCTGATCGCGCTGCGCCTCATCCCGGACGGCCGGGGCGCCGCCGCGCCGGAGACCGCCGTCGTCGTCGCCGCCGCGATGTCCGCCGTCGCCTCCGCGACCTCCACCGCCCTCGCCGTCCGCGACGACGACGCCTACCGCCGCCGGCTCTCGCGCCTGGCCGACCGGCGCCGCCGCCGCAGCGGCACGGACGCCGACGCGCGCGGCGGCCCGCCGGGCACGGTCTTCATCCAGCTGGACGGCGTCGGCCACGACACGCTCGTCGCGGCCGCCGCCGGGGGCGTGATGCCGACCGTCGCGCAGTGGCTGGCCGACCCGGCCGGACACCGGCTCACCCCCTGGCGCACCGACTGGTCCAGCCAGACCGGCGCCAGCCAGCTCGGCATCCTGCACGGCAGCAACCACGACGTGCCCGCCTTCCGCTGGTACGAGAAGGAGACCGGCGTCGTCATGGTCTCCAGCAGACCGGCCAGCGCCCTGGAGCTCCAGCGCCGGGCCGTCGCCCGCACCGGCGACGACGGACTGCTCGCCCTGGACGGGGCCAGCCGCGGCAACCTCTTCGGCGGCGGCGCCGGCCAGCTCGCGCTCGTCCTGTCGATGGCCGCCCGGCGCGGCAAGGGCCGCCGCTCGCGCGCCGGGTACTTCGCCTACTTCTCCGACCCGGCCAACGCCGTGCGCACCGCCGGCTCCTTCGCCGCCGAGGTCTGCCGCGAGATCGCCCAGTCCACCCGCTCCCGCCTCCGCAAGGAGACGCCCCGCATCAAACGCGGCGGCCTCTACCCCTTCATCCGCGCCTTCGCCACCGTCGTCGAACGCGATGTGGTGGTCGCCGCCGTGATCGGCGACATGTTCGCGGGCCGGACCGCCGTCTACGCCGACCTGGTCGCCTACGACGAGGTGGCGCACCACTCCGGGCCGCGCAGCCGGGACGCGGAGAAGGTGCTCGCCCGCCTCGACCGGGCGCTCGCCCTCATCGCCCAGGTCGCCGAGCAGGCCCCGCGCACCTACCGGATCGTGCTCCTCTCCGACCACGGCCAGAGCCCCGGCGACACCTTCGCCGGGGTGTACGGGCTCACGCTCAAGGACCTGGTGCGGGCGGGCAGCGGGCTGCCCGTGCCCCGGCGCGCCCAGCGCACCCGCAGCGCGTCCGAGGCGCGCGACGCGGTCCGCATCGCCCTGCACCGGCCGGTCGCCGAGGGCCAGGAGGAGCGCGTCGCCAAACCCTCCGACCCGGTCGTCCTCGCCTCCGGGAACCTCGGCCTGATCTCCTTCCCCGACATCGCCGGGCGCGCCTCGCTGGAGCAGCTGGAGCACCGCCACCCCGCCCTGCTCTCCACGCTGGCCAGCCATCCGGGCATCGGCTTCCTGCTGGTGCGCGGCGAGCGGGACGGCTCGGTGGTGCTGGCCCGCGACGGGACGCGGGTGCCGGTGGCGGAGCTGGTGGACGGGAAGGGGCCGCTGGCGCCGTACGGGCCGGGCGCTGCGGACGCGATCCGGCGCACGGACACCTTCCCGCACGTCGCCGACGTGATGGTCAACTCGATGTACGACCCCGCCACGGGCACCGTGCACGCCTTCGAGGAGCAGATCGGCTCGCACGGTGGCCTGGGCGGCGACCAGTCGCGGCCGTTCCTGCTGTGGCCGCGCTCCCTGACGGACCCGCTGGACGCCGTCGCCGACGGGTCCGGGGAGCGGCCGGACGAACTCGTCGGCGCCGAGGCCGTGCACCGGGTCCTGCGGTACTGGCTGCGGGAGGCGTCGGAGCCCTGGGAGCCGGGGTCCTGACCGGTCCGGCGGGCCCCGCCGGACGGGCACGGACGGGGCGTTGTCAGTGGTGGGCGGCAGGATGGTGGGCATGACGAACTCAGCAGTCGTGCTCGCCGACCATGCCTCCTACGCCGCCGCCGTCGACGAGGCCGCGCAGGCCGCCGCCGCGTATTACGCCACGGGCGAGAGCACGCTCGACGACGACGCCTACGACCGGCTGGCGCGCGGCATCGCCGCGTACGAGCGGGAGCATCCGCAGGAGGTGCTGCCCGCCTCCCCGACCGGGAAGGTGGCCGGCGGCGCCGCCGTCGGGGACGTGCCGCACACGGTGCCGATGCTCTCCCTCGACAACGTCTTCTCGGCCGAGCAGTTCGCCACCTGGACCGCCTCGCTGGAGCGCCGCATCGGCCGCCCGGTCACCGCCTGGAGCGTCGAGCCGAAGCTCGACGGGCTCGCGGTCGCCGCGCGCTACCGCGAGGGCCGCCTGGAGCGGCTGATCACCCGCGGCGACGGGACCGCCGGCGAGGACGTGTCGCATGCCGCCGGGACCGTCGTCGGGCTCCCCGCCGAGCTGGCCGAACCGGTCACGCTGGAGATACGCGGCGAGATCCTGATGACCACCGAGCAGTTCGAGCGGGCCAACACCGTCCGCACCGAGCACGGCGGCGCCCCCTTCGCCAACGCGCGCAACGGCGCCGCGGGCACGCTGCGCGCCAAGGACCGGGCGTACACGGTGGAGATGACGTTCTTCGCCTACGGCGCCCTCCCGCTGCCCGAATCCGGCGAACCGGCCGACGCCCTGACGGAACTGCCGCACAGTCAGGTCCTGGCCCGCGTCGCGGAGCTCGGGGTGCACACCGCCGCCGACACCGACGTCGCGCCCCGCACCGCCGCCGGCGTCGAGGAGGTCCAGGCCCGGATCGAGGAGATCGCCGCGCTGCGCGCCTCGCTGCCGTTCGGGATCGACGGCATCGTGATCAAGGCGGACCTCGCCGCCGACCAGCGCGACGCCGGCAACGGCACCCGCGCCCCGCGCTGGGCCATCGCCTACAAACTGCCGGCCGTCGAGAAGGTCACCCGCCTCCTCGGTGTCGAGTGGAACGTCGGCCGTACCGGCATCATCGCGCCGCGCGCCGTCCTGGAGCCCGTCGAGATCGACGGCTCGACCGTCGGCTACGCCACCCTGCACAACCCGGCCGACATCACCCGCCGGGACCTGCGCGTCGGCGACCACGTCATGGTCTACAAGGCGGGCGACATCATCCCCCGCATCGAGGCCCCCGTCGCCCATCTGCGGACCGGTGACGAACAGCCCGTCGTCTTCCCCGAGGCGTGCCCGCAGTGCGGTTCGGAGATCGACACCAGCGAGCAGCGCTGGCGCTGCGTACGCGGCCGCGACTGCCGTCTCGTCGCCTCCATCTCGTACGCGGCCGGCCGCGACCAGCTCGACATCGAAGGACTCGGCACGACCCGCGTCGTCCAGCTCGTCGAGTCCGGTCTCGTCGCCGACTTCGCCGACCTGTTCACCCTGGAGCGCGAACAGCTCCTCACGCTCGACCGGATGGGCGAGACCAGCACGGACAACCTGCTGGCCGCCATCGACACCGCCCGCACCCAGCCCCTCTCCCGCGTCTTCTGCGCCCTCGGCGTACGCGGCACCGGCCGCTCCATGTCGCGCCGCATCGCCCGCTACTTCGCGGAGATGGACCGCATCCGGGCCGCCGACGCGGAGGAGCTGCAGCGGGTGGACGGCATCGGCAAGGAGAAGGCGGCGAGCGTCGTCGCCGAACTGGCCGACCTCGCCCCGCTGATCGAGAAGCTGGTCGCCGCCGGGCTCACCATGACCGAGCCGGGCGCCACCCCGCCCCCGCCGCCGGGCGAGGCGGCCGCCGCCGATGACGCCCCGGACACCGAAGGCGCCGCCGCCGACGCCGGGCCGCTGGCCGGGATGACGGTGGTGGTCACCGGTGCCATGACCGGCGCCCTGGAGAAGCTGTCGCGCAACCAGATGAACGAGCTGATCGAGCGGGCCGGCGGCAAGTCCTCCTCCAGCGTCTCCAAGCGGACCACGCTGCTGGTGGCCGGCGAGAAGGCGGGCTCCAAGCGGACGAAGGCGGAGGATCTGGGCGTACGGATCGCGAGCCCGGCGGAGTTCGCCGAACTGATCGGGGAGTTCCTGCCCGTGGACGCCTGAGACCTCGGTTCGAGCCCTTCGAATTTGCCCGGGAGTGGCTTTCTTTGCCTCCCTATTGCATAGTGAGGGCTCGGCCATGCCTCGCGATCAGCGGGTCACTGGGTGTGTGTACGGCCACGGCTGCGAGCCGGGGGTGAGGGGCGATGCGTTCTCTGCGCGACGGACAGCGGCACGACCGCGCCGTCAACCGGCGGCACCGGGGCGCCACCCGGGGCCTCGCGCTCGACCTCGGCAGCTCCCGGACCCGTGCCTGGGTGCCCGGCCGGGGCGTCGTCACCGAGACCTGCGACGACGCCGTCGAGCACGGCCGGGGCAGGCCCGTGCGGCGCGGCCGCATCGTCGACCCGGACTCCTGCCGCCGGATGCTCGCCCGCATCGCGGACCGGGCCCTGGGCGACGACCGCGACGACGCCCTCATCGTCGTCAGCCACCCCGTCCTCGCCGGACCCGCGCACCGCGCCGCCGCGCGCGACGTGCTCCGCGGCCTGGGCCCCTGCGACGTCATCGTCCTGGACAGCGCCAGGGCCGCCGCGGCCTGCGCCGGACCGCAGGACGGCGGACCGCTCCTCGTCCTCGACGTCGGCGCCGAGCTGACCGAGGCCACCCTGCTCGTCGACGGCCTGGTGCGCGACGCGCGCCTGGCCGAGACCGGCCTCAGCGACCTGGGACCGGGCGAGCCGCCCGCCGCCGTCGTCCGCGCCGTCCTCGACATGGTCATGGCCATGTGGCGGCAGGACCGGCACGGCGCGATGCTCGGCGCCCTGCGCCGCGGGCCGCTGCTCGCCGGAGGCGGTGCGCTGCGCCCGGACGTCACCAACCGGATAGCGCTCCGCCTCGGCGTCCCGGTCCGGCCCGCCGAGGACCCCGCCACCACGGTGGTACGCGGCGCCGGCATCGTCCTCAGCTCCGTCCTCCGCCACGCGGAGCCCGCCCTCCCCGGCCGAATCCGGTGACCCCGGTCCCCTGGGGGCCGCCTCGGGGGACCGCACACCCCGAAGCCCGCCCGGACGCCCCGGTGCGCGACGAGCCCGCCGCCGAACGCCTGCCCGCCGCGCACGCCTCCGCCGCGTGGCGGTGCCTCGTCGCGCTGCTGCTCGCCATGCTCGCCCTCGGCGGCGGCGCGCCCGCCGTGGCCGGCGCGGGCCTCCCCGTACGCGCGGTGGCTTCCCTCGCCGGTACGCACACGGCACCGGCCCCCGCCCTGCCCCCGCGCGGCACGCCCGCCGCCCGGACCGCCGGGGCCATGACGACCGTCCCCGGCCTCCCCGCACACTCCCTGTCCGGCACCCGCTCCGGCGCGTCCACCCCGGCCGCCGCCGCGCCCCCGACCCTCATCGACGGGGGACCGCGCCCCGGCCCGTGGGCGGCCGCCGAACACCCCCGTACCGCACACCAGCTGCCGCCGCCCGGCGCCGGCGGGCTCGTCCCCAGCCCCGCCGGCGTCCCGCTGCCGCTCCCCGTCCCCTCCTCCGCCCGCCCCGTCCCCGCCGCCGCGGCGCCGAACCCGCGCCCGGCGCTCCCCGGCGTGCGCGGACCTCCCGGCACCGGTGTCCACCGGTCCGGGGACCGCCCAGCGGTCCCGCTCACCCACCACGCCGTGCCGTTCCCGCCGTCCTGACCCGGACGGGGAGCGCCCGGCGCTCCCCGGAGGAAACCCCGCAATGACGCGCGCCACCACGGTGCGGGCAATTCTGGCTGCGGCCGTACTGCTCGTCTCCGTGTTCATCTCGCTGAACATGTCACCCAGACTCGGCCTCGACCTCCAGGGCGGCACCCGCATGGTGCTCCAGGCCAAGGACTCCGAGACCGCCAAGGCCGACCGCGAGAGCACCGACCGCACCCTGGAGGTGCTGCGCCGCCGCATCGACTCGCTCGGCGTGACGGAGCCCACGCTGACCCGCTCCGGCGACAACCGGATCATCGTCGAGCTCCCCGACGTCCAGGACCCCCGCAAGGCCGCCGAGGTCATCGGCAAGACCGCCCAGCTGACCTTCCACGCCGTCCAGGGCCCCGGCCTGCCCGAGGGCGCCGAGGGCGAGAAGGACAAGGACAAGGGCGGCAAGGAGCTGACCCTGCCCGACGAGGACGGCCGGCCGCTCGCCCTCGGCCCCGTCGCGCTCTCGGGCGCGGGCGTCAAGGAGGCGAAGGCGTCCTTCGACGCGCAGCAGGGAGCCGGCTGGACCGTCTCGCTCGACTTCCACAAGGACGCCGGCCGGAAGTGGACCAAGCTGACCGGTGAGGCGGCCTGCAACCCCGTCCAGGACGAACGGCGCCGCGTCGCCATCGTGCTGGACGAGAAGGTGATCTCCTCCCCGCAGGTCTCACCGTCCGTCTCCTGCGGTACGGGCCTGCCCTCCGGCTCCACCCAGATCACCGGCTCCTTCAGCGCCGACGAGGCCCGCGAGCTCGCCCTCCTGATCGAGGGCGGCGCCCTGCCGGTGCCCGTCGAGATCGTCGAGCAGCGGACCGTCGGCCCGACGCTCGGTGCCGCCGCCATCGACGCCAGCGCCCGTGCCGCCCTGATCGGCGCGTCCGCCACGGCCCTGTTCATCATCGTCATCTACCGCCTGTTCGGGGCGCTCGCCGCCGTCGCGCTGGTCGCCTACGGCGTCATCTCGTACGCCGCCCTCGTCGGCCTCGGCGTCACGCTCACCCTGCCCGGGCTCGCCGGGTTCGTCCTGGCCATCGGCATGGCCGTCGACGCGAACGTGCTCGTCTTCGAACGGGCCAGGGAGGAGTTCGCGGCCAGACCGGGCAAGTCCTCCTCCCTGCGCGCCTCGCTCGCCGCCGGGTTCAAGGGCGCCTGGAGCGCCGTCGCCGACTCCAACGTGACGACGCTCATCGCGGCCGGGCTGCTGTTCTTCCTCGGCTCGGGCCCGGTCAAGGGCTTCGGTGTCACGCTCGCCATCGGTGTGCTGGCCTCGATGTTCTCCGCGCTCGTCATCGCCCGCGCCCTCACCGAGATCGCGTCCCGCTCCCGGTTCGTCGCCGACTACCGGGGCGTCAACGGCATCGGCATTCCGGGCCGGGTCCGCACCTGGCTCTCCCGGCGCGACCCGCATCTGATGCGCCACCCGCGCCGCTGGCTGACGATCTCCGCGGTGCTGATCGCGGTGGCCGTCGCGGGCATCGTGGTGCGCGGCGTCAACTTCGGCGTCGAGTTCACCGGCGGACGCCTCGTCGAGTACTCCACCAGTCGCCCGGTGGACGTGGACGCCGCCCGCAAGGCCCTGGCGGGCGCCGGATTCGGCGACGCCGAGGTCACGACGGCCGGGGCCGGCGACATCTCCGTACGCACCAAGGACCTCGACAACAACGAGGAGCACACGCTGCGGGCCGCGCTGGCCGCCGAGGGAGGTGAGACGACCAAGGTCCGCGACGAGCTGATCGGCCCCAGCCTCGGCGACGAACTGCGGCGCAACGCGCTGATCGCCCTGGGCATCGCCGTACTCGTCCAGCTCGCCTATCTGGCGTTCAGATTCCGCTGGACCTTCGCCCTGGGCTCGGTCGGGGCGCTGGTGCACGACGTGATCATCCTGGTCGGGGCGTTCGCCTGGATGGGGCGGACCGTCGACGGCATCTTCCTGGCCTCCCTGCTCACCGTCATCGGCTACTCCGTCAACGACTCGGTGGTGGTCTTCGACCGGGTGCGGGAGCTGTGGGCCAAGGCCCGGAAGAAGCCACTGCCCGACGTCGCGAACCAGGCGATCATCCAGACCGTGCCCCGCACGGTGAACACCGGTATGGGCGCCCTGTTCATCCTCGTCGCGCTCACCGTCCTCGGCGGCGACTCGCTGGAGGACTTCGCGCTCGCCCTGCTCATCGGAATCATCGTCGGGACATACTCTTCGGTGATGACCGCCGTGCCGGCCGCGCTGCTCCTGGAGCGCACCAGCAAGGTCCCGCCGCCCGCCCGCACCCGCGCCCCGCGCGCCCGCCAGGGCTCCGGCCGGCGCGACCCGCAGGACAACGGCGCCCGGGTGTAACCCGTGGGGGCGCTCCGGGTCTCCCGTGCCACATCCGGCACGGGAGACCCGGACCCGCCCGCCCTCAGAGCACCAGCGACCGCAGATACGCGCCGGTCTCCGGATCGGCCGGCAGCAGCGTCTCGACGGCCAGCTCCGCCACCGTCACGTCCATCGGCGTGTTGAACGTGGCGATCGACGCGACGAACGACAGCACCCGCCCGTCGTGCTCGATGACCAGCGGCAACGCGAACGGCACCGAAGGGGCGGACGGCCGCCCGTCCACCCCGTCCGCGCCCGGCGGCAGCGGATAGCCCGCCACCTCCTCGTACAGCTCGCGCAGCTCCGCCGACCGCACCAGCGCGATCTGGCGCTCCATCTGCGCCAGCAGGTCCGCCCGCCACGCGCGCAGATTCCGGATGCGCGGGGCCAGCCCCTCCGGGTGCAGGGTGAGGCGCATGGCGTTCAGCGGCGGCGCCAGCAGATGATCCGGCACGCCGTCGAGCAGCCGGGTCATCCCCCGATTGGCGGCCACCACCGTGTACGTCCCGTCCACCACGAACGCCGGATACGGGTCGTAGCCCCCCAGCAGCCGGTCCAGGCCGTCCCGCAGCGCCCCCATCGCCGGGTCGTCGAGCGCGGTCTCCGTGTAGTGCGGGGCGTAACCCGCCATCACCAGCAGGGCGTTGCGCTCCCTGACCGGCACCTCCAGATGCTCGGCCAGCCGCAGCACCATCTCCTCGCTGGGGCGGGCGCGCCCCGTCTCGATGAACGAGATGTGCCGGGCGGAGGAGCCGGCCCGCAGCGACAGCTCCAGCTGGCTCATCCGCCGCCGTTCCCGCCAGCTGCGCAGCAGCGGCCCTACCCCCGTGTCGAGCGCGACAGTCGTCATACCCAGACCGTAACGTCACCGGCATCGACCACCACCAGTGAGGGAGCCGCCCCATGCCCGCCGCACCGCTGTCGCCGCAGGAGATCGAGGACGGGCTGCGCGACCTGCCCGGCTGGTCCCCGGACGGCGACCGGATCACCTGCTCCTACCGGCTGCCCTCGCACGTCGCCGCCGCCGCGTTCACCGTCCACATCGCCGCCATCCAGGACGAGCTGAACCACCACAGCGACCTGACCCTCGGCTACAACACCGTCACCCTGGCCGTGAACTCGCACGACGCGGGCGGCAAGGTCACCGGCAAGGACCTCGCCCTGGCCGCCCGCATCGCGGCGGTCGCCCCCGGGCACGGGGCCGGCTAGGGGATCTGTCGGACACCCCCGGCCGCTCAGACCACGGCGCCGAAGCCCGGGTGCGCGGCGAGCCAGCGCGTGTAGCTCTTGCTGCGCCCCACCGCCTCGGCGTACGCCGCCCGCATGTACCCGCTCACCGCCCCGGCCGCCGCCGACGCGGCGGCCGAGCGCGGGTGCCAGCCCAGCAGATGGCGCCAGCTGAGCGGCGCCCCGGCGACCGGCCGGGTGACCACCCCCGGGGTCGGCGGGAACGTCGCCCGGCACAGCCCGACCGCCCGCCCCACCTGCACCAGATGCACGACCGATGTGGTGTCCGTCTCGTACACCGAGGCCGGGCTGAACCCGGCGCGGGCACAGGCCGCCACGAAGCAGTCCGCGAAACAGCCGTCCCCCGGCACGTCCGCCCAGCACTCCTCCGCCAGCTCGGACAGCTCCAGCTCGTCCCGGCCCGCCAGCCGATGGGTCTCCGGCAGCATCACGAACACCGGATCGACCCCGACGACCTGCCACTCCAGCCGCCCCGCGTCCGGCGGCGCGCTCTCGCCACACGTCCCGATCAGCGCGAAGTCCAGCCGCCCGTCCACCAGTTGCGAGGCGATCTCCGCCACCGACCAGGAGGTGTACGTGGACACCGGCGCGGCCGGGTGCGCGGTCGCCAGCCGGTCCACCAGCCCGCCCAGCAGCGGGCCGTGCGTGCCGCCGAGCCGGAACCGCTCCATGGCGCCCGTGGCGTTGGCGAACCTGACCGCCTCCTCCTGGAGCTCGCTCACGGCCGGCAGCACCACCCGGGCGCGCTCCAGGACCAGTTCGCCCAGCGGGGTCGCCCGCGCGCCCGTGTGGTCCCGGTCGAACAGCGGGCCGCCGAGCGCCTTCTCGATCCGTCGCAGTTGTGCGCTGAGCGCGGGCTGCGCAAGACCCAGCGCGGCGGCGGCCTTGGTCAGGCTGCCGGTTTCGGCGATGGCACGTACGGTTCGCAGATGCCGCAACTCCAGGTCCATCACCGCACGTTATGACCCCGGTGGCCCCACGGCAATACGTCGTTGGTTTAGACCTCTTCTTCAGCCACCTGGACGCGCGTCGATGGCCGGTAGTCGCCCCCGGACAGCCGGATCGCGCCGATGCGCCCGCCAACTGCGAAGCTCCGCACGGGAGTCGAAGCGGGCAGATGGCTGAAAGCGGGCGACGGACCGCCGGACCGGCCGGAAACGCCACCGCCACACAGCTCGGCGCCGCCTCCCACCCGCCCCATCCCCGAGGCTCTCGGCTCCCCACGCCCGCGTCGACGCTGCTGCGCATGGACGCACTGGCCGAACTGCTGGACGGGCCGCGACCGCCGTCGCGGCCGACCTCCTGCGCGGGACCGACGCCACCGTCGAGGCCGTGGCCCGCAAGGTGGGCTACAGCCAGGCCTTCGCGTTCAGCACCGCCTTCAAACGCGTACGCGGCGTCAGCCCGCAGGAGTACCGCAAGGGCGGCGGCTTGCCGGAACGGCAAGGAAGTTTGCGCGCGGACCCGGGTGTGGCGACGCTGGAGCCATGAGCAACCACACCAGCCACGGGCACCACCACGGCGGCCACGGCGGCGGCGAACCCGACTGGGACGTCATGGCCCCGCTCCTGGAACGGAACGCCGAACTCAGCGCCGGGCAGTACACCGAGGCGGCCCGCTGGATCGCCGCCCTGCCCGACGCGCCCGAGGTCCGCCGGGTCCTGGACGTCGGCGCCGGCCCCGGCGTCGTCGCCTGCCTGCTCGCCGAGGTCTTCCCGGACGCCGAGATCGTCGCCGTCGACGGCACCCCCGCGCTCCTCGAACGCACCCGCGCCCGCGCGCGGCGGCTCGGCCTCGCCGACCGCGTCACCACCCTGCACGCCACCCTCCCCGAACAACTCCCCGAGCTGGGCGAGGCCGATCTGATCTGGGCCGGCAACACCCTGCACCACATGGGCGACCAGCGCGCCGTGCTCGCCGGATTCGGCTCGCTGCTGCGCCCCGGCGGCACCGTCGCGCTCGTCGAGGGCGGCCTCCAGCCCCGGCAGCTCCCGCGCGACCTCGGCTTCGGCCGGCCCGGCCTGGAGGCCCGGATGGAGGCCGCCGAGGCGGAGCTCTTCCAGACGATGCGCGCCGAACTGCCCGACGCCCGGCGCGAGGTGGAGGACTGGGCCGCCCTGTTCGGCGCGGCGGGCCTCACCCCGCAGGGCACCCGCAGCTTCCTGCTCGACCTGCCGGCCCCGCTCCCCGACCCGGCCCGCGAACAGGTCGTCGCCGACTTCACCCGCCGCCGCGACGGGCTGCGCGACCACCTCGACGCCGAGGACAACGCCGTCCTCGACCGGCTGCTCGACCCCGAAGACCCGGCCGGGCTGCACCGGCGCCCCGACGTCTTCCTGCTGCTGGCCCGCACCCTCCACCTGGGCCGGCGCGACGCCTGACAGTGAGGATCAGCCATGGCATCGCCCGGGGGTCTGACTCTCCGCCTGACTGACGCTTCGGTTGTCCTTCTGGGGAATCGTCGGCCTGCCGGGCGATGCCGTCTGGCGCGTGGCCGGTCGGGCTTCCGTGACTTCATAGGAGCCCGGCCAAAGGTCCCATCACTGTCTTGTCCGTCTGCCCGACCGGCTCGCGCCCTCCCACCGTTGAGCGTTGGAAGGGCAGCACACACCAGCATGGCAGACGAGATAGCGGTGGTCGGCGGGATCGACACCCACACCGACCTCCACCAGGCAGCGGTCATCGACAGCATTGGCCGGCACCTGGCCACCAAGCGGTTCGAGACCACGCCGGAGGGATACCGGCGGCTGCTGGACTGGCTCCGGTCCCACGGTGAGGTCCTCGCCGTCGGGGTCGAGGGGACCGGTGCCTACGGCGCCGAGATCGCACGCTTCCTCACCGCGAACGGGGTCGCAGTGGTCGAGGTGGACCGGCCGGACCGCAAGGCGAGGCGCGACAACGGCAAATCCGACCCGATCGACGCCTACGGGGCCGCGACCGCGGTCCTCTCCGGCCGGGCCGGAGGAACACCCAAGGCGCGCAACGGGATCGTGGAGGCGATCCGCGCCCTGCGGGTCGTCCGCAAGAGCGCCGTCAAGGCCCGCACCCAGACCATCAACCAGATCCGCACCCTCATCGTCACCGCTCCCTCCGTGGTGCGGGACAAGCTGCGGGGACTGTCCACGCGGGAGCTGATCGACACCCTGGCCCGCTCCCGTCCGGCCGGTGAACTCGACGATCCAGCCTGCGCGGTGAAGACCGTCCTGCGGCGGCTCGCCCGCCGCTACCAGGCGCTGGACGAGGAGATCAAGGACGCGGACAAGGAGATCGGACCGCTGGTCACCAAGGCGGCCCCGAGGCTCATCGCCCTGCCGGGCCTCGGCCCCGAAACCGCCGGCCAGCTGCTGACGAGCGCGGGCGACAACCCCGACCGGCTCCGCTCCGAAGCAGCCTTCGCCCACCTCTGCGGGGCCGCACCGGTCCCGGCCTCCTCCGGCCGCACCAACCGCCACCGCCTCAATCGCGGCGGCGACCGCCAGGCCAACAACGCCCTCCACACCATCGTCCTGGTCCGCATGAAGTACGACCAGCGCACACGGGACTACGTCGCCCGACGCACCGCCGAAGGCATGGTCAAGAAGGACGTCATCCGGTGCCTGAAACGGTTCGTCGCCCGCGAGATCTACCGCCACCTACCCCATGTGATCCACACCACCAAACCGCTCCCACAGACCGCTTGACGATCTATAGGAGCTTCCCCGGACACGACGAAGCCGCCGCCCCCGCTCGCGAAGGAGCGGGGGCGGCGGCCCGGCGGGAGTGCGGCGGTCAGGCGCCGAGGTTGAACTCGCCCGGATTCGGGCCGAGCCGCTTCCCCTCGTCCAGCGCCGCGAACGCGGCCAGGTCGTCGGCGTCCAGCTCGAAGTCGAACACGTCGATGTTCTCCGCGATCCGCGACGGCGTCACGGACTTCGGAATCACCACGTTCCCCGTCTGGATGTGCCAGCGCAGCACCGCCTGGGCGGGCGTACGGCCGTGCTTGCGGGCGACCGCGACGACCGTCGGAACCTCCAGGAGCCCCTTGCCGGAGCCCAGCGGCGACCACGCCTCCGTCAGGATGCCGTGCTCGGCGTGCAGCGCACGGGACTCCGCCTGCTGGAGCTGCGGGTGCAGCTCGATCTGGTTGAGCGCCGGCACCACGGAGGTCTCCCCGAGCAGCCGCTTCAGGTGCTCCGGGAGGAAGTTGGACACACCGATGGCCTTGGCCCGGCCCTCGGCGTGGATCTTTTCGAGCGCGCGGTAGGTGTCCACGTACGCGTCCTTGGCCGGGACCGGCCAGTGGATCAGATACAGATCGACGTACTCCAGACCCAGCTTGGCCAGGGACGCGTCGAAGGCGCGGAGCGTGGAGTCGTGGCCCTGCTCGGTGTTCCACACCTTGGTGGTCACGAACAGCTCGTCGCGGGGGACGCCGGAGGCGGCGATGGCCCTGCCCGTACCCGTCTCGTTCTGGTAGATCGCGGCGGTGTCGATGCTGCGGTACCCGGACTCGATGGCGGTGGCGACCGCCTTCGTCGCCTCGTCGTCCGGCACCTGCCAGACACCGAAACCGAGCTGGGGCATCTCGACGCCGTTGTTGAGAGTGAGGGAGGGTACCTGGCTCACGAGCGGACGATCCTAACGTTGAGGGGTGGGTCTCCCGCGTACAACGATCAAGGGCGCCCGCGCATTCCCGGCACCGGACCCTTTCGTCCGCTCAGCGGTACAGCGCGTCCACCTCGGCCTCGTACGCCGCCTCGATCGCCCTGCGCTTCAGCTTCAGCGACGGCGTCAGCAGCCCGTGCTCCTCGCTGAACCGGTGGGCCAGGATGCGGAACGTACGGATGGACTCCGCCTGCGAGACCGCGGTGTTCGCCGCCACCACCGCCCGGCGCACCTCCATCTCCAGATCCGGGTCGCGCACCAGCTCGCCCGGCGTCAGCGCGGTGCGCCCCCGCATCGTGAGCCAGTGCTCCACGGCGTCCTGGTCGAGGGTGACCAGCGCCGCGACGAACGGCCGGTCGTTGCCGACCACGATGCACTGCGCCACCAGCGGATGCGCCCGCACCCGCTCCTCCAGCGCGGCCGGCGAGACGCTCTTGCCGCCGGACGTCACCAGGATCTCCTTCTTCCGCCCGGTGATCGTCAGATAGCCGTCCTCGTCCAGCGAGCCCAGGTCGCCGGTGGCCAGCCAGCCGTCGTTGAGCACCGCGCCGGTGGCCTCCGGATTGCCCAGGTACCCGCCGAAGACGTGGTCCCCGTACACCCACACCTCGCCGTCGTCCGCGATGTGCACCGTGGTGCCCGGGATCGGCTGCCCCACCGTGCCGTACCGGGTGCGCTCCGGCGGGTTCGCGGTGGCCGCCGCCGTCGTCTCGGTCAGCCCGTACCCCTCGTACACCGTCACCCCGGCGCCCGCGAAGAACAGCCCGAGCCGGCGCTCCATGCCCGAGCCGCCCGACATGGCGTGCCGGATGCGGCCGCCCATCGCCTCGCGGACCTTCCGGTACACCACCTTGTCGAAGAACTGGTGCTGCACCCGCAGCCCGGCCGCCGGGCCGGGTCCGGTGCCGAAGGCCCGCGCCTCCATCGCCTCCGCGTACTTCACCGCGACGTCGACCGCCTTGTCGAACGGCCCCGCCCTGCCCTCCGCCTCGGCCCTGCGCCGGGCCGTGTCGAAGACCTTCTCGAAGATGTACGGCACCGCCAGGACGAACGTGGGACGGAACGAGACCAGGTCCGGCATCAGCGCCTTCGCCGCCGGCTCCGGCTGGTGGCCCAGCTTCACCCGGCCCCGGATCGCGGTGACCTCGACCATCCGCCCGAAGACGTGCGCCAGCGGCAGGAACAGCAGCGTCGACGCCTCGTCACCCGGCCGGGAGCGGAACACCGACTGCCAGCGCGCGGCCATGGTGTCCGTCTCGAACATGAGGTTGGCGTGCGTGAGGACACAGCCCTTGGGCCGGCCCGTGGTGCCGGAGGTGTAGACGACCGTCGCCACCGACTCGGGGGTCACCGCCCGCCGGTGCCGGTGCACCACCTCGTCCCCGACGCGCGCGCCCGCCTCCACCAGCTCCGCCACCGCGCCCGCGTCCAGCTGCCACAGCCGCTTCAGCCCCGGCAGCCGGTCGATGACCGAGGCCACCGTCATCGCGTGGTCCTCGTGCTCCACCATCACCGCCGACACCTCGGCGTCGTGCAGCATCCACAGCACCTGCTCCGCCGAGGACGTCGGATAGACCGGGACCGACTGCGCGCCGACCGCCCACAGAGCGAAGTCGAACAGGGTCCACTCGTAGCGGGTGCGCGACATCAGGGCGACCCGGTCGCCGAACCGCACCCCGTGCGCGATGAGCCCCCTGGCCAGCGCCAGCACCTCGTCGCGGAACGCCGCCGATGTGACGTCCTGCCAGCGCCCGTCCGCATCTTTTCGGCCGAGCGCGACCCGGTGCGGCTCGGTCTCGGCATGATCGAACACCACGTCGGCGAGGCCACCCACGAGGGGCGCGGCCGCCATGGCTGGGACAGTGAACTCGCGCAATGACCTGCTCCTCGGGGCTTTGCACAGCGCCGCGACGCTACCCCACCCGGCGCCTTCGCGGGAGGGTCCGGAGCGTTCCGTACCGCTGGGGATACGCACTGGTCAGGGACCGAAATCCGGCCAGATGGGCAGGGCTCGGGCGCGCTTGGGACCGCCGGGTAAGCGGCTCGCGCCGGAATCTCCACCGAATCCGTACGGTGCGGCCACCGCCATGTACGGGTGCGGCCACCGCTCCGCACGGGTGCGACCACCGCCGTTTCCGGTGGTCAGGGGGTGGTGCCGGCGAACCCCAGCGCGATGCGGTGCTCGCCCGCGTACACGTTCATCGAGGGCCCCCGCAGGAAGCCGACCAGGGTCAGCCCCGTCTCCGCGGCCAGGTCCACGGCCAGCGACGAGGGCGCCGAGACGGCCGCCAGCACGGGGATGCCGGCCATCACCGCCTTCTGCGCCAGCTCGAACGAGGCCCGGCCCGACACCAGCAGGATCGAGCGGGACAGCGGCAGCCGCCCGTCCGTCAGCGCCCGCCCCACCAGCTTGTCCACCGCGTTGTGCCGCCCCACGTCCTCCCGGACGTCCACCAGCTCGCCCGTCTCCGAGAACAGCGCCGCCGCGTGCAGCCCGCCGGTCCGGTCGAAGACCCGCTGGGCGGCCCGCAGCCGGTCCGGGAGCACGGCCAGCAGCGCGGGCGCGATCCGCAGCGGGGGAGTGTCGGCGACCGGATGCCGGGTCGTGGTGCGGACGGCGTCCAGGCTCGCCTTGCCGCAGAGCCCGCAGGACGAAGTGGTGTAGACGTTGCGCTCCAGCGTGATGTCGGGGACCTCGACGCCCGGCGCCAGGGCGACGTCCACCACGTTGTACGTGTTGACCCCCTCGGCGGTCGCGCCTGCGCAGTACACGATCGACCGCACGTCGGCCTGCCCGCCGATCACCCCCTCGCTGACCAGGAACCCCGCCGCCAGCGCGAAGTCGTCGCCCGGTGTGCGCATGGTGATGGCGAGCGGTCTGCCGTCGAGCCGGATCTCCAGCGGCTCCTCGACGACGAGGGTGTCGGGCCGGGTGGAGACGGCCCCGTCCCGGATGCGGATGGTGCGGCGGCGCTCGGTGACCCGTCCCATGACCGTTGAACCCGATTCCTGTGCGTACGAGGGCCCGAGCGGCGCCGGGCGGCGGCTGCCGGGAGCCACCGGACCCGCCTGCGGCGGAGGGCCCCGACCGTCACATTGTCCTGCACCCGGAACACGCCGCCGCAACCGGACGGCCGGGTCCGAAGCCGTCCCCAGCCCTTGCCAAGCGCAGGCCCTCCAAGGCGGAGCCGGTAATCCTGTGGGATCACCTGCCCCCGTACCGGTCGGTAGCGACCAAGACTGGATGGTTCCAGACAGATGGAGCGAGGGGAACCTGCATGACCGGCTCACGTGTCGTCGCACTCGGCCACTACCAGCCCGCCAAGGTGCTGACCAACCATGACCTGGCGGCCATGGTGGACACCAGTGACGAGTGGATCACCAGCCGCGTCGGTATCAGGACCCGCCACATCGGCGGCCCCGACGAGCCGGTGGACGAACTGGCCGCGCACGCGGCGGCCAAGGCGCTGGCCTCGGCCGGGCTCCAGCCGGCCGACATCGACCTGGTGCTGGTCGCCACCTCCACCGCCATCGACCGCTCGCCGAGCATGTCGGCCCGGGTGGCCGCCCGCCTCGGCATGGCCTCGCCCGCGGTGATGGACATCAACGTGGTGTGCTCCGGCTTCACCCACGCCCTCGCCACCGCCGACCACGCCCTGCGGGCCGGTGCCGCCACCCGCGCCCTGGTCATCGGCGCCGACAAGATGGGCGACATCGTCGACTGGTCCGACCGCTCCACCTGCGTCCTGATGGGCGACGGCGCCGGGGCGGCGGTCGTCGTCGCCGACCCGGCGGACGCGGAGCGGCCCGGCATCGGCCCCGTGCTGTGGGGATCGGTCCCCGGCATGGGCGACGCCGTCCGTATCGAGGGGACCCCGCCGCGCTTCGCGCAGGAGGGCCAGTCGGTCTACCGCTGGGCCACCACCCAGCTGCCCCCCATCGCCCGGCAGGTGTGCGAGCGGGCGGGCCTCACCCCGGAGGACCTGGCCGGGGTCGTCCTGCACCAGGCCAACCTGCGGATCATCGAACCCGTCGCCCGCAGGATCGGCGCGGTCAACGCCGTCGTCGCCCGCGATGTGGTCGACTCCGGCAACACCTCGGCCGCCTCGATCCCGATGGCCCTGTCCAAGCTGGTCGAGCGCGGCGAGATCCCGAGCGGCGCCCCGGTCCTGCTCTTCGGCTTCGGCGGCAACCTGAGCTACGCGGGCCAGGTGATCCGCTGCCCGTGATCCGCTGCCCGTGAGGCGCGGCCGGACCCCCTCCCCGGCCGCCACCGGGCGGCGCGGGCGAATCGTTCAGCCGATGCCCTGCCGGTCGGGGCGCAGCGCGAACGCGCGCTCGGCCGCGTCCGGCACCGCCCGCCGCACGTTCTGCACCAGCAGGGCACGATGCCGGACCAGCGGCCCCCGCCGCTCCGGCCCGGCCAGCCGCACCAGGTCGTCGATCCCGGCCAGCAGCCGCCGCGTCACCTGCGGGGCGGGCGCCGCGCACCGCCGCACCTCCTCGAACCCGAGGTCCACCAGGTCCTCCCACGACGGCACCTCCTGCACCAGCCGCACCGCACCCGTGCGGTCCCGGTGGTGCACCGTGCCCAGCGGCAGCCGCACCGCGGCGGCCAGGAACTGCACGATCCGGTCCAGGCACTGCACGGCCGTCGTCGGGTCGTTCACCGCCGAGGACAGCGCCCGCAGCGCGATGTCCGACAACTGGCGCAGCCCGAACGCGAGATCCAGGTGCAGGGTGCGCTGCACGCCCACCGAGACCGTGTAGCGCAGCGCGTGCCGGGGCGGCGCCGCCCCGCCGTGCACGGCAAGCACCGGCGTCCCCGGCACCACGAAGTCCCCGAGCCGGGGGATCAGCCGGAGCACCACACCCTGGCGGCGGGCGGTCCGCACCAGCCGTGCCACATTGACGTCCCGCAGGACCCCGGCCCGTCCCTCGTACAGGATCTGCCCGGTCTCGGCGGGCAGCGGCTCCGTCGCCGGACGCCCCGCCGGCATGCGGCCCAGCACCCGGAAGGTGTCCCGGGTGATGCGGTCGAGGACCGGTCCGACCTGCATCAGGCGCAGCGTGGAGCTGACGTAGCCGATGAACAGCAGCAGGCTGAGCCCGACGAGCACGGCGGTCAGCACGCTCTGCACGAACGGCAGCGAGGTGACCAGGCGCGGATCGGTCTCGCTCTCGTACGAGCTGAGCACCAGCAGCGAGAACACGAACGTCGCCAGGAACACCGACAGGGTCAGCTTGCTGATCCGGCTGCGGATGAAGATCCGCACCACCCGGGGGGTGAGCTGCCCGCTCGCCATCTGCACCGCGACCAGCGAGATGCTGAAGACCACACCGATGAAGGTCATCATCGCCGAGCTGACCGTGACGACGATCTGCTTGGTGTCCTCGGCGACCGACACCAGGTCCTGGATGTCGTCGTACGCCTGTTCCCGGCGCAGATACGAGACCAGCTGCTCGTCCACCGCCGCCGCGGCGAACCACAGCACGAAGGCGCAGACGAGCGTCAGGGCGGGGGCGAACCAGAACGTCTCGCGCAGATGTTCGCGCAGGGGTGACAGGGCGCGGGGCGGACGGGGGCCGCGATCTCTCATGGAGGGGAAAGTAACCCGCCGCGCGCCCCGCCCGGCGGACCCCGCCGCCGACCCGCCGCCGACCCGCTGTCCACCGTCCGGCCACCGGATATGCAGGTGAGAGGCACTCCGAACCCCTGGTATTGTTTTCCTTGTCGCCGCGGGAGACCGGGGCGGATCACCTGGTCCGGGTGGCGGAATGGCAGACGCGCTAGCTTGAGGTGCTAGTGCCCTTTATCGGGCGTGGGGGTTCAAGTCCCCCCTCGGACACTCATCCAGTTCCCACGGTTCATCGCGAACCGTGGGAATTTCTGGTTTCCGGGGCGGCCCGCGCCGCCTCCGGAGCGGCCGATCACCCCTTGGAGGACCCCCGGTGGCTGTGCAGCGGATCACGACCCGCAACGCCCGCTTTCAGCAGTTCCAGACGCTGCTCACCAACCGGACCAAGCGCGGACGCGCCGGCGAGTTCATCGTCCAGGGCGTCCGGCCGATCACCATGGCCGTCGAGCACGGCTGGACGGTGCGGTCCCTCCTGTACGACGCGAGCCGCCCGCTGTCCCGCTGGGCGGGGGAGCTGATGCGCGGGAGCACCGCGGAGCGCATCGCCATGGCCCCGGAGCTGCTGGCGGAGCTGAGCGAGAAGGCGGAGGGCGCCCCGGAGGTCCTGGCGGTGGTCGAGATGGCCCCCGACGACCTGGCCCGCATCCCGGTCGACGACGACTTCCTCGGCGTCGCCCTCGACCGCCCGACGCAGCCCGGCAACATCGGCAGCATCATCCGCTCCGCCGACGCCTTCGGCGCCCGCGGCCTCGTCGTCACGGGCCACGCGGCCGACCCGTACGACCCGAAGGCGGTCCGCGCGACCACCGGCTCCTTCTTCGCCCTCCCCGTGGTCCGCACCCCCTCGCACCACGAGGTCGCCCGGTGGCTGGACGCCGAACGCGGCCGGGGCCGCCCCGTCCTGGTCGTCGGCACCGACGAGGACGGCGAGTGCGACGCCTCCGAGTTCGACCTCACCGGCCCGGTGCTGCTGCTCGTCGGCAACGAGACGACGGGCCTGAGCAACGCCTGGCGCGAGCACTGCGACCATGTCGTCAGCATCCCGATGACGGGCTCCGCCAGCTCCCTCAACGCCTCCAACGCGGCATCGATCGTCCTCTACGAGGCCCGCCGCCAGCGCTTGGCGAAGGCGCGGCGCCAAGCGTCCGCGCCCCGGGCGGACAGGGCGGCCGGATAGCGCGGCAGCGCGCGGCCGGCGAGTCGACTCTGGTGCGTGGTGTTGCCGCGATGAGTTGAGTCCCCGCCGGAAGGCCGGCGGGGACTCAATGCGGAGACGTGAGGTGTGCGGTCAGCTACAGATCGCGTAGACCGTAATGGTGGTGAGAGCGCCCGCCGTCGCGGTCACGGTCCAGTGGTCTCCGTTCGGGTAGGACTGCCCGAGGGCGGTGGCGAGGCCGTTGGCAGACATGCCTCCGGAGATGGGAGTGGTGCCTGCCGGGCATGCGGGGGAGTCGTAGGACCCGTTGACGCCCAACAGGACCTCGTAGTCCTGGGAGACGATCTGCGCATCCACCGGTCCGGCCGGTCCGGTGGCACCAGTCGCACCCGCAGGACCGGTGGGTCCGGTTGCGCCGTCGGCTCCCGCGGGTCCGGTGGGTCCGGTTGCGCCGTCGGCACCCGCAGGTCCGGTGGGTCCGGTTGCGCCGTCGACTCCGTCAGCACCGGCGGGTCCGGTGGGTCCGGTTGCGCCGTCGGCACCCGCAGGTCCGGTGGGTCCGGTTGCGCCGTCGGCTCCGTCTGTGCCGGCGGGTCCGGTGGGTCCGGTTGCGCCGTCGATGCCGTCAGCACCCGTCGGGCCGGTCGGCCCAGTGGGACCCGTCGGCCCAGTGGGACCGGTCGGCCCAGTCGGGCCGGTCTGGCCCCCGTGGCCGTTGTCGCCCCCATGGCCGTTGTCGCCCTTGTGGCCCTGCTCGCAGTGGCTCTGGCCCTCTCGGCACCCTTCGTCACCCGGGTCGGTAGCCGAGGCTATGCTTCCGACCGTCTTGGTGCGCTCCGTTGCGAGAGCTGGGCCGGCCATGCCCGTGAGCATGAGAGCGATGGATGCGAGGCTACTGCCCGCAACCCACGCGCTCCGGCTGGGAAGCGGAAGCGGTCCGAGTGAGGAACGTGTCCTGCGGTCAGGACTCATGCGGTTCTCCTGATTCCGGGAAGTCGAGTGGTCACGTCGCCCCGGAGAGGGCAACACCCTCATCATTACCAACTGCAATGGTTTGCGCACGTTGTGTGAAGAGTGGACTCATTCGCACTGCCCGCCGTCGATCACAATGCACATGTCATTTCCTTGTCGGCTTTGACATGTGCAGCGAGCTCCGAGGTGCCTGCCGGGTGCATCCCGGCCGTGCGGCGCGGGTGGCGGCCGGTCTCACGAAACCCGCGCCTGCTGCCGCCCGGCCCGGCTCGCTCATAACGAGAACCGGCGTTGCGTCGACAATCCTTGGTGTCGAAGTGTCTAAAGTGATTGCGGCGACTTCCTCCACGCGATTCAGGCTTTTATCGGCACGCCCGATGGGAAACTCGAAGGTAGGGCCAGAGTAATGAAACCGACCATCTGCCTGTGCATGATCGTGAAGAACGAGTCGGCCGTAATTGAGCGGTGTATCGCCTCGGTGCGCGACATCGTCGACACCTGGATCATCTCTGACACGGGCTCGACGGACGGGACCCAGGATTTGATTCGCAAATCCTTCGACGGTGTCCCCGGTGAGCTGCACGATGACCTCTGGGTTGACTTCGGGACAAATCGCACGCTGAATATCCAACGTGCCCGCGGGAAAGCGGACTACCTGCTTCTGATCGACGCCGACATGACCATCCGGCTAGAAGGGCCATTGCCTCCTCTGACCTGTGCGTCCTACATGATCCGGCACGCCGGCAGCCTCGCCTACCGGATCAAGCGTCTTGTCCGTGGCGATGTGCACTGGCGCTACGAGGGCGTGACGCACGAGTACCTGACAGCCGACGAGGCGCACGACGAGGAGAACCTCGACGCCCTTGTGATCGAGCACTTCGCCGACGGTGGCTCCAGGCACGACAAGTTCGAACGGGATATGGCCCTGCTCAGCTCGGAGCTCGAACGCGATCCCACGAACGCGCGCAGCACGTTCTACCTGGCCCAGACCATGCGTGACATGGGTCGCACCGAGGAGGCGATCGCCCTTTACGAACGCCGTGCGGAGATGGGCGGCTGGGGGGAGGAGGTCTATTACTCGCTCCTGCAGTCAGGAATCCTCAAGGATGAATCCGGCGACTGGCCGGGAGCCATGGATACCCTCTCGCGGGCATGGGAACAGCGGCCGCAGCGTCTGGAAGCGTGCTTCGAGTTGGTCTCACGGCTGCGGAAGCGTGGAAACTATCGCGCCGGTCATGCCTTTGCGTGTGCGGGGATCAATCGCACAGAGCCTGACGATATCCTCTTCACTCAGCCATGGGTCTATAAGTGGGGGCTGCTCTTCGAATATTCCATCGTTTCCTACTGGGCAGGGGATGCGGCGGGTTCCCTCGATGCGTGCGACCGTCTCCTGGCCATTCCTGACCTGCCGGAAGCGCATCGCACGCAAACACTGCGGAATCGCGATTTCGCCCTCGCTCGGCAAGCCGAAAAATCGAACAGCATCGAGGGGGAGGCATCCGGGCGGCCCGGAGCCGAAATCTAGCCTCGTCTGCGGACTCGAAGTCAACCTCGATCACCGTGAATTGCGGCACGCAGGTCTGCCTCTGGCGCACGATCCGCACGCCGCGGATCGGGTGCGGCGGGACCGGGGCGACACCGACGTCATAACCGGAACGCTACCCAAACGGACGCGCGAGAGCTGCCGCCGGACGAGGTTCACGGAGCGCGGCCCGCGCAGCGGTGGCGGCGTCACCGGACTGGGAGGAGCGCGCCTCGTCCACGATGATCGCGAAGCTGGTGCCGCTTGTCTCGGTCGGGTTGCGCTGGATGCGGTCCAGCAGCGCCGGGAACGAGTGCAGGGTGACGGTCACGATCCTGCCCGTGTCGCGGGACAGCGCGCGGGCGAGCTGTTCGCTCTTCGAACCGTGCCTCTCGTCGGCCTTCACGACCAGGCCCTCGGTCTGCGAGCAGCTGCCGACCGTCTCGCCCCATGGCGAGGGCCGCCTCCGCGCGGAGCGTGTGCACGCGGCGGAACGCCTCGCCGCAGCGTCGTTGCTCGTCCAGCGGCAGCAGCGGCACCCTGAGCCGGCCCGGGCTGACGTGCAGGACCGTGCTGCCCGCCTCCGCCGCGTGGTGCCGGTGCCGGCCCGCCTCATCGACGGACACACGACCCAAGAGTGGGAGCGGGCCAAGGACGCGCGTGGGGAATTCGGGTCCACCGTCGCCGACAACAGCCTCACCGGCCCCGGCCAGGTGACGCGCACCAAGGGTGAGTACTTCAAGACGAACCGGTGCGCGGAGTGGAAGCGGACCGGCTGAGCGGTCACCCCCGTCACGTCCGCTTCGCGTACACGATCAGGTTGTCCACCGGGTGGCCGTTCGCGTCGATCGCGCCGTCGCAGGTGATCAGGCGCAGGGCGCGTTCCGTGGTGCGGCCGTAGACGCGGGCGGTGGGGAAGTCGTCCTTGCGGACCGTTTCGCGGGCCGTGACCTCGAAGTGGACCTTCTTGCCGTCCGCGTTCCGTACGACGATGTCGGCGCCCTCGGCGATCTTCTTCAGGTCGTGGAAGACGGCCCGCCCGTAGCGGGTGTCGTTGTGGCCGATCAGGACCGCCGCGCCCGGTTCGCCGGGCACGGCGCTGCCCGTGTACCAGCCGGTCGTCATGCCCCGGTCGGCCGGGGGCACCTCGACGGTCCGGTCCGGATTGAGGCCCAGGCGCATGATGTCGGAGTCCACGCCCAGGGACGGGATGGACACATGGGCGGGGGGCCGGGCGGCGGCCGGGCTGTCGGCGGGGGTCCGGACCGCCGCCGGTGACTTCTCCGCCGCCGGAGCGGGGTCGCCGGAGCAGCCGGTGAGGGCGGCGAGCGCGGTGAGGGCCAGGGCGGCGGCGACCGGCAGGGCGACGCGGTGGGTGCGGGGCATACGAGAGGGCTCCAGGATCGTGCGTACGGCGGTGGCGCCGCCCGGTCGGCCGGGCGGCGCCACCGCGTTCATCGGCTGCGGGACGGGTCAGCCGTCGCGGCGGGCGGTACGGCGGCGCAGGACGACCGTCCCGGCACCGGCCAGCAGCAGCGCGCCGGCCGCGGAGCCCGCGATCACGGCCGTGCTGTCGTCCGAGGAGCCGGCCGGGTGCTCACCGGCCGCGACACCCCCGCGCGGCGCCTCGGAGGGCACCGCCGAAGGCACGGCGGACGGCACGGCGGACGGCTGTTCCGACGGCGGCAGCGTCGGCTCGGGCGACGGCACGATCGTCGGCTCGGCGGACTGCCTGCTCGGCGCCGCCGACGGGGTGGAGTCGGCGAAGGCCGCGGTGGCCGGTACGCACACCGCGCCGGCCGCGACGGCGGCGAGCAGGGCGGTACGCAGGGTGGTGCGCAGGGGCATGGGCAGGGCTCCGTTCCGGATGGGCCTCGGAGAACGGCCGCGGTGCGGGTGCGCACCGGGCGCGAGGCATGCGGACAGGCTCGCGCCAAGTTGTGAGGAAGCTGTCAGATCGTTGTGTTCATCGCATCAGGGTCGCCGCCGGAACCGCCCTTCGCCGCCGCACCCGCAGCTCCCGCCGCACCCGTAGCTCCCGCCACTCCCGGCGCACCCGTGCCTCCCGCCGCCGGGGCGTCGGCCGGGAGGCGGAGCGTGAACACCGAACCCTCGCCCGGAGTGCTCACCGCCGTGGCCGTACCGCCGTGCGCCTCCACGAGTTTGCGGACGATCGCCAGCCCGAGGCCGCTGCCGCCGGTACGGCGGTTCCGGGACTTCTCACCCCGCCAGAACCGGTCGAACACCCGCGCGAGGTCCGCCGCCGGAATGCCGCTCCCCGTGTCGGCGACGTCCACCAGCACCGCACCCCCGTCCTCGGAGCCGTACGGCCGCAGCGTCACCGTGCCGCCCGCCGGGGTGTGCCGTACCGCGTTGGACACCAGGTTGCCCACCGCCTGCCGCAGCCGGACCGGATCGGCCGTCAGCCGGGGCGGCGGCCGGTCCGCCGGGGACGGCACCACGCCCAGCGCCACGCCCGCCGCCTCGGCGCCGGCCTGGTGCGCGGCGGCGACCTGCCCCAACAGCTCCTCGATCCGCACCGGTTCGGGATGCAGCCGCAGCGCGTCCGCGTCGGCCTGCGCCAGGTCCCGGAGGTCGTCGATGATGTGCTGGAGCTGGACCGCCTCCGTGTGCAGGAAGGCGATGAACTCCGGGTCCGGGTCGGCCACCCCGTCCTGCGCCGCCTCCAGCCAGCCCCGGATGTTGCTGAGCGGGGTGCGCAGCTCGTGCGCGACATCGCTCACCATCGCCTTGCGCTGGGCCTCCAGCCGGGCACGGTGCGCGGACATGTCGTTGAACGCGGCGGCCAGCCGCCCGAGCTCGTTGTCCGCGGCCACCACCACCGGCGCGGTGTCCTCCCCGTCCCGCATCCGCTGCGCGGCGCCCGTCAGATCCCGCAGCGGGCGCACCAGCCGGGCGCCGACGAGCACCGAGGCGCCCACCGTGAGCGCCAGCACGAGGGCGGCCGCGCCCGCGATCCGCGCGGTGTTCGCCGGTGAGAGGTCGAAGCCGGGCACGGTGGCGCCGCCCGGATCGCCGATGAACAGCAGCGCGGGCGAGGCGACGTACGAACCGAGCTGCTCCCGGCGGGCGGCGCCCACACAGGACGCGACGGCCCGGTCGTCCTCACTGGTGACGGCCGCCTGCTCGTCCCCGGGGCCCGGCACGGTGCTCGGCACCGGGCTCGGCTCCGCGCGGGGCGCGATGCTCGGCGCGTCGCTCGGGACGGCGGTCGGCGGCAGGGTCGGCACCGGCGGGGCGGGCACGGGCACCGCCTCCGCCGGAACCGGCTGCGCCGCCTGCCCCCAGGACACCCCGAGCTTCAGCTGGACGCCGTCGCGGCCCTGGCGCTCCAGACAGGCGTCGGCCAGCTGGGAGAGGGCCTTCAGCGCCATGCGCTCGGTGGCGGTGGGCGCGTCCAGGGCGTCCAGCGCGCAGCCGGTGCCCCGGACGCGCTCCGGATCGTTGCCGCCCACCACCTGGATGAGCGGGCGGCCGCTCGCACCGGCGACCACGTCCGCCGCGATCCCGTAGTCGCCGAGGCAGGCCGCGGCCCGGTCGGCGGCCCCGCGCAGCCGGTCCCGCTCGGCGGCCGGCAGCCGGAACGGCCCCACCGCGCGCGGGTCGACCCGGTCCGTGGTGGTGCCCGTCGCCCCGGCGCCGGAGCCCTGGGCGGCCAGCGCGGTGTCCACGGACAGCGGATCGACCACCGCCGACGCCTGGGCCGGCAGCGTCGCCGCGCCGGATGCCGCCGAGTCGGCGAGCGGGGCGCGGGACTGGGTGGTCAGCGCGATCCGCCGGCCCGACTGCGCGGCC
Organism: Streptomyces sp. AC1-42W; assembly: GCF_003248355.1. GTDB lineage: Bacteria > Actinomycetota > Actinomycetes > Streptomycetales > Streptomycetaceae > Streptomyces. Next base: position 3,127,404 of record NZ_QKWY01000002.1, read on the forward strand.
AGGTCGCGCACCGTCCGCCCGACGCCCTCCCAGGTCGGATGCGTCGCCGCGTAACCGAGCAGCCGGTGGTAGATCCGGGCGTCGGCGGCCAGGTTCTGGCCCTGCTCCTGGCGGATCGCACCGGACGTCGTCTGCACCGCCAGCCAGGCCGTCGCCGCCACCGAGCACGCCGCGACCAGCGCCGAGACGGCCAGCAGCCGCGCGAACAGGCTCTTGCGCAGCGGCACGCCCCGCCGGGCACCGCCCGCACCCGGACGCCGCCCCGCGCTACGAAGTCGCCGCACGGCCCGCCGCCTTCGCCGGGTCCGTCAGCTTGTAGCCGACACCGAAGACGGTGAGCAGCCGGACGGGCCGGCGCGGGGCCGGCTCGATCTTCTTGCGCAGATTCATGACGTGCACATCGACGGTCCGGTCGCTGATGTAGCGGTCGAAGCCGTGCAGTTCGGCCAGCAGCCGCTGCCGGGAGAACACCCGGTCCGGCTCGGCCGCCAGCGCGGACAGAATCCGGAACTCGCCCGGCGTGCACTCCACCGCCGCCCCGTCCACGGACACCACGTGCCGGGCCGGATCGACGACCAGCGCCCCCACCCGCAGCACCCCCACCCCGTCCGGATCGCCGCCCGCGCCGTGCCGGCCGCGGCGCAGCAGCGTACGCACCCGGGCCATCAGCTCACGCGGGCTGTACGGCTTGGTGACGTAGTCGTCGGCGCCCAGATCGAGGCCGAGGAGCAGATCGTCCTCGGTGGTGCGGGCCGTGACCATCAGCACCGGCAGTTCCCGGTGCTCCGCGCGCAGCACCCGGACGACGTCGAGGCCGTCCGCGCGCGGCATCATCACATCGAGGACCAGCAGATCCGGTTCCCGCTGCCGCACCGCGTCGAGCGCCGCGAGCCCGTCCGGGGCGAGGGTCACCCGGTGACCCTCGCGTTCCAGGTAGCGGCGGAGGAGTTCGGCCTGATTCTCGTCGTCTTCGGCGACGATCACGTTTGCGCACACCTGCTCGATCGTAAGGGGCCCGTTCGGCGTGCTCCCCGGCGCGGCGTCTCAGGCGACGAGGCGGTGGGCGTCCCTGGTGGCCTCGGCGAGCGCCGCGTAGTACTCCTCCGGGCGCCGTTCGAAGTCCGTCCAGGCCGCCAGCACGTCCAGTTCCCCGCCCGGCCCCCGCAGCAGATCGACGGAGGTCTGCCCGAAGCGGGGGCCGGCGCCGTCGCCCTCGGCCTCCGCCAGCTCCGTGGCCGCTTCCGCGGCGGCCCGCCCCTCGGGGCCCGCCTCCACCAGCACGCGCAGGGCGGTGACGAGGGAGTCCGCCCGGGGATCGGACCGGCCGGCGGCCAGGCGTACCAGCGTGTCGGCGCTCACGCCCTCGGCCGTCCACCGCGCGGCGGCGAGCGCCTTCTCGGCCGTACGCCGTCCCACGCCGGGCAGTTGCCCCAGCCGCCACTCGCCCGCGTCGAGGACATCGCGCACGGTGGTGATGCCCGCCCGCTCCCACTCCTTCGTACGGAACCGGCGCCGCTCGTCGTCGCGCAGCCGGGTCACCGGGACGGTGCCCAACTCCTCGCGGACCCGCGCCCGGTGCAGGGGTTCCCATGCCGTGCGGACCGCTTCGACGGCCCGCGCGCGGTCCTCCTCCACCGCGGCCGCGGCCCCGGCCAGCCGCCACGCCCGGTCGAGGACTCCCCGGCTGACACCGCTCATCCGGCCCACCGCGCGGACGTTGCCGCCGATGACGCCGGTGGTGATCAGCAGCAGCCCGAACACCGCCAGCATGTCGGAGACGTCGATCCAGCGATCGATCGCCGCGTCGTCCTCACCGAGGTTGTACAGCCGGCCCCTGCCGGAGCCCTCGGCGACCACGAAGCCGCTCTCGTAGCCGGTGCGCGTCTCCGGGTCGTGGTAGGGCGGCTTCAGCAGCGGATCGCGGTCGGGGTCGCACCGGTAGGTGCCCGTCCGGGTGGTGCGGTCGAAGGGGTCCGTCCATCGCACCGAGCAGGTGCCGTCCTTCTTCTCGGAGAGCACGGTCAGGCCGACCTGGCGGAGTTCGGGCATGTCCGGAGCGAGCGAGTAGGCGAGGGCGGAGCCGGTGAGGAGCAGCAGCCCGAGCGCCAGTACCCAGCGGAAGAACGGCTTGTGTCTCACCCGGTGTCCCCGTGTCCTGTCGGCGGTGCGTACGGCGCTGTCAGCATCGTCCCGGCCGGACGGGGCCCGCAAGAACGGGAGTCGGCAGTGGAACGGGCCGGATTCTGCCCGGACCGGGCAGTGCCGCGGACCGGACCCGGGCGCCCGCCGCCCCGGCTGCCGGCGGCTGTCGCGAGTGATCGGGCAGTTCGATGGTTATGACCGTCCACTGCTGGGAATTGATCACGATTGACCGGCCCACTGCACGCAAACTCACTTATAGTGAGCGGATGTTGACCGCGTGATTGTGACGCGTGCTGTTGTCGCCATAGAAATCAGGATTCATGACACGCCCTTCCCCGGCAGAGTCCGCGCCGGTTTCTCCGTCCGCCCCCTCCGGCTGCCCGGCGCACGCCGGCGCGGTGCCGCTCTGGGGTCCCGGCTTCCAGGCAGAGCCCCGCACCGTGTACCGCGCCATGCGCCGCGACCACGGTCCGGTCGTGCCCGTCGAACTGCCGGGCGGCTTCCCCGCCTGGCTGGTCATCGGCTACCGCGAACTGCACCGGGTCACCAGCGACGGGGAGTTGTTCCCGCGCGACGTCGGCCTCTGGAACCAGTGGCCGCACGTCCCGGACGACTGGCCTCTGCTGCCGATGGTCGGGCGGCCCATGCCGTCCATCTACTTCAGCGCGGGCGAGGAGCACCGCCGGCACGTCCGCATGGTCGGACCCGCCCTCGAAGGCGCCGACCCGTTCCAGATCCGGGGCCACTGCGAGCAGTTGGCCGACCGGCTGGTCGACGCGGTGTGCGCGCGGGGCACCGCCGATCTCGTCGCCGAGTTCTGCGAACCGCTCCCCGTGCTCGTCCTCGCCCGTCTGATCGGCTTCCCGGACGAGGAGGGCGCCGAGATCGCGCGGGTGCTCAAGGGCCTGGCCGACGGCGGCCCCGAGGCGCAGAGCGCGCATCTGCGCTTCGGCGAGCTGATGGCGCGGCTGCTCGCGTCGAAGCGGGCCGTGCCGGGCGACGACGTGACCTCCCGGATGCTCGCATTCCCCGAGGAGTTCACCGACGAGGAGTACACGCTCGACCTGATGGCGGTCACGGCCGCCGGGCACCTGCCCACCGCCGACTGGATCAGCAACTCGGTCCGGCTGATGCTCACCGAGGACGAGTTCGCCGACTCCATGGCCGGCGGCCGGCGCAGCATCGGCGAGGCGATGAACGAGGTGCTGTGGGAGGACACCCCCACCCAGATCCTGGCCGGCCGCTGGGCCGCGCGCGACACCCAGCTGGGCGGGCAGCACATCGCCGCCGGCGACATGGTGCTGCTCGGGCTCGGCGCCGCCAACACCGACCCGCTCATCCGCCAGGGCGTCGCCGGCGCGGGCGGCCCGGCCCAGGGCGGCAACGGCGCGCATCTGGCCTTCAGCCACGGCGAGTACCGCTGCCCGTTCCCCGCCCAGGAGATCGCCGAGATCATCGCCAGGACCGGCATCGAGGTGCTGCTCGACCGGCTGCCCGACCTCCGGCTCGGCGTACCCGTCGAAGAACTCGTCCGGCGGCCCTCCGCCTTCCTGCGCGGCACGACTTCGCTCCCCGTCCGGTTCACCCCCGTACGTACGACAGGAGACTCTTCGTGAACTGCCCCCATGCCGCACAGGCGGCGGCCCAGCACGGTACGACCGTCGTCATCGACCCCATGGTCCAGGACCTGGACGGTGAGACGGCACGGCTGCGCGACGCCGGGCCGCTGGCCCGGATCGAACTGCTGGGCGTGCCCGCCTGGACCCTCACCCGGCACGCGGACGCCCGGCGGCTGCTGGTCGACCCGCGGCTGGTGAAGGACATCAACGCATGGGGGCTGTGGCAGAGCGGCGTGGTGACGCGCGACTGGCCGCTCATCGGAATGATCGACGCGGGACGCTCCATGTTCACCGTGGACGGGGACGAGCACCGCCGGCTGCGCACCAAGACCTCGCAGGCGCTGACGCCCCGCCGCCTGGAGGCGATACGGCCGGACATCGAGAAGTTCACCGCCGAACTGCTGGACGCACTGGAGGAGGGCGGCCGGGACGGGGCGGTGGTCGACCTCAAGTCGGTGTTCGCCCAGCCGCTGCCGATGCGGGTCGTCGGCATGCTGATGGGCGTCGACCCGGCGGAGAACGCCATGCTGACCCGGCAGTACAAGGCGTTCTTCTCGATGCTCACCCCGCAGGAGGAGCGCCTCGCCCTCCTCGACGACCTGGACGTCTTCTACACCGCGCTCGTACGGGAGAAGACCGCGCGCCCGACCGACGACCTGACCTCCGCGCTGATCCTGGCCGAGGAGGGCGGCGAGCCGCTCACCGAGGAGGAGGTCATCGGCAACCTCAAGGCCATGGTCGCCGCCGGCCACGAGACCACCATCGGCCTCATCCTCAACGCCGTGCGCGCCCTGCTGGCCAACCCCGGTCAGCTCCGCATGGTGCTCGACGGGGAGGTGCCCTGGGAGACCGTGATCGAGGAGACCCTGCGCTGGGACACCCCCACCACCCATCTGCTCATGCGGTTCGCCACCGAGGACATCCAGGTGGGCGACGCCGTCATCGCCAAGGGCGAGGGCGTGGTCGTCTCGTACCGGGTGATCGGCCGCGACCCCGAGCAGCACGGCCCCGACGCCGACGCCTTCGACATCACCCGCCCCACCCCCATCCGGCACATGACCTTCGGGCACGGCCCGCACATCTGCCCCGGCGCCGCCCTCTCGCGGGTCGAGGCGGGCATCGCCCTGCCGGCCCTCTTCGCGCGCTTCCCCGGCCTGCGGCTCGCGGTCCCCGACGAGGAGCTGCGCAAGCTCCCGGTGATGACCCAGAACGACATGGCGTCCTTCCCGGTCGTGCTCCACGGCTGAGCCGGTGTGACGGGGGAGGACGCGGCGGGCATATCGTTGCGGTAATGGACGCGCACAGAGGTGTCGAAGCGCTTCGACAGTGGTCTGGACATGCCGTCATGGCAAAGCTAGGATCACGTTTTCTCTCCACGTCATGGCTGGGGAGAGCGGAGTCGAAGCGCTTCGCTACATCGCTTCGCCCTATCTGACCGGTGAGGGAGAGCCGCATGGTCACCCTGGCCGAGGTCGCGCAGCACGCCGGAGTCTCGGCGAGCACGGTGAGCTACGTCCTCAGCGGGAAGCGCTCCATCTCCGTCGCCACCCGCGAACGCGTCGAGCGCAGCATCCAGCAGCTCGGCTACCACCCCAACGCCGGGGCCCGCGCGCTCGCCAGCAGCCGGTCCAACATCATCGCGCTGATGGTGCCGCTGCGCACCGACATGTACGTGCCGGTGATGATGGAGATCGCCATCGCGGTCGCCACCACCGCCCGCACCCACGGCTACGACGTCCTCCTCCTCACCGGCGAGGAGGGGCCCGCCGCGGTGCGGCGGATCGCCGGCAGCTCGCTGGCCGACGCCATGATCCTGATGGACGTCGAACTGCACGACGAACGGCTGCCGCTGCTGCGCGAGACCGACCGGGCCGCCGTGCTCATCGGACTGCCCGCCGACACCGCCGGACTGACCTGCGTGGACCTCGACTTCGAGGCGACCGGCGCGCTCTGCGTGGAGCATCTGGCCGGCCTGGGCCACCGCGAGATCGCCGTCATCGGCGAGGCCGCCGCGGTCTACGAGCGGCACACCGGCTTCGCCGAACGGACCGTGGACGGCGTACGGGCCAGGGCCCGGGAGACCGGCATACGGGTGCTGCACCGCCCCTGCGAGGGCGGGTACGCGGCGATGGCGCAGACACTGTCGCGGATATTCGACGAGCGCCCCGGCACCACGGGCTTCATCGTGCAGAACGAGGCGGCGGTGGAGCCGCTGCTCAACCTGTTGCGGCAGCAGGGCCGGGCCGTGCCCGAGGACGTGTCCGTGGTGGCGATATGCCCCGAACAGGTGGCCTCCCAGGCGTCGGTGCGGCTCACCTCCGTCGCCATCCCGGCCCATGAGATGGGGCGCCGCTCCGTCGAGCAGGTCGTCGCCAAGCTCTCCGGCCGGGGCACCGACGAAGTCGAGCTGCTGGCCCCGGAACTGACGGTACGGGAGAGCACCGGGCCCGCCCCGGTCTGAGCGGGGCCTCACCGGGGGCCGAACTCCAGGACCAGCTCCACCCCGGCCGTCAGCTCCACCGCCCAGGTGCACGGCGCGGCGCCCGCCCCCGTACGCACATCGATCCGCGCGTCCCGGTCCGGGCGCAGCACCGCCCGCGCGGAGCCGTCCGCCGACCAGCGCAGATCGGGCCCGGCACCGAACCGGGTCCGCACCCCGCGCAGTTCGCCACCCGGACAGGACGTGAGCGGCGCGGGCAGCAGCACCAGCCGGTGCGGGGTCGACTGGACCAGCGACTCGATCACGGCGGCCGGCAGCGCGTGCGCCGCGTCCGCGTTGTACACATCGCGCCCCGGATAGTGGGCGCTCATCAGCGAGTCGTGGAAGAAGTCGCCCGCCAGCACCGACCGGACCGCCGCCGAGGCCCGCGCCCCGTCGCGCAGCCGGGCCGCGATCAGCGCGTGGTGCAGATGGCCGTGGGCCGAGTCGTTCTCCGCGCCCCGCAGTTCGAGCGCCCGGTGCGCGGCGGCGGCCAGCTCCGGCGTGTCGTACGGGTTGATCGCGTCCAGCGGCCACACCGGGTACAGGTGGCTCAGATGACGGTGGTCGTACGTCTCCGCCAGGCCCGGCCACGCCCACTCGGCCAGCGCCCCGTCCTCGTTGACCCGGTAGTCCGCGAGCCGGTCCGCCAGCGCGAGGCGACGTGCCGAGGCCGGCTCGCCCGGTGCGCGGTCGGCGGACGCGGTCAGCGCGTGCCGGGCCGCCGCCAGGTCCATCGTCGCGTTCACCGTGCCCCAGCTCGCGTTGGCGGGCCGGTTCTCCGGCGAGTACGACGGCACCACGGCCACCCGCCCGTCCGGGCCCGTCCGGGTGAGGAAGTCCTCGTAGAACAGCGCGGTCTCGTGCAGCGCGGAGGTCAGCCGGGGGTCCTCCGTCCCCGTCGTCTCCGCGTGCTCGATCAGCGGCTCCAGGAGCCAGTCCGCCCCGGCCGTCCACAGATGCAGCGGGTAGGCGCGCTGGTAGTGGCGGGTGTGCCCGGACTCGCCGTCCGTGTGCGACGGGGCCACGATCCCGCGCGCCCCGAACACCGCCCGCGCGTTGTCCCGCCAGTCCGCGAGCTGCCCGTACACCAGGGCGGCGTGCGCCTCGGACACCTCGGGCAGCGCGGCGACGGCGGCCGAGGCGATCTGCAGGTTGAGGTTGGCGTTGGTGGTGAACGCCCCCGACCAGGCGGTGTCCCAGTCGCCCGTCCACAGCCCGGTCAGCCGGGGCGGCAGCAGCAGGCTCCTGGCCCCCTCGACCCGGACGCCCTCGCCCGCCACCGACACCCGCCCGCCCTCCGCGCGGAGCACGGTCAGACCGGTGTACCCGAGGTCGCTGTCGGGGTAGCCGGCGCGCAGCGTCAGCCGGGCGCCGTCCGGGGTGAGGACGGTGCTGCGGCCGACGGCCAGCCGGGGCGGGGCGCCCGGCAGCGCGTGGTCCAGGGTGACGTCCACGGCGAGCCCGGGCCCGGTGACGTGCTGCGCGATCACGCCGTCCGCGCGCGAGACGAAGACCCGGCTGCGCCAGGTCTCGCAGCCGGCCGTGATCTCCCCCGTGCCGAAGCGGACCGCGCGGCGGTAGCCGGACGCCGGATCGGCCACCGCGGGGGCGGCGTTGCCCGGCGCGGGCCGCAGCCGTGTCTGGAACGCCGGGTGGAAGGGCTGCACCCACACCAGCGGCCGGCCCGCGCCGAAACGCTCCGCCGCCGTGGTGTCCCCGGCCAGCAGGGCGCTCTGCAACCGGCCCAGCCGGTCCGCGAGTTCGGGCGGTCGGACGTGCTCGCTGCCGTTGGGCCGCACCAGCGTGTGGTGGTTGACGATCACCCGGTCGTCGGCCGGGTCCCCGTACACCATGGCGCCGTGCCGGCCGTTGCCCGCCAGGAAGGCGTCCTCCCAGCGGGCGGCCGGGCGCGGCTCCCAGGTGCCGTCGATGTCGGTGCGTACGGTCACGGCTCGGTGCTCCGCAGCACGGCGACGCAAGAAGGACCCGCACGTGACGGAACAACCGCAGCCCTTCCGCGACCTGCGGCTGCCCTTCGCCAAGCGCGTCGACGATCTGCTCCAGCGGCTCACGCCGGACGAGCGCGTCGCGATGCTCCACCAGTTCGCCCCGGCCGTCGACAGGCTCGGCATCGGCGCCTTCCGCACCGGTCAGGAAGCCCTCCACGGCGTCGCCTGGATGGGACCGGCCACCGTCTTCCCGCAGGCCGTCGGCCTCGGCGCCACCTGGAACGACGAACTGGTGCGCCGCGTCGGAGAAGCCGTGGGCAACGAGGTCCGCGCCAAGCGCGCCCAGGACGACCGCGTCGGCCTCAACGTCTGGGCCCCCACCGTCAACCTGCTGCGCCACCCGCTGTGGGGGCGCGGCGAGGAGGGCTACTCCGAGGACGCCGGCCTCACCTCCGCCATCGCGGTCGCCTACACCCGCGGCCTGCGCGGCGACCACCCGCACTACTGGCGCACCGCCCCGGTCCTCAAGCACTGGCTCGCCCACAACAACGAGACCGACCGCGACACCTCGTCCTCCTCGGTCCGCCCCAGGGTCCTGCACGAATACGACCTGCGGGCCTTCCGCGACGCCGTACGCGCGGGCGCGGCGGCCGGCGTGATGCCCGCCTACAACCTGGTCAACGGCCGCCCCAACCACGTCTCGCCGCTGCTGTCCCGGCAGCTGCGCACCTGGACCGAACAGCCCCTGGTCGTCTGCTCCGACGCCGGCGCGCCGACCAACCTGGTGGACTCCGAGCACTACTTCGACACCCACGAGGAGGCGACCGCCGCCGCCCTGCGCGCCGGCGTCGACAGCTTCACCGACCACGGCCAGGACCCCACCGTCATCACCGCCCGCGTCAAGGGCGCCCTGGAGCGCGGCCTGCTCGACGAGCACGACATCGACACCGCCGTCCGCCGCCTGCTCCACATGCGCTTCGCCCTCGGCGAGTTCGACCCCGGACTGGACCCGTACGCGGACACCACCGCCCTGGACACCGAGGAGCACCGGGCGCTCGCCCTGGAGGCCGCCGAACAGGCGGTCGTCCTCCTCAAGAACGACGGGCTCCTCCCGCTCGACCCGGCCGCCGGCCGGACCGTCGCCGTCGTCGGGCTCCTCGCGGACGCCTGCAAGCTCGACTGGTACAGCGGCACCCTGACGCACCGCTCCACCCCGCTCGACGGACTGCGCGCACGCTTCGGCGCCGACCGCGTCGTGCACGCCGAGGGCGCCGATCTGATCCGGATCAAGTGCGCGGACGGCTGGCTGCACATCCCCCCGGCCGGTCCGGACACCGCCGCCGCGCAGGGCGCCGAGGGCGCACTCGACCCGGCGCTGCTGGCGGGCCGCACCGACCTGCCCCCGCTGACCTGCGCCGACACCCCGTCCGAGCTGGCGCTCGTGGACTGGGGCGACGGCCTCATCACCCTGCGGGAGCCGGCGGGCCGCTATCTGTCCGTCGCCGAGGACGGCCGGGTACGCGCCTCCGCGGACGAACCGGGCGGCTGGGTCGTCCAGGAGACCTTCCGCCGGGAAGCGGTGCAAGGTCATGCCGGCGGTCACCGCCTTCTGCACATCGGAACGGGTGGGTATGTCTCAGTCGCCGCCGACGGCGTAAAGGTTGCCGCCCCGGACGGAGACGATCCGGCCGCCGCCGGAACCGTCTTCGAGATCGAGGTGACCGAGCGCGGCGAGGACGCCGTCGCCCGCGCCGCCGCCGCGGCCGACACCGTGATCGTGGTCGCCGGGAACGACCCGCACATCAACGGCCGCGAGACCGAGGACCGCACCACCCTGGACCTGCCCGCCCAGCAGGAACGCCTCTGGCGCGCCGCCCACGCCGCCAACCCGCGCACCGTCCTGGCGGTCACCTCCGCCTACCCCTACGCGCTGCCCGACGCCGCCGCCACCCTGCCCGCCCTGCTGTGGACCGCCCACGGCGGCCAGGCGGCGGGTACCGCCCTCGCCCGCGTCCTCGCCGGCGACGTCTCCCCTGCCGGCCGGCTCCCGCAGACCTGGTACGCCTCCGACGCGGAACTCCCCGGCCTCCTCGACTACGACATCATCGGCTCCCGTCAGACCTACCTCTACCTCTGATCTTGGCCAGTGCTCCGCCCTTCAGGGCGGGGGTGAAGGCCATCCTTGGCGCGGAGGCGCGCAGCGCCGGAGTTCGCTGCGAGCCTCCGGGGCAACGGTCAGACGGGCCGCTTCTGGTTCTCGATGTACTGCTTGACCGCGGTCAGCGGTGCGCCGCCGCAGGAGCCTGCGAAGTAGGAGCCGGACCAGAAGTGTCCGCCCCACAGATATCGGCGCACGTGGCTGTCGTACTCCTTGCGCAGCAGCCGGGCCGAGACTCCCTTGAGGCTGTTGACCAGCTTGGAGAGCTGGACCTTTGGCGGGTAGTGCACCAGGAGATGCACGTGGTCGTCCTCGCCGTTGAACTGTTTCAGCTCGGCCTCGAAGTAGCTGCACACCTCCCGCATGATCTCTTCGCACCGCGTCAGCATGGCGTCGGTCATGGCCTTGCGTCGGTACTTCGTTACGAAAACCAAGTGGACGTGCAAGTTGTAGACGACGTGACGTCCTGTGCGTACATCGGGATTGGGGTTCCATCGTGGTGACATAAACCTATGCTAGGGTGAAGATCATGGGTCAGGAAATCGCGTACGAGAAGCGGCAGTTCGGGCACCGCGCCCGACTGGCGCTCACTCCTGCGCAAGTCCGGCTCATGGACGACCAGGGCCACGCGGCGCGTACGACGTGGAACCTGCTGCACGACTTCTGGACGATGACGCCGAAGTACCGCCGCGACTTGAAGGCTGCGGACGAGGCGATCCGGCAGGCCCGCAAAGAGATCGACTGGCTCGGTGTGCTGCCCGCACAGGCGGCACAGGCCGTCCTCAAGACGTATTTCCAGGCATGGAAGAACTGCTGGGAAGGACGGGCGGACGAGCCGAACTTCAAGGCCCGCATCCGCACTCCGCTGACGGTGGACGTGCCGCAGGGCCGGGATCTGAACATCGTTCGGATCAACCGCCGCTGGGGCGAGGCCCAGATCCCGAAGATCGGACGGGTCCGGTTCCGCTGGACCCGCGACCTTCCCATCGGCAAGCGGGCCGACACCGACAACCGGATCACCGGGGCACGGCTGGTCAAGGACTCGCTCGGCTGGCACATCGCCTTCCGCGTCCAGACCCGAGAGGCCGTCCCGGCCCCGCACACCGGTCCCGAGATCGGCATCGACTTCGGCGTGAACCTCCCCCTCGCCCTATCGGACGGCAACCACCAGGACCACAGCCACGCGCCGCGCCTTCCCGACGGCACCGCCGACCGGGACAAGTGGCTCACCGAGAAGGAAAAAACCGTGCTGCTCCGCCTTGAGCAGCACGCCGCACGTCTCAAGCAGCACCGCAAGCGCGGAGAGAAGTTCTCAGGCCGCCTGCGCGCTGTGTACCGCCGGATCGGCAGACTCCGAGCAACAGCCACGCGACGAGCAACCGACTGGCAGCACCAGACCACCACCATGCTCGCCCGCACGTATGGCGTGATCGTGGTGGAAGACCTGCACATCACGAACATGACCAAGAGCGCCAAGGGCACCATCGAGGAGCCGGGCAGGAACGTCGCGGCCAAGGCCGGACTGAACCGCTCCATAGCCCAAGAGGCATGGGGCCGGACCATGACCATGCTCGGGTACAAGACCGCCCGAAACGGGGGCACCCTGGTCAAGGTCCCGGCCCCGTACACCTCCCAGCGCTGCCACGCCTGCGGGCTCGTCACACCCGGCAGCCGCGAGGACCAGGCCACGTTCGTGTGCAAGAACAGCATGTGCGGATGGACCGGCAACGCCGACGAGAACGCGGCCCGGAACATCCTGCACCTGTACCGGATCGGCCACACCGTGGTCATCCCGGCTGCCGGGAGGGCAGTCGTCAGGCGGCGTAAGCCGTCCAACCCACCGGCGCAAGCCAGGCGGGAATCTCCCTCGTTCACGACTCCGTTGGGGAATGCAGAAACGGGGCTGGTGGTCAGGCTGTCAGGGTGAGTGCGGCGAGGTGGGAGGTGCGTGTTGGGCCGAGGGGGGTGCCGTTCAGCCAGGCGTCGAGTCGGATGATGTTGATGGCGGTGGCTGCGAGGACGTTGCCGAGGTGGGTCTTGCGTTGCCCGGTGTAGCGGGTGTGGCGGATGCCGGTGCGGCGGACGGCTTGCGAGATCGTGCCCTCGACACCGGCCCGGATGTCGTACCGCTTCTTCCACTCCTCGGTTCGCTGTTCCCGGCGGCGCTGGTCGAGAACCTGCTGCTGCTCGCGGGGCAGCAGGGTGAGGCTTCGGCCCCACTTGCCGTTCGACGCCCTGGTGCACTTGTCCCGCACCGGACAGGCCGCGCAGTCCTGAGCGGTGAAGTGCACCCGCGAGACGGGTGTGCCGCTGCTCTTGCGCTGATCGGACCAGCTGGCACTGACCTTGCCCTGGGGGCAGACGGCCGTCTTGGCGTTCCAGTCGATGGTGAACGCGCTCTGTGTGAAGTGCTCGCCGTCATGGTTCTCGTGGCAGGTGTCCAGGCCGACCGGCCCCACCAGCTCGATCCCGTACTGGTCCCGGGCGGTGACGATGTGCGCGGCGGTGACATAGCCGGCGTCCACGTCGTGTTCGTCGGGAAGCAACTCCCGTTGTCCCAGGCCCTGGTGGACGGCCTCGGTGATCTCGGTGTCGGCGACGGTGGCGTCCGTGGTGCAGACATGGGTGATCAGGTGCGGGGCGTCGGGTTCGCAGGTCTCGCTCAGGTGGGTCTTGTAGCCGCACCAGCCCGATCCCCGCTTCACGCCGTAGCGGGCGTCGGGGTCGTAGGGCGAGGAGAGCCGACGTCTGGCCGGCGGGAGGTCCTTGCCCTCCCGCCAGTGCACCCCCTCGCTGTCGCGGTGGTACTGCTCGACCCAGGCCCGGCGCAGGACCTGGACGGCCGGGATCTGCCGCAGCCAGGAGGGGGCCCCGGGGGCATGGACGGCCTCAAGGACGGTGAAGCCGTCCCGGCCGACCTGCTCGGCCCACTGCGCGCGGACGTTCTCGCCCTTGGGGAACCGGTAGGAGTCGACCCGGGCGCCGTAGCGCTTGACCCAGTCGGCGGTGACCAACCCGCTCAGCCAGTCCGGGGCAGCCACGGCCAGCGCCTCCAGCGCGGCGCGCAGGGTCTCGCCGACGAACTCCATCCGGTTCAGTGTCCGCACCGCCGCCAGCACATGGGTGGAGTCGGTGCGCTGACGGCCCCCCGACCGCAGCAGCCCAAGCGCGGAGATCCGCTCCAGGACCAGGTCCAGGGCTTTCTCCTCCAGGCCGTGCTCGATCAGTCGGACGCGGAAGTCGCTCAGGACAGAGAAGTCGAACCCGGGGTCGTCCAGTTCCAGGCCGAGGAGGAACTTCCAGTCCATACGGGCCCGCACCTGGTCAGCGGCCTGCCGGTCGGTGAGCCCTTCTGCGTACTGCAGGACCGAGACCAGCGCCAGCGCGCCGGGCGAGACCGCCGGACGCCCCCGCTTCGCGAACGCCTCCGCGAAGGACCCGTCCTCGAACAGCGAGCCGAGAGCCTCGCGCACCCGCACCGCAAGCGTGCCCTTCGGGAACGCCGCCCGCACCACCCGAGCGGTCAGCTCCGGCACCCCACGGTCATCCCGGGACTCCAACGACACCCAGCCCACCCCTCGCTCCAACGAACAGAACGATCATGCCAACCACAACGAGTCGACGACGCCAGTTTCTGCATTCCCCAACGGAGTCGTTCACGAGGGAGTGAGCTTCAAAACCGCACGGTCTTCGAACTCCTGGAGAAGGAACGCGGCCACGGCGAGGCCGTCCTGTTCGCCCGCTCCGCCACGGCCGGCGGCCAGCAGTTCCCCGTCCACTGGGGCGGCGACTGCTTCGCCTCCTTCACCGCCATGGCCGAATCGCTGCGCGGCGGCCTGTCCCTGAGCCTGTCCGGCTTCGGGTTCTGGAGCCATGACATCGGCGGCTTCGAGGGCACCCCCGACCCGGCCGTCTTCAAGCGCTGGCTCGCCTTCGGACTGCTCTCCTCGCACAGCAGGCTGCACGGCAACGTGTCCTACCGGGTGCCGTGGGAGTTCGGCGAGGAAGCGGTGGACGTCGCCCGCACGTTCACCCTCCTCAAGCACCGCCTCATGCCCTACCTGTACGGGGCCGCCGTCGAGGCCCACCGCACCGGCGTCCCGGTCATGCGCCCCATGCTCCTCGAATTCCCCGGCGACCCGGCCACCCGCACCCTGGACCGGCAGTACATGCTCGGCCCGGACCTGCTGGTCGCCCCGGTCTTCAGCGAGGACGGCGAGGTCGAGTACTACGTCCCCGAAGGCAGCTGGACCCACCTGCTGACCGGCGAGACCGTCACCGGCCCCGCCTGGCGCCACGAGACCCACGGCTTCGACAGCCTCCCGGTCCTGGTCCGCCCCGGCGCGGTCCTGCCCTGGGGCGCCGACGACCAGCGCCCCGACGCCGACTGGCTCGACGGGCTCACGCTGCGCGTCTTCGGCGACGGCGCCGGCGCGGCCGGCGCTACCGTCACCGTGCCCGACCTGACGGGCGCCACCGCCGCCACCTTCCGGGTGACCCGCGACGGGGACACCCTGACCGTCGCCTCCGAGCGCATCGACCGCCCGTACCGCGTGGTCGCCGAGGCGACGGGCGCCACGGGCGAGGGCACGGGAACGGTGTCGGTGCCGCTGGGCCGACCCGCGTAGACCGGCGGGGCGGCGGGGAGGGGGTCCCCGGCCGCCCCGCTCCTCCCCGCAGGGTTTGGCCCGACCTCCCGGACGGGCGCATGATGGCCGTCACCGGACGAGGAGGCGACCATGGTGCGCGCGGGCCTGACCGCGGAACGTCTGACCAGGGCGGGCGCCGAACTGGCCGACGAGGTCGGCTTCGAACGGGTGACCGTCTCGGCGCTCGCCCGGCGGTTCGACGTCACGGTGGCGAGCCTCTACTCGCACCTGAAGAACTCCCGGGACCTGCGGACCAGGATCGCCCTGCTCGCCCTGGAGGAACTGGCCGACCGGTGCGCCGCCGCCCTCGCGGGCCGGGCCGGCAAGGACGCCCTGCGCGCCTTCGCCGACGTGTACCGGGACTACGCCCGCGAGCACCCCGGCCGCTACGCCGCGGCCCAGATCGAACTCGACCCGGAGGCGGCGGCCGCGAGCGCCGGCGGCCGGCACGCCCTCATGACCCGCGCCATCCTGCGCGGCTACCACCTGAGGGAACCGGACGAGACCCACGCCGTGCGGCTCCTGGGCAGCGTCTTCCACGGCTTCGTCAGCCTGGAGGCGCGGGGCGGGTTCAGTCACAGCGCCCCCGACTCGCAGGAGTCCTGGACCCGCTCCCTGGACGCCCTGGACGCCCTCCTGCGGAACTGGCCCGCCCCCTGACCCCGCGCGGTTCGCGGAGCGCCCCCGCAACGCGCCGGGGCCGGGCGGGTGCGGACCCGCCCGGCCCCGGCGCATCCGGTGCTCGCCGTGCCGGCCGTGCTCGTGGTGCCTGCCGTGCCGGCCGTGCTCGGCGTCAGACGCCCGGCGGCACGTGGGACGGGCGGCCCCGGCCACGGGTCAGCGAGTAGCCGAAGACGCCCGCCAGCGCGGCGAGCACCCCGCCGCCCGCCGTCCACAGCCAGCGGCTGGTCCACCAGCCCGACGACCAGCCGTCCTCCGGCTCCGCGGCCATCGCGGCCGGCCGGGGAGAGGCGTCCGTACCGTCGTCCGACGCCTGCCCGGCCGCGGAGACGCCGGGCACCAGCGGCTTAGACAGGCTGCCGTCCACATCGACGGAGCCGCCCTGGTCCTTGGAGTCGACCTCCACCTCGGTGCGCACCGGCAGACCCAGGTCCGCCTGGGGGAGCCCGACGACCGTGAGACGGACGTAGTAGCTGCCCGGCAGCGGGTCATTGGCCCACGGCTCCGCCAGGGCCCGGACGGTCCGCAGCACACAGGTCAGCTCGACCGTCGCGGCCTCGGCGGCGGCGGTGCCGGTCTGCTTGCCGTACATGCACGCCTGGCGGCGGCGCAGTCCGTCGTACACGTCGACCTGCCAGGTCTGCGCCCCGTGCCGGGTGGCGCTCTCGGGCAGGGTGACCTTCGCCTTCACCGTGGCGCGCTGCCCGGCGTCGGCCGGGAAGACCCAGTACAGGTAGTCGCCGGTGGAGGCGTCGGCGGTGGCGGTCTCGTCCTGCCGGATCGCCGTGGCGGTACGGAAGGTGGTGCCCGCCTCGGTGGGGCCGGACTCCTCGCCGGACGGGCTCGGGCTCGCCGTCGCGTCGTCGGCGGAGGCGGCCGACGCCCCGGTGAGCAGGGCCAGGCCGGTCAGCAGCGCGCCCGCGAGCACGCGTCTCGTACGGGACATCAGTTGGTCCTCCAGACAGCGATGCGCCAGCGCGAGATCCAGCCGAAGAGGAGACCCACGATCAGGCCGGTCAGGGTGAGCAGGCCCAGCAGCCACCAGCCGTGGCCCAGCCCGAAGGCGGCCACGTCCGAGGCCGTGTCGGGGCCGTCCACCAGGTCGACGGTCAGCTCGATCGGCATGCCGGGGGAGGTCTTCACCGAGGCGGGCGCCGAGAAGGAGTTGCTGACCTGGAGGCAGACGGTCTCGGGGGTCTGCTCGTCGTCGTCCAGTTCGGCCTTGGGGTAGCGCAGCCCGGAGGAGATGGCGTCGGTGCGCCCGGTCCCGGACTCGGAGCCCCGGACGATCTCCCGGCCGTGCACGGTCACCGCGCGCAGCAGCATCCCGTAGTCGTTGTTGACGGCGCGGTCGGCGAAGACGCTGACCGAGGCGCGCAGTTCCTGGCCGGGCAGCACCTCGACCTTGTACCAGCGGTGCTCGGCGAACTTCTCGCGGTCGGTGTAGAGGCCGGGCTTCAGCTTGGGCGCGTCCGTGCAGCTGTCGGCGCCCTTGGTGGCGACCGGGGTGACGACGGGCTCCGCCGCGCGGTCCACCAGCTGCTTGACGCGGCTGGAGAGTTCGTCGGTGTGCTGGACGGCCGTGTAGGTGCCGCCGGTGGCCTCGGCGATGCAGGTCAGCTGCTGGCGGATCTTCGCGTTGGGCACCAGGCCGAGGGTGTCGATGACCAGGTGGATGCCGCGTGCCGCGATGTCGCGGGCGACCTCGCAGGGGTCGAGCGGGCCGCAGGTGTCCTCGCCGTCGCTGATGAGGACGATCCGGCGGGTGGAGTCGCCGCCCTCCAGGTCGTCGGCGGCGCCGAGCAGCGCGGGGCCGATCGGGGTCCAGCCGGTCGGGGCGAGCGTCGCGACGGCGGTCTTCGCCTCGGTGCGGTCCAGCGGGCCGACCGGGTAGAGCTGCCGGGTGTCCTTGCAGCCCACCTTGCGGTCGTCGCCCGGATAGTCGGCGCCGAGGGTGCGGATGCCGAGCTGCACCTGCTCCGGCACCGCGTCCAGCACCTCGTTGAACGCCTGCTTCGCCGCGCTCATCCGGGACTTGCCGTCGATGTCGCGGGTCCGCATGGAGCCGCTGACGTCCAGGACCAGCTCGACCTTGGGCGAGGCATTCGTGGGGGTTTCGTCGGCCGCGGCGGGCAGCGCCGTGCCGAGCCCGGCGGTCAGGGTGGCGAGCAGAATGCCCACCCCGACCGTCAGCCTTCTTCTTATGATCATCGCCGGATAGTAGTGAACATCAGTTCGCTAACCAAAACGGCTGGTTGGCGCCCCGGCCCGGAACGGCCGGCGGCCGCCGTACGCGCTCCCGCCCGCGCACGGCGGCCCATGACGGCCGGTCAGCCGGTACGGTCCCCGCCGAGCAGCGGCCCGGCCGCCCGCTCCAGCACGGAGCCGATCCGGTCCCACGCCGTCAGATCCCGCTCCACGGCCTCCAGCAGGAGATCCGCGCCGGTGTCCCAGCCCGCCGCGACCGCCACCGCGTCCGCGCCGGTGGCCGCCGACGCCGCGAGCGCCGCGGCCCCGAGCGCCACCAGCTCCCCGGCACCCGGCACGATCACCGGCTGCCCGGAGAGCCGCCGTACGGTCTCCACCCAGACGCGGCCCTGTGCGCCGCCGCCGATCAGCCGCAGCGGCCGGCCCGCCACCTCCGGATCGGCCGGGTCGAGCCCGCAGGCCCGCAGCAGCTCGTCGAGCGCCCGCAGCACGGTCACCACCGCGCCCTCGTAGGCGGCCCCGAGCAGTTGCCGCGGGGTGGTGTCGTGCCGCAGCCCGGTGAGGAGACCGGCGGCGGTGGGCAGGTCCGGGGTGCGCTCGCCGTCCAGGTAGGGCAGCAGCACCGCCTCGCCGCCCGGCTCCGCGTCGTCGCGGTCCAGGCCGAGCAGGGCGGCGACCTTGTCCACGGCGAGCGTGCAGTTCAGGGTGCAGGCCAGCGGCAGATACGTACCGTCCGCCGCCGCGAACCCGGAGAGCGCGGCGGAGGCCGGGCGGGTCCGGGACGCGGCGAAGACCGTGCCCGAGGTGCCCAGGCTCAGCACCGGGTGGTCCAGCAGCCCGGCCCCGCCCAGGCCGAGCCCCACGGCGGCGCTCATGTTGTCCCCGGTGCCCGCCGCGACCGCGATCCCGGCGGGCAGCCCGAGCGCATCGGCGGCCCGCTCCGTCAGCTCGCCGACGCGGGCCGCGCCGCTCGGCGCCACCTCGGGCAGCAGCGCCGCGTCCAGCCCGATCAGCTCCAGCAGCCCGGGGTCGTAGGCGCCGGTCGCGGTGGAGTACCAGCAGGTGCCGGAGGCGTCGCCCGGGTCGGTGACGGCCCGGCCGGAGAGCCGCTCGGTCAGGAAGTCGTGGGGCAGGCGCACGGCGGCGGTCGCCCGCGCGGTCTCCGGCTCGTTCTCCCGCAGCCACTGCCACTTCGACGCGGTCATCGCGGCCACCGGGACGGACCCGGTGCGCGCCGTCCAGGCGTCGGCGCCGCCGAGCGCGGCGGTCAGGGCGGCGGCCTGCGGGGCGGACCGGGTGTCGTTCCACAGCAGGGCCGGGCGCAGCGGGCGGCCCCGCGCGTCCAGGACGACCAGGCCGTGCTGCTGGCCCGCGACCGCGATGCCCACCACATCGGCCGGGGCGGCACCGGACTCCTTCAGCCCGGCGGCGACCGCGTCGCACAGGGCCCGCCACCAGACCTCGGGGTCGCTCTCGCGCGCCCCGCCCTCGCCGGTGACCACGTGCGGGGCGCGGCCGACGGCGAGCAGCCGGCCGGTGGCGGTGTCGACGAACGCCGCCTTGGTGGACTGGGTGGAGCTGTCCACGCCGATGACGACGGTATGCGGCGGCATGGCTGACCTCATTCACTGGCGTATTTGATCGTGTGGAAAACAAATTACGTGATCGAACCGCTCCGGAACAGGGGAGGTTCCTCCTTCGTGCCCGGTGTGCGGGATGGTTCCGGGTCTCGGGGCTTTACGTCGCACGGGCTGTCCGTGCATGATTAGTCATGACAGTGAACAAATTGAGGTTCGGCCGCCCGACCGGCTGCGGACCCCTGGCCCCGAAGGCGGCACCACCATGACGGAACGCTTCGCACCGACCCCCGAGGACAAGTTCACCTTCGGTCTGTGGACCGTGGGCTGGCAGGGCCGCGACCCCTTCGGCGACGCCACGCGCACCGCGATCGACCCGGTCGACTCCGTCAAGCGCCTCGCCGAGCTCGGCGCGTACGGCGTGACCTTCCACGACGACGACCTGATCCCGTTCGGCTCCTCGGACACCGAGCGCGAGGCCGTCGTCAAGCGCTTCCGCCAGGCGCTCGACACGGCCGGACTGGACGTCCCCATGGCCACGACCAACCTCTTCACGCACCCCGTCTTCAAGGACGGCGCGTTCACCGCCAACGACCGGGACGTCCGCCGCTACGCCCTGCGCAAGACCATGCGCAACATCGACCTCGCCGTCGAGCTGGGCGCCACCACCTATGTCGCCTGGGGCGGCCGGGAAGGCTCCGAGTCCGGCGCCGCCAAGGACGTCCGGGTCGCGCTCGACCGCATGAAGGAGGCGTTCGACCTGCTGGGCGACTACGTCACCGAGCAGGGCTACGACCTGAAGTTCGCCATCGAGCCCAAGCCCAACGAGCCGCGCGGCGACATCCTCCTGCCCACCATCGGCCACGCCCTCGCCTTCATCGAGCGCCTGGAGCGCCCCGAGCTGGTCGGCGTCAACCCGGAGGTCGGGCACGAGCAGATGGCCGGCCTCAACTTCCCGCACGGCATCGCGCAGGCCCTGTGGGCGGGCAAGCTCTTCCACATCGACCTCAACGGCCAGTCCGGCATCAAGTACGACCAGGACCTGCGCTTCGGCGCCGGCGACCTGCGCCAGGCGTTCTGGCTGGTCGACCTGCTGGAGAGCTCCGACTACACCGGCCCGCGCCACTTCGACTTCAAGCCGCCGCGCACCGAGGACTACGACGGCGTCTGGGCCTCCGCCGCCGGCTGCATGCGCAACTACCTCATCCTCAAGGAGCGCGCCGCCGCCTTCCGCGCCGACCCGGCCGTCCGGGACGCCCTGCGCGCCGCCCGCCTCGACGAGCTGGCGCAGCGCACCGCCGAGGACGGCGTGGCCGGCCTGCTCGCCGACCGCTCCGCCTTCGAGGAGTTCGACGTGGACGCGGCCGCCGCGCGCGGCATGGCGTTCGAGGTCCTGGACCAGCTCGCGATGGACCACCTGCTCGGCGTCCGCTGACCCGGCGGCGCACCGGGGCAGGGGGCGGACGCACGACGCGTCCGCCCCCTCCCGTGTTCCCCAGCTCTCAGGCCATCGCCGGACGCGCGTACGCCACCGGGTCGGCCAGCACGTCCGTCATCACCAGCGCCGCCGCGCCCCGCGCCGCGTCCCCCGCCACCGACGACGCGCGCAGCCGGCCCCCGCCGGGCGACCAGAGCCCGGACACCACCCGGCCCAGCTCCTCACCGGCGGGCGGCGACAGCCACGGCATCAGGTTCCGGTAGATCCCGCCGAGCACCACCGCGTCCGGGTCCAGCAGATTGACCGCCCCCGACAGCACCCGGCCCAGCATCCGGCCGGCCTCCGAAACCGCCGCGACGGCCCGCTCGTCGCCCGCCCGGACCCGCTTCTCCAGCTCCGTGACCGCCAGACCGCCGGCCCCGTCGATCCCGGCCGCCCGCAGCAGCGCCGCCTGTCCCGCGTACTGCTCCAGGCAGCCGCGCGAACCGCACCGGCACCGGGGCCCCCGGGCGTCCACCACGACGTGCCCGATCTCACCCGCGAAGCCGTGCGCCCCGCGCAGCAGCTCGCCGTCGATGACGACCGCGCCGCCGACACCGATCTCGCCCGTCAGGTACAGGAAGGTGCGGATGCGCTCCAGGCCGCCGAACCACAGCTCGGCCAGGGCCGCCAGATTCGCCTCGTTCTCCGAGCGGACCGGCAGCGCCGGGTGGCCCGGATGCTCGGCGGTCAGCGCGGCGGCGAACAGCTCCTCGGCCGGCACCTGGTTCCAGCCCAGGTTCGGCGCCTGGCGGACCGCGCCCCCGGAGACCAGGCCCGGCAGTGCCAGGGCCACACCGACCGGGTACAGCTCCTGCTCCCGAGCCGAGTCCAGGGTGCGCGCGGCGATCCGGGCCGCCCGCGCCAGCACCTCGGCGGGCGGGGTGCCCCGGTTGTCCAGGTGTTCGGTGAGCCGGACCCGGCCGGTGCCGGCCAGGTCCACGACGCACACCGAGACGTAGTCGATGTTGACCTCGACCCCGAGCCCGGCCGGTCCGGTGCGGGCCGTCTTCAGCGCGGTGCCGGGACGGCCGGCCTGACCGCTGAACGTCTTGCCGGACTCGGTCAGGAAGCCGCTCTCCAGCAGCTGCTCGACCAGCGAGGACACGGCGGCACGGGTCAGCCCCACGCGTGCGGCGACCCCGGCCCGGGTCGCCTCCCCCTCGCCCTCGTCGCGGACGGCCCGCAGCACGAGGCTCAGATTGCTGCGCCGGACGGTGTCCTTGTCGGCCTTGGGCCCCAGCGGTGTGAGGTTGCTCTTCATATCGGTCCCGAGCCTATGCGATTCCGTACGTCAGTACGGTCCTGATCCGGGCAGACCGGGCCCCGCCGTGCGACGGGGCCCGGTCCCGTCTCAGGAGGCGGACGCCCCCCGCTCCTTGAGCATGTCCGCCATGAGGGCGATCTCCGACTGCTGGCCCCGGACCATGCCGTCGGCCAGGTTCCGGATCTCCTCGGTCCCCGCCGACGAGGCCGCCGCGGCGGCCATGTCGGCACCGGCCTTGTGGTGGGCGGTCATCAGCCGGAGGAAGAGCACCTCCGCCTTTCTGCCCTCGGCCTTGCGCAGGGCGTCCAGCTGGGCGTCGGTCGCCATGCCGGGCATCAGCGCCCCGTCACCGCCGGGGGTGAAGGTGTGCCCCATCCACGCCATCGGCGCTCCGGGGGAACTCTTGGCCCGCCCCCACATCTCCAGCCACCCGAGCAGCATGCCGCGCTGGTTGGCCTGGGTGTTGATGATGTCGAACGCGAGCCGGCGCACCGCCTCGTCCGAGGTGCGGTCCCGGACGATGAACGACATCTCGACCGCCTGCTGGTGGTGGACCGCCATGTCGCGCGCGAACCCCACATCGGCCGAGGACTCCGCCGGTGCGGACGCCGCGGCGGACGCGGCGGGCGCCGACGTCGAGGGCCGGGCGAGCGTCAGCGCGATCAGCACCAGCGCCAGCAGCAGTACGGCACCGCCGGCCAGCAGCAGGGGCCGCGAGGTGCGGGGGGCGGACGTCACTTGGCGATCCCTCCCGTGCAGGCGGCGCCCGGCTCGGGGGTCTGCGCGCCCTGCACGTACTTGGTGAAGAACTGCGCCACCCGCGGGTCGTCGGCGCTCTTGACGGTGAGCTGCTTGCCCCAGGCGCTGAGCATCAGCGGCGCCGCCTGGTCCTCGATCGGGCTCATCAGGGAGTAGGGCGTGGACGCGACCCGCTCGTTCAGCTTCTTCACATCGGCGGGCTTCGCCTTGCCGGTGTACGTCACCCAGACCGCGCCGTGCTCCAGCGAGTGGACGGCGTTCTCCTTCGGTATCGCCTCGGTGTACACATCACCGTTGCAGTTCATCCACACCGGGTTGTGGTCGCCGCCGACCGGCGGGTTCATCGGGTAGTCGACGGTCTTCTCGACATGGTTCTGGGTGAGCTCGTCCCAGGTCTTCTCGCCGTCCACGTCCGACGTCATCACGGCGGCCTCCTCCTTGTCCTGCTCGTCGGCGGCGTTCATCAGATAGCCGCCGCCGGCGACGAGGCCGGCGACCGCCAGGACGCTGACCGCGATGGTGAGGATGCGGGCGCGGCGCTCCCGGGTGCGCTCCTGGCGGCGGGCCTCCTCCAGCTTGGCGCGGCGGGCGGCGGCGTTGTTCTTCTTGTTCTCGGCGGAAGCCATGACAGGGTCCTTCGGTTCAGCGGATCGGTGGGGGCACTGCGTACGGCACGAGGGGAGCCGCCGCCCCGGAAACGGGTACGGGAGATCCCCGGCCGTCCTAGATCCGCTGAACCTGAAGGCGTAGGGGGTCCACCTCGCCGACCGCGTCGTTCGAGGGGCCCCGGATGGACCGGCCGCCGGTCAGCGGCTGGGCCGGAAGCGTCGCCACGGCGGCCGAGGGCACCCCTGCCGGGGCCGGCTGGCCGGGCAGCAGGACGGGCGCCGTGTGCTCCGAGGTGCCGCGGCAGGAGTCGCCCACGCCCCGGCCGCCGGGGGAGTCGGCCACCACGGCGCGCACCCCGGAGAAGTCCGCCGGCGCGGCGGCCGACCAGACCCTGGGCTCGGGGCCCGGGTGATGCCGGCCGGACTGCGGGGAGCAGCAGGCGGCGAGGGCCACCAGGATGAACAGCCAGGCGAGCGCGGCCGGCGCACCGGTGCCGCGCAGCCCCTTCGCTCCCGCGCTCAGCCTGCTCATGCCGCACATCGTACGTGGCGCGTTGAACTTTCAAGCAGTGCGGGAGGGGACGGGTGCGGGGCCGGTGAACCTGTGGATCGACGGACGGGAGGTGCGATTTCGGCCATGGCGAGATAGTGCGCCCCGGTGACCACGCACTCGAACGTATCTGCGGGCTGATATTCCGATCCGCACGGCGCCCCCCCAGCTGCTGCGCTACTGGGACGGCTCCCGGTGGACCGACCGCACGCACCCGGCCGAGGGCGGCGGGGTCCCCGCGCAGCCGCAGGCCCCCGCGCAGGGGCAGGTGCCGCAGCAGCCGGCCGCCGTCCCGCCGCAGAGCGCCCCGCACCCGCAGGGCGGCGCCCCCGGCGGCGCGCTCTTCGAACAGCAGGTCCTGGTCGTGAACCAGAAGGCCAAGCTGATCGAGCTGACGAACGAGTACAGCGTCTTCGACCAGCACGGCGCCACCATCGGGTCGGTCGTACAGGTCGGCCAGGGCGCCATGCGCAAGGTGCTGCGCTTCCTCACCAGCGTCGACCAGTACCTCACCCACCGCCTCGAGATCCGCGACGCCCACGGGCAGCCGCAGCTGCTGCTGACCCGGCCGGCGAAGTTCATCAAGTCCCGGGTCGTCGTGCAGCGCCCCGACGGGCAGCCGGTCGGCGAGATCGTCCAGCAGAACGCCATCGGCAAGATCAACTTCGCCATCATGGCCGGCGGGCAGCGGATCGGCGCCATCAAGGCCGAGAACTGGCGCGCCTGGAACTTCGCGATCGTGGACCACAACGACGCCGAGGTCGCCCGGATCGCCAAGACCTGGGAAGGGCTCGCCAAGACGCTGTTCACGACGGCGGACAACTACGTCCTCCAGATCCACTACCGGCTCCCCGAGCCGCTGCTGAGCCTGGTGGTGGCGGCCGCCCTGACCGTGGACACCGCGCTCAAGCAGGACGCCCGCGGCCTCGGCTGACCCGCTCCGGTCCCGCACCGGCACCAGCGCGGGACCGGCCCGGGCGGCCCGTCACGGGCGGCCCGTTCCGGGCAAATGTTTTACAGGTGTAATACCTGTTAACGTATATGGGTGAGTGAGACAACCGCCAGGTCCCGCAGGCCCGCCGTCCGCAAGCTGCCGCTGACCGGCCCGCTGCGCCTGGCCCGGCCCTCCGACATGTGGTTCAAGCCCGCCACCAGCGTGGTCGTGGCCACCGCGATACCCAACCTGGCGCTGCTCGCCGTCGACCGGCTCGACCTGGTGATGTACACGATGGCGGGCTCGCTCTGCGCGCTCTACGGCCACCACCTCCCCTACGCGCGCCGCGCCCGGACCGTCGCCGGTGTCGTCCTCGGCATGACCGCCGGGCTCGCCGCCGCCCTCGTCGTCGCCTCGCTCACCACGTCGACCGCCCTGCTCATCGCCGTCGGCGCGCTCCTGGCCGCCGGGCAGAAACTGCTCTGCGACGCGACCCGGACCGGCCCGCCCGGACCGGTGATCCTCACCTTCGTCAGCTCCGCCGCCCTCTTCTCCCCCCAGACGCTCGCCCGGGTCCCCGGCCACCTCGCCCTCACCCTCGGCGCCGGAGCGGTCGCCTGGCTCGTCGCCGTCGTCGCCCCCGCCCTCGTCCGCCGCGACGGCCCCGAACGCCGCGCCACCGCCCGCGCCCTGGACGCCGCCGCCGCGCACGCCGCCGCCCCCGGCCACGCCACCCGGCGCGCCGCCGTCACCGCCGTCCACGCCGCCTGGCAGACCCTCGTCGCGGCCGGCCGCCCCACCCCGGCCCGCCGCGCCCTGGAACGCCTGGTCGTCCACGCCGAGACCACCGCCCTGACCGCCGCGCCCGACCCCACCGACGCCGGCCGGCTGCGCGCCTTGGCCCGGCAGACCCGCGCCCGCGGCCCCGTGCCCACTCCGCCGGCCACCACCGGCACCACCGCCGAACTCCTCGGCCTCGACACCGAACGCGCCGCCCGCACCGGCCTCCCGCGCACCCTGACACGCGCCCTCGCCCCCGGCTCCCCGCTGCTCCCGGTCGCCGCCCGCACCCTCGTCGGCTGCGCCCTGGCCGGATACGTCTGCTCCGCCGCGGGCGTCGGCCGCCCCTACTGGGCGATCGTCACGGCCGCCTCGCTCTACCAGGCCAACGTCACGCTCTCCTGGAACCGCACGCTCCAGCGCACCCTCGGCAACCTCATCGGCGTGCTCGTCTTCGCGGCCGTCCTGCCGGCCGCCCGGACCGCCCCGCTCGCCCTCATCGGCTTCTGCCTCCTCTTCGGGTTCGCCGCCGAGGCGCTGATCACCCGCAACTACTGGCTCGGCTCCGTCGCCGTGACCCCGATGGCGCTGCTCGTCCTGGAGTACGCGGGCACCCACCCGGCCGGCGAACTGATCGGCGACCGGGTCCTGGACACCGTCATCGGCGCCGCGGTCGGCTTCCTCGCCGCCGTCCTGGTCACCAACCGCCGCGCCACCGGCCGCGTCGAGCGCGCCCTCGCCGCCGCCGAGCACGCCCGCGACCATGCCGCGCGGACCCTCGCCGCACCCGAACCCGCCCCCGCCGCGCTGGACGCCGCCCGCCGCCGGCTCACCGGCTCCCTGGTCGAACTGCGCGAGGCCGACGACACCGCGGCCGGGGAGTGGTGGCAGCCGGACCTGCCCCGGGAGGCGGTGCTCGCGGCCGAGCGGGACGGACACCGTACGCTCGCCGCGACAGCGAAACGGCAGGGGCTGCTCGTCCCCGCCCAGGAGAACGGAGCGGTGTGACCGACGACATCGTGGCCTCGGTGGTCCGGCAGTGGCGCGCCGTCAACCCGGAGCTGGACACCGGACCCATGGAGCTGATCGGCCGCATCAACCGGTGCTCCGCCCTCCTCCAGCAGGCCGAGGACGCCCCGCTGCGGGCGGCCGGGCTGAACCGCGCCGAGTTCGACCTGCTCGGGGCCGTACGCCGTACCGACCGTGAACTGACCCCCGGCGAACTGGCCAGGGAGACCTTCTCCTCCGGGGCCGCCGTCACCAAGCGGCTCAAGGTCCTCCAGGAACGCGGACTGCTCGCCCGGCGCGGCGACGAACGCGACCGCAGGGTGACGTACGTGGGCCTCACCGACGAGGGGCGCGCCCTGGTCGACGGGCTGCTGCCCCAGCAGCTCGCGTACGAGCGCGCGGTGCTCTCCGGCCTCGACGCCGAGTCCCGCGACCGGCTGAGCGCTCGGCTCAGCGAGCTGCTGGTGCAGCTGGAGGGACGCATCGGCGGCGCCCGCCGCTGACCCCGGCCGGGCGCCCGTCGTGGACGCCCGGCCCCTGCATCACCCGTAAGAGCCCCTTCGATCACATGTGCCCTTTGGTCGCGTCGCGGGGCGATTCTTCCGTGTTCTTCCGGGCCGTCACTCCCCGCACACGCGTGAAGGCGGTGCGTGTAAAAACTCGTGAGTGTATTACCGCTGGAGCGCTCGCGCAGGGGGTTGGAGGAATGTGCGAAAGCACTGATTCGATCTGACTAAGCTCACGCGCTGTGCAACCGAGTTGAGATGAATTCGCGTGCTTGTTCCCTTCATGCACACAAGCGCCGAATCTCCGGAATACAGCCCGAATCAACCGCCAGAGGTTCAGATGGCCCGTGTTGAATCACCGCCGGCCGGACGGGAAGCCCCCGTCGCCCGCGCCCTGTTGCTACCCGTCGTCGTGATGGCGGGAGCGACCACCGCCGCCGCGGCGCTGGTCGCCGAGCCCGCGCGGATACCAGTCGTCTGGTGCGGAGTCTTCGCCACCGTCGTCGTCGCCGCGCTCGCCGTGGAGATCGCCCGCCGGGGCCGCACGATCCGCCGCCGCAACGCCGAGTACCAGCGGCGTCTCACCGCCCTGGAACGGCGCATCGCCGACCACGACGAGGAGACCGTACGCATCAGCAAGGAGCTGCTGCCGGCCGCCATCCACCGTTTGCGCGTGGGCAACTCGCCCGACGAGGTGCTGCGCGACGTGGTCGACGCCGACCCGGTCTACCGCCACCTCTCCGACCCGCAGCGCTCCCTCGTCTACACGGTGCTCGACATCATCGACAACGAGGAGGCGACCCGCGACTCGGCGCAGCGCGCCTTCGTCAACGTCGCCCGCCGCGTCCAGGCGATCGTCAACCGGCAGGCCAGTGAGCTGCGGGAGATGGAGGAGTTTCACGGGCGCAACCCCGACGTCTTCGACGACCTGCTCCGCATCGACCACGGCACCGCGCTGATCGGCCGGCTCGCCGACTCCATCGCCGTGCTCGGCGGCGCCCGTCCCAGCCGCCAGTGGCCCAAGCCCGTACCGCTGTTCAGCGTGCTGCGCGGCGCCATGTCGCGCATCCTGGAGTACCCGCGCATCGATCTGCACTCGATCGCCAAGGTCGCCATCATCGGCACCGCGGTCGAACCGCTCATCCACGCCTGCGCCGAACTCCTCGACAACGCCACCCGCTACTCGCCGCCGCAGACCCGGGTGCACGTCACCGCGGTCGAGGTGCAGACCGGCATCGCCATCGAGATCGAGGACGGCGGCGTCAGCCTCAGCGAGGAGGCCCGGGCCCGCGCCGAGAACATGCTCGCCAGGGCCCAGGCCGGCTCCAGCATGAACGACCTCGGCGAGGCCCCGCGCCTCGGCATGGCCGTCGTCGGACGCCTCGCCCGGATGTACGACCTCCAGGTCTCGCTGCGCCAGTCCGCGTACGGCGGTGTCCGCGCGGTGCTCATCGTGCCCCGCGCCATGGTCACCACCGGCCCGGCGCCCGGCATCGCCCACGGCATCGGCGCCACCTCGCGGCCCACCAGCGACATCGACCTCTCCGACCTGCAGCACGTCGTGCCGCCGCGCGGCAAGCGGCGCAAGCCCAAGCCCGCGGTCGCCGCCCGCCCCGCCACCGGCCCGGTCGTCTCCGGCACCGGGCCGGCCGCCCCGGCCGCCGCCCTGGAGGACGACGTGCCCGTCGTCACCGAATGGACCGCGGGCGGCCTCCCGCAGCGCCGCAGCCGGGGCCGCGCCCCGCTGGGTTCGCACAACCTCCCCGCCCAGGCCGCCGACCCCATGGCCGGCCGCACCAACGGCCACGGCTACGGACACGGCCCCGCCCAGGGGGGCAACAGCACGGAACCGCCTCCCGGCATCTGGCTGGAGGCGTTCACCAAGGCCGCCAACGGCGTGCCCCAGGAGCCCGGGGCGGACGACGCCCCCGACGACGCGTGGGACAAGGGAGATCAGCAGTGATCCAGCAGCGCGGCAACATGGACTGGATGCTCAAGGAGCTCGCCGACGACGTCCCGGACATCCACCAGATCGTCGTCCTCTCGGCGGACGGCCTGCGCATCGCCCAGCACGGCGGCGACCCCGACGTCGCGGACCGGCTCGCGGCGGCGTGCGCCGGACTGCAGAGCCTGGCGGCGGCCGTCGCCACCGAGATCCCGTACAGCGACGGCCGGATGCGGCTCGTCGTCATCGAGGTCACCGGCGGCTTCTTCTACCTGATGGCCGCGGGCACCGGCGCCTACCTCGCGGTGCTCGCCGGGGAGACAGTGGACGCCGGACACGTAGGCGCGCGGATGCGCGACATGGTCGCCCGCATCGGCGGCCATCTCACGAGCCCACCCCGCCACGACGGGCAG
Organism: Streptomyces sp. AC1-42W; assembly: GCF_003248355.1. Classification (GTDB taxonomy): domain Bacteria; phylum Actinomycetota; class Actinomycetes; order Streptomycetales; family Streptomycetaceae; genus Streptomyces. Next base: position 3,157,116 of record NZ_QKWY01000002.1, read on the forward strand.
GCCGGATGAAGTCTCCCCGAAGAGAACGCCGGAAGGCGGACCCGGCGCTGAGCGATCCGGAACGGCTCTACGTCATCACCGGCGATCCCGACGACGGGGAGCGGGCCGCGCTCGACCTGGTCACGATGATCGTCTCGAAGTCCGAGCCGTCCCCGACCGTCCAGCCCGAGCAGGCCGTGATCCTGCGGCTCTGCCAGGCCCCGTTATCCGTCGCGGAACTCTCCGCCTACCTCAGCCTCCCGTTCAGCGTGGTGACCTCGCTCCTCACCGAACTCCTCGCCACCGGACTGATCGAATCGCGCGCGCCGATCGTGCGCGCGACCCTCCCGGACCGGTCCCTCCTCGAAGCGGTGATGCATGGACTTCAGAAACTCTGACACGATCACGGGCCCCCGCAGCGAGGACGTCCTGCCCACCACGGCCACCGCCGCGGTGAAGGTCGTGATCGTCGGGGGGTTCGGGGCCGGCAAGACGACCATGGTCGGTTCGGTCAGCGAGATCCGGCCGCTGACCACCGAAGAGACCATGACCCAGGCCGGGATCGGCGTCGACGACAACTACGGGGTGGAGAGCAAGACCGCCACCACCGTCGCCATGGACTTCGGCCGGATCAGCATCAGCGACGAGCTGATCCTTTACCTCTTCGGCACCCCCGGCCAGGAGCGGTTCTGGTTCCTCTGGAACGGCCTGTTCGAGGGCGCCCTCGGCGCCGTCGTCCTCATCGACACCCGGCGGCTCGAAGTCAGCTTCGACGTCATCGGACGCCTGGAGGAGCGCGGCGTGCCGTTCGTCGTCGCCATCAACACCTTCCCCGACGCCCCGAAGCACCCCGTCGAAGCGCTGCGCAGTGCCCTGGACCTCCCGGACGAGGTCCCGATAATCGACTGCGACGCCCGGCTGCGCGTCTCCAGCCGCGATGTGCTGATGACCCTGATGCGCTACCTGCACAGTCTGGCCCTCCCACGCGCCTGACCCGCCCGCGCACCCTCCCGAACCCGACCCGCGCGTTCCCCCACCGCGCCCTTGACCGTCCGGCCCCGCGGCCGGACTCCTGGAGCGATCGTGACAAGCCCCTTCCCCTACGAGCACGGCCAGGACACCGCGCCGGTCCCGCCCCCCGAATGCCCGGCCCACGGCCTGGGCGTCGGCCCCGGCGGACTGCGCCGGATGTACGGCCCCGAGGCCGAACAGGACCCGCACGGCCTGTACGAGAAGCTGCGCGCCGAACACGGCACGGTGGCCCCCGTCCTGCTGCACGGCGACGTGCCCGCCTGGCTGGTCCTCGGCCACAGCGAGAACCTGCACATGACCCGTACGCCCTCGCAGTTCTCCCGTGACTCCCGCCACTGGTGGGCGCTGCAGGACGGCACCATCGCCCCCGACCACCCGCTGGCCCCGCAGGTCGCCTGGCAGCCGATCTGCGCCTTCGCGGACGGCGCCACCCACGAGCGCCAGCGCGGCGCCCTCACCGACTCCATCGCCCGCATCGACACCCGCGGCGTCCGGCGCCACATCAACCGCTACAGCAACCGGCTCGTCAACGGCTTCTGCCGGGAGGGCCGCACCGACCTCGTCGCCGAGTTCGCCGAACGGCTGCCCATGATGGTCATGTGCGCCATCCTCGGCATGCCGGAGGAGTCCAACGACCGGATGGTGCAGGCCGCCCGGGACATGATCAAGGGCACCGTCACCGCCGTCCAGAGCAACGCCTACATGGTGGACGTGCTGAGCCGCCTCGTGGAGCGGCGCCGCCGCGAGCCCGCCGACGACTTCGCCACCTGGCTCGTCGAACACCCCGCCGCCATGAACGACAAGGAAGTGGCCGAGCATCTGCGGCTCATGCTCATCGTCTCCTACGAGACGACCACCAACCTGATCGCCAACGTGCTGCGCATGGTCCTCACCGACCCCCGCTTCCGCTCCCGGCTCAGCGGCGGCCACATGACCGTGCCCGAGGCGGTCGAACAGACCCTGTGGGACGAGCCGCCATTCGCCGCGATCCTGGGCCGCTGGGCGGTCGGCGACACGGAGCTGGGCGGCCAGCACATCAAGGCGGGCGACGCGCTGATCGTCGGCATCACGGCGGCCAACACCGACCCGGTGGTACGCCCCGACCTCAAGGCCGACATGGCGGGCAACCGCGCCCACCTCGCGTTCAGCGGCGGCCCCCACGAGTGCCCCGGCCAGGACATCGGGCGCGCCATCGCCGACGTCGGCGTCGAGGCGCTGCTGATGCGCCTGCCCGACCTCGAACTCGCGGTCGAGGAGAGCGAACTGCGCTGGGTCGGCAACCTGGTCAGCCGTCACCTGGCCGAACTCCCCGCCGAATTCGCGCCCCGCGCCCCGCAGGACGACCGCCGGCCGCCGTCCATGGGCAAGCCCACCGCCGCCCGCCGGGACTGGGAGGTCCAGTCCGCCGTACGGCACGCCGCCCCGACCCCGGTCCGGGCCCACCTGCCCTCCGACCAGGCCCACGCCCCCGCCCGCTCCGGCCCGTCCGGCGCGACCGCCACCGCCGACGGCTCGGCGGACGTGACCGGCGCGGCGGGCGAGAACGCCGCCGGCCTGGTCCCGCGCCAGCGCAAGCCCGGCGCGCCCGCCCGGCTCTGGAGCGTCGTCTCCCGCTGGTGGAACGGCGACTGAGACCCGGCCGCACCTTCGGGGCGGCCCGGTGGACGGAGGCTCCGGCCCCTCGTCACCGGGCCGCCCCGCGCCCGTCCCACGTACCATGCGGAAGCGTGAAGCTGACAATTCTGGGCGGCGGCGGATTCCGGGTCCCTCTGGTGTACGGGGCGCTGCTCGCCGACCACGCCGAGGGCCGCGTGTCGGCCGTCACCCTCTACGACACGGACACCGACCGGCTCACCGCCGTCGCACGGGTCCTCGCCGAACAGGCCGTGGGCATCCCGGACGCGCCGGCCGTCCGCGCCACCACCGACCTGGACGAGGCCCTGCGCGGCGCCGACTTCGTCTTCTCCGCGATCCGCGTCGGCGGCCTCGCGGGCCGGGCCGCCGACGAACGGGTCGCCCTGGACGAGGGCGTACTCGGACAGGAGACGGTCGGCGCCGGCGGCATCGCGTACGGGCTGCGCACCGTGCCCGTCGCCGTCGACCTGGCGCGGCGCATCGCCCGGCTCGCCCCGGACGCCTGGGTCATCAACTTCACCAACCCGGCCGGACTGGTCACCGAGGCGATGTCCCGGCACCTCGGCGACCGCGTCATCGGCATCTGCGACTCACCGGTCGGCCTCGGCCGCCGCATCGCCCGCGTCCTGGGCGCCGACCCGGACCTGGCCCGGGTCGACTACATCGGCCTCAACCACCTCGGCTGGGTACGCGGGCTGTACGTCGCGGGCCGGGACGAACTCCCGCGCCTGCTCGCCGACCCCGGACTGCTGGGCTCCTTCGAGGAGGGCCGGCTGTTCGGCCCCGACTGGCTGCGCTCCCTGGGCTCGATCCCCAACGAATACCTGCACTACTACTACTTCAACCGCGAGGCCGTCCGCGCCTACCAGGAGGCCGCCCAGACCCGGGGCGCCTTCCTGCGCGAGCAGCAGGAGGGCTTCTACGGCCGGATGAAGGACCCCGCGACCCCCGCCCTGGCCACCTGGGACCGCACCCGCGCCGAACGCGAGGCCACCTACATGTCGGAGAACCGGGACGTGGCCGGCGCCGGCGCGCGCGAGAAGAGCGATCTGGACACCGGCGGCTACGAACAGGTCGCGCTCGCCCTGATGCGCGCGATCGCCCGCGACGAGCAGGCCACCCTGATCCTCAACGTCCGCAACCGCGCCACCCTGGCCGTGCTGGACGCGGACGCCGTGATCGAGGCGCCCTGCCTGGTGGACGCCAACGGCGCCCGGCCCCTCGCCGCGGACCCGCTGCCCTACCACGCGGTGGGCCTGGTCACCTCGGTGAAGGCCGTCGAACGCGCGGTGCTCGACGCGGCGGCGAGCGCGTCGCGCGCGGACGCCGTCCGGGCCTTCGCCCTGCACCCGCTGGTCGACTCGGTCACCGTCGCCCGCCGCCTGGTGGACGGCTACACGAAGGCGCATCCCGGACTGGCGTACCTGGCGTAGCGCCCGGGTCAGGGGAGCCGGGCCGGGTGTACGGGGTGGTGCCCGTCCGGTCCCGCCCCCGCTCCCGACCCTTCGGCGGCGAGGAGTTCGCCGGTCACCAGCAGATGCAGCTGCGCCTCCAGCCAGGCGGCGACCCGCGCCGACCCGTCCGCCGCGGCCGACCTGCCCGGTCCGTCCGCGCCGGCCGCGTCGGCCGCCGGGGCGAGCACCGTACGGAGCAGGGCCGCCGCCCGCCCGAGCCCCGTCCGGCGCAGCGCGGTGGCGGCGTCGCCTATCCGGGCCAGGACCGGCCCGGACGGACTGCGCAGGCCCCCGTGGGCCAGCGCGGCCAGCGCCGCCACCGCCTCCTCCAGCGCGGCCGTCAGCGGGTCCGCCGCCCGCCGCGCCACCGGGGCCAGGGCAGCCGCCCCGTCACCGGGCGCGAGATCGGGCACCGTCACCCCGCCCGGCGTCAGCACGGCGATCGGGTCGATCCGTATCCCGCCGCCCTCCCGGACCACCGCACCGCTCACATGCGTGGCCCCCTGCCGCAGCGCGTCGGCCAGCGCGTCCAGCGCGCCGGGGCACCCCGGCCGGTACTCCGAGGCCAGCAGCGCGCGGTTCCCCGCCGCGTCCCGCACCACCGCCTCCAGGCGCTGCTCGCCGGCGTCGTACCCGATGTCCTCGATCCGGCACAGGGCGACCACGCGGACCGCCCCGGCCGCCACCCGGGGCCGGATCAGCCGGGGCGGCCGGCCGTCCCAGGAGGCGATGAGCGCGGCCAGGTCCCCGACCAGCAGCGGGGGCGGCAGCCGGGTCCAGGAGCTGCCGACCGGGGTGACCCCCGTGGCGCCGAGCCGGCCCCGGGCGATCGTCAGGGTGCGCCCCGCGGTGCGCCGGACACTCTCGCTGACGAGGGTGCCGGTCGCGAGCGCGCCCAGTGTGGTGGACAGCAGCCGGCGCCGCGCGAGCGCGTGGCCGGTGAGGCGCTGGGGCCACTCCCTGCGGAGCACCAGGACGGTGCCGGCGTGGGGATGCGCGAAGTACACCTCGGCGACCGGGGTCTCGGCGGGGCCGGTGATCCGGCAGCCGAGCGCGGTGAGCCGGACCTGGCGCAGCGGCGTCTCCGCGGCCTCGTCCGTGCCCAGGACGCCGGGCACGGCGGCGGCCAGCCGCCGGGCGTGCACCTCGGTGAGCAGGGCCGCGACCAGCTCCGGGCGGTGGGCGGCGCCCCGGTCGGCGTAGGCGGTGAGCTGCCCGGCCAGCTCCGCCAGGGCCGCGCCGGGCCAGTGGTACGCGTCGCGCGCGAGCGCCCGGCCCGCCCGGTCCACGGCCCCGGCGAGCACGGGCCCCGCCTGGGCGACACCGTCGAGCAGCAACTCCTCGACGAGGGCGCCCGCGACGTCCAGGCTGCCCGCGCCGCCGGACGGTGCCCGCGGGGGCGCCGGGGACTCGGCGGGCGGGGGAGCCTGCGTCGTCGTACGGCCGGGCGCACCGGCCTCGGCGACCCGCTCGCCCCCCACCCGGACGGTGGCCGAGCGCTCCGCCGGCTCCGCCGCCTCCGCGTCGGCGGCGCGGAACGCCCAGACGGCGAGTGCGACGACCTCGGCGCGCAGCGCGGTGGTGGCGTCCGTGGTGGCGTAGCCGATCTCGCCGGGCACCGGGAACCGCACCGTGCACGCGGGCAGTTCCACCCAGGGCTCGGGGCGCCCGGCGGTGGGCCGGTGCACCACGGCCTCGTAGCCCCGCCGCAGGGTGCGCCGGGCGGCGGCGACCGGGCGGGCACCGAGCGCCCCGGTGAGCGTGTCGTCGTCGATCGTGCCCGGCGACCACTCGACGGGTGGCCGGGGCGCCGGGGACGGCGCGTCGGCGGCCAGGCGCCGGTAGGCGAGGACGAGCGCGATCAGATGGCGGCACACCCCGGTCGCGGCGCAGTCGCACCGGCCGTCGTCCAGACCGGTGCCGGCGGGCAGCACGGCGGCCGTGCCGTCGGGGAAGACCGCCCGCACCGAGGCGTCGTCGCCGGTCGTCAGCTCCGGAACCGTGCCCGCGTCCAGGTCCTTCGCGGCGCGCTTGACGAGCCCCCGGTTGGCGAGCGCGGCCAGCGCCTCGGGGGTGAGGGCCAGCAGGTCTGCCCTGGGGGCCGGCGCGGTCATCGGCCCAGCCTCTCCGCGACGAATTCCGCCAGCCGGCCGGGCGTCATCGCCCCGACGCGTGCACCGGCCTCGGCGAGCCGGCCGGCCAGCTCCCGGTCGTAGTCCGGGTTCGCGTCCTCGTCCAGGGCGGCCAGGCCGAGCACGGTGGTGCCCTGCTCCACGAGCCCGCGCACGGTGCGGCGCAGCCGGTGGGCGTCGCCGCCCTCGTAGAAGTCGGTGATCAGCGCGACGATCGCGCGGCGCGGGTTCTCCACCAGATCGGCCGCGTAGGCGACGGCCCGTGCGATGTCCGTACCGCCGCCGAGCTGTACCTTCATCAGCAGTTCCACCGGGTCCGTCACATCGGCCGTCAGGTCGACCACGTCGCTGTCGAACGCGACGAGATGCGTCTTCAGGCCGGGGAGGCCCCAGAGGCAGGCGGCCGTGACGGCGGAGTGGATCACGGAACCGGCCATCGAGCCGGACTGGTCGACCAGCAGGATGAGCTGCCACCGCGTCACCTGCCGCCGGGTGCGCGAGTGGAAGTGGGGCCGCTCGATGAGCAGGCGCCGCTCGTCCGGCCGGTAGTGCGCCAGATTGGCCCGTACGGTCCGCCGGAAGTCGAAGTTCCGGGCGAGCGCGGTACGGCTGGGGCGGCGTGAGCGGGTGCCGTGGAAGGCATGCCGGACCCCGGGGCGGAGCCGGGCGAGGAGCTGCGCGACGACGGACTCGACGATGCGCCGGGCCGCGTGCAGCACCTGCGGGTTCATCAGATGCTTGGTCCGCAGCACGGCGCGCAGCAGCGTGGCGCTCGGTTCGACCCGCTCCAGCACCTCCGGATCGGTGACGATCTCCTCGATGCCGTACCGCTCGACGGCGTCCCGCTCCAGCCGTTCGACGGTCTCCCGGGGAAACAGCCGGTGGATGTCGTCGAGCCAGTCCACGGCGGTCACCGGGGAGGGGCCGGAGCCGCTCGTACGCGGGGCGGCCGAACCGGAGCGGCGCACGCCCCGCCGGGCGAGGTCGGGATCGCGGCCGTACAGCCAGTCGAGCGCGGCGTCCTGCCCGGTCCGGCCGGGCCCGAGCGGGCCCGTGTGCCGTTCGGCGGGCGAGCCGAGCACGAGACGCCACCGTTCCAGGCCGGCGTCCTGCGGGGAGCCGGGGTCGGGGGTGAGGGGCCCGGTCATGAGGGGGTTCCTCCGAGTCCGTAGCGGGTGAGCAGGCCGGTCACGCGGTTCTCCAGGGCTCCGGCGCGGGCGATCAGCAAGGGGTCGGCGGTGGTCCGCAGCAGGGCGCGCGACGAGCCCCGCAGCCCGCGCCGGGCCAGCAGCCGCGCGGCGATCCGCTCCCGCTCCCGTGGCGGGAAGAACGCGAACGCCTGCCGCAACGCGGGCAGCCCGGCCAGGAACGCCTCCTCGGACAACTCGCACAGCACCTCGTCCAGCACCCCGACGAGCGACGCGCCCCCACGGCCCGGACCGTCCGCGTCGCCGCCGCTCGTCAACTCGTCGCGGGCCACCGCGAACAGGCCGGCGAGCCAGTCGCCCAGGGCGTCCGCACCCGACAGGGCCACCGCCCGCACCGCCTTCTCCGGGGCGTCCGCCTCCGCCGGCCCCTCCGCGAGCACCTGGTGCAGGCCGAACGCGGCGCCCCGGACATCGAGGGGCGCCGCCGCGTCCCGACCGATGCGGCGGGCGACCGCGGCCACCACGTCCCGGCCGGTGGCGAGCAGGTCCGGGGCGTGCAGCACCGCGTCCCGGACCGCGACCACGGCGCGCAGCCGGGGCAGGTCCACACCGCCCGCGCCCCGCACGCCCTCCAGGAGCCACAGCAGCCGGTCCGTGGACCCGCTGATCACCGCGGCCAGCAGGGGACCCCGGGCGACCCCGTAGATCCGGTCGTGGCGCCACAGGCCCAGCGCGGTGGCCAGGACGCTGCCGAGCGGGCCCGCGTGGACCAGCACGCGCACCCGGGCGCCCAGGTCGGCCAGCAGCCGCGCGGACAGGCCGCTCACCCCGCAGAGCACCGCGTCGAACAGCACGGCGGCCAGCGCCCCCGCCTCCTCCTCGCGCCGGACCCGCTCGGCGAGCGACGCGGCCGCCGCCTCCTCCAGGGTCGCGCCGTGGGCGCCCGCCTCCACCAGAGCCGCGTCGCGCCCGGCCGCGGAGCGGGGCTCCCAGCGCTCGGTGAACACCGGATCGACGCCGTGGACCGGGCCCGCCGTCCGCTCGTGGCCGGGAACGCCGAGGACCCGCAGCCCGTGGAGCGCCCGGCTGCGCTCCAGGTCCCGGGCGTCCGTGAGGTCCAGCTCCACGGTGCGCGGCGCGCCGGACAGGCCGAGCCGCTCCAGCCGGGCCGCCACGTCGTGGACGAGCGGCGGGGCCGGGGTGTCGGGATGCAGCCGGCCGACGCGCCCGCCGCCGCAGGCCGCGAGGATCTCGACGACCACGGGGTGGGTGCCCTCGCGGAGCGCGCCCCGGACCGTCCACGGCAGCGGGCCGTCCAGATCGTCGGTGATCAGGGCGCCCGCCAGACCGTCCAGCACGTCGATCCGCGCCGTCCGGGGGTGGCCGCGCAGCGCCGTCAGCCCCTCCGTCAGACTGCGGGCCGCGACGAGGTCCGCCGTCGAGACCGGCACCTTGCGCGCCCGCAGCCGCTCGACCACCGCCCGCAGCAGCCGGTCCGCCGCCTCCTGCGGGCCCCGCTCCCACACGTCCTGGTAGAAGCCGGGGGACGGCATCCCCGACTCGTACCCGGTGAACGCGTCCAGCCGGCGGAACGAGTACGGGACGAGGAAACTCCCCGCGTCCGCCCCGGCCGGCGGCCGCGGTACCAGCGGCCAGCCGTCCGCACCGCACTCCGCGTCGCCCTCCCCGGCCGGGCCGCCCGCGGCCGCGAGCCTGCGCAGCGCGGGCTGATGGAAGCCGCCGGTCACCACCAGGACGGGCCTGCCGCCCGCCGAGGCCACCGCCGCCCGCACCCAGGACGCCATGTACGCCTCGCGCGCCCGGTCCCCGGCGTCCGCCTCCGCGTCGCCGCGCACCAGCGCGAAGTAGGCGTCGAGCCGTTCCGCGACGTCCTCGTCCGGCCCGACCTCGAACAGCCGGTCCCACAGCGCGTCCGGCGAATCCACCGCGAACCGCCGGCACAGCCGCTCCGCGGCCTCGGCGTACCGGACCTCCGCGTCGGCGTACCGGTTACCGCGCTCCGCGAACGCCGGATGCCAGGCGGGCAGATCGATGAAGCGGACCTCCGCCCCCGCCGCCCGGCCCGCCCGCAGCGCCACCCACTCCGGGGAGTAGTCGCACAGCGGGGCCCAGGACGTGGCCGCGCGCCGCCCGTCGCGGTAGTGGCTGAACACCGCGACGGGCAGCTCGTGGCCGAGGAGCAGTTCGTCCAGCCGGGCGTTCATCTCCGCCGGCCCCTCGACCAGGACATGGGCGGGGCGCAGCCGCTCCACCGTGCGCTCGACGAGCCGGGCGCAGGCGGGGGAGTGGTGGCGCACGCCCAGGAACACGGCGGTCATCAGCCGTCCAGCAGATGGCGTGCGTCGTACAGGGCCTGCCACTGCGGGGTGCGCCGGCGCCCCGCCTGCTGCTCCAGATAGCGCCGCAGCCGGGCCAGGTCGTCCGGGCTGTCCTTGGCCGCCGTGCCCGCGAGGCAGGCGACGACATCGGCCGCGTTGCCCGGCTCGCCGCGCAGATACCAGCCGCGCACCCCCACCGCGTGGGCCACCGACACCGCCTCCGCCGTGCTCATCACCGCCGTGGGCCGGTCACCGCCCCCGCCGCGCCCGTCCTGCGCCCCGGCGCCCGCCCGCAGTTCGCGGAACGTGGCGACCAGGACCTCCAGCACGTCCCGGTCGGGCGGCGGCTCCACACCGGAGTTCGCCAGCAGCCGGGCCACCTCGGCCTCCACGAGCTCCAGTTCGGTGTCGAGGTCGGGGATCGGGAACACCGTCTCGAAGTTGAACCGGCGCTTGAGCGCCGCGCTCATCTCGTTGACGCCCCGGTCGCGGGTGTTGGCCGTCGCGATGACGTTGAACCCCTGCCGGGCGAAGACCATGCCGTCCGGGCCGGGCAGTTCGGGGATCGCCACGACCCGCTCCGAGAGCAGCGACAGCAGTGAGTCCTGCACCTCCAGCGGACAGCGGGTGATCTCCTCGAAGCGGACGAGGCGCCCCTCCGCCATGCCGCGCAGCATCGGCGCGGGCACCAGGGAGCGGGGCGAGGGCCCCTCGGCGACCAGCAGCGCGTAGTTCCAGCCGTACTTGATCTGGTCCTCGGTGGTGGCGGCCCCGCCCTGCACGGTGAGCGTCGAATCCCCGCTGACGGCGGCCGCGATCAGCTCGGACAGCAGCGACTTGGCCGTGCCCGGCTCGCCCACGAGCATCAGTCCCCGGCTGGTCGCCAGCGTCACCAGCGCCCGGTCCACGAGCGAGGGATTGCCGACGAACTTCCGGCCGATCCCCGCCTCCGGGTCCCCGACGACGAAGCGTCGCGCGGCGCGCAGGCTCAGCTCCCAGCCCGGTGGCCGGGGATCGCGGTCCGCCTCCCGCAGCGCGGCCAGCTCGGCCGCGTACCGCACCTCGGCCGGCGGCCGTTGCACCCGCACCGCCGCTTGCGTGGCGGCCTCCTCGCGCACCGTCATGACGCGACGCCCTCGGTGAGCGCGGTCAGGTCCGCCAGGAGCTCGGACGTCGTCACCGCGTCCAGCTCGCCGAACCGCACGTCGTGGGGGCGGCCGTGCCAGTAGTCGGACGGGTCCTCGGCCAGCCAGACGGTCTCCAGGACCTGCTCCGGGAACATGTCGACCATCCCGACGGCGATGCCCTCGTCCAGGGCGATCACCAGATGGCGGTGGTCCGCCAGCCGCTTGGAGATCCACCGCTCCACGCCGTTGTCCAGCGGCGTCCCGCGCCGCCAGCCGAACCGCTCCAGACCGAGGAGCCGGCCCGTGGGGACCTTGATGCCCTCGAAGCGGGTCAGCCGGTGGCCGGCCGCCTCCTCGTCGGCCAGCGCGAACACCGGGCGCCCGAGCTGCGGGAACGGCTGCAGGATCTCGTAGTCCGCGAACACCTCCGACCAGTCGGTCACCGCCCCGCCCAGGTCCAGCGGGTGGGCCAGCCGCACGGACGCCCCCTCCGGCAGCGCGAAGGTGTCGTCCTCGACGTCCGCGAACGTCCGGTCCTCCGCCACCCGGAACGCCGTGGCCGTTCCGTCCGCCTCGCTCAGCCACACCAGCCGGCGCACCAGATGCCACATCAGCGGATGGCCGACGAACAGCTCGGCGAACTCCTGCGCCGTCCAGGACCGGCCCGCCACCATGGCGGCCTCCAGCCGGCGCACCTGGTCCGACGCGATCGTCCGGACGTCCTTCTTCAGCGCCATGAACCGCTTGCGCTCGGCCGGCGCCAGTTCGGCGTCGTCCCGGGCGCCCGGCTTCGGGAGGTCCTTGCGGCGCTTGCCGTCACCGTCCAGGACGTAGGGCCGCAACTGCTCGTCGAAGCCCACCGTGAACGTACGGCCGCCGTAGTCGATGACGGTGGAACCGTCCGCGTCCAGGCCCAGATCGGGCACCAGCCGGTCCGAGAGCTGTTCGCCCGTCAGCCCCAGGCCTGCCGCCACCTCGGCGATCTTCTCCGCGGCCCGCACCTTGAGCGCCTTGAACTTCACCCGCTGGGAGATCCCGTGCAGATGGAGCAGCGCGGTGTCGCTGCCGATCGCCGCCAGGACGCTCAGCCCCTCCACCGCGCGGTGATGGGCGCTCTCACCGGGCCAGGCCCGGATCACCGGCGTCAGCCGGCGCACCGTGTCGTCGTCGCCCAGCACGCCCAGCGCGTACAGCGTCCAGGACTCCTTGGCGGGCAGGAGCGCGCCGCGCCACTGCTCGAACAGCGCCCAGGCGAACGCGGCGGCCGAGGCCGGGTCCACCGTGCGCAGCACATCGGCGAGCCCCGGATACGGCTCGCCCGGCTTGGACAGGGCCAGCATCGTCACGACATGGCGGACCGACTCGTCCGGCAGGGCTCCGCCCGACGCGACCTCGATCTGCGGCAGCAGCACCGGGTCCGCCCAGTCCGGCAGGGCCGGCATCGTGGCGGGCAGGGCCCGCTCCAGCGGATCGGCGGCCAGCAGCGCGCCCACCGCCTCCGCCGCCCGCTCCCCGTACCCCTCGGCGGCCGTGCGGACCACCGTGTCGCCGTGCGAGGCGGCGATCAGACGCAGCGCCTGCTCGGCGGCGCGCCGGGCGGCACCGGCCTTGCCGACGGCGTCGGGCACCAGCAGCGGCGCCGCCCGGACGCCGTGCCGCTCGAACCAGGAGCGGGCCACCACGGCGGCGGACTTGAGCCGCACCGACCAGTCGGCCATATGACGGGCGATCCGCGCGTCGACGAACGGCAGCAGCAGCGGGGCCAGCCCGCCGGGCTGACGCGGCACCGCGCGCAGCAGCAGGGGCAGGGCGCCCAGGCCGAAGCGGGCGGCCACCGGCTTGAGCGTGTCGAGGCCGTCCCACAGGTCGGTCGGGTCCCAGTCGGCGAGCAGCGGTGCGACGAGCTCCTCGGGTCCGTGGACGTAGATCCACGCGGAGCGCAGACTGGGCTCGCCCAGCCCGTAGCGGGCCGAGATCAGCACCCGCTCCCAGTTGACCACCGACTCCCGCCGGGTGTACCAGCTTCCGGTGGCCGCCCAGTCCTCCCGCTCGCCGGCCCGCCACAACACGGCGGGTTCGTCCGCGGCCGTCAGGCCGGTGACCGCCGCGGGCTTGGCCTTGCTCCGGGGCCGGGTCCACGGCGGGCTGGTCAGCACGGCCGGCAGGGCGTCGGCGGGGGCGTCCGCGATGCGGTCCGCCGGGTGCAGCAGGGGTTCGACGATCTCCGCCAGGCCGGCGTCCAGCGTCGGCAGCACCTCCGCCACCAGGTCGCGGTGGGCGCCGATGTGCACGGGGAGCAGCCCGGCCGACGCGGTCGCCGCAAGGTCCGCCCGGTCGCGGGCGTCGGCGGCGAGCAGCCGCAGCGCGCGGACCGGATAGCGGCGCATCGCCTCCAGCAGCGCCGGGCGGCAGCTCTTGTCGTCCGAGTGGTCGAGCAGGGCGGTGAACGCCTCGTCCGTGGGGAACTCGACGAGCGCGTCGGCGATATCCCTCATCCAGGTCCCGTAGAAGCGCCCGCCGCGCAACTCCGCGACCAGCATGGGGGCCAGCGCCGAGCCGATGCCCTCGGCGGCGGTGGCGATCACGCCGGCGGTCCGGTCGAAGCCCCTGGTGTGGGTGAAGTGGGCGGCCTGTTCCGGTGAGTTCAGCGAGCAGAGGACGAGGGAGAGCAGACCGGCGTCGGTCGTGCCGGCGATCTTCGGGTCCGTGCACAGCTCGGCGACCCAGCCGGACTCGCTCGGCGCCAGAAAGGCCGTGATCGCGTTGCGCGAGGAGTCGGTGCGGCAGGCGGCGAGCGCCTCGACGGTGGCCCGGTAGGTCTCGTCGTCGGCGGCGGCGATCAGGGCTCGCACGCGGTCGGCGGCCGCCCGGCAGGACTGGCCGGTCGGGGTCCTGTACGCCTCGGTCCGCGCCTCCAGCCACGGGTCGTGGCGGGCGCCGCCGGACTGCCGGTAGTGCGCCTCGGTCATGAACAGCTCCACCGCGGCGCGGGCGGCGAACGGCAGTCCGTGCAGCCGGACCCAGCTGTCGGCCCAGGCGCCCGGCGGAGGCGAGTACATCCCGATGATGGAGGCAACGGCCGCCGCGCCGGCGGGCGACGGATCGCCGTCCAGATGGCGGCGGACCTCGGCGACGAGGACCGGATCGCTGCCCGGCGCGTCCAGGAACTGCCCGATCCAGGCCCGCTCCTCGGCCGTCCGGGCCGCGATCGCGTCGAGCAGTTCCGGGTCCACCCGGGCGGGGGCCCGCTTGATGCCGCCGCGCCGGGGGATGACCAGGCGCCGCCAGCGGTCCGGGAAGACGAAGGTGTTCTCACCGGCCCCCGCCGCCCCGGCGCGCGACGCACCGTTCTCGACAGCATGCTCGGTACCCACAGGACCGCCCCCGTTTCTCCCTGTTGCACCCGTATGTCACGGGCTTCTCGATCAGTGGTTCCACAGTAGAACCGACCACTGACATTGATGCTGATACTCAGGTCCCGGTGGTCGTGGCTCGACCACTGACTGACGCCCTGCTGGGCTGTCTTCGTGTTGTTCTGTCCGGCTGCCGGGACCCGTTCTCATGGCTCCGGCCGGGCGGAACATGACCTGATAGGAGCTTGGTCAGAAGCCCCCTCAATGTCCTGTCTGCGCCACCCGGCCGGCGCCTACCTTCGGCTGGAAGGCAGCATCAGCATGACATCAGCGGTCGCGGACGACACCACGGACAAGGTCGTGTTCGGCGGGGTCGATTCCCACGCCGACACCGTTCACGTCGCGGTCATCAGCGACAACGGCGGTCACCTCGCGGACGCCGAGTTCGCCACCACCGCCGCCGGATACGCCGCGGCCCTGGCCTTCCTCGGCGCCCACGGCCACGTGAACGCGATCGGAGTGGAAGGCACCGCCTCCTACGGGGCCGGCTTCACCCGCGCCGCCCGCTCGGCGGGCCTTGACGTCGTCGAGGTCAACCGGCCCGACCGGGCAGAACGCCGCCGCATCGGCAAGTCCGACCCCATCGACGCCTACGCCGCCGCCCGCGCCGCCCTGTCCGGACGGGCCTCCAGCGCGCCGAAGGACGACACCGTCACCGGCATACGCGCCCTGCACAACGCCGCCCGCTCAGCCGTCAAGGCACGCACCGCCGCTCTCAACCAGATCACCCACATCCTCGTCACCGCACCCGAAAGCATCCGCGCCAGGTTCGGGCAGCTCAAGGGCGCCGACCGGACCGACGCCCTGGCCCGGCTGCGACCGGCCGGGGACGCGGTCCACGTCGCGGTCCTCACCGCGCTGAAGAGCCTCGCCCGACGCGTCAAGGAACTCACCGCCGAACACCATGCCCTGACCCGGGCCCTCGACAGTGAGGTCACCGCCCACAACCCCGGGCTGCGGGCCGCCTACGGCGTCGGCCCCGACACCGCCGCCCAGCTGCTGGTCACAGCCGGAGGCAATCCCGAACGCCTGCGGACCGAAGCGTCCTTCGCCGCCCTCTGCGGAGCCGCACCCGTCCCCGCCTCCAGCGGCCGCACGAACCGGCACCGCCTCTCACGAGGCGGCGACCGGGCAGCCAACGCCGCCCTCTACCGCATCGCCCTGGTCCGCATGTCCAGTGACCCCCGCACCCGCGACTACGTGGCACGACAGACGGCCGCCGGCCGGACCAAGAAAGAGATCATCCGGCTCCTGAAACGGGCCATCGTCCGGGAGATGTTCCGCTGCCTGACCACCACGGTCACCGTCCCAGGCATCGCCGACCTGCGGCCTCTTCGGCAGTCGAAGAACATCACCCTCACCGCAGCGGCCCGCCACTTCGGAGTCTGGCCCGCCACGATCTCCACCCTCGAACGCGGAATCCGCCGAGACGACGACCTCGCCAACACCTACCGCGACTGGCTCACCGCCGCTTGACAGCCAATAGGAGCATCAACGGAGGGTGACCGGGGGGCCGGTCAGGGGGCGGAGATCGCCGGGGGCCCGTACACCTGGGTCCAGGTCGGCGTCACGCCGGTCACCTGGCAGACCATCAGGAACAGGGGGATGGGCGGGGTGTACGGCGTCCGGCTGTCGGGCTGGTGGATCAGCCGGGGGCGTACCGCCGGTACACAGGCGCCGCGCGCGTACGCCGCCTGCTCGGGCCAGTCCAGGTCGAGGTCGGAGCCGGCCGGGACGATCCACCACCAGCGCTCGGCGTCCGCGAAGACACAGCCGGTACGGGGCAGGTGGGACATCAGCCGGAATCCGTAGCGCGCGGGCACCCCCACCGCGTCGTAGCCCAGGCTCGCCGACAGCGCCGTGGGCAGTGGGAGCTGGACCCGGCCGCCGCCCGACGGGCCCGCGGGCTCACGGGAGCGGCGCATCGCGAGGAAATGGTTCATGGCGTTCTTCAGCATGTGTGCTCCGAGCCGTGCGGCAGTTCTGCCCAGACGATGCGGCCCGAGCCGTCCCCGGCGTCGCGCGATCCCCAGGCGGCGGCCAGCGAGTCGACGAGCAGGAGGCCGCGGCCGTGCTCGTCGTCGGCACCTCTGCCCAGGCGGGGGCCGCCCGGCTGGTGCCCCTGGTCCTGCACGGAGACGCGCAGCCGGCCGTCCAGGCGGCGCAGTTCGCACAGGACCCGCGCGCTCGCCGTGTGCACCACCGCGTTGGTGACCAGTTCGGACACGATCAGGACCGCCGCCTCGCGGGTGTCGCCGTCCGTGCGCCACTCGCCGAGCCGGGACTTCGTCAGGCGCCGGGCGGTGGCGACCGATTCGGGGTGCGCGGGCAGCGCGAAGCAGTAACGGAGCGCTTCGGCCCCCGGACTGAGGTCCACGCGCCGGGGGATGAGCGCACTGCCAGGTGCCACGACCGAATCCTCACAGTGGGGGCTGCGTCACGCTTCGCGATCTTGGAGAAAGCCGCGGGCGCGACAGGTCAACTGATTTCGCACACCAACTCTCCCCCTGTAACGAACACTTGGCAAGAGGCACTGTGAAAATTCCAGAGTGGCTGTGTCCACGGCGGCATGCGCATGGCACACTGCACCCATACAGCGCATGGGGAGGTCTGAAGTGAGCGAACCGCGGTCCGCCCCGACCGTGGGCCAGGTCGTTCTCGGCAAGCGTCTGCAGGACCTGCGGGAGCGTGCCGGGATGAGCCGGGACCTGGCCGCGAAGGTGTTGCGCGTCGCCCCGGCGACGGTCCGCAGGATGGAGACGGCCGAGGTCGCCCTCAAGATCCCCTATGTGCAGGCGCTGCTGAAGGCCTACGGGGTCGGCGACGAGGAGTCGGACGCCTTCGTCGAACTCGCGGAGGAGGCCAACAAGCCGGGCTGGTGGCAGCGGTTCCACGACGTGCTGCCGGACTGGTTCAGCATGTACGTCAGCCTGGAGGGCGCGGCGAGCCTGCTGCGCATCTACGAGCCGCACTTCGTGTCCGGACTCCTCCAGACCGAGGACTACGCGCGCAGCGTGATGCGTACGTGTGCGGTCGGCCAGGTCAGGATCGAGGACATCGAGCGCCATGTGGCGCTGCGGATGGAACGACAGGAACTGCTCACCAAGCAGAACGCGCCCCGCCTGTGGGTGGTGATGGACGAGACCGTCCTGCGCCGCCCCGTCGGCAGCGCCGCCATCATGCGCGCCCAGGTGGACAAGCTGCTCGAAGCGACGTCGATGCCCAATGTGACACTGCAGATCGCGGAGTTCTCCACCGGTCACCACCCGGGGACGTACGGGGCGTTCGTGCTCTTCCGGTTCGCCGTCCCCGAACTGCCCGACATGGTCTACAGCGAATATCTGACCGGAGCCGTCTACTTCGACGCGCGCCAGGAGGTGGCCTCCTACCTCGAGGTCATGGACCGCATGGCGGCCCAGGCCGCGACTGCACAACGCACGAAGGAACTCCTCCGGGACTTCCGCAAGGAGCTGTGATGACACCCATATACAACGGCATGCCTGCCGCTGACCTCGGCTCCGAAGGCTGGTACAAGCCATGGAGCGGCGGCAACGGCGGTACCTGCGTCGAGGCCATGAAACTGGCTGACGGGAGAATCGCCATGCGCCAGTCGGCGGACCCGGACGGTCCGGCCCTCATCTACACCCACCACGAGATCGCCGCCTTCATCCAGGGCGCCAAGGCCGGCCAGGCGGACTTCCTGCTGACCTGACCGGCACAATGGACGCATGTCCCGACGCACCTCCCGCCCCCGGCGCCCGTCCGCCACGGGCGCCCGCACCACCCCGGCCCCCGAGATCGGCGCGGTTTCGCCGTGCCCCTGCGGGCTGCCCGCCGCGTACGCCGAGTGCTGCGGCCGGCTGCACGCGGGGGCCCCGGCGGCGACGTGCGAGGCGCTGATGCGCTCCCGTTACGCCGCCTTCGTCATCCGGGACGCCGGATATCTGCTGCGCACCTGGCACCCGGATCACCGGCCGGACGTCCTGGACCTCGACCCGGACCAGCGCTGGCAGGGGCTGGAGGTCCTGGAGACCACGGAGGGCAGCGCCTTCCACACCACCGGCACCGTCACCTTCCGCGCCCACTACGCGGTGGGCGGGCGCGCCGGATCGCTCCACGAGAAGAGCCGCTTCGTGCGCCACGCGGGCGCCTGGGTCTACGAGACCGCCGTCTTCGCCGACTGAGCGCCCGCCGGGGCGGCCGGGGCCAGCTCCTGCGTCAGGTCCTCCGCCAGCAGCCGCTTGGCGATCACATCGACGGCGGCGCGCAGCCTGGCGTCGTCCGGGCGCCCGCCGTCCGGGCCCAGCTGGTCGTTCAGCCAGCGCGCCCAGGCGTCGCCGATGGCTTGGGCCTCGCGGCGGCCGGCCGCGGTGTGCGTGAACAGATGACCGTCCCCGGTGAGGAAGCCCTCCTCGATCATCCGGTCGAAGACCGGCACCAGGACCTCCGGCGGAATCCGGTGCCGGGCGGCGATCAGCCGGAGCCCCGCATGGCCCACCATCCGGGTGAACAGGTCGACCTGCATCACCGCCCAGGCGCCCGCCATGTCCAGCCTGGTGTCCGAACCGGCCACGATCCGCCGCGCCGTCTCCGGGTCCACCCGCCGCAGCACCCTGGCCACCGAGAACTCCAGCAGCCGGGCCGGGTCCCCGGTGTTCGGCGAGGCGAACCCCTCGCCCATGTCCGTCGAGCCGGCCCGCACCGTGTCCCGCAGCCGCACCTGCTTCAGGAACAGCGCGACGACGAACCCGATGAGCGCCACGGGCACCGTCCACAGGAACACCGTGTGCAGGGTGTCCGCGTACGCCTGGGCCAGCGGCGCCGACTGGGCGGGGGGCAGCGCGTGCAGCCCCTCCGGGCTCTGCGACGCCTTCGCGAGCACGGCGGGATCGCCGCCCGCCCGCGCCGCCTCGGCGATCCCGTCCCTGAGATGGGGGCCGAGCCCGTTGGCGTAGATGGTCCCGAAGACGGCGGTGCCGAAGGAGCTGCCGAGCGTACGGAAGAAGGTCACGCCCGAGGTCGCCGTGCCCAGGTCCGCGTAGTCGACGGTGTTCTGCACCGCGATCGTCAGGACCTGCATGGACAGCCCGATTCCGATGCCCAGGATCAGCATGTACAGCGACTCCAGCCACACCCCGCTGTCCGGGCCCATCCGGGAGAGCAGGAAGAGACCGGCCGCCATGACGAGTGACCCGACGATGGGGAAGATCCGGTAGCGGCCGGTCTTGCTGACCACATTGCCGCTGAAGATCGACGCCGCGAGCAGACCGGCGACCATCGGCAGGGTCCGCACCCCCGACAGGGTCGCCGAGTCGCCGTCCACGTACTGGAGATACGTCGGCAGGAAAATCATCGCGCCGAGCATCGCGAACCCCACGATGAAGCTCAGCACCGAGCACACCGTGAAGACCGGGTTGCCGAAGAGCCGCATCGGCAGCATCGGCTCCTTCGCCCGGAACTCCACCAGGCAGAACAGCGCGAGCGCCACCACACCGAGCACGAACAGCCCGATGATGACCCCGGAGCCCCAGGCGTACTCGTTGCCGCCCCAGCTGGTGGCCAGGATCAGGGCGCTGGCCCCGACCGTGACCATGGCGATGCCCAGGTAGTCGATGACCGGCCGCCCGGCCGCCTTGACGGACGGGATCGTCCGGGCCGCCGCGACGACCACCACGATCGCGATCGGCACATTGACGTAGAACGCCCAGCGCCAGGTCAGATGGTCGGTGAACAGGCCGCCCAGCAGCGGCCCGATCACGGTCGAGACCCCGAACACGGCACCGATCGCGCCCTGGTACTTGCCCCGGTCGCGCAGCGGGATGACGTCCGCGATCAACGCCATCGAGGTGACCATCAGACCGCCGGCGCCGATGCCCTGGAGCCCGCGCCACACGATCAGCAGCGTCATGTTCGTCGCGAGCCCGCAGAGGAACGAACCGGTGATGAAGATGACGGCGGACACCTGGAAGACGATCTTCCGCCCGAACAGGTCGCCGAACTTGCCGACCAGGACCGTCGCCACCGTCTCCGCCAGCAGATAGGCGGTGACCACCCACGACATGTGCGCGGCGCCCCCGAGGTCCGAGACGATCGTGGGCAGCGCCGTGCCCACGATCGTCTGGTCCAGCGCGGCCAGCAGGATGCCCAGCACGATCGTGGTGAAGACGATGTTGCGGCGGCGCGGATCGAGCACGGGCGGCGCGGCGGCACTCCGCGTGACGGGTGCGGTCTCGCTGGCAGTGGTCACCCTTGCACCCTCACATCGCGCCGAATCACCCGCATGCGGGGAACGCCCGGACGTGTCAGCCGAGCAGATCCCGCAGCGACGCCGTCATCCGCGCGGCGAATGCCTCGCGCACGGGGGCGGAGACCCGGTCCAGCGACAGATACGGATTGAGGTCCTCCAGCTCCACCAGCAGCAGTTCGCCGTCCGCCGTCCGGCAGGCGTCCACGCGCTGGATGCCGTGCTCCAGTGTGTTCCACTCCACGAACGAGCGCGCGAACGCCAGGTCCGCCGCGCTCGCCGGGTACGGCTCCAGCACCCACCGCCGCTCCGGGTCCGGGGCGTGCAGCGCGTACTGGAAGTCGTGGTCCACGAAGTAGAAGGACACCTCGTAGCGGAAGTCGATCCGGGGCTGGACGAGCAGGGTGCCGTCCGCGCCGGGCTTCAGCTCGGGCGTCGCCACGAAGCGCAGCCCGACCGAGTCCGCGCCCAGCTTCGGCTTGACGACATAGCTCTCCGCCCGCGGCAGCAGCCCCAGATCCGCCGCCCGGTCCACGGTGGGTATCACCGGGTGCCCGGCGCGGCTGAGATCGACCAGATACTGCTTGCCCGCCATGTCCCCGCGCCCGTTCAGCGGGTTGTACACCCGGGTGCCCAGCTCCAGGGCCCGCGCCCGGAACGCCTCGTACGCCTCCCGGTAGTGCAGCACGGGACCGCTGTTGCGTACGACGACGGCGTCGAACCGGTCGAGCAGCGCGGCCGCGTCGCGCGGGTGGCAGAGCGCGATGTCGAAGTCGGCGCGCAGCCGCGCGGTCAGCGCGATGTCCTCGTCGCAGTAGTGCCGGCCGCGCGCCTCGTAGGCCAGGTCGGTGACGAAGAGGACGGACGGGCGCGGGACGGCGGGCATGGGCGCTCCTCCTGGGTGCGGTCGGTGGGCTGACGCGCCCATCCTCGCGGGCCCGCCCGCGCCCCGTACCGCCGCCCCCGCGCTCAGCGGATGTGCCGGCCGGAGATGGCCCGGGCGATGACCAGGCGCTGGATCTCGCTGGTGCCCTCGAAGATGGTGTAGATCTTCGCGTCGCGGTACATCCGCTCCACCGGGTGCTCCCGGCTGTATCCGGCGCCGCCGAGGATCTGGACGGCTTTCTCCGTCGCGGCCACCGCGAGTTCGCCCGCGCGCAGTTTGGCCATGGAGCCCTGACCGGCGTCGAAGGCGCGGTCGTTGCGGGCCATCCACGCGGCCTGCCGGATCAGCAGCCGTACGGCCTCGATCTCGGTACGCAGGTCGGCCAGCGCGAACGCGATCGACTGGTTCTCGATGACCGGCCGCCCGAACGCCTCGCGCTGCCCGGCGTACTCCAGCGCGTATTCGTACGCGGCGCGCGCGATGCCCAGCGCCTGGGCGCCGACCGTGGGGCGGCTGACCTCGAAGGTGGCCATCGCGGCCTGCCCCTTGGCGGTGCCGCCCTCGCGGGCGCGGGCCAGCCGGGCGTCCAGCCTCTCCCTGCCGCCGAGCAGGCAGTGGCCCGGCACCCGTACGTCGTCGAGGAAGACGTCCGCCGTGTGCGAGGCGCGCAGGCCCAGCTTCTTGATGGTGCGGCCGGCGGCCAGGCCCGCGGTGCCGGACGGCACGATGAACGCCGCCTGCCCGCGCGCGCCGAGCGCGGGGTCGACCGAGGCGACCACCACGTGCACCTCGGCGATGCCGCCGTTGGTGATCCACGCCTTCTGGCCGGAGATCACCCACTCGTCCCTCGCCTCGTCGTAGCGGGCCCGGGTGGTCATCGCGGAGACGTCGGAGCCGGCCTGCGGTTCGGACACGCAGAACGCCGCGACCTTCGGCTCGTCCGCGTCCCCGTAGCACTGGGGCA
The DNA here is from genome assembly GCF_003248355.1 of Streptomyces sp. AC1-42W. Taxonomy (GTDB): domain Bacteria; phylum Actinomycetota; class Actinomycetes; order Streptomycetales; family Streptomycetaceae; genus Streptomyces. The sequence goes on from NZ_QKWY01000002.1 coordinate 3,179,469, forward strand.
CCCACTCGGCGAGCTGGTCCGGGGTGCCGGAGGCGAAGATCCCGGCGACGGCGAGCGAGGTGCCGAACAGGGCCATGCCGATGCCGGCGTCACCCCAGAACAGCTCCTCGTTGGCTATCTGGAGGGAGAGCCCCGACGGGTCGCCGTACATGTCGGCCAGCGACTCGAACCCGTAGAGCCCGATCCGGGCGGCCTCCTGGATGACCGGCCAGGGCGTCTCCTCGCGGGCGTCCCACTCGGCCGCCGCCGGGCGCACCACCTCGGCGGCGAAGCCGTGCACCCAGTCGCGCAGGTCCCGCTGCTCCTCGGTGAGCGCGAGGGAGAAGTGGCTCATCGGCTCACGCCTTCGGGATGTCGAAGTAGCGGGTCAGCCCGGAGGCCAGGCCCACGTCACCGGCCACCTTCAGCTTGCGCATCATGAACATGGTGATGGGGTTGCCGTTGCCGGAGACCAGCTTGAGGAACTCCGTGTCCGCCATGATCAGCGTGGTGCGCGGCTCCGCGTCGGAGCGGCCCTCGGTCACCGCGCAGGTGCCGTCCGCGAGGGCGGTCTCGTAGACCACCTCGGTGTCCCCGGTGATCTTCCAGCGGATCAGCGCCGTCAGCTCTCCCGCCGCCTCCGGGCGGAACTGCTGCCGCATCCGGCCGAAGACCTCACTGAGCACCCGTGTGCGCAGCTCGCCGCGCATGACCTCGGAGAGCTGCCGGGCGGACAGACCCTTCACGATCCGGGCGAACTCCTCGGGGGAGACGGCCGTGAAGTCGAGGGCGGCCAGTTCGCCGGTGACCTCGCCGCTGCTGTTGTCGGGCACGCCAACTCCTTACTCCGAAGTAAACTTACTTCTGAGTAAGGTAAGGGTGCGGCGGTCTCGCCGCAAGACGTTCCGGCGGGGGCGGCACGGGACGCCCCGCCCGGTCACCAGGCGGAGCCGGGGCGCACCACCAGCCGGGGGTGGTGCGTGGCGAGCACCTTGTTGGCGCGGGCCAGGTCCGCCAGGGCCTCCTCGCGGTCGGCCTGGTCCTCGATGCCGAGCCGGGGCCCCCGGAACCTGCGGACCTCGCGTGCGGCACACTCGGCGTCGAACTCCGCCCGGAGGACGTGCGCGGGTGTGCAGGCGCCGATGAGCGCGGCGATACGGTCCGGGATCGGGACGGGGACGAGCAGGTGCGGGGCGGTCATGGGGGTTTCCCTCTCGATGGTGGCCAGAAGGTCGGGCGGCGGGCCGCCGGGTGGGCGGCCGACACCTCTCCTCCATCTAACGAGACGCAGTTCCGGGTTTCTCGTTGCGTGCGTCTCCGTGTGGCAACCGTTTGGGAATGACCGGCTATTTCCCCTTACCAGCAAGTAGGTTGACTTCGCGTGAGATGCTCGTCCGTTCGCGGCCGCGTCGCGCTGTTCAGATGGGTGTGTCGTTGCTGCGGGCCCGCAGCCTCATGGCGCGAAGCACGGTCTCCGTGGAGAACCGCGCCTCCGGATCGACCAGTTGATCGCCGAAGATCGATTCCAGATTGCGCATCCGGTAGCGGACGGTCTGGGGGTGCACGTCGAGCAGCTCGCCCATCTGGGCCGCCGTGCCTCGGGTGTCGAGCCAGATCCGCAGCGTCTCGATGAGCCGTTCACGCCGGTTGGCGCTGATATTGGCCATCGGGGCGAGTTCGCGGCGCGCGAGCTGGTCCAGCAGGACCGGATCGGAGAGCAGCCACAGGGTGATGAGGTGGTCCTCGCAGCGGATGGCCGGCGCGTCGTCGATGACGCCGGCGTCCACGAGTTCCAGCACCCGCCGGGCCCAGCGGATCGAGTCCGAGGCCAGGGAGGCGGGGACGGTGAGACCGACGGCCGCGCGGACCCCGGGGAGCGCGTGTTCGAGCATGCGTCTGCGCATGTCGTCGAAGGGCCCCGGTATGAGTAAGTGCGGCTGGGGTTCGGTGAAGTCCACGAGCACGTCGCGGTCGATGGCCAGCCGGTCCAGATCGGGCGACGGCCGCACCGCCACGAGCGTCACCTCGTCCGGCAGTGTCCAGCCCGTCTGCTCGCACAGCTCGGCGATGGCCACCCGGGGCACCGGCCGCCCCGCCAGGATCAGGTGCAGCAGCCTGCGCCGCAGGGTGTCCGTGTGGTCGTCGGACGCCGACCGCACCTCCAGATACCCCTCGCGCGACAGGGCCTCCAGCTCGTCCACGTACGAGAAGAGCGCGTCCGCGAACGTCAGCATCATGGTGGGGGAGAGGTTGTAGCGCCTGCCGATCTTCTTCGCCCGCCGCAGCGCCACCCGCGCGCCCAGCCGGTACGCCCCCTGCAACTGGTCCAGGCCGCGCCCCTCGTACGCCTCGAACCTGCCGAACCTCCGGCACATCTCGTCGCGCAGCGCGGACGGGGCGCTGGGTTCGGCCACCTGGTCCACGAACACGGAGATGCTCTGCTCGACGCCCACCCGGATGCCCTGGCCGTACGGGCCGTCGAGAAGCCGCGCGTACTCGGGATAGGCGCGAGTGACCTCCAGGCCGATCTCCTTGATGAGACTCGGTAGTTCCGGCCGCACGATCGTGGCGAACTCCTGCGGCAGCGGTCCCAGTGGTTCTCCCAGCTCCGAGGGTTGCGCAACTCCCGGCATACCTTTCAACCCCTTGCTCTTCGGCGCCCGATGGGGGTGGACGGACGGGAGAGCGCTCCCATCCGTCGTCAGGTGCGTACCGACATCGGCTGTTGAAGATAGTCCACGTGTGTGGCCCTGAACACAGGCAGGACAAGACGAAATGCAGGGGGCACGTACCGGTTGTTTTCAGCCAACTGTCGCCTCGGTCGCCGCACTCGGGCCCGGCTCGCGGACCCCTTGTGCAGTGCCGATGCGGGGGCTTGGATTCCGGTAATGCGACGGTCGTTCCGGCCACTGATCCCGGCTCTTCGAACAATGCCGCCTTCGCATTTCGCGGTGAATTCCACCGGGCCGGCGACGGGAAGTCAAGAGGACCGCCGGCCGGTCGGCGCTCCGGGCGCGCCTTGCCGGGGAGGCCGTACGGCAGGGCTGTGACGTGGGGCGTTGGGCGGCGACGGGGGCTGTACCGTCATCAGGTGAGCAGAGCGGGCCGCCCGGAGCCCGGCGGGACTGCTCACTTCTCGATAAAAAATCCACCCGCGTTACTCGCCGCGCAGCAAATTCCCGCGCGGACGGGTCGATTGTGGAGATTCTTTGTTCCAGCGTGTTGCGGAGCGACATTACTCGCCCGTAGCGTCATGGCCGAACGCAAGAGGTCGAGCAGTCGGACACCCACGACTGCCACATTCCTGTCTCGTGACCCCCCGCTCCGGGAGCGCCGCTCACCCGGCCGGAAGTGGCCCCCCGGTGTAGGTCACACACCCTCGAAGGGAACCGGATTCCGTGAACACCCTTGCACGCAGAGCCGCATTCATCACCACCGCCGCCGCCGCTGCCCTCGGGATGGCGGTGACCACGGCCTCCGCCGGCACCACGTCCTCGTGGTCGGCGACGCCCAACGGCGCGTACACCGCCCACGCGGACTACCCGACGCTGGACGTCCCGCTCGCCAACCTGGTGTGCGACTCGTCCGACGTCAACACGGGCACCGTCAACGCCACCAGCGCCACCGGTGCCAACATGGCCAGCATCACCGACATCGTCTTCACCAACTGCACCGTCGGTGGACTCGGCTTCGACGTCACGATGACCGCGACCCCGTGGACGATCAACGTCACCGGTGTGGACCCCGCGAACGCCAACCGGGTCAAGGGCAACGTCACCGGCATCTCCGCCCACATCGAGGGCTTCGGCTGCTCGGCCGACTTCACCGGCAAGGTCTACGGGTACTACGACAACAGCTCCGGGGACCTGGTCATCGACGGGACCGGCACCGAACTGACGGCGTCCAACGCCGACTGCATGGGCCTGGTCAACGACAACGACGTGGCGATCTTCAACGCCTCGTACCACGTCGACATCAACTCCACCCACACGTCGCCGGTGATCACCACCCCGTAAGGCCGCTGGAACGCCACAGGTACGGGCCGGCCGCGGAGCCTCTCCGCGGCCGGCCCGGCCTTCTCGTTACGGGCGTCGCGCGAGACGCCCCGACCCGTGAGGATGTGAACGCGTGAAACGCCGTACGCGAAGATCCGCAGCCGTCGTGGCAGCCGCCCTCGCCGCCGCCCTGGGTACCGCCGTCGCTCCGGCCGCGGCCGGGACCGCGTCCGTCCGGACGTTGTCGCCGCCCGGACCGTACACCGCCCACTCCGACGACCTGACCGTGCAGATGCTGGGCGCGATGACGTGCGACTCCTCCGATGCGGGCGGCTGGCTCGCCCCCACCGGCCCGGTCGTCGCCGACGTCAGCTCCTTCATGGGCACCAACTGCGTGCTCGCCGGAATGAACGTCGATCTGGCGGTCACGTCGAGCCCCTGGCAGGTCGTCGCCCAGGGCCCGAGCACCTCGAACCCGAACGTGGACCTGGTCCTCATCCAGGGTGTCGCCGTCCACGTCGTGGGTTGGGGCTGCTCCGTCGACCTCACCGGCTCCCTCCACGGGGCCTTCGACACCACCACCGACGTCCTCACCATCGACGACCAGCTGACCGCGTCCGACGCCGATTGCCTCGGCCTCGTCGACGACAACGACCCGGTCCAGGTCACCGCCACGTACCAGGTCGTCTAGGGCGAGTTCCGAAACTCCCGCACACCGGCCCCGGTACGCACCACCCGCTCGCACCACGTGGAGGACACCCCCGATATGCACACCCAGATACCCGTGACCCGTGCGGGGCGTTCCGTGCGGGTCGCCTCCGTCGCCGGACTGGCCCTGCTCGCCGGGCTGTTGTCCGGCGCGGGCTCGGCCGCCGACGAGAACGCGGAGCCCGCCGGCCTCGCGGCCACCTGCGGAACCGAGGACGGCGGCGAGGCGGCCGCGGCGGCCTCGGTGGCCCTGTCGGTGGACGTACCGGCGACCGGCGAGGTCGACCGGCCCGTGCAGCCGGGGCCGGTGACCCTCACCCTGACGCTCGCGCGCTCCGATCTCGCCGGACTTCTGCCGGAGGGCACCGAAGCCGTCGTGAGCCGGGCGGCCCTCGCCGTGAAGGTCGCCCAGAACGGTGCGTCGGCCGAGGCGCCGTGGCAGCTGACCGCCCCCAGTACGCCCCTCGGGGCCGACGGCGACCTGGTGCTCGTACACACCGGTGAGGTCCCCCATGTGACCTTCGGGGCCGCGGGCGACGTCGACTTCTCCCTCGGGGAGTTCACCGTAGAACTGCTGTCGGCCGCGGCGACGACCGCCACGGAGGCCCCACCGGCCCTCGCCACCCTGACGTGCCGGCTCGACGACGGGCAGGACGGGCATCTCGCGACCACGCGGGTGACGGACGGCTCCGGCACCCGGCCGTCCGCCCCCGCGACGCCCACCGACCCGGCAGGCGGCGCGGGCCGGGCGGAGCGGCAGGACATCGCGGTGGAACGGCCGGCGGCCGCCGGCGACGAGGACCCCGATTTCTGCCCGGTGGAACGCCCCGTGGGCGAACTGGACGCGAGCGAGGCACCCCAGCCGCCACCGGGCGACCCCGTCCGCATCACGGTCATCCCCACCGGCGGAACGTTCAGCTGCGCCAACGCGCTGGGGCTGGCCAATGTGCGCAAGCTGAACGGGGCCATGATCATCAACAACCCCGACGCCCCGGCGCTCATCAGCGTGCTCGCGACGCAGCGGGTGGCGACACGCGCGACGAACGCCCAGGGCGGGCCGTACACCCGAATCGACTCGCTCGCGAACCTGGACCTGCCGGACGCCGAATCCACCTTCCTCACCTTCGGGTTCCAGCCGGTGACCGCGAAGGTGTCGTTCGAGAACGGGCCCATCACCATCTCGACCGGCAGCTACGGTGTCCCGCCCAACCGGGTGTCCTTCGCCACCGCCTACTTCAAGCAGTCCCTGCGGCTCCACGACGTCGAGGTCAACGGCACCCCGCTGGACGTGGGGAACGACTGCCGGACGTCGAAGCCGTTCAAGGTGGTGCTGAACGGCGGCGACGACTACACCAACGTGGCCCTGGGCGGCGTCCTGGAGGGCGAGGTCGACATCCCGGCCTTCACCGGCTGCGGCACGGGCGGCGAGGACCTCGACCCGCTCTTCACCGCCTCCATCTCGGGCCCCGGCAACCGGGTCTTCATGAACCAGGCACCCACCTGCATTCCGGCCAACCCCACCCGGTCGTACTGCCCGCCGCCGCTGCCCACGCTCCCCGGCTCCGAGTCCTGAGCGCCGGCCGCGAGCCCGGAACACACCGAAGGGGCCGCCTCCGCGAGGAGGCGGCCCCTTCGGGGCTCCCTGGTACGGGGGCGGCTACCGCACGGCCGAGTGCCAGTACTGCGACAGCAGCTTGCCCGCGTCGGGCGCGGTGTCACGCGGCTTGTTCAGCGTCGCCACGTACGTCTGGGCGCTGTCCAGCGTGACGTGGTTGTCGCCGGAGGCCGCGGGCAGGCCGGTCTTCAGGTTGACCGCCCAGTTGAGCGAGCCCAGCAGCCCGCAGCCGGTGGTGCCGGGGACCGCGTACGTCGTGTCGGTCTGGGTGGCGCCCAGGAGGTTGAGCCGGTTGAGCGGTCCGGCCGTGTCCGGGGTGCCGTCACCGGCGAACTTCTGGCTGCCGACGGCCGGCTGCGTCAGGTTCTGCGGCTTGAGCAGGATCGGGTTGGTGGAGGAGCCGATGTAGCACTTGTCACCGAGGAGCGGGTTCTCCAGGTGGATGCGGACGGGGAGGGTGAGGATCGGCTTGCCGGTCGTCGTCCCCGCCAGGAGCTGGAAGCCGGTCGGGTTGTCGACCGACTCGATGGTCGCCGTCACCCGGTTCAGGTTGACGTCGGTGAGCGTGTTGCAGATGCCCGTGATGACCGGGACGTCGTTCGGGCACATCAGCCCGAGCAGACCGCCCGGCACCTTCGCGGAGTCGGCGATGAGCGCGCCGCCCTTGGGGGAGATCACGGTGGACGTGCCGCCGGGGTGGTTGATCACACCGACCTGGAGGTCGCTGGCGCCGACCGGCACCTCGGTGTTGCCCAGCTTGATGGAGCCGCTCGCCGAGTGGGACGACACACAGATGGCGGTGTCCGTCGCCCCGTCCACCGCCAGCATGGCGGGGTCGTCCACCGGGCAGCGGCTGAAGGGCGCCCAGTTGCCGTTCAGCGTCGCGGTGGCGGCCGTGGCCGTGCCGATCGACGCGACGGCGGCGAGCGCGGTGAAGGAGGCCAGCAGCCCCACACGTACCCGGTTCGAGCCAGTTCTCATGTCTTCCCCTTATTTCCGATGGGAGGCGGCCGTCGTCGAGGCGGCCGGGCGAGCCCGGAGAGATACCCGGTGCGCAGCGAATTGAGCACGGAATGCGGAAAGCGGGTGCCGGGACGGCATCGGACAGTGCCGGTACGAAATCCCATTCACCGAGCCGTGAGGTTACTGGCGGGAAACACCGGGACACAATCCCGCTGTATGAGAATCTGCGGGCGGGGCGGTCATCTCCGTCAGGGATGAGTACGGGATTCGGCCTTCTTGTCACTTCGTGCGCAGGTCCCGCGGACCCGCCGGGGGTGCGGGCGGGCGATGAATCCGGAATGCCGCCCGCCGCTTGTGCATTCGAGCCGGTCTCCAGCGTCTCCCGGCCGCAGGTCCCTCGCCCCCGCGAAGGCCGGCCGGGCGCCGAACTTGTCATCCGGAGACAGTTTTTCCGGCCGCCCTGCTCAATCGGTGCGAAAGAACGGAGTGCTTTGTGCTCTCGCGCGAAAACTTGATGACCTGGTATTGCGGGTCAGGTTACTCACCCGTAGCGTCGCCTCCGTCAGCAACCCACCCGGCGCGTCCGGGGATTGCTCACCCGTCGGAGGGGGCCCCGGCACGTCTCCAGTGCCGGGGTTCCGGCCTGCACCGGAGGACGGCACTGCGCAGTAGTTCACAAGATCGGGACCGGGATTTGTCATCGGATGACAAGCCGACCGGATCTTTGTGAATGGGCTGTACAAGGGCTTGTCCTGGCGGTGCCGGTGAACTTAACGTGCGCCCCTCGGTGCACTTCTGTCACTTCGTGAGCGCATGCAGGAGGTGGGATGGGAATCGAAGTAGTCGTCGAAGGGCTCACCAAGTCATTCGGCAAGCAGAACATCTGGCAGGATGTGTCGCTCACGCTTCCCGCAGGCGAGGTCAGTGTCATGCTCGGCCCGTCCGGGACGGGAAAGACGGTCTTCCTCAAATCCATCATCGGCCTCCTCAAACCCGAACACGGACGCGTTCTCGTCAATGGCGTCGACATGGTGAACGGGTCCGAGCGGGACATCATGGAGACACGGAAGCTCTTCGGTCTCATGTTCCAGGACGGCGCCCTTTTCGGATCGATGTCGCTTTTCGACAACATCGCCTTCCCGCTCCGGGAGCACACCCGCAAGAAGGAATCCGAGATCCGCCGCATCGTCATGGAGCGCATCGACGTCGTCGGCCTCCTGGGCGCCGAGAACAAGCTCCCCGGCGAGATATCCGGCGGTATGCGCAAGCGGGCCGGCCTCGCCCGCGCCCTCGTCCTGGACCCGCAGATCATCCTCTGCGACGAGCCCGACTCCGGCCTCGACCCCGTCCGCACCGCGTACATCTCCCAGCTCCTCGTCGACCTGAACGCCCAGATCGACGCGACGATGCTCATCGTCACCCACAACCTCGACATCGCCTCCACGGTCCCGGACAACATGGGCATGCTCTTCCGCCGCAACCTGGTCACCTTCGGGCCGCGCGAGGTACTGCTCACCAGCGAACTGCCCGTCGTCTCGCAGTTCCTCGCCGGCCGCTGCGAGGGGCCCATCGGCATGTCCGAGGAGAAGGACGCGGCCACCCTCGCCGCCGAGGAGCTCAAGGGCTACGGCCAGGGCATCAGCTCGGCCAACGCCCCGCGCACCGTCGTCCCGCAACTGGAGCCCTCGCCCGGCCTGCCGGTGCGCCAGGGCGCCCTGCGCCGCCGGGAACGCGTCATGTCGATGCTCGGCGAGCTGCCGGAGGCGGCCCGTACCGCCATCCTGGACAGCTACAGCCCGGCCGCGGGCGGTGGACGCCGGTGACCGCCCCCATGCCCGTACGGCCCCCCGACGAACCGGTGGACCGCGCCCCGGAGCAGGCCGCGCCGCCCGAGGCCCCGCGCCCCAGCAGGCTCGCCGCCCCGCTGCGCGAGACCGGCCGGCTGTTCGCGCTGGCCGGGACCGTGACCCGCGAGACCTTCCGCCGGCCCTTCCAGGTACGCGAGTTCATCGAGCAGTTCTGGTTCGTCGCCAGCGTCACCATCCTGCCCGCCGCCCTCGTCTCCATCCCGTTCGGCGCGGTCATCGCCCTCCAGGTCGGCTCGCTCACCCAGCAGCTCGGCGCCCAGTCCTTCACCGGCGGCGCCAGCGTCCTCGCCGTCATCCAGCAGGCCAGCCCGATCATCGTGGCGCTGCTGGTGTCCGGGGCCGCCGGCTCCGCCATCTGCGCCGACCTCGGCTCCCGCAAGATCCGCGAGGAACTGGACGCCATGGAGGTCATGGGCGTCTCGCCCGTGCAGCGCCTGGTCGTCCCGCGCGTACTCGCCACCATGCTGGTCGCCGTCCTGCTCAACGGCCTCGTCTCGGTCGTCGGCACCCTCGGCGGCTACTTCTTCAACGTGATCATGCAGCACGGCACACCGGGCGCCTACCTCTCCAGCTTCTCCGCCCTCGCCCAGCTGCCCGACCTCTACGTCAGCGAGGTCAAGGCGCTGATCTTCGGCTTCATCGCCGGAATCGTCGCCGCCTACCGCGGCCTCAACCCGCGCGGCGGCCCGAAGGGGGTGGGCGACGCGGTCAACCAGTCCGTCGTCATCACCTTCATGCTGCTGTTCTTCGTGAACATGGTCCTCACGGCGATCTACCTGCAGATCGTCCCCGCGAAGGGGAGCTGACCCATGTCAATGCTCGGCTGGCTCGACAGATCCGGTGACCAACTCACCTTCTACGTACGGGCACTGATCTGGATACCCCGCACCCTGCGCCGCTACCTCAAGGAGGTCCAGCGCCTCCTCGCCGAGGTCGCCTTCGGCAGCGGCGGCCTCGGGGTCGTCGGCGGCACCATCGGCGTGATGATCGCGATGACCCTGGCGACCGGCACCGTCGTCGGCCTCCAGGGGTACGCGGCCCTCAACCAGATCGGCACCGCCGCCTTCACCGGATTCATCTCCGCCTACTTCAACACCCGCGAGATCGCCCCGCTCGTCGCCGGACTGGCCCTCTCCGCCACCGTGGGCGCCGGCTTCACCGCGCAGCTCGGCGCCATGCGCATCAACGAGGAGGTGGACGGCCTCGAATCGATGGGCGTGCGCTCCATGCCCTACCTCGTCACCACGCGCATCATCGCCGGCGTCGTCGCCATCATCCCGCTCTACGCGATCGGGCTGCTCTCCTCGTACGTCGCGTCCCGCTACGTCACCGTCCTGTTCAACGGCCAGTCGGCGGGCACGTACGACCACTACTTCAACCTCTTCCTCTCCCCGGCGGACGTCCTCCTGTCGGTGCTCAAGGTGCTGATCTTCAGCGTGATGGTGATCCTCGCCCACTGCTACTACGGCTTCCACGCCAGTGGCGGACCCGCCGGAGTGGGCGTCGCGGTCGGCCGGTCCGTGCGGAACGCGATCGTGCTGATCAGCGTGACCGACTTCTTCCTCTCGCTCGCGATCTGGGGCGCCACGACGACGGTGAAGGTGGCCGGCTGATGACTACCCGCGCCGCCCGCGCCACCGGCCGCAGAACCGCCGGAGTCGCCTTCTTCCTCGTACCCGCCGTCCTCATCTGGGTCTCGGTCTCGGTGTACGAGAAGGACTTCACCCACGACGCGACCGTCACCGTACGCACGTCGAGCGTGGGCAACGAGATGCACGAGAACGCCGATGTGAAACTGCGCGGCGTCGTCGTCGGCCAGGTACGCGACATCGCGGCCGACGGCGACGGGGCCCGGCTCACCCTCGCCATCCAGCCGGACAAGCTGGACCGCATCCCGGCGGACGTCACCGCCCAGATGCTGCCCACCACCCTCTTCGGCGAACGGTTCGTCGCCCTCGTACCGCCCCCCTCGCCCTCCGCGCGCACCCTCGGCGCCGGCGACGTCATCCCGCAGGACCGCTCCAGCAACGCCATCGAGCTGGAACAGGTCCTCGACAACGTCCTGCCGCTGCTGACCGCCGTCAAACCGGAGAAGCTGTCCGCCACCCTCAACGCGGTGTCCACCGCGCTCCGGGGCCGGGGCGAGAAGCTCGGCGACACCCTCGTCACGCTCGACGCCCACCTGAAGAAGTTCAACCCCCAACTCCCCACGCTCAACGAGGACATCAAGGAACTCGTCAAGGTGAGCCGGCTCTACGCGGACTCCGCCCCCGACGTCCTGGACGCCCTCACCGACTTCACCACCACCAGCACCACCCTCGCCGAACAGCGGGAGAACCTCGCCGACGTGTACGGCTCCACCACCGCCTCCGCCCGCGACGTCACCTCCTTCCTCCGGCGCAACAAGGACAACCTCATCCGGCTCGCCGCCAGTGGCAGGCCCACCCTGGAGACCCTCGCGAAGTACTCCTCCGAGTTCCCCTGCACCCTGCGCACCGTCGCCAACTTCGTCCCGGCGATGGACAAGGCGCTCGGCAAGGGCACCGACGAACCCGGACTGCACGTCACGCTCAAGACCGTGCCGTCCAAGGGGAAGTACGTCGCCGGCAAGGACACCCCGGTGTACAACGCCACCGGCGGACCGCACTGCTACTCCATCCCGTACGTCGGCACCACCGTGCCCACCGCCGACGCCCTGACCGCCCGAAGGGCCGCGGCCGACCCGGACACCGCCACTCCGGTCGAGGTCCCCGCCGCCGATCCCTCGCTCGGCATGCCCAACTCCCCGCAGGAGAGCCGGCTCGTCAACGAACTGGTCGCTCCCTCACTGAAAGTCCGGCCGCAGGCCCTGCCCGAGTGGAGCAGCGTGCTCATCGGCCCGGCCTTCCGCGGTGTGGAGGTGAAGCTCAAGTGAAGCGCCGCTCCATCGCGGGACCGCTCGCGAAATCGATCGTCTTCATCGTGGTGACGAGCCTGGCCACCACGGTCCTGGCCCTGTCCATCGCCAACACCGGGGTCGGCGAGACCCGTTCGTACAAGGCCCGGTTCACCGACGCGACCGGCCTCATCGTCGGGGACAGCGTCCGTGTCGCCGGCGTCAAGGTCGGCCAGGTCGAGTCCATCCGGGTCGCCGACCGCCGGGTCGCCGAGGTCCGCTTCAACGTCCGCAAGGGCAAGAGGCTGCCGGCCTCCGTGACCGCGTCCATCAAGTACCTCAACATGGTCGGCCAGCGCTACATCGACCTGGGCCAGGGCGCCGGACCCGTCGGCGAGAGCTTCGCGCCGGGCGCCACCATCCCGCTGTCGCGCACCACGCCCGCGCTCGACCTCACCCAGCTCTTCAACGGCTTCCAGCCCCTCTTCGAAGGGCTCTCGCCGCCCGACGTCAACGAACTGGCCGGCTCCATCGTGCAGGTGCTCCAGGGCGAGGGCGGCACCGTCGACAGCATCCTCCAGCACGTCGGCTCGCTGACCGGCACGGTCGCCGCCAAGGACAAGGTGATCGGCGAGGTGATCAAGAACCTCAACACGGTCCTGAAGACCGTCAACGACCGGGAGGACGGCTTCAACGACCTGGTCGACACCCTCCAGGCCCTCGTCACCGGCTTCGCGGGCGACCGCAAACCCCTCGGTGAGGCCGTCACCGCGATGGGCGCGCTCACCACGGTCACCGCGGACCTCTTCGAGGACGGCCGCAAACCCCTCAAGGAGGACATCAAGCAGCTCGGCAGGCTCTCCGGGAACCTGGCCGACAACACCCCGAAGATCGAGAACTTCCTGGAGAAGACCCCGGCCAAGATGGAGGCGATCGGCCGTCTCACGTCGTACGGCTCCTGGCTCAACCTCTACCTCTGCGAGGCGAAGGTCAGCGGCGTCACGACCCGCGACGGAAGCACCCCGCCGACCGGCATCGAGATCACCCAGCCGAGGTGCCAGTCATGAGAATCAAACCCCTGCGCCATCGCAACCCCGTCGCCGTCGGCATCGTCGGACTGCTGGTGCTCGCCCTCGTGGGATTCGGCGCCTACCGGGCCGACTCGCTCCCCTTCATCGGCGGCGGCACCACCTACAGCGCCGACTTCACCGAGTCCGCCGGACTCTCCGAGGGCGACGAGGTCCGCATCGCCGGTGTCAAGGTCGGCAAGGTCACCGGCGTCTCCCTGGACGGCGCCAAGGTGAAGGTCTCCTTCAAGGTCGAGGACGCCTGGATCGGCAACGCCAGCACCGTCGGCATCGCCATCAAGACCCTCCTCGGCGAGAAGTACCTCGCCGTCGACCCGCTGGGCGACGCCCCGCAGGACCCCGGCGAGCGCATCACCGCGTCCCGCACCACCTCCCCGTACGACGTCACCCAGGCGTTCAACGGACTGGGCGAGACCATCGGCGAGATCGACACCGAGCAGCTCGCCAAGAGCTTCGAGACGATCTCCGCCACCTTCGAGAACTCCCCGCCCGCCGTGAAGAACGCCGCCAAGGGCCTCTCCGCGCTGTCGAGGACCGTCTCCGAACGCGACGCCCAGCTGGCGACCCTGCTCAAGGGCAGTAAGCGGCTCACCAAGACCCTCGCCGGCAAGAAGAGCGGCTTCGAAACCCTCCTGGAGGACGGCAACCTCCTCCTCGGCGAGATCCAGGCCCGCCGCGACTCCATCCATCTGCTGCTCACCGGCACCCGCGACCTGGGCGTCCAGCTCAGCGGTCTCGTCGCCGACAACAACAAGCAGCTCAAGCCGACCCTCAAGGCGCTCGGCCGGGTCACCGCGGTGCTGAAGAAGAACCGCAAGAGCCTCGACAAGGTCCTCTCGCTCGCCGGCGGCTACAACCGGCTCGTCGGCAACACCCTCGGCAACGGCCGCTGGTTCGACAACTACGTCTGCGGCGTCGTCCCGAGGAACTACCTGCCCGCCGACACACCCCCCGCGACCGGATGCATGCCTCCCAAGCAGGAAGGCGGGCACTGAGATGAGACTCACCCGCGTCATCGGCATCGGCGCCGGCCTCGTCGTCGTGGCCGTCGCCGCCACCTCCGGGGTCATGGCCCTGGAGGAGCGGGGCGGCACCACCGTCACCGCCTACTTCGACCAGGTCACCGGTGTCTACGCCGGGTCCGACCTGCGCATCCTCGGGGTCCGCGTCGGCCGGGTCGAATCGGTGGAGCCGCGCGGCAAGGACGTCAAGGTCGTCCTGCGCATCGACGAGGGCGTCCAGGTCCCCGCGGACGCGCACGCCGTCGTCGTCGCCCCCAGCCTGGTCGCCGACCGGTACGTCCAGCTCGCCCCCGCCTACACCGGGGGAGCGGTCATGAAGGAGGGCGCCCAGCTGCCCGCCGCCCACAACGCCGTCCCGGTCGAGGTGGACCAGCTCTACGCCTCCATCACCGAACTCTCCACCGCGCTCGGCCCGGACGGGGCCAACGCCCGGGGCGCCTTCGCCGGACTCCTGGACACCGGGGCCAAGAACCTCAAGGGCAACGGCAAGGACATCGGCGACTCCATCGAGCAGTTCGGCAAGGCGACGAAGACCCTGGACAAGTCCAGCGGCAACCTCTTCGACACGCTGTCCTACCTGCAGTCCTTCACCACCATGCTGAAGGACAACGACGGCAACGTCCGGGCCGCCGAGACCCAGCTGAACTCCGTCACCGGATTCCTCGCCGACGACAAGAAGAACCTCGGCGCCGCCCTCAGAGAACTCGGCACCGCCCTCGCCCAGGTGAAGACCTTCATCAAGGACAACCGGGGCGAGCTGAAGAAGAACGTGGACGCCCTCGTGCCGATCACCCAGGCCCTCGTGGACCAGCGCGCCTCGCTCGCCGAGTCGATGGACGTCCTGCCGCTGTCGGCGGGCAACGTCCTGAACGCGTACGACCCCGAGCACCGCACCCTCAACGGACGGACCAACCTCAACGAGCTGAGCATGGGCGGCCCGCTCCTGGAATCCGCCCTCAGCCTCCAGGGCCTCGCCCCGGTGGACACCGCACGGCAGCAGGCCCTGCCCGCGCTGCCGCTGCCCGCCGTGGGCACGGTCTACGGCACCCCCGAGGACACCAAAAACGCCAAGGACACCAAGGACGCCGAGGACACCAAGGACGCCGAGGACACCAAGGACGCGAAGGGGGCGAACCGATGAACCGCCGACCACGCAGACCCGCGGCCCTCGGGACCACGAGCGGCACCGTACTGGTCGCCCTCGGCCTGTGCTGCACCCTCTTCGTCACCGGATGCGGAGTACCGGGCTTCTCCGGCATCGAGGACCTGCCGCTGCCCGGCGGCGCCGACCTCGGCGACCACCCGTACGAGATCACCGCGGACTTCGGGGACGTGCTCAGCCTCGCCCCGCAGTCCTCGGTCAAGGTCAACGACGTCGCCGTGGGCCGGGTCACCGGCATCGGGCTGGCTCCGGACGGCTGGCGGGCCCGCGTCACCATGAAAGTCAACGGCGCGATCGAACTGCCCGCCAACGCCTACGCCCATCTGGAGCAGTCCAGCCTGCTCGGCGAGAAGTACATCCAGCTCACCCCGCCCGCCAAGGGCAAGGAGAGGGGCACCCTCTCCGACGGCGACCGCATCCCGCTCGCCCGCACCAACCGCAACCCCGAGGTCGAAGAGGTCTTCGGCGCCCTGTCCATGCTCCTCAACGGCGGCGGTGTCCAGCAGCTCAAGACCATCACCACCGAGCTGAACAAGGCACTCGCCGGACAGGAACCCCAGGTCAAGTCGATGCTCCACCGGGTCGACACCCTCGTCACCGACCTGGACGACCACCGCGGCGACATCACCGCCGCCCTCGACGGCGTCAACCGCCTCTCCGCCACCCTCGCCGGCCGCAAGCAGCAGGTCGGCACCGTCCTCACCGGGCTCAGCCCCGGCATGAAGGTCCTGGAGAAGCAGCGCGGTTCGCTCATGACCATGCTCCGCTCCCTGGACACCCTCTCCGACGTCGCCGTCGGCACCATCAACCGGACCAAGGCGGACACCATCGCCGACCTCAAGGCCCTCGCCCCCACCCTGCGGGCCCTGGCCGACTCCGGCAACGACCTGCCCGACTCCCTCCAGGTCCTGCTCACCTACCCGTTCACGGACGAGGTGCTGCGCGGGGTGAAGGGCGACTACCTCAACGTCTACCTGGACCTGACGGCCGAACCCGGCACGCAGATCATTCCCGCCTACGAACCCGCCCCCGAGACCGGGACGGCCGGGCCGGCGAAGACGGTCGCCGGCGCCGGGCTGCCGCTGCCCCTGCCCGCGACCTCGGCGCCCACGACGAGCCGGCCCACGGCCTCGAAGGGGAGCAACTGATGATCACCCTCGCCATCCGGCTCAAGAACATCGCCTTCCTCATCATCTCCGTGCTCGTCCTCGGCTTCCTCGGCGTCCGCTACGCCGACCTCGGCCACTACGTCGGGCTGCGCGACTACTACACCGTCAAGGTCCAACTCCCGCGCACCGGCGGCCTCTTCACCCACTCCAACGTCACCTACCGGGGCGTCTCGGTGGGCCGGGTCGGGCCCATCGAACTCACCGACGACGGCGTCGAGGCGGAACTGCGGATCAAGAAGTCCGCCCCCCGCATCCCCGACGACCTCAAGGCGGTCGTGGCCAACCTCTCCGCCGTCGGCGAGCAGTACGTGGACCTGCGGCCCACCCGCACCGAGGGCCCCTACCTGGCCGACGGCTCCGTCATCGACCAGGCGTCGACCACCGTCCCGGCCCCCGTCACCGACGTCCTCACCAGCGTCAACGACCTCACCTCCTCCGTCGACACCGAATCGCTGCGCACCGTCGTGGACGAGTTCGGCACCGCGTTCAGCGGACGCGGCGACGACCTCCAGGTCCTCCTGGACACCGGCAGCGAGTTCGTCCAGGCCGCCGACGAGGCCCTGCCCGTCAACATCAGGCTCATGGAGGACGGCAAGACGGTCCTGCGCACCCAGGTCGAACAGGGCGAAGCCCTCAAGGGGTTCGCCTCCGGCGCCAAGGAACTCGCCGCCCAGCTCAAGAGCTCCGACACCGACCTGCGCGAGCTCATCGCCGCCGCCCCCGACGCCACCAGCCAGATCAGCGGACTGCTGCGCGACGTCGAACCCAGCTTCGGCGTCGTCGTCGCCAACCTCCTCACCACCTCCGACATCGCCGTCACCCGCCAGCGCGGCCTGGAGGAACTCCTCGTGAAACTCCCCGCCGTCGTCGCGGCCGGGGCCAGCGCGGTGGACGAGGACGGCGCCCGGTTCGGCATGTCGATCACCTTCTTCGAACCGCTGCCCTGCACCGCCGGCTACGAGGACACGACGTACCGCAACGGCCTCGACCTCTCACCCGCCCCCGCGCTCAACACCAAGGCCCGCTGCGCCGCCTCGCCCGGCACCGGCATCAACGTCCGGGGCAGCGCCAACGCCCCCAAGGGCGGCCCGCTCCCCGAACCGGCGAAGGCCGGCGCCCTGCACCTCGGCGACACCAAGGACGCGCGGCTGCCCGGCGCCCTCGGTGCCGCGGCCGACCGCGCACCGGCGGTCCGGGGCATGGCCGGACTGCTGGGCCTCGGACAGGAGGGCGGCGAGTGAACCCCCGTACCCGGACCCTCGGCGGATGGGCCGTCCTGCTGATCGCGGCGCTCGTATGCGCGCTCGGCGGCTGGTCCTACGCGCAGGCGCGCGGCGACGACGACCTGGCCTACGCCAAGAGCCGGGACGCCGCCCTCGCGGACGGTCGCCGGGCCCTCGCCAGGCTCAACACCATGGACGGCAAGGACGCGACGAGCGTGGACGCGGACCTGGCCGGCTGGCTGGACTCCGCCACAGGACCGCTCCACGACCAGCTGAAGCGCACCCGCAAGAAGGACGCCGCCGACCTGGCGAAGTCCGGCACCACCGCGCGCGGCAAGGTCACCGACGCCGCGCTCACCGAGCTGGACGACCGGACCGGCACCGCGCTGATGATCGCGACCGTCGACATCGAGGTCGCCCCCCGCACCGGCAAGGCCGGCACCGAACGCAAACGGTTCGAGGCCACGCTCGCGCGGACCGGGGACGGCTGGAAGATCAAGGCGCTCACGGCGCTCGGCATAGGGGGCGGCGCATGACCACAGACGTCGAGGACACCGACGAGATCGCCGAGATCGAGGACATCGAGGAGGCCGAGCACACCGAGGAGACCGACGCCGCCACGGCATCCGACGACCGTCCCGCCCGCCGTTGGCCGCGCGTCCTCGCCGGTGTCCTCGCCGTCGCGCTGCTCGCCGCCGGGGCCGTGATGTACGTGGCCGGCCGGCAGCTGCGGGACACCCCGGCCACCTCCAACCTGGCGCTCACCGACAGCGCGGCCACCGCCCAGGTCGCCGGCGAGGTCACCGACGCGCTCGGCAAGGTGTTCTCGTACAGCCCGGACGGCACCGCCGCCACCAAGGCGGCCGCCCAGAAGCTCCTCGCGGGCAAGGCGCTCCAGCAGTACGCGGCGCTCTTCGGCCAGGTCGAGAAGCAGTCGGCCGACCAGGAACTGACCCTCACCACCCATGTCGTGCGCGCCGGGGTGACCCGGCTGACGCCCGACAGCGCCCATCTGCTCGTCTTCCTGGACCAGGTCTACGAGCGCAGGGGCAAGGCCGCGAGCAAGGCGGCCGCACAGCTCTCCGTCACCGCCCGACTGCGCGAAGGGCACTGGACGATCGTGGAGATCACCTCCCGGTAGCCCGCCGATGACGACACCGCACCACCCAGCACGAACAGCACAGCGCGGCGGGAACGCCGGCAGGGAGAGGCAGCGATGGCACGGGTAGCGAAGACGAGGAATCCGCTGGTGGCGGCGGCGATCGCGCTGACGATCGCGGCGGCGGTCGCCGCGGGCTGGGGCGGGGTGTCCCGCTACCGGGCGGCGCACGACGGCTCGGCCGCCTACGCCCAGACCCGCGACGAGGTGCTGGCCGCGGGCGAGCAGGCCGTGCAGAACATGAACACGCTCGACCACGCGCAGGTCGAGAAGGGCCTGGACAGCTGGGAGGACTCCACCACCGGGGACCTGCACCGGCAACTCGTGGAAGGGCGCGCCGGGTTCGTGAAGCAGATCCAGGAGGCGAAGACCGTCAGCACCGCCAAGGTGCTGGCCGGTGCGGTCACCGAGCTGGACGACCGGGCCGGGAAGGCCGGGGTGATGGTGGCGCTCCGGGTGACCGTGACCGCGCCGAAGGGCAAGCCCGCGGTGAAGGAGAGCCGGATGCTCGGTCAGCTGACCCGTACGCCGGACGGGTGGAAGCTCAGCGCCCTCGGCCAGGCGCCCGTCGGCAACACCGCCGGCTGACACCCCCGCCCCCGTACCGAGAGGAACCCCCGGACCATGTCGACCACCCGCCACCTGGTCAACCGCCGGCGCCGCCTGGCCACCGTCGCCGCGGCGGAACGCACCACGACCACCGCCCCGCCCCGCCCGCGCCCCGGCCCCGACCCGGACCAACCTCCCGCGGACACGACGGACACGACGGACACGGCCGACACCGCAGACGACGCGGCCGACGCGGACCCGGAACCCGGCCCGGACGACGAGGGCGGCGCGCCGGAGACGAAGAAGGCCGTCCGGCGCCTGCCCCGGATGCGCCCCGGACTGCCCGCAGTCCTCTGCGTCCTCACCGTGCTCCTCGGCTCCTTCGCCGCCTGGTCGTTCACCTCGGCGGCGAGCCTGCGCGACGACCCCGCCCGACAGAACACCGCGCTCACCGACATCAGCCGCACCAGCGAGGTCAAGGGCCGGATCACCGAGGCGGTCGGCGCCGTCTTCTCGTACGACTACGCCTCACCCGCCAAGTCCGACACCGCGGTGACCACCTATCTGACCGGGAAGGCGGTCCAGCAGCACAAGGACATGCTCGCCGAGGTCCGGGCCCAGGCACCGAAGCAGAAGCTCGTGCTCACCACGACCGTCACCCACAGCGCCGTGGAAATGCTCGACGGCGACCGCGCCCGGCTGCTGATCTTCGCCGACCAGCGCAACACCCGTACCGGCAAGTCCGAGGAGACCACCTACGCCGCCGCCATGTTCAGCGTGGACGCCGTCCGCGAGGACGGCGACTGGCGGATATCCGCGATCGACACGTTCACCCGGTGACCCGCCGCAGGCGACCCGACCAAGGAGGGCACGCATGAGGTTCAACGGCAGCATGCGCCGCGGACTCGGCGGCACGGCGGCGGCCGTCGCCGCGATGGCCGCGCTCACGGCGTCCCAGGCACCCCAGCTCGCCGCGCACGAGGAGACCCCGAAACACCGCCAGGAGACGGACGACGTCACCTGGTCCGAGGTCCCCAACGACGACTCGTACCACACCGAACTCCCGCCGCTGAGAAGCCCGAAGCCGCCGAAGAAGGGCGAGAGGCAGAGCCCGGCCGCCCGGCAGTCGTGGGCCGAGGCGGGCATCCCCGCCACCGTGCTCGCCGCCTACCGCGAGGCTGCGGCCACGATGCGGCGCGGCGACCCCGGCTGCCGGCTGCCCTGGCAGTTACTGGCCGCCATCGGCAAGGTCGAGTCCGGGCACGCGGCCGGCGGCCGGGTCGACAAGCACGGCACCACCCTGTCGCCGATCCTGGGCCCGGTCCTCGACGGCGCCGGGTTCGCCCGCATCACCGACACCGACGGCGGCGCCTACGACGGGGACAAGACCTACGACCGGGCGGTCGGCCCGATGCAGTTCATCCCCTCGACCTGGGCGCGCTGGGGCCGCGACGGCAACGGCGACGGACGCCGCGACCCCAACAACGTGTACGACGCCGCGCTCGCCGCCGGGGCCTACCTGTGCGCCGGACCGCGCGACCTGTCGATCCCCTCCGACCTGAACCGGGCGATCCTCAGCTACAACCACTCGGAGACGTATCTGCGTACGGTGCTCTCCTGGTACGAGTTCTACCGCAAGGGCATCCACCCGGTCGCGGACGGCCGGGGCGTCGTCCCCAGGAGCCCCGGCGCCGGCGGCCCGAACGAGCCCGAGCGCCCCGTGGGCGGCTCCGGCACCGACAGCGGCGGCGGCATCGAGGTCGGCCCGCAGCCCAGCCCCCGCCCCACCGCACCCGGCACCACCGACCCGGAGCCCGGCACCAGCCCCACACCGGGCACCTCCGGCTCCCCGGACCCGACCGGCACCACCAGCCCCACGCCCGACCCCACGGACACCGGCTCCGCGACCCCGGACCCCACCACCACCCCGGACCCGGAGCCCACCACGACCGCACCGCAACCGGGCTGCACGACAACCCCTCCGGCGCCGGAGCCCGGCGACACCACCACGCCCACCGGCTCGCCCACCCCCTCGCCGGACCCCGCGGAGCCCTGCACCACACCCACGCTGCCGCCCGCGGCGAACTGAACCGGGCGGCGGGCGGGCGGTTCGACCCCGCTCAGCCGCCGCCCGCCAGCACCTCCGCGAGGTCGTAGCGCACGACCTCCTCCAACTGCGCGTACGTGCAGCTCTCCGGCGTACGGTCCGGCCGCCAGCGGCGCCACTGGGCCGTGTGCCGGAACCGGTCGCCCTCCATGTGGTCGTACGCCACCTCGCACACCCGCTCCGGCCGCAGCGGCACCCAGGACATGTCCTTCTTGCCCGACCAGCGGCTCGGAGCACCCGGCAGCCGGGCCCCCTCGTGCGCCTCCGCCTGCGCCCAGGCGTGCCACGGATGGCTCCCGGCGTCGGTCAGCAACGGCTCCAACTCGGTGACGAGCTCCGCGCGGCGCTTCATCGGGAAGGCCGCGCACACCCCGACGTGCTGCAGCGCGCCGCCCGCGTCGTACAGGCCGAGCAGCAGCGAGCCGACCACCGGGCCGCTCTTGTGGAAGCGGTAGCCGGCCACCACGCAGTCGGCGGTCCGCTCGTGCTTGATCTTGTACATCGCCCGCACGTCCGGCCGGTACGGCGCGTCCAGCGGCTTCGCCACGACCCCGTCCAGACCAGCCCCCTCGTACCGCTCGAACCACTCCCGGGCGCGGCCGGCATCGGTCGTCGAGGGGGCCGTGTACACCGGCGCCGACGCCCGAGCGAGCGCCGCCTCCAGGGCCGTGCGCCGGTCCGCCTGCGGGGTGCCGAGCAGCGACTCGTCACCGAGCGCCAGCAGATCGAAGGCGACCAGCGCGGCCGGGGTCCGCTCCGCCAGCAGCCGCACCCGTGAATCGGCGGGGTGGATGCGCTCGCTGAGCCGGTCGAAGTCCAGCCGTCCGCCGTGCACGACGACGATCTCGCCGTCCACCACACACCGCTCCGGCAGATTCTCCCGGACGGCGGTCACCAGTTCCGGAAAGTACCGGGTGAGCGGCTTGCCGGTCCGGCTGCCGATCACCACCTCGTCACCGTCCCGGTGCACGATCGCCCGGAAGCCGTCCCACTTGGCTTCGTATTGCATACCCGGCGGGATCTTCTTCACCGACTTGGCGAGCATCGGCTTCACGGGCGGCATCACCGGCAGGTCCATGGTCCGAGTGTGAACCGTACGGCCACCGGCGTCTCCCGATATGCGGCATATGTGTGCCCGGCCTACGGTGGCCGACATGGCAGCAGCGGGCACAGCGGTGGAGCTGGACGCGGCCGGACGGGCCGTCCGGCTGTCCAATCCGGACAAGGTCTACTTCCCGGAGAAGGGCTACACGAAGAGGGACGTCGCCGAGTACTTCCTCGCGGTCGGTCCCGGCATCCTGCGCGCCCTGCGCAACCGGCCCACCACGCTCCAGCGGTTCGTGGACGGTGTGGAGGGCGAGTTCTTCTACCAGAAGCGCGCCCCCAAGAACCTTCCCGACTGGATTCCCACCACCGAGATCGCCTTCCCGAGCGGCCGGTCCGCCCGCGAGATGTGCCCCACCGAGGTGGCCGCCGTCCTGTGGGCCGCCAACCTCGGCACGCTCACCTTCCACCCCTGGCCCGTCCGGGGCGGCGACACCGACCACCCCGACGAACTGCGCATCGACCTGGACCCGCAGCCCGGCACCGGCTACGCCGACGCCGTCCGCGCCGCCCGCGAACTGCGCGGCATCCTGGACGAGCACGGGCTGCGCGGCCGGCCCAAGACCTCCGGCGGGCGCGGCCTCCACGTCTTCGTGCCCATCGAGCCGCGCTGGACGTTCACCGAGGTCCGGCGCGCGGCCATCGCGGTGGGGCGCGAACTGGAGAGCCGGATGCCGGACCGGGTGACCACCGCCTGGTGGAAGGAGGAGCGCGGCGAGCGGATCTTCGTGGACTACAACCAGACCGCCCGCGACCGCACGATCGCCTCCGCCTACTCCGTACGGCCCTTCCCGCACGCCCCGGTCTCCGCCCCGCTGCGCTGGGAGGAGCTGGACGACGCCGAACCCCGCGACTTCGACATCCGGACCATGCCCCGCCGCTTCGCGGAACACGGCGACGTCCACGCCGGCATGGACGAGGAGGCGTTCCGGCTGGACTCCCTCCTCGAACTCGCCGACCGCCACGCGCGCGACGGCGGGCCCGGCGACCTGCCCTACCCGCCGGAGTACCCGAAGATGCCCGGCGAACCCAAGCGCGTGCAGCCGAGCCGGGCGCGCCGCGACAAGGACGGCGACGCGTGAGCGGTCCGGGCGCCGCGCCCGGCGAGCCGCACGGTGCGCACGGCCGCCCGCCCGCCCGGGGCCAGAAATGGGCCGCGTTCAAACGGTCGCCGTACTTCCCGGCGACCGTCCTGCTGTTCATCCTGTCGGCCGCCGCCGGACTGTTCGCCGGTTCCTACACGTACGCCATGGCCAACCCGACCCCGCACCGCATCCCGACCGCCGTGGTCAGCGAGCCGGACACCACGCGCGGCAAGGAGTTCGTCGCCGGGATGGACCGGGCCCTGGACGCCTCACTGGTCATCCACGTCTTCCCGACGCCCGCCGCCGCCCGCGAGGCGCTGGAGGAGCAGCAGGTCTTCGCGATCGTGCGCTCCGGCGAGCGGGGGGTCGCGCTCGACGTGGCCGCGGCCTCCGGGGCGGCCGTCGCCCAGCTGCTCGCCGAGACCGCCGTGAAGGTCGGGAACACGCTCGGCCTGCCGGTCGCCGTGCGGGACGTCAAACCGCTCCAGAAGGGCGACCCGCGCGGGCTCGCCCTGTTCTACATCTCGCTGGCCGCCGTGATCGTCGGCTTCGTGGGCTCCATCCAGCTCAGCGTGCACGCGAGCGGACTGATCCCGCTGGAGCGGATCGCGTTCACCGTCGCGTACGCGCTGCTCGGCGCGTTCGCCATCGCCGCCGTCGTGGACTGGCTGCTGGGGGCGGTCGATCTGCCCTTCGCGCAGTCGTGGCTGATCCTGGCGTTCACCATGTTCACCTCCGGCATGGTCTTCGCCATGTTCAACACCCTGATCGGCCGCTGGGCGATGCTGCCGACCTGGGGCGTGATGGTGCTCCTGGGCAACCCGTCGTCCGGCGGGGCCGTCTCCTGGCCGCTGCTGCCCTCGCTGCTCGGACACATCGGCCGCTGGCTGCCGCCCGGCGCCTCCGTCAACGCCCAGCACACCGCCGTCTACTACCAGGGCCATCAGCGCCTCTTCCCGTATCTGGTGCTGGCCGCCTGGGCGCTGGTGTCGGTCACCGTCTTCTGGGTGTGGCGCCACCGCCACCCCGGCGGCCGCGAGCACATGCCGCAGCACGCCGCCGCGCTCACCTGATCCGCCGAACGACCGGCGGTCCTCGAACTGCATTTCGCGACTCGCCCACGCTCCTGACGACCTCGCGGTCACCTTGTTCCTACTGTGGGTCAGCCACGTTCCCCGGGCTCGTCAGCGCCCGTCGCCACATTCCCGGCAGCACCCGTCAGCAGTGGGGAGTTCGACATGGACCGCAGAACCTTCAGCCGGCAGATGCTGGTCGGCGGCGGGGTCGCCGCCGCGGCGGTGGTGACATCGTTGTCCCTGCCCGCGCCGCTGGCCGCCGCGATGCCCGCCGCCGTCCGCACGGTCGGCGCCGGGGGAGCGGTCCGGCGCATCCGCATGTACGTGGAGCAGCTGCCGGACGGCCGGCTGGGCTACGGCCTGGAGAAGGGCAGGGCGACCGTGCCGGGCCCGCTGATCGAGCTGACCGAGGGCGACACCCTGCACATCGAGTTCGTCAACACCCTCGACGTACCGGCCGGGCTGCACGCGCACGGCGTCGACTACGACACCGCGAGCGACGGCACCCGGATGAACGGGAGCACCGTCGAACCGGGCGGCACCCGCACCTACGTCTGGCGCACCCACGCGCCGGGCCCGCGCCGCGACGGCACCTGGCGCTCCGGCAGTGCCGGCTACTGGCACTACCACGACCACGCCGTGGGCTCCGACCACGGCACCGGCGGCATCCGCAAGGGGCTCTACGGGCCGCTGGTCGTCCGCCGCCGGGGCGACGTCCTGCCGGACCGGACGATCGCCATCGTCTTCAACGACATGTCGATCAACAACACCCCGAAGGGGGAGAGCCCCGACTTCCAGGTCACGCTCGGCGACCGGCTGGAGGTCGTCATGATCACGCACGGCGACATGTACCACACGTTCCATGTGCACGGTCACCGCTGGGCCGACAACCGTACGGGCATGCTCACCGGACCCGACGACCCGACCCGGGTCGTGGACACCAAGATCGTCGGACCGGCGGACTCCTTCGGCTTCCAGGTCATCGCGGGCGAACACGTGGGACCCGGCGCCTGGATGTACCACTGCCATGTGCAGAGCCACGCGGACCGGGGCATGGGCGGGCTGCTGCTCGTCGCCGACCGGGACGGCACGGTCCCCGGCCACCACGACGGATGACATCGGCCGAAAACAGCCGACGGGGCGTGGGCGAGGCGGCATTGACGCGGCGTTGATCGGTCGTTTATCGCGGCAGTGCACTGTGGCAACCATGCTGATCAACACCACGACCGACCCCGCCTTCTCCTGGCAGGAGACCGCCCTGTGCGCCCAGGCGGGGCCCGAGTTCTTCTTCCCGGCTCCGGGCAGCTCCACCCGTGAGGCCAAGCAGCTGTGCAACGCGTGCGAGGGGCGGCAGGCATGCCTCGAGTACGCCCTCGACAACGACGAGCGCTTCGGCGTCTGGGGCGGACTGTCCGAGAAGGAGCGGGAGCGGCTGCGCAGAGTCGGCCGCACGTCGGCCTGAGCCGCTCCCGCGCGTGCGAGACTGCGGCCTTCCGCACTTCGTCACGCGGGCCCGTGCGCGTCGCGGAGCCGCGACGGCCAGGAGGAGAAGCCGAGTTCAGCGAGTACGACTACATCGTCGTCGGGGCGGGTTCGGCCGGCTGCGTGCTGGCCGCGCGGCTGTCCGAGGACCCCACCGTCCGGGTCGCGCTGGTCGAGTCGGGCGGACCGGACCGCAAGCGCGAGATCCGCGTCCCGGCCGCCTTCCCGCAGCTGTTCAAGACCCCGCTCGACTGGGACTTCAGCACCGTGGCGCAGCCGGAGCTCGGCGGCCGCGAGCTGTTCTGGCCGCGCGGCCACACGCTCGGCGGCTCCTCCTCGATCAACGCCATGATGTGGGTGCGCGGCCACCGCGACGACTACGACGCCTGGGCCGTCGCCGCCGGACCCGACTGGGGCCACGACGCGCTCGCGCCCTGCTTCCGCCGCGCCGAGCGGTGGACCGGCCCCACCCGGCCCGGCACCGTCCACGGCACCGAGGGCCCGCTGCACATCGCGCCGCCCCGCAGCCCGTCCCCGCTGACCGCCGACTTCGTCACCGCCTGCCGCGAGGACGGGCTGCCGTTCCTGGACGAGCTGAACGCCCCCGACCACAGCGGGGTCGCCATGACCCCCGTCAACCAGCGGCGCGGGCGGCGCTGGAGCGCGGCCGACGGCTACCTCCGCCCGGCCGCCCGGCGCGCCAACCTGGACATCCGCACCCACACCCGCGTCCGGGGCCTCACCTTCGACGGGAGCCGCGCCACCGGCGTGCGCACGGCGGACTCCGGCACGCTCGCCGCCCGCCGCGAGGCGATCCTCAGCGCCGGCGCCATCGGCTCCCCGCACCTGCTGCTGCGCTCCGGCATCGGCGACCCCGGCGACCTGCGCGCCGCCGGCATCGAGGTGCGGGCCGCCTCCCCGGACGTCGGCCGCAACCTCCAGGACCACCTCTCCTTCGCGGTGACCCTGCGCTGCCCCCGCCCGGTGACCATGACCGGCGCCGACACCCCGGCGAACATCGCCCGGTACCTGCTGGCCGGGCGCGGCCCGCTCAGCTCCAACCTGGCCGAGGCCGTCGCCTTCGTCCGCAGCGCCGCCGCCCCGGCCGCCCCGGACCTCGAACTGATCTTCGCCCCCGCGCCGTTCATCGACCACGGGCTGACCCCGCCCACGGAGCACGGCATCACCATCGGCGTGATCCTCCTCCAGCCCGAGAGCAGCGGACGCCTCACCCTGGACCCGGACCACCCGGACCCCGGCGCCGCGCTCCGGATCGATCCGGGCTACCTCACCGCCGGGGCCGATCTGCGCACCCTGATGGACGGCGTACGCCACGCCGAGCGCCTCTTCGCCTCCGCGTCCCTCGCCCCGCACACCGAGCGGCCCATGGGCCATTACCCGGGCCCGGTGGACGACGAGCGGCTGGCGGAGGCGATCAGGACCGGCGCGGAAACCCTCTACCACCCGGTGGGCACCTGCCGGATGGGCGAGGACCCCGGATCGGTCACCGACCCCCGGCTCCGGGTGCGCGGCGTCACGGGGCTGCGCGTCGTGGACGCCTCGGTCATGCCGCGCATCACCCGGGGCCACACCCACGCGCCCACGGTCGCCGTCGCCGAGAAGGCGGCCGAACTCATCCGGCAGGACGCCCGCGACTAGGGCCCTGCGGGCTACGGGATGTGGAAGGTCTCGCCGTACATCTTCCAGGTCAGCGGCAGCTCCAGGTCCATGTTCTCGTCCTCCAGGAAGACCCGCTGCGCGGTGTCGATGCGCGAGGTGTCGTGCCGCTGGTTCTTCTTCGACTTCATCACGGCCCGCGCCTTGTCCAGGAACATGTCCAGGTACTCCGACTCGTCACCGCCCTCGGCGACCGTGTCGACCTCGGCCAGCGTCGCCTGGCGGATGCCGTAGAAGGAGTCCGCCTCGTGCCCCGGGCCCTGGAGCACCATGGCGTCGAAGTAGATGAACTGGCCCAGCGCGCCCAGCCCGTCCAGCTTCGCCAGCCGTACCGCGGGCTCGAAGTACTGCTTGTCCCGGACCTCCTCCTGCGCCTTGCGGAACGCCGGGTCCTCGGCCGCCTTCTTCCACGCGGCCGGGTACCCGGGGTCGAGGCCCTCGTGCGACCCCGTCCCGTCCACCTTCCGCAGGGCGGGCAGGTAGGGGGCCAGCGGGTTGTCCGGGTGGTCCCGCGTGAACGCCTCGACGAACGTCAGCATGTCGTGCGTACCGGAGCAGAAGCCGACCAGGCCGGCGGCGTAGCCGGTGCCGTCGCCGCTGTCCTCGATCGCCCCGTACTGGGTGCGCCAGTCCAGCGTGGAGCCCTCCGCGCTGGCCAGCAGCTTCCAGGCGACCTCGCGCATCTCCGGCGTGGCCAGTCCGGCCGGGGCCTCGGCGACCCGCTCGTTCATCTCCTCGCGCTCCGCCTCGTCCGCCCCGGCGAACGGGTCCGGGTTGACCGGGCCGGTCGCCTTCGGAGCGGCGGCCGTGGGGGAGTGCGTGGGCAGCCCGGTGTCCTCGCCGCCGCTGTTCAGGACGAGCGAGACGGCTATCGCTATCGGCGCGGCGATGAGAGCAAAGCGGGTCACAGGTTTCACCGGGCCAGGGTACGGTCCCCGCCCGGCCGGAGAGGGCGCGCCCCCGCGGCGCCCCCACCGCGCTCCCGGTGCGGTCAGCCCTGGGCGCGGGCGGCCATCCGGGCCTTGCGCGCGGCCAGCTTCTCGTCGAACTTCGCCGCCTCGCTGTCCAGCCCGTGCATGTACAGGCCCAGCTCCTCCTGCGCCTTGAGCCCGTCCGGGCCGAGGCCGTCGATGTCGAGCACCTTGAGGTAGCGCAGGACCGGCTGGATGACGTCGTCGTGGTGGATGCGCATGTTGTAGATGCCGCCGATCGCCATCTGCGCGGCGGCCCGCTCGAAGCCGGGCATGCCGTGGCCCGGCATCCGGAAGTTGACGACGACGTCCCGCACGGACTGCATCGTCAGGTCCGGGGCCAGCTCGAAGGCCGCGCCCAGGAGGTTGCGGTAGAACACCATGTGCAGGTTCTCGTCGGTGGCGATGCGCGCCAGCATGCGGTCGCAGACCGGGTCGCCCGACTGGTGTCCGGTGTTGCGGTGCGAGACGCGGGTCGCCAGCTCCTGGAACGCCACGTACGCCACGGAGTGCAGCATCGAGTGCCGGTTGTCGGACTCGAAGCCCTCCGCCATGTGGGCCATCCGGAACTGCTCCAGCTTGTCCGGGTCGACGGCGCGCGAGGTGAGCAGGTAGTCGCGCATCACGATGCCGTGCCGGCCCTCCTCGGCGGTCCAGCGGTGCACCCAGGTGCCCCAGGCGCCGTCACGGCCGAAGAGGGTGGCGATCTCGTGGTGGTAGCTGGGGAGGTTGTCCTCGGTGAGGAGGTTGACCACGAGGGCGATCTTGCCGATGTCGGTGACCTTGGACTGGTCGGCCTGCCAGGCCTCGCCGTCCTCGAAGACGCCGGGGAAGTTGCGGCCGTCCGAGAACGGGACGTACTCGTGCGGCATCCAGTCCTTGGCGACCTTGAGGTGCCGGTTGAGTTCCTTCTCGACCACCTCTTCCAAGGCGAACAGGAGGTGGGCATCGGTCCACGCCTGTGAACTGCCGAGGTGGGGAGAGGTGATCGTCACGGGGGCTCCTGGGGACGGGAGAACTACCTACGGCTTCGTAGGTTACGAGACCGTAGGTTAAAGCGGCGGTAAGGCCGCAGCCAAGCCCGGACGGGCGACGGCCGCTCACCCTGCGTGACGATCGGGGCGGGGGCGGGCGCGGCGGCGCCCGCCCCGGTGCCTCAGAATCCGGCGCGCACCTCCTCCGCCGTCGTGTCGCGCAGTTCGCCGTCGAGCAGCAGCCAGCGGGTGATCCGCAGCGATTCCAGGAACGGGACGTCGTGGCTCGCCACCACCAGCGCCCCCTCGTACGCCTCCAGCGCGGCGGTCAGCCGGCGCGCACTCGCCAGGTCGAGGTTGTTCGTCGGCTCGTCCAGCAGCAGCAGCCGGGGCGCCGGCTCGGCCAGCAGCAGCGCGGCCAGCGCGGCCCGGAACCGCTCCCCGCCGGACAGGGTGCCCGCCGCCCGGTCCGCCCGCGCCCCCCTGAACAGGAAGTGCGCCAGCTTCGCCCGGATGTGGTTGTCGGTGGCGTCCGGCGCGAACCGGGCCACGTTCTCCACCACGCTCAGCCCGTCGTCGAGCACGTCGAGCCGCTGCGGCAGGAAGCGCGCCGGAACCTCGGTCACCGCCTCCCCCGACACGGGCGCCAGCTCACCGGCGAGCGTGCGCAGCAGCGTCGTCTTGCCCGCGTTGTTGCGCCCGACCAGCGCGATGCGCTCCGGACCGCGCACCTCGTACCGGCCGCGCACCCGTGCCCCGTAAGCGAGTTCGAGGTCGCGCAGGACCAGGACGCCCTGGCCCGGATGGACCCGGGTGCGCGGCAGCTCGACGCGGATCTCGTCGTCGTCGCGCACCGCCCCGACGGCCTCGTCCAGGCGCTCCTTCGCCCCGGCCAGCCGGCTCGTGTGCAGAAGTCGCTGCTTGCCCGCCGACTCCTGGGCGGACCGGGCCCGGGCGCTCGCCGCGATCTTCGGCACACTGCCCTGCTCGAACAGCTTCTGCCCGTACCGTCTGCGCCGGGCCGACTTGACCTGGGCCTCGGCCAGTTCGCGCTTCTGCCGCCGCACATCGGCCTCCGCGACGCGCACCATCCGCTCGGCCGCCTCCTGCTCGGCGGCCAGCGCCTCCTCGTACGCCGAGAGGTTGCCGCCGTACCAGGTCACGGCCGAGTCGCGCAGGTCCGCGATCCGGTCCACGCGCTCCAGGAGTTCCCGGTCGTGGCTGACGACGACGAGCACCCCGGGCCAGGCGTCCACGGCGGCGTAGAGGCGCTGCCGGGCGTACAGGTCCAGGTTGTTCGTCGGCTCGTCGAGCAGCAGCACGCCGGGCCGGGCCAGCAGCAGCGCGGCCAGCCCCAGCAGGACGCACTCGCCGCCCGACATCTCGCCGATCGTGCGGTCCAGCCCGATGTGGCCGAGCCCGAGGCCGTCGAGGGTGGCGCGGGCCCGCTCCTCCACGTCCCAGTCGTCGCCCACGGCGGCGAACCGCTCCTCGCAGGTGTCGCCCGCCTCGATGGCGTGCAGCGCCTCGCGGACGGTGTGGATGCCGAGCGCCGCGTCGACGCGCAGCCCGGTGTCCAGGACCAGGTTCTGCGGCAGATATCCGATGTCGCCGGTCACCCCGATCCGGCCCCCCGTGGGTTGGAGTTCCCCGGCGAGCAGCCGGAGCAGGGTCGATTTTCCGGCGCCGTTGAGGCCGATGAGCCCCGTGCGGCCGGGGCCCACGGAGAGGTGCAGGTCGTCCAGGACCCGGCTGCCGTCCGGCCAGGCGAAGGAGAGCGAGGAACAGGTGAGGCGGGCGGTGGGGGTGGACATGAGAGGACTCCCGGTTGCGAGGAAGGGCGAGGGCAACGGGGGGCGAGACACCGGCCACGGGCGTTCCACGAGAATTCCGGGATACCGGAAGGAAGGCCCTGGTCACGGAGGACGGCTCAAGGAGCTGAGGTCACACTCGGGCGGCGCGGTCCCGGCGGGAAGAAACCCGGACCCGGCGCGCGACGCGGTGTCTCACGACCTCAGATCTGCAACGTCCTGCTCCATTCGGCGACAACAAGGGCACCGCGAACGGTAGTCGGGGCCGAGGGAGGGGACAACCGGATTAACGGGCCCGCGCGGCCGTCCTCCCGCGCGGGCCCGGCTCCGTGACGTGTGTCGGGCTCAGCGCGGTCCGAACAGCTCGGTCAGGCCCCGGTCCAGGCCCAGGAAGCGGTGCTCGTCGCCGCACGGCACGAGTTCCTCCGCCCGCCGCAGGAACCGGCGCAGATCGTCCGTGTGGACGTGCACCATGGCGGTCCCCTCGCTGGCGTGGAACTCCAGCACCGTGCGGTCGTAGCCGAACGGCCGGACCCGTACGTCCCCGAGCCCGGACGGCACCTCCATTCCGGCGGCGAGCAGCTCCCGCGAGAACTGCCAGGCCACCTCGGTCCCCTCCAGCGTCGCCGGTGCCGGGAACACCATGCGTACGGCGAAGGGGTCCGCCCGGTCGTAGCTCAGGACGGCGGGCAGCGTCTCCATCTGCGGCGCGGACGCAACCATGCGGGCCTGTACGGACTGTTCGATGACCGTGGACACGAACCTGCTCCCTCTCGCGACCGGACGAACGGTTCCCGGCACCGGTAAAGACGGCCGGGGCCGCCGATCCGTGCACCGGGAGACGGGGTGAGCTGTGTCACCGCACACCGCTGCCCGTTCACGTGCCCCGTTCCGGCCGGAGCACCCCGCACGGAGGCGTCGCGGTGCGACGGGTTCTCAGAGGGCCTGGCGGTAGGCGGCCAGCTCGTCGACCGTCTTGGTGGCGATGAACTCGGTGATCCGGTACGCGCACACGCCCTCGACGACGAACGGGTCGGTCGCCGCCAGCCGTTCGATCGCCGCCCGGTCGTCGCCCACCGCGATGATCACCCCGCCCTCCCGCGGATTCTTGCGCCCGGAGGCGAGGAACACCCCGGCCGCGTACTGCTCCTCCAGCCAGACGACGTGATCCTTCAGCACCGCGTCGACGCGGTCCAGCGGGGCGGTGTAGGACAGCTCAAGTACGAACATGCGCCCAGGCTATCGCTCGTGAGTTCGCCGGAACGGCTAGGGCCTGTCGTCAAATTGCGGTCGTCGCCCGAAGGGCGGCCGGGCGGCGTCTGGTGCGTGCGATCGCAAGGCGCCGGAGAGTCCTTGGATGGGGCCTCCCCTGCTCGTCAAGAGCTTGGGGAAGGAGCTACCAGGGCTTTTCGGCAACGCCGCGAGCGTGCGTGCCAGGCGCCGCCCGGCAGACGGCAATTTGACGACAGGCCCTAGGGTGGGCGCACCATGACTGCTTTTCACATGCCCTTCGACGCGGCCGAGGCCCGTGCCGTCCAGGACGCCCTGCGCGCCCGGGTGATCCTCGACGAGCCGGGGCCGCCGCCCGGTCGCGGCCATGTGACCGGGGTGGACGTCGCCTACGACGACGACCGCGACCTCGTGGTGGCGGCGGCCGTCGTGCTCGACGCCGCGACGCTGGAGACGGTCGCCGAGGCCACCGCCGTGGGCCGGGTCGGCTTCCCGTACGTGCCGGGGCTGCTGGCCTTCCGCGAGATCCCGACCGTGCTGGCCGTCCTGGAGGAGCTGACCGCCGACCCCGGTCTCGTCGTCTGCGACGGCTACGGCAGGGCCCACCCGCGCCGCTTCGGCCTCGCCAGCCATCTCGGCGTGCTCACCGGACTCCCGGTCATCGGCGTCGCCAAGAACCCGTTCACCTTCACCCACGAGCCGCCGGGGCCCCGGCGCGGGGACCAGTCGCCGCTGCTGGACGACGGCGAGGAGGTCGGCCGGGCCCTGCGCACCAGGGACGCCACCAAGCCGGTGTACGTCTCGGTCGGCCACCGCACCGGCCTGGACAACGCCGTCGCACACACCCTCGCCCTCGCCCGCGGCTTCCGGCAGCCGGAGACGACGCGCAGGGCCGACGCACTGTGCCGCCGGGTCCTGCGCGAGGCGACCGGCTGACGTCCGGCCGGGGCCGCCGAACTCAGCTCTCCGCCGCCACCCGGAACCGCAGCCGCGCCGCGACCAGCCGCTCCAGCAGCGCGTCGCCCATCGCGGCGGCCGTCGTCACCTGCCCCGAGGTGGCCGGCAGCTCGTCCAGCGCCAGGCACAGCGCCGACTCCGCGAGCATCTTCGCCGTCTCGTCGTAGCCCGGATCGCCACCCGACACCTCCGTGAACACCCGCCGGCCGCCGCCCTCGCCGACGAACCGCACTGTGAACCAACTGCGCCGCCTGCGCTCCGCGTCGGGGCCCGCGCCGGACGCGTACCGCCCCATCAGCCACTCCCGCGCGGCCGGCACCTGCGCCGCGCCCAGCAGCGCCCCGAGCGCCGCCGTGCCCCCGAGGGCCACCGGCAGGTGCCGGACCGAGGCGAAGTGGCGGTAGCGGAAGTCGGGGCCGTAGCCCGGCAGCGCCCGCGCCGAGCGGGCGACGACCCGCGCGTCCAGCGTCGGCAGGGGCAGCGCCCAGGTGCCGGTCTGCGGGCTGAAGTGCGGCCGGCCCAGCGGGGCGCGGACCCGGCGCCCGGCCGGCCGGGGCTCGTACAGGCGGCGCTCCCGCGCGGCGCGGGCCGTCTGCCGGCCCCGGCCCATGGCGGTGAGCGCCGAGGCGAACGTGCCGCCGGAGAAGGCGGCGTCGCTGCGGACGAAGCCGTCGATGCGCAGCGGCACCCCGGCCGGGAGCCGCCCGACCGTGAAGTAGACGCCCAGGTCGTGCGGCACGGAGTCGAAACCGCAGGCGTGCACCAGCCGGGCACCGGTCTCGCGGGCCCGCGCGTCGTGCTCCACGTACATCCGGTCCACGAACTCCGGCTCGCCGGTGAGGTCCGCGTAGTCGGTCCCCGCCTCGGCGCAGGCGGCGACCAGGCCCTCGCCGTACGAGACGTAGGGGCCGACGGTCGTGGCCACCACGTGCGCGGACTCGGCCAGCGCGCGCAGCGAACCGGGGTCGGTGGCGTCCGCCTCCAGCAGCGGGAGGTCCGCGCAGCGCGGATCGAGGCCGGCCAGCCGGGCGCGCAGCTTCGCCGGCTTGGCGCGGTCGCGTCCGGCGAGGGCCCAGCGGCAGCCGTCCGGGGCATGCCGGGCGAGGTAGGCGGCGGTGAGCGCGCCCACGAAGCCGGTGGCGCCGAAAAGGACGATGTCGTAGGGGCGGGCCGCCCCGTTCTGCCTGTTCACGCAAGCCTCCGCGCAGGTGGCACCGGATGGGGCGGAGCAGAGGTTAGCGCGGCCGCCGTGGCGGACTGCGGGCGGGAGGGGGTCATGGGGGAGTATCCAGGAGTGTCCGGGAAAGAACTAAGCGCTTGCTCTGCCCAAGGGGTTGTGCGGAGCGCGGCGCGTTCCTAGCATCATCGGTGTTACATCAGTTGTGTCATACCGCTGGGGGCTCGATGGCAGCAGCAGAGAACGGTCCGCGCGGC
Organism: Streptomyces sp. AC1-42W; assembly: GCF_003248355.1. GTDB lineage: Bacteria > Actinomycetota > Actinomycetes > Streptomycetales > Streptomycetaceae > Streptomyces. Next base: position 3,214,752 of record NZ_QKWY01000002.1, read on the forward strand.
CCCCTTGCCGGGCTGCGGGTGGTGGAACTGGCCGGCATCGGCCCCGGCCCCTTCGCCGCGATGCTCCTGGCCGATCTGGGCGCCGACGTGGTGCGGATCGACCGTCCGGGCGGCGCCGGACTCGGCATCGACCCGGCCCGCGACCTCACCAACCGCAACAAGCGCTCCGTGCTCGTCGACCTCAAGGACCCCGCGGGACCGGCCACCGTCCTGGACCTCGTCGAGCGCGCCGACGTCCTCGTCGAGGGCTACCGGCCGGGCGTCGCCGAACGCCTGGGCGTCGGCCCCGACGCCTGCCTCGCCCGCAACCCGAAGCTCGTCTACGGGCGGATGACCGGCTGGGGCCAGGACGGGCCGCTGGCCGCGCGCGCCGGGCACGACATCGCGTACATCGCGCTCACCGGCACCCTCTCCATGATCGGCGGCCCCGGCGAGCCGCCCACCGTCCCCGCCAACCTGGTCGGCGACTACGCGGGCGGCTCGCTGTACCTCGTCGTCGGCGTCCTCGCCGCCCTCCGGCACGCCCGCACCCCCGGCGGCACCGGACAGGTCGTGGACGCGGCGATCGTCGACGGCGCCGCCCACCTCGCCACGATGATCCACGGCATGCTCGCGGCCGGCAGCTGGCAGGACCGGCGCGGCTCCAACCTGCTGGACGGCGGCTGCCCCTTCTACGGCACCTACGCGACCGCGGACGGCCAGTACATGGCGGTCGGCCCGCTGGAGCAGCGGTTCTACGACGAGTTCGTCCGGCTCCTCGGCATCGCGGACACCGCCCCCGACCGGGGCGACCTCGCCCGCTGGGACGAGCTGCGCACCGCGGTCGCCGACCGGTTCCGCAGCCGGACCCGCGCCGAGTGGACCGCGGTCTTCGACGGGACGGACGCCTGCGTGGCCCCCGTCCTCTCGCTCCGCGAGGCCCCCCGCCACCCCCATCTGGCGGCCCGCGCCACCTTCGTCGAACACGGCGGGCTCACCCAGCCCGCGCCCGCGCCCCGCTTCACGGCCACGCCCACCTCCGTGCGCACCGGACCCGCCCTGCCGGGCGCGGACACCGAAGCCGTCGCCGCCGACTGGGACGTACCCGGCCTGCTCACCACCCGGAAGGACACCACCGACTGATGCAGCGGCAGATCTTCACCGGAGAGCACGACGCGTTCCGCGAGACCGTACGCACCTTCCTCGCCAAAGAGGTCCTTCCGCACTACGAGCAGTGGGAGAAGGACGGCATCGTCTCCCGCGACGCCTGGCGCGCCGCCGGCCGCCAGGGCCTCCTCGGCCTCGCCGTACCCGAGGAGTACGGGGGCGGCGGCAACCCCGACTTCCGCTACAGCGCCGTGCTCGCCGAGGAGTTCACCCGGGCCGGCACCCCCGGCCTCGCGCTCGGGCTGCACAACGACATCATCGGCCCCTACCTCACCGGCCTGGCCACCGAGGAGCAGAAGCGGCGCTGGCTGCCCGGCTTCTGCACCGGCGAGATCATCACCGCCATCGCCATGACCGAACCCGGCGCCGGCTCCGACCTCCAGGGCATCCGCACCACCGCCGAGGACAAGGGCGACCACTGGCTGCTCAACGGCTCCAAGACGTTCATCTCCAACGGCATCCTCGCCGACCTGGTGGTCGTCGTCGCGAAGACCACCCCGGAGGGCGGCGCCAAGGGCCTCTCGCTCATCGTCGTGGAACGCGGCGCCGAGGGCTTCGAACGGGGCCGCAACCTCGACAAGATCGGCCAGAAGTCCCAGGACACCGCCGAACTCTTCTTCAACGACGTACGCGTCCCCAAGGACAACCTCCTCGGTGAACGCGACGGCGCCTTCATCCACCTGATGACCAACCTCGCCCAGGAACGCATGGGCATAGCCGTCGCCGGGATCGCCGCCGCCGAACACCTCCTGGAGATCACCACCGCGTACGTCAAGGAGCGCGAGGCGTTCGGCCGGCCGCTCGCCAGACTCCAGCACATCCGCTTCGAGATCGCGGAGATGGCCACCGAGTGCGCCGTCACCCGCGCCTTCCTCGACCGGTGCGTCGTGGACCACTCCGAGGGCACCCTCGACGCCGTACACGCCTCCATGGCGAAGTGGTGGGCGACCGAACTGCAGAAGCGCGTCGCCGACCGCTGCCTCCAACTGCACGGCGGCTACGGGTACATGACGGAGTACCCGGTGGCCAGGGCGTTCACCGACGGCCGCATCCAGACCATCTACGGCGGCACGACCGAGATCATGAAGGAGATCATCGGCCGCTCGCTGCTCGGCTGACCCACCCTCCTCGCACCACCCGCCCGAAAGGCTGCTGACTTGAGCACCGAAGCGTACGTCTACGACGCGATCCGCACCCCGCGCGGCCGCGGCAAGGCCAACGGGGCCCTGCACGGCACCAAGCCGATCGACCTCGTCGTCGGCCTCATCCACGAGATCCGGAACCGCTTCCCGGGCCTGGACCCGGCCGCCGTGGACGACATCGTCCTCGGTGTGGTCAGCCCGCTCGGCGACCAGGGCTCCGACATCGCCCGGATCGCCGCCATCGCGGCCGGCCTGCCGGACACCGTCGCCGGCGTCCAGGAGAACCGCTTCTGCGCCTCCGGTCTGGAGGCCGTCAACCTGGCCGCCGCCAAGGTCCGCTCGGGCTGGGAGGACCTGATCCTGGCGGGCGGCGTCGAGTCGATGTCCCGGGTGCCGATGGGCTCGGACGGCGGTGCCTGGGCCATGGACCCGATGACCAACTACGAGACCGGCTTCGCCCCGCAGGGCATCGGCGCCGACCTCATCGCCACCATCGAGGGCTTCTCGCGCCGCGACGTGGACGAGTACGCCGCGCTCTCCCAGGAGCGGGCCGCCGAGGCGTGGAAGGACAACCGCTTCGCGCGGTCCGTCGTCCCCGTCAAGGACCGCAACGGCCTCGTCGTCCTCGACCACGACGAGCACATGCGCCCCGGCACCACCGCCGACTCCCTCGCCGCGCTCAAGCCCTCCTTCGCGACCATCGGCGAGATGGGCGGCTTCGACGCGGTGGCGCTCCAGAAGTACCACTGGGTCGAGAAGATCGACCACGTCCACCACGCGGGCAACTCCTCCGGCATCGTGGACGGCGCCTCCCTCGTCGCCATCGGCAACAAGGAGATCGGCGAGCGCTATGGCCTCACCCCGCGCGCCCGCATCGTCTCGGCCGCCGTCTCCGGTTCCGAGCCCACCATCATGCTCACCGGCCCCGCGCCCGCCACCCGCAAGGCGCTGGCCAAGGCCGGGCTCACCATCGACGACATCGACCTGGTCGAGATCAACGAGGCGTTCGCCGGGGTCGTCCTGCGCTTCGTCCGCGACATGGGGCTCTCCCTCGACAAGGTCAACGTCAACGGCGGCGCCATCGCACTCGGCCACCCGCTGGGCGCCACCGGCGCGATGATCCTCGGCACCCTCATCGACGAACTGGAACGCCGCGACCGGCGCTACGGCCTGGCCACCCTGTGCGTGGGCGGCGGCATGGGCATCGCCACCGTCGTCGAGCGTCTCTGACCGTCCCCCTTCCTACGGAGAAGACACACCCATGACCGAGAGCACGACCATCCGCTGGGAACAGGACGAGACCGGCGTCGTCACCCTCGTACTGGACGATCCCCACCAGTCCGCCAACACGATGAACCAGGCGTTCAAGGACTCCATCGCGGCCGTCGCCGACCGCGCCGAGGCCGAGAAGGACTCCATCCGGGGCATCATCTACACCTCCGCCAAGAAGACCTTCTTCGCGGGCGGCGACCTCAAGGAAATGATCCGGATCGGTCCTTCGAGCGCGCAGCTCGCGTTCGACACCGGCACCGCCATCAAGAACTCGCTGCGCCGCATCGAGACCCTCGGCAAGCCCGTCGTCGCCGCCATCAACGGCGCCGCGCTCGGCGGCGGCTACGAGATCGCGCTCGCCGCCCACCACCGCGTCGCCCTCGACGCCCCCGGCTCCCGCATCGGCCTGCCCGAGGTCACCCTGGGCCTGCTCCCCGCCGGCGGCGGCGTCACCCGCACCGTACGCCTCATGGGCATCGCCGACGCCCTGCTGAAGGTCCTCCTCCAGGGCACCCAGTACACCCCCCGGCGCGCCCTGGAGAACGGCCTCGTCCACGAGATCGCCGCCACGCCCGAGGAGATGCTCGACAAGGCCCGCGCCTTCATCGACGCCCACCCCGAGTCGCAGCAGCCCTGGGACGTCAAGGGCTACAAGATCCCCGGCGGCACCCCGTCGAACCCGAGGTTCGCCGCGAACCTGCCGGCCTTCCCGTCCAACCTCAAGAAGCAGATCGCCGGCGCCCCGATGCCCGCGCCGCGCAACATCCTGGCCGCCGCCGTCGAGGGCTCCCAGGTCGACTTCGAGACCGCGCTGACCATCGAGGCCCGGTACTTCACCGAGCTGGTCACCGGGCAGACCGCCAAGAACATGATCCAGGCGTTCTTCTTCGACCTCCAGGCCGTCAATTCCGGCGCCAGCCGCCCCAAGGGCATCGAGGAGCGCCCCGTCCGCAAGGTCGCCGTCCTCGGCGCCGGCATGATGGGCGCCGGCATCGCCTACTCCTGCGCCAGGGCCGGGATCGAGGTCGTCCTCAAGGACGTCTCCGCCGAGGCCGCCGCCAAGGGCAAGGCGTACAGCGAGAAGCTGCTCGCCAAGGCGCTCGCGCGGGGCCGCACGACGGAGGCGAAGCGCGACGAGCTGCTCGCCCGCATCACGCCGACCGGTGACGTGGCCGACCTCGCCGGCTGCGACGCCGTCATCGAGGCCGTCTTCGAGGACACCGCGCTCAAGCACCGGGTCTTCCAGGAGATCCAGGACGTCGTCGAGCCGGACGCGCTGCTGTGCTCCAACACCTCCACCCTGCCCATCACGGTGCTGGCCGAGGGCGTCGAGCGGCCCGCCGACTTCATCGGGCTGCACTTCTTCTCACCGGTCGACAAGATGCCGCTGGTCGAGATCATCAAGGGCGGGAAGACCGGGGACGAGGCGCTGGCCCGCGCCTTCGACCTGGTCCGCCGGATCAGGAAGACCCCGATCGTGGTCAACGACTCGCGCGGCTTCTTCACCTCGCGCGTCATCGGCCAGTTCATCAACGAGGGCGTCGCGATGGTCGGCGAGGGCGTCGAGCCCGCCTCCGTCGAGCAGGCCGCCGCCCAGGCCGGCTACCCGGCCAAGGTGCTCTCCCTGATGGACGAGCTGACCCTCACCCTGCCGCGCAAGATCCGCGACGAGACCCGCAGGGCCGTCGAGGAGGCCGGCGGCACCTGGCCCGGCCACCCGGCGGACGAGGTGATCGACCGCATGGTGGACGAGTTCGGCCGCCCCGGCCGCAGCGGCGGCGCCGGCTTCTACGAGTACGACGAGGCCGGCAAGCGCACCCGCCTGTGGCCGGGCCTGCGCGAGCACTTCGGGAAGCCGGACACGGACATCCCCTTCACGGACATGCGGGAGCGCATGCTCTTCTCCGAGGCGCTGGACAGCGTCCGCTGCCTGGAGGAGAACGTCCTGATCACCGTCGCCGACGCCAACATCGGCTCCATCATGGGCATCGGCTTCCCGCCGTGGACCGGCGGCGTCCTCCAGTACATCAACGGCTACGAGGGCGGCCTGCCCGGCTTCGTGGCCCGCGCGCGGGAACTCGCCGAGCGCTACGGCGACCGCTTCCTGCCGCCCGCGCTGCTGGTGGAGAAGGCGGAGAAGGGCGAGACCTTCCACGACTGACAGCCGGACCCGCTGTGCCGTACCGCCCCTCGCCGGAGGCGGTACGGCACACCCGTCTTCCGGCCCAGTCGGCTCAGTCGGCGGTGAACGCGGCCCGCAACTGCTCCTTGAGCGAGCGCTGGAACGCCGTCACCAGGGCCTGGAGCACCATCGGCTGCATGTGCGCGGAGAGCGACTTCATCGCCTTGACGTGCTCGGGGTCCGCCTCCCGCTCCCGGTACGGGCCCCAGACCTCGTCCCGGAACAGCCGGGTCAGCTCCTGCGCGGCCGCGCGCGTGTGCTCCACCAGGACCGTACGGGCGGCGAGGATCGTCTCGTGCGCGATCGGTACGTCGAGCAGCTCCACGCCCAGCCGCAGCAGCCCCGGATCGAGCCGGAACACCCCGTCCTCGGGCGCGGACCGCTCCAGCACGCCCATCGCCGCCAGCCGTTCGAGATCCTGCTCGCCGAGCGGCCGCCCGGCCCGCCGCTCCAGCTCCGCCCGCGAGGCGTCCTCCGGCGAGTCCGGCGCCCAGGACGCCACCAGAGCCCGGTGGATGGCCAGATCGTGGGCGCTCAGGTCGGGCGGCAGCTGCTCCAGGTACCGTTCGATCGCGGCGAGCGTCATGCCCTGGTGCTGGAGCTCCTCGATCAGCGCAAGCCGCGAGAGATGGCCGTGCCCGTAGTGCCCGACCCGGCGCGGCCCGATCACCGGGGGCGGCAGCAGCCCGCGCGTGCTGTAGAACCGCACCGTGCGCACGGTCACCCCGGCGCGAGCCGCCAGCTCGTCGACGGTGAGCTTGGGCTCCTCGGCCTCGGCCGCCATGGTCCGCTCCTCGTGTCCGGTGCCGCGAACGGGCCGCGACGCACCTGCCCGCCCGGTGCAACAGTATTGCTGTCTCACCAACGATGTGAAAGCCCTGCCCGGCGGTTGCCCGAGGGTTGTCAGTGCCGCCGCCTAGCCTGAACACATGTCCGAGATCAGTTACGTACAGGGGGACGCGACCTCGCCGCAGGGCAAGGGCGCCAAGATCATCGTGCATGTCTGCAACGATCTCGGCGGCTGGGGCAAGGGCTTCGTCCTCGCCCTCTCGCGCCGCTGGCCCGAACCCGAGGCCGCCTACCGCTCCTGGCACCGCGACCGCGCGCACAACGACTTCGGCCTCGGCGCCGTCCAGTTCGTCCGGGTCTCCCCGTTCGTCGAGGTGGCCAACCTGGTCGGCCAGCACGGCATGCGCCGGGGCGGCAAGGGCGTCCCCGTGCGCTACGAGGCGATCGACACGGGGCTGGCCACCGTCGCCGACCGCGCCCGGGAGCTGGGCGCCTCGGTCCACATGCCCCGGATCGGCTGCGGCCTCGCGGGCGGCACCTGGTCCCGGATCGAGCCCCTCATAGCGGCCCGGCTGACGGAGCGGGGCCTGCCGGTGACCGTGTACGACTTCGGCTGACGGGCCGGGCCCGGCCTGGATACGGGGGTACGTTGCATGTCACCCTGTTGCGGCCGCTCCGTCCGGGGCGAGCCGGTGCGGACGGGGGAGGGGCCATGACGGCACGTGGTGGCGAGGGGGCGGCCCCCGCCGGGGTGCTGGGCGGGGCGGTCGCGCCCACCGACGCGCTGGGCGAACAGATCCTGGACGCCGCGCGCGAGCAGTTCATGACCTTCGGGCTGCGCCGCTCGACCGTCGACGACGTCGCCAAGCGCGCCGGTGTCTCGCGCGTGACCGTGTACCGGCGGATCGGCAACAAGGACAGTCTGGTCTCGGCGTGCCTGCTGCGCGAGTACCGCCGGTTCGTCGTGGAGGTGGACGAGGCGGTCGCCGCGCTGCCCACACCGGAGGACCGGCTGGTCGAGGGCTTCGCCGCCGTGCTCCGGCACATCCGCGAGCACCCTCTCATCGGCGGCCTGCTGCGCCTGGAGCCGGAGACCATGCTGCCGTTCCTGACCGTGGAGAGCGGCCCCGCCCTTCTCGCCATCCGGGACTATCTGGCGGGCCGGCTGCGCGAGGCCCGGCGCCTGGAGGGCGGACCGGAGACCGACCCGACCCCCGTCGCCGAACTCATGGTCCGGATCACGGTCTCGTTCCTGCTCAACCCGGTCAGCTGCTTCGAACTGGACGACGACGCCCAGGTCCGCGACTTCGCCCGCCGCTGCCTGGTCCCCCTGCTCACCGCCTAGGACCTGTCCGGCTCAGGCCGCCTCGTCCGGCAGCGGCTCCAGCGGGCGGTTCCGTGCCCAGTGCGGGCCCAGGTCGTCCAGCCGCCAGCCGAACGGGTACGAGCGGGGCCGTGGCCGGGACGGGAAGCGGCGCGGCCGGGCCGGCATCCGGCGTACGCACCGCGCCCGCAGCCGCAGCGCCCCCGACGCCGCGTTCCGCACCCAGCGGGGCTGCGGCCCGAACCCCAGCGCCCGCAGCAGCGGCTCGTCCAGCAGCGCCAGCGAGAACCGGGCGACGAGCGGCCGCAGCGGTCGCGGATACCAGCTCGCCATCACCCGGAACGTTGCACTGGCCACCCGCCGGTTCGCCGGGTCGTACGCGAACATGCGCTCCTCGTACGCGTCCAGCAGCCGTTCGAACCCCTCGTACGTGTCGGGGACGTCCTCGATGCCCATCAGCGCGCCCGTCCTGCGCGCCGCCTCCGCCAGTGCCCGCACCTCCTGCGCGCACAGCGGGCGCCAGCCGTACCGGTCGATCCAGCGCTTGGGCCCCACCACCGTCGTCGCCAGGACATAGCGGAAGTCGTCGTTCGGGATGCGGTACCTGCCGTGGATGCGGTTGAGGTGGCGGGCCGCCGCCCGCCCCCGCTCCGAGTCGAACCCGTCGATCGCCATCTCGTACCCGATCAGCACGGTGTCGTCGTACCGCTTCTGCCCGTTGCGCTCGAACTCCTGGGTGCGGTCGAGGAGCACGGAGATCCTGGGCACCCCGTAATCGCGCAGGAACGCCACGCTCACGCCCTGCCGGTAGTCCCAGGGGAACTCGTACTGGGAGATCAGCCGGAGGATCTCGGCGTAGTCCCGCGACGGGTCCATCCGGCGGATCTCGCGCAGGCGGCTGTACCGGCCCATGGTGCGCCCTCCTGTCCGTTTCCGGGCTCCCCACCGCCGAACGGGCGTCACAACTGACCCGCCTTGTCACGCCATATGACGAGGCGCCGGGTGCGGAGAGTCAAAGATACAAATACTATTGACTTGTATCACCGGTCCCGTCAACACCGCCGCGGGGCGGGCCGCGGTCAGGCGGACGCGCGGCGTATCAGCCGGGTCGGCGTGATCACCGGCTTCGGGCCGGGCCCCCCGTCCTCCAGCCGCTCCATCAGCAGGCGCACCATCAACCGGCCCATGCCCACCACGTCCTGACGGATCGTCGTCAGCGGCGGGTCCGTCGTCTCGGCGACCGACTCCATGTCGTCGAACCCGACCAGCGCCACGTCCTGCGGCACCCGCCGCCCCCGCTCGCGCAGCACCCGCAGCGCCCCCGACGCCATCAGATCGTTCGCCGCGAACACCGCGTCCACCTCCGGCCGCCGGTCCAGCAGCTCCGCCATGGCACGGGCGCCGCCCTCCACCGTGAAGTCGCCGTCCACCAGCAGCGCCGGATCGGCGTCCGGCAGCACGTCCGCGTAGCCGTCGATCCGGTCCAGCGACGACGTCTGGTCGCGCGGGCCCGCGATGTGCGCGATGTGCCGGCGGCCGAGCCCGGCCAGATGGCGCACGGCCTCCCGGGCGCCGCCCCGGTTGTCGCAGTCCACGAACGGCACCTCGTCGGCCGGGACGCCCGGCCTGCCGGGCCTGCCCCCGTAGACGGCCGGGACGCGGAAGCGCCTCATGGCGGTGGACAGTTCGTCGTCCGTGTGCAGCGAGAACGCAAGCACCCCGTCCACATGGCCCCCGGCCAGATAGCGGCTGACCCGCTCGAAATCCCCGCGCCCCTCCACCAGAAGCAGCACCAACTGCGCGTCATGCGCGCCCAGTTCCCGGCTGATGCCCCGGATGTGCTGGGAGAAGAACGGGTCCGAGAAGATCCGCGCCTCCGGCTCGTCGATGATCACGGCCACCGCCCCGTTGCGCCGGGTCACCAGGGTCCGCGCGGCGTGGTTCGGGATGTAGCCCAGCTCCTCGACCGCCTTGCGCACCTGGTCCACCAGCGGCTGCCGGACGCCCGCGCCGCCGTTCACCACACGGGAGGCCGTCGCCCGCGACACTCCGGCACGGGCCGCCACCGCCTCCAGTGTGGGGCGCGCGTGGAGCGGGGCATCGGGGGTCGGACCGGGCAAGGGACGCTCCTCACGGCGCGGCGGGAGGCCGAGGCGGCCGGGCCGGCCGATCGGCGCGAACAACGGGCGTCAGCCTAACGGCCGCCACCCCGGCCCCCGTTCCCCGTGAACCGGGCCGTGCACGGGCCTGTCGCGGCGCCCGCCGGCCGCAGTATCTTCCGCCCATGCCGATCGCGCCGACAGGCGGCGGACCGCTGCCGCCCCGGCGCACCCGTGCCCGCACCCTCGCCCTGGTGGCCGCCTCCGCCGCCCTCAGCGTCCCCCTGCTGACCGTCCCCTCCGACGCGGCGCGCGCCCCCGTGCCCCGGACCGGCTTCGAACGGTCCGGCGGGGCGCGCTGGACCGGGCAGTCCGAGGAGGCGTCGCTGCTCGCGGCCCTCGCCCGGCGCGGCGACCGGGTCTCCGTGCGACGCGTCGGCACCACGGGCCAGGGGCGCGCCCTGCGCCTCGTGCGCATCGGCAGCACCGACCCGGCGGCGCTCACCGTCCTGCTGGTCTGCGGCCAGCACGGCGACGAACCCGGCCCCCGCGAGGCGTGCCTGAGCACGGTCCGCGACCTCGCCCGCGCCACCGACGCCCCGACCCGCGCCCTCCTCGCCCGGACCACCGTCCTCGTGCTGCCCACCGCCAACCCGGACGGCCTGGCCGCGGGCAGCCGGGGCAACGGGGACGGCGTGGACGTCAACCGGGACCATGTCGCCCTGCGCACCGCCGAGGCGCGGGCCGTCGCCGCCGTACTGGACGCCCGGCGCCCCGATGTCGTCGCCGACCTGCACGAGTACGGCGCCGTCTCGCCGTACTACGACAAGGACCTGCTCGTCCTGTGGCCCCGTAACCCCGGCGTCGACGGGCCGTTGCGCGAGGCGGCGCGCGATCTCGCCATGGACGGGGTGCGGTCGGCCGTGCGGGAGGCCGGGTTCGGCACCGGGGTGTACGGCGTCTGGACCGACCCGGTCACCGGGCAGCCGGTCCGGTGGGTCGGGGGAGACGGCCGGGCGGGCATCCTGCGCAACCGGGCGGGCCTCGCGCACGCGGTCGGACTGCTGGTCGAATCCCGTACGGACGCGCTCACCGAGCAGGAGCGCGCCGACCCGGCCCTCGCCGGCCGCCGCCGGGTCGCCGCCCAACTCGCCGCCATCCGGGGGCTCCTGCGGTACGCGGTCGAGCGGCGCACGTCCATCGCCGCCGCCACCGCGCACTCCCGGTCGGCCGCCGGCGTCCCGCCCCGCGGCTGATCCCGCTTGTTGCTACCAAAAGATATGTCTTTGATGTGGTACTGCCTACGGAGAGCGATTTGTCAGTTTTCCGTGAAAGGTGCCATTCGTGTCGCAGGACGATCAGAGAACGGGCGGCAGAGGGGAGCTGTCGGTGACGGCGGACCTCCCCGGCGACCCGGGACAGCACCGGCGCCCCGTCACCGACCGGGTGGTGTTCGGCGTGACGGCCGGCCTCACCCTGGCCTTCGTCATCTGGGGGGCCACCGCCACCGACTCGCTGGAGGACGTCTCCGACAAGGCCCTCAACGGGCTCATCCACAACGGCGGTTGGGCCTTCATGCTGGCCGCTTCCGGATTCGTCGTCTTCGCCCTGTGGCTCGCCATCAGCCGGTACGGAAACATCACCCTCGGCCAGGAGGACGAGGAGCCGGAATTCCGCACCGTCTCCTGGGTCGCCATGATGTTCAGCGCCGGCATGGGCATCGGCCTGATGTTCTACGGGGTCAGCGAACCGCTGGCCCACTTCACCGACCCGCCGCCCGGCACCCACCCCGCCGACGCGGCGGAGGCGATGCAGACGGCGATGGCCACCACCCTCTTCCACTGGACGCTGCACCCCTGGGCCATCTACGCGGTGGTCGGCCTGGGCATCGCGTACAGCACCTTCCGGCGCCGCAGGCGGCAGACCATCAGCGCCGTGTTCGAACCGCTCATCGGCCCCGACCGCGCCCACGGCGGCCTCGGCCGGTTCATCGACATCCTGGCCATCTTCGCCACCCTCTTCGGCTCGGCCGCCTCCCTGGGACTCGGCGCCCTCCAGATCGGCAGCGGCTTCCACGAACTGAACTGGATGGAGAAGACCGGCACCGGCCTGCTCGTCCTGATCATCGCCGTGCTGACCGCCGCGTTCATCGCCTCGGCGGTCTCCGGCGTGGAGAAGGGCATCCAGTGGCTGTCCAACATCAACATGGTGCTCGCCCTGGTCCTGGCCGTGTTCGTGTTCATCGCGGGCCCCACGATCATCGTGCTCGACCTGGTGCCCACCTCGATCGCCGCCTACTTCGGCGACCTGGCGCAGCTCGCCGGCCGCACCGAGGCCACCGGTGAGGGCGAGGTCGCGGACTGGCTGGGCAGCTGGACCGTCTTCTACTGGGCCTGGTGGATCTCCTGGACGCCCTTCGTCGGCATGTTCATCGCGCGCATCAGCCGGGGCCGCACCATCCGCCAGTTCATCGGCGGCGTCATCCTGGTGCCCAGCACCGTCAGCCTCATCTGGTTCGCCGTCTTCGGCGGCACCGCGATCAAGCTCCAGGAGGGCGGCAAGCTCGGCGGCGCCGACACCCAGGAGGCCCAGCTCTTCAGCGTGCTCCAGCAGTTCCCCATCGCCACCGTCATGAGCATCCTGGTGATGGTGCTCGTCGGCATCTTCTTCGTCTCGGGCGCCGACGCCGCCTCCATCGTCATGGGCACCCTCTCCCAGAAGGGCATCCTGGAACCCGCCCGCTGGGTCGTCGTGTTCTGGGGCGTCGTCACCGGGGCCGTCGCGGCCGTCATGCTGCTCATCGGCAACGGCAAGGGCGACGCCCTGGCGGGCCTCCAGAACCTGACCATCCTGGTGGCGGCGCCCTTCACGATCGTGATGGTCGCCATGTGCGTGGCCCTGATGCGGGACCTGCGCCAGGACCCGCTGATCGTCCGCCGCGAGTTCGGCGTGGAGGCCGTCGAGTCCGCGGTCATCGAGGGCCACGCCCGGTACGACGGCGACTTCGAAATCCGCATCGGCCCCGGCGACAGCCAGATCACCACCGAACGCCACGACGGACCGGGCGCCCCGCACCCGAAGTAGCGGGACCCGCCGGGGGCGCCGCCCGCGCCCCCGGCCGGGGTCAGCCCACCAGCTCCGCCGCCTCCAGCGCGCAGCCCAGCGCCACCGTGACGCCCGCGCCGCCGTGCCCGTAGTTGTGGATCAGACGGGCGCCCCCGGAAAGCGTCTCCGCCTCGATACGGACGCCCGCGTCGCGCGCCGGGCGCAGCCCCACCCGGTGACCGAGCACCCGCGCCCGCGCGATCTCCGGCCGCACCCGCGCACAGCGGGCCACGATGTCCTCCGCCGTACGGGGATCGGGCACCGCGGACCAGTCGTCGGCGACCGCCGTGCCGCCGAGCACCAGCCGGCCGGGCTGGGGGAAGAAGTACGTGGTTTCGCTCGACGCCGGATCGGCCTCGGTGAACCACTCCCGTATCCCCGGATTCTCCACGAGCACCAACTGCCCGCGTACCGGCCGCACCCCCGCGTCCGGCACCAGCTCGCGGGCACCGAGCCCGGCGCAGTCGACCACCGTGCCCGCCTCCGCGGCCGCCTCGTCGAACGAGGCGACCGCACGCCGCTCGACCGTGCCCCCGGCCGCCCGCACCCGCCCCTCCAGCCACGCCAGATGCACCGGCATGTCGATGAGCGGCAGCCGGCACCGCAGCCCCTCGGCGGTCTCCACCACCCGCGCCGACTCCCGCACCCACGAGCCCAGACCGGCCAGGCGCTCACCGCGGTGCAGCCCGTCCACCAGCCGTACGCCGGTCTCCTCCGGCCGCGCCGCCAGCTCCTCGTAACGCCGCAGCGTGGTCAGTGCCCAGTCGCCGACCCGGTCCAGCGGCTCGATCCGGTACGGCCACCACAGGGCCCCCGCCACCGCCGACGTCGTCTCGCCGGCCGGTTCACGGGACCACACCCGCACCCGGCGCCCCCGCTCGGCCAGCACCAGCGCGGTGGTCAGCCCACTGACCCCGCCCCCCACCACGACCACATCCGCCACGGCCACCCGCCTCCCACCGCCCGCCCGTTTCTCCTGGCCGGACTCTAGGCGCTCCGCCCGCTGTCTCCCAGACCGCGCCGACTAGGATCGGCACCCTGATGACTGCCACTCTCGTCGCCAAGGACCTCGCCGCCGGACACGGCGACCGCACGCTCTTCGCCGGGCTCGACCTCGTCGTCGCCCCCGGAGACGTGATCGGTCTCGTCGGAGTCAACGGCGCGGGAAAATCGTCGCTGCTGCGGCTGCTCGCCGGGCTGGACCAGCCGGAGGAGGGCGAGCTGCGGCTCTCCCCGCCCACCGCAACGGTCGGCCATCTGCCGCAGGAACCCGAGCGGCGCCCCGGCGAGACCGTACGGGAGTTCCTTGGCCGCCGCACCGGGGTCGCCGAGGCGCAGGCCGCGATGGACGCCGCCACACAGGCCCTGGTGGACGGCGAGCCCGGCGCGGACGACGCCTACTCGGAGTCCCTGGAGCGCTGGCTCTCCCTCGGCGGCGCGGACCTGGACGAGCGGGCCGAGGAGACCGCCGCCGAACTCGGCCTCACCGTCGGCCTCGACCTGCCGATGACCGCCCTCTCCGGCGGCCAGGCGGCCCGCGCCGGACTCGCCTCGCTGCTGCTCTCGCGCTACGACGTCTTCCTGCTCGACGAGCCCACCAACGACCTCGACCTGGACGGCCTCGAACGCCTGGAGAAGTACGTCTCCGGGCTCCGGGCCGGCACCGTCCTCATCAGCCACGACCGCGAATTCCTCATGCGCACGGTGACCAAGGTCCTCGAACTCGACCTGGCCCAGCAGCAGATCAACCTCTACGGCGGCGGCTACGCGGCCTACCTGGAGGAACGCGAACGCGCCCGCCGGCACGCCCGCGAGGAGTACGAGGAGTACGCCGACAAGCGCTCGGCGCTGGAGAGCCGCGCCCTGATGCAGCGCTCCTGGATGGACAAGGGCGTCAAGAACGCCCGCCGCAAGGCCACCGACTCCGACAAGATCGGCCGCAAGTTCCGCAGCGAGTCCAGCGAGAAGCAGGCCGCGAAGGCCCGGCAGACCCAGCGCATGATCGAACGCCTCGACGTGGTGGACGAGCCGCGCAAGGAGTGGGAGCTGCGCATGGAGATCGCCTCCGCGCCCCGCTCCGGATCGGTCGTCGCCACCCTGCGCGAAGCCCGCCTGGTACGCGGCGACTTCGTCTTCGGCCCCGCCTCCCTCCAGATCGACTGGGCGGACCGGGTCGCCATCACGGGCGCCAACGGCTCCGGCAAGTCCACCCTGCTGGCCGCCCTGCTCGGCCGCCTCCCGCTGGACTCGGGGCACGCGAGCCTGGGCTCCGGCGTGGTCGTCGGCGAGGTGGACCAGGCGCGGAAGCTGTTCCACGGCTCGGAGAGCCTGCTGGAGGCGTTCTGCGCGGCGGTGCCCGAGACGGAGCCCGCCGACGTACGCACCCTGCTCGCCAAGTTCGGGCTGCGCGCCGACCATGTGATGCGCCCGGCGACCACGCTCTCGCCGGGCGAGCGCACCCGCTCGGCACTCGCCCTCCTCCAGGGCCGGGGCGTCAACCTGCTGGTGCTGGACGAGCCGACGAACCACCTGGACCTGCCCGCGATCGAGCAGCTGGAGTCGGCGCTCGACTCGTACACCGGCACCCTGCTCCTGGTGACGCACGACCGCCGGATGCTGGAGGCGGTGCGCACCACGCGCCGGATCAAGGTGGCGGAGGGCCGCGTAACGGAGGCCTGACCGGCATCTGGCATACCAAACGCCGAACCGGGGCCGGTCACACCTGAATATTCCGGCTTTCACCCGTGTGGCCGTGCCGCTTGGCATACCAAGTGTTACGGTCGGCGGGTGATGAATCGAGCGAGCGACGACCCCGGCGCCTCGCACGCCGACCGCGCCGAGCGGACGATCCGCGCGGGCATCCTGTCCGGCACGTACCCGCCGGGCTCCCGGCTGCGCGAACGCGACCTCTCCGAGAGCCTGGGCTTCTCCCGCATCCCGGTCCGCGAGGCGCTCACCAGGCTGACCGGCGAGGGCCTGGTCGTCCTCGAACCCCGCCGGGGCGCCTCCGTACGCGACCTCTCGCTGCGGGACGTCGCCGAACTCTTCGACCTCCGCCTCAGCCTGGAGGTCTTCGCCGCCCGCCGGGCCGCCGAGGCGTGCGCGGCCGGGGGAGACGGCGAACGGCTGCGGACCCTGATGGAGGCGGCCGAGGAGGCCACCCGGCGCGGCGACGCCGAACAGATCCCGGCGGCCAACACCGCCCTGCACGCGGAAATCGTCGCGATGACCGGGAACCGGCTGCTCCGGGACGCCCTGCACCCCTCACTCGGCCTGGTCCAGTGGCTGTTCACCCTCACCGGAGGCCGCGACCCGCGCGTCCAGTGCGCCGAGCACCGGGACATCTGCGCCGCGATCCACGCGGGCAAACCCGAACTGGCCGGGGCCCTGGCGTACGCCCACATCGAGCGCGGCCGCGAACCCTCGCTGGCCGCCCTGGCCGGTGTACTCCCGGCCGGATAGCACCGCGTACGGCCGCAGCGCCCACCACCCACCACCCCCACACCGGACAGGAGAAGCGCCGCATGCTGATCACCGACGTACGCCCCTGGGGCGGAGCGCCCAGCGACCTCACCGTCGAGAACGGGGTGATCACCGCGATCACCCCGCACGACCCGGCCCGCGCCGGCACGGGCGACACCGTGGCCGACCGGGGCCGGCTCGCCCTGCCGTCCTTCTCGGACGTCCACTGCCACCTCGACTCCACCCGCATGGGCCTGCCCTTCCGCCCGCACACGGGCGAGCCCGGCGTCTGGGGCATGGTGATGAACGACCGCGCGCACTGGCGCGAGGACGAGTGGGACGTCGCCCGGCGGGCCACGTACACCCTGGCCCGCATGATCGAGCGCGGCACCACCCGCGTACGCAGCTACGCCCAGATCGACGCGGACTGCGGCCTGGAGCGCTTCGAGGGCGTCCTCGCCGCCCGTGAGGCGCACGCCGGCCGCTGCGAGGTCGAGATCATCGCGTTCCCGCAGGCGGGCCTCGTCCGGGAGAAGGGCGTGCCGGAACTCATCGACCGGGCCCTGTCCTCGGGCGCCGCCGTGGTCGGCGGCATCGACCCGTGCACCCTGGACCGCGACCCCGTACGCCACCTCGACATCCTGTTCGACCTCGCGGAGCGCCATCAGGCCCCGGTCGACATCCACCTCCACGAGCCGGGCCAACTCGGCGTGTTCAGCGTCGACCTGATCCTGGAGCGGGTGCGGGCCCTGGACATGGCCGGCCGGGTGTCCCTCTCGCACGCCTACGACCTGGGCGGCGTCGACGAGGCGACGACGCGCCGGCTCATCGAGGAGTTCGCCGAGCTGGACATCGCGATGGCGACGGTAGCCCCGGCCCGCCACCGCTCCCTGCCGCTCACCGGGCTGACCGCCGCCGGCGTCCGGGTGGGCCTCGGCGAGGACGGCCAGCGCGACTTCTGGTCCCCGTACGGCAACGGCGACATGCTGGACCGCACCTGGCAGCTCGCCTTCACCAACGGGTACAGCGCGGACGCCCTGATCGAGCACTGCGTGGCGGTCGCCACGACCGGCGGCGCCTCCCTCCTGCGGACGGGCCCCGCCCGTCTGACCTCCACGACGGACCGCCCCGGCGTCACGGTGGGCGCCGCGGCGGACCTGCTCCTGCTGGAGGGAGAGACGGTCACCGCCGCGGTCATGGACCGCAGCGGTGACCGAACGGTGCTGCACGGGGGCCGGGTGGTGGCGGACGCCCTCACGCTCGTGGACTGACCCGCCCCCTTCGCCGGCCCGGTCCTACTCGCCCTTCAGCAGCCCGGCCCGCCGCAGCGCGTCGGCCATCGCCCCGTTGGCCGGCGCGCCACCGGCCGCCGGCCGGCCGCCGTTCCCACGCCCGCCGGAGGAGCGTCCGCCGGAGGAGCGGTCGCCGGACGAACGCCCGCCGGAGGAGCGGTCACCGCCGCCCTGCCGGGGCCGGGGCGGTCGGCCGCCGCCCCGCTCGCCCGAGGACGCGCGGCCCCCGGCCGCCCCCGACCCGGCCGCGGACCCCACCTCGTCGTCCAGCCGCAACGACAGCGAGATCCGCTTGCGCGGGATGTCGACCTCCATCACCTTCACTCGGACCACATCACCCGGCTTCACCACATCGCGCGGGTCCTTCACGAAGGACCGCGACATCGCGGAGACGTGGACGAGCCCGTCCTGATGCACCCCGACGTCCACGAACGCCCCGAACGCGGCGACGTTCGTGACGACGCCCTCCAGCACCATCCCGGACACCAGGTCGCCGATCTTCTCGACGCCCTCCTTGAAGGTGGCCGTCTTGAAGGCGGGCCGCGGGTCGCGGCCCGGCTTCTCCAGCTCCCTGATGATGTCCGTGACCGTCGGCAGCCCGAACTTCTCGGACACGAACTCGTCCGCCCGCAGCGACCGCAGCACATCCGTGTTGCCGATCAGCGCGGCGACGTCCCCGCCCGTCTTCTTCACCATCGCCCGTACCACCGGATACGCCTCCGGGTGCACGCTCGACGCGTCGAGCGGGTCGTCGCCCCGGATACGGAGGAAGCCCGCGCACTGCTCGTACGCCTTCGGCCCCAGCCGGGCCACGTCCTTGAGGCTCCTGCGCGAGCGGAACGGCCCGTTGGCGTCGCGGTGCGCCACGATGTTCTCGGCGAGCCCCGCCCCGATGCCGGAGACCCGCGAGAGCAGCGGCGCGGACGCGGTGTTGACGTCCACGCCGACACCGTTCACACAGTCCTCGACGACCGCGTCCAGCGACCGCGACAGCTTCACCTCGGACAGGTCGTGCTGGTACTGCCCGACACCGATCGACTTCGGGTCGATCTTCACCAGCTCGGCCAGCGGGTCCTGGAGCCGGCGCGCGATCGAGACGGCGCCGCGCAGCGACACGTCCATGTCGGGCAGCTCCTGCGAGGCGAACGCGGACGCCGAGTACACCGAGGCACCGGCCTCCGAGACCATCACCTTGGTGAGCTTCAGCTCCGGATGCCGCGCGCACAGCTCACCGGCGAGCTTGTCGGTCTCGCGCGACGCGGTGCCGTTGCCGATGGCGATCAGATCGACGTGGTGCTCGCGGGCCAGCCGCTCCAGCGTCGCCAGCGCCTGGTCCCACTTGTTGGCCGGGACGTGCGGATGGATGACGTCGGTCGCGACGACCTTGCCCGTCGCGTCCACGACCGCGACCTTCACGCCGGTACGGAAGCCGGGGTCGAGCCCCAGCGTGGCGCGCGTGCCGGCGGGCGCGGCGAGCAGCAGATCGCGCAGGTTCGACGCGAACACGCGCACCGCCTCGTCCTCCGCAGCCGTACGCAGCCGCAGCCGCAGGTCGATGCCGAGGTGCACCAGAATCCTGGTCCGCCAGGCCCACCGCACCGTGTCCGCCAGCCACTTGTCCCCGGGACGCCCCCGGCCGGCCACGCCGAAGCGCCGGGCCACCATGTTCTCGTACGAGGAGGGGCCGGGCTCGTCGGACGGCTCCTCCGGCTCCAGGACCAGGTCGAGTACGTCCTCCTTCTCGCCCCGGAGCATCGCCAGCACCCGGTGCGAGGGCAGCGCCGTGAACGGCTCGGCGAAGTCGAAGTAGTCCGCGAACTTGGCGCCCGCCTCCACCTTGCCCTCCCGGACCCGCGCCACCAGCCGCCCGCGCGTCCACATGCGCTCGCGCAGCTCACCGATCAGGTCGGCGTCCTCCGAGAAGCGCTCGGTCAGGATGGCGCGGGCACCCTCCAGGGCCGCCGCCGCGTCCGCCACGCCCTTGTCCGCGTCCACGAAGGCCGCCGCCGCCGCGAGCGGCTCCACCGAAGGGTCGTCGAGCAGCCCGGAGGCGAGCGGTTCGAGACCGGCCTCCCGCGCGATCTGCGCCTTCGTCCGCCGCTTCGGCTTGAACGGGAGGTAGATGTCCTCCAGCCGCGCCTTGGTGTCGGCGGCCCGGATGCGCGCCTCCAGCTCCGCGTCGAGCTTGCCCTGCTCCCGTACGGATTCGAGGACCGCCGTCCGGCGCTCCTCCAGCTCCCGCAGATACCGCAGCCGCTCCTCGAGCGTGCGCAGCTGCGCGTCGTCGAGCATCTCGGTCGCTTCCTTGCGGTAGCGCGCGATGAACGGCACGGTGGACCCGCCGTCGAGCAGCTCGACGGCCGCCTTCACCTGTCGCTCGCGTACGCCGAGCTCCTCGGCGATCCTGCCTTCGATGGACGTCGTCACGGTTCTACCGACTCGCCTTCTCCTGCTGGCTGTGCTGGTCGGGCCCCGGACCGCCGCCGGGGCGGACCGGAGTCACACGCCTGCATTCTGCCGGGTGGCCGGGCGCCGTGTCGCCGGACCACCCCAGCGGACGGCCGGTGGATTTCCCGCGCCGGGTCAGCCGGTCGCGCTCGACGGGAAGGCGCCCGCCGCCGCGGCCGTGGCGAGGAAGCCGCGCCCCAGCTCCGTCAGCCGGGCCACACCCGGCCCGCCCAGGTGCTCGTACGGGCCCAGGTCCATCCGGTCCGTGTCCCGCTCCAGCCCCTCGCGCAGCGCGGCGCCCTCGTCGGTCAGCGCGCCCTCCGCCGTGAGCAGCCCGCGCTCCCGCAGCCGCTGCGACGCCGCCTCCCAGTCGGCGCGCCGCCAGCCCCGGGTGGACAGCAGCCAGCCGATCGCCATGCCCTTGCCGGTCGCGGTGTGGCTGACCAGGGCCTCGACCGGGTCGAGCCCTGCGGCGAGGAGCGCGGCGAGATGGGCGTCGCCCCGGTGCTCGCGCAGCAGCCCCGCCGCGTGCCAGTACACCAGGTGCGGTTCGTCCGGGACCGGCAGACCGGCGTGGGCGGCGTACAGCGGCCGGGCGTGCCGGGTGCAGCCCTCGGTGGCGCGCAGGGCCAGCGACGCGGCCTCGGCCATCTCGGGCGAGGCGATGATCTCGTCGCCGAGCAGCCGGCGCAGCGTCGCGTCGGCGGCCCGCAGCCGCGCGTCCAGGACCGCGGCGGGCGAGGCGATGTCCCAGAGGGCGGGCACGTGCTGGGAGACCAGCGCGTGGTTGAAGTTGTAGAACGTCGCGGTCACCGTCCCCGCGCCGACCGCGCCCATCGCGGCCGCGCGGGTGGCGAAGTAGACGGCGGTGGGGTCGACGATTCCCAGCCCGCCGAACTCCTTGCCGAGGTCGGGGGAGAAGTAGAGCGAGGAGTGCAGCGGGTTGAGGGCGTTGTGGCAGCGCCGGCCGGCACGGGGCGGGAGAGTACTCATGACCGGAACGTTACCGACTGGTTGGTACGAGCGGGAAGTCCCGTGTGTACGTGAGCTCCGCCGCAGCCGTGATGGCGGGAAAGGTGGGAAATCCGTCATTGCGGCCCTGTGACGGGCCCGCCCAGGATGGGGGCCATGAAGCAGCGATCCGTGCTCGTCGTCCTGTTCGACGGCGTCCAGAGCCTCGACGTCACCGGCCCCATGGAGGTGTTCGCCGGTGCCTCGAAGTTCCCCGGCGTGCGGTACGAGCTGCGCACCGCATCGCTGGACGGCGCCCCGGTCCGCACCTCCTGCGGACTCACGCTCGTCCCGGACGGCAGCCTCCCCGGCGCCCCGGCCCCCGACACGCTGCTGGTCCCCGGCGGCGCCGGCACCCGGGCCCCCGACCCGGCGCTGGTGGACTGGCTGCGCGTGAACGCCCCGCTGCCCGAACGGCTGGTCTCGGTGTGCAGCGGGGCGCTGCTGCTGGCCGCGGCCGGACAGCTGGACGGCCACCGGGTGACGACCCACTGGAACGTGTGCGACACGCTGGCCCGCGCCCATCCCGCCGTGCGGGTCGATCCCGAACCGATCTTCGTACGGGACGGCAGGATCGCCACCTCCGCCGGAGTCACCGCGGGCATCGACCTCGCGCTGGCCCTGGTCGAGGAGGACCACGGCCGGGACGTCGCCCTGACGATCGCGCGGCACCTGGTCGTCTTCCTGCGCAGGCCGGGCGGCCAGTCCCAGTTCAGCGCCCAGCTCAGGGCCCAGACGGCGCGCCGCGAACCGCTGCGCGAGGTGCAGCACTGGATCACCGAGCACCCCGGCGCCGACCTCTCCGTGGACGCCCTGGCCGCCCGCGCCCGGCTCTCGCCCCGCCACTTCGCCCGCGCCTTCCACGCGGAGACCGGGACCACGCCCGGCCGGTACGTCGACCGGGTCCGCCTCGAACACGCCCGCAGGCTCCTGGAGGACACCGCCGACGGCGTCGCCGGAATCGCCCGCAGCTGCGGCTACGGCACCCCGGAGGCGATGCGCCGGGCCTTCGTCAAGGCGCTGGGCACCGGCCCCGCCGAATACCGCCGCCGCTTCGGCTCCCACACCGCGGACCACTCCTGACCCACCCGAGAGACAGGAAGACCATGCAGATCGCCATCGCCCTCTTCGACCGCTTCACCGCCCTGGACGCCGTGGGCCCCTACGAGATCCTGTCCCGCGTCCCCGGCGCCGAGACGGTCTTCGTCGCCGAGCGCACGGGCACGGTACGCAACGACAACGGCGGCCTCGGCCTGGTCGCGCAGCGCACCTTCGACGAGGTCCCCGCCCCGGACCTGCTGATCGTCCCCGGCGGCCCCGGACAGCACCACCAGATGGACAACGAGCACCTCCTCAACTGGCTGCGCCGCGCGGACGGGGCCACCACCTGGACGACCTCCGTGTGCACCGGCTCGCTGCTCCTCGGGGCCGCCGGGCTCCTGCGGGGGCGGCGCGCCACCTCGCACTGGCTCGCCCTGGACACGCTCCGGGAGCACGGGGCCGCGCCCACCGGCGAACGCGTGGTCTTCGACGGCAAGTACGTCACCGCGGCCGGTGTCTCGTCCGGCATCGACATGGGCCTCGCCCTGCTGGGCCGCATCGCCGGCGACCGCGCCGCCCAATCCGTACAGCTCCTCACCGAGTACGACCCCCGGCCGCCCTACGACGCGGGCTCGCCGGACAAGGCCCCCGCCGACCTGGTCGAGGAGTGGCGCGGCAGGAGCCGGTTCATCCTCCGGTAGCCGCCGCCCCGGCCCCCGGCGCCTGCGCCCGCCAGGTGAACCGGGGCGCCCGGCGCTCCAGGAACGCGGCGACACCCTCCGCCGTGTCCCCGCTCCCTCGCGCCTGACCGGCCCAGTGCCCGTCCCGGTCCGTGCGCCCGGCCGCGAACTCCTTGGCCGCGGCCTGGGTCAGCCGCGACCGGGACACCAGGGTCCGTACGTACGCGCCGACCCGCTCGTCCAGCCCGCCGGCCGGCAGGACCTCGTCCACCAGACCGGTCCGCAGCGCCCGCCCGGCGTCGATCAGCTCACCGGAGAACAGCAGGTGCTTGGCCGTCGCCGGGCCCGTGAGGGCGACCAGCCTGCGGGTGGACGAGGAGGGGTAGACGATGCCCAGCTTGGCCGGGGTGACCCCGAACCGCGCCCCCTCGGCCGCGAACCGCAGATCGCAGGCGGCGGCGAGCTGGCTCCCGCCGCCCACGCAGTAGCCGCGCACCGCCGCGAGCGTCGGCAGCGGGAACGCGGCCAGCGCCTCCTCGGCGGCCACGGCCAGCCCCTGCGGGTCGTGCGCCGGGTCCCGGAGCGAGGAGATGTCGGCGCCCGCGCAGAAGGTGTCGCCCGCGCCCGTCAAAACCAGGGCGCCCACGGACGGATCGGCCGCCAGCTCCGCCAGCAGCACCGGCAGCGCCCGCCACATCGCGGCCGTCATCGCGTTGCGCTTGGCGGGATTGCTGATGACGACGGTGGCCACGCCGTCCGCGACGGTGTGCTCCAGCCGGGGTTCCGTACGGTCCATGGCCGGATGCTATCCGTGCCGCCCGAACCTATGATCAAGAAGGGGTCGCGAAGCCGGTACGCACCCCGAGGAGCCCGATGTGGACGGTCCCGAACGCGAAGGCAGGAGGCTCAGCCGCAGCTTCGGCGGGCTGGCCCTGCTCGGCATTCTGCTCGTCGTCGCCGGCCTGGTCGGCCTCGTCTACACCGGGGTGGCGACGCTCACCTCGATGATCCTGTTCGGCTGGCTGCTGCTCATCGGCGGCCTGGTCGGACTGGTGCACGCCGTCCAGTCGCGCGGCACCAGCTACTTCTGGCTGGGCGTGGTCGTGGCGGCGCTCAACATCGCCGCCGGCGTCGTCGTCATCCGCCATCCGCACGGCACCGCCGAAGCGCTGACCATGTTCGCGGCGCTGCTCTTCCTGACCGGCGGGGTGTTCCGGCTCGTCGGCAGCGTCGTGGTGCGCGGGTCGCAGTTCGGCTGGACCCTGCTCCAGGGTGCCTTCGGACTGCTCCTCGGCCTGCTCGTGCTGTTCGACTGGCCGCACAGCAGCCTCTACGTCCTCGGCTGCTTCTTCTCGCTCGCCCTGCTCTTCGACGGACTCGGGCTCATCGCCGTCGGCATCGGCGGCCGGCGGATCGTCTCCATGGTCTCCGGAACCGACCCGCTCAGCAAAGACAGTCGGAAGCAGTCCGAAAGTTGACGCATATGCGCAAATCAAGTCGAGTTCGGTCAATCAGAATCGACTTATAGTCAGTTGCGCGGACCGAAGCAACCCGGAGCGCCACTCTGTACTCGACGTGCAGTCACTTCGAGTGGAGAGCGGGTACCGGACTATGGAGAGCCGCGGGAGTGTCCCCGCCCGGCCCGTGCCGTACGAAGGGGTGTGGCGGTTCACCGCCCCGGCAGCGGACGTCTCCGTACCGCAGGCCAGGCACGCCGTGCGCGACCTGCTGAGGCGCCAGAACGTGCCGATCGGCGACGACCTCACCCAGGGCCTGCTGCTCATCGTCTCCGAGCTGGTCACCAACGCCGTCAAGCACGCGGCGCTGCTCTCGCCGGAGCTGGCCGTCGAGGTGGCCGTGGGCGAGGCATGGGTCAGGGTGTCCGTCGAGGACAACCACCCCTACCGGCCCACCGCGCTGGAGACCGACCACGCGCAGACCGGCGGACGGGGCCTGCTGCTGGTCCGCGAGATCACCCGCGAGGCGGGCGGCGGCTGCGACGTCGAGCACACCGCGGGCGGCGGCAAGGTCATCTGGGCGACCCTGCCGCTCGGGGGCGTCTGACGCATCCCCCGAACCCCCGCGGCACCACCCACCGACCGCGCAGACCGCGCGCAGGCGCCTACCAGCCGGCCGCGTCCCCGGTCAGCTCGCGGATCGCCGGCCGGGCGGCGTCCAGCACGGTCATGAACCACGCGGAGAACGGGTCACGGGCATGCCGCTCGGCCAGCTCCGCCGCCGTCACGAACGCCGTGTCGCCGACCTCCTCCGCGTCGGGCTCCGGCCGCTCCTGCGCCATGCCCACGAAGAGGTGGTTGAACTCCTGCTCCACCAGGCCCGACGCCGGGTCCGGGTGGTTGTAGCGGACGGTGCCCGCCTCGGCCAGCAGCGAGGGCGAGATGCCCAGCTCCTCGTACGTACGCCGGGCGGCGGCGGCGAAGGGCGCCTCGCCCGGGTAGGGGTGGCCGCAGCAGGTGTTGGACCAGACACCGGGGGAGTGGTACTTGCCGAGGGCGCGCTGCTGGAGCAGCAGCCGGCCCTGCTCGTCGAAAAGGAACACGGAGAACGCGCGGTGCAGCTGACCGGGCGACCGGTGGGCGGCGAGCTTCTCCGCCGTGCCGATGGTGGTGCCGTTCTCGTCGACCAGTTCGAGCATGATCGCTTCCGCTGTGCCGTTCGACGAGGCGTTCGCCGCGGTGACTGGTGTGGTCGGCATACCCATCCTTCGCTGTGGTTCCGGCCCCGAGCGCCGGTCCCGTCGAGTCTGCTCAAGTCTGCCGTACAAAAGCGGCTTGTCCGTACTTCGGCCCTGGCATGTCCGGTCCGGTTCGTACCCATCCGCGACCCTACACCGCGTGTCCCGGCGCCCACCGGCCAACGGGCGAACGGGCCCGCGTCCGGCGGCTGGACGGGAGCGGCCGACGGCTCGACGGGAGTGGGCGGCCGGTCAGCGGCAGAGCCTGGCCTCGTGCTCCGCGTGCCCGCTCGGCTCCAGCTGGAAGGTGCAGTGCTCCACGTCGAAGTGGTGGCCGAGGCAGCCCTGGAGCTCGTGGAGCAGCTTCTCGTGCCCGATCGAGTCGAGCAGGTCCTGCCGCACCACCACATGTGCCGAGAGCACCGGCATCCCCGATGTGATCGTCCACGCGTGCAGATCGTGCACGTCCAGCACGCCGGGCAGGGCCGTGATGTGGTCGCGGACCTCGCTCATGTCCACGCCGGGCGGCGCCGCCTCCAGGAGGACGTTCAGCGTCTCGCGCAGCAGCCGCACCGTACGCGGCACGATCATCAGACCGATCACCAGCGAGGCGATCGGGTCCGCCGCCTGCCAGCCCGTCGCCATCACGATGCCCGCCGACACCAGCACCGTCACCGAACCCAGCGTGTCCGCCAGCACCTCCAGATAGGCGCCGCGCACATTCAGGCTCTCCTGCTGCCCGCGCGTCAGCAGCGACAGCGACACCACGTTCGCGACCAGACCCACCAGCGCGAAGACGATCGTCAGCCCGCCCCTCGTCTCCGTCGGCTCGATGAACCGCTGCACCGCCTCGAAGAGGAGGTAGCCGCCCACCCCGAGCAGCAGACAGCAGTTGGCGAGCGCCGCCAGGATCTCCGCACGGGCGTAGCCGAAGGTGCGGTTCGGGCCGGCCGGCCGGTTGGCGAAGTGGATGGCCAGCAGCGCCAGCGCCAGCCCCAGCGAGTCGGTCGCCATGTGCGCCGCGTCGGCGATCAGCGCGAGCGACCCGGACAGCACACCGCCGACGATCTCCATGACCGTCACGCCCAGCGTGATGCCCAGCGCCATCCGCAGCCGCCCCTTGTGCGCGGCGGCCGCCGTACCGGTGGGCGCCGGCCCGCCGTGCGCATGTCCGTGATCGTGCCCTGCCCCCATGAGGACGCCTCCCGGTCGTCTCGCGGACCCGGACTTCCCCGGCCCGGACCACGCCAGTCAACTACGGGTGGGGGGTATAGGGCAACACGGCACTGAACACCGTTGTCATTGGCCCTCACCTGCGGAAACACCCGCAGGTGAGGGCGGTGGAGCAGGCGCCGCCGGGCGCGGCGGGACCGGATCGCGCGGACCCGCTTTTTGTCAGGCGAGGCGGCCATCCACCATGATGATCGCGGACGGCGCGCACGATCCGGCTCCGCCCGGAACGGAGCGCAAACGGGCAGTGAACTCGCGCTTCCGTCCATCCGATAGCCTCAGCCGACACGCCGCCGGCCGTCTCGGGCCGCACAGTCGCGTGCCGATCCGTGCCAGCACCAAGGAGTGAGTTCGTCTGTCGACCGCCATTCTCACCGGTGCTCCACTGCCCGGATCGTCCCTGGAGAACGATCTGCGCTCGCTGGGCTTCGACGTCCGCACGGCCAACGACGTCACCGAAGCGGCCGGACTGCTGTCCGCCGTCCCGCCGGCCCAGCGCGTCGCCCTCGTCGACCCGCGCTTCGTCGGCCACCGGCACGCCCTCCGGCTCGCCCTGACCGACCCCCGCTTCCCGGCCGCCGCCGTGCCCGGCGCGCTCACCGCCCAGGCCGAGGCGCGCCCCGCCCTGATCGGCGCCCTGCGCACCACCACCGACGCGGTCGGCGCCGGAGTGCCCGCCGCCGGCACCACCGCCACCGTCACGGACCGCACCGTGCCCGGCAGGATCGCCGCCGTCATGGCGGCCCGGGGCACCGAGGTGCAGCGTCCCGAGCTGGGCTCCCTCGTCGCCACCGTGCCCACCGACGAGACCGCCCGCGCCGCCGCCCTGGCCGGCGTCGAGGCCGTGGACGACGAGGCCGTCCGGCTGCGCAGCGCGGTCAAGGCCCGCGACGGCTTCTTCACCACCCACTGCATCAGCCCGTACTCGCGCTACATCGCCCGCTGGTGCGCGCGCCGGGGGCTCACCCCGAACCAGGTCACCACCGCGTCCCTGCTCACCGCGCTCATAGCGGCCGGCTGCGCGGCCACCGGCACCCGCGGCGGCTACATCGCGGCGGGCATCCTGCTCCTGCTCTCCTTCGTCCTGGACTGCACCGACGGACAGCTCGCCCGCTACTCCCTGCAGTACTCCACGATGGGCGCCTGGCTGGACGCCACCTTCGACCGCGCGAAGGAGTACGCCTACTACGCGGGCCTCGCCCTCGGCGCCGCCCGCAACGGCGACGACGTCTGGGCGCTGGCGCTCGGCGCGATGGTCCTCCAGTCCTGCCGCCACATCATCGACTTCTCGTTCAACGAGGCCAACCACGACGCGGAGGCCAACTCCAGCCCCACGGCCGCCCTCTCCGACAAGCTCGACAGCGTCGGCTGGACGGTCTGGCTGCGGCGGATGATCGTGCTCCCGATCGGCGAGCGCTGGGCCATGATCGCCGTGCTCACCGCCGTCACCACGCCGCGCATCGTCTTCTACGCCCTGCTCATCGGCTGCGCCTTCGCCGCCTGCTACACCACCGCCGGCCGCCTCCTGCGCTCCCTGACCCGCAAGGCGCGCCGCACCGACCGCGCCGCCCGGGCACTCGCCGACCTCGCCGACTCCGGGCCCGTCGCCGAACTCGTCGCCGCCCGCGGCCCCCGCATCGCCGGCGCCTGGACCGCCCCCGCGCTCGCCCTCGTCGGCACCGGGGCACTGATCGCCGCCGCGCTCCAGCAGCCCTTCGGCAGCCGGCAGACGATCATCGCCGCCGCCTTCTACGCGGTCTGCTCCGGCCTCGCCGTCGCCCGGCCGCTCAAGGGCGCCCTGGACTGGCTCGTCCCGCCGTTCTTCCGCGCCGCCGAGTACTGCGTGATCCTCGTCCTGACCGCCCGCAGCGAGGTGGACGGAGCCCTTCCGGCGGCCTTCGGGCTGGTCGCGGCGGTCGCCTACCATCACTACGACACGGTCTACCGCATCCGGGGCGGCACCGGCGCCCCGCCCCACTGGCTGGTGCGCACGATCGGCGGGCACGAGGGCCGGACCCTGGTCGTGACCGTGCTGGCCGCCCTCCTCACCGGGGCCTCCGGCTTCGCCACGGCGCTCACCGTGTTCGCCGCCGCCGTCGCACTGGTCGTACTGGTGGAATCCGTCCGCTTCTGGGTGTCCTCCGGGGCGCCCGCCGTTCACGACGAAGGAGAACCCGCATGATCGGCCTCGTACTGGCTGCCGGCGCAGGACGGCGTCTGCGCCCCTACACCGACACGCTGCCCAAGGCGCTCGTGCCGGTGGACGGCGCCACGACGATCCTCGATCTCACGCTGGCCAACTTCGCCGAGATCGGGCTCACCGAGGCGGTGATCGTCGTCGGCTACCGCAAGGAGGTCGTCCACGAGCGCAAGGCGGCGCTGGAGGCCAAGTACGGTCTCGCGCTGACCCTGGTGGACAACGACAAGGCCGAGGAGTGGAACAACGCCTACTCGCTGTGGTGCGCCCGTGAGGTGCTCAAGCGCGGCGTGCTCCTCGCCAACGGCGACACCGTCCACCCGGTCTCCGTGGAGAAGACGCTGCTGGCCGCGCGCGGCGACGGCAAGAAGATCATCCTCGCCCTCGACACGGTGAAGCGGCTCGCCGACGAGGAGATGAAGGTCGTCGTGGACCCCGCCGAGGGCGTCCGGCGCATCACCAAGCTCATGGACCCGGCCGAGGCCACCGGCGAGTACATCGGCGTCACCCTCATCGAGGCCGAGGCCGCCGAGGCGCTGGCCGACGCGCTGAAGACCACCTTCGAGCGCGACCCGGACCTCTACTACGAGGACGGCTACCAGGAACTCGTCAACCGGGGCGTCACCGTGGACGTCGCCCCCATCGGTGACGTGAGCTGGGTCGAGATCGACAACCACGACGACCTCGCCAAGGGCAGGGAGATCGCGTGCCGGTACTGACCCGACTCATCCCGTCCCCCGTCTTCGTCGACATCAGCCGGGGCGCCATGCACGACCTGGCCGGCCTCCTCGCCGACCAGCGGATCTCGGCCTCCGGCAAGCTGGCCGTCGCCATCAGCGGCGGCTCCGGCCTGGCCCTGCGCGAGAAGCTGGCCCCGGCCCTGCCCGGCGCCGACTGGTACTGCGTCCCCGGCGGCAACATCGACGCCGCCGTGCAGCTCGCCGACGACATCAAGGGCAAGCGCTACGACGCCGTGGTCGGCCTCGGCGGCGGCAAGATCATCGACGTGGCGAAGTACGCCGCGGCGCGGGTCGGCCTGCCGCTGGTCTCGGTCGCCACCAACCTCGCGCACGACGGCCTGTGCTCGCCCGTCGCCACCCTGGACAACGACAACGGCCGGGGCTCCTACGGCGTGCCCATGCCCATCGCCATGGTGATCGACCTGTCGGTGATCCGCACCGCCCCCGACCGCTTCGTACGGTCCGGCATCGGCGACGCGATCTCCAACATCTCCGCCATCGCCGACTGGGAGCTGTCGCACCAGGTCAACGGCGAGCAGATCGACGGACTCGCCGCCGCCATGGCCCGTACCGCCGGCGAAGCCGTCCTGCGCCACCCCGGCAACGTCGCCGACGACGAGTTCCTCACCGTCCTCGCCGAATCGCTGGTGCTCTCCGGCATCGCCATCTCGATCAGCGGCGACACCCGGCCCTCGTCCGGCGCCTGCCACGAGATCAGCCACGCCTTCGACCTGCTCTTCCCCAAGCGGGCCGCCAGCCACGGCGAACAGGTCGGCCTCGGGGCCGCCTTCGCCATGCATCTGCGCGGCGCCGCGGAGGAGTCCGGACTCTTCGCCGAGGTGCTGCGCAGGCACGGCCTGCCGGTCACCCCCGAGGAGATCGGCTTCACCGCCGACGAGTTCGTCCAGGCCGTCGAGTACGCGCCCCAGACCCGTCCGGGACGCTTCACGGTCCTGGAACACCTCAGCCTCTCCACCGATCAGATCAGGGACGCGTACGCCGACTATGCCAAGACCATCAGTAGCTGAACTCCGCCCCGTCGTTCACCCGCCGGGGGTCAAGGACCGGCGCAGCGGTGAACACTGGGCGGGCCGGATATACATGCGCGAGATCTCGCTGCGCATCGACCGGTACCTGGTGAACTCCAGGGTCACGCCCAACCAGCTGACCTATCTGATGACCGTCGCCGGTGTGCTCGCCGCCCCGGCGCTGCTCGTGCCCGGCATCTGGGGCGCGGTGCTCGGCGTCGTCATGGTCCAGCTGTACCTGCTGCTCGACTGCGTGGACGGCGAGATCGCGCGCTGGAAGAAGCAGTTCTCGCTCGGCGGCGTCTATCTGGACCGGGTCGGCGCCTATCTGTGCGACGCCGCCGTCCTCGTCGGCTTCGGCCTGCGCGCCGCCGACCTGTGGGGCCCCGGCCGCATCGACTGGCTGTGGGCGTTCCTCGGCACGCTCGCCGCGCTCGGCGCGATCCTGATCAAGGCCGAGACGGACCTGGTCGGCGTCGCCCGGCACCAGGGCGGGCTGCCGCCGGTCAAGGAGTCCGCGTCCGAGCCGCGCTCCTCCGGCATGGCGTTCGCCCGCCGGGCGGCCGGCGCGCTCAAGTTCCACCGGCTCATCCTGTGCGTCGAGGCGTCGCTGGTCATCCTGGTCGCGGCCGTGCTGGACGCGGTGCGGGACGACTTCTTCTTCAGCCGTCTCGCGGTCGCGGTCCTGGCGGGCATCGCCCTGCTGCAGACGCTGCTGCACCTCGTGTCGGTCCTGGCATCGAGCAGGCTGAAGTGAGCACACCCATGAAACTCGGCGCGGTCATCATCACCATGGGCAACCGCCCGGCCGAGCTGCGCGCCCTGCTCGATTCGGTCGCCGCCCAGGAGGGCGACCGGATCGAGGTGGTCGTCGTCGGCAACGGCTCACCCGTGCCCGACGTGCCGCCGGGCGTGCGCACCGTCGAGCTGCCCGAGAACCTGGGCATCCCCGGCGGCCGGAACGTCGGCATCGAGGCGTTCGGGCCCTCCGGCGCCGATGTGGACGCCCTGCTCTTCCTCGACGACGACGGGCGGCTGCCCCTCACCGACACCGCGGAACTGTGCCGGAAGGCGTTCGCCGAGGACCCCCGGCTGGGCATCATCAGCTTCCGCATCGCGGACCCGGAGACCGGGGTCACCCAGCGCCGGCACGTGCCGAGGCTGCGCGCCGCCGACCCGATGCGCTCGTCCCGCGTGACGACGTTCCTGGGCGGCGCCAACGCGGTGCGCACCAGGGTGCTGGCCGAGGTCGGTCCGCTGCCGGGCGACTTCTTCTACGCGCACGAGGAGACGGACCTGGCCTGGCGGGCGCTGGACGCCGGCTGGCTGATCGACTACCGCGCGGACATGGTGCTGCACCACCCCACCACGGCCCCGTCCCGCCACGCGGTCTACCACCGCATGGTGGCCCGCAACCGGGTCTGGCTGGCCCGGCGGAACCTCCCGGCGCCCCTCGTCCCGGTGTACCTCGGGGTGTGGATGCTGCTGACGCTGCTGCGCCGGCCGTCCGGCGAGGCGCTCAAGGCCTGGTTCGGCGGCTTCCGGGAGGGCTGGCGGACCCCGTGCGGACCCCGCCGCCCGATGAAGTGGCGTACGGTGTGGCGACTGACCAGGCTGGGCCGCCCTCCGGTCATCTGAGAAGCTCCCCTCTGGGAGCATGAGGCGTATTTTTCTTGTCGGGACCTGTCCGCCCTGAGCCGCGCCCGCGACTGGCTGCGCATTTTGAATACGAGAGTTTCTTCTGGTGAGTGACACAACCCACGGCGGCGCGGTTGCCCTGAGCAGCCCGCCATCGGCCGACGACGGTCTGAGCGCGGCCGAACTGGCCGCGAAGTACGGCCTGACGGTCAGCGGTGCCCGGCCCGGCCTCCTGGAGTACGTGCGCCAGCTCCGAGGGCGGCGCCACTTCATCCTGGCGTTCTCCCGGGCCAAGCTGACCGCCCAGTACAGCCAGGCCAAGCTCGGCCAGCTGTGGCAGGTGGCGACCCCGCTGCTGAACGCCGCGGTCTACTTCCTCATCTTCGGGCTGATCCTCGGCACGAAGAAGGGCATCCCGCAGGAGGTGTTCATCCCGTTCCTGGTGACCGGGGTGTTCGTCTTCACCTTCACCCAGAGTTCCGTGATGGCCGGCGTACGGGCCATCTCCGGCAACCTGGGCCTGGTCCGGGCGCTGCACTTCCCGCGGGCCTCGCTGCCCATCTCCTTCTCGCTCCAGCAGCTCCAGCAACTGCTGTACTCGATGATCGTGCTCATCGCGGTGACGGTGGGCTTCGGCAGCTACCCCCGGCTGTCCTGGCTCCTGGTGATTCCGGCCCTGGCGCTGCAGTTCTTCTTCAACACCGGCCTCGCGCTCGCCATGGCGCGGATGGGGGCCAAGACCCCGGACCTGGCACAGCTGATGCCGTTCGTCATGCGGACCTGGCTGTACGCCTCCGGCGTCATGTTCTCCATCCCGGTGATGCTGGAGGACAAGCCGGCCTGGATCACCGATGTGCTGCAGTACAACCCGGCGGCCATCTACATGGACCTGGTCAGGTTCGCCCTGATCGACGGATACGGCTCCGAGAACCTGCCCGACCACGTCTGGGCGGTCGGCCTCGCCTGGTCCGTCGTGGTGGGCATCGCGGGCTTCGTGTACTTCTGGAAGGCAGAGGAACGGTACGGCCGTGGCTGACGACAACACCGCGGGGCGCGTCCCCACCGTGATCGCCGACGACGTGCACATCGTGTACCGGGTCAACGGCGGCGGCGGTGGCCGGGGCAGCGCCACCGCCGCGCTGAGCCGCATCCTGCGCCGCGGGAAGGGCGAGGAGCGCGGGGTACGCAAGGTGCACGCCGTACGCGGTGTCACCTTCACCGCCTACCGGGGCGAGGCGATCGGCCTCATCGGCACCAACGGCTCCGGCAAGTCCACCCTGCTTCGGGCCATCGCCGGACTGCTGCCCGCCGAGAGCGGCAGCGTCTACACGGACGGCCAGCCCTCGCTGCTCGGCGTCAACGCGGCGCTGATGAGCGACCTGACCGGCGAGCGCAACGTGGTGCTCGGCGGGCTCGCGATGGGCATGAGCCGCGAGGAGATCCGCGAGCGCTACGACGAGATCGTCGAGTTCTCGGGCATCAACGAGAAGGGCGACTTCATCACGCTGCCCATGCGTACGTACTCCTCCGGCATGGCGGCCCGCCTCCGCTTCTCCATCGCGGCCGCCAAGAACCACGACGTCCTCATGATCGACGAGGCGCTGGCCACCGGTGACCGCAAGTTCCAGATCCGCTCCGAGGCGCGGATCAGGGAGCTGCGCAAGGAAGCCGGCACCGTCTTCCTGGTGAGCCACAGCAACAAGTCGATCCGGGACACCTGCAACCGGGTGCTGTGGCTGGAGAAGGGCGAGCTGCTGATGGACGGCCCGACCGAGGAGGTCCTGCGGGCCTACGAGCGGGAGACCGGCAAGTAGCGCGCCGCGCCACGCACCGGGCGGCCTCCGCCGGACCCTTCCGGCGGGGGCCGCGCCATGTCCGCATGGTGGACCGGAGCCCGGACGTCCGCGCCTCGTCGTACGGCACCCGCCGCGATCTCCTACCGCCGGATGACGTGAACGGCGCCCGGCCGGGGGAGAGTTGACGCGGGTCACGGGTCCGGCGCCGCAGGGCACGGACCCCGGCGTTCCGATGAACGTTGTACAACGTAAGCTGTACCGGTGCTGATTCGCCGCAAGTGGGGCGATACCGCCCGAGTGGGCGGCCCGGAGCCGTCCCCGGCACTGGGGAGGGCGGGCGGCGTGTCCGGAATGGGGTATTTTGGGTCAGCAGTGTAGAACGGGAGATGTGACGGCTATGACGGAAGATCTCCAGCTCCGAGGTGCTCACGCCGTCCCCGCGCAGGGCGGTCCGCGGTGACCCCTACCCGGCAGGCGCGGCTCGACACCGCCGCATCCGGAACCCTCGACAAGGCAGCGCACGAGAACTTTCCGGTCGCCCCCTTCTTCCTGCCGCGCGCCTGGCGCGACGACCTGATGGCCGTCTACGGCTTCGCCCGGCTCGTCGACGACATCGG
Source organism: Streptomyces sp. AC1-42W (assembly GCF_003248355.1). GTDB lineage: Bacteria > Actinomycetota > Actinomycetes > Streptomycetales > Streptomycetaceae > Streptomyces. The sequence continues at coordinate 3,249,686 of NZ_QKWY01000002.1, forward strand.
TGACGGCGACCTCGCCCCCGGCGGCGCCGACGCCGTCCACCTCGGCCTCGAACCGGACCGGTCGGACGACCGGCTCGCGATGCTCGACGCCCTGGAGCGCGACCTGCGCCGCGTCTTCGCCGCCACCGGAGAGACCCCGCACCACCCGCTGCTGCGGGCCCTGCGCCCCACCGCCCGCCGCCGCTCGCTGACCCCCGAACCCTTCCTCGGGCTCATCGAGGCCAACCGGCAGGACCAGAAGGTCCGCCGCTACGGCACGTACGGGGAACTCCTCGCCTACTGCGAACTCTCCGCCAACCCGGTCGGCCGCCTGGTCCTCCAGCTCACCGGCACCGCCAGCCCCGAACGGCTGCGCCGCTCCGACGCCGTGTGCACCGCGCTGCAGATCGTCGAGCACCTCCAGGACGTCGCCGAGGACCTGGGCCGCGACCGCGTCTACCTGCCCGCCACCGACATGGCCCGGTTCCACGTCGGCGAGGCCGACCTCGCCGCACCCACCGCCAACGCGTCGGTGCGCTCCCTGATCGCGTACGAGGCCGAACGCGCCCGTGATCTGCTGAATGAAGGCACCCCCCTGGTGGGTAGCGTCCACGGCAGGCTCCGGCTGCTCCTCGCCGGGTTCGTGGGAGGAGGACGTGCCGCCCTCTCCGCGATCGCGGCCGCCGGCTTCGACGTACTGCCCGGACCACCCGGACCCACCAAGCCCAGCCTGCTGCGCGAAGTGGGAGTTGTCCTGCGAGAAGCGCGTAGAGAGAGGTGAGCCGGACCGTGGAGGGTCAGACGACCTACATGTCCGCACCGGTACAGGCCGCATACAGTTACTGCGAGGCGGTCACCGGACAGCAGGCGCGTAACTTCGCGTACGGCATCAGGCTGCTGCCGGCCGAGAAGCGGCAGGCCATGTCGGCCCTGTACGCCTTCTCCCGCCGCGTCGACGACATCGGCGACGGCGAACTGGCCCCGGAGACCAAGCGCGTCCGCCTGGAGACCACCCGTACCCTCCTCGACCGCGTCCGGACCGGCGCGGTGGACGAGGACGACACCGACCCGGTGGCCGTCGCGCTCGCCGACGCCGCCCGCCGGTTCCCGCTGCCCCTCGAAGGGCTCGATGAACTCATCGACGGCGTCCTGATGGACGTGCACGGCGCCGCCTACGAGACCTGGGACGACCTCAAGGTGTACTGCCGGTGCGTCGCGGGCGCCATCGGCCGGCTCAGCCTCGGCGTCTTCGGCACCGAACCCGGCGCCCCCGGCACCGAACGCGCCCCGGAGTACGCCGACACGCTCGGCCTCGCCCTCCAGCTGACGAACATCCTGCGCGACGTCCGCGAGGACGCGGGCAACGGCCGCACCTACCTCCCGGCCGACGACCTCGCCAAGTTCGGCTGCTCCGCCGGGTTCCACCGCGCGACCCCGCCCCCCGGCTCCGACTTCGCGGGCCTCGTCCACTTCGAGGTCCGGCGCGCCCGCGCCCTGTTCGCCGAGGGCTACCGGCTGCTGCCCATGCTCGACCGGCGCAGCGGGGCCTGCGTGGCGGCCATGGCCGGGATCTACCGCCGGCTCCTGGACCGCATCGAGCGCGACCCCGAGGCGGTGCTGCGCGGCCGGGTCTCGCTGCCCGGCCACGAGAAGGCGTACGTCGCCGTGCGCGGTCTGTCCGGATTCGACGCCCGCCACATCTCCCGGCGCACGGCCCGAGGGCGTGTCTGAATGCGTCTCAGGCACATCTCGCGCACCATGTGCATCAAGGATGAACGGAACGAACGGCGGGCAACCCCCGGCACTGCGGCCGCGTCCCTGACCGAGCAGGCCCGACGGGAAAGCCGCCGCCGAGAGGGGGACTCATGAGTGACGACGCCCTGCGCACGTCCCGCGCCGTCGTGGTGGGCGGCGGGCTCGCCGGCACCACCGCGGCCCTGCGCCTGGCCGACGCCGGGCTTGACGTGACCCTGCTCGAAGGACGGCCCCGGCTCGGCGGACTCGCCTTCTCCTTCCGCCGCGGCGAACTGACCGTCGACAACGGACAGCACGTCTACCTGCGCTGCTGCACCGCCTACCGATGGTTCCTCGACCGGATCGACGCCGTCGGCCTCGCCCCGCTGCAAAACCGTTTGGACGTGCCCGTTCTCGACGTCGGCCGGCCCGCCGGGCCCCGGCTGGGACGGCTGCGCCGCAACGGGCTCCCGGTCCCGCTGCACCTTGCCGCCGGCCTCGCCGGCTACCCGCACCTCTCGCTCGCCGAACGCGCCGGCGTCGCACGCGCCGCGCTCGCCCTCGGCCGGCTCGACCCGGACGACCCCGCCCTGGACGCCGAGGACTTCGGCAGCTGGCTCACCCGGCACGGCCAGTCGCCCCGCACCATCGAGGCGCTCTGGGACCTCGTCGGCGTCGCCACCCTCAACGCCACCGCGCCCAACTCGTCGCTGGCGCTCGCCGCCAAGGTCTTCAAGACCGGACTGCTCTCCGACCCCGGCGCCGCCGACATCGGCTGGGCCTCCGTACCCCTCGGCGACATCCACGACACCCTGTGCCGCAAGGCCCTGGACTCCGCCGGCGTACGCACCGAACTGCGCACCAAGGCCACCGCCCTCACCCGCACCGACGAGGGCGGCTGGCTGGTGGACACCGGCGCCGAGCGGATCGAGGCGGACACCGTCGTGCTGGCCGTGCCGCAGCGCGAGACCCACGCCCTGCTGCCCGAGGGCGCGCTCGACGAGCCGGACCGGCTCCTGGACATCGGCACCTCGCCGATCCTCAACGTGCACGTCGTCTACGACCGCAAGGTGCTGAAGCGGCCCTTCTTCACCGCGCTCGGCTCGCCCGTCCAATGGGTCTTCGACCGCACCGAGGCGTCCGGCCTCACCGGCCCCGGCCAGTACCTCGCGGTCTCCCAGTCCGCGGCCGGCGAGGAGATCGACCTGCCCGTCGCCGAACTGCGCGCCCGCTACCTCCCCGAGCTGGAACGGCTGCTGCCGGCCGCACGGGGCGCCGGCATCCGGGACTTCTTCGTCACCCGCGAGCGCACCGCGACCTTCGCACCCGCGCCCGGCGTCGGCCGGCTGCGTCCCGGAACCCTCACCCGCGCACCCGGTCTCTTCCTGGCAGGTGCCTGGACCGCCACCGGCTGGCCCGCCACGATGGAGGGTGCGGTCCGCAGCGGTGCGGGCGCCGCGGACGCCGCGCTCCTGGCGCTCGGCCGCCCCCACGAACATCCGCTGCAGGAGGCGGCATGAGCAGTACCACCGGAACAAGAGGAGAGTCAGTGACCCCGGCGAATCCGGCTTCCGACACCGTGGACACCACGGACGTCACCGCGCTTCTGGAGCGCGGACGGGCCCTTTCCGCGCCGGTGCTCCGGGCCGCCGTCGACCGGCTCGCACCGCCCATGGACACCGTGGCCGCCTACCACTTCGGCTGGATCGATGCCCAGGGCAGGCCCGCCGACGGCGACGGCGGCAAGGCCGTCCGCCCGGCGCTGGCCCTGCTGTCCGCCGAGGCGGCCGGCGCCGCCGCCGAGGCCGGCGTGCCCGGCGCGGTCGCGGTCGAACTCGTGCACAACTTCTCGCTGCTGCACGACGACCTGATGGACGGCGACGAGCAGCGGCGCCACCGCGACACCGTATGGAAGGTGCACGGCCCCGCGCAGGCGATCCTGGTCGGCGACGCCCTGTTCGCCCTGGCCAACGAGGTCGTGCTGGAACTGGGCACGGTGGAGGCGCTGCGGGCCGCCCGGCGGCTGACCGCGGCCACCCGCAAGCTCATCGACGGCCAGGCCCAGGACATCTCCTACGAGCACCGCGAGCGCGTCACGGTCGAGGAGTGCCTGGAGATGGAGGGCAACAAGACCGGCGCCCTCCTCGCCTGCGCCTGCTCCATCGGCGCGGTGCTCGGCGGCGCCGACGACCGCACCGCCGACGTGCTGGAGGCATACGGCCACCACCTCGGGCTCGCCTTCCAGGCGGTCGACGACCTGCTCGGCATCTGGGGCGACCCCGAGTCCACCGGCAAGCAGACGTGGAGCGATCTGCGACAGCGCAAGAAGTCCCTGCCGGTCGTCGCCGCGCTCGCCGCGGGCGGACCGGCCTCCGAGCGGCTCGGCGAACTGCTCGCCGCCGACGCCAAGAGCAGCGACTTCGACAGCTTCTCCGAGGAGGAGTTCGCCGCCCGCGCGGCGCTCATCGAGGAGGCGGGCGGTCGCGAGTGGACCGCCCAGGAGGCACGCCGTCAGCACGCGGTCGCCATAGAGGCGCTGCACGCCGTCGACATGCCGCACACCGTGCGGGCGCAGCTCACGGCGCTCGCGGACTTCGTCGTCGTACGAAAGAGATGATCACCATCTGGTCCATATGAACTCGCAGTCGCCGGCCGGCGCCCCCACGGGCGCCGGCCGACGGAGACCCCAGCACAGCAGAGGACCGACTGCACGAAGGGGAAGCCATGACAGCGACGACCGACGGAAGCACCGGGGCCGTTGACCCCCGCGCAGCCTCGGCCAGCACCATCACCACTCAACCAACGATCGCCGCCGACGCCGCCCTGGCCGCCGCGCGGCAGGCCGCGGAACGCTCCGTGGAGCATCTCCTCGGCAGGCAGGACGAGCAGGGCTGGTGGAAGGGCGACCTCGCCACCAACGTCACCATGGACGCCGAGGACCTCCTGCTCCGGCAGTTCCTCGGCATCCAGGACCCCGCCACGCTCCACGCGGCCGCCGGCTTCATCCGGGGCGAACAGCTCGGCGACGGAACCTGGGCGACCTTCCACGGTGGCCCCGCCGACCTCTCCGCCACCATCGAGGCGTACGTCGCGCTGCGGCTCGCCGGCGACCGGCCCGACGACCCCCACATGCGCCGGGCCGCCGGCTGGGTCCGGGACCAGGGCGGCATCGCCGCGAGCCGCGTCTTCACCCGCATCTGGCTGGCCCTCTTCGGCTGGTGGAAGTGGGACGACCTGCCCGAACTCCCGCCCGAGCTGATGTTCTTCCCCAAGTGGGTCCCGCTCAACATCTACGACTTCGGCTGCTGGGCCCGCCAGACCATCGTGCCGCTCACCATCGTCTCCGCGAAGCGGCCGGTGCGGCCCGCCCCCTTCGCGCTGGACGAGCTGCACACCGACCCGGACCACCCCGACCCGCCCCGGCGCGCCGCGCCGGTGGGGAGCTGGGACGGCCTCTTCCAGCGCCTCGACAAGGCACTGCACGTCTACCACCGGTTCGCGCCGCGCCCGCTGCGCCGCGTCGCGATGAACACCGCCGCCCGCTGGATCATCGAACGGCAGGAGAACGACGGCTGCTGGGGCGGCATCCAGCCGCCCGCCGTCTACTCCGTCATCGCCCTGCACCTCCTCGGCTACGACCTCGACCACCCGGTGATGCGGGCCGGCCTCGAATCGCTCGACCGCTTCGCCGTGTGGCGCGAGGACGGCACCCGCATGATCGAGGCGTGCCAGTCGCCCGTCTGGGACACCTGCCTCGCCACCATCGCCCTCGCCGACGCCGGGGTCGCCCCCGACCACCCCGCGCTCGTCAGGGCGGCCGACTGGATGCTCGCCGAGGAGATCGACCGGCCCGGCGACTGGGCGGTGCGCCGGCCCGATCTGGAGCCCGGCGGCTGGGCGTTCGAGTTCCACAACGACAACTACCCCGACATCGACGACACCGCGGAGGTGGCCCTCGCCCTGCGCCGGGTCCGCCACCCCGACCAGGACCGGGTGAACGCCGCCATCGAACGCGGCGTGCGCTGGACCGTCGGGATGCAGTCCCGCAACGGCGCCTGGGGCGCGTTCGACGCGGACAACACCAGCCCCTTCCCCAACCGGCTGCCCTTCTGCGACTTCGGCGAGGTCATCGACCCCCCGTCCGCCGACGTCACCGGACACGTGGTGGAGATGCTCGCCGTCGAGGGCCGCGCCACGGACCCCGTCACCCGGCGCGGAATCGAGTGGCTGCTGTCCGAACAGGACCCCAACGGGGGCTGGTTCGGACGCTGGGGCGTCAACTACGTGTACGGCACGGGGTCCGTGGTCCCCGCGCTGACCGCCGCCGGGCTGCCCGTCTCGCACCCCTCGATCCGGCGCGCGGTCGAGTGGCTGGAGTCCGTGCAGAACGACGACGGCGGCTGGGGCGAGGACCTGCGCTCGTACAGCGAGGAGAAGTGGATCGGGCAGGGGGCGTCCACCGCGTCCCAGACCGCCTGGGCCCTGCTCGCCCTGCTCGCCGCCGGCCGCCGGGACACCGTCGCCGTCACCCGCGGCATCACCTGGCTCACCGAGACCCAGCAGGCGGACGGCTCCTGGGACGAGCCCTACTTCACCGGGACCGGCTTCCCCTGGGACTTCTCCATCAACTACCACCTCTACCGGCAGGTCTTCCCGCTCACCGCACTCGGGCGCTACGTGCACGGCGACCCGTTCGCGGACCGTGCCCCGAAGCGCGAGGAGGCCTGATGGGCGAGGGTCCGGGGCCGGCCGGGCCCACCGCCCCCCTGCTGATCGCCTGCGCGCTCGGCATCGAACAGCTCGCCCTGCGCACCGGCCGGGGGGCGGCGGGCGCCCCGCACCGGGCCACCGTGCTCCGTACCGGCATGGGCCCCAGAGCGGCCGAGACCGCCGTGGCCCGCGCGCTGGGCCGGTCCGGGGCGGCGGACGCCGCCGTCATCGCCTCCGGGTTCTGCGCCGGCCTCGCCCCCGGCATGCACCCGGGCGACCTGGTGGTGGCCTCGGAGACACGGGACGCCGGGGACCGCGTCCCGTGCACCGGTACGGAGGTGCTGGCCGCCGCGCTGGCCGGGGCCGTACCGGGGCGCACCGTACACACCGGTCCGCTGACCGGCTCCGACCACGTCGTGCGGGGACACGAGCGGGCGGAGCTGCGGGCCACCGGGGCGATCGCGGTGGACATGGAGTCCGCCGCGACCCTGCGCACCGCCCTGCGGTCCGGGCCGCGCCCGGTTGCCGCCGTACGGGTGGTCGTGGACGCCCCGGAGCACGAGCTCGTCCGCATCGGCACGGTCCGCGGTGGAATATCGGCTTTCCGTGTTCTCCGCGCAGTCCTGCCGGCTTTCCATGAATGGCACCGATCTTTGCTGCTCCCCAGGAGGTGAGCCAGATGGCCATGCCGCTTCGCCAGTCCATCAAGGTTGCGACGTATCTCATTGAACAGAAGCTCCGCAAGAGGGACAAATTCCCGCTGATCGTCGAGCTCGAACCGCTGTTCGCCTGCAACCTCGCCTGCGAGGGCTGCGGGAAGATCCAGCACCCGGCCGGTGTCCTCAAGCAGCGCATGCCCGTGGCCCAGGCCGTGGGCGCCGTGCTGGAGTCGGGCGCCCCGATGGTCTCCATCGCCGGGGGCGAACCCCTGATGCACCCGCAGATCGACGAGATCGTGCGGCAGCTCGTGGCGAAGAGGAAATACGTGTTCCTCTGCACCAACGCGATGCTGTTGCGCAAGAAGATCGAGAAGTTCACGCCCTCGCCCTATTTCGCGTTCGCGGTGCACATCGACGGAATGCGGGAACGGCACGACGAGTCGGTCGCCAAGGAGGGCGTGTTCGACGAGGCGGTGGCGGCGATCAAGGAGGCCAAGCGGCGCGGCTTCCGGGTCACCACCAACTCCACCTTCTTCAACACCGACACCCCGCAGACCATCATCGAGGTGCTCAACTTCCTCAACGACGACCTCCAGGTGGACGAGATGATGATCTCGCCCGCCTACGCCTACGAGAAGGCGCCCGACCAGGAACACTTCCTGGGCGTCGAGCAGACCCGCGAGCTGTTCCGCAAGACCTTCGCCGGCGGCAACCGCGGCCGCTGGCGGCTCAACCACTCGCCGCTCTTCCTGGACTTCCTGGAGGGCAAGGCCGACTTCCCCTGCACCGCCTGGGCCATCCCCAACTACTCGCTGTTCGGCTGGCAGCGGCCCTGCTACCTGATGAGCGACGGCTACGTGCCCACGTACCGGCAGCTCATCGAGGAGACCGACTGGGACAAGTACGGCCGGGGCAAGGACCCGCGCTGCGCCAACTGCATGGCGCACTGCGGCTACGAGCCCACCGCCGTCCTCGCCACCATGGGCTCCCTCAAGGAATCCCTGCGCGCCGCACGCGAGACCGTCGGCGGAAGCCGCTGAGCCGCTAGGGCCTGTCGGCCGGCGGGCGGCTCGTCCCGCCCGCCGACCCCGGCCGTCACCCGAGGTGGAACAGGACCAGAGAGGGGGCCCGGCATGTCGCTGCTGCAGAGCATCCGGGGGCCGCACGATCTCAAGGCACTGAACGCGTCACAACTCGGCGAACTCGCCGACGACATCCGCACCTTCCTGGTGCAGGCGGTGGCCAGGACCGGGGGCCACCTCGGCCCCAACCTCGGCGTGGTCGAACTGACCATCGCCCTGCACCGGGTCTTCGACTCGCCCGTCGACCGCATCCTGTGGGACACCGGCCACCAGAGCTACGTGCACAAGCTCCTCACCGGCCGCCAGGACTTCTCCAAGCTGCGCGGCAAGGGCGGGCTCTCCGGCTACCCCTCGCGCGCCGAGTCCGAGCACGACGTCATCGAGAACTCGCACGCCTCCACCGTCCTCGGCTGGGCGGACGGCCTCGCCAAGGCCGACGAGGTACGCGGCAGGATCGGCCGGGTCGTCGCGGTCATCGGCGACGGCGCGCTGACCGGCGGCATGGCCTGGGAGGCGCTGAACAACATCGCCGCCGCCAAGGACCGCCCGCTGATCGTCGTCGTCAACGACAACGCCCGCTCCTACGCCCCCACCATCGGCGGCCTCGCCCGCCACCTCGCCACCCTGCGCACCACCGACGGCTACGAACGCTTCCTGGCCTGGGGCAAAGGGCTCCTGGACCGCACCCCCGTCATCGGTCAGCCGCTGTACGGATCGCTGCACGGCGCCAAGAAGGGCCTCAAGGACTTCGTCGCCCCGCAGGGCCTGTTCGAGGACCTCGGGCTGAAGTACATCGGCCCCGTCGACGGCCACGACACCGCCGCCGTCGAGGCGGCCCTGCACCGCGCCCGCCGCTACCGGGGCCCGGTCCTGGTGCACTGCCTCACCGAGAAGGGCCGCGGCTACGCCCCCGCCCTGCGCGACGAGGCCGACCGCTTCCACACCGTGGGCGCCATGGACCCGCGCACCTGCGCCCCGCTCACCCCCGCCGCCGCGCCGTCCTGGACCTCCGTGTTCGCCGACGAGATCACGGCCATCGGCGCGGAGCGGCCGGACGTCGTCGCGGTCACCGCCGCGATGCTCGACCCGGTGGGACTGACCCGGTTCGCCGAGGCGTTCCCCGGCCGCGTCTGGGACGTGGGCATCGCCGAGCAGCACGCCGCGGTGAGCGCCGCCGGACTCGCCACGGGCGGCCTCCACCCGGTCGTCGCCGTCTACGCCACCTTCCTCAACCGGGCCTTCGACCAGCTCCTGATGGACGTCGCCCTGCACAAATGCGGGGTCACCTTCGTCCTGGACCGGGCCGGCGTCACCGGTACGGACGGCGCCTCGCACAACGGCATGTGGGACCTGTCGATCCTCCAGGTCGTCCCCGGACTGCGCATCGCCGCACCCCGCGACGCGGACCGGCTGCGCGAGGAACTGCGCGAGGCGGTCGCGGTCGACGACGCGCCGACGCTGGTGCGGTTCCCGAAGGAGTCCGTGGGCGAACCGGTCCCCGCCGTCGGGCGGATCGGCTCCATGGACGTGCTGCGGCGCGACGAGGACGCCGATGTGCTGCTCGTCGCGGTCGGCGTGATGGCCCCGGTCTGCCTGCGGGCCGCCGAACTGCTCGCGGGCGCCGGCATCCGGTGCACCGTGGTGGACCCGCGCTGGGTCAGACCGGTCGACGCGGAGCTGCCGCCGCTCGCCGCCGGGCACCGGCTCGTCGCCGTCGTCGAGGACAACAGCCGGGCCGGGGGCGTCGGCTGGGCGGTCGGCCTGGCGCTGCGGGACGCGGACGTCGACGTACCGCTGCGCACCTTCGGCATTCCCGAGCAGTTCCTCGCGCACGGCAAACGGGCCGCGGTGCTGGCCGACATCGGACTCACACCGGTCGAGATCGCGGGCCGGATCAGCGCCGCCACCACCGCACTGCGGGCGGCCGGCGGCACGGCGGGGCACCGGGCCCCGGACGACGGGCACAAGGAGAGCGGGGCATGAAGGACGACGGGCCCAAGGGCTTCGATCTGGCGCGGCTCCTGGCCGAGCGCGGCGCCGAACGCTACGAGCTGCACAGCCGGTACCTCAACCACCAGCTCCCGCGCATGCTGCACACCATCGGCTTCGACCGGGTCTACGAACGGGCCGAGGGCGCCCACTTCTGGGACGCCGACGGCAACGACTACCTCGACATGCTCGCCGGTTTCGGCGTGATGGGGCTCGGCCGGCACCATCCCGTCGTACGCAAGGCGCTGCACGACGTCCTCGACGCCTCGCTCGCCGACCTCACCCGCTTCGACTGCCAGCCGCTGCCGGGCCTGCTCGCCGAGAAGCTGCTGAGCCACAGCCCGCACCTGGACCGGGTCTTCTTCGGCAACAGCGGCACCGAGGCAGTCGAGACCGCGCTCAAGTTCGCCCGGTACGCCACCGGCAGGCCGCGCGTCCTGTACTGCGACCACGCCTTCCACGGGCTGACCACCGGCTCCCTCTCGGTCAACGGCGAGGGCGGCTTCCGCGACGGCTTCGCCCCGCTGCTGCCCGACACCGCCATCGCCCTCGGCGACCTCGACGCGCTGCGCCGGGAGCTGAAGCGGGGCGATGTGGCCGCGCTGGTCGTGGAGCCGATCCAGGGCAAGGGGGTGCACCCCGCGCCGCCCGGCTTCCTGCGCGAGGCCCAGGAGCTGCTGCACCGGCACAAGGCGCTCCTGATCGCCGACGAGGTGCAGACCGGGCTCGGCAGGACCGGCGACTTCTACGCCTACCAGCACGAGGAGGGCGTGGAGCCCGATCTCGTCTGCGTGGCCAAGGCGCTGTCCGGCGGCTACGTTCCGGTCGGGGCGACGCTCGGCAAGGACTGGATCTTCAAGCGCGTCTACTCCTCGATGGACCGCGTCCTCGTCCACTCCGCCAGCTTCGGCTCCAACGCCCAGGCGATGGCCGCCGGGCTCGCGGTGCTGTCGGTGATGGAGGACGAGGAGACCGTCGCGCACGCGCGCCGCACCGGCGACCTGCTCCGCGAGCGGCTGTCCGCGCTGGTCGGCCGCTACGAGCTGCTGCACGAGGTGCGGGGGCGCGGGCTGATGATCGGCATCGAGTTCGGCCGCCCCACCTCGCTGAAGCTGCGCAGCCGCTGGACGATGCTCCAGGCCGCCCGCAAGGGGCTCTTCGCGCAGATGGTCGTCGTGCCCCTCCTCCAGAAGCACCGCATCCTCACCCAGGTCTCCGGCGACCACCTCGAAGTGATCAAGCTGATCCCGCCGCTGGTGATCGACGACGCGGACGTGGACCGCTTCGTCACCGCGTTCACCGCCGTCATGGACGACGCGCACAGCGGCGGGGGACTGATGTGGGACTTCGGCCGGACCCTGGTGAAGCAGGCCGTCGCCAACCGCTGACGTTTTTGCCCGAGAGGCAAGAAATTTGCCCCAGGGGAAAGATTTTGGCCCAATGGAGGCATGAACCCTCCGGACGACCAGGCGGCCGGCGAGCTGCCCGGTGTCGCGCCACGCCTGCGCGATCTGCGCCGCGGCCGTGGTCTCACCCTGGAGACCGCGGCCCAGCGGGCGGGGCTCTCGCCCGCCCATCTCTCCCGGCTCGAAACGGGCCGGCGCCAGCCCTCGCTGCCCATGCTGCTCCAGCTGGCCAGGATCTACGGTACGACGGTCTCCGAACTGCTCGGCGAGACGTCCCCGGAACGTGACGCGATCGTACGCGGCGGCCCGTTCGAGGGGGCGGCCGCGGACGGCTGGATCTACCAGCAGGCCGGCGCCTCCGGCCGGGCCATGCAGGCGCTGCGCGTCCGCGTCCCGTACGGCGCCCAGGGCGACCTGGTCCGGGTCCATCCCGGCGAGGAGTGGCTGTACGTCCTGCGCGGCCGCCTGCGGGTGACGCTCGGCGAGACGGTCCACGACCTCGCGCCGGGCGACGGCGCGCACTTCGACTCGCTCACCCCGCACCGGATCGCCGCCCTGGAGCCCCGGGGCTCCGAGCTGCTGTTCGTCCACACCCTGCTGCAGAGCCCCGCCGTCGAGCTGTGTCTCGGCGGCGCCGCCCACCGCGGCTGAGATTTCCGCCACCGGGACTCCCCGGCAGCCAGAGAGGCCAGTCATGTCCGACTCGGAGAACTACGACCCGCTCACCCCGGCCAGGCGCCCCGGCGACGACACCCATGAGAAGAAGATGCCGCGCGGACTCGTCATCCGGCTCTTCGCCTACCTGGTGGCCGGGCACGTCATCGCCGCGTTCCTCTATCTGCTCTTCGCGGTCGGCATGAACAACCAGTAGGACGGCTCACCCCTCGTCGAGCAGCCGCTCGCGCAGCCGCTCACGGGTGGCCGGCGCCAGCTTCAGACCCTCGCCGAGATAGCGGTCGGTGCCGCCCCAGGTCTCGTCGACGGCGGCGAAGGCCGCGGCCAGATACGCGGACTCGGCGCCGAACAGCGGGTTCAGCAGCTCCAGCACCTCCGGCGACATGCCGGCGGCGGAGGTGTCGCTGCGCCGGATGCGGTAGCGGCGGTGCGGGTCGTTCGACTTGAGGTAGTCGGCCTCGATCGTCTCCCGCTCGACGCCCAGCGCGAGCAGCGTCACCGCGACGGACAGCCCCGCCCGGTCCTTGCCCGCCGCACAGTGCATCAGCGCGGGCACGCTGTCCTCGGCCAGGGCGTGCAGCACCCGGCTGTGCTCGACGGTGCGCTCCAGGATGATCGACCGGTACGAGGCGATCATGCGGCGGGTGCCCTTGCCGTCCGCCAGGATCGAGCGCAGATCCGCCAGGTCGCCGTCGCGCACCATCCGCCAGAACTCCGCCCCGTCCGCCGGGTCGCTCAGCGGGATGCTGACGTTGCGCACCCCCGGCAGCTCCACGTCCAGGCCGTCCAGCCGGTGGTCGGCCGCGTTGCGGAAGTCGAAGACGGTGTGCAGCCCGAGCCCGCCGAGGAAGGCCGCGTCCTCGGCGGTCGCGTGCGCCAGGTGGCCGCTGCGGAAGAGCCTGCCGTGCCGCACCCGGCGGCCGTCGGCGGTGGGCAGTCCGCCCAGGTCGCGGAAGTTGCGGACGCCGGTGAGGACGGGCTCCGTCGGCGGGGTCTGCGGCAGCTGCTGCGTCACGGTCACTCCTGGAGGCTCTGCCCCGGCGCGTGTCGCCGACGGGCCACGCCCGCGACCCTACGACATCGATTCCTGGGGCAACCATCTCGCCCGCCACCCCGAACGGGCCCCGCTCCGGAACGTGCCATCGGCGTGCAATGTCCTTAATGGGGCATTTTCCCGAACCTGCCCTGTTTCCAGGGGAGATGGCCGGCCACTCGTGAGCGGGATCATATCCGTGACGGTGTGTGGCGGCGCTCCGTAGGGGTAATCCCCGCACCGCGCGGAAAGCCAAGATCCGTAATCCACGGAGTGTGACCGGAATTCCGCGCCGAAATTCCGAAGCGGAATCCGAAGTGGAACCTGCGGCTTGTTTCCGCCGTCCCGGCTCGCTTACGTTCCATGTCACTCCGGATGGAACGCCCAATCCTGCCGCCGTCCGGAATTCGCATCCACTCACCGTGTGGCAGGAGCGGGGGAACCAGGTAAGCCGCCGACCGGGACGACCGGACGGCTAGGGGTGAAGTCGCGCCAGCCGCGACCGGGCATCTCCAGCCCGAACCCGACAGCTCACCTCGCAGGCGCCGGAGAGGAATTCTTCATGCCCATTTCGGGTAAGCACCGCCGTCCCAGGACCAGCACCATCGCCCGCGGCGTCGTCGCCGCGAGCGCCGGCGGAGCCGTCATCGCGCTTCCGCTGCTCGGCGCCACCGGTGCCCACGCCGCGGAGCAGTCCGCCCCGGCCGCCCCGAAGTCGGTCGCCGCGCACGCCACCCCGGCCAAGCCCGCCAAGAGCACCGGCACCACCACCTACTCCGTGGTCTCCGGCGACTACCTCTCGAAGATCGCCGCCCAGCACCACCTCAAGGGCGGCTGGCAGAAGCTGTACCAGGACAACCGCGAGGTCGTCGGCGAGAACCCGAGCCTGATCTTCCCCGGCATGAAGCTGACCCTCGGCGCCAAGGCGGCCCCCGCCGCCGCGTCCGAGGCCCCCGCCAAGCCGGCCGCGAAGACCGCGCCCGAGGCCGCCGCGAAGTCCGCGCCCGAGGCCAAGACCGACGCCAAGGCGCAGCCCCGCACCGCGCCCAAGGCCGAGGTCAAGACCGAGGCGCAGGCCGCGCCCGAGTCCGAGGCCCCCGCCACCCAGGACAACGCCTCCGGTTACGCCCACCCGGTCCCCGGCAACCACACCACCGCCTACCGCGCCTCCGGTGCCAACTGGTCCAGCGGCAGCCACACCGGCATCGACTTCCCCGTCTCCACCGGCACCAGCGTCAAGGCCATCACCTCCGGCACCGTCGTCACCGCCGGCTGGGGCGGCGCCTACGGCAACCAGGTCGTCGTCAAGCACGCCGACGGCCGCTACTCCCAGTACGGCCACCTCTCCTCGCTCTCCGTCGCGGCCGGCCAGACCGTGACCGCGGGCCAGCAGATCGGCCTCTCCGGCTCCACCGGCAACGTCACCGGCCCGCACCTCCACTTCGAGGTCCGCACCGGCCCGGGCTACGGCTCCGACATCGACCCGATCGCCTACCTGGCGTCGCACGGCATCTACGTCTGATCCAGCCGGCACCGGCCCGCACCACCGGGCCGCCCGACGGCATCGAGGGACGGCGCACCACAACGGTGCGCCGTCCCTCCGCTTATTCCCCCTTTACCGAAAACTGACCGGGTGGTTTATCTCACCCCCCGTCAACCCCTTATTACGGTCGCGTAGGTCACATTGAGCGGTGCAGGATATGCGTTTGTGGCAGACGATTCGAACAACATCCACCAGGGCGCCGTCGACCGACAGGACGCCATCGGGTCGTACGCGGCGATCGGCGACAGCTTCACCGAGGGAGTCGGCGACCCCGGCCCGGACGGAACATTCGTCGGCTGGGCCGACCGGCTCGCGGTACTCCTCGCGGACCGGCTCCCCGAGCCCGGCCCGGCGCACGACGACTTCCGGTACGCCAATCTCGCCGTACGAGGACGCCTCCTCGACCAGATCGTCGAGGAGCAGGTGCCCCGCGCCAGGGAACTCGCCCCCGACCTGGTGAGCTTCTGCGCCGGCGGCAACGACATCATCCGGCCGGGCAGCGACCCCGACGACGTCGCCGAACGCTTCGAGCGCGCGGTCGCCGACCTCGCCCGCTCCGTCGGCACAGTCATGATCACCACCGGCTTCGACACCCGGGGCATCCCCGTGCTGCGCCATCTGCGCGGCAAGGTCGCCACCTACACCGCCCACGTCCGGGCCATCGCCGACCGCTACGACTGCCCGGTCCTCGACCTGTGGTCGCTGCGCTCCGTGCAGGACCGGCGCGCCTGGGACAGCGACCGGCTGCACCTCTCGCCCGAGGGCCACACCCGCGTCGCCCTGCGCGCCGCCCAGGTCCTCGGCATCGACGTACCGGCCGACCCCGACCAGCCGTGGCCGCCGCAGCCCCCGCGCGGCACCCTGGAAGTCCGCCGCGACGACATCCACTGGGCGCGCGAACACCTCGTCCCGTGGATCGGCCGCCGGCTGCGCGGCGAGTCCTCCGGGGACCACGTCGAGCCGAAGCGGCCGGACCTGCTGCCCCTGTGACGGCCCCCCTCCGCCGTCCTCAGCCGCCCCGCGCAACCGGCGCGGCGACCGGGGACGGCGGCAGCGCCGCCGGGACGCGCTCCAGCACCCCGCCCGCGAACACGTCGTACAGCGGCAGCGTCTCCAGATGGACGTACCCGATGTGGCAGTCGCACACCGCGAGCGGGCAGGCCCGGGGCCGCAGCGCCGCCCGGTAGCTCCCGTCGTACAGATTGCCCAGCTCGGCCCTGACGAAATGGCAGCGGCGCACCGTGCCCTCCCCGTCCACCGAGATCACCGACTCACCGGTCCGGCACGGCAGCCCGCCCGAGCGGTGCGGATGGCGGCTGTACGGGAACAGCGGATCGATCTCCGTCCACCGCCCGGCCTCCTCGTCCGTGTACGTGTGCCCCTCGGCGGCGTTCACCCAGAGATAGACCTCCTCCGGGAGCGCCGCGCGCAGCCGCCGCGCCTCACCGAGATGCTCGTCGAGGCCCACGACACCCACGCTGTGCCGGACCCCGAGCTCCCGCAGCTCCGCGCACCGGCCCAGGAAACGCTCGTACGGCGTCTGCCCCGGATGGTAGGTGCACCACAGCGCGATCCGCTCACGGGCCGCCGCCGGAGCCTCGGCCAGCCACCGTGTCCGGCCGCCCAGGTTCGTCTGGATCGCGACCCGGCGCACCTGCGGCAGCCCCGCCAGCTCCACGATCGCCCGCCGGTACCAGGAGCGCACCAGGCCCTCGCCCCACGGCGTGAACAGCACCGAGATCCGGTCGCCGGTCTGCGCCGCCACCCACGCGGTGAACCGCTCCAGAGCCGCCCGGTCCGCACGCAGCTGCTCCCGGCTGTCGCGCCGCTTGGCGAACGGACAGTACGGGCAGTCGTAGTCGCACGAGGCGAGCGGGCCCCGGTACAGAATCGTCAGGTCCACGCGTGACTCACTTCAGCTCGTACGCGGCCATCGCGGCCCGCACGGCGGGGGAGAAGAGCTCCGGGCCCAGCGCGTCGGAGTACGCGAGCCCCTCGGGCGACAGACGCAGCAGGCCCGCGGCCGGCGCCTGCGCGTCGAGCCAGCCCCGCTCCTCGAACCGGGCCAGCTCCGCGGCGAAGTCCACGTACGGCGAACTGCCGAACCGCTCGCGGTAGCCGTCCACGTCCATGCCGCGCGCCTGGAGCACCGACTGCAGCAGATGACGGCGGCGCGCCTCGTCCGCGTCGGTGTGGCGGCCCACCTCGGCGCGGGAGAAGTCCGCGGTCGCCGTGTAGGCGTCGATGATGCTCCGCACCTCGCCCATCCGCACCGCGTAGTCGAACGAGTAGTGCAGCCGCGAGGTGTACGAACGCGCGCCGCACCCCAGCCCGATCATGCCGTCCGTCTGGCAGGCGTAGTCGTCGGGGCCGTCCGTCCGCGGGGCGTCCGCGCGCCGGAACATCCGCATCGACACCTGCTCGTAGCCGTGCGCCAGGAGATGGTCGCGCCCCGCCCGGTACAGCCGCAGCCGCTGCTCGTCCCAGGCCGCGTCGGCCTCCCCGGCGGAGAGCCGGCCCAGCCCGGTCAGCGGGCGCACGTACAGCGGGTAGAGGTACAGCTCCTCCGGCCGCCACCGCAGGGCCGTGTCCAGCGAGGTCTGCCAGGTCCGTTCGGTCTGGCCGTCGATGCCGTAGATCAGGTCGATGTTGAGGATCGGTACGGAGGTGTCCCGGATGCGGTCCAGGGCCCGTTCGACGTCGGCCGGACGCTGCGGGCGCACCGCGGCGCGGGCCTCGGCCTCCACGAAGCTCTGCACCCCGATGCTGATCCTGGTCGTGCCCCGCTCGGCCAGCACGGCCAGCCGGTCGGCGGTCGCGGTCGACGGGGACGTCTCCACGGACAGCGGCACGGACCGCAGATCGGCGCCCATCCGCTTCTCCGCGATGTCGCACAGCCGCTCCAGCTCGCCCGCCGTCAGGAACGTGGGCGTGCCCCCGCCGAAAGCGGCCGCGGCGAACCGCACCGGCTCCCCGTCGCCCAGCGCGTCCCGCACGGCGACCGCCTGCCGGTCCAGCGCGTCCAGATAGCGCGAGGTCAGCTCGTCGGGCGCGCCGATCCGGGTGAAGAGGTTGCAGAAGCCGCAGCGGACCTCGCAGAACGGGATGTGCAGATAGAGCGAGAGGGCGTCCTTGCGTTCCCCCGCCCACAGCTCCCGCAGCTCCGGCCGGCCGCCGGGCTGCCCGGCGAGCGGCCGGTACGCCGTCTTGTGCGGATAGGCGTACACATAGCTCTCGTACGGGCGGACGGTCTGCGTCGCGGTCATCGGGCGGCCCCCGGTTCCAGGAAGAAGTGGGCGTACGGAACGGTCCAGACGGACTCGTGGCCGAGCCGGTGACCGGTGTAGCCGTCGTCGCCGTAGGCCGTGCCGTGGTCGGAGCAGACGATGGCGAACGTACGGCGGCGGCTGCTCGCGGCCGCGAAGAGCCGGCCGATGTGGGCGTCCACGTACTCCAGGGCCGCGGCATGCGTCGCACGGCTGTCCCCGGCGTCACGGGTCGCGCCGGGACGGTGGAACCAGTTCGGCTGGTGGAGCGCCGCGACGTTCACGAAGAGGAAGAGCCGCCGCTCCGGCGGCAGACCGGCGACCACCCGCTCGGCGCGGGCGACCTGGGCCTCGAACGAGGTGGGCGAGGCCACCCCGAACTCCGGCTCCCAGTGCGCCTCCTGGAAAAGACCCGGCAGCACCGAACCGAGCGGCCCCTGCCGGTTGAAGAAGCCGACCCCGCCGATGCACACCGTGTGATAGCCCTCCTTCGCCAGCCCCGACACCAGGTCCGGGGTGTCGAACACGAAGGTGCGCTCGGCGGTGGTCTCGCTGCCGGCGAAGCGGGCCGCGAACAGCCGGGGATGCGGTCCGGGCGTCGCCGGAGTGGGCAGGAACCCGGCGAAGATCGCCTGGTGGGAGGCGTACGTGAAGCTGCCCGGAGCATGCCGCTTCTCCCAGGCGCCGCCCGGCAGATGACGGGCCAGATGCGGGATGCGCCCGGCGGCGGCCAGCTCCGCCGCGACGTCGTACCGCAGGGTGTCCAGGGTGACGAGCAGCAGGTCGTGGCTGCCCACGACCTCGCTCATGTCGGGGTCCGGGACGGCTGCTGAAACGGGGGTGGGGGCGGGCTCAGGGGGTTGTGCTGACACGGGTGTTCCTTGCTCGGTCCAGTACGGCGGCGACCTGCGCCGCGTAGGTGTCCATGCCCTCGGCGCCGCTGCCGGGGAGTCCGGTCAGCCGCGGCAGCAGGTCTCCGAAGGCGTTGACCTCGCCGACGGCGAACCGCCGCCAGCCGGTCAGGGGCAGCAGATCGACGCCGACGCACAGCGTGTCCGGGAAGGCGGCGGCGGCCCGCTCGCAGACCGCCAGCGCCTCGCCCCAGCTGCCGCCCGCCGCCTCGACGGCCGCCCGCACCCCGGCCAGGTCGCCGCGCGCCCCGCCCAGATGCAGATTGGTCATCGGCGACGCGCTGGTGCGCACCACGGCGTGCGTCGCCCGGCCGGCCACCACGACGACCCGCAGATCCGCGGCCCGGCCGCCCTGCGACGCCTTGGGCAGCCAGCGCTCGATGTGCAGCCCGTCGGGCGCCAGCGCGTCGACGATCGCGGCGACCTCGCGCTCCGTCGTGCACCGGCGGACCCGCAGCGAGTTGTAGAGCCGGCCGGCCGGGTCGCGCTCCACCGAGGTGGCCGCCCGGACCCGGCCGCCGCCGGCCGTCTCCACGGCCAGCACCCCGGAGGCCGACGAGCCGTGCGCGGGCTTCACGAACACCCGGGGCATGCGGTGCTCGGCGATCAGGGCCCGCACGTCCTCCCAGCCCCGCACGGGGGCCCCGGCCGGGCCGGAGGTCGGCGAGGCGGGCACCGGCACCCCGGCCGCGTCCAGCACACCGTGGCACAGCCGCTTGTCGAACAGCACCGCGATGTCGGCCGGGTCGTCCAGCAGCCGGGCGCCCGCCCGCGCCGCCGCCGCCGCGACCTCGCGGACGGCGGCGCTGAAGCGCGCGTACCAGAGGGCCGAACCCTCCACCCGCGTCGGATCGTCGGCCCCGCGCAGCAGCCGGTCCACCGCCGCGTCCTCGCCCGGCGAGTCGACGCGCACGGTCTCGCCGGGCAGGAACCGCGCCCCGCCCTCCAGCACGTCCAGCCAGGCGACCGTACGCGCCGGGGGCAGGCCGGCGGCGGCCACCGCGTCCTGGAAGAGGGACACGCGGCGGCTGCCCGGGTTGCCGACGACCGCGAGACGCGGCGGACCGCTACTCACTGATCGCCACATAGCGGGAGTCGGGGTCCCAGTCGTCGGCCTCTTCGAGCTCGACCTCGATGCCCTCGCGGGCACACAGCTCCTCGATCCGGGCCCGCACCGGCTCGCTCAGGTAGTTGTGGTCCAGGTCCAGCGAGGACAGATGCGTGAGCGGCTGGCCGTTCAGCAGGGCCAGCGCCCCCTCGTCGCCCAGGGTGCCCAGCGACAGCGCCAGCGAGTCCAGCTGCGCGACGACCGGCGCCGAGGCCACCGCCGCCGCGATCTCGTCCTGGAACTCGCTGTTCTGCAGCCCGAGATGGCGCAGCCGGGGGAAGGCCGCGCCCGACAGCAGCGGCTCCACGTCCGCCATCGTCGCGTCGCCCTCGTACCACTGGGAGCCCAGCCACAGCTCCAGCCGCTCCAGCGCGGGCAGCTCGCAGGCGCCGACCGCGCGCACCACCGGGGCGGGCAGTCCGCCGGACTCGAAGCGCAGCGACCGCAGCGCCTCGTGCCGTACGGGCAGCAGCTCCAGCGTCTCCTCGTTGAGCCCGCTGCCCCCGCCGCGCACCACCAGCTCCTCCAGACGCGGGAACGCCTCGAGAACGGGGGTGATGTCGCACATCTGGAGCCAGGACACCTCGCACTCCTCACCGACGACATCGGCGAGGAAGAGGCCGCGCAGCGCCGGGAAGCGCCCGGCGTCCGCCGCGAGCAGCTCGATCACGGGCGTCAGCGGGCTGTAGTTCTCCGCCCACCAGGGCCCGATCAGCAAGGCACGGACGCCGGCCGGGTCGACCGTGTCCAGGAAATGCCGCCAGAGGTCGGGGAAGTCGGGACCCTCCCAGGCGCAGTCCAGCCGCCAGGCCACGGAGTCCGCCGCGGGCAGGGTGGCGGGCGGGGCGGCCGCGGGCTTCCCGTCGCCGTCCGGCAGCGGAAGGGTGCGGACGGGCAGGCCGTGGAACGTGTCGGGGTGATAAATGCCGCTCATCGCACCCTCACTCCGAAACCGTGACGTAACGGCCCGCCGGGCCCCGGTTGTCCCACGGCTCGCAGCGCTCCGACAGGTCCACCCGCACCCCGTGCGGCTCCAGCGCCTCGACGACCCGGCGCTCCATCGGTTCGGTGAGGAAGTGGTGGTGCAGGTCCAGCGCGTCGAGGTGGGTCAGCGGCTGGCCCTCCAGGAGCGAGGCCGCGCCCTCGTCGCCGAGCGTGCCGCTGGACAGGTCCAGCGTGTGCAGCCGGGCCACCAGCGGGGCCGAGGCGACGGCGGCCGCGATCTCGTTCTGGATCTCGCTGTTGCGCAGGCCCAGATGGCGCAGGGCGGGGAACCGCGTACCGGACAGCAGCGGCGCCAGGTCGGCCACCTGGGCGTCGCCGCCGTAGGCCGAGACGCCGAGCCACAGCTCCAGCCGCTCCAGGGCGGGCAGTTCGCTGTCCAGGACGCCGCGCACCACCTCGCGCGGCAGCCCGCCCGTCTCGATGGTGAGCGTCCGCAGCCGCTCGTGCTTCGTGGCCGGGAAGACCAGCTCGGAGCCACCGCGCACACCCAGCTCCACCAGCGAGGGGAAGGCCGCGAGCAGCGCCGTGACGTCGCTCTGCTCGATCCAGGAGATCTCCGACTCCTCCATCGTCATGTCGCCGACGAACACCGCCTCCAGTGAGGTCAGCCGGTCGGCGGCGGCGATGACGAGACCGATCGGGTACGAGGACTTCTCCTCGTAGGACTCGCCCCACTGCCCGATGATCAGGGCGCGGACACCCGCCGGATCGACCTCGTCCAGGAAGGCGTTGAACTCCTCCTCCCAGGTGCCCTCGTCCTCGTAGGCGTCGATCCACACCCGCCACGCGGCGGCGTCGGCGGCGGGCCGGGGGCCGCCGGCCTCCCCGGACTCGAAATCGACGGCCGGGAGGCCGAGCAACTCGTGCAGGTGGTCCACGGACATGGCACTGAGCTCCTGATGACGGCGACGGAAATGATGTCCGCAAGGTCTATCAAGACCCACTGACAATCCCGCGACCGCCCCCGCCACCGGACCGTGCGGCGGCCGATTGTCAGACCCCCGCCGTAGCGTTTTCGATGTGGCCGGCACAGCGGGTGCCGCCGCAGAGGGGAGAGGTCTGTGTACCGGCAGGGCGATGTACTGATCGTGCCACTGGAGGAGTCGGCGGTTCCCGCGCAGCTCCGGGAGGCGCCGGGCGAACTGCGCGACGCGCGGGGCCGGCTGGTGCTCGCGCTCGGCGAGGTCACCGGACACGCGCACGCCGTGCCCGGCCCGGGCCGGCTGATCCGGGAGCGCGGAGTGTTCGGCCCGATGCTGCTCCACCTCCCCGAGGGCGGGCGCGTGGTGCACGAGGAACACGCGACGATCCCGCTGCCCCAGGGCTGGTTCCGTGTGGTGCGCCAGCGGGAGTACGCGCCGGGAGCGGTCCGCATCGTCGCGGACTGACGGAGCGGAAGCCCTCCCGTTCGCGGACGGACGGGAGCGGCGGGCACAGCGGGCCCAGCGGCAGGACCTGAAGGCCGGCACCGGGAGGACCGGGCCGGGTACGAAGCGGAACACGCGGAACATGGGGACGGGGAAACCGATGCAGTACGTGGACTCTTGGCGGGCCGTGGCGGCGGCGACCGGCACGGCGGACCGGGCGGCCGCCGAGGAGGGGATGCGGCTCGCCTACCGCAGCGCGGGGCTGCCCGAGCCCCGGGAGATCGTCTGGGCCGGCTCGCCGAGGGCGGCCGTGGAGGCCGTGGCGAAGCTGACCGACGCGGGCCGGTCCGTCCGCGACGACGTGCGCACCCGCCCCTGGGCGGAGGAGCGGCGCCGGGTGTACGACGCGCTGGGCCCGGCCGGCTGGTCCGCCCACTGGTCGGCCACCGGGGCCCAGCTCTGGGAGACCACGGCGGGCCTGGCCGAGCGGATACGGGCCGGCGTGGTGGCCGACCTCGCCGGGGAGGACACCGAGGCCGAGTCGAAGGTGCGCCTGGTCCTGCTCGACGCGGTCCTGGGTCAGCACGACGCGGCATGGCTCGCCGCCTTCGACGGCCGGGGCGACCGGCTCGACGGACTGGCGGCGGTGGCGCGCAACGCCGGCTGGTGGTGGCCCTACGAGCGGGTCGCGGTGATCTGCGAACGCCCGGACGCCCTGCACCGCGACGAGGCGGGCCGGCTCGACCGGGGCGACGGACCGGCCCTCAGCTACCCGGACGGCTTCGCGCTGTACGCCTGGCGCGGCATGCCCGTGCCGGTGGAGTTCCTGAACGAGCTGGCCGCGCTGACCCCGAAGCGCATCCGCTCCGAGGAGAACGCCGAACTGCGCCGCGTGATGCTGGAGTACTACGGCTACGACCGCTACCTCACGGAGTCCGGTGCCGAACCGGTCCACCGCGACGAGACGGGCATCCTCTGGCGGATCGCCCTCGCCGGGGACGAGGACGTCGTCATGGTCGAGGTGGTCAACTCCACGCCCGAACCGGACGGCACCCACCGCACGTACTGGCTGCGGGTACCGCCCCGGACCAGGACGGCGAAGGAGGGCGTCGCCTGGACCTTCGGCCTCAGCGGCGACGCCTACGCGCCGCTCCAGCAGACCTGACCGGGCCGGAACACCGGAGGAAGAGGAAGGAGACGGGGGAGGGGCGGGTGTCAGGCCGTCAGGGCCTCGTGGTCGATGCCGAGCTCGCGGGCGAGCGCCTGCTCGGTCCACTCCAGCATGGTCGCGCGCGAGAGCGGCCCGTTGTACGAGGTCATCTGCACCGCGAGCCCGTCCAGCAGGGCGGTCAGCCGCCAGGCCACGGACATCGGGTCGTCGCAGTGGAACTCGCCCGCCGCCGCGCCCTCCTCGATGACCTCGGCCAGCTCCGCCTTCCACTGCTGGTCGAGATCGCCGGCCACATTGCGCAGCGCCGGATCGCGCAGGGAGGCGGCCCAGCCCTCGATCCACAGCCGCCAGCCCTTGGCCTGGCCGGTGGGCGCGTACCAGCGGACGGCCGCGCGCAGCCGGCGCACGGCGGTGGTGCGGCGGCCCAACAGCTTGCGCAGATGGGCGAGATCGATTTCGGCGGCATGGGCGAAGGCGGCCGCGACCAGCTTCTCCTTGGTGGAGAAGTGATAGAGCACGAGCGCGTTGCTGACACCCAGCACGGAGGCCACGTCGGCGATCCGCACGGCCGCGACCCCGCGCACCTCGATCTGTTCGACGGCGGCCCGCAGCAACTCCTCGCGCCGCTCCGCCACACCCAACCGCACTCTTGCCACGGCGTCACCCTAACCAATGACCTCCCGCATTCCCGCGCCAGGAGCCGCGAGCCGCAGGCGGGTTGGCGGTGTCAGCGGTACCAGCCGAAGCGCTCGGCCATCACCGGCAGCCGGTCGGCGGCCACGGCGTGTGCCGCCGCACGCGGTGTGCAACCGTCCGCCGCCGCACGGGCCAGCACCAGCCCGACCAGGTTCCGCATCGCGCGCCGGGTGTGGGTGAACGCCTCGTCCGCGTCGGCCCCGATGTCACCGAAGAGCGTCCACCACCACCAGGCGTTGGTCCCGGAGTTGGCCACCACATCGGGCAGCACGGTGATCCCGCGCGCCGCGAGCAGGGCCTCGGCCTCCGGCAGCACCGGCATATTGGCGGCCTCGACGACCCAGCGGGCCGTGATCCCGGCCTGGTTCGACGCGTCCACGGCGTACGACACGGCGGCCGGCACCAGCACCTCCGCGTCCTGCGCGAGCCAGGCGTCGCCCGGCAGCTCCCGGTCGCCGGCGCGCAGCACGCCCCGGTCCACCGTGCCGTGCGCGTCCCGCGCGGCGAGCAGCGCCTCCACGTCGAGCCCGGCCGGGTTCGCGATCGTGCCCTTGATGTCGGCGACGGCGACCACCCGGAGCCCGGCACGGGACAGGAAGCGGGCGGTGGCCCCGCCCATCGTCCCCAGGCCCTGGAGCGCCACCCGCGCGCCCTCGTGGGCGACGCCGTCCCGGTCCAGCGCGGCGAGCACCGCCTCGGCGACCCCGCAGCCGCCCACCAGCTCGTCCAGGCCGATGCCGTCCACCTCCAGGGCGAAGGCGTCCGCGAGTCTGCGGCGGGCCGTCGCCTCGTCCTCCAGCAGCGGATAGACGGCCTGCACGGTCGAGACGAGCCCGGCCTCCGCCGCCGCCCGGTCCACCAGGTCCTGGGAGAGCCCCAGATCCTCGCCCGTCGTCCAGACGTTCTCGATGTAGGGGCGCATCGCCCGCAGATAGCGCACCAGCACGCCGTACGCCGCCGGGTCGCGCGGGTCGCAGTCGATGCCGCCCTTGGCACCGCCGAGCGGTATGTAGCGGGCGCCGGGCCGGTCCGCGTCGAAGTGCAGGGCCTCCTTCATCGTCATGCCCCGCGCGAGGCCGGCCACCTCCTCCAGCGTGCAGCCCGGCCGCATCCGCAGCCCGCCGCTCGACACCCCGCGCACCAGCCGGTCCACGACGAGGTGCCCCCGGCAGCCGGTCGCGTGATCGGTCCAGGTCAGCGAGATGAGCGGGGCGGGCGGGGACACCGGAGGCGTCGTCATCGGGAGTGCTCCTCGGCCACGGTCGGCGGACGGTCCCGGCGGACGCCGGAACCCGGTACTGAACCGCTGGTCAGTATCGGGAGGCGGGGCACCCCCTGTCAACGCGGCGCCCGCCGCCCCGCCGCCCCCTGGCCGGAACGCGCCGCCGCCCGGCCGCGGCGCGGGGGGAGCGGCCGGACCCGGCCCGCCCCGGCGGAATGCCGCGGCCGCGCCATTCGTTGGAAGGGCGGCCGGCGGGACGCCTCCGCATGGGTGCACCGCTCTCGCACCGGAGTGCCCGCTGCCCATAATTGAGACGACACCCGACTCCCCTGGAGACCCCGTGACCGGCGCCGACCACCCGCTCCCGCTGCGCACCCGGCTGCGCGCGCTGCGCCCCGCCGCCTTCGGGGCCGACCCGGACGGCGCCCGGATGGAGCGCATCCGCCGGTCCCCCAACTTCGCCGACGGTGTCTTCCGCAACCCCGTGGGCGCGCGCATCAGGCCCACCGGCTCCACCCTGGAGTTCGCCCGGGTCTACTTCCGCAAGGAGGAGCGGGTGCTCAGGGCCCCCGCCGCCCCCGTGCCCGTGCACCCGACGACCGTGGCCGACCTCGCCCGGCCGCCCGCCTCCGGGCTCCGGATCACCTGGATGGGCCACTCCAGCGTCCTGGCGGAGATCGACGGCCGGCGCGTGCTGTTCGACCCGGTCTGGGGCGACCGCTGCTCCCCCTTCGCCTTCGCCGGCCCGCGCCGCCTGCACCCGGCGCCCGCGCCGCTCGCCGCCCTCGGCCCGGTCGACGTCGTCGTCATCTCGCACGACCACTACGACCACCTGGACCTGCCGACGATCCGCGCCCTGGCCCGTACCGACACGGTCTTCGCCGTCCCGCTCGGTGTCGGCGCCCACCTGGAGAGCTGGGGCGTCGCGCCCGACCGGCTGCGCGAACTCGACTGGAACGAGACCGCCACCGTCGGCGGGATCGCCCTCACCGCCACCCCGGCCCGCCACTTCTGCGGGCGGGGCCTGCGCAACCGGCAGCACACCCTCTGGGCGTCCTGGGCCGTCGCCGGACCCGAGCACCGGATCTACCACAGCGGCGACACCGGCTACTTCCCCGGCTTCCGGACCATCGGCGCCGAGCACGGGCCCTTCGACGCCACCATGATCCAGATCGGCGCGTACAGCCAGTTCTGGTCCAAGGACTCCACGGACAGCCTGCCGGAACCGGGCGCCTGGCCCGACATCCACATGAGCCCCGACGAGGGCGTGCGCGCCCACCTCGACCTCCAGGGCGGCGACCCGGCCGCCGGTGTCATGCTGCCGATCCACTGGGGGACGTTCAACCTGGCGCTGCACCCCTGGGCCGAGCCCGCCGAGTGGTCGATGCGCGCCACCGAGTCCGTGGGCGTCACGATGGTCGCGCCGCGCCCCGGCCGCCCCTTCGAGCCCGCGGACCCGCCGCCCGTCGAGCCGTGGTGGCGTGCCGTCGCCGCCGAACCGGCGCCCGGCTGGGGCAACTGGCCCCCGGTCCACGTACAGCTCCCCGAACCGGCCGAAAGCGTCGCCCCGGGGCCCGGCCGGGACCGGGCACCCCAGATCTGAGACCCGGGGAATCGTTCTCGCGTACGAGCGCTCATACCAGAGCGGGACGGATGGCGGGCAAGTTCCACAACTGGCCCGCACGCCCGCACTTCTGCCGACTACCGTGTGTGCCCGGTGATCAACGGTGGGCTCATATTTCTCCGGGCCCGCCCGGCCGATGACCCGAAATGCCCGAACACCGTAGGCGCCACCACTGGAACGCAGATGCCTGGGGCCCCACGTACCGAGGACGCTGATGTCTCAACTTCGCGCACCCGACGCGCGACCGGAACGACGAGAGGGCGGGCGGCACGGCCGACCGGGTGCCCGTTCCCACTCGGCCGCGGCCGGACCGCGCGCCACCCGCCCGGCCCCCGAGGCGCGCATACGCCCTCAACTCCTGCGCACCGCCGTGCTCCCGGCCCTCGCGGTCGCCCTCGCCGGCGCCGCGGCCGTCATCTTCACCGCCCGCGCGGGCCACGCCCGCCCGTCCACCGAACTGTGGGCCGCGCTGGGCGCCGCGGGAGCACTCGCCCTCGGCGCGATCGGAGCCGCCTTCCTGGCCGCCAACCGGGCCGCCACCACGGTCCTCGGCCGCTGCCTCACACTGCGCCGCACCAGCGTGCAGAGCCAGGCGGAACTCCAGCGCGCGGTGGAGCAACTGCGCAACGGCGAGCCCGTACCGGCCCGGCGCGCCCCGCAGAACCCGCCGCCCGGCGGCGACCCCTTCGAACTGCTCGCCCAGGAGATGGCCCGCCAGCAGGAAGGGGCCGTGGCCGCCGTCGTCGAGGCGTCCCGGCTCTCCGAGCCCAGCGGCGAGGACCAGAAGGTCGAGGTCTTCGTCAATCTCGCCCGCCGCCTCCAGTCGCTCGTGCACCGCGAGATCCAGCTGCTGGACGAGCTGGAGCACGAGGTCGAGGACCCGGACCTGCTCAAGGGCCTCTTCCACGTCGACCACCTGGCCACCCGCATCCGCCGGCACGCCGAGAACCTCGCCGTCCTGGGCGGCGCCGTCTCCCGCCGGCAGTGGAGCAACCCGGTCACCATGACGGAGGTGCTGCGCTCGGCCATCGCCGAGGTCGAGCAGTACCCCAGGGTCAGGCTCGTCCCGCCGATCGACGGCACCCTGCGCGGCCACGCCGTGGCCGACGTCATCCACCTCCTGGCCGAACTCGTCGAGAACGCCACGGTGTTCTCCGCCCCGCACACCCAGGTCCTGCTGCGCGCCCAGCACGTCACCGCCGGCCTCGCCCTGGAGGTGGAGGACCGCGGCCTCGGCATGCCCGGCGAGGAGCAGAAGCGGATGAACGCCCTGCTCACCGACCCCGACCAGGTCAACGTCGCCCGGCTCCTGCAGGACGGCCGCATCGGCCTCTTCGTCGTCGCCTCGCTGGCCCGGCGCCACGGCATCGCGGTACGCCTGCAGAGCAACATCTACGGCGGCACCCAGGCGGTCCTGGTCCTGCCGCAGACCCTGCTCGGCGCCGACGAGGACACCGCCGAGCGGACCGGCGAGACCCCGGTCCCGCCGCCCGGCCCCGTGCACCGCCCGCCGCCCCTGGAGGACGGCCCGGCCCCGCACCCGCCGGCCCCCGCCCCGACCGCGCCCGCCCCCGCCCCGCACACCCCCGAGCCCGCCCGGGTCCCGGCGCACGCTCCGGTCCCGGCGCCCGCCCCCGAGCCGGAGCGTCGGCCCTACGTCCCGAGCCAGCAGCCCCGCCCGCACCGGGCCCCGCCACAGCCCGGCCACCCGGACGGGGCCCCGCCCCTGCCGCTGCGCGCCGAGCGCGTGGACCGGCCGGCCGACGACGCGCAGGGTCCGCCCCCGGCAGCGGAGGGCGCCGCCCCGCAGCCCGCCGCCGACCGGCCGCTGCTGCCCAGGCGCGCCCACCAGGAGCACCTCGTCCCGCAGCTCAGGGAGGCCCCCGCCCCCCGCTCCGCCGACGAACCCGTCCTGCACGACCCCGGGCTCGTCGCCGCCTTCCGGCGCGGCATCGACCTCGCCGAGGCCCGCGCCGAGTCCGAGGCCGAACCCGGCACCGCGCCGGAGGCGCCCGCCGGGGCCACCAGCACCACCACCGCCGCGCAGCTCGGGGCGCCGCCCCGGCCGCTGCCCGTCCGGGGGGCGCCCGCTCCGGTGCCACCGCACGGCGCCGGGGCGCCGGCGTACCCCGGCCACCACGACCCACTCGCAGCCCACCCCATCAAGGAGTAGATGCACCATGGCGACCGATATGCCGTCCGGTCAGGTCTCGGACCTCGACTGGCTGCTGAGCGGCCTGGTACAGCGCGTGCCGTACACCCGCAGCGCCGTGCTGCTCTCCGCCGACGGACTGGTGAAGTCCCTCCACGGCATGGACGCCGACAGCGCCGACCACATGGCGGCGCTGGCGGCCGGCCTCTACTCGCTGGGCCGCAGCGCGGGAGCGCGGTTCGGCGACAACGGGGAGGTCCGCCAGGTGGTCGTCGAGCTCGACTCGACGCTCCTGTTCGTCGCCACCGCCGGTTCCGGGACGTGCCTGGCGGTGCTCGCCGGCCGCAACGCCGACGCCGCGGTCCTCGGCTACGAGATGACCATGCTGGTCAAGAGCGTACGGCCGTATCTCATGACCCCGGTGAGACAGGCGGCCGGAGTGCCGGGCGCCGCGGGACTGTGAGCATGGCGGTCACCCAGGACGGGCCGCTGCTCGACGACGCGGCGGGCCGCCTCATCCGCCCCTACACGGTGAGCAACGGCCGCACCCGTCCCACGGCCGTGCTCGACCTGCTCTCCCTGGTGATGGCCACCGGGTCCGTACCGCAGAGCCACCTCGGCCCCGAGCACTCGGTGGCGCTGGAGCTGTGCGAGGGCCCCACGTCGGTGGCCGAGATCGCCGCACATCTGGGGCTGCCCGCAGCCGTGACCAAGGTGCTCCTGTCCGACCTGGTCGACTGCGGCGCCGTCACCGCCCACGCACCCGCCTTCCAAGACACGCCCACCGACCGACATCTGCTGGAGGCAGTGCTCGATGGCTTACGACGAACGCTCTGACGGCTACGGCCACCCGGACGGCTCCGGCCGCGGCTACGGCTACGGCTACGGCTTCGCGGACCACGGTTCCGGCGGCGGGTACGGGCAGGAGACCGCCACTGCCGCGTACACGGCGGCGCCCGCCGCCGCCGAGGGCTTCCCCGTCGCGCTCAAGGTGCTGGTGGCGGGCGGATTCGGCGTGGGCAAGACCACGTTCGTCGGGGCCGTCAGCGAGATCGCGCCGCTGAGCACGGAGGAGCTGCTGACCCAGGCGAGCGCCGCCACCGACAGCCTGGAGGGCGTCGAGGCGAAGACCTCCACCACGGTGGCGATGGACTTCGGCCGCATCACGCTGGACGACCAGCACGTGCTCTACCTGTTCGGCACACCGGGCCAGGAACGCTTCTGGTTCATGTGGGACGAGCTGTCGCAGGGCGCGCTGGGAGCGGTGGTGATCGCGGACACGCGCAGGCTGGAGGAGTGCTTCGCGGCCGTCGACTTCTTCGAGCGGCGCGGCATCGGGTTCGTCGTCGCGGTCAACGAGTTCGACGGCGCCTACCGCTACGGCCCGGAGGAGGTGCGCGCCGCCCTCGACCTCTCTCCCGAGGTGCCGGTGGTCCTGTGCGACGCCCGGATCGCCAGCTCCGGCACCGGCACGCTGGTGACGCTGGTCCAGCACCTGATCAACGCCACCGACGACCCGGTTCCGATGTCCGGCCACGCCGGGTTCGGGGCCCGGTCGTGATTCCGCATACCGCCGGACGGCTGCTCCTGACGCCCGTGGACGGCGACGCGCCCGCGCGCTCCCGGCGGCTGCGCAGCCTCGGCCTGGGGGAGCGGGACGACGCCTCGTTCGACGACTTCGACGCCTTCGCCGACCGGGTGGCCGAAGTCACGGGCGTGCCGTTCTCGATGGTCAATTTCATCGACGGCAACCGGCAGTTCTACGCCGGGCTGCACACCCCCGCCGGCACCCGCAGGGGCGCCGACCTGGGAGCCACGGCGGCCGGCAGCGGCCGCAGCGGCCGCTATGTGGCGCTCGACCACGGCTACTGCCCGCATGTGGTGGCGCGGCGCAAGGCGCTGGTGCTGGACGACGTCTGCGACTACCCCCGGTTCGCCGGCAACCCGGTCGTGGACGACATAGGCATCCGCTCCTATCTGGGGGCGCCGCTCATCGACCGCACCGGGATCGCGCTGGGCGCGGTCTGCGCCGTGGACACCGTGCCCCGGCCCTGGGGGAGAGCGGGCCTGGACACGATCAAGGCCCTGGCGCGGGAACTCGCCGGGCAGCTGCGCGGCCGGGAGGACGACGCCCTGGGCCTCTGACCGGGAACGCGTTCGTGACCACCCGGTGAAGTGCGGTATTGTTCTCATGCGCGTTCAGCCAGGGGGAAACCCCAGGTCAGACGGGCATCGGGACGTGGCGCAGCTTGGTAGCGCACTTGACTGGGGGTCAAGGGGTCGCAGGTTCAAATCCTGTCGTCCCGACTGGTGACAGTCGTTATAAGAGGGCCGGTTCCGGAGAAATCCGGAACCGGCCCTTGACTGTCTTCGGGGAGTGTGGGGTGTTCCGGTGATCAGGCGGGCGCCGTGGTCGATCCGTCACCGAGGGTGCCCGGTCGGCGTATCGCCGCTTCCGGGACCCCGGTACGCCGTTCAGCCGGCGGACCGCTCCATGACCCGGAAGGGGCGCGTGCCCTCCAGCGCGACCGCGCCCACGTGGGCGCGGCCCTCCGGGAGATCCGTGACGGTCCAGGGTCCCAGGAATCCGGGCGGGCCGTCGACCGTCCGCGGGCAGGGGGCCGTGCCCACCGGGAGGGCGAGGCCCTGGACGAGCCGGCCCCCGGTGGCCTTCACACATGCCTCCTTGCGGGTCCACAGGCGCAGGAATGCGCGCAGCCGGTCCGGGGCCGCCGCCCCGGACACCCAGGCGCTCTCGTGCGCGGGGAACCAGCGGGCGGCGAACCGGTCCGGGTCCCGGGACCGATCGACGTGCTCGACGTCCACGCCGACCCGCCGGTCGTGGCAGAGTGCCAGTACCGCCAGATCCCCGGAGTGGGTGAGGCTGAACTGGCACCGCCGGGTCTGCGCGTCGCCGTCCAGGCCGGGCTTGCCGTACGGACCGAAGCGGAACCGGACCCGTGAGGAGGGGACACCGAGCCGGTCCGCGAGCACCAGCCGGGTGCGGGCGTGCGCGACGGTGAAACGG
This sequence comes from Streptomyces sp. AC1-42W, assembly GCF_003248355.1. Lineage (GTDB taxonomy): Bacteria > Actinomycetota > Actinomycetes > Streptomycetales > Streptomycetaceae > Streptomyces. The sequence goes on from NZ_QKWY01000002.1 coordinate 3,282,046, forward strand.
CGCCGGTGCTCCGCCGAGCGCAGCATCTCCAGCCGGGCCCGCTCACGTACGTCGAGGAGTCCGGCCAGCGACTCCACCTCGGGCGGGGAGAGGTCGAGCCGGAAACGGTGGACCTCGACCACGTCCACGGTTCCGCTCACCGGGGAACCGCGGCGTCCGGTCCGGCCGCGGACGGGAAGTCGGCCGCGGCCAGATCTCCGCCGGCGAGGGCCAGCAACACCCGCTCCAGGCCGTACAGGAACCCCTCGATCCGGGCGGGCGGCATCCGAGTGGTGTCGCCGAGCAGAGTGAGCCGGATGAGTCCGGGGTCCTCGAAGACCGCGAACGTCTCCAGGAAGAAGGCCACTTCGTCCTGCTCCAGCCGGTCCGCCCAGCGGAACGCCGACTCGTTCGCCAACCGGGCGAGCCCGCCGGGCGACGGGGCCGGGCTCTCGGGGGCCGCCCAGGTCGTCGACCACAGGTCGTTGACCAGGCAGTCCACCGCCACCCCGGCTTCCTCGGCCAGCGCCAGGGCCCGCTCGGGGCGGAACTGACCGTTGCGGTGCGCACCGAGGGTGGCGCTCCAGACGCTCCGCAGGACGTCTGCGAAGGACTCCCCCGACACGTCGACCGCGACGAACACCTCCTGGGCCAGGTTGCCTACGGCGTGGTGGAGTTCGGGGCGGAAGCGGTTCGCGGTCACCAGCTTCAATCCGCAGGCCTCCAGGCCCTCGCTCCGGGCCAGCAGGGCCGCCGTGGCGGCCAGCAACACGTTCGGGACGGTTGAGCGGTGCCGCTCGGCGGCTGCCCGTAGCGCCTCCGGCACAGCCCGTGAGACCAGTTCGCCTCGCCAGAACCGGGGGCGGCCGGCTCACCGGGCGGCCGGGGGAAGTTGTCGGCGGGGGCGCGGTCCAGCTGGGTGCTCCAGTGGCGGAGTGCTTTCTTCTCGGCCAGGGCGCCGTCCGGAGAGGTCTCGAACTCCGCCTGTTCCAGGGGCTGCCGTGCGGGCCGGGCGGGCGGTGCGGTGGCGCTTGCGGCCCGTGCCCCCAGCAACGACTCCAGCTCCCCGGCCAGCAGCCGTACGCCGGCCAGGTCCGCGGCGAAGTGGGAGAGGCAGAGGACCACGGCCTGCGGCGCCCCGTCCAGGACGCCGGCCAGGGCCCGGAAGGGCACCTCGGCGGTGTTGTCGAAGCCTCTGGCCTCCAGCCGACGTGCCGCACCGGCGAAGTGCTCGTGGAGTTCCTCGCCGTGCTCGGCGCCGTTCAGTTCGAGGACATCGACCTCGAACACCCCCTCGGCGAGGACCCTTTGGCCCAGCGAACCGTCCGCCCCCGGCGCGGCCAGGGTACGCAGGGATTCATGGCGGCTCATCAGCACGGCCAGCTCGTCCAGTACGTCCTGGAGGCCGATGCCCGCCGGAACGAAGACCACCTGGGCGATGTTGAAGAACGCGGTGTCGGGCAGCATGGCCACGATGTCCCGCCAGATGTGCCGCTGCCCCCAGGTCGCGGGGCCGGTGGCGGCACGACTGCCGCGGAAGGCGATCAGGTGCCGCGTGGCGTCCGGTGTCGGAGTTCTCAGGGAGGGTGGTATCGGGTGATTCATCTCATGTCCCCTTGGGTGATGTTTCGCGGGGGTTCGGAGGATTCGGCGCCCGGATCTGTCCCGGAGGAGCCGGAGCCCTCGTGAGCGGCGAGCCGGCGGACGAACCAGACGGACACCGCCACCGCCACCACACCGAGCCCGTTGAACGCGGCGATGGTGCGGTACAGCGCTTCCGGGCCGGACGAGGCGGCCAGCCGGCTGCCGATGGACACCGCGCCCACGAAGTACACGGCGTTCATGGCGAGCGCCGCGGGTCCGCCACCGACCTGCTCCAGCACCGTAAGGGCCGCCAGTACGAGACCCATCAGCAGATAGCTGAGCCCCACCGTCTGGAGGTAGCGGGTGGTCTCGGCGGCGATCTGCGCGTCCTCGGACAGGAACCCGGCCAGCAGCTCCCGCCCGGTGTACGAGGCCACCGCGAGAACCGTGTACGTCCCGGCCGTGATCCGCAGACCGGCATGGAGCGTGGGGCTCAGCAGCCGGCTCCGGCCCGCGCCCCGGTGGCCGTTCAGCACGATGGCGACGGCCGTACCGAGTACCAGCCCCGGAACGATCAGCAGGGTCTGGACGGTCGCCGCGTTGGCGTAACCCGACTGCACCGACGGGCCGAACGGGGCCAGGACACGCATCAGGACCAGATTGGCGGCGCAGATCACCAGATAGGAGGCGCCCACCGGGACCCCGACCGCGGCCAGCCGCCGCACGGCGGCCCGCACGGGAACAGGCCAGGCCCGACCCGCCGCCCGAGCCAGCAGTCCGGCCCGCCGCAGCAGCACCCAGCCCAGTGCTGTGCCGGCCAGTCCGGACAGGGCGACGGCCGGGGCCACCGCGTCGATGCCGAGCCCGGCACCCAGCCCGAGCAGGGCGACCCCGCCGACTTCTGTCAGCGCCGCCAGCAGGGTCACCGCCGCTGCCTGCCGGGCGAGCCCGCAGCCCCGCAGAGTGGCCGCCGTCAACGCCGGGCCCAGCAGCAGGGCCGAGGCCGGGCCGATGGCCCGCAGGAAAGCCGTGAACTCCCCCCGTGCGGCGTCGGAGACCCCCATGAGGTCGCCCAGCAGCGGTGCCAGGAGGATCAGCAGCACAGCGAAACCGGCACCGCCCACCGCCGCGATCCGGGCGTCGGCCCGCAGCGCCGCCCCGGCCGCGCGCAGGTCGCCGGCCCCGTGCGCGACGGCGGCGGCCACCTGGTTGGACGCGCCGATCCCCGCCGTGAGGGCGAGAAAGAGGAACTGCACCGGCATGAACAGCGCCCGCACGTAGTGCGCCTCCCCGCCGATCCGCCCCATGAGGGCGAGCACGGCCAGAGGCACGAGGACGGCGACAAGGTCGGCCGGCAGCATCGGCACGGCGATCCGCAGCACGGACCGGGCCGGGCTCCGGGCGGCCTCGCGGGAGTCAGCCACGGTCGATCTTCCCCTGGGACAGCCCCTGGAACACGTTCAGCCGCTGGATGTTGCGGGTGCCTTCCATGAACTCCACCCCGCGCGCGTCCCGGGCGAACTTGTCGAGCAGCGGATGGTCCAGCCGGACGCCGGGACCGAAGTACTCCAGAGCCTCCAGGGTGACCTCCTCGGCCAGTTGGGCGGCCCGCGCCTTGGCCGCCGACGCCAGCGCGCCCAGCCCCGGATCGTCCCGGTCCACGGCAGCGCCCGCCCGGTACACCAGCCGCCGCACCCCCTCGATCCGCAGCGCCATCCGCTCCAGCCCCGCCTTCTCCTCCGCCCGCAGCACACGGCGGTTGGCCACGACGTACTCGTAGGCGCCTCTGGCGATGCCCAGGGCCAGGGCGGCGACCCCCGGGCGCAGCCGGTTGAATCCCTGGACAGCACCCATCAGTCCGCGCCGGGTGGGGGAGAGGTGGCGTCCGAGGACTCGTTCGGCGGGCACCTCGACATCGGTCAGACGGACCTCGCAGATCTGGTTGCCGCGCAGCCCGACCGTCTCGAACGGCACCGCCTCGAAGCCGGGCAGCTCCGTCTCGACGAGCGCCGCCACCACGCCGAGAGGGCCCGGCCGGGTCCGGGCGAAGACGACGCCGAAGTCGCTGCGCGCCGCGTTGCCGATGAAGCGCTTGGCCCCGTTGAGGAGGAACGGGCCGTCCGCCTCCCGCCGCGCGAGGGAGGTGGTGAGCATCGCCGCGTCGGAGCCGCGTTCCGGCTCGGTGAGGGCGAGGAAGGTCCAGGACGTGCGTTCCATCAGCCGCCCGTAGAACCAGGACTTCTGCTCCTCGTCCCCGAGCAGGGCGACCAGGACGCCGGAGAGCGAAGGGCCCGGTGCGGCCAGCAGCATGCCCGCGTCCACGGCGGCGATCTCCTCGCAGAACACCACCCGCTCCAGCCCGCCCGTGCCGTAGTACGCCTGCCCGTCCACCCTGATCGGGTCGGGCTGGTAGGCGCGGGGGACAGGGGTGCGGGCGAGGTAGGAGAACAGGGGCAGGTCCAGGTGGTCGCGGACCCGCTCGGGGTCCTCCTCCAGGGAGAGTGCCAGGGGCCGGAGCTGCCCGGCCCACTTCCGGGCGGTGTGCTGGAGGGTGCGGAGCCGTTCGTCGAGCAGGGTCACGGGGACTCCTCCGTGGCGGCGGGGGCCGCGGCGTAGACGTCCGCGAGCAGTTCGGAGACATGGGAGATCTGGCCGGGGCCGTCGGCCCGGAAGCCGTGGCCGCCCAGCAGCCGCAGCAGGACCCGGTCCGTCCGGGTCACGGCACGGTGCAGCGTGCACAGTTCCCCGGCGGTCAACCGGGCACCCGGCCCGAGGAGTCCGTCCATTTCCAGGTGGTCGGTCAGTGCCTCGGAGAGGCTGTCCTGGACGAGTTGCCGCATCAGCAGCGGACTGCCGCCGGAGGTCCGGGCGGACAGGTACTCCAGGCAGGTGTCGAGCAGCGCCTCGGACAGCCCGAGCCGCAGCCGCGCCAGGCCCAGCCCCCAGGTGTCGCCGGTGTTCTCGGGGCCCGGCGGCAGCGGATGGCGCAGCGCGACGAGAACGTCGCCGTGCAGCCGGACGGTACGGGGCGCCGACTCGGCGGCCCGGTCGCGCGGGGCGGTACGCGTACCGCGCCGTACACCGCGGGCATCGGCGGCGACGGCCTCCGGCAGGAGTACGTGGCCGGCCGGGCCCAGCGGGAGCATGCCCGGTGCCAGTTCGGCGTGGAGCGCGGTCAGCGCGGGCACCAGGCCCCGGTCGCGCGCGGTGCGCCGGACGCCTTCGCCGGGTTCGCCGGTGGTGGTCATCGGCCGGCCTCCTCCGCACGCGGATACAAGGTCACCGAACAGAGGCAGAGCAGGCCGAGCGCCGGTTCGTACTCGACGAGGGTCACCCGCAGCGGCTCGCCGCCGGGGGCGGGTTCCAGGCCGGCGAGGTTCTCCCACACGCCGGTGCAGGGCAGCCCCCGGCCGGTGGTGACGAGCCGACCGGGACCCTCGGGCCGGCCGGGGAGGTCACGGGCGGGCTCCACACCGGCTCCGGCGAGAAGCACATCGGGGGCCGGGTCCGGGGCGAGGGCGCCGGCCAGCAGCTCGGCCACCGACTCCGGCGGGACGTCCGTCCACTGGGCCAGCCGGGTGTCCGCCTCCTCGTCGGCCTCCAGCCACAGTCCGACCGCGCAGTCGGCGGTCACCTCCCGCTCAGGTGGGACGGGAGCGGGGTAGGGCCTGCTGGACTGGTCGAGGGCGATCAGGACCGCCCGGCCGAGACCGCCGGGACGCACGTACGCACTCGACAGCCGCAGCGCCGTGAACGGCGCCGCCGACCCCTGGTCGCTCACCCCGACCGGCAGCGGGTCGCCCGGAAGCAGCTCGCAGACGTAGCCGGTGGGGGAACGCTCCATGTCGGAGTCCTCGACGGCGTGCGCGGTGGCCAGCAGATCGACCGGTCCGTCGAACGGGCCGAGCGCGAGTACCGTCCCGGCCGCCATTTCCGCGTAGCTGTTGCGTGTGGTGGAGTCCAGGAAGCCGGGACGCAGCCCCACACCGTAGATCTCCGAGAGGTCGGCGAAGTAGTGCTCCAGCCAGGGCACCTGGCCCGCGCGGGTGAATCGCCGGCCGGGGCCGAAGCGCCGGGCCGTGATCCCGCGCACCCGCAGGGGCAGCCGGACCGGGCCCGGTCCGGGAGGTGCGGCCAGGGCGGCCGCGGCGCTCAGATACATGGGTCAGCCCTGCTCGATCACATAGTCGGCGAGGGTGCCGACGTTCTCGAAGTGGTGCTGCTCCAGCGAGTCGGTGTCGAACTCGATGCCGAGTTCGTCCTCCAGCCGCATCAGCAGCTCCAGCACGCTGGTGGAGTCCAGGCCCAGGTCGTCGAAGAGACGCGGGGAATCGTCCCCGGGCTCCAGGTCGCGGTTGAGTACCTGGCCCAGCGACTCGTTGATCCTGGTGACGACGGTGGCGCGGGTGAGGTCGGACATGGTGGTCACTCTCCTTCGGTGGGTGTCCCGGCCTCGGCGGCCGGCGGGTCGTAGCGGTGCTGGCGGCCCAGCACGTCCTCGGTGGTGTCGCGCTCGCGGACCAGATGGGCCCGGCCGCCGTCCACGAGCACTTCCGCCGGGTAGCCGTGGCTCAGGAAGAGGACCGGCGAGGCGGTGGGGCCGTAGGCGCCGGAGCGGTCGACCCCGATGAGGTCCCCCGCCCGGACCGGGGGCAGCGGGACGTTCTTGCCGATGGTGTCGTTGGGGGTGCACAGCGGGCCGGTGACCATCCACGGCTGGTCGGCGGGCTCGCCGAGGCGGTTGAGGAGCCGCATGGGGAAGTTGCGCTTGACGAAGGAGCCGATGCCGACGGCCGCCATGTGATGGTTGGTCCCTCCGTCGGCGACCGCGAAGTTCTCCCCCATGGAGGTCTTCACGTAGCGGACCCGGACCACGTAGGTGCCTGCCGGGGCCGTCAGGTAGCGGCCCAGTTCCAGCAGCAGCCGCGTTCCGGGGTGGGCCCGGTGGAAGGATTCGACCAGCGGGTTGAGGCCCTTGGTCAGTACCTCCGGGTCCAGGTCCCGTTCCTTCTCGAAGTAGCCGACGCCCAGACCCCCGCCGACGTCGACGAGTTCGAGCCCGAAACCCAGCCGCGCGGAGACCCGTTCGGCGAGGTCCAGGATGCGTGCCGTGTTCTCGGCGATGACGTTCTCGTCGAGGATGCGGGTGCCCATGTAGGCGTGGACCCCCATGAGCCGCACATGCGGGTGCCGGTCGGCCAGGCCCTCGGCGCCGAGCAGCTGTTCCTCGTCGATGCCGAACTGGCGGGGCTTGCCGCCCATGGTGAGGCCGGACCCCTTGACCGCGAAACTCGGGTTGACCCGCAGGGCCACCGGGGCCACCACGCCCTGACCGGAGGCGATTTCGTCGACCAGCTCCAGCTCTTCGAAGGACTCCACGACTAAGGGCTGTCCCGTAATCCCCGGTGGATCAGCGCGCGGCGTCAGATGCGGTGCATCGCAAGGCGGAGGGGCGTTCGCATACTGGACGTATTCGGACGTTCCGACAACGCAGCGAGGTGCCGTAGCTGTCGTCGTGCGCCCGCCGGGGATTACGGGACAGCCCTTAGGGCGAGGATGCCTTCGGTGAGACAGGCGGTGATCTCCTCGCGGCTCTTGCCGGGCCCCAGGAAGATGATGTTGTGCGCCGGGACCCCGGCCCGCCGCGCGGTCACCAGCTCCGCCATCGAGGAGACCTCGGCACGTGCGCCCAGGGAGTGGAGCAGGGCGCAGACCGACACGTTGGGGTTGGCCTTGAGCGAGAAGAACATCTCCAGCGCCGGGTGCAGCGGGGCGCGCAGCCCCTCGAACTGCGCGCGCAGCACATCGCCGTCGTACAGATAGAACGGCGTGCCGAACTCCTCGGCGAGCCGGCCGATGCCCAGCCCCTGGACGTGGAATTCACCCGTCATGACGTCTTGTCCTCCTGTCCGAGCGCGGCCAGCAGGGCTGTGACCGCCTCATCGGTTCTCCCCAGGGACCGGGGGGAGTCCCCGATCAGCAGGGCGTGCAGCCGGCCCTCGTAGGCCGTGCCGTCCTGGGTGGCGGCCGCGTTCAGCGTCGAGAAGTTGCTGACGAGCAGTCCGCCGCCGGAGCCGGTGAACAGCAGCTCCCCCAGCAGGGCGCGGAGCCGGCCGAACCCGAGCGGTGTCCGCAGCCGGACCGGGTAGTGGCGGGCCAGGGTATGGCAGGCGGGGCCGAGGAACCGTTCCTGGAGCCGCGCCTGGTAGGTCGACATGTTGTGCCGGGCGTTGATCTCCACGACCGGGTAGACGCCGCCCTGCGGGTCCGTCATCGCGTCGACGCCGACGACCCCGAAGTACCCGTCGGCGGCGAGCCGTTCGCCGAGCACCTCGACGGTGTGGCGTACGGTGCCGAGCTGGTGGTCGGACAGCTGGGCCGGGAAGCGGTGGCCCTTGTGCACGCCGCCCTCGGTGAGGGCCTCCTTGACGAAGTCGAAATGGACGGAGCCGTCCCGGCCCAGGGTGAACTGGTAGTTGAGGTCGGTGGCCTTGTCGACCCACTCCTCCACGACCAGCACCACGCGGTCGTCGCCGGAGCGCCGGGCCCGCCGGTCGATCATCCGCCGCAGCGTGTCCAGCCGCCGTTCGTCGTCGATGACGTTGATGCCCTTGCCGGAGACACCGAAGGCGTCCTTGACCACGACGCGGCGTCCGGCCCGCAGCAGTTCGCGGGCTCCGGCGAGGGCGGTGTCCAGTTCGGCGAGGTCACCGCAGCTCCAGCCGGGTGCCTGCCGCAGCCCGGTGGCCTCCGCGATCGCCCGGCTGTAGATCTTGCTGTTGACGGCCTTGCAGAGGGCGGCGGACGGGGCGCCCAGCGGCAGCCCGGTGCGGTCGGAGAGCTGTTCCTCCAGGACGGAGGCGCCGTGCGGGACGATCCGGGCACCGGGCCCGAGGGCACGCAGTGTCTCCTGGAGGGCCGGGTCGGCGAGCGCGTCACGGGTCACCGTTCGCCCGGGGTCGCTGCCGGACGGGGTGTGCACCCGGGGAAGGTCCAGGCCCAGTTCGTCCAGGTAGCCCAGGTGTTCCGGATCGGGCGCCGCCTTGAGGACGACGTGGTCGTTCCGGCCGGCGAGCAGCAGTGTGAAGGCGTCCATGTGGTGGACGACGGCGCTGCCCGCAGAGAAGGCGACTCGCGGCAGGCCGGGCTCGCCCTCGGCCCACTCCTCCTCGACCTCGAAGTTTCCGAGGAGGACGAGCGGGGCGTCGGGGGAGCCGGTGAGGGCCGTTCGCAGCCGGCCCATGAAGTCGGGCGTCACGGGGACCGTTCCTTTCTGCCGGATCGGCTGGTCAGTGTTGGAGCACCATGGCGGAGAAGGTCGCGCCGAGGCCGACCGCCGCCATCAGGTAGCGGTCGCCGGGCCGGAGCAGCCCCCGGTCGGCGGCGGTGCGGTAGTTGAGGAAGGGGTCCGCGCAGAAGCAGTGGCCGGTGACGGGAACGTTCTCCAGCAGCACCTTCTCCAGTGGGATGCCGAGGTCCCGGCAGAGCCGCACCCAGGAGACCAGGTTCACGTTGTGCGGCAGGATCAGCGCCAGTTCACCGAGGGTGGTCCCGGCCCGCTCGACGGCGGCGAGCAGCACCTCGGCCAGGGCGGCGGGGTAGGCCCGCTGGAACTGGGCGGCCACTTCGGGGGTGAGCGAGAGCGCCGCGTTGAACCGGCCGTGGGTGCGCGTCGCATAGCCGAGAACCCGGTCGCGGTCACCGCCGACGCCGACCAGGACCGCCGCGGAGGCCTCCCCGTTGACGGCCGTCCCCGGCACCGTCCGGGCGGCCGGTGTGAACGTCTTCTCCCCGGTGAGTACGAGCGCCAGCGCGTCCGGGTCACCGTCGGAAGCCAGCAGCTTGCCGCACAGGTCCACGGCGAGCAGCCCGGAGGCACAGGCGTGCTGGAAGACGCTGAACGCCTGGGCGTGCCGCAGGCCCAGCGCGTCCCGCACCTCGTGCAGGGGGTTGACCGGGTAGGGCGCGACGGCCGGCATGGTCCGGGCCTGCACGACGTACCGCACCAGATGCTCGCGGCCGCGCAGCGCCTCCAGCCCCCGGGCCGTGGCGAGCATCAGGTCCGCCACCGTGCCAGTCGGCTCGCGCAGCACGTGGGAGAGCCCGAAGACTCTTCGCATCACGCGTAGTTGGTCGTCGTTCAGATCGAGTTCCGCCTGGAGGGAGGCCACCGGCACGCTCCGGGAGGGCAGCCGGGCCGAGACCGCCAGCAGCGCGGTCACGGGGCGGTCTCCGGCGGGTTCGTGTGCTGCCCGGTCGCCGCGCCGGCCAGATGGGCCGACAGGTCCTCGACACTGCGGTGGTCCCAGACGACGGTGGGGTCGACGGGGAAGCCGAGGTGGTCCTCCAGGTCGCCGCAGAGGACGAAGGCGTAGACGGAGTCCAGTCCGTAGTCACTGAGCGGGACGCCGGGGTCGATGGTCTCCGGAGCGCACTCCAGGTAGGAGGCGACCCGGTGGGTTATTTACTCCCGGAGTTCGGGGAGGCGGTCGGTGGCGGGCAAGGCGGTCTCCAGGTTCGGGTGCGGTGGGGTGTCAGCCGGGCAGGCCGCGGCCGGCGAGGTCGAAGCCCAGACCGGCGTCGTCGCGAGCGAGCAGGTTGCGGTACAGCGGCTCGGCCAGCTCCGGCGGAAGCCGGCCGTCGCCCCGGCCGGTCCGGTCGAGCAGCCGGGTGAGGGCGGCCTCGGCCCAGAGCGGGTCGGCGAGGAAGGGGTCGCCGCCGTCCCGGTTGTCCCGCCACGTCGTGAGGCAGCAGCCGGCGGCCAGCACTGTCGTGTAGCGTGCGGCCACCTCCAGGGCGTCTGCCGCGCCGCCGACCGCCAGATCCCGTGGCGCCAGCGCCGTCGCCTCGGCCCGTACCCGCTCCGCCTCGGCGGCGAAGACGGCTGCCAGACCCGCCAGGGCACGGTGTTCCGTGCTCCCGGCCAGTTCCCCGGCCACCCCGGCCGGTACGGCGGCCAGCTCGTCCGGTCCGTTGGCCGCGAGGGCGAGCCGCCCGAAGTCCAGCGGTGGCAGGGGCCCGCCGATCCGTGACAGCAGCGGGGGCGTCCCCTCGGCCCGGGCCGCCCGGCGGGCCGCGCCCGGCAGCTGCGGCAGGACGGTGGACAGGCAGACGACTCGGGCGGCATGGCCGAAGCCGACCACCTGGAGGTCCCGCAACTGCTTCTGGAAGATGGCGAACCCGCCCTCGCGCAGGTAGAAGTGCGCGCCCAGCACCACCGAGAGCCGGTCCATGGCGTCCGTGAGCCGCTTGGACACCAGGAACTTCACGGCGGAGGAGTACAGCGCGGTCGCCCCCGGCAGCAGGTGCACGGCACGGGCCCCGGTGGTGGCCATGGCGTCGCAGACCAGCAGATCGGTGAAGGCCTCGGCGAGGGTGCGGCGGACCAGGGGCAGATCGCTCGCGTATCCGCCGTACAGCCGCCGGCAGCGGACGAAGCGCAGGGTCGTCCGCAGCCCGGTGTCCAGGATCGGGACGGCCATCGCGGGCAGGGCGGTACGGGTGATCTGGAAGGAGCGGAACGCGTTCTCGACTCCCTGTCCGAGGCGTCCCACCACGCTCTCCGGGCCGACAGGGCAGTCGTCGAACTCGATGCCGCCGAGCCGTACCCCGCGCATACCGGCGCTGGGGAACCGCGGACGGTACCGGTAGCGGTCGGCCGGCAGCCCCTCCTTCTCCACCAGCAGCTGCGTGTGACAGCGGGACCCGGGACCGTCCGAGGTCCGGGCGAAGACCACCATCGCCTCGGCGCGTTCGGCGTTGCTGACCACCTCTTTGTGGCCGTGCAGCCGCAGGGTGCCGTCCGCCTGGGGGCGAGCGGCGAACGAGGCGCCCGCCAGGTCGTTCCCGTGCTCCAGCTCGTGGTAGAGGGTCGCCACGCGGCCGCCGCCGAGCAGCAGTGCGGCCAGCCGGCGCTGCTGCTCGGCGCTGCCCGAGGACCAGACGTTGACCGCCGCGATGAAGGAGGCGGCTCCGTACCCCAGGCCCAGCGCCGGGTCGCGCCGGAACACCGTACGTGCCACCTCGACCAGCCGGTCCAGCCGGTCCAGCCGGCCGCCGAGGCCGACCGGGACGAACTCGGCGCCCAGACCGTACGTGTCGAGCAGGCGTTCGGCGCCGGCCACCACCTCGTCCCGTTCGTCCGCCGCGACGGTGGCGGCGTGGCCGAGCGGGTTGGCGTCGTCCCAGGGGTCGCCGAAGGCCCGCTCCAGATCCGCGGCGCCGGGGCGCGCGGCCGGTGTCCTGCCGGTCACCGGGTCTCCTCTCCGGCCGGCGCCACCACAACCGGTGCGGCGGCGATGGTCTCCAGCGCATCGGACAGCCCGTCGAACTCCGCGTCGTCACCCGGCTCCGGGTCCTTCCGCACGAGCACCGCGGCCAGCGCGGCCCTGGCCCACACCGCGTCCCGCCACGGTTCGGGGCCGGCCCGGCGCCCGCCGTCCGCCGACCACAGGTGCAGCACGGCGGCTCCGGCGAAACACTCCTCGTACTCCTGGGCCAGGTCGAAGGCGCGGGCGGGCGGTATCCGCGAGGGGCGCAGCGCGGCCAGTTCACCGTGCAACGACTCGCAGCGGGCGAGAAGCCGCTCGGCCAGGGCGAGCAGCCGGGGGTCGGTCGCCTCCGCCGCGCGCAGGGCGGCGACGGCGGACGGCAGGTTCTGTACGAGACTGGCACCGCCGCGGGAGACCAGTTCCAGTCTGCCGGGGGCGAGGGGCGGCAGAGGCGACCGCGGGTCGGCCGCCGCCGCGAGCCCCGCCGCGTCCACCCGGCCCTCCCGGTAGCGGCGGGCCAGCACCGGGAACTGGTTGATCAGGGCATTGCGGTTGACCGCCTGGTTGCCGTCGAAGATGCCCACCACCCTGTGGTCCCGGACCAGCTTCTGGAATGTGCCGTGCTCGTGCACCCCGGTGAGGAACGCCCGGCCGCCCAGGAGTTCACCGCAGTCGGCGATGAGCGTCTCGACGCGTTCCGGCACGAAGGACTTCACCACGCTCGCCGCGACGCTCTGCTCGCCGGGCAGGGCACTTGCCGAGCGGTTCGCGACCAGGCTCACCGCCTCGCACGCCAGCAGCCTCGCGCGGGCGCGGCCGAGGGTCCGCCTCACGTGGGGGAAGCCGGCCAGGCGTCTGCCGTACAGCTCGCGCCCCTCGGTGAAGGCCACCGCCTGTCGCAGCGCGTGGTCGGCGGCGCCCAGCGAGAGCGCGGCGCAGACCGTCCGGGTGAGCTGAAGCGTCCTGAGAACGGTCTCGGCACCGTGCCCGGCCTCCCCGACGAGGGCGTCGTCCGGTACCAGAGCCCCGTCGAAGGCGATGCCGCTGATGTCGGCACCCCGGATGCCGTGGGTGCGCTGCTTGGGCAGACACCGGTGGCTTCCGGGCGCGAGCCGCTTCTTGTCGACCAGGAAGAGGCTGAGGGAGCGCGGTCCGCCCGCCGGGTCGGTGCGGGCGAGTACACAGATCAGCTCGCCCCGGGTGGCGTTGTTGATCAGCCACTTCTCACCGGTGAGCCGATGACCGCCCGAGGAACAGGGCTCGGCTGCCAGCTCGGTCGCGAGCAGATCGCTGCCGTGGGCGCGCTCGGTCAGCCCCCAGGAGACCGGTGCCCCGGCGGTGAGCCGGGTGGCGAGGGCACGGCCCTGCTCCGGGGTGCCGGCCGTCCATACGCAGGCCGCGCCGAGGTAGCTCTTGGCGTGGCCGATCGCCGCGGTGAGGTCGCGGCGGGCGACGACCCGGACCAGGTCGGCCAGCTCCTGGAGTCCGACGAGCGCCCCACCGAACTCCCGCGGTACGTAGTGCCGGGGCAGACCGATCCGGTCCAGCTCCGCGCAGATCTCCTCGGGGAATGCCTCGTCCCGGTCCAGTTCCGCGCAACGGGCGTACGAGAACGGGGTCCTGGGATCGGACGGGTCTCCGAGCGCCCGCTCCAGCCCGGCGGCGGTCAGGGCGCTCACTGGTGCGTCCCCGTCGCGGTGTGCGCGGCGCATGCCCGCTCCAGCACCGGACTCACCCGCTGTCCGATCACCCGTAGCTCCCCGCCCAGCAGGAGGTTCCGGGTCAGTGTGCGCTGGATCTTGCCGCTGGTGGTCCGCTGGACGTCACCGGGGCGGACCAGGACGACATTGGGCACGGCGACCCCGGACTCCCGGCCCAGAGCGCGGGTCACGTCGTCGATCAGCTGCCCGGCCGGGGTGGTTCCGAACAGGGCGGGGCGGGCTTCCTGCACCACCACCAGCTGGTCCCCGGCCGACGGCACGGTGAACACGGCGGTGGCGCTGCGCTCCAGCGCCGGATGGGTGGCGCGGACCGCCGCCTCCAGGTCGTGCGGATAGAGGTTGCGTCCGCCGAGGATCAGGAGCTCCTTGATCCTCCCGGTGACGTACAGCTCTCCGTCGGCCACTACCCCCGGTCCCCGGTGCGCAGCCAGCCGGACCGGCCGTCCCGGGTGACGGCGCCGAACGTCAGCGCGCTCTGCTCCTCGTTCTCCCAGTAGCCGCGGGCCACGCTGGGGCCGCGTACCCAGAGTTCACCGATGGCGCCCTCCGGCAGGACCGTGCCGTCGCCGGGGTCCACGGCGACCGCCTCGACTCCGGGGCAGAGCCGCCCGCTGCTGACCAGCCCGCGGACCTCCTTCGGGGATGTCGTGGGGCCGGCGGGGCGGAAGAGGTCCCGGTCCAGGGCTCCCGTGTCGACCGGGGTGATGACCGGCGGCCGGTAGGAGGGCGCACCGGAGACGCAGAGGGTGGCCTCGGCCAGACCGTAGCCGGGGGTCAACGCGTCGGCCCGGAGGCCGGCCGCGGCGAAACGCTCGGCGAAGGCGGTCAGCGTCCGGGCCGCTATCGGCTCGGAACCGTTCATGGCGTGGGTCCACCGGGACAGGTCGACGCCCTCCAGCTGGGCATCGGTGACCCGCTGGGTGCACAGGTCGTAGGCGAAGTTGGGTGCCGGTGACACCTGGAGGTCGTAGGCGTCCATCAACCGCAGCCACAGGTGCGGGCGTTTGAGGAAGGTCGCCGGTGACATCAGCACGATGGTGCTGCCCAGGGTGAGCGGGGTGATCAGGAGTCCGATAAGCCCGAAATCGTGATACATGGGCAGCCAGCCGCCCCAGCGTGTCTCCTGCCGGACGTCGACCGTGCCGGCGAACGCCTCGGCGTTGGCGAGTACGTTGCCGTGGTCAACGACGACGCCCTTGGGCTCGCTGGTCGAACCGGAGGTGTACTGGAGGAAGGCGACGGTGCGTGCCCCTGTCCGCGGCTCACGCCATTCTTCGGCAGGCGGCAGGCGGCAGGCGGCAGGCGGCAGGCGGCAGGCGGCAGGGAGTCGGGGGCCACGGCCAGTACCGGGAGGTTCTGGAGGCCGCACTCCCGGGTCCAGTCGCCGACCGCCGCGGCTGTCGAGGCGTCGGTGAGTACCGCGCTCACCCGGGCATCGCGGGCGATCCCGGCCAGCCGCTCGCGCTGGCGCCGGTAGCCGTCGGGCATCGGGGCGGGTACGGCGATCGCCCCGGCGTACAGGCAGCCGGTGAACCCGCGGGGGAATCCGAGCCCCGGCGGGTGGAGCAGCAGGACCCGGTCGCCCTCCTCCACGCCGGCGCGGCGGAGCAGGACCGCGGTGCGGCGGGCGGTCTCGTCCAGTTCTCCGTAAGTGGTTTCCTCGTAGGCCGTCGGGTCGGCCGGGTCGGCGCTGAATCCGACTGCGGGCCGGTCACCGTGTTCCGTGGCGCGTTCGCGCAGCAGGGCCACCAGACTCTCGCGCTCAGGCATTTAGGCAGACCTCCTGTGTAATTGTTTCCGGCGCCCGGCTATTCGTTCTCGACGCGGAGAAGGGCCCTGTGGAGCTTGCCGTGGATTGGCTGAAAAAAATCCGGTGAGGCCGGGGGGAGCGGAGGCCGTCGGTCCACCAGTTGGCCCTCTGGCCAGGTGATGCGCGCCAAGTCGGGTGTTCTCGGGGCTGGTTGAGGGGGGTGCGAGCGGCGTGGGATCGCCGAAGGGGCGACATCCCCGTAGGCATGCACAAGTCCGTACACGTTCAACTCGAACACCCCGTTGGCAATCAAAATGGGCCGAAAAATGCCCGTCGCTCGGTTGATCGTAAAGGAATGCAGATGACTTGGAAAGTCTCGATCAAATACTCGGCAGTAGGTCGGTGACGGGTGTCCGCATTTCGAATATTCGTGATGGCGTGCGCGGATCGAAGGGTGTGGGGCGAACTTATTCAGGCTTCCCTGCTGGTATTTAGAAAACGATTAAAAGATGGCTTGCCCGACCAATGTGCATTCAAAGGTATGGACCAATCCGATAAGGGGTGAAAGGTGAATTATCGGGATGGAGTGGCTGGGGTACGCCCCGTCGGGGCCGGGTGGGCCGGGCCGGGTGAGGGGGTGAACGGGCGTCTGGTTACCATATGAGCGCCGCCTAGCTCGAAAGATAAACCTGTGACTGTCAATGACGACGCGTTCACCAATTGGAAGCACCGCGAAGAAATCGCGGAGTCGATGATTCCGATCATCGGGAAGCTGCACCGCGAGCGGGACGTCACCGTCCTGCTGCACAGCCGCTCACTGGTCAACAAGTCGGTGGTGAGCATCCTCAAGACCCACCGCTTCGCCCGCCAGATCGACGGCGACGAGCTCTCGGTCACCGAGACCCTGCCCTTCCTGCAGGCCCTCACCACCCTGGACCTGGGCCCCTCCCAGATCGACATCGGCATGCTCGCCGCCCTCTACAAGGCCGACAACCGCGGCCTCGGCGAGGCGGGGTTCACCGCCGAGGCCGTCTCCGGAGCCATCGGCGACAACAAGATCGAGCGCCGCGAGTCGCGCGACGTGGTCCTCTACGGCTTCGGCCGCATCGGCCGCCTCCTGGCCCGGCTGCTCATCGAGAAGGCGGGCTCGGGCAACGGCCTGCGGCTGCGCGCCATCGTGGTCCGCAAGGGCGCGGGCCAGGACATCGTCAAGCGCGCCTCACTGCTGCGGCGCGACTCCATCCACGGCCAGTTCCAGGGCACGATCACCGTGGACGAGGCCAACAACCGGATCGTCGCCAACGGCAACGAGATCCAGGTCATCTACTCGGACGACCCGACCACCGTCGACTACACCGCGTACGGCATCAATGACGCGATCCTCATCGACAACACCGGCAGGTGGCGCGACCGCGAGGGCCTGTCCAAGCACCTGCGCCCCGGCATCGCCAAGGTCGTCCTGACCGCGCCCGGCAAGGGCGACGTCCCCAACATCGTGCACGGCGTCAACCACGGGACGATCAAGCCGGACGAGCAGATCATCTCCTGCGCCTCCTGCACCACCAACGCGATCGTGCCGCCGCTCAAGGCGATGGCCGACGAGTACGGCGTGCTGCGCGGACACGTGGAGACCATCCACTCGTTCACCAACGACCAGAACCTGCTGGACAACTACCACGGCTCCGACCGCCGGGGCCGCTCCGCGCCGCTCAACATGGTGATCACGGAGACGGGCGCCGCCTCAGCCGTCGCGAAGGCGCTGCCCGACCTGGAGGCGACCATCACGGGCAGCTCCATCCGGGTCCCCGTGCCGGACGTCTCGATCGCGATCCTCAGCCTCAAGCTCGGCCGCGAGACCACCCGCACCGAGGTCCTCGACCACCTCCGCGAGGTGTCGCTGACCTCCCCGCTGAAGCGGCAGATCGACTTCACGACCGCCCCGGACGCGGTGTCGAGCGACTTCATCGGCTCCCGGCACGCCTCCATCGTGGACGCCGGCCCCACCCAGGTGGACGGCGACAACGCGATCCTCTACCTCTGGTACGACAACGAGTTCGGCTACTCGTGCCAGGTCATCCGGGTCGTCCAGTACGTCTCCGGGGTGGAGTACCCGACGTTCCCCGTCCCGGTCGTCTGACCCGGGCCGGACGACGACAGGTCCCGCCCGCCCTCGACACAGAGGGCGGGCGGGACCTCGCCCGTCAGGCCGTGCCGCCGGAGACCGCCGCCGGTGCGGGCGCGTACCCCGTGGCGCGGGTGGTGAACGTGCCCCGGCCCTGCGTACGGCTCCGCAGCCGCGTCGCGTAACCGAACAGCTCGGCCAGCGGCACGGTCGCGGTGACCACCGCGGCGGCGCCCCGCGTGGTGGACCCGGAGACCCGGCCGCGCCGGGCGGCCAGATCGCCGAGCACCCCGCCGACCGCGTCGTCCGGCACGGTGACCGTGACCTCGACCACCGGCTCCAGCAGCACCATCGCGCTCGCCCGCAGCGCCTCCCGGAGCGCGAACCGCCCGGCCGTGCGGAACGCCATCTCCGAGGAGTCCTTGGAGTGCGTGGCGCCGTCGACCAGCGTCACCCGCACCCCGGTCACCGGATGCCCGCCCAGCGGCCCCTCGGCCAGCGCGTCCCGGCAGCCCGCCTCGACCGCCCGCACGTACTCCGCCGGCACCCGGCCGCCGACGACCGCCGAACGGAACGCGAACACCGCCTCCTCGCCGTCGCCCGCCTCCAGCGGTTCGACGTCGATGACGACATGGGCGAACTGCCCGGCCCCGCCGTCCTGTTTGACGTGCCGGTAGACCAGCCCGGACACCCCGCGCACCAGCGTCTCCCGGTGCGCGACCTGCGGCCGGCCGACCCGGACGTCCAGGCCGTGGTCGCGGCGGATCTTCTCCGCGGCCACCTCCAGATGCAGCTCGCCCATGCCCGACAGCACCGTCTGACCCGTCTCGGCGTCCGTACGCACCACCAGCGACGGGTCCTCCTCGGCCAGCCGGACCAGGGCGGCCATCAGCCGCTCCGTGTCCGTGCTCCGCCGTGCCTCCACGGCCACGGACACGACCGGCTCGGCCACCGAGGGCGGTTCCAGGACCAGCGGGGCGTCCGGCGCGCACAGCGTGGCGCCCGGACGGACCGACTTCGGGCCGATGACCGCGACGATGTCCCCGGCCACCGCCGTGTCCACATCGACATGGCGGTCCGCCCGCACCCGCAGGATGCGGCCGACGCGCTCACCGCGCCCGGTGCTCGCGTCCAGCACGGTCTGCCCCTTTCCGATCGTTCCCGAGTACACGCGCAGATAGGTCAGCCGGCCCGTCGCCGTCGCGTTCACCTTGAACGCCAGCGCGGCGAACGGCCCCGCCGGATCGGCGGCCCGCTCCCGCACCTCGTCGCCGAACACGCCCCGTACCGGCGGCACGTCGGCGGGCGAGGGCAGATACGCCACGACCGCCTCCAGCAACGGCTCCACACCCCGGTTGCGGTACGCCGAACCGCACAGCACCACGACCCCCTCACCGGTGTGCGTCAGATCGCGCAGCGCCCCGGCGAGCGTCGCCTCCGAAAGCTCGGAGCGTACGCAGAACTCCTCCAGCGCCGTCGGATGCAGCTCCGCCACCGCCTCCTCCAGGAGCCGCCTGCGCCGCACCGCCTCCTCGCGCAGTTCGGCGGGCACCGCGCACTCCTCGTAGGTGTCGGCGCCGTCCGCCCACACCAGGGCGCGCATCCGCAGCAGGTCCACGACGCCGCGGAAGGCGTCCTCGCTGCCGATGGGCAGCTGGACCACCAGTGGGACGGTGTGCAGCCGGTCCCGGATGGAGGCGACGGCCGTGTCCAGGTCGGCGCCCGCCCGGTCCAGCTTGTTGACGAAGGCGATCCTCGGGACGGAGTGCCGGTCCGCCTGGTGCCACACCGACTCGCTCTGCGGCTCCACCCCGGCCACCGCGTCGAACACCGCGATCGCGCCGTCGAGCACCCGCAGCGAGCGTTCGACCTCGTCGGCGAAGTCGACGTGCCCCGGTGTGTCGATGAGGTTGATGCGGTGACCGTCCCACGAACAGCTCACGGCGGCGGCGAAGATGGTGATGCCCCGGTCGCGTTCCTGGGAGTCGAAGTCCGTGATGGTCGTCCCGTCGTGGACCTCACCGCGCTTGTGGGTGGTGCCGGTGGTGTAGAGGATGCGCTCGGTGACGGTCGTCTTGCCGGCGTCGACGTGGGCCAGGATGCCCAGGTTGCGAACGGTGTCGAGTGCGGCGTCGAGGGAACGGTGCTGGTGGGTACGCACGGCCGGTGGCCTTTCGGATGATCCGGAAGAAGACGGCGCGATTCCCGGACGGAACGGCCCGCGAGGGGCGTGGCGGAACCCGTCACCCCGCCTCTCGGCACAGGGGTGACCACACGTCAGGAGACGGCAGAGGCCCGCGTGTTCGTCACGGGGTCCGGGGCCGGCCGCGCAGCCGGCGCCGGGCGGCGCGAGACACCAGGATCACCTCGAACCGCGACGCGGGGACGACGGCGGCGGTGCGCTGACGCACGGCGGTCTCCCCTCGACGGTCACGGCACGAGCGCCGGCGGAACCCGGCGCGGTGTGGGGCGAGTCTAGGGAAGGCGGCGGGTGCGGGGGTACCGGTTTTTCGGCCGGGCCAGGGGCCGGCAGGCGCTCCGGCAGCGGCGCAGCGCGCTCCGGCCGCAGCCGCGCCACTCCGCGGGCGAGGGACCGGTGCCCCGGCCGCCCCGGGTGATCAGGGCGTTCACGGGGGTGTGCGGGTCCAGAGCCATCGTGCGCGCGAACAGCACGCCGATCACGAGCGGGGCGAGCGAGAGGGCGAGCGTGGTGCCGGCACTGGTGACGTGCCGGATGCGGAGCCGCTGTGCGTCGGGAACCATGATCCCATTCCAGCGTCCGCGCCCCGGCCGGGGATCGGGTGACGTACTCAGACCGCACGGCCCGGATACTCACTCCGGGCCGTGCGGTCCTCCGGGACGGTCAGGCGTCGGTACCGGAACCGGAACCGGTGTTCGGGGCCGCCTTGATGCCCTTGGTGATCTCGTCCATGACGGACAGCGAGGGGGCCTTGTCGTTGATGTCGAAGCCCGAGCGGACCACGATCATCCTGTCCTCGGCCAGCGGGGACGGGAAGGCCAGCGACTCGACGTAGCCGTCGTCACCGTTCTTCGTCACCACCTTCCAGCGCACCCGGTAGCCCCGCTGTCCGGCCACCGTGACGGCTTCGGACTTCAGCTCCTTGTGCGAGGTGATGCCGCCGTAGCCCTCTTCGCCGTAGGACGCCTCGGCGTTGTTCCCGATGTCCTTCTCGGCCGTGGCCTTCGGGGTCGAGGTGGTCAGCTCCAGGGCCTCGGCCGGGACGGAGAACACCCCGCCGCGCACGCAGTTCTTCCCGGTGTCGCCGGGGCAGGGGTAGGAACCGGTGGTCACCCCGGCGCCCATGCCGGACTCGCCCTTCCAGCCGTCCGGGACCGGAATGCTGATGCCGCTGGCCAGGTCCGTCGCGTAGCCGTCCTCGGCCGGCAGCCCCTGGTCCGGCGTCCCGCGCTCGCCGTCGCCCCGGTCCTCGCCGTCGCCGCCGCCGGAGTCGCCGCGCTGCCGGTCGGGGGAGGGCGACTCGGCGGAGGGGGAGTCGGACGGGGCGGAGACCGCCGTGTCGCTCCTGCCGTCCGAGTCGTCGGTCAGCAGATAGACGCCGCCCCCGATCGCGGCGAGCACCACCACGGCGGCGGTGACACCGGCCGCGACGCGGACGCGCCGGCCGCGGGTGGCCGCCGGAGGCACCCGGAGGTGGTCGGTCCACTGGGTGCCGTCCCACCAGCGCTCGTGGCGGGGGCCAAATCCTGAATACCCGGGGTCTGGATGCCAGCCGGGAGGGCTCGTCTGGGTCACGCCGACACCGTAGCGGGGCTGCCTGAGAATCCTATGAACTGGGTGGCGCCCCACCCGGCAACGGGCGTGCGCCCGCGCACATTTCCCTCCCTTTCTGGTCTAGACAATTGGCGGGGTGGTCGCTAACATCCGCCGACGAGGCGCGGCGGGCCCGGTTCGTCCGCGTCGGCCCGATCGCGCCGGAAGTGAGACCCCATGGAAGCGACCGCCCCCGACCGTCGTTTCGCCGAGGACTACCGCCTCGCCCGGGAGATACCGCGCGACGGGCTGACCGCGTGGCGCGCCGCGATCGCCGCCGAGATGGACCTCGCCCCCGGCGCCACCCTCCTGGACGTCGGCGCGGGCACCGGCTCCTTCGCCTCGGCGTTCGCCGACTGGTTCGGGGCACGGGTGCTGGCCGTGGAACCGGCCTCCGCCATGCGGGCACTGATCCCCCGGCAGGGGCGGATCGAGGCGCTGGACGGACGGGCCGAGGGGCTGCCGGTGCCGGACGGCTGCGCGGACGCGGCCTGGCTCGGGTCGGTCGTCCACCACATCGGTGATCTGGACGCCGCCGCCCGGGAGTTGCGCAGAGCGCTGAAGCCCGGCGCCCCGGTGCTCATCCGCAACTCGTTCCCCGGCCGGTGCGCCCGCGACCTGCGGGTGCGGTTCTTCCCCGGCGCCGAACGCATCGTGGACGGCTATCCGACCGTGGAGCGGACCTGTGCCGCGTTCGCGGGGGCCGGATTCACCCGCGTCGCCCTGCACGCGGTGCCGCAGGAGAGCGCCCCGAGCCTCGCCGCCTTCGCCGACCGGATCAGACGCGACACGGACGCCAAGCTGCGCGGCCTGGACGACGAGGAGTTCGAGCGCGGGATGCGCCGGCTGCGTACGGCGGCGGAGCAGGAACCGGACCGCCCCGCCGTCAGCTGGATGGACCTGCTGGTACTGGTCCGGGGCCCGGCCGGGACGCTGTCCGACGGACCGTCACCGAGGTGATGGCGGCGGCCCGTCACCGGGGTGATCCGGGCGGGCGTCGACGGGGCGTTATCCGGCGGGCGGTGGCCGGGGTGATCATTAGGCTTGTCGGATGACACCTTCCCGCTATCCCTCCAAGCCGCGCCCCGGTGACCGCGTCGCCGTGCTCTCGCCCTCCTCCGGACTGCCCGGCCTCTTCCCCCTCCCGTACGAACTCGGCCTGCGCAGGCTCCGGGAGGAGTTCGGCCTGGAGCCCGTGGAATACCCCACCACCCGGAAGATGGGGTCGAGCCCGCAGGAGCGCGCCGCCGACATCCACGCGGCGTTCGCCGACCCGGAGATCAAGGCCGTCATCGCCACCATCGGCGGGGAGGACCAGATCACCGTGCTCTCCCACCTGGACCGTGAACTGCTGCGGGCCAACCCCAAGCCGTTCTTCGGCTACAGCGACTGCACCAACCTGCTCCTCCTCCTCGACAACCTCGGGATCGTCGGCTACCACGGCGGCTCGGTGATGGTCGAACTCGGCCGCCCCGGCGCACTGCACCCCTTCGTCGCCGACTCCGTCCGGGCCGCCCTGTTCACGCACGGCCCGTACGAGCTGACGCCGGCCGGGGAGACGGGCAGCGTCAACCGGCCCTGGGACGACCCGCGCACCTTCGACGCCGAACCCGAACTGCTCCCCGGCGAGGGGTGGATCTGGCACAACGCGGGCCGGGTGGTCGAGGGCGCGAGCTGGGGCGGCAACCTGGAGATCCTGGCCTGGCTGCTGATGGCCGACCGGGAGATCCTGCCCCCGGAGGCGTACGAGGGGCGGGTGCTGTTCCTGGAGACCTCGGAGGAACTGCCCTCCGCCGACGAGGTGTACCGCATCCTGCGCAACATGGGGGAGCGCGGCCTGCTGCGCCGCTTCCCCGCCCTGCTCATGGCACGGGCCAAGAACTGGTCCTTCGACAAGCCACTCGACCCCGAGGCGGGCGCGCGCTACCGGCGGGAGCAGCGCGATGCCGTGCTGCGGGCGCTCACGGAGTACGCCCCCGACACGATGGCCGTCTTCGACGTCGACTGCGGCCACACGGACCCGCAGGCGATCATCCCGCTCGGCGGCCTGATCAGGGTGGACGGCGAGGCGCGCCGCATCGTCGTCACATACTGAGCGGCCCTCCGCCGTGTGGTCCGACCACATACCGTGTGTGACATAGTGGGATGTTCCGACCGGAACAGAGGATGGCCGATGCCCGTCGAATGGGAGCCCGTACGGCAGTCGCGTACGCATGAACTGGTGCTCCGGAGCATCGAGCAGCGGGTGTTCGCGGGCGACCTCAGAGCCGGTGACCGGCTGCCGCCCGAACGGGAACTGGCCCCCGTCCTCGGCGTGAGCCGCTCGGCGCTGCGCGAGGCGCTGCGGGTGCTGGAGACCATCGGTGTGCTGGTCGCCCAGCCGGGCCGCGGCCCGGACGCGGGCGCCCGCATCGTCCGCAACCCCGACGACGCCCTCGGCCGGCTGCTCCGGCTCCACTTCGCCCTCGGCAGCTACAGCCTGGGGGACATGCTGGAGGCCCGCGTCGTGCTGGAGCGGTCCAGCTTCGAGGCGGCCGCGCGCCACGCCGTACCGGCCGACCTCGACGAGGCGGAGGCGCTGGTCGCGCGGATGGCGGAGCCCGGCATCGCGGTGCCCGAGTTCAACGACCTGGACACCCGCTTCCACGTCCGGATCGCCCGCGGCTCCGGCAACGCCCTCACCTCCACGCTCACCTCCGCCGTGCGCGAGTCCGTACGGCCGCTGATCCTGCGCGCCCTGGCGGCGGAGCCCGACTGGCCCGCCACCGCCGCCGCGCTCAACGCGGACCACGCCGAACTGCTGCGGCTGGTGCGCGCGGGCGAGGGGGCGCGGGCGGCCGACCTGGTCGAGCGCCACATCCGGGGGCTGCACGGCACCCTCGTCGCCGACCCGCCGCCCGGGGCCTGACCCGTACGAACCAGGAGCCGCCGCACCGCCCCGCCGGGGAGCGGTGCGGCGGCTCTCTCGTATGCGCGCGGCGGACACCCCGTGCGAGCCGAGCGTAGTATGGTCGGACCATAAACCGGACGCGCGACGCCCGCCCACCGAGAGCCATGACCGGGAGACCCATGCGCATCGGACTCTTCGCCACCTGTCTGGGCGACACCCTCTTCCCCGAGGCGGTGAAATCCACCGCGTTGCTGCTGGCCCGACTGGGCCACGAGGTGGTGTTCCCGCCCGGCCAGACCTGCTGCGGCCAGATGCACGTCAACACCGGATACCAGCGCGAGCCCGTCCCCCTGGTGCGCAACTTCGCCGCCCAGTTCGGCGACCCCGCCATCGACGCCGTCGTCATGCCCTCCGGCTCCTGCGCCGGATCGGTCCGCCACCAGCACGAGATCATCGCCGAGCGGTACGGGGACGCGGCCCTGCGCGCGGGCGTCGCCACCGTGAAGGCCAAGACGTACGAGCTGTCCGAACTGCTGGTGGACGTACTGGGGGTGACCGACGTCGGCGCGTACTTCCCGCACCGGGTCACGTACCACCCCACCTGCCACTCGCTGCGCATGCTGCGGGTCGGTGACAAACCGCTGCGGCTGCTGCGGGCCGTCGAGGCGATCGACCTCGTCACCCTCGACGAGGCGGACGCCTGCTGCGGCTTCGGCGGAACCTTCGCCCTGAAGAACGCCGACACCTCCACCGCCATGCTTCAGGACAAGATGCGCCACGTCACCGCCACCGGCGCCGAGGTGTGCACCGCGGGCGACTCCTCCTGTCTGATGCACATCGGCGGCGGGCTCTCCCGGATCAAGGCCGGCACCCGCACCCTGCACCTGGCCCAGATCCTGTCCGCCACCCGCACCGCGCCGTACGTCCTCACGGAGGCCGCCCGATGAGCGCCACCTTCCTCGGCATGCCCGCGCCCCCGCCCCGCTCCCCGTTCGGCACGGGCAATCTGCGCGGCGACCGCACCTTCCCCGCCGCCGCCCACGACGAACTGCGCAACGGGCAGCTGCGCCGCAACCTCGGCCGCGCCACGCACACCATCCGCGCCAAACGGCTGGACGTCACCGGCGAACTGCCCGACTGGGAGGAACTGCGCGCCGCCGGATCGGCCATCAAGACCGACACCATGAACCGGCTCCCCGAACTCCTGGAAGAGCTCGAACGCAACGTCACCGCCCGCGGCGGCACCGTCCACTGGGCGCGCGACGGCGTCGAGGCCAACGAGATCGTCGCCCGGCTCGTCCGCGAGACGGGCAGCGAGGAGGTCATCAAGGTCAAGTCGATGGCCACCCAGGAGACCGGCCTCAACGAACACCTCGAATCCCTCGGCATCACCCCGCACGAGACCGACCTCGCCGAACTCATCGTGCAACTCGCCCACGACAAGCCGTCGCACATCCTCGTCCCCGCGATCCACCGCAACCGGGACGAGATCCGGCGGATCTTCCTCAAGGAGATCCCCGGCGTCGACCCCTCCCTGGACAACGTCCCCGCCCATCTGGCCGCCGCCGCCCGCGCCCATCTGCGCGAGAAGTTCATGACCGCGAAGGTCGCCGTCTCCGGCGCCAACTTCGGCATCGCCGAGACCGGCACCCTCTGCGTCGTCGAGTCCGAGGGCAACGGCCGCATGTGCCTCACCCTCCCCGACACCCTCATCACCGTCATGGGCATCGAGAAGGTCCTGCCGCGCCACCGGGACCTGGAGGTGTTCCTGCAACTCCTGCCGCGCTCCTCCACGGGCGAGCGGATGAACCCCTACACCTCGATGTGGACCGGCGTCACCCCCGGCGACGGGCCCCAGGACTTCCATCTGGTGCTGCTCGACAACGGCCGCACCGCCGCCCTCGCGGACCGGCTCGGCCGCCAGGCACTCAACTGCATCCGCTGCTCCGCCTGCCTCAACGTCTGCCCGGTGTACGAGCGGGCCGGCGGCCACGCCTACGGCTCCACGTACCCCGGACCGATCGGCGCCGTACTGACCCCGCAACTCGCCGGCATGGACGCCGCCGCGAACGACCCCAACAGCTCGCTGCCGTACGCCTCCAGTCTCTGCGGCGCCTGCTTCGACGCCTGCCCCGTGAAGATCGACATCCCCTCGCTGCTGGTCGAACTGCGCCACCAGCACACCGAACGGTCCGGCACCACGGCCGAAAAGCTGGCGATGAAGGCGGCGGGCGCGGTGATGAGCAGACCCGCCGTGTACACGGCCGCGCAGAAGGCGTCACGGCTCGGCCGCGCCCTGGCCGGCCGGGACGGAAGGCTGCCCAGACTGCCGCCCCCGCTCTCCGGCTGGAGCGACAGCCGCGACACCCCGGCCCCGCCGAAGCAGACCTTCCGCGCCTGGCTGGCCTCGCCCGAGGGCACGGCCGCCATGCGCGAGGCGGCCGCCGCCCACACCCCCGACACACAGCGGGAGGAGGGCCGGTGACCACCGCCCGCGAGACCGTACTCGGCCGCGTCCGGGACGCGCTCGCCCTCGCCCCCGCGACCGACACTCCCGTGCCGCGCGCCTATCGCACCGGACGCACCCTCCCCGACGGGGAACGCCTCGCCCTGTTCACCGACCGGCTCCTCGACTACAAGGCCGCGGTCCACCCCTGCACCGCCGACCGGACGGCCGAGGTCGTCGCCGGGGTGCTGCGGGAGCACGGCGCGACCCGGATCGGGGTGCCGCCGGGGCTCGACGACGGATGGCTGGCCGGTTACGAGGGCGAGGTGCGCCTCGACTCCCCGGACGTCCCCGCCCCGCACCTGGACGAACTCGACGGTGTCGTCACCGCGTCCGCCGCCGGCTGCGCCGAGACCGGCACCGTGTTCCTGGACGGCTCGCCCGGCCAGGGCCGGCGGGCGCTGACCCTGGTGCCCGACCTCCATGTGTGCGTGGTCGATCTGTCCACCGTGGAGGTGGGGGTGCCCGAGGCGGTGGCCCGGCTGGTCCCGGACCGCCCCACGACCCTCATCAGCGGCCCTTCGGCCACCTCCGACATCGAACTGGAACGCGTCGAGGGCGTCCACGGCCCCCGCACCCTGGTGGTGATCATCCGTACCGACGCCTAGATGAGCCGTCCGGTCCCGACCGGACGCGGTACGCCGCAGGCCCCGCGCACGGATGGGCGCGGGGCCTGCGGCGAAGCGGGGACGGGTCAGACGATGCCCTCTTCTATCTCGGCCTGCTCGCGCGCGTTCCCGTACGCCGACGGCGTGCCGTACGAGCGTCGCGCGACGAACCACCAGATCGTGGCCAGGACCAGCACGGCGACCAGGGCGATCGACGCGTAGTTCATCGAGTCGATGGTCACCGGCGACGACTGCGGCAGCAGGAACAGCACGGTCACGATCGCCACCCACACCACGGCGATCCAGCCCACCGGCTTCGACCAGCGGCCCAGGTGCCACGGCCCGCGCTGGAACCGGCCGCCCGCGCGCAGCTTCAGGAAGATCGGGATCGCGTACGCCGGAGTGATCCCGATGACGTTGATCGCGGTCACCGCGCCGTACGCGGTCGCCGAGTACAGCGACGGCAGGGCCAGCACCCCGGCCACGATCACCGACAGCCACACCGCCGGAACCGGCGTCTGCGTACGGGTGCTCACCTTGCGCCACAGCGTGGAGCCGGGGAGCGCGTTGTCACGGCTGAACGCGAACACCATCCGGCTGGCGGCCGCGACCTCGGCGTTGCCGCAGAACAGCTGCGCCGCGATCACGATCAGCAGCATCGCCGTGGCGCCCGAGGTGCCCAGCGCGTCGATCAGGATCTGGGCGGGCGGCACACCGGTCGCGCTGTCCTGCGTGCCCGCGTAGTCCTGGATGGCGAAGGTGAGCCCGGCCAGCAGGACGAATCCGGCCACCCAGGAGACCCAGATCGCCCGGACGATGCCGCGCGCCGCGGTGACCGAGGCGTTGGAGGTCTCCTCCGACAGATGGGCGGAGGCGTCGTAGCCGCAGAACGTGTACTGGGCCAGCAGCAGCCCGATCGCCGCCACGTACAGGGGGTTGTCCCAGCCGGTGTCGTTGACGAACTCGGTGAAGACGAACGAGGGCGACTGGTGGTGCGAGGGCACGATGGCGAGCACGGAGACGATCACCGCGACACCGGCCAGGTGCCACCACACGCTGATCGAGTTCAGGATGCTGACCAGCCGCACCCCGAAGAGGTTGAGCACCGCGTGCAGCAGCAGGATGCAGACGAAGATGATCATCGTCTTGCCGGGGGTCGGGGTGAAGCCCCACTGGAGGTTCATCAGCGCGCCCGTGAACAGCGCGGCGCCGTAGTCGATGCCCGCGATGGCACCGAGGAGACCGAGCAGATTCAGCCAGCCGGTGTACCAGCCCCACTTCCGGCCGCCGAGCCGGTCCGCCATGTAGTACAGCGCCCCGGACGTCGGATACGCGCTGGTCACCTCGGCGAGCGCCATGCCGACGCAGAGCACGAACAGGCCGACGCCGGCCCAGCCCCACAGCATTACGGCGGGCCCGCCCGTGGACATGCCGAAGCCGTACAGCGTCATGCACCCGGACAGGATCGAGATGACGGAGAAGCTGATGGCGAAGTTCCCGAACCCGCCCATGCGGCGGGCCAGGACCGGTTGGTAGCCGAGTTCGCGGAGCCGTTGCTCCTCGTCCTTCGGCGCGTTGGTGTCGGCCCCCTTCCGGGGCGAGGTGGACACGGACATGCGAAACCTCCTGAGCGGTGGATGAGCGGAAGAAGGGGGGGCGGCCGGGGGACGGACGGCCTGGTCAGCCCGGTTCCGCCGCCAGCGCGCGGGCGCGGGCGCGCACGAAGACCTCCTCGGCACCGCCGGGGTCGTCGGGCGTACGGGAACGGCAGGCCCAGGGCAGCGAGGTGAAGTACGGGCCCAGCTCGCGGAACACCGCGGCGGCCTCCGCGAAGCGGAGCGCCCCCCACAGGGCGTGCGCCAGGTGGTTGAGGTCGGGCAGCGCACGGCCCGGGCGAGGGGCGATGCGGTACCAGAACTCCAGGGCGCGCACGGCCTCGCGCTCCGCGTCCTCGGTGACCCAGTGCAGGTCGAGCGCCTTGTCGTGGTCGTGCTCGCGCCGGTAGCGCTCGACCCGGACATAGAGCGGGAGCACATGGAGGGCGGAGCCCTCGGGCGCCGTGGACGACGCCCACTGGACGAAGTTGACCGCTTCGGAGAGCACCCCGCCGGCCTTGCGGGCGTACACGAACTGGAGCATCCGGTGGTACGCCTCACGATTGTGCGGGTCGCGCCGGTCGGCCTCGGCCAGCAGCCCCCACGGACCGGGGAACAGCATGGGGCCGGGCGGGGGGAGCCGGTGTTCGGCGAGACGCTGGGCGGCGTCGAGCTGGGAGAGGGCCAGCAGGCAGATCCACGGGACCGGGTCGGCCGGTACGGCGTGCGCCGCCGCGCGGCACGCCTCCCACGCCTCCTGCCACAGTTCCCGGCCGCTGGGGTGTCCGGAGCGGTTGGCCCGTACCGCGCGTTCGACGGCGACCCGGGCGCGCATCACGAAGGCGGCGGCGCTGTCCGGTTCCTCGGCGAGCCATGCCTGCACCGCGTCCGACCCCGCGGCGACGGCGCCGAGCACCTGGGTGCGCTGGGTCCACAGGGTCCAGTCCGGGGTGCGCGCGAGCAGGTCGCGCATGGCGATCCAGCGGCCGGTGCGTAAGTCCTGTAACGCCGCGCGGAGTTCATTGTCGTGGCCGGCCGGATGGTAAACCGGCCGGAATTCACCGTTGGCCATGGACGCGCTCGGGGCGGGGTGCTGAATTCATCGATCCTCGGTGACGTGGGGGCGAAGAAGCTGTTGAATTGCGAACGGTTTTAACGCGTCCGGTGCTGCACGGCGGTGAGTGTAGAGCCCTTTGCGTCGCACCTCGAACGAATCATTGATTTCCTCAAGTCGACATCCCGGAAACGTCGTTGAAGTCGTCAGGCGGTATCCGAACGGTTCCGGACATACGGGCGGCGGATGCTTGACGCGGTCGCTGGTCTGCACCACTCTGGGGGCCGCGTCCGAAGATCACGATTCCGTTCAAGCCATGGGCTTGCGTACCGCTGGAGAACCGATGACAGGCCCGGTGCTCGCCGTCGACCAGGGCACATCGGGAACGAAGGCGCTGGTGATCTGCCCCGAACGGGGCGTGATCGGCACCGGTTCCGCCCCCGTGCGGCCCCGGTACGGTCCCGGCGGAGCCGTCGAGGCGGACCCGGCCGAATTACTCACCTCGGTGATCGAGGCCGGCCGCCGGGCAGTGGCCGAATCCGGCGGCATCGTCGACGCCGTCGGCCTCGCCAACCAGGGCGAGACCGTGCTCGCCTGGGACCCGGACACCGGGCGCCCCCTCACCGACGCGATCGTCTGGCAGGACCGCCGCGCCGCCACCGTCTGCACGGAACTCGCCCCGCGCGCCGAAGAGCTGAGACAGCTCACCGGACTTCCGCTCGACCCCTACTTCGCGGCCCCCAAAATGGCCTGGATCCGCCGCGAGCTGACCCGCGAAGGCGTCGTCACGACTACCGACGCCTGGCTCGTCCACCAGCTGACCGGCGCCTTCGTCACGGACGCCGCCACCGCCGGCCGCACCCAGCTCCTCGACCTGGACCGCGTCGACTGGTCACCGACCGCCCTGGACGCCTACGGCCTCGGCGACGAGCGGCTGCCCTCGGTGGTGGACGCCGCCGGAGACTTCGGCACCACCGGCGCATTCGGCGGCGACCTCCCGCTCACCGGCCTCCTCGTCGACCAGCAGGCGGCCCTGCTCGCCCAGAGCGCCCTCGACCCGACCGTCGCCAAGTGCACCTACGGCACCGGCGCCTTCCTCCTGGCCGGGACCGGACCGACCCCGCGCCGGGGCAGCGGCGGGCTCGTCACCTGCGTGGCCTGGCGGCTCGGCGGACACACCAGCTACTGCCTGGACGGCCAGGTCTACACGGCCGCCTCCGCGGTGCGCTGGCTCACCGACCTGGGCGTGATCTCCGGCGCCGCCGACCTCGACCCGGTCGGCTCCGGCGTCCCCGACTCCGGCGGCGTCACCTTCGTCCCCGCCCTGGCCGGCCTCGCCGCCCCCTGGTGGCGCGGCGACCTGCGCGGATCGGTCACCGGCCTGGGCCTGGACACCTCCGCCGGACATCTGGTGCGCGCCCTGTGCGAAGGGATCGCCGCCCAGGTCGTGGAACTGGCCGACGCGGTGGCCGCCGACCGGGGCACCCCGCTGGCCGTGCTGCGCGTGGACGGCGGCCTCACCCGGTCCGCCCTGCTGATGCAGACCCAGGCCGACCTGCTGCAACGCCCCGTGGAGGTGTCGGCCCTGCCCGACGTCACCGCGCTCGGCGTCGGCGCCGTGGCCCGCATGGGCGCCGACCCCGCGCTCCCGGCCGACCGGGCCGTCCCCGACTGGACACCGGCCGCCGTCTACGAACCCCGGATCGGCCCCGACCGGGCCGCCGAACGCCTCGACACCTTCCGGGCGGCCGTACGCACGCTGGTGGAACGCCCATGAGAGCGGCCGGGCCGGCACGGAGGAAGGCACGATGACGACGCGCCCGACACCCGAAGCCTCCACCCCACCCGTCGTCACCCGCGCCGGCCACCCCCTCCCCGACGCCCCGCCGTACGACGTCACCGTCATCGGCGCCGGAGTCGTCGGCACCGCCATCGCCCGCGCCCTGGCCCGCCACCCCCTGCGCACCGCACTCGTCGAAGCCACGGACGACATCGCCAACGGCACCTCCAAGGCCAACACCGCGATCCTGCACACCGGTTTCGACGCCGCCCCCGGCACCCTGGAGGCCCGGCTCGTCCGCGAGGGCAGCCGGCTGCTCTCCCGCTACGCCGCCGAGACCGGCATCCCCGTCGAACGCGTCGGCGCCCTCCTCGTCGCCTGGGACCGGGAACAACTCGACGCCCTGCCCGCCCTGCTGGCCAAGGCCGAACGCAACGGCTACCACGCGGCCCGGCTGCTCGACGCGGCGCAGACCGCCGCCCGCGAACCCCACCTCGGGCCCGGCGCGCTCGGCGCCCTGGAGATCCCCGACGAATCCGTCATCTGCCCCTGGACCACCCCGCTCGCCTACGCCACCCAGGCCGTCCGGGCCGGGGTCCACCTCCACCTGGACTGCCCGGTCCAGGGCCTCGCGTACACGGACGGACTGCACACCGTCACCACCGGCCGCGGCACCCTGCGCACCCGGCTGCTCATCAACGCCGCCGGGCTGCACGCCGACACCGTCGACCGGCTGCTGGGCATCGACACCTTCACCGTGCGCCCGCGCCGGGGCCAGCTCATCGTCTTCGACAAGCTCGCCCGCGACCTGGTCCGGCACATCCTGCTGCCCGTGCCCACCGCCGCGGGCAAGGGCGTCCTGGTGGCGCCGACCGTCTTCGGCAACGTCCTGCTCGGCCCCACCGCCGAGGACCTGGACGACAAGGAGGCCACCGAGTCCACCGCCGAAGGGCTCGCCCTCCTCCGCGAGAAGGGCAGCCGCGTGCTGCCCCGGCTGCTCGACGAGGAGGTCACCGCCGTCTACGCGGGACTGCGGGCCGCCACCGGCCAGGAGGACTACCGGATCACCTCCCACCCGGACCGGGGCCTGATCACCGTCGGCGGCATCCGCTCCACCGGCCTCACCGCCTCCATGGCCATCGCCGCATACGTCCTGACCCTCCTCCCCGGTGCCGGCATCGATCCCGGGGAACCGGCGGACCTCGCGCCCCTCACCCTGCCGAACCTCGGCGAAGCCGCCCCGCGCCCGTACCTCGACGCGGAACTCATCGCCCGCGACCCCGCCTACGGCACCGTCGTCTGCCACTGCGAACGCGTCACGGACGGCGAGATCCGCGACGCCTTCGCCGCCACGCTCCCGCCGCGCACGGCCGAGGGCCTCGCCCGCAGGACCAGGGCCGGCAACGGACGCTGCCAGGGCTTCCACTGCGCGGCCGCCCTGCGTGCACGTATCGAGGAGGCCCGCCCATGACCCGCCGCGAACGCCGGGTGGACGTCCTCGTCGTCGGTGCCGGACCGGCCGGGCTCGCCGCCGCGGCCGGCCTCGCCGCGGCCGGCGTACCGGACGTGGAGGTCCTGGACCGCGAACAGGCGGCGGGCGGCATTCCCCGCCACTGCGCCCACGGCGGATTCGGCACGCGCCGCACCGGCGACCTCAGCGGCCCCGTGTACGCGACGCGCTGCGCGGCCGAGGCGACGACGGCCGGAGCCACCCTCCGTACCGGTGTCACGGTCACCGGCTGGGCGGGGCCCCGCACCCTCGACGTCACCGGACCCGGCGGCCTCGAACGCATCACCGCCCGCGCCGTCGTCCTCGCCACCGGTGCCCGCGAACGCCCCCGCGCCGCCCGCCTCGTCCCCGGCACCCGGCCCTCCGGCGTCTACACCACCGGCGAACTCCAGCAGGCTGTCCACCTCCACCACCAGACCGTCGGCACCCGCGCCGTGGTCGTCGGCGACGAACCGGTCGCCCTCTCGGCGGCCGAAACCCTGCGCACCGCCGGGGTCCGGCTCGTCGCCCGCGTCACCGAGCACCCGCCCCACCTCCTCCGGGCCGGGCGCCCGGCCGGCGGGGTGCCCCTGCTCACCCGTACCACCGTCACCGGCCTGACCGGCCGCCCCCGCCTCACCGGTGTCCGGGTGCGGCACGAGAACGGCCGCACCACCACACTCGCCTGCGACACCGTGGTCTTCACGGCCGACTGGATTCCCGAACACGAACTCGCCCGACGCGGCGGCCTGCCCCTGGACCCCGGGACGAAGGGACCCGCCCACGACCCCGCGTACCGCACCGTCGAACCCGGCGTCTTCGCGGTGGGCAACCTGCTGCACGGCGGGGAGAGCGCGGCCACCGCCGCCCGCGAGGGCCGGGCCGTCACCGGCCCCGTGCTGAGCCATCTGGCCGCCGGCGCCTGGCCGGCCGGCGGAGTGCCGCTCGCCGTCGCGGAGCCGCTGGAGTGGATCGCCCCCAACCTCACCGGGCCCGGCGGCACACCGGCCGCCGGGCCCTTCCTGCTGCGGACCGGCCGGCGGCTGACCGCCCCGCTGATCGTCGTCAGCCAGGACGGGGAGCCGCTGCACCGCCGCCGCCTGGTCCGCACTGTGCGGCCGGGGCGCTCCTTCCCGCTGCCCGCTGACTGGCTGGAACACGCCGACCCGCGCGGCGGCCCCGTCCACATCCGGCTCGCCTGAAACCGCCCGCCGAGGGCGCCGGTCACCCCGGGCGCGGGCCGCTCAGGGAATCAGCAGCCAGTCCGAGCCGATCGCCGCGACCAGCCCGACCGCCAGCAGCCAACTCCCCAGCCGGGTGCGCCCGTTCCGGCTCAGCTCGATCACGACCCCGCACAGGATCAGCGCCAGCCCGTACACCCCGACCACCAGCACCGAGGACCGGCTCGCGATCCGCAGGCCCAGCACCACCGCCATCGCGGCCATCCCGACCGACGAGAGCACGATGCGCAGCCGTCTCGCCTGGCGCGGAGTCAGCCGGCGCTCCCCGGCCGCCACCCCCGCCCCGCCTTCCGCGACATCGTCCACGACGCCCTCCGCCGCGTCCTCGGCTATCGGGGTGTCCACGGCCCGGTCCTGGTCAGAAGTGCTCATGACGCCGGATCGTAATGGCTCCACCCGAACCGTCGCGCCGTTGTCAAACAACACCGTCGAAACCCGGCCGTGTTCCTACCGGCCACGCACCCCGCCCCCACCGGACCCGCCCCGGACCCCGCCCGGCCCGAGCCCCGGAGCCTCCGCCGCCGCGTCCACCGGACCCGCGCCCGGGCGCTCCACCCGCGCCGCCAGCTCCCGCGCCCAGTCCGTCAGCGCCCCGAGCCCCATCCCGTACGCCTCCCCGGCCCCGTACGCCTCCAGCGCCGCCGCGCCCCGCCGCAGCAACCGGGCACCGCCCCTCGCGTTGCCGCGGGCCGCATGGGTCAGGCCCACCGCCAGCTGGGCCAGCCCGCGCCACAACTCCCGCTCCCCGGCCGGGCCCGACTTCCAGGCGTCCTCGAACACCTCGTGCGCGTGGAACGGCATCCCCGCGTCGAGCAGCCGCTGCGCCTCCCGCACGGTCTCCCCGGGGGTGCGCTCCACACCCTCCGGCTGCCGCTCCACCCCCGGCGTCCCGTACGGCAGCGGGCGCCCCAGCCCGTCACGGGGGCGCGCGTTGTGCGCCCGGCCCTCGGAATCCCGGTCCCTGCGTGTCTCGTTCACACCCCGATTGTGCCCCGCACCTGCGGCGAACTGTCCGAACCACTGTCGGTCGCGACCCGCGCGCGACTAGGCTCGACCACCATGGTCATCACATTGGGGGAGGGTAGGCATGAAGCCGTCCCGGCCGCTTTATGAGCGCGAACCGGAACTCGCCACTGCCGCACAAGCCATCGACGCGCTCTGCGGCGCGCAGGCCACCGGCGGGCTGCTGATCTACAGCGGCGAGGCAGGTATCGGAAAGACCGCTCTCCTGGACGAGATCCGGGCCATGGCGGCGGACCGGTGCACCATCTGGTCGGCACGCGCCGGTGAGACGGTCACCTCGGTGCCGTTCCACGTCGTACGGCAACTGTTCCAGCCGACCCTGCACCAGCTCCCGCCCGACGACGTACGGGCCCTGTTCGGCCCCTGGTTCGACATCACCGCACCGGCCCTCGGGCTCGCCGAACCGTCCGGCCCGCAGACCGATCCGCAGGGTGTGCGCGACGGACTCGACTACGTCGTCAAACGGCTCGCGTCCCGGCTCAGCCACAACCCGCTGCTCCTCGTCATCGACGACGCCCACTGGGCGGACGGCGAATCGCTCGCCTGGCTCTCCGCGTTCACCGCCCGCCTCGGCGATCTGCGCGTGCTCGTCGTCCAGGCCCACCGGCCCGAGGAACTCGCCTCCCGCGAGGCCGCGCGCAACGCGGCCGGCGGCCACCCCGCCCAGATCCGCGTCGCCCTGCGCGCCCTGACCCCCGACGCCACCGCCGAACTGGTCCGCAGCTCCCTCGGGGAGCACGCCGACGACCCGTTCTGCCGCGAGGTGTGGGCCGTCACCGGCGGCAACCCGTACGAGGCCGTCGAGCTCGTCGCCAAGGTCCAGGACCGCGAACTGGTCCCGCTGGAGGAGTCCGCCGGGCTCCTGCGCGAACTCGGCGCATCGGCAAGGGGCAGCGGCCTCGTCGCCCGCCTCGAACGGCTCGGCACCAACGCCACCCGGTTCGCCTGGGCGGCCGCCGTCCTCGGCACCGAGATCTCCCAGGACCTCGCCGCCATGCTGGCCGGCATGAGCGCGGCCGAGGCCGCCGACTGCACCGCCCGGCTGCGCGAGGCCCGAATCGTCAGCGGCTTCGACCCGCTGGAGTTCGTGCACCCGGTGATCGCCTCCGCCGTCTACCGCTCCATCCCGCCCGCCACCCGCACCGCCATGCACGGCCGGGCCGCCTGGGCGATCACCCGGACCGGACGCGGCCCCGCGGCGGCCTCCCGGCACCTGCTCGAAGTCCACCCGGACGACGACCAGGAACTCGTCGAGCAGCTGAGGGCCGCCGCGAAGCAGCACCTCGCGGTCGGCGCGCCCGAGGCCGCCCGGCGCTGCCTGGAACGCGCCCTGGAGGAGCCGCCGCGCCACGACGTGCGCGCCACCCTGCTCTACGAGCTGGGCTGTGCGACGCTGCTCAGCTCCCCGGCCACCACCGTGCAGCATCTGCGCGCCGCCCTGGACATGCCGGGCCTCGCCGACGACCTGCGGGTCGACGCCACCTTCCGGCTCGCCGCGGCTCTGTCCCACAACAACCAGCTCAAGGAGGCGGCCCTGGCCCTGGCCGCCGAGGCCGAACGCACCGCGCCCGGCCCCGGTCTGATGCGGCTCCAGGCCGCCCACTTCCTCTGGGAGGGCATGCAGGCCACCGAGGAGGACGGTCCCGGCCGCTCGCGCCGGCTCGCCGCAAACGCCGACCACCTCACCGGCCGGGACAACGCCGAACGGGCGCTGCTCACCCTGCGCGCCTTCGACGCCATGCTGCGCGGCGAGAACGCCGAGATCATCGTGGACCTCTGCGAGCGCGCCCTCGTGGACGGCCACCCCGCACGCGGACTCGGATGGACCGACACCGAGTGGGGCTTCGAACTGCCCGCCCTGCTCGGCATCACCTACGCGTTCACCGACCGGCTCGACCGCGCCGAGGAACTGTTCGGCGAGGCGGTCCGGGCCTTCGAGATCTCCGGCTGGAGTGGCGCCCACCTCGCCTTCGCGCACACCCTCCTCGGACTGGTCCACCGCCGTCGCGGCCGTCTCGCCGAGGCGGAGGGCTTCCTGCGCGAAGGGCTGCGGCTGGCCGACCGCGTCGGCAACGGGCTCCCCGTCCACTGGGACGCCGCCTGTCTGCTCATCGACACCCTGCTGGCCCGCGGCCGGGTGTCCGAGGCGCGCAAGATCGCCGACCAGTACGACTTCGGCCTGCCCTATCCGAGCGCCATGGTGCTGCCCGACGCACCGTGTGTCCGCGGCCGCCTGCTGCTGGCCGAAGGCCGTATCAAGGAGGCCGTCACCGAGCTGGAGGCCGCCGGACGCTCCCTGGAACCGCGCGGCAGGTTCAACGGCATCTGGGGCCCGTGGGCCGGTGACCTGGCACGCGCCCTGGCCGACGAGGACCCCGGCCGGGCCGCCCAGCTCGCCAACACGGCCCGCGTCCACGCCGAGCGGTTCGGCACCGAGACCGCCATAGGCGAGGCCCTGCGCTGTGTGGCCATGTTCGCCCGCCCGGAGGAGGCCGTCCACCTCCTGGGCCAGGCGGTCCGCCACCTGGAGGCGTCGCCCTCCGGCTTCGAGTTCGCCCAGGCGCTGCTCGACCACGGCATCGCCACCCGCTCGCCCCGCGAACTGACCCGGGCCCACAAGCTGGCCACGGCCTGCGGCGCGGAAGGACTGGCGGCACGGGCCCAGCAGGCACGTGCGTCGATCCGGTCCACCGAGTGAGGTAATGTTTGTCCTGCAGCCAGCACCCGGCCCGACCGGGTGACACGGCAGCGGGACGTGGCGCAGCTTGGTAGCGCACTTGACTGGGGGTCAAGGGGTCGCAGGTTCAAATCCTGTCGTCCCGACTTTTGAAGTCGCGAATCAGGGCCGGTTTCGGAATCTTCCGAAACCGGCCCTTGATCGTTCCCGCGCTCGTTCCCCTTCCCGTTGCCGGCCCCGTCCGGGGCCGGCAACGGGAGCAGGCGTCCTACCGGGCCAGGGTCCGGGAGTGGATTTCCGTGACCACCTTGCGGGCGGAGGTGAACGCTCCGTGCTGCCAGGCGATGGTGTTGCTGAGCCAGTCACCGGCGAAGTACACGTTTCCGGCCGGGCGGTTCAGGGTCTGGTACGCGATACCCGTCTGCGACTCCCAGCCCGCCCAGCCGCCTTCGATGAACGGGGTGCGGTGCCAGGCCACACTGAAGGACGAGGCCAGTTCGGAGCGGTACTTCTCGCCGTGGATCTTCACCCCCTCGGCGACCGCCCTGCGCTCGCGGTCGGTGTGCGGCAGCCTGCCGTACACGGCGGCGGGTTCCAGGGCGTGGTAGTAGCCGATGAGGAGACCGCGGTCGCCGTGGTAGCCGTACGACGGGTACCAGATGGTGCCCAGGTCGTTGTCGGTCGGCGTGACGCCGCCGTAGATGCGCTCGTCCGTCTCCCACCACCGGGTCCGGTACTCCAGGCCGATCTTGCCGGCCTCCCATGGCTGCGGGGTGAGCAGCGCGTCCGTGACCCCGGAGCCGAGGTTGTGCCTGAGACGGGCCATCACCATCGGCGGGATGGCCGCGACCACGTAGTCGGCCCACTCCGTCACCGTACGGCCCTGTGCGTTCACCCAGGTGACCGAGGCGCCGTCCGTGTGGTTCCGGATGGCGGCCGCGCGGGCCCCGTACTCGATGCGGTCGCTGCCGATCGCCGCTGCCAGCGCCTTGGGGATGGCGTCCATGCCGCCCACCGGCTGGAACATCATCGCGGCCTGCTGGTAGTCGAACTCGAAGGAGAAACGCAGCCCCAGCCCGCTCGCGATGACGTCGGACAGGGAGGGCGGCGGGGCGAGCACCGTCCCGGCCTCCAGCGCGGCCCCGGGTTCGACCGTGTAGCCGCGGCGGCTGCTGCCGGTGTACGCCCAGTCGTCGGAGCGGCCCTTGAGGTCGCCGAAGTCCTTGAGGAGTTCCAGCAGCCGTTCCTTGTCGGTCGTGGTCAGGGTCTGGTCCAGCGCGCCCTGGTCGGTGGCCTTGGCGAGGAGCTCGGACACATAGCCGTACACGTCGGCCTTCGCGGTCCGCCACCGCACCGGCTGCCCGGCGAGCGCCGCGCTGTTCTCGTGGAAGATGTACGCGTTGGCGTTCTGATTCACGAACGCCTCCAGCGGAACGCCGAGTTCACGGCAGTACTCCAGCGTCACGTGCGACTGGGGTATGCGGCCGGGACCGGCGTTCATGTACTGGCCGGGCGCGAAGTTCGCCGTCTGGGTGCGGCCGTCGAGGTCGGTCTCCGTCGTGCCGCCCCGCACCGTCCAGTTGCGGCCGCCCGGACGGTTCTTCGCCTCCAGGACGTGGCAGGCGTACCCGGCCTTGCCCAGCTCGTACGCCGCGGCGAGACCGGCGATGCCGGCGCCGAGGACGATGACCTTCTTGCCGTTGCGACGGCCGATCGAGGTGAAGTCGCCTCGCCTCGGCGGACGGAACGCCCCCGCGTGCGCCTGGGGCACCGGTGCCAGGCCGAGCGCTCCCATGGCCGAATACATCACTCCGGCGCCTCCTGATATCCCCACCGCTCTCAGGAATGCGCGTCGAGAGGTCTGTGCCACCATTTTCTCCTTTGTTCCCCCGGAGCCCGGGATTCCTCGTCCGAGCCGCTTCTCGTCGACGTTGTGGCCGTGTGGGGGGAGGTGTGGCAGTGGCCGTGCGCCCGGCGAGGCTCCATGGGCTTTGTTTCGTGAACGTGCTTGTGTCGTACGTGAGTTCCCCCGGCCCGGATCTTCCGGGCCGGGGCGTCCGTCTCAGCGGGCGGTCGCCGCGAGCATGCGGTAGTGCGCGGACCAGGGCCGTACGCGCTCGACGGCCGCCGCGGCCGAGAGGACGTCGGCGTCCGCGAAGCGCCGGCCGGCGATCTGGAGGCCCACCGGCAGGCCGTCGGCCGTGAGCCCGGCCGGCACCGAGATGGCCGGGTGGCCCGTGAAGTTGAACACCTGGGTCAGACACCAGCCCAGGATGGGATCGACGTCCTCGCCGTCGACCTTGTCCGGGCCGACGGTCCAGCCGTCGTCCCCGTTGGGGCAGCCCGCGATCCCCAGCGTGGGGCTGATGACGAGGTCGTAGCGGTCGAAGAGGTCGGCGAAGGCGTCGTAGATCACCGTCCGTACGATCTGGTCACGGCGGCCGTCCATCAGCGTGCGGCCGTCGGTGCGCTCGATCATCGCGCGCAGGGCCCACGGGAAGTCCTCCCACGGCTCGCCGCGCAGATCGATGCCCTCGGCGGCGAACGCCTCGACGACGGTCGAGGCGATGGCGCCCGCGTTGCGCACCCACAGATCGGTGGCCTCCCGGTGCGGAACCGGGAGCGCGAAGTGCGGCCTGTCCACATGCACCCCGGCCTGCTCCAGCGCCGCCACCGCGTCATCGACCACCGCGCGCACCCCGGCCTCGACCGGGAAGCCGCCCAGGGTGGGCAGGTACGCGGCGCGCAGCGTGCCCG
Source organism: Streptomyces sp. AC1-42W (assembly GCF_003248355.1). Classification (GTDB taxonomy): domain Bacteria; phylum Actinomycetota; class Actinomycetes; order Streptomycetales; family Streptomycetaceae; genus Streptomyces. The sequence continues at coordinate 3,322,886 of NZ_QKWY01000002.1, forward strand.
GGTCCCTGCGCGTCGCCGCCAGGAAGTCCGTGCCGTCGTGCGGGACGCTGGTCGGGTCGCGGGGGTCGTCGCCGACCATGCACGACAGCAGCAGCGCACAGTCCTCGACGGAACGGGCCAGCGGGCCGTTGCTCATGTACGGGATCTGGCAGAGGAACGCGTCGGGACGCACCGCGTCGGAGACCCGGCCGAAGCTCGGCTTGAACCCGACCACACCGCACAGCGCCGCCGGGATGCGCACCGACCCGCCACCGTCCGAGCCCTGCGACAGCGCACACAGCCCGTCGGCCAGCGCGGCGGCCGAACCGCCCGACGAGCCGCCGGAGTTCATGCCCAGCGCGAACGGCGTACTGGTCGGCCCGAAGAGCCTGTTGTCGGTGAGCCCCTTGTGCCCGAACTCGGGCGTGTTGGTCTTCCCCAGCACGATCGCCCCGACGTCCTCGAGGGCGGCGACGTGCCGGGCGGTCTGCTCCGGCACATAGTCCCGGAACGCGGCCACCCCGTACGTGTTGGGCATCCCGGCCTTGTAGTCGAACAGGTCCTTGATGGCGATCGGTACGCCGTGCAGAGGCCCGGCGAGGCGGCCGCGCATCAGCTGCCGCTCCGACTCGGCCGCCGCGGCCATCGCCCGGTCCGCCGCCACATGGACGTAGGCGTTGAGCGCGGGGTTGCGTTCCTCGATGCGGGAGAGGAAGGCGGCGGTCAGCTCGCGCGGCGAGACGTCACGGCGGCGGACCCGGCTCGCGAGCTCCGTCGCCGGGGTCAGACATAACTCGGTGATCTCGGACGGAGAGGTCTGCGGCTGGATTTCGGTAGTGCTCATGGCCCAACTGTGGTGGCTCGCAGCGGGCGATGCCATGTGCACAGTGTGCAAGCCTCGACGGAAAGCTGCGCGCCCTGAGAAGCTTCATCTGTGACTGATGAGGCGGAATTGCTGTGTGTTGCCAGAGATCAACTCCTTGTGTCCGCAGATGTGTTGACCAAGCGAGTTGTCGACGGGATCAGACGATTAGGTGTTGGCCGGGAACTGACCGACGAACCGGGGCTCGCGGACACGGTGGTGGCCGAGACTCGTGCGGTGATCCATCAGTTGATCAACGCGCTGACCGACGACGCGGAGCCGCTGTGCCCCCCGGAGACGCGCCACATAGCGCGGCTCGCGGCGCGCAACGGCACCCCGGAGCGCGACGTGCTGGACGCCTACCGTGTGGGCCACCGCGTCCTGGAGGAGGCCCTGATCGACGCCGTCCCGGACGCCGCGGACACCAGCGCGGCCCTGGGCGCGGTACGGCTCGGCACCAGGCGCCTGTTCGATGAGATCGAGCACCTCTCCCAGCTGGTGGTCGTCGAGTACCGCGAGGAGGCGGAGGCGATCATGCGGGCACGGGGCCCGCGACAGCTCCGCGCCGTCCGGGCGGTCCTGGACGGGGAGCGCCCCGCGAGCCTGGACTTCTACAACGTGCGCGGCGACCACGTCGCGCTGGCCGCATCGGGCCCGGAGTCCGAGCGGGTCGTCCGGACCCTGGTCCGCGCGGTCAAGGCACCGCACTGCGTGGTCCGGCCGGACGACGAGCTGAGCTGGATATGGATCGCCGTCCCCCGGGTGGACGTGGTCGTCGCGGCGGCGGAGGCGGCCGCCGAGAGCGACTGCTGGGTCGGGGTGGGCGAACCGGCCCGGGGCGCCAAGGGCTTCTGCGACTCCCACGCGGAGGCCCGCATGGCCCTCCGGGTCGCCGCGTACCAGAAGCGGTCCGTGGTGCGCTTCTCCGCCGCGGCGCCGGAGGCCATAGCGCTGGCCGACATCGAGGCGTCCCAGACGCTGATCCGCCGGCAGCTCGGGGACCTGGCGTGGCCGACCCGCCAGGCGGAGACCGCCCGCAAGACGCTCGGCATCTACCTCGGCTGCGGGTCGAACGCCCGGGAGACCGCGCGGCGCCTGCACGTCAGCAGCAGGGCCGTCGCCTACCGGCTCCGGCACGCCAGTGAGCTGCTGCCGCCGGGCACGGACGCGGGAGCGCTGGAGACCGCCCTGGCGCTGCGGCTGCTGGAGACCCTGGGAACCGCCGATCCGGAGGAGGGCCGGGACCAGCGGCCCTGAGCGGCGGACCGGCGCGGGCGGTTCCCGGGCCCGCGGTCTCACTGCCGTCCGACGGGGGACGGCAGTGGGACACCCCCCGGCGCGCCGGGGGGCCGGCCCGCGGTGAGCGGCAGCAGACGGAGCGCGAGGCCGAGTTCGAGGGAGGACAGCCGGGTGTCCGGCGGCAGCAGGGCGCGCGCCGCCTGGAGCCTGTTGGCGACCGTCCGCTCCGTGAGCCCCAGTTTGAAGGCCGCGGACCGGGCGTTCTGGCCGGACGCGAGGTAGATCTCCAGTGTCTTGCGGAGCGACTTGTGGCGGGCGCTGCCCCCGATCAGCTGCCCGAGGCGGCGGCGGACCAGGGCGCGGGTGGCGTCGACGTCCGCGAGGCCGATGGCCTCCGGCTCGATGTCGGCGAAGCGCGCGCTCCGGCGGCCCGTCCAGGCGCACACCCGGAACGCGGACTGGGCCTCCCGGTGGGACCGCCGGAACCCCGCGAGGCCCTTGCCCGGCTCACCGGCGCCCAGGCAGCCGCGCTGCGCCCGCTCCGCCACGGCCTCGTGGAGGTCCGCCGGGCCGATGGAGCCGCTGAACCACGCCCATACGACGTTGCGGTCGGTGAACACGGAGATCGCCTCGTCCTTGCACTGGTGGGCGAACGCCGCCAGCGTCGCCGCCGCCGGGCCCTGGGCCACCACGGCGACGTGTTCCGCGCTCAGGTCGTAGCCGGGCAGCTCGGGCGCGGGCCCCGCCTCGTCGAGCAGCGACCGTACCGCCTGGAGCCGCAGCGCGTTCTCGTCGCTGCCGATCATCTCCGTCTCGTCCGCGTACTCGGTGGTCACGAGACCGATGAGGGATTCCGTCTGGCGCAGTAACTGGAGACAGCAGAATTGCAGGACGCTCAATGCGCAGGAAGAACCTATCCCCGATTCCCGCGCCGCCTGGAAGAAGAAGTCCTGGATGACGCCGTGGGCTATCCGGTAACTCGAGACGACCTCCTCCAGCGGCGTCCCGTGCAGCGCCGCGAGCCGGGCGAGATGCCGTGCCCCGTGCGACTGTATGGGGACCTGCTGCCGCTTGCCGAGCCCGCGCAGGAACTGCGCGACGAGCATCTCGGTTTCCAGCCGTACCACGGTCGAAAGCGCCGGATCGGTCGCGAGCGGGCTGGTGGGTATTCCGTCGCGCCAGATCGCCGTGAGAATTTTGTCGGTGAGGGCGGACTGATGCTCCAGAAGCCATTCGGTGAAGAGGCGGATACTGTCGTCGGATTCCGTCATTTCGATCGAGTCCTTCGGCGCTCGGAGTAACCAGACCTGTGTCGCGGAGATGCCCGTCCGGGGGTCGGCGGGCGGGGTGAGCGGCGGCGCGGCCGTGGGGAGCGGGGTGCCTGGCGGGGTGCCGGGTGTTTCCGGACGAGGGAATTCCCGGGATGTCAGCCCGTCGGACGTGAGGAACCGCTCATGAGGCTCTTCGCCGGGCGGGATGCGTGAGACATGGTTCCCGCGCTTCGGCGGAGGCGTGATCCGTGCGCTGGCGAGGGGCGGTGGCGCGCGATGCTCGGCCCGTACCGGTCAACTCGTGCCCCCCACCCGTCATTTGACCGTCAGTAATCCATTTACGGGACTTGAGTATATGGCTCCCGGAGAACGTACGGGCGGGTAATCCGAAACGCCGATGTGAACTCCGTCCCGCGGGGTCGCGTGAATCCGCGCAAACACCGGGCCGCCCGCCCCGTGAGTCACCGGAGCGCGGAGCTGTCGATGACCGGGATCACATGTCCGGGAAATTGGCCGGAAAGCGAATGCGTGACTCCCGGTAACACCTGGCGGTGCGATGGGGAAGGTGAAGCGCCGGTTCCGCTGCGGAGTGCACCGTCTTCCCGGACCGGGAAGATCGCGAAGAGATATTTCCCGCTGCTGTCATTGTCCGGGCGCGCCGGGCGGTGGCAGGCTGACCGATATCGCAGAGCCCCCGCCCCCGCCGACCTCCCGCACTCCGGTCCCTTCCCGCGGGCCGGCGCCCAACGTCGCTCGCTTAGTTCATGATCGCGTAGAGTCTCGGTCTTGTGCCGAGAGATCACATAGTTGGTGAGACGTACCCGGAGCGGGTCCGGATGGGGGTGCTGTCGCGTACGTTCACGCCCGAGCTGGTCGACTTCGTGGTCGATGAGGCGGGGGCGCGCGAGGAGCGGACCCGGTCGTTGCCGGCCCGGCTGATGGTGTATTTCGTCCTGACGATGTGGCTGTTCAGCGGTGACGGATACGGCCTGGTGCTGCGGGAGTTGGTGGAGCACTGGCCGCGCCGGGCGCGGGAGGTGTGGCGTCCGGCGCGCACGGGGTCTCTGACAACGGCGCGGGCCCGGCTGGGTGCGGGGCCGCTGCGACTGCTCTTCGACCGGGTCGCCGGTTGCACCGGCACTGCGGCCACGCCGGGGGCTTTCTGGCGCGGGCTGCGGCTGACCTCCATGGACGGCACACTGCTGGACGTTCCTGACAGCGAGGCGAACGCTGCCGCCTACACCCGTGCCTCCAACGGAAATCGGCCTGGACCGTACCCGCAGGTGAGGCTCCTCGCGCTGGTGGAGTGCGGCACGAAGGCGTTGATCGGTGCGGTCTTCGACTCCTTCGCCGTCGGCGAGCGCACCTTGGCCGCCCGCCTCCTGGTGCACCTGCGGGAAGGCATCCTGTTGATGGCCGACCGGGGCTTTCCAGCCTATGAGCTGTGGCGGGCAGCCGCGGTCACCGGGGCCGAACTCCTGTGGCGGGTCTCGGATTCCTTCACCCTGCGGCCGCATGAGGTTCTGGCCGACGGCACCTTCCTCACCCGCCTGAACGGGCCGCGCGGCGCCCGGATCACCGTGCGCGCCGTGGAGTACACCGTGGTCACCACCACGATCGGCGCGGACGGCGACAGTGAGGAGACCTCGGAGCTGTTCTGCCTGATCACCACGCTCCTGGACCCCGAGGCGGCACCCGCCGCAGAGCTGGCAGAGCTGTACACCGCCCGCTGGACCAGCGAGACGATCTTCAAGCACATCAAGATCGAACAGCGGGGAGGACGCACCGCGACCCTCCGGTCCAACAGTCCCGCCATGGTCGAGCAGGAACTGTGGGCCATGCTCTGCGTCTACCAGGCCGTACACGACCTGGCCGTGGACGCCGCCCACCACGCGAACCTCCCCGTCTCGCACATCAGCTTCAAGAACACCCTCGCCGCCGCCCGACGTTCCGTCGGCGCGGACTTTCCCCCCTCGGCAACTGGCCGCCAGGATCCGTGACATCCAGGCCGACCTGACCCGCGAGGCCGTCCGTCCCCGCCCCGGACGTGCCGCACCCCGCGCCACCAAACGCAGCACCACCGGATACCGCACCCTCAAACCGGACGAGCCCGCCACCACCAAGGTCACCCACACGATCAGCCTCTCGCTCTTCCCCGAAGAACGACGACCACGCAAGCCGCGGGCGAAGCCGAGACCCCTGCAACTCGCCCCGCAGGAAACGACGTCACCGACACTCAAAGACATGGCGACGGCCATCTAATAGAGTGACGTTGCGCGTGGACCAGTGCGACAGTCCCGATTCCGGTGGCGGAGTCATCCGCGTCAGCGCGATCACCCGGCTGCGGGTCTGCGGCGGCACCTGCTCCTTTCCGCCACCGCGCTTCCTTTCCACCAGGCCCGCCACACCGTTCTCCACGTACCGGGTCCTGGTGCGGTCCACCGTTCGGGCGGACACCCCCGCCAGTTCGGCGATGTCCTTACGGCGGCGGCCCTCGCCCGCCCACAACACGATGCGGGCTCGCAGAGCCACATCCGCAGTCACATGCCGGTCCGCCGCCAACGTCCGCAATTCCGCGGCCTGTTCCGAAGAGAGGTTCACACAGTGTCCAACGAACCAAAGAGCTTCAGGTGACATGAACCAGATCACAAGACACTAGGTCAAGACGTGTTTATGGATTACCGACGCATGGCGGTGCTTTCGCCGTCCGTGGATTTCGTGGGCACGTCGGCATCTGGGCTGCCCGGCATCGTTCACGACGTCCACAAGGCGCGTGAACACGCAAATCGTCGGTGCCCTCTCCGAGGCCAACGTCGCTCTATTAGATGGCCGTCGCCATGTCTTTGAGTGTCGGTGACGTCGTTTCCTGCGGGGCGAGTTGCAGGGGTCTCGGCTTCGCCCGCGGCTTGCGTGGTCGTCGTTCTTCGGGGAAGAGCGAGAGGCTGATCGTGTGGGTGACCTTGGTGGTGGCGGGCTCGTCCGGTTTGAGGGTGCGGTATCCGGTGGTGCTGCGTTTGGTGGCGCGGGGTGCGGCACGTCCGGGGCGGGGACGGACGGCCTCGCGGGTCAGGTCGGCCTGGATGTCACGGATCCTGGCGGCCAGTTGCCGAGGGGGGAAAGTCCGCGCCGACGGAACGTCGGGCGGCGGCGAGGGTGTTCTTGAAGCTGATGTGCGAGACGGGGAGGTTCGCGTGGTGGGCGGCGTCCACGGCCAGGTCGTGTACGGCCTGGTAGACGCAGAGCATGGCCCACAGTTCCTGCTCGACCATGGCGGGACTGTTGGACCGGAGGGTCGCGGTGCGTCCTCCCCGCTGTTCGATCTTGATGTGCTTGAAGATCGTCTCGCTGGTCCAGCGGGCGGTGTACAGCTCTGCCAGCTCTGCGGCGGGTGCCGCCTCGGGGTCCAGGAGCGTGGTGATCAGGCAGAACAGCTCCGAGGTCTCCTCACTGTCGCCGTCCGCGCCGATCGTGGTGGTGACCACGGTGTACTCCACGGCGCGCACGGTGATCCGGGCGCCGCGCGGCCCGTTCAGGCGGGTGAGGAAGGTGCCGTCGGCCAGAACCTCATGCGGCCGCAGGGTGAAGGAATCCGAGACCCGCCACAGGAGTTCGGCCCCGGTGACCGCGGCTGCCCGCCACAGCTCATAGGCTGGAAAGCCCCGGTCGGCCATCAACAGGATGCCTTCCCGCAGGTGCACCAGGAGGCGGGCGGCCAAGGTGCGCTCGCCGACGGCGAAGGAGTCGAAGACCGCACCGATCAACGCCTTCGTGCCGCACTCCACCAGCGCGAGGAGCCTCACCTGCGGGTACGGTCCAGGCCGATTTCCGTTGGAGGCACGGGTGTAGGCGGCAGCGTTCGCCTCGCTGTCAGGAACGTCCAGCAGTGTGCCGTCCATGGAGGTCAGCCGCAGCCCGCGCCAGAAAGCCCCCGGCGTGGCCGCAGTGCCGGTGCAACCGGCGACCCGGTCGAAGAGCAGTCGCAGCGGCCCCGCACCCAGCCGGGCCCGCGCCGTTGTCAGAGACCCCGTGCGCGCCGGACGCCACACCTCCCGCGCCCGGCGCGGCCAGTGCTCCACCAACTCCCGCAGCACCAGGCCGTATCCGTCACCGCTGAACAGCCACATCGTCAGGACGAAATACACCATCAGCCGGGCCGGCAACGACCGGGTCCGCTCCTCGCGCGCCCCCGCCTCATCGACCACGAAGTCGACCAGCTCGGGCGTGAACGTACGCGACAGCACCCCCATCCGGACCCGCTCCGGGTACGTCTCACCAACTATGTGATCTCTCGGCACAAGACCGAGACTCTACGCGATCATGAACTAAGCGAGCGACGTTGGGCCGGCGCCGGCCCGGGCAGGCCAGGTTGCGGAGTAACTCAAGCCGTGGCCAACCGGTTTAGCCACACCGGCGACGGCTACTGAACTTGATTGAGTGATGTCGGTGCCGTTCGCCTGACAGCTGGCTTTCGGCCCGATAGCCGTTGGGCGTGAGGTATGCGCAGGGCGGCGGGCTGACCGACGCAGAGAAGACCAGACTGGCGCGGTTACGGCTCCAGTGAACGAGGCGGTTGAACGGGCCCGCGCCCACCCCGAGGAAGTAGTCGCCGTCCTTCAGCAGCACGATCACAGGAACAGCCACGACCTCGCCGGTCATCTCTTGAACCTCGGCCGCGTCGAGGGGGCCCGGGCCATCCTGCTGCGCGGAAACCCGCAGCCCCGCTCGTGCCGATGATGCACACCCTCGGCCCGACGGCCACCGTTCTGAAGCCCGGGCTGAGTTCCTGCGGTGGCGGGCCTCTCACTCGATGGTTGGGGGGGGGCCTTACGGTTGGCTGTCTATGCAGAACGTCTTCTGTCGATCACGATGAAGTGCGTTCGGGCGCCCTGGACTGCTGGACGATACCCACGTTTCATGAGGGTGTTTCAGACGTCCAGTCGTTTGCAACAACTCATGAAACATGATCGCCGCAGGTGGACCACCGGGCGGTGCGGTGTTTCACGAGCGACCACCTATGAAACGCCGGAGGACGTATCGGCAGCCCCCGCTGGGCCGTGGCGTTCGTCTCGGCCCGTCACGGCCGGTTGTTCCGGGACGGTTGCTGACTCCGCACGCAGTCCGGGGGCCAGCAGGAGGGTGACCACGACCGAGGCCGCGGCCATGACGGCCATTGCGGTGTCCGGCGCGACGTACTGGGCGATGGCCCCGGCGAGGGCGGCACCGACGCCCTGCATGGTGAGCATGCCCGCGGAGTGCAGACCAAGTGCCTGTCCGTGGATGTCCTTGGGGGTGAGGGCCATGAGGTGCTCCTGCAGGAGCAAGGTAGCGGAGTAGCCGATCGACGCCAGGGTGACGGCGAACAAGGCCAGGCCGAGTGCCGGGTGGGTCGCGAAGACCAGGTATGGCGCGGCGAGCAGTAGGCGCAGTGGCGCGTCCAGTCGCCGCCTCCAGGCCGGCGGGACGAACCGGCCGGTCACCGCGTCACCGATGAGCATCCCTCCGGCGGCGAAGGCGAACAGCAGACCTGCGTGCTGGGGCGAGTAGGGGACGAACAGCGACTCGCAGCCGACGATCAGGCCGTTGGGGACCCACAGGGCGAGATAGACATATCGTCGAGGTCGTGATGACCAGAGCAGCGCGTTGGTGCGCCAGGTGGCGGTGATGGATGGCCGCCCAATCGTGCGCGCCGGGCGGCGGCTGAGGCCGAACCGGGCGGTGACGGCCGTCACGAGGTAGAGAGCTGTGCCGGTCAGCAGTGTTCCGCGCGGGGACAGGGTCGTCACCAGGCCGGCGCCCACGGCGAACCCGCAGATCTGCATCGTGCCGGCTGACATGTTCAACACCGACCGGCCGAGCAGATAGCCCTCGGCGGGGAGGATCTCGCTGAGCAGCCCGTACCGGACCCCGCCGCCCACCGAACCGATCAGCCCCAGGAGCAGGATCACCACGAACACGGCCCACAGGGGCAGACCGGGGACGGCCAGTACGGCGGTGCCCAGCCCCAAGGTGACCGCCAGAGTCGTCATCGCCGCACGCGGCGGCAGACGATCGGCTGCCGACAGGAGCGTCGTCGCCCCGACCACCTGGGCCAGGGATGGGCCGAACATGCTCAGCGCGGACAGAAGCGGTGAGCCGGTGGCCGCGTAGACAAACGTGCCCAGGGCCAGGCCGCTGACCGTCATCGCGGTCACCTGTGTCGAGGCGGTCACGAACAGCGGAGTGAACTCAGGTGTGCGAAACAGTCCTCGATAGGTGGTGGGCATGAGCCGAAGTCTCACGGTCGTAACGGTGGGTCCGTTAATGTTTCGCGAGGAGGCGAAACATGGGCTGGTGGCAGATCAGCACGGACACCCTGGCGGAGAGTCGTTTCCTCGTCTCGGCACTCGCCGAGACCACCGCGTGCCTGATCGCCCTGTCGAACGGGACGGCCGCTCACCCCGGCGAGCGCCAGTGGATCGACGCCCACCTGCCCGCCTACCGGGCACGGCTGGCCGATGACCCGATCGTCGCGTTGCTGGTCCGGTCGGCGCTGCGGCCCCGTTATCTCGCCGACTTCGTCACACCGACGCCCACAGGCGCAACGTCGCTCTATTAGATGGCCGTCGCCATGTCTTTGAGTGTCGGTGACGTCGTTTCCTGCGGGGCGAGTTGCAGGGGTCTCGGCTTCGCCCGCGGCTTGCGTGGTCGTCGTTCTTCGGGGAAGAGCGAGAGGCTGATCGTGTGGGTGACCTTGGTGGTGGCGGGCTCGTCCGGTTTGAGGGTGCGGTATCCGGTGGTGCTGCGTTTGGTGGCGCGGGGTGCGGCACGTCCGGGGCGGGGACGGACGGCCTCGCGGGTCAGGTCGGCCTGGATGTCACGGATCCTGGCGGCCAGTTGCCGAGGGGGGAAAGTCCGCGCCGACGGAACGTCGGGCGGCGGCGAGGGTGTTCTTGAAGCTGATGTGCGAGACGGGGAGGTTCGCGTGGTGGGCGGCGTCCACGGCCAGGTCGTGTACGGCCTGGTAGACGCAGAGCATGGCCCACAGTTCCTGCTCGACCATGGCGGGACTGTTGGACCGGAGGGTCGCGGTGCGTCCTCCCCGCTGTTCGATCTTGATGTGCTTGAAGATCGTCTCGCTGGTCCAGCGGGCGGTGTACAGCTCTGCCAGCTCTGCGGCGGGTGCCGCCTCGGGGTCCAGGAGCGTGGTGATCAGGCAGAACAGCTCCGAGGTCTCCTCACTGTCGCCGTCCGCGCCGATCGTGGTGGTGACCACGGTGTACTCCACGGCGCGCACGGTGATCCGGGCGCCGCGCGGCCCGTTCAGGCGGGTGAGGAAGGTGCCGTCGGCCAGAACCTCATGCGGCCGCAGGGTGAAGGAATCCGAGACCCGCCACAGGAGTTCGGCCCCGGTGACCGCGGCTGCCCGCCACAGCTCATAGGCTGGAAAGCCCCGGTCGGCCATCAACAGGATGCCTTCCCGCAGGTGCACCAGGAGGCGGGCGGCCAAGGTGCGCTCGCCGACGGCGAAGGAGTCGAAGACCGCACCGATCAACGCCTTCGTGCCGCACTCCACCAGCGCGAGGAGCCTCACCTGCGGGTACGGTCCAGGCCGATTTCCGTTGGAGGCACGGGTGTAGGCGGCAGCGTTCGCCTCGCTGTCAGGAACGTCCAGCAGCGTGCCGTCCATGGAGGTCAGCCGCAGCCCGCGCCAGAAAGCCCCCGGCGTGGCCGCAGTGCCGGTGCAACCGGCGACCCGGTCGAAGAGCAGTCGCAGCGGCCCCGCACCCAGCCGGGCCCGCGCCGTTGTCAGAGACCCCGTGCGCGCCGGACGCCACACCTCCCGCGCCCGGCGCGGCCAGTGCTCCACCAACTCCCGCAGCACCAGGCCGTATCCGTCACCGCTGAACAGCCACATCGTCAGGACGAAATACACCATCAGCCGGGCCGGCAACGACCGGGTCCGCTCCTCGCGCGCCCCCGCCTCATCGACCACGAAGTCGACCAGCTCGGGCGTGAACGTACGCGACAGCACCCCCATCCGGACCCGCTCCGGGTACGTCTCACCAACTATGTGATCTCTCGGCACAAGACCGAGACTCTACGCGATCATGAACTAAGCGAGCGACGTTGCCCACAGGCGAGACGAACCTTTCCTTCCATGCGGAGCTGGCACAGATCCGTGCCTGGCCGGCCGATCGGGTGCATGCAGATCTCCAGGTCGCGCTGGGCGACCCGGTCCCGGAACGGCTGCACCGGCCGGGCCTGGCCGGCCACTTCGCCGACCTGCTGGAGTGGATTTGGACGACGGCGGTCCGACCGGACTGGGACCGACGCCGGCGGATCATCGAGGCCGACATCGTCGCGCGGACCGGGCAGCTCGGCCGGGGCGGCTGGGCCACCATGCTGGACGCGATGCGGCCGGGGATGCGCTGGCTCGGTGAGGGCCGGCTGCAGGTCAACCCCTACGACTACCCGCCGCGGGAACTCTCGGGGAAGCGGCTGTTGTTCGTGCCGGTCACCCCGGGCATGGGCTGGGTCAGCTGGGCGGCCGACCGGAATGCCGTGATCTACCCCTGCTCAGGCGTGCTGGCGGAGCAGGACCCGGCGCCGGTGTCCGACGCCCTCGGCGCGCTGCTGGGGCCCGCGCGGGCTCGTGTCCTCGTCCTCCTGAATACGCCCAAGAACACCACCCAGCTGGTCGCCCTGACCGGCCAGGGACTAGCCTCGGGCTTTCATGAGGTGGGCTGTCCGAAGCGTGATCGAAAACGTGAGAAGTGCTCCTGACCTGCAACGATGGGACTTGTCGAAGGTCCAGATCGTGCCGTGGAAAGAAGCACTTCTCAGGTGAAGAAGCGTATCGGGTCGTACCCGCGTATCCGCATCGAGGGCGGCGGCCGGGCGGTGGTCTCCCAGGCCGGGGGCGTGCTGCTGGTCGAGACGGTCCGCAAGGCCGGGCTGGACACCGCGATATCCGCGGCGCTGGCGCCGTGGCGGAAGGCTCGGGCGGTGCACGACCCGGGCAAGATCCTGCTGGACGTGGCCCTCGCGGTCGCGCTGGGCGGCGACTGCCTGGCCGATGCCGGGATGCTGCGGGCCGAGCCGGCCGTGTTCGGCCCGGTGGCCTCCGACCCGACCGTCTCCCGCCTCGTCGACACCCTGGCCGAGTCCGGCCCGAAGGCTCTGAACGCGATCCGGTCCGCGCGGGCCGAAGTACGCGAACGAATATGGAAGTTGGCGGGATCCTCGTCGCCGGACGCCTCCGGGCAGGTGATCGTCGACCTGGACGGGGTGCTGGTACTGGCCCACTCCGACAAGCAGGACGCGGCCGCGACCTGGAAGAAGACCTTCGGACATCACCCGCTGGTGGGCTTCGTCGACCACGGAAGCGGCGGCACCGGCGAGCCGGTGGCCGCGCTGCTGCGGCCCGGGAACGCGGGCAGCAACACCGCCGCCGACCACATCACCACGGCCCGACTCGCCCTGGCCCAACTGCCGAACAAGTACCGGCGCGGACGCCAGACGCTCATTCGTACCGACTCCGGCGGTGGCACCCACGAGTTCGTCGCCTGGCTCGCCCAGCGGGGCAGGTGGCTGTCGTACTCGGTCGGCATGACCATCACCGACGCCATCCACCAGGCCGTCCTCAAGATCCCGCCCGCCGCCTGGACAGTGGCCGTCGAACCGGAAGGTGAGATCCGTGACGGCGCCTGGGTCGCCGAACTCGACGGTGACGTCCTCAAGGGCTGGCCGCAGGGGATGCGGCTGATCGTCCGCAAGGAACGCCCGCACCCCGGCGCCCAGTTGCGCCTCACCGATGCCGACGGACTGCGGCTCACGGCGTTCGCGACCAACACCACCGGCGTTCCGATCGCCGCACTCGAACTCCGGCACCGCCAACGCGCGAGAGCCGAGGACCGCATCCGAAACGCCCGCGCCACCGGCCTGCGCAACCTGCCACTCCACGACGCCGCACAGAACCAGATCTGGCTGGAGATCGTCCAAATCGCCCTCGACCTGCTGGCCTGGATGCCCATGCTCGCCCTCACCGGGCAAACCCGCAGGTGGGAGCCCCGGCGGCTGAGGCTCCGACTGTTTTCCGCCGCCGCTCAGCTCGTCACCACCGCCCGCCGCCGACACCTGAGATTCGCAGGCCACTGGCCCTGGACCGACCTGATCACCGACGCCATCGCCCGACTCGAAGCTCTCCCGAACCCCGGCTGACCAGCACGTCCCCGCCCCTGCGAGCAGCACCACCCCGACCGGAGCCGTGGAACCCGGCGCCCACCCGACGCGACAGCCGGGCCATCAGCCTGCCCGCCACCCGCCCGAACAGCCGAAACGGCCCGCCGGAGGAACCGACGGACCGTCACGAAAGATCGAGGCTAGGTTCGGTGGGCCGCCACCTCAAGGTCTTGCTCGACGCCAAGCTCATCCGGCGACGGCGCGATGGACGTTCCGTGCTGTACGACCGCACCCCAGCCGGTGAAATTCTCGTAGGGGTGCAAGCCCGCTGATACAACGCCCCAACCTTCCGACCCGTAGGGCGGGTGCGCGGATCGAAGCACCGCACGCGCTTCCGCCTCGCGACATGGCCGCCAAGCGGAGCTACTCGACGCCGTACGGCTGCTGATCCGTCAGGACTGGTAGTCCTTCATCATGTCTCCGTGCGCGATCGGGCGGCGGCGTCCGCCGGGGTGCGGGGGCACGAGGGAAGGCGCGAGGCCGGCGTGAACGACGGCACCCGGCACCTCGCGCACCGTGGCCCGTGGCCCGGACACACCCGCTGCTGTCACCCTCCGTAGCTCGCTTACGAGCTCCGCGAACCGGGCCAGGTTCTTCCGGCCGACCGTGACACACGCACCACGACCAGCACCTGCACCTGCACGCCAGGCTGTCCACCGACCGGGGCGGCCGAGTGGAAGTAGCCCAGAATCAGAGCCTTCCCACGCCGCTGTCGACAGCATCAACTCCGTTGGCAGTCAAGCGGCTTGGCGCTTCATCGCTGAGAGCGGCGTCCGACCGGGCTATTCCGGACGTCCTGATGGCGCAATGGCTTTCCCGGGAACCGGCGGCCCTGCTTCCGTACTCGTAGGAGCGAGGCGACTTCGGGGATACGGGGTGGTTGTGCGTGGTGCGCGGCGGGCCGGTGCGCGGGTGGCGCGGGTACGGAGTCCTGGCGGCGGTACCGCTGGTGCTGGTGACCGCGTGCGGCGGGGGCGGCGGTGGGGACGGGGACGCGGCGAAGAAGCGGCCGGGCGCATCCCCGGCCGCCACCGGAGGTGAGAGCCCCGGCGCCACGGGCGAGCCCGTCATCGACGCCGACCCGGCACGGCTGCCCACCACCCGGAAGTCGGCCCTCCGCCTCATCGGGCAGGTGATCGCGGACCCCGAGAGTTTCGGACCCGGGGTCGTGGCGCGTACCCCGTACGAAAGCGGCCAGGGCACCTGGCCGGTGCTCGGCGCCGACTGCGTGTGGCAGCAGCGCGAGCCGGGCCACGGGGTCCTCGCCACCCTGACACGCTCCTTCGAGGTTCCCGCGGGCAAGGGCAAGGGACCGCTGCGGCTCGCCGCGATTGTCACGGTGCACCGAACGGACGACGGCGCACGGTGGGAGATGGCCGAATCGCTGGAGGAATCGATGCGCTGCCCCACGCAGCAGTTGCGCCAGGGTGAGTTCATCGGCGGGCTCGGCGCGGGCGCCCTGGCCCGGGGCGAGGCCAACCAGGTGAACTCCGAGGACACGCTGATGGAATCCGGCGAATTCCGCAGCTCCGAACTCGGCGGCCCCCACCCGTATTTCTGGGAGCAGGACCAGATCCTGCGGTTCACCTTCGCCGTGACCGCCAAGGGTGCCAAGGGGTGGACGGACACCGAGATCGGCGACCTCGGCGTCCAGGCGCAGAGCGCCATGCTGATGCGGCTGCGCGAGGCCGTCGGGAAGAAGGGCTGAGAGCACGTGGAGGAGTTGCGGGCCTCGGACCCGTCATGGATCGGCGGACACCGGCTGCTGGGGCGCCTCGGCGCCGGCGGCATGGGCGCCGTCTACCTCGGCAGGACCGCAGACGGGGCGCTGGCCGCCGTCAAGGTCATCCTGCCCGAACACGCCGGTGACGCCGACTTCCGGGTCCGCTTCCATCGCGAGGCAGAGGCCGCGCGCCGAGTGGACAGCCCCTGGGCGGTACGGATCACCGGCTCCGGCACGGAGGACGAACGGCCTTGGCTGGCCACCGAGTTCGTACCCGGCCCCGCGCTCTCCGAGGCGGTCACCCGGTGTGGCCCCCTGCCCGCGCGGAGCGTCCGGGTGCTAGGCCGGCTGCTGGCCCGCGCGCTGGCGTCGGTGCACGCGGCGGGGCTCGTCCACCGCGACGTCAAACCCGGCAACGTCCTGCTGGGCGCCGGTGGGCCGCGGCTGATCGACTTTTCGGCGTCGCACGGGCCACCGACGCCACCGCGCTCACCGCGACGGACCTGGTGGTGGGAACCCCCGGCTTCCTCGCGCCCGAGCAGGCCACCGGCGCCGCCGTCGGGCCGGCCGGTGACGTCTTCTCGCTCGGCTGCCTCCTCGCGTACGCCGCGACCGGGCGGCTGCCCTTCGGGAGCGGCGCCGTGGATGCCCTGCTCTACCGCACCGTCCACGAGCCACCGGATCTCGGCGGCGTCAGCGACCCCGAACTGCGCACTCTGCTCGGCGCCATGCTCGACAAGGACCCGGCCGCCCGCCCCACCGCCGCCGCACTCGACGGACGGATCGCCGAGGACGCCCCGAACGGTTCCATCGACTGGCTGCCCGGGGACGTCGTACGGCTGATCGCCGACCGGGCCGCCACGACCCTGGCCCTTCCCGGCATCGACGCCACACGCGCCGACGAACCCCGGGCCCCTGCCCCGGCCCGGCGCAGGCTGCTCCTCCTCGCGGGCGCCGGAGCGGTGGCCGTCGCGGGCGGAGGCGCCTTCGCCGTACGCGAGTGGCTGCGCGACGACGACGCCGCGGGCTCCGGCGCGGCCGGGGCGGAGACAGGGACCTGGACCATCGGCGTGCAGGCCGATCTGTCCGGGCCCCGGGCGGCGGACGGACGGGCCCAGGAACGCGGGGTGCGGCTCGCGGTCGACCGGTTCAACTCCCGTACGGACAAGCCGTTCGGCCTGCGCGTGAAGGTGCTCGACGACCGGGGCGAGACCGCCGCGGCCCTGCGCGCCGCCGAGCGGTTCGCCCGGGACCGCGACGTGCTCGCCGTAGTCGGCCCGACCGACGACCCCGCCACCACCGCCGTCGTCGGTTATCTAGGGTTGTCAAGCAAATCGGCAGTTCAATGTGCTGCGGAAGCATCAGGCAAGTCAGGCATGTTACTCAGAGACTGCCCCGGGCTGGGGCGTCACTGAGGCGACAGCAGCAACAGGCCGACGGCCCCCGACGAACGCGCACACGAGCATCACCCACCCCGGGGGCGCGAGTCCTGCCGCCGTAAACGGCCATACGATGAAGGGGCAGACAATGAGGAGCGCGGGGAACGCCGCGGTCCGTCAGGGTCCGTGACTGTTGGAGTCCGCCGACCGGCGCGCCCGGCGCGCCGCTATGACCCCGGGCTCGGCGCGCATGTGGGGCGGTACCACGAACTTCGGCACGTTGAACAGTACGACGCAGATCTCGCAGAGCACGCACACGAGAACGAGCCCCAGCGCGGCAACGCTGCCAAAGAGAGCCGGGCCTGAAAGGTCTCCGTCCCCGAGGCCTACGAAAAACAGGACGGCAATGCCCCACAGCGAGGCTGTCGTCAGACCAATGGACCGGACCTCCCCCCGTCTGGCTTCCTCACCGAACGGCAGAAAGGCGAACGTATCCATGAAGAATGGCACTAGATCGGCGTTCCGCCAGAGTTGGACGGCCTTCCATGTCATGAATGCGGACCCCAGAACGAACGCAAGCCCGAGGTAGAACATTGAATGATCCTCCTGCCGTGTTTCCGAATATTGTCCGCATGAGATCCCGAGGACAGCCCCCGAACTCTCTCCCCCCGGGACCTTAAGCGGCAAGTATCGGTCAGCGGCCCAGAGCTGCTTCGCCGACCGCCATGGGACGGGCAAAGTGCATGCAGATTGCTTCGTAGCCTTTGATCTTCACCGCGGCGCGGGGCAGCACCGCAGGAGGCTGGATCAGCTACCTGAGGCCCTGCCCACGCACGTCGCTCTTTACGCGTCAGTCGAACCAGCCCTTCGCGCCCTTCCATATCCTCGAGATCCCGTTGTTGACGGGACCGGTCATGAGGATGCCACTGACGGCTCCCGCCGCTCCGCCGATGGCTCCGCCGATGACAGTTCCCACACCGGGTGCGATGGCGGTGCCAATCGTGGCGCCGAGGGTCGCGCCTACCTTGGTAGCGCCTATGACGACGGCGGTGTCGACTGCCGTCTCAACGGCTGTCAGAGGAACGTCGCCGCCGGTGCTTTGGTAGTTCGAGTATCCGGTGGCTGCGATGCCTCCCCACAGCGTCACTCGACCGGCCCACATCATTGTGGAGCCGCGTCCTGCACTTGCTACTCGTTGTACACCGGGGTGCGTCTGCAGTGAGCGGAGGGTCTTGCCGGCCTGGCTCCTCATCTTCGGGTCAGGATGGGCTCGCATGTTCTTGGCTGCCTTCGTTGTTTCGATGCCTGCTCGGTTGAAGCCTTCGTACAGATATGAGCCCGATGTCATGAGCCCGTTGCTGGCGTTGCACAGGTAGTTCCAGTCCGACTCGATGCCGCAGTTGGCCGAGAACGACAGGAGTGGTGCCGGGTCGGGTCCCATGAGCAGTGGGGGCGGTGAGGGGGGTCCGTAGACCGGTCCGCCGCAGGCTGCCAGTGGGGGGACACCGCAGCTGGGCGGGCCGTAGACGACGCCACCACCGCCGGTGGAGCCACTACCGCTGGAGTTGCCGCCGCTGCTGGAGTTGCCGCCACCATTGGAGTTGCCGCTACCGCCACCGCTGCCGGTGGAGACCGGGATGCCGCCCCGGCAGGTGATGCCGTACTTCTGCGGCTCGTTGCACTCGGGGACCATCTCACCGGTCGGGTCGGTGAACGTGGCCGGGTTGTTGTTGGCGTACGCGTAGCCGTTGAGCGACTGGGCCTGGGTCGTGGTGAGTTTGGGGTCGGCGCTGATGAATTGGCCGATCTTCGGGTCGTACTCACGGGCGTCGAGATGGGTGAGGCCCGTGGTGGAGTCGGTGGTCTTGCCGAGGAAGCCCTTGTCGTCGGGCCAGGCACCGCCGGTGTTCGAGCCCCGTGTGTCGCCAAACGGCGTCATGCGGCGCTTGGTGAACGTCTGCGCGCTGTCCGCCGACACCGCCAGGCTCTGCGTGCCCTGCTGGTCGCCGGCGAGGTAGTTCAGCTCGTTGCTGCCGGACTCGTTGCTGCGGACCGCGATGGTCAGACTGCCCGAGGAGTAGCTGCGCTGCGCCCATGTCGTGCCGTCGGCCCGCAGGTGCAGTTCGGTGTTGCCCGTGTACAGGATGCGTTCGCCACCCTCGGTGCTGCGGATGAGCAGGGTGCCGTCGGCGTCGTAGAGGTAGTCGGTGCTCTTCTCGTCTTCGGTGAGGGAGGCGAGGCGGCCTTCCGGCGACCAGGTGAGACTCTGGGATGCCGTCGCTCCGGGTCGGCCGGTGGTGTTGCCGGACGCGTCGTAGCTGTAGGCGTCGTCCGGCGTGGTGCAGTCGGCGCTGTCGCTCGTGCCGGTGACGGTGTGCGGGCGGTCGTCTTCGTAGCAGTAGGTGGTGGTCGTGGCGCCCGTCTGTGCGTGCTGGGTCTCGGCAGTGCGCTGACCGGCCTCGTTGTAGGTGTAGTCGGTCCAGTACGGCGCAGGGCCCGACAGGCTGTCCGCGTCCGCGTCGTCGGAGCACTGCTGTGACGCCGGGGTCCAGGCGCTGGTGAGCCTGCGGTGGCCGTCGTAGGTGAAGCACTGGGTCTCGGCGGCGGAGGCGCCGCCGAGGGTGGTCGGGTCGGCGATCGCCGTGACGTTGCCGGCGTCGTCGAAGGTGTAGTTGAGCTCCATCAGGGCGTACGGGTGGGTCTGGTCCGTGACCCGGCTACGGGTCATCCGGCCGGTGCCCTCTTCGTAGGTGTTGGTGACGTAGACCTTCTTGGCCTCCTCGGTGTTCAGCGTGCCCAGCGTGTACTGCTGTGCACGGCCGAGAGCGGAGTAGTCGGCGTCGAGTAGATAGCCCGTGCTGCCCGTGATCGAGGTGACCTGGCCCAGGGAGGTGTACCCGTAGTCCAGCACCTCCGACGGCAGGCCGCCGAGCGCCGGTTCCTTGTTGTTGCGCAGTGTGCCGTCGAGACGGTAGGAGCTGGAGAAGGGGATCGTGGCCGGTGCGCCCGCCTCGACGAGCGGGTCGTCGTCGGGCAGGGTCAGCGTGGTCTCGGTCGGACGGTCGAGGGTGTCGTAGGCGGTGACGGTTTTCGTGTACGCCGTGCCGTTCTTGCCGCCGACGTAGCGGATGTTCGCCGTGGGCTTGCCCTTGAGCACGGTGTCGTAGGTGTACGCGGTCAGCTGGTGGGCGTCGTCCTTGACGCCGTCCCAGGTGCCCGTCGTCCGGCCCAGTTCGTCGTAGGCGGTCAACACGCTCTGACCGCGCGAGTCCGTGCTCTTGACGAGCTGGTCGGCGGCGTCGTATCCCATCGTCGAGGTTCCCTTGTCGGGGTCGTCGGCGCTGGTCTTCCGGCCGAAGAGGTCGAACCCGTAGGTCCAGGCCGATCCGTCGGGCCCGGTGACGACACGCTCCTTGTCGTCGAGCGTGTACGTGAAGGTGGTGTCGCTGTGGGTGGCTCCCGGGCCGCTGCCGAATTCGGCGTCGGCGGGGCTCGTTCCTGCGTACTCGCGCCGCTCGACCTCACGGCCCCGGGCGTCGGTGATCGTGCGCACGGCGCTGCCGCCCTGCTGCGCCGACGTGGCCGTGGAGTCGCCGGTGTGCGAGGTCGTGGTCGTCCATTTCGACTCGCCGTACACCAGCAGTTCGCTGGAGACCACACGCTCGGCGCCGTCGAAGACGGTCTCCGTCTGTTTGGGGGCCTCGCCGTACTCGGCCCTGGTGTAGGTCGAGTTCGGCCCTGCGGTGGTGTCGAAGATCTCCTCGTACGTCTCGTAGGCCAGGCCCCGTGAGTCGTAGCGGGTGTCGGTGAGCACCCGTCCGCCCTTGGGGCTGGGGGCCTGTTCCTGCAGTGTGCGCAGCAGGGAGTCGTAGAGCGTGTAGGTGGTGTTGTAGGTCTCGCCGTCCGCCTTGAGTGAAGAGGAGGACTGCCAGGACGGCTCGGTGGCGCTCAGGTGGTAGGCGAACTTCTGGGTGGCGCTGTATCCGGCTGCGCGGTTGCGGTTGGGGCGCCACACCGCGGTCAGACGGCCCAGCGCGTCGTAGGACAGCTCCGTCTTCTTGAGGTTGGCGTCGTACACGCGCAGGTCGAGACCGCGGAGCGGGTCGATGAACGTGGTGGTCCGGTACCCCTTGGGGTTCGTCACGACCTTCTTGGTCAGCGGCCCGGATTCGCTCGGCGTGTAGGCGGTCGTGGTGGTCCTCTCCAGCGCGTCCGTCACCGAGGTGACGCGGCCCAGCGTGTCGTAGGCCGTGGTGTCGGTCGTCTGCCAGGCAGGGATGGTGGTCGTGTAGCTCTTGGCCCGTCCTGTCCAGGTCTTGAGGCCTGTCGTCGGCTTCATGGCTGTCGACCAAGCGGCGCCGTCGTAGGCTGTGGCCACGTCCGAGAGCACGTCGCCGCGTTTCGTCGCGGAGGCCGGCAGGTCCAGGTCGGCGTCGGTCACGTCGCACATGGCGCTGACTGTCCGCTCGCGGGAGACCGTACTGGTCAGGCCGGTGTCCTCGTTGCGCGCGTACCAGGTGCGCGCGCAGGTCTCGTCGCCCGTCGTGGCGTCGTCGCCGCGGTCCTCCGCGGTGACGACCATGCCATGGCTGTCGTAGGTCTTCTCGACGGTGCGGTCGCGCCAGGTCTTGGGCGCGGTCAGGAACGTGTGGGTGGTCTCCGTCTTGGTGCGCACGAAGTACGCGACCTGGTCGCCCGCGCCGGGCACGGACTGCCGGGCCGTCTCCTTCGACCACGGTTGGCTGGAGGTGGCGCTGACGGGGGTCGAGCCGTCATAGGTGACCTTCTCGCGCAACTGGCCCGCGTATTGGTCACTGTCCTTGAGCGTGGACAGGCCGAGCGCTGGTTCGGTCAGCGGTGCGACGCTCACTGAACGGGTGCTGCCGTCCTTCAGCTTGTCGCCGTCCATGCCCTGCATGTACAGGGAGACGCTCTTCGAGCGGGTCGTGTCCAGGGCGCCTTTGTAGACCGTGACCTTGCGGTAGCCGCGCCAGTCGGACCAGGTCCGCTCGGCCTTGGGGACGAACGGGTCGTCGCTGTAGTTCCAGGCCGCGCCGCTGTAGCTGTAGGCGTTCTCGACAGCCTCGTTCTGGCCTGTCGGGTCGGACTCGGTGACGGCGAGGACCCGGTACTTGTGGAACCAGTCAACGGACGCGTTCTCGGCTCCGTTGATGTTCCAGTACAGCGGGTAGCAGCTGCGCGTGTTGGTGTCCTCGGCGGCGCCGAGGACCTCGCTGCGCACACACTCCGGCGACGACAGGGTCACCGTGGTGATCGCGCCGGTCTCCGAGGTGACGGTGGAGATGCGCGGACGGGTCAGCGGCAGGATGTCGTCGGTGCCGTCCACCCGGTTGGGGCGCATCTGGTACGTGAAGGAGACGGGGTTCATCTCGATGTCGGTGCCCGTCTTGCCGGTCCGCCGCAGGGACGTGAGTGTGAGCACCTGGTCGGAGGTATCACCGATGTCACCGCCGTCGAGGTAGCGCTGGGTGAACGTCCAGGAGTCGACCGCGTCGTAGGAACTGGTGGAGGCGTTCCAGGAGAACGTGTCGACGGACGTCATCCGCTTGCGGGAGAAGAACGAGGGGCCGACCGCCAGGCAGTCCTCGTCACCGCTGGAGCAGATCGCGTCGAAGGGCACGTCCGGCCAGTTGTCGGCGGTGTCCGCGGTCAGCTCCGAGCAGTCGGCGGCCGTGCACCGCTCCGCGTAGCCGAAGGTGACCTTGGCGTCCGCGTCGTCGGTGAACAGCTCTCCCTTGCGAAGGCCGTACGTGATCTCCTTGAGGTAGCCACCGCGCGTGTAGGAGGCGTTCGCGGTGTCCGCCTTGTTCTTCTTGTAGTGGTTGGTCTCCTTGGCGTACCAATAGGTGGACGCGTTGCCGGAGGTGTCCTCGACGTAGTCGAGGTTCCAGCGCCACGCCTGCTGCAGCGAGCGGTCCGCGAACGAGTCGCCCTTGTCGTAACCCGGTTCGCCGGAGTCGTCGCCGAAGACCGGAACGGTCCACGTGGAGTTGGTGCGCTGGGTGTCGGCGCCGGCCAGCTTGTTCAGGCCGAAGACGTACTTTGTGCCCTGACCGGTGACGACGGTCCAGTACTCGCCGTCATTGTCGCCGTTGTCCGCGCCGGTGGAGCGGGTCACGAGAGAGTCGTCGTCGTTCTCCAGACGCCACTTCCCGGTGTCGTCGTCCTTGACGAGCAGGGACGATGTGCCGTTGAGGACCAAGCGGGCGTTGTCGTACTTCCAGCACTGGTCGTGTATGCCGTCGTGGCCGTCGTCGTCACACCCGCCGTAGAAGCGCTCGATGTAGGACTCGCTCAGCGCGAAGCCCTCACCGACCGAGGAGCCCTGGTTGTTGGTGGCCGCGTTACGGCCGTCCACCGTGCCGGAGCTGTAGGCAAGGCTCAGCGAGGGCGTCGGTCCGGCCGCCGCGGACGGCAGGGTGAAGTCGTAGTTCCAGTTGAACGACCCCGAGCTGCCGCCGGACTCCCAGGACGCCGACGGCGACAGGTCGGTGGCCGAGTAGTCACCGCTGCCGTCGGGCGACTGTCCCTCGCCCGTGCCCGTGGCGGTCAGGGCGAGAACGGTCGCCGTGCTGGCGGAGGCCGATGCGCTGGTGCCCAGCTGTGTGGTGATTCCGCCGTCCGCGGTCAGGGAAAGCGGAGCGGTCACGGTCTGCGCGCCGACATCGTTGCGCGAGGACAGCGGGGTCTGCTTGCGGCAGTCGGCCTTCTCGGGCGTGTCCTGTGCGCAGGCCGGCAGTTGGACCAGCCGCAGCCGCTGTGCCCAGCCGCCGCCGATCGCTCCGGCGAAGCCGCCGTAGTCGACGCTCACTTCGGCGCGACCGGATCGGTCAGTGTCCACCGTGAACAGCACGCCGGTGATACCGGCCGCGTCCGCGGCATCGGCACCGAGCACCGTGAACCGGAGGTCGGTGCCCTTCGGCAGCGCGCCCTTGCCGTCGGCCGGCCGCACGGTGAGCGGCAGACCGCCGGGCTTCGCGCCGCCGGCCTTGTCGACGGTCAGAGACGCGGATCCCTTCGTGGGCCACGCCGTGCGCTGTTCCTTCCGCGCTCGGTCAGCCTGGGCGTTGTTGGCCTTCGTATCTCGGGCGACCTGGGCGCGTGCCTTCTTGGCACCCAGCCCTTCAACTTCCTTGACCTCGCTGGGCCGCTGGTCGGACGTGTCGGGTCGGCCGACGCCGTCCTTCGCCTGTGCCACCGGCGCGAGCCCTATCGGCACGGCCATGGACAGAGAGACGACGGTCACCAGGGAACGGGTTCGGTTGCGCCGGACCCCCTCGCCGACGGATCTCGCCCATCTCAGCGTTCTCTTTCTGATGGTTTGCCAGGACATGCCTGTCCTTCCCATGTGAAGGGCCACGAAGGCCAGCCCCCCGGTGCCGGGGGGCCGGCCTTCGTGTCAGTCCCCGATGAAGGTGTCGATCTGCTCCGAGCTGGCAACGGCGCCCGCGAAGAGGCGTGCTTCGGCGATGCGGGCCGGAAGGTGATGGCCCCAGGCGGAGTTCGCGTAGCCCTTGCCGACGGCGAGGGTTCCCGAGCCGATGGCCGCGGTGAACTTCTTCGCCTGGCCGTTCTGGTTGCGGCCCATGAAGAGGCTGATGGTCCCGGACACCGAGTCGTAGACGCCGGTCAGCCGTACCCGGCTGTCGACGGCCGCGACCTCTTCGGAGACCACGGAACTGAAGGTGCCGTCCGCGTCGAGGCTGCCGAAGTGCCACGTGCCGACCGGCACCGTGCGCTCTTCGAGCGTCTCCTCGTCCAGGACGGAGTCCTTGCCCGTCAGTTCGTACCAGAAGCCCCAGGACCGGCCGCCGTCGGACTGCTGGCTGAGCACGGCACCGGTGTAGCCGATGTTCTTGGCCGCCAGCTTCTCGCTGTCCAGCGTGACCGCCGTCGTTGCGGTGAACGAGCCGGAGCCGTCGAGCAGCGGGCCGTCGACCGTGGCTGCGTCATCGACACCGTCCAGGACGATGTCGCCGTCCTCCAGTGTGGCGCCGCCTTCCAGGGTCATGCTCGCGCCGTATCCGGAGACCGTGTCGGGAATCGTCGTGCCGCTGCCCTGCGCGGCCTCCCAGTCACCGACGAGTTCGAGGCCCGCGTACCCCTCCGAGGTCATCAGCCGGGAGTCGTCCGCGATCTCCGCGGGTGTCAGGACCCGCTGCCACACGCTGACCTCGTCGATCGAACCCTTGAAGTTGTCCAGGTAGCTGTCCCCGTACATGACCCGGCCGATCTCCAGGGACCCGTCGGCGGACCACGGCGAACCGGCGTCGACGGACGCCACCTCCACACCGTTCACGTAGAGGAGGACCTTCTTGGCACTCGCGTCGTGCACGCCTGCCACATGCGTCCACACGCCCTTGGGCGACGCGTTCGGTGCCTCGGCCTCCCGGGACCAGGTGCCTTCCGTGGAGAAGGCACGCAGGCTCCACGTGCCGCCGCCGTAGGAGATGACGAACGGGCTGTACTTCTTGGTCCAGGGACTCGCGGTGGACGGGGTCTGGCTCAGGACGGACACGGTGCTCGTCACCGACGGGTCCACCCACACCCAGGCCGACACCGTGTACGAGGACCGGGTCTCCAGAGCCGGTTCGTCGCTGACGGCATAGGCGTTGCCGGAGCCGTCGAGCAGGAGGCCCTTGTCGGTCACCGCGGTGGCCAGGGGTTCGCCGTCGAGATCGTGGGTGATCAAACCGCGGCGGCCGCGGTCGTCGCGCACCGCCCCGCTTCCGAGGGTGGCGGGATGCCGGGTCGTGCCGGCCGTGGCCGTGTCGACGGCCGCGCCACTCTCCTCATCGAAGTGGTAGCGGGCCACCGGGCCCTCGCCGGCAGCGACCAGGAAGTCCACCGCGCTCCAGGCCCCGTAACGGCCCACGTCGTCTTTGGCCCGTGCGAACAGGGTGTACGTGCCGGATTTCTCAGGTGTGATCGACACCGACGGGCTCCCCCCGGACACCGTGGGCCAGGTGCTCCAGGACGACAGCGTGTACTGATAGGAAACGTTGTTGGTGTCGCCGTCGGCAGGGGCGAAGGACCACGTGCCCTTCACGCCCGGACCTCCCTCGGACAGGCACGAGTCGGCCGTGCACTCCTTATAGGGATTGCCGAAGGTGATCTTCGGCGCCTTGGGCGCGGTGGGGTCGACCTTGAAGTAGCACCAACCGGTCGTCGACGCGTTCGAGGGTCCGGACAGATAGCTGCTGCCGCCGTTGTAGTACGAGCGGGTCCAGGCGCGATACCGGTACAGCGTGCCCTCGCTCAACGTCGACCAGGACATCTTCAGGTTGACGCCGTCACCGACATAGCCGGTCGAGGGACGTAGATCACCATTGCCGGCGCTGGTGTCGCTCCAGGTGCCGTCGGCGTTCTTGTCGTCGATGTCGAAGTAGACCCGCAGCTGAGCGCCGCTCTCGCCGCCCGACTTGGTCTGGGTGGTGGCGGACAGCATCGGGGTCGGGTCCGACACGATCGCCGGATCGGACTCGGTGCGGGCGCAGACCGTGCCCGAGCCGGTCACCAGGCCGATGGACGTCGGCAGGTCGGGAACCCCCACGAAGTCCACGGCGAGGACGGCGTCGTTCTTGAAGCGCTTCCAGGCCGAGGTGTCGGACTCGTCGTGGGCCCGAATCTCCAGCGTCAGCCGGGAGAACTTGCCGGCGGCGAAGTCCTTGACGGTCGGTGTGAGGTTCTCGTTCGTCTCTTCCGGATTGTCGTTGAACTCGATCGGGGCATCCGGGGAGTCGGGGTCGCACAGAGAGCCGCGACCGGCCGACACATAGCGGTCGCCCATCCAGTCCAGCTCCTTGGGCCGCGAGGACCAGGTAGTGGACGACGAGATGTTGTTGGTCCGCACCAGGTCGACCCAGCGAGGGTCGCACTGGAAGGCCCAGGGCTCCGTCACCCGGAACGTGGCGTCCAGGACCTGCTTGCCCTTCAACTGGGACGGAGAGAACTCGAAGTAGAGCCGCTGCGTGTAGCCCGGACCGCAGTAGTAGCCATTCCACGTGCCGCAGTGGCCCGCGCCCTTGCCAAGGCCGTCGTCCCCGTTGCCCCAGCCGTACGACTCGTAGCCGTCCGAGCGCAGCAGGGTCCGCTCGGACTCGCCCCACGTCACGGTGGGGTCGATGAAGAGCGGGTACTCCGAAGCGTCGGTGTCCTCGATCAGGCCGGTGTCCGGCACCAGCGTGAGCGCGCTCTTGGACACCTGCACGTCCATCAGGGCGACCTGGTCGCCCTGGCCCGGCTCCAGCCCGGAACCCGAGGGGGCCGACTCGGCAGGATCCGAGGGCTGGCCCGCCTCCGCGGCAGAAGCGGTCCGTACGCCCCCGGCGGCCTGCGCCCCGGCCGAGTTCCACATCTGCGCGGTCGGCGCGCGGAAGACGGTCTGACCGGCGGAGTCAACGGCGAAGAGCGCTCCGGTGGCGCTCTTGCGCACGGTCAGGCCTGTGCTGTGCAGGCCGAAGGTGAGCTTCTTCAGCTCCTCGCTCTGGGCCGCCTGGGGCGTCTTGACGACCAGGACGTGCTGGAAGCCCTCCACGGTCGCGGTCACCCTGAGGTCTACGTCCGGCAGGACGTCGGAGTACAGCGCGTTCGCCCCGTCGAGCACCGGCGTGGGAAGCTTCCCCGGCCAGTCCAGGGCCAGGGTTCTGCCCTGGTCGGTGATCGAGACGAGCGGGTCGCCGCTACCGCCGTCGGAGAACTTCATCTGCGCCGCGGCGGCCTTGGGGCCAACCGACCCGTCCGCGCGCTTCTCCAGCGTCGCGTCGGGCTCCTGCCAGCCGCCCCCCGGCTTGGCCACACGGACGGGGACCGCGGACTCCTCCAAAGTGAAGGAGTAGCCGTCCGGGTTGGCGAACACCGTCGTACGTTCGGTGCGCTCGCCGGTCACCTCCACCCGCTGACCCGACTCCTTCGCGTCGGCCAACGCCTGCTGCCCTTCGGACAGGGGCGGCTTCTGCTCCTCCGCGACCGCCTGTCCTCCGAACGCCGGCAACGTGACCAGCACGACGACAGCTGTGATCACGGACGTCAACGACCGGATCGGTCTCGGCCATGTGCGCGCGCATCTCAGTCTTCGCCTCAACATCCCCACCCCAGGCTCGCGTTATCGCACTGATGTACGTGCTACTTGCACAAGCCGAGTGACGCACACACCTTCTCGTCAACTTGTGATGCGAATGTGACCAAGAAGTGGGGGCATTTCTGTCTATGGCAGTCAGATCGCAGCATCATTGAGCCTTCCCGGTAAGCGGTCGTCGTTCGCTGTGATCGCCAGGCTGCGCTGCGACTCTGCTGTCTCCAGCCCGAGCAGCCGCCACCCTTCTCATGCCAGCTCCACCACAACCTGGCCGCACTCGACGCCGGTTACCGCTTCGAGTCCTTCAGGGCGAAGTTCAGCGGACTGCGCATCGCAGCCTGCGACCACTTCACCGACGGCGAGTTCGCCCACCGGGTCATCCCCTGGCTGAAGCCGCCGAGACGGCCTCCGAACACCCGTGAACTGCGGTGCCTCCACACGCATCTGACTGCGTGGCGACAGCAATCTGGCCTGAATCCAGGCCCACTGTGGCATATTTCGCATCTCGGGCACGGCCTCTTCGGCGCCGGTCAGCAGTACCGCTACCTCAGTAAAGTCAGTGATCAAGGCCGATGATCCCCCACGGTTTCCAGGCCCGCGCTGCCGGGAAACCCTGCGTGAGCCTGTCACCCGCACGGGTGCTGTTGTATGCGTATCGCGACTCGCCGACATCGTCGGGTGCACGGAGGTCGGGGCGTCAACTCCACACTTTTGTATACCGGTTGGCGGCCGATTCCACCGCGTCCATCTGATTACACTGCGCGTCCGTCGAGCTGACTGCGATGGGACACCGTATGAGCTACACAGACCAGGACGTCCGCGAGGGGCGTCGGCTGATGGACGACGGCCGCGACAACCGGCTGGTGATCGGGGACAAGCTGCTGTCCGTCACGGCCTCGGGCGGCGACGGTGTCTTCGACCGGTACTGCGACGAGATCAGCCTGAACCCGCGCACGGCCCGCCAGTACCGCCACACCGCCCGCATGTGCACCCGGCCGGTGCGGCAGCTCGTGGCCGACAGCGGCGTCCATGTCAGCTACAGCGCGCTTCGCGAGGGGGCCCGCCTGGCGCCGTCCGGCAAGCCGTACGACGAGAGCTACAGCACGCTCCGCTCGCTGCTGAAAGAAGCACGCGAGGCGGGTGCTGGCCGCGTCAGCGTGCCCCAGTACCGCCGGGCCCTGGGGATGGAGCCGGCCCTGCAGGACCTGCTGGACCCCGCCAGCGACACGACCCTGGCCGACTACCTCGACTCCCTGCCGCCCGAGGAGCGCGACCAGGCGCTCCGGGATCTGGTGGAGAAGAAGGAGAAGGTGCACGACGCCCTCAAAAGGGTCATGGACGAAAAGCGCCGCCGGGACCGCGAGACCCGCGGCCCCGAGTGCGGTGGAGGCAGGCCCGACAAGGCAACGGCCGTGGCCCGGGACCTGGTCCGGCTCAGCGACCAGGGGTCCGCCTTCATGAGCCGCTACCCGCCGTCCGCCTCGCTGGCCTTCACCGACGAACAGAAGGTCGCCTGCAAGGAAGTTCTGGGGACCCTGGACGTCCTCGCCACGTGGATCAGGGTCAGGATCCTCGACGACCAGACGGCTACCGCCGACAGGCGGACCGCGACCCGCGATCTGGTGGGCGTGTGATGGAACCGACCGCAGACGACGGCGAGGACCGCCTCAACGCCGATATCGAAGAGTTCGCCACCCACGACCGCAAAGGCGGCTGGGCCCGGGCACTCTTGATCGCCCGCCGCGTCGAACCTGATGAGAACAACGGCGTCGGATTCGGTCAGCAGTCCACGAAGCGGTTCGGCCGAACCAGTTTCCGCCGCATCAGCGCGCGCGAGTTCGCCCGGCGGTCACACACCAGCCACAAGCGCGTCATGGCCTTCCACGAGGCATGGAAGCGGGCGGCTACGGACGGTATCGTTCCGCCGGTTGACGCCCTCGCGCCGGGTATCCACGTCGACCTGCCGGACGAGGAGGAGGTGCCGTTCTTCGGCGAGCACGGCTACTACCGCAGCTACGAAGCCCGCATGAACAACGGCGAGCGACGGCAGGCGATCGAGCAGGAGGCCGAACGCGCCGGAATCAAGCCGGGCTCCCCGGTCTACGTCGCCCAGCAGCCGAAGGCACTGAAGACGGCGATCCTGGCCGACGCCACCACCCGTACTGCAGCCCAGGAAGCATTGGCGGAGTTCGAACGGCGCGAGGCACAAGCGGACCTCGAAGAACGAGCCGCAGCCCGCCAGGCGACCGAGAAGGGCGAGCGCGAGTCCGACGCCGAGGAAGCGCACCGGGACCGCCAGGAGCAGGAGGCGGAAGCTGCGGATGCCGAGCGGGCAGTCCGCACCGCCTCCCATGACCGGTCCGAACCGGACGTGGCCCTGCAGGTCTTCACCGAGATGACCGAGGTCCGCCTCGCCACGCTGCGGGCGCTGTCGCTGCTGCAGCGCCACCAGGTGCACTTCACCGGAGACCGCAGCCGGGCCATCACCGACCTGTGCACCGCGTCGGAGGCGGCCATCGCCTTCATCCGCGACCTGGCCGCCGGCCCGTATGCGGCGCTGAACGACGACGCTCTGCAGGCGTTCCTGGACGAGAGTGAGAAGAAGCTCCGGTGAGCCCCAAACGCGACAGTGACACCCCCTCGCAGCTTGAGCAGGACGCCATCGACGTCCTGCTGTGGCTCGGCCCCAACGCGGGCCGCGAACTGTCCTACGCGGACATCTCCCGCGGCACCGGCATCCCCGACCGCCGCCTGCGGCGTGCGGTGCCAAAGGCCCGGGTCGCCGCCCACGTGCTCGGGCACCGGCTGGAGCAGTTCATGGCCTCCCGTGACCCGCTCAA
>NZ_QKWY01000003.1 GCF_003248355.1 Streptomyces sp. AC1-42W
GAAGGAGGCGTCCGTGCTCGTCGCGGGCGGCGGGGGTGTCGGGCTCGCCGGTCTCGAAGTAGGTGCTGGTGGTGTCGAAGAACAGCAGGTCGACTTCGAGGTTGAGGAGGTCGGCGACGGACCAGTAGACCTCTTCGGCAAGCTTGTCTTCGATGGTCAGCAGCCAGTCCATCGCCCGGTAGCAGGCGTCCTCGCTGGTGGCGGGCAGGCCGGGGATGTGGCTGTCGTGCTCGATCCAGCGAGTCGCGGCAAGCTTGGAACTCGGGGCCAGGGCCCGGTTGGCGACCAGCGCGAACAGCACCCGCTCCGCGGCCGGGTCCAGGCGGCGGCCCTTGAGGAGCTTCTTCATCACCGTGTCGATCCCGATGCGGTGCCACAAGCCGTCCAGGGCGTGGGCGCCGCCCATCGGGCGGGAGGCCAGGAACGTCAGCTCCGAGCCGGATGTGGCCCGCAGTGCGGCAGCCGGCTCGAGCAGCTTGGTCAGCGAGGTGACCAGCCGCTCGATGGCCGCCCGGTCCAGACGGTCCTCGCGGCCGAAGTTGTGCAGGACCTGCGGGCGCGAGGTGCCGGCGGCAGCGTCCCACTGGTTGTGCGCCAGCTGCAGATAGCGCACGGACGAGCCGTCCTTGTTCTTCCGCGTCGTCGCCCGTACGTACATGGTTCCAGACCTTAACAGCAACACCACAGGTCAATACAGGGAAGTCGCGCAGAACGTGTTACTAGGAGATTCCGGTTGTTCCACCAGGCCGGAACCCAGTGACCTGCGACAACGCCGTCATCCGTGTCCAGGATCCCCGATTAGCTGCGGAACGCAGGTTCGAGGGCGTCCTGAGCATGGTCGCTCGGCGTGATCCCCAGTTCTTTGGCCAGACTAAGGGCTGTCCCGTAAATGATCTCTGAGCCGCCTTGGGCGTGGTTGGCCGTTGTGCGGGCCGTGCGTCTATCCGGCGAGGGCGAGGTTGTGCATCCGGGCAATGCCGAGCATGGCGTGGTGGACTCCGTCGCCTTTGAGGCGGCAGTCGCGGAGGATCTTCCAGGTCTTCATGCGCGCGAAGACGTGCTCGACGCGGGCGCGGACCTGCTTGTGGGACTTGTTGTGTGCTTCCTTCCAGTCCGGAAGGTCTTCGCCCTTGCGTCGGCGGTGGGGCATGACGAGCCCGGTGCCGGGATAGCCGCCGTCGGCGATCGTGAGTGTTCTGCCGACGGCGGCTTTGGCGCCGGATTCCTCCCATGCCTTGCAGTCGTTGCGGTTTCCGGCAAGCGGCCGGCCCACCACGACGACCAGGCGGGTGTCGGCGTCGATGACGACCTGATGGTTGGTCGAGTACCGGTAATTCTTGGACTGCTCCGCCACCGTGTGGTCCCGGGTGGGGACCAGGGTGCCGTCCACGATGAGGACGGTGTCCTTGGCGAACCGCTTGCGGGGCTGGAGCGCGAGCATCGGCCCGAGGTGGTCGATGATGCGGTCCGCTGCCGACTTGGACACCCCGAAGAGCGGGGCGAGCTGGCGCATCGTCAAGTTTGTGCGCCAGTACGCCGCGACCAGCAGAGCCCGGTCCTCCAGCGGGAGGCTCCACGGCCGGCCCCTGCGGACCGCATCCGCACCCTCGCGCCGCAGTACGGTCACCAGCTTGCCGAACAGGCGAGGGCTCAGCCCGGTGAACGGGGCTATCCAGGACGGCTCCGACGCCGTGATCACACCAGCCACCGCAAGATCATCTCACCCGTGACCAGCAGTTACGGGACAACCCTTAGGGTCGAGGTCTGACATCAGCGGAGCGCCGCCGTTGACGGTGATGGCGCTGACGAGTTCCTGGCGTCGGGCGCGGGTAAGGCTCATGAACAGCTGGCGGTCCTTGGCGGTGGTGTCGGGCCCTTCCTCGTCGCTGGCGGTCTGTTCCATGCGCTGCAGCGCTTTGGCTTCGTCTCTGTCCGGGCCGGCACTGAGGTAGTGGAAGAAGGTGTCCGGTGGAACGGTCTGGGTCGAGACGAGGCGCAGGATGGGCATGGCGGCGCCCGAGGGTTCTGAGAGCTTTCTGAGGGCGTCGATCCAGGATCCGACCGATCGCCAGAAGTCTTTCCCGGTCTCGCTGAGCGGGCCGGCGGCTTCACGGTGCTTGGCCTGCAGGAGTTCCCGCGGTGTCTTGTCCTGGTCGAGGAACTCGATGTCGTCGAGGAGTTCCATGCGGACCTCGGCGGTCGGGTCGTGCCAGCTGCGGCGGGCGAGCTCGAGCAGAGCGAGCTCGCACTGGTAGAGGTACCCGGTCATCTGCCCTGCCGCCGAGTGCGACCTTGCTCGTGCCACGTTCCCCACTACTGATCGTGCTTGTCCGAGCGGCGCGAGTCCCACCCCTGTTGCGGACCGCACCGGATCAGCGCCCTGGGGCTGTTTGGTCTGGTGTGATGCGCTGTGCCACTCCCCTGCGGCACAACGTAGCACCCGTCCCGGTGTCACCGTCAGCCTTCACGAAGTCGCTATCCGTGGACTGTCGGCGCCTGTGTAAGGGGTCTGGTTGGGGGTTTGCCCGTAGCCGGAGCTGTGGTGACTTGCTTCGGCCGGAGCCGGCTCGTCGAGGCTGCGGCCTTTTGCCTGCCGTTCGGCTGCGGCCAGGTCGCGAGCCCTCAGCAGCGCTGCTCGGTTGATGGGCGCAGCCGTGCTGTGCGTGCGGTGTCAGGACTTCGTCAGGTCTTCGGGAGCGGTGTGCTCGTTGAGCTTGCCGAAGGGGACGTGAACGCTGGGGGTAGTCCGTGAGGTGCTGGCCAGATGGCTTTCCTGGTCGTCGAAGAAGATGTGCGGCTTGAGGACCTTCATGATCTCGCCCTTGTCGATGCCTCCGAGGAAGAAGGCGTCATTGACGGTCACTCCCCAGTTTTTCAGGCTGACCACTGCCCGTTCGTGTGCGGGGGCGTTGCGTGCGGTGACGAGTGATACGTGGAGGCGAATCCGGTAGTCGCTGTCCTTCTGCCGCTCTTCTTCTTCCCGCTGCTGGATTCGGTTGATGCTGGCCAGGAAGTCTTTCAGGGGTCCCGCGTCATGCGGCACCGCGGCGTTGAGTACCTCGTGGGCACGGAACCCCTCGATGCCTCCGGTCTTGTACACCTGTTCCGACTCGTCGGTGGCGAGGACGCCGTCGAAGTCGACGGAGATGCGCAGGTCGCGGTCGCTGGTGTCGTCCTCGTGGGGCTCGCCCAGGACGTGCCCTGCGGGCAGTCCGCGGGAGACGGCCTCGCGTACGTCTCCGGCGTTCGCCGACAGGAACAGCGACATGTTGAGGGCTGGCATGAACTGGTAGGGCGAGCGGCCTTGCATGAAGATGGCGCGGCTTATCTGCAGCCCGTGTGTCTGTATTGACCGCATGACGCGAAGCCCGGTGTCGGGGTCGTTCCGGGACAGGACGATGACCTCGACCAGGGGGTCGTCCGCTTCGCTCAGGTCGTTCAGCGAGAGCAGGCGGCGAATGAACGGGAACGCGACGCCGGGGCACAGCGTGTCGGTGAGGTGCTCTGCCTGGTAGGCGCGGTAGCCCTCCTCGCCCTGCTCCCGGAATACGGCGTCGGACTCTGCGAGGTCGAACAGTGCGCTGGAGGCGATGCCGATGACCAGCCGGTTCGCCAGTTCGTACGCGGCCACAGCAACCCCTTTGATCAGCCCGTTCTCTGTGTCCTCAATCATCGCATCAGCCTCTGCGTGCAGCCTGCGGCGCATGTCGCTTGCCCTGAGGACTGATGTGGGCCGGCCAGTGCGGCGTCCGCGGCCGGGGCGGGGCACGGCGTCCGCCATCGGGCCTGTGTCGGGCGAGGGTTCCGGAAGGAACTCTGGGCGACCACCGTGAGACGTTCGTTCTCTGGCTGCAGCTGCGGTCGCCGCCGTGGCGAGCGCTCTGTTCTGGCGCCGCGGGGCTGACTCTGTGTGGACCTCCGGGCGTGAAGAGTTTGTGCGGGCAGCGCGGCGTGGCGTGGCGCAGTTGTACTACGGACAGCTCCCTTGTATCTTTGGGGCATACCACCAAAGATACAAGGGAGCTGTCCGGCCCGATGCCTGCTCAATACGCACCGCCCCGGCCACCCCGAAGAAACCGCGACCCGAAAGGCCTCACATGCTGACTCCGGCTGACAAGGAGCGGATCGACCGCTTCGTGGCCAAGATCCGCGACGCCGGCTCCGACGAGCAGCGGATGCACATGGCCGTGCTCACCGAGCTGTCGGCCATTCACCGGCGAGTCAACCCGAAGACGGGCGAGCCGTACGCCCCGACCACAAACCGCAGCCTGATCACCGACTACCGAAACGTGATCAAGGCCGAACTGGGCGAGGACGCCCCCGTCCTGGAGAAGTTCAAGTACTCGGCTGCCCGCGTGACGGAGTACCGCCAGCACCAGCAGGAGCAGCGCGAGGAACGGCACCGCAATCAGAGGCCGCTGAACGCGCAGGAGCACATCGAGCGGGCCGTGGCGCTGCTGGGCTACAACGCGAAGGTCCGGTGGTCCAACGC
Source organism: Streptomyces sp. AC1-42W (assembly GCF_003248355.1). Lineage (GTDB taxonomy): Bacteria > Actinomycetota > Actinomycetes > Streptomycetales > Streptomycetaceae > Streptomyces. The sequence goes on from NZ_QKWY01000003.1 coordinate 4,493, forward strand.
CGCGGCCATCGCCGGCGTCGTGGCCCTTACCGGCCGCCGCCCTTACGAAGTGGGTTGTGTGGGCGGCTTCGAGCCTGACCCCACTGACGCGCCGCGGGTCCTGTTCAGCGGACAAACCAAGACGCGTGAGACCGAACGCGCCGCCACCGCCTACTCCGTCCCGGTGCTCGCGGAGCGGGATCTCGTGCTTGAGACCGTCGTCCGCATCCGCGAGGAGGTCGACCCCGCTCTGGACAACAAGACCTACTCGCAGCGCTTCGGCAAAGAGGTCGGCATCGTCGCCAAGCGCACGTTCACCGACGCCGACAGACAGCCGATCACTCCACGAGAACTGCGCGAGGCGTACGCCGCCGTCGCGTACCGCAAGTTCGCGAGCCGGAAGATCTCCGAGGTGCAGTTCTACAACGAGGTCCTCGGACACCAGGGAACCGACCTAAACACCTCCCTGTTCTACTTCGCCTTCTACATCAACGACAGCAACGAACTGCAGTGATGCATGACCTTCGCCCGGGCAGGCCGAGATCCCTCCAACGGGCGGGGGCGCACGGGCCGAGTCAGCCGCTGGCCGGCGGTCGAGCGAAGTCTGCGCGCGACGACGGATCCGACTGGCTGTCGGGGTGGATCGGCGGGACCCCCGGGGGCAAGGACGGGCGCGAGCTGGAGATCGCGACGACGGCCAACGACCCGGACGGCACGTACGGGGCGTGGCTCGCCGATCTCGGGCCCTCTGAGGCGATCGAGCGCGGGATCCTCGCGGGGTTCGAGATCGACGTCCTGGAAATCCGCGATCCCTCGCCGATCCTCGGGCTCTCGGAGACGACCCGGGCAGCGGCGGCGGGGTCGTCCAGCGTGACGACCTTCTTCGCCGTTCTGCTGAACCAACCGCTCGGGTCGAACTCCTGGAACGCCTCCCGGCCACGGTCGGACACCGGAATGAGTCCCGCGAAGAGGACCATCGGTGTCGCGTCCTGATACGCGGCATGGACGGCGATGAACGCGTTCGCGGCGCCTGGCCCTCGGGTCGCGATCGCCACCCCGGACAGCCCTGTCAGCCTTCCCTCCGCCAGTGCCACGAAGCTGGCGCCGCCCTCGTGCCGGGTCACGACCGTCGAGATCGGCGAATCGTGCAGCCCGTCGAGCACGTCGAGGAAGGACTCGCCGGGAACTCCGCACACCCGCCGGACGCCTTCACGCTCCAGTTGCGCGACGATCAGGTGGCCCGCGGAGAGAGACCGCTCGGGGCCGGACGGCGCATGGTGCGCCGGTGTGGCGGCCCAACGTCGCCAGCGGTGTCGGCGGCCTTGGCCGCGCCCCCTTGGGAGTTGATGGCATCACCCGTCCAGGGACGAGGGGCCTCCGTCGGGGTGGCTGTCGATCCAGGCGAGGCCTCCGATGTCGAGGCGTGTGCGGGCGCGGGTGACGGCGACGTAGGCGAGGCGGGCTTCGCTGTCGTCGATGGGCCCTGGAACGGGCCGCCCTTGGCTGTCCTGTCCGCCGGTGTCCTTGGGCGGGCTGAAGTCGTCGGCGACTTGCACGCGCGCCCATTCGCGGCCTTTGGCCTTGTGGGCGGTGGAGACGGCGACCTGGGCGTGGTCTTCCGTCCTGAGGCTGCTGACGGCGGCGAGGATGGCGTCGGTCCCGTGGGTGTCGACGAGGTCGACCAAGGGCTGCAGGTCGCGTCCGCACGGGTCGTGGGCGGCATAGTCCTGGACGGCTCCCCAGGTGGGGAAGAAGGACGAGTTCGGGGTGTGGGTGCGGCGGCCGGTCCTTGAGGTCGCGCGCGGCCAGGGCGAGGGCGCGCAGGCTGTCTCCGCCTCCGACGAGGGCGACTTTGGCGCCGGTGGCGAGGAGGTTCATGACGTGTTTCATGGCGCCGACGTTGGTGCGGCACAGGATGGCGTCCGGGTGGGCGAGGGGGCCGAGTTCCGTGGGCATGGCGTCGGTGCCGGTCAGCCGGATGGGTGCGCCGGCAATGGTGAGCCATCGGTTCGCTTCCGCGGCCAGGAGGGGGCCGAAGCGGAAGGAGCGGGAGAGGGTGAGGTGGGTGCCGTCGAAGCCGGTCATGACGTCTTTGGCGCCGCGCCAGTGGTAGATGGCCCGGGCCGAGTCGCCGACGAGGACGAGCTGGGCGTGGTCGCGCTGGTTGTTGAAGATGTGCTCGACGACGGGGTTGGTGTCCTGGGCTTCGTCGAGCAGGAGGTAGTCGGCGGGGATCCTGGGGTTGGTGAGGGACCAGATCTTGAGGAAGTGGTCGGGGTCGAACCTGACGGCGGCGGTGTCGGGGTTCTGAAGGTCGTCCCAGGCTTTGTCGGCGTAGGGCAGGACGAGGTCGGCGAGTTCGCGGTGGTGTTCGGGGGCGTCGAGGCCGCGCAGCGGTGGGACGTGACGGCAGGTGAGAGTGGGGTCGGCGGAGTGGCAGAAGCGAGTGATGGTGCGCAGGACGGTGTTGGACAGGGTCGTGGGGGTGATGTCGTGGTCGCCGATGCGGACGGGTTTGGTGATACCGAGGTCCTGACCGGAGCGCCAGGCGGGGCGGCGGGGTGCGTCGAGGCGGCGGGCGTAGCGGTGGCCGATGCCCGGGAAGCGGGTGGCTGCGTCGTGGGCGATGGCGCGGTTGTAGGCGAGGTAGCGGCCGCGGCGTTTGGTGGCGGTGGCGAGGAGGGCGAGGGTGGAGGTCTTTCCAGTGCCGGCGCCTGCTTGGAGGGCGATGTGGTCGCCGGCGTGGAAGCGGTCGGCTGCGTGGGTCTGTTCGTCGGTCGGGGTGAACACGTTGCTGCTCCGGATCGGCGGGTACGAAGGGGTGTTTGGGTGGCCGGCGTCGCGGGCCTGTTCCTGGCGAGGCGAGGGGCCTGTGCACGGCGGCGGATGGGCGTTCGGCGTCTGGGCCGGCCGTCGCCGACAGGGGTTGCCCTGTGCTCAGCGTGTGGGCTGGCGGGCGGCTTGAGGCAGTCGAGTCACGAGGTGGGCGTGGTGTTTGAGGGGGCCGAAGGGTTCCCATTCGGCGAGGGCCAGGTCTGCTGCGCCGGTGGTGACGGCGTGGGTGGTGCAGCGTTGTGTGCGCCAGCGCAACTGTTCGGTGCAGGGGAGGCTGCTGAGGTCGTAAACGGCGATGTCGGTGGCCGGCAGGGCGGATGGGCGGCGCCTGTGCGGGGCCGTGGGGGTGAGGGTCCAGTGTCCGGGGGTGGTGGGGTCGAGGACGGGCTGGGGGCATCGGGTGCGGTGGCGGGTCTGGGCGACGCACTGGATGTTTTCGATGGGGCGGGCTGCGAGGTAGCGGCCGTACCGGAGCTGGACGACGGGGCGCTCCGGCCGGCATGCGGCGCCGGTTGCCGTGGCGGGTGCGCTGGGGTTGAGGGCTCCGGCGTCGAGGAGCCTTCGCGTGCGCAGGGCGAGGCGCCGGCGGAGGTCGTCGAGGGCGGGTGGGAGGGGCTGGGGGGCGGTGCAGGTGGAGCACAGGACTGTGCGGGGGATGCGGCGCCATCAGCTGGCGTCGTCGGCGGGGTGGGCGGTGCCAGAGGCGAGGTGCCAGCGGAGGGCCTGTGGAACGGCCCGGGCCGGGAGCTCGGCGGGGTGGAGTGCGACGGGGTGTTCGTCGGTGGTGGTGTGCCAGTCGATGCGGTTGCCGCAGTCGCGGCATGAGCCGTGCTGGGCGACGAGAAGCAGGCTGGTGGGGCTGTTGGCGGCGATGGTCAGGGCCCGGCGGCGGTGCGGGGTGAGGGGCCGTTGTCCCAGTGACGCGGCGCGGGGCGGTGGGTGGGGTGCATGAGGGCGAAGGTTCCACCCGGCGCGCCGCGTCTGTGGTGTCCACGCCGGCGTTTTCCCTCGTCCGGCTCATGCGGCGGGCTCGGGTGTTCGGGGGTTCGATTGGCAGTTCCCGACCGGTGACCGGTTCGGGTGATCTTCGCCCCCCGGCCGGGGGTCATGCGGGTTTGCCGCCGGGGGGTTCGTGGCCGGTGCAGAGGGCCGCGAACAGGCCGCCGAGTGGGACGTCGAAGGCGTGGCCGAGGGCGTGCCAGGTGGCGAGGGATCCGATGGTGCGGCCTTGCTCGATTTCGATGAGGGTACGTCTGGACAGGCCGGTTCGGGTGGCGAGTTCGTCGTAGCTCCAGCCGCGGTCGCCTCGCAGGCGCGCAAGTTCGAGGCGCAGCGCGTCGAGGTCGGGGTCGGGCGGCAAGATCGTCACCCGCCCATCGCACGGTGCAGACCCCTGCCCTATTCGCGTGGATGGCCACTCCAACGGAAGGGCAGAGGTCTGCACTACGGTGTGCGGCCGTCACAACACCTCCCCGCCGGCCGTGTCAGGCCGGGCGGGACACGGCAGAGAAGAGACCAGCGGCAGATGAGGCCGTGCACCACGCGCCCGCCGGCGTCCCGCACGTGGACCGTCGAACTACGGCCCCAGCCGCAGGGCCCGCGCCTCGTCTGCGCCCAGTGCGGCCTCACTCCCAAAACCCTCCAGGGACGCACCGCACGGTCCGCGGCCCTGGCCCATCTGGCCCGGCACGCCCGCCTCTCGCTCCTCCCCCAGCACCTGCGGACCTGCCAGTGCCACGAACGCGGCTGCCGCTGGCATCCACGCCATCGCGGCTGCGACGGTCCGCTCCTGCTCGTCCTCTCCCGCGAGCACGGCGGCCGACTCTGGCGACTCGCCGACAGCTGCACCGCCTGCGCCCGGGCCATGAAGGACGCCTGCATCGTCCCCGACACCACGCTCACCATGCCCCCGGCGGCCCGCCGCGCGAACAGACCGGTCACGGCCGGCAGAAGACCGGCCGGCCTTCAGGACGTGGACAGGAGCCTGGTGCGCAACATGCTCAGCCACCTCGCCACCTCGCTCCCCGCGGGAATCAGCCCGCAGGCACGGCTGGTGGCCCTGCAGTGCGTCCTGCCCTCTCTGACACCGTTGGGTGAGACGCCCCGAAATGATCAGATATTGTGGGCGGGTACGACAGGAGAACCACCCGCATGACCAGCACCAAGCCCGCCGGGCAGGATCCGGCGCCGAAGCCGAAGCGCCGCCGTTTCGCCCCCGAGTACAAGCTGCGGATCGTCGCCGAGTACGACGCGGCCCCCGCCGGGGACAAGGGCGCTGTCCTGCGCCGGGAGAGGCTGTACCACTCGCACATCATCGAGTGGCGGCAGGCCAGGGATGCGGGCGCGCTGGAGAAGCTGACCGATCACCGCACCAGCCCCGCCCGCCCGAGGAAGCACCCGGCCGAGGCGGAGAACGACAGGCTGCGCAGGCAGGTGGAACGGCTGGAGAAGGAGCTGGCGAAGAACCGCGCCGCGGTGGAGGTGCTGGGAAAAGCTGTCGCGCTGTTGGAATCGGTCTCCGACAGCGCGGACTGAACGACGTCCTCGAACATCATCTGCACGCCCTGGTCGAGCAGCTCGCTCCGCACGTGGGCATCGTGGTGGCGTGCCGTCTGACGGGACGCTCCCGGGCCACCCACCACCGGCGGCTCAACCCGGCCCCGCCCAGGCCGAAGGCTCCGCGTCCGGCGCCGGTCAACGCGCTGTCGGCGGCCGAGCGGCGGGCGGTGCTGGAGCTGATGAACCGGCCCGAGTACGTGGACCTGCCGCCCGCGCAGGTCTATGCCCGCGAGCTGGACGAGGGCCGTTACCACTGTTCCGAGCGCACGATGTACCGGATCCTGAAGGAAGCCGGTCAGGACGGCGAACGCCGCCGGCGGGCCACCCATCCTCCCCGCACCATTCCCGAACTCGTCGCCGACGGGCCTTCCCAGGTCTGGAGCTGGGACATCACCCGCCTGGCCGGCCCGGCGAAGGGAGTCTGGTTCCACGGCTACGTGATCCTCGACATCTACTCCCGCTATGTCGTCGGCCACACCGTCGAGCAGGCCGAATCAGCGGCGCGAGCCGAGGAGTTGATCCAAGAGGCGATCGACCGCAACGGGATCGTGCCGCACACCGTTCACGCCGACCGCGGCACCTCGATGACCTCCAGGCAGGTCTCCCAGATGCTTCTCGACCTGGGCGTCACCCGAAGCCACTCCAGACCCAGGGTCAGCAACGACAACCCGTACAGCGAGAGCCGGTTCCGCACCACGAAGTACCAGTCGGACTACCCCGAACGCTTCGATTCCCTCGCCCACGCACGCGAGTGGATGGACGCGTTCATCTCGCACTACAACCACGTCCACCGGCACTCCGGGATCGGCTACCACACCCCGGCCAGCGTCCATTTCGGCACCGCCGACCTCGTCCGCGAGCAACGGGCGGCCACCCTCACGGTCGCGTTCGAGCAGCACCCCGAACGCTTCAACCACCGGCCCGTGCCACCGAAGATCCCCCAGCAGGGATGGATCAACGACCCCACCCGACGACACGAATCACAACAACACAGTTCATAGCCGCACAATCGTTTCATTTGACTTGACAGCTACCGTTCCACCGTCGCGGCCAGCAGCGGCGAGACGTTGCTGGCGACCCACCCTCGGGCGATCGGCCGCGGGGTCCGCGTCGTCGAAGAGGCCCACTGGGACGGCCTGCCCACCGGCAGAGGACGTCGCACCACAACCGGAGACGTCCTGCCCCAGCCCCGCCAAGAGCGTCCGCTGGGCGAGGAGGCCGGACCTCTGCAGGCCCTGCTGAACCGGGCCGCGGCCACCCGCGTCGAGGTCGGTCGCCGGCCACTGTCGGTCTATGACGAGCTGACCGGAACCCGTCCCTTCACCACCCGTCCGAGCACGAGGGAAACGTCTTGAGCGAGCTGGTCTCCACCCGCATCCGCATCACGGCCGGCAAGCTCGGCCTGCCCCACCTGGCCGAAACGATCAATGAGTTTACCCGCCGGGCCGACGAGGGGAAGATGGGCTACCACGACTTCCTCGACCTGGTCCTGTCCGAGGAACTCGCCGTCCGCGACGACCGCCGCTTCCGCCAGGGCCTACGGCTCTCCCGGCTGCCGCACCACAAGACGCTCGACGAATACGACTTCGCCTTCCAGCCCGACCTCGACCCGCGGAAGGTCAAGGACCTTGCCACCCTCTCGTTCGTCGAGGACAAGGCGAACGCCGCCCTGCTCGGGCCGCCCGGGGTCGGCAAGACGCACATCGCCGTCGCCTTGGCGGTCGCGGCCTGCCGGGCCGGCTACTCGATCTACTTCACCAGCCTCGACGACATGGTCCGCAACCTCAAAGCCGCCGAGGCCGCCGGACGGCTGACGAACAAGCTCGGCACTTACCTGCGACCGAGCGTTCTCGTGGTCGACGAGGTCGGCTACCAGCCCCTCGAACGCGCGGAAGCGAACCTGGTCTTCCAGGTCATCTCCAAGCGTTACGAGAAGGGCTCGATCATCCTGACCTCGAACAAAACCTTCAGCGAATGGGGCCAGGTCTTCGGCGACGAGGTCCTCGCCACCGCCATCCTCGACCGGCTCCTCCACCACTGCGAAGTGATCTCCATCAACGGCCCCAGCTACCGGCTCAAGAACCGCCTCAAGGCCATCGAGCGAGAAAACGACATGGCCTGACCATCCACGACGCTTCCGGCGGCCGAGCATGTTGGTCAGTCGTTGATCACCCGTTGAAAGATCCCAGAGAACTCGCCGTTCTCGATCAGGCCGGCGATCAAGCCGGTCATGCTGCCGATGCCGGAATCCCTGACTATCAGGCCGTCCGAGACCCAGAAATACCGACCCCCGAGAGCCTCGTCGGTCCCTGCCCAGAGCTTCATCAGGCGCTCGACTTCCGCGACGGTGAACACGGTCGCGGTCCAACAGGATCCGTCCTGCAGGGTCACGAAGACATCGACGTTGCAGACCTCGTCCAAGTCCTCGCCGTCGCTGGGCAGGAACGACGCCTGGAAGTTCTCCATGCGGACCCGATACCAGGGCTCGTCCCAGCCTCGCTCGATCGGCTCCGACGATGTGCTGGGGCTCATCGCGTGAGTGTCCCTGCCCAGGTCATCGATCTCAACCGAGATCCTCTGTCCCGTTGCCGCTGCCCGCGGCCAGAGCCGGGGACGTTCGTCCGTACACAACTGGGGAGAAAAGTCCGTACGCCGACACCGGGCCCGGAGGCATCGACGGACCGCTGATGAGGGGCTTGAGCACCGGTTTCACCCGAGCCGGGAGAGCTCTCCGTAACGTGGATGTGGCAGCTCGGTGCCCAGGCAAGGCCGGACGAGAACGTGAGCGGAGGGGCCTGCACGTGATCGACACCGGCGACATCGACGTCTTCCTCGGCCTGGACGTCGGCAAGGGCGAACACCACGCCACCGCCGTCACCCCGGCCGGGAAGAAAGCCTTCGACAAGCGCCTGCCCAACACCGAACCCAAGCTCCGCGAGCTGTTCGCGAAACTCCAGGCCAAGCACGGGACAGTGCTGGTCGTGGTCGATCAGCCGGCTTCGATCGGCGCCCTGCCGCTGGCGGTCGCCCAGGACGTGGGCTGCCCGGTCGCCCACCTGCCCGGCCTGACGATGCGCCGGATCGCCGACCTCTACCCGGGCGAGGCCAAGACGGACGCGAAGGACGCGTTCATCATCGCGGACGCGGCCCGCGCGATGCCGCACACGCTGCGGACGATCGACGGCGAGGACGAGACGATCGCCGAGCTGGAGATGATCGTCGGCTTCGACGACGACCTCGCCGGGGAAGCAACCCGGGTCGCGAACCGGCTGCACGGCCTGCTGACCCAGATCCATCCCTCGCTGGAACGGGTGCTGGGACCGCGGTTGCAGCACCCGGCCGTCCTCACACTGCTGCAACGGTTCGGATCCCCGGCCCAGATACGCAAGGCCGGACGCCGACGGCTGATCACCCTGCTGCGGCCGAAGGCACCGCGGATGGCCGAGCGCCTGATCGAGGAGATCTTCGCCGCCCTGGACGAGCAGACCGTCACCGTTCCGGGGACCGAGGCGGCCGCGTTGATCGTCCCGAGCCTGGCCGGATCCCTGGCCGCCGTCCTTGACCAGCGGAAACTGCTGGCCAAGCGGATCGAGGAACTCCTGGAGGACCACCCTCTTTCGAAGGTCCTGACGTCGATGCCGGGAGTCGGTGTCAGGACCGGAGCCCGGATCCTGATCGAGGTCGGCGACGGCAGCACCTTCCCGACCGCCGGCCACCTCGCCGCCTACGCAGGTCTCGCCCCGGCAACCCGGAGCTCGGGCTCCTCGATCCGCGGCGAACAGCCCTCCCGGAGGGGAAACAAGCAGCTCAAACGGGCCTTCTTCCTCTCCGCGTTCGCCGCACTCGGCGACCCGGCATCGCGGGCCTACTACGACAAGAAGATCACCCAAGGGAAGCACCACACCCAGGCCCTGCTCTGCCTCGCCAGACGCCGGGCCGACGTCCTGTTCGCGATGCTCCGCGACGGAACCTTCTGCGAACCCCGGCCCGCTGCGGCCAGGTGAGGGGTCCAGGCTGCTCGATCAGTCCTCCGGCCGAAGCCGCTGACGAGCGGCCTCAAGCCGCTGGTCATAGTCAGGTGCGAACAGCTCAGGAAGCGCCTTGTCGAGCGTTCCGGCAATCCGATGGATCGGCGCCCAGACCGCCGGATCGTCAACAACGCGGCTGAGGTCCGTCATCTGGAGCTTCTCCAGCCAGTGCGACAGCACCAGTGCCTCGTCACTTGTGAGCTTGATCGTCACCTGACTATCACTCATGCACGCCACCTACGGCTCGGCCCGCCCTTGACCACACGAACCTACTGGCCTTGGACCTTGACCAAACACATAGGGGCACCCCCCCCCGGAGCCCGGGGCCTGCTTCGGGTGGAGATCGCCACCACCACTTCACACCACTGGGCAGGAAGACCTGTCCGTGTCCTGGACCCTCAGCCTGTCGATCCGGACGGGGAATACGGGGGCTGGTAAACCGGTCTGCCGCAGGTGAGCGTTCGCCGCTGCCTCGCGGCGAAGCCGGCCTCGTCGGCGCCCGAGGCAGACACTCCACCGCGCCGGCCCCGTGCGCTTCGAAACCGGAAATCACCCCTTCGCCGACCTGTCCAGCACGTGATCCGAGCGGGACGATCCGTGTGCGGTGATCGACGTGGGCGAGCACACCCAGTAGCTTTCACACAGAGGTTCGATCAGGTGCTTCACGTCAGAGAGACGAGTCCGACTGAATGCCGGCATATGCACCCCGGTACTCCCGTGGGGACGGCATCGTTAGGCAGCACACCGAGATCGCCTGCCACAGGGTGGCCTCGGGGATCTGAGGGGGAGGAAGAGGAATCCGGTGAGTAACCGCAGCGCCATCGAGTGGACCGAGGCGACCTGGAACCCCACGACCGGGTGCGACAGGGTCTCCTCCGGTTGCGACAACTGCTATGCCCTGGCACTTGCGAAACGGCTCAAGGCCATGGGCGCGCCGAAGTACCAGCGGGACGGGGATCCGCGAACGTCCGGCCCGGGGTTCGATGTGACGCTGCATCCGGACTCCCTGCGCATCCCGTACGAGTGGAAGGCACCGCGGGTGGTGTTCGTCAATTCGATGTCGGACCTGTTCCACGCCAGGGTGCCGTTGGACTTCGTCCGCCAGGTGTTTCAGGTCATGGCCGATACGCCGCAGCACACCTACCAGGTGCTGACCAAGCGGGCGCGGCGCCTGCGCCAGCTCGCACCGAAGCTGGACTGGCCGGCGAACCTCTGGATGGGCGTCTCTGTCGAGTCCGAAGCCGAACTGCCGCGCGTCGACGACCTGCGCCGGGTGCCGGCTGCCGTGCGGTTCCTGTCCTGCGAGCCGCTGCTGGGGCCTTTGTCCGGACTGGACCTGGAAGGCATTCACTGGGTCATCGCCGGTGGCGAGTCCGGCCCGAACCACCGGGGCCTGGACCAGGCGTGGGTGACGCAGATCCGCGATGCCTGCCAGGAGGCCGACGTGGCGTTCTTCTTCAAGCAGTGGGGCGGGCGCACCCCGAAGGCCGGCGGCCGGCTCCTGGAGGGCCGCACCTGGGATCAGATGCCGCTGCCCGTCCCGGCCTGACACACAAAGCAGAGGTGGCCGGGCCCGAGACGGGCCCGGCCACAGCGGTCAGGCGGACAGAACGCCGGGAGCGACGGTGATCTCCCGGGTCCGCTTCACGCCGACGCCGTTGCTGGGAGTTTTACCCTGCTGGTGCAGGAGCCGTACCGCCTGGCGCGCCACAGGTTCGGTCACCTGCCCGTAGTAGGACCCGAAGATCTCCAGCGTGTGGTCCACCAGCTTCACCGGGCGCCGTGTCCGCAGCAGCAGCTTCTCCAAGTTGTCCGCGATCTCCGGAAGGGCCCTGGCCTCGACTTCCTTCGGATCGGGCGCCAGCGAGAACAGCGCGTCCTCCTCCCTTTCCTCCAGCTCCTCCCACCACGTGGCGCGTGCCCGGGCAACGGCGTCGCCGAAGACCCACAGCCCGTACGGGCTGCGGGTGGCAAACACCAACCGGTACACGGCACGCTTGCGCGGCGAGTGCGACACCGGAACCGACTGCACGACCATCCCCGTGCGGCGGGCAAGCCGTCGAGCGTACTCGGCCGCCACCGCCTCGATGGCGTCCTCGGCCGCACCGTCCCTGCCGTGGGAGGCGACCGCGTCGGCGAAGTACTCGCGCCACCACGTCCCGCCACACACATCGTCGAACCTCTGCAGTGACTTCTCGTTCCCTTTCGGGGAACGGACGTGGCCGCCCAGGCGCCACACCGCCATCATGCTGAAGTTCATCAGCAGCTCCGTCGCCGGCCGCTTCTGCGGGCGCTTGCGCGCGAGCACTTCCACCAGGCGGTCCTGGGGCAGAACGAGCCCGCAGGGGTCCAGGAAAAGAAACAGCGGCTCCCGCACGGCACGTTCGACGACCTGGTCCAAAACGCTGTCGACCTCGCCGCGGTGGGCGTGAGCCCGCACTCCGGATGCCTGGTACTGCCCGATGACATCCTGCAGCCGGTCGTACGACTTCGCCTGCGCCTCCGAGAAGAAGCACTCCAGCGTCAGCCCCGCCCTGGCCCGCAGGTGCGAGGCAACCCGCAAGGCGATCTCGCCGGAGGCCGGCTGACCGTTCTTGTAACGGCCTTCACCTGCATACCCGTCCAGATAGACCACGCGGCTGTCGTGCGACTGCGTACCCGTCATCCCGCCGAACTGTGGTAGGTACCGCCGCAGCAATTCGTGCTTGAAGACACTGGGCAGTTCCTTGTCCGCCCAGTACTGCCCACCCGTACCCGACGACATCACTGCCCCCGACTCTCTCGTATCCGAGTAATCACAGGTAGTGATGCATGGGGGCGGGCCCGAGCGCAAGAGCACAACCGGGCCAGATGCGAAAGTCTCCATTCATCACCGGGGGTGGAACTGTGGCAAGGCAACATCGAGCGGAAGCGCGGTTAGGGGGCACCGACCCGCTCCGGGTCTCTGCGGGTCGTTTTGTCGGAGGAGCCCTGTGCAAGTACCTCCGCGCACGGAGACCTGCTGTGCTCGCATATGTGCCGTACTGCAGAACGACGTACGGTCCGGCGGCTGCATGCCAATCTCGCACCTGGTCCTTGGAATCTTCGGCCGACCGGAGCACCGCGCCGAACTTTTACGCTTGATCGGGGCCGAGCAGAGCTTGATCGCCTCCACCAATCGTTCCAGCGTGGGAGGCCAGTGGATCGAGAACGCCGTTCAGATGTCCTCTTCGGGGCCGACATGACGAAGGACCGTCTTGTACTCGCCGGAGGAGACGAGTCTGTCGATGACCGCAGCCATAGACGCCACGCCCGGGTCACGAACGATGAGGCCGTCCCAGCACCACCAGTAGTCGCCTTCCGGGGCTCCTGCCTGGCACTGGCGGTCCATGACGCGGTACACCTCGTCGAGCGTGAACACAGTCCCGGACCAGCGTTCGCCGTCCTCACGGACGACCCACATGTCCACGTTGCAGACCTCGTCCAGATCCTCTCCTGCTCCAGGTACGAAACAGATCTCGTATCTATCGCGTTTGACTCGATAGAAGGGCCCGTCCCACATGTTCGCTTCCTCCGTAACACTCGATCCTGCGCCGCCCTAAGATGTGAAGGCCAAGCTCAGGCACGTTAATTCAGTGCTCTGGTCAGATCACGGTGAGCCACCCTCGCGGTCCTGAACGGCCCCTGGCCGTTGCCCGGAGCCCAAGCTCACTCGTTGTCATAGCCAGACCTGACCCGTGTTGAGCCCCGCCCGAAGAGAGCTGCATCCGATGACCCGGCCGCCCCAGACCCCTGACGTCATCACGACCGTCCTCAACGCCGCCGGTGACCTGGCCCCGACCCCCAGCTACATCAACGGCGACGAGTACAGCCAGTGGTACGTCGAGGCCGAGCCGGCACTGCTTCGGGCCCTGGCCCAGCTGGCGCTCGCACAAGGCTCGGACGAACTGGCCGCCCGTCTGGAACGGTTGTCGCATCCGCTGTGCATGGAGCCGCTCGACCCCGTCCTGATGCCGGGCACCATGCCGCAACGATGGTGCGGCACACCGGTCCAGAGGGACGGCGTGCCGTGCGAGGCGCATGTTCCCGAGCGGGCGGCCGAGCTGGGGCGCTGCACCTACGTCAATCCGGCCGGCGAGCGGGCTGCCTTCACTCGCCGGATCTGCCGTGGTGCCCCGGTAGAGGGCAGTGACCGCTGCGAAGTGCATGCCGCGCGCTGCAGGGCCGTCAAGCGCGACAAGAAGGTCTGTAACCGCGTCAAATGCACGATCCCTCAGCACCAGTAGGCGTCCGCCGCAGGCCACCGGCCGGGGCGGGTGAGCATCCTACAGCCGTAACCGTCCCGGCAGTCGGCTGCTCCAGCCGGAATACGGCGACCTGGTGGAGAACGGCGTAGGTCTACCTTGGTGACCGGGCACGGAGTGCCTCTGGGCACAGAGGCTGTTGCCACCGCCCACGGAGCGGCCGCCTTCGCCTTCCACGCAGGCGTGACGGCTACCGCCCTGAAGAGGCGGCGATCGCAGAGATGACCTGGTTCGCCCGGACCAGCCCCCGGGTCTGGCTGGCATCGAGTTCGCTCCTGATCTGCTCCCGGCTCTCCCCCGACGCGCCGGCATTTCCCCGTGGGCCAGCCGGGCAAGAGGCCCCGCGGGCGACAGGGAGCGGGCCGTGCCGCTCGACGCAGTGGATCTCGGGCAAGGCGTAGGGCACCTCGTCGCGGTTGAGCCGGTCGCAGAAGGAGCGCAGGTTCTGAAGCCGGGCGGCCTGGGTGTCATTGATCGGCTTAGACCTGTCAGAACCCGGTGTGCGCCGAGGCGCGCCCGGAGTTCGCCTTCAGACGTTCGTGTACGTCCCCAGCAGGCGGGCCCGGCCGTCCTCGATCCGGTAGAGGAAGATCCCGTCGTCCTCGTACCGGACCCGTCGCACGGCGTCGAAGGACAGTGTCCGGGTGATCCCCGGGTGGGTGGTCAGGAAGAGGCGCTGTGCCATGCCTTCGCGCTCCGCCCCGGTGGCGCTGGTGGTGCGGGCCGCGCGGGCGATCAGCCCGACCGCGTCGTACGCCTCGGCAGCCCAGCGGGCGGGTGCGGTGCCGTAGCGCTTGCGATACGCGGCGGTGAACGCCTTCGCGGCCGGGACCGCCGCCGGGTCGCTGTACGCCTGGGCGAACACCCAGCCCTCGGAGGCCTTCCCGGCACCCTTGAGGAAGGCGGGTGCCAGGACCGGCCCGGTGGACACGCGGGTTCCGGTGAATCCGGCGGCTGCCAGGGCGACGGCACAGCGGGCACCCCGGGCCGGGGACGTCGAGGCGAGGACGACGGCGTCCGCGTTCCCGGCGACCACCGCACGGGCCGCCGGGCCGAAGTCCTCGGTGTCCGCCGCGACCGGGTGCACGATCACCTCAACGCCTTCGGGCGGGGGATCGCGGAAGGTCTTCGTGCTGGCCCAGGCACCCTTGATATCGGCGTGGTCCTCCACGATCGCCACCCGGTCGGCGGGACGGACCTGGAACACGTAGCGGGCGATACCGATGGGCAGCGCGCTGTCGAGGGGGCGGGCCACGCAGAGCGTGTGCGTGGCCGACCTCTCGGCGGTGGTGGTCCCGGCCGAGACGACGACCTGGGCGAGGTCGGCCTTCTCGTAGCGCTCGACGACGGACGCGGCGAGGACGTCGCCGGTGGGGCCGACGACGGCCAGCACCTCCGGGTCGGCGGCCAGCCGGTCTGCGGCCCGGAGCGCGCGGGTGGGGTTCCCGGCGTCGTCCTCGGTGCGCAGGGCCAGCCGGAAGGGGGCGTCGGCGCGGGCGTTGTGGTCGTCGACGGCGATCCGCATGCCCCGCTGGTGCGCGAGGCCGGCTGCCCGGCCCGGTCCGGTGAGGTCCGCGTGCAGGCCGATGGTGTGGGTGGGCGGGGTGCGGGTGGCCTGGGGCGCCCCGGCGCCGGGGCGCCGCACCGTCGTCCGTGCCGCCACCGCGCCGCCCGCCAGCAGAATCCCCGCCGTTCCGGCGATCAGCACGGTCCGCCGGGCGGGTCGGGGCGGGACGGATTCCCCGACGGTGGTGGGCGGTTCCGGGGCGGTGACGTCGAGGGCGGCGGCGGAGCGGGCGGCGATCAGCGCGGCCAGTCCGGGCGGCGCCCAGGCGCCCGGGTCCTCGCCGGGTGGTGTGGCGAGGAGCCGGGCCACGTCCCGGGCCGTGGGCCGGTCCGCCGGGTCCTTCGCCAGGCATGCCTCGACGAGCGGCAGAAGGGCGGGCGGCAGGCCGTGCAGGACGGGTGGCTCGTGCACGGTACGGAACAGGACGGACGCGGCCCCGCCGTCTCCGAACGGGCGGCGGCCGGTCGCCGTGTACGCGAGGACACATCCCAGGGCGAAGACGTCGCAGGCGGGTCCGGCTCGCCCTCCCGATGCCTGCTCGGGAGCGAGATAGCCGGGGGTGCCGATGACGGCGTCGGTCGCGGTGAGAGCGGTGGCGCCCTGGTGGCGGGCGATGCCGAAGTCGATGAGCCGGGGCCCGTCGAGCGCCAGGAGCACGTTCGCCGGCTTCACGTCGCGGTGGACGAGACCGGCTTCGTGCACCGTGTCGAGCGCGTCGGCGAGGCGGGCCCCGAGCGCGCGGACGGTCGCGGGCGGCAGGGGGCCTTCGGCGAGGACGACCTCGGCCAGCGAAGGGCCCGGTTCGAACACGGTGGTGAGCCACGGTTCACGGGCCTCGGTGCCGGCGTCCGTCACCGGGACGACCCAGGGGCCGGTGACCCGGCGGGCGGCCTGGGCCTCGCGCCGGAACCTGGCGCGGAAGCCGGGGTCGGCGGCGTGTTCGGCCCGGATGACCTTCACGGCCACGAGCTGCCCGCCGGACGTTCGGGCCAGGTACACGACGCCCATGCCACCCGCGCCGAGTCGCGCCAGGACGCGGTGGGTGCCGACGGTCCGGGGGTCGTCCGGGGTGAGGGGTCGCATACCGGGTCAGTTCTTGCTCGTGGCCAGCGGGCCGAGGTAGCGGAACGTGCCGCCGCGAACACCGTGGAGGTGGGCTGCCTGGCCCTTGAGCCGGTTGCCCTCACCGAAGGCGTAGTCGCGCGAGATGCCGTGGTACGAGGAGGCTGCGATCTTCGCGACCAGGTCGGCCCGTGCGGGAGGCCGGTTCTTCCCGGAGCGGGCGGTGAGGGCGGCGAGAACCAGTCCGGCCGCGTCGTACGCCTCGGCGGCCCAAAGAGCGGGGGCGGCGCCGTACTTCTTCCGGTGCGCCGCGGCGAACTGCTTCGTGGCAGGGGCCGTCACCCCGATGCAGGGCGAGACGAACTCCCAGCTCTCGGCGGCGGCCCCGGCGTCCTTCAGGAAGCGGGCGCCCATGGCCGAGTGCATGGCCATGCGGGGGCCCTTGTAGGAGGTGGCGGCGAGTGTCCGGGCGGCGCGGGCTGCCCCGGCCCGGTCCCCGGCGTGGAAGAAGGCGTCGCTGTGGTGTGCGAGCAGGTCGGCGACGACCGGGGCGAGGTCACGGGTGCCGGCGGGCACCACGCGCGGGTAGGTGGTCCCGTCCGTGGAATTGACGACGATCCGGTTCAGGAAGTAGCCGGTCAGGTATGCGGACTGGCCGCCGGCCCGGTCGACGAGCACGCCGAGCCGTTGCACGTCGGGCCGGAGCACCAGCCGGTTGCGGATCGGGTACGCCAGCGCGACGTCGGACGGGACTGCCTGGAAGAAGGACCTCATGGACCGTACGGCGAAGCTGAGCTGCTGGGACGAAACGGTGACGAGCGGCAGCATCGCCTCGTCGTAGGTTCCGACGGGGCCGGTGCCGGTCGGAGTCCTGCTGTCGACCGTCCGCTACGAGGAGCGGCGGCTCCTGTCCGAACTGGAGCACCGCGAGATCCCGGTGGTCCGGCTGGACGCCCGCACCATGTCGTTCGGGCCCGCTGACACCGGGGGGCTGCGGGGGATGACGGTGCTCAACCGTGAGATCTCCAGCCAGCGCGCGGCGCTCGCGGCCGAGTCCCTGGAGGCGTTCGGGGCCCGGCCGCTGAACGACGCGTCGGCGACCCGGGTCTGCGGCAACAAGTGGTCCACCTATCTGCGGCTGACGCGGTCCGGTGTGCCGACGCCGGTGACGCTGCTGGCGCCGACCCCCGAGACCGGCAGGGCGGCCATCGCCGCGGTCGGCTACCCCGCCGTGGTCAAGCCCCTGAGCTCGTCCTGGGGGAACCGGGTCGGCCTGATCACCGACCGGCACGCGGCCGACGCCGTCCTGGAGACCTGTGCCGCGCTGCCGTCGGCGGTCGCGAGAACGGTGATCGTCCAGGAGGCGGTCCGGCCCGGCTCGCCGGACATCCGGGGCATCGTGGTCGACGGTGTCTGCCTGGGCCTGATCAGCCGGTCGGGCGGCGACTGGCGGAACAACGTGGCCCGGGGGGCGACGGTCGAGCGGCTCGCGCCGAACGAGGAGCTGCACCGGCTGTGCGTGCGGGCGGCCGCCGCCGTGGGCGCGCGGATCGCCGGGGTGGACCTCGTGGAACGGGCGGACGGGGTGCACACGGTGATCGAGGTGAACGCGCGGGTGGAGTTCCAGGGATTCGAGCGGGCGACGGGTGTCGACGTCGCCGCACACATGGTCGAGGTCTGCACGGCCGGGACGACCGAGGTGAGGGAACCGGTATGAAGCGCATCGCAGTTGTGGGCGGCAGAGGGTTCGTGGGGGGTGAGCTGCTGCGCCTGCTCGTCCACCATCCCGGGGTCGAGGTCGCCGCCGTGACCTCCGACACGCATGCCGGCCGTGCCGTGGAGAACGCCCACCCGCCGCTGCGCGGGAGCGGTCTCCGGTACAGCGGGCGCGCGGATCTGGCCCCCGTCGACCTGGTGTTCCTCGCGGGTGTCCACGGCTCCACGGCGGAGATCCTCGACGACATGGCGGCGCTCGCGCCGAAGATCGTCGACCTCACGGCGGACTTCCGGATCGAGGACGCCGCGCTCATGGAGCGCTACTACGGCTGGAGCCGCCGGGGGGCGCGGGCGAAGGCGTTCGTGCGGGGTCTGCCGGAGCTGCACCGGGAACAGATCGCCGGCGCGGACCGGGTCGCCGTTCCGGGCTGCATGGCCACCAGCGCGATCCTGAGCCTCGCTCCGCTCGCGGCCCGCGGCCTGCTGAAGGACGTACAGGTCGACGCGCGCACCGGCAGCAGCGGCGCCGGTGCCTCCGGCGGCGCCGGCAACTCCCACGCGCTGCGCAGCGGGGTGATGCGGGTGTTCGCCCCCTTCGACCACCGCCACGAGGCCGAGGTGTCCGAGGCGCTCCGGGTCGACGCGTCGATGACGGTGACGGCGACCCCCCAGGTGCGCGGCGTGCAGACGCTGACGAGGGTCGCGGTCGGGGAGGTGACCGAGCGCGAGCTGCTCACCATGTACCGCGAGGACTACGGCGCGGAGCCGTTCGTCCGCCTGGTCAACAGCCCGCGGGGCACCTACCGCTACCCCGATCCGAAGGTGCTGCTCGGCTCGAACTACTGCGATGTCGGTGTCGTCGCCGACCGGCGCGGCAGGGCTCTCGTGATGGGGAGCCTCGACAATCTGATGAAGGGGGCCGCGGGCGGTGCGGTGCAGTGCATGAATCTGATGCTGGGTCTGCCGGAGACGTCCGGGCTGACCTTTCCCGGACTGCACCCGGTATGACCGTGCCGAGGATCGTGGTGAAGTGGGGCGGCAGCCTCCAGGAGAACGGCGGGGCGATCGCGGACGACATCGCCGCCCTGTGGCGTGCGCACCGGATCGTCGTGGTGCACGGCGGCTCCCGGGACATCGACGAGACCGTCGCGGAGCTCGGGCTGTCGCGGCGCACCCTGACGTCCCCGGACGGCATGGTGACGCGGTACACCGACGCGCCGACCCTCTCCGCGCTCATGATGGCGATGCGGGGGCGGACCCAGCCGCGGATCGTCTCGGAGCTGGCGGCGCGCGGCGTCACGGCCGTCGGCCTGTCGGGCATGGACGGGGGCCTGGTCCGCACCGAACGCAAGACGGCGGTCCGCGCGGTGTTCGGCGACAGCGTCCGCGTGGTGCGCGACAACCTCGCCGGCCGGATCGTCGGCGTGGACACCCGTGTGCTGGACGCGCTGCACGCCTGCGGGATGCTGCCGGTCGCGTGTCCGCCGGGCATGACGTCCGGCGGGCAGCCGACCAATGTGGACGCGGACCGGATGGCCTGCGCGATCGCGGCGGCGTGGCGCGCGGACCGGCTGCTGCTCTTCACGGACACGCCGGGCGTGCTCACGGACCGCGACGACCCGGGCTCCACGATCGCCTCGCTGAGCCGGGAGGAAGCCCGGAGCCTGCTGCCGGAACTGAGCGGCGGCATGCGGATGAAGGTCGCCGCCGCGGTGGAGGCACTGGGCGGGGGCGCACAGGCGGTTCAGGTCTGCGACGGCCGGGTCCACGCGCCCGTCGCAGCGGCTCTACGAGGCAGCGGAACCCTGATCGGAAAGGCCGTGACATCTTGACGACTCATCAGGAAAGACCCCGGGAGAGGCGGCTGACCGACCATGACGCGGTCGCGTTGCTGGCCGAGGTGGTGGCGATCCCGTCCGTGTCCGGCAGCGAGCAGAAGCTCGCGGAGCGGTTACGGGACTTCGCGGCCGGATTCGGCGCGGAGAGCCACCTGGACGAGGTGGGCAACGTCCACGCCGTGGTCGGGCGGGGAACGCGTACGGTCATGCTGCTCAGCCACCTGGACACCGTGGCGGGCGACGTCCCCTACGAGCACGGCGAGCATCTCGTCCGGGGTCGTGGGGCCGCCGATGCCAAGGGGGCGCTGACGGCCATGCTCGTCGCCGCGCTCACCAGCCGCCACCTCGGGCTGCGCGTCCACTGGGTGGGCGTGGTCGAGGAGGAGACGCTGTGGTCCCGGGGTGCGGAGTACGTCCGTACGAGCGTGCCCGTGCCCGACGCCGTGATCGTGGGGGAGCCGAGCGGGGCCTCGTCGGTGACCATCGGCTACAAGGGGATGGTCGAGCTGGAGGCGCGCTGCGAGGTCGCGCGCACCCACACCGCGACGCCCGGACCGAAGTCGAGCGAGATCCTGGTCCGCGCTCTCGCCCGGCTCTTCGACAGGTACGGGACGCGGGGGAACGACCGCTTCGGGGACGTAGGGATGGTCGTCCGGGACGGCCGTTTCGAACCGTTCTCCAGTGTGTGCTCGCTGGTGTTCCGCACACCGCCCGGTACGTCGCCCGAGGAGCTGCGGCGCGACGTCGCGGCGGTTCTCGGCGAGGCGGTCGGGGTGTCGGCGGTGTACGACGTCCCCGCCGTCGTGGTGGCGCGCGATTCGGTGTGCGTACGCGCGCTGTCCCGCGCCATCGCGCTCCGGGGGCAGGTGCCGAACCACAAGCTCAAGACCGGAACGAGCGACATGAACACGTTGAGCAGGAGTTGGCGGGTGCCGATGGCCACCTACGGGCCGGGCGACTCCCGTCAGGACCACACCGACGACGAGCACATCCTGATCCGGGAGTACCTCGACGGAACGCACGTCCTGCGGGCCGCCCTGGGCGAGCTGGACAGGACTCTTCCGGAGGCCGCGTCATGACGGATCAGCCGGGTCTGCTGGCCCTGTGGTGCGTGCCGCGGTCGCGGTCGACCGCGTTCGAGCGTGCCATGTACGAGCGCGGCGACCTCCTCGTCGTCCACGAGCCGTTCTCCCGCGTGTGCGACTTCGGCGAGGCCGAGGTCGCGGGCCGTAGCTGCGCGAGCCAGGAGGAGGTGATGACGGCCCTGACCGAGACGGCGGCGGACCGGCCGGTCTTCTTCAAGGACACGACCGACTTCCGGCTCGACCGGCTGGGCGCGAGGCCGGACTTCCTGCGGCGCTGCCGCCATGCGGCGATGGTCCGCAACCCCCGCGACACCGTGCGCTCGCACCTGGTGATGCAGGCCGACGCCACGTCCCCGGCCATGGGGTTCGGGCATCTGTGGGACATCGTCTCCACCGTGACGTCCGCCGGGCATCCGATGCATCTCGTCGACGGCGACCGGGTGGCCGGCGACCCGGAGACGGAGATGCGGCGCTACTGCGCGGCCATGGGGATCGAGTTCCTCGCCTCGTCGCTCGACTTCAGAAAGGAGCCGCCGGCGAGCTGGAAGGCCACGGAACGCTGGCACGCCGGTGCGAGCGAGTCGAACGCCCTGGGCGCCGCCCCGGCCGGGAGGAAGCGGTTCCCGGAGAGTCTGGAGGAGATCGCCCTCGCCTTCGAGCGGGATCAACTCCCCTACTACGAACGGATTACGGCGGCACTGGGCGGAGCCACCCGCTAGGAACCCCGTCGATCATGGCGGGTGCTCGACCCATGGAGCAATGCGTATGCGCAAGGACGACAGAGGAGCGGACACATGACGTTGGGCCGTAGTTTCACCAAGCTGTGGTGGTCGCAGGGGTTGTCCAACCTGGCTGACGGCCTGGTGCTGGCGGCTGTGCCCCTTCTCGCCGTGACGATGACCCGCGACCCGCTGCTGGTCTCGGGCATGACGGTGGCGCAGTTCCTGCCGTGGCTGGTCTTCACGCTGCCGGCCGGGGCGCTCGCCGACCGCATCGACCGGCGTCTCATCATGGTGTGGGGCAACGCGCTGCGCGCCGTCGGGTTCGGTCTGCTCGTCCTGACGCTCGTGGCCGATCTGCGCAGCATATTCATCCTGTACCTCGCCGTGTTCCTCGCGGGGACGGCCGAGACGCTGGTGGACAACGCGGCGCTGACCGTGCCGCCCCGCCTGGTCGAGCGCGGCGACCTGGAGCGGGCCAACGGCCGCCTGTTCGCGACCCAGTCCGCCATCAACAACTTCGTCGGCCCCACGGCGGGCGCCGCCCTGTTCGCCATGTCGGCGATCATGGTCTTCTCCTCCACCGCGGCGCTCTTCGCCCTCGGCGCCCTGGCCGCGTTCACCCTCCCCCGGATGCTGCCCACCGCGAGCGACACCAGCGGTTCCGAGCACACCCCCGGCGAGGTCGTCCGCAGTATCCGGGCGGGCTGGTCCTACTTCTGGAACCACCGGCTGCTGCGCCGGGTGGCGTTCATCTCGGGCTCGATCAACCTGTTCTCCTCCGCCACCGGCGGTCTGCTCGTCCTCCTGGCGACGGGGCCGCTGGGTGTCTCCGCGTCCTGGTACGGCATCTTCATCGCGGTGCCGGCCGTCGGCGCCGTCATCGGCTCGCTGATCGCCGCGAGGGTCGTTCCGGCCATCGGCGGCGGGCCCGTCACCTGGCTCGCGGCGCTGGTGCCCGCCGCCAGCTACGTCGTCCTCGGTGTCAGCGGCAGCGTCGTCCTCTCCGAGGTCGTCATGTTCTTCGCCGCCATCGCCACGGCCCTGAACCAGATCGTGGTGAGCACGCTGCGGCAGGCCGCGGTTCCCGACGCGCTCCTCGGCAGGGTCACCGCCGGATACCGGCTGATCGTGCTCGGCGCCGTGCCGGTCGGCGCGCTGCTCGGCGGCGGGCTGGGCCGCTGGCTGGGCCCGGAGTCCACCTTCGTCGTGTGCGGCATCGGACTCGCCCTCGCCGCGTGCGTGTTCGCCTCGCGGGTGTCGACCCGGGCCCTGCGGGAGGCCGAGCGCGACAACGAGTCCACGACCACCGAACAGATCTCCTGAACACCGCCCCCATGTCCGTGAAGAGCGCGCGGCCACGACCGGCCGAGCAGACGAGAACAGGAGATCCCGTGACCGAGAACCGTGCCGCCGTGTGCAAGGCCGCGTACGAGCGGCCTGCCGACGAGCTGGAGGAGCAGGTCGCCTGCGTCATCGCCGAGGTGCTGGACGTCGACCTGGTGGGCCGGCGCGACAGCTTCTACGACTTCGGGGGCACGTCGCTGGCGGCCATCCGCATCTGCGCCCGCATCGAGCGCCGCCTCGGGCTGCGCGTCGACCCGGCGTGGCTGCTGGAACACGACGAGCTGGCCGACTTCGCCGAGCAGATCCGGCTCGGTGCGGCGTGACCGGGGCGCGGCGCGTGCCGCCGCTGCGCACCGTGCACGCCGCGGTGACCGCGTACGCCGAGCGGGCGCCCCATGACCTCGCGCTCGTGCAGGGCGAGGAGCGCGTCGACTACCGGACGCTCACGGCGGCGGCGAGGGTGCTGGCGGCCCGGCTCGCCGGCTGGGGCGTGCGGCCGGGGGACGTCGTCCCGCTGCTGGTCCCGCGCGGTGTGCATCTGATAGCCGTTCAGCTCGGGGTGCTGATGAGCGGTGCGGCGTACGCCACGCTCGATCCGCGCTGGCCGGCCGGCCGCGTCGCCGCCGTCCTCGACCAGCTCGACGACCCGGTCGTCGTCGGCCTGACCGGTGGCGAGCCGCCGGGCGTCACCCGTACGTTCGACGCCGCGCCGCTGTCCGTGATCGCGGAGGGCGCGGGGCCCGGTCTGCCCGAACCGGTGCGGACCGGGCTGGACGATCCGGCCATGGTGTTCTTCACGTCCGGCAGCACGGGCGTCCCCAAGGGGGTGCTCGTCCCGCACCGTGCCGTCACCCGGATGTTCGGTCCGGGCGGGCTGGACGGATTCGGGCCGGGGCACATCACGGCGCAGGTCGCGCCCGGCGCCTGGGACATGTACGCGTTCGAGCTGTGGGGCCAGCTGACCACCGGCGGCGCCTGCGTCGTGGTCGGCGAGAACCATCTGATGCCCAGCCGTCTGCGCACCCTGGTCGCCGACCAGGGCGTCGACACGGTCTGGCTGACGACCTCCCTGTTCAACCTGATCGTCGACGAGGATCTGGACGCGTTCGAGGGGCTGGGGACGCTGTACGTCGGCGGCGAGAAGCAGTCCCCCCGGCATGTGGCGCTGTTCCTGGACCGCTTTCCGGACCTGCCGTTGTGGAACGGGTTCGGCCCGGCCGAGAACTGCATGCTCACGACGGTGCACCGGATGCGGCCTGCCGACAGCGCCGCGCCCGCCGGCATTCCGGTGGGCGTCCCCGTGCCCCACACGACGGTGGTGCTGCTGCGGGAGGACGGATCGCCCGCACCGCGCGGCGAACGCGGTGAGATCGTCGCGGCCGGTCCGGGCGTGGCCCTCGGCTACCTGAACGACGAGGCGCGGACGAGGGAACGCTTCCCGGTCCTGGAACTGGCCGGCGAGAAGCGGCGCGTGCTGCGCACCGGCGACATGGGCATGGTCGACGACGACGGGGTCCTGCACTACTTCGGCCGCCGCGACCGGCAGATCAAGCTCAGCGGGAACCGCATCGAACTCGGCGACGTCGAGGCGGCCGCGTCCGCGATCCCGGAGATCCGGACCTGCGCCGCCGTCCCGCGCACCGGGCCCGGCGGGACCGTCACCCACATCCTGCTCGTCTACACCCTGGTCGAGGGCGCCGGACCGGCCCCCCGTGACATCCGCAAGGAACTCACCACGAGGCTTCCGGCGTACGCCGTACCCGCCAGGTTCGAGCAGGTCGACGCACTGCCCCTGCGCGACAACGGCAAGGTCGACCTGCGGGCACTGGAGAGGCGCACCGGCTGATGCGTGAGTACCCGCAGACCTTCGAGCAGGAGTCGCTCTGGATCGCCGAGCAGTTCATGGCCGATCCCTCGCCGTTCCTGGAGACGTGGGCGCAGCGCATCGTGGGGCCGCTCGATGTCCCCGCGCTGGAGCGGGCCCTCGCCACGCTGGTGGAACGGCATGCCGTGCTCCGCACCGGCTTCACGCTCGGCGAGCAGGGCCCGGTGCAGTGCGTGGACCCGTCCGGCACGGTGCCCCTGGAGCGCCTTCCGTGGCCCGGCGGCGAGCTGCGCGACACCCTGCGGCGGGCCGGGCAGCGCCCGCTCGACCTGGCCGTCTCACCGGCCCGGCTGACCCTGTACGACCGGGCGCCGGGCGAGTACGTGCTGCTCCTGCAGATCCACCATGTCGCCGTGGACGACGCCTCGCTGGTGCTCCTCGACCACGAGCTGTCGGCCCTCTACGCCGAGGAGGCCGGGGGCGGGCCGGCCGGGCTCGCCCCGCCCGGACTGTCGCTCGGCGAACACGCGGTCCGGGCCCGGAAGGCCGGGATCGCGCCGGACGACCTCGCGTTCTGGGCGGGGTTCCTGGACGGGGCGCCGGCGCTCGCCCATCTCCCGCCGGTGCGCCGTCCACTCGCCGCCCGGCGCGGACCCGTCTGCGCGTGCGTGCGTACCACCGTTCCGGCCGCGCTGGGCGACGCCGTACGAGCGGCGGCACGCGCGCTGCGCACCACGCCGCATGTGCTGATGAGCACCTGCATGGCGTTGACCGCCGCCGCGGTCAACGGTGAGGACGTGGTGATCGGGAGCCCGGTCTCCCGCCGCGGCGAGCCGGATCTCGACGCCGTCTTCGGCTGTCTGACCGATCTCCTGCCGGTGCGGTACCTGGTCCCCGCCACCGCCACGTTCGGCGAGGTGTGCGCCGAGGCGAAACGCCGGTCGCTGGACGTACTGCGTCACCGCAACGTGCCGTACGCCCGCATCGGCGGCGGTGTCACCCGCGAGCGGGGCGTGCTGTCCGGCGAGCACCTGGCCCGCGTCTGCCTCGTCCTCGACCAGGCGCCGAGCCGGCTGGAGCTGCCGGGGCTGCGGTGCGAACGGGTGCACGTGGGCGGGGCATCGGCGAAGTTCGACTGGCTCCAGTACGTCGTCGCGGACGGCGGCGGCTGGGACGTACGGGCCGACTACGCCACGGACTACTTCACCGAGGACGAGGCCGCGCTCGTGCTGCGGCAGTGGCTGACCGCGCTGACGGCGGCCACCGACGACCCCGGTGTGCCGGTGCGCGAGCTGTTCGACCGGCTGGCCGCGCTCGGATGACCGCACAGGTGGATCTGCCGCAGGCGGACGACGCCGGACCTCCGGAAGGGAGAGCGACACCGTGAAGACGGAGCTGCGAACCAGCGTGACCGCGCGCGACTGCGCGTGCGGCGGGACGGTATGGCTGACGGGCCTGCCGAGCTCGGGAAAGACGACGGTGGCCCGCGCCGCGGCCGACCGGCTGCGTGCGGCGGGGCGCCGGGTGGAGGTGCTCGACGGCGACGAATTCCGCCGGACCCTCTCGGCCGGCCTCGGCTTCGGCCGGGCGGACCGGTACACGAACGTCCAGCGCATCGGGCTGGTCGCGGAGGTGCTGGCGCGCAACGGGGTGCTGGTGCTCGTGCCGGCCATCGCCCCCTACGCGGACAGCAGACAGGCCGTGCGGGAGCGTCATGACACCTCGCGCACTCCCTATCTGGAGGTCCACGTCGCCACGCCGCCGGGCGTCTGCGCGGAACGCGATGTGAAGGGGCTGTACGCCAGGCAGGCCGCGGGCGAGCTCACCGGACTGACCGGGGTCGACGACCCCTACGAGCCGCCGCACGCGCCGGACCTGCGCATTCCCGCGCACGAACAGTCCGTCGCCGAGTCCGCGGCGGCGCTGCTCGGCCTGCTGGCGAAGAGGCGGCTGATATGAGTTCCCGCCCCGGCGACCCCTTCGCCGGCCACTGGACCGCCCTCAGTCACCTGGACGCGCTGGAGTCCGAGGCGGTGCACATCCTCCGCGAGGTGGAGGGCGAGTTCGAACGGCCCGTGATGCTGTTCTCGGGCGGCAAGGACTCGATCGTCATGCTGTGTCTGGCGCTCAAGGCGTTCGCCCCGGCCCCGGTGCCGTTCCCGTTGCTGCACGTGGACACCGGGCACAACTTCCCCGAGGTCATCGGCCACCGCGACCGCGTGGTGGCGGAGCACGGGCTGCGGCTGCACATCGCCTCCGTCCAGGAGTACATCGACGCCGGGAAGCTCCGGGAGCGTCCCGACGGCACCCGCAACCCGCTCCAGACGCTGCCGCTCACGGAGCGCATCCGCAGCGAGCGGTTCGACGCGGTGCTCGGCGGCGGGCGGCGCGACGAGGAGAAGGCCCGCGCCAAGGAGCGCGTCTTCTCGCTGCGCGACGAGTTCTCCCAGTGGGACCCGCGCCGCCAGCGCCCCGAGCTGTGGAACCTGTACAACGGCCGGCACGCGCCCGGCGAGCACGTCCGCGTCTTCCCGCTCTCCAACTGGACCGAGCTGGACGTCTGGCAGTACATCGCCCGCGAAGGCATCGCCCTCCCCGAGATCTACTACGCGCACAAGCGGCCCGTCTTCCGGCGCGGCTCCATGTGGCTGACCGCGGGCGACTGGGGCGGCCCCGGCGAGGGCGAGACGGTCGAAACCCGGCAGGTCAGGTATCGGACCGTGGGTGACATGTCGTGCACCGGCGCGGTCGAATCGGAGGCGACGACCGTCGACGGCGTCATCGCCGAGATCGCCGCGTCCCGCCTCACCGAGCGGGGCGCGACCCGGGCCGACGACAGGCTCTCCGAAGCGGCGATGGAAGACCGCAAACGCGAAGGGTACTTCTGAGATGACCACGACCACCGAGCAGGTCGGCGCCACCACCCTGCTGCGCTTCGCGACCGCGGGCTCCGTCGACGACGGCAAGTCCACCCTCGTCGGCCGGCTGCTGCACGACTCCAAGTCCGTCCTCGCCGACCAGCTGGAGGCCGTCGAGCACGCCTCCCGCTCGCGCGGCTCCGGTACGCCGGACCTGGCGCTGCTGACCGACGGGCTGCGGGCCGAGCGCGAGCAGGGCATCACGATCGACGTGGCCCACCGTTTCTTCGCCACCGCCCGGCGCCGGTTCATCCTGGCCGATACGCCGGGCCATGTGCAGTACACCCGGAACATGGTCACCGGCGCCTCCACCGCCGACCTCGCGGTCGTCCTGGTCGACGCCCGCAACGGCGTCGTCAAGCAGACCCGCCGGCACGCGGCGATCGCCGCGCTCCTGCGCGTCCCGCACGTGGTGCTCGCCGTCAACAAGATGGACCTCGTCGGCTACCAGGAGGATGTGTTCGAGCGCATCGCCGGGGAGTTCACCGCGTACGCGGCCTCCCTCGGCGTCGAGAACGTCGTCGCGATCCCGCTGTCGGCACTGGCCGGCGACAACGTCGTCGAACCCTCCACCCGGATGGACTGGTACGGCGGCCCCACCGTCCTCGCGCACCTGGAGTCGGTCGAACCGGGGGACCGGGCGGCGGATGTCTCCTCCCGGTTCCCCGTCCAGACGGTCATCCGGCACGAGGGGGAGCGCTACTACGCGGGCCGGCTGCTCACCGGCCTGCTCCGGGTCGGGGAGACGGTGACGGTGCAGCCCTCCGGCCGCGTCACCACCATCACCTCGCTCGACGTCCTCGGCCGCCCTGCAAGGGCGGTGCCGGCGGGCTCCTCCCTCAGCGTCCGGCTCGCCGACGAGATCGACGTCGGGCGGGGCGACATGCTCACCGCCGGGCCGCTGCCGCCGCGGATCGCCAGGGAGATCGACGCGACGGTGTGCCATGTCGCGGACACACCGCTCACGGTCGGTCAGCGGGTGCTGCTCAAGCACACCACCCGCACCGTGAGGGCGATCGTGGAGGACATTCCGTCGCGGCTCACGCTCGACGACCTCTCCCAGCACCCGCACCCCGGCCGGCTCGTCGCCAACGACATCGGCCGCGTCAGGGTCCGTACGGCCGAGCCGCTCGCGCTCGACTCCTACGCGGACTCCCGGCGCACCGGGTCGTTCCTCCTGATCGACCCGACGGACGGCACCACGCTCACCGCCGGCATGGCGGGCGACGCCTTCGCCCCTGTTCGAGTCGCGGAGCCCCGGCTTCAGTAGCGCCGGTCCTCGCGCAGCAGACGCAGCGACGCCTCGTGCGGGGAGTCCGGTTCGGCGTGGTAGAACTTCAGGATGTTTCCGTCGGGGAGCTGGGCGGACTGGTACATCAGGTCCAGCTCGCCCACGACGGGGTGGTGGAAGAGCTTGGTGCCCTCCACGCAGTTCGCCACGTCCTGCCGGGGCCACAGATTCCCGAACTCGCTGCTCCGGATGATGAGTTCGCCGATCAGCTCGGCGAACCGCCGGTCGTGGCGGTGGGCGCCGGAGATGAAGCGCAGATAGGCGACGTTGGCTTCGGACTCCGTGCGCCAGTCCGCGTAGAGCGAGCGCACCTTCTCGTCGAGGAAGTTCAGCTTGATGATGTTCGGCCGCAGCTCGGGGTCGTCGGTGAGAGCGAAGTCCAGGTGCGGGGCGAGCAGCGAATGGAACAGCGGGTTCCAGCCGACGATGTCGCAGCGGTAGTTGAGCACCGCGGCGGCCACCCCGTCGAGGGATGCCAGGAGCATGCGCGCCGGTACGCCGAGCTGTCCGTCCTGAGCCGGCCTGGGCTGCCCCGGCTGTTCCGCGGAACCGATCTTCAACAGGTAGTCCCGCTCGTCGTCGCTCAGCTCCAGCGCCCGCGCGATCGACAGCAGCACCTGGGGGGACGCGTGGGCGGTGTGGGACTGTTCCAGCCGGGTGTAGTAGGTCTGGCTGACTCCCGCGAGGGCCGCCACCTCCTCGCGGCGCAGCCCCGGTACCCTGCGTGCGCCCCCGGCGGGAAGCCCTCTCTGTTCCGGCTGGGCCCGCTCGCGCATCTGCCGTAGGTAGCTGCCGAGGTTCGCGTTCATGACATGGTCCACCTCTCCGATTATGAGTGGGGCCGGCGCAGTACGAGCCACAGGAGCAGGCCGGTGACGGCCTGGGCCGTGCCGGTGACGGCGATCGCGGTGTGGATGCCGGAGAGTTCCCGGGCGACCGTGGGGGTGCCCGAGCCGATCACCGCCGCGAAC
This sequence comes from Streptomyces sp. AC1-42W, assembly GCF_003248355.1. Taxonomy (GTDB): domain Bacteria; phylum Actinomycetota; class Actinomycetes; order Streptomycetales; family Streptomycetaceae; genus Streptomyces. Next base: position 34,516 of record NZ_QKWY01000003.1, read on the forward strand.
ACCGCGCTGATCAGCGGGATGCCGATCGCGATGCCGACCTGCTGGCTCTGGGTGGCCATACCGGTGGCCATGCCCTGGGAGTCGGCGTCGGCGGACGACGTGGCGATCACCATGAAGCAGAGCGCGGCGAGCATGGAGAAGAACGCGTTGACGAACTGCGTGACGATGAGCGGCACCAGCCACGCGGGATCGTCCGACGCCCAGGCCCCGAACAGCATGAACGCGCCCTGGAGGAACAGTGACACGCCCAGCAGCGACCGCGGCGACACCTTGTGCAGGATGCGGGGGCCCACCACGCCGGCGATGATCTGCCCCACGCCGATGCCGAGCAGCACCAGCCCGGCGAGCAGGGACGACAGGCCCAGCACGTTCTGTACGTACAGCCCGGTGAAGAAGATCAGCGCGGTCTCGCCGCCGAAGATGAACAGGGCGGCCAGGTTCCCGAAGGCGATGTCCGGCTTCTTCAGAATCCGCACCGGGACCAGCGCGTCGGCCGTACGGCTCTCGACCGTCCAGAACACGCCGAGCAGGACGGCGGCGACGACGAGGCAGGCCCCGGCGACGGCGTCCAGGCCGTTCTCGCCGATCCGGGTGACACCGTAGATCCCGGCGAACATGCCCAGGGTGATCAGCACGGCACCGGGCAGGTCGATCCGGCTGCGCCGCTCCGCCCGGCTCTCGTCCACGACCAGGGGCACGACGATGACGGCCGCGATCGCCACGGGGATGTTGATGAAGAACGCCCAGCGCCAGGACAGGACGTCGGTGAGCACACCGCCGAGGATGGCGCCGACGCTGAACCCGGCGCTCATCATGACGCTGTTGAGGCCCAGCGCGCGGGTGCGCAGACCGGGTTCGGTGAACGCGGTGGTCAGCAGGGCGAGGGCGGCCGGCGTCACAGCGGCGGTGGCCAGACCCTGGAGCGTACGGGCCACGAGGAGCATCGTCGGCGTGTCGGCGACGCCGCCCAGGAGTGAGGAGACGGCGAGGACGATCATGCCGATGGTGAAGATGCGCCGCCGTCCGACGAAGTCACCGACCCGGCCGAGGACGAGGGTGCAGCCCGCCGCGCACAGCGCGAACATCGTGGTGATCCACTGCAGGCTGCCGGTCGAGAAGCCGAGCGAGACCCCGACCTCGGGAAGGGCCACGTTCAGCACGGAGAAGTCGGCGGCCATCATGAACTGGGACGCCAGAAGAACGACAAGGGCCGCCGTCTGTCGGCCGCTCATCTGTACGGTCGGGGATGCCGAGGCCGTCGGCCGCGCGGTTTCGATGCTGGTCATTGCTTCAGCCTGGAGTGCCCGGGACGGGCCAACCAGTCCTCACTTGAGACCATCACCGTCGAGGGTGGCACTGGCAGTGCCACCCTCGACGGCGTACGCGTGGGGCATCCTCCGGAGCGGGCACCGGCATCGGGCCCGCCCGAGTCGTCGCAGCAGCGGAAACTCAGGTGACGGGTGTGACACGAGCTTCGGCGGTCTCGGCGTCGCCCCCTTCCAGCCCGTTGCGCAGGGCCTGGATGGCCTCCATGGCGTTGTCGTCACCGATCTGCTGGTAGACCGCGATGGCACGGCTCACATCGGCCAGCGCGCCTTCGGTCTGTCCCAGCTGACGGCGTACCCGGCCCAGCGCGGCGTACATCTCCGCCTGCCACTGGGGAATGTTCGAGGCCGGTTCCCAGGTGACGGCCGGCTCAAGTGTGTCGACGGCTTCCCGCCACTTCCCCTGCGCGATGTGGAGCAGGCCGATGTCGCGTGCCGCCGATACCCGTGCCATTCCCGCGATCACGGGCGACGTCGAGACAGCCGAGTCGGACGCCAGTGCGAGCCTGTACTTGTAGGCCCGTAGCGCCTCGTCGGGTTTGCCGGTACGTTCGAGTGCCTTGCCCAGGGCGGGCAGCGCGTGCGACAGGAGGCCCACCCGGTCCTGCACGCTGTGGAAGCCTCGCACCGCCCGGGAGGCCAGCGTCAGGGAGCCCTGGGCGTCGTCTGCCCGCAACAGCGCCACCGCCAGGTACGAGTCGGCCCATGCCTGCTGTCGCAGATCCCCGGCCCTGACCGCCTCCGTGTGGGCCCGGCGGGCGCAGCCGATCGCTCCCTCGATGTCGTCGAGGCACTTCTCGTACGCCCAGGAGAGGTAGTTCAGGTGCGTTGCGGCCGCGGCGTGGTCGGCCAACTCGGCGGCGGCGGTGCTGGACAGGGTGAAGACTCGCGGCCAGTAGCCCCAGTGGATCCAGCGGTCGGAGAACCAGTGCATCGCTTCGGCCATGTCGACCACCCGTTGCCACCTTCCGGTGGCGGTGGCCAGTTCCAGCGCGGCGAGCCAGCTGTCGGCCTCGGTCATCAACCATTGCTGTGCGGCCTCGGATGTGTCCAGCCGCACATGGTCGGCCCGGTGCTCGGGGAAGGCCTCGCAGTAGTCCGGTTCGAACCGGCGGCCGGCCGCGATCGCCGTGTCCAGCAGCCAGTCCACCGCTCGCGCCTCGACGGCGGCGCGCTCGGCCTCGGTCTCCTCCCGCTCCAGCCGTCGCCTGGCGAAGTCCCGGATGAGGTCGTGCAGCCGGTAGCGTGCGGTGAAGCCCGACTGGACCAGGCCCAGTTCGACCAGCTCGTCCAGGGCGTCATCCGTCTCGGCGTCCGGCAGCCCGCCCAGGACCGAGGCCAGCTGGGTGCCGCAGTCGGGCCCCGGCATCAGGGAGAGCCGTCGGAAGAGCCGCCGCGCGGCGCCGGACAGCTGTGTGTAGGACAGCTCGAAGGCCGCGGTGATCGTCAGGTCGCCCGCCGTCAGCGCGTCCAGACGGCGTTCCTCGTCCTCGAGACGGGCGGCGAGCCGGTCGGGCGACCAGTCGGGGCGGCCGGCCAGCCGGTTGCCGACGATTCGCAGGGCCAGCGGGAGGTTGCCGCACAAGTGCGCCAGCCTGGCCACCTCGCGGGTGGTGCGGCCGGCCGCGGGCAATCCCGTGATCAGCCGCTCCAGCAGATCGCGGGCTTCCGCGTCGGGCAGGGGCGACAGCGGAAGCCGGACCACCCCCTCCAGGCCCGTGAGCAGCCGGCGGCTGGTGATCACCGTCAGGACTCCGCCGGTCGACGGCAGCAGGGGACGTATCTGGGCCTCGTCCGCCGCGTTGTCCAGCACCACGGCGATCCGGTGCGCGGCCGCCACGGACCGGTACAGGGCAGCCCGGTCGCCGAGATCGAGCGGCAGCCGGCCGTAAGCCGGTACCAGGGTGCGGATCAGCCGTTCCAGAACGACGCCGGGATCGAGCGGCCGTGTGTCGAGGCCCCGCAGATCGACGAAGAAGTGCCCGTCGGGAAACCGGTGCGCCAGCCCGCTGACGGCGTGCACGGCCAGGCTCGTCTTGCCGGCCCCCGGCTGTCCGGAGATCACGACGGTGGGCGCCGGCTCGCCCGGCGCGGTGTCCATGAGCGAGGCCAGCTGGTCCTTTTCCCGGCCGCGGCCGGTGAAGTCGGCCACCCCTCGCGGCATCGCCAGCAGATCCGGGGCCGGTGCCGGGCTGCGGCGCCGGCCGGCGCGGGCGGCCCGCAGCAGTTCGTCGCGGTGGACGCCGGTCAGTCGCAGGGCGTCCGCGAGTGCGATCACGGTGGTGCGCTGCGGCCCGAGGCTCTTGCCGCGCTCCAGGTTGCCGATCGCTCGCACGCTTACTCCGGAAGCGTGCGACAACTCCTCGATGGTCATACGGGCGGCATGCCGAAGGCGCCGTAGGAGCGCCCCTAACGAGCTGTCCAACGTCCACTCCCCGCCGAATATGCGCACGGGCATCCCGTACCCGCGTCACTTGTGCCTGCTGTTGTGCCTGGGCATCGCTCGTGACGAGCGCGTCTACTGGTCGCAGCCACCCCGATCGGGTGGCGAGTGCTGTTCACGAAGCCCCCTTGTGCTCATCGTCCGCAAACCTGGCGCCGCACCCGTGGCCCGGCTCGGAGCAGACGAACCGGCTGGTCAGGCGGGAACCAGCTGGCCTCCCCGGCGGCCGGCACTTCGTTCCCGCTTCCGGAAGGGCAAATTCAGCATGAGATCCGTGCGGGTCCTGCCCGGCACACCGCTCGTCAAACAGTTGTGCAGATGATCTTCGTCACGGTGGCCTGCGCCGGTCCGCCGATCACCGTCTTCTCCCACCGGCCGCTCTTGTTCACAGCGAGTCTCGGAGTACGTCCATGCCCATGACTGACACCTACTTGCACCGTGCCGCCACGGACCGTCCCTACTTCAGCGAGGACGGCGAAACGTATCTGTCCCACACTTCCCTGCGTGACCTGCGCAAGAGGCGCCCGCTCCGGGTGCTGAGCGAGGAGCAGTTCGCCTTCTGGCAGACCTACGGGTACGTGGTGGTCAAGCGGGCCGTACCCCGTGAGGACGCCCAGCGGTTACTGACCTTCGCCTGGGACTTCCAGGGTCTCGACCCGGACCGCCCCGAGACCTGGTACGAGGAGCGGGAGTACCGGTCGGAGCTGGACCAGGAGCTGCACATCTACGGGTTCGTCGAGGCCTACCACCACCAGTTGATGTGGGACAACCGGCAATGCCGTCGCGTGTACGACGCCTTCGTGGACGTGTGGGACTGCGAGGAGCTGTGGGTCACCCTCGACCGGCTCAACCTCAACCCGCCCAACATGAAGACACGGGACCGGTCCCTGATCGAGTTCCGCCCCACGGGCTTCGACATCGAACTGCACTGGGACGTCGACACCGTCCGGAGTGTCCCCCCGCAGCGGGTCCAGGGCATCCTCGTCCTCAACGACACCGTTCCGGAGGAGGGCGGCTTCCAGTGCTGCCCGGAACTCTTCCGGCAGTTCGACCACTGGAAGGCCCACCAGCCCGCCGACCGGGACCCCATCCGCCCGGCCGTCGACCGTGACGTGATGCCGGTGGTGCACCCCGAACTGGAGGCCGGCGACCTGCTGATCTTCAACGGGCACCTCGCCCACGGAGTGGCGCCCAACATCTCCGCCGCCGGAGCACGGGCGGTGCAGTACCTGTCGATGATGCCCGCCCTGGAGGAGCACGAGGAGCTGCGCCGCTCCCGGATCGAGTCCTGGCGCACCCTGTCCACGCCGACGTGGAACAAGACCCTGCTCGGCGACGCCGTGCGGCCCGAGGCCGAACGGTACGGACGCGCCCGCCTGAACGAGCTGGGCGAGCGGCTGCTCGGCCTGAAGTCCTGGCACGACGCGGACACGTACGGAGGGGTCCGGTGCGCCGAATCTGCCTGACCCTGCCGACCAACCGGGAGTGCTCGGCCACCATCCGGCTGCTCGCCGAGGAGGCCGCGTACGCCGCCGACCGCTTCGGCGTCGAGGTCCACCTGCTCGTCCTCGACTCGTGCCCGCCCGCCGTCCACGCGGCGCACGCCGCGACGGTCCACGGGCTGGAGCCGCGCCCCGGAGTGGTGATCCACCACCTGGACGAGGCCGCGCAGCGGGAATTCCTGCTCCGTGTCATCGACCGGGCCCGGAGCCCGAAGGCGGAGTGGCTGCTGGACCTGCTGCTTCCCTCGCGTCTTTCCTACGGGGCCTGCACCGACCGGGCCTTCCTCGTCGGCCGGGCCCTCGGCTGCGCCTCGGTGCACCGCAGGGACTCCGACAGCCGCTACCAGGAGAAGGACGGCTCGACGGTCTTCCCGATCCACCACGAACTGCTCAGCCTCGGTGCCACCGCCTCCGAGGCGGCCCGGCACGTCGACGTCTGCGAACTGACCGCGGCCGAGATGCGGCGTCCCGTCGCGATGGTGGGGGCGTCCTTCACGGGCGAACCCTCCGTGGACCTCGCCGAGATCGCGGCGCTCGACCCCCGTGCGTACGACGACCTGGTGAGCCTGTGGGCGCCGCTCGACGCCCCGGAGGCGAGCAAGCGGGACCTCGTGGCGCAGTCCTTCCTCGGCGCGGGCCGGCATGCCTTCGACGGCGACCACTCCGTGTTGACCCGCGTGGACCCCATGCGTGTGGACATGTGCAACATCGCCTTCCACGGGGTGCACGAGCAGGTACCGCTGCCCCCGGCGACGGACACGATCGGCAGCGACTACTTCCTCATCCACCTGGTCCACCACGCCGGACTGCCCGGCGTCCTCCACAACCGCGACATCGTGAACTACTACACGGGCGAGCGGCGTACCGCGGCGGGGTTCGTGGCGTACCAGACCAGGTTCGTGAAGTTCCTCCTGTCGATGCTGCGCTTCCATTACGTGTACGCCGAACTGAAGGCGGCGGGACCCGGCCTGCTGCGCCCGGACGGCACGGTCGACGCGGACCGGGTGGCCCGGATCGTACGGCGCAGCACGTCGCTGGAGCAGTCGGACAACGTGACGCGGCTGGACCGTACGGACGCCGTCTACCGCGGACTCGGCGGCCGGTACGCGGATCTCGCCGACCACCTGCGGCCGCTGCGCGAAAGCCTGCTGGACGAGGCCCGCGCCGACTTCACGGACTACGCGCTGCTCATCGAGTCGTGGGGGGACCTCATGGAGTCGGCCGGTGCGGTCGGCCTCGCGGCGGCCGGCGGTCCGGCGGGTGCCTCATGACGGCCGCCGGCCGGGGCCGCCCGCGCATACCCGTGGCGCCGGACGGGGACCGGCTCGTCTACGACCTCGACGGGATTCGCGCACAGTACGCGGAACTCCGCGCGGAACTTCCCGATGCCGTCGTACGGTTCGCCATGAAGGCCGCGCCCTCCGACGAGATCCTGCGGACACTCGGCGCCGCCGGTGCCGGGGTCGACGCCGCCGGGCCGCAGGAACTGCGGCAGGCACTGCGCGCCGGTATCTCCGTGGAGGCCACGCACTACGGCAACACGGTCAAGTCGGATACGGACATCGCCGATGCCTACGCCCTCGGGGTGCGTACCTTCGCGACGGACAGCGTGCAGGACGTGCGGGCCCTCGCCCGCCACGCCCCCGGGGCGAGGGTCTTCTGCCGGCTGGCCGTCGACGGCGAGGGCGCGCTGTGGGGCCTGAAGCACAAGTTCGGGTGCTCCGCCGCCGACACCGTGCACATCCTGCGCACCGCGCGGCGCCTCGGCCTCGTACCGTCCGGGCTCTCGGTGCATGTGGGGTCGCAGCAGATGGACGCGGACGCCTGGCACCGGGCCTTCGAGCGCCTCTCCGCGGTGATGATCACGCTTGAGGAGCACGGCATCGTCCTCGATCATGTGAATCTGGGGGGCGGTCTGCCCGCTCGGGGCTACCTCGACAGCGGCGGCGTTCCCCTGGACCCGCCCCTGGACAAGATCTTCGCCACTCTGCGGGAAGGCATCGAGGGCCTGCGCGCGGTCCACGGGGAGCATCTCCGCCTCGTCATGGAGCCGGGGCGGTCGCTGGTCGCGGACCACGGAACCATTCACGCCCGCGTGGTCCGCCTGACCCGGCGGCAGATGCCGGACGGCTCGTCGCAGCACTGGTTGTACCTGAGCTGCGGGAAGTTCAACGGACTGTACGAGATGGATGCCATCCAGTACCGGTTGCGCTTCCCCGCGGGCCCGGCCGGCCCGCTCGTCCCCGCGGTCGTCGCCGGCCCCACCTGCGACAGCGACGACGCCTACCCGCACGACCGCGGCCTCGTGCGGGTGCCCGAGGGGCTCGCCTCGGGGGACCCGGTCGAGGTGCTGGCCTGCGGTGCCTACGCGCTGAGCTACACGACACGCGGGTTCAACGGCTTCATGCCGCTGCCGGTGGTCTTCACGGGTGGCCCGCCGGACCGCGGCGAACCGGGGAAGGCTCCGTGACACCGGCCGACGTCATCACCATCCGCCCTCCCACTCCGCCGGACTGGGACGCGATCGCCGCGCTGGAGTCCGACGCCTACGGGCCGCTCGGCCTGGCGGAGGGCCGCGAGGCGCTCCGTTCCAAAGCGGTGTCCCCCGAGACCTGCTTCGTCCTCCGGTCGGGCCCAAAGGTGGCGGGCTATCTGCTGTCCCTGCCCTACCCCCCGCGCCGGGCACCCGCCCTGGGCAGCACGGCGCCGGCCCGTTTCCACTCCCGCAACCTGCATCTGCACGACATGGTCGTCGCCCCGGAGTACCGCGGACGCGGGCTGGGGCGCCGCCTCGTCACCCACCTCGAACGCACCGCCGCGGCGCGGGGCTACGAGGAGGTCTCGCTGATCGCGGTCGCGGGGGCCGGGAGTTACTGGTCGGCGTGCGGGTACGCCCCCGATCCCCATGTGCCGACCGCCGGTTACGGGCGCTCGGCCGTCTACATGTCCCGCTCGCTGCCGCCCGCTCCACCGTCCCCCGGTTCACCTTCCGATACTCCACGGAGTCACTGACGTGTCGTTCACCCACCATTCGTTCCGTCGCGGGCAACTCGCGACGGCGGCGCTGTTCTGCGCCCTCGGCTTCCAGTACGCCACCTGGGTGTCCCGGATTCCGGCGCTCAAGTCGGGGCTCGGTCTGAACGCGGCCGAAGTCGGCATCCTGCTGATGGCGGCCGGGGTCGGGGCGTGCGCGGCCTTCCCGCTCGTGGCGTTCCTGATGGACCGTCTGGGTTCCCGCCGGCTCGCGCTGGGTTCCACCGTCGCCCTGGCGGCCGTTCTCGTGGCGCTCGCCGCCGCTCCCACGTACCCGGTCGCCCTGGTCGTGGTCTGCGTGGACGGGGTCGTCGTCGGCTGCCTCAACACGGCGATGAACGCGCAGGGTGCCGCGCTGGAGGCGCACCACAAGCGCCGCACGATGGCCAAGCTGCACGCCGTGTTCAGCGGTGGTTCCTTCCTGGCGGGGCTGCTGGCCTCCGGGATGCACCTGGTGACCTCCTCCCTCCTCGCGCACTTCACCGTGGCCGCAGCGCTCCTGCTGCTCCTGGCGGCCGGGGCGGGGACGGGGCTGCTCGCCGATACGGAGGAGGCGCCGTCCACGCAGGACGGGGACGACACCGTCGCCGCCCCGGCCGGACCCCGGACCGTCCTGGTCGGCGTGGTGGGGTGGATGTGCTGCGCCATGATGTTCGGCACCGTCGTGGAAGGGGCGATGAACGACTGGTCCGCCCTGTATCTGGAGGACGTGGCGGGCGCCTCGGAGAAGGTGGCCCCGCTCGGGATCACCGTCGTCGCCGGCATGATGGTCCTCGCCCGGCTGCGCGCGGACAGCTGGCGCGAACGCTGGGGTGACGGGCGTGTGGTGCTCGTGGGGAGCGGTCTCGCGGGCGTCGGCCTGGCCCTCGCGCTGGTCGCCGGCGGTATCGTCCCCGCGTTCCTCGGCTTCGCCTGCGTCGGCCTGGGGGTGGCCGCCGTCACTCCGTGCGTCTATGTGGCCGCCGCGCACCATGGCGGCAAGGCGTTGACGCTCGTCGCCGCCATGGGCACCACGGGGCTGCTGGCCGGTCCCCCGCTCATCGGGTTCGTCGCCGGCGCGAGCAGTCTGGTGTGGGGGCTCGCCTGTGTGGCGGCGGCGGCTCTGGCGGTGGCGCTGTGCAGCACGCGCATCGAGTGGCGGGCCCCGGAGCCCGCCCCCCAGCCGTCCGAACGGGCCGACGCCGGCTGACCGCCCCCGGCCCACCGCCGGAACCACCCGCTTGGTGCGACGTGCCGAAGCCGGCCCTTCGGTGCGTCGCACCACAGTGCTTGCCGGCCGGGGCACGGCGTTTCATTCCGTACTCCACGTGCGTTCCCCGAGCCACAGAGCCTCATCGTCAACGACGGTTCGGACGTTCGATGAATGAAGCCCCCGCCGGTCACGGTGTGCCGGAGGCCAGGCCGACCCGGTAGGCGAGGACGACGGCCTGGACGCGGTCGCGCAGGCCGAGTTTCGCCAGGATGCGCGACACGTAGGTCTTGACGGTCTCGGGCGTGATGAACATCGCGGCGGCGATCTCCGCGTTCGACAGCCCCTCGGCGATCAGCTGGAGCACTTCCAGCTCGCGGGGGGTCAGCGCGTGCACGATGTCCTGCCGGGCCGGGCGGGAGGTGTCGGCCGGCCGCAGGTGCTGGGCGAAGTGGCCGATGAGGTGGCGGGTGACGGCGGGGGCGAGCAGGGCCTCGCCGCGTGCGACGGTGCGGATACCGTTGACCAGCTCCGCCGGAGGGGCGTCCTTGAGGAGAAAGCCGCTCGCTCCGGCGCGCAGCGCGTCGTAGACGTAGGCGTCGATGTTGAACGTGGTCACGACCAGCACCTTCGGCGCGTTCTCGGTGTCGGGGCCGGCGAGTTGCCGGGTCGCCCGGATGCCGTCGAGCAGCGGCATCCGGATGTCCATCACGACCACGTCGGGGCGCAGTCGGCGCGCGGCCGCGACCGCCTCGTGCCCGTTCTCGGCCTCTCCGACGACCTCCATGTCGGGCTGGGCGGAGAAGATGGTGACGTAGCCGGTCCGCACCAGCGCCTGGTCGTCGCAGACGAGTACACGGATCGGAGACGGCGTGTCGCTCAAGGGGTTCACTCCTGAACAGGCTTGGACGGAATCGTGGCACGGACCTCGAACCCGCCTCCGGGCCGCGGTCCCGACGTCAGTTCACCATCGAGCATCCGCACACGTGCGCGCAGCCCGGCCAGTCCCCGGCCGCCTCCGGCGCCCGGCTTCCGCGCGGCCGGTGCGGCAGCGGGCCCTTCGGTGGTCACCACGATCTCGATGTGCTCGTCGCCGTACCCGATGAGGACCCGTGTCGGCTTCCCGGGCGCGTACTTCATGGCGTTGGTGAGCGCCTCCTGCGCGACCCGGTAGGCGGCCAGTTCCACGTCCACGCCCTGGGGCCGCCGCTCGCCGTGCTCGCCGAACTCGACCGGCTGGCCCGATCTGCGGGCCTGTTCGACGAGGTCCCCCACCTGGCCGAGGGCGGGGGCCCGGTCCGCGCCCGCCGGCTCCGCGGACGCCGCTTCGCCGGTCGCCTCCAGGACGCCGAGCAGGTGCCTCAGTTCCTTCAGCGCCCTGCGGCCGGTGTCGCTCACCGCGGTCAGCCCTTCGGCGGCGCGTTCCGGCGTGGACGTGAGCAGGTACTGCGCCGCGTCGGCCTGGACCACCATGGCCGTGACGTGGTGGGTGACCACGTCGTGCAGCTCGCGGGCGATGCGCGCCCGCTCGGCGGCCGTTGCCACCTCGGCGGCCAGTTGCCGGCGCTTGGTCTCTTCCGTGCGCCGCGTACGCACCATGCTCCCCACGAGCCACGCGGCTGCCAGAGCCAGCGAGAAGGCGAGGTAGTCCGGGATGCCGTTCGGTGAGCCGGCGCGGTGCAGGACGACGGCCAGCACCGCGTAACCGGCTCCCGCCGCGACGACCAGGCCGGTGCGGCGCCGGACCTGGTGGGCGCCGGCGGAGTACAGGGCCAGGTACAGCCCGACGCTCGCGAACGTGGTGGCGAAGCCCAGCGCCTGGTGCACGGCGAACGCCGCCGCGACGACGGCCAGGCAGGCCGCGGGCCACCTGCGGCGGACCGCCAGTGGCACGGTCTGGGCGAGCGCCAGCCCGCCGCCGAGGACGCTCGGCGCCCGCTCGGGCAGGTCGCCGATCTGCGCGCCGACCTCGGAGAGGGGCGGTACGAAGGCCAGCAGGGTCAGCGTCAGGGCGAGGACGCCGTCCTTGACGAGGGCGTCCCGCTCCCGCCACCGGCCGAGCGACGCCCGGAGCAGCGGGACGCCTCCGCCGCCGCGGAGTTTCTGAAGGGGCATCACTGCGGATTCCTCCGGTGGTCGGCCCGGCTCAGCGGCCCGCGCGTGGACGCGGTTCGATGTCGCCGTTGCGGTGGGCGCGAACGAGCATGGTGGCGGCGATGGCCACGCCCATGAGGACGGGGATGATCGACGCCTCCAGGCCGAAGCCGCCGCCGGTCAGCAGGGCGGAGCCGTGGACGTCCACGTCGAACAGGCCCTCGGGGGCGTGCCCGGAGACGGGGATGCCGAGCAGCTGCTCCGTGGTGTTCCAGGCGAAGTGGAGCCCCACGACGAACCAGATGCTACGTCGCCACAGGAACGCGGCTCCGAGCAGGGCGCCCGCCTCCAGGGCGATCGCCAGTCCGCTCCAGGCGTTCGCGCCCTCGGCGCCCAGGTGGGCGACGCCGAAGAACACCGAGGTGATCACGATGGCGGCCCGGCTGCCCCACAGCTGTTCGAGGGCTTGGAGGGCGAGGCCGCGGAACAGCAGCTCCTCGGTGACCGCGGCGCCGATCTGGAGCGCGATGGTCGTCCACACGACCGACATGACGCCGTCGCCCGCCCAGTTGAACGAATAGCCGCCGAACGCCGTGATCAGCAGGGCGGAGACGAGGATGAAGCCCAGCCCGATCGCACCGCCGAGCAGCACCTCCCGGCCTGCCCCGGACCGGGCGATCTCCGGCGTCGCGCGTCGGGCCACCCGGCGCATGACGTAGCAGTACACGGCCACCGCGGCGGCCGCGCCCAGCACCGGTACGGGACCGGGCCCGGTGGCCGTCAGCCCCGAGACCACTCCGACGCCGGCCATTCCCGTCAGCATCCAGCCCAGCGGGGAGCGCGCGATCCGGCCGAGACGGCCGCCGCCGTCTCCTTCCCGGCCCCCGTCCGGGCCGGAATCCGCGCGGTGTCGTAGGGCGGACTTCATGCCCATGGTGGCCTCCCGTGTAGTGGGTCACCCCTGTGGCGACCTGGGAACCACGCTAGGAATCCGCGGACGTGCGCGAGTCACCCGCGCAGGGACAGCACGGGTAGCTCTCACGGGGGATGCGCCGGACGTACGGGGCGGCGCCCGGCCGCTACGACCCGATCGGTTCCGGCCGGCGCACCGATGTCACCGGCACGTGGCGGCCGCGGTCCGTTCGGCTCCGGGCAGCAGGGATGCGCGGTGGGCCCGCGCCGCGGCGGCCATCTCGTCGAGCGTGGAGCGGGCGCGCAGCAGTTCCTCGATCTGCGCGGTGATCCGCTCGCGCTCGTGGGCCAGCCGTTCGAGCGCGGCGTCGGAGTTGTGCACGCTCGGCGCGTCGGCGCAGGGCAGGAGTCCGGCGATGGTGCGGCTGGAGAGGTTCGCCGCGTACAGCCCCTGGATGAAGTGGACGCGGTCCACGTCGTGCTCGGTGTACCGGCGCTGCCCGCCCGGTGTACGGGTGCTGGTGAGCAGTCCCTGCTGCTCGTAGTAGCGCAGCGACCGCACGCTCACTCCGGCGAGGTCCGCCAGCTCCCCGATCCGCATGGACGACTCCGTTCCCGCGCCGCACCGCCGCACTCCCTGTGACGCACCTCACGGGAGTCTGCGGTGCTCTCCGCTTGATCCTGACATTGGCGTCAGGTTTTAGCGTACATGTGTGCCCCGGCGACCGGGGCACACATGTAGGTGAGGAGAACCGACATGCCGTCCCTGTTCAGCAGTTATCGCCTCGGCGGCCTCTCGCTGCCCAACCGGACCGTCATGGCCCCCATGAGCCGCGTCCGGGCCGCCGCCGGCGGTCTGGCGACCCCCTCGATGGCCACCTATTACGCGCAGCGCGCCACGGCCGGCCTGATCGTCACCGAGGGCGTCCAGCCCAGCCTCGTCGGCCAGTCCAATCCGGGGACGCCCGGCCTGCACACCGACGAGCAGACGGGCTCCTGGCGCCAGGTGACCGCGGCCGTCCACGCCAACGGCGGACGCGTCTTCGCCCAGATCATGCACGGCGGCCGGGTCTCGCACCCGGAGACCACGGGCTTCCGGCCGGTCGGCCCCTCGGCCGTGGCCGGCGCGGGCAGCGTCTTCACACCGAGCGGCCCCCAGCCGATGCCGGTACCGCGCGCCCTGGCCACGGACGAGGTCGCCGAGCACGTCCGCTCCTACGCGCACGCCGCGCGCCGGGCCGTCGACGCGGGCTTCGACGGCGTCGAACTGCACGGCGCCAACGGCTATCTGATCTCCCAGTTCCTCTCCTCCAACGCCAACCTGCGCGACGACCGCTACGGCGGCTCGATCGCCAACCGCATACGCTTCGCCGTCGAGGCGGCCGCCGCCACCGTCGAGGCCGTGGGCGCCGCCCGTACCGGCATCCGCCTGTCGCCCGGGGGCGGCATCTGGGACGCGGTCGAGGACGACGCCGTCGAGCTGAACACCGCCCTGCTGACCGAACTGGCCCGCCTGGACCTCGCCTACGTGCACCTGGAGGGCACCGCCGGCGAGGACACCCTCCTGCGGCTGCGGGACGTCTGGCCCGGCACCCTGATCGTCAGCCCCACCATGCCCGGCGGAGCCAAGCAGACCGGCAGGTCCGAGGCGGACCACTGGCTGGGGCTCGGCGCCGATCTGATCGCCTTCGGCCGCGCCTTCCTCGCCAACCCCGACCTCGTCGAACGCCTGCGCACCGGCCTGCCCGTCGCGCCCGCCGACGAGAACACCTTCTACCAGGGCGGCGACGACGGATACCTCACCTACCCGGCGTACCGGCACACCGCCTGACCGGGGGCCGGGGACCGGGGCACGGATCGCCGGGCGGGTACGCGACGGCGCCCCCGCCGCCGTGCGGTTTCAGGCTCCCGCGGCCGCCCTGCGCTCGTCGAGGCTCCGCCGCAGGGCGCGGGCCTCGTCGCGGCCGTCCGGCTCCTCGTCCGCTTCCAGGAGGAACGCGGCGCCGCCGACCAGTGCTTCGGCCAGGTCCGTGGAGCGGGGCAGCATGGTCTTCTCGTAGGCGCGGACGGCCTCGCCGACGGTGGAGTGGGTGGCCAGGGCGAGGGCGAGGTCGTGGGCGTCGAGCATGGCCAGGTTGACGCCCACGCCGAGCGGCGGCATGAGGTGTGCGGCGTCACCGAGCAGGGTCACCGTGGGTACGTGGTCCCAGGTGTGCGGCGCCGGGAGGACGAACAGCGGCCGGTCGGCGTAGGGGCCGTCGTTGTTACTGATCATGTACCGCATGCCGGACGCCCATCCGGCGAACTCGTCCAGCAGGTGGGCGCGGACGCCGGTGGTGTCCCCGGGGGTCAGACCGGCCGCGGTGATCCAGTCGGCCGGGGCGCGGCGGATGATGTAGACCCGGATGTGCCCACCGCTGTTGCGCTGGGCGAACAGCGCGCGCTCGCCGTCCGCCGCGGCGGCGCTGCCGTCACCGACCAGCTCCGACAGGGCGGGGTGGCGGTTTTCGACGTCGTCGAACCACGCCTCGGTGAAGGTGATCCCGGAGTGGTACGGGACAGCTGCCGAGACGGCCGCGCGGACCCGGGAGAACGCGCCGTCGGCTCCGATGACCAGATCGGTCTCGACGCTCGTCCCGTCGGTGAAGCGCAGCGTCCGCGGCCCTTCGGCGGGGCCGTCGACCGAGGCGAGGGCGCGGCCCCACCGCACCGTGCCCGGTGCGAGGGAGCCGAGCAGGAGATCACGCAGTTGGCCCCGGTCGATCTCCGGCTCGGAGGGGTCGCCCTCGTCGGGCATCCGGTCCATCAGAACCCGGCCGGCGGCGTCCAGTCGGCGCATCCGCTGCCCCTCCGGGCGTGCCAGCTCCCGGAAACGCCCGATCAGCCCCGCCTCGCGCAGGGCGAGTTGGCCGTCCTCGGTGTGCAGGTCGAGGCTGCCGCCCTGATCACGGGTGTGGGCGTCCCGGTCGCGGTCGTAGACGGTGACCGCGATGCCGTGCTTCTGCAGGATGCGGGCGCAGGTCAGCCCGCCGGGGCCCGCTCCGATGACCGAGATTCGGGGGGCAGGTCGGACGTTCATGGTCGTGCTCCGTTCGTGAGTGGGGGTCTTCCGCAGCGGGCTTCGATGGCGATCGGGCGGCGCGCGGCGCCCCGCGCCCACCCCCCAAGAAAAACACAACGACTCACTTAGTGCAACAGATGCACTTTTTTAGCTGAGCAACCGAAGGGTAGAATCCGGGGCATGCCCGAGACCGAGCCCAGTGCCGCGCCCGCCCCGATGGGGCGCCGCGAGCGCAAGAAGGCCGCCACCCGCCAGGCCATCGCCGACACCGCGCTGCGCCTGTTCCTGGAGCGCGGCTACGACGACGTCGGCATCCGCGAGATCGCGGACGCCGCCGACGTGTCCACCACCACGCTCTTCAAGCACTTCCCGGTCAAGGAGGCCCTCGTCTTCGACGAGGACACCGCCCAGGAGTCCCAACTGCTCGCCGCCGTACGCGAGCGCCCCGAAGGCCGGTCCATTCCCGCCGCCCTGCGCGAGCACGCGCTGCGTCACCGGCTGGCCGCCGCGGACAGCGGCGCCCGCTTCACCGCGTTCTTCGACCTCGTCAACAGCACGCCCGCCCTGCGCGACTACGTCCAGGCCATGTGGCTGCGCCACACCGACGCCCTGGCCCGGGCCATCGCCGAGGAGAGCGGGCTGCCCGAGGACGACCCCGCGTGCACCGCCCTGGCCCACTTCGCCCTCGAAGCCCCCCGGGCCGCCCGCGGCCACGACGACCCCCGCCAGGCCGTCATCCGCGCCTTCGACCTGCTGGAAGCGGGCTGGCAGGCTCTCGCCTCCCGCGACTGAGCCGCAGACATCCCGCTGCACCTCGGGAAGGCTGGGCAGGCTCGCGTGCTCGCCGTTGACGTAGCGGGTTTCCGCGATGGAGGAGAGCCGCGCCGAGGCGAGCGGGACACGGCCGTCTCCCTCGCGGTGCGGGTTTCCCAGCCGGCGGCCGGTGACGCGGTCCACCTGGTGCCACAGCTTCGTCACCACTTTGGGCCGGCTCGTCCCGCGATGAGGGGCCTGGAGTTCACCGACGACGAACGCGAAACCGTGCGGCGTCAGATCGGACGAGTGAGGGCCGCGGCCGATTGGTTCGAAGGAGCCCTCGACAACGGCGAGTTCACCCTGGACGAGCAGCTCGCGCAGCTGCTCAGGGGCGAGTAGGCCATGGCCCGCCCGACCCTCCCGCTCGCCGAGCACCTCACCCCGATCATCTGGCGCCGCAAGGACGGCTACATGTTCTCCGACGACCCTGCGGACTGGATCGAGTACGAGAAGAAGCAGCTCCTGCTCTCACCGGCGTGCGCTCCACCCTCACCCAGCTGGCCAAGTGGCTCGCCGGCACCACTGCCACCACCCAATTGACCCGCGACGAGACCTGCCATGGCCAACTGGCTTCGTTCACGTTCAGCGGCAGCGTTTGTCGATGGGTTTCGGCTCTGGTCCACCTTCTGTGGGCGCGTACGCAGGGTGACTGTCGATCGCGCCACGACTCCGGAGGAGATGTTCACCGGGCAGTGGCAAAGCCGTGCGACCAGACTCGACGACTACAAGCCTTACCTCGATCAGCGCTGGCAGGAAGGCTGCACCAACGCCTGGAAACTCTGGGAGGAGATCAGGGAACAGGGCTATCCACGCGGATACGCAAGCGTCAGCGACTACGTCAGCAGGACCCTTCGCGGCAAGCCCCAACAGGTCGGTCCACGGCCGCCATCCGCCCGCGCCGTCACCCGCTGGACCCTCACGCACCTGGACGGCGACCAGCTGCCCGAATGGATCGAAGCAGCCAGCGCCACCACCGAACTGCCCAGCCTCCGCAACTTCGCTCAGCACCTCCTGCGCGATCTCGAAGCTGTCCCCGCCGGTCTCACCCTGCCCTGGAACTCCGGCGTGGTGGAGGGCCATGTCAACCGGATCAAAATGCTCAAGCGACAGATGTTCGGCCGCGCGGGATTCGCCTTGCTTCGTAAACGAGTCCTCCTGGCCACCTGAGCGCGTGTCAGTGTCTGCTG
This sequence comes from Streptomyces sp. AC1-42W, assembly GCF_003248355.1. GTDB lineage: Bacteria > Actinomycetota > Actinomycetes > Streptomycetales > Streptomycetaceae > Streptomyces. The sequence continues at coordinate 52,078 of NZ_QKWY01000003.1, forward strand.
GAATGCTGGTTCCGTCCGCGAGAGCGATACCAGGAGCCGTACATGGGGACGTGGGGAACAGGCCCATTCGACAGCGATCTCGCTGCCGACTTCGTCGACGAACTCGAGGGACTGACTTCTCAGAAGGTCATCGAAGTGCTCGAGCGAGCATTCCAGCGAGTCACGGATTCCGGAGCACGCGTGGATGGCGGTGACGGCACCGAAGCGGTCGCCGCCGCGGCTCTCGTTGCCAGCACCGTCCCGGGCAGCAGGATTGTGATCGACCCTGATGACGGACCCAGAGAACCTCTGCCGCAGCTTCCGCCGGCTCTCCGCTCGTCAGCCGTGCTCGCTCTGCAACGTGTACTCCAGGACGGATCGGAACTGCTGACCGGCTGGGTGGACAGTGCCGACGCCGCTCAGTGGCGCCACGAAGTCCAACAGATCGCGGAAGCCCTGGGACCGATTGATCACGAACAGTAACCGCGCCACACGAAGTGGACCAGAGCCTGGGTTTCGACAGCAGTTGACGATCAACGTGCTCGGAGATGTTCACGGGTAATGACGGCACTGTCGTCAGTGAGGGCGTTCGCGCGGACCACTGAGGCGACCAGTGCCTCCGGACGATCAGGCCCCGGTAGCCTCTGGCCCTGCCTGAGACATCGGTGGCGCACTTTTACGACGAACTGGCCGACGACTACCACCTGATCTACTCCGACTGGGACGCCAGCATTCGTCGGCAGGGTGACGCCCTCGACGCCCTTATCGGTCAGGGTGGCGTCGAGGTGCTCGACTGTTCCTGCGGAATCGGCACGCAGGCCATCGGCCTTGCGCTCCGCGGGCACCGCGTCACCGGCACCGATCTCAGCCCGCGCGCCGCCGCCCGCGCCGGCTGTGAGGCCGCCCGCCGGAGCCTCAGTCTGCGCACGGCGGCTGCCGACATGCGACGCCTCCCGTTTCCCGACGGCCGGTTCGATGTCGTCGTCTGCGCTGACAACTCGCTGCCCCACCTGTTGACAGAGCAGGATGTGCGCGCCGCCCTGGCCGCGATGCGCCGAGTGCTGCGCCCAGACGGCCTGCTGCTGGTCAGCACTCGCCACTACGACGACCTGCTGCGCGACCACCCCGTTTCGACGCCCCCACAAGTCCACCAGACCGCCGACTGCGCCGACGGCGGAGAACGAACGGTCACCTTCCAGCTCTGGCACTGGCACGAGGACGGAGAGCACTACGACCTGGAGCACTTCCAACTTCTTCCGGCAGGCGGAGAATGGCGCGTCCAGGTCCGCCGGACCACCTACTGGGCCGTCAGCCAGGACCGGTTGGCCGGCCTCGCAGCTGAGGCCGGCTTTGTCGACGCCCGGTGGCGGATGCCGCAGGAGACAGGCTTCTTCCAGCCGCTGCTTATGGCCCGCGCCGGCGATTAAGCGATTCCTTCACCGCCGGCCGTGAGGGCAGCGGCCGAGCCAGAACCGGTGGGTGTCAGCCAGCATTGGCGGGTTCTTCGGCGCGGGCGCGGGTGCTGGCGAGGCGGTAGGAGTCGGTGCCGGTTTCGATGATGGTGCCGTTGAAGGTCAGGCGGCCGACGATGGCCGCGCCGAGCCGCGTAGGAGATCCGGGTGACCGACGGCTCACCCGCAAGCGCCATGGTCTCTGCTGAACTCCCAAACGTTGACCCGGCCATACAATCCGGGAAGAACGGTGCGCCACGCCGGATCGAAGGAGACCTCTGCGCCGGCGATCAGACGCATCGCACCTTGCGACGGCAGCGCGATCGGGCCGACGTCCAAAACAGCCGCCGCGGTCGTGCGCACCCGGTCGGTTCGGGCGTGTTTCAGGATGAGTCGTATGCCGTCCAGGCCGTCAGCCCCGCCCCCGGAGTGAAGATGTTGCTGGTCCGCAGGGACGTCAGGCAGCAAGCGGGCCGGGCGTTGCGGCGGATTCACGGCAAGTACGTCAGCGCGCATGGGCGCCAGTTGACTCCAGTCCGCTTCCCACAAGGTCAGACGGCCTCGGGCTTCAGAGCCAAGGTGCTCCGAGACATTGCGGGCAGTGTCGACAAGCGCGGCACGGTCGTAGTCCTGCGCTATGACGTGTCGGGCCCCCGCCGCGAGAGCAGCAACGGTGACGAGCCCGGCTCCGCAGCCGGCATCGACGACAACCTGGCCCTCGCAGTCGCTCATTGTTGCGGCGAGCACAGCGGAAAAGGTGGAAGGCCGATGCACGCCTTCGCTGGCGGTCAGCTTCTGGCCAAGCGCCAGCCACGGTCCTATCTCCAGAATCTCCATATAGCGATGCTGCCAGGCATGCTGCCGGCCACGATCCCCGGGGGCACCGCGGCCACGACGCTGGAGGCTGGACGGCTCCCGGACAAGGACAGTGAGGACGAGGCGGGAGCCGGACGGGCCGGACAGGTGCTCCCGCGGTGCGGGCCCCGCCAGGTCGGCCAGTTCCGTGTGGACGCGCGTGCCCGGGAGACGGCGCAGGGCGTCGGTGTGGTTCGGCGAGCGCAGGAGTGCCGGCCGTGTCGCCGTGGGCCGGCAGTGGGTGTGCCCCGTTACAGCCGGTTCAGGTCGGCCTGTACCAGGTCGTGGTCCGACCACGGGGTGAGATGTACCCGTTGCTCCTGCGAGGCGAAGCCGCGCAGGAAGATGTAGTCGAACTTGCTGCGCCAATCGGTGGTCGGCTCGCACATGCCCGTCCCGGAGGGGCCGCATCCGGGGTCCGCGTCCTCGGCCAGGTCCCACATCACGGTGAGTTCGGGGGCGGGCGGCACCGCGTTGAAGTCGCCGAGGACGATCGTGCGGTCGTACGGGGCGATCGCCTCGGCCAGTACGGCGGTCTGCTCCACGCGGACCGATTGCTGTCTGCGCTCGGCCAGGTGCGTGTTGAACACCCGGACGCTCAGGCCGTCCACGAGGGTCGTGACGGCCAGGTAGCCGCGGTCCTCGGACCCGCCGTCGGGGTACTCCACCTTCACCGGGTCGGTCATCGGGGCGGCCGAGAGGATCGCCTGTCCGTAGCCCCCCGGAGCCCACGGCACGCCTCCGCACCGGCTCCAGCTGGGCAGCACCGAGCCGTATTCGACGTGGTAGGCCAGCCCGTACCGGTACCGCAGGTAGTCGCGGATTCTCTCGACATCGCCCACGCACGCTTCCTGCAGGCCGATGACCTGGGGTGCGTACGTGGCGATCTCCGCCGCCCTGCCGCCGTTCTGCCCGCCGCCCCGGCAGGGGTTGCAGATGTTCCAGGTCATGACGCGGTTGGGCACGACCTCGTCGGGGGCGCCGGCCGGCAGCGGTCCGGGCGTGTAGGCGCTGCTCGACACGCTGGGGCCGACGAGCAGCAGGCAGGCCATGATCAGCGCGCCCGCGAGCCACCGCGCGCCGGTTCGGGTCACCTTCGGCTCCTTGACAGTAGACACACCCCCGTCCCCGGGGGCCGTGCCGCCCGAGCCTATGCGGCGGGGTGCGGGCGGTATGAGGCGGTCAGGTGCGTCGTGCCACGAAGACGAACTCCCGGCCCGGCCGGTCGGGCGCGTCGCGCACGTCGAGCGCCTCGTAGCCGTGGGCGGCCAGGTCCGCCTCGATCTCGTCGCGCTCCCGGAACCGCAGGGTCGAGTCCGAGGTCAGCACCTGTCCGTCCACGGCGAAGACATAGGTCCAGCGGAAGGTGACCAGAGGCGGGCTCACGTCGATCAGCCGGACCCAGCTCTCGACGGAGCCGACGCCCGGGATCTCCGTCACCCGGTAGGAGTTCTCGCGGGTCCACTCCTCCCAGGCGCGTCGGGCCGGGTCGCGGGTCTCGAAGACCAGGTGCCCGCCGGGCCGCAGCGCCTCGTGGGTCGCCCGCAGCGTCGTGTGCCAGGTGTCGGGGTCGGCGATGGCCTGGGCGACGTTCGCCGTCATCGTCGCGAGGTCGGCCCGAAGGGGCGGGAGGGCCGTGGCGTCCCCGCAGATCCAGCGCACTCGTTCGCCGCCCGGTTTGGTCCGGGCGACGTCGATGGACGCCCGGGCGGGATCGACGCCGACGACGTCGATCCCGCGGTCGGCCAGGAGGAGGGCGAACACCCCGGTGCCGCAGCCGATGTCCAGGACGCGGCGGGCCCCGAACTCTTCCGCCATCCGGAGGTAGGCGTCGAGGTCGCCGCGGTCGGGGTCGAGCGGGTCGTGGATCGCGGCGAGTCGTGGATGCCCGAAGCAGTCGTCAGCCATGCGGCCGAACGTATGCGGCGCCGGCTCCGCGGAGCCACCGGGTTTCGTACGGAGCGCCGCCCCCCTCGGAGCGCCGCCTCGGAGCGCCGCCCGCGCGGCGGCGCTCCGTCGTGCGTCAGCTCGCGTGCACCTCCAGGGCCGCGCGCACCGCCGATTCCAGCGCGCCCTCGATCCAGGCCGGCTTGACGGAGGTGTGGCAGCCCGCGAAGTGCAGCGGCCCCTCCGCCGAGCGCACGTCGGCGAGGAGTTCGGTGTGCTGGCCGGGGAGCAGCACGGACGCCTCGCCGTAGGCGTACGGGTCGCGCATCCAGGACTGGGTGGCGCCGACGCCCGTGTAGAAGACCTCGATCCGCTGCCCGTACACGTCCTGGACGCCGCCCAGGGCGTGCGGGTAGCGCTCGTCGTCGTCCAGGGAGTCCCACTTCAGGGCGTCGTCGGCCCAGCTGTAGGAGGCCAGGAGGACGCCGCCCTTGCTGCCGGGGACCGGGTGGGAGGGCTGGTACATGAAGCGGTTGGCGTTGTCGGTGACCGAGCCGCCGCCGATGACGTGGGCGGCCTCGGGCTGGTTGCGCGCGGTCGCCCGGTACGCGGCGTAGTGGACGCGCTGGTTGGGCGGCAGGTGGCCGACCGGGACCGAGGGGTGGGCGCCCAGCAGCGAGCCGTCCGCCGGGGCCTTGCCGAGGCGGTAGGCGTCGTACAGGCCGGGCCGGATCGCGTCCAGTTCCCTCTTCCAGTCCTTCTCCTCGAACTCCCACCAGCGGCGGCTGAATTCGAGCAGGACCTTGGTGGCCGCGTCGTAGTGGACCTCGGTGATCGCGCGCCGCTTGCCGTACGAGAGCGGGGGCGCGATCGGGACGTGGCGCAGTCCGGAGAACGGCACGGTGATGATCGCCCGGTCTCCGGTGAAGGTCTGCCGCACGACCTTGCCGTCGCGGCCCTCCGACACCGTCTCGACCCGTACCCCGTGGTCGCCGTAGCTGATGCGGGCCGCCCGGCGGTCCAGGTGCACCAGCTTCCTGACCGGTGCGTACATGGCGTCGGCCAGCGTCGCCGTGCCCTCGGGCAGTTCGTAGAAGGCCGTGTCCGGGCTGATCAGGGCGGCGCCGATGAAGCTGTGGACGAAGGCCAGCGGGAGCCGGGATGTGAGGTTCTCGACGGTGCCGATCAGGTCGATGGTGCGCTCGTCGAGCTTGGCGGCCTCGGTGAGGAAGCGGAACATCGACCAGTGCCCGTAGCGCTGGATGACGCGGGCCCAGCCCTCGACCAGTTCCGAGCCCTCCTTGCCCTCGAACTCCGCGCGCACGGGGGCGAATGCCTCGCGCACGATGGTGGCGGCGGTCTTGTTCTCGAAGGCGGCGGGGACTCCGAAGGAACGGTTGACCGCCTGCGGCTTCTTCGCGTAGTCGGACTTGCGGACCCGGATGCCGTTGACGTGGATCCAGGTGTGGTTGACGGGCTTCCCGGCCGGGTCCACGTCCACGAGGTGGAAGCGGCGGCGCTTGAGGCCGAGGTTGTCCATCAGCCCGGTGACGAGCGGGTGGCTGTCCGGAATGCGCATCGCCCCGGCCTCGGCGTACTGCTTCGGATCGGCGAATGGCGCCTTGGCGTGCTCGTGGCCGCCGGTGCGGAAGGTCTTGATCCGGCCACCGACCCGGTTTCCGTTGGCCTCGATGACGGTGACGTCGTGACCGGCGTCGTGGAGCAGCCGCGCGGAGGCGAGTCCGGCCGGTCCCGCACCGACGATCAGCACCTTCTTGGGCGACTTGCGGCTGCGCGGCAGCCCCTTGGTCAGCAGGACGTCGCGGTAGTGCGGAATGAGGGAACGGTCCTGCTCGTCCCGGACGAGAATCGCGCGCGCGACGCCCAGACAGGCGCTCCAGTCGGAGCCGGGGGCCGCGAGCGGGGCGACGGCGGGAGCCGCGGGAACGGCTGCGCTCGCCGGGGTCGCGGTGGTGGTGAGGGCGGCGGCACCGGCCGCCGCGCCTGCGGCGGCGCCCGCGATCAGGGTGCGGCGGGAGGGCAGGTCGGACGTGGGTCCGGTGGGTTCGGTAGTCATGCCGACACCCTGGGGGGCGCGAAACGGGGCGCATTACGCGAACGCGCGTAGATCACCCCGGAATCACACGTGAGGGGGAGGAAACGGAGCCCCTCCTACTCCCGCGCGATGTCGGTCGGCAGTGAGGTGCTGCTGCGGCCGGAGCGTCCGGCAACGGGCTGCGGGGCACCGGGCGTTGGCGCGCCGACGCGGTCGAAGGAGAGCGATGATCAGGTTATAGAGTGATCGCCTCTGAGGGTGCGGCACCGGCCGGGGGCCGGGCCGACGGGGTCGGCGGCGCACCGCTCATGAGACCTGGGGAGGGTCTTTCGGATGAGTCGTCGTCGTGGTGTGCGCCCGCACCGGTGGGTCGGAGCGAGTACGGCCGTGGTCGCGTCGCTGGGGCTCGCGACGGGGTTCCTGTCGTCGCCCGCGTGGGCGACGACGGCGGACACCGCGCAGGAGACCGTCGTACCGGCCACCCAGCGCACCACGTACCAGTCCGCGTCGCTCCACTACGCCGGCACGCAGACGGGGAGCGACGGGGCCGGGGCGCAGGGCGTCTTCCACCGCCTTGAGGGCTACCGGGGCCTCGTCTGGACCCGCTACGCGGACGGCACCACCCTTCCCGTTCCCCCGGCCCCGGAGGCCGGCGCCCGGCAGCCGGGTACGGGCAGCGACGTCTTCGCCCAGGTCGCCAAGGACGGCCGGGTCGAGCTGTGGGACGCGGTGGAGAACACCACGCGCGTCGTCCAGATCCCGTCCGGGCTGCAGCTGTTGAGCATCCACGGCAGCACGGTCGTCGCGTTCGCCCCGGTCCTCGCGGAGGACGGGACGTCCACCCGCGTCCACCATCTGCTCACCCCCGGACCCGACGGGACCACACGCGACGTCCTGGTCACCGGCATGCCGGCCGGGCTGAAGCTGAGCGCGGTCCGTGCCGCGGACGCCAAGAGTCTGCTGTTCTTCGGCCATTGGAACGGCACGTACCGCATCGTCTCCGTGGACCGGGCGACCGGCGAGGTGCGGAACTGGACCCAGCCGGTTCCCGTGAGCAACAGCCTGGTCCGGATCTCCGAGGACCACGTCGTCCTGTTCCACCCCAACAATCCGAAGCTGCTGATCCTGCCCCGCGACGACCTGACGGCCACCCCGGCCGAACTGACGGTGGGCTGCGGCGGGGTGAGCCCCGCCGACGACCTGGCGGTCGTCGGTGACTGGGTGGTCTACCGCTGCGGCGTGACGATCCAGGCCAAGCCGCTGGCCGGCGGGGCGGCCGTCAGGGTCGTCTTCTCGGCCGCCCACGGTCTCTCCTCGGCGCCCGACGGTTCGGCGGTGGTGGTGGGCCGCGCGAACGCCGAGAGCGTCTACGGCATCCTGCGCCTGGTCCCCGGCGCCGACCACGGCGCGCCCGCGGTCACCACGGTCAAGCCGCTGATCAAGCCCCCCGCCGAGGTGCGGGGCCTGTCCCTGGAGCAGGGCAGGCTGGTCGTGGCCGACTCCGGCACCGGACAGCGGGACGCCTACCTGCGTACCGTCGCACCGTCCGGCACCCCCGAGTTCGGTGAGCGCTCCGCCTTCACCGACTCCGGCGTCCGGATGGCCCCCTGCCCGGACCGGGACGCCGGCTGTTCGGCGATCCGGGGCACGGCCGACGGCCGGATCGCCTGGCTGGAGCGCGACGGGGCCTCGGGCTACGACCGGCTGCGCGTCGCCGGCCCCGCTCCCCGCGCCCTCTTCGAGCGCGCGGTGCCCGCCGGCGGCCACATCACGGACGTGTCCGGCGACTACGTCCTCTACGAGGACGGCACCCGCGGCTACGTCTACCGGCTGGACGACTCCGGCGCCCCCGTGACCAGCCCCGAGGGTGCCTCCGCGCTCCAGGACGACGTCCTGCTGACCGCCGGCACCGTACCGGGCAGCGTGACCGGCATCGACCTGTCCACGGGGAAGGCGACGGCCACCCTCACCACGGACGCGAACTGCGTGCCGCGGGAACTGCAGTCCGCCGGGCGCTGGCTGTACTGGAACTGCGGCCCCGACGGCGGCGCGGGCGTCTACGACCGCACCGCGAAGAAGTCGGTCCCGGTGCCCCCGGGGGAGGCACGGCTCGGCGACGGCTTCGTGGTCACGCACGACCGGTCGGCGGGCCGGCTGACCCTCACCACCGTCACGGACGGCAAGGCCGCCGGCCGGGTCATCGGCGCGCTGCCCGACACCGGTGTCTCGCAGCGTGATGTCCGCTGGACCGTGGACGAGGCCGGCGCGAATGCCGCGTACGTCGATGCCGAGGAACGTGTCCACCTCGTCCCGGCGGGCACCCCGGCGCAGCCGCTGCGCCTGCTGGGTGCGGCCGGGAACGCCGGCACCGTCCGGGCGACGACGCTCGACGTCACCCCCGGCACGGTCACCCGCCTGCTGCTGTCCAAGCCGTCCGCCGGCTGGACCCTGACCGTGCGCAGCAGTACGACCGGCGCGATCGTCGACACCGTGCACGGCGGCGCCGCGCGCGGCGCGCTGGATGTCGGGTGGCACGGCGACGACCCGTCCCGCTCCGGCGACGCGTTCCTGCCCAATGGCCGGTACGACTGGGTCCTCTCCGTCGCCCCGGCGGACGGGCAGGGCGACCCGCTGCACGTCACCGGCAGGGTGGCGCTCGTCGGTGCCCGGCCGGTGTGGCGGGACCTCGTCGGCGACGACGGAATCGGGGAGCTGCTGGCGCTGAACTCGTCCGGCCTCGTCTACTCGTACCGGGGCACCGGAACCGGCGGGCTGCGCGCCCGGCAGGCGACGTCGGGCAAGCTGTTCCCGGCGGGCACGCTCCTCGTCCCGTTCGGCGACACGAACGGTGACCGCTGCAACGACGTGCTCGTGCGCCAGGGGAACGAACTGCGCGCCTACCGGCCCGGATGCGACGGCATCGTGTCGGCCTCGTCCCCGTCCACGCTCATCGGCTCCGGCTGGGCGCAGTACAACGTCATCGTGTCGCCGGGCGATGTGAACGGTGACGGGATCAACGACCTGGTGGCACGTCAGACGACCACCGGGGACATGTACTTCTACGCGGGGACCTCGACGCACAAGCTCACTCCCCGGGTCCGGATCGGGACGGACTGGCGGCTCTACACGAAGATCGTCGGGGCCGGTGACCTGAACGGCGACGGCAGGGGCGATCTGCTCGCGGTCGACAAGTCCGGTGCGCTCTGGCGCTACTACGGCAAGGCGGCCGGCGCCGTCACACCGCGTACGAAGATCGCGTCGAACTGGGGTGCCGCCTACACGACGGTCGTGGGGGCGGGCGATCTCACCGGCGACGGCCGCGCCGACATCGTGGCCCGCGACGGGAGCGGCAAGCTGTACCGCTTCAGCGGCACGGGGGCCGGTACGCTCTCCGGCCCGGCGGAGATCGGCACGAGCGGCTGGAGCGCGTACGCGGGTCTGTACTGACGCCGGGCGGGCCGGCGTCAGTCCGGGTCGGGCGTGCGGTGGGACTCCACGGTCCGCATGGCGTGCGACACGTCGAAGGGCAGGATCGTCACCGCGATGTGCGGCAGGTGTTCCAGCGTCCTCGCGATCTTCTCGCCGGTGCCCCGGTGCAGGAGTCTGCCGAGGGCGTTGGAGTACATCCGCCTCGGCACGAGGACCGTCAGCGACGTGTCGTCGTCCCGGGTGGTGCGCAGGGCCAGCTCCCGCATGGCGTGGCGCAGCCTGCGGTCGGGGCACGCCACCACTTCCAGCTCGATCGAGGTCGCGGACGTCGATGCCCAGCGGGCGGCGAGCCGGCGTGCGTGGGCCTCGTCGACCGCGAAGTGCACCGCCCGTACGGTGTCCGGGCGCAGCTCGTGCGCGTACCGCAGGGCCTTGAGCGTGGCCAGGTCCAGCGCCTCGACGAGGACGAACACGTGGTGGCGGCGGGTGCGCGGCCGGTCCGCGCCCGTGGGCAGCCGGTCCAGGGCCGCGGCCTCGCGCCGGTACTCGCGGTTGATGCGGATCAGTACCCAGACCCCGAGCGGGAAGACCACGACGACGAGCCAGGCGCCCTCGGTGAACTTGGTGACGGCGAAGATCAGGACCACGGCGGCGGAGACGAGCGCCGCCAGGGCGTTGCCCGTGATCTTCAGCCGGCGCAGCGGTTCGCGTCTGCGCAGGTGGTACGCGGTGAGACCGGACCCGGCCATGGTGAAGGCGGTGAACACACCGATCGCGTACAGGGCCACGAGCCGGTCGACGGTGGCGCCGGTGACGAGCAGCAGGGCCAGCGACAGGGCGGCGAGGGTGACGATGCCGTTGGAGAAGGCCAGCCGGTGCCCGCGCCGGGTGAGCACCCGGGGCAGGAACCGGTCCTGCGCGACGAAGCCGGCCAGGAACGGGAAGCCGGTGAACGGGGTGTTGGCGCCGGTGTAGAGGACGAGCGCGGTCGCGAGCTGGACGAGGACGAGTCCGGCCGTCCCCGGCGTGCCGCTGCCGAAGGCGAGCCTGGCCTCCTGCGCGATGACGGTCGGGGTGCCGTCGGTGTAGGGGACGGCGTGGGTGATGTGGGCGAGGGTGGAGACGCCCAGGACCAGGAAGGCCAGCACGCAGCTCATGGCGATCAGGGTGCGCCGGGCGTTGCGGCCCTGGGGTTCACGGAAGGCGGAGATGCCGTTCGAGATCGCTTCGAGCCCGGTGAGGGACGAGCCGCCGTTGGCGAAGGCGCGCAGCACGATGAAGAGCGACGCGCCCTGCAGCCAGCCGTCGCCGGGGGTGCCCAGCGGTACGACGCCGGGGGCCCGCAGGTCGGCGTGGGGCAGTCCGCCCGTCAGCGCGCGTACGGCGGCGACGAGGAAGACGAGGGTCATCGCGGCGATGAAGAGGTAGGCGGGCAGGGCGAAGATCCGGCCGGCCTCGCGGACGCCGCGCAGGTTCCCGTACGCCAGCAGCACGATCACCAGGACGGAGACGGGCAGCTGGAGGTGGTCCAGCCCGGTCCAGCCGTTGCCGGCCAGATGGGCGAGCGAGATCAGGGCGTTGGTGCCGGCCGACACCTGGACGGCGACGGTGACGACGTAGTCGACCAGCAGGGCCACGGCGGCGACCTGGGCGACCTTCGGTCCGAAGTTCTCCCTGGCCACGACGTAGGAGCCGCCGGCGCGGGTGTAGATCGTGACCACGTCGCTGTAGCAGAGCGTCAGGAGCAGCAGGACGAGCAGGATCGCGCCCGTGACCGGCATGACCATCGTGAAGGCGGCCGTGCCGATCACCGGTACGAGGACGCGGAGCATCTCCTCGGAGCCGTAGGCCGACGAGCTGACGCAGTCGGACGCGAGCACGCCGAGCGCCGTCCGGTTGCCCAGCTTCTCCTCGCCGGCGCGTTCGGTGGTGAGCGGCTCGCCCAGAAGCCGCCTCTTGACGCGGTACAGCGGCTGGTCGAGGGTCATACGCCCCATCACAGCGGCCGGCCGGCCGCGGACCGCGCAGACACCACGGGGAGGCCCCCTGCCGGCCGAAGCGGCCGGGGTGGGCGCTGTCTGCCATGGGTGAACGCCGGCCCGCGCGGGCGCGGCGTTCACTAACGTCCGGTCCCATGACGACGGTCACCACCCGCACGGTCACGTACCCGGCCGACCAGCTGACGATGAGCGGCCACCTCGCGCTCCCGGCCGGCGCCGGGCGCCGGCCCGCTGTCCTGATCGGCCCCGAGGGGATGGGGCTCGGCGACGTCGAGCGCGGCCGGGCCGAGGCGCTGGCCGAACTGGGGTACGTGGCGCTGGCCTTCGACCTCCACGGCGGGCGCTACCTGGGCGACCCGGAGGAGATGCTGGCCCGCTGTCTGCCGCTGCTCGACGACCCCGGCCGGATGCGGGGCATCGGGCGCGCGGCGCTCGGCGTCCTGTGTGCCGAGCCGCGCGTCGATCCCGGCCGGGTCGCCGCCATCGGTTACGGCACGGGCGGCGCGATCGCGGTGGAGCTCGGGCGCGACGGCGCCGACCTGCGCGCGATCGGGACGGTCAACGGGCTGACCACGGGCCGGCCCGGCGAGGCGGCACGCATCCGCTGCCCCGTCTGGGCCGGCGTCGGTTCGCAGGACCCGATCATGCCGCCCGCGCGGCGGGAGGCGTTCACGGCGGAGATGCAGGCCGCGGGGGTCGACTGGCGGCTCGTGGTCTACGGCGGCGCCCTGCACGCCTTCCACCACCCGCCGGTCGACCACACCGTGCTTCCGGGCGTCGGCCATCACCCCCGGCACGCGCGGCGGGCCTGGCGCGACATCGTCGGCCTGCTCGCCGAGTGCGTACCGGTCACGGACTGAGCCGGCCGGCCCTCCCGGTGGGCTCAGGCCTTCGTCGGGGTGGGGTCCTCCGCGGGGTCGGGGGTGCGGGCGCGGGTGCGGGCCGCGGTGAAGAGGGTGGCGGCCATGAGAGCGGTGACGGCGCCGAGGCAGACGACGGCGGTGGCGAGGCTGCCCGCGGGCCTCTTGGCGGCCAGGAGGACCAGGGGGCAGAGGAACTCGCCGAGGAAGAAGGCCGCGGTCCACAGGCCCATGCCCCGGCCCCGGTCCTCGTACTGGAGGAGGGACATGGCCTTGGTGACCAGCGCGGGCAGCAGCAGGCCGGTGCCGACGCAGTTGATGACGGCTCCGGCGATCAGGAGCGGGAGCCCGTCCGCGAGGCCCATCAGCACGAAGCCCGCGGCACACAGCGCGAACAGGACCGGCAGCCGGTGGCGGTGGTCCGGGGAGAGGCGGGTGAACAGGACCGAGCCGAGGACCGTGGCGGCGCTGGCCACCGCGGTGACGGCGCCGATGGTCGCGGTGGAGTCGGTGCCCAGGTCGTCGAGGAGGTATGCCATCTCGACCGGGACGGTGTAGAAGACCACGGCGCCGAAGACCGTGAGGAGGCAGATGCCCGCCATGCGCCGGACCGGGAACGGCCGCTGCGGCAGCGACGCCCGCTCGCCCGCGTCGGGCGCCGGCGGCAGCGGTGCGGGAAGGATGCGGGCCATCAGGGGCGCGACGACCAGGCCGACGGCGTACAGCCAGAAGGGCGCGCGCCAGTCGGCGGCCCCGAGCGCGCCGCCGAGCACGAAGAAGACGGTGGCCGACGCGGCGGCGCACATCGTTTGCAGGGCGAGATAGCGGTCCCGGAGTTCGCCGCTGTAGTAGTCGCCGATGAGGGTGGTGCAGGCGGTCATGATGGCCGCCTCGGCTATGCCGACGAGGACGCGGCTGATCAGGATGGCGTGGAGCGACTCCAGCCACAGGGGGGCCGTCCCGAACACGGCGTAGAGGGCGGTCGCGATGACCAGCAGGCGCTTGCGGCCGAGCCGGTCGACGATCATCCCCGCGAAGGGCGCGAGGAGCGCGAGGGCGAGCGCGGGGACGGTGAGCACGACCGGGACGAGCGCCTCGCTGCCGGGTACGTCCTCGAAGTGGTCCTGCATCCGGGGAAGGACGGGGGCGAGGAGCACCGCGCCGAGGACGGGCAGACAGCTTCCGGCCATGAGCATGACGGCCGGAAGTCGCCCAGTGGGCGGGGTGCCGGGGGCAGCGGGCGGCGAGGCGAGCGGGGCGGACATGACGGCACTCCAAGGGCGGCGGAGGGGCACCTCTTCGGGGACGACGTGCCCAGGACGGGGCGATTGTGCCTCGAATACGCGCGCTTTCGGGCGTACGGCCCATCTTTTGGATCATCTGTTTTCCCGATGGCCACCATCCATGGGTCGGATACGGGGCGTTCGGGGCATCTCGCCCCGGAGAGCTTGCTCACAACGGATGGTGGCGGAGCGTCAGGCGTGGTGTGTCGGCCATCTGACGACTCACCACCACCTGCGCGTTTTCGGCCACTCGACGCCCAGCCCGCCGCCCGGCGCGGGGGCGGTCGCGTCACGCGGTGACCGGGGCGCCATACTGCGGCGCATGGCCCTGACCCAACAGCTGGCGCGCGTCACGCCGCAGTACCTCGACCGGTGCCGGGAGACCGCCGGCTCCGCGCCGGACGGCGACCCGCGCTGGAATCCGCCGGCGGACGACGTGCTGGACCTCGACTGGGCCGTGTGGGAACTGCTCGGCCTCTACCGCCGGATGCGTCCGGAGTCGCCGGACATCGCCGTCCTCGAACGGAGCATCCACGGCGACGGCAGCGCCCCGGTCGCCTTCCTCGACCACATCGAGGTCTACGACCGCATCGACCGCCCGCCGTCCCTGCTGTCCCCCGCGGCGGTGACGGGGGTGGCCCGCGCGCTGGCGGCCATGGAGATCGACTCCCTGCTCACCACCCTCCCCGCCTACCGCCGCGAGGGCGGCTTCCCCGGCTTCACGGGCGACCCCGCCGCGTACCTCCGCGACCACTTCGCCCTGCTCCGGAGCTTCTACGCCGCCGCCGCGGCGAAGGGGATGGCGATGGTGGTGTGGGTCGACTGACCGTCAGCGTGTGCCGTACGGTCACCCGGGCTCGTGGTCGGCGAACAGCGTCGCCATCCTCTCGGCGGACTTCAGGCCCGCGCCGGTGAGGACGACGACCGTCGTCTCGTCCGGGGCGATGTCGCCCGTCGCGATGTAGTGGTCGAGCGTCGCCGCCGCGACGCTGCTGGTCGGTTCGGCGTACAGGCCGCGGGCGCTCAGGGCACGCACGGCGGCGCGGATCTCGGGTTCGGGGACGGCGTACGCGGCTCCGCCGGAGCGGCGGACGGCGTCCACCGCCTCGGGCAGCCGGACCGGGCGGGCGATGGACGCGCCCTCGGCGATCGTCGGCAGGCGCTCGCCCCGGCGGTCCGGGTCGACGCCGTTGAGGGTGTCCGCGATGGTCGCCCAGTGCTCGGGCTGTCCGACGAACAGGCGCGGGCGCCGCTCGATCCGGCCGGCGTCGAGGAGTTCGCCGAAGGCGAGGTCGCAGCCGATGACGTTGCTGCCGGCACCGGCCACGAGCACCACGTTGTCGGGGGCGGTGAAGCCGAGGGACTCCCACATCTCGTAGGCGACGGTCTTGGTGCCCTGGATGAACATGGGGTGCCAGTTGTGGCTGGCGTACGGGATCTGCCGCGCCTGCCGGACCGCCTCGTCCGCGACCTCGTCGCGGGTGCCCGCCACACGCTGGATCTCGGCTCCGTAGGCGCGGGCCTGGAGGACCTTGGCCGCCGAGGTGCCGGCCGGGACGATGATCTTGGCGCGGATGCCGGCCGCGGCGGCGTACGCGGCCACCGCGGAACCGCCGTTGCCCGAACTGTCCTCCAGGACGTGGTCGGCCCCGAGCGCCGCGAGGTGGGAGATCATCACCGATACGCCCCGGTCCTTGAAGCTGGACGTGGGGTTGAACCACTCCAGCTTGAAGTGGACGCGCCGGCCGGCCCAGTCGAGCGGGATCATCGGCGTACAGCCTTCGCCCAGGCTCACCCGGCGGTCGGCCGGGACGGGCAGGACCGCGCGGTAGCGCCACAGGGAGCGTTCGGCGGTGTCGATCTGCTCGGGCCGCAGGCCGGGCAGGGCGCTGACGGCGAGCGGGCCGCCGTCCTCGCCGCGCCAGCGCGGGTCGTCCAGCGGGTAGCGGGTCCCGGACCGGTCGTACAGCCAGGGGGCGGTGGGCGAGGGCTGTTCGGGGCTCATGAACCGTTGAGCGTACCGGTGTCGTCGTCGCCGGCCGGGGCGTGGCGGATCTCGACGCAGCACTCGCCGGGGCGGGGGGCCAGGACGGCCTCGACGGCGGGGGTGCGGAGCCCTTGCAGATAGCCCGTGAGGAAGGCGTGGTTCATTCCGCAGACCAGGTCGGGGGCCTGGTGGGCGAGCGGGTGGAAGGGGCAGTTGCGCAGCCGCAGCCGGTCGGGGGCCTCGCGGGTGGGCTCGAAGCCGTGCCCGTCGAGCATGCGCTCGCACAGGGTCAGGCCGCGTTCGGCGCCGAGGCGTCCGGGGCGCAGCCGGGCGCGTTCCTCCGCGCCGAGTTCCTCGCCCCGCCGGCCCGCCGTGCGCATCGCCGCCTGCACGGCCGTCTCGTCGTCGCCCTCGGTGACGACGGCCTGGACCAGGAGGTCCGCGAGGAGCTCGTGGCGGCGGTCCGGGATGCTCACCCGGATGGGCGTGTCGGTGGGTTCGTACACCTTGGGCTGGCGGCCCACCTTGCGGACGCCGGTGGGTGAGCCGTAGCGCGCGCGCAGCAGGCCGGCGTCGACGAGCTTGTCGAGGTGGAAGGCCGCGAGCTTGCGCGATATGCCCGCCTCGGCGGCGGCCTCGTCGCGGGTGACGGGCCGGTGGGCGCGGCGGATGAAGGAGAACATCTGCCGCCGCGTGCCCTCGCCGAGCGCGCTCAGGGAGTCGATCGCGGCGTCGTCGGGGGAGGCCGGCGGGGTCATGTCGGAGGTCACCCCTTCACGGTAACGCCGACGCGCGTGGGTCGAGGGGTACGCGCAGGGGCTCTGGTCTGCGGACTTGACCGGGCTCCCGAATAAGACCAATATTTGTTGGCGAAAATAAGGAGGTGGGCCCGATGGCCCAACCGCAGCAGGCCAAGCAGCCCGTGAGCGCCGCTCTCGCCGGCCCGTACGGGCATCCGTTCCATCCGATGCTGGTCACCGTTCCCCTCGGGGCGTGGACCGGCAGCCTGGTCTTCGACATCGCCTCCCGGTTCGCGGACGACCCGGCGTTCCTGGCCCGTGGGTCGATGTGGCTGATCGCCGTCGGCGTGATCGGCGCCCTGGCCGCCGCGCTGGTCGGCTGCCTGGACCTGTTCGCCGTCCCCACCGGAACGCGGGCCTTCCGGGTGGCCCTGCTCCACATGACACTCAACGTGCTGGCGACCGCCGCGTACACCGGCAACTTCCTGTGGCGGCACGCCGGTTCCGGTCCCGTGGGCCGGGTCGGCGCCGGTCAGCTCGCCCTCGCCGCCGTCTCCTTCGCCGTGCTCGGCGCCGGCGGGTGGCTGGGCGGCAGGCTCGCCTTCCGTTACGGCGTACGCGTCGCGGACGAGGCGGTCCAGGCCGAGGGGTTCACCCCGGCACGTCCCACCGGCTGACCGGCCGCCGCCCGCCTCTTCCCCTGCCCGCAGCCCTCACACCCTCTTCACCCCTGGAGTTCCCATGGACATCGCCGCACTGGTCACCTGGGTGATCACCGCTCTCGGCGGCTTCTACATGCTCGGCACCTGGCTCGCGCGCGGTGGCGCCCGCGGCGGCAACAGCCATCTGCCGGTCCCCGTCGTCTTCGGCCACTTCGCGCTCGCCGCGATCGGCCTCGTCGTCTGGATCGCCTACCTCGTCGCCGACACGGACGCGCTGGCCTGGATCGCCTTCGTACTGCTGGTGCCGGTCGCGCTGCTCGGGTTCGTGATGCTGGCCCGCTGGATTCCCGTGTACCGGGCGCGGACGGCCGCCGGGGCGCAGGGCGGCGGCGCGGCGCAGGACGGCCCGGCCGAGCGGAACTTCCCGGTCGCCGTGGTCCTCGCGCACGGGCTGCTGGCCGTCGTGACGGTGGTCCTGGTGCTGCTGAGCGCCCTCGGTGTCGGGGGCAACTGACATGGCCCAGCAGCCCATCGCCGCGCCGCCCCCGCCCGCGGCCCTGCGCGTGGTGCCGACCGGGCGGGCGGCGGACCTGGTGGCCGCCGAGCAGGCCGCCGGAGAGTTCCTGCGGGCCCTCGGCATCAGCACCGATTCGGAGAGCCTGCGCGGCACGCCGGGCCGGATGGCCCGCGCCTACGCGGAGCTCTTCACGCCCCGCCCGTTCGACCTGACGACGTTCCCGAACGACGAGGGGTACGACGAGCTGGTCCTGGCCCGCAGCATCCCGCTGCGCTCCGTGTGCGAGCACCACCTGCTGCCCTTCACGGGCACCGCCCACATCGGGTACCTGCCCGGCCGGCGCATCCTGGGCCTGTCCAAACTCGCCCGCATACTCGAACACTTCGCCTGCCGCCCCCAGGTCCAGGAGCGCCTGACCAAGCAGGTCGCGGACTGGCTGCAGACCCAGCTGGAGCCGAAGGGCGTCGGCGTCGTCATCCAGGCCGAACACACCTGCATGACCCTGCGCGGAGTCCAGGCCACCGGCACCACCACGATGACCTCCACCCTCCTGGGCCTCCTGCGCACGGACGCCCGCTCCCGCAGCGAATTCCTCACCCTGACCGCACTACCGGGGTAGCCCCCACGGGGCCCAGGGGGACGGGGCCGGCTCCCGCACTGCGGCGGGGGCGGCGCCGCCGGGCCGGCCGGGTCGGGGCTCTGTGGGCGGTCGCCCCTTACGGAGACGGCCCGCGCCGACCGCCGACCGGCTGATGGGCACTCATGTCCGGGGCGTCAAAGGCTCCTCGGGCGCCTCGGTGCCGTGGCACCATGAAGGGACGGTCATTCGACGTGCGGGCGGGGGCGCCAAGGTGACGGTGGTCGACTACATGCTCCTCGGCGGGGCGGGCGGGGCACTCATCGAAGCGGTCGCGTTCTTCAGCCGGCTCGGGGAGTGGCGCGCGGCCCGGCTGACTCCCTCGGGCGGCAGGCGCAAGAATCCGCCGAGTTTCCTCAGCTTCATCGACCTGCCTCCCATCGTGGCCATCGCCGTCGCGCGGCTGGTGCTCGGCGGGGCCACCGCCACCGCGTTCGGGACCAGCGGACAGGCCACGGGGGGATTCGCCGCCCTGACGGTCGGGGCCGCCGCGCCCGCCCTGCTGCAACAGCTGGGGCAGATCCGCCAGATCCGTGAGGCGGTCACTCAGCCGATGTCCCGGCAACGGAACGAGGACACGCAGAACACGTCCGCGGCCGCACCGGCGGCGGAAGCCGTAGAAGAGGGTGGGGCAGCATGAGCAGGGACAGCGGGAACCTGAACTTCGGCCAGAGGGTCGTCGGCGGCCTCATCGGCGCCATCTCCAACACGCATAGCAACGTTATGGGCAGCAACCACGTCGTCGGCCGCGTGGAAATTAACATGCGGGAACTGCTGAACCGGATCAGGGAATTGCGCGCCGATATGCAGCGACTGGTCACCACCGGCCGGACCGACGCGCTGGACAACGAGCTCGCCGAAGTCGAGGACGAGATCAGCGCGACCGGCGATGCCTCGCAGCGGTCGCTGGCGAGGCTGCGGCAAGCGCTCGACGACACCCCCGAGGTGCACCCACTCGCCTCGGCGATGGCCGTGGCGGAAGCGCTCGGGTCCGTATAGCCGGATCGCGCCCTTCGACCGGCCGGTTCTTCTGCCACTATGAAAACTTCCCCGGCCGGCGTCCACGGCCGGGGAAGCCCTCCGCCCCGGTCAGCCCATGGCGACGAAGTGGAACGGGCGGTCCGCGACGACCCCGTCCGAGTTGCCCGTCCTGACGGTCACCCGCTCCGTCGTGGCGCCCGTGACATGCGCGTTGTCCAGGAGGGACCAGGAGTCACCGTCCAGCGTGGCGACGACCGACGGCTTCTCCACGAAGTCGTTGTTGAAGGTGAGGGTGTACGTACCGGCGCTGATCTTCGTCACCTTGAACCCGTAGCCGGCGGTCCGGGTTCCGTCGGCCGCGACCGTCCCTCGGACGATCTGCAGGTTCTCGTAGGCCTCGATAGCCATTTCCATGCTCCTCTCCCGGGGAATCTCCCCTCAAGGGCATTTCCTGGCCGGGTGAGTCCATGCTCCCATCGGATCAAAGCCGCCCACCCGAGTGAATATTCGAATTACCCGATCACCTGCCCGGAATTCGGCCCCGAACCGACCGGCCACGCACGCCATTTGTACCCGATGGAAATATGCGCCGGTGGGGCCGCTACGCGTCGAGTACGGCGCGGTCACCAGGTCCTCGCGCCGGGCCGACGCCACGAGGACGCGCGTGCTGATGACGTCCTGGAGGGTCGCGCCGGCGTCCGCGAGGGCGGTGCGCATGTTCTCGACGGCCTTCCGGGCCTGCCCGGCGTAGTCCCCGACCGCGGCCGTCGAGCCGTCGCCGTTCAGCGGACACGCCCCGGCCAGAAAGATCAGCCGGGCCTCGGCGGGCGCCGTGGCCGCGTAGGCGTACTCGGCGATGTCGGACAGGGAGGCGGAGCGAATCAGCGTAACGGCACGAGCCACGGCCAGGGGTTCCTTCCCTCGATTTCCGGACCAGGACATCCTGCCTCCCCGAACCGAAGCACCGTCCGCATTTACGGAGCCACCGACGCCGGACCGGGCCCGAGCGCGGCAGCGGTGCGGATCAGCCGGTGGTTGTCCAGGTGAGGATTGCCAGTGTGAGCGGGATCGGGCAGGCCACGGCGCTCAGGAGCAGGGCGCGGCGGGGTGGGGGCATGCGGCGCATCGCGGGGCGGGTGGCGAGGGCTGCGAGGAGGGCGGCTCCGGTGGCCAGGCAGGCCGCGTAGAGGGCGAGGTAGCCGCCGGTGGGCTCTCCCGCCGCCGCGCCCCACACCGCGACGATCCAGACCAGGAAGGTGATCCAGGCCACCGAGATGAGCGTGAGGGCGCCGAGCAGGACGGTCAGCAAGACCGTGGCGGGTCGGGGCGCCGCCGCCTTCGGTACGGGCGCCCACGGGGCGGTGGGGGGTGTGGTCCGGGTCCGTGTGTTCATGGACCGATGGTCGCCGGGAGCGGGCGGGGTGCTCATGGGCCCCGCTACTCAACCCGGCGGGCGCGTGTACTCAGGCAGGGCCGGCCCCCGCGTACGGCGACGGCACCGGGGCGCGGGGGCCCGGTGCCGTCGCCCTGCGTCACGTCAGCCGGTGGTGTCCGGGAGCGTCGGCAGGTAGCGGGGGGCGTGCCGGCCGTCCAGGCGGTGTTCGACGGCCGCGCCGAGGCTCAGCAGGTCCGCGTCCTGGCCGTTGCCCGCCATGAGGAGCAGGCCCACGGGCAGTTCGCCGACGAAGCCGGCGGGCACCGACAGCGAGGGGTAGCCGGCCACGGCGGCGGGCGTCGACGACGGGATCACGTCGTTGTCGCCGCGCGCGCAGTCGGTCGTCCACGCGGGCGGGTTCGCCGGCGACGCGATCGCGTCCAGGTCGTGCTCGGCCATGACCTCGTCGATGGAGCGGCGGGACAGGTCCTTCAGCTCCGTGCGCATCGCCCGGTACTCGGGGTCCGTGGTGGGCGGTGCGGCGAGGGCCTCCTCGAAGAGTTCCTGGCCGGCGAAGCAGGTCTGCTCCTGCGGGTGCGTCCGGTTGAACTCGATCAGCTCGGCGAGGTTGCGCGGGCCCTTGCGGGTGGCGAGGTAGGCGTTGATGTCCCGGTGGAACTCGCTGAGCAGGGCCGGGAATTCGAGTTCGCCCAGGCGCCGCTGGTACGGGAGGTCCACCTCGACGACCTCGGCGCCCGCGCTCCGCAGCCGCTCGGCGGTGCTCGTCATGAGGGCGTCCACCTCGGTGCCGAGCACCGGCAGCCGCCACAGGCCGATCCGCTTGCCGCGCAGCGAGCCGGGGCGGGTCGCCCGCTCGGCGAAGTCCGGGGCCGCGGGGGCGCCGCCGATGACCGACAGGGTGAGCGCGGTGTCGACGACGTTGCGGGCCATGGGGCCGGCGGTGTCCTGCTCCGCGGAGATCGGCACCACGCCCGACTGGCTGACCACGCCGAGGGTCGGCTTGAGGCCGACGACGGCGTTCATCCCGGCGGGGCAGACGATGGAGCCGTCCGTCTCGGTGCCGATCGCCACCTGCGCCAGCGAGGCGGCGAGGGCGGCGGCCGAGCCGGCGGACGAGCCGCACGGGTTGCGGTCCAGGACGTACGGGTTGTGGGTCTGGCCGCCCACCGCCGACCAGCCCGAAGTCGGCGACGCGGCGCGGAAGTTGGCCCACTCCGAGAGGTTGGCCTTGCCGAGTATCACCGCGCCGCCCGCGCGCAGCTTCGCGACGAGTTCGGCGTCGGACCGCGGCGGCTTCCCGGCCAGGGCGAGCGACCCGGCGGTCGTCGGCATGTCGCGGGTGTCCACGTTGTCCTTGAGCAGGACGGGGATGCCGTCGAGCGGGCCGCGGGTGCGGCCGAGGCGGTGCCTGATGTCGCTGGCCGCCGCCTGCCCGAGGGCCGTCGGGCTGGTGTGCAGCACGGCGTTGATCTTGGGGTCGATGGCCTTGATCCGCCGCAGGTAGGCGAGGGTCAGCCGGACCGAGGACAGCGAGCCGCGGGCCATGCGGGCCTGCAGTTCGGGGATGGTGACGGTGTCGAGGTCGATGCCGCCGACCAGCGTCGATTCGGCGGATCGCGCCGAGCCGCCGGAACGGTTCTGGGGGGCCGCCTGCGAGCCGGGCGCCACCGCGACCAACGGGGCCACGACCAGGATCGCGGTCAGGGCCGCCATGCTTCTCTTCTTCATGCCGCACACCCCACTACACGGGGGCCGTGCGGCACAAGGGGCCCTCGCCGACCGCCCCGGCGTGTCCGCCCCTACGACTCGAGTCCTCGCACGTATACGACTCAAGTCCTCGCGCGTAGACGGGCGTTCGCAGCCGCGCCGAGCGGTACGAGGCGGCGCTCACCCTCTTGACGGGCTCCCCTCCTTCGCTAAGGTCTAGACCTGCGAGCGTCGGTCTAGACCTTCGCATGTGGAAGTTGCCTCACCGGCAACGTCGTACGTTCACCTGGGCGGACCCGGCGTGCACGAAGGGAATTGGATGTCATGCGCATGAAGAAAACGTGGGCCGCAGCCCTGGGCGCCCTGGTCGCTCCCGCAGTGGCCCTGAGCCTCCCCGCCCCCTCGGCGAGCGCCCACGGCTGGGTGGTCACGCCGTCCAGCCGTCAGGACCAGTGCGCCAACCGCGTGATCCAGTGCGGACCGATCAAATACGAGCCGGCGAGTGTCGAGGGCCCGAAGGGGCTGCGCACCTGTAGCGGGGGCGACTCCCGCTGGGCGGACCTGGACAACGACGCCAAGGGCTGGAAGGTCACCCCGGTCGGCACCACGCAGACCCTGACGTGGACGATCGAGGCGCGCCACGCCACGAGCAACTGGCAGTACTTCATCGGCGACCAGAAGATCGCCCAGTTCAACGACGGCGGCCGCATCCCCGCCGCCTCGGTCAGCCACCAGCTGAACTTCAGCGGGTTCAGCGGCAAGCAGAAGCTGCTCGCCGTCTGGAACATCGCGGACACCGCCAACGCGTTCTACGCCTGCATCGACGTGAACATCGGCGGCGGCAACGACGGTGGCGGCAATGACGGCGGTGGCGACGACGGCGGCAACGACGGCGGCGGTGACAACGGCGGCGAGCAGCCCGGCGACTGCACGACCGGCGCCTGGAGCGCCGGCAGCATCTACACCGGCGGCCAGACCGTCTCGCACAACGGCCACAACTGGCGGGCCAAGTGGTGGGTGACCGGCGAAGAGCCCGGCACCACCGGCGAGTGGGGCGTCTGGGAGGACCTCGGCGCCTGCTGAGCCCCGCGCGGCGGCCCCTCCCCTGCGGGCCCTCCCCCCAGCGGCCCTGATCCCTCAGCGGCCCTGAGCCCGTAGCGGGCCGATCCACCCGCACCCCCGAGCGCGACCGCTCGAGCACGACCGGCCGGCGCAGACCCCGGAAGGAGCCTGCGCCGGCCGTTTCCGCACGTCCCCCTCATCGGAGCACCGCCCCCCACTACCAGGAGACAGCGTGAGAACTCGGCATCGCCTGCTCGCCTGCGCCACCGCCGCCCTGCTCGGCGGCGCCGGCGCGCTGATGGCCCCGACCGCCGCCACGGCGCAAGCGGCCAACCTGCTGACCAACCCCGGTTTCGAGGCCGGCACCCTCGACGGCTGGTCCTGTGCCGGGAACGCCGGCTCGATCGTGAGCAGCCCCGTGCACGGCGGCAGCCGCGCGCTGGCCGCCGCCGTGAGCAACTCGGACACGGCGCGGTGCGCGCAGACGGTGTCCGTGCAGCCCAGCACGAAGTACACCCTCTCGGCGTGGGTGCGCGGCTCGTACACGTACCTCGGTGTCCAGGGCGGCACGTCCACCTGGACGGGCTCCGCCTCGGACTGGAAGCAGCTGACGGTCTCCTTCACCACCGGGTCCTCCCAGCAGAGCGCCGAGGTCTACCTGCACGGCTGGTACGGGCAGGGCACGTACTACGCGGACGACATCAGCCTGGACGGTCCGGGCGGCAGCGACGACACCGAGGCGCCCTCCGTGCCCGGCAACCCGCGTGCCACCGGCACCTCCGCCAACAGCGTCTCGCTCGCCTGGGACGCGGCCTCCGACAACGTCGGCGTCAGCGGCTACGACGTGTACCGGGACGGCACCCTGGCGACCTCGGTGACGGGGACCTCCGCCACCGTCGGCGGGCTGACGCCCAGCACCACGTACCGCTTCACCGTCCGGGCGAAGGACCGCGCGGGCAACGTGTCCCCCGACTCCGCGACCGTCACCGCGACGACCGGGAAGGACGGCGGCAGCGGCGACCGCTTCATCCAGGCCGCCCCGTACCTCTACCTCGGCTGGGGCAACCCGCCGAGCCCGACCGAGGTCATGCAGGCCACCGGCATCAAGTGGTACACGATGGCGTTCATCCTCGCGCAGAACGGCTGCAACCCCGCCTGGGACAGCCAGCGTCCGCTGCTCGGCGGCCAGGACGAGGCGGCCATCAAGGCGATCCGGGCGGCCGGCGGTGACATCGTCCCGTCCATCGGCGGCTGGAGCGGCAACAAGCTCGGCCCCAACTGCTCGACGACGGAGGCGCTCGCCGGCGCGTACCAGAAGGTCATCGACGCCTATGACCTGAAGGCGATCGACATCGACATCGAGAACACCGACGAGTTCGAGAACGCCGCCGTGCAGGACCGCATCCTCGGCGCGCTGAAGATCGTCAAGCAGAACAACCCCGGTCTGCGGACGATCGTCACCATCCCCACGCTCAACACCGGGCCCAACTCCTGGGGCAACCGGCTGATCGAGCGCGCCCACGCCCTCGGCGCCGACATCGACAACTTCACCATCATGCCGTTCAACTTCGGCGGCGCGGCCGACATGTACGGCAACACCATCAAGGCCACCGAGGGGCTGAAGACCAAGCTCGTCTCCACCTTCGGCTGGACCGACCAGCAGGCGTACAACCACATCGGCATCTCCGGCATGAACGACTCCAGCGACGCCGGTGAGGTCACCACTCCGCAGATCTGGACCCAGATCCGCGACTGGGCCAACAGCCACGACATCGGCCGGCTCGCCTTCTGGGCGGTCAACCGGGACCGGCCGGCCTGGCAGTTCACCTCCATCACGGCGGGCTTCACCGGCTGATCCCCGTACGCGACGCACGTTCCGCGCCGGCTTCGGGAAGGTTCCCGGGGCCGGCGCGGCCGTCGTTGCGGGCGGCCGTCCGGCAACCGAATGCGGCGAAGCCGCTCCACCGCGTGACATTCGCTCGTATGCTCGAATCCGGCTCCCGGCCGCCGCCGGGGCCCGGACAGGAGGAGGGGACCATGTCGGAGCTGTCCAGACGATCGTTGCTGGGGTATACGGGGACGGCCGCGGCCGGTGCGGTGTTCGCGAGCGCCGGTACGGCCGAGGCGTCGGGACGGGATGCGGCTTCGGGCCAGGAAGCCCAGAGCACCACGACGTCCACCGTGTTCGAGGACGGCACCGAGTTCCGGGCCGGCCACACCATGGGCGAGAACGACCTGCGCATCGAGATGAGCTTCAGCGTCCGCGTCGACAAGCCGAACGGCTACCCATCCGCCCAGCACATCACCTCCCTGGAGGTCGCCCAGGCGCTCTCCGCGCTCGCCCAGTCCAAGGGCTGGCCCCCGCTCACCTTCTACGGCACACCCCCGCCCGCGCCCCTGAACTGACAACCTGACGCCCAGCCGGCCCGGGTCCACGGCAACCCGTTCCGATCGGACCCTCACCGCGCCAGGAACGCGGCCACCCGGTCCGTGAACTCGGCCGTCCGCTCGAAGAGCACCACGTGTCCGGCGTCGATCTCCGTGTACACGCTGCCGGCGATCGCCTCGTGCAGGGCGCGGCTGTGGTCGACCGGGACGGTGGCGTCCCGGGTGTTGCCGATGACCAGCGTGGGCGCCTCGATGCGCGGCAGCAGGGCGCGGATGTCGACGCGCAGGTTGAGGTCCACGTGGCGCAGGGTGCCCGGTGTGGGCGGCAGGTTGGGGATCATCGCCTCGACCTCGTCGCGTCCGACGGCGTTGAGGAAGGCCCGGCTGAACCCGGTCATCGTCACGCTCCGGCCGAAGGCGGCGGGGTCGCTGTCGCCGATTCGCCGCCACAGCGTGAACAGGTTGCGCAGGTACTCGTCCCCGTCGGTGTGGGCCCAGCCCGCGACCAGGACCAGTCGGCGCACCAGGTCGGGCCGCCGGGCGGCGACGGCGGCGGAGACCGGGGAGCCGAGGGAGAAGCCGAGCAGGTCCACCGGTCCGGCGCCGGCGTCCTCGATGACGGCGATCACCTGTTCGGCGAGTCCTTCGATGCTGAGCTGCCCGAGATCGTCCGCCGGGCGAAGAAGCTCACCGGCAGCACCTCGCCAAGCGAGCCGACCGTCGCCCGCTGCCGGGGCACGATCGGCGGCCTCGCCTACGGATACGGTGCCAAGGGCGACCACGTGACCAAGGTCGGCCGCGCCCTGGTCGCGAAGGGGTTCGGCAAGCACTACGCCGAGGGCCCCCGGCCCGACCTGGCCGGACGCCGATACACAGAACTACGCCGACTATCAGCGCAGCCTCGGCTACTCCGGAGCGAACGCCGACGGCGTGCCGGGGGAAACAACTCTGCGGAAGCTGCTCGGCACCCTGCCCGGCAGGCCGAAGCCGGCGGCGAAGGTCGTCGACCTGTCCAAGCTGCTCGCCGCCGCCCGGACCGACCCCGCCAAGTCCGGTACGCCGGTCTCGTACGCGGGCGCCCGGATCGTCGAGGACGCACTCGCCGCCGAGGGACTGCTCGCCAAGAGATACGTAGACAGCCACTTCGGCACTCAGACCAAGGCCGCGTACGCCGCGTGGCAGCGCCGTTGCGGGTACCACGGCGCCGACGCCGACGGACTGCCCGGCCGCGCCTCGCTCGACATCCTCGCGAAGCACCACGGGTTCACCGTCACCGCGTGACCTCGCCCCCCCTCACCCGGCCCGCCTCAACCGGGGCGGGCCCACCCGGAACAGAAGCACCACCACATGACCGACGCCAACAAGCGCACCGCGCGGACCGTCCTACAGGGCATCGTCGGGTTCGCCGTCGCCCTGCCCGCCATCGTGGACGCGTCCGGCGTACCCGAGTCCCTGCCGTGGGTCGCCGCTCTCGCCGCAGCCGGCGGCCTCGCACGCGTCATGGCCCTGCCGAGCGTCGAGGCCCTGCTCGACCGGTTCGGCCTCGGCCTGGTCGACGACAACAAGGAGCACACCGCGCCGTGACGACCCAGCCCTCGCCGTCCGAACCGGCCGCAGTCGCCCTTGAACTGGAGCGGATCAGGCGGACGACCGAGGTCGGGTTCACGCGCACCGACGGCGGCCTCGCCCTGCTCGTACAACGCCACGACCAGACCGACGAAGCGCTCAAGACGCACGCCCGCCAGGTCGACGGCCACGACGCCCGACTCGACACCGTCGAGCGAGGCGAGACCGAGCGCCAGAAGCGCAACGACGCCCGGCTCGACGCCCTCGAACGGGCACGGTGGCCGCTCCCGTCCGTGGCCGCCCTGGTCGCCGTCGCTGGTCTCGTCCTGTCCCTGTGGCAACTCACCAGCCAGTAGACGCATCGCGCCCCCCGCACCGGCCACGGGGCCGGTGCGGGGGGCGCTCTTTCGTGTGCGCGGGCCCACGGGCGCGACGCGGGCCCGCGCTGTCCGCCTCATCCCGCACGGGGGCACGGGACGCGACGGAGTCCTACGGTTCGAGGAGGGGCAACAGGTTCGCCGGGTTGTCGAGCCACACGTACTGGCTCTTCGGAGTGACCGTCAGCCCGTACCGGTCGAACCGCGGCTCGCCCTGCTCGCGCCACCAGGCCATCACGGACTCGGCCTCATTCCACAGGCGCCGCGGGCCCGCCTGGACGATGCCGTACTCCGTCCGCCCCTTCTCATAGTCCGCCGACGCCCACGACGTACCGCCCATGTCGAACAACCAAAGCCGGTACGCCCCGTTGTTCCCCCAGTCGACGCGGCAGAACAGATCCGGTATCTGCACGCCCAGGGTAAACATGTGGTGCCAGTCGCCCATGTCGTCCGGCGACAAGGTCGTCACGCCCCTGTCCCCGCCCGCCGGCCAGTCCTTACCGCCGAGATAGTGGGCCGTCGGGGGGAACTGCTCGCGCTGGTCCCTCAACCTCATGAACGCCGAGGACATGACGAACGGACCGGACGCCGCCGTGCCGTCGTCGAGGACCGTCAACCGGGCGATGCCCTGCCCGCCGTAAGCCGGTCCCCAAGGGGCAACGATGATCCCGCCGGGGCGCGTCTGCTCGACCCACGAAAACGGCACCTTCGCGATCGAGCACGTAGCGATAACCCGGTCGTACGGTGCCCCCGCCGCATGACCGAGAGCGCCGTCACCAACGACGGTCACGGGCTCAAGGTCGATGCGGTCGAACCGGCGCCGGGCCTCCTCCGCGACGGCCTGGTCAACCTCAATCGTCACGACATTGTCCGGACCGAGCCGGTACGCGAGCAGGGCGGCATTCCACCCTGTCCCGGTCCCGATCTCCAGCACCCTGTTACCGCGCTCGACATCCAGCTCGCGCAGCATCGAGAACACCATCTTCGGCATACTGCTCGACGACGTGGGCGACCGGCCCTTGTCCGTTCCCTGGTGTCCGCCGTCATCCCACTGAGTCGTCAGAGGGATATCCGAATAGACCTTCCCCCACCAACGGCCGGGGTCCTCGCTTCGGTTGATGCACTCGCCTTGCCGCGTGCCGTTCGCCTGCCCCGGCCAAACCCTGTCGGGAACGAACGCATCACGAGGCACGGCCTTGAAGGCGGGCAGCCAGTCCGTAGACAGGGCGCCCTTTTCCATGAGCACGGAGGCCAGCCCTCCCGGGCCGGCCTCCTTCGTGCTGAGGCTGTCGGGCATCGTCGGTCAGCGACCGTCCGCCGGGCCCTGGCCGTCCGAGGAGTTGCCTCCCTCGTCCGAACCACCACCGCCGTGCTTGTTGCCGCTGTCGCTGTCGTCCTGCGGGTTGCCCCCGTCGGCGGCGATGATCCACGGCTGAGCGTTCACGTTGAACCTCCTGTGTTGGTCGTTCGCTTGTGTTCTTCTGACGCCCGCCTCAACCAGATGACCCATTGTCGAACCCGGAAGAGGCGGAGACCAGGCGGACGCCCTCAAGCGTCCGATGCGCAGAGGCAGGCCAGGCACGCACAGGGCCCGGCGGGTCGGTCGCGCCGCAGGCTGCTGCGCCCTCGCAGGGCCACCCGCCCGAAGCCGGGCGCGCTCGGCCTCAACCCAATGCAGCTGCTCGATACGGAAGATGCACCAGTGACAGGCTCGGAATTCCACGGTTACCCCCCGCGCCTCCATCGTCCCGAGACGGGCCACGGCCAGGTTCGTGCGCTCGCACCGATGGCACGAACCGCGCTGGAAATCGAACCGCGCCCACAGCTCCATGGGCCTCACTCCCACGGCGCACCCCCGCGCGCCGTGAGGTAGAGGGAAACCGCCGATCACGGGGAGGAACGTTGTACGTCGCGCCGTCCACTCAAACCGCGCGCTCCCGCACGACACCGCCAGCGTGAACGGCTCCCCCTGGGCGAGGTCTTCCTCAGTCGGCCGCAGGTCGGACGCCAACCACCCATCGACGTATCCCGAGACCGGTTCGTCGAGCGCCGAGAGGATCGTCGTCACGTTGACCCGCGCCCAACGGAGCGCGTTCGCCGGGGCGGCGACCGGCGCGTACCGAATCGGCCGCGGGCTCGGCGAGGACTCATCAGCGACCAGCCACTCGCACCAGTAGCCGGCCATGCCGAGCGTGGTCGGCGCGGTCAGCACCGCTCGGCCCGCCGCCCCCGGTGGCGGTCGGTGTCCATCACGTGCAGGAACCCGCCCCGGCTCTCGACCTCCCGCGCGACCTCGTCGTACTCCTGCGGAATCGTCGAGATCATCGAGCGCCACGCGGTGAGGACGGCACCCGCCTGCTTGCTCTCGACGTGCGCAAGAGCCTGCGTCAGACCCTCGCGGCCATCCGGCGGGAGCAGGCCGACGCGGTCCTCGATCACACCCATAATCTCCCAGCCGAACACGGCGGCGTACTCCTCGCACTCCCGACGCGGCCCGCTGATGTCGGAGTTCGGAGCCCCGCACAGATAGATAACGACGCGGAAGCGGTCGACCCGCGACTCGGTCGGGATGTCCCCCTCGCCCGGCACGTGCCCGGCGGAGTGATCCGCGAGGGCCCGACGACGCTTGCGGTCACCCTCGGTACGACGGGCCCGAGTTGGCCCCTGCCTGAGTTCGTTCTCGGTGCTGACCATGCGTCAATCGTGTTCCATTGAACACGCTAGGTGAAGAGACGGAGCGTAGGACCGGCGCAAGTTGGCAGGCCGTCAACTCCTACGCTCCGTAGGAGTCATGCGATCAGCGGTACGCCAATCAGCTCACTGATGTTCCGCACGCGGGCGGTCGACACCTTCGCGAGACGCTTCCCGATGACGCCGGGCAACGCCTGGTGCTTGACCCATTCCGGGGCGTCGAGACCTACCTCGATCAGGGTGTCGCTTGCCTGGTCGTACAGACCGGCCGAGCACTGGGCGAGGGCAACGTCGAGCTTGTACCGGTTCCGCGCCACCTTGGACATGCTCTCTGGCAGGGTCGCCATGTCGGGTTGACGGGCGAGCTGTAGGGCCCGGCCGTAGTTCTTCAACGCGACGTGAATCCCGACGGCTTCCGTCTTCGCCGCGGTCGGGCCGAAGCTGGTCCCGTACAGCTTCATGTCGGTACCGAGCCGCGCGGCGGCGGCGTGCGCCTGCGAAATGTAGTCATCGGCAGCTGTCTCGTCCTCGCGGCGCGACGCCGCCACAGCTGCCGAGATCATGAGCCGTCCATACGCGAGCAGCTGAGGTTTCGGCGACTTGCTGAACGACGGCTCAATCGCCAGGGCCGCACGCTCGGCGACGGCGACAGCCCTCGGCATTTTCGCCCCTCGGAGGTAGACCCAAGAGAGCGTGGATTCGAGCAGGGCCGTCATCACGGGATCGCCCGCGTCCTTGGCGAGCAGCTTCGCAGACGTGAGGGCGCTCAACGCGAGGTCCCGTTGCCCGAAACCGTTCGCGCACGACGCGGCCACTCGGTATGTGCTCGCAAGGATCACGCCCAGCTGCTCGCGCTCGGTGGCGTTCGCCGCGGCGTACCTGACCTGTCCTTCCATGAGCACCTTCGCGGCAAGGGTGCTCACCTTGGCCGTGTCGCTCGCCCAGTACGCGGACCACGCGAGGTCGCGGGCCTTGCCCAGCTCCTCGACGCTGCTCGGGTCCTCGAACCCTTCCCACTCTCCGAGGGCGCTCTCGTGGACCGCGTCGGACAGCCGGCGCAGAGCGGCGCGGTTACCTCGGTCCATGCCTCGGCGCGGTGCCTGTTGGCCGAGGATCACGGCCACGTCCGTATTCAGCGCGGACGCGACTTTTAGCAGGGAACCGACGGACAGCTCGCCCCGATCCTGCTCGGCTTTCTGGATCGTCGCGTACGAGAGTCCCGACGCCTCCGCCAATTCCGTCTGTGTCAGATCATTCCCCCGAAGGTTCTTGATCCGCTTGCCTGTCGTCAGATCGGCCCAGTTGCTCACGTTCACCTCAGCGGGTTGACTCGGGCGCGATGGCTCCCCTTCGATGGTAGGTCCATGCGGGGGTGTGCCTGCTGGGGATTCGTTGAGCCGGTAACCCCCTGCTCCTCATGGTGTGCCCGGCCTGGGCTCGCCAACACCGGCTCGGAATGCACGACGCCCCCGCGGGGATCTCTCCCAGCGGGGGCGCCGTGTGTCGTAGGGCCGTGGTACTGGCCCTGGTGGGGATGCCCCTTTGCGCTCACAGTTGTGTGACTGGGCTTGGGGGCCGGGGTGTTCGGCCCGGTGTGCCGCTGACTCTGCCGCCGTACGGAAGGGGCCGGGAGAGCCCCGCCGAGCCTGGGACCGGCGGTCCCTGGTTGCGCCGGGGGCGGTCCGGCAGGATGACGGGCATGACGATCGACCGCCGGCAGCTCGCCGACTTCCTGCGCCGTTCACGCGACCGGGTCCGCCCGCAGGACGCGGGGCTGCCCATCGGTCCGCGCCGCCGGACGCCGGGGCTGCGGCGGGAGGAGGTCGCCCAGCTGGCCGGGATGTCGGCCGACTACTACGTCCGCCTGGAGCAGGCGCGCGGCCCGCAGCCCTCGCCGCAGATCCTGGCCTCCCTGGCCCGCGCGCTGCGGCTGAGCGGTGACGAGCGGGACCATCTGCATCTGCTGGCCGGCCACCGCCCGCCCGCCGGGGGCCCGGCCGGGGACCATGTCGAACCCGGGCTGCTGCATCTGCTGGACCAGTTGCCGACGACGCCCGCCCAGGTCATCGGCGACCTCGGCGACGTCCTCGCGCAGAACGAGGCGGCGCGGGCCCTGCTGGGCGGGGTGCAGCTGGCCCTGTTGGGGGCGGTGGGGTCGGGGCAGTTCAGCCCGTCGGCGCCTTCTCCGTCTCCGGGCCCGTCTTCCGCGCCATCTTCTCCGGCGCGGCAGGCTGCCCGCTGAAGCCCGGGACTACGAGGCGGCCGCCCGTGACGGGGTCGGTGATGATGACGGAGGACAGGCCGAAGACCTCCTGGACCATCTCGGTGGTGACCACCTCGTCCGGTGCCCCCTGCGCGACGATGCGGCCGTTCTTCATGGCGACGAGGTGGTCGGCGTAGCGGACGGCCTGGTTCAGGTCGTGCAGGACGGCGACGACGGTGCGGCCGCGTTCGAGGTTGAGGCGGCGGACCAGGTCCAGGACCTCCACCTGGTGGGCGATGTCCAGATAGGTGGTGGGCTCGTCGAGCAGCAGCAGTTCGGTGTCCTGGGCCAGGGCCATGGCGATCCAGACGCGCTGGCGCTGGCCGCCGGAGAGTTCGTCCACCGGCCGGTCGGCGAGCGAGGCCGTGTTCGTACGCTCCAGGGCGTCGCCGACAGCCTGTTCGTCGGCCTCCGACCACTGCTGCCACCACTTCTGGTGCGGCTGGCGGCCGCGTGCGACGAGGTCGGCGACGGTGATGCCGTCCGGGGGCGTGGGGGTCTGCGGGAGTACGCCGATGGTCTGGGCGATCTGCTTGGCGGGCAGGCCGGCGAGTTCGCGGCCGTCCAGGAGCACGGAGCCGCGCTTCGGCTTCAGGAGGCGGCCGAGCGCCCGCAGGAGGGTGGACTTGCCGCAGGCGTTGGGCCCGACGACGATCGTGACCTGGCCGTCCGGGATCTCCAGGTCCAGACCCTCGACGACGGTGCGGTCCTCGTAGGCCAGGGTCAGGTCGTGCGCCGAGAGGCGGCTGGCGGGACGGCTCATGACGAGGTGCCTCCGGTACGGCTGCGGGTGCGGACGATGAGCCACATCAGGTACGGGGCGCCCACCACGGCGGTGAGGACTCCGGTCGGCAGCTCGATCGGGGAGAACAGGCGGCGGGCGAGCAGGTCCGCGACGACGACGATCAGCGCCCCCATGAGCGCCGACGACAGCAGCGGGGTCTGTGCCGTACGGGTGAGCCGGCGCGCGATCTGCGGGGCGAGCAGGGCGACGAAGTCGACCGGGCCGACCGCGCCGGTGGCCACCGACGCGAGGACGACGCCGAGCGCGGTCAGCCCGAGCCGTACCCGGCCCAGGCGGACGCCGAGCGCGGTCGCCGTGTCGTCGTCGAAGGAGGCGCTGCGCTGGGCGCGGGCCGCCCACATCGCCGCCGGGACACCGACCGCGAGGACGACGAGGAGCGGGCCCGCCTCCTCGTAGCCCCGGCTGTTGAGGGAGCCGGTCAGCCAGACCTTGGCCTGCTGGGCCACCAGGTAGTCGCCCTTGGTGAGAAGCAGCTGGGTGAGCGAGCCGAGCGCGACCGAGACGCCGATGCCGACGAGGACGAAGCGCGAGGAGTGCAGTCCGCCGCGCCAGGCGAACACATACACGAGGAGGGCCGCCGCCATGCCGCCGGCGACGGAGACGTACGGCAGTGCGTCGGCGGCGACCAGGTTGAAGCTGAGCGCGGCGACGGTGGCGGCGCCCGCCCCGTGGGTGACGCCGATGACGTCGGGGCTGGCGAGCGGGTTGCGGGCGACGGTCTGCACCAGTGCCCCGGCGATGCCGAACGCGACGCCGGCGAGGAGGCCGACGACCAGGCGCGGCAGCCGCAGGGTGCCCACGACGAGTTCGTCCGGGCTGGGCAGGCCGAACAGTACGCGGACGACTTCCCGGGGGCGACGAACGATTCGCCGACGCACAGGTAGGCCACGACCGCGCAGGCGAGCAGCGCCGTCAGGGAGGCGGCGACGACGACGGAGCGGCGGTGGAGGAGGAGGCTGGCACGTCCGCGCCGCAGCACGGTGTGCCCGGCGGGCCGCAGCCGGGCGGGGGCGAGGGTCGCGGGGTCGCTCACGCGGCCACCACCGTGCGGCGGCGGACGAGCGCGACCAGGAACGGCACGCCGATGAGGGCGGTCATGACCGCCACCGGTACCTCCGAGGGCGGGAAGAGGACGCGGCCGATCACATCGGAGCCGAGGATCATCACCGGGCCGAGCAGGGCGGCCATCGGCAGGACCCAGCGGTGGGCGGTGCCCACCAGGGCGCGGGCGATGTGCGGGACGGCCAGTCCGGTGAAGGCGATCGGGCCGACCGCGGCGACGGCGGCGCCGGTGAGCACGGTGGCGCCGAGGGCGCCGAGGGCGCGCAGCCGGCCGACGTTGTTGCCGAGGTTGCGGGCGGCGTCGTCGCCGAGGGCGAGGGCGTCGAGTCCGCGAGCGACGGCCGCGACCAGCAGGACTCCGGCGAGCATGAACGGCCAGACCTGGCCGATCAGCTCGCCGTCGCGACCGCTGATGGAGCCGACCTGCCAGAAGCGGAACTCGTCGAGGGCGCGGGCGTTGGTGGTGGCGATCCCGGACACGACCGAGGCGAGGAAGGCGTTCATCGCGGCGCCCGCGAGGGCGAGCTTGACCGGTGACGCCCCGCCGCGCCCGCCGCTGGCGACGGCGTACACGGCCACTCCGGCCACGGCGGAGCCGGCGAACGCGAACCAGACGTAGCCGCCCAGCGAGTGCACGCCGAAGAACGCGATGGCGGTCACCACGCCGACCGATGCGCCCTGGCTGATGCCGAGGATGCCGGGTTCGGCGATGGGGTTGCGGGTGATGCCCTGCATGACCGTTCCCGCGAGAGCGAGCGCGGCGCCGGCCAGGATGCCGACCACCGTGCGGGGTACGCGCAGGGCGCGGACCACCTGGGCGTCGGCGCTGCCGCCGTCGTGGAACAGGGCCTGGATCGCGGCGCCCGGTGCGACGTGGCGGCTGCCGACGATGAGGCTCAGGAGGACGGCGACCAGCAGCATCGCCGCGCCGCCGAGCAGCCAGGCTGCCCGCCGGCGGGTGAGGGGGGAGGGCGGCATGCGCCGGGCTCGCTCTCTTCTTGCGGTGCTCAGGCCGTCAGGTGCTTCTGGAGGTCGTCGAGGACCGCTTCGGCGGCGGTGACGCCGAGGCCCAGGTACCAGGTCTCGTCGGGGACGTCGAAGGCGTGCCCGTCCTTGACCGCCTTGAGGTTCTTCCACAGCGGGTTGGACTGGGCCTTGCTCTTGTCGGTGGCCTTCGCGTCGCCGTAGACGCCGGTGAAGATGTAGTCGGCGTCGGCCTGGTCGATGTTCTCGGCGCTGACCTCGGCGGCCAGGTCGGGGATGTCCTGGTTCGCGGGGCGCGGGATGCCGACGTCCTTGAGGATGGTGCCGATGAAGGAGGCGTTGGCGTAGAGGCGGATCAGCCCGTCGGGCAGGTAGCGGACCATCGACACGGTCGGCTTGTCGGCCCCGAGCTTCTCGCCGAGGGCCTCGGCCTTCTTCTTGTACGCGGCGAGGTTGGCCTCGGCCTGCGCGGTCTTGTCCAGCGCGGCGGCGTTGAGGAGGTAGTTCTCCTTCCAGGTGAAGCCGGGGCGGATGGAGAAGACGGTGGGCGCGATCTGCGACAGCTCGTCGTAGGAGTTGGCGGCGCGCAGCTGGCTGCCCAGGATCAGGTCGGGCTTGAGCGCGGCGATCGCCTCCAGGTTGAGGCTGTTGATGGTGCCGACGTTCTTGGGGGTGCCCGCGTCCTTTTTGAGGTACGAGGGGAGTTCCGGCGAGCCCTCGGTCGGGGCGAGGCCGACCGGCTTCACGCCGAGCGAGACGACGTTGTCGAGCTCGCCGACGTCGAGGACGACGACCCGCTGGGGCTGCGCCTTGATCTCGGTGCTGCCCATGGCGTGCTTGACCGTACGGGGCCACTCGCCGGGCTGGGCGTCGGTGCCGAGCGCGGCGGTCTTCTCGGCGGCGTCGCCGAAGTCCTTGCCGCCCTTGGCGACGGACTTGGAGTCCTTCGTCCCCTGGGCGGACGAGCCCTGGTCGTCCCCGGAGGAATCGGCGCCGCACGCGGCGAGGGAGAGTGCGGCAGCGACGGCGAGGGCTACTGCGGCGGTACCACGGCGCCGATATGACATGAACGTATCTCCAGTTGGTTCACCTTTAAAGAATTAGGCGAGCCTCACTTTATGCCAACGTTATCGGCGCGGAACCAGGCGGGGTAACACGTTCCAGCCATCGACCGATGGCCGGTTCCGGCCCGTCAGAAGAGGGCGTCGGCCAGCATGAAGGCCGCGACCGCCAGCAGGGCCCAGGCGAAGAGGCGTCGCAGGGTGCTGCCACTGAGGCGTTGGGCGTACCGCTTGCCGTCCCAGGCGCCGAGGATCGCGGCGGCGGTGAAGGGAGCGATGACGGCCCAGTCCAGATGCATGCCGCTGCCGGCACGGGCGCCCAGCGCGGCGATCGAGTTGACGGTGATGACCAGCAGGCTGGTGCCGATGGCCCGGCGCATGGGGAGGTTCAGCACCCGGACCAGCGCCGGTACGGCGAGGAAGCCGCCGCCCACCCCCAGCAGCCCGGTCACCGCGCCGAGGCCGGCCCCGGCGGCGCCCGCCTTCGCGGGGCGCACCTCGCCCGTGGCCGGGGCGGCCGCGGGGCGCAGCATGCGCAGGGCGGCGAGGCCCGCGATACCGGCGAAGGCGAAGGTCAGGAGCGCCTGGGGCAGATGGCCCGCGGCCAGGCCCGCGAGCATGGCGGGGACGATGCCCGCCGACGCGAACAGCAGCCCGGTCCGCCAGGCCACGTTGCCGTCGCGGGCGTGCCCGGCGAGCGAGGTCAGGGACGTCACGGTCACGATGATCAGGCTGGCGGTGATGGCGTCGGCCGCCGGCATACCGATGAGGTAGGTCAGGGCGGGGACCGCCAGGACGCTGCCGCCACCGCCGAGGCCGCCGAGGGCCAGGCCGACGACGGTTCCGGCGACGAGCGCGAGGATCAGGGCGGTCATGCCACACAGCCCTCGCGTCCGGCCCCGGCGACGACCGGGTGTCCGGCGGCGGCCCACCGCTTCATGCCGCCCTTGACGTCCACCGCGTCCGCGCCCCGTGCGCCGAGGAGCGCGACGGCCCGCTGCGAGCGGTTCCCGCTGCGGCATATGACCACCAGCGGCCGCCCCCGGACGGCCCGGGGCAGGGGCGCCCCGGCGGCCAGGCCGGACAGCGGCGCGTGCACGGCGCCGGGGGCCCGCCCGGCGTCCCACTCGTTCCGCTCGCGTACGTCCAGGAGTACGGCCGGGGCGTCGGGGCCGTCGGTGCGGCGGTGGGCCTCCTCGACGGTGACGCGTTTCTTGTCCCGACCGGTGTCCCGGCCGGTCTTGTCCCGGCCGGTGTCCCGGGTCGTGTTTCGGGAGAACAGGGGCAGCATGACGGGCCTCTCGACGTGCGGTCGTACGGGGGTGGGGCGGGGGGTTACGGGGATGGGTCGTCCGGGTCCGCCGCACGGTGGCGGTCCGGCCGGGCGGGTCCGCTCAGTCCGTGACGACCGGGAGGCCGGCGGCGGTGGCGGCGTCGAAGCCGTCGTCCACGGCGACCACGTCGCGGCCTGCGGCGTCCAGGAGGGAGGCGGCGATCGCGGCGCGCATGCCGCCCGCGCAGTGCACCCACACGGTGCCCGCCGGGACCTCGCCCAGGCGCTGGTGCAGCTGGTGGACCGGGATGTGCACGGACCCCTCGACGTACCCGGTGGCGCGCTCGGAGTCGCGGCGCACGTCGAGCACGACGACGTCGCCGGTCCCCCGCGCGGCGAGCCCGGCGAAGGTGGAGCGGGGGAAGGAGGCCGGGGCGCTGTCCTCGCCGGCCCACTCCCGGGGGGTGCCGACGGCGGCGGCCGCCGGCCGGTCGATGCCGACCCGTACCAGCTCGCGCTGGGCGGCGGCCAGTTGCCCGGGGGACTCGGCGAGCAGGGTCACCGGCTTGCCCCACGGGATCATCCAGGCGAGGTAGGTGGCGATCTTGCCGTCCGCCTCGAAGTTGAGGCTCCCGGCGACATGGCCCTCGGCGAACGCGACGCGGTTGCGCAGGTCCACCACCCACTCACCGGCGGCGAGCCGGGCGGCGATCCCGGCGGCGGCCGCGACGGGCGGGGGCGTCAGGTCCACCGGGGCGGGACCCGACGCGTTGACCGGGCCCATGTGCGCGTAGTACGCGGGCACGTCCTCCAGGCCGGCCATGATCTCGGCGACGAAGGTGTCGGCGTCGGTGGTGAGCGCGCTGTTCACGGCCTTCTCCCGGCCGATCGTCGTACGGTCGCCCTCGGCCTGCGCGGAGGAGCAGAAGCTGCCGAAGCCATGGGTCGGCAGCACCGCCGTCGCGTCCGGCAGCCCGGCCGCCAGCCGGTGCGCGGAGGCGTGCTGCGCGCGGGCCAGCTCCTCGGTCAGCCGGGGCTCCACCAGGTCGGGGCGGCCCACGGTGCCGATCAGCAGCGAGCCGCCGGTGAACGCGGCGACCGGGGTCCCGTGCTCCTCCAGGACGTACGCGGTGTGGTGCGGGGTGTGTCCGGGCGTGGCGGCGGCCCGCAGCACCAGGCCGGCGTCCACCGGCACGGTGTCGCCGTCCGCCACCGGCGTACGGGCGAAGGAGACGTGGGCCCCGGCCGGGACGAGGTAGGAGGCTCCCGTGGCCCTGGCCAGGTCCAGGCCGCCGGTCACGTAGTCGTTGTGGATGTGCGTCTCCACGACATGGGTGATGCGTACGCCGCGCCGGGCGGCGGCCACCAGGATCTGGTCGAAGTCGCGCGGGGGGTCCACGGCCACGGCCGTCTCGGTACCGCCGGCCAGGTAGTGGCGGTTGCCCAGGCCCTCCAGTTCGACGGTGTCGATGAAGAACACGGAGCTGCTCCTTTCCTCGTGATACCCCCCTGGGTATTTATGGGAACCAATTATACCCAGGGGGGTATTTCTCGGGCATGCGGGGTGTGCGGCAGATCTCCACCGAGAGGGGTGGAACCGCTGGTCAGGGCATGTGCGGCCCGCTCACGACCCGTCGCGGAGCGAGGCGATGACCGTACGGACGTCGGTGCGCGGGCCCCGGTTGTACGGGAGCTTGGAGAGCATCATGCCCATGGCGCAGGTGTTGCTGAGCGCGGCGAAGGTGAGTCCGGCGCCGACCGCGGTGCCTATCAGGTGCACGCCGGGCACGAAGAAGCCCACGACCCCGCTGACCAGCACGATCGAACCGGCGACGAGGCGGACCTGCCGTTCCAGCTCCCAGCGCCGCCGACCGCGGTTGACCGGCGCGCCGGCCGCCTCCCAGGCCATCATGCCGCCGTCCAGGACCCGCAGGTTCGGCAGGCCGGCGTCGGCGAGCGCCTCCTCGGCCTGGGTGGCGCGGGTGCCGGAGCGGCAGACCAGCACCACGTCCTGGTCCAGGTGCCGCCCCAGCTCCATGCGGTGCTCGCGCAGGGTGTCCAGCGGCACGTTGCAGGCGCCGGGGATGTGTCCGGCCTCGAACTCGCCGGACGTCCGCACGTCCAGCAGGCGGGGGCCGTCACCGGTCCCCAGCAGGTGCTGAAGGGCGGCGGGCGTGAAGGCGGGGGTGTCGGTCGTCATACGGAGTGCGCTCCTTGGGATTGAGAGGGGGGGGAGGTTCAGGCGGCGGCGGGCGTGTTGAGCGGCGTGTTGAGCAGGGCCCAGGCGGCCCAGCCGCCGAGTACGTCGGAGACGTCGTCGAAGCCGTGGTGGCGCAGCAGGCTCGCGGCGATCGAGGAGCGGTGGCCGCCCGCGCAGTGCAGGACCAGCGGCCGGTCGCGCGGGATCTCGTCCAGCCGGGCGGGCAACTCGCCGAGCGCGATGTGCAGCGCGCCCTCGATGGACCCGTTCTCGGCGCGCTCGCCGCAGTTGCGGACGTCGACGACGAGCGGCGGGTTGGCCCCGTCCAGCTCGGCGCGCAGCCGGGCGGCGGTGAGGCGGCCGGCGGGGACGACCTCGTCGGCCATCGCCTCCAGCGCCTCGTCGGGCGCGGCGAGGTAGCCGGCGACGCGGTCGAAGCCGATCCGGGCGAGCCGGGTGACGATCTCCTCCTCGCGGCCCTCCGGCGCCACGACCAGGACCTCGGCCCCGAGCGGCAGCACGGTGCCGGCCTGCTCGGCGAACCTGCCGTCCGCCGGGACGTTGACCGCGCCGCGCAGATGGCCGGCGGCGAACTCCTGCGGGTCGCGTGCGTCCACGACCACCGCGCCGGCCGCGCGCCGGGCCAGGACGTCCGCCGGGTCCAGCGCGCGCGGCGCGGTCGCCGGGTCGAACAGCTCCCGCGTGCGGCGGTTGAGGTCGGCGTCGTAGGCGAAGTACCCGGGGGCCGCCGACTGCCCGGCGGTGACGAGCGCGACGAAGTCCGGCTCGCTCATCGGCGCGCAGGCGTAGTTCGTGGCGCGCTGCTCGCCGATGGTGGACTGCCGCTCGGTGGACAGGTTCTTGCCGCAGGAGGAGCCGGCGCCGTGGGCGGGGAAGACGCGCACCTCGTCGGGCAGGCCCATCAGCTTGCGCTGCACGCTGTCGTGGAGCATCGCGCCCAGCTCGGCGGCGGTCACCCCGACCGACGCGAGCAGGTCGGGGCGGCCGACGTCCCCGATGAACAGCGCGTCGCCGGTCAGCACGCCGTACGGGACGCTGTCCTCGGCACGCTCGTACACCAGCACGCTGATCGACTCCGGTGTGTGGCCGGGCGTCTCCATGATCTTGAGCGTCACGTCGCCGAGGGAGATGGTGTCGCCGTCGGCCAGCGGGCGGATCGCGTACTCGGTCTCGGCCCGGCGCCCGTATCCGATCCACGCGCCCGTGCGGTCGGCCACCTCCAGGTGTCCGGCGACGAAGTCGGCGTGGAAGTGCGTGTTGATGACGCCGACCACGGTGAAGCCCCGCGCCTCGGCGTCGCGCAGGTACTCGGACACGTCCCGGCGCGGGTCCACGACGACCGCCCGGCCGGTGCCCTCGTCCGCGATCATGTACGACGCGTGGGACAGGCACTCGAGGTAGTACTGCGAGAAGAACACGGAAGCCTCCGAAGCGGGACGGTTCTCGGGGTTTGATACCCAGGGGGGTATTTTTTCGGCCGTGATACCCCACGGGGTATTACCTACTCGACGGTACGAAGCCCTCCCCGCGCTTGTCAAATACCCAGGGGGGTATCAAGAAGGGCGGCCCGCTGTCAGCGGTCGGCCACCCAGTGCGCGTCGTCGGGCCACGCCCCGGTGGCGACGATGTGCTCGACCAGCCGGAACGCTTCCCGGACGGGGACGGTGTCCTCGTCCGGGTATTCGTCGTCCTGCCCGTTGGCCAGGACGAACCCGTCGCTCCACCCCTCGGCCCCGGGGTCCACGGCGTGCTCGCCGGGATCGCCCTCGCCCTCCATCAGCACGACCATCGCGCGCTCGGTGTTCGTCACGAGCGCCAGCGCCCGCCCGGACGAACTGGCCAGCCAGGTCTCCAGCCTCCCCGCCGCCATCCGCGCCCGAAGGATCTCCGCCACACCGGCGGCCGACGCGGAAACGGAACGGTCGTCATCGAACACCCAGGACTCTGCCATGGGCACGACGATGTCACAGGGGCGCGAAGGCACGGAGGCGCGGGGCCGCACCACGAGCAACGGCCCGATGCGGCCGTGGCGGCGCCTTTGACTTTCGGCAGTGGTCGGGTGGGGGGTGGGGTCCGTAGCGTCGTCGGTGTGGATGATGTGGTGAGCGGGGCGGGGTCGCGGTCGGTGGCCGGGGGTGTGCTCGCGGGGGCTGCCGTGGTGGGGGCCCTGTTGAGCGTGGTGAGTCTGTGGTGGGCCGTTCCGGCGGCCGGTGCCGCGTTTCTGGCGGGGCGTCGGGCCGGGCGGACGGCGCCGACCGGGCTCGTCCTGGTGGCGGTGCTCGCGGCCGGGGTGGTGGCCCTGTCCGTCGTACCGGGCCGGCTTCCGCCGGCCGGGCGGTTCGTGGGTGTGGTGGTCGCCGGCACAATGCTGCCGTGGTTCGCGGGGCGGTTCTGGTGCCAGTACCAGCAGCTCGTACGGGCCGGCTGGGAGCATGCCGAACAGCTGCGCCGTGAGCAGGAGTTGATCGCCGAGCGGGTGCGGTCGCGGGAGCGGGCCCGTATCGCCCGGGACATGCACGACGTGCTCGGTCACGATCTCAGTCTCATCGCCCTGTCGGCCGGTGCGCTCAAGCTCGCGCCGGACCTCGCGGAGCACCACCGGAAGGCGGCCGGGGACATCCGGGCCAGGGCCGCAGCCGCCGTGGAGCGCCTCGGGGAGGTCATCGGCGTCCTGCGCGAGGAGGCCGACGCCGCGCCGCCGGGGCCGGACGCTTCCGGCCTCACCGCGCTGACCTCGCAGGCGCGGGCGGCCGGTCTCGCCGTGGAGCTGAGCGTCGAGGGCGCGGCGGACGAGGTGCCGCCCGTCGTCGCGCGGGCGGCCCACCACGTGGTGCGGGAGGCGCTGACCAACGTGGCCAAGCACGCGGCCGGTGCGGCGGCGACGGTGTGCGTGCGGCATACGGGGGCGGAGACCCGGGTCGTCGTGGAGAACGGGCCGCCGCCGGGCCCGGCCGGGCGCCGGTCGCCGGGCGGGCTCCGGGGCGGTGGGCGCGGGCTGGCCGGGCTCGACGAGCGGGTGCGGTCGGTGGGCGGGGTGTTCGAGCACGGCCCGCGCGACGGGGGTTACGCGGTCGGCGCCCGCATCCCGCACGCGCCCGCGGAAGCCGTGACGGCCGCGCCGCCGCCCCACCTCCAGGCCCGGCGCCGGGTGCGGCGGGCGCTCGTCGCCGCGGTCATGGTGCCCCTGGTGACCGGGGCCCTGTTGAGCGCGGCGCTCGTGGGCTGGGAGATGTTCTCCGCGTCGCGGGCCGTTCTCGACCCGCGTGACTTCGCCCGGCTGCACGTGGGGCAGGATCGGTCCGAGGTGGAGCGGTTGCTGCCGGACCGGCAGACGGGCGTACGGCCGAAGGGCGCCGAGCCGGAGGGAGAGGGCACCACGTGCGAGTACTACGCGATGACGGCCGACCGGTTCGACGACCGGTCGGGCGACGCCTACCGGCTGTGCTTCCGGGACGACGTCCTGGTGTCCCTGGAGGCGATCGCCCCGTGAGCGCGCGATGATCCGGGTCCTGATCGCCGACGACGAGCCGATGATCCGGGCCGGGGTGCGCGCCGTGCTTGCCACCGCCCCGGACATCGAGGTCGTCGCCGAAGCCGGGGACGGGCACGAGGCGGTGGAACTGGTGCGGCGTCACCGGCCCTCGGTGGCGGTGCTCGACATCCGTATGCCGGGCCTCGACGGCATCGGCGCGGCCGCC
Source organism: Streptomyces sp. AC1-42W (assembly GCF_003248355.1). Taxonomy (GTDB): domain Bacteria; phylum Actinomycetota; class Actinomycetes; order Streptomycetales; family Streptomycetaceae; genus Streptomyces. Next base: position 95,956 of record NZ_QKWY01000003.1, read on the forward strand.
GAGATCCGTGCCACCGTGCCGTCCACCGGGGTCGTCGTGCTGACGACCTTCGGCGAGGACGACTACATCCTCCGGGCGCTCGGCGGCGGGGCGGCCGGCTTCCTCATCAAGTCGGGCGAGCCCGAGGAACTGATCACCGGGGTACGCGCGGTGGCCGAGGGCGCCGCGTATCTGTCACCGAAGGTCGCGGCGCGGGTCGTCGCGCACCTCGCCGCGACGGGCGCGGGCGCCCTGGCCGGCCGGCGCACCGCCGCCCGTGACCGGGTGGCCGCCCTCACCGGCCGGGAGCGGGAGGTGCTGGCCTTCCTCGGCGGCGGGCTGTCCAACGGGCAGATCGCCCGGCGGCTGTGCGTGGTGGAGGGCACGGTCAAGGCCCATGTGAGCTCGATCCTGGCGCGGCTGGGCGTCGACAACCGGGCCGCCGCTGCGGTCGTGGCCCACGAGGCCGGGGTCGTACCGCCCGAACCGCCCCAGCCGTGAGACCGCCGACTGAGCAAGGGGCAGGAGCGCGAGGAGCGCCGCCGCGACCGTGCCGCCGAGCACCGCTCCGGCGAGCACGTCGTGCGGGTAGTGCACCCCCACGAGCACCCGCAGCAGCGCGGCGGCCCCCGCCAGCGACAGGGTGAGCGCGGCAAGGCGGGGACGTGCCAGGGCGAGCCCGACGGCCAGGGCGGCGGCCAGTGTGGCGTGGTTGCTCGGGAACGACCAGTCCCCCACCGCGGGGCATTCGACGACGGACTCGACGGCCACCCCCAGCGCACGGCACGGGCGCTCCTCGTCGACGACGAGCTTCACCGCCTCGCTGATCGCGTAGGCGGCGACGGTGCCGAGCCCGGTGAGGACGGCGCCCCCGGCGGCACGGGCGTCGCCGCGGCGGAACGCCGTCCAGCACAGCCACACCAGCAGCAGGCCGAGGGCCACGAGCGTGCCTTCGGTCGCCACCTCCAGGCAGGGCCCCAGCCAGTCCGGTGCGTCCGCCACGGTGCCGGTCAGTGAGCGGTACGCGGAGGCCGAGGCGCCGCCGGTGACCTCGACGGGGCCGGCCTCGCCGAGCCCGCCGGGGGACAGCAGGGCGACGGTCCCCGTTCCCGCGCCCAGGACGGCCAGTGCGCCGAGCGGCCGGCCGGGCCGGGGCTTCTTTCGCGGTTCTCTTTCCATGAGGCCCGAACCTAAGTGGTCGGCTCCGTAAGTCCTTCGGGGGTTGATCATGGTGCCGGGGCGGCGGAGGATTCTTCGTGTCGGCCGGCGGGGTGCTGGTCGAGTCTGGCCAGCAGATCGTCCAGGTCGGAGGTGGTGAACTTCCACTGGAACGGCTGTGCCGTGGCGTTGTAGCGGTCTTCGAATTCTCGGAGCCGGTCTGTGACCTGGGTGAGGTCGGTGAAGTCGTTGGGCGAGACGACCTTGCGCTGGACGACGGAGAAGTAGATTTCCACTTGGTTCAGCCAGGAGGCGTGCACCGGGGTGTGGACCAGGACCGCGTTCGGGAACGCGTCCGACAGTCGGTCGGCGGCCTTCTTGCCGCGGTGGGAGGAGCCGTTGTCGACGATCCAGAACACGCGTTTCGCGCTGGCGTAGGGCTCGCGGGTCATGACCTGGGTGACCAGGTTCATGAACGGGGTGATGCCGGTGGTCGGCTCGCAGCGGCCGGACACTTTCGCGGAGTGGACGTCGTAGGCGGCCAGGTAGGCCAGGGCGCCGCCGCGCCGGTAGGTGTGGTTCACGCGCATCGCGCGGGCCCGGCCGGGCGGCAGGGTCGGATGACAGCGGCAGCGGGCCTGGATGGAGGTCTTCTCGTCCGCGCTGATGACGTACTCGTCGTCGCCGAGCGGGACGCCCCGCCAGGTACGGGCATACAGGTCCAGTACACGCTCGGCCTTCGGGCGGAAGTCCGGGTCGGTGACGAAGATCCAGGATTGGTACTGCCACGGTTTGATCGCGTCGTCGCCCAGCCAGCGACGGACAGTGGAGGCGGAGATCGAGCTGGCGATGGACCGGGCGACGACTTCGCGGGCAAGCTCCGGGCACGACCAACGCGCCAGCGGCACCCCTGTCTCGGCGGGCAGCCGGCAGGCCAGAGCCTTGACCTGGGCGGCCTGGAGCGCGGTGAACGAGGGGGGCCTGCCCGACCGGTCGAGGTCGCCCAGCCCGGCGAGCCCGTGCTCGGCGAACCGGCCGCGCCAGCGGCGGACCGTGTCCAGATGCAGACCCGTCTCCCGGGCGATGCGCGCGTTGGCGCGTCCGCGCGCCGCGTGCAGCACCACCTGCGCGCGCATCCGCAGCCGGTACTCGGTCTTGTGGCCGTAGGCCATCAGCTTCAGTCGCTCGCGCTCGGCGGCGCGCAGGGTGATCGTGCGGGCGACGGCAACAGGCAATGCAGGCGGGCCAATCCGGAGAAGTGGATCACAACAGGCCGAAGCTTGCCGTATCCGGTCCGTGGCCCCTCGGGCAGGATGGGCGCCATGCCCACGCCCTCGGAACACACCCGCCTCTCGCTGGAAGCCCGCCTCGGCGAGCAGGCCCGCGCCGTCTGGCCCCAGATTGCGCAGTTGCATGTCCGACACCGCGGAGCGTTCGCCTACGTGGAGGCCGAACTGGCCGACGGCGAACGGGTCAAGCTGATGCGACTGCGCTACACCGGCACCGTCAGCAAGAGGTGGGGCTTCGCCCCCTACTACGCCAGTGGCGACCGCTACGAAGACTCCCTGCTGCCCACCGGCAGCCCCACCGGCACCCCCGCGGAGGCGCTCGACTGCGCCTGCGAGCTCCACATCGCTGCAGTCGACATCTGACCCACTACCAGGCACAACGCCGGATCCGAAGTCAACCCCCGAAGGACTTACGGAGCCGACCACTAAGGGCTGTCCCGTAATCCCCGGTGGATCAGCGCGCGGCGTCAGATGCGGTGCATCGCAAGGCGGAGGGGCGTTCGCATACTGGACGTATTCGGACGTTCCGACAACGCAGCGAGGTGCCGTAGCTGTCGTCGTGCGCCCGCCGGGGATTACGGGACAGCCCTTAGGAGCGGGGGCGGCCGGGAACCCGGGCCGAACGGCCACGCCGGCCCCTGACGATCGTCGGGGTTGACGGCGTGGCCGGCTGCCGTCAGACGGGCAGGTCGCCGTCGCCGCCGAGGTTGGCGACCATGCGGCGCAGGACGTTGATCGTGGTCACGAAGTCGGCGGTGTCCACGCCCTCGTGCACCTGCTGGTGGACGCGCAGATTGCGCTCCCGAGCCCGTACGCGGCCGGCCTCCCCTTCTGCGGTCAGGGTCAGCAGCCCCGCCTCCTCCGTCACCCAGCCACGGGCGACCAGGTCGTCGAAGACCTCCTCGAAGTCGATCCCCAGGTCGTCCCACTTGGCCAGCCGCGCGGTCAGCGCCGCACGGGTCCAGGTGCCCGGCCCGCCGGCCACGTGGTTCAGCGTCCACCAGTGCGGCTGGGTGAGGTCCTCCACCGCCAACTGCTCGCGAATCGCCCCGACCACCAGCCGGCAGGCCGTCCCGGTCCACGCCCCGATGGGCTGAGCGGCCAGTTCCTCCCGCGTGTACTCCTTGAGCGTCACGGCCATGTCCCTCTGCCTCTCCTCGTGATCAACGGAATATGATCAACGTAGAAGCTCAAGCGCAGTTGAGGTCAAGGCGGACCGGGCGCCGCCCGAAAACCGCGCACTACATCGTGCGGGTCGCCTCGTGGATCATGCGGGCGAAGAGTTCTATCGCCCGGGTGCCGCCGTCCGAGCGCCACATCAGGCCGTAGCCGAGCGGGGTGTCGCCCTCCACCGGGATGTAGGTGACACCGGGGCGGCCGTGGTAGAGGGCGATGTGGGCGCCGGCCAGGAGGGCGCCCTTGCCGGCGGCGACCAGGGTCAGGGCTTCCTGGAGGTTGGTGACGGACGGGCCCTGGCCGATGGGCGCGCCGCTGGGGGTGCGGATCGGCAGGCGGTGCTCCAGCCAGTACTCCGGGATGTCGCCCGCGACGGTCAGCAGGGGCAGTCCGGCCAGGTCCTCCAGCGTCACCGCGGCTCGCGCGGCCAGCGGATGGGCGGCGGCGACGGCGAGGACCCGGTCCTCGGTGAGGAGCGTGGGGCCGCGGGTCAGGTCGTCCTCGTGCACGGGGAAGTCGGTCAGCTGGACGTCGAACTCGCCCGCGCGCAGCATGCCGTACGGGTCGGAGAGCGGCACCTCGCAGACCTCGACGGCGAGTTCCGGATGGCTGATGCGCAGCCGCTCGGTCGCCTTCATCACCATCTCGCCGGCCAGCGGTGTGTTGAAGCCGACGTGGAGGACACCCTCGATGCCGCGTGCCGTCGCGGTGGCGCGGGCGAGGGCCTCCTCGATGCCCCGGTAGTGCGGTTCGAGGTCGTCGCGCAGGCGCCGGCCCAGTCCGGTGAGGGCCACGCTCCTGCTCGTACGGGTGAACAGCGGCGCCCCGACGCGCCGCTCCAGCTTCTGCACGAGCTGGCTCACGCGTGCGCGGGAGAGGTGCAGCCGGGTGGCGGTGCGCCCGAAGTGCAGCTCTTCCGCGAGCACGAGAAAGCATTCCAGTTCGCTCTGATCCACAGCCGTCTCCCCCGTATGCGCTGATCGGTAAGCCCAGCTGAACGAACGTTGCGATGATCGCTGTTGTTCCCGCGCCCGCGGTGGCGAAAGCTGAAGGCACCGACAACACCCCTTGCTCCGGAAGGAGTTCCTCGTCATGAGTGCCTTGAATGCCACCGGCGGACTGAGCGCGCGCAAGTGGGGCATCCTGCTCGTCCTGTGCGGCGCGATCTTCCTCGAAGGCATCGACGTGGCCATGCTGAACGTGGCCCTGCCCTCGATCCGTACCGATCTGGGTCTGTCCACCGGCGAGCTGCAGTGGGTCATGAGCGCCTACGTCCTCGGCTACGGCGGCTTCATGCTTCTCGGCGGACGGGCCGCCGACCTCTTCGGACGCCGTCAGATGTTCGTCTTCTGGCTCACCGTCTTCCTGCTGTTCTCCGGGCTCGGCGGCCTCGCGAACGACGGGTGGACGCTGATCCTCGCCCGGTTCGTCACGGGCGTCGCCGCGGCCTTCATGACGCCGGCGGGCCTGTCCATCATCACCACCGGTTTCGCCGAGGGCCCCGAGCGCAACAGGGCGCTCCTCATCTACTCCGGCACCGCGGCGGGCGGGTTCACGGTCGGTCTGGTGGCCGGCGGGCTGCTGACCGCCGTCGGCTGGCGGTGGGTGTTCTTCGCCCCGGTCGTCCTCTCCCTCCTCATCCTCGTCGCGGCCCTCGTGTTCGTCCCCAGGTCGGAGCGGCCGGACCGGACCGGCAAGCGCGTGGACGCGGCCGGCGCCCTCACCGTCACCGCCGCCCTCGTACTGATCGTGCTGGGCGTCGAGCGCGCCGCCCACGCGGGCGTCGCCGTCAGCGCGGGCACCCTGCTGGCCGGGCTGGCGTTCCTGGTGGCGTTCGTGCTCATCGAGCGGCGGTCCGCCGAGCCCCTGGTACGCCTGGCGATCCTGCGCCACGGGCCGCTGGTGCGGGCCAACCTGTCGGCGATGCTGTTCGCGGCCGGGTTCTTCGGGTTCCAGTTCCTGGTGGTGCTGTACCTCCAGGAACTGCGGGGCTGGTCGACCCTGGAGACCAGTTTCGCGATGCTGGTCATCGGCGTCGACGCGATCCTCTCGCCGACGCTCACCCCGCGGCTCGTCGACCGCTTCGGCAACGCCAGGGTGATCCTGGGCGGCCTCCTGCTCGCGGTGCTCGCCTACGGGCTGTTCCTGCCGGTCGGCGCGGACTGGAGCTACGCGGCGATGTTCCCGAGCCTGATCGTCCTCGGGCTCGCCTTCTCGCTGGCGTACGGCCCCCTGACCATCGTGGCGACGGAGGGCGTCGCGGAGGAGGAGCAGGGGCTCGCGGGCGGTCTGCTGTACACCGCCTTCCAGTTCGGCGCCGCGATCGGCCTCTCCGCCGTCACCGCGGTCAGCGTGGCCGCGACCCGTACGGACACGCCCGCGGGCCTGCTCGACGGCTACCGGGCCGGGCTGCTCGTCCCGTTCGCCGCGGCCGTCGTCGCAGCCGCCGTCAGCGCGTTCGGACTGCGCTCCCGCGACGGTGGTACGGCGCCCGCGCCGCTGGACGCCGCCGGCTCCGCGGAACCCGCCGCCACCCCCGTATCGCACTGAACCCGCCCCGGCAGGACGCCGGCAACTACCGAAAGGACAGGCCCATGACCGAAGTCGTCAGCGAGTTCTCCGAGATCGAAGGCACCTTCCTCGACTACGTCCGCGAGATCAAGTACGCCACGATGGTCACCGTCGACCGCGAACAGCGCCCGCGCGCCCGTGTGCTGCTGCCCGTGTGGGAGATCGTCGACGGGGTACCGGTCGGCTGGCTCGCCTCGTACCGCACCCCGGTGAAGAGCGCGCACCTGGCGAACAACCCGCACACGACGTACGCCTACTGGAGCCCCCGGCAGAACGCGGTCTTCGTGGACAGCGTCTCGACGTGGGCGGACGACGAGGAGTCCAAGCTCCACGCGTGGCGGCTGTACCAGCGGGGCGGGCCGCCGGGCGTGGGCTACGACCCGGTCCGCTACTGGCGGGGCGGCCCCGGTGATCCCGGCTACCACGTGCTGCGGATCGACCCGTGGCGCATCCAGCTCGTCCGGGGCGCCGATCTCCACGGCACGCTGTGGCGCAGGCGGGAACCGGACCCGGCGGGGGCCGCCGGGACCGGCCCGGCGGCCCGCGCCGCCTGAGCCCCGCACAGGCCCGTCGGGCCCTCAGTCCCCGACACCGGGCACGACCAGACCGGACTCGTACGCGATCACCACCGCGTGAGTCCGGTTCTGTGCGCCCAGCTTGGCCAGCACATGGCCCACATGCGTCTTCACCGTCTCCAGGCTCACCCGGCACAGCTCCGCGATCTCCGGATTGGACAGGCCGGTCGCCATCAGCCGCAGCGTCTCCTCCTCCCGGACCGTCAGGGCCGCGCGCGGCAGCGCCTCGGCGGAGGTGAGCGGGCGGGCCGTGACCATCCGACGCAGGGCCGCCGGGAAGAGGACCGCCTCACCGGCCGCCACCACCCGCACCGCCTCCGCGATCCGGGGCACGGGGAGCCGTTTGAGGACGAAGCCGGCGGCCCCGGCACTGAGGGCGGCGGTGACGTAGCCGTCGTTCTCGAAGGTGGTGATGACCACGACCTTGGGCGGCGCACCCGTACCCGGTTCCGCGAGCAGCCGGCGGGTGGCCTCGATGCCGTTGAGGCGGGGCATCCGTACGTCCATCAGGACCACGTCCGGCCGCAGCAGCCGGGCCTGCCGGACCGCCTCGACGCCGTCTGCGGCCTCGCCGGACACCGTGATCCCCGGCTGCATCCCGAGCAGGGTGCGCAGGCCGCTGCGGGTGACCTCGTCGTCGTCCGCGATCACGAGGGAGACGGGGATGTCCGCGCCGGGCGCGTCCGGGCCGCTCACGCGGGCACCCGCACGGGCAGCCGGACCGCGAGCCGCCAGTGCTCCGGGCCGTCCGGGCCGGCCTCGATCTCGCCGTGCAGCAGGCGCACCCGTTCGGTGAGCCCCGGCAGGCCGTGCCCGGACGTCGGAAAGGCGCCCGGAGCCGTTCCCGTACCGCTGCGGTTGACCACCGTCAGCTCCAGCGCGTCCGGCGCGGCGGTCACGGTGACCCGGACCGGGCCGCCCGCTCCGTGGCGCACCGCGTTCGTCAGGCCCTCCTGGAGGATGCGGTACGCGGCGCGGGAGAGTGTCCCGCGTACGTGTGCGAGGTCGCCGGACAGCTCGGACTCCACGGTCGCGCCCATGTGGCGGGCCCGGTCGAGGAGTTCGGGGAGGTCGGTCAGGGTGCGGGCCGGGGCCGTCGTGCCGGGCTCCTCGCGGAGCATGCCCAGGACGTAGTCCAGGTCCTCCAGGGCGGCCCGGGACGACTCCTCGATGCTGCGCAGGGCGGCGCGGGCCGCGACCGGGTCGGCGCCGAGGATCTCGCCCGCGACCGCCGCCTGAATGGTGGCGGCCGTCAGCGTGTGCCCGATCGAGTCGTGCAGCTCGTGGGCGAGCCGGTTGCGTGCGGCGAGGGCTCGTTCGCGTTCGGCCGCCAGCACCAGCCGCTCCGCCGACGAGGGGCCCAGCAGCCGGGGCGCCAGCCACCGCAGGGTGTACGTCACGGCCGGGCACAGAGCCGCCGCGAGCAGCAGGCAGCCGAGCGCCGCCGCCCAGCTCTGCCAGCCGCTGTCCAGCCGCACCGACCGGCCGTACACGCTGATCCCCGCCTCGGCCCCGGCCCAGCCGCCGGGCAGGCACAGCCCCATGACGAGCAGGAGGAGGCTCAGCTGCGCCCCCGCCCAGCCGAGGGCCACCTGCGCCAGCAGCCAGAGCGGGGTGCGCAGACGGTCGGCGCCGGTGGACCGGCCCCGGTCCACCGGGTCCGGCAGCTCCGCGGCGAGCATCCGCCGGGCGCAGGCGACCAGCACCCGCCGTGTGGTGCGGGCCAGTCCGGTCACGCCGATCAGGACGGACCAGAGCAGCAGGGTGAGCGCGATCGCCGCCCCTTCCGGCATGGACGGCAGGGCCAGCGCGGGCAGCGCCGCGAACGGCAGCAGCGGGAGGCTCGCCAACGCGCCGCAGTAGGCGAAGAGCGCACCCGTGTACGTGGAGCCGCGCAGCAGCGGCCGGAATCCCGTGAACATGATCCGGTCAGTATGACCGGATCGTCTTGCGGTGCCCTCCCCCGACCGGGGGAGGGCATTCTCCCGCGTCGCCGCGATGTCCCCCGGCTCCGCGCGAACCATGATCGGGCCCCGTACCAGTCGAGCAATGAGAAGGACGGGCCTGTGGACACCCGCGTCACCAAGACAACACCGAACCCCGTGGGGGCCGTTCCGAACCAGGTGGGAGCACGTAACGGGCGTAACGGGCCTGCTGCGGCCGGTCTGGGCCTGGGCATCGCGGGGCTCCTCACCTCCCCCGTGCTCATCGGCGGTGTCGTCGCCGTGGCCGGGCTGATCCTGGGTATCGCCGCGCTGACGACGGCCGGGCGGATCGGGACCGGCCGGGGCAGGGCCGTCGCCGCGGTGGTGACCTCGTCGCTCGCGGTCCTGGTGTCCGCGCTGGCCGTCGTCCTCCTGCTCTGGTACGCGAACCGGACGCAGGAGTGCTACCGCCCCGACAGCCTGCACCAGTACGCGCAGTGCGTCCGGCTGCACCTCGACGGCAACTGACACATGACACGGGAACGGACGAACCTCATGCGTAACGGAGTCCCGCGCGCAGCCCGCCTCCTGGCCGCCGGTCTCACGGCGGCCACCCTGCTGACGGCGACGGCGGCCTGCGCCCCGCCCGCGCCGGTCACGTCGGCCGGGGAGGCCGGCGCCGTACCCGCCGCCCTGCGGGTCTACACACAGCAGAAGCTCCGGTGGGAGCCGTGCGACCTGAAGGAGGAGGGTGGCCTGAAGGAGCCGGGCGCCCTGCGGTGCACGACGGTAAAGGTGCCACTGGACTACATGAAGCCCGGTGGTAAAAAGATCGCCATCGCAATATCCCGGCTCCGGGCGAGCGACCCGAAGAAGCGTCGCGGTGTACTGCTGCTCAATCCGGGCGGCCCCGGCGCGCCGGGCCTCGGGCTTCCCGTCGATCCTCTGCTGAAACTTCCCCAGCGGGTGAAACAGCGGTACGACCTGATCGGCTTCGACCCGAGGGGCACGGGGCGCAGCGCCCCCGTCAGCTGCGGTCTCACCGCCGGCGAGCAGGCCGACCATCCGTACAGGGCCGCGACGTTCGCGAAGGACGTGGCGTGGGCCCGTACGGTCGCCGCCAAGTGCCGGGCCGCCGCCGGCCGGGAGCTGGCCCACCTCACCACCCGTAACAGCGCCCGCGACATGGACGTCATCCGTGCCGCGCTGGGCGAGAAGCGGATCTCGTATCTGGGGGTGTCGTACGGGACGTACCTCGGGGCCGTCTACACGCAGTTGTTCCCCCGGCGCGCCGACCGGTTCGTGCTGGACAGCGCGACCGATCCCGGGCGGGTTTACCGGGGAATGTTCCAGGACATGGCGAAGGCGGCCGAGGACGCCTTCTCCCGCTGGGCCGGCTGGACCGCCCGGCGGAACGGGGAGTACGGGCTGGGCGCCACCCCGGCCGCCGTCCGCGCCGCCTTCTGGGACCTGGTCGCACAGGCGGACCGTGAGCCGGTCCTGTTCGAGGGGCAGCCGCTGAGCGGTGCCGACATCCGGTCGAACAGCCGCGTGTTCGTGCATGTGCGGGAGGCGGCGGCGTGGATCACGGGGCTGAGGGAGGCGGCCGCGAACGGCGGGGCGAAGGAGCCCGGCCGGTCGGAGACGTCCGGCGAATCCGAGGAGTCCGGGGCGTCCGGCCCGTCCGATGACGGGTATGTGTCGGCCGCCTGGTCCTACATGTGCGCCGATTCCCGCTCCTGGTCGCACGACCCCGAGCAGTACCGGCGCGAGGCGATCCGCGACCAGGCCAGGTATCCGCTGTACGGCGACTTCGCGGCGGCCGTCGCACCGTGCGCGTTCTGGCAGCGGGGCACCGAACCGCAGACCGTGGTCGACAACGGAGTCGGCGCCCTGATCACGCAGAACGAGTGGGACCCGCAGACGCCGCTCGCCTCCGGCCGGGCCATGCACCGGGCCCTGCGCGGCTCCCGGATGCTCACCGTCACCGGTGGCGAGGGGCACGGCGTCCTGTACGCGCCGGACGGCAACGCCTGCGCGGACGAGGCGGCCACGGCGTATCTGCTCACGGGCCGCCTGCCGGACCATGACCTGACCTGCCGGGCCGCACCTCCGCGTACGGGTACGGGCACCGCCTGAGCGGGGCCGGGCGAGGTCCAGGGCGACGAGCGTGCGTTCGCACCCGGATGGGCCAGTGGGGCCGGGGCGTCGCCGTCCCCGTTCACCGGTCCGGACGCGCTTGGAAGGGCGGCCGGGACGGGCGCGGACAGGATGGGGGAGGCCACCGACGCAGCTGTGAGGGAGAACCATGAAGGAGACCGACGCGGACGCGAGGGGCCCGAAGGTCTCCGGTGCGGTGGACCTGCGGCGCGTGGGCGCGCATCCGGACCACTGGTATCCCGTGGCGCGGGCTCGGGAGGTGCGGGCCGGGAAGGTGGTGCCGGCCGTGTTCGCCGGCGAGCGGATCGCGCTCTACCGGGGGCGGAACGGCGCCGTCCACGCGCTGGAGGACCGGTGCGCGCACCGGCAGGTGCCGCTGAGCATGGGCGTCGTGGAGGGTGATGTGCTCCGGTGCCGGTACCACGCGTGGGCGTACCGCGGTGACGGCCGCATCTCGCAGATCCCGTATCTGACGAAGGACGACCGCAGGCCGCCGCGCGGGGTGCGCGGCTATCCCGTACGCGAGGCGTACGGCCTGGTGTTCGTGTTCCCCGGTGACCCGGAGAAGGCGGACGTGACACCGCTGCCGATGCTCCCGGCGTACGGTTCGCCGCACTACAAGACGCTGACGTACGCCCGGACCGTCCGCTGCCACTACTCGTTCATGCACGAGAACCTGCTGGACATGAACCACCAGTTCCTGCACCAGGGCGTCGTCGGCCGGCTCCGTCCCGAACTCCTCGGCCACAGCGGCGACGCCCGGTCGGTGGAGGCCCGCTACCTGTTCACCCACACCGGGGGCAGGCGCGACGCCGGTGCGAGCGTGCTGGCGGCGGAGGGAATCTCGGGCGGCTCCAGCGATGTGATGACGATCCGCACGGAGTACCCGTACCAGACCCTCGACCTGGTGCCGGAGGGCGCCGACCGGCCGGTCTTCAGCCTCTGGGCGGTGTACGTGCCCGTGGGCGCCGACCAGCGAGCCTGCCGCGTCTACGGCCACCTCATGATCAAGAAGCCTCGCGTCCCGGCCGCGCTCAGCCTGGCCGCGCCCCTCATCAGACGGTTCACCGAGCGCATCTTCGCGCAGGACCGGATGGCGGTCGAGGCGGAGCAGCGGGCCTGGGACGAACAGGGCGAGGACCGCAACCACGAGGTGTTCTCCCTGATCCTGAACCTACGGGAGACCCTGCGCGCCAACGGCGTCCCCCTGGCCGCCCCGGCGGGCCCGCGCGCGGCGGAACCCTGCGGGGGCGTCGGCGTCTGCGGCACCCCGGTGCGGTCGTCGGCGGACCCGGCGCCCGTACGCTGAGGGACCGGGCCAGGCGGGGAGAGGCCGCGCGCCGCTCATGGGCTCAGAGGTGGTCGCCCGGCGTGCCGATGGCCTCGGCGGCCTCCCGTACGTACGGGAGTGCTCGTTCGGCGAGTTCCGGGTCCGAGGTGACGACGTTGATCGCGGCGCGGACCGGCCAACCGGGCAGGGGTGCGGCGATGCCGTGGGCGCCGGCGTTGACCTCGCCGTGGGTGATGACGTGGCCGGCCTCGCGGATGGCCTGGACGCGGTCGGGTTCGGCGGCGCGCGGGGGGCCGGAGGCCAGGGCGGCCAGGCCGCCGGAACCATGGTCGAGGGGGTCGCGGCTGCCCTTGCGGTACCAGAACAGCGGGCCGTCCGTGGGGGGTTCGGCGACGACCGTGGTGACGGCGACGGCGCCGATGGCCTCGACCAGGCTGGCGGTGGCGTCCAGTCGGCGGGCGAGGCGCTGGAGGACGGGTTCGGCGACGGTACGCAGGCTGGGGCCCGGCGCGCCGACGAGGCCGGGCACGGCCGGGCCCACCGTGTAGCGGCCGTCGTCGTCGCGTGCGGCGAACCCGGTCCGGTGCAGGGAGACGAGCAGCCGGTGCGCGATGGAGCGGTGGAAGCCCGTCGCCGCCGCCACCTGGCTGGTGTTCAGCCCCTCGGGGTGGCGGCCCAGTTCGACGAGGATCGCGAGTCCGCGTTCCAGGGTCTGCGAGCCGCCGCCCTCCGGTTCGTTCGGTGGGGTCACGGGGTCTCGTCCGGCAGCGGCTGGATCGTGGGGAGGATCGTGCCGCGGACCTCGCCCAGGCCGATGCGGCCGCGCGCGCCGGGTGCCGAGTAGCGCAGGACGACCTCGTCGCCGTCCTGGAGGAAGGTGCGCTCCTCGCCGTCGGCCTTCCAGGTCTCCCGGCCGCCCCAGGACAGTTCGAGGAACGAGCCGCGCTGTTCCTTCTCCGGCCCGGAGATGGTGCCCGACGCGTAGAAGTCGCCGACACGCAGCGAGGCGCCGTTGACGGTGAGGTGGGCGAGCATCTGCGCGGGCGACCAGTACATGGAGGCGTACGGGGGGCGCGAGACGACGGTGCCGTTGACCTCGATCTCGACGTCGATGTCGTAGCCGGACGGGCCCTGCTCCCGCAGGTAGGGCAGGACGGCGGGCTCCTGTCCGGGCAGTTCGGTGCGGGCGTGTTCGAGGGCGGCGAGGGGGGTGACCCAGGCGCTGACGGTGGTCGCGAAGGACTTGCCGAGGTTGGGGCCCAGCGGGACGTACTCCCATGCCTGGATGTCGCGCGAGGACCAGTCGTTGACGCCGGTGACGCCGAAGACGGTGTCGGTGAACTCGGCGGTGCTGACGCGCTGCCCGAGCGGGACGGTGCGGCCGACGACGAAGCCGAGTTCGGCCTCGATGTCCAGGCGCAGCGACGGGCCGAAGGTGGGCGCCGGGTCGGTGGGGGCCTTGCGCTGTCCGGCGGGGCGGTGCACGGGGGTGCCGGAGACGACGATGGAGCCCGCGCGGCCGTGGTACGCGACCGGCAGGTGGCGCCAGTTGGGCATCAGCGCGTCGCCGTCGGGGCGGAAGATCCGGCCGACGTTGGTGGCGTGGTCCACGGAGGCGTAGTAGTCGACGTAGTCGCCGACCTCGAAGGGCAGGTGCAGGGTCGCGTCGGCCAGCGGCACGAGCCGCACGTCGTCGCGGTGCGCGGTGTCGGTGAGCAGTTCGGTGGCCCAGGCGCGGACCTCGGCCCAGGTCGCCGGTCCGGCGGCCATGAGCGGGTTGAGCGCGGGGGCGTCGAGGATCGGCGTCCAGTCGGGGCGCAGGGCGGTGGCCGCGGCGCCGAGGTCGAGGACGTGGTCGCCGATCCGGACGCCGATGCGGGGGGTGGTGCCGGTGGTGGAGAAGACGGCGTACGGGAGGTTGTCGACGTCGTAACCGCTGCCGGCCGCGGCATCGACCCAGGTGACGGGGTGAGCGTGCATGTGTGGAGCCCTTCGGTGACGGGAAGCGGGTTGCGGCGGTCGGGCGGCTGTCAGGCGGTGGGGTCGAGGAGGCCCAGGGCCGCCAGGTCCTCCAGCGGTTCGAGCACGCTGCAGGAGCCGTACGAGGTGAAGGCCGCCCGTGCCGCGATGATCTCGGCGGGTGGGAGCGCGGAGACCGCGCGGGCCAGCGCCTCCGGGTCGCGCTCGGTGAGGTCGGCCCGGACGACGGGCAGGGGCGCTCCGGCGCAGGCCCGCGCCGTGGCAAGGAGCACGTTGAGATAGCCGTGGTGCTCGAAGCCGGTGGCGGGGGCGGTGTGCCGGACCGCGTGGTGGAGCCCGGCCGTGCACTTGAAGGCGATGCCCGCCGCGACGGTGTCGCGAATCCACACCGCCACCTCGTCCTCGGTGGGGAAGGCTGCGGCTTCGGTGCCTCCGGTACGGAACTTCAGCCGGAAGCCGTGGCGTACGGCGGAGGCGAGGGCCTGTTCCCACGCGGGTGCGCCGGGGCGCGGGGCCTCGATGTACACCGCGCCGGGCAGGTCGAGCGCGGCCAGACCGTCGATCTGGGGGCGCAGGGGCTGCGCGGGGTCCGGTTTGATCTCCAGCGCGGCGGGAACGAGGCGGTCGCTCGCGGCGAGGGTGGCCAGGGCGGCGGGGATCGCGGCGGGTCCGGCCACCACGCTCACCCGCATGCCGTCGGGGAACAGGTCGGGGCCGGCGAGCCCGGTCAGCTCGCCGAGCCGGTCCGCGCCGATGACGAAGGGGCCGACGAGCCCGGCGTGGGCGGACGCGAGGTGTTCGGCGTGCGCGGCGACGGCCTGCGGGAGCGGGGCCAGACCGGGCGGGAAGATGGCGGCGTCGTCCACGAGACGGCGGAAGGCGAGAGGTAGGGGCACATCCGCACCCTAGCGGAGCGCCTTCGCAATAAGAACAGCCACCGTTCTTTTATCGGGCATGCCGTTCTCTTGGGGCAGCGGGCCGGGGCAGGGGCCGGCTCCCGGGAGAGCCGGCCGGGGTCGCCTGTCAGCCGAAGACGACGGAGCGCACCTTCAGCCGCTCACTGGCGCCACCCGTGAAGGGGCGCAGCCGGAACACATCGCCCTGGCAGTTCGCCTCGCTGAACACCGTGGCCCAGGCGTCGGTGCGGTTCTTCGGGGAGTAGGCCGGCTCGGGGTTGTCCTCGCCGACGCCGGGAAGGTTGAGGCACACGTCGTCGTCGGGGTTGTTCAGGAAGCCCGACGCCTCGTAGCCCTCGACGGTCACGTAGTCGTAGCGGAACTGGCCCGTGGCGGCCGAAGCGGGTGCGGCGGAGACGGTGATGGCGAGCAGGGCGGCACCGAGGACGGTGGTGAGGCCGGAGCGCAGACGCATGACCAAGTCTTTCTGCTGACGGGATGATTGCCGCGCCGATCTTGCCCCGCGGCTCTGCCCCCACCGGCCCGTTGTCACTCGTACGCATGATGCGGAAACGACACTGCATCCTCGACATTCCCCCGACCGGCCCTGTCGCGCGGGATCGGGGCTTCCCCCACCACCGGGAGGGGTGGGGGAAGCCGCGGGTTTCAGCAGGGGCGGATGTGGAAGACCGGGGTCCAGGAGGCGGTGCCGGAGCCCTTGGCCACGTGGGACCAGCGTTCGCTGCCGTCGCTGTTGTAGAAGCGTGCGCGGGTGCCCGAGGTCTGGTTGTTGTTGAAGGTGCCGTCGCCGACACCGTCGAAGTCGTAGTAGCCGCAGTAGTAGTAGTCGTAGTCGACGCCGCGGCCGTCCCTGATGCACAGGTGCCCGTTGGCGCAGGCCAGTGCCGCGTTCGGGGAGGCCAGGTTGCGGGTTTCGGTCTGTCCGGGGACGGGGAGCGTGGCGGTTCCGCCGGGGATGTCGAGGGCGTTCGCCGAGGTCTGGCGGGCGCGGGGCTCCTGGGCGAGCATCGCGTCCACCTGCCGCTGGAGCTGTCTGGCCTGCTGGTCGGTGAGACCGGCGGCCCGTGCCTGTGCGGCGTAGGTCTGCTGCTGGTTCGGGGCGGTGGGGTTCACGGCGTGAGCGGACAGGGCCGGGCCCGCGACGAGGGCCGCGACGGCGGCCATCAGTCCGACGGACCGGCGGAACGAGACACGCTTCAAGGTCTTCTCCCTGGGTTGGCCGTGCGCCTCTTTGAGGAGCACGGCCACACTTCCCAACTCGGCCGCGAATCAAGGGACATAGTGGCTATGTTCACCGTTAAGTGGCGCAGATGCCTTTTTTCGCACGCGCAGGAATTCACCGAGCAGCTGTGTCAATGCCGGGCCGGGGAATCGCGCCCCCGCCCATGACCACCGGCTCCGGTGCGGGCGAACCGTTCACGCCGCCGAGGGCGCCCCTGCACGATGGGAACGTGAGTGCAACGAACAGCCGCGAGTCCGCTCCGGCCATCAGCCTGTCCAAGGTGATCGAGTACGCGCCCGACCTGGTGCCCCACTACGAGGCGGCGGGCAGCAGCGTACGGGCCCACGGGCTGGAGGGGACGCGGGCCGCCGTCTACCTGGTGCTGGACCGCAGCGGATCGATGCGCCCGTACTACCGGAACGGCACCGTGCAGCGCCTGGCCGAACAGGTGCTGTCGCTGTCGGCGCACCTCGACGACGACGGGATCGTCCCGGTGGTGTTCTTCTCCACGGACGTGGACGGCTCCACCGATCTGGTGCTCGGCCGGCACCGGGGGCACGTCGACAAGCTGCACGAGAACCTCGGCCACATGGGCCGTACGAACTACCACTGGGCGATGGACGAGGTCATCGACCACTACCTCGCCTCCGGCAGTACGGCCCCCGCGCTGGTCGTCTTCCAGACGGACGGCGGGCCGACCAGCAGGCGCGCCGCCGAGCAGTACCTGTGCAAGGCGGCCCGGCTCCCTCTGTTCTGGCAGTTCATCGGGTTCGGCGACCCCGACGACAACGAGTTCGCGTTCCTGCGCAAGCTCGACACCCTCGACGTCCCGGCCCGCCGGATCGTCGACAACGCCGGCTTCTTCCACGCCGGCCGGACGCCGGGGGCCGTGCACGACGACGTGCTGTTCGACCAGTTGCTCCAGGAGTTCCCGGAGTGGCTGGAGTCCGCGCGCGACGCGGGTGTGTTGTAGGGCGGAGGGTGTGCGGCGCGGCGGGTGATGTGATGCGGTGGGCGGCGGTTCCCGGTCGCCGGCGCTGGTGCCGGTGGCCGGGTGTGTGAAGCATGGAGGGGTGAAGAACCTCAGCGATGCGCTCTCCCCCGGACCCGAACCCGTGCCCGTACCTGCTCCCGCTCCCTCGGATGTGTCGGCGGCCGCCGACAGAATTCGCCCGTACGCCCGCCGTACGCCGCTGCTCGATCTGGAGGTCGACGGCCGCCGGGTGCTGCTGAAACTGGAGTACCTCCAGCGCAGCGGCTCGTTCAAGCTGCGCGGCGCGCTCAACGCGTTGCTCGCCATGGCCCCGGACGACCATGTCGTGGCGGCGTCCGGCGGCAACCACGGGCTGGCGGTGGCGACGGCGGCGTCGCTGCTCGACAGGTCCGCGACGGTCTATGTGCCGGTGACGGTGCCGGAGGCGAAGGCCCGCCGGATCGAGGCCGCCGGGGCGCGGCTCGTCCGGCACGGCGCGAACTTCGCCGAGGCGGCGTCGGCGGCGCTGGACGTGGCCGCGCGGCCGGGTCACCGCTTCGTGCACCCGTACGACGATCCGGCGGTCATCGTGGGCCAGGGCACGGTGGGCGCGGAGATCGTGGCCGACGAGCCCGCCGTCGACACGGTCGTCGCGGCCGTGGGCGGGGGCGGCCTCGCGGCCGGTACGGCGCTGGCGATCGCCGGGCGCACGGTCGTCGCCGCCGAACCGGAGGACTGCCGCTGCCTGCACGACGCGCTGGCCGCCGGGAAGCCGGTGGACTCCCCCGTCGGGTCCGTGGCCGCGTCGGCCACGGGTGCGAGCCGGGTCGGCGAGGTCGCCTTCGAGGTCCTGGCCGCCCATGGGGTGACGTCCGTGCTGGTCAGCGACGAGGAGATCCTCGGGGCACGCGACCTGCTCTGGGAGGAGTGCCGGATCGCGGTCGAACCGGCCGCCGCCATCTCATTCGCCGCATGGTTGGCCGGCCGGGTTCCGGGGAAGCGGCCGTGCCTGATCATCTGCGGCGCGAACGCCGACTGGACGGCGGCGGGGTAGGGCGCGGGTCAGCCCAGGACGAGCGGGAGCCTGGCCGCCAGGTCGCCCAGTTCCGCCGTCTGCGCGGGCGTCGGTGTACGGCGGCCCGTACCGATCCGCAGCGCGTCGGCGTCCGGGAGCGAGGCGGGGAACGCGGCGCCCGCGACGGCCTCCAGCGCGGTACGGGCCGCCGCCAGCGTCTCGGCCGGTGGTTCGGGGGCCGTGGGCAGATGGGCGACCAGGTCCAGGTGGTGCAGGGTGCCTTCGAGGACGTACGCCGTGAGGTAGTCGGCGACGGTGAGGACCTTGTCCTGAGTGAGGACGCGGGCGGCCGGGTCGGCGAGGCCACCGGCACGGACGGCCGCCGAGCCGACGTCGTCGATGTGGTGCTTGAGCCACCTCGGTTCGCCGTACGCGGCCGCCAGCCTCGGGATCAGCGCGTCGAGCGGGTCGTCGCCGCTCGGAGGCTCGGTGAGCAGCTCCCAGTAGCCGGGCGCGTCGGTGGTGACGGGGGCGTCGGCCGGGGTCACCAGGGTGATCAGTACGTCCTGGGCGTCGATGACCAGATGGCACACCAGGTCCCGGACGAGCCATCCCGTACAGCCGGAGGGCTGCCCGAAGTCCTCGTCGGGGAGTCCGGCGACGGCGTCGAGCAGCGCCGTCCAGGTCCGTGAGAAGGGATGCACGGTGCCACGCTAGAGGAATGCCGGGCGGTGTGGGCCCGGACTCGGCCGGGACGGGCGGCAGTTGCCCCCGCGTCGTCAGCGCAGGAAGTCCGTCACGAACCGTGCGCGCTCCTCGACGGGGGCGAGAGGCAGGTGCACCAGTTCGTAGCCGTACGCGGTGTACACGTCGACCATCGACTCGTAGGTGCGTTCGGCCTGGGCGTAGGACTGTGTGCGTTCCCCGTCCTGTTCTTGAAGCTCACTCCCTCGTGAACGAGGGAGATTCCCGCCTGGCTTGCGCCGGTGGGTTGGACGGCTTACGCCGCCTGACGACTGCCCTCCCGGCAGCCGGGATGACCACGGTGTGGCCGATCCGGTACAGGTGCAGGATGTTCCGGGCCGCGTTCTCGTCGGCGTTGCCGGTCCATCCGCACATGCTGTTCTTGCACACGAACGTGGCCTGGTCCTCGCGGCTGCCGGGTGTGACGAGCCCGCAGGCGTGGCAGCGCTGGGAGGTGTACGGGGCCGGGACCTTGACCAGGGTGCCCCCGTTTCGGGCGGTCTTGTACCCGAGCATGGTCATGGTCCGGCCCCATGCCTCTTGGGCTATGGAGCGGTTCAGTCCGGCCTTGGCCGCGACGTTCCTGCCCGGCTCCTCGATGGTGCCCTTGGCGCTCTTGGTCATGTTCGTGATGTGCAGGTCTTCCACCACGATCACGCCATACGTGCGGGCGAGCATGGTGGTGGTCTGGTGCTGCCAGTCGGTTGCTCGTCGCGTGGCTGTTGCTCGGAGTCTGCCGATCCGGCGGTACACAGCGCGCAGGCGGCCTGAGAACTTCTCTCCGCGCTTGCGGTGCTGCTTGAGACGTGCGGCGTGCTGCTCAAGGCGGAGCAGCACGGTTTTTTCCTTCTCGGTGAGCCACTTGTCCCGGTCGGCGGTGCCGTCGGGAAGGCGCGGCGCGTGGCTGTGGTCCTGGTGGTTGCCGTCCGATAGGGCGAGGGGGAGGTTCACGCCGAAGTCGATGCCGATCTCGGGACCGGTGTGCGGGGCCGGGACGGCCTCTCGGGTCTGGACGCGGAAGGCGATGTGCCAGCCGAGCGAGTCCTTGACCAGCCGTGCCCCGGTGATCCGGTTGTCGGTGTCGGCCCGCTTGCCGATGGGAAGGTCGCGGGTCCAGCGGAACCGGACCCGTCCGATCTTCGGGATCTGGGCCTCGCCCCAGCGGCGGTTGATCCGAACGATGTTCAGATCCCGGCCCTGCGGCACGTCCACCGTCAGCGGAGTGCGGATGCGGGCCTTGAAGTTCGGCTCGTCCGCCCGTCCTTCCCAGCAGTTCTTCCATGCCTGGAAATACGTCTTGAGGACGGCCTGTGCCGCCTGTGCGGGCAGCACACCGAGCCAGTCGATCTCTTTGCGGGCCTGCCGGATCGCCTCGTCCGCAGCCTTCAAGTCGCGGCGGTACTTCGGCGTCATCGTCCAGAAGTCGTGCAGCAGGTTCCACGTCGTACGCGCCGCGTGGCCCTGGTCGTCCATGAGCCGGACTTGCGCAGGAGTGAGCGCCAGTCGGGCGCGGTGCCCGAACTGCCGCTTCTCGTACGCGATTTCCTGACCCATGATCTTCACCCTAGCATAGGTTTATGTCACCACGATGGAACCCCAATCCCGATGTACGCACAGGACGTCACGTCGTCTACAACTTGCACGTCCACTTGGTTTTCGTAACGAAGTACCGACGCAAGGCCATGACCGACGCCATGCTGACGCGGTGCGAAGAGATCATGCGGGAGGTGTGCAGCGACTTCGAGGCCGAGCTGAAACAGTTCAACGGCGAGGACGACCACGTGCATCTCCTGGTGCACTACCCGCCAAAGGTCCAGCTCTCCAAGCTGGTCAACAGCCTCAAGGGAGTCTCGGCCCGGCTGCTGCGCAAGGAGTACGACAGCCACGTGCGCCGATATCTGTGGGGCGGACACTTCTGGTCCGGCTCCTACTTCGCAGGCTCCTGCGGCGGCGCACCGCTGACCGTGGTCAAGCAGTACATCGAGAACCAGAAGCGGCCCGTCTGACCGTTGCCCCGGAGGCTCGCAGCGAACTCCGGCGCTGCGCGCCTCCGCGCCAAGGGTGGCCTTCACCCCCGCCCTGAAGGGCGGAGCACTGGCCAAGATCAGAGGTAGATCTCCGGCCAGGGCGGGGCGATGAGCACGCGGCGGTGGTAGCGGAACGTCTCGGCGGCGGTGTGGACGTGGTCGGGGACCGGCAGCCCCTCCAGCCGCAGATAGCCCACGACGTCCGGGACACCCCGGTCGAAGAGGACCGGCTCCGCCGACCCGGCGGCCATGCGGTAGGAGCGCAGTTCCCAGCTGAGCATCAGTTCGGCGAAGAGCGCGCGATCGGCCCAGGGCAGCGCGGGGCCGCCGATCGCCATCTGGTCCCGGATGACGCCGCGCCCCGCCTCGACGGAGCGCGCGTACCCCATCCCGTGCAGGTGGTCGATCAAGGTGCTCTTTCCGGAGCCGGGGCCTCCGGTAATGACGACGAACCGCTCCGACTCCGGAGTCATACGACGCGGCCTCTTCCTCTCCCGTGTCCCTCAGCGGCCCGGCCAGGCGATCGGGTCCACGGCGAGGAACGGTTCGCGCGCCACCGCCGCCGGGGTGGCCCCGGTGAACGCCATGACCTCCCGGTGGAGGTGGGGCTGGTCCGCGTAACCCGTTTCGGCGGCCACCCGGGCCGCGCCCTCGCCCGCGACCAGGCGGTGGGCGGCGTGGTCGAAGCGGATCAGGCTCGCCGCGCGTTTGGGAGCCAGGCCGAGCTGGGAACGGAAGCGGGACCACAGCCGCTTCCGGCTCCAGCCGACCTCGGCGGCGAGTTCCTCGATCCGGACCGTGCCGTGCCCGGCGGTGATCCGCTGCCAGGCCCGCGCCACCTCGGGGTCCACCGGCGGCCGGGCCGCGTACCGGCGGGCGAGCAGGGCGTCCGCGAGCGCGAAGCGGTCCTGCCAGGAGGGGGTTTCGCCGAGCCGTTCCCGTATCCGCGACGCCTCGCGGCCCCACAGGGCCTCCAGCGGGACCACGGTGCCGTCGAGTTCGGCGGGAGGGACGCCGAGCACCGCGCGGGCGATCACCGGGGACAGCCGCACCTGTACGCACTCGACGTTCTCCCCGCGCGCCCGCACCGCTCCCCCGGAGCCGAGTCCGGGGCCGGCCACGAGGCAGCCGCGTTGCGGGTCACCGGTCGCGGAGTCGAGGACGGGGGCACCGGCGCCGAATTCGAGGAGCAGCGTGACCGCCGGATGCGGGACCATGCGCAGCGCGTCCAGGTCGTGCACGCGGAACCCTGCCATGGTGACTCCGGCCACCCGGCTGGGCCGCTGGGGACGGGCGATGTGCCACACGGCCGTGCCGTGCGTGAACGTGTGCACCCTCCCATGCTACGAGGCGGAACATTCGTCCAATACGCGGGCGGAGCAGGTGGCGACAGTGGGTTCATGACTGCTTCTGAGAGCACGACCGAGTTCTCGGCGGTGACGCTGCACGACGGCGACACCCTCCATGTGTGCCAGGACGGGCCCCGCGAGGCCCCGGCGCTCCTGCTCATCCACGGGTCGGCGTCCTCCGTGCGCTCCTGGGACGCGCTCGTCCCGCTGCTGACGCGGAACGGGGCCCGCGCGCACCGTGTCGTACGGGTCGATCTGCTCGGGCACGGCCGGTCGGACAAGCCGGACGACGGTTCGTACGCGATCCCGGACCAGGCGCGGCGGGTCGGCGAGGTGCTGGACCGGCTGGGGGTCGGGCGCGCCGTGGTGGTGGGCCACTCCAGCGGTGGGGTGACGGCCACGGCGCCGGCGGAGCGGCGGCCCGAGCTGGTGTCGGCGCTGGTGCTCGTCAACACGGGGCCCGGCCTGGGCGCGTTCACCGGCCCGGACGCGCAGGGTTCTGCGGGTCCCGTACGGTGGCCGCCGGACGACGAGCAGATCCGGCAGCTCGCGAGCACAGGTTTCAGCCGCCCCGGCTACCGGGTACCGGACGCGCTGCTGGACGAGGTACGCGCCATGACCGCGCACAGCTTCGCCGCCACGATGCGGGGCACGCTCGCCTATATGTCGGAGCGGGCGCTGCCGGAACGGCTGGCGGTGCTCGGCAAGCCGCTGCTGGTGCTCTTCGGCGCGGACGACCGCCGCTGGCGCTCCTCGTCGGCCGCCGACTACCGCGTCGTCCCGGGCTCCCGTGTGGAGCTGCTGGCGGGGCTGGGGCACTCGCCGATCCTGGAGGACCCGCCGCAAGTCGCCGGCCCCCTGCTGGACTTCGCCGCGCTGCACGGCTGAGGGGGCGGGCGAGATCCGGTGAGGGGACGGCCGGCTCACTGTGCGCCCGTCACGGGCGGTCCAGGGCGGCCTCCACCTCGTCCATCACCTGCTGCCAGTGGGCCCGCCGGTGTTCGCGTTCCTCCGCGCTCGACAGGTGCTCCTGGTGGAAGCGGAGCATCGTACGGGCGCCGTCCGCCGCCGGGGTCATGGCCAGTTGGAGGGTGGTGGTGCCGTGGGTGACGCGGATGCGGTCCCCCGGGCGGTAGCCGCGTACCTCGCCGGTCACGCCCGCCGCCGTGCGGTACGGCGCGCCGCGCTCGGGGGTCAGGTCCGTGTCCGAGCCGAGCCAGAGGGCGAGTCCTTCGGGGCCGCTCATGAAGTCCCAGACGACGGACGGGGGGTGGGGCAGGGTGCGGGACACGCCGATCTGCCAGCCCGCGTCCCTGGTGAGTCCGGTGGTCATCGGTCATCCTTCCTCGGAGTGGCGGGCGCGCAGCGCCCTGACCTTGTGTCGGTTGCCGCAGTGCTCCATCGAGCACCAGCGGCGGCGGCCGGGGCGCGAGGTGTCCACGTAGATGAGGTGGCAGTCCTCGGCGGCGCAGGTGCGGATGCGGTGGGCGTGGGGGCCGGTCAGCAGCTCGACGGCGTCGCGCGCGACGGTGGCGGCCAGCGCCGTGCCCTGCGGGGCGCCGGCCCAGAGGCGGCGGCCGTCCGGGCCGATGGCGGGCGCCAGGGCCGGGCGGGCGGCGACCTCGTTGATGACCGCCAGGTCCGCGACCGGGTGCGGTTCGCCGCGTGTGTGTGCGATGACCACCCGGAACAGCGCGTCGCGCAGCCCCCGCAGCAGGGCCACCTCCGTCGCGGAGACGGCCGGTTCGGGGGTCGGGGTGAGCCGGGAGCGCTCCGCCCAGGCGAGGACGTCGGCGGGCTCGTACAGCACCTCGTACCGCTGGTAGGGGCCGGGGCCGCCGGTGGTCAGCAGCTCCAGGCACAGGGCGCCCGGGTCGAACCGGTACGCGACCCCCGTGGTGGAGCGCAGCGTCAGACCGGGCGACCGCGACTCCGTTCTCTCCGCAGCATTCATGTAACCACTATAAACGGTTACACCGACAACGCCAGGGGCAGCGGGCCGCCTCCGCCGTACCGCCGCGCGAGCGGTCGTCCAAGAGAGCTCAAGCGCGAACCGGCAGCGTGACGGACGTGCACGGGCTCGCACGCGGCCAGAAGTCCCGGCAGCCGGAAGGAAGTCCACCCCATGTCACAGACACCGTGGAACGCGAAGTTCGAGAAGATCCTCCAGCAGGGGTTGCCCGGCCTTGGCCAGGGGAAGACACCCGACCCCGATGCCCCGATGGAGAGTTACGGGCTCGACTCCATGGCCCTCATCGCCCTGGTCGGCACCCTCGAATCGTCGTACGGGGTCAGCCTCGCCGGCGAGGTCGTCGTACCCGTGCACACCCTCACCGCAGGGCAGCTCTGGGGCATCGTCTCCGCCGCCCTCCAGCCGTCCTGGGACGCCGGGCTGTACCCGTCGTCGGACATCTCCACCCACGGGCGCACCCCCTGGGCCGTCGCCTGACCCGGCGCCCGGTCCCGCCCTCGCCCGTACGGCGTGCGGCCGCGCGCACAAGTGGCCCGCCCGTGCAGGATCGGGCGGGCCACGGAGAGGGAGCCTCCGGTCGAATCGATCGACCTGTGTGTCACAGGGCCCACCCTGCCGAAGGCGCCTGGAGCGCCGCCGGAGTACGCCGGGAGCGGGAGCGCCGGGAGCGCCGGGAGCGGCACGCTGCCCGGCGCTCCCGTCTCCTTCGTTTCGGCTGATTGGGTCGGAAATCGGCGGTTCCCCGGCGCCTGCCGTGCCCGTCGGCACCGGGGCCACAAGATCGACTTCGGGCCGGCTCGCGGCCCGGCGGGGCGGAGGCCGGTGTGCCGGCGTCGCCTCGTCACCGATACGGCCGGGCCGCGCGCCCGGCCCGTACGTACCAAGGAGATCTCGTGATCGCACAGGGCAAGCGGATCGTCGGCTCCCTGGCCATGGCGCTCGCCGCCGCGGCCTCGCTCACCGTCGCCGTACCCGCCGGGTCCGCCTACGCCATCGACCACGTGGAGTGCGTCGGCGGCGCGGACTTCCTGAAGATCTACTCCCACCTCGACGGCCGTCAGAGCGTGGACTGCTACGCGAACGCGGGCCGGACCGACTTCGGCGGCTGGTGGGCCGACCGGATCTCCACCGGGAACAACGACCTCATCTACTACGACGTCAACGGCGACTCCGTGCGGATCAACCGCTGGACGGACATCACGTTCCCGAACAACCCGCCCCGGATCAAGAGCATCCAGATCCTCTGATCCGGGGCCGGACAAGCACCGGCCGACCCGCTCAGACGACGTCGAACTCGTTGCCCTCGGGGTCCAGCATGGCGGCGGCGTAGAACTCCATGTCCGGTTCCTCCCTGATCCGCGCCACCGTGGCACCGGCCTCGACCAGCCGGGCCACCGTGGCGTCCACCCGTTCCTTGCGGACGGCCACCGGGACGGCGCGGCCGCCCCCGACCTTGAGGTCGAAGTGCCACCGGTTCTTGACGGCCTTCGCCTCCGGGACCCGCTGGAACCACACCCGCGGCCCCCGCCCCGCCGGGTCGATGATCGACTCCGGTATGTCCCCCGCTCCGGGCGGCAGCTCCTCCGCCGGCACCCCCATGTCCTGCCAGTACGCCCGCCACGAGGCATGGCCGTCCGGCGCGGGCTCGGGCACGTAACCCAGGGCGGGGGCCCAGAAGGCCACCATCCGCTGCGGATCGGCGCAGTCGATCGTCAGTTGCACTTCCACGTCCATGCTCCCGAGCCTCGCAGACGGGTCTGACAACGGGCGGGAAGCGCCTTGACCGGAAGCGCCTTGACCTCAAGTCCGCTTGAGGCATGAGGCTTGCGCCATGGATACCGAAGAAGCGCGGCGACAGCTGCGACACCTGACCGACCGTGCCGAGATCACCGATCTGCTGGACCGCTACCTCCACTCCCTGGACCACGGGGTCTTCGACGAGGAGTGGGCGCGCAGGTTCCACACCGAGGACGTCACCGCGGAGATGCCCATCGGGACCGTACGCGGCCGGAGCGCCGTCCTGGAGCGCATTCGGCAGGGCATGGCCCTGTTCGACCGGACGGTGCACATGGGCACGAATGCCGTCATCGAGATCGACGGCGACCGGGCCACCGCCAGGGGCACCCAGCTGAGCACCCATGTCCTCGCGGACGGCTCGGAGAACCTGTTCGTCTCCGCCGGGCATACGGACGCCGAGCTGGTGAGGACGCCGGAGGGCTGGCGGATCTCCGCCTCCGCGCTCCGGGTGGTGTGGACGCGGGGTACTCCGCCGCGCCTGCCGCAGGACTTCGCCCTGGCCTCCGCCGGCTGAGAAGCCGTCGACGAGGGCCTGAGCCCTGATCAGGAGGCGTCGGCCGCCACGAGGAGCCTCCGGGTGAGGTGGTGCAGACGCAGGGCCGCCTCCGGGTCGAACGCCTTGCCCTTGAGGGGGAGCCGACGGGTGGTGCGGTAGGCCGTGTACGCGTCGTGCGGCGGTTCGGCCAGGAGGCGGGCCATGGGGGCGACCGCCTTGTCCACGGATGTGGCGAACAGGGCGAAGGACGCCCTGGTGAGGGTGCGCATCGGCTGCGGGAGGTGATCGGGCATGCCGGTGGCCACGACGCCGGGGTGGTAGCCGATCGTACGGACGCGGGTGCCGGGGTGGACGGTGGCGAAGGACGCGCCGAGCAGGTCGTTGGCCCGGAAGGACTGGAGGGTGGCCCTGGTGCCGCCGTAGTGCCGGGTGAGCTGCGGGTCGTCCCAGTGGATGCGGCCCAGGGGGACGCCGGGGGTGCCGACGTTCATGACGACGGGCCGGGGCGCGGCCTCCAATGCGTCGTGCAGTCCGTGGCTCAGGACGAACCGGCTCAGGTAGGCGAGGGCGAAGCTGTGCTCGAACCCTTCTTCGGTGACCGTGCGGGGGCCGAAGAGGCGGTAGCGCTGGGCGCACAGGACGAGTGCGTCCACCGAGGGGCAGGTGGCGCGGATGCGGGTGACGAGTTGTCTGGTCGCCGCGACGGAGGTCAGGTCGGCCCGCAGGAAGACCACGCGGTCGCCCGCTCGGAGGGCCTCCGCCTGCGCGAGCAGGGCCTGCCCCTTGGCCGGGGTGCTGCCGACGGCCAGGACGCGCGCGCCCTGGCTCAGGCAGTGGAGGGCGAGCCCCTTGCCGAGTCCGTCGGTGCCTCCGGTGATGACCACGGTCTGCATCCTGGCTCCCTCCGTCGCGGGCGCGGGCGGCGGATCGGATGCACGGCCCGGCGCCGCGGAGACGCTATGCGGATATCCCTTATCCGCTTACGGGGACCGCAGCACGGAACCGGATATGCTCTATCCGGTTCATCGGTTGGTACGAGGAGACGTTCATGGGCGGTCGGGCGGAAGGCGACGGAGCGGCTGCCGAAGGCGACGGAGCGGCTGCGGCGGGCGCGCGCCCGCTGAGGCGGGACGCCGAGCTCAACCGCCGGCGCATCCTGCGGGCCGGGCGCGAGGTGTTCGCCGTACGGGGCCTTCAGGCGACGCTCAACGATGTCGCGCACCACGCCGGGCTGGGGGTCGGCACGGTCTACCGGAAGTACCGCGACAAGCAGACGCTTGCGGAGGCCGTCTTCGGGGAAGAGCTCGACGACATCGCGGCGATGGCCCGCGCGGCACGGGACGAGCAGGACGCCTTCGGGGCGCTGGCCGGGTTCCTCGAAGGCGCCCTGGCGCGGGCCGCGCACAACCGGGGGCTGCGCGAACTGATGCGCCGGGGCGACGCCGAGGGCCCCGGCCTCGTACGCGCGCGGCAGGAGATCATGGCGCACTGCGCGCATCTGGTGGCGCGCGCCCGCGCCGAAGGCACCCTGCGCGACGGGGTGACCGAGGCCGACATCGCCCCGATCGCGGCGATGATCGACGTCGTCATGGCGCTGCCCGCCGGCGAGCCCGGGGGCGAGCCGTGGCGCCGCTACCTCACGATCCTCCTCGACGGGCTCCGCGCCCACCCGGATCAGGCCCCGCTCCCCGGCGACACGGTGTGCTCGAAAGGGGCTGGAGAGGAGATGGAAAGGGGCTGGTGACGCGCCCCTGGGAGAAAGGGGTGAGTGCTTGTATGGCCTGGTCCGAACGGTAGTCGAGCCGGGGAGTGGGGCGCCGTCATGCGGAAGTCGTATTACGCAGCGCACGTCTACATGATCGTCGGAGTGATCTCCGGGCTTTTCTACCGGGAGTTCACGAAGCACGAGGACTTCCACGGCGACACGCAGCTGGCGCTGACGCACACGCATCTGCTGGCGCTGGGCATGCTCGTCTTCCTGATCGTGCTCGCGCTGGACAAGGTCTTCGGGCTCTCCGGCTCGAAGCTGTTCACCGCGTTCTTCTGGTTCTACAACCTCGGCATCGCCCTCTCGACCGCCATGATGGGCGTCCACGGCATCCTGACCGTGCTCGGCCGCAGCGAGGACGAGATCGCCGAGGTCGTACCGCTGACGGCGGGGCTCGGGCACATTCTGCTGACGGTCGGGCTGATCCTGCTCTTCGTCCTGCTCGGCAAGCGGGTCAACGAACACGTCAAGCCGGCGGCCGCGCCGGGCGAACCGGCTCCGACGACCGCCGACCCCGCTACGGCTGGAACGTGACCTCCGGGTTGTCGGCGGTCGGGCCGGCGAGCAGCCGCTGCGGTACGCCCTTGAGGTGGAGGTCGAAGAAGGCGGCCACGTAGTCGCGGGTGATGTCGCCGGAGCGGTCGGCGGGCAGCGGGGCCGAGGGGTCGACGATGCCCAGTTCGGCGGCGAGCAGCGGCAGGTCGGTGAAGGTGAAGTGGCCCGCGTCGGCGACGGTCAGCCACCGCTTCCAGCCGTCGAGGCGCTGCCAGTCCCGGTCCCAGGTGGTGTCGAAGGTTCCGCCGGAGGCGTGGTCGGCTTCGGTGCCGAGCATCATGAACGGGCGGCCGCCGAGCCCGGTGGCGGGGACGGGGTCGAAGAAGGTGCCGTCCATGTTCACGCCCGCGCGCACGCGCCGGTCGGCGGCCATCGTGGACGCGGCGGAGTCGCCGCCGATGGAGTGCCCGGCCATGCCGACGCGCCGCCGGTCGATCATCGAGGCGTACCGCCAGGCGGGGTGACGGCCGGTCAGCCGGTCCAGCAGGAACGACACGTCCGCCGCCCGCCCCCGTGCGACCTCGGCCAGGCCCGCTTCCCCGGTGCGCTCCACGTAGTCGCAGGCGGCGCACGGGAGGACGCGTCCGCCGGGGAAGACGGTGGCGGTGGACTCGTGGGCGTGGTCGACGGCCGCGACGACGTAGCCGCGGGCGGCCAGGTCCGTGGCCAGGGCGGTGAGCGTGAAGCGGCTCTGCCCGAAGCCGGGTGACAGGACGACGAGCGGGAACCGCCCGCGTACGGGCTTCGCACCCGTACGGGCGTACGTCTCGGTCGCCCCGATCACCTCCGGCGCGACGAGCCCGCCGAGCCCCCGCGATTCGAGGAGCAGTCGCGCCTCACGCGTGCTCATGTACGGGGCGGGCGCCCCGCTGCCGGGCCGCGCGGGGTAGAACACGGACACCAGCAGCTCGCGTGCGCCGGCCGCCGGCACGTACGGGTCGGTGCGGTCGGCGTCCCGCAGATGCAGGGTGCTCCTCCCGACCCCGTACGGCCCGCTCGGCGCGGGCAGCCGCAGTTGCGGCGCGGTGACGGAGGCAGCGGTCGCGGACCGGCTCACGTCGGTCGGCGGTGCGGCGACGGCGGGCGTGACGGCGGCCGCGCCGAGGGCAAGGACAAGGAACGAGGCGGCGACACCGCGTCGGCGAGTTCTCATGAACCCGACGCTATGACCACCCCGCCTCTCTCAACGTCCGCCCGGGGGACGCCATGTGGTACCTCCGGGGTCGCACGGACGGCAAGTGCGTCGTACCAGGGGCCTACCGGCACGGCCGGGCTCACCCGGTGCCCGCAGCACCGGTGCGCGCTCCGGCGTACGCCAAGTCGTCGGCTTTCGCGGCCGGTTCGGGCGTGTCCTGTACGCCGGGCCGGTCGTTGCCCCGGCAAGGGGAGGGAGGACGCGAGGCAACTCCAGGCCGATCGTCGGCAGTGCGCCCACCGGCCCCGACACCGACACCGCTCGTCGCAGACCTCGAAAGGGAGTACCGCCGATGAAACGATTCGTCTCTTCTCCGCACCGCCCCCGGCCGCCGCGCGGACCGGCCCGTGCGTGGGCTCTGTTCGTGGCGACCCTGCTCGCCGTGGCAGGCACGCAGTTCGCGCTCGCTCCGGCGTACGCGGTCTCGCACATCAGCGTCTCGTCCACCACGGTGGCCGCCGGTGAGACCCTGACCATCGACTTCAACGGCACCGCGGACACCCCCAGGGCCGGTGCCGGTGAGAACTTCTACGCCGGTTCCACGAGCCTCGGTTCCCTCGACGCGTTCACGTCGATCGAGTCGTGCGGCGGCAACACCGCGCCGTGCGTCGAGCTGGCGGGGTACGGGCCCCGGGTGCCGCTCGGTGATCTGGCCGGCGGGGAGGCGTTCAGCGGCTCGATCACGCTGCGCGTCGACCCGGAGACCCCTGCGGGCACGTTCGTCCTGCGCTACCAGCTCTACGCCAACGGCGGCGAGGCCACCGCGAACGGCCCCACCATCACGATCACCAACACACCCGCCGAGGCGGACCTGAGCGTGCGCCTGGACGCACAGCCGAGGGTCGGCATCCTGGCGCCCTACCTCTCGTACACCCTCCGCACCCACAACAACGGCCCGGAGACGGCCACCGCGGTCACCGTGACCGCGACGCTCCCGGCGGGGAGGACCGTCACGGACCTCTCCCCCGGCTGCACCGCCGCCCCGGGCACGGTCACCTGCACCTACGCGGACCTCGCGGACGGCGCCGACGCGGTCGCCACGTTCCGTGTCCCGATCGGCATCCTCGACATCGGCACCAGCCATGTCACCGCCGTCCGTACCGCGTCCTCGCCGAACGACCCGAACCCGGCCAACGACCAAGACGACACCACGTGCACGACCCTCTCCATCGCCCTGGCCAGTTGCGCCTGACGTGAAGCCGCGACCGCGGCCCTGACCCCGCGCCCACCGGGCGCGGGGTTCCCGGGGCCCGTACGTCCGGGATACGCCTCAGATCCGCGAGTTGCGCAGCGACTGCCACGCCGCGCCCGCCAGGGCCCGTGTCGCCCTCGGCACCGACAGGTGCTCGTGCTCGCGGTAGAGGGACCAGTTGTACTTGACCAGGGACATCTTGTTGGAGGACAGCGAGGTCGCCTGGCCGGCCCGGTACACCGCGAGCGGCTCGGCCAGGCCGCGGGCGTCCGCGCCGTCGCGCATGATCGACAGCCACAGCGCGTAGTCCTGGCGCTTGCGCATCTCCGGCATGAGCCGGGTGCCCAGCGCGTTGCGGTCGTACATGGCGGTGAGCGCGCCGATGTAGTCGCGGCGCAGCATCGCGCGGTAGTCCACGTGGGCGCGGGCGCGGATCACCCGCCCGTTGGGCACCCAGTCGACGCTCTCGCCGGCATGGTCGGCGTCCATCTTGTAGTAGCTCGTGAACGTCAGCGGCGCGGTGCCTCCGGCGGCGAAGGCGAGCTGCTTCTCCGTCTTCTCCGGCAGCCACATGTCGTCGGAGTCGAGGAACGCGACGTAGTCGCCGCGGGCGCGCTCCATCGCGAGGTTGCGGGCCCGGCCCGCGCCGCCCCGCTCGGGCGCCGTCCGCGGCAGTACGCGTTCGTCCTGGGCGGCCAACTCGCGCAGCAGGTCCATCGACTCGTCGGAGGACTGGTCGTCGGTGATCAGCAGCTCCACGTCGGTGTGCGTCTGGGTGAGCACCGACCGGACGGCCGCGCCGAGGGTGGCCGCCGAGTTGTAGACGGGCATCACGACAGACACCAGGGGCACAGCGCTTCTCCTCGCGAGATCAGGGGCAACGGTTCATTCAAGCATTACGGCGAGTGAGTACCGACCCCGCCCACCTGCGGGGTAGCACGCGGCCCGCCGCGCGGGCGGTGACCGCTACTCGCTCACCCCGACGATCCCCCAGCCCCGCCGGGCCGCCTCGGCCAGGACGTATCCCCAGCCGGTCAGGAGGCGTACGAAGGAGTCGAAGTCGGGTATCCAGCCCTGCGGCTCGGCGGTGTACCGGTCGAAGGGCGCGCGCAGTACGTCGAGCCGGGGGCGTACGCGCTCCCAGGTCGCGAGCAGTTCCCGTACGCGCTCCGGCGCGCACACCACCAGTACGCCGTAGGAGACCTCGGGGTCGTCGGTGAAGAACGCGCGGCCCTCGCACTCCCGCTCGTCCTCGAAGTCCGGTCCGTCCCAGGTCAGCCCGCCCAGCAGCGTGTCCAGCTCCGCGCGCAGGGCCGGGTCGGCGTGGTCGCGTACGTTCTCCCACGCCTCCCCCGCCCAGAAGTGCGGCTTGAACGAGCCGCAGGTGCCGGGGAACTCGTACACGCCGAAGTACGCGCTGTGCGGCCCGCGCGGCCACTCCCAGCCGCCGTCGCCCGCCGGGGCGGGCCGGTCCCGGTCCCAGAACCCGGTCCGGTCGTCGTACCAGGCGTCCCGCAGCCGTGGCAGCCGCTCCCGCGCGGGCAGCTCCCCCAGCCACGACCAGTCGGCGATCAGTGTGGTGATGTCGAGGCCCATGCGGCGAGCCTATCGACGGGGTCCCGGCGCGCCGGGGCCCGGCGGCGTCAACCCGGACGGCCGACAACTGCGCGATAGATCTGACGATTTACCCCGATTGGGGATGATTGGCCCGATTCGCTGCCCGAGCGGGCGGGCTGGATGGATGATCACTGGCGAGATACCCCGCCCCGGCGGAGCCGACCGGCCCCGGGGCGCCCTTCCCCCACATCCTGGAGCACAAACATGCGACACCGTGTGTCACGCCTGCGTACACGCGCCCTGGCCGTCGGACTCGCCCTGGCGGCGTCCGCGCTGCTGCCCTCCGGCTCCGCCGGTGCGGCGGACTCGTACGAGTGGGCCGCGCTGGGTGACTCGTACACCGCCGGCGTCTTCATCGGCGCCCCGCAGCCGCCGCTCGGCGACGCCTCGCGGGACGGCTGCGACCGCACCGAGAACGCCTATCCGGACCTCGTGGACCGGGAGCTGGCCGAGTTCCCGCCGGGCAAGCCGGTCAACCTGACGAACGTGAGCTGCGGCGGCGCCGTGACCTCCGACATCGCCAGGACCCGGCAGACCCCGATCAGCCCGGTGCAAGCGCCCGAGGGCGGCTGGCCGGCCGTGGACACGCAGATCAAGCGGGCCGGTCTCGACGAGGAGACGGACGTCGTCACGATCGGCGTCGGCGGCAACAGCCTGCCGTTCGCCGGCATCCTGACCACCTGTCTGGAGAAGGGCACGCTCGGCCAGTCCTGCCGCGACTACTTCACCGACCCGCCCGAGGGCGAGGAGAGCATCACCGAAAAACTCGCCAGGGTGCAGGACGAGTACATCGAGATGCTCGCCGAGGTGCACCAGGCCGCGCCCAACGCCAAGGTCGTCACCGTCGGATACCCGGCCGTCCTCCCCGAGGACAGCGGCGACTGCAACCGCCTGGCGCTGACCGAGCTGAGCCTGATCACCCATGCCGACGTCGACTGGCTGCGCGACGACGTCCTCAAGCCGCTGAACAGGACGATCCAGCAGGTGAGCGGCTTCTTCGGCGACCGTTACGTGGACGTCTACTCCTCCAGCGAGGGCCATGACGTCTGCCAGCCCGCGGACACCAAGTGGGTCGAGGGCATCTGCGGCGACGCGGAGAACTTCTGGCCGGCCGCGGTACCCGGCATCCCGCTGAACTGCGCCGTCGTCGGCAAGAAGCTCACCCTGGTCCACCCCAACGCCGAGGGCCACGCCAACACGGCGGCCCACGTCGAACGCGCCATCCGCATCTCCCTGCTCGAACGCTGACCCGCTCGTGGCGGCCGCTGTGGAACGGACGCGGAGAAGCAGCGGTGTCAGGCGCGAAGGACGGCCACCAGCTGCCAGGCGCCCGCAGCGTGCACCAGCGCGCACGTCCCCCAGGCGCCCGCTCCCCGCATCCCGTGGCGGATGACGGATATCCAGCCGACCGCCACGAGAAGGGCCGCGACAGCCCACAGGGTCCAGGAGATGACGAGCCACGGAGTGGAGGGTTCCGTGAGCAGGTTGATCGCCGCAAGCGGTGCGAGCACCAGCAGTGGCAGGGCCCAGGTGGCCTCGGTGGTCGTGCTGGGGGATGCCGTCGAGGTCACGCGGAACACTCCGTCTCCGTGGAAACCACGGCCACTTGATCGGCCGGCCGGGACGACCACGCTACCTTCCGGCCGGCCGGTGCCGCCCGCGCGCGGGCCGGTGTGGCAGGGGCCCGGTTACCGGGCCGAGACGACGCGGTAGCTCAGTTTGGCCTGGGGGAGGTTGCTCTGGGTCAGGGTGCCGCTGGACCAGGTGTTGCCCGTGCAGTCGGCGCCGGAGTAGAGCAGGACCGACGCGGAGCCGTTGACGATCTGGATCGAGCGGACCGGTTCGGCGGTGGTGTGGCAGGTGCCGAAGTCGCCGAGGTCGGGGTGAAGGGCGGTGCCGGTGCCGTTGGCGCCCGTGTAGAGGGCGGCGCCCGGCTGCAGGGGCGGCCACCCGGCGGCGTTCGCCGTGCCGGTGCCGAGGACGGCGAGGCCGGTCAGCGCGGCTGTCATGGTCGCCGTCGCGGCGACGGTGCGGAGCTTTGCGTTGCGGGGGAGCATACGACCGCCTTCTGGGTACGGGGACGCCCTGTACCGGGGAGCACAGGGGCCGATCGGTACGACCGCCCGAGATCATTGCACGCTCAACCATTTTTGGGCAGAGGGGCGACCCACCCCGGCACCCACGTCCCCGCCGGGTCCGCCGGGCTCACCGCGGCCGACAGGTACGCACGCAACGTGCCCAGCGCCGGGCGCGGGTTGTCGCGGTGGTGGAGGAGGGAGTGCGGGTAGACCGGCGTCGGCGCGGTCACCGGGATACGGCGCAGCCCGTGGCCGGCGGGCCAGATGAGGCGGGAGTGCTCGCCCATGAAGGTCGCCAGGGCCGGGGTGTCCGCGATGGTGTCCAGCAGCGCGTCCGAGCCGAAGTTGGGGCCGGTCGCCTCGATGGTGAGCCCGAACTCGGCGACCAGGTCGTCGTAGTAGGCGCCCCACTCGGTGCCGGGGGCGATCCCGGGCATCCAGATGCGGTGCCCGACGAGTCCGGCGAGGGTCACCGACGGCGCGTCGGCCAGCGCGTGGGCCGGGCCGGTCAGCAGCTGGAGGGGTTCGTCGAGGACGCGGATGGCCTCGATGTCGTCGGGCAGCGGCCGGCCGGGCGCGGCGACCGCGCGGAAGGTGGCGTCGAGTTCGCCGGAGCGGAGGGCGGCGACCGCCGTATCGATGCCGGGGAGCATCAGCACGTCCAGTTCGACCTCGGGATGCGCGCGGTGGAAGCCGCGCATCACGCCCGACTGGGCGCTGCGCGAGGCGATGACGTCGACCCGCAGCGGTCGTCGGCCGGGGCGCACGGACGCGCCCGCCCGCTCGGCCGCGCGCAGCAGTTCGCGCGCGTGGGGCAGGAACGCCCGGCCGTCGATGGTCAGCTCCGCACCACGCGGGGCGCGCGTGAACAGCCGTACGCCGAGGGCCTGTTCCAGCGCGGCGATCCGCTTGGAGACGGCTTGCTGGGTGACCGCCAGGTCGACGGCCGCCTTCTGGAACTGCCCCGCCTCGGCGACGGCGACAAA
Organism: Streptomyces sp. AC1-42W; assembly: GCF_003248355.1. GTDB lineage: Bacteria > Actinomycetota > Actinomycetes > Streptomycetales > Streptomycetaceae > Streptomyces. The sequence continues at coordinate 131,963 of NZ_QKWY01000003.1, forward strand.
GGTGCGTACGGCTTGAAGGTCCACACCGGCCACCCTAGGGGCGTCCGACACAATCCCCGCGGCGGCGCTCACCTTCCCCGTCCCGGTTTCACGCCGCCGTGGTCAGGGTCTTTCCGGTCGGCGCCGCGGCGGGGGCGCGGCGGGCGGCGCGGCGGCTGTAGAGGTTGTTGGCGATGACCGCGGCAAGGGTGAGGGCGACGCCCGCGAGTTCGGCCGCGGTGGGCCGGTGGCCCCGTACCGCTTCGATGGCGAAGGCGGTGAGGGGGACGAGGTTGATGAACAGGACGCCGTTGGCGGGGCCCAGGGTGCGGGTGGCGTGGTTGAAGGCGAGGATCGCGACGGCGGTGGCGGGGACGGCCATGTAGAGGATCTGCCACCAGCCGGCCGCGTAGTCGGCGGCGGACGGGGTGGGAATCCAGCCCGCGAACCCGGCGGTGAGGGTGACGGCGGCGATGGTGAGGGTGCCCAGGACGCTGGTGAGAGCGGTGTAGCGCAGGACGGAGAAGGACGGGAAGCCGACGGCGCCGGTCGTGTAGACGACCCAGCCGATGACGCCGGCCAGGATGACGAGCCCGCCGGCGCCGATGCCGCCGGTGAAGACGGCGAGCGGGTTGCCGTTGCCCAGGACCATGGCGACGCCGGTCAGGGCGAGCAGGACCAGGCCGAGGGTGACGCCGGTGGGCCGCTTCCCGGTGCGGGTCCACATCACGATGACCGTGATGGCGGGCATCGCGGCCATGATCAGCGAGGCGGTGGGGGCCGGGGTGGACTGGAGGCCGACATAGGTGAGCAGGTTGAAGGCCGCGAAGCCGAGCGAGCCGAGCCCCCAGAGCTTCAGCAACCTGCCGTCGGTGCGCAGCGCGGCGCGGCCTTCGACGGCCAGCAGGGCGAGCACGAAGATCGCGGAGCCGAGGGCGAAGCGGGCCAGGGTGAGGTGGAAGGGGTCCACATGGACGAAGGCGGACTTGGCGACGGCGAACATGCCGCCGAAGGCGAGGGCGGTGACCAGCCCCCCTGCGGCTGCGGCGGCGGTCTTCATCTCGGCCATGAGGTCTCCCAGCGGTTCGGCACGGACGGGTGCGAGCCCGTCGGACTGTTCGTGTGTTCGCTCTTTGGCGAACACGCGGGTTAACGTATACATCTGACCGGGAGCCGGTCAACAGGTATTCGCCAACCGACGAACACTCAATCGCCGCACACCGTTCCGCACAACCGTTCCGAACTGGGAGAACCGCTGCCGTGAAGCCGCTCCAGCACCCCCGTGCCGAGGACATCAACATCTATGCCGTGCTCCACGCGCTGGCCGAACCGGCCCGTATGCAGATCGTGCGGACCCTCGCCGCGGCCGGCGGCAAGCCGTGCGGCACCTTCGGCATCAACCTGAGCAAGTCGACCCTGTCCGCGCACTTCAAGGTGTTGCGCGAGGCCGGGATCATCCGCCAGGAGACGGCCCCGGGCAACTCCCGCCTCAACACGCTGCGCCGGGCGGAACTCGACGCCCGTTTCCCCGGCCTGCTCGCCTCCGTGCTCGACGCGGTCGACCGGACGGAGCCCCCGCTCCCGGCCGCCTGACTCCTCTCGCGGGCGCCCACCCTCGCGTACAACCACTGGTTGTCCAGAACCGCCGGATCGGTTGTTTGACCTGCGCTCGCACCACCCGGTTGGCTCGCTCCGGACACTGACGGGTTGTTCGAGTTGTTCGGTCGAGGGTGCGAGGAGCGCGCTGCGCATGGTGGGCGGGAGACGGCTGGGGCGGCGTTTCGGGTGGCTGTGGGCGTCGTACGCGGTGAGCGCGTACGGGTCGGGGCTGGGGTTCGGGGCGCTGCCGCTGATCGCCGTCCTGGTGCTGGACGCCGGGCCCGCCGAGGTGTCCGCGCTGTCCGCCGCGGGGCCCGCGGTGGGGGCGCTGATCGCGGTGCCGCTCGCGCCGTGGGTGGAGTTCCGGCGCAAGCGGCCGGTGATGATCGGGACGGACCTGGTCCGGTTCGCGGCCATGGCGTCGGTGCCGGTGGCGTACGCCTTCGGGGTGCTGGGGTTCGCGCAGCTGCTGGTGGTCTCGGCGGTGATCGCGGCGGCGAAGATCGCGTTCGGCGCGGCGAGCGGCGCGTTCCTGAAGGCGCTCGTCCGGCCGGAGGACCTGCTCGTCGCCAACGCCCGCTTCGAGTCGACGAACTGGAGCTCCATCGCGGTGGGCCCGCCGCTGGGCGGCGCGGCGATCGGGGTGTTCGGGCCGGTCACCACCGCGCTGGCCGACGCCCTCAGCTATCTGCTCTCCGCGCTCGGCCTCGCCGCGATCGGGGGCAGGGAGGCGGCGCCGGAACCGGCCGGGCGGAGTCCGCTGCGCGCGGGGGCGCTGCTGGCCGGCTGGCGGCACATCCTGGGCCATCCGGTGCTGCGGGCGCTCTACCTCAACCAGGTGCTCGTCGCCGGTCTGATCATGGCCACCGAACCGCTGCTCGCCGTGCTTCTGCTGCGCGAACTCGGCTTCCCGCCCTGGCAGTACGGCCTCGCCTTCGCCGCGCCGTGCCTGGGCGGGCTCATCGGCTCCCGGCTGGCCCGCCGGGTCGTCGCCCGGCACGGCCGCGACCGGGTCTTCCGGACCGTGGGCACCCTGCGCGCGGTCTGGCTGATCGGGCTGGTCCTGGTGCGGCCGGGCGTCGTCGGGCTGGTCACGGTGATGGCGGTCGAGCTGGCCATCATCGTCAACATGAGCCTGTACGGGCCGGTGCTGTCCACGTACCGGCTGGAACACACGCCCCATCATCTCGTCGCCCGCACGCTGACGGCCTGGACGATCGGCCAGCAGGCGGCCGTCGCCGTCCTGACCGCGCTCGCCGGGCTGCTCGCCGGGATCACCGGCCCGCGCACGGCCCTCGCGGTCGCCGGGCTGCTCATCCTGGCCACCCCGCTGCTGCTCCCCCGGCGGGAGCGGGCACCCCGGACGGCCCTCGACCTCAACCGGACTTGATCGCGACCGGACTTGATCTCAAGCGAACTTGAGGTTGCAGGATTCCCGGCATGGACACCGATACCGAAACACGCGCACACACCGCCGACCTCGAAGCGATCCGCGAGGTCGTCGCCACCGTCGAACGCTCCCAGCAGCGCAAGAACCCCGACGCGTTCCTGGCCCTCTTCCGGCCCGACGCGGTCTGGACGACGGCCCACGGCAAGGTCCTCATCGGCATCGACGCGATCTCCGCGTTCACCCGGACCGTGCTGCCCGCCGCCGACTGGGCCGGGCAGGTCACCTACGAGGTGGCCCACATCCTCTTCATCCGCCCGGACGTCGCGGCGGTCAAGATCCGGCAGCGCTACCTGGCGCCGGAGGAGGAGAGCGAGGGCGCTCCGCTGTACGTGATGAGCCGGGGCGACGACGACCGGCGACAACGCGTACGGGCCAGGGCTCGACGTCGTGGCCGAGGGCCCCGCCCTGCGCGTCGCCGAGCGCGGGACCCTGGAACGGCTCGCGGAGCTGTGGATGGCGAAGATCGGATGGCCGTACGACGTGGTCGAGGACGGCTTCCGACACCACCCGGAGGGCCCCCAGCCGGAGACCTCCGAGGCGCCCGGCGCGGTCGTCCCGGTGTTCGCGGTCCGCCCGGTGAAGATCCTCGCGTTCGGCCGTGGCGAGGCGTTCAGCCAGACCCGCTTCCGGCCGTGAGGCGCTGGGCCACCCGCGCAGGCTCCCACAATTACGCCCCGCCGCCGCAGGCACCCTCGTACGCTGGACCCCTGCACTTGACCTTCCTGTTGCATTCCCTTTGCGCAGAGGAGAGTTGACTTGCGCAGGCACCGCCGTACCGGCAGAAGCTGAGGGGTCAGGCAATGGAGATCGCACAAACGCTCGCGCTCATCGCGGCCACCGTGACGACGGGGCTGGTCAGCGGACTGTTCTACGGCTTCGCCATCTCCGTGATGCCGGCACTGCGCGGGGCGGGGGACCGTACGTTCATCGATGTGATGCAGCGGGTCAACGTGGCCATCCTCAACGGGTGGTTCGTGCTCGGCTACATCGGGGCCCTGGTGTTCACCGGGCTCGCGGTGGGGCTCCAGTTCGGTGGCGGGGACCGGGACGCGGTGGTGCCGACCGTCGCGGCGCTCGTCTGCTACATCGCGTCGATGGGGGTGACCAGCCGGCTGAACATCCCGCTGAACAACGCGCTGGACGCGGCGGGCCCGGTGGACGGGATCGCCCGGCCTGAGGCGGTGCGGGCGGAGTTCGAGGGGGCCTGGGCGCGGGGGAACGTGCTGCGGACGCTGCTGTGCATCGCCGCCACCGGGCTGCTGTGCTGGGCCCTCGTCCTCAACGGCGGCAGCTGATACGCGCGGGAGGGCGGGTACGGGGCCCGTGCCCGTACCCGCCCTCCCCGGGGCGCCGGCTCAGCGGCCGGCGGACAGCAGCGCTTCCGCGCGGCCGTGCAGCTTGGCGGCGTACGCCGCGCAGCCGAGGGCCGCCGTGGTGAGGAGCGTACGGAAGATGTTGACGGTCTCCCAGGTGCCCTTGAACTTGTCGACCAGGGAGAAGTCGTGGATCTTGGCCGGGTCGCCGAGGTCGGCGAGCTGGTTGTTGAGCGGGATCTCGACGCCCATCGTGAGCATCAGGACGACGAGGTAGAGGACGGCGGCGAGACCGGCCCACAGGGCGATGGTCTTCCGTCCCCGGCGGAACTCCAGGAACGCGGCGAGGCCCGCGGCGACGATGGCCCCCATGAAGATGAGCGCGAACAGGCCGTTGCCGTCGATCATCGCGTTGAACTGCTGCATCGCGGTCACGTAGGTGCGGTCGTCGGTCTTGGCGAGGCCTGGCATGACGGAGACGTCGTAGGCGAAGAACAGGCCGGCCATGAGCCCGAGCGTGATCACCGAGATCATGTGCAGCCAGCCCGCGGCCTTGTTCGGGCGGTCCTCCCGCGGCGGCACGGGCGCGGCGGGCTGCCCCCACGGCTGCTGGTACGGCGCCTGCGCGCCGGTGGGGCTCTGCTGCTGCGGGTACTGATTGGGTGTCATCGGTACGTCCTCGCTCTTGTCCGGTTCGTAAGTAGGGTGCCGAGGCGCGCTGTTGACGAGGATAGAGGTGCTTTTGCTCCCGCCGCGGGCGCGGAGGCCGCCCTGGACAGGATCACCAGCGTTCCTCCAGCGAACGTCGAGCGATACTCGAACGGGCGTGCCCGGGTGCGACGGATCAGCGGATGCGCATCTGCGCCATCATGCCCATCGCGGAGTGGTCGAGCAGGTGGCAGTGGTAGACGTAGGTGCCCCGGTAGGAGTCGAAGGTCGCCTGGAGTTTCACGGTCTCGCCGGGCAGCAGGCACACGGTGTCCTTCAGCCCCGCCTCGGCCCCGGTCGGCGACTTTCCGTTGCGTTCCAGGACGCGGAACTGCACCAGGTGCATATGGAAGTTGTGCGGCACGTCGGTGTTGGTGTTGGTGACGGTCCAGACCTCGCTGGCGCCGTACGGGATCTCGGTGTCGATGCGCGCCGGATCGTAGACGCGGCCGTTGATGGTGCCCTGCGGTTCGCCGCCGACGACGGCGACGTTCAGGTCGAAGGAGCGCCACCCGGTCACCGGCGGCAGCGGCGGCAGTGTGCGCAGTACGGGCAGCACCCGGCTCGGGTCGGGGGCCTTGCGCACCACGTCGAAGCGCATGACCTTGCCCGTCCGGCCGGGATCGCCCGGGCCGAGGGTGTTCTCCAGGACGAGCCGGGTGCCGACCGGGTAGCGGGAGAAGTCGATGACGACGTCCGCGCGCTCGGCCGGTGACAGGAGCAGCGAGTCGGTGGTGAAGGGGCGCGGCAGCAGGCCGCCGTCGGAGCCGATCTGGGTGAAGGACGAGCCGTCGGCCAGCCGCAGCGCGAAGAACCGCAGGTTGGACGAGTTCAGCAGCCGGAAGCGGTACTTGCGGGCGGCGACCCGGAGGTACGGGTACGGCTTGCCGTTCGCGAGGATCGTGGAGCGGCCCGCCGCGTCGTCCAGGATGTACAGCAGCTGCCCGTCGTCGTCGAAGTGGGCGTCGCGCAGCGCCACGGTGACGTCGTAGCGCCCGGCCGGCAGCGGCAGCGCCTCCTCCACGTCGTCGGTGAGCAGATAGCTGCCCGACAGGCCCCGGTAGCAGTTCTCGGACTCCGAGTGGTGGGCGTGGTCATGGTACCAGAGCGAGGCGTGCGGCTGCTGGTTCGGGTACGTGTAGGTGCGGCTCGTCCCGGAGGCGAAGGTGTTCATCGGGCCGCCGTCGCTGGCGACGGGCACCGAGGCGCCGTGCAGGTGCACCGAGGTGTCCACGCCCAGCCGGTTGTGCTGGCGCATCACCACGGGGCGCCCGGAGCGGGCCCGGACGATGCCGCCGGGGAAGTGCCCGTCGTAGGTGAGGACGTCGGTGCTCAGGCCCGGCAGGATCGCGGCGCGGGTGCGGCGCATCGTGATGTCGTAGACGTCGGCGCCGCCGCGCGTCGCGTCGGGGGTCAGCACGGGCAGCAGGGGCAGCGGCACCTGGAACGGCTGGACGGCGGGGCCCACGGGGGCGGCCGGGCCGGTCGCGGCGGCGTCCTCGCGCGTGGCGGCGCCCGTCGTCATCAGCGGGGTGAGGGCCGCGCCGGTGAACAGCCCGGCGCCGGTGACGCTCAGGGCGGTCATCAGAGTGCGTCTGGTCACCATCACGGAACTCCTGCTGCTTGATTCGGCGGACGCGCCTAGGGCCTGTCCGGCGGATCTTCGTGGATCAGCCCGCGGCGTCTGGTGCATCCCCAAGTTCTCGGCTTCGCTCGAACAGGGGAGACCCCACTTCTCGGCGTGCGCCCGGATCGCCCTCGTACCGGACGTACTTGGGTGATGCGGGCGTGCGGCGAGAGTGCGTGCCAGGCGTCGCGGGCCCACGAAGATCCACCGGACAGGCCCTAGTGCAGCAAGGGCGGCTCGCACGTGTCTCGGGGGCGGCTAGGGCGGGCGCGAGGTCGGTCGCTTTATCCCGGTACACCCGGGAATGCCGCTTGAGAACGCGTCCAGACCTGGCCCAGATCCGCCAGGAATCCGCTTGCGGCCGGCTTGCGCTCCGCTCCGTATACCTGAGCCGTCCGCTGCCCCACGCCCCTGCCCACCTGCCCCCACCGGAAGGCCGACCGTGGATCTTCGTTACTGGCTGCCGCGTGCCGTAGACGTGGCCGAACACTGGGGAGAACGCTTCGGCCCGTACCGGGAGCACCCGTCGCACCTGGTCGGGGACGAGGAGTTCGGTGCCGCGTTCGCCGCGTTCTCGAAGCGGCTGGACGACAACTATCCGTTTTTCCATCCGAGCTACGCGGGGCAGATGGTCAAGCCGCCCCATCCCGCGGCGGTCGTCGGCTACGTCACCGCGATGCTGTTCAACCCGAACAACCACGCCGCCGAGGGCGGTCCGGCCACCACCGAGATGGAACGCGAGTGCGTGGAACTGCTCGCCGGGATGTTCGGCTTCCGGGGCTCGCACCTGGGCCATCTCACGACGAGCGGGACCATGGCCAACCTGGAGGCGCTGTACGTGGCGCGCCAGACCCACCCCGGACGCGGCATCGCGTACAGCGCCGAATGCCACTACACGCACGCCCGCATGTGCGGGGTGCTCGGCGTCGAGGGCCACCGGGTGCCCGCCGACGGACTGGGCCGCATCGACCTGGACGCCCTGGAACGGCTGCTCGCGGCCGACCGGGTCGGCACGGTGGTGGTGACCACGGGGACGACGGGGCTGGGGGCGGTCGACCCGGTGCACGAGGTGGTGCCGCTGGCCCGGCGCTACGGCGTACGGGTGCATGTGGACGCCGCCTATGGCGGGTTCTACGCGCTCCTCGGGCGCTCGGACCGGCCCGAGGGCATCGACGTACGGCCGTGGCGGGCCATCGCGGACTGCGACTCGGTCGTCGTGGACCCGCACAAGCACGGCCTCCAGCCCTACGGGTGCGGGGCGGTGCTGTTCAACGACGACGCCGCCCGGAACCACCTCGCGCACGACTCGCCGTACACCTACTTCACCGAGGCCGCACTGCACCTGGGCGAGATCAGCCTGGAGTGCTCGCGGGCCGGGGCGGCGGCCGCCGCGCTCTGGCTGACGCTGCAACTGCTGCCGCTGACCCGGGACGGCTTCGGCGAGATCCTGGCCGGCAGCCGCCGCGCGGCCGTCGGATGGGCGGAACGCATCGAGGCGTCCGAGGAGCTGGAGACGTACCAGGCACCCCAGCTGGACATCGTCAGCTACTTCCCCGCGACGCGGCCGCTGACGCTGTCCGCCGTCGACGCCGCGTCCGGCCGGCTGCTCACGGACGGCATGCACGCGGAACGGGACCCCGTGTTCCTCAGCGTGCTGCGGACCGACGCGGCGGACTTCGCGCGGCGCAGACCCGATGTGGTGGCCGACGCCGCCACGGCCCGGGTGATGCGCAGCGTCCTGATCAAGCCGGAAGCCGAACTCCATCTGGACCAGCTGCACGCCCGGGTGGCGCGGCTGGCACACCCCTCATCGAACGGGAGGAAGACTTCGTGACCCACCTGTCCACGTTCCCGCCGCCCCTGCCGACGGCACCCCGGCCGGCCCTGCGGCGCGCCCGACGCGACGAGACCGGCCCCCTCGCGGCGCTGCTGGCGGACGCGTTCCACGACGACCCGCTCACCCGCTGGATCACCCCGGACCCGGAGCGCAGGGCGCGGGTGCTGCCCGGCCTGTTCGAGGTGTTCCTCGACATGTCCTTCGGGTACGACGCGGTGACCTGCACCCCGGACCTGGACGCCGTGCTGCTGTGGACGCCGCCGGGCGCCCAGGCCGAGCTGGAGGCGCGGGGCGAGGAGTTCGCCGGGCGCTTCGAGGACGTCCTCGGTGTCCGCGAGGCCGCCTCGCTGGCGCTGATCGCCGAGCTCCAGGCGTCCCGGCACCCGGCCCGGCCGCACTACTACGCGTCGTTCGGCGCGGTGCGCGGCGGCGCGCGCGGCCGGGGGCTGCTCGGCGCGCTCGTCGCCGGGGTGCTGCGGGAGGCCGACGCGGCGGGCTGCGGAGCCTATGCGGAGGCCAGTTCGCCCGGCGGCGAGGCGTCGGCGCGGAACCAGGGCTTCGTACGGCTGGGCGAGGACATCGTGCTGCCGGACGGCGGGCCGCGCCTCCGGCCGCTGTGGCGGGAGCCGCGATGAGGGGCGACAGCCGGTTGCAGATCTACACGCCGGGTCAGGTGGACCGGGGTCTCGTGCCGGCCGGACAGCTCGGGCCGCTGCGCGAGGTGCTGGAGTGGAGCCGGACCTTCCTGGTGTCGAGCCATCCCGAGCTGGGCCGCAGCGGCCCGGTCTGCCCGTACACCCAGCCCTCGCTGCGCGCCGGCCGGTTCCTGCTCGCCGTGCCCGCGCGGAGCACCCCGGCCGCGCTGCCCGGTGCCGTGGAGGCGCTGCGCAGCTGGTACGAGCGGCTGGCGTCGGAGCTCCCGGAGGACGAACGGGAACTCCTCACCGTACTGATGGTGCTTCCCGACCTGGACCATACGGACCCGGCGGCCCTGGACCTGTTGCAGGCGGACGCCAAGGACGACTTCGTGGCCCAGGGGCTGATGATCGGCCAGTTCCATCCGCTGTGCGCCGAGCCGGGGCTGTGGAACGAGGACTTCGCACCGCTGCGCTCGCCGGTGCCGCTGCTCGCGGTGCGCCGGCTGCTGGTCTTCGACCTGCCGTTCCTGGTCGGCGCGGACCGGCACATCGACCACTATCTGCGCCGGTTCGCCCCCGACATCCCGGCCCGGGTGCGCGACCAGCTGGTCAACCGCGTCGTGTCCTGACGGCGGGGCGGGCAACGCGAAGGGGGCTCCGTGGCCACGGAGCCCCCTTCTTCACACGGTGCGGACACTCACGACGGATGGAGGGCCGGCTGTACGGTGTGCCGGCTGTTCTCCAGGGTGCGCAGCCACTCGCCGGGGTCGCCGCTGCGCAGCAGGGCGGTGCCGACGAGGAGGCCCTTGTAGCCGGCGTCGAGCAGCCGGGCCGCCGTCTGCGGGCTGTCGATGGCGCTGGCGCTCACCGGGCAGGGGGTGCCGCTCGCGTGCAGGGCGGGCAGCAGGTCAAAGCTGCGGGCCAGGTCGCCCCGGTCGCGCTCGCGGGTCTTGATGTCCTTGTTGTTGACGGCGATGACGCACTCGTCGGCGTGCGGCACGGACGCGATCTCGGCCTCGGTGGTGGCCTCGACGAACGGGGTCAGGCCCGCGCTGAGCGCCGCGACGGTGAGCCCGCGCAGGGCGGACGCGGAGAGCAGTCCGGCGGTGAGCAGGACGGCCGACGCACCGAGCTCCCGCGCGGTCTCCAGCTGATCCTTGCGAGTGATGAAGTCCTTCTGAAGCAGGGGGAGTTCGGTCAGCCGGGCGACATCACGGAGCAGTTCGCGGGTGCCGCCGAACCAGCGGCCCGTGACGACCGAGATGCAGGGCGCCCCGGCCTTCTCGTAAGCGGTGACGATCTCCGCGGGGGTGTGGCCGGAGATGAGGTCGAAGCCGAACGCGTCGCGCCGCTTGACCTCCATCACCAGGGGCTGCGGGGCCGACAGCAGGGACTCGATGAAGGGAAGGCTCATGGCTGCTCCGTAGGCCGTGTGGTGGGGATGTCCGTGGCGGAAGGAGTGCGGGGGTCCGGGTGGCCCGGCCCGGTGTTCCAGGCGCGGGCCAGTCCGGCCACCGCGGGTGCGCCGAAGCGGCCGTCGCCGCCGCGGGCCGCGGTGTCGACGTCGATGCCGCGCAGCCGGGGGTGGCTCAGGACCCGTTCGTACGCGGACCTGTTGGTCCGGTCGAGTCCGCCGGCGAGCCAGAACGGCAGGGTGAACCGTTGGGCCAGCCGGAGGACGGTCTCCTCGTCCAGGCGCTGCCCCGTGGAGCCGACGCGGCCGTCGGCGGTGGTGGAGTCGATGAGGAAGAGGTCGGTGCCGGCCCGCTCGTACGCCCCGATCAGGGGACGTTCCGGGCAGGAGCCGTCCATGACGTGCAGCACCTTGACGATGACGGTGTCGGGCAGCGCCGTGCGCAGGGCGCGGACGGTGGCGGGCGGCTGGTAGGCGTGGAGCTGGACGATGCGGATGCCGGTGCGGCGCAGGACGCCCGCGACCGCGTCCGGGTCGCCGAGGAAGGTGACCAGGACGGGGTGCAGGGTGCCGGTGGCGCGGACGGCCGCCGCGAGGGCGGCCACCTCGTGTTCGGGCAGGTCCGCGGGGCCGCCGGGGACGCCGTGCCACAGGCCGACGAGGCAGGCCCCGGCGCCGGCCAGCACCTCGATGTCGCGGGTGCTGGTGGCGCCGCAGACCTTGAGGGTGCGCGGTGCGGACAGGGTGGTCATCGGCCCAGGCCCAGCTTGGACGCGATTCGGTTGTACTGGATCTCGTTGCTGCCCGAGTAGATCGTGCCGCCCACGGCGTTGCGGACGTCGATCTCCAGGCCGTACTCGCTCATGTAGCCGTGGCCGCCGAAGACCTGGACGGCGGTGAGCGAGCCGGCGAGATTCGCCTCGCTGGTGATCAGCTTGGCGATGGCCAGGTCCTCGGTGACGTCCTCGCCCTCCTCAAGGCGTTCGGCGGTGTCGTACAGCCACTTCCTGGCCGACTCCAGGCCGATCTTGGCGTCCACGATCTTGTTGGCGACGGACTGGTAGGAGCCGATCGTCCTGCCGAACGACCTGCGGGTGCGGGCGTACTCGACGCAGCGGTCGAACCGGTGCTGCATCTCCCCCACGTTCACGATGAACGAGAGCAGGATCTCCCGCTTCATCACGTGGTCGAGGACGATGAAGCCGCCGCCCACCCGGCCGAGGACCCGGTCGCGCGGGATGCGGCAGTCGTCGAAGTACAGCTCGCTCAGCGGAGAGGTGCGCAGGCCCATCTTCTTGACGGGCCCGCCGACGGTGAGGCCCGGGGTGTCCCGGTCCACGAGGAACGCGGTCACGCCCAGCGCCCCGCCGTCGGGGTGGGTGCGCGCGTACACGACGAACACGTCGGCGACGGGGCCGTTGCTGACGAAGCACTTGCTTCCGTTCAGCACGAAGTCGTCGCCGTCGCGTTCGGCGCGCGTGGTCATCGCCATCGCGTCGCTGCCGGACTCCGACTCGGTGATCGCATGGGCGCCGATCGCCTCGCCGGAGCCGATCCGGGGGAGGTATTCCGCCTTCTGCGCGGGCGTGCCGAAGCGCATGAGGGGGACGCCGGTGCTGGCGAGCGTGGTGGTGACGCAGAAGTTCAGGCCCGCGTCACGGCAGTGCTCGCCGAGCCCTTCCAGGACGTACATGGTGGTGAGGAGGGACTGGCCCAGGCCGCCGTGCTCCTCGGCGAAGGGCAGGGCGAGGATGCCGGCCCGGCGCACCAGTTTCCACTTCTCCCAGGAGAACTCCGCTCGTTCGTCCTGGGCGATGTGGTTGGCGCTGAGTGCCTCGCCCCACCGGGCCAGGCCGGCCCGCAGGTCGGCCTGGTCGGTGTTCCAGCGGATCACTGGGCCCCCTTTCAGAGGTGCGCGTGCGGATCAGTAGGCGGAAGAGCTGTGCGCGTCGAGGCTGTGCACCTCGTCGCCCTGGAGCGCCGGGGTGAAGACGCAGACGAGGCGCAGGTCCTCGTGTGGGGAGGCGACGAGGAAGTGCGCGTCGTGCTCGTCGAGGGAGTACAGCCGGCCCGGTGTGATGGGGTGCACGGTGCCGTCGAGTTCGATGACCTCGCCGGAGCCCTCGATGCAGTAGCAGGACTCCAGGTGGTTGCGGTACTCCAGGCGGGACTTGGTGCCGGCGCGCACCGTGGTGTCGGTGATCGAGTAGCCGACGCCGTCGGACTCGGTGAGGAAGCGACGGCTGAGCCCGTTGCCCCAGTCGACGCTTTTAACGGTCTCCAGGTCACGGATGATCATGGTCAACTCCTTGTTCGGATAGGGGTATTGGCCGTACTGATCTCGTCCGGTCCGGGCTGGAGCGACCGGACGAAGTCGCGCAGTGCCGTGGTGACGGAGCCCTCCTCTTCGAGGGCCCGCGCCACGCGGGCCACGCCCGCGGAGCCGACGATCGCTGCGTCGGCCCCGCTCGCGGCGACCGCCGCGACGTGGCTGCGCGTACTGACCCCGAAGCCGACGGCGATCGGGGAGTTCGTGTGGGCCCGCAGCCCGGCGACGACCGGGGCGAGCGCGGCGTGCCCGGCGGGCGGCGCGGTGCCGCTGCGGCCGTAGTGCGCCACCAGATAGACGTACGCGGATGACTCGCGGGCCGCGCGGGCCCGGGTCTCCTCGGGGCTGGTCGGGTAGCAGGTGGTGACGACGGCGGTGCCGGCCGCCTCGGTCGCCTCGCGGTAGGCGTCCCGCAGCCGGGGCGGCAGGCCGTGCACCAGGAGCCCGTCGGCGCCGGACGCGGTGATGTCCTTGACGGCCGCGCCCAGGTCCCGGCGCTTGAGGGAGTGGCTCCAGTCGGCGAGCAGCGCGATCCGCAGCCGCCGCAGCCCGGGCCGGACGCGGGCGACGAAGCCGAGGACGTCGTCCAGGCCGGTGCCCCGGTCCAGGGCGCGGCGGGCGGAGCGGCGTACGACCGGCCCGTCGGTGAAGGAGTCCGGGAAGGGCACCGCCAGTTCGAGGCAGTCGACGCCCTCCTCGTCCAGCATGTGCACGACCTCGGCGAGCTCGTCCAGGGACGGGTCGCCCGCGTTGAGGAACAGCGTGAGCCCGGGCCGGCCGGGTCCGCGTCCGGTGAAGAAGTCAGCCATGGCGGACCGCCCCCGCCGCCACGGCCTTCCGGGAGCGCAGCCGCTCGACCAGGGCCACGGCGGCCCCGCTGGTGACGGCGTCGTCCGTGGCGTCGAGCGCGTCGCGCCAGGTGGTGTGGTGGCCGGCCGCGAGAGCGAGCGCGGCGGCGTTGAGCCGGACGGTGTGGGTGGCCGCCGGGTGGGCGCGCCCGGCGAGCACGGCCAGGAAGTGGTCGGTGGCCGCGTCCTTGGGCGCGGGGGCCAGCGCCTCGAAGCCGCCGTCGGCCGGGATCAGCGCGCCGGGCTCCAGGACCTGGTCCTCGCCCCGCGCGATGTGGACGGTGTTGCGGGCGAAGCCGAGGAGTTCGTCGGCGCCCCGGTCGTTGCTGGTGAGCCACACCGTGCGGCCGGTGACCGTGGCGGCGAGGCGGCGCAGGTCGTCCAGGGGCATGGTGTGCGAGACCCCGGTGACCTGGGCGGTGACCGGCAGATCGGCGAGGAGGGGGCCGAGCGCGTTGAGGAACCGCCCGAACGGCTTCATGCTCACGGGCGCGATCAGGCGGGCGAGCCGGGCGAGTTCGGCCGGGTAGACGAACGGCCCGGTGAAGGCGATCCCGTCCCGTTCCAGGTGCTCCTCGGTCTGCTCGTACGAGGAGGTGAGGTGCACCCCGAGGCGTTCGAGGAGGTCGACGGAGCCGAGGCTGGAGGTGTAGGCCCGGGAGCCGGACTTGACGACACGCACCCCGGCGGCGGCCGCGACGAAGGCCGCCGCGGTGGAGACGTTGAAGGTGGCGGGGCCGCCTCCGGTGCCCACGACGTTGACGGTCGCGGGCCAGGCGGGCCCGGGGCGCGCGGGGCGCCGTTCCATGAGGGTGCCGTGCAGGGCGGCAAGCGTCGCGGGGTCGGGGAGCCGGGTGGTCAGCGAGGCCAGCAGGGCGACGGCCTGCTCCCGGGGGAGCGTGCCGTCGCCGAGCCAGTCCCACAGAGACCGCCAGGTCTCGTGCTCGGCCACCGTGTGCCGCGCCAGCAGGCCGGTGAGCGCGTCGTGCATGGTTAGCCGCTCACCCCCTGGCGCGCATTCGCCACGAAGGTGCCGATGGCGGTGACGCTGCGGAAGTTATTGGGGTCGAGGTCCGTGTCGTCCACGGCGAGCCCGAAGCGGTCCTCCACCCAGGCGATCAGCTTGAGCAGACCGAGCGAGTCGATGGCTCCGCTCGACAGCAGGTCCTGGTCGTCGGCGAGTTGGTCCTGGGTGAGGTCCGGCAGGAACTCCTCGATCAGGAACTGCTTGATGGTGGCCGTGTTGCTCATGACGTCCTTCCTTCTACTGTGGTCAGCCGGCGGGACTGGTCCGGCGCCCGGGACGGTCCGCTCAGCCGGTCGAGCGCGGTGCGGTCGACCTTTCCGGTGAGGGTCTTGGGCAGCGGTTCGTCGGTGATCCGCAGGACGCCGGGGACCGCGGCCCTGGGCAGGGCGCGGGCGCAGTGTTCCTTCAGGAGCAGGCTGTTGAGCCCGCTGCCGGGTGCGCGCCGCACCCCGGCGACGAGCCGTTTGCCGGTGAGCGGGTCGGGCTGCGCGGCGACCCCGGCCTCCAGGACGGCGGGGTGGCTGAGCAGCACCTGCTCGATCTCGGCGGTGTTGACGGCGACGCCGCGTACCTTGACCTGGAAGTCGCTGCGCCCGGTCAGATGCAGCAGCCCGTCGGCGTCGCGCCGGACGAGGTCGCCGGTGCGGAACCAGGCACCGTCGTCGTGGCCGAGCGGGTGGCCGGTGAACCGGCCCCGGCTGCGGGCCGGGTCGAGGTAGCCGGCGGTCTGGAACGGCGTCCTGACGTGCAGCTCGCCGGCGCCGGGGCCGGTGACCTCCCGGCCTTCGGCGTCCAGCACGAGCACCGAGACCCCGGGGAGCGGGGTGCCGATGGGCAGCGGGCCGGATTCGGTGGCCGGGGTGCCGACGTCGTACGTGAAGCTGTCGTTGGTCTCCGTGCAGCCGTAGATGTTGGTGAGGCGGGCGGCGGGCAGCATCTCTCGGAGTTCGGCCAGGGTGCGTTCGGGCAGGGCGTCGCCGGTGAAGGCGGCCCGGCGCACCGAAGGCAGCAGCACGCCGGCCCGGCGGGCGGCGTCCAGCACGAGCCGGTAGAACATCGGCACGGCCTGGACGATCTCCACGTCGTGCCGGAGCAGCAGGTCCAGCAGATGGCGTCCGTCGACGGCCTTGTCCGGGTCCACGAGAACGACCCGGCCGCCGTGTGCGAGGGTCGTCCACACGTCGAGGAAGCAGAGGTCGAAGTTGAGCGGCGCGTAGTTGAGGACGGTGGTCCCGGGTGCGACGGCGAAGGCGGGCCCGGCCCAGCTGACGAACCGGTCCACGGCCTGCTCGTCCAGCGGCACGGTCTTGGGCAGCCCGGTGGAGCCGGACGTGGTGAGCATGAAGGCGGTACGGGGAGGCACCGGGTAGGCCGCCGAGCGGGCCGGGACCCGCACCCCGCGCGGTTCGCCGCCCGGCGTCAGCACGTATCCGCAGCCTGCCTGCGCGAACAGCCGGGTCAGCAGCTGCTCGCCGAGGTGCGGGGAGGGCAGCAGGAACGGGCGGTGGGCGAGCAGGCAGCCGAGGACGAGCGCGATGGCGTCGGGCGACTTCTCGGCGAGGATGCCCACGGGTTCGCCGGCCGGCGGCCCGAGCAGGGCGAGGCGCTCGCGTTCGCGGCCGGCGCTCTCGTACAGCTCGCGATAGCTGGTCTCCTCGCCGTGCCAGACCAGGGCGGGCGCGTCGGGGCGCTCGCGGACCTGAGTGAGGAAGCCGGGGAGCAGTCCGGTGATGGGGCCCTGGCCGGTCATGGCCGCCGTCCCGCCAGCCGGGCCCAGCCGCTCTTCACGGCGATGCCCGAAGGGGTGCGGCAGGTGAAGCGGACCAGGGTGCGGCCGGCGTCCGGGGCCAGTTCGATCCGCAGCGGGACATCCGGGACCACGGGGGCGGAGAACCGCCCGCTGACCGCGCGGACGCGGGTGACGTCGCCGTCCGCGTACCGGTCGGCGATCTCCTCGACGGCCAGGGCGAGCACGCTCATCCCGTGCGCGATGACGCCGGGGAAGCCGGCCTCCTCGGCGGCCCGGTCGTCCAGGTGGATCGGGTTGAGGTCGCCGGAGGCGTGGGCGTAGCCGCGAATCCAGGCGGAGGTGAGCCGGTGCTCGGCGACGGCCGGTTCACCGGCTCCGCCGGACGGGGCGGGCGCGGCCGTTGCCGGGATCCGGCCGAAGGGCTCGATGGCGGCGGCGCCCACCAGCAGGGCGCTGGTGAGGAGTTCGGCGCGCGGGGTGCCGTCCTCGCCGGTGAGGCGGGCCCGGACGGCGACGCGGGTGCCCTTCGGCTCGCGGCGGGCGCCGGCCACGTCGAGGCCGACGGTGATCCGCTCGCCGGGCAGCGGGGGCCGCTCGATGTGGATGTCCTGGGCGAGGTGGACGACGGAGACGGGCTCGGGCTCGGCCGCGGCCAGGTCGCGTACGGTCGCGTCGGCGAGGGTGTGCGCGAGGACGAAGGCGTGCACCGGCGAGGCGCCGGGCTCCCCGGCCGCGGGCAGGTCCGCGCGGACGGCGGCCCGGAAGGCGGCCACCTCGTCGGGGGTGAGGGTGCGGATGGCGGTACGGGGCTGGGCGGCGGGCTGCGCGTCGGCCTGGGTGGTGGGCTGGGCGGTGGTCGTCATACCGGCGCCACCACCATGCTCGCGTTGTGGCCGCCGAAGCCGAAGGAGTTCGACAGCGCGGGTCCCAGGGCGACGGGCCGTGGGCTGGTGTGCACCACGTCGATCTCCATTCCTGGCTCCAGGTGTTCGTGGTTGGCGGTGGGCGGCACCTCTTGGGCGCGCATCGCCTGGACGGCGGCGATGATCTCGACGGCGCCGGCCGCTCCGATGAGGTGGCCGATGACGCCCTTGGACGCGGTGACGGGCGGGCCGTCCGAGCCGAAGACCTTGGCCAGGGCCGTCGCTTCGGCGCGGTCATTGTGCGGGGTCGAGGTGCCGTGCGCGTTGATGTGGGCGATCTCGTCGGGGGCGAGCCCGGCGGCGGTGAGCGCACCGGTCATCGCAGCGACCGCACCGGCCCCGTCGGCCAGCGGCATCGACAGGTGGTAAGCGTCCGAGGTGGCCGCGTACCCGGCGATCCGGGCATAGCTGCGGGCGCCCCGGGCCAGCGCGTCGTCCAGGCGTTCCAGGACAACGAAGCCGGCCCCCTCCCCCATGACGAACCCGTCGCGGTCCCGGTCGAAGGGGCGGGAGGCGTGCGCCGGGTCGTCGTTGCGCCCGGAGACCGCGTTCAGGTTCCCGAAGGCGGCGAGGGTGACCGGGCTCAGGGTGGACTCGCAGCCGCCCGCGATCGCCACGTCGGCCCGGCCCGACTCCAGGAGCGCGGTGGCGTGCCCGATGGCGTCGACGCCGCTGGCGCAGGTGGTGGCGATGGTGGTCGCGGGGCCGGTCCAGCCGAGGCGCATGGCGATCTGGGCGGCCGCCGCGTTCGGCATGGTCAGCAGCGGCATCAGCGGATTGACCCGGTGCGGGCCCGCCTCGCTGTAGTGCGCGGACTCGCGGTCGCTGGTGGCGCGGCCGCCCACCGCGTTGCCGACGACGATCGCGGTGCGCCCGGGCTCGGGGGCCGGGGCGCCGGCGTCGCGGTGGGCGGCGAGCGCGGCCGTGGTGCCGTACAGCGCGAAGGGGTCCATGCGCCGCGCGTCCTTGGCGGACACGAGGGCGTCGGGACCCTGGGTGTCGAGTCCACTGACCCGGCAGCCGATCCGGACCCGGTGGCGGGACAGGTCCAGGTGGTCGAGCGGGGCCGCGGTGGAACGGCCGGCGCGGAGCGCGGCCCACAGGGCGTCGGGGGTGCACCCCGCCGGGGTGACCACACCGATCCCGGTGATCACCACCGGGGTGCGGTGGGAGGCTGCGGCTGTCATCTGTCTGGTCTCCGTCCGGTGTCCCGGGGGGGCTGGACCGGCCGGTCAGGCCGGGATGATGCCGCACTCGCGGGCGGACTTGATGAACGCGTCGGCGGCGAAGTCGATGTCCTCGGGCGTGTGCCGCGCGGTCACCGCGATCCGCAGCCTGGCCAGGTCGTTGGGGACGGCCGGGGTGACCACGGGGATGCCGATGACGCCGTGCCGGCGGCAGGCGGTGGCCAGGTCGTACGCCTTCTCGTCGGAGCCTGCGATCAGCGGCAGCACCGCGGTCTCGCTGTCCTGGGTGCGCAGCCCCTGGGCGTTGACCAGGGCGCGCAGCCGGGCGGACTCGCGCTGGATGTGGGTGACCCTCTCCGGTTCGCGTCGCAGGATACGCAGGCTCTCCAGGGCGGCGGCGGCCTGGGCCGGGGCGAGGGCGGCGGAGAAGAGGAACGGCCGGGCGGCGTAGCGCAGGTGGCCGATGAGTTCGGCGGGTCCGGCGACCCAGCCGCCCATGGACGGGATGCCCTTGGACAGGGTGCCGAGCTTGATGTCGGCCTGCACCCGCTGGTCGAAGTGCTCCTCGATGCCGCGCCCGGTGGCGCCGATGACGCCGAGCGCGTGGGCCTCGTCGACCATGAGCAGCGCGTTGTGCTCGTCGCACACCTTGCGCAGCTCGGGCAGCGGGGCGATGTCGCCGTCCATGGAGTAGACGCTGTCGACGATGACGAGCCGCACCCCGTCGGGCGAGGCGGCGGCCAGGCGCCGGTCGAGGTGGTCGACGTCGTTGTGCCGGAACCGGGTGACGGTGGCGCCGGAGAGCCGGCAGCCGTCCACGATGGAGGCGTGGTCGTACTTGTCGATGAAGACGGTGTCGCCGGCGCCCACGAGACCGCCGACGGTGCCCACGTTCGCCGCGTAGCCCGAGCTGAAGACCATGGACGCCTCGCGGTCCGCGAAGCCGGCCACCTCGGCCTCAAGCTCCTCGTGCAGCGGGATCGTCCCGGCCAGGGCGCGCACCCCGTGGTTGCCGGTGCCGTACAGGTCGACGGCGGCCTTGGCGGCGGCGACGACGCGTTCGTCGCCGCCCAGACCGAGGTAGCTGTAGCCGGACATCATCAGCAGCCGTTGTCCGTCGAGGTCGGCGTAGGCGCTGTCCCGCTCGACCGTGTAGGAGACGAAGCTGTTGCGGCGCTCCGGCTCGGACTCCAGTGCCGCGACGCGCCTGTTCGTGACGGCCATCTTCGGCGCCAGCCGTTCCCAGCCTCCGGTTGCGTTCACGTGGGTCTCCTCAGACTGATTCAGTCGGCCGGCGAACGGCCTATTACATGACAGGATTTCTACGCCGCGCTCCGCAACGCGGCCGCAACAAGGAAACCGGAGCCCTTCTTGAATTACGCTCGAAGCCGCTCGGGATTCACTAGAAATCCCCTGGTGAACGCATGGAGAAGGGTTGAATCATGGACCCTCGATTCAGCGGAACTTGGGCTTCCACCCATTCCCCCCGGTATGTTCCCGGGCTCAATTGACACGGCCTGAATGCCCCTGCGAGGGTCACGTCGACATCACGGGGAATGGCGAGAACCGAACGGCGCAAAGGAAAAGCAACGGCGCCGTGTTCCCCGCTCGGTTCCTGATCTGCCGCAGGGGGAGTGTCGACGTGTTGATCCGGCTCGTAGGACTTGTCAGCATCGAGCACGAGGCGGAACCGCCCCGGCATCTGTCGAGCGCACAGGCCCAAATCGCCTTAGCCCGGCTCGTCCTGGAGCGCTCCGCGGGCACCGGCCGCGACCAACTCGCGGACACGCTGTGGCCGCAGGGCCTGCCCGACACCTGGGCGTCCGCGCTGCGCAGTGTCGTCAGCCGGGTGCGGTCCTTCGTCACCAGCGCGCACCAGAAGCCCGGCGAGACTCCGCTGGTCGCCCAGAGCGGGCGGTATCTGCTGCATCTGCCGGGCGACGCGGTGACCGATGTGGAGACGGCCGAGGCGTCGGTCTCCGAGGCCCGGCAGGCGTGCCGGGAGGGCGCGCACGCGGTGGCCCTGCAACTGGCCTCCGGCGCTGTCTCCAATCTGCGCGGCGCGTTCCTGCCCGCCCACGAGGGCGAGTGGGTGAACACCACCCGCGAGCGCATCGAGGCGGTACGGCTGAGCGCCCTGGAGCTGTCCAGCGCCTCGGCCGCCGCGCTCGGCAACAGCCACCACGCCCTGCGGTACGCCGACGAGGCGGTGCGCAGGGCGCCGTTCCGGGAGAGCGCGCACCGCTGCCGGATGACGGCGCACGCCGCCGCCGGCAACCGGGCCGACGCGCTGCGCGTCTACCAGCAGCTGCGCGAGCTCCTGTCGGACGAGCTCGGCATCGAGCCGGCCCCGTCCACCCAGACGCTCTATCTGGACCTGCTCCGCCAGCCCGACCCGGCCCGCGAGGCGGCCCGTGCGATGGCCCCGTACAGCGGCCCGGCGGCCGTCGACCCGCTGCTGATGAGCGCGTACGCCCCCCTGCTCCCGCCGGCCGCGTAGGCGGCCCTGCCCGGACAGGGAAATGTCCGCGGAATGCTCCTGCGAAATCCGGTTCGCAGGAGCATTCCGCGGACATTTCGTGCGGAATTTTTTTCCCCGGGGGGCTTTCCTGGGAAAGCCCCCCGGGCGGATATCAGGTGATGGTGACGCCGCTGTCGATGCTGATGACCTGGCCGGTCATGCAGTCCTGGTCGAGGAAGAGGGCGGAGCTGCGCGCGACCTCTTCCACGGTCACGAAGCGGGGCACCGGCGCCTTCTTCTCCATCGATTCCACCACGTGGTCGGGGAGGGTCTGCGTCATGCCCGTGATCATGAATCCGGGCGAGAGCGCGTTGACCGTGACGCCGCGCCGTCCGCATTCGGCGGCCAGTGTCCGGGTGAAGCCGATCAGGCCGGCCTTGGACGCGGAGTACGCCGTCTGCCCGGCCGTCGCGATCAGGCCCGACGGCGAGACCACGTTGATGACCCGGCCCCACCGGTTGCGCAGCATGTGCGGGACGCACACCCGGGCGGTGTGGAAGGAGCCGATGAGGTTGGTCTGGATCACCGCCGCCCAGTCCTCGGGCTTCTGCATCGCCATGACCTGGTCACGGCGGATCGCGCCGTTGTTGACGAGGACGTCGACCGGGCCCAGCTGCTCGGCGATCCGGGCGTGCATCGCCGTGACGGCCTC
Source organism: Streptomyces sp. AC1-42W (assembly GCF_003248355.1). Lineage (GTDB taxonomy): Bacteria > Actinomycetota > Actinomycetes > Streptomycetales > Streptomycetaceae > Streptomyces. The sequence goes on from NZ_QKWY01000003.1 coordinate 153,765, forward strand.
GTACGAGCCGACGTCGCCGGTCACCAGGACGGAGTCGTTGGTGAGCTTCTCCCGCACCGCGAGCGCGGCGTCCTTCGCGCTGTTGTAGTGGACGGCCACCTTGCAGCCGAGAGCGTCCAGTTCGATCGCCAGCGCCTGGCCGAGCCCGCCGGAGGCGCCCGTCACCAGGGCGACGGGGTGCTCGGGGCGGACGCCGGCGGGCTTCTGCGTACTCATCGTGTCCCTCCGCGCCATTCGAGGAGCATGGAGCCCCAGGTCATGCCTGCGCCGAAGCCGGCCAACAGGACCAGATCGCCGTTCTCGATGCGGCCCTCGTCCAGCGCCTCGGCCAGTGCGATCGGGATGGACGCGGACGCCGTGTTCCCGTACTTGTGCAGGTTCGCGACCAGGGCCTCGGGCGGCAGCCCGGTGTGGCTGAGGATCGAGTTGATGATGCGGATGTTGGCCTGGTGCGGGATGACGTGGCGTACGTCGGCCGCCTCGACCTTCGCGTTCTTCAGCGTCTCCCGGACCGTACGAACCGTGTACCGCACGGCGTTCAGATAGATCTCGTTCCCGTTGATCTGCGCGTAGTGCAGACCCTGGCGCACCGTCTCCTCGGTGGTCGGCATACGGCTGCCGCCCGCGAGGACCTTGAGGCTGCCGGTGCAGCTGCCGTCCGCGCCCAGGTTCCAGGCCAGAACGTTGCTGTCGGCCGCGGGGACGAGCACCACGGCTCCCGCGCCGTCCCCGACCAGGATCGACAGGTCCCGGTCGGCGGGGTTCGCGGTCAGCGTGTGGGTGTCGGAGCCGATGAGCAGGATCGGCCGCGGGTCGATCGCGATGAGGGCCATCGCGGAGACGAGCCCGTAAACGAAGCCCGCGCACTCGGAGTTGACGTCGTGCGCGCTGCCGGCGATGCCCAGTTCGTGGTGGACGAACGCGGACGTCGCCGGCGAGGGCTGCTCGGGCGTGGCGGTGGCGACGATCAGATGAGCGATGTCGCCGCCGCTCAGGCCCGCCTTGGCGAGGGCACGCCGGCCGGCCTCGACGGCCAGCGAGGCAGTCGTCTGGCCGGGCCCGACGGCGCGCCGTTCACTGATCCCGCACCGGCTGGTGATCCAGTGCTCGTCCACGCCGAAGCGCTCGGCGAGCTCCGCACTGGTGACCACCTTCTCGGGGACGGAAATGCCCCACCCGGTGATGTCGAAGCCGTTCATGCGCGCCCGCTCAGACCTGCGCCGGCACGAGCGCCAGGATGCGGTCGTACACGTGGCGCAGCGTCGTGGTGTCGTCCAGGTCGGCGAAGAGCGACTCGTCGGCCGGGATGTCCGGGTAGGTGTTCTGGAACCCGTACAGCCACTCCATGAGGTCCAGCGAGTCCACGTCCGGAATGTGCTGGAGCGGGTGGTCCGGGTCGACCTTCTGGGCGCCGGACACGGCCTCCAGCTGGCTCGCCAGTTCTTCGATGGTGGGCAGAGACATGAGTGAGGTCCTTCCTCCGCAGGGCTTGGCCTTTTCGAGACGCATGGAACCCGTACGCACGCAACCGGCGCGCAACAGCCGGCGCCCCCGTCGTGTTGCATCTCTCTTGCGACGCGGGGGTTTTCTTCGTCTCGCGATGACATCGCAGGCACCACGCCATGAGTATGAGCCGGACGGGAGTTGAGGACGAAGATGACCATGGTCGCAAACCAGTCGGTCCCCGAAGTCGACGCGATCAGGCACCACTACGAGGTAAGCAACGACTTCTACCGCCTCCTGCTGGGCCCGACGATGATGTACTCCGGCGGTTACTGGGAGGAGGGCGAGGGACTCACCGAGGCCCTCGACGAGGCCCAGGAGCGCAAGCTGGACAAGTTCGTCGAGCTGGCCGGGGCGGCGAACGCCCGCCGCGTCCTGGACGTGGGCTGCGGGTGGGGCACCATGCTCAACCGCGTCACCACGGTGCACGGCGTCGAGCAGGCGGTCGGGCTGACGCTCAGCCGCACTCAGGAGCAGTTCATCGCCGGCCTGGACAACCCGCGGATCACCACGCGGGTGGAGTCCTGGGAGGACCACACCACCGACGACCCGTACGACGCGGCGTTCTGCATCAACGCCCTGGAGCACTTCGTCTCCTCGACGCTGCCGCCGCGCGAGCGCACCAAGAAGTACCGGGTGTTCTTCCAGAAGGTCGGCGCCACTCTGAAGCCGGGCGCCCGCTTCGTGCTGCACACCATGACGGCCGAGGCGCTGCCCATGAACCGGCAGCTGCTGGACGACCTGAAGTTCCTTCAGCGCTCGGAGTTCGAGAACTGCCACATCCCGCACCTGCACGAGCTGACACAGGCCGCCGAGGGCCTGTTCGACGTGGTCGAGGTCGTCAACGAGCGCGAGTCGTTCGCGGTGGCCTGCCGCGCCTGGCTGAAGCTGCTCGCCGAGCGCCGGGACGAGGCCGTCGCCATGGAGGGCGAGGAGGTCGTGGCCCGCTTCGAGCGCTACCTCGACATCTTCGCGTACACGCTTGAGGACAAGTTCTTCAACAACTTCCGCGTCACCATCGCGCGCCGCTAGGAGGCTGACGTGACGAGCACTCTAGAGCCGCCGCGCAGCGACGAGGACAGCCGCCCGGCCGGCGGCGGACCGCAGCGGCATCTGCGCGTCGCCGTCGTCGGCAGCGGGTTCTCCGGCCTCGGCATGGCGATCCGGCTGTTGCAGAAGGGCGTGGACGACTTCCTCGTCTTCGAACGCGCCGACGAAGTGGGCGGCACCTGGCGGGACAACTCCTACCCGGGTGCTGCCTGCGACGTGATGTCGCACCTGTACTCGTTCTCGTTCGCGCAGAACCCGGAGTGGAAGTCCACGTTCGGCAAGCGCGACGAGCTGTACGCGTATCTGCGGGACACCGCCGACCGGTTCGGGGTGCGTCCGCACATCCGCTTCGGCCACGAACTGCTCGGGGCCCGCTGGGACGAGACGACCCGGCGCTGGCACATCGAGACCTCGCAGGGCGACTACACCGCGCAGGTCCTGGTGAGCGGCACCGGCTACCTCAGCGAGGCGGCGGTCCCCGACATCCCGGGCCTCTCCGACTTCACGGGCACCGTCTTCCACTCCTCCCGCTGGCGGCACGACCACGACCTGAGCGGACGCAACGTCGCCGTGATCGGCACCGGCGCCTCCGCCATCCAGTTCGTGCCGAAGATCCAGCCCGAGATAGGGCGGCTCGACCTCTACCAGCGGACCCCGCCGTGGATCGGCCCGAAGAACGACAAGGCGACGAGCCCGCTCCAGTCCAGGCTGCTGCGCGGGGTCCCCGGCTACCAGAACTTCCGGCGGAACTTCAACATGTGGGGCCGGGAGATCCTGGCCTTCGTGATGAAGCGGCCCAAGGTCGCCGGGAAGATGCAGAAGATGGCCAGCGACCATCTGAAGAAGTCGGTCACCGACGAGAAGCTGCGCGCGAAGCTCACCCCGGACTATGTGATGGCGTGCAAGCGCCTGCTGTTCTCCAACACCTGGTACCCGGCGATCCAGCAGCCCAACGTGGACCTGGTCACCGACGGCATCGCGAAGGTCACCGCCCACTCGATCGTCACCGCCGACGGGGCCGAGCGGGAGATCGACACGATCATCCTGGGCACCGGCTTCAAGGCCACGGACCGCCCGGTCGCCGGGCGGATCACCGGCCGCGGGGGCAGGTCGCTGCGCGAGGTGTGGCAGGAGGACGGGATGGCCGCGCACCGCGGCACCACCGTCGCCGGCTTCCCGAACCTGTTCCTGCTGCTCGGCCCGAACACCACCCTGGGGCACTCCTCGCAGGTCGTGATGATCGAGGCGCAGATCGGCTATGTGCTGGACGCGCTGAAGGTCATGAACCAGAAGGGCCTGGCCTCGGTGGAGGTTCGAAAGACGGTCCAGGACGACTGGAACGAGCGGTTGCAGGCCCGCCTTGATGGCACCGTGTGGAACGCAGGCAACTGCAAGAGCTGGTACCTCGACGCACACGGGCGCAACCCGTCGATCTGGCCGACGTACACCTGGCGCTTCCGCCGCCAGACCAAGCACTTCACGCCCTCCGAGTACCAGCTCGCCACCCTCGCGGGCGCCGGCCTGCCGGCCCTGAACCACACGTAATGGACGGGAGACAGACCGAATGAGAACCAGCAGCACCCCCATCACGCGGCGCAGCATCCTCGGGGGCTTGGCGGCCGCCACGGTCGTCGGCTGGAGCACTTCGCACCAGGCGTGGGCACGTGAGTCGGACTCCTTCGCCCATACGGCGGCGAGCCTGCCGGCACTCGACGGCACGCTGGAGACCTCGGCGGGTGTCACCTCCACGTTCAACCACGACTTCGGCCACATGGTGACCGGCGCGTGCTGGGCGGTGCTGCGTCCCGGCTCGGTGCGGGACATCGTCAAGATGGTCGACTACGCCCGGGCCCACCGGCTGAAGATCGCGATGAACGGCCGCGGCGGGCAGAACGGCGACGAGGAGTCGCACTCCTGCTACGGGCAGGCGCAGGTCCCGCAGGGCGGCATCGCGATCGACGCGCGCGGTCTGACGAAGATCGTCCGCATCGGCTCCTCGTCCGCCGTGGTGGAGGCCGGTGTCACCTGGGCGCAGCTCACCGACGCCGCCCTCGCCCGGGGCCTGACCCCGCCGGCGCTCACCGACTATCTGCACCTGTCGATAGGCGGCACGCTCAGCGTCGGCGGCATCGGCTCCACCGTGGCGCGTTACGGGCTCCAGATCGACACCGTGAAGTCGCTGGACATCGTCACCGGCAACGGCGACCTGATCACGGCCAGCCCGCACTGCCACGCCGCTCTGTTCAACACGGCGCTCGGCAGCGGCGGCCAGGTCGGCATCATCGTGCGCGCCGAGGTCGCCCTGATCCCGGCACCGCCGAAGATGACCGTCTTCACCCTCTACTACAACGACGTGTCCGCGTTCCTCGCCGACTCCGAGAAGCTCATGGCCGAGAAGCGGTTCGAGGGCCAGGTCGGCGAGATCGCCCGCACCCCGGACGACTCCGGCTGGTGGTACAAGCTGGAGGGCCAGGCGTACTGGCGGGGCGGCACCGCGCCCGACCGCACCGCGCTGCTCACCGGTCTGCACGACGAGCGGGCGTCCGCGACGATCGAGGACCTGCCCTTCCGCGAGGCCGTTTTCCGTACCGACGGCGACGAGGCGTGGCTCAAGGAAAACGACTTCTGGGGCCAGCCCAAGCCGTGGCTGAGCCTGTTCGTCCCGGCCTCGAAGGCGAAGGCGTTCGCGGACCTGCTGACGGCCGAGCTGAACGGCGACGACCTGGGCGCGGGCTTCCTGCTCTACTACCCGTACCCGACGTCGAAGGTGACCCGCCCGCTGGCGGTGCAGCCTTCCGAGCCGACCGCGTATCTGTGCGACGTGCTCCGCTTCCCCGCCCCGGGTGCGGACATCGACCGGATGCTGGACCAGAACCGCCGCCTGTACGACAAGGCGGTCGCGCTGGGCGCCAAGCGGTATCTGGTGGGCGCGATCCCGGACATGACCCCGGCGGACTGGCGGGCCCACTTCGGCCGGCGCTGGAGGCTCCTCGTCGCGGCGAAGCGCTACTACGACCCCGCGGGCATCCTCACCCCCGGTCAGGGCTTCTTCGGCTGATCCGGGACGCCCGGGCCCCGGCCGGCGAGACCCAGACCGCCACCCGGAACACCCCGACAGGAGAAATCGGCATGACAGTTTACGACTTGATCGACGAGGCGATCGTGGACGCTCCGCCGGAGGCGGTGTGGGAGGCGCTGATCGCCGAGTTCCGCGGCGCCGGCCGCTGGTGGGTGCCGGCCAACACCTTCGCCACCGTGTCCGGTTCGCCGGACGAGGTGGGCGGCGAGGTCGCGGTCACGGTGCACACCAAGGGCGTCGACAAGGGCGGCCCGAAGCTGCGGTTCACCGCGCGCACCCGGGCCGTCGAGCCCCGGCGGCTGCTGTCGGTCGACTATGTGTCCGGGGTGTTCCGGGGCACCAGCGACTTCTACGTCGAACCGCTCGACGGGGGCCGTACCAAGGTCGGCATGCACTTCGTGGGCCGGCCGAACGGCTTCCTGAAGGTCCTCGCGAAGGTCGCCGACATCGGCGCGGAGCACTCCACCGCCACCAGCGAGGCGTTCGTCCGGCTCGGGCGGATTCTCGCGGCGGAGAGCGCTCCGGCTGTACGGTCCGGTGCGGCGGCGGAGATCCGGAAGTTGGAGGGCAGTACCCGATGACGACGGTGGCCGCCGCACCGGCGACCGAGACGCAGGTGCGCACCGACGACGGGGCCCGCCTGGCGGTGTCCGTCCTGCCGCCGCTCACGCCCCCGACCGGCATGACCGTGGTGCTGGTCCACGGCTGGGGCGCGTCGCGCCGGGTGTGGAGCACGGTGGCCGACCGGCTGATCCGCCTCGGGCACCGCGTCGTCTCCTACGACCTCCGGGGCCACGGCGCCTCCTCGCAGGGCGCCGAGCCCTTCGGGATCACCCGGCTCGGGGCGGACCTGGCCGCGGTCCTCGCCCATGTGGAGGCGCCGGACGCCGTCGTCGTCGGGCACTCCGGGGGCGGGTTCGCCGCCCTGTCGTACGCCGCGTCGGAGGACCGAAACGCCGGCGCGCTCAGCGGCCTGGTGCTGCTGGCCACGGCGGCGCACGACCAGGAGACCCCGGACAGCGAGGTCCGCATGATGGGCAGCGCGCTCTTTCAGCGGGCCGTCTCCCGGCCGGCCCTGGGCCGCAGGCTCCTCGGCCAGAACATGCTCGGCCCGAAGCCGGACCGGCGGCTGAGCGAGGTGAACCGCCAGATGTTCGCCGCGGCCGGCCCCGCGATGCGCGCGGAGGCGTTCCGTTCCTCCCGGGGCATGGACCTGCGCGAGGCCCTGGTATCGGTGACCGTCCCGGCGGTGGTCCTCGCGGGCACCGCCGACAAGGTGATCGCCCCGAATCTCGGCCGCGTCGTCGCGGAGGCCCTGCCCCGGGCCCGCTTCGAGGAGGTTCCGGACGCGGGGCACATGCTGCCCCTGGAGGCACCGCAGACGGTGGTGGGCGCGGTCAGTGAGCTGACGCGCGATCACGGATAGCTCCGCGACGCGTGCGTACGGAAGGGCGGCCGGTCCCGGGCGGGGGCCGGCCGCCCTTCTGTGTGCGCAGGCGGGCCGAAAACGGTGGCTCAGGCCCGCGCCCGCAGCGTGAGCGCCCGCCCCAGGCACGCGAGGGCCGCCGTGCAGGCCAGGGTGCGGGCGGCGTTGGCCGGGGTCCAGGCGCCTCGGAAACGGTCGCGGATCGCGGTGAGCTCGGGGCCCGACGCCTCCGCGGTCAGGCGGGCGAGCCGGCGGTTGAGGGGGATGTTGACCTTCATCGTGACGGCGACGGCCGCCGAGTAGAGGGCGAGGGCGGCCCAGGTCCAGCGGGCGGCGCGGGTGTGGCCCAGGCGGCGGAGGGAGATGCCGGAGATTCCGGTGGCGAGGAACGCGCCGAAGAAGACGAGGCCGAAGAAGCCGTTCTCGATGGCGTCGTTGATGTGGCCCATGGCGCTCGCGAAGGCCGCGTCGTCGGTGCGGTCGAGCCCGGGCATGACGGAGACGTCGAACGCGAAGTACAGCCCCGCGCTCAGCCCCATGGCGATGGTGGCCGCGTACAGGGAGGCTTCGGTGCGTCCGCCCTGCCCGGCCGGGAGGGAGGTGGTCGGCGCGGTCATGGCTTCTCCTCGGGGCGCGATGCGGTGCGCAGTACGGGGGCGAGCAGGCGTTCGTAGCGGCGGCGCAGCACCGTCCGGCCGAGCAGCCGTACCGGTGGCGGAATGGTGACGGTGACGTGGGCCACGGAGGCCGGGTCCGCCCCGTCGAACATCCAGGGCTGGAGGCGGGAGAGCACGCCGGGCGGCGCGGTCCGCAGCAACCGCCGTTCCACGGACGCGTACCGCGCGGCGCCGAGCGCGGCGAAGGCGGGGAAGGCGATGCGCTCCTCGGCGGCGAGGTGGTCGCGCAGGACGGCGGCGAAGGCGTCGGCCGCGGGGCGCAGCGCCCCGTGGCCGGCGCCCGGGCGGAGCGCGGCGCCGACGGCGTCCATCGCCGCGTCGAGGCGTTGGTGGTCGCCGTCGATGGCGTCGGCCGCCTGGGCGAAGCCGGGGACGGCGCGCCGGAGTTCGGGCCAGAGGACGGCGTCCTCGCTGTGGTGGTGCCAGTCGATCACCTCGCGCAGGCTGTGCCACCAGGTGACCGTCCCGCCGGTGCGGGCGCCGGGCCCGAAGCGTGCGACGGCCACGAGGCGGGCGGCGTCGCGGCGCATCGCGAGGTGCATCAGGGCGAATCCGTGCAAGTGCCCTGGCAGCGACGGAAGGTGTTCGCTCGTCATCGGTTCGGTAGCGGTCATGGGTGCGGCCTCCTCACGCGAGGGGGTACGGGGACAGGGACGGGCGGCCGCACACGGCGGCCGCCCGTCCCACGGGTCCCGTGTCGGTCAGGCGTTCCAGACGCCGCCGGCGGCGGCGTCCCGGGCGAAGTCGGCGAAGTCCTTCGGCTTGCGGCCGGTGGCCTCCTCGACGCCGTGCACGAGGTGGGCGTTACGGCCGTCGAGGATCAGCCCGAACAGGTCGGCGAACTCGACGGGGAGCCCGTTCTCCGCAAGGGCCTGGCGGTACTCGTCCACGCTCACGGGGATGTACGTGATGGTGCGGCCGGTCGCCTTGCCCAGCTCCTGGGCGATGTCGCCGAAGCTGAGCAGGCGCGGGCCGGACAGCTCGTACGTCTTGCCGATGTGCTTGTCGTCGGTGAGCGCGGCGACGGCCACGTCCGCGATGTCGTCGGCGTCCACGAAGGGCTCCACCGCGTCCCCGGTCGGCAGGACGATCTCGCCGGCCATGACCAGGTCGTGGAAGAAGCTCTCGCTGAAGTTCTGGTTGAACCAGCTGGCGCGGACGACGGTCCAGTCCGCGCCGGACTCCTTCACCTTGTCCTCGCTGACGACCGCGCCCTCCTCTCCGCGCCCGGACAGCAGCACCAGGCGGCGCGCTCCCTTGGCGACGGCGGCCTTCGCGAACGCGCCGACGGTCTCGGCGGCTCCCGGGAAGGCGAGGTCGGGGTAGTAGGTGATGTAGACGGCGCTCACCCCGTCGAGGGCGGCGTCCCAGGTCGCGGGGTCCTCCCAGACGAAGGGGGGCGTGCCGGAGCGCGATCCGATGCGTACGGGGAGCCCTTTGGCGGACAGCCGATCGGCGACCCGCCGCCCGGTTTTGCCCGTGCCGCCGATCACAAGGGTCGTGTTCGTCATGTTCGTCCCGTCTGTCGTGGCCTGCGTGGTGGTGTGGTGCGCGTCGTTCTCGTGACGCGCGTCGTTCTCGTATGAGGGAGTGGGCGCGTGCGGAGGGAAGTGGGGTCCGCACGGTGGCGGCGGTGGCGGCGCTCTCCGGTGAGGGGGGATGGCTGCGGAAGGACCGTCGGGTACGGCCTTCATCCGCAGCGTAGGCAGCCCCTCGCCGCACGAGCCACGTCACCGGGCCTCGGCTCTAGCGGTTCTCCAGGGGGTCTCTGGGCGATCACCTCGTACGACTGCGGGGGTCAGTAGCGGTAGTGGTCGGGCTTGTACGGGCCGTCGACCTCGACTCCGATGTACGCGGCCTGCTCGGGGCGGAGGGTCGTGAGCTTGACGCCGAGGGCGTCGAGGTGGAGGCGGGCGACCTTCTCGTCCAGGTGCTTGGGCAGCACGTAGACGTCGGTCGGGTACTCCTCGGGCTTCGTGAACAGCTCGATCTGCGCCAGCGTCTGGTCCGCGAACGAGTTGGACATGACGAAGGACGGGTGGCCGGTCGCGTTGCCCAGGTTCAACAGGCGGCCCTCGGACAGGACGATGAGGACCTTGCCGTCGGGGAACGTCCAGGTGTGCACCTGCGGCTTCACCTCGTCCTTGACAATGCCCTCAATGCCCGCCAGACCGGCCATGTCGATCTCGTTGTCGAAGTGACCGATGTTCCCGACAATCGCCTGATGCTTCATCCTGGCCATGTCCGAAGCCATGATGATGTCCTTGTTGCCCGTCGTCGTGACGAAGATGTCCGCCTGCTCCACCACGTCATCGAGGGTCGCGACCTGGTAGCCGTCCATCGCCGCCTGCAACGCGCAGATCGGGTCGATCTCGGTGATGATCACCCGGGCACCCTGGCCGCGCAGCGACTCCGCGCAGCCCTTGCCCACATCGCCGTAACCGCACACCACGGCGGTCTTCCCGCCGATCAGGACGTCCGTGGCACGGTTGATGCCGTCGATCAGCGAGTGGCGGCAGCCGTACTTGTTGTCGAACTTCGACTTCGTCACCGCGTCGTTCACATTGATCGCGGGAAACAGGAGGGTGCCCTCGCGGTGCATCTCGTACAGGCGGTGCACACCCGTCGTGGTCTCCTCCGTCACACCACGGATCTCCGAGGCCAGCTGCGTCCACTTCTGCGGGGACTCACCCAGCGTGCGGTTCAACAGCGTCAGGATCTGCGCGAACTCCTCACTGTCCGCCGTCGCCGGGTCCGGAGCCGCACCCGCCTTCTCGAACTCGACCCCCTTGTGCACCAGGAGCGTGGCGTCACCACCGTCGTCCAGGATCATGTTCGGACCACCGGTCGGCGTGTTCGGCCAGGTCAACGCCTGCTCCGTGCACCACCAGTACTCCTCCAGCGACTCACCCTTCCAAGCAAACACCGGCACACCCGCCGGCGCCTCGGGAGTGCCATTCGGACCGACCGCAATAGCAGCCGCCGCGTGATCCTGGGTCGAGAAGATGTTGCAGGACGCCCAACGCACCTCGGCGCCAAGAGCGACCAGCGTCTCGATCAGCACCGCCGTCTGCACAGTCATGTGCAACGAGCCGGTGATCCGGGCACCCGCCAGCGGCTGCGCGGCGGCGTACTCCCTACGAATCGACATCAGACCGGGCATCTCGTGCTCGGCCAAAGTGATCTCCTTCCGCCCGAAAGCGGCAAGAGAAAGATCGGCGACCTTGTAATCGAAGGTCTCAACTGGCATGGAGGCTCCTAGTGCTCATGACGTTGCGGTGGATGTCGAGGGTCGCCGTCGATTTGTTCAGCGTGATGTAGTGCAGCCCGGGGGCGCCTTCGGCGAGCAGCCGGTCGGCCATCAGCGTCGCGTGGGCCACGCCGATCTCGTACGCGATGTCGGGCCGGTGCTGCGCGGCTTCCAGGCGGTGCGCCAGGTCCTCGGGGAACGCGGCGTCGGAGAGTTCCGCGAAGCGGCGGATCTGCCGGACGTCGGTGGCCGGCATGATCTCCGGGATGATCGGGGTGGTACAGCCCGCCGCCGCGACCCGGTCCCGCAGCCGCAGGTAGTCCTCCACGTCGAAGAACATCTGCGTGATGGCGTAGTCGGCACCGGCGCGGCACTTGGCGACGAAGTGCCGGATGTCGCTGTCCCAGTCCGGCGAGCGCGGGTGCCGCTCGGGGAAGGCGGCGACCCCGATGGTGAAGTCCCCCAGCGAGCGGACGAGTTCGACCAGCTGGTAGGCGTGGTGGAAGCCGTCCGGATGCGCGGTCCACTCCCCCTTGGGGTCGCCGGGCGGGTCGCCCCGCAGGACCAGTACGTCCCGCACCCCGGCGTCCGCGTACTGGCCGATGATGTGCCGCAGCTCGGCCACCGAATGCCCGACTGCGGTCAGGTGGGCGACGGGCCTCAGGGTCGTCTCGGTCACCAGGCGCTTGGTGACGTCGATGGTGCGGTCCCTGGACGACCCGCCCGCGCCGTAGGTGACGGACACGAAGTCGGGGCCCAGCGGCTCCAGGCGGCGGATGGCCTGCCACAGGGTCCGTTCGCCCTGGGCGGTGCGGGGCGGGAAGAACTCGAAGGAGAACGTCGGACGGTCCATCACCAGGTCCATCACCGGCCACCCCCGGCCCGTCCCGCGTTGAAGTACGACGCCTCGGGGTGGTGAACGACGATGGCGTCGGTGGACTGCTCCGGGTGGAGCTGGAACTCCTCGGACAGGTGCACCCCGATCCGCTCCGGCCGCAGCAGGTCCGCGATCTTGGCGCGGTCCTCCAGGTCGGGGCAGGCCGGATAGCCCAGCGAGTAGCGGCAGCCCTGGTACTCGGTGCGCAGCATGCCGTCCAGGCCCTCGGGTTCGCGGTCGGCGATCCCGAGTCCGGCGCGGACGCGTGCGTGCCAGTACTCGGCCAGGGCCTCCGCCAGCTGCACGGAGAGACCGTGGAGTTCGAGGTAGTCGCGGTACGAGCCGGAGGCGAAGAGCTCCGCGGTGGCCTCGCCGATCTTCGAGCCGACGGTCACGATCTGGAACCCGACGACGTCCGGCTCACCGGACTCCTCCGGCCGGAAGAAGTCCGCCAGGCACAGATGCCGGCCGCGCGACTGGCGCGGGAAGGTGAACCGGGTCCGTTCGTGCCCGTGCTCGTCCAGGACGATCAGGTCGTCGCCCTTGGACACGCACGGGAAGTAGCCGTGCACGACGGCCGCTTCGAGCAGGTTCTCCGTACGCAGCCGGTCCAGCCACATCCGCAGCCTCGGCCGGCCCTCCGCCTCGATCGTGTCGCCCTTCAGCCCCCACTGGCCCTTGAACAGGGCGGCCTCGTCCAGCCAGGAGGTGTACTCCTTGTGCGGGATGCCCTTGACGACCCGGCTGCCCCAGAACGGCGGGGTGGGGACCGGGTTGGTGACGGAGACGTCCGACCGGCCGACGTCCGCCGGCTCCTCAAGCTTCGGCTCCCTCAGCGGTACGCGGCGCTGCTTGAGCGGAGGCAGGGTGGCGCCGGGCACACCGCGCTTGACGGCGATCAGCGCGTCCATGAGGCGCAGGCCCTCGAAGGCGTCGCGCGCGTAGCGCACCTCACCCTCGTACAGCTCGTGCAGATCCTGTTCGACGTAGGCGCGGGTCAGGGCGGCGCCGCCGAGGATCACCGGGTAGTCGGCGGCCAGCTTGCGCTGGTTCAGCTCCTCCAGGTTCTCCTTCATGATCACCGTGGACTTGACGAGAAGCCCCGACATCCCGATGACGTCCGCCTTGTGTTCCTCGGCGGCCTCCAGGATCGCGGAGACGGGCTGCTTGATGCCCAGGTTGACCACGTTGTAGCCGTTGTTGGAGAGGATGATGTCGACCAGGTTCTTGCCGATGTCGTGGACATCACCGCGGACCGTGGCCAGCACGATCGTGCCCTTGCCCTCCTCGCCCTCGGCCCGCTCCATGTGCGGTTCCAGATACGCCACCGCGGCCTTCATGACCTCGGCGGACTGGAGGACGAACGGCAGCTGCATCTGCCCGGAGCCGAACAGCTCGCCCACGACCTTCATGCCGTCCAGCAGCGTGTCGTTGACGATGTCCAGAGCCTTACGGGTGGTCAGCGCCTCGGCGAGGTCGTCCTCCAGGCCGTTCTTCTCGCCGTCGATGATGCGGCGCTTGAGGCGCTCGTCCAGCGGCAGGGCGGCCAGCTCCTCGGCCTTGCCCTCCTTGAGCGACTTCATGTTGACGCCCTCGAACAGCTCCATGAGCCGCTGGAGGGGGTCGTAACCCTCGGCACGCCGGTCGTAGACCAGATCGAGCGCGACCTTGACCTGCTCCTCCTCCAGACGGGCGATCGGCAGGATCTTCGACGCGTGCACGATCGCCGAGTCCAGACCCGCCTTCACGCACTCGTCCAGAAAGACCGAGTTCAGCACGACACGGGCGGCCGGGTTCAGACCGAAGGAGATGTTGGAGAGGCCCAGGGTCGTCTGCACATCCGGGTGGCGCTTCTTCAGCTCACGGATCGCCTCGATGGTGGCGATGCCGTCCTTGCGGGACTCCTCCTGACCGGTGCAGATGGTGAACGTCAGCGTGTCGATGAGGATGTCCGACTCCTGGATGCCCCAGTTGCCCGTCAGATCCGCGATCAGCCGCTCGGCAATGGCCACCTTGTGCTCGACGGTGCGGGCCTGACCCTCCTCATCGATCGTCAGCGCGATCAGCGCGGCACCGTGCTCCGCAGCCAGCTCGGTGACCTTGACGAAGCGCGACTCGGGCCCATCCCCGTCCTCATAGTTGACGGAGTTGACGACGGCCCGTCCGCCCAGCCGTTCCAGGCCGGTGCGCAGCACGTCCACCTCGGTGGAGTCCAGCACGATCGGCAGTGTCGACGCGGTCCCGAGGCGTCCCGCGAGCTCGTCCATGTCGGCAACCCCGTCGCGGCCCACGTAGTCGACGCACAGGTCGAGCATGTGCGCGCCTTCGCGAACCTGTTCCCGGGCCATCTCCACGCAGTCGTCCCAGCGGCCTTCGAGCATGGCCTCGCGGAACTTCTTCGACCCGTTGGCGTTCGTACGCTCACCGATCGCCAGATACGCCGTGTCCTGACGGAACGGGATGGTCTGGTAGAGCGACGCGGCGCCCGGCTCCGGGCGTGGGTCGCGGGTGCCCGGGACCGTGCCGCGTACCCGCTCCACCACCGCCCGCAGGTGGTCCGGCGTCGTCCCGCAGCAGCCGCCCACCAGCGACAGGGCGTAGTCCCGTACGAACGCCTGCTGCGCGTCCGCCAGGCCGTCGGGCCCGAGCGGGAAGTGGGCGCCGTCCGCGCCCAGCACCGGCAGGCCGGCGTTGGGCATGCACATCAGCGGGGTCGCCGAGTGGCGGGCCAGGTGGCGCAGGTGCTCGGTCATCTCGGCCGGACCGGTCGAACAGTTCAGGCCGATGAGGTCGATGCCCAGCGGCTCCAGGACCGTGAGCGCCGCGCCGATGTCCGAGCCGAGGAGCATCGTCCCGGTCGTCTCGAAGGCGAGCGAGCAGATCAGCGGGACCCGGACCCCCGTCGCGTCCATCGCGCGGCGCGCGCCGACCAGTCCGGCCCTGGTCTGGAGGAGGTCCTGGGTCGTCTCCACGATCAGCGCGTCGGCGCCACCCGCGATCAGCCCCTCGGCGTTCGCCTGGAAGCCGTCCCGGATCGTGGCGTACCGGATGTGACCGAGCGAGGGCAGCTTGGTGCCGGGGCCCATGGAGCCGAGGACCCAGCGCTGTTCGCCGGTGGACGCGGTGAAGGCATCGGCGGCCTCGCGGGCGATGCGCGCACCGGACTCGGACAGCTCGTGGACCCGCTCGGGAATGTCGTACTCGCCGAGCGCCGCCGTGTTGGCCCCGAAGGTGTTCGTCTCGACGCAGTCCACGCCCACCGCGAAGTACGCGTCGTGGACCGAGCGCACGATGTCGGGCCGGGTCACGTTCAGGACCTCGTTGCACCCTTCCAGCCGCTGGAAGTCCTCAAGGGTCGGGTCCTGGGCCTGGAGCATGGTGCCCATCGCACCGTCGGCCACCACCACCCGGGTGGCGAGCGCGTCCCGGAGCGCGGCGACCCGCTCCCCCGCGGTCATGACGCACCGCCCAGGACGGGGGCGAGCGCGGCCGCCGCCTCGGAGCCGTACTGCCGCCGCAGGATGTCCAGCAGCCGCCCGGCCTCCGGCTCGTACGCCTGGGACCCCACGGCGGCGAGCGCCAGCGAGGCGACCGCGCAGCCGAGGCGCGCCGCCTGCTCAGGTCCGGTGCCCCGGACCGTGGCGGCGAGGAAGCCCGCGCGGAACGCGTCGCCCACCCCGGTCGGGTCGGCGGTCTCGACGCCCGCGACGGCCGGCACGGTCAGGGCGGGGGCACCGGCGCTCTCGATGCGGACGCCGCCCGCGCCGAGCGTGGTGACCCAGCTGCCGACGCGGTCCAGCACGTCGTCGCGGTCCCAAGAGGCGCGTTCCAGCAGGAGCGCCGCCTCGTACTCGTTGGTGAACAGCCACCGGGCGCCGTCGACCAGTTCGCGCACCTCGTCACCGGTGAGGCGGGCGAGCTGCTGGGAGGGGTCGGCGGCGAAGGGGACGCCGAGGGTCCGGCAGGCCGCGGTGTGCCGGAGCATGGCGGCCGGGTCGTCGGGGGCGACGAGGACGAAGCCGACGCCGCCGGCCCGGGCCGTCTCAGCCGTCAGGTCGATCTCCCGGGCCTCCGCCATGGCGCCCGCGTAGAACGCCGCGATCTGGTTGTCGTCCCGGTCGGTGATGCACGAGAAACGGGCGGTCTGCCGCTCGTCGCTCACCCGCACCGCACCGGTGTCGACGCCGTGCTCCTTGAGCCACACCTCGTACGTGGCGAAGTCGCTGCCGACGGCGCCGACCAGCAGCGGATCAAGTCCGAGCGAGCCGAGCCCGAAGGCGATGTTGGCCGCCACTCCGCCGCGCCGCACCTCCAGGTCGTCCACGAGGAACGAAAGCGACACATGGGCGAGCTGGTCGGCGATGAGCTGGTCCGCGAACCGGCCCGGGAAGACCATCAGGTGATCGGTGGCTATGGAGCCTGTCACCGCGATACGCATTCGAACTCCTGTCCCTGTCAACTGGGCCGGTGGACGCGGTCAGAGACCGGCGGCGGCCTTGAGCTGCTCGACGCGGTCGGTGCGCTCCCAGGTGAAGTCGGGCAGCTCGCGGCCGAAGTGCCCGTAGGCGGCGGTCTGCCGGTAGATGGGGCGCAGCAGGTCCAGGTCGCGGATGACGGCGGCCGGGCGCAGGTCGAAGACCTCGCGGATGGCGCTCTCGATCCGGGCCTGTGCGACCTTCGCGGTGCCGAAGGTCTCCACGAAGAGACCGACCGGCTCCGCCTTGCCGATCGCGTACGCGACCTGGACCTCGCAGCGGGTGGCGAGGCCGGCGGCGACGACGTTCTTGGCGACCCAGCGGGTCGCGTACGCCGCCGAGCGGTCGACCTTCGACGGGTCCTTGCCGGAGAAGGCGCCGCCGCCGTGCCGGGCGTAGCCCCCGTACGTGTCGATAATGATCTTGCGGCCGGTGAGGCCGGCGTCGCCCATCGGGCCGCCGATCTCGAAGCGGCCGGTCGGGTTGACCAGGAGCCGGTAGTCGTCGGTCTCCAGCTTGATGCCCTCGTCGGCGAGTTCGTTCAGGACGTGCTCGACGACGTGCTCGCGGATGTCGGGGGCCAGCAGGCCGTCCAAGTCGATGTCCGCGGCGTGCTGGCTGGAGACGACGACGGTGTCCAGGCGGACCGGGCGGCTGCCCAGGTAACCGATCGTCACCTGAGTCTTGCCGTCGGGGCGCAGATAGGGGACGGTGCCGTTCTTGCGTACCTCGGTGAGGCGCCGCGAGAGCCGGTGCGCGAGATCGATCGGCAGCGGCATCAGGCTCGGCGTCTCGTCGCACGCGTAGCCGAACATGAGCCCCTGGTCGCCGGCGCCCTGCTGGTCGAGCGTGTCGTCGCCGGAGCCGTCGACGCGCTTCTCGTACGCCGTGTCGACGCCCTGCGCGATGTCCGGGGACTGCGCGCCGATGGAGACGGAGACCCCGCAGGAGGTGCCGTCGAAGCCCTTGGCGGAGGAGTCGTAGCCGATGTCGAGGATGGCCTGGCGCACGATGCCCGGCACGTCCGCGTACGCCGACGTCGTCACCTCGCCCGCGATGTGGACCTGTCCGGTCGTGATCAGGGCCTCCACCGCGACGCGGGAGCCCGGGTCCTGGGCGAGGAGCGCGTCCAGGATCGCGTCGCTGATCTGGTCGGCGATCTTGTCGGGGTGTCCCTCGGTCACGGACTCCGAGGTGAACAGACGTGTCGTCATGACTCTCCTGAGGTGTGAGGTGGGGCGGTTGGCGGTGACCGCGGCGGTCACCGGATGCGGCGGACCACCGCTTCGAGGGTGTGGGCGAAGGCCCCGGCCGGCGTGGTGGTGCCGGTGAGGACCACTCCGGGCGGCCGGGAACCGGCGGCGACGAGCTGTCCGGCGAGCGCGTGGGCACGTTCGCCGCCCCCGCAGAACGCACCAAGCACCAGGGGGCCGCCGAGGCCGGTCAGCGCCACCACCACGGCGTCGTCGGCCGGGGCCGAGGCGTCCGCGTACGGCGGCGGCCGCAGCAGCACCACGCCCTCCGGCCCCCGGTAGGCGTAGGCGACCCGGGTCAGCGCGGACAGCGGGGTGCCCGGCGCCCGGACCAGGCAGACGGTGCCGGTGCCGGGGTGCGCGGCGGGGCGCAGCTCCGTCAGGGCGGCTCCGCGCCGGGCGCCCGGCCGGCCGCGCGGTATCCGGTCCGGCGGTCCGGCGAGGAGCGCGAGCGCCCCGCCGACCGTCGTCGCGGGCGTCGCCGTGCGCGGCAGTTCGCGCAGGGCGTGCGCGGTCCTGGTCAGCAGGTCCTCGGCCTGGGCGAGACCCGTCCCGAGACAGGTCGCGGTGAGCACGAGGCCCCCTTCGTCGTCCCGGTGGGCGACGAGCGTGAGCGGGAATCCGGTGCGCGCGCCCAGCGTGTCCGGGGTGCTGACGCGGACGCCGAGCGCGGCGAGCGCGGGTGCGAGGTCGCCGGGCGGGCGCGGCCGGTTCTCGAAGACGACGAGGCTGCCGGTGCGCGGGACGGCGGGGGCCGCGTTCGGGGTCGCGTTCGGGGCCGCAGTCGCGACCACGTCCGGCGCCGCGCGGCCGCCAGGGCGGGTCCAGGACCGTATACGCCCCTGCGACACCCACTCGTACCCGGCCACGTCCAGGGCCTGGTCGCGCAGGCGGGCCGGGAGTTCGGCGAGCGGGGCGTACGGGTGAACGCCGGCGGTCATCGGCAGCGGGTTGCGCAGGGCGGCGGGCAGCCGTTCGACGCCGTCGAGGAGGATGCCCCGGCCGGAGACCGCCGCGCTGAAGCCGATGTCGGCCGCGCCCTCGTGGCCGCCGGCCCGGTAGAGGGCCAGCGCCCACACGGCGTGCAGAGCACTGCTCTCGGGGCAGCCGAGGCCCCCCGCCCAGGCGGCGAGCCGTTCGCTCTCCTCGGGCGTGATCCGGGTGCGGACCTGGCCGCTGCCGTCGCCGGCGGGCGGCAGCGTGGCGGCGGGGCCGGGCGGGGCGTCGCGCCAGAACTCGCGGGCCGGGGCGGTGTCCTGGGCCGCGAGCCAGCGCGTGTAGTCGCCGAGGTCGGGGCGGCGGGCGCCGCCGGGCAGCTCACCACCCGCCAGGTAGGCGCGGTAGAACTCGTGCAGCAGCAGCCGCACGCTCCAGTCGTCCAGGAGCGCGGGGTGGAAGCTCAGCAGGACGCGGGTGCTGCCCGCCGCGTCCGGGCCGCCGCCCAGGAAGGTGACGCGCAGCGGTCCGGGGCGGCGCGGGTCGAGTCCCCGGCGCCGGTCGGCCTCGACCAGCGCGTGCCAGTCGACGCTGCCGTACGGGAAGCGCAGCACTTCGGGCCCGGCGCCCTCATGGCAGACGATCCACGGCTCGGGCCCCTCCTCGAAGGCGGCCCGCAGCACGCTCTCCCGTTCGGCGACGGACTGCCAGGCGGCGGCGAGCCGTTCCGGGTCGAGCGGCCCGGACCAGGTGACCGCGAGCTGTTCGCACCAGCCCTCGGTGCCGGGGTGCGCGTCCGCGTCCGCGAGGAGTTCGCGTTGCAGCGGGGTCGGCTCGATCCGGGGCGCGGGCCCGGGGCCGCTCTCCGCGACGGTGAGCAGGTCGGCGAGAAGCCCGGCGGGGAAGGGCGCGGCGGCGGGCCCGTCCGGGGTCAGGCGCAGGGTGTGGTGTCCGTCGTCGCCGGGCTCCAGGCTCGGCCGCCAGGCGGGGGCGGGGCGCGTCACGAGCCGGGCCAGGCGGTCGAGGGCGGCTTCGACGCGGTGCGGGTCCACGGGGCCGCGCAGCTCCAGGACGGGTGCGGCCGGGTCCGGCCCGTCGAGGCCGAGGACGACGGTCATCGGGCCGCCGGGGGTGGCCCGGGCGGAGGCGGTGGGCAAGGAGTGGTCGGTGGTCATCGTCCTGCGGGGCACGCATGCGGGAGCGCGGCGGACCGGCTGCGGCGCGCATGCGGGAGACCCCCTCCCTCCCCTCTGTCGGCGAATGCGGAACGAGTATGCGAGGGCCCGCCCACACGGGACCGACACGGCACCGACACGGCGGTGGTCCGGTGGTGGGGCGCCGTGGTCCCGCACGGTTCCGTCGGGGAGGCGGCCGGGCCCGTACCGTACGCGGGCGTACGAAGGCCCCGCGTCGCCCTCCAGCGGGACTGGACGCGGGGCCGAGCGGGGCACGATTCAGCCGAGGAGTTCGGTGACCGCCCCCGCGAAACCCGTGTCGAGCATGGTGCGGACCGTCGTGTCGGCGGAGCCGGCCAGGCCGGTGTCGTGGCAGGCGACGCTGAGCATGTACCGCCCGCCCAGGACCCGGTGGGTGTCGAAGGACCATTCGCCGTCGGCGGCGGGCCGGCCGTCGGGCGCGAGGAGTTCACCGCCGCCCTCGGCGAAGCCGAATTCGGTGAAGTCGAGCCGCAGCCCCTGCCCGAGCGCCTTGGTGTACGCCTCCTTGAGCGTCCACAGCCGCAGCAGCCGCGCCGCCCGCTCGCCCCCCGGAAGGTGTTCCAGCGCCCCGCGCTCGGCGGGCGTCAGTACGTGTCCCTGGAGCAGGTCGTACGACATGGGCCGGGTGGCGGGTTCGACGTCGACGCCGATCCGGCCGTTGCGGCTGATGCCGACGGCGATCATGTCCTCGGTGTGGGTGAGGCTCACGTCGATCTGGTCGAGGCTGCGCAGATAGGGCCGGCCGCCGATCCGGTACGCCAGGTCGAGTTCGGCCGGTGCGGTGCGCAGGGCGGCGGCGGCCGTGTACTTGGTGACGAGGCGGGAGGCGAGGAACCGGTAGCGGAGGGTCGGGTCCTGGGTGCGCCGGTAGCGCTGCCAGTCGCCGCCGAGCAGTTGCCGCAGCGCAGGACGGGTGACGGCCGCCCCCAGCCACTCGCCCCAGGTGGTGTGAACGACGGCGTTGCCCCGGCGGTCCATGGCCTCGCGCACCAGGTGCCAGGGCGCGCCGGGCCCCGCGACGTGCAGGGGTGCGCTGATCCGCCCGGCACCGGGCGCGGGGATGCCGGTCATGGCCTGCCTTCGTACGGGAGCGCGTCGAGGTCGTAGCCCAGTCCCTGGCCATGACGGCGGATCAGCTCGGCGAGCACCTGGTCCTGAACGCCGTCGGGCAGGGCGGGCACCGGGATGCCGAGGCGCTGCCCGGCCCGGGTGAGGGCGAGCACGGCCCAGGCGGGGTCGGCCAGGAACGGGTCGGTGCCGTCCTGGCCCTCCCGGACGGCGAGCACGGCCGCGGCGCCGACGATCCGGCTGTAGCGGTCGCTGAGCCGGACGACGGCCGGGTCGGCGAGGGCGGCGGGACCGGCCGGGATGCGGCGGCACTGGGCGCGCAGCCCGCGCAGCTCGGTCACGAACGCCTCGGCGAGCCCGGCCAGCGCGCCGGTGTGCCCGCCGGCCTCGCGGAGCGGGGCGAGCCGTTCGGCGGTCGCGACGAGCGAGGCGGCCATGAAGTCGCCGCCGCCCGCGATGCCGAGGAGCCGGTAGTCCAGGTGGGGCAGCGCGGCGCCGGCGGTGAACAGCTCGGCGGGCGGCTCCGGTTCGGCGAACCAGGAGCGTTCGGCGAGGCCGCGCAGCTGGGGCACCAGGACCGACTGGCAGGAGGCGCTTCCGGCGTGCCCGAGCCCGGCGACGGGCAGGTCGCGGCCGAGCTTGCCGAGTGCCCCGTACGCGGGGCTCGTGTGGTCGTAGCCGCGGGCGCCGAGCACCGTGGCGAGCTCTTCCAGGTTCTCCCGCAGCAGTTCGGGCACCACGTATTTGACGGCGGCGGCGAAGAGGTGGGCGCTCGCGGGCAGCAGGCTGAGGGCGCGCAGGACGGTGGTGGACATCGCGTCGCAGGCCAGCAGGTCGGCGAAGACCCCGGTGAGCGGCTTGTGCCAGCGCCGGGCGACCCCGCTCGCGCGGCCCTCCGTCGCGGCGCGCGCCGCGGAGTGCAGGACCGTTCCGGCGGCGGCGGTGACGAGCCCGCAGATCAGGCTCCGGTTCACCTGGAAGGCGCGCAGGGCGATACCGGCCCCGCCGCCGGGGTGCCCGACCAGCGCGTCCTCGGGCACGGGCAGCTCGGCGAGTTCGAGGCCGGAGAAGAGGGCCCCGCGCATTCCGGTGCTCTCCACCCGGGGCAGGTGGCGCAGGCGGTCCGGGTCCTGTCCGGCCGGGTCGAGCAGCAGGACGGAGTGGCTGCGCGGGCCGGGGGCCTCGTCGGTGCGGGCGTAGACGATGTGGAGGTCGGCGCGTGACGCGTTGAGGATGACGTCCTTGCGGCCGCTGATCAGGCGGCCGCCGGGGGCCGGGCGGGCGGTGAACTCGTGGCGCAGGATGGCGTTGGCGTGGGCGAGTTCGTGGTGCAGGATCGCGATCCGGCCGCCGCCGAGCAGCAGCCGGGCGGTCGCGCGGCGCTGTGCCTCGTCCCCGGCCGCCCACACCGCGCCCGCCGCGAACAGCGAGATGAGGCCGTGTCCCATGCCGAGGCCCAGGTCGCGCCGGAACACCGGCCGCATGGCCCGGGCCAGCAGATCGGCGCGGGTGAGCAGGCCGCCCAGGGCGGCGGGCACGAATTCGGCGCCGGTCCCCGCCTCGGTGAGCAGGGCTTCGGTCGCCTCGGGCGGGGTGCTGCGGGCGTCGGCGTCGAACAGGGCGGCGAACCCGTGCGGGTTGCCGGGGTCGTAGGGGTCGCCGAGCCGTGCTTCCAGGCGGCGCGCCCGGTCGAGGGCGTCCGCGTCGTCCGTGCGGCCGGGTGCGGTGGTGGAGGAGGGGGCGGGGTGCCCGGGGGTCTCTGCGAGGGTGGTCATGACGGCGGCGTCCGCCTCCTTCGTCGTACGGGCACGGGGTGCGGGTGGGCGTGGCTCGACCCTGCGGGCGGCCGCTCGCGACGCGGTGGAGAACGGCTCGGGAACCGCTCCACGGACGGTCCGAACGGTCAGCGCCCCGTCACAGCATGCGGATCGCGGTCTCCGCGTGCCGCTTCGCCAGGTTGAGCGTGGCCGTGGAATTGCGGCCCAGCGCCTCACGTACGTAACGGCGGGCCTGGGGCAGTCCGGCGCCCGCGCCAAGGACCTGTTCGACGGCGGTCTCGCGGAGGACGACGGTGTGCTGGGAGACGACGGTGACGCCGGTCGCGTCGGGCACCACGGACCACTCGCCGGTGTGCGCCTCCATCAGGGCGGGGGTGGCGGTCTGCTTGTAGACGATGCGCCCGGCGTGCGGGAAGCAGATGCGGACGGACTCGGTGGTGTGCGTACCGCCGTCGGCGGTAACGGTGTCCATCGCCATGATCTGGACACCGGGGGCGGGTTCGGTGAAGTCGAGGCGCGAGACGTGCGGGACCAGCTCGGGCCAGTCGCCGATGCGGTACAGGAAGTCGTAGACCAGCTCGGCGGGGCCGTGGACGCGCACCGAGTCCTCGAAGGACAGGACGAGGTCGTCCAGCAGGGTCCAGCGCTCCGCGATCCCCTTCAGACTTGCCAGCTCCGCCCGGGAGTTGGTGTCGCACGCGGTCTCGACCCAGGCCACATCGCCGGGGCGGTCCCCGGCGACGGTGAAGTCGTGCAGCAGGACCAGCCGGGTCCCGCCGCCGGGGCGCTCCTCGACGATCCAGGTGCCCTTCATGGTCTCGACCGGGGCCTGCGGCCGGGTCTGCCGGAAGGTGATGCGGCGCGCCGCCGGGTCCTGGGTGCGCTCGGAGAGCCAGGACCGCACGTCGCCGTTGGCGGTCGCCCACATGCGCAGCCGCTCGTCGCGGCCGTCGAATTCCAGGCGTTCCACGTGCACGTTGGGCGGGAAGAACAGCGGCCAGCGCTCGGCGTCCGCGATCAGCCCGTAGACGACGCCCGGCTGGGCGTCCACGTCGACACTGTGCCTCGTCCGGTGCACACGTACGTCCGACACCACACACCTCTTTCTCGGTTGTTCGTGGACCCCGCCCGCGTGGCGCGGGCGGTCCGGGAGGGTCAGACAGGCCCCAGGCCGCCGCAGACGTTGAGGGCCTGCGCCGTAATGGAGGCCGCGGGCCCGGACGCCAGGTAGCCGACCAGGGCCGCGACCTCCTCCGGGGTGGAGTAGCGCCCGAGGGGGATCTTCGCCTCGAACCGGGTGAGGACGTCCTCGTCGGTGGTGTCCCAGGCGGCGGCGTACCCCGCGCGCACCCGCTGGGCCATCGCGGTCTCGACATAGCCGGGGCAGACGGCGTTGACGGTGACCCCGGCCGGCGCCAGTTCGCGGCCGAGCGCCTTGGTGAAGCCGACGACGCCGTGCTTGGAGGCGCTGTACGGGGCGCCGAGCAGGACGCCCTGCTTTCCGGCGGTGGAGGCGATGTTGATGATCCGCCCCCGGGTCGCGGCGTCCTGGAGCCCGCCGTTCGCCAGGGCCTCTCGGGTCACCAGGAACACGCTGTTGAGGTTGGTGTCGATGACGTCGTACCAGAGCTCGTCGGTCAGCTCGGCGGTCACCCCGCCGCCGCTGCGCCCGGCGTTGTTGACGAGGACGGTGAGCGGCCCGTACGCGGTGACGGCGGCGCGCACCAGGGCGGCGACGTCCTCGCGGGACCGCACGTCGGCGGCCTGCCCGGACACGTCGAGGCCCTCGTCGCGCAGCGCGTCGACGGTCTCCTTGACGGCCGCGTCCGTACGGGCGCACAGGAAGACGCGGTGTCCGGCGCGGCCGAGCGTACGGACCACTTCCAGCCCGATGCCGCTCGTCCCGCCGGTCACCAGGGCGACGGGACGGGTCTCGGAGGTGGCGGTCATGAGCGGTGCTCCTTCGTGGTGGCCGGGTGTACGGGGACGGCGCGCGGCTCCACACGGGCCGGCAGCGCGAGCGGGGCGGACGGCCCGACGGGCGCGAGGGCCCGGTCGAGCGCGGTCCGGCTGAGCACGGGGCCGCGCGCGGCGACGTATCCGTCGGGACGCACCAGGAGCCAGGAGCCGGGACGCAGGCCGAGCGCGGTGCGCAGCGCGGCGCCGGGGTCGGCGAGCGGTGCGGGACCCTCGGACCCGTCGGTGCGGCCGCCGAGGGTGCGTACGGAGAGCCATTCGCCGTACTGGGCGGCCGCGGTGACGGCGACGCCCACGGGCACGTCACCGGGTCCGGTGCCGCCCGCGCCGAGGAGCAGGCTCCAGCGCACGTCCCGCAGCTCGCGCGCGAACGCCTCGCGCACGGTGGGCTCCAGGCCGTCCAGCGCGACGGCCCGGGCGCGGCCGCCCGGGGCGGGCCCGGTGGCGGCGGTCCCCGGGGTGGTGAGCGGGGATGCGCCGTAGCCGATGCGCAGCCCGGACATCCCGCCGAGGACCTTGCGCTGAATGGCGCGGCGCAGCGGGGTGACGTTGCGGACGACGGTGAAGACGACGGGCAGCACGGCCGCGGCGAGCAGGTTCTTCAGCTGCACGAGGACGGTGGCGGTGCGGGTGGAGTCGAGCAGGGCGGCGCCGATGGGTACGCGCTCGGCGCCGTAGCTGTCGAGCAACCGGTCCGCCGCGTGGCCCTGTTCGACCTGGGCGAGCTTCCAGGCCAGGTTGTACGCCTCCTGGATGCCGGTGTTCATGCCCTGGCCCGAGGCGGGGCTGTGCACATGGGCGGCGTCGCCCGCGACGAAGACCCGGCCCTCGCGCATCCGGTCGACCCGGCGCTGCTGGAACGTGAAGACGGACGTCCACTCGCTGGGCCCGACGGTGACCTGACGGCCCAGGCCCTTGGACAGCTTCGCGCCGAGGCGTTCCTCGGCACCGGCGGGGTCGCGGTCCGGCACGGTGTCCAGGAGGCGCCAGTGCCCCTCGCGCGCGTACGGCACCATCATCAGGGCCTGTCCGCCGGTGTGCGCCCAGTAGATGGTGTCGGGCGGCAGGTCCATCGTGACGGGCACGTCGGCGAGCATCCATGTCTCGCTGCTGGTGCCGGCGAGTTCCAGGCCGAGGAGCTTGCGGACTGTGCTGTGGCCGCCGTCGCACCCGATCAGCCAGGAGGCGTCCGCGGTGCTCCGGGCGCCGTCCGCGTCCTCCAGCGTCACCCGCACCCCGTCCGGGCGCTGGTCGAGGCCGGTGAGCCGCACGCCCCATTCGATGTCGACGCCGAGCCGGGCCACCGCCTCGCGCAGCACGGCCTCCGTTTCGGTCTGGCCGATGATCAGCGTGAAGGGGTACGCGGTGGGCATCGACGCGTAGTCGGCCTGGAGGCGGACCAGGCGGCGGCCCTCGGCGTACATGGTGAAGGCGGCGTTCCGGCGGCCCCGGGTGAGCATGGCGTCCACGACGCCCATCTGGTCGTACGTCTCCAGGGTGCGCGGGTGCGTGGCGACGGCGCGGCTGGTGCGCGCGGGGCCGGGGGCCGCGTCGATCAGGCGGACGCGCAGGCCGCGGCGGGCCAGTTCATGGGCGGCGGCCAGGCCGACGGGGCCGGCGCCCGCGATCAGCACCTGCGGCGGGGCGGCCGGTTCCGTGCCGGAGTTCACCATGGTCGGTCTCCTGGGTCGGGGCGGACGGTCGGGCGGTCACAGCGCGGCGCTCGCCCGCAGCTTCTGCCGCACGGCACGCCGCTGCGGCTTCCCGGTGGGCGTGCGCGGCACGGTGTCGATCGCCTCGGCGAAGCGGATCCGCTCGAAGCAGCCGAGGCGGTCGTTGGCGCGCTCGGTGATGGCGTCCAGCACGTCGAGGACGCCGTGGCCGTACGGGTCGCCGCCCGTCCCGGCGTCCTCGCGCAGCACGATCCCGGCCCAGACCAGGGCCCCGTGCTCGGGGTCTGGCCAGTCCGCGACCAGGCAGTCGGCGACCCGGGGGTCGTCGGCGAGTATCCGCTCGATGCGGCTGGGCGAGACGATCTCGTTGTCGTACTTGAAGACGTCGGCGAGCCGGTCGACCAGGGTCAGATTGCCCTCGTCGTCCAGACGGCCGACGTCCCCGGTGGCGAAGAAGCCGTCCGCGTCGACCCGAGCGGGGTGCTCCTCGTCCAGGTAACCGGCCATCAGCTGCGGCCCGCGCACCAGGACCTCGCCGGCCGACCAGGGGCCGAGCGGGCGCCGGGTCGTCAGGTCCACGATGCGGCACTCGGTGCCCGCGACGACGGAGCCGACGGTACCGGGGCGGTGGCGGCCGGGCCGCTGGCTGTGCGTGAGCGGGGACAGCTCGGCCATGCCGTAGCCCTGGATGACGGGCACGCCGAGCCGTTCCTCCAGGACCCGCGCCGCCTGCGGGCGCAGCGCCGATCCGCCGGACAGCACGGCGGTCAGCCGCAGCCCGTCCGGCGTGCCGCCCGCCGCCAGGCGCTCGTCGGCGGCCAGGGCGTGCAGCCGGGCGGGCAGCCCGTAGTAGTGCGTGGCTCCCGCGTCGGCGGCGGCGGTGAGCGAGGCGTAGGGGTCGGGGTCCTGGCAGAGGACCTGGCACGCGCCCGCGTACAGGGCCGAGTTCAGGTGCATGACGTGGTAGAGCGGCAGGTGGTTGAGGGTCACCGAAGCGCCGGTCAGGCCGTGCGCTTCGGCGGTCTGCCAGGCGTTGGCGACGACGTTGCGATGGGTCAGCAGGACCCCCTTGGGGGCACCGGTGGTCCCGGTGGTGAACTGCACGCACGCCACCTCGTCCGGCGATGCGGCGGGCCCGGCGTACGGCCGCGCCCCGGCGATCAGCTCGTGCAGGGGGACGGTGCCTGCGGGGGCCTGCCCGTCCATGACCACGACGGTGCGCAGGGCGGGCAGCCCGGGCGCGATCCGTATCAGGGACGCGGCGGTGGCGGCGGGCGCGAGGACGATGCCGGCGCCCGAGGTGCCGAGCACATGGCGCAGCCCCTCCGGCGGGAGCAGCGGGTTGACCAGCACGACGGTGGCCCCGGCCCGGATGACCCCGTGGTACGCGGCGGCGAATTCCGGGGTGAGGGTGTGGGTGACCCCGACCCGGGCGCCGCGGCCGGCGCCTGCGGCGGAGAGCCGGCCGGCGATCCGGTCGGCGTAGGCGTCGAGTTCGGCGAAGCGCAGCACGCAGGTCGCGGTGCGCACGGCGGTGCCGTCGGGGTCGCGGCGCGCGGCGCGCCGCAGCAGCCCGTCCACCGGGAGGTCGCTGTACGGGATGTCGCGCACCGGGGTCCCCTTCCTCGTACACCGGCGGCCTTTACCTCCGGATTGCCTTCACCCTCCGCCGGCGCGCTTGAGGAATCTTTGAAGAGCGCTCGATCAGCACCACGGAAGCTGGGAGAGAACCACCCGAAGAACCGCCTACGAACCGCCGAAGAACCGCCCGAAGACCCTGCGGACGAGAAGGAAGACACGATGACGGCCGATACCACACACCTCACCGGACCCGCGCCGGACACCTCGGACTTCGGTTCGCTGTACGCCGAGGTGCAGCAGTTCTACGCCCACCAGATGCAGCTGTTCGACCGGCACGAGGCCGAGCGCTGGGCCGCCACCTTCACTGCGGACGCCGTGTTCAGCGTGCCCACGCTGGACAGCCCGGTGCACGGGCGCGCGGAGCTGGCCGCCAACGTGCACCGCAACCGGGCCCGGCAAGAGCGCGAGGGCGGGCAGCTGCGCCACTGGATCGGCATGCTCGACGTGGACGTCCTGCCCGGCGGCGTCCTGCACACCCGCGCCTACGCCCTGGTCTTCGCGACGCCCCGGGGCGGTGCGCCGGTGGTGTCGCGGTTCTGTGTGATGGCGGACGAACTGGTGCGCTGCCGGGGGCGGCTGCGGGTCCGCAGCCGCGTGGTGTCGCGGGACGACCTCACGGCCGGATATCCCGCCCCCGTGCTGGTGTAGGAGCGTCAGGCGCGGCAGACCGGCAGGCCGCCGTGGTACCGCGCCATCTCCTGGAACAGCGCCCCGATGTCGAGGGGCGCGCCCGGGCGGGCGCCGCGCTCCTCCGCGTACGCCCGGTGCAGATTGGGCACCAGGCGCTCGGAGTCCAGGAGCCCGGCATACGGTCCCGGCCCCGCCTCCCGGGCGAGGTCGTACGGGGTCAGGCCGGCGGCGACGCCCTCGCGGGCGAGTTCCTGGAGGCGGCGGAAGTACCCCGCGTCGGCGTCGAGGAGTTCCGGGCCGCCGACCGGGCCGTGCCCGGGGACGACCGTGAGCGGTTCCAGGGCGCGCAGCCCGGCGAGGGCGCGCAGGGAGCCGCTGACCGAGCCCATCGGGCAGAACGGGGTGACCCCGTTCATCACCACGTCACCGGCGAACAGGACGCGCGGCCCGGGCAGCCACACCACGGTGTCGCCGCAGGTGTGCGCGGGCCCCACGTGCAGGAGTTCGGCCCGCAGCTCTCCCACGTACAGGGTCATCCGCTCCTCGAACGTGACCTGCGGGACGACGACCTCCAGGTCCCCCCAGCGCACCTCGGGCCAGAGCCCCGTCAGATGCAGCCCCGCCGCGGCGGCCTCGTCCCGGGCCCGCGCATGGCCGACGACGACCGCCTCCGGGAAGACGCAGTTGCCGAAGGTGTGGTCGCCGTGGAAGTGCGTGTTGACCAGGTAGCGGGGCGGCCCGGGCGTCACCGCCAGGACCCGGGCGCGCAGGGCGCGGGCCCGGTCCAGGGTGGCGACGGTGTCGACCAGGGCGCTCTCGCCACCGTCGGTGAGCAGCCCGGAGTTGTTCAGGCACCAGCCGCCGTCGCCCTGGACATGGGCGTGGACACCGTCGGCGATCTCGGTGAGCCGGCCGTCCGGCATTCAGGCCACCGCCCGGGCGGCGAGCGCCCCGTTGACGAGGTCGAGGTACGCGCGCGGGGTCTGCGCCTCGTCCAGCGCCTCCTCGTCCAGCGCCACATCGTGGTCGCGCTCCACGATGCCGGTGACCTGAAGCAGGGCCAGCGAGTCGTAGCCCAGGTCGAGGAAAAGGGTGTCCTGGGCGGCCTCGTCCAGCGGCACGCCCTCGTCGCTGCCTGCGGCGGCGCGCAGCAGGGCGGCAAGGTCGGTCAGGTTCAGGCGGTCCACGGTGTTCCCCTCCCGGTACGGGTGATGCTCGGCGGTGTACGTACGGATGTGCCCGGTGGCGTACGCGGATGTGCTCGGAGGTGTACGGCGCTCACGCGCGGGGCGCGCGCACCACGGCCGCCGCGTTGAAGCCGCCCCGGCCCCGGGCGAGGACCAGTGCGTGCCGCAGCCGTGCCGGGCGGGGCACGCCGGTCACCAGGTCCAGCGGGCAGTCGTCGGCGAGCCGGCCGACCGGTGCGCCCGGCGGGACGACCTGGTCGCGCAGGGCGAGCAGGGCCGCCGCCAGATCGAGGGCGGACCCGCCCGAACCGAGGCGCCCGAACAGCGACTTCGGGGCCGTCACCGGCACCCCGTACGGGCCGAAGAGCGCGGTGAGCGCGGCGGCCTCGGCGCGGTCGGCGGCCCGGTCCCCGGCGGCGTCCGCGAAGACCACGTCCACGTCCGCCGCGTCGACCCGGGCGTCGGCGAGGGCGAGGCGTGCGGCGTCGAGCAGCCGGGGCGCGCCGCGTCCTGGCGCCGGGTCGAAGGTGGCGGCGCAGCCCTCGACGGTGCCGAGGACGCGCGCCCCCCTGGAGTGTGCGGTGTCGCTGTCCTCCACGACGAGCAGGGCGCCGCCCTCCCCGACGACGTGTCCGGAGGCGTCGGCGGAGAACGGCAGATAGGCGCCGGCCGGGTCGCGCCGGGTGCTCAGGCCCCCGGCGGCCAGCTGGGCGGTGAAGCCCCACGGGCACACCGTCGCGTCGAGGCCGCCGGTGAGGACGGCCCGGCCGCCCTTGCGCAGCTGGCGCCGGGCCTGGGCCATCGCGTCGAGGCCGCCCGCCTGCTCGGAGACGACGACACCGCTGGGGCCGCGCAGGCCGTGCCGGATGGAGATCTGCCCGGAGTTGGCGGCGTAGAACCAGGCGAAGGACTGGAAGGCGCCGACGTACCGGCTGCCCTTGCTCCACAGCTCCTGCAATTCGCGCTGGCCGAATTCGAAGCCGCCCGCGCCGTTCGCGGTGACGACGCCCATGCCGTACTCGGGCAGCGCCGACGGGTCGATGTCCGCGTCGCCGATGGCCTCGGCCGCCGCCGCGAGGGCGAGCCGGGTCACCCGGTCGGTCTGCGGCAGCAGCTTGGCCGGCACATGCGCCGCGTCCTCGAAGCCGGCGACCTCACCGGCGAGGACGGCCGGGTATCCGGAGGCGTCGAACCGGGTGACGGGGCCGATCGCGCGGTGCCCGCGCAGGACCGCCGACCACCAGGTCTCGGTGCCGACACCGCCGGGTGCGGCGATCCCGATCCCGGTGACGGCCGCGGTCGCGGTACGGGCGGGTGCGGGGGCGGTCGTCGGCGCCGGGGCGGTCATCGGCGTGCCTCCGTCCGGGGTGCGGTGAGCACCATCGCGCTCTGGAAGCCGCCAAATCCGCTGCCGACGCTGAGCACGGCGTCGGTGCGCTGCTCGCGGGCGACGAGCGGTACGTAGTCGAGGTCGCAGCTCGGGTCGGGCTCGTGCAGATTCGCGGTGGGCGGCACCGTGTCGTGCTCGATGGCCAGCGCGCACGCGGCGATCTCCAGGGAGCCGATCGCGCCGAGCGAGTGCCCGATCATCGACTTGATGGAGCTGACGGGCACCCGGTAGGCGTGCTCGCCCAGGCTCGCCTTGAAGGCGGCCGTCTCGTGCTTGTCGTTCTGCTTCGTGCCCGAGCCGTGCGCGTTGACGTAGTCCACGGCGGCCGGGTCGAGCCGCGCCTCGTCCAGGGCGGTCCGGACGGCCTCAGCCATCTCCCGCCCGTCCAGGCGCAGTCCGGTCATGTGATACGCGTTCGAGCGGCCGGCGAACCCCGCGATCTCCGCGTACACATGCGCCCCCCTGCGTACCGCGTGCGTGTACTCCTCCAGTACGAGTACGGCGCTGCCCTCGCCGAGTACGAAGCCGCCCCGGGTCCGGTCGAAGGGGCGTGAGGCGGTCTCCGGCTCGTCGTTGCGCGCGGAGGTGGCCCGGATCGCGTCGAAGGACGCCAGGGTGATCGGGGTGATCGGCGCCTCCGACGCCCCGGCCAGCATCACATCCGCGCTGCCCTCGCGGATGAGCTCCGCGGCGTGCCCGAGCGAGTCCAGGCCGGAGGTGCACCCGGTGGAGACGACGGCGACGGGGCCGAGCGCCCCGGCGTCCCGGGCGACCTCGGCGGCCACGGAGCTGGGCACGAGGTAGTCGCCGAGCCGTCGCTCCGCGCGGGCCGGGTCCAGCAGCCAGTGTTCGCCGCCCTCGCTGACATGCGCGTACACCTCGTCGAGCCCGCTGCTGCACCCGACCGCGGTGCCCAGCGAGACGCCGGTGCGCTCGCCCCCGGCCGCCGTGTCGAGGCCGCTGTCGGCGACGGCCTCGCGGGCGGCGGTAAGCGCGAACTGGGCGACCCGGTCCAGGCGATGGGCCTCCCCCGCGTCGAAGCCGTGCCGCGCGGGGTCGAAGTCGGCCTCGGCGGCGATCCGGGACCGGAACGACGTGGCGTCGAAGCGGGTGATGCGGCGGGTGGCGGTACGGCCCTCGGTCAGCAGCGACCAGAACGCGGCGGTACCAATGCCGCCCGGGGCGACCACCCCGATCCCGGTGATGACGACCCGCCTCATCGGACACCCGCCGGCTGCGGGGCGAGCCGGCGCACCACACGTGCGGCGCGGCCCACCAGACGGGGCAGGTCGTGGCCCCGCAGGAAGAAGTGGTCGCCGGGCACGGTGCGGGCGGCGAACGGGCCGGTGGTCCAGGCACGCCACCGCGCCATGGCCCCGGGCCGCGCCAGCGGGTCGCCTGCGCCGGCCACCGCGAGGACGGGGACCTTGAGCGGCCCGGCCGGCGAGGGTTCGCGGGCGGCCGTCCGCAGTTCGTGGGCGAGGACGAGGTCGTCGCGGAGCACCGGCAGCACGGCCTGGTGCCAGAAGTCGCCGGGCCGGGCGCGCGCGGGCAGGGCGTCGGCCTCGCCGAGCAGGCGCAGCAGCTCGTCGTCGCCCGCCCGGCACTGGTCGGCCAGGGCGGACAGCTGGTCGGGCGGCGGGCAGGCGCCGACGACGAGCAGCGCGGGCCCCGGCAGCCCCGCCTCGTGCAGGGCCCGGGTGACGCTGTACGCGACGAGGGCGCCGAGGCTGTGCCCGTACAGGATGTACGGGGCTTCGCCGCTCTCGCCGGTGAAGTGGGGCAGCTGGTCGGCGAGCAGGTCGGCGGGGCGGGTGAGGCGCGGCTCCGAGCGCCGGCGTTCCCGGCCGGGCAGCAGATGCGGCACGGTCTCGACACCGGGGCCAAGGCGCGGGCCCCAGCCGTAGAAGGCGGAGACGCCCGCTCCGGCGTGCGCGAAGCAGTGGAGCCGTACGGGCCGTTCGTCGGACATGGGCCGTCCTCTCGCATAGGAGTCCGGGCCCTCGGCCTGGGCCCTCCCCGACCGCAGCCTGGCAACTCCCACTCGAACGGCGCTGGACCTGCGCTCAGGCCGCGTACAGATCGAACGTGGACAGTCCGCGCGGCCCGCTGAGCACGTCGAGCGCCGGATCGACGGTGAGCATGGCCCGGTGCAGCCGCTGCATCTGCGGCGACGGCTCGACGCCCAGCTCCTCCACGAGGCGCAGCCTCAGCCTGCGGTAGACGTCGAGGGCGGTGGCCTGCCGGCCCGACCGGTAGAGGGCGACCATCGCCTGCGAGTGCAGCCCCTCGTGCTGGGGGTGACGCATGATCAGGTCGGTGAGCTCGGCCAGGACCTCGGTGTGCCGGCCGCAGCGCAGATCCGCGTCGATGCGCCGTTCGACGGTGACCAGGCGGGACTCCTCCAGCCTCATCACCTCGATGTCGAGGACGGGGCCCAGCCGTACGTCGACCAGCGCGGAACCCTGCCACATCCCGAGCGCCTCACCGAACAGCGAGGACGCCCGGACGTCCTCGCCCCGGTCGAAGGCGCCGCGCCCGGCCGTCACCAGCTCCTCGTAACGGTGCACGTCGACGGCGTCCGGCGGGACCTGGAGCAGATAGCCGCCGTGCCGGGTGGCCAGGACCTCCTTGGCGGCGCCGGGGGTGTCGGGTCCCATGGCGGTGCCGAGCCGGCGGCGCAGCTGGAGGATGTACGTCTGAAGGGTGGTCATGGCGCTCTGCGGCGAGTTGCTGCCCCAGATCTCTTCCATGAGGGTGGGCACGGGCACGACGCGGCCCGGGTGGAAGGCGAGCAGCGCGAGGAGCTGTCGCGGCTTGCCCGCGGTGGGCACGATCGACATCCCGTTGACCTCGGCGCTCAACGGACCCAGAACCTGTATTCGCACGGTGGCCTCCCCAAGGACCGGCCAGGGTGGGCCCGGCCGTGATCGCGTGCGCCGGCGCCTTCGCCCCGTGGCCGAAAGCCGTCGGCGCCAGGCACGCTAGCCCCGGGCACCCCGTGCGCCTCATTCTCTCGATCGGCGTTCGAGCAGCCTTCCAAGCAGGCATTGCGCCCGGATTGCGGCCCCGGAGCAGCCGCCTCAAGAACACGCGGACGACGGCTGGAGGGGCGCTCGGGCGGTCTCCCCCGGCCATCTGCCGGTCGTTACCGTCCATGCCGTGACCGGATTACGAGGGAGGGCCACCCGATGAGCGTCCTCACCACTCCGTGCCCGGAGGCGGCACGGGCCGCCGCGCCGAGCCCCGTGGAGTTCCGGCTGCTGGGCCCGGTCATGGTCCACGACGCCACCGGCGGCACGGACATCGTCCCGGCCGGCTCCAAGCAGCGGGCGCTGCTCGCCGCGTTCGTCACCCACGCCGGGGCGCTGCTCGACGTGGACCGGCTGGCGGCGGAGCTGTGGGACGGGGCGGACGGGACCCCTCCCGGAAACGCGGCGAACGCCCTTCAGGCCCATGTGGCCCGGCTGCGGCGGCTGCTGCCCGCACCCGGCGACTACGGCCATGTGTGGATCAGCACCCTGCCGACGGGCTATCTGCTCGACCTGGGCGGCGCCTCCACGGACGTCCAGCGCTTCACCCGGCGCTCGGCGGAGGGGCGGGCGGCCGTCACCGCCGCCCCGGCCCGGGCGGCGAAGATCCTGCACGGCGCCCTGGGGCTGTGGCGCGGCCCGGCGTTGCAGGACTGCCGCCGGGGGCCGGTGTGCGCGGCGGAGGCCGACCGGCTGGACGAGATGCGGCTCACCACGCTGGAGGCGCTGTACGAGGCGCGGCTGCGCTGCGAGCGGCACGGCGAGTGCGTCGGCGACCTGGAGCGGCTGACCGCCGACCATCCGCTGCGCGAGCGCTTCTACGACCTGCTCATGGTCGCCCTGTACCGCAGCGGCCGCCAGGCGGAGGCCATCGGCGTGTACGAGCGGGCCCGGCGCCGCCTGGTCGCCGCCCTCGGCATCGAACCGGGCCCGGCACTGCGCGGCCGCCTGGAGTCGGTGCTCACCCACTCCCCCGGCCTGGCCGCGCCCGTGGCCCCCGGTGTCCTGGACGAACTGGACCGGCTGCGCCGCCGGGTGGACGAGCTGGGCCGCCGGCAGCTGGAGCTGACCCGCCGGCTGAACGCGGCGACGGAGGGCGCTCAAACGGGCCCTCAGGCAGTGGCGAGGTGAGCGGCCAGCGCGGTCAGGTCCGGGTGGTCGTGGAGGACGACGGCCCGCTCCCGTAGCCCGTACAGCCGGTTGACCACCGTCATGAACTCCGCGCCTGCCCGGGCGTCGACGCCCAGATCGCTGAACGGGGTGCACGGGTCCAGATCCCATGGATCGCAGGCCAGGACCTGCGCCAGCTCCTCGCGCAGCTCGTCGGCGGAGGGCAGCAGCCGGCACGGCGGCGCGGCCGGGGCGGCGACCGGCGCGGGGGCCGACCCGCACCGCGCCTCCCGCGCCACATGCACGGCGAACGCCTCCAGACTGGGGTGGTCCAGGACGGCCGCGCCCTTGATGGCGGTGCCGAAGCGGGCGTTCACGGTCGCCACGAACTCCGTGCCGAGCAGCGAGTCCAGGCCGATCTCCGGAAACGGCTGCCAGGGGTGCAGGGTGCACGCGTCGCGGCGGGTGACGCCGGCCAGCAGGCCGGTCAGCGTGGCCAGGACATCGGCGGGGGCGGCGACCATGTCACGCGGCCCGCACGGCCTCGGCCCCGGGCCGGGGCACCGTGCGGTAGCCGCCGGTCCGCCCGGGGCCCACGAGCACCGGCAGCAGCAGCTGCCACAGCGCCCCGCCGTCCCCCGGCCGCGGCCCGGTCCAGGCGGTCTGCTCCGTACCGGGCGGCGCCACCCCGTACAACAGGGCGGCGAGCAGCGTCTCTCCGTCGGCGCCACGGGCGTCCGCGCTCAGTTCCCCGGCCGCGCCGGCCTCGGCCAGCAGCCGCCGGGCCTCGGCGAGCCATGCCCGGCGCAGCCCGCCGGTGCCGGCCGGACCGGCCACACCGTCGTCGGCCAGCCGGATCGCGGCCCGGGCGACCGGATCCTCGCACCGGGCCAGGATCAGCCAGTGCGTCAGATCGATGAGCTGCTGCACCGGCCCGTCGCCGGTGGTCCGCCGCCCGTCCAGGAACTCCCCGAGCAGGGTGTGGCCGTGCATCGCCACCGCGTCGGCCAGCGCCTCCTTCGACGGGAAGTGGAAGTACAGCGCGCCCTTGGTCACGCCCGCGGCCGCGGCGATCTGGCCGAGCGTGGCGCTCGCGTACCCGCTCCGGGTGAACAGCTCCGCCGCCGCGCCGACGAGCCGGCGCCGGGTGCGTTCCGACCTCTCCTGCATTCCGTCCTCCCAGGACCGTGGGACCCCTGCGTTCAGCCGACCCGGGTCAGCCGCTCGCCGGTGTCGGCGGCGGCCGTCCCGGGTGCGGGTGCGAACCCGGCCTTCAGGATGGAGCGCTGTAGTCGTTGCAGCCCTGCGGATGGCTCAAGCCCCAGCTCACCGACGAGCCTGGCCCGCAGCCGGTGGTAGGCGTCCAGCGCCTCGCTGCGCCGGCCCGAGCGGTGCAGGGCGACCATGTAGTGGGCGTGCAGGTTCTCGTGCGTGCGGTAGCGGCTGACCAGGACGGTGAGTTCGCTCAGCAGCTCGCGATGGCGGCCGAGGCGCAGATCGGCGTCGATGCGCTGGTCGAGGGCGCACAGCCAGGTCTCCTCCAGGCGCCGGAGCTCCATGTCCAGCCGCGGCCCCGTCCGTACGTCCACGAGGGCGGACCCGGTCCACAGCGCGAGCGCGTCCCGCAGTTCGCGCGCGGCGCGCGGGAAGTCGCCCGCGTCGCTCGTGCGGTAGCCGCAGCCGGCCAGCCGCTCGAACTCGCGGACGTCGACGGTGCCGCCCGAGGTGTCCAGCAGATGCCCGCCGGGGGGACCAGGACGTCCTTGGCGGTACGCGCCGAGGCGCCGCCCGGGGCGCGTTCCAGAGCCGCGGCGATGAGCTCGCGCACCTGCAACACGTACGTCTGCAAGGTGGTACGGGCGCTGCGCGGCGGGTTCCCGCCCCACAGCTCCTCGATCAGATCGGGTACGGAGACGACCCGTTCGGCGTGCACGGCCAGGAGCGCCAGTACCTGCCGGGCCTTCGGCGCCGTCGGGGTGACCGAGATCCCGCCCTCGGTGACGACCAGCGCGCCCAGTACTTCGATGTCCATGGTGCTCCCCCTTTTCACGCATGAGTCATCAGCGAAGCTGAAAACAGGGCGCGCGGTTTGTCAATACCAAACCGCGCGCCCTGTTTACCGGGGAGCTTCGGGAAGCCTCTACTGCGGGGGGTTGCCGTGCTTGCGGGACGGCAGGTCGGCGTGCTTGGTGCGGAGCATCGCGAGCGAGGCGATCAGGACCTCGCGCGTCCCGGCCGGGTCGATGACGTCATCCACGAGCCCCCGCTCGGCGGCGTAATAAGGGTGCATCAGCTCGGTCCTGTACTCCTTGACCATGCGGGCGCGCATCGCCTCGGGGTCCTCGGCCGCCGCGATCTGCCGCCGGAAGATGACGTTGGCGGCGCTCTCCGCGCCCATGACCGCGATCTCGTTGGTGGGCCAGGCGTACGTGAGGTCCGCACCGATCGACTGCGAGTCCATGACGATGTAGGCACCGCCGTACGCCTTGCGCAGGATCAGCGAGATACGGGGCACGGTGGCGTTGCAGTACGCGTACAGCAGCTTGGCGCCGTGCCGGATGATGCCGCCGTGCTCCTGGTCCACGCCGGGCAGGAAACCGGGCACATCGACCAGTGTGACCAGCGGGATGTTGAAGGCGTCGCAGAGCTGCACGAAGCGTGCGGCCTTCTCGGACGCCTCGATGTCCAGCACCCCGGCCAGCGTCTTCGGCTGGTTGGCGACGATGCCCACCACCTCGCCGCCCAGCCGGCCCAGCGCGCAGATGACGTTGCGCGCCCAGTGCTCGTGGACCTCCAGATACTCGCCGTCGTCCACCAGCTCCTCGATGACCTCCGCCATGTCGTACGGGCGGTTGCCGTCCACCGGCACCAGATCCAGCAGGGTGTCCGAGCGGCGGCCGGCCGGATCGGCGGTCGCTGCCACGGGCGGGTTCTCGCGGTTGTTCTGCGGCAGCAGGGACAGCAGGTAGCGGACCTCGGCGATGCAGGTCTCCTCGTCGTCGTACGCGAAGTGCGCGACGCCCGAGGTCTCGGCGTGGACGTCCGCGCCGCCCAGGCCGTTCTGGGTGATCTCCTCGCCGGTGACCGCCTTCACGACGTCCGGACCGGTGATGAACATCTGCGAGGTCTCACGGACCATGAACACGAAGTCCGTCAGAGCGGGGCTGTAGGCCGCGCCACCCGCACAAGGGCCGAGCATCACACTGATCTGCGGGATGACACCGGACGCCCTGGTGTTGCGCTGGAAGATACCGCCGTATCCGGCGAGCGCCGAAACACCCTCCTGAATACGGGCACCGGCACCGTCGTTCAGCGACACCAACGGCGCACCGGCCGAAATGGCCATGTCCATGACCTTGTGGATCTTCGTGGCGTGGGCCTCACCCAGCGCACCGCCGAAGATCCGGAAGTCATGGGCGTACACGAAGACCGTCCGGCCCTCCACCGTGCCCCAGCCGGTGACGACACCGTCGGTGTACGGCTTCTTCGCCTCCAGACCGAAACCCGTCGCCCGGTGGCGGCGGAGCTGTTCGACCTCGTGGAACGAGTCCGGGTCCAGGAGCAGCTCGATGCGCTCGCGCGCGGTCAGCTTGCCCTTGGCGTGCTGGGCCTCGGTCGCCCGGTCACTGGGTCCGTGCTCCGCCGCCGCGTGGATCTCGCGCAGTTCCGCCACGTGGCCGCGGAGTCCGGCCCGCCCCAGCAGTTCCGGGACGGGGGAAGTAGTCATCGACATGTCGTCAGGTCCCTTCCTGGAAGGCGTTGCCGCACTGTCGCCAGCTGCGCGGAGCGCGGTAGACGGGCTCCGGGGACCACCCCGGGACGCGCCCGGCCGGGGCCTCGTCCGGCCGCCCGCCGGCCTCCGCGCGCAGGGCGAGCAGCACCACCGTGAGCGCGGCAAGCTCCTCCTCTGTGGCCCGCCCGCGCTCGACGCGCAACGAGGACACCGCCGGTTCCGGACCGCCCATACCCCACCTCCAGTGTTTACGGCAGCATCGGCCGCCCCGCTGGAGCACCGCTCCGGCTCCACTGGAGAACCGCTCAACGGCTCCCCGCGCACGCGGACTTCAGCCCGGCCGCCAGCGCACCGGCGCAGCCGGAACCGCTGCCGACCCCCGTCATGACGACGGCCGCGACCATGCCCGCACCGGCCGCGCACGCCATCTCGTACGCGGCGGCGCCCCCCGGCCCGGCACCGCACAGCACCAGCCGCCCGGCCCCCACCGGCTCCCCGGCCCCCAGCAGCCCGGACAGCCCGGAGGCATCCCCCGGCCGCGCCGCCCGCAGGCTCACGATCCGTTCCAGGCCCCGGTGATGACGTACCAGGGCCTCGTACGCCCCCACCGGCACCCCCCGTGTCCGCACCAGCACGATCGTGTCGGCCGCCGGGTCCCCGGCGCGCAGCACCGCCACGTCGGGCCCCTCCGGCACGGGCGGCCGGGGCAGCACGCGGGGCACCTCGAAGCCCTGGAGGAGTTCGAGGAGATCGCCCACGGCGGACTGCGGATCGCGGTGGTCCGGCAACGACCTCAGCAGGCGTACGCAGTGCGAGAGCAGCGCGGACGCGTCCACGTCCCCCAGGCACCGGCGGTCGTGGCGCACTGTCAGGGAGAGCCCGCCGTCCGGGTCGTGCCGGGCGGCCAGGGTGAGCGGCAGTCCGGGGTGGGCGCTGATGCTGCGCGGGGCGTCCACCTCGACGTCCTGGGCGCGCAGCTCCGCCAGCAGCGCGGCGGACAGCTCGACCCGGTTGTCGAACACGATGCCGGTCTCGAAGAGTTCGGCGTCGGGGTTCCGGCCGGTCCAGACCCGGACCCGGTCGCCCGGCACCCAGGCGTGCACGGCCAGGTCCAGCGCGGCGTCGCGCGCCTGCGCGAGGAGACCGGTCACCGGCTCGGCGGGGTCGACGGTGACCGTCATCGGCAGCGGGTTGCCCAGCAGCCCCGGAATGCCCGCGGCACCCTCCATCGGGATGTCCCGGGCCGACAGGTGCACGCCGAAGCTGACCGGTACCGGTCCGGCCGCACCGGCCGCCCGGTACAGCAGCAGCGCCCACACGGCGTGCAGGGCGCTGGACTCCCCCGCCCCGCGCATCGCGGCCCAGGTGCGCAGCCGGGTGGTCTGGGGCGGCCGCAGCCGCCGGTGGACGCGTCCGATGCCCAGCGGACCGGCCGGGGACGCGTCGTCCTGGGCCCCGGGCGCGGCCGGCTCCGGGGGCGCGGTGGCCGTCGCCCAGTAGGCGCGGGCGCCCTCGGTCCGCTGCCGTGCCAGCCACTGGGCGTGGTCGCGCGCATCGGGGCGCCGCTCGCGTCCGGGCAGGGTGCCTCCGCGGGCGTAGGCCCGGTAGAACTCCCGCAGCAGCAGGTGGACGCCGCGTTCGTCGAGGAGCGCCCGGTGGTAGGTGAGCAGGACCCGGGTGGGGGCGTGGGTGCCGCCGGGGCGGGGCGGCCCGTCCATCAGGGTCACGCGCAGCAGGCCGGGGCGGTGCGGTGCGAAGCCGCGCAGCCGGTCGCGCTCGATCAGGTCGCTCCAGGAGACGGCGCCGTGTGCGAGGTGGGCGACGTCGATCGCGGCCCGGTCGTGCAGCATCAGGCGGGGCAGGTGCGTCCAGTCGAAGGCCGCCCGCAGCACGGACTCCCGGTCGGCGACGGACAGCCAGGCGGCGGTGAACCGGGCGAGATCGACCGGCCCGGTCCAGTTCCAGGCGACCTGGCCGACGTGCCCGCCCGCCGGTTCCTCGACGGCCGCGCGGATCAGGTCCTGCTGGTGTCCGGCCACCGCGACGGTGTCGCGCGCGCCGCCCACCAGCGCCAGGACGTCGGCGAACACCTCGGCGCCGGGCCGGGCGGAGCCGCCCTGCGAGGACTCGACGCGCAGCGTGAGGCGCCCGGCGCCGGACGCCTCCGCCGTCACCGTGTACGCGTGACGCCGGGTCACCCGGGCCGCCACCGCCTCGGCCAGGCCCGGGTCGAGGGGGCCGCACAGCTCCACCTCGACGGACGGGCCGGAGGCGGGCACGGGGGCGAGGACCACCGCGAGCACCGGATCGTCACTCATCGGGGCCCTGATCCCGCGTGCGCCGCATCACATGCCCTCCCTCAGCCGGTACGGCCTTCTCAGGCGAGCCGCACTCCGCCCGCCCCCGCGACGCCCTCGGGCCGGGCCATGAGAATGGAACGCTGCAACTTGGCCAGCGCGGGCGAGGGTTCGAGCCCGAGCGTGCGGACCAGCGTGGAGCGCAGCCGCTGATAGGCGTCCAGTGCCTCACCGCGCCGCCCGGAGCGGTAGAGGGCCAGCATGTACTGGCCGCACAGGCTCTCATGGGTCGAGTACCTGCTGAGCAGCACGGTGAGTTCGGAGAGCAGTTCGCGGTGGCGGCCGAGCCTGAGATCGGCCTCGATGCGCTGGTCCAGGGCGCACAGCCGGCTCTCCTCCAGCCGTTTGATCTGGGTGTCGAGGTACGGTCCGGTGTGGACGTCGGCGAGCGCCGGGCCGGTCCACAGGGCCAGCGCCTCGCGCAGCAGCCGCGCCCCCTCGGGGAAGTCCTCGGCGTCCATCGCCCGGTATCCCATGCCGGCCAGCCGCTCGAACTCCTGCACGTCGTGGCCGCCTTCGCCGCCCTTGAGTAAGTAGCCCCCGGGGACGGTGAGCAGGACGTCCTTGGCCGTACGGGTACCGTCGCCGTGCACTTCGAGCGCGGCGGTGATCAGTTCGCGCAGCTGGAGGATGTAGGTCTGGAGGGTGGGCCGGGCGCTGCGCGGCGGCTCGCTCCCCCACAGCTCCTCGATGAGGGTGCCGACCGGTACCACCTCGTCGGCGTGCAGCGCCAGCAGGGCGAGCACCTGCCTGGGTTTGGGCGCGGTCGGTGCGATCGAGGTGCCCTTTTCCCGCACGGCAAGCGTGCCGAGTACGTCGATGTCCACGCCGTCTCCCCGTCATCTCCCGGCTGCCTCGGACAGCCCGGAACTGTTGCTGACACACTGATTTAAAAACAGCGCAGGCGGTATGTCAATGCCCAACCAAACCACTCGCCACCCTGGTTCACAGCACCAGCGAGCCTTGAGAACGACCGCTCAAAAGGTGCTTAATGCATCAAAGTTGGGCATTCATGCAGGCGTTTCACCCTCGCCGGCCCGCCGGACGCGACTCCACAAGCAGACCACGCGGATTGTTTTCTTCGATCCGGGCGACCCGAGCCGGACGGACCGCGCACGGGCCCGCCGGGGCCTGTCCGGCGGATCGGGGTCGGGCAGACCCTAGTCCGCGCGGCTGAGCCTCGGGAGCGCGAACGACCACAGCTGGGACACCCGTTCCGCGGACCGCCAGTACGGGTCGGCCGCGCCGAGGGTCTCCAGCCCGAGCGTCGCCGCGACGATGACCACCGCCGCGCCCTCGGCCGAGACGTCCTCGGCCAGCTCCCCATTACTGCGCGCCTGCGCGAGGGCGTTGCGCACCCACTCGTACCACCAGTCGTGCAGCCTGGCCTCGCTCTTGCGGGAGGGGTCGCCACTCAGCCGGAAGCCCGCGCGCACGACCGGGTCGTCGACGACGGCGTCCATCAGCCGGCGGACAGCCGCGACGAGCCGCTGGAGCCAGCCGCCCTTGACGGCCTCCGCGCTCTCCTCGGTCAGCGCGAGGGCGGACTCGGCGGCGGCACTCTCCACGGCGGAGGCCAGGGCCTCCTTGTTGGGGAAGTGGAAGTGCAGGGCACCCGAACTCACCCCCGCCCGGCCGCTGATCGTCGGCAGCGTTGCCAACGCATACCCGTCGGCACCGAAGACCTCCGCGGCAGCCGAGATGAGAGCTTGACGTGTCACAGCCGCTCGCGCCTGCTTGACCATCATGCCCTCCTCCTGGCGGGGCGCGGGCCCGACGTACCGCCGTCCGATTCACCCTGGATTCTCCTGCTGACCCCTACTGACCCAAGTAAACCGCACGGCTGGTTGGTTTAGCACTGCGACGTGCAACGCCCCGGGCCCGGCTGATCATTTTGCCTCCGGGCGGGCGGCGTTGGGCGACCGGGCCGTGGAAGTAGTTGGTTTCTCCAGCCATCCTGTCCGTGGACTGGACCACTGCCCCTCAAAGGAAACCGCGTGAAAGGTTTTTTTCTACGAGCACCCCGAGGCTCGCGGTCGCGGTCCCGACGATCTACGTCACCTATGTACCGATTTACACCGTGACGGGAGAGGAAGTTACCGACCGGAAGCCTTGAAGTGGAATGGAATCTTCAAGCGAACCGGTCCGCACTTGGTAAATCCTTTACTTTTGGGCCGATTGAAAAAAACCGGTAGGTCCGTATCTTAAG
This sequence comes from Streptomyces sp. AC1-42W, assembly GCF_003248355.1. GTDB lineage: Bacteria > Actinomycetota > Actinomycetes > Streptomycetales > Streptomycetaceae > Streptomyces. The sequence goes on from NZ_QKWY01000003.1 coordinate 197,293, forward strand.
TGGCGTCGCCGAACGCAGGTTTCAAGATGGGGGCCCCCGTGAGTCTCACCACTGCTGAAGCCCGAACCGCACTTGCTGCCGCACCGCGGCTGACCACCACGGTCGCAAAGGAGTACGTACACCGCGACTCCGTCGCCGAGGTGTTCCTCACCGGTTGCGACACCCGGGACGGGGTGAACTTCTCGCTCACCGGCCAATGGCCCCGAGCCCACACCATGTTCCGGAGTCTCGACGGAGCGAGCCACGACCCGCTCCAGGTGGCGGAAACGTTCCGCCAAGCAGGAATCTACATCTCGCACGTGGAGTTGGGAGTACCGCTCGGCCACAAATTCGTGATGTCGAGCATCACCTACACCACGGACACCACGGGTCTGCGCATCGAGGCCGGCCCCACCGACTTCGATCTCGACACCCGATGTACGGAGATCGTCCGGCGCAGGGGCGTGGCCAGCCGTATGGCGTTCGAGTTCGCGCTCCGCCGCAGCGGCCGGCCCATGGCGAGCGGCACCGGTCAGATCTCGGTGATCCCGCCGGCCGTCTACAACCGGTTACGGCAGAACCGCACCGTCCAGCAGCCGTCCGCGGCCGCCGGGACGGCCCCGGACCGCACCCTGCTGCCGCCGTCGATGGTCGGGCGCACCTTCCTGACGGACGTGGTGCTCTCCGCCGTCGCCGGGTCCGGCTCCGGCCCGCGCTGGCTGCTCACTCCGGACCTCAACCATCCGATCCTCTTCGACCACAAGGGCGACCACGTCCCCGGCATGGTCCTGCTCGAAGCGGCCCGCCAGGCGGCCTGTGCGGTGATGGCACCCCACTCGTTCGTCCCGGCCGCCGCCGCGAACCACTTCCACCAGTACGCCGAGCTCGACCGGCCCTGCTGGATCGAGGTGACCCGCGTCGAGCGGGAGGCGCACAACATGGTGACGCTCGAAGTCACCGGCCGCCAGGACGGCAAGGACGTCTTCACCTCGGTGCTCACCGGCCCGGTCGGCTGAGCGGCGGCCCGGTCCGTCGGCCGGTTATTCCTTCGCCAAAAAACAAACCGGTTATCCTGTTTTTCATCAGGAGGGCTGGCTTCCCCACCGCGCGGGGCGCCGTAAGCCGCTTCGGTAGCTGTCCCGCTCGCCGCGGAACTGGCAGGTCAGAGCCGTACAGGAGGGCCCGGCAGCGACCGAAGCGACCGAAGGCCCCGCTCGGACACAACGTGACATCACCTCGGTGCTCCGCCGCACGCAGTCGCTGCGTGCGGCGGAGCCGGGTTTCCGGCCCCCCGCGCCGGCCGGCGCGTTCCCCCTCGGACAGCGCACGGGTTTCGCGGGCCGGGGGGCAAGCGCTGGAAACGCGGTTGTGAAGGACTGGAGAGGGCCGGAAGGGATTTCCGCCCCCAGCGACCGGGCGGCAGCGACCGGGCGCGTTCTCGGTCGCTGCCGGGCCGAAAGAGAAGTACCAGGTCACAAGCCCGACTCGGGCACGCAGCGACCGAAGCGACCGAAGGCTCAGGTATATGGAGCCATTGGCATGTGCGCGCGTGCGCGTCATATATAGCGAGCTTGAGTCGCTTCGGTCGCTGTTCGGCCCGGGGCACCGCGCTGACCTGCGGGGTTTACGGACACCGGATGGGCGACCCAGCGACCGGGGGCCGCTCGACGCCCGGTCGCTGGGTCGCTGGACCCACTTCCCCGTGCGCACATCTGTTCTGGCGCTTGTCCCTCTTCTCCCCCGATGGTTTCGCTAATCTGATTTTGCGAGTTGAGTCGCTTCGGTCGCTGACGGGGGAAGTGAATGGCAGCTGAACTGCGGGTCTCGTGCGATGACCCACGGCAGTTCAAGAGGGCTGCTCCGGTCGCTTCGCAGCCCTTGACGACCGCATGGTGGTGCGCGCGTCAGGGGTGGCCGGTTCATCCTCTTGCGCCGGGCCGCAAGACACCGGTGGGCAACTGCGAGGCATGCCGCGGCCCGGACCACGTCCGGGCCCGCTGCGGCTGCGTCCGGGCGGGCCGCTGGTGCCACGGGTTTCACGCGGCGACGCTCGACTTCGAGCGGATCGGCCGGTGGTGGGGCGGGCGCCCTGATCTGGGGGTCGGCGTGGCCACCGGCCCGGCGGGCCTGGTGGTCATCGACGTGGACGCGCACGCCCGCGAACTCCCGCACCGGGACCGCCTGTTGCCCGGGGTCGGGATCTCCGCAGGGATCGACCTGACGGGCCTGGCCAACGGCTTCCACACACTGGGCCTGCTGGCCGCCCTGCGCGGCACCACCAGCCCGGCCGACGACGCCTCGACGCTGCGGGTGCGTACGCCGTCGGGCGGCATGCACGTCTGGTACCGCAACGACGGCGGCCACCGCTGGCAGTGCTCGGCCGGTTCGGGCAGCGGCCGGGCACTCGCCTGGCAGGTGGACGTCCGGGCGCACGGCGGGTACATCATCGCCCCCGGCACCGTCACCGAGGCCGGGGCCTACCGCCCGGTCGACGCCGTGCGCACCCCGGCGCCGCTGCCCGCCTGGCTGGCCAGGGAACTCCAGCGCACCGGCCATCTGCCCAACGCCCCCGCGCCGGGGCCCAGGCCGGTGCCGCCCCGGGCCCGGCAGGCGGTGCTCGCGGCGAGCGGCCGGCCCACCGCGTCGGGCGAACGGCTGCTGAGGGGGCTCCTCGCGGATGTGGCCGCCTGCGCGGCGGTGCCCGAGGGCGCCGCGTTCTCCGAGAAGCTGAACCGCGCCGCGTACACGGCGGGCGGTCTGGTCGCCGCCGGGCACCTCACGGAGGACGAGGCCGTACGGGCCCTGCGGGAGGCCGCCGAAGCGGCCCGCCCCGGGCAGCGGGGGCGCTGCATGGCCGTCATCAGGGGCGGGCTGAGCGCGGGCCGCACCCGGCCACTGGCTCTCGGGGGGCGCACGTGAGCGTGGACAAGGAGAGAGTGCTGCCGTCGGCCGCCTCCTTCGACGTGCAGGCGGTGGCCGCGCAGATCCTCGCGCAGCCCGTGGCCCTGCCCCGTCAGGACGGCGCCTACCCGCCCGCGGAGCCCCAGGACCGGGCGGCGGACGGCGAGGCGACGGCGGACGGGCTGCTGCCGGACACCCTCACCGACCGGGGCAACGCCAAGTTATTCGTCAAGCTCTACCGCAACGACTACCGGCATGTGCCGGGCATCGGCTGGTTCCGCTGGGACGGCACCCGCTGGCAGTTCGACGAGGACGACACGGTGATGTGGTCGGCGGGCGATCTGGCGGAGTCCCTGGCCGGAACCGACCCGCGCGGCCTGTTCACCCAGGCCGCGCTCCAGCAGCACCGCCGGCGCACCCTCAGCACCAGCGGGATGAACGCGATGCTGACCCAGGCCAAGTCCGCGCCGGGCATGGTGCTCAACGCGGCGCTGCTGGACGCCGATCCGTACGCCCTGTGCACCCCGGCGGGTGTGGTGGACCTGCGGACCGGGCACATCCGCCCGGCCGAACCCACCAGGGACTTCCACTCCCGTTCCACCTCCGCCGCCCCGCAGGCGATGCCCACCCCGCGCTGGGACCGCTTCCTGGCCGACACCTTCGGCGAGGGCCCGGACGGCGAAGAGATGATCTCCTTCCTCCAGCTGCTGCTCGGCTACTCCATCACCGGGGACGTCGGCGGGCAGGTGATGCCGTTCCTGTTCGGCTCCGGCAAGAACGGCAAGTCGGTCCTGCTGGACGTCCTGATGAAGCTGCTGCGGGACTACGCGGACGCGGCGCCGCCCGGCTTCCTGATGTCCCGCCCGTACGAGGGCCATCCCACGGACCTCGCCGAACTGCACGGCCGCCGGGTCATCGTGTGCAGCGAGGTCAAGCCGGGCGACCGGTTCGACGAGGCGCGGGTGAAGCTGCTGACGGGCGGGGACCGGATCAAGGCCCGCCGGATGCGGCAGGACTTCTTCAGCTTCGAGCCCACCCACAAGATGTGGCTGTTGGGCAACCACCGCCCCGAAGTCGGCACGGGCGGCTTCGCGTTCTGGCGCCGGATGCGTCTCATCCCGTTCGAACGGGTCGTCTCCGACCACCGCAAGATCGACAACCTGGCGGACATCCTGGTCACCCAGGAGGGTCCGGGCATCCTCAACTGGCTGATCGAGGGCGCCCGCCGCTACCTGGGCGGCGACAAGGACCTGTCGGGCCCCGAGCGCGTCCGTATCGCAACGACCGTGTACGCGGAGACCGAGGACCACACCGGGCGCTTCGTCGGCGAGACCTGCCGGCTCGACGCCGGACTGCGGGCCGAACAAGCCCAGCTCTACGCGGCCTACAAGCGCTGGTGCCAGAATGAGGGCGTTCCGGCGATTTCGTCGAGGGCCTTCGCGGCGCACATCCGCGAAGTGGTGGGGCTGGCATCACCGAAGGAAATGATCTTTTCCAACCAGCGCAAGTACTACCCGGGCATCGGCCTGCTCGCGGACGAGGAGACAGTATGAGCGCCCTCATCGCAGAGGACGAGATCGTCCACGAGGTGGACCTCGTGTGGCTCGAGGACATCAGCGTGCTCGACTACGTCCGCCAGAGCCTGGACCGCCTCCCGACCCGCCGGGGCCGGCCCGCCTACCACCGCGACGGCAGAATGGTCGGGTACGCCCTCCTCGGTCCGAAGGCCAAGCCGTCCCGCTCCTCGGGCACCTTCCGCCGCCGGGTGTTCTGGCTGCTCCCCCACGACCGGGACACCGAGCCGGAAGGGCTGTACGCGCGCGGCGCGCCCGCCGAGGCCGTGGACGTACGCACGCTGGCACCGGGCAGCAAGGGGCACAAGACCGAGCGTTCGGAGGGCGGCCCCATGTCGTCGTCCGCCGCTCGCGAGCTCCAGCCCTAGCTGTTTTCGGGCGTCCGGGCCCGGAGAACGGGCCGGGATAGATATAAAACAGCACGTCCGGTATATTTCTGTCGTCGGGAGAGTACCGAGGACAGAGAGGCACCGTCGTGCGGGGAGAACATCCCATCCGGGCCGAGGTGCTCGTGGCCGGCGGAGGGCCTGTCGGCATGCTCGTCGCGGCCGAACTGGCCGCGACCGGCGTGGACACCGTACTCCTGGAGCCGAGGACGTCGGTCTCCGGGCAGCCGAAGGCGACGACGCTGCACGCCCGCGCGGTGCAGTCCCTGGCCCGCCGGGGCCACCTCCCCGGCCCGCCCCGCGCCCCGTATCCGCCGGAGCCCACCTCGAGCGCCTTCCACTTCGCGGGGCTGCCCGGCCTGACCATCACCGCTCCCCCGCACGAACCGGAACCCGTCCTCAAGTGCGCCCAGGCCGACCTGGAACGGCACTTGGAGGCGCGGGCCCGGGCGGCCGGTGCCCGCGTGCTGCGCGGCCACCGCGTCACCGGCCTCGCCCAGGACCCGACCGGCGTACGGGTCACGGCCGAGGGCCCCGGGGGCCCCGTGCTCTGCGACGCCGGTTACGCGGTGGGGGCGGACGGCGCCCGCAGCACGGTCCGGACGCTGGCGGGCATCGAGTCCGACACGGTCCCGGCGACGGTGTCGGCGCTGATGGGGACGGTCACCCTGGACGATCCCGGAGACCTGCCCAAGGGCTGGCACCGCACCCCGCGCGGCTGGATCGTCGCCAAGCACACCGGGGACGGTCGCGCCCATCTCCGTACGCTCGACTGCGGCGGCCCCCACCCGGACCGTCACCGGCCGGTCACCCTGGAGGAGTTGCGCGGGGAGGTGGCCCGTATCGCGGGCCGCGACATCGCGATGCACTCCCCGCGCTGGCTCAGCCGGTTCAGCGACTTCGCCCGGCTGGCCCGCACCTTCGGACAGGGCCGGGTCTTCCTCGTCGGCGACGCCGCGCATGTGCACTTCCCGATCGGCGGCCAGGGCCTGAGCACCGGCGTCCTGGACGCGCTCGACCTCGGCTGGCGGCTGGCCCACGCGGTGCGCGGCACGGCCGGTGCAAACCTGCTGACCGGCTACGGCGCCGAGCGTCGACCGCTCGCCCGCCGCGTGATCGACGGCACCCTGGCCCAACTCGCCCTGATGCGCCAGAGCCCCGAAGCGGACGCCCTGCGCACGCTGTTCACCGAGCTCCTCGCGTCCGAGGACGAGAGCGGCCGGCTGGGCGGTCTGATCAGCGCCCAGGACACGGTCCTGCCTGATCCCACCGGTGCGGGCGGCCCGGCTGCCGGGACCTACCTCGCCAACACCGCGCTGAGCACCCCGGACGGCGACACCGACGTCATCCGCCTGTTGCACGACGGGCGGCCGCTCCTGCTGCTCCTCGGCGAGAAGTCCGGCCGTCACCGGGAGGCCGCCCGGCCGTGGGCGGGAATCCTGCACACCGTCGAGGCGCGCCCCGTGGCCGCCCTGCCGTACGAGGCGGCGCTGGTCCGGCCGGACGGCTATCTGGCCTGGGTGCCCGGCGACGGCGAGCTGGACCGGGTGCTGGCGGCGTACTTCGGACCGGACGGCTCCGGAAACGCGGCGGGCGCCCCGGCCGGGCGGCCATGAGCACGGCCCGGCGGGACGCCCCGCTGCTTTCAGCTGGCGGTCTCCAGGACGCCGTCGCGCAGGTCGGCGGCCTTCACGGCCTCCGCGTACACCTTGGCGCCCCGGCCCTCGGAGAGGTCGAGCGAGGCCAGCACGGACGGCACCACGGCGCTGGGCAGCAGATGCCGCATCAGGGCGGACACCCGCACCACCAGGTCGCGGTACTCGCAGACGGCCTGTGACATGGACTGGATACCGGCGAAGGAGCCCACGAGCACGTCGGCCGTCTCCGGCGGCGAGATGTGCGGCAGCAACTCGCCCTGGGCCTGCGCCTGCTGGAGCAGGTCGAGGCCGACCTCGCCCCAGCGCAGGAACGGGCCGCTGCGGTCGAGGTTCTGCGTCTGCTGGTCCATCGTCAGACGGACGCCCGCGCGGACCATCGGATCGGTCTGCAGGCGGTGGGCGTGCAGCATGACGATGTCCACGACCTCCTGCACCTTGGAGGCGCGCATCGGCACGATGATCCGCTGGTCCTGCTCGGAGAGGACGCCCTGGGCGAGGTCTTCCTTGGAGTGGAAGTGGAAGTACAGCGCGCCCTTGGTCACCCCCGCCTCGGTGAGGATCTGGGAGATCGTGGCTGCTTGGTACCCCTGTTCCTCGAAGATCTTGGCCGCCGCCGAAAGAATCGTCTGCCGGGTGCGGATAGCACGTAGCTGCTCAGCCACTCTGCCTCCTCCCTCCTCAAGGGTGGTTGCGGAAGAGTAAATAAACCGTCCAGTTCGTATCTTACAGGCCGGTGCCTTCCCTCCGCCCTGGTCGGGGAAATGTCCGGCAGGAAAGGGAAACCATGATCCTTGTCACGGGCGCAACCGGGACGATCGGCCGTGAAGTGCTCCGGCTCCTCCCCGCCGGCCTGCCCGTACGCATCATGGCCAGGCACCCCGAGCGGGTCACCGGCGCCCCTCCCGACGCCCACATCGTCCACGGCGACTTCACGGACCCGAGTTCGCTGACGGACGCTCTGCACAACGTCCGCACCGCCCTTTTGGTCACCAACCCCGACGGCGACGACGACACCCGCTTCCTCGGCCCGGCCCTCGCGGCCGGCGTCCGGCACATCGTCAAACTCTCCGCGGCCGCCGTCACCGACCCCCGGGCCGATGATCTGATCACCCGTCGCCAGCGCCACAACGAAGACCTGCTGCGCGCCTCCGGAACGGCCTGGACCCTGCTGCGCCCCCGCGCCTTCATGTCGAACACCCTGTCCTGGGCCCGCTCCATCCGTGCCGATCGTACGGTGCGCGCACCGTACGGGTTCTCCGAGAACGCCTGCGTCGACCCCAGGGACGTGGCGGAGGCGGCCGTACGGGCCCTCACCGGGCCTGCGGGAGACCACGCGGGCCGGGCCTACACCCTGACCGGCCCTCAGCCGCTCTCGGCCGCCGCGCAGACGGCTCAGCTCTCCCGGCTCCTGGGCCTGGAGCTCCGCTTCCACGAGCTGAGCCCCCAGGAGGCCCGTACGGCCCTCGGAGCGCGCTACCCGGCGGATATCGCCGACGCGCTCCTGGAGAGCGCCAGAAGGCAGCACAGCGGCTCCAAGGGGGTCGTGGACCCCACGCTCCCCCGCCTGCTCGGGCGCCCGGCCGGGACGTTCCAGGACTGGGCGGCCGACCACCTGGACGCGTTCCGGCCTGCCGCTGGCGCGGGGGACTGACGTCGGTTCAGTCCCTCCGCGTTCGGTCCCTCTTCGGTCCCTCCGACAAAACCGCAGGTCAGAGGGGTGCGGTCGGAGGAGATCAGGGTCTGAAGGGACTGAAGGGACTCAAGGTTGGTAGTTATAAGCGATTATGCAGGCGTGTGTATGCGCTCGCGCGTAGAAACACCCTATATTTACCTTTCATTAATCATCTTTATCCTGAAGCGCTGATAACTACCGACCTTGAGTCCCTTCAGTCCCTCCGATTTTGGCCTGCAAGTCTCTGACCTGCGGTTTTGCCCGAGGGACCGAAGAGGGACTGAAAGTTCCAGTCCCTCGGCTCCGCGTTCAGTCCCTCCGTTCAGTCCCTCCTCCGGGCGCCCCCCGGTGGCCTCCGGCTCGCTGGCCGAAAACGTGCGGTGTGCGACTGCGACTCCTCGGAGCAAGGGACCGAAGGGACTCGCGGAGCGAAGAGACCCGTGCGCTCCGGGATGCCTGTTGTAGGCTCTGATCCGGATTGGAAAACTCAGTCCCTTTAGTCCCTCGGCAGGTCGGAGGCACCCCTCTGACCTGGGCTTTCTCCGAGGGACTGAGTTGTTCGGGACTGAACGAAACCTGTTGGCCCCTCGGCAAGGACGATCAGCGTGCCGCGTCAAAGAGAGACCGGTGACCCGCGCGCGGCGGGGGCCACGAGTCCCTTCGACATGGCCCGTTGGTGTGCGGGGAACGGCTGGCCCGTCCATCCGCTGGCCGCCGGCCGCAAGACTCCGGCGGGCAACTGCCCCGGCTGCCGGGAGGACCCGCACCGCCCGGCCGACTGCCCCTGCCTGCCTGCGGGAAGGTGGTGCCACGGTTTCCACGCGGCGACCACCGACCCCGAGCGGCTGGCCGCCTGGTGGGGTGCCCACCCCGGCCTGGGGGTCGGCGTCTCCTGCGGCCCGGCCGGGCTCGTCGTACTGGATATCGACGCACACAGTGCCGAAGTCCCGCACCGGGACCGCCTTCTGCCGGGCATTCCGATCCACGAGAGCGTCAACCTGACCGGCCTGGCCTCCGGGTTCGACACCCTCGCCCTCCTGGCCGCGCTGCGCGGCGCGCCGAGCCCCGCGGACGACGAGGCCACCCTTCGCGTCCGTACCCCGTCCGGCGGCCTCCACGTCTGGTACCGCACCGCGCCGGACGGACCGCGCTACCGCTCGTCGGTGGGCTCCAGCCCCAAGGTGGCCCTGGCCTGGCAGGTCGACGTCCGGGCCACCGGCGGCTACATCGTCACCCCGGCCACCCGCACCCCGGCGGGCACCTACACCCCCGTAGGGGCCGCCCGACTGCCCGCTCCCCTGCCCTCCTGGCTCGCCGTCGAACTGCGCCGCACCGGCCACGCGCCCGGACCCGCCCCGGCCCGGGTCCCCGCACCCCGCCCCGTCCGCCCGGCAGGCGGCGTCTCACGGGCCGTGCGGCTGCTGGAACCCCTGCTCGCCGAGGTCCGGGCGTGCGCGGCGGCAGCCGAGGGCACGGCCTTCACCGAGAAGCTCAACCGGGCCGCCTACACGGCGGGCGGCCTCGTCGCCGCCGGACACCTCGCCGAGCCCCGTGCGCGCGACCTGCTCATCGAAGCCGCCGACGCGGCGCGCCCGCACCGTCACCGGCACAGCCTCACCGTCATCGCCTCAGCCCTGTCCGCCGGCGCAGCCCGCCCGCTCCATCCCGAAGGACGCCCATGAGCAGCGCCGAGAGCAGCCCGCGCTTCGACGCCACTGCCGCCGCGCAGCAGATGCTCGCCCTCGAGACCGAAGGCGGCATGCCCGGCCTGCCCGCCCAGCAGAACGCCTCAGCGGCGGGCGAACCGCCCCTGCCCGAGGGCCGTCTGCCCGCGCTGCTCACGGACCGGGGCAACGCCAAGCTGTTCGCCGTCATGTTCGGGGACCAGTTCCGGCACGTCGAGGGCCTGGGCTGGTACCACTGGGACCAGTACCGCTGGAAGCGCACGGGCGGCGAGAAGGCCGCGGTGTGGGCGGCGGGCGACCTCGCGGAGCAGATGCCCGCCACCGACCCCACCGGCCAGTTCACCGACCGGGAGGTCCGCGCGCACCGGCGCCGCTCGATGTCGACGCCGGGCATCAAGGCCATGCTCACCCAGGCGAAGGCCTCCCCCGCCCTGGCGCTCGACCCGGACGTCCTGGACGGCGACCCGTACGCGCTGTGCACCCCGGCCGGGGTCGTCGATCTGCACACCGGGCATCTGCGCAAGCCGGACCCCGAGGGCGACATGCACTCCAGGGCGACGAGCGTGGCGCCCGAGGAGACGCCCACCCCGCGCTGGCACCGCTTCCTGCACGACACCTTCGGCGACGACGCCAAGGGCGAGGAGACCATCCACTTCCTCCATCTGCTCCTCGGCTACTCCGTCACCGGGGACGTCGGGGCCCAGGTGCTGCCGTTCCTCTACGGGACCGGTGCCAACGGCAAGTCCGTGCTGCTGGACGTCATGACGCAGATTCTCGGCGACTACGCGCAGGCCGCGCCGCCGGGCTTCCTCATGGAGAAGGGCAAGTTCTCCGAGCACTCCACGGAGCTGACCGAGCTGCACGGGCGGCGCATCGTGGTCTGCTCGGAGCTGAAGCCGAACGACAAGTTCGACGAGTCCCGCGTGAAGCTGCTGACCGGTGGCGACCGCATCATGGCCCGCCGGATGCGGCAGGACTTCTTCAGCTTCAACCCGACCCACAAGCTCTGGCTGCTGGGCAACCACCGTCCCGAAGTAGGCACCGGCGGCCATGCGTTCTGGCGCCGTATCCGTCTGATCCCGTTCGAGCGCGTCGTCCCGGCGGCCCGCAAGATCGACAACCTGGCCAAAGAACTGGTGCAAAGCGAGGGCCCCGGCATCCTGCAGTGGCTCATCGAGGGCGCCAAGCTCTACCTGGCCACCCGCGACCCGCTGGACGGCCCCGCCACGGTGCGCTCGGCGACCGCGGCCTACGCCACCACCGAGGACCACATCGGCCGCTTCCTCGCCGAGTGCTGCACCACCCAGGCCCCGGACCTGCGGGTGGAGCAGGGTCTCCTGTACGCGGCGTACAGCAGCTGGTGCGGGGCCGGTGAGGGGATCAGGCCCGCGACGGCCCGTGCGTTCGCGACCCGAGTCCGCCAGGAGCTCTGCCTCGCCTCGCCCGCCGACATGATGAAGTCCAGCGGCAAGAAGTACTACCCCGGCCTCGGGCTTCTCGCGGACGAGGACTCCCGGAGCAGCCATGCCTGACCACCGCGCCCGGCACACTTCCGCCGATCCGGCCTACCATGAACACGGTGCCCCCACCAGGGAACGTGCTCACACCCACCCCGGCCTCTTCCCGGCCGGCCGACACACTAAGGGGCTGCAGCCATGAGCTCGCTGCTGAACGAGAGCGACCTCCACCACGAGAACGCCGTGGTCTGGCTGGAGAACCCCGACAATCTCGACTACGTACGCCAGGCGCTCGACAAGACCACCCGCCGCCGGGGAAAGCCCCGCTACGAACGGGACGGACGCATGGTCGGCTACACCGAGCTGGAGGCCGACACCGAGGCCGACCCCGACAGCGGACTGCATCTGCGCCGGGTCTTCTTCCTTCTCCCCCACGACCGCGACGCCGACCCGGACGGCCCGTACCACGAGGGTGCCCCCGGCGAGGCGGTCGACCCGAGCACCATCGAGCCCAAGCGGGTGGGCGACAAGACACCCCGCTCGCAACGCGGCCTGGCCGCGACGGCTGAGGCGGGCAGCTGACGGGACCGCGGGATTATTACGCCGTAATAATCCCGCCGCCCCGCCGACGTATTACGGCGTAATAATCCGCTCGCCCCCGTGCGCGGGGGCCCCTTCCCGGCCACCGAGCCCGGCTCCAGGACCCCTCCGGAGCCGGGCTTTTGAGTGATCCTCGAAGAAATCACAGTCACAACTAACGCGTCGATGCCGAGAAGGATCATCGAAGTTAGTAAGGTGACTGCCATGACTTCGCCCTCCCCCGGCGACCGCGAGAAGGTCGTCTCCAAGCTGCCCTCGGTGCTGCAGCAGGACCTGAAGATCCGGGCAGCCCAGCACAAGACCGACATCCAGCACGCCGTCGAAGCAGGCATCGAGGCCTGGCGGCGGCTCGGCTCCAACCTCTCCCCCATCGACACCGCGGGCGCCAAGTCCTTCGCCACCTTCCTGCCTGACGGGCAGTGGGACGGCTTCCGCGCCGACTGCGCCTCGCGCGGCGTCTCCCTCATCCAGGGCCTCGCCCAGTCCGTCGTAATGTGGCTGGAGACCAACCCGGCCCCCACCGTCGTCCGCCCCGAGCACCCCAAGCGCATCATCACCTGCAACCAGAAGGGCGGCGTCGGCAAGACCGCCATCGCCGCAGGCACCGGCGAAGCCCTCGCCGAGGACCCCGGCGCGCTCCACCCCGTCCGTATCTCCAAGCACTTCGCGGCCGCCCTCGCCGAGGACGACCACCCCTCCCCCCTCGACTACGAGGACCTGCCCGGCCTCGGACTGCGCGTCCTCCTCGTCGACTTCGACCCCCAGTGCCACCTCACCAAGCAGCTCGGCCACGAGCCCCTGCCCATCGAGGGCGACAGCCTCACCAAGCACATGGCGGGCGAGGCCAAGGGCAACCTCGCCGACCTCGTCGTCCGCATCGAGGACCCGCGCTTCGGCGACCGCCTCCACCTCCTGCCGGCCTGCACCGACGCCTTCCTCCTCGACGTCAAGCTCTCCGGGGTCCGGGCCCGCGAAGCAGCCCTGGAACGCGCCCTGTCCGCCATCGAGGCCGACTACGACGCCGTCATCATCGACTGCCCGCCCAGCCTCGGCCTCAGCATGGACGCCGCCGCCTACTACGGCCGCCGCCGCCAGGGCGAAGCCCCCGGCAACTCCGGTGTGCTCGTCGTCGTCCAGGCCGAGGACAGCTCCGCCGACGCCTACGGACTCCTCACCTCCCAGATCGAGGACCTGCGCGACGACATGCACCTCGAACTCGACTACCTCGGCATCGTCGTCAACCACTACGACGCCCGCCGCGGCTACATCGCCACCTCGTCCCTCAACTCCTGGATGGACATAAAGGACCCCAGGGTCGTCGGCGTCATCGGCGACCTCAAGGAACAGAAGGAGGCCGTACGCGTGAAGCAGCCCCTGCTCGCCTACTCCCCCCGCTGCGACCAGGCAGTCGGTCTGCGCGCCCTCGCCCGGGAGATCTCATGAGCAAGGCATCCCGGCTCGGCGCCGGTTCCTCCTTCGGCCAGACCCAGTCCATCAGCGCCCGGCGCGCCGCCATCAACCAGGTCGCCGCCGCCCCCACCGAAGGCGCCCCTCCCCCGGTCGAACTCCCCGTCGACGTCATCAGCCTCAACCCCGACAACCCCAGGTCCGACCTCGGCGACCTCACCGACCTCGGCAACAGCCTCCGCGACCACGGCCAGAAGACCGCCATCAGCATCATGGGCCGCTTCGCCTACCTCGAAGGCAACCCGGACCGCGAGGCCGACCTCGAACCCGGCACCAAGTACGTCGTCATCGACGGCAACTCCCGCCTCGCCGCCGCCCGCGAAGCCGGCCTCACCGAGATCAAGGTGATGCTCGACGACAACCTGGGCAGCAACCCCGACGAAATACTGGAATCGGCCCTCGTCGCCAACATCCACCGCCAGGAGCTCAACCACCTCGACGAGGCCAGGGCCCTCGACCAGCTCCTGAAGATCCATGGCACCCAGGAAGCCCTCGCCGCCCGGCTGCACCGCTCCCAGGGCTGGGTCTCCCAGCGCCTCGCGCTGCTCACCCTGACCCCCTCACTCAAGGAGAAGCTCCAGTCCGGCGAGGAATCCGCCGCCACGCTGCGCCTGGTCGGCAAGAAGAAGGCCGAGGAGCAGGAGGCCCACCTCCAGCAGCTGAAGGCGAGCCGCGCCCAGAAGCCCCGCGCCCCCAAGCAGAACCGGCAGCCGCCCACGGAGCCCCCCGCCCGGCTGCCCTCGACCGACCCGCACACCCTGACGAACCTGATCATCGCCGAGCTCGACGTTCAGTCCAGGCGCAAGCTGACGGAGCTGCTCGTCGACTACAAGATCGAGGAATCCAAGCGGATGCGGGCGGAGCAGGCCCCGGCGGCCGACGCCCGCTAGCCGCCGCCACGGAGGCCGGTCCCGGATTATTACGCCGTAATAATCCGAGACCGGCCTCCTGATTATTACGGCGTAATAATCGCGGCCGGGTCCGCGTAATGAGCGGCGAGCGCGGCGGCCCGCCCGTGCAGGACCGTCCGCAGGGACGCGGGGGAGAGCACCTCCGCATCCGTCCCCAGCTGCCACAGCGCCCACTCCGCATGGCGCAGATCCTGGAACGTCACCTCCAGCCGCAGCCGCCCGTCCTCCCCGGACTCCGCGCCCCGCACGGCCACCGCCGTGCGCAACAGCTCCTCCCGCCGCTGAGGGGCCACCCGCACCGACACCGCGAGATGCCCCTCGGACAGGAACCGCGCGCACCGCTGCCGCCAGGACCGCTCCAGATCCACCGTCCCCGGCCGCTCCGCCGGCTCCCCGAGGGCCTCGGCCGCCAGCACCCGCGACAGCCGGTACGTACGCTCCTCGCCCGCTCGCAGGGCCAGCAGGTACCCGCGTTCCCGGACCGTCACCAGCCCCACCGGGTCCACGGTGCGCGGACGGGCCTCCTGGCCCGTGGCCGTGTACTGGATGCGCAGCTTCCGCCCGGTGAGCACCGCGCGCCGGATCTCCGCCATCGCGGCGGCGGGTACCTCGTCGGTCTCCGCCGGGCGCGACAGCAGATCGGTCTCCGGCTCCACGAGAATCCGCCGGGCGGCATCGTTCACGGTGGTTCGATGGCTGTCCGGCAGCGCGTCCACCACCTTCCGCATGGCCGCCGCGAGCGCCGAACCGAGCCCGAAGGCCTGCCCGCCGCGCCCCGAACCTGCGGCCAGCAGGGCCAGGGCCTCGTCGTGGTTCAGCCCGGTCAGCTCCGTGCGGAAGCCGGGCAACAACGCGAAGCCGCCGTGCCGACCGCGCTCGGCGTAGACCGGCACGCCCGCCGAGGACAGCGCCTCGATGTCGCGCAGCACGGTGCGGGTGGACACCTCCAGCTCACGGGCCAGGGCGCCGGCGGTCATCCGGCCCCGCTGCCGCAGCAACAACACCAACGAGACCAGCCGATCCGCACGCACATGAGGACCCTAGCCATCCATCACGACAGGGGGTGTCACCTTTTCCTGGCAGGGTCGCGCACACCGAAGTCATCCGACGCGAGGAACAGACGTGACGCTGCGACGAACCCCGATCAACCCGGTGACCTGGTCCCAGAAGCTGGGCTTCCACCAGGCCGTGCTGATCACCGGCCCCACCAGGACCCTCTACTGCTCCGGCCAGACCGCCACCGACGCCGAGGGCAACCCGATGCACGAGGGAGACATGGCGGCTCAACTGGCCCTCAGCCTCGACAACCTGGAAGCGGTGCTCGCCGGGGCCGACATGACCCTGGCCGACCTGGTCCGTCTCACGCTCTACACGACGGACATCGACGCCCTGTTCCCGCACTACGCCACCCTGACCGCCCGCCTGGCGACGGCGGCCGCGGCTCCGCCGACCACGCTGCTGGAGGTGAGCCGCCTGGCCATCCCGACTCAGCTGATCGAACTGGAAGCCACCGCGGCGGCCTGACCGCCGTTGAAGGGGCTGCGCATTATTACGCCGTAATAATGCGCAGCCCCTTCAACGTGCCGGGCGCGAGGCGGGACGCGGGGGAGTGGTGACCGGAGGGCCCGGGTGCGGGCTGCTCGGATTATTACGGCGTAATACCCGGCCCCGGGGCGCCGGGGGGACCCCGGTCCAGCGGGGCCGCTTCAGGTGGGGGCGGCTCCGCGCAGGGGTGCGGTGCGGTGTGGACTCCAGCGGATCTCCAGAGGAACGGCAGGACTTCTCAAGCCGAGTGCCGGACGGTGGGCCACAGGTTTGAGGAGGGCTGATGGGCGATTTCGACACCGTGATGCCCGCGTTCCGGGTGGAGCGCGGGCACGCCGACGACGAGGAACTGGCCGCGGTCGCCGTGGTGCTGTGCGTGTTGCTGGCGGGGCGGGAGGACGAGGCCGGCGACGCCGAGCTGCCCGAGGTTCCGCCGTGGCGGCCCGAGCGCCCCCTCGAGAGCTACTGCTCTCCGTACAGCTGGCGATAGGGCCGGCCCACTTCACCCACGACTGATTCGTGTGCGTACCAGCCGCGCTATACAAACCGCATGCGCGGTTTGTTATGGTGGCGTCGATCGGGCCGCACCTTGAGAGGAAGGGACGTGTCGTGACAGTTGTGAATGACATTCCTCGGGCCTCCGCGGAAGCGGCGAACGCTCACGAGCGTGTGGCCGAACTGCACGCGGTCCGCGCACAGGCGGCCGGTGGTCCGAGTGAGCGGGCGACCGAGGCGCAGCACGCCAAGGGCAAGCTGGCGGCCCGTGAGCGCATCGGACTGCTCCTGGACCCGGGTTCGTTCCACGAGGTCGAGCAGCTGCGGCGGCACCGGGCGACGGGTTTCGGTCTGGAGGCGAAGAAGCCGTACACGGACGGTGTGATCACCGGCTGGGGGACGGTGGAGGGCCGGACGGTCTTCGTGTACGCGCACGACTTCCGGATCTTCGGCGGGGCGCTGGGCGAGGCCCACGCCACCAAGATCCACAAGATCATGGACATGGCCATCGCGGCCGGTGCGCCGCTGGTGTCGCTGAACGACGGCGCGGGTGCCCGTATCCAGGAGGGTGTTTCGGCGCTGGCCGGGTACGGCGGGATCTTCCAGCGCAACACGCGTGCCTCGGGCGTCTGTCTCCGCCGGGTAGTTCTGGCCCCACCAAAACGGTGAGAAGTGGCTCCGCCAAGCGTTCGAGTGCCGGGCCGCCGGGTGGTCCGCGCACAAGCGCAGCCAGCGAGAAGAGGCCGTCAGGGGCCCGGGTGAACGGTCGGCTATCCGTTCGGAAGGTGGGGCCAGAACTTTCCGGGCGGATTCCAGCAACCGTCGCAACACCTGGTCACTCGACTGTTGCGATGAGCCTACTGAAGTGGTGGGCCGGAGTCTGCCAGCGGACTCCTGCGGCTTCCTCCATCCCATGCAGGGCCACGTTGAAGAGCAGCGGGCTGATCACTCCGCCCTGCGGAGTTCCTGCCTCGGTCGGGGCGAACCGGCCTCGATCCACGGCCCCTGCCTTCAGCCATTGCCGGATCAGTCCCCGGGCGGGGAAGGTTCCGAGCGCTGCCATCAGCTGGTCGTGGTCGATACGGTCGAACGCCGCCGTCAGGTCCGCATCGAGTACCCACACACGCTGCGGGTTCTTCCCGTTGAGCGTGGAGTAGATGGCCCCGATCGCGTCGTGACAGCCGCGGCCGGGCCGGAAGCCGTACGACTTCGGCTCGAACCGCGCTTCCCACTCGGGTTCCAGTGCGCTCAGTGCCAAGGCTTGCAGGCACCGGTCGACGATCACGGGAATCCCGAGGCCGCGCTTCTTCGTGGTCCCCGGTTTGGGGATGAACACCCGCTTGACGGGCTTGGGGATCCACGGTCGGGCTCGGTGCTGAACCCAGTCAGCCAGTGCGGTCTTGGACTGGGACATCAGCACCACCTTCCCGTCGACTCCCGCCGTCGCGCGTCCTGCGTTGATCTCCGTGACCCGCCGCACGCTCAGGAGCGTGTTGGAGCGGGACCGGAGCATCAGCTTCTGCAAGTTGCGGACCTTCTTGAGGTCCTCTGCCTGCGATGCCGTGAAGATCCTCTGCCGCAGACGTCGTACGTCTTCCTCGGCTCGGCGCCAGTCGACCGACGCCCAGTCCAGGTCCTCGCCCTCGGGTCCGTTCACCGTCGCGACCGTGATCGGGACGGTCGAGGCCGTTCCGACCGTGTTCGTCATGGTGTCCAACTTGCCCCTCGGTTCCGTCGTCCTCGTTCAGCGAGTCCGCACAGGCTCACCTGGCCCACGTCAGCACCCTTTCAGGTCCGGGCAGACACCCGTATCCGGACGGTTATGCGGGCGACCAGCGGAGAGGCCGGTCGTCATGCCCGGGTTCCCGTTTCCTTTCGGCTTCCGGCATTGGCTTCTTGGGCCATCCTGTTCCCGCTGGGGAGTTGAGCCTTCCTCACGGTCGGCCGACCGGACCGCTACGGCCCGGACCCCAACGGGGTTTCCACGTTCCACACGAATGAGATACGACCGGGGTGGGTGCTCCCTTTACCCCGAGGCGGCGGTGTCCGCCTGGCCGGAGTGACCTCTGCCGGCCAGCGCCTGCCGCTTCTCAGCGGCCAGCCTTGCACCCCACTGGAACCTTCCATCGGCGGGGCTTGGGATCACGAGGCATCATCGGGAGTTCACTTGCGTTCACCCGTCCGGTCTTCCCCTTGCCGGTGACTCCCGGATGGAACGGGAGCCCTTGGGCTTTCCCCTGAGCTTCGCACCACGCCGTTACCGGCATCGCACGTCAAGGGCGGGGACGGGTTATACGGACACGGACCCGAGACTGCACCTACGGCCTCATCAGCCGCCCCTCCAATCGGTCAGTCCACTCAAATTCGTGCAACTTCGTGTCGCACAGTCTCCCTCCCAATGGCCGGGGACGGCCCGGCCGGCGGCTTCGGCGGGGCGTTCTTTGATGGTCAGGCCGGTGATCCTGAACCGGGTGAGGCGCTGGTCGGGGCGGCGACGCTTGCGCCGGTGCTTGCGCCGGGTCCGTAGCTGGCCCGGCGCGCGGTCCAGGCCGCCGCGGTGAGGTAGGTAGATCGCTTGGTAGATGGTCTCCGTGGACAGATGACGTTCCGGCTGACCGGGAAACGCGGCTGGCAGTGCTCGGCTGATCTGCTCGGGGCTCCAGCGTTTGCCCAGGTGCAGCTCGACGAACTCCTTCAGCTCTGGATCGCGTCGGAGCTTTCCTCCCTTCGACCTCGCCCGCCGGGCCACGGCCCGGCGCTGGGCCTGGAAGGGCTGGTAGGCGCCGGTGGCGGGGATGCTGTTGCGGTGCAGCTCGCGGCTGATCGTGGACGCGTTGCGGCCCAGCCGGCGGGCTATCGAGCGCAGAGAGTGGCCCGCGCAGAGCAGGTCGGCTATCTGTACGCGCTCGTCCTCGGACAGGAAGCGGTCGGAGACCTGACCGCCCTTCTTCTCTGCGATCGGCGCGTAGACGTAGTCCTCGCCGGTCGCAGCCTTCACCGTCCGCCCGTAGGTCCAGCGGTAGCCCGTCTTGCGGTTGACACCGACCTCTCGGCAAGCAGCCGAGTTACTCATCCCTTGCGCCATGAGCCGAAGGTAGCGATCACGCTTATCTGCCAAAGCAGCAGGTCCACGCGTTTTAACTCCTCGACGCTTCCTCGTCATTGCAACACCTTTGGGGTCTTGTGTTGCGACGAGATCTAGAACTCACCCCGTTCAGGTGGGGCCGCCAGACCCCGTTCAAGACAGGCGTCATCCCGCAGATCAGCGTGATGCTGGGCCCGTGCGCGGGCGGCGCGGCCTACAGTCCGGCCCTGACGGACTTCGTGTTCATGGTCCGTGAGACCTCGCAGATGTTCATCACCGGCCCGGACGTGGTGAAGGCGGTGACGGGCGAGGAGATCACGCAGAACGGCCTCGGCGGCGCCGATGTGCACGCCGAGATCTCGGGCGTCGCGCACTTCGCGTACGACGACGAGGAGACCTGTATCGCCGAGGTCCGCTACCTGTTGTCGATGCTCCCGCAGAACAACCGCGCGTACCCGCCGTGCGAGCCGTGCTCCGACCCGCAGACCCGCCGCTCGGAGGTACTGCTCGACCTCGTACCGGCCGACGGCAACCGCCCGTACGACATGCACAAGGTCATCGAGGAGATCGTCGACGACGGCGACTACCTGGAGATCCACGAGCGCTGGGCCCGCAACATCATCTGCGCGCTGGCCCGGCTCAACGGGCAGGTCGTCGGCATCGTCGCCAACCAACCGCAGGCCCTGGCGGGCGTGTTGGACATCGAGGCGTCCGAGAAGGCCGCACGGTTCGTCCAGATGTGCGACGCCTTCAACATCCCGATCATCACTCCTCTGGACGTCCCCGGCTTCCTGCCCGGCGTGGACCAGGAGCACGGCGGCATCATCCGGCACGGGGCGAAGCTCCTCTACGCGTACTGCAACGCGACCGTGCCCCGGATCAGCCTGATCCTGCGCAAGGCGTACGGCGGGGCCTACATCGTCATGGACTCCCAGTCCATCGGCGCCGACCTCACCTACGCCTGGCCCACCAACGAGATCGCGGTCATGGGCGCCGAGGGCGCCGCCAACGTCATCTTCCGCCGGCAGATCGCCGAGTCGGACGATCCCGAGACCACCCGGGCCCAGATGGTCAAGGAGTACAAGGCCGAACTGATGCACCCGTACTACGCGGCCGAACGCGGGCTCGTCGACGACATCATCGACCCCGCCGACACCCGCGAGGTGCTCATCGGCGCGCTGACGATGCTCCGCACCAAGCACGCCGACGTACCGGCCCGCAAGCACGGCAACCCCCCGCAGTAACGGAGCGCTCGATGGCACGGCAGCAACGCGCGATGCGCACCCGGGAAGCCCTGATCGGGGCGGTCGCCGAGATCGTCGCCCAGGAGGGGCTGGCGGCCACCTCGCTCACCGGGATCAGTAAGCGGGCAGGAGTGAGCAACGGCGCGCTGCACTTCCACTTCGTCAGCAAGGGGGCCCTGGTGGAGGCCCTGGAGGCCGCCGCGCTCGCCCGGCTGCGGGCGGTGCTGGAGGCCCCGGCGGACGGGCGGAGCCGGTTGCAGCACCTCGTCGACGTCACCCACGCGCTCACACGCGAGCTGACCACCGATGTGGTGCTGCGGGCCGGGTTCGTGCTCTGCGCCGACGTGGCGTGGGAGCCGGGGGCGGACCTCCGGGTGCACCTGCGGCGCTGGGTCGAGGACCTCGTACGGGAAGCCGGCGCGGCGGCCGAATTGCGGCCGGGCGCCGAGCCGGAGGGGATCGTGACGGCGGTCGTGGGCGCGATCGCGGGCTTCGAGGTGCTGGGCGCGCGGGATGCCGTCTGGCTGGCCCCCCGCACGGTCGCGCGGTTCTGGGAACTGCTGCTCCCGGCCCTGGCCGCACCGGCCCCGCTCGGAACGCTGGACCCCGCGGGAACCCGGGGGAGACCCTAGGGCCGGTACCGGGCGGACAGGCCCCGGGGTCTGTCCACTTTCGAGGGATCTTTGAGACATTCCGCACCCATTGAAGAGACCAGCTGGTTTGTTTTAGCAGCGCCTCTCCATGAGATGGCAACGCACTGCCCGCCACCCTGGGCTCCCTGGCATCGGATTCGGCCACGTCGTAGTGGCTGGCTTTCGCTGCGCAGGGATGCTCCAGGGTGGCAATTGTGCGTTTTGAACTGCTGGGATGCCGGACTCCGGGCGGTTGAGGGGGAGCTGAGCGCGGGCTGAGTGTGGCCGGAGATCGATGTCGGGGGCTTGTCTTGAACCCTTGGGGATTGACAAACCGACTGTGCTGTTTTTTTATCGAGTAGCCAGGACGCGCCATCGCGATCCGGCCCCGGCAGAACGGGCAACGCGGGAACGCGCAGGCCGGGCACCCGCCTGCAGCGACCTTTGGGGGAGTACGTGGACATCAACCTGCTCGGAGCGCTGTCCGTCACCGAGAACGGGATCTCGGTCACGCCGACCGCGCCGAAACCGCGCCAGGTGCTGGCCCTGCTCGCGCTCCACGCCGACCAGGTGGTCCCGGTGGCCACGCTGATCGAGGAGCTGTGGGGCGAGAACCCGCCGCGCAGCGCCCGTACGACGCTCCAGACGTACGTGCTCCAACTGCGCGAGCTGATCGGCGCGGCGCTCGCACACGACGAGAGCGAACGCTGTACCGCCAAGGACGTCCTGAGCACCCTGCCCGGCGGCTACCGGCTGGAGACCAGGGGAGGGGCCGTCGACTACCGGGAGTTCGAGCACCGGGCCGGCGCCGGCTACCGGGCGATGGACGGCGAGGACCACGAGGGCGCCTCACGCCGGCTGGCGGACGCCCTGTCGCTGTGGACCGGGCCCGTGCTCACCGACGTCCAGGCCGGCAGCCAGATCCAGATGGAGGTCCGGCGCCTGGACGAGGCCCGGCTGTGCGCGCTCGACCAGCGCATCGAGGCCGACCTCCGGCTGGGCCGCCACCGCGAACTGCTCTCCGAACTCACCGTCCTGGTCAACCGGCACAGGATGCACGAGAGCCTGCACGGCCAGTTCATGCTGGCGCTGCACCGCTCTGGGCGCCGCGGCGAGGCGCTCAACGTCTACCAGCGGCTGCGCACGGTCCTCGTCTCGGAGCTGGGCCTGGAGCCGTCGGCCGCGCTGAGCCGGCTCCAGCGCTTCATCCTCACGGCGCGTCCCGAGCCCGTTCCGGCGGCCGCCGCCACCGGAACGGCCAAGGGACGGCTCGTGGTGCGGTGACGACGTGAGGGGCGGGCGGAGCCGTACACGGAACCGCGTCCGCCCGGTGCGCGGGCCCTTGGCCGGATCGCTGAACGCGGATCGGGCCGAGGGCCCGCGCGTCGTCGCGGAGCGAGGCGGTCCGGGCGCAGGCCGGGGCCTTCCGGCCCGCCGACCGACGTGGCGCGACCGGTCAGGAGGTGGGCGCGTGCGTCGCGGTGAGCGCCCCCAGGCGGGCCGTCAGCTCCCGATGTTCACGTGCCAGGCGCTCGACGTGGCGGCGCAGATCGGCGAGTTCCGCACGCAGCAGGCGCACGCTCGCCCCCTCGTCGTCGCCGGAGGGGCGGGCCGGGGCGGGGTCCGGGTCGTGGCGGATCGCCTCCAGGCGGCCGCGCAGCAGCGGGCCGGGCTCCACGCCCAGATCGCGGACGAGCCGGCGGTGCGCGCGGTTGTACACCCACAGGGCCTCCGCCTGGCGGCCGCACCGGTACAGCGCGGTCATCAGCAGCTCATGGAAGCGCTCGCGCAACGGGTGAGCGGTGGTCAGCTCCTCCAACTCGCCCGTGATCTCGCCGGCCCGCCCCGCGCCCAGGCATGCCGTGTACAGCGATTCGAGCGCGACGAGCCGGCTCTCCTCCAGCAGCGATGCCTCGACGGAACAGATCGTGCCCCGGCCGCTGCCCTCCAGGGCGGGGCCGCGCCACAGCGCCAGGGCCCGGCGCAGCACATCGGCCGAGCGGCCGGGGTCGGTGGGCGCGAGACCGCGTCCCTCGGCGGCCAGGCGGTGGAAGTTCCGGGCGTCGGTGCCGGCGTGCCCGAGCCGCAGGACGTATCCGGGCGCGCGGGTCACCAGCCATGCGTGGGGCGCCTCCCCGGAGGCGGCCGGCGGCGGGGCGGGCAGCAGTCGGCGCAGTCGCGCGACATGGGCCTGGAGGGCGTTGGCGGCGTTGACGGGCGGGTGTTCGCCCCACAATTCGTCGACGAGCCGGTCCGCGGATACGGCCTGGCCGGCCTTGACGACGAGCGCGCCGAGCAGGGCGCGCTGTTTGGCGCCGGACGGCACGATCGGAACGCCGGTCCGCTCGTCGAAGACCTGGAACCGGACCCAGTATTCGAAACTCCATCTCATCCTCGCAGGGGGAGGCCCGAGGGCTCTGCGGCCGGAGATCCGTTCCCGGTATTCCATCCGAAAAGGACGCGGCCCCTTCCTCTCCTATCGGAGCGTAGGGGTTCCGGTCGCACGGCGTTCGGCGTGCGACCGGGCCACCGGGAAGTCTGAAGAGTTTCTCAAGGATTTCTCAGGCCGGGTTCCCAAACGGCCGACCGTCAGATCGGGGAAGCCCGCCTGGACCCCTTGCCGGTACCAGAGGCCCAGTATGCCGAGCAGGATCTTCGCGTCGGGAAGCCCCGGCAGCTCAGGCGTTCCAGGGGCGGTGCCCAGGCCGGCCGGGGCGGGCAGTCTGCGCGGGAGCGGGTCGGCGCCGTGCGCCGTCGTGTCGGTCGCCATGGCCGGAAAGCTAACAGCGCGTACCGCGTCCGAAAAGATGTGGGAGGAACGAATTTCCGTTCGCCCGTTGATTGCCGGCGGCGTGTCAGCGGCATATCTCGGAATTCATTGGAGATACGCCAGAGCCGCACTCGATCGCCGGAGGGGCAACGTCGCTCGCTTAGTTCATGATCGCGTAGAGTCTCGGTCTTGTGCCGAGAGATCACATAGTTGGTGAGACGTACCCGGAGCGGGTCCGGATGGGGGTGCTGTCGCGTACGTTCACGCCCGAGCTGGTCGACTTCGTGGTCGATGAGGCGGGGGCGCGCGAGGAGCGGACCCGGTCGTTGCCGGCCCGGCTGATGGTGTATTTCGTCCTGACGATGTGGCTGTTCAGCGGTGACGGATACGGCCTGGTGCTGCGGGAGTTGGTGGAGCACTGGCCGCGCCGGGCGCGGGAGGTGTGGCGTCCGGCGCGCACGGGGTCTCTGACAACGGCGCGGGCCCGGCTGGGTGCGGGGCCGCTGCGACTGCTCTTCGACCGGGTCGCCGGTTGCACCGGCACTGCGGCCACGCCGGGGGCTTTCTGGGCTCTCCTGTCGCTTCCGTGGGTCGCTGACCTGGGGGTATGCGCAGAACACGCCGCACCCGGAGTACGTTTCGACTGCTGAAGGTACGAAACGGAAGAACCAGGTACGGCGTGCGGAACACGAGGATATGGGCCAGGCTGCTCGATGTCGAAAAGACGGTGATCGAGCAGGTCGAGGCCGAGGAGGCCGACAGCGGCGACGATCTGGTGATCGTCGCTCATGCCCGTCCGGCTCGGGGACGGCGGCAGCGGTGCGGGGTGTGCGGCCGCAAGGCGGCGAAGTACGACGCCGGAGAGGGACGCCGTCGCTGGCGGGCCCTGGACGTCGGGGTACTCAAGGCGTTCATCGAGGCCGACGCGCCGCGGGTGTCCTGCCCCGAGCACGGGGTGACCGTGGCGGCGGTGCCCTGGGCCCGGCACCGGGCCGGCCACACCTACGCCTTCGACGCGCAGGCCGCCTGGCTGGCCACCTGCTGCTCGAAGACGGCCGTCACCCGGCTGATGCGGATCGGATGGCGCACGGTCGGCGCCGTGGTCGCCCGGGTCTGGTCGGATGCCGAGGCGCAGGCCGACCGGCTGGCCGGACTGCGGCGGATCGGGATCGACGAGATCAGCTACAAGAAGCGGCACAAGTACCTGACTGTCGTCGTGGACCATGATTCGGGCCGTCTGCTGTGGGCCGAACCCGGGCGGGACAGGGCCACCTTGAACAAGTTCTTCGACCTCCTCGGCCCTGAACGCTCCGCGGGGATCACGCATGTGTCGGCCGACGCGGCGGACTGGGTCACCGGCCCGGTTGCCGCACACTGCCCCGACGCTGTGCGCGTGATGGACCCCTTCCACACGGTGAAGTGGGCGACCGACGCCCTGGACGTCGTGCGCCGTGAGGTCTGGAACGCCGAGCGCAAGGGCAAGGGCCGGGCCACGCCGGGATCGAAGTCGCTGAAGAAGGCCCGCTTCGCGCTGTGGAAGAACCCCGAAGATCTCACGCAGTACCAGCGTTCCCAGCTGGAGTTCGTCGCCAAGGCCCATCCCGTCCTCCACCGCGCCTACCTCCTGAAGGAGGGACTCCGTCTCGCCCTGAAGTCCGGCACCGACACCCCCGAGGCTCTGTGGGACTGGGTGCTGTGGGCCCGCCGCTGCCGCATCGACGCCTTCGTCGACCTGCAACGCTCCATCGTCCGGCACTGGGACGCGATCACCGCAGCGGCCGAGCACGGCCTGTCCAACGGACTCGTCGAATCGATGAACACCAAGATCCGGCTCATCACCCGCATCGCCTTCGGCTTCAAGAACCCCACCGCCCTCATCGCCCTCGCCATGCTCAGCCTCGGCGGACACCGACCCCACCTACCAGGACGTCAACCCGCGAACCGATGACCCACGGATCCGACAGGAGAGCCGCTTTCTGGCGCGGGCTGCGGCTGACCTCCATGGACGGCACACTGCTGGACGTTCCTGACAGCGAGGCGAACGCTGCCGCCTACACCCGTGCCTCCAACGGAAATCGGCCTGGACCGTACCCGCAGGTGAGGCTCCTCGCGCTGGTGGAGTGCGGCACGAAGGCGTTGATCGGTGCGGTCTTCGACTCCTTCGCCGTCGGCGAGCGCACCTTGGCCGCCCGCCTCCTGGTGCACCTGCGGGAAGGCATCCTGTTGATGGCCGACCGGGGCTTTCCAGCCTATGAGCTGTGGCGGGCAGCCGCGGTCACCGGGGCCGAACTCCTGTGGCGGGTCTCGGATTCCTTCACCCTGCGGCCGCATGAGGTTCTGGCCGACGGCACCTTCCTCACCCGCCTGAACGGGCCGCGCGGCGCCCGGATCACCGTGCGCGCCGTGGAGTACACCGTGGTCACCACCACGATCGGCGCGGACGGCGACAGTGAGGAGACCTCGGAGCTGTTCTGCCTGATCACCACGCTCCTGGACCCCGAGGCGGCACCCGCCGCAGAGCTGGCAGAGCTGTACACCGCCCGCTGGACCAGCGAGACGATCTTCAAGCACATCAAGATCGAACAGCGGGGAGGACGCACCGCGACCCTCCGGTCCAACAGTCCCGCCATGGTCGAGCAGGAACTGTGGGCCATGCTCTGCGTCTACCAGGCCGTACACGACCTGGCCGTGGACGCCGCCCACCACGCGAACCTCCCCGTCTCGCACATCAGCTTCAAGAACACCCTCGCCGCCGCCCGACGTTCCGTCGGCGCGGACTTTCCCCCCTCGGCAACTGGCCGCCAGGATCCGTGACATCCAGGCCGACCTGACCCGCGAGGCCGTCCGTCCCCGCCCCGGACGTGCCGCACCCCGCGCCACCAAACGCAGCACCACCGGATACCGCACCCTCAAACCGGACGAGCCCGCCACCACCAAGGTCACCCACACGATCAGCCTCTCGCTCTTCCCCGAAGAACGACGACCACGCAAGCCGCGGGCGAAGCCGAGACCCCTGCAACTCGCCCCGCAGGAAACGACGTCACCGACACTCAAAGACATGGCGACGGCCATCTAATAGAGCGACGTTGGCCGGAGGGGAGTGGGTGCCGAAGGGTATGGTGCACCTGGCCTCTGGTCCATCGAAAAGCCAGAAACGGCCGGATTAAGGCAGTATCGAAAGGTTCACAACCGGCCGGAAAGCTATGGCGGCCTGGCAAGGCTGGGAGGGGAATCATGAAGATTAACCTCGAAGTTTCGTGACGGTCCGCCGACGGAGTCGGTGGACCGTTTTCGTGCTGTGGGCTGGGGCTGTGCAGGCTGAGGTCCCGAGTGTCGTCTCGGGCGGACGCCGGGTTCCACTGCTCCGGGGTGGGGGGGGTCTTTCGCAGGGACGGGTGAATCTGCTGATCAGCCGGGGTTCGGGAGGAGTGCGAGTCGGTCGAGAGCTGCGGTGATGTGGCTGGTCCAGGGCCAGTGCCGGGCCAGGCGGAGGATCCGCCGGCGGCCGGTGGTCACGAGCTGTCCAGCCGTGCTGAGCAGACGAAGCCGCAGGCGGCGGGGCTCCCAGAGTCTGGCTTCGCCGGTCAGCGCGAGCATGGGCATCCAGGCCGGCAGGTCGAGAGCGATCTGCACGATCTCCAGCCAGACCCGGTTTTGTGCCATGCGCTTGAGGGGCAGGTTGCGCAGGCCGGTGGCCCGGATGCGGTCCTCGGCCCTGGCCCGCAGCCGGTGACGGAGTTCCAGCTCGGCGATCGGCCGGCCCGAAGTGTTGGTGGCGAAGCAGGTCAGCCGCATGCCGTCCGTATCCGTAAGCCTCAACTGGGCCCCGGGGTGCGGTCGTTCCTTGCGGACGATCAGCCGCATTCCCTTCGGCCGGCCGGCCAGGACGTCGCCGCTGAGCTCGGCGACCCAGGCCCCGTCACGGACCTCGCCGTCCGCCTCGGCGGCCGGCGTCCAGGCCGAAGCCGGAACCTTCAGCACGTGCTGGTGGACCTGCTCGGTGACCGTCATGCCGACCGAGCAGGACAGCCACCGTCCCCGCCGGGCGAGCCAGGCCACGAAGTCGTGGGTGCCGCCCGCGGAGTCCGTGCGGACCAGGGTCCGGCGCCCGCGCCGGTACTTCTTCGGCAGCTGGGCCAGGGCCAGCTGGGCGGCGATGATGTGGTCGGACGCGGTGTTCGAACCCGCGTTCCCCGGCCTCAGCAGAGCCGCCACGGGTTCCCCCGTGCCGCCCGGTCCGTGATCGACGAAACCCATGAGCGGGTGGTGACCATAGGTCCGCTTCCAGGTCGGGGCTGCGTCCTCCTTGTCGGAGTGCGCGATCACCAGTACCCCGTCGAGATCGACGGTCACCATCCCGCCGGTGTCGGGCGCTGCCCGCCCGGCCGTTCGCCAGACGCGCTCGCGTGCTTCGGTCCGCGCGGAACGGATAGCCCGCAGGGCCCTCTCCCCGGAGGCCGCGAGGGAGTCGA
Organism: Streptomyces sp. AC1-42W; assembly: GCF_003248355.1. Taxonomy (GTDB): domain Bacteria; phylum Actinomycetota; class Actinomycetes; order Streptomycetales; family Streptomycetaceae; genus Streptomyces. Next base: position 225,826 of record NZ_QKWY01000003.1, read on the forward strand.
GCAGGCGGGAGACCGTTGGGCCGGAGGCGACCGGCCCGAACACCGCCGGCTCGGCCCGCAGCATGCCGACATCCGCGAGACAGTCCCCGCCCAACGCGACCGCCAGGGCGACGTCCAGGAGGACCTTCCCGGGATCGTGCACGGCCCGTGGCTTCCGCCACGGCCCGAGTGCCGCTGATATCGCGGTGTCCAGACCGGCCTTGCGGACCGTCTCCACCAGCAGGACCGAGCCAGCCTGCGAGACCACCTGACGGCCGTCGCCCTGGACGCGGACAGAAGGGTATGACCCGGTAGGCTCTCTCACCTGGAAAGTGCTCTTTCCCTCGCAGCCAACAGGACCCTCAGCAAGTCCTATCGTTGCAGGTCAAGGGCACTTTTCGTGTTCTTGGTCAAACACTGGACACGCCATCTCGTGAAAGCGCGAGGTTAAGGGTTGTCCCGTAACTGCTGGTCACGGGTGAGATGATCTTGCGGTGGCTGGTGTGATCACGGCGTCGGAGCCGTCCTGGATAGCCCCGTTCACCGGGCTGAGCCCTCGCCTGTTCGGCAAGCTGGTGACCGTACTGCGGCGCGAGGGTGCGGATGCGGTCCGCAGGGGCCGGCCGTGGAGCCTCCCGCTGGAGGACCGGGCTCTGCTGGTCGCGGCGTACTGGCGCACAAACTTGACGATGCGCCAGCTCGCCCCGCTCTTCGGGGTGTCCAAGTCGGCAGCGGACCGCATCATCGACCACCTCGGGCCGATGCTCGCGCTCCAGCCCCGCAAGCGGTTCGCCAAGGACACCGTCCTCATCGTGGACGGCACCCTGGTCCCCACCCGGGACCACACGGTGGCGGAGCAGTCCAAGAATTACCGGTACTCGACCAACCATCAGGTCGTCATCGACGCCGACACCCGCCTGGTCGTCGTGGTGGGCCGGCCGCTTGCCGGAAACCGCAACGACTGCAAGGCATGGGAGGAATCCGGCGCCAAAGCCGCCGTCGGCAGAACACTCACGATCGCCGACGGCGGCTATCCCGGCACCGGGCTCGTCATGCCCCACCGCCGACGCAAGGGCGAAGACCTTCCGGACTGGAAGGAAGCACACAACAAGTCCCACAAGCAGGTCCGCGCCCGCGTCGAGCACGTCTTCGCGCGCATGAAGACCTGGAAGATCCTCCGCGACTGCCGCCTCAAAGGCGACGGAGTCCACCACGCCATGCTCGGCATTGCCCGGATGCACAACCTCGCCCTCGCCGGATAGACGCACGGCCCGCACAACGGCCAACCACGCCCAAGGCGGCTCAGAGATCATTTACGGGACAGCCCTTAGGGCCTGGCCTGGGACCTGCCCGGAGAACGCGAACAGCCGCCCCTCACGCCTCGCGGGGCGGGCCCGCGGGGCAGTGGGGAACGGCTGGTGTGGCGAGGGGGGCCGGAGACCTGCTCCGGGTCAGCCCCGCAGTGCGGCGATGGCCTTCTCGATGCGCCGCCGGCGCGTCTCGGGCATCTTCGCGCTCTCGACGGCACGCACGTGCTCGCGCTTGCGGCTGTATGTGAGGTGGTCGTACGCGGCCCGGACGGCCGGGTCCTCGTCCAGGGCCCGGGCGAAGTCCTCCGGCTCCACGACGACGCGCGGCTCGGTGTCGAGCTCCAGCTCGACCTCGACCTCCTCACCGATCTCGACCTCCGCCGCACGCCGGTTGGCGTGGCTGAGCCCGATCAGGTGACGGCCGCGCAGAAAGGCGACGCGGCTGCGCCAGGAGTGCCCGTTGAGCGTGATCTTCACCGGCGGCCGCGAGCCCTCGCCGAGAGCCTCCACCACCTCCGGCGGGACCAGCAGACCCCGCATGGGCTCGGGGGGTTCGACGCGGGACAGAAACTTCATGATCCTTCTCCTGGTTGTCCGCCGGGCCGCCCGGATGCGGCCGCGCTACTCGGCGTAGGGCTGGTCCGTTCCCTGGTCGCTGTAGCCGAGGCTCCACACATAGCCGTCCGGGTCGGCGAAGGTGCCGCCGTACCCGCCCCACGGCAGGGCGCCGGCCGGCTTGAGGATCGTGGCGCCGGCCTCGGCGGCCTCCGCCATGGCCTCGTCGACCCGCGCTTCGCTGCGGACGACATAGGTCATGACCAGTCCGCTGAAGCCGCTGCCCGCCGGGTCCGTGCCCACCTGCTGGGCCAGGCCCTCACGGCTGTAGAAACCGACCGGCGAGGCACCGTCCGACTCGAAGAACACCGAGACGCCGTAGTCGTTCCGGACCTTCCAGCCCAGCCCCTCGGTGTAGAACTTCTTGGCCCGGTCCATGTCCTGGACGCCGAGAAGGATCGAACTGACGTGTGCCTTCATGTCGTACTCCTTGAGCGGTTGAGATATACGTGCCCGGCAGGGGGTGGAGGCCGGGCCGGTGGACGAGCCCCGGCCTTCCGTTTCCTGTCCCGGCAACATCACCGTAGGTCCGTGCGCCGATCGGGGCTTCTTGATTCCTGATCGGTTCCACGGGCCCCCGTCTTCCGCACACCGCACCCCGACAGGGGCGCGCCGCCACGCCGATCCGCGTACGAGCCCCCCGCTCAGGGGACCTGCTGGATGCGGACCAGATTGCCCGCCGGGTCGCGGAAGGCGCAGTCGCGGATGCCGTACGGCTGCTCGACCGGCTCCTGGACGACCTCGGTGTCCCCGGCCTGCACCTTCTCGAACGTGGCGGCGAGGTCAGGGGTGGCCAGGAGAATCCAGCCGTAGGTGCCCTTGGCCATCATCTCCGTGATCACCCGGCGCTCGTCCTCGGTGACACACGGATCGGTGGCGGGCGGTGTCAGCAGGATCGAGGTCTCCGGCCGGCCGGCCGGACACACGGTGATCCAGCGCGCCAGGCCCTGGCCGACATCGCTCAGGACCTCGAACCCGAGAACGTCACGGTAGAAGGCGAGCGAGGCGTCCGGGTCGTCGTACGGCAGCGCTGTGGTGCGAATGGTGATGTCCATGGCAGGAGACTAGGGCCTGTACGGGGGAGGTACGGGGGAGCCCTCCCGACCGGAGCCTCTCGCTTCCTGCCGCGCCCCGGCCGTGATCCGTGAGGGCCCCCCGCGCCCCGCGCCCCCGCCGGGGAGCGTCCGGGAGCGTTTAGCCCCAGGCGGCGCCGGCGGGCTCCTGAAGGGTGGCGTTCAGCCGGTTGAAGAAGTTCGTCGTCGCGATCATGAGGAGGATCGCGGCGAGCTGCTCCTCCGAGAAGTGGTCGGCGGCCTCGTCCCAGATCTCGTCCGACACGGCCTGCCCGCTGTGGTCGGCCAGCCGGGTGACGGCCTCCGTCAGCGCCAGCGCCGCGCGCTCGGAGTCCGTGAAGAACGGCGCCTCGCGCCAGGCGGCGACGGAGTGCAGACGCTCATCGGTCTCCCCGGCCTTCTTGGCGCCCGTCACACTGGCGTGGACACAGGCGCTGCAGCCGTTGATCTGGCTCGCCCGAAGGTGAACCAGGTCCAGCGTGTGCTTTTCCACCCCGCCCTGGTGAATGGCCTTGTAGAGGTTCTGAATACCGCTCATCGCGTCCGGCAGAACCTTGGCGGGGTTCGTCATGCGAGCCTTCATCACATCTCCCTCAGCGGTTCTCTTCATTCGTCCGTGCCTTACCAGACTGACGGATTCCGCCCCGCGCGGGGGACCGGAGAACAAGGGAAGCGTTCCCGCAGGAAGCACCCCCAATGCGCTGAACAGGACTGATGTCGGAGACTCCGGCGCGCCTGTGTCACCGCTCAAGCGAAACTCATGTGCGCCTGTGTCATAACTCCAGGAAATCTCATGCACCGCCGGGAGACCGTACAGCCGACGAAAGAAACCGGCCGCGCAAGCGAATCCGGCCGGAAAGGACCACTACCCGGCGACGGAATACGAGATCAAGCCGGCTCCAGGGACACTCCACCGGGACTCCACCCCGTTGGTGAACAACTTGTACGCCTAGTGTCTTGTGATCCGGTTCATGTCACCTGAAGCTCTTTGGTTCGTTGGACACTGTGTGAACCTCTCTTCGGAACAGGCCGCGGAATTGCGGACGTTGGCGGCGGACCGGCATGTGACTGCGGATGTGGCTCTGCGAGCCCGCATCGTGTTGTGGGCGGGCGAGGGCCGCCGCCGTAAGGACATCGCCGAACTGGCGGGGGTGTCCGCCCGAACGGTGGACCGCACCAGGACCCGGTACGTGGAGAACGGTGTGGCGGGCCTGGTGGAAAGGAAGCGCGGTGGCGGAAAGGAGCAGGTGCCGCCGCAGACCCGCAGCCGGGTGATCGCGCTGACGCGGATGACTCCGCCACCGGAATCGGGACTGTCGCACTGGTCCACGCGCACACTGGCCGATCACCTGAAGCGGCGCGAGGGCATCAAGGTGTCCTTCCACTACATCGCCCGTGTCTGGCGGGAGGAGAACCTGAAGCCGCACCGGTCGGGCACTTTCAAACTGTCGAAAGACCCGGCGTTCGCGGAGAAGGTCGCCGATATCGTCGGTCTGTACCTGGACCCGCCCGGGGGCGCTGTCGTCCTGTCGGTCGACGAGAAGACGCAGGTGCAGGCGTTGGACAGGACCCAGCCGGTGCTGCCCGTGGCCTTCGCCGCCACCGAGAAGCGCACCCACGACTACGTGCGGCACGGCACCACGAACCTGTTCGCCGCGCTGAATATCGCCACCGGCGAAGTACTCGGCGAATGCAAGCCGAACCGGAACGGGGCGAACTTCCTGGCCTTCCTGAAGAAGGTGGTGAAACCGCACGCCGGCAAGGAGATCCATATCGTGCTGGACAACCTGTCCACGCACACCACCCCGGACGTGATGGCGTGGCTGGAGAAGAACCCTCACGTGCACTTCCATTTCACCCCCGTCGGCTCTTCCTGGCTGAACCAGATCGAGATCTGGTTCGGGATCATCACCCGGCAGTCCATCCGTCGCGGCACCTTCTCCAGTGTCCACGTCCTGGTCAAGCAGATCCGCGACTACATCAACTCCTGGAACCAGAACCCGAAACCCTTCACCTGGACCGCGACCACCGGCGAGATCCTCGCAAAGGTCCGGCTCGTCGCGACCAGAGTGAGGAAACTCGTCAATAACAACTCGAACTGACACGAACCGGATCACAAGACACTAGTTCCGAATCCGTACGAGCCCCCGCTCCACGGCTCCTGACACTCAGTGAGCTCTTTCAGCGTTGCCTCTCCAGGGTGAGAACGGCTTTCGTGATGACGCTCATGCGGTTGGGGCTGATGCGGGATCTTCGGAAGATCTGCCAGGACTTCAGCCGTGCCATGCCGCGCTCGACGGGCGCCCGGGCCGCAGACAGAGCTCGGTTGAGGGTCTGCTCGGTGACGGTGAGTTCACCGCCTGGTGGTCGGCGCTTGGCGGTGGTGACCCAGTCGCCGGCGCCGATGTAGGCCATGTCGGCGAGGACTGGGACGCCCTGGCGCTCGCAGATTCGGAGGATCTTGTGGGTGCGGGCGGCGGTCAGGTCGTGGGTCCTGCCGGGCAGTGCCGGCGACAGCCACAGAATCTTGCCTACCGGGTCGGTGACGACCTGCACGTTCACGCCGTGCCGCTTGTGCTTGGAGGAGTAGTCGGCCCTGCCGTCTCCGACGCGGTCGCACTCGGCGAGCGTGCCGTCCAGGAGAACGAAGTCCGGGTCGTGCGCGCGTAGCGTCTTCAGCAGGCCCGGCGACTGCTCGGCGAGCAGGCCGGTCACTGCAGTGACGTAGGCGTGGGCGGTGCCGACGGATATACCGAAGGCTCCGGCGATCTGGACGAGGGTGTCGTGGCGGCGCAGGTACACGAGTGCGATCAGCGCACGGCGATGCGGCGGAAGTTTGCACCGCCGGCCACCCTCGCGGGTGACGATGAGCATAGTGACCCACTCGACCAGGGCGTGGGGCAGGTCGAGTGCGGCAGGATAGGGAACCAACAGGGCTCCTGTGCTGCTGAGTTGAGACGTCGAACACCTCCCTCAACGGCACGGGGGCCCTGTCCGTTGCGCACCCCGACTCCACACCGGCCCGTCACCCGATCAGTGGCCACCCTGAAAACGCTCAGTGAGCGTCACATGACGACCCAGACCACGGCACCATCCCCCACAGAAACGGTTCCACCGCCCGTTCCCCCACCCACCGTTACGAATCGATACGCTGCCTTCGTAGCCGGCCGGCGCTCCAAGTGGGTCGTGCTCGTACTGTGGCTCCTGCTCATGGGCGTCGGTGGCTCGCTGGCCGCCGGCCTCGCGGACGTGCAGGACAACGACCCCGAGGCATAGCTGCCGTCGAGCGCCCAGTCGACCAAGGCGGTACAGCTCGCGGAGGAGTACTTCGCGGACAAGGACACCAGCACCGCGGTCATCGTCTACGCCCGCGAGGGCGGTCTCACCCCGGCGGACCTGTCCCGGATCGACGGCGACCGCACCCGGCTCGCCGACCAGGTGGCCGTCGGCGACGTCACGCCCGCCGTGGTCTCCGACGACAAGGTCGCGGCCTTCGTGAGCGTTCCGCTGCGCACCTCGCCCAGCGACAACGCGGTCCTCACCGACAAGGTCAAGGAAGCCGGCGAGATCACCGCCGACGGCATCCCCGCCGGCCTCGACGTCAAGATCACCGGTGAGGCCGGAAGCATCACCGACTTCGCCGACGTCTACTCCGGCATGGACGGCGCCCTGCTGGGCATCGCGCTCGCCGTGGCGGCGGTCCTGCTCCTCCTGACCTACCGCAGCCCGGTGCTGTGGCTGATCCCGCTGATCACCGTCGGGCTGGCCAGCCAGGTGGCGAGCGGCGTGGTCTACCTCCTCGCCAAGCACGCCGGCCTGATGGTCAACGGCCAGAGCGCCTACGTGCTGATGGTGCTCTCGGTCGGCGTCGGCACCGACTACGCCCTGCTGCTCGTCTCCCGCTACCGCGAGGAGCTGCACCGGCACGAGGACCGCCACACGGCGATGGCACTGGCCGTGCACGGCTCGCTGCCGGCCCTGGCCGCCTCCGCCGCGACGGTGACGATCGCCTCGCTGTGCCTGGTGTTCGGCAGCATGAACAGCACCCAGGGTCTGGGACCGGTCGTCGCCATCGGCGTGGTCCTGGTGTTCTTCGCCATGACCTCGCTGCTGCCGGCGCTGCTGGTGATCCTGGGCCGCTGGGTCTTCTGGCCCGCCAAGCCGCGCGTCACCGCCGGATACGACCCGAACTCCGGCCAGGAGCACGGCACCTGGGCGAAGATCGCCGCCGTCGTGGGCCGTCGCCCGCGCATGGTGTGGGTCGGCACCGCGCTGGTGCTGGGCGTCATGGCGCTGGGCATCACCGGCGTGCAGACCGGCCAGACCCAGGCGGAGCAGTTCACCGGCAAGGTCGACTCGGTCACCGGCCAGCAGGTCCTGGCCAAGCACTTCCCCGCCGGCTCGTCCGCCCCCGCGGACGTCTACGTCCAGGACGCCGGGGCCGCGACCGCGAAGGCCGTCGTCGCCAAGGTGCCCGGCGTGGTCTCCGTCGACACCCAGGTGGCCAAGGGCGGCTGGACGCATCTGGCGGCGGTGCTCCGCGACGCCCCGGACTCCGCGGCGGCCAAGGACACCATCCAGGACATCAGGACGGCCCTGTCCGACTCGTCCGGCCCGGCGGCCGACGCCGTCGTCGGCGGCCAGAGCGCCGTGGCGCTCGACGTCTCCGAGGCGCAGGGCGACGAAGAGGCGCTGCTGATCCCGCTCATCCTCGCGGTGGTGCTGGTGATGCTTCTGATCCTGCTGCGGGCGGCCATCGCGTCCGTGGTGCTGCTCGCGTCCGTGGTGCTGTCGTTCGGGGCGGCCGTCGGTACGGCGTCCCTGCTGTTCCACGCACTCGACCACGGCAAGATCGACCGCGGCCTGGTGCTGTTCGGCTTCATCTTCCTGGTGGCGCTGGGCATCGACTACACCATCTTCCTGATGACACGCGCGAAGGAAGAGGTGCGCCTGCGCGGGCACCGCGACGGCATCCTCACCGCGGTGACGGTGACCGGCGGTGTCATCACGTCGGCGGGCGTGATCCTGGCCGCCACGTTCTGCGTCCTCGCGGCGATCCCCACGGTGAGCGCACTGCAGCAGGGCCTGCTGGTGGCGGTCGGCATCCTCCTCGACACGTTCCTGGTACGCAGCCTGCTGGTCCCCGCCCTCGCCCTGGACCTGGGCCCCCGCTTCTGGCGACCGGGCCTGACGCAGGAGCAGACGCAGCCGCGCAACCCCGTCAAGAGCCGGACCGAGGAACCGTCCACCGTCTGACCCGACCGCCGGACGACCGGCACGCACGACCCGCACGACCGGGCGCCCGGACAGCGACGAGCTGTCCGGGCGCCCGCCATTTATTACGCCGTAATAATCCGCGCCCGGCCACCTTCCGCCGCGCCTGCGGTCGTACGAGACGGTCACGGCCGCGAGCAGCGGCCCCCAGGCGATCAGCGGCAGATAGAGCAGGCCCACGACGAGCCTGCCCCGCGCGGTCAGATCGTCGTGCGGGAGCGACCACCAGGCGAGCAGCGGTGTCCACAGCACCGTCAGGGCGAGGGCCCCGAGGCCGGCGGGGATCACGACCGCGAGGCGAGGGAGCGTACGCCCGCCGAGCACCGGCGCCCAGCGGGGCAACACCTCGCCCCAGGGCCGTACGAGACCGAGGGCGAGCAGCGCGACCACCTCGCTGACCACGCTGAGACCGATGAGGTACACCGTGCCCCTGCCGGTGAAGTCCATCGCCGCGTAGCCCTCCACGGTGTAGCCGGCCGGATGCCCTGTCGCCAGGAGAAGGCGCCAGACGCCGGTCGGCAGGGCGACGAGTGCGCACAGGTGGGCGGCCCGGACCGCCCGGCGGGGCACGGACGGAACGACGGCGACGGTCTGACGAGGAGTCATGCGCACCATCCTCCGGGCCGGTTCGCCCCCCGTCGTCGACTCCGGGAACGAGCTGCCGCCCGCCCCGGCACGAGATTCCGCCCCCCGGCCTCCGCCGTACGGCGGAGCCCCTTCTCACCCCGGCCTCCGGACGTCCGGTTCCGTCGCAGGGGGGTCCACGCGACCGCTTCTGTGCTACATATCTGGACATGAACACGTCTGGTAGAGGCGGGAGTTCGAGTTCCGTCCATGAGTGGATCAACTCACTGGGTGTGCTGCTCGCGGTGGGGCTCTCCGTATTCGCCCTGTACCGCGACTACACGCAGCAGGCCGAGGACGAAGTGCGCGAGGCGATGAAGGTCAACGTGTTCTGGACGGGCCCCGCCACCGCCCCGACCGGCCTGCTGGTCGAGAACCAGCAGGACACCCGCATCATGGGGGTGACGGTCCGTCTGGAAGTGGGCGACGAGACCGTCCAGCGGGTCCAGTTCGACGAGGTCCACTCCTGCCGGCTCGACTGGTTCACCTTCGGCTCCCACCAGGCAGAGGTCCGCGCGGACGCCGTGCTCGTCCTCCAGTTCCGCGACGCCTCGGGCAACTGGTGGCAGATGAAGCCCGGCTCGGTCCTGGACCGGATAGACGCGGGCACAGCCGGTCGCCCCGGCGGAGACGACCTGGTCACCACCTGGAAACTCCAGCGCAAAACGGACCCCTCCAGCGACTGCGGCTAGGGGGATTCGTCAGACACCCCTTGGCGCACCCCGGCCGACGACCGGCGCCCCGGGTCGAGAGACCACCCGGCCCGCTGGTAACTTTGCAACAAGTAAAAGAGTAGTGTGGGGCGGGTGGGTGAGGTGCTACAGATCCAGCTGGGGCCCGAGCGGCCCGCCGGCAACGGCGACGGCCTGGGACGGGCCGTGCTCGGATGGCGCCCCGGAATGAGCGAGGACGAAGCCTGGCAGGCGGGCCGCGGCATCTGGAAGTTCAACGCCGACCGGGCCCTGTCCCAGGACGAGGTGCAGATCATCAACACCGACGGCACGGTTCTCGCCGTCGCGAAGGTCACCGGGATCTCCAAGCACGGCGCCCGCTACGCCCTGGAGGGCGACCTGCTGCGCGGCGACCCGCGCGTGGGACGCCCCACCTCCAACCCCCACCTGTCCCGCAACCCCGTCACCTACATCTGAGAGCGGCAGACCGATGAGCGACTTCGCCGCGATCGACTCGCTGCTCGCCTCCCTCACCCCCCGGCCCGAACTCCCCGAGGCCCACCTGCGCCGCGCCCTGCGCGAACAGGCCGGCCTGTCGAAGGCCCAGGTGGCCAGGGCGCTCGGCGTGAACCCGTCCACGGTCACGGGCTGGGAGACCGGCCGGAACCCGACCGGGGAACTGAGGACGAAGTACGCCTACCTCCTGGACGCCCTGGCCGCGAAACTCGCCCCGCCCGCCCCGGAGCCCGGCGAGGAGGCCGCCCCGCCCCAGGCCGCCCCGTCCCAGGACGCGCCGGACGAGAGCGACCCGGCGGTCGGGCCCGCCGCCCCCGTGCCGAGCGGCGAGGCGGACGACGTCGAGGCCCTGGCCGGGCCCGAGCCCTGTGTCCTGTGCGGTCATCCGGCCCGCCACCAGGTCGCCGGCTTCCCCCAGCACCTCGACCCCGCCGAGTGCGCCCCGGCGACCCCAGCCCCGGCGACCCCCGCCCCGGCGACCCCCGCCCCGGCCGCACCCGCCACCCCCGCGGACCGGCCGGCACACTCCGCGGACAAGCCGTCCGGCCGGTCCGCGCCGTCCAGGACCCCGTCACCCCCCGGACGCCGTACGCGAACCGCCCCCGACACCGGCCCGCACAGCCTGATCGCGGCAGCCGCGAACGAGGCCCTCGTCCGGCACGACGGCGACATCAAGGCGGCGACCGCCGCCCTGGTCAAACGGGCGATCCCGGACGCGATGGCCCTGCTGGACGACACCCGCAAGGGCGGACGCTACGACATCGTCGCCCACCCCTGGATTCCGGACATCCTGCGCAAGCAGACCGCCCGCGGCGCCGACCAGATCTGGGAGGCCCGCCCCAAGTGGGCCAGGCCCGGACTGCCGCCCGGCCTGCACGAGGTCACCGCCCTCGACATCAACGGCGCCTACCTGTCCGCGCTCAAGACCCACCTCCCGATCGGCCAGCTGGAACACACCAGCGGCAACACACACGACCGCCGCCGCGCCGGCGTCCACCTCATCACCCCGCCCGCCTGGGACCACGGCGCCCACCTGCCCAACCCGATCGGCAACCGCGACGAACCCGGCCCCCTGTGGGTCACCGAACCGACCCTGCGCCTCCTGCTGCGCCTGGCCGGGCCGAAGTACGCCCTGTGCGACCCGCCGGAGATCCACGAGTCGTTCACCTCGGGCGCGACGGAGAACCTGCTGGAGAAGTTCCGCGTCGCCCTCAAGGACGCCCGCGACACCGCGATCGCCGAGGGGGACGAGGTGACACTGGAGTACGTGAAGGCGATGTACTCCAAGTTCGTCTCCACGATGGGGGAGTCGAACTACAACCGGGAGCTGTACCGTCCGGACTGGATGCACCTGATCCGCTCCCAGGCGTTCGCCAACCTCTGGACGAAGGCGTACAAGGCACACGACGAGGGCCTCACACCGGTCCGCGTCATGGGCACCGACGAGCTGCACGTCATCGGCGACTGGCGGCGTGTCTTCCCCGAAGGCCGGGGCGTCTTCGAGGTGAAGGTGAAGGACGTCTACACCATCGGCACCGAACCGGCCGACCCGGCCGCCGCCGGACAGGACGACGACGATGACGACGACGCCGAGAACTGACGGGGCGGAAGGGAGTTCAAGTGCCTGAGCGTACGCACGAGTTCGGCAAGTACGGTGCCACGGGAGTCAAGGGCCACGAAATCCTGGCCCACCGCCTCGACAGCCTCGCCGACTTCATCACCACCCCCGTCACCACCCGGCGCGGCCTCATGGCCCGCCTGCGCTACCTCACCCGCACCCCGCACGCCCGCGCCGCCGCCCGGGACGCGGGCCTGACCGTCACCGACCGCACCCTGAAGGCGTGGCTGGCAGGCACCCGCAACCCGACGAGGCAGAACCTCTCCCGGATCGAAATCGCCTACCGCACCCTGCGCCGCCGCAACGTCGCCCGCTACCTCCTGGCCCGCCTCAACCGCGCCGGACGTGGCACCCGCGTCGAGATCCACCCGCTCAACCAGTCCGGCGTGAGCCGGCCGCGCCAGCGGGTCGTGGAGTTCCGCACCCTCAACATCCGCCACTGGGAAGCCCTCGTCGACGCCTGGTCCACCGGCGACACCCGCGCCCTGGACGACGCCTGGACCGACCAGATCGTCGACCTGGGCTCGCAATGGGGCCAGTACGAGTACGTCACCAACATCGGCTTCGCCGCCTGACCGCGCGGCGCGGCTGCCCGGGAGATCGGGACCGGGCCGTGCCCGCCCCGGCCGCCCCGATCAGTGCAGCGGGTCGGCGTCGTCCTCGTCCCGCGCCGTGACCATGCCGCCCAGCAGACGCCGCAGGCAGCGCACCGCCAGGTCGGCGGGCGAGCCGGGCCCCTCGGTCGCCGCCTCGGTGGCGGACCAGACCTCCAGGGCGATCCGGATGGCGTCGGTGGCCGCCGCCGCGACCAGGCGTACGTCCAGCGGGTCGCGGCGGCCGTCCGTCAGCCGGGCGATGACCGGGACGAGCAACTCCTCCGACTCCTGATTCACGCGGTACCAGACGGCGCGCAGCGCGGGATCGTCCGCCGCGGCGCGCAGCAGCCCCCGGGTGCGCAGGAGCGCCTCCGTGGCCCGGGGGTCCGGTGTGGCCAGCGACCGTTCGACCGCGTCGCGCAGCGCCGGCCCCAGCGCGGTGCCCGGCGGCGTCTCGGCCAGCAGCGCGCGCCACTGGTCGGCGCCGACCGTGAGCAGCGGGCCGACGGCGTCCTGCTTGGAGCGGAAGTACCGGTAGAAGGTCCGCAGCGCGACCCCCGCCCGCCGGGCGATCTCCTCCGCCGTGGTGGCCTCCGGGCCCCGGGTGGCGAAGAGCTCGGCCGCGGCGTGGGCGATGTCGAGCTGCGTGGCGGCCTTGCGACGTTCGGTCAGCGACGGGGGCGATGGCTCGGTACTCACCCCAGAAGCGTACGGCCTGCGACCACCCGGAGGCATGTCGTGACAAGATGGCAAAACGTGCCACCTAGGCGTACGGTGAAGTGGAAGGCAAGGGCGCCGGCGGGCAGAACAGGCCGCGACGGGCGCCGGAAAGGGCCTGACCGACGACGTCGCCGGGCCGAGTAGGAGAGCGCACATGACCCACAAGAACCACTCCCTCCGCTACGACGGCCGTCGCGCCCTGGTCACCGGCGGTGGCTCGGGCATCGGCCAGGCCACCGTGCTGCGCCTGCTCGCGGAGGGCGGCACCGTCGTCGCGGCGGACGTCAGCGAGCCGGGCCTGAAGGACACCCTGGACAAGGCCGGCGCCCACGCGGACCGGCTCACCACCCTGGTCGTCGACATCGCGGACGAGACCTCGGTGCGCGAGGGCGTCCGGGCCGCGACCGACGCGCTCGGAGGGCTGGACGTCCTCGTCAACGCGGCCGGCATCCTGCGCTCCTCGCACACCGAGAAGACCAGCCTCGCGGACTTCACCCGCGTCCTGACCGTGAACCTCGTCGGCACGTTCCTGGTGATCCGCGAGGCGATCCCGGCGCTCCTGGAGGGCGAGGACGCGGCCGTCGTCAACTTCAGCTCGACCTCGGCCGTCTTCGCGCACCCCTACATGGCCGCCTACGCCGCGAGCAAGGGCGGCATCCAGTCCATGACCCACGCGCTGGCCTCCGAGTACGCGAGCCGCGGCATCCGCTTCACCGCCGTGCAGCCCGGCTCCATCTCCTCCGGCATGACGGACGGCAGCGGGGCCAGCGGACAGAGCCTCGGCCCGGGCCTGCCCGAGGACGCCGACATGAGCCTGTTCGCGAAGCTCTCCCCGGCGCTCGGCCAGGGATTCGCCGGCCCGGAGACGGTGGCGTCGGTCGTCGCGATGCTGGCGTCGGAGGACGGCCGGTTCATCACCGGCACCGAGATCCGCATCGACGGCGGCACCCACTTCTGATCCCGCCCCCCACCGGCCTGGAGGACAGGAACCAAGGGCTGTCCCGTGACTACAGGTCACAGGACAGCCCTCGGCACTACGCCATACCGGCCCAGCGGTGACGCGGAGCACGGTTCGTCAGAACCACCAGAAAGGCCGGACCTTGCGCAGTTCGGTCCTCAGTACGGGCGTGCCGTCGACGGGCGCCGGGTCCTGCGCGGTCGGTACGATCCCGCCGGCGGCGATCTTGTCGAGCGTCTTCAGACCGGCGGCGCCGACCGTACCGAACACCGTGTAGTCCGGCCGCAGTACGGAGTCACCGTAGACGACGAAGAACTGCGAACCGTTCGTGTTCGGCCCGGCGTTGGCCATCGCCAGCAAGCCGCGCTCGTAGACGCGACGGGTGCCGGTCGGATCAGTGGGCGCCGGCGGCAGGTCCACCGGCAGCTCGTCCTTGTACGCGTACCCCGGTCCGCCCTCACCGGTGCCGGTCGGGTCGCCGCACTGCAGGACCTTCAGCGTCGGATACGCCGTCAGCCGATGGCACACCGTACGGTCGTAGAACCGGTGCCGCGCCAGGTGCACGAAGCTCTGGACCGTGCAGGGGGCCTTCGCCCGGTCCAGACGCAGGGGAAGCGGCCCCTGGCTGGTCGGGACGGCCACATCGACCGTGCCGTGACTGGGGGTGTGCCGCGGGTCGCGCGGCAGCGGAACGTGCCGCGCCGCCGGGTCGTCCGGTGTCTGGGCGTACCGGCAAGGACCGTGCGTGGTCCGCGGCGGGGCATCGGAAGCGGAGGCGGTGGCGCCGCCCCCGGACACGACCAGCGTTAACGCCGCCAGCGTGGTCATGAGACCTCGGTTCATCCTGCACACCCTCCAGAAGATCGTCAGGTTTCGGAGCGGTCGCAGTCTAAGGCGCGACCCCTCGGGCGAGTACCCGTCCGCAAGCCACATTCCCCTCCTCCGCGATCGGAGCGGAGCCGCGGGCGGCAGCGGGGGCGGCGGCGGGGGGCGCGAGAGGTCATAACACCGGCGTTATGGCCAGGTGTGAGTAGGCGGCCCGGTCGCGCCTCGGCGAGGATAGGTCATGTCCATGTCGAACACCCGGCCGTGACTCGTTGCCCCAACTGCCGTCATGGCGCCGGGTGTTCGCCATGCACACGGCCGCAGGCCGTCCCCCCACCCTCACACGTTCACAGAACGTGTCTTCAGGATCGAGGAATCTTGCGCCTCTCCAGACTCGCGTCCGTACTCGCCGCCGCGGTGATCACCGTCTTCGCCCTGCTCTCCCCGCCCGCCGCCGCCGATTCCCCGGTGACGGCCCCGGCGATCACCAAGGGTCCGCAGCCCATCATCGGTGGCGGATACGCGGGCAGCGCCCCCTGGGCCGCCCGGCTGTACTCCAACGGCCAGGAAACCTGTTCGTCCACCATCATCGCCCCCACCTGGATTCTCACCGCCAAGCACTGCGTCAGCGGCGGCGGGCTCGCCTTCCGCGTAGGCAGCCTGGACCAGTACAGCGGCGGAACCGTCGCCAACGGCGTCCAGACCTACACCCACGGCGCGGACCTGGCCCTCGTCCGTCTCGACCGGTCGGTGTCGGCCTCGTACGCCCCCCTCGGGCAGCCGGGCACCGTGCGGGTCGGTCAGAGCGTGCAGGTGTACGGCTGGGGCGCCACCTCCCGGTGCGGCTCGGAGATCAACTGCCAGTCCCGCTACCTGAAGGTCGCCAACGTCACGGTCACCCGCGGCTGCACGGACGCCTACGGCGGCTCCGCGATCTGCGCGAGCTGGGGCAACGGCATCACCGCGGGCGGCGACTCGGGCGGCCCCATGATGGCGGGCGGCGTCCAGGTCGGCGTAGCCTCCACCAGCGACCGCCAGAGCACCACGGCCTACACCAACGTGACCGCGTACCGCTCCTGGATCCAGTCGATCGCGGGCGTCTGAGCCGGCCCGGAACATCATGAGAACCGGCGGCGGGGGTGTGGGACGACCACACCCCCGCCTGCCGCGTGAGGAGCGCTTCACACCCCGTCGGCAGCGGGACCCCCGAGCCCTCCGGAATCCCCGGCGCCCGGCGCGGTCCCGGCCACCGCGTCGACCAGGGGCTGGACCCGGTAGGGGATGACCGGGCTCAGTGCGATGACCGTCGCGCTGCGCCGGACCCCCGGCACCTCCAGGACGTGGTCGATCACCCGCTGCACGTGCTGGTTGCTCGTGCCCGCGATCCGGCACCAGATGTCGCCGGAACCCGTCACCACATGTGCCTCCAGGATCTGCGGCACGGCCCGCAGCCGCGCGGCGATGGCCTCGCGGGCGGGCTGGTCCACCTCGAAGGTGGTGAACGCCTGGACCGCGTGGCCGAGAGCGGCGACATCCACGTCCGGTCCATAACCGGTCACCACGCCGGACTCCGTCAGCCGGTCCAGCCGTGCCTGCAACGTGCCCCGGGCGACACCGAGTTGGCGCGCGATCTCCAGCAGGCCCGCGCGCGGGCGCTCACGGAGCATGCACAGCATCCGGCCGTCGAGCCGGTCGAGTCCTCGTCGCGCCACCACACCAGCCGATCTGCCACTCCGGGGACACCCATACGCCCCATCTCTTGTCAGATTAGCAAGGAAACTGCCCAGCTATTGCCTGATCGTCTACCACCGCTCCACTCTGTGTGCCCCGGGCACGGCAAGGGCCGTGGGCGAGAGGAGAACCATGAGGCAGCACACCCACCCGTTCGTCCCGTACCGGCCCGACCGGTACGACGAGGCCGAGATGGTCCGGCGGGGGGAAGACTTCGTGTCGTTTCTCGACGGCAGGCGCAGTGTGCGGTTCTTCAGCGACGAGCCGGTCCCGCGCGCCTGCATCGACCTCGCTGTCGCGGCCGCGAACACCGCCCCCTCCGGCGCCCACTTCCAGCCGTGGAAGTTCGCCGTGATCGGCGACGCCGAGACCAAGCACCGCATCCGGGTCGCGGCCGAGGAGGAGGAACAGGTCAACTACGAAGGGGGACGCATCCCGCCCGAGTGGCGCGCCGCCCTCGCCCGCCTGGAGACGGACTCCGACAAGAGCTTCCTCGACGTCGTGCCGTGGATCGTCGTCTGCTTCGCCGAGAAGAGCACGGCGATGCCGGACGGTTCCCTGCGCAAGAACTACTACGTCAACGAGAGCGTCGGCATCGCGTGCGGCTTCTTCATCGCCGCCCTGCACGCGATGGGACTGAGCACCCTGACGCACACACCCAACCCGATGGGCTTCCTCACCGAGATCTGCGAACGTCCCGGCAACGAACGTCCCTACATCCTCTTCCCCGTCGGCTACGCCGCAGCCGACTGCGAAGTCCCGGCCCTGGCCCGCAAGCCACTGACGGAGGCGATCGCCGAGAGCCCCCACCAAAAGGACTGACCACCCGACCGGGGTGGTGCCGGCCCGCGGTCGCGGCCCGGCACCACCCCGCTTTCGGCGGGTACGTCAGCCGATGCTCGGGCCGTTGTCGTTGGACAGGTTCAGGCCGAAGCGGGCCTTGCGCACCGGGGCGCCCAGGTCCACAGGATTGAAGGCGACGGAGCCCGTCGCGGTCAGGCCCGAGGAGACACCCCGCAGCCACCACACCGCACCGCCGTCGGCGACGGCCTCGAGCTCCTCGTCGGGGGCACCGGCGATCAGGTCCGCCCTGCCGTCCTTGTTGGTGTCGAGCAGCCGGACCGATCCACCGAAGTGGTCACCGGCCTCCGCGACACCCGGCACCCCGGTCGACGCCTGGTGGAAGGACTTGGAACCGGTACCGCTCAGACCACCGGCTCCGCCCTTCAGCAGCACCACCGCGCCCGCCGCCTTGGTCGTCTTGATGGCCTCGAACGGCACACCCGCCGCCAGGTCGGCGTAACCGTCGCCGTTGACGTCACCCGCGCTCAGCCGCGCGCCGAACTGGTCGCCCTTCTCGCTCACCCCGGGCACGCCCGCGGTGTTCTGGGTGATCGTCTTCGTCCGGGTGGTGCTCAGGCCGGACGCGGAACCGTAGTAGACCTTGATGGTTCCGGAATCGGTGGGCAGGTTCTCCGTATTGCCGTTCGGGACCACCCGCGTGGCGAGGTCGTCCTTGCCGTCCTTGTCGAAGTCACCCACCGCGGTGGCCGCGGCGCTCGGGAGGGGGATCGACTTCGCGGACAGGCCCTTCGGGGTGCCCAGCCACAGCTTGCCGCCCTCGGCGTGGTTCTGGTACGTGAAGAACGTGCACAGGTCGTCGATGCCGTCGCCGTTGAAGTCGCCGGCAGCGGTGTTCGACATGTCATTGTCGGTATCGGTCATGAAGATCCCCCGCTCGCGGGCGGGCACCCCCTTACGGGTGAACGGGCCGTGGAGCACGTCACGCTGCCGCCCGCTGTCTCCATTCAGCATCATCAGGTCCGTCGCACCGTCACCGTCGAAATCACCGGCGGTGAGGTTGTCCCCGATCTGGTAGTCGGGCTCGACCGGTATACGGACCGCACCCTTCCCGGTGATGCCACCGGTACTGCCCCACAGCAGAATGACGGAGCCGTTGATGGCGTAACCCTCGCCCACGAACCGTTCATGGGTCACCAGAGCGAGATCGGTCAGCCCGTCGTGATCGAGGTCCTCAGCGGCCAACCGGTAGCCGAACCCGTGATTCTTCCCGGGCGCTCCCGGCACGCCCGGGGTGTTCTGATCGATGACCGTGGTCTTCGCCGCGCTCAGACCCTTGGCCGATCCATAGCTGACGGCGACATAGCCGGCCGAGGAGTGGCCGGCGACCGTCGCGGCGGGAGCGGCGACGGCAAGATCCTGATAGCCGTCCCCGTTGAAGTCCTCGCGCACGGTCGTTGCCGCCGTGCCACCGGCAGCCCCCGCGGACGTGCCGCCGGGAGCCGCGACGGCCGTACCACCCGACAGCGCCGTGGCAGCACAGACAGCTATGGCCAGCGTGGTGCGTATGCCCACAAATTCGGCTCTCCTGTCGCTTCCGTGGGTCGCTGACCTGGGGGTATGCGCAGAACACGCCGCACCCGGAGTACGTTTCGACTGCTGAAGGTACGAAACGGAAGAACCAGGTACGGCGTGCGGAACACGAGGATATGGGCCAGGCTGCTCGATGTCGAAAAGACGGTGATCGAGCAGGTCGAGGCCGAGGAGGCCGACAGCGGCGACGATCTGGTGATCGTCGCTCATGCCCGTCCGGCTCGGGGACGGCGGCAGCGGTGCGGGGTGTGCGGCCGCAAGGCGGCGAAGTACGACGCCGGAGAGGGACGCCGTCGCTGGCGGGCCCTGGACGTCGGGGTACTCAAGGCGTTCATCGAGGCCGACGCGCCGCGGGTGTCCTGCCCCGAGCACGGGGTGACCGTGGCGGCGGTGCCCTGGGCCCGGCACCGGGCCGGCCACACCTACGCCTTCGACGCGCAGGCCGCCTGGCTGGCCACCTGCTGCTCGAAGACGGCCGTCACCCGGCTGATGCGGATCGGATGGCGCACGGTCGGCGCCGTGGTCGCCCGGGTCTGGTCGGATGCCGAGGCGCAGGCCGACCGGCTGGCCGGACTGCGGCGGATCGGGATCGACGAGATCAGCTACAAGAAGCGGCACAAGTACCTGACTGTCGTCGTGGACCATGATTCGGGCCGTCTGCTGTGGGCCGAACCCGGGCGGGACAGGGCCACCTTGAACAAGTTCTTCGACCTCCTCGGCCCTGAACGCTCCGCGGGGATCACGCATGTGTCGGCCGACGCGGCGGACTGGGTCACCGGCCCGGTTGCCGCACACTGCCCCGACGCTGTGCGCGTGATGGACCCCTTCCACACGGTGAAGTGGGCGACCGACGCCCTGGACGTCGTGCGCCGTGAGGTCTGGAACGCCGAGCGCAAGGGCAAGGGCCGGGCCACGCCGGGATCGAAGTCGCTGAAGAAGGCCCGCTTCGCGCTGTGGAAGAACCCCGAAGATCTCACGCAGTACCAGCGTTCCCAGCTGGAGTTCGTCGCCAAGGCCCATCCCGTCCTCCACCGCGCCTACCTCCTGAAGGAGGGACTCCGTCTCGCCCTGAAGTCCGGCACCGACACCCCCGAGGCTCTGTGGGACTGGGTGCTGTGGGCCCGCCGCTGCCGCATCGACGCCTTCGTCGACCTGCAACGCTCCATCGTCCGGCACTGGGACGCGATCACCGCAGCGGCCGAGCACGGCCTGTCCAACGGACTCGTCGAATCGATGAACACCAAGATCCGGCTCATCACCCGCATCGCCTTCGGCTTCAAGAACCCCACCGCCCTCATCGCCCTCGCCATGCTCAGCCTCGGCGGACACCGACCCCACCTACCAGGACGTCAACCCGCGAACCGATGACCCACGGATCCGACAGGAGAGCCACAAATTCTCCTTGCTCGCGTACGCGGAGCCAATGGCGTACGAGGTATGGGGCTCGCATGAGAGACCCGTACGAAGGGGAGAAGGTTGCACGGCAAATGAGCGGGTCGGGGCCATCACCGAGCGGTGACAAGTCGGACGACGGGGAGACCCGGACTCCGCCTCCTGACCACGGTGACATGATCGTGAGGTGTTCCTGGTGATCAAGGCGGCGCGACCGACGGAATCCGCCCACTTGCGGGACGAGAACGGGAGCAGCGACAGATGAGCAGGAACCTGGCCGAGGTGGAGATCGCCCGTACGGTCTGGACGGACTACAGGACGATGGGCGACAGGTCCCATGAGGTGCCCGGCGCGCTGCGTCGTCTGTTGGCGGCCTCGGACGAGGACGAGGCCATGGCGGCCTACTGGGACCTGGAGAATGTTGTCGTGGTGCAGGGACAACTGCACAGCGCGGCCCTCCCCGCCGTCCCCGTTCTCCTCGCGGGACTGCTCGGCGAACTGTCTCCGGACGCCCGCGACCTCGTTCTGGAGCTCCTCCGGCAGATCGTCACGGGTGAGCCGGACGAGGACGAGCGCGCCTTGGGCAACACCGATCTCGGTGACCGGTGCAGGGCAGCCGCCCGCACCGGCCTCTGGCTCGTCTATCGGGAGCTGACAACACGGCGCCGGGACACGGCGGAGGCCATCCTGGCCCGCATCGAGGAGGACCGCGCGAGAGTCGCCGCGTATCTGGAGAACACCCGAGGCAAGTAGCCGCTGGAAAGCGCCGGGCCGGCAAGCGTCGCCCCGTACTCGCCGCCTGCCGATGGTCGATTGCCGGAAGAAAGATCCCTCAGCGAACGTCGGAGGCGACTGGAGGGGCGTCGTGTGGTTGGGCTGCACATCCTTGAGCAGACGCATGGTCGCCACCCACGACGGTCAGCTGGTTGGTGAGGGTGCGGCGTTTGCAGAGTCGGCCGCTGAGGAGTTTGGTCTCGAAGCCGCAGTGCGAGCAGTCGAGGGGCTGGGAGAGAGGCCGGGGCAGGTGGTGCAGATCGCGGTGCCTTCGACGGGGGGAGTCCGGGAAGGGCCTGGTGGTGGCCGTATCCGGGGCGGGTGCCTCGTGTTCGCACCGCGCGGTCCGGGCAGGTCCGGCAGACATAGCCGTCCGGCGGGGCTGTCGCGGGACGGGTCCCGTACCCTGCCGACGGGCAGACGGAGGGACGGGACGACGGTGGCGAAGCGCGACAGGAAGGCGACCCGGCGCAAGCCCGACACGACGTGCTTCGTGCAGGTCGCACGCGAGCCGAGCATCGGGGTGGAGGTGTCGACGGGACGTCCCTGGGTCGGCGTCGACCAGCAGGTCGGGCACGGATCGGCCGACGCGCTGTTCGCCCTGACGGAGGAGCAGTACGCGACGGCGCTCGCCGACGGCTGGGAGATCAGGCCGTTCATGGCGGCGTGCTGGCGGGGTGAGCACGACGACCTGCGCCTGTTCGATCCCAGGGGCGGGGCGTGGACCCCCGGCCGCTGGTTTCCCAGCCGCCCGCGCGTGATCCCGCCCCGTTTCGCCGGCGAGCTCTGGCACCACGCCGACGCCCTCGCCGACACCCCGGACGGGGAGCGGACGGCCCTCTCGCGCGCACTGGCCGCCGGCACCGCCCACGTCCGGTCCGGGCCCGACAGCGGCCCCGTGCCTGGTGGCGGGCACGGGCCCGACGCCGTGCCCGGCCCTGACGGCGGGCACCCCCTGACGTTCGCCCTCACCGGCGACGGCGCCTACCCGCGCCCCGCCGCGCTGATCGCCGGTCTGGACGCGGGAAGCGACCGCGAGCGCGCCCGGGCGGTCCTGGGCGACCCGCTGGAGGGCGCCCCGGACACGTACCCGATGGAAGGGGACCGCGTACGGCTCCACTACACCGACGGCGGCCTCACGAGGATCACCCTGGAACGCCCCGCCCCGGCCCCTCTGCCGGCAGGCCCGATCTGTGCCTTCCTCGCCCCGCTCGGCCGCCCCGAAGCGGGCACGGAGTTCCAGGAGGCGGTACGGCTGGCCGGCGGCACCGCCCGGCGCTGGGCGGTCTCGTCCGGCGTCACCCGGCGGCTGATCGTGTGCGACGGGGGAGTGGAGGTCCAGGTCCAGGACGGCCGCGTCCTGAGCACCCGGATACGGCT
The DNA here is from genome assembly GCF_003248355.1 of Streptomyces sp. AC1-42W. Classification (GTDB taxonomy): domain Bacteria; phylum Actinomycetota; class Actinomycetes; order Streptomycetales; family Streptomycetaceae; genus Streptomyces. The sequence continues at coordinate 248,276 of NZ_QKWY01000003.1, forward strand.
CGACACGTTCGACGCGGACACCCTGTTCCCCGGGGCGGCCCGCCCCCTCGCGCGCGCCGACGTCCACCGGGCCCTCGGCCCCCCGGCGGCCATCAGCGGCCGCGCCGAACTCCACCGGTACGGTCCCCGCGACCTGGTCGTCCGGTACGGGCCCGACGGCGAGGCACCCAAGGAGATCACGACGGTCCTCGGCGGGGCCGGCGTCTCGCACCGGATCCACCGCTGGCGCTCCGGCGAGTTCACCCTGTTCCTTGACGTCCTGGGCCTCGACACCGACCACCCGCTCGCCCAGCACGTACGCCGCCTCGCCGGAACGCGGGTACGGACCCACGCCGGAACCGTCATCGCGGTCACCATCGGCGACCGCGGCCACCGCCCCGAACGCCTCGCGGCCTTCGCCGACGGCATGCCGCCCGCCCCCACCCGCACCGACCTCCCCTTCGGCGTACCGACTTACACCGGCGACCGCGACGACCTCCGGGACTTCGCCCAGGGCTGGATCCACGTCCATGCCTCCGACGGCGAGACGATCACCACCATCACCGTCAGCCAGGACCCCCCACGCTCCCTCCCGGTGCACCGCTGGTCGGCCCACCGCGACCGGTGACCCTTCTCTACGGGGGGGCGGAGCGCCAACAACCCTCATGTAGGTGCATCGTCCGGCGGCAATCGGTCGAGGTTCAGCGACACGGGGCAGCGCGTACACGCCCACGGATGAGGGCGTGCGTGCGCCAGGACGACCAGAACGGGTGCGTGCGCAGGAGGACCGACAGCCACCGACTTCGATCCCAGGAGCATCCCGCAGGACTGCGGGCCGGTGTGGGGCCCTCTGGACACTCCTCGCGGTGACGGCCGAGAGGCGTGAGGAGCTGGGGGCGACGGTGCCTCGGGAGGTGACACCGGTCAGCCCCGCAGGGGTGCCCCGGTCACAGCGGCAAGGGGGAGGGCAGGTGCGGACGGGTGTCGACGTTGCGCTTGGTGATCTCGCCGGCCATCCGGTCGACGATCCGTCCGGACAGCGGTTCGAACCGGGCGAGCAACGTCGGCGGTAGATCGCCGAGATGCTGATGCTTTCGGGCCTGCACCCACAGCTCGATGTACTGGGGGAACAAAGTGTTGCCGGGGGTGATCAGGAACTGGGCCTGGAAGTTGTGCGCGTCTGCCTTCGCCCACTCCGCGATCAGGCTCTCGAAGGGCATCATTGCCGAGTTGGTGACGTAGGTGCCGGCGACGAGGTTGTGCTCGTCGGTCGCGCCGCCGATCTGCGCACCCTGGATGTGCAACCACTCCCAGTTCTGATTCAGGTCGTAGGTGCAGCCCAGGGCCAGGTTGGCGTAGGCGGCCAGGCCGAGCGCGTTCCAGTTCTTCATCGCGGCGTCCTGTCCCGGGCCCCGGTCCACGGGCGTCAGCCTGGTGCCGGGGATCCAACCGGTGCTCTGCCGCGGTGGAGCGTGCATAAGCTCCTGGTAGGCCGCGTCGAGCGTCGCACGGGTGGTAGCGCTCAGGCTCGGGTCGAAGAACTCGCCATCGCTGTAGCGCTGATTGGCGATGCGGATGCGGTGCGACGCGGACCGCCGGGTGGTCGCGGTCGAAAAGTACAGCATCCTGTGCGGGTCGTCCGGGCCGAGCCCCGCGTACTCGAAGAGGCCGTCGCTGTCCCGGCGGGCCGCCTCGTATATGGTGTCCGGCACCTGATGCACTTGCACGTCGGCGTAATCTGCATCGAGATCGACGCCGAGCCGCTGCTCCACCTGCTCGCGGGAGGTCCCCGCCCGTATGAGCAGGTGACCCTCGGCCCGGGGCACGCGGGAGCCGCCGGAGTTCTGCCACAGCCGCGGACCGGACCGGACGACCATGGCGAGCAGCCCGGGCAGCCCCCGGCCGAGTGCGTTGCCGTCCAGCGGGTCAAGGGTTCCGGCGGTGCTCACGTAGTGGTGGAAGCCGCCCAGTTCCTTGAGCAGCTCGACCTGGAACGCTGGATCGAGGCGGATGAGGTCGTCGAGCTGGGAATCGGAGAAGTCGGAAAGGCCGGTGTTGCGTACGACGTCACGGATACGGTCGACGCCCGAGTAGGGGACGAAGAGCAGCCGGTCGAATGCGTCCTTCCTGACGAAGGCGAACTCGCTGCCGGGCTGGTTGCTGTCCGCGTAGATGCGGTCATCGTAGTTGGCCAGATACATCGACCGCTGCACGGCCGGGGAACCGGTGCACGGGGACGGCCTGGGTGCGTCGGCGTGGGGCTCGGCCACGGCGGCCGGTGCGCGCATGACGCGGGTGGCGTTGGCCTCGGCCTCCCGTTCGAAGCGGTCCCCGGGGTCGCTGACCGACAGGCCGTCCTCCGTGGGCCTGCCCGCCACCGGTCCCTGCCGCTGCTGGATGACGTGGGTCAGCTCATGGGCCAGGGTGTGCTTGTCGACGCCGCCCGCACCGATGACGACATGGCTGCCGGAGGTGTAGGCGCGCGCCCCGATCTCTGCGGCCGAGCGCTGGGCCGCGTGCCCGGTGTGCAGCTGTACGTCGGAGAAGTCGGCGCCGAGCCGTTCCTCCATCTCTGCGCGCAGCGCGCCGTCCAGCGCCTCACCGGAGCCGCGCAGCACACCCTTCACACTCGACCGCTGGACGACGGGGCCGGCCGGCCCCGGGGACGGGCCTTGCCACCGCTGCTTCTCGTCGAGGTGGCCGACCCGTTGCAGCATTCTGACTACAGCAGCGTTGCCGGCCTCCCGCTGGACCGCGAGCAGATCGAAAGGCCGCGTGGCGGACCGTGACGCGGCCACGGCCAGGTGCGCGCTGGGGCGGGAACCTTCACGGCGGTCGGATGCGCGCAAGAGACGGGACCCCTTCCGGGTATGGGCGGGACACCTTCCCTGGATACACGCAGGACCGGGCCGATCACCAGGCCCTGCGGGGGCAGTGTGAGGTTCGGGGAAGGGAGCCTGGGGTGTTCGGGTTTCCTCGTCATTGATGCGAGGTTGCTTTTGTGCTGGTCGGTGGGTTCCTCAGGCAGTTGATCTTGGTGGTGGTGTTCCGGATTCACGGTGGTGTGATCCCGGATCGCTTGGTGCTGTGTTCGTCGAACCTCCTTCGTGGCGTGCTCTATAGCGCATGGAGGTGCGGGGTGGAGGTGGAACAGGGTTGCTGTCACTCGTCCAAGTGGTCGACGGGGTTCTCGTCGGGGTGTCGGGTTTAGCGTCTCATCCGTTGCGCCTGTCGCGGGCGGAATCATGAACTGTTCTGTGTGAAGCGGTAGTTGATGTTCCGGAGGCTGGCGCTGTGGTCACTGCTTGGTTACCTGTTCGCTCTGTGTGTGCATGCCAGCTCCGGTGACGGCGGACGGCGACGCCCCTGGGGCCGTGGATGACGGCCTGGGGCGGCATCGGGATGAGTTGCGGCCTGCGGCGGTGGCTCAGCTGTTGCGGCTGCGGGCCGCGGGGGAGCTGACGACGGCGCATGTACGGCTGGTCGCTGACGCGGTGGGTGTGCACAAGAGGACGGTGTGGACCTGGCTGGCCCGCGCCGAGGAGACCGGCAGTGCGGAGAAGCCGGAACGCACACGGTTTCGGATCACCGAGGAGGTCATCGAGGTCCTCGCTGACTATCAGGGCAACGTGAAGCGTGCTCACGAGCGCCTGGTCGAGGTGGCGGTGGCGGCGGGGCGCAAGCCGCCGGGGCTGACGACGCTGCACGATGCGATCGCCCGGGATCTCGATCCGGGTTTCTTGGCGAGCCTACGGGAGGGGATCCCGGCGGCCCGGGGGTTCGACCCGTGTTTTCAGCGGCCGGCGGTGGCCCGGAACGAGGTGTGGGAGGGCGACCACAAGCAGGCCGAGACCGTGGTGATGATGCCGGACAAGAAGCCGTCGAGGGTGTGGGTGACGTGGTTCGAGGACCGCAGCACCGGCTATGTGATGGGCTGGGCGGTCACCGCTGGCTCCGCGCACCGGGGTTCGGTCCTGGCGGCCGTACGCGCCTCCGTGCTGCGCGAGGCTCCGTACGGTCCGCCGGGCGGGCTGCCGCGCCTGGTGCGGGTCGACGGCGGCGCGGATTTTCTGTCCAAGACAGTGCTGCGCGCCTTCGGGCTCCTTGGTGTGCCCGTGCACCGCGTGCGCAGTGCCCGTCACAAGGGCGGCGTGGAACGCCTGAACCTGACGAGCATGACGCGTTTCTTCGCCGACCTGCCCCGCTGCACGAAAGCACCCCGGCTCGATCACCGTCACCGCCTCGGCGAGACGGACCCGCCGCTGACCTTCGAGGCGTTCGTCGGCCTGCTGGGCGAGTGGGTCCACAAGCACAACACCGAGCACGTCATCCAGCGCACCGGTATGACGCCGCTTGACGCCTGGCAGGCTGACCCCGCCGAGATCCGGTCCGAGCCGAGTGCGTCCGAGCTACGCGCCCTGATGCTGGAGAGTGACAACAAGGTCCACAAGATCACCAGTCACGGGGTCGAGTTCGCGGGCCGCGCCTATATGCCCGAGAACGGGGTGGGCCGGATCGGGCTGGAAGTACGGGTGCGGTGGATGCCGCACCACACCCACGAGATCGACCTGTACACCTTCCGCGGCAACCGCTACCTCGGCAGGGCTTTCCTCAGCAACGAGGCCAGTGAGGACCTGCGAGCCAAGGTGCTCCTCGAACGCGACGAGCACAGCAGAGAGCTGCGGCAAGCCTTGAAACGCTCCGCGGAGCGCAAGCAGGAACGCCACCTGCCGTCCACCCGGCCAGAACTGCCCGTCCGCGCTCTGCGCATGACCGAGGCCGAGGCCCGCGCCGAACTCGACGGCACGAAGGCACCCGCAGCGCCCCGCCGCCGCTCCCAGCCGTACCGGCCCCTGACCCCCGTCCCGGCCGGATGGAAACGCCCCGGTCAAGATCTCACCGAGACCACATCCACCGACACTGCATCCGAAGAGGACGCCTCGTGACAACTGCCCCCAAGCGCAAGCACATACCCCCACGCCGCACCACACCGGCCGCGGCCCAGAGCGCCCCGGCACCAGGGCGCCGGCCCGACTTACGCCCGCAGCATTTCCTTGGCCTGAAGGACTCCACGCTGGTCGCCACGGACACCTTGCTGCAGATCAAGGACACCGTCATCGACACCGTCGAGTCGCGGGCCATGTCCGTCATCTACGGCGATCCGGGGCTTGGCAAGAGCTTCAGCACCCGGGCCACGATCCAGGAGATGAATCCGGACCTGATCCTGCCCCTGGGCTTCGCCCGCTCCCGCCCCGGGCCGAAGGACCTGCGCGAGGAGCTGTCCACCAGATGCGGCTCAACTGCAAGATGCCCGGCACGCCGACCGCGTTCGACAAGCTGCTGCGCGAAGCCCTGCCGCGGCGCCCGTATGTGATCGTGTGTGACGAGGCACAGCAGTACCGGCGGGAGAACTTCGAGTTCCTGCGTAAGCTGTGGGACAACTGCGACCCCAAGCCCGCCATCGTGTTTGTCGGCGGCCGCGAGGCATATGAGACCTTGCAGAGTGACCCGGCGCTCGCCTCCAGGATCTACATCCGCCTGGAAATCCTCGCGATGACCGAGGACGAGATCCTCAAAACGGTTCCCGGCTCCCATCCCGTCTGGCGCGGCGTGGACGAGGCGCTGCTCAAGCGGATCGATACCCAGTATGCGCTCGGCTCCTTCCGCGAGTGGGTCAAGGTGACCAAGCACGTCCTCAAGGGCATGGAGTACTTCGGCACCGAGCGGGTCGACGACGCCATCGTCGACTGGGCCCTGGCCCGATGCTGACCGATCAGACCGCGCAGACAAGCGCAGCCGCGCAAGGGGCGCCCCTTGCCGCCACGGCCGCGCCCCAGTACTTGCACTTCCTCAACCTGGCCGGGGCACGTACCGTCCTCACTCCCGGCCTCGCGGCAGCTGAGAACGCCCTCGACGGCGCCTACCGGCAGCGGCGCTTTTTGTGCGTGCTGGGCGATGCCGGAGTCGGCAAGACCTTCGTCGTCCACCACGCCGCCCACACCCGCTTTCCCCAGGCTCACCTCCCGCTGCACCTGGGGGCCAGACCCACCCCGGCCGATCTGCGCGCCCACCTGCACCACGCTCTCGGCCTGCCGGGCGCTGCACCTGCCGCACCCGCGGTTGCCGACACTCTCATCCGCCGCGCGCTTGCCGCCACACCCCGCATCGTGGTCGTCGACGAAGCCGACCGGATGTCCGAGGCCTGCTTCGAGTACCTGAGGTTCCTGCACGACGACATCCCCGGCGGACTCTGCACGGTCCTGATCGCCGGCCAGCACGGCGAGAAAGCCCTGCGCGCCCAGCAGATGCTCCACACCCGCACCGCAGAGTGGCTGACCCTCCAACCGCTCACCCACGACCAGATCCCTCGTGCCATCCCCGCCCTGCACCCGCTGTGGCAGGCCGCTGCACCCGACCAGCTCTGCTTCCTGGACGGTCACTTCGCTCACGGTCGGCTGCGCCGCTGGGCCCTGCTCACCCACCACGTCCAGCGCGCCCTGGTCAGCACCGGCGCCGCACACCCCGGCCCCGGCCTGCTGCGGCAGATCACCCGCCGCATCGACACCTCACACCGCCCATGACTCAACTTGCCCCTGCCCTCGTCACACCGGCCACCTTGCCGCCCGTCCTCCTGCTGCTGGACGTAAGCGACGACCATGCCGTCCACCACGCCGCCCACCAGCGCGCCGAACCCAGCAACGGCCGCATCACCGCTGATCCCACCCCGCACACCAACAGCCTCGCCTACCTCGCCCTGGACCTGCTGCGCGCCATGGGCCGCGACAGCTTCGCCCGGCCCGACGCCGAGCGGATGTCCACCGACGCGGCCTGGCGCGCGGTGATCTGCTGGACCCTGACCACAGGCCTCGAAGAAGCCATCGTGCTGCGCGCCCACCGCCTCACCCCCGAACGCCTGGGCCGTCTGGCAGCATGGCGCGCCGATACCGGTATCCGCCTCATCCTCATCGCCCACACTCCCACTGGGCCCGCCGAACACCGCCTGCATACGCGGCTGGCTGCCACCGGACTCACGGATCTGCGGACCGTGTCCGGCACCTCCGCCATCCTGGACGCCATCGGCCCGCCCGCCCTGGGCCGACGCCCGGGCCCGCCTCCGCCCGCCCACGTTCACCCGCTGCCCGGCCTGCCCCGCGGCGATGGCGCCGCCTTCCGCGACGCGTGCAGACGCCGCTTGAACGAGGCCGACTTCGCCCGCACCGACGGCCAGTACCGGGCGGGCTTCGCCGCCGCCCGCATCTGGCTCGCACGCCACCCCGCGTCAGCTGCCAAGCCTCCTGCCAGGGACACCGGACCCGAAGAGCCCGGTGACTGGCAGGACATGGAGGGGCTGTGCCTGTTCCTGGCGCGCCTCACCGTCTCGAGCCCCAGCACCCAGCACACGCTCGCCCGTGTACGCGGAGCCCAGGCCGGCTTCCTCAGTCGGCAACTCCAACTCGACGTCCCTGATGACCTTGCCGAGCGGGCCGGCCCTGGCATCACCACCGTGCCGATTACCCCACGCGTGGCTCACACCCTCATCACTAACCTGCCCAATCCGCTGCGTGCCGCTGCGGCGGCCGCCCTGCTGTTCACGGGCACCGCCCATTCACTGCTGTCCATAACCCAGATCACCAGTGTCGACGAGCACGCCACCCGCCTGGCCATCGACCGCGACTCGCGGATCTACATCGGCATGCCGCCCGGCCCGCAGCACATGTACGCCATCCCGCACCGCGCCCGCCCCCTGCTCGCCGCCGCCCTCGCCTTCCGCCGCCGTACCCCGCGCACCGCCGGCCATTTCGGGCTGTTCGCCGGCTGCTTCGGCACTTCCGTCCGCTTCGGCCATCTCATCCGCGATGCCGGCCTCGACATCCCGGCCGTCACACACCCGCACCCAGCCGAGGACTGGCACACCGCCGCCCGCTGCCGGCACGTGAACGTCCCTGTCCCGGCCGCCCCGGTTTTATGACCCATCTGCACTACCTCACCCGCACCCCTCACGTCCGCGCCGCCGCCTACGACGCGGGCCTGACCGTCACCGATCGCACCCTGAAGACATGGCTGGCCGGCATCCGCAATCCCACCAGGCAGAACCTCGCCCGGGTCGAAGCCGCCTACCGCACGGTCCGCCGCCACAACGTCGCCCGCTACCTCCTGGCGCGCCTCAACCGCGCTGGCCGGGGCGCCGCGTCGAGATCCATCCGCTCAACCAGTCCGGCGTGCGTACCGCCTACCAGCGGGTCGTGGAATTCCGCACCCTCAACATCCGCCATGTGGGAGACCATCATCGACGCCTGATCCACCGGCGACGACCGGGCCCTGGGCGACGCCTGGATCGAGCAGATCATCGACCTCGGCTCGCAGCGGGACCAGTACGAGTACGTCACCAACATCGGCTTCGCCGCCTGAACCGCTGTAGAGGCTAGATTCGCTGCACGGTCTCATATGCCGAAGCACGTGCACACCCGTGCGCCGGACAACGATCCCGATCCGGGGACTGGCCACCTAGATGGAGGAGGGCGGGAGGAGACGGTCCAGAACGGCGTCATGTTCTTGGAACACTACCCGTCCCATATCACGCAGTGCACGGGCGAGCTGCAGGTCGATGTCTTCGTTGGTGAGCGGGCCCAGCAGCACTGCGGACGGGTGGGCTCCCGCGTCGTGGAGTGTGGCCAGGTCCATGGCGACGAGCCTGGCGCCGTACAGACGGGTGACGGTGTGCGCGATACCGAGGCCTGGCCCGTCCATGTCGCCCGCGTACTGCAGTGCTACGCCCTGGTCGACAGCGAGCTGCAGCAGGGCGTGGTCGACGGCACGCAACTGTCCGCTGGTGCACGCCAGCGGCGTGGTGTGGCCGCGGGCGAGAGCGGATTCGAGGACGGAGGGGTTCTCCACCACGGTGAGCACCTGCGTCGGGTCCAGACGCGGGGGAGTGCGGGTCAGGTCGAACAGGTGCAGCGCGACCGGGGCGACGGCGTCGCACAGGCGCCGGTCGACCGGTCCGTCGCCGATGGCTTGGACGTGGTGGAGCAGCACGGTGGCGGTGAGCCGGTCAGGGACGACTCCGCTCTGTTCGAGCAGGGCTCGGATCCGGTCCGGCCGTGTTGGCTCCACCTGGCCCGTCAGTTCGGCGACCAGTGTGACGAGTCGGCTGCCGGCGAGGGTGTCGAGGTCGAAGAAGTGGGGGTCGCCAGCAGTGTCGTGGGCGAGCTTGGACAGTGAGACCGGCGGGTCGATCGGCAGCCGTGTCGCCACGGCGGCGAGGGCATCGACCAGCTTGCGTACCCCTGTGCCTTTGTCGACGCCGATCCCGGTGGCGCGCATCCGTGCGACCAGTCCCGGACACGCCGGCAGCTGTGCGGCCGCGTACTGCCACACATCCTGGCGCAGCGCCGCCTCGCTCACGCGCTTCCGCGCACGGTTGACCACCGGCCGTCCCACAGCCTGCTCCACCACAGTCACCAAGTCCTGAGGTTCCAGCCGCAGCACTTGGCACAGTGCTCGCACCGGCACTCGCGCCCCGCGGGCGTCCACCACCACCGCGGACGTGCCACGCCGCAGTCGGCCCGCGTCGTCCAGCCACGCCCGCAACGCCGCTACCCCCGCCGGTGGCAGCCCGGTAACCCGCACACTCGCCACGGCCGCCGGATCCGTCCCGGCACACAGCCGGTCGTGTACGGCGGCCCACAGCGGGGCCAGCGCCTCATCGCCCGCGACCCATTTCCATGCCGCGCCCATCAGCCGGCCATCCCGCCGTCGAAGCCCAGGCCGAGGTCCAGCGTCAGCGGCTGCGCCTCCCCGTGGCCCTGCCACAGCCACGGCACCGTCACACGATGCTTCCCGCTGGTGATGACCTGGTGGATGACGACCTGCCCGGCCTCTTTCTTGATCACCGGGGTCATCGAGGGCGCGGTCGCCAGCACGTCGAACTCCCACCGGCGCAGCAGTCCCAGCATCTGCCGAAGGTTCACGTCGTCGAACGCCGCGTCCAGTTCGTCGATCGACAGCAGCCGCGGCCCGCGGTACTCCCCGCTGTACATCGACCACGCGGCCGCCAGCAGGGGCAGCATCGTGGCCAGGCGCCGTTCCCCGGTCGACAGCGTCTCCAGCGGGTTCATGCCGCGCGGCTTGACCTCCTTGAAGCGGTCACCATCCCCGTCGCTGAACGAGGAGTGTGTCACCGAGATCGTCCACTCGTGCCAGGCCCGGTAGTCGAAGGTGTGCGCGACCCGGTCCGCCCACGTGTCCCCGACGGACTCGTCCATCCGCTGCCGCAGCACGTCATACATCCGCTCGAACATCTCGTCCGAGGGGGGACTGTTCACCAGCTCCACCATGGCCTTCGCATCCGCGTCCTTGCGTACCGACCACTCGACCTTCACGCCCACCCGGGCCACCCCGGTACGCACGTCCGCCAGGGTCTGGCCGATCTGCCGCACCAGTTGCTGCGCGAGATCCTGGCGGACCTGAACGTCGCGCTGCAGCTGAGCGAACATGCTGGTCTTGATGGCCTTTTTGATGTCGGCGCGCAGGTCTTGCTCCAACTGGGCGACTGCCGCGCGCAGTGCCTCCACCGCTGCGCGCAGGTCCTGGCCGCGGGCCGCGGCCGGGTCGGCGACCTCGGCACGCTGCCAACCGGTGCCCGATACGTTGGTGAGGATGACCGGGCGGTTGAACCGGGCCAGTGCGCTGTTGGCGGTGCGGGCGGCGCCCTCGAGGGCCTTCAGCGCAGCGTCCCGGGCCCGGGACGCTGCGGCGAGCCGGTCCGCCCCCACTCCCGCGCCTGGCCCGGTGGGGCGGTCGGCCAGCAGGTTCCTGGCCCAGGCCAGTCCCGCGGTCAGGTTCGCGGGCCGGCCCTCCGGCCCGGTGGTGATGTCCTCGCCGACCAGGGCCAGGCCCTCGTCGACGAGCCGGCCCAACCGGGTGAGGCAGGTATCGCGGTGCTCCTCGGCCGCCTGGCGCAGCGGTGCGACCTCATCCAGCCGAGCCCGGGCCGACGCCGCGTCAGCAGCAGCCTCTTCCTTGGCGCGCTGCAGCTCCTCCACCCGTGCCCGGACGCGGTCGAGCGCACCGGTGACCTCCTGCAGCGAGGCGCGCAACTCCTCGTACTCGGCGCCGTGCAGGCGCCGCGCCGCATCTCCTCGACAGCCGCCTTCTCGCGCCCCGCGTCCACGGCGGTTTGCTCTGCTTCCCGGGCGGCGTCGTCCGCCAGGGTCCGCCAGCGTTCGGCGGTTGCCGCGTCCTGGCGTGCCCGTCCCGCGAGGTCGATTACCCGCGCTGCGGCGCCCCGCCAGGCCTCGACCTGCCGGAACATCAAGGTGGTGTCCTCGCGGTGGGCGCCGGCCGCCTTCGGATCCGTGGGCAGCACGGTGCCGCCGCCCGCGTCGGCTGCCCGGTTCAGCGCCCGCAGCGCCTGACGCACGGCCTCGCCGGCCCGGCGGTGCCGCTCGCGTGCGTCGGTGGTGCGCCTGATGGAGTGCTGCAGCTGCTCGGTCGCGTCGTCCTCCTGCTGCTGGGCCGAGAGGACCTGATCCAGCGACGGGAAACCGGCCTGCTCGGCATCGGCGTGGGCCTGGGCCTCCTTCGCCTGCTCCCACCCGGCGTGACTGGCGGCTGCGGTCCCGGCCGTCTCCCGTGCAACACCTTCAGCCGTCCGGGCTGCGGCCAGTGCCGCGGCCGCCACCTGTTCGGTGTGCCGTGCCTCCTGGGCCAGCATCTCCAGCGCGCTGCGGCGCCGCGCGGCAGCCGCCTCCAGGGCGTGCAGTGCCTGCGCCAGCCCGCGTTCGGCCAAGTGGATGTCTTGAGCGGACCGGTTGCGGGTCTCCTGCAGCGCCCGGAGAAGGCCCTGCCACCTCTCGCGGACCTGCTCCCACCCGGCGGGGGAGGGGAACTGGTCCCGCTCCATCGCGGCAGCGTTCACCCGGGCGCGAGCGCGCGCGGCTTCCTCACGTGCCCGGTGCAATGCCCCCTGTGCCTGGTCGAGTTGCTGCTCCAGGTCGGCCACGTGCCGGAGCCGGGCGCGTTCGCGGGCACTTCGCCCGATGAACCGCGCCTGGTAGCCGGCCGGTGCGACCGCGGTCGCCACCGCGATCGTGACCTGATCGCCCGCCGACGGGTCCAGGGGAATCGACCGCAGCAGCTGGTGGACCCGCTCGGGGGCGATCCAGCCCTGCGCGTCGGGCCGAAGCACGTCCGCCAGACTCGCCCCCGACGCCGCCGCAGCTCCAGGTCGCAGGGTCACATCCCCTGCCACTGCCTGCCCGTCGGCACGCACCAGCGCGTCCAGCAGTCCACTGACCAGCAGAGCACCCTCGAGGCGATCTCTGGCCTCGTCTGTCAGGTGTCCGGCGAAGTCCACCAGCGCCCACAACGGGGTGCCGTCCCTGACCTTCTGGCTGCGCCACAGCGGTGCGGGTGGCACCGGCGCCGCCTGCTGGGCCCGCTCCAGCTGCTGCTCCAGGTCACGGACCGTTTCCTGCGCGAATCCCGCCGCCTGGTCGGCGGCGTCCACCACACGCTGGAGCCGCCCGGCGGCCGCTGCGTGCGCCCGCTCCAGGGACACCTGGATCTGCGCGACTGTCTGCGCGGCGTCGCTCGTGGCCCCGTCCCCGGCCGGCTCCGGCACCATGCCGACGTCGATCAGTACCGCGTCACGCCGCCACATGCCGACCAGGCCCTGCCACTGCTCCCAGGCCGCCACGGCCGCCGATCCGGCCCCGTCCGCTGCCTTCTGAGCCTGCGCGACGGAGGCCTCCGCCTGCGCGACCAGCCGCAGGTGTGTCTCCTGGTGCTGCTCCCGGGCCTCCTTCCCGGCCGCGTCCTGCTCCCGAGCCTCCTCCTGCGCCCCGTGCAACGCCTGCGAGGCGTGCTCGGCCGCGCCGCGTTCCTGCTCCCACAGCGTGCGTGCCTGCTCGCATGCCTCGGCCGCCTGCTCGGCCACCGCACGGTCCGCGGCTGCCTGCCGGTGGTGCCCTGCCGCGTCGATCCTCGCCCGCGCCTCACCCGCGACCTGAGCGAGTCCGGCTGTCAGCTTCCCGACGGGCAACCGCTCCCCGTCGCCGCGACCGTCCCGCACGAGCAGCTCGAGGGCGGGACCGCGCAACTCCACTGCCGTGTCTGCCCACTGGCGCATCTCTTCCAGCAGCGTGTCCTCGGCCCGCGCCCGCGTCCTGCTCGTCTGGTCGGCCGTGGCCCGGTCCGTTTCCTCGACCGCTTCGGCCTCGCGCAGATCGGCCGCCGCCGCGACTTCCATTCCCTGCGCCGTCGCATGGTCTCCGAGCGCGGCTTCTACCTTCCGCATCTGGGAGATCCGGGTGTCCACCCACGCCAGCGGTGCTGCGCACGCCTCGTCGACCACGCCTGCGGCCACTGCCGCGGCCTCGGCCGTCACCAGCCGCTCGTCGAGGGTGAGCAGTCCTTCCAGGGCCGCATCCGCGCCCAGCCGGCCCCCCACCACCCGCAAGGGCCCGGACACCGCCGACACGGCGCCCTGCGCCGACCGGACGCCATCCGCCGACTCCCGGGCGGCGCCCTCAGCCCGGGAAGTCTCGCCACCGACCTCATCCGACCGTTTGGCCGCCGTGCGGGCGGCAACGGCCAGTTCGACCGCTCGCTGCTCACGCTGCGGAAGGACCGCGCCCGCGTGCCCGCGCAGCTCCTCCTCCGCCGCGTTCTTCCGCCCCTCCAACTCCCCGATCTCGGCCCGCGTCCCGGCCAGCAGCTCCACGGCCTCGGCTTCCCGCACCCCGGCCTGCTGCGCCTCCTCACCCGCCTGGCGCTCCCGCCTGGTCTGAGCGTCGAACCCGGTGTTCGCTGCGATCAGCGAGGCGGCCTCGACCACCGCCACCGCCTCCACATACCGGCGATACGCCCGTTCCGCGTCCTGCAGCAGCTTCTCTTCCGCCCGGGCACGCTCCAGCTGGTCCTCGAGCTCAGAGATCCGCTCCATCGCCTGAGCGATCACCGTCAGCCGCTCACCGTCCAGCGCAGGCAACGCGCTGGACAGCAACCGGCCCATCTCCGCCGCGGAGATCGCCTCCGCCGTCCGCACACTGCGCAGGCTGCGCAGCACCCCCACCAGCGCGTCGAACTGCACCTCGTCCAGCGGCGCGAACAACTCCTCGCGCACCACCCGCCGGTAGTCGTGCTCGTCCCCGACCACCCGCAGATGCTCCGACAACCGAGCCCGGTTCGACGCCGCAGACGAAGCGCCGGAGGTGAAGGCCTGCCCCTGACAGGCAGCCAACTGCGCTGCAAGATCACCGATCCGCACCGGCTCCCGGTCCACCTGCAGTCGCAGCTGCTCCCCGACCCGCCCCCGCGCCAGGAAGAACACCCGGTGCACCGCCTTGCCCACTGCCCTCAGCCACAACCCGGTCGTCACATACTCCACAGCCCCGCCATCGGCGCGCCGACCGTACTCCAGCCACCACACCCCCGTGCGGTCCTGCTGCTCGTCCCGGTCGGTGTGCCGGCTCAGCAACGTCCCCGCCGCCTTCCCCGACACCGACAAGGCGGTCTGCGACACATCCGCGTCCAGCAGCACCGTGACCAGCATCGACGCCGACAAGGACTTCCCCGACCCGTTCGGCCCCGCGAGTGTCAGCCACCCGTTGCCGAACAGCAGCTCCTCCTCTGCCCAGGCCCAGGAGTTCACCACCCCGGCCCGCGTGGGCTGCCACCGGCCCTCCGCGACCGGCACCCCCAGCCCGACGTCACCGGCCCCGACGGGCCCGTCTCCGGCGATCCTCACATCTCCCCCTCACCCGTCTCGGCACCAAACGCCCCACCGGGCTCCGGCCCCGCCGCGCCGCGGGCGGCGTGCGCCACCCGCACCCGCCACAGGTGCACTCCCGGCGTCGCCTGCCACTGCTCCGTCTCACCCACCACCGGCACCAGCAGCCGCGCGGCCGCCAGCTCACCGATCGCCGCCCGCGCCAGCGCGGGAAGCTGCGCCTTGTGACCCGCCGCCCAGTTCGGCATCACCGCCCGTACCTCCTCCAGCAGCCCCACCACGTCGCCCACCTGCACCACCGAACCGGCCCGGTCCCGCTCGGACAGATGAGCCAGCAGCGCCAGCGCGGCCTGCCGCTCCATCCGCCGCCCGTTGGGGAAATCCATCGCGGTTCCGAGCCCACTGGGATCGGTGACCTCCCACCAGTCCCGGCGCACTGTCACCCCGAGCCCCAAGCCGGCCAGCAGCGCCAGCCCCCGCTCCCTGCCGGCCAGCGTGTGCAGATACGCCGTCCCCGGTGTCTGCTCGTCGAAGGGATCCACACCCGGGTCGTCCACCAGCCGCCGCAGCGCCTGCAGCCGCCGTTCCTCCACCGACGCCGCCTGGTCCGGCTCCGGTGCTGCCGGGTCGAGCAACGAAGCGGTCGACAACGCCGCCGCGTGCTCCTGCGGGGGTAGCGCGTCCAAGCCGAGCAGCGCGGGGGACAGCGACGAGAACCGCGCCGCCAACCGGTCCCTCGAAGCCGTCACCACAAGGTCAGCGTCCTCGTCCACCACGACCCGCTCCAGGTCGGAGTCCGCCTCCACCGACCCCTCGGCCTCCAGCACCTGCAACGCGTCCACCAGATTCTGCCGGTGCCGGCGGGCCTCCTGCTTCGACGTCCCCTCCCCGGCCACCCACTGCACCCGCGGCAGCCCACCCGAGGCGGCCTCCTCCGCGCACACCTGCGCGAGCGCCTGCATCAACTCCCGCACGCTCAACCGCGGACGCCGCCACAACTGCTCACACACCAGGCACACCAGCACCAGCGCCTCCTGCGACAGCAGCACCGGACGACCCCCGCCGCGGGCCACCGAAGGCCCCCGGTTACCAGGGACATCCACACGCCGCTTGTGCAGCCGGACCAGCTGGGCCACCTCCAGCACCTCGAACGTCCAGCCCAGCTCCGACCGGAACAGTCCCGCCAGCGCGGCCTGCCCCTTCACAGCCGCCCGGTACAGCTCCGGCTCTGCCTCGGCCCGAAGCCGTCCTCGATCCACCAGCATCCGGGCCGCATCCCGCAGATCGGCCTCCAGCACCTCGCCGCTCATGCCGCCCCCCGCGCGACCGCTTCGTCGGCCCGCTCGCTCGCATCGACACGGATACGCAGATCCGGGCCGGTCAGCACCCCTTCGGCCAACTCCACCCGGACCTGCCGGTCCGCCACTCCCGGCCGTACCCGCACCACGACGTTGGCTCCTTCGGCCACCGCAGACCCGAACCCCAGCACAGGGTCGAACTCCTGCAGCGCCGCCTCCACCGCCCGCAGCAAGATCACCGAAGCATCCGCGGCCAACCCCGCGAAATGCTCCAGCCCCACCTCTCCAGGCGTCACCAGCACCCGCGCAAACCGGCGGCGCAGCTGTGCCTCCTCGCGTGCCCGCGCCAGCGCGTCCTCCCGGTCCACGGTGGTGTCCGCCAGTTTCCGGGGCCTGCCCCCAGGCCTTCCCACCCGCTCATGCTCACGCAGCGTCACCTCTATGCGGTGCACCGTGAGTCCGGCTGCAGCCACCGTCGCGTGCGCCACGTCCTCCTCGGCCGGCCCGACCTGGGCGTGCCACGCCGGCCAGTCCCCGAACGCCGCCCCGTACACACACCGCGCCTGCTCCTCGCCGCCTTGCCGGTGCAAGCTACGCGCCACAGAGCGGAAGTCAGCCCCCAGATCCGCCCCCCGCCTCCAGCAGCTCCGCAGCGGCCTCCCAGCGCTGCGGCGAGCCCCCTGCAGGCCTGCAGACCAGCAGCCTGGCCCGCCCGTCGGCCAGCCGGACAAAGAAGTCCGGCACATAACCGCCAGCGTCATCGGCCCAGTGCAGCCGCACCGGCCACGACGCGAAAGCGACCACGTCACGGTCAGCCTCCAGCGACACCGCCGCACCGAGCGCCCCGAGACTGGCACACCCCACGTGCCGGGCCCTGTTCGCCGGGCGCCACCACGTCGCGATCGCCCGCCTGCCCTGGTATCGCGGAGGCTGCCACACCGCCTCGTACTCCTCCAGCCTCTCGCCACGCAGCTCGCGAACCGGCCGCTCCACCAGCCGGCCGGTCCTTGAACGCACCTGTGCCCACACCACTTCACTCACCACGGCGAACCCATCCCAGGCATACGAACAACGCCTCGCCCCCCCCCCGGAACGAGCAGGCGATGCCGCACACCCTGACGGGCCGAAGATCGAGAACAAAGCCATTCGCGTCGAACACGCTCGAACGAGCGAGCGCGAATGCCAGTTCGCGCGCCCGCTACCACCGAACCCGAGCGGGGCCGGTCATGCGCTCGACCTGCGTCGATGCGCGATCGGAGTGGCCGGCACGGGGGCGCAAGACAACACAGGTCGCGCGCCTCCCTCGAACGAGCGCACATCTGTACGTGCCGACAGTCGTATCGCAGCAGGTCACGCATCTCCCGGCGTATGCCGAAACGCTTTTCCCGTCAGCGCATGAGATATGCGATTAGGGAATCCTTCTGTGTGCCGGCGGCCGCCGTGGAACCGAGGCAGGAGTCGGCAGGGCAGGCAGCGATTTCAGGGAGCCAAGCACGTGGACGGGCTGTTCGATCTCAACGACCTTCCCGACGGCAGTCGCAGGCCCCCGGGCGGTCTGCCGGATCCTTCCGAACGGTGCAGGCTCCGCAAGGACTCCGGTCTGAGCGCATACCAGATGGCCGACGCCTGCAGTGTGAGCGAGGCCACCATCCACGCCTGGGAAGAGGGCAAGGCCCAACCACGAGGACGCAACGCCGAGACCTACCGCCTCGTTCTCGCTGCTCTGGCCGCCCGCCTGACCGCTGCCCCCGGGCCCCGCGCCGAGACCGCCGAGGTCCCCGACTGGGCGGCCCTGGGTGCCCTGCGCCACGAAATTCCCACCCAGGCATCGGCCATGGAGCCGTGCTGGCGCTGCTGGCAACCCACAGCCCAGCGTGTCGGCGGCCGCCCTCAACACCTGGGCACCCGCTGTGCGGCCCCGACCACCCCACGCACGGCAACAGCCGCCACCCCACCTCCACCGCCGCCTGCCGCCGCACCCGCCGCCGCCCAGCCGCCGGCACCACTCTCACCCGGTCTGACAGACACACTCCCCTCACCCCGCAGCCCTTGGCCACCCCCGCCTTCCCGAGCCCGGCTGGTCATCCCGCCGTGGAACCACAGAAGCACCGCCGGCGGCCCGCTCGCCGTCCTGGAAGCCGACGCGCCATCGCTGACCGCACACCTCGCCGACGGCAGCACCCGCCCCTGCGAGGCAGCCGACCTGCCCGAGCTGCTGGCCTGGGCACTGCGCCACAGGCTGGGTGCACCACCCCTACGTGCCGAAGGCCTGCCTGCAGGACCGCTGCTGGTGCTCACCTCCTCGGCCCTCGCCCGCCTGAAGCTCCCCGCCACCGTCCCGACCGGCCAGGAGCGCCATCCCCGCAGCGACCACCCGCTGCTGCGTCAGATCCGTTCCGTCGGCTGGCAGACCGACGCGAACGGACTGGGACCCTGGATGCGGCTGCACCCCAGCAACGGCGATCCGGCCTGCGACAGCATCCACCTGGCCGTCACCGACTGGGGAGCGCTTCACCACGACGCCTGGAACCTGCCCCCGCGCTTCACAGCCGGCCAGATCGCCCGCCTGCTGGCCGAATACACCTCCCTGCTGAGGACCCCCACCGGTTCACCAGGGACATGCGGGGTCCAGCTCATGCGCGACTTGCGGCCGGCCCCGCACCGCCACACCACCACCGGCGCTCTGGTCGCAACCGGCGTCCGCGGAGCACTCGCCCAGGTGGTCCACCCCGCCCCCTGTGAAGCCCCGCCCGGACACCAACTCGCCGCCCACCGCCAAGAGAAGGACGTCAACGCCGACGCCGACATCCACTGGTGGCGACCGCCGACCCAGGACGAGGCCGCCCGCGACCACGTGGTGTGCCTGGCGGTGAATCTCCACCACCTGGCCGGCAGCAACAGCATCCGCGTCTCCAACGGGCCTGCTGAGCACGCCATCCGGCCCGCGTTCGACCACAAGACGCCCGGCAGCTGGCTCGTCGACCTCTCCACCATGCCCCACCACCCGCAGCTGCCCGCACCGTTCGCAGGCACCGGCCCGGCCTGGTACACCACGCCCGCCCTCGCCTACGCCGGCGTACGAAACGCGGCGCCCCAGCCGACCGAGGGGTGGCTGCGCCGGGCTCCGGCCGTCCCCTACCTCGACCCCTTCTACGCGGCCATCCGCAAGGCGCGGATCGCCGTTCTGGAGACCCTCGGCATCACCGGCGACATGGACACCTTCGACCTTCACCAGGCGCTGGACACCCTGCCCCACGCCGACCCCGGCCGACGAGCCCTCCTGCACGCCGTCCACGCCACCGCACAGGACGCATTCACCGTCCTGGTCCAGCCCCCCACACAACCCGACCAGATGACCGCCGGCACCTGGCCCACCCCCGACGATCCCACCTGGCGCCCCGACCTGCTCGCAGCCGTCCACGCCAACGCCCGCGCCAACCTGCACCGCAAGCTGGGCCTCACGGCCCGCGACGGCTACTTCCCCCTCGCCATCGCCGCCGACCACATCCTGTACGCCACCCACACGCCTCACCTGACCGAGATCACCGACCAGCCCACCTGCGGCTTCACCATCGGAATCGCGTCCGGTCATGTCCGGCCGGTCACGGTCCGCCCCATGGCATGGTTCGAAGAGCGCTGCGCCGAAGGCGTCAACGCCGCACAGATCCTGCACGACACCTGCCCGGCATGGTGAGCCCCGTCGACGGAAACGCCGTGGGCCCGTGCTCGGCCGGTCCTGCTCCCCGCTGCCGCTCACTCCACATCAGTCACCGACTGCCCCAACCGCCATGCCAGGCACGAGACATCCTCCAGCGCACCTCGAGAAGCGAGTGCACGGTGAGGCTCCATGGGCTCAAGACACCGCGAGAGGTAGCCGGAAGGCGGAGGCTGTTGCGTGAGCCGGACGGCCACCGGCGCCGCGATGTGGTGCAGCAGCGTCCACTCGCGCAGCATCCGGTAACCACCCTGCCGCATCTGATCCGGCATCCCCAGCCGTTCACCGACAAACTCGATCCAGCGCCGCGACACCCACCCCGGCGCACCGCCAGCGAAATCCCGATCCCACCGTCGCTGCCGCTTGTACACCGCCATGGCTTCCGCGACGACGACAGCCTCCGGGTAGACCACCAGCGGAACCGACCACCGCTGCCGACCTGTCCCCAGCACCTTCTCCCGCCCCGCCCACACGGTCTCGGCGCCCATCTGCCGGCTCTGCCACCAGCATGCGCCGACCTGCAGGGCATCGGCGAGCAACGCCCGCGCGTACGGGCCCACCCGGCGGCACAGACGCAACCACCGCCGGTGCGCCCGCACCACCTCCTCCAAGCCCGCAAGACTCACCTGGGTCGGCCCGCCACGACCAGCACGCAGCCAGCGGCCATGGCGCACACACCTGCCAGCGTTCACCACTGGCCAGCAGCACGGGTGCCCCCGCCTCCTCGAGCCGGGCCACACACGTGGCACACGCGTCCAGCACCGCCCACTGCCGGTCCCAGGGCGTTACGCGGACGAGCTGACGGGTGCTGCAGCCGGCGTTCACCTCCAATGTGGGCAGCGCCCGCCGCAGTACTTGAGGTGTCTGCCACGCCATCACCGCCAGACGCTCAACAGCCTGCGGGTGCAAGAACACCTCCGCCGCCCCAGGATCCAGCTCCTTCGGCTGCCCCCGCACCCCCGCCTCGCCCAGCACGTCAGCGACCGGCACCGCGTTGACGCACGCCAGCCTGCGAATGAACGACCCGGTCGACTCGCCCATGACCGGATCCAGCCCCACCGGCCTGGGCATCGCCACCTCCACCACCTACCTGCCTTCCGTGTTCACCTGACAGTGAGGATTAGCCATGGCATCGCCCGGGGGTCTGACTCTCCGCCTGACTGACGCTTCGGTTGTCCTTCTGGGGAATCGTCGGCCTGCCGGGCGATGCCGTCTGGCGCGTGGCCGGTCGGGCTTCCGTGACTTCATAGGAGCCCGGCCAAAGGTCCCATCACTGTCTTGTCCGTCTGCCCGACCGGCTCGCGCCCTCCCACCGTTGAGCGTTGGAAGGGCAGCACACACCAGCATGGCAGACGAGATAGCGGTGGTCGGCGGGATCGACACCCACACCGACCTCCACCAGGCAGCGGTCATCGACAGCATTGGCCGGCACCTGGCCACCAAGCGGTTCGAGACCACGCCGGAGGGATACCGGCGGCTGCTGGACTGGCTCCGGTCCCACGGTGAGGTCCTTGCCGTCGGGGTCGAGGGGACCGGTGCCTACGGCGCCGAGATCGCACGCTTCCTCACCGCGAACGGGGTCGCAGTGGTCGAGGTGGACCGGCCGGACCGCAAGGCGAGGCGCGACAACGGCAAATCCGACCCGATCGACGCCTACGGGGCCGCGACCGCGGTCCTCTCCGGCCGGGCCGGAGGAACACCCAAGGCGCGCAACGGGATCGTGGAGGCGATCCGCGCCCTGCGGGTCGTCCGCAAGAGCGCCGTCAAGGTCCGCACCCAGACCATCAACCAGATCCGCACCCTCATCGTCACCGCTCCCTCCGTGGTGCGGGACAAGCTGCGGGGACTGTCCACGCGGGAGCTGATCGACACCCTGGCCCGCTCCCGTCCGGCCGGTGAACTCGACGATCCAGCCTGCGCGGTGAAGACCGTCCTGCGGCGGCTCGCCCGCCGCTACCAGGCGCTGGACGAGGAGATCAAGGACGCGGACAAGGAGATCGGACCGCTGGTCACCAAGGCGGCCCCGAGGCTCATCGCCCTGCCGGGCCTCGGCCCCGAAACCGCCGGCCAGCTGCTGACGAGCGCGGGCGACAACCCCGACCGGCTCCGCTCCGAAGCAGCCTTCGCCCACCTCTGCGGGGCCGCACCGGTCCCGGCCTCCTCCGGCCGCACCAACCGCCACCGCCTCAATCGCGGCGGCGACCGCCAGGCCAACAACGCCCTCCACACCATCGTCCTGGTCCGCATGAAGTACGACCAGCGCACACGGGACTACGTCGCCCGACGCACCGCCGAAGGCATGGTCAAGAAGGACGTCATCCGGTGCCTGAAACGGTTCGTCGCCCGCGAGATCTACCGCCACCTACCCCATGTGATCCACACCACCAAACCGCTCCCACAGACCGCTTGACGATCTATAGGAGCTTCCCCACCAGCAACAACGGCCACGCCCAGGTCAAGGAAACGACACCGAGATCCAGGAGCCGCACCGTGTCCCTCGCGAGCACGTCAGTCGTCCAGGCACTGGACATCGCCGACGCACGGCACTGGACCCGCAAGCCCCCCACCCGTCCCGAGGCCCGTCTGCGCCATCTCCTGCGCGCACAGACCGCCACCACACTGGCTCCCCGGCTGTTCTGCTCACCCCAGGCCCTGACACGCTGGGCAGGCGGCGACACCGCAGACCTTTCCGCCGCCAACGCCGCCCTGATCGAGCGCGAGATCTACCGCACCTGGCAACCTGAGGTACGCCGCCGCGCCCACCGGCAGATCCTGCAGCACGACGGCTGTGTCATCGTCCAACTCCAGGCCCGCTTCGCCTTCACGACCACCAGCGGGGAGTTTCACGACCCCCGCCTGCGACGCCTGACCGAGGAGCTGCCCGCCACACACGCGAGCCTCCTCTTCCACGCCCGCCACGAAGACGCCGGCGAGGACGACCTACGACGTGTCCTCGCCGACGGCATCGGCGAGGCCTACTTCTTCCGCGCCCTGCCTCCACACCTGCAGCAGGCCGCCGCCACCATCACCGACCTGCACCACATCCAGTTCCACTACTGACAGCCCCGCACTCCCAGGAGCCCGACGTGCCCCTTCTGATCTACGCCTTCAAGGACAACGACGGCCGCTGGCACGGCGACCCCGACATCCCCCTGTTCGACCCCGACGACGAACCGAGTCACGGGGAGCTCACCTACCAGCCGGTGCCCGGCACCCCGGAAGCCGCGAGCCCCTTCAACGGACACACGCTCACCGTCCTCTACGGCGTCATCGACCTCGACCCGGGCCCGGTCACCTACCAACTCGACACCGGAGGACGCTTCATGGCGTCCTGGCACGTCCACACCCTGCTCGCCGCACCCCGAGGAGCGGCCCCCTACCGCGAGCACACCCCAGGCAAGCCAGAAACCCAGCCCAGCCTGGAAACCGCCTTCACACGCGACGGCCACCGCTACACCCTGACCGGCACCCACAGCGACGACGGACAGCTGACGGTGGAGCTCACCGTCACCACCAGCCAGGGCGAGATCCGGTCCGAACTGTGCGGCGCCGTCCACGACACCGACCTCGAACCCCTTGCGCGCCTCCTCGACGCTGCCTCCCACACACCTGCCCACAGGTGCACCCACATTCCCTCCCCGCCGCACCCCGCCACATCGTGGACCGAACAGGAAAGCAGCCGTCTCGCAGCCCGCTTCCGCCACGAAAGGAACTTCAAAGTCCTCGCCGCCGAATTCGGCCGCAGCAGCAGCGCCGTCTACGATGAACTCGTACGCCAGCAGCTGATCCGCCCCCGACCCCAGAGTTTCCCCACAAGCACCCCCGCTCCCACTCCTGCCCCCTCCGTGTCGCCGATCATGCAGCAGCGCCGCGCCCTCCACCGCAACTCCCATGCCCGATGGAGCGATGAGGACGACCAGATGCTGGCTCAGCGCTGTGCCGAAGGGGCGACGAACGCCGAGCTGTGCGACGAATTCGGCCGCAGCAGCACAGCCATCGAAGCACGGCTGCTCAAGGTCGGAGCCACCGGACCCGCAGCAGACGAAGCCCGCAACAACCAACTCCTCTAAGCCGATCCGCTTCCTCGACGGCCCATGAGGTGCAAAGGGCCACCGTCTTCGACGGACGTCCGGCCGCAACCTGGGACGACCGTCGATGCCTCATCAGATATCGGAGTTGGCATGACGGAGGGATGTGGAACGCTGCTGACCACCGGATATACAGCCGCGGAACTCGGCTGCAGCCACGTCGTACCTGACGCTGTGGGCCACCGGCCGAGGCCGACCGACCTCCCAGCACGTAGGAGACCGGTAACGGTAAGTTTGGCGACATGAGGCTGTCCTCGGAGGAACGGATGCGAGCCGCGGTGGCCGCGCTCATGCAGTTGACTGGGGAATCGCAGGCGGACCTGGCAACGGCGCTCGGAGTCAGTCAGGCGCAGGTCAGCCGCCGCCAGACCGGCCGGGCAGCATGGAGTCTGGACGACTGTGACCGACTGGCAGTTCATTACGGAATCGAAGTAATCGACCTGTTCAGAGGACCCACCCACGCCTGCGAATGCCTGCCGCTGGCGCGCCGGTGGTCCGCGCAAGGCCAGTAAACCCATGCTTCCGTCCCAGCCGAACACTACGCGCGGCCGGTGGTGAGGCGAGTGGGACTTCGCCCGCCGCATCGACCACACCCCACGCGCCTGCAGATGTCCGGTCTCACCAGGCCGACCGGAGCTCACGGTCCGGCGGAGGGCTCAACCGGAGGCGTATCTCCACGTGAGGTCCCCGCTGTCAGAGGCGAGCTCCCATGACGTGATGGTCTGCCGGGCGGTGAGCAGCCGAAGCGTGCTGATCAGCTCCTCGGGCGGCAGTCCGCAGCGGCGGGCTACCTGATCGGCTTCTGCCCGACCGGCTGTCGTGCCGGTGGGAGTATGGGCCGCGAGGGCCAGGCTCACGAGGCGGACAGCCACAGTGAGCCCGGCGCCCCCGTGACGATGGCCGACGCGCAAAGACCAGTCGGCTGCTCGTGCGCGCTGCCGCCGTCCGGCGTCGCCGAAGAGAGGATCAGTGAGGCGTTTGTCGGCGGCACTGGAGCCTTGGCAGAGCCAGCCACTGTCTGCGAGCTCCTGCCGGGCACCCTGGGGCTGGAGAGCCCCATGCCGCGGATGAGTCCCGCAGGGAGGCGTACGCGGCCGTCCGGTGTGGCCCGCAGGACGCACTGCAGGGCCACCAGCCGTGCCTGCGGGCTGATTCCCGCGGGGAGCGAGGTGGCGAGGTGGCTGAGCATGTTGCGCACCAGGCTCCTGTCCACGTCCTGAAGGCCGGCCGGTCTTCTGCCGGCCGTGACCGGTCTGTTCGCGCGGCGGGCCGCCGGGGGCATGGTGAGCGTGGTGTCGGGGACGATGCAGGCGTCCTTCATGGCCCGGGCGCAGGCGGTGCAGCTGTCGGCGAGTCGCCAGAGTCGGCCGCCGTGCTCGCGGGAGAGGACGAGCAGGAGCGGACCGTCGCAGCCGCGATGGCGTGGATGCCAGCGGCAGCCGCGTTCGTGGCACTGGCAGGTCCGCAGGTGCTGGGGGAGGAGCGAGAGGCGGGCGTGCCGGGCCAGATGGGCCAGGGCCGCGGACCGTGCGGTGCGTCCCTGGAGGGTTTTGGGAGTGAGGCCGCACTGGGCGCAGACGAGGCGCGGGCCCTGCGGCTGGGGCCGTAGTTCGACGGTCCACGTGCGGGACGCCGGCGGGCGCGTGGTGCACGGCCTCATCTGCCGCTGGTCTCTTCTCTGCCGTGTCCCGCCCGGCCTGACACGGCCGGCGGGGAGGTGTTGTGACGGCCGCACACCGTAGTGCAGACCTCTGCCCTTCCGTTGGAGTGGCCATCCACGCGAATAGGGCAGGGGTCTGCACCGTGCGATGGGCGGGTGACGATCTTGCCGCCCGACCCCGACCTCGACGCGCTGCGCCTCGAACTTGCGCGCCTGCGAGGCGACCGCGGCTGGAGCTACGACGAACTCGCCACCCGAACCGGCCTGTCCAGACGTACCCTCATCGAAATCGAGCAAGGCCGCACCATCGGATCCCTCGCCACCTGGCACGCCCTCGGCCACGCCTTCGACGTCCCACTCGGCGGCCTGTTCGCGGCCCTCTGCACCGGCCACGAACCCCCCGGCGGCAAACCCGCATGACCCCCGGCCGGGGGGCGAAGATCACCCGAACCGGTCACCGGTCGGGAACTGCCAATCGAACCCCCGAACACCCGAGCCCGCCGCATGAGCCGGACGAGGGAAAACGCCGGCGTGGACACCACAGACGCGGCGCGCCGGGTGGAACCTTCGCCCTCATGCACCCCACCCACCGCCCCGCGCCGCGTCACTGGGACAACGGCCCCTCACCCCGCACCGCCGCCGGGCCCTGACCATCGCCGCCAACAGCCCCACCAGCCTGCTTCTCGTCGCCCAGCACGGCTCATGCCGCGACTGCGGCAACCGCATCGACTGGCACACCACCACCGACGAACACCCCGTCGCACTCCACCCCGCCGAGCTCCCGGCCCGGGCCGTTCCACAGGCCCTCCGCTGGCACCTCGCCTCTGGCACCGCCCACCCCGCCGACGACGCCAGCTGATGGCGCCGCATCCCCCGCACAGTCCTGTGCTCCACCTGCACCGCCCCCCAGCCCCTCCCACCCGCCCTCGACGACCTCCGCCGGCGCCTCGCCCTGCGCACGCGAAGGCTCCTCGACGCCGGAGCCCTCAACCCCAGCGCACCCGCCACGGCAACCGGCGCCGCATGCCGGCCGGAGCGCCCCGTCGTCCAGCTCCGGTACGGCCGCTACCTCGCAGCCCGCCCCATCGAAAACATCCAGTGCGTCGCCCAGACCCGCCACCGCACCCGATGCCCCCAGCCCGTCCTCGACCCCACCACCCCCGGACACTGGACCCTCACCCCCACGGCCCCGCACAGGCGCCGCCCATCCGCCCTGCCGGCCACCGACATCGCCGTTTACGACCTCAGCAGCCTCCCCTGCACCGAACAGTTGCGCTGGCGCACACAACGCTGCACCACCCACGCCGTCACCACCGGCGCAGCAGACCTGGCCCTCGCCGAATGGGAACCCTTCGGCCCCCTCAAACACCACGCCCACCTCGTGACTCGACTGCCTCAAGCCGCCCGCCAGCCCACACGCTGAGCACAGGGCAACCCCTGTCGGCGACGGCCGGCCCAGACGCCGAACGCCCATCCGCCGCCGTGCACAGGCCCCTCGCCTCGCCAGGAACAGGCCCGCGACGCCGGCCACCCAAACACCCCTTCGTACCCGCCGATCCGGAGCAGCAACGTGTTCACCCCGACCGACGAACAGACCCACGCAGCCGACCGCTTCCACGCCGGCGACCACATCGCCCTCCAAGCAGGCGCCGGCACTGGAAAGACCTCCACCCTCGCCCTCCTCGCCACCGCCACCAAACGCCGCGGCCGCTACCTCGCCTACAACCGCGCCATCGCCCACGACGCAGCCACCCGCTTCCCGGGCATCGGCCACCGCTACGCCCGCCGCCTCGACGCACCCCGCCGCCCCGCCTGGCGCTCCGGTCAGGACCTCGGTATCACCAAACCCGTCCGCATCGGCGACCACGACATCACCCCCACGACCCTGTCCAACACCGTCCTGCGCACCATCACTCGCTTCTGCCACTCCGCCGACCCCACTCTCACCTGCCGTCACGTCCCACCGCTGCGCGGCCTCGACGCCCCCGAACACCACCGCGAACTCGCCGACCTCGTCCTGCCCTACGCCGACAAAGCCTGGGACGACCTTCAGAACCCCGACACCGCCGCCGTCAGGTTCGACCCCGACCACTTCCTCAAGATCTGGTCCCTCACCAACCCCAGGATCCCCGCCGACTACCTCCTGCTCGACGAAGCCCAGGACACCAACCCCGTCGTCGAGCACATCTTCAACAACCAGCGCGACCACGCCCAGCTCGTCCTCGTCGGCGACTCGGCCCGGGCCATCTACCACTGGCGCGGCGCCAAAGACGTCATGACCGGCTTCGACGGCACCCACCTCACCCTCTCCCGCTCCTTCCGCTTCGGCCCCCTCCTGGCCGCGGAAGCGAACCGATGGCTCACCATTGCCGGCGCACCCATCCGGCTGACCGGCACCGACGCCATGCCCACGGAACTCGGCCCCCTCGCCCACCCGGACGCCATCCTGTGCCGCACCAACGTCGGCGCCATGAAACACGTCATGAACCTCCTCGCCACCGGCGCCAAAGTCGCCCTCGTCGGAGGCGGAGACAGCCTGCGCGCCCTCGCCCTGGCCGCGCGCGACCTCAAGGACCGGCCGCCGCACCCACACCCCGAACTCGTCCTTCTTCCCCACCTGGGGAGCCGTCCAGGACTATGCCGCCCACGACCCGTGCGGACGCGACCTGCAGCCCTTGGTCGACCTCGTCGACACCCACGGGACCGACGCCATCCTCGCCGCCGTCAGCAGCCTCAGGACGGAAGACCACGCCCAGGTCGCCGTCTCCACCGCCCACAAGGCCAAAGGCCGCGAATGGGCGCGCGTGCAAGTCGCCGACGACTTCAGCCCGCCCAAGGACACCGGCGGACAGGACAGCCAAGGGCGGCCCGTTCCAGGGCCCATCGACGACAGCGAAGCCCGCCTCGCCTACGTCGCCGTCACCCGCGCCCGCACACGCCTCGACATCGGAGGCCTCGCCTGGATCGACAGCCACCCCGACGGAGGCCCCTCGTCCCTGGACGGGTGATGCCATCAACTCCCAAGGGGGCGCGGCCAAGGCCGCCGACACCGCTGGCGACGTTGGGCCGCCACACCGGCGCACCATGCGCCGTCCGGCCCCGAGCGGTCTCTCTCCGCGGGCCACCTGATCGTCGCGCAACTGGAGCGTGAAGGCGTCCGGCGGGTGTGCGGAGTTCCCGGCGAGTCCTTCCTCGACGTGCTCGACGGGCTGCACGATTCGCCGATCTCGACGGTCGTGACCCGGCACGAGGGCGGCGCCAGCTTCGTGGCACTGGCGGAGGGAAGGCTGACAGGGCTGTCCGGGGTGGCGATCGCGACCCGAGGGCCAGGCGCCGCGAACGCGTTCATCGCCGTCCATGCCGCGTATCAGGACGCGACACCGATGGTCCTCTTCGCGGGACTCATTCCGGTGTCCGACCGTGGCCGGGAGGCGTTCCAGGAGTTCGACCCGAGCGGTTGGTTCAGCAGAACGGCGAAGAAGGTCGTCACGCTGGACGACCCCGCCGCCGCTGCCCGGGTCGTCTCCGAGAGCCCGAGGATCGGCGAGGGATCGCGGATTTCCAGGACGTCGATCTCGAACCCCGCGAGGATCCCGCGCTCGATCGCCTCAGAGGGCCCGAGATCGGCGAGCCACGCCCCGTACGTGCCGTCCGGGTCGTTGGCCGTCGTCGCGATCTCCAGCTCGCGCCCGTCCTTGCCCCCGGGGGTCCCGCCGATCCACCCCGACAGCCAGTCGGATCCGTCGTCGCGCGCAGACTTCGCTCGACCGCCGGCCAGCGGCTGACTCGGCCCGTGCGCCCCCGCCCGTTGGAGGGATCTCGGCCTGCCCGGGCGAAGGTCATGCATCACTGCAGTTCGTTGCTGTCGTTGATGTAGAAGGCGAAGTAGAACAGGGAGGTGTTTAGGTCGGTTCCCTGGTGTCCGAGGACCTCGTTGTAGAACTGCACCTCGGAGATCTTCCGGCTCGCGAACTTGCGGTACGCGACGGCGGCGTACGCCTCGCGCAGTTCTCGTGGAGTGATCGGCTGTCTGTCGGCGTCGGTGAACGTGCGCTTGGCGACGATGCCGACCTCTTTGCCGAAGCGCTGCGAGTAGGTCTTGTTGTCCAGAGCGGGGTCGACCTCCTCGCGGATGCGGACGACGGTCTCAAGCACGAGATCCCGCTCCGCGAGCACCGGGACGGAGTAGGCGGTGGCGGCGCGTTCGGTCTCACGCGTCTTGGTTTGTCCGCTGAACAGGACCCGCGGCGCGTCAGTGGGGTCAGGCTCGAAGCCGCCCACACAACCCACTTCGTAAGGGCGGCGGCCGGTAAGGGCCACGACGCCGGCGATGGCCGCGGCGTTGGACCACCGGACCTTCGCGTTGTAGCCCAGCAGCGCCACGGCCCGCTCGATGTGCTCCTGCGCGTTCAGCGGCCTCTGATTGCGGTGCCGTTCCTCGCGCTGCTCCTGCTGGTGCTGGCGGTACTCCGTCACGCGGGCAGCCGAGTACTTGAACTTCTCCAGGACGGGGGCGTCCTCGCCCAGTTCGGCCTTGATCACGTTTCGGTAGTCGGTGATCAGGCTGCGGTTTGTGGTCGGGGCGTACGGCTCGCCCGTCTTCGGGTTGACTCGCCGGTGAATGGCCGACAGCTCGGTGAGCACGGCCATGTGCATCCGCTGCTCGTCGGAGCCGGCGTCGCGGATCTTGGCCACGAAGCGGTCGATCCGCTCCTTGTCAGCCGGAGTCAGCATGTGAGGCCTTTCGGGTCGCGGTTTCTTCGGGGTGGCCGGGGCGGTGCGTATTGAGCAGGCATCGGGCCGGACAGCTCCCTTGTATCTTTGGTGGTATGCCCCAAAGATACAAGGGAGCTGTCCGTAGTACAACTGCGCCACGCCACGCCGCGCTGCCCGCACAAACTCTTCACGCCCGGAGGTCCACACAGAGTCAGCCCCGCGGCGCCAGAACAGAGCGCTCGCCACGGCGGCGACCGCAGCTGCAGCCAGAGAACGAACGTCTCACGGTGGTCGCCCAGAGTTCCTTCCGGAACCCTCGCCCGACACAGGCCCGATGGCGGACGCCGTGCCCCGCCCCGGCCGCGGACGCCGCACTGGCCGGCCCACATCAGTCCTCAGGGCAAGCGACATGCGCCGCAGGCTGCACGCAGAGGCTGATGCGATGATTGAGGACACAGAGAACGGGCTGATCAAAGGGGTTGCTGTGGCCGCGTACGAACTGGCGAACCGGCTGGTCATCGGCATCGCCTCCAGCGCACTGTTCGACCTCGCAGAGTCCGACGCCGTATTCCGGGAGCAGGGCGAGGAGGGCTACCGCGCCTACCAGGCAGAGCACCTCACCGACACGCTGTGCCCCGGCGTCGCGTTCCCGTTCATTCGCCGCCTGCTCTCGCTGAACGACCTGAGCGAAGCGGACGACCCCCTGGTCGAGGTCATCGTCCTGTCCCGGAACGACCCCGACACCGGGCTTCGCGTCATGCGGTCAATACAGACACACGGGCTGCAGATAAGCCGCGCCATCTTCATGCAAGGCCGCTCGCCCTACCAGTTCATGCCAGCCCTCAACATGTCGCTGTTCCTGTCGGCGAACGCCGGAGACGTACGCGAGGCCGTCTCCCGCGGACTGCCCGCAGGGCACGTCCTGGGCGAGCCCCACGAGGACGACACCAGCGACCGCGACCTGCGCATCTCCGTCGACTTCGACGGCGTCCTCGCCACCGACGAGTCGGAACAGGTGTACAAGACCGGAGGCATCGAGGGGTTCCGTGCCCACGAGGTACTCAACGCCGCGGTGCCGCATGACGCGGGACCCCTGAAAGACTTCCTGGCCAGCATCAACCGAATCCAGCAGCGGGAAGAAGAAGAGCGGCAGAAGGACAGCGACTACCGGATTCGCCTCCACGTATCACTCGTCACCGCACGCAACGCCCCCGCACACGAACGGGCAGTGGTCAGCCTGAAAAACTGGGGAGTGACCGTCAATGACGCCTTCTTCCTCGGAGGCATCGACAAGGGCGAGATCATGAAGGTCCTCAAGCCGCACATCTTCTTCGACGACCAGGAAAGCCATCTGGCCAGCACCTCACGGACTACCCCCAGCGTTCACGTCCCCTTCGGCAAGCTCAACGAGCACACCGCTCCCGAAGACCTGACGAAGTCCTGACACCGCACGCACAGCACGGCTGCGCCCATCAACCGAGCAGCGCTGCTGAGGGCTCGCGACCTGGCCGCAGCCGAACGGCAGGCAAAAGGCCGCAGCCTCGACGAGCCGGCTCCGGCCGAAGCAAGTCACCACAGCTCCGGCTACGGGCAAACCCCCAACCAGACCCCTTACACAGGCGCCGACAGTCCACGGATAGCGACTTCGTGAAGGCTGACGGTGACACCGGGACGGGTGCTACGTTGTGCCGCAGGGGAGTGGCACAGCGCATCACACCAGACCAAACAGCCCCAGGGCGCTGATCCGGTGCGGTCCGCAACAGGGGTGGGACTCGCGCCGCTCGGACAAGCACGATCAGTAGTGGGGAACGTGGCACGAGCAAGGTCGCACTCGGCGGCAGGGCAGATGACCGGGTACCTCTACCAGTGCGAGCTCGCTCTGCTCGAGCTCGCCCGCCGCAGCTGGCACGACCCGACCGCCGAGGTCCGCATGGAACTCCTCGACGACATCGAGTTCCTCGACCAGGACAAGACACCGCGGGAACTCCTGCAGGCCAAGCACCGTGAAGCCGCCGGCCCGCTCAGCGAGACCGGGAAAGACTTCTGGCGATCGGTCGGATCCTGGATCGACGCCCTCAGAAAGCTCTCAGAACCCTCGGGCGCCGCCATGCCCATCCTGCGCCTCGTCTCGACCCAGACCGTTCCACCGGACACCTTCTTCCACTACCTCAGTGCCGGCCCGGACAGAGACGAAGCCAAAGCGCTGCAGCGCATGGAACAGACCGCCAGCGACGAGGAAGGGCCCGACACCACCGCCAAGGACCGCCAGCTGTTCATGAGCCTTACCCGCGCCCGACGCCAGGAACTCGTCAGCGCCATCACCGTCAACGGCGGCGCTCCGCTGATGTCAGACCTCGACCCTAAGGGTTGTCCCGTAACTGCTGGTCACGGGTGAGATGATCTTGCGGTGGCTGGTGTGATCACGGCGTCGGAGCCGTCCTGGATAGCCCCGTTCACCGGGCTGAGCCCTCGCCTGTTCGGCAAGCTGGTGACCGTACTGCGGCGCGAGGGTGCGGATGCGGTCCGCAGGGGCCGGCCGTGGAGCCTCCCGCTGGAGGACCGGGCTCTGCTGGTCGCGGCGTACTGGCGCACAAACTTGACGATGCGCCAGCTCGCCCCGCTCTTCGGGGTGTCCAAGTCGGCAGCGGACCGCATCATCGACCACCTCGGGCCGATGCTCGCGCTCCAGCCCCGCAAGCGGTTCGCCAAGGACACCGTCCTCATCGTGGACGGCACCCTGGTCCCCACCCGGGACCACACGGTGGCGGAGCAGTCCAAGAATTACCGGTACTCGACCAACCATCAGGTCGTCATCGACGCCGACACCCGCCTGGTCGTCGTGGTGGGCCGGCCGCTTGCCGGAAACCGCAACGACTGCAAGGCATGGGAGGAATCCGGCGCCAAAGCCGCCGTCGGCAGAACACTCACGATCGCCGACGGCGGCTATCCCGGCACCGGGCTCGTCATGCCCCACCGCCGACGCAAGGGCGAAGACCTTCCGGACTGGAAGGAAGCACACAACAAGTCCCACAAGCAGGTCCGCGCCCGCGTCGAGCACGTCTTCGCGCGCATGAAGACCTGGAAGATCCTCCGCGACTGCCGCCTCAAAGGCGACGGAGTCCACCACGCCATGCTCGGCATTGCCCGGATGCACAACCTCGCCCTCGCCGGATAGACGCACGGCCCGCACAACGGCCAACCACGCCCAAGGCGGCTCAGAGATCATTTACGGGACAGCCCTTAGTCTGGCCAAAGAACTGGGGATCACGCCGAGCGACCATGCTCAGGACGCCCTCGAACCTGCGTTCCGCAGCTAATCGGGGATCCTGGACACGGATGACGGCGTTGTCGCAGGTCACTGGGTTCCGGCCTGGTGGAACAACCGGAATCTCCTAGTAACACGTTCTGCGCGACTTCCCTGTATTGACCTGTGGTGTTGCTGTTAAGGTCTGGAACCATGTACGTACGGGCGACGACGCGGAAGAACAAGGACGGCTCGTCCGTGCGCTATCTGCAGCTGGCGCACAACCAGTGGGACGCTGCCGCCGGCACCTCGCGCCCGCAGGTCCTGCACAACTTCGGCCGCGAGGACCGTCTGGACCGGGCGGCCATCGAGCGGCTGGTCACCTCGCTGACCAAGCTGCTCGAGCCGGCTGCCGCACTGCGGGCCACATCCGGCTCGGAGCTGACGTTCCTGGCCTCCCGCCCGATGGGCGGCGCCCACGCCCTGGACGGCTTGTGGCACCGCATCGGGATCGACACGGTGATGAAGAAGCTCCTCAAGGGCCGCCGCCTGGACCCGGCCGCGGAGCGGGTGCTGTTCGCGCTGGTCGCCAACCGGGCCCTGGCCCCGAGTTCCAAGCTTGCCGCGACTCGCTGGATCGAGCACGACAGCCACATCCCCGGCCTGCCCGCCACCAGCGAGGACGCCTGCTACCGGGCGATGGACTGGCTGCTGACCATCGAAGACAAGCTTGCCGAAGAGGTCTACTGGTCCGTCGCCGACCTCCTCAACCTCGAAGTCGACCTGCTGTTCTTCGACACCACCAGCACCTACTTCGAGACCGGCGAGCCCGACACCCCCGCCGCCCGCGACGAGCACGGACGCCTCCTTCACCCGCAGACCGACCCGGACGCCCAGCCAGACAACCACGATCACGACGGCGACGGCGACGGCGACGGCGACGGCGACGGCGAGGAGAACGTGAAGTCGTTCCGGGCGTACGGCAAGAGCAAGGACCACCGCCCGGATCTTCCACAGGTCGTCATCGGCATGGCGGTCACCCGCACCGGCATCCCGATCCGCGTCTGGTCCTGGCCGGGGAACACCGGGGACTCCGCGCTGATCCGCCAGGTCCGCGAGGACCTGCGGGAATGGAAACTGACCCGGGTTGTCTGGGTCGCCGACCGCGGCTTCGCCTCCGAGAAGAACCGCCGCTTCCTGCAGCGAGCCGGCGGCCACTACATCCTGGGCGAGAAGATCCGCTCCGGCTCACCCGCCGCCCAAGCCGCCCTCTCCCGGCAGGGACGCTATGCTCACGTCGCCGACAACATGCAGGTCAAGCAGGTCCAACTCGACGACACCGCCGACCGGTTCGTGATCTGCCACAACCCCGAACAGGCCAAACGCGACGCCGCGATCCGCAGCGACCTCCTCGCCCAGCTCGGCGAGACGATCGCCGACACCGACAAGCTGAGCGCGACCAAGCGCGCCGAACTGCGCGGCCGGCTGTCCACCAAGCCCGGCCTGAACCGGTTCCTGCGCGTCACCCCGAAGGGGCTGCTGCGGATCGACAAGGCGGCGATCAAGGCCGAGGAGCGCCTGGACGGCAAGTTCCTCCTGCGCTGCAGCGACCCGCACCTGTCCCCGGAAGACATCGCGACCGGCTACAAACAGTTGCTGGAAGTGGAACGCGGCTGGCGCGACATGAAGACGATCATCGATCTGCGGCCCGTCTACCACCGCAAGGAAGACCGGATACGCGCCCATGTCCTGCTCTGCTGGCTCACGTTGCTCCTGATCCGCATCGCCGAGACCACCTGCGGCGACACCTGGCTGAACCTGCGCGAGGAACTCGAACGCATCCACGTCGGCACCTTCACCGGCCCCGCCGGGACCTTCCGCCAGCGCACCGAGACCAGCCCCACCCAGCGCGACATCCTCGCCAAGCTCAAGATCCCCGAGCCCAAGCGCATCATCACCCTGGAACCCGGCACACCCGCCTGACCTGCATGAACGCTCCCGCCTAGACACACGCCGATCCGGCGTGCGCTCTGGCATATCCGCAGGTCAACCCCCAGATTCGTGTACTAGAGCGCCACCTCAGCTGCGGAACTCAGGTCGAAGAGATCAAAGGGTGGTGGTACGGCGTGGCGGTCAAACTCCTGGAGCGCAGGAACCCCCAGCGCAGACGAGCCTCCGCCAGTGCCCAGGAACTCATGTGCCGCCGCGACGAGGTCACCGGCCGCTACACCGGCAGACACCTGCCGATCACCGAAACCCTGCGCAACCTCACCGAGGCCGAGATCGCCGGCTACACCGATCGCCTGGTCGTCACCCAGATGCGGTGGATCGGCCTGCCCGACGACGAAATCGCGATGCACCTGCGCGACTACCACCTCGCACGGGCACAGCGTTCCGAATGGCTCCGCACCTTCAAGATCACCCCGGAGCGGCTCGAGGAATACGAAGGGGAACTGCACTACGAGTGGGAGACCGCCTTCCGCCGCCGCACCCGCCGCATCCCCGCCGACACGAGCGAAGAAGCACGCCAGGACATCGGACAGGACATCCTGGACGCCACCATGGACCGCGTCGCCGACACCCCGCTGCGTCCTGGCACCGTCACCCCGCCCTGGGTCGGCAAAGGAAGCGCCCACGGCCTGTCCGACCAGGCCGACATTGCAGGGCCCGACCGGCAACTCGGCTGGCACCCCGACTACCAAAACCGCTGCAAGAGCCCCGACGAAGCGCAGGAACAGTGACGACCGACTCCCACCGCAATGTGTCGGAGGCGCAGGCGCTGTTCAACCCCGCCTTCGGCGCCTACCTCCTGGCCAGCGCCGTCAGCATCGCCACGAAGAAGGCGCAGCACCCCCTGCCCTGGCCCAGCGCGTTCTTGGTCCTGCCCTTCGTCCTGCCCACGGACACCCGAGAGTCCCTGCCGGCGAAGTCCACCGTCACGCTCACCGCCTGGGCCAACGACAACCCCCGCCTGCAGGCCGCATTCGCCGAACGCGCCGCGGCGCTCACCACCTACACCCGCACCAGCCTGCGCACCGCCATGCGCCACCACGCCATAGACGTCACCCCCGCCGGGCTGATCTGCCCCCGCACCCCCAAGCCCCCGTCCGCCGCCCCAGGCGAGGAAGTCGCCGACTGCGCCCGCGCGGCCGCGCTAGTCGGCCGATGGCTCGCCGTGACCGACCCCACCCGAGCCTTCACCACCCTCGGCGTCCGACCCTGAACCGCCCCTACGAAGGAGCCCCAGAACCGTCATGCAGCTGCTCGCCCTGGCCCTGTACCACCGAGACGGCAGGAAGCCCCCAAGGGTCCTGCGGTTCCGCCCCGGGGCGCTCAACATCCTCACCGGCGAGTCCGAAACCGGTAAGTCCGAAGTCCTCACCATCGTCGACTACTGCCTCGGACGCCGCGCACCCAACCTGCCAGACGACCTGATCGACCAGACCGTCGGCTGGTACGCCCTCCTGGTCACCTTCGCAGACACCTCACGCATGATCCTGGCCCGACCCCGGCCCACCGGAGCCTCCACCCAGAACGCCTTCATCCGCACCGGAGACACCACCCTCGACATCCCACGGCCCGACGAACTCGTCACCAACTCCAACGCCGCGGTCCTGCGCAGCGAACTCAGCGCCCGCCTAGGTATCGAGGACTTCCACTTCCAGCCGCCCACCGGCGCCGCCCGCAGCGCCTTCGACGTCTCCATCGGCCAAGCGGCTCTGTTCTGCTTCCAGAACCAGAACGAGATCGCCTCCCAGACAGCTCTTTTCCACCGCCAGACCGAGTCCGGCATGGCACAGGCCATCAAGGACACCCTGCCGTACTTCCTCGGAGCAGCCGGCCCCGAACAAGCACTCCGCCGCCACCGTCTGGGCGAAGCCCAGCGAGCCCAGCGCGCAGCACAGCGGAAACTCGAAGACGCCCTGCGCCACCAGCAGGCCATGGACGCAAACGGCCTGGCCCTCGTACGCCTCGCGGAGGCCGAAGGCCTCCTCACCGATGTTCCCGCAGCCCCCGAGAACGCACAGGTCTTCAGCCTTCTCCACCAGGCCCTGGCCGCCGCGCCCCGGACTGCGGCCCCACTCGACATGCGCGACCGGCGCCAGGAGCTCAACGACGAACGCCGCATCCTGCGCGAACAGCTCCAGGACTTCGACGAGGCACTGGCCGCAGTCGACCGCTGGCAGCAGCAGGGCCGCGCGTTCACCGGCGAACTGCACCTCCAGCTCGACCGCCTTAAAACGCTCGAGCTCCTCGGTCCCGAACGCCATCACGACACCAGCGTGTGCCCCATGTGCACCCAGCCCCTGCCACACCCCGACCCCACAGCGCAGGACATCTCCGAGCTGACCGAACACCTTGCACAAGAACTCGCCCAGGCGCAGACGCTCCAGCCCGTCCGGGAAGAGCACCGCCGCGCCCTGCAGGCCCAACGTGCCGGCGTGGCCGAACGCCTCAGGCTGAATGGCACCCAGCTCAGAGAACTCCTCGCCAGCGACGAACGCATGAGCCGCCTGCAGGAGCACAACCTGCGGGTCGCTCACATCCAGGGCCGGATCTCCGAAGCACTCACCCGCACAGGCACCGACGACGACATCACCCGACTGCGCCACAACCTCGCCCTCACCGAAGAACACGTGACCACACTCGAACAGCTCGTCGACGAAGACGACGTAGCAGCCGAGACCGAGCGCCGCCTCGCCGACATCGCCATCGACATGACGGCCTGGGCCAAGCGGCTCAACCTCGGAGGCGCAGCAGACGCCACCGAAGTGGCCATCAGCCTCAAGCTCCTCAACATCGTCCTCAGGCGACCCTCCGGACGACTGCCCCTCACACGCATCGGCAGCGCCAAGAACCACATCGGCTACCACCTGGTCGCCCATCTCGCCCTGCACACCTACCTGCGACGCAACAACCGCCCCGTCCCCGGGTTCCTCATGCTCGACCAGCCGACCCAGGCCTTCTTCCCGGAAAAGCCCCGCGACGCCTCCACCATCGAAGACGCCGACTGGACAACCGTCACCGCCTACTTCCAACTCCTCAACGACGTCGTCCGACTCAACAACGGAGCGTTCCAGATCATCGTCTGCGACCACGCCAACCTGCCCGAAGACTGGTTCCAGGAAGCCGTGATCGGCAACTGGCGCCCCGACGCCGAAGGCAATCGCACCGCCCTGATTCCGTTGGAGTGGCTCGGCTGAGACTGCCAGCACAGCCGGTCCCGGCGTGCCGGGACCCAGCCAGGCGAGGCCGACGCAAGCGACGTCCTTGACCATGAAGGCAACGGCCCATCATGACGCCCTCGCGACGATGCCGCACCTACGCCGCTGTCCCCGAAGCTCCTATACGGGGCTCACGCCCATAAGGAACCGGGGGAGTGGGCATGCCGGGGCCCGCGTTGCCGGGCTGGCGCAAGTATTCGGAGAGGTGGAAGAGCAAGGGCGTCGCTCC
>NZ_QKWY01000004.1 GCF_003248355.1 Streptomyces sp. AC1-42W
GCATGGACGTCGGGAAGTGGCTGGCCCGGCAGCGGAAGCCCGAGGTGTGGGCGGCCCTGGCCGACGGGCAGCGCGAGCGCCTGGAGGCCGTCGGCGTCACCCCGCTCGCCCCCACTCCGGCCCCGGTGGAGCAGGCCGCGCTGACGGAGCCGTCCACGGCGCCCGTGAGCGCCTTCGAGAGGGGCGTTGCGGCCCTGGCGCAGTACAAGGCCCGTACGGGCTCTGTGACGGTCCCCAGGGCCCACGTAGAGGCGTTGCCGGACGGGACGGAGGTGCGGCTCGGGGTGTTCCTGTCCAACTCCAAGAGCCGCCGGACCAAGCTGACCGCCGACAAGCTGCGGACGCTGGCCGGCCTCGGGCTGGAGTGGGCGGCCACGGAAGGAGCGGCGTGATGAGCACGGGCGAGCACGAGGCCGGGGAGCAGCGCGTGCAGGACGCCGTGCGGCGGCACGCTCGCACCAGGGCCTTCGCGGAGGCTGAGGACGTCATCTCGGCCGTGCTGTCCGACCCCGGCGTCCAGGAGGCGCGGGAGCGCGTGAAGGCGGCGGAGACGGAGATGGGCACGGAGCTGAGCGCCCGTCTCCAGCCGTTCCAGGACCGCTACGACCAGGCCGTGGCGGAGGGCGACGCCGACGCACTCGCCGGGCTCTGCGGGGGCAAGCACGGCCCCTGGGGGCGGATCTGTGTGCTGCCCGACGGGCACGAGACCTCGATGGAGGAACCGCACTGGGGCCGCAACAGCGAGGGCCGGCCGATCGCGTGGGTGGGCAGCGCGCCTGACGACTGGTGAGCGGCGGCGGTGAGAGCGGCGACAGGACCCCGAGCGCACGGGCGCTCGGGGTCCTTCGCTGTCCGGGGCCAGCGACACCGCTTCCAGGCCCTACACGCACTGGGGTGCGATGCCCGGGGTTCTGAGCCGGGAGCATCGCACTGGTGTGCGTGTAGGCCCTGGGATCTTCGGGCCGCTCCCCCGGCGAACTAGGCGGTGGCCGGGGCGGGTTCGGTGAGGCGGTCCAGCCGGGTGTAGAGGGCCTGTACGAGGCGGGCGCGGTTCTGGACGCAGCGGGCGGTGCCCTGGAGCGGGGCGGACAGGCGGCCGTCGGCTTCGCGGAGGATGACTTCGGCGAGGGCGCCGCGGCCGTCGCTCTTGGGTAGGGCGGCGGCGAGACGCCGGACGTCGGCGGCGACCGCGCGGGCGTGGCCGGTGAGCTGGAGGGCGATCTGCTCGTAGTCGCAGGGAGCGAGGTCCGGGTCCTTCCACGCGAGGACGGCGGTGATGAGGGCCTCGTGCGGGGCACGGTCCAGGGGCAGTTCGGCGTCCAGCAGGCCCTCGGGATCGTGGAGCACGGCGTAGGCCCCGCTCACCGCACGCCCGCCGCGTCGTCGGCCTGGCCGTGGTCGCCCCTGTCGGCGTCCGGGTCCGGGTCGGCGAGGAAGCGGGCGTAGCCGCGTACGGCGCGCTCCAGCAGCGCGGAGGAAGGCCGGCCGAAGTCGGGCCGCTGGAGGCCGGGTCCGTCGGGTGCGGGTCCGGCGGGTGTGGGTGCGCTCATGGGCACCGCCTCCGTGTGCTGAGTGGTCGCGTCGGTGTCGTTCGACGCTACGGAGGCTCCGGCTCCGTCCTCAACGAGATTGCGGGAAATTGCGGAAGTTCACCCCAGGGCGTCGATCGCGGCCGTGATGCGGTCGCGGGCGGCGTCGCCGTAGACGGCCATCTCCGTGAGGCCAGCGAACGCCTTGGCGTAGTCGGCGAGCTCGCGCGGCTGCGTCACCTTGATCTCCGCCGTCAGCGTCTCCACCACGGCCACGGTGTCGTCGTGGAGGTAGAACGCCTCCAGCGGCCAGACGGTGCGCTGCGCGGTGAAAGGGATGATGCCCAGCGAGACCGAGGCGAGCGGCATCACCGCCAGGAGGTGGCGCAGCTGCCCGCGCATCGCCTCGGGGTCGGCGGTGCGAAAGCGGAGGACTGACTCCTCCACGAGCACGACGTAGCGGTGCCCGCCCTCGTAGAGGAAGCGGGAGCGGGCGATGCGGGCGGCGACCGCTTCGGTGACGTCGTTGGGGGTGCCCTGGAAGCGGGTGATCTGCTCCATGAGGGCGGTGGCGAAGCCGGGTGTCTGGAAGAAGCCCGGGAAGACGTTGGAGACGTAGACCCGGCAGACGCGGGTCTGTTCGTGCAGGGTGTTCCAGTTCTGCTGGACCTTGCGCATCCCGTCCTTGTGCAGGCGGCGCCACTCCAGATACATCGAGTCGACGGCGCGGGCGGTGGCGATGAGGTCGTCGGCCTGGTCGTCCGCGCCGCACGCCGAACACCAGGCGCGGATGTCCGCGTCGGAGGGCGGGGCGTCGGCCTTCTGGATGCGGGTGGTCTTCGCCGGGTGCCAGCCGCACCGGGCGGAGAGGTCCTTCCCGGAGAGGCCGGCGTCCTTGCGCAGGTGGCTGAGGCGCACGGCCAGGGCCTCGCGGGCGGCCTGTGCGCTGGACGATGGGGATGCGCTCACGGTGCTCTGCTCAGTGGTTCTGGACGGTGTACTTCTCGTGCGGGACGCCGCGCTCCCACACGGTCTCGAAGGCGGCGCGGCAGAGCACGACGGCGGCCGGGTCGGTGGTGCGTTCCTTGCCGTCCGGTGCCCAGTCGCCGGTGCCGGTGAAGTGGTGGAACTGCACGAGCCGGTCGTCCAGGAGCCAGAAGTCGTTGCCGGGCAGTGCGATGTCGGAGGCGCGGCGGCGGGGCAGCCAGCGCACGTCTTCCCCGGCCTGGAGGTTGAGCGGGGTGATGGCGTGTTCGTAGCGGATGTAGTCGGTGACCGGCTCGGAGACGATCCGGGCGCGGCGCATCACCACGCCGCGGGCGACCGCGCTTTGCACGAGCGGCATCCACTGGGGCCAGAAGGAGCGGGCCGGGTCGAGGTTGGGGACGCTGGTGGCCAGGAAGTCGGCGTAGTCGTCCGTCTCGTCGCCGACGGCGTACAGGTCGCGCATCTCCAGGTGGACCGCCGTGTGGTGGGTGTCGGCGAGCAGCTCAGCGAACGTCGCGGTGTTCAGCTGCTGCGCGTTCAGCGGCATCGCACGCCTCCCTCAAAATCTGCACCATGTGGAACGGGATCCGGATCACCCGCTCGTGCGGCGGGATCCCCGTCTTGTGGCCGGCGACCCACTCGGTGGAGCCGACCAGGGACTTGAGGAGGGCGTCGGCTTCCTCGCCCTGGAGGACCAGGTCCGCGCTCTCCTCTTCCACCCACACCGTCGCTGATCCCTCACCGCCGGTGTTGGGGTCGATCCCGACGAACCGTAGCGTCATCACGTACTCCCCTGTGACTCGGTTGCGCGTAGTTGCGCAGACCGTCCCGCAGGCCGGGACCGGCGTCAAGGGCGCCTCCACTGCCGGAGCATCCGGCACCGGGCGGTGGGCCGGAACAGCTCCTGGTCCGTCCGGGTGAGCGCGGGGCCGCGACGGCGGACTCCAGGCGCGCGGGCCTCTAGCGTGCGGCCATGGAACACACCCCGATGCCCGAGCCGCTGCGCCGCGCGGTCAACCAGATGGTGTACGAGGCGGTTGAGCGCTGCCAGGAGGTCATGAGCTACGCGGCCTCGGACGTCGCCCGGGACTGGAAGCGGATGACGCTCTACCGGTCCACCGACGCGGCCGACACCATGAACAGCGTGGCCATGCTGATCGCCGCGTACTGCCAGCAGAACGGCGTGGACCCGGAGACCCTGAACGGCTACCTCCAGCTCAGCCAGCAGCAGAGTCGAGCCGACGGACCGCAGGAGGACGACCGGGCGCACCTGGCGGGCCTGCTCGGTCAGACGGCGCCCGCCGACGCCAGCGAGCTCGGGACGGTGCGAATGCTGTACGGACGCGGGCAGCGCGAGGCGGAGGAAGCGCAGCAGCCCGAGGACAGCCCGGAGGTGCTGTTCACGATGGCGTGCCTGCACGGGCTGCGGGCAAAGCTGTGTGACGACCTCGGGTCGCTGGACCGGTTCCCGCCGGAGGTGGCCGCGATGGCCCGTCGGGTCGCGGACGCACTCCAAGTGCCGGAGCCGGCCACCGCGTGACGCTGGAGACGCGCGGTCGTTGGACAGCGTGAACCCATTCCGGGCCCCGGGGATGTCATGGCTGATTCCCCCGGGGCCCGTGGCATGTCCGGCGCTCGGTCAGCTCTGGGTGTCGTCCGGGTCGGTGAGCCAGGTGACGACGTCGGCGTCGGTCATCCAGATCGCCTGCGTCTCGTGAACGCCGTCGTGCTGGACGACGTGGCCGCGGCCTCCGTGCTTGCTCGGCTTCGGCGCGGGGCCGGCGAGCGGGGCGAGGCGCTGCCAGGTGCTGGCGGAGACCCGGGCCAGGATCACCGTGCCGAACATCTCGTGCGGCGCGGCCCCGAGGACGCCGGGGGCGGGCGTGCCGTCGAGGATGACGTGGACGCGGGCCGCGCGTCCGGTCCACAGCGCGGCCTCGAGGGCGGCGACGGCCGGGGAGGTGTGCGGGTCGTCCTTGCCGCGGAACGTCTCCCAGTAGCGGGTGAGCTGGCGCAGCGCGCTGTAGGCGCTGTCCACCGAAACGATGAGCCGGGGCGCGGCGTCCAGCTCGCTGTCGTTGAGGTCGAGGCGGCGCGCCAGTTCCTCCCCGAGGCCGACCAGGGCGTCGTGGATGCCGGCGACGTTCCCGCGGTGGGTCACGGTCGGCAGGCCCTTGGCCCACAGGTGGGAGATCCGCTTGGGGTCGATGACCAGGGCGTGGGCGCCCTGGTGGAGGAACTGGGCGGTCAGGGAGCGCAGCACGGTGGTGCTGCCGCCGCCGGTGGAGGTGCAGACCAGGACGTGCGGGCATTCGCCGGTCAGGTCGACGGCGATGGCGTCGCCGTGGGTGCTGATGCCGATGAGCGCGGTCCCTTCGGGCAGGGCCTCTATCTGCTCGCGCAGGTCGGGGGCGTGGAAGCTGAGCTTCGTGGGGAGCGCGGTCTTGTTCATGGTGCGGTGTTCCTCTTCTGTGTAGTGCCTGGTGAACCGGGTGTTCTCCAGGGCTGGGGGGATCGTGTCGGGGAAAGCGGACAGGTCCGGATCGGTGGGTGGCGGGTCGGATTTCCGACCCGCCGCACACCGCCGGTCAGTCCAGGTCGGTGGTGCCGGTGGCGGCCCGGGGCCGGTTGCGGGCCCACTTCTTGAGGTCGCCGACGCGGTAGAGGAGCTCGGCGCCGCGCTTGTCGACCGGGTCAGGGAAGGCCGGATCGTTGGCGCGGGCGAAGCGCAGCGCGGCCAGGGTGATGCCGGGCA
The DNA here is from genome assembly GCF_003248355.1 of Streptomyces sp. AC1-42W. GTDB lineage: Bacteria > Actinomycetota > Actinomycetes > Streptomycetales > Streptomycetaceae > Streptomyces. The sequence continues at coordinate 5,272 of NZ_QKWY01000004.1, forward strand.
GGTGGTGTTCGGCGGCCTCACGGAGCCCCACCGCCTGGTCGTCGTCGCCCGGGGCCGTCGTCGGCGGCGGGGTCTGGTCCGTGGGGCCGCCCGGGTCGGCGGCCGGGGCCGGGGCGGGGCTCCATGCGTCGGCGAGCGCGCCACGGTCGGCGGGCAGTTCGGGGGCGGGCGTGGACCAGGCGTCGGTGAGGGAGTCGGCGGGCGGCTTCTGCAGCCGCACCGGACCCGGCTGTGCGCCGACTGCGGGCGGGGCCGGCTTGCCGGTGGTGGCCCACTCGCGGGCTTCGGCCTCGGTGAAGAACAGGATCTGCGTCTCCCGTGCGGACCCGCCGGAGACGACCTGGGCGCGGCCGTGGTGCTTGGTGGACTTCGGCGCCGGGTGGACCTCGGGGGCGAGCATCCGCCAGGCGTTGACGCTGTAGCGGGCCAGGATGCGGGTGGAGAACTGCTCGCGGACCTCCGGGCCACCGAGAGCGCGGGCAGTGGCGGACTGCGCAACCAGCAGGACGTGCATGCGCAGCTGGCGGCCCATGTAGAGGATCTCGTTGAGCGCGTCGACGGCCGGGGAGACCTTCGGGTCGCCGGACTCGCGGGTCTTCTCCCAGTAGCGGGCCAGCTGCTTCATCGTCGCGTTGACCTCTTCGAGGAGGATCAGCAGCCGCGGGCCGATGTCCTTCGGGTCGGCGTCGATGCCCAGGTCGTCGGCGACGCGGGTACGGCGCCGGCCTTCGATGCCGAGGGCGATGAGCTGGTCGTGGATGTCGGCGATGTCGCGGCAGTAGGTGACGCCGGGCAGGCCGTTGGCCCACGGGTGGGAGATCCGCTTGGTATCCAGGACGAAGACGAGGCTGCCGTGGTGGAGCATCTGGCAGGCGATGCACCGCAGGGTCACCGACTTGCCGCCGCCCGTGCTCGCGTTGACCAGGATGTGCGGGGACTCGGCGTCCAGGTCGACGGTGACGATCCGCCCGGCGGAGCCGATCCCGATGACGGGCGCGGACTCCTTGGCGGCGGCCACGATCTCGCGGACCTTGGGCTCCTTGAAGGCCGCCTTGGCCGGGGGCTTGCGGGTCTTCTTCACCGTCACGTACGTCTCGCGGCCCGCCAGGTGCCAGGAGAAGGTGACGCCCTCCAGGGCGAGCTTGGTGGCGATGATGTCGACGACCAGGTCCTTGGAGAAGTCCAGGCGGCCCGGCACGTCCACGCGGATCACCGCGTCGTCCTCGGAGAAGTTGCGCGGGATGTGGAGGTAGCGGCGCGGGTCGGTCTGCTCCGGCAGGCGCAGCGGCAGCGCGAGGGCCTCGTGCAGCGGGAGCACCCACTCGCGCATCAGCTCCCGGCGCTTGCGGGTCAGCGCGAAGTAGGCGGCGGTCGAGACGGCCGCGGTCGACGCGGCGGCGATCCCGGTCTGCTCCAGCGCGGCGAGCGCGGGGGCCGGGTCGGCCCATATCTGCTGGGCGGTGGCGACGGTGGCGTCCTGGTGGACCCACCCGGCCTGGTAGCCGCCCGCGCCGACGGCGGCCAGCGAGCTGATGCGGAAGGTCAGGCGCTTCCACCCGGCGCGGTAGGAGGACCGGGAGACGCGGCCTTCGACCTTCTGCAAGACCCGGGTGCCCGAGCGCCAGAACGTGGCGTCGGTCTTGCGCTCGCCGTCCATCGGTCGGCCGGCCAGGAACCGGCCGATGCCGAACGCGAGGGATTCGGCGGTCTCCTCCACCTGCTTGTCGAACTTCGTCTGTGCCATCGGTCGTGCCCTTTCGGTGTGCGTCCCGGCACCTCACACCCGGAAGCGGACACGAACCGTAAAGCCGTTGGCCTGTGGATAGAGCGCGGCGAAAAGTGGGCCCTGAGCTGCGATCTGTGGACAACTTTTCGGCCCGAAAATCGGCAGCGGCTCCGCCTGTGCGGGGCGGTCGGTACAACGGTGAGGAGAGATCAACCTGGGAGGGGCTCCATGACCGAACACGACGACGACGCACCCGAGTTCAAGGCTGCGGTGGAGCGCGCGAAGCAGTACGAGGCGATGGCCGCCCGGTACGTCAAGAAGGCGTTGGCGGGCGAGGCGGGCGCGGCGCAGATGGCGCAGACGTTCGCGTCGCTGGCGGCCGCTGCCCGGATGGAGCGCCTGGACTGGCGTATGCGGGTGCTCGGCGACCAGCTCGGGGACGTGAAGAAGGCGATGGACGGTCTTCGCCGCAAGCTGCCCGAGCGGTGACGTCCATCGGGTCCGACCACATCACCGACCCCTGACCGCCCCCTGTGGGCCGCACGGGTGACTGTGCTGGTCAACAGGGGTGCGAGGGCCGGACGATGGGGGCTATGAGTACAGACGAGCCTGATGTTCCGCCGACCGAATTCCAGCCGGGTGACTCCCTCACCGGCTCCGCCTGGCCGGGCATCCTGGTCACGGCTTTGCCCGTCGCCACGGCGGTCACGGTGGCCGGGCGGGTGGCGAAGGCGCACATCGAGCAGCGCGGCGCGACGGAGCGGACGGCCATCGAGCAGCGTGGCGAGACGCAGCGCGCGGTCATCGCTGCCGAGGTCGAGCGTGAGCGGATCCGCCGGCCTCAGCTTCCGCCCGGCGACGGCGACGCCGCCTGACCGCTACTCGGTGGTGTGCTCAGGGTTCGGCAGTTGGGGCGGGAAGTGGCGCTCCAGAATCTCCACCCACCGGTGCAGGACCACGAAGCCGGTGGTGTCGGCCTGCGCTTGGACCAGCTCGGTCAGGGCGTCGACGAACGGCTGGGCGGGGCTGTCCGGCGGCAGGCTTTCGGCAGCATGCTTCAGCCGCTCGTGCACGGTGGGGAAGAGCTCTTTGGCCCACGCGTCCTGTTCCTTGATGCGCCGGGAGCCTGCCTCCAAGCTGATCTGCATGACGGTCCACTCCGGGCAGTCGGAGGTGTGCCAGATCTCGTACGGCGTGCCGCCCGCGACGCGGACGTTCTCCCGGGCGGGGCCCGCTGTGCAGTCCGGGCACAGTTCGCCCGGCGTCTCCGCGAAGCCGTTCTTCATCTTCTCGTTCCCTCCGCCTGGAAGCTCACGAGCCTGTCATGGGAGATCACGCGGTGACCAGGGCTTTGCCGCGAGGCCCTTCGCACGAGGCAGGGGTGGCCTTGCGTGGGGTCGGTCGTCCAGGGTGGGGCGATGAGCGCACTGCGACCCGGTGACATCACCGACGAGATGATCCAGGCCATGGACGCGGCCAAGCGGCAGGGACTGCAGAAGGATCTGCGCGCCCTTGCCGCCAACATCCGCGCCGACGCCGAAGGCCGGTACGACAGCGCGGAGCCCGGGTGGCGGGCCGGAGTCGAGTGGACGCTGCTGTGGATCGAGAACACCGCCGCCCAGCTGACCGAGGGCACCCCGGGCGCCGGGGCCGGCGGCCGGGGTCAGGGTGTGTCGCCGGAGTAGTGGAAGCGGCAGCTGATGCCGGGGCCGGGTGTGCGGGGCTCGCCGGGCTGCGGGTCGTACAGGGCGCGGCCGCCGGGCCACCGGGACAGCTCGGTGGCCAGGGCGACGCCGTCGTCGACTTCCTCGGTGCGCCAGCCGTGGATGTCGAGCAGCAGGCCGTCCAGCGGGCCGCCGACCAGTTCAGCGTAGGTCCGGTGCGGGAGCGGGCCGGGGTTCGGGTCGTCGTGGTCCGCGCCGTAGACGCGACCGGTCAGCAGCTGCTCGTCACCGTTCATCCGACCAGCCTTCCAGTCGTCACCGACAACGGGGGGCGGAGACGGCGTCGGGCCCGGCCGGGGTGGCCGGGCCCGAGGCGGGAGCGATGCGGTGCTACTGGGTCTGGAGGGCGCCGCGGTCGATGAGGCCCTGGATGTAGGGCGGCCAGTCCCGCTCCAGGCTCGTGGTGATCGCGGCGTGGACGTCGGCGCGGACCTGTGGGGTGACGTGCTCGACTTGGCCGCCGGGGTAGTACAGGCGCACCCCGTCGCGGCTCGCGTCGCACAGGATGGCGTGGGCCTTCTGCACGAGCGTCATGTAGAGCTGCGGGACCGGTGCCTTGACGAGTTCGTCGATGACGGCTTCGTAGTCGGCTCCGAAGTCCGCCCAGTCCTTGCCCTGCTTGTCGAGCCAGAGGGTGACGTCGGAGAAGAAGACCGCTTTGCCGGGCCCCTCGTTCTGGTCGCGGGCCAGGCCGGTCGCGAGGTCGAGCGCGATGCCGGCGCCTTTGCTGACGAGGTGGCGGGGGATCATCTGCGGGGCGATGGCAAGGGCGCACTCGCCCCAGCCGTCCTGGGTCTTCTCCGGCCAGGGCAGCCCCAGCACGAGCCAGCCGTCCGGATGCAGCAGCGTGTTGCTCACCGTGTTCTTCCCCCTCGATGACGTCGGTGGTCTGTGTCGATCTTTCCGCCCGGTGGAGTGGGCGGGCAAGGCGGCCTCCGGTCAGATGACCTCGCGGTCGCTCTGGTCCACCGAGCCCAGGCCGATGAGGAGCACCAGGGCTGGTTCCACTCCCCCGCCGGGCGCGAGGCGTTCGACGCCGCCCTCGCCCACCGCCTGGAGCAGCGCCTCGAACTCGAGGTCGGGCAGGACGCCCGTGGTGACGGCCCCGACCCGGACGGCGGTGTCGTCGTCCAGGCCCTCGATCGCCTTGCGCAGGTCGCCGACCGTCAGCGCCCGGTGCAGCAGGCCCTGCCGGTTGGTCGCCATGCCGAACTCGAAGGTGTGGCGGCCGTCGTGGCCGTCGAACAGCAGGCACGGCGTCGGGTCGTCCGGGGCGTGCTCGGTGTCGCGGTCGGTGCAGGGCGGAAGATTGACCAGCTCACGGGCCCCGGGCCGCCAGCGCAACCACCAGTTGCCGTCGCTGGCGGTCTGTCCGAGGGCGTAGTGCCACTCGCCCTCGTGACCGGACTCCACCTCGCACCAGGTGAAGTCCTCCAGCGCGTTCGCGCCGAAGCGCAGGTTGGCGAGCTCGCGGTGTTCCTCCACCGTCAGCTGGGTGGCCACCGCACAGTTCTTGCGCACCAGGGACACGTCGATCGGCTCCTTCACGTCGTTGTTCGCGGTGCTCATCCTCGCCTCCGGCCGGGCCGCCTGTCCGGCCGGAGACGGAAGCCGCCCGGCTACCGGCGGCGCCCGAACAGCCCGCGGGGCTTCACGGCCGGCGCTTCGGCCGGCGCGCGTTCCGCCTCTTCCGCCTGGCGGCGCGCGACGCGCTCAGCCTCTGCGCGGTCGGCGGCCTGCTCCGCGCACGATCCGCACAGCCCGTCCCACTGGCCGTGCCACGAGGACCCCGCAGTTACCTGCCAGCGTTCGTCGGTGAACTTCGTCCCGCACTGCGTGCACACCGGCCGCTGCGCCTCGCGCTCCGCAGCCTTGCGTTCCGCCTGCCGCCGGCGGGACTGTTCCTCTTCCCTCCGGTAGAGCCGCTCGCCGTCCGGGTTGTCCAGGGCCTCGCTCAGCGTCTGCCACTCATCGCGCCCGAGCCGCCGCCACACCTTCCCCGCGGCCCCGGCCGGGTCGGCGGTGATCCGCTCCAGCTCGGTGACGACCACGGGCACCGCCTGGTGGTAGTCGACGGCCGTGAACCCGGCCCACGGGTACCGGGTGCCGGCGAAGTAGCGGCGGGCGGCCTGCTCCAGGCGCCGCATCCGGCTCTCGCGCTGCGCGGCGGTCTTGCCCGTGAACACGAACGCCACCGGCACGTAGCCCTCCTGCCCGGTCGCCGGGTAGATCCGCGACCACAGCCGGAAGTCGTGCACCGCCGCCCCCTGCCGCCGGGCAGCCTTCTCCCTGTCCTTGTCGGCCTTCGGCGCCAGGAGCTCGAACCAGTCGTTGTAGCGGCGCAGCTTCGCCGTCAGGTCGTCGACGGGCTCGTTGACGCGGTCGACCTCCAGGAGCATCGCGGGCACCCCAGCGTCCGGGGCGCGCATCGTCAGGTCGGCGTACTGGGTGTACCCGTACGGGAGGCGGTGGGCGATCTCGGTCTGCCAGGACAGCGGGGTGCCGTACCCGGCTCCGGTGAGCACGGCGGCGGTCGAGGTGACGGCGGCGGCGTGTTCGTCGTAGCCGTCGCCGTCGACTGGCTCTCCGTCGTCGTCGTACTGGAGCTTGCGCAGCACGGACATCCGCGCGCTCTTCGGGAGCAGCTGCTTGGCTTCCTTGTGTCCTCGCTCGGTCAGCACCCATAGCTGGTGTCCCGACTCCAGTCGTGTCTCCACCCGGACCTTCCCCTCGCCCTTGAGGGCGTTGAGGGTGTCCCTCGTGCACCGGTCGTGCCGGTCTCCGGGCCGGAGCATCCGCCACAGGTGGTCAGCGGTAGCCCTCTGGAAGATCCCCAGAGCCTTCAGCACTTCCTTCTTCCGGGTGTGGGTCGGCTTCCATGTCTGCTTCAGAGACTTAGAAGGGTTGTCGAACGCGTCGCCGGACCCTGACTTCCCGGGCTGACCTGCGCGGATGCGTCCGGCGGGCGAATTGGCCGTGGAGGGGGCGATGGAGGGGCCCGTGGAGGGGGCCGGCGGGGCCTGGTCGACGCCGCCAACGGGGCTGCGGTCGGCCGGCTCGTGCGGCTCGAAGGCGGGGGCGGGCGTGAGGTCGGCGGGCACGGGGTCCTCGGATTCTCCGGCCTGCGGGCCGGGTCGGCAGTCGTCCGGCCCGTACGCGGATGTGCGCGCGGGCCGGGGCCACCGTGAGGAAGCACCCCTTGACCGTCGTCTAACGATCAGCGAGAGGGGGTGTCCGATTCCTCCTTGACCACCCCCATGTCGTGCGGGTTTGTCCGTGGCCGACGCCACATCTCCCGGCTGGAGTTCAGCGGGCGGGCCGGGTGCTGGACGGCGAGGCTCCGCGCCGCCAGTCCGAGGGCTTCTGGCCGCGGAACGTCTCGCCGCTCTCGATCCGGGCCTTGTTCCGGGCGAACTCGCGCTCGGCTGCCGACAGCTGCCGGGGCGCGCAGCCGGGGTGCCCCCAGCCGTCGGTCACCTTCGTGATGACATCGCCCTTGGCGTAGTCCTTGAAGCAGGCCGGGCAGGTGCCCGGGTAGGCGGCCCGCACCGATCCGCGCGGCAGCGGCACCGCCTTCTTCGCCGCCGTCTTCTTCTTCGCCGCCTGCGCCCGCTTGATCGCCTCGCGCTGCGCCTTGCCGGGCCTCTTCTTCGGCTGCTGCCCGCGTGCCGCCTTGGCGGCCTTCTGTGCCGGGGTCTCTCCCACGCGCGGATCGTAGAAGCCGACACGCGACGGGCGGCGCGCGCCACGCGCATCGGATGGCCGGGGCGGTGGCGCGCGGGTGCGGACCGGCGCGCGCATGGTGCGTTGAGTTGCGCGCAATGGAACGCACCACCCACCCAATGGAGCGCACCGAGTGGACTCCACCCACGCCTGGTGCGCTTCACGGTGGCCTCCACTCTCCACTCGGTGCGGACGATGTCGTGCACTCCCACCCGGTGGAACGCACCGCGATGCGGCGATGCACGGCATCCTCCGCACCGCGCGCCGCCCCTACGGACGGTGACGGTGCGCGGTGCGCCGGGAGGGAGAGATCTCCCCTACCGCACCGGGCATCAAGGGCACGGCGCTGGGCGTCTCGCTGGTGGTAGCGGAGTGTGTCAAGGGGAAACGTCGAAGATCACGCCGAAACTCATGGGTGGACAAGGGTTGCTTTCCATCCGATGGGCTGGGTGGAATCCGGCGGCACACCCGGTCAAGGGGGGGTGCATCGAGTGCACCGCATCCGATGCACCGTCACCCTCCGTACACACATCGAGTGGAGCGGACAGGAGTGGCGGCCACTCCGACGCGCGGCAGTGGAACGTGCGGTGCGGCGCACCGGTGCGGTGAGTGCGGCGCGCCGGTGCGGTGGTGCGGCGGGTGGGAGTGCACGGCATCGTCGGTGGCCGCACCGGTGCACCCGATGCACCGCACCACCGCACCGGATGCCGGGATGTTCCGCACTCCCCCAACGGATGGAGCGCACCGAGTGGACCGGCCGATCCGCACCACTCCACTCCCCTCCCTGCACGGTGCACGGTGCGCGGTGGACTCCACCGTGTCCACTCAGCCCCGGCGCCAGCCCCGCGCGGTGCGCCACAGGTTCGGCCGGCCACCGGGGTACTGCCGGGAGCGGGAGCGGCCACGGACGGGCGGCGACGTCGGCAACGGGTACAGCGCCATGCGCAGCCGGGCGGCGTCGGCGAGCTGCTCCAGGCGCTCACGCTGCTCCGGCGAGAGGGACAACCGGACCGGTTCAACCATGCGGGCCTCCGTAGTCGGGTGTGGTCTCGCACCCTCGCCCCTGACCGTCACCTCCAGGACGTGCGCGTCGATCGCGTCCCGGCAGGTGCGCCGACGACTTCGCCCTGCGTCCCGCGAGGCGGAGCGCGGCCGGTCCGGCGTACACGCGGGCGCCCCACGGACGGCTGGTCCGTGAGGCGCCCGGATGCGACGGCGGTCAGCTCTGCATCATGGCCTCGAGGTCGCTGAGCGACAGCTCGTTCGTGCCACGGTCCGCCGCCTTGCTCTGCGTCCAGGCAACGATCGCCGGGTGCGCATCCTCGTACTGGGCGCCGGCAGTCGTGTGCTGCCCGTCGGTCGTGGCGACCTGGGTGAGGTAGGCGGCCAGGGCGTGCGGGCCGCCGCCGTTGTACCCGATCTCGTAGCCCAGGCCGTTCCTCTGCGGAAGGAACGACAGGACGCCCTTGTCCGTCCGGGCCCAGAACAGACCGCGGCCGGTGTGGAAGCGGCTGAAGACGTCGTCCGGGCGCAGTTCGAGCGGAGCGTACGTCGTGTAGCTCCACTGGTCCGTGCCGCCGGCACCCGCGTGCTTGAAGTGCTTGCCGACGACGGGCAGCCCGTACTCGGGGTCGTAGAAGGTCCGGCGGCACATGCAGCCTGAGCCGCTGATCGCCGACGGGCTGCTGGGGTCCTCCGTGACGCACGGGTGGAACAGGGTCGGGATGTCCGTGGACCGCACGAGGGTGCAGTGCATCGCGTTCGGTTCGCACCGCACCAGCCTGCCCAGCCACTCCTGGAAGTGCGGTGTCACGGTCTGCTGGGCCTCGATGTCCAGCACGGCGTTCAGCGACGATGTGGCGGCGCCGCGCTGGGGCTCGGTGTAGAGGACGAAGTTCAGGTAGCCCTTCGTCGGATCGGTCAGGTTCAGATCGCGGGCCTCGTAGGGCACGTGGCGCTCCAATGCGGGGGCTTGGCGGCCGGGCGCGGCCGCGGGAAGGGGGAGGGTCAGCCGACGCGGTGTTCGGGGCGCAGGGTGAGGCCGTCGTACAGGAACTGCTCGGCATCGTCCGGTCCGAGTCCGAGGGCGCGGCAGACGGCGAGTCCTTCGGCGTCGCGGACGAAGGCGAGCACGATCTTCTCGCTGGCGGGGTCGGCCATAGTCCGGCGGGCGGCTTCGATGATGTGGGCGACGCAGCCGGTGGTGCCGTCTTCCACGATGTCCCGGCGGGTGTGCTCATCCCAGACGTTGAGCTGGAGGTTGGCGCCCTCCGTGGAACAGTCCTCCTTGGAGTCCGCACCGAGCACGCACCGCCCGAGCAGCGCGGCGTGGGCGTGGCGTTGGAGGTAGACGACCTTCCCCAGGACTTCCTCAGCGTGCTTTTCCAGATTCTTCTGGATCATCTCCCGGGGCATGATCTGGACTTCCGAGCCCGAGGACCTCGCCCGGATGAGGAGCGCCGACACGGTCTTGGCAAGGTCGTCGGCCATGCTGAGCAGGCCCACCAGGTTCACGTCGCCGCGCTGGCGGGGCGGGGGCAGTTCGTCGGGGTAGCTCTCCAGCGGTTCCAGCGGTTCGTGCAGGTCGGTCAAGGTTCCTCCCGTGCCGGTGCCAACGCCCCGATTCTCAGTCCGGTCCGCCGGGCCTCGGGGGTGAAGTCGCCAATCGGCCAGCCGCTGGCCGATTGGCGTCCCCGTCAGCGGTCCCGGCCCGCTCCCCTGCCCTGCTCGGGCTGCGCTGTGTGGTGCTGCTGCTGGCGGGCGGGGTCGTCGGCATCCTTGGCCGGCTGCTGCGGCTGCGGTCCGTCCGCGACGATGCGGGCGCGGGCTTCGGCGGCCTGGGTGAAGGCGGCCAGCCGGGCGAGGTTCTTCGGTGTGTGCAGCCACGTCGCGGGATCGGTCGTACGGCCCTCCAGGTACTCCTCGGGCATCGCGGCCTGCTGGTGGGCGTGGACAGCGGCGGCCTGCTGCGCCGGGGTGAGGACGGCGTCCCTGTCCGGGTGGTCGACGGCGTGCGGCGCCGCCTGGTCGTGGTTGTGGTCTTCATCGCGCGCGGCGTCCGATGCCGTCGCGGCCGGCGCTTCGTCCCGCACGGAGGCAAGGATCCGGGCGTCGCGGATCGCGTTCTGCAGGGCGAGGCTGGCGACCCGGGCGCGCTCGTATCGGCTCGACTCCCGCGGCGGCTTGCCGCCGGTGCCGGCGATCCACCACCGGTGCGGCCAGGCGAAGTCCGCGGTGTAGGTGAGCTGATCCGGCGCCGGGGCCCGGCGGCCCTTCTGCGGCACGGTGAGCTGACGGGAGTGCCGGGACAGGGCCGCATCCGCGATGTAGTCGTCCAGGCCGCGTGTGAACGCACGGCCGCGCAGGGTCTCCAGCAGGTGCCGGCGCGCTTCGGCCAGGACGTGGCGGCGGGCGAAGGAGTTGCGGACGGTGAAGACGATCGCGGCGACGTCGACGGCGGCGAGCGCGGTGTCCACCACCGGGCCGACCCGGGCCCGGATCGCCTTCCCGGCTGCACGGCACCGCTCCAGCAGCCCGTCGACCATGTCCTTGCCGAAGCGCAGGATCGCGGAGGTGCGCCACCACGCGCGCAGCTGCTCCAAGGGCTTGGGGGTCTTCTTCGCCCGGCGGGTGTCCTGCGCCGCCCACCAGCCCAGGCCGTGGCGGCCGCGCTCGCCGGGCAGCCGCTTGTGCTCCTGGACGTACTCGTCGGTGAGGCGCTCCAGCACCGGCGCCATCTGCTCGCGACGGGTGGAGGACCAGTCGATGAGCTCCTGGTCGACGCCGGCCACCTCCATCACGGGGCGCAGGCCCGGCGTCACCTCCCGGGGCACCGTCGCCAGCCCGAGCTCCTCGCACACCTCGGTCGTCATCGTGAGGGTGTAGAGCGTCCCGGCCGCCACCACGTGCTGGTAGAGGCGGACCGTGTCCAGCGCGTACCAGGAGCCGTCCGGGCGCTGCGCCCGGTTGAGGACCAGACAGTGGTCGTGGAGTAGAGGAAAGCCGTCCCTGTTGTCCCAGTGCCGCCACTTCGCGACCACCAGGGCCGGTGCCTTCGCACGCTGACGGCCCGACGACCACCGGGTCTCTGCGACCTCATCCTCGAGCCAGCGCAGCGCGGTGGCGATGGCCCGCTCGTGCGCCCGCTCGATGATGCGCCGGGTGTGGTCGTCTCCCAGCGCCCACAGCACGATCAGGGACGCCTGCGCCCGGAAGGTGTAGTCGAGCGCGAACAAGGGGGTCGCCTTGCGTCCCTCGATCTCTTCGACCGGCTGCCCGAGGACGGTGGCCAGGCGGGCCGCCTCCGGGTCGGCACCGTCGTCCAGGAGCTCGCGCTCGATCCGGTCGGCGTCCGGGTGCCGGAGCTGCCCGAAGACCAACTCCATCTGTCGCTCGGTCACCGTCTGCCCGGCGGTGAGCCCGAGCGCGGCCAGGCCCCGCCCCATCCACACTCCGGGCGGAAGGCCGGCCTTCTTCAGGGCGCCCTTCAGGGGCTGGCCGACCGGACGTCGGCCGTCCCCGAAGGCGACCCCACGCACGTAGTAGCGCCACGCATTCCGCCTCTGGACCTTCGCAACACTCAGCATCCCGGCAGCGAACACCGGCTCTGACCTGCGAATAAAGACTGATCCCGTGAGGCGGGAGGGTTCACCGGAACTTCACGGCCGATCCCGCCGGGCGGGCATCTGCGGCGACGTCTGGCCCGCCGGGCGAACACCACCTGGGGCCAGGCAAATGCTGCGCGACAGCCAGCCCCACCCACCTCACACGCCTCAAGAACGCCAGGTAACCGACTCCAGCGGTATCCAGCGCACCTTCACGTACCGCTCCCCCGGGCGACGGCCGAGGACGTCCCCGCCCGCACTCGTCACCACCGACTCCACACCCGAGCGAGACACCCACCGCCCCCGGCAACGCCGGGGGCTTCGTGCTTCCTGGAGGACCGACGTGCCGACCTACGAAGCCCTGCCCCGCTTCACCACTGACCTGGACCGCCTCACCCCAGAACAGCAACGCCGATTCCGCCAGACCGTGGCAGCCTTCGTCGAGGACCTGCGTGCCGGAGGACGATTCCGCGCGGGCCTCCGCGTCAAGCGTGTCCAGCGCGCATCCGGCGTCTACGAACTCACCTGGTCCATGGGCGCTGGCCCCGCAGGCCGCGCGACGTGGCAGTACGGTCCGGCGCTCCGTCCCGGCACCCCGCACGTGATCTGGCGCCGCATCGGCACCCACGACATCCTCACCGGCCCCTGACGCGAGGTCCCCCAGCTACTTTCCCGCGTGAAACCAAGACGGGCCCCCTCATGCCGACGGCCCACGACCGGGGTGGTCGTGGGCCGTCGTGAGTTCGCCGGGAGGATCAGCCCTTGGGGGCGTGCAGTGCCTTGTTCCGGATCGCGGTGGTCTTCGCGATGATGGCCTGCCGGACCTTCTCGTACTCCGCTGCGTCGTCGGGGCTGGCGGCGGCCTGGGCGAAGACGTCCTTGGTGACGGCTCGGTTCACGGCGTTGAGCGTCTTGAGCGCGTCCTTGAGGGTGACCAGGTGCTCGGGAACGATCTCGGCATCCTCGATGTCGTCCTCAGCGCCGCCGGAGGTGTCGGACCCCTCCGGCGTCCCCTCTCCGGCGCCACTGGGGGTCGCACCGGAAGCATCGCCGTTCGATTCGGATTCGAACGAAGGCGCTTCAATTGAAGCGCTCTTGTTCGATTCGGATTCGAACGCGGGTGTTTCGGTCCCGACCCCGAGCGTGCGCCGGGTGGTCTGGACGATCACTTCCCGCTGCTGCTCGGGCTCTTCCGGCAGTTGGCGGGGCAGGCTCTTGTGCACCGCCATCAGGCTGTCGGCCGTGGGGTGGGCGCCCAGTTCGGAGCTGACGTCGCGGACGACCTCGTAGAGGGTGACGGCGGCTTCGCGGCCGTACTGCTCCTCGGTCTTGCTGGTGACCTTCACCTGCGAGGGCTTGGGGACGGTGCCGGTCTTGTGGGCCGTCTCCAGGGCGAGCGGTGCGTTCTTGCGGAGCTGGCGGCCGTAGACGGCGGATCGGCCGATCTTCGCTTCCACGTAGCTGCCGAGGCTGGTGTGGGTGCGCCGCCACCACCGGCCCTTCGCTGCGCGTTCCAGGCCCTGCGCGATGACCCAGACGGCGGCATCGCCCGCAGCGAGCGCCGTGCTGATGACGGCCTCGGTCTGCTCCTTCTGCTCCAGCTCCGTCTCGGTCAGCTCGGAGGTGTCGCGGTCGTCGACGGCCCGGACGTCGTCGAGGCTCGGCAGTCCGTCGGCGAGTCGGAGCACGGCGTCGATGCTGGAGGCCGGCGCCGGTCCGTCGAGGATCGCCTCGGTCCGGGTCACCACGGCGGCTCCGCCCCCGGAGGAGTAGCCCTCCTCTTCGCCGAAGAGGTCGTCCAGGGCATCGGTTGCGTCGTAGCTGGGCATCAGGCCGCCGCCCCGTTCCCGAAGAGGATGCTGGCGCCTCGGTCGTAGTCCAGGACCGTGGTGGCGCCGGGCGCGAAGATCCGCAGCGGCTGCTTGGCGAGCTGAGCTTCCCCGATGCGCACCGAGGTACGGGCGGGCAGGATCACGGCGTTGGGGTACGCCTTGGCGAGCCTGCCGCCGATCTGTCGGGAGAGGGTGGACTTCTCGAAGTCGGTGAGCACGACGGCCGCGACGCGCAGCTCGGTGTTCAGCCGGGCCTGCACGGAGGTGATCGTGCGGTTGAGAGCAGCGGCACCTCGCACGTCGAGACCGCTGGCCCCCTGGACCGGGATGACGACGTCGTGAGCCGCTACGAGGGCGGACACGGTGAGCGGTCCGAGCTTCGGTCCGCAGTCGATGATGTTGACGTCGATGCCGTCGTCGGCCTTGGACAGGTGGAACTGGAGCTGCGTCTCCGTGCCGGTCGGGTGCTTGGTCTCAACGTCGTCCAGGTCCGGGAAGGACGGGACGAAGTACAGGCCCTCGAACGGGGTGGCGTAGGTGATCTCCTGCAACGTCACCGACTGGTCGAAGTACAGGTGCATCAGGTTCTTGCGGTCGGCCGGCTCCAGGCCCTCGGGATAGAAGTACCGCAGCCACACCGACAGGGACGCTTCCTGCGGGTCGGCGTCGATGATCCGTACGCGCAGGCCGCGGGCAACGAGGGCCATCGCGAACTCGAGCGCGGTCGTGGTCTTGCCCGCGCCGCCCTTCTGGTTGCAGATGGCGATGACGCGGGGCAGCGAACCGGGCAGGAAGGTCGCCGGCACCACGATGCCGGCCCTCCACTCGTGGAAGGTCGAGTCGACGTCCCACTCGGTGACGATGTCGAGGAATGCCAGGTCGTCGCTCAGTGGCGAAACCTGTACGGTCTCTCCTTGTGTTTCTCGCATAGCCCGCAACCGTAGCGGGTGAAACACTGGATCGCCCCGCCTGGTCGCTGGACTGGTCGGGGCGCTTCCGTTCAACGCGGCGTACCCGCTGACCAGGCAATTCGAACAACCCGCCGCACAAGGCGGGTTGGCTTGCGCTGCCCGTCCTGGTCATGGGACAACAGGGTCAGGTTCGAGGTGCCCCCCTGAGAACGGGGAGCCTGCCCGTCCCGACGGACAGCATCCTGGCTGCGCATCGCCCCACGGGCGGAGCCTGGTCAGTCAGAAAACCTCAGAGGCCCAGCCGCCGGCGGCTGGGCCTCACCTCGTTGCCGGCCCCGAAACACAAAAAGGCCCGCACCCCCCTGCGCTGCTGGGCGCGGGGAGTGTGGGCCTTCGTGTTGGACTGCTCAGGCGGGGCGGCGCATCTGCCGGATCTTCAGCATCCAGCGGTCCCAGAGGGTGGGGTGGGTGTGGCGCCAGGCGACACGGTCCAGGCGTACGGGGTCCGTGTGGCGCTGGGAGAGTCCGCAGGTGCACGTCAGGCCGTAGGGGAGCGGCTGCGTGTCGTCTCGGGTCGTGGTGACGACGACGCGTTCTCCGTCGTGAGCGCCGTGGTAGGTGCCGACCCAGAGCTGTGTGAGCATCGCGGTTCCGTTCTGTGTGGAGAGTGGCGCCGGGGCGGCCGGGCTCGTAGCCGGCGGCCGCCCCGGGCCGTCTGTGGGGTGGTCAGGACTTGGCGGTGGCGTGGCTGCTGACCACGAGGAACTGGTCGGTGGTCAGGTCCATCACGACCTGGGCGTCGACGCCCTGGGCGCGCTGGGCAGCGGCGTAGTCGTCGGCGGGCCAGGATCCGCGGGGGTGGCCAGCGGGGAAGCGTTCGAGGACGGTGCGCGGCGCAGTGGCGGTCGTCATCGCGTGTCGCCGCCGTTCTCGTACGTGTCGATCAGGCCGAGGATCGCGTCGGGGTTGACGGCCTCGCCGACCCAGACTCCGGCGGCGGTGAAGACCGGCACGGTGTCGCGGTCCGCGTCGAACACGGCCGCGTAGCCGCCCCATCGCTCCAGCACCAGGTCGTACAGGACCGGGGCCGGGGCGGCTTCCAGGACCTCCATGGCGTCGACGGTGAGCAGGGCCGGGGCGGTCGGGTCGTCCGGCTGGGCGACGGTGCCGGTGACGCGCAGGAGGTCGCCGGGCTGGATCTCGTTCAGCAGGGCATGGGCGATGCGCGGGTCGCCGGTGGTGCAGGCGTACACCGTGTCCGGGGTGTCGGGTGCGATCCGGTCCGCGTCGGCGGGGGAGTGGATCAGGTCGAACGTCGCGGTGCCCCAGTGGGTGCCGGGGGCCGGGATGGCGTCGACGTAGCCGTCTATGGCGAGGTGCGTCTGAGAGGTCATGAGCGGGCCTCCGCCCGGGTCTTGGTGGTGCGGGAGCGGGGTCGGGGGGTGTGCTGAGCGAGAACCAGGAGTTCGCGGTTGCGCCGCTGCTCCTCGGGGGTGAGCGGCCGGGCCTTGGTGCCGCGCCGGTGCCAGAGCGGCGAGGCCGGCGGTTCGGGGTAGGCCAGGGTGTGGTCGGTGCCGTGCTGGGGTGTGCTGCTCATTGGGGCCTCCGGGTGGAGGGGTTCAGGCGGGGTGGCAGCTGCGGCTTCTGCGGGTCACGGCCGCAGGTGGGGCAGCTGCTGGAGGACCTGGTCCACGAGGTCCTGCGTCGGCTTCCAGGCCGGGAGCGCGCCCGTGGCGGGCACGGGCAGCGGCAGCTCGTGGACGTCGTCGAGGACCAGGTGGTGAACGTCCCTCTGCGCCCAGGGGCTGGTGCACCGCTCGGGGCCCTGGTCCGGGTGGCAGTCGGTGAGCCGGGCGACGCCGATGACCGCGCCGCGGTGGAGCTCGCGGCCGCGGATCGCGGTGGCCACCAGCGGGTCGCGCAGCAGGGCGGGGTCCGGCTTCGCCTTCCCGGCGTGGATGAGGACCCAGCCGCGCCACGGCCAGTTCGCGGGCCTGTTCTCCGGGGTCTTCCCGGCGAGGATGCAGGTGGCCCAGGGCTGGCGGATCGTGATGCCGCGGATCCAGTCGCCGCCTTCGAGGTCGGCGGTCACGCGGCACGCTCCAGCGCGGTGCCGGGGCGGCCAGCGCGGCGGCCGTTGACGGTGGGCGTCTCCAGGTCCTCGATCTCCGCCCAGCCGTAGTGGCCGGAGTGCTTGGTCCGGTACATCGAGACGTCCGCGCCGCGCAGCAGGGCGGGCAGGGCGTGGATGCCGAGGTAGTCGGGGACGGCGGTGCCGACCGACGCGGCGACGGCGAGGGGCCCGGTCTCGGTGGGCACGGGCTCGTGCAGCACGCCCATCAGCTCCGTCAGGCGCTGCTCCATCGCCTCGTCTCCGGCCCGGGTGTCCACACGGGTCGCGACCGCGAACTCATCCCCGCCCAGGCGGCCGACGACTCCGTGCGGTCCGGCCCAGTAGGCGAGGCGCTCGCCGGTCGCGGCGAGGACCTTGTCGCCGGCGGCGTGGCCGTGGCTGTCGTTCAGGCCCTTGAAGTTGTCGAGGTCGACCAGGCAGACCAGGGAGTCCTGCCGGTGGCGGGCGAGCAGGCGCTGGGCGCGGCGCTCGAACGCGGCGCGGCGCTGGGCTCCGGTGAGGGGGTCACGGCGTTCGGCCGCGAGGCGCCGGTGAAGGGTGAGCGCGTGAACGGTCCAGCCGGTGAGCGGGACCGCGAGGGTGGTGATGATGAGGGCGCGCTGCCCGATCGGGGACGCAACGCGGGTGACGGGGTCCATACTTGGGATCTCCCTCTCTCGTCTCGTACGGGGTGGGTAGGCCCGGGGCAGGCGGTTGGTTTGGACGCCTTGTCGCCTGTCCCGGGGCGGAGCTACAGCGCGAAGTCGCTGCGGCGGGTGCAGCTGAGCGGGTTGTGCCAGCGGCCGGCCTTCGCGGCGGGCCAGTCCAGCTCCCAGCCGGGCCGCAGCCCGCGCGCTCCCCAGCTGTCCGGCTGCTTGCCGGGGATGTCGAGGCCGGCCTGCTGTGCGGCGAGCGCGGCGTCGTACACCTCGTGCGCGCGGCGCAGGGCCGTGGTGGGGGAGTCCGCCTCGCCGGTGAAGACGTGCAGCCCCCGCAGGGCCGGGTTGGTGGTGTTGTGTATCGGGACGTCTACCTCGTAGACCTCGCGGTTCGGCATGACGACCCTCTCCTTCCGTGCCTGGTGCGTGAGGGGCCACCGCGCCGTCCTGGTCTCGGAGGTGAGGCCAGGGCGGCGGGGAAGCCCGTCAGGTCGCCGTGGGGCGGAGACGGTGGAGCCGTTCCGGCCCGGCGTGGGCAGGGCCGGAACGGCTCCGGGGGGTTCAGTCGTTGGCGGCAGGCTGGTCCGTGGACCGGTAGCGCTTGGTCTGCCTCAAGACTTGGTTGCGCTTGACGTCCAGGGCGTCGGCGATGTCCTGCTGCGCGCCGTGGTACCGCTTCTGCAGGCGGTCGATCTCCTGCCAGAACTCGGTCTCGATGCGCTCGTGGCCGTCGTCGCGGCGCTGGCTGGCCTGGGCGACCAGGTCGCGCAGCTCGTTGCGGGCCTCATCGTCGGGGCGCGGGGTCATGGGGTGCTCCTGCGGGGATTCGAGGGACGATGTGTCTGCCCCCTGCTCCTCTTGGAGCGGGTTGGGAGGCCCGGGGTGGCCGGTGAAGTTTGGCGACTGTGGCGGCCACCCCGGGGCGACGTCACCGGCGGCGGTGCTTGCCGGAGACGGTGCCGACGCGCTCGCGGAGGTGGTCCGTGCCGCGCGTGGTGACGTCGCCGGAGACCGTGTTGGCGTCGATCGAGCCGGTGGCGGCCGGGGTCGCGCTGACGTGGACGTCGCCGGAGACGGTGTTGGCGCGGAACTCGGTGCCGTTGTAGGCGCCGATCTCGATGTCGCCGGAGACGGAGTTGACGTCGACGCGGGCGTCGACCCGGTCCACCTCGAAGTCGCCGCTGGTGGTGTTGCCGCGCAGGGTGTGGACGCCGCGGGCCTCGATGTCACCGGAGACGGAGTGGACGTCCAGGACCTGGAGGTCGCCGTGGACGGTGATGTCGGCGCTGGTGGTCTCCAACCGGACCGAGGACTGGTCGCTGGGCAGCTTCACGTCGACGGTGATGGTGTCCATCCCGCCGCCGCTGACGACGGTGCCCTGCTCGGCGACGACGCGGCCGTTCGAGACGACCTTGCGGCCGCCGATGATGACGTCGCCGTTGCTGATGGTCATGCCGGTCACGGAGCCGCGGACGACGCCGAAGTTCTGGCCGACGACCATGTTGCCGCCGTTGAAGCTGAAGGTGGAGTTGCCCATCGTCATCGTGTTGCCCTGGACCTCGGGGACGCAGACGGTGACGCAGTCGAGGTTCTGGTAGCGGCTCTCCCGCTTGGTCGCACCGCGCACCGCGTCGGCCAGCGGGCCGTCGTCGTCGCCCGTGCTCACCGTGATGACGGCGTGCTTGATGGTCGGGTCGATGGTGACGTTGACCGTGCCGACGTGGCTGATGATGTCGGTCCACACGGCGCCGGCGGCGGTGGCGGTGAAGGTCTGGGAGGTGCTCAAGGTGGGCTCCTTGGTCGGAGAGGCGGGGGCCGGGTGACCCCCGCACATCCATAATGCATCCTCGAAGGATGCATTTCTAGGGCTTGGCATCTTTTGAGGATGCCTTTTTCTGTTGGGGCAGGTCAGGCGGCCACGGCCGGGGCGGGGGAGTCGAGGCCGACGCCGCGCAGAGCGTCCAGGACGTACGGCTCGAAGCGGGCCTGGTGCTGGGCGGCGACCGCGCAGCCGGTGGCGCGGCTGTAGGCGTAGCAGCGCGCCATCATGCTGGCGTCGGTGACGGCGAGGGCCTGGTCGACGGCGTTCCGTGCGAGGTGCTCGATCCAGGTCTGGGCGGCCGACTCGCGGCGCGCGTGCGAGGTCGACATGGCGACGGAGTCCGCCCACCGGCCGCTGCCGCAGGTGGGGCCGCCGCACTGCTCCCAGTCCCACTTCCGGTCGCGCATGCCCTCGGGATCGGCGTCCCAGTCCGACGCCCAGCGCACGGCCCGCTCGGGGATCTCCTGCTGGATGACGTTCAGGACGTCGCGGCCGCAGGGCCCGAGCGCGGGGTGGGCGTCGGTCTCCTCGAGGACGCGGATCTGGTGGGAGAGCAGCCGGTAGGGGTAGTAGCGCTGGCTCCAGTTGCCGGTCTCGCCCAACGGCTCCACGATCCACAGCCGGACAGGCCAGGTGACGGGCCAGATGCCGGTGTCCTCCAGCGCCTCGCCGACGCGCTTGACCATGCGGAAGTAGGAGAAGCGGCTCTCGTCGTACCACTTGTTGCGGCAGGGGTTGGGGTGGTCGATGACCTTGCCGACGTTGGCGGAGAGGTTCACCGGGGTGCCGGCCTCGCGGGACATCTCGATGATGCCGTCGGCGGGGGTGGCGATGTACCAGGTGACGGGCTTGCGGGCCATGCGGGCCTCCGTGAAGGGGTGGGAGCGGCCGGGCCGCTCATAACTGGATGTTGATCTGGCGGCGCGGGTCGCCCGCGCTGGTGTGGACGGTGCGGCGGTGCGCGGCGAGGCCGGCGCTTCCGCCCTGGATCGGGAGGTGACAGTCAGGGCAGCCGTGGGCCCACTCATCCCCGGCCGGAAGTTCGGCCGGGGTGAGCGGGTGCGGGTGCGGACCGTCGGCGGCGCGGCTCACTCGCGGACCGCGGCCGCGAACTGCTCTTCCAGGTCCGCGCGGCCCTCGGGGTCGTCGTCCTGGTCGTGGTCGTCGGCCTCCTGGTCGACGTCGTCGGGGCCGCCGTGGACGGAGCAGACTGCGTCCGGGTGCAGCCCGGTGTCGCTGGTGTGCGCCTTCCACAGGTCGGTGACCGAGAAGACCGGCTGCCACGCCGGGGCGTCGCAGTCGTCGTCGTACGGGCAGCCGACCAGCAGGTCGAAGCCCACGTCGCCCGCGCCGTCGACGTCGGTGCGCAGGGCGAGGACCAGGCGGTCGGGCCCGAGGCGGATCTCGCCGACGCGGTCGCCGCCGGCGAGCGGCGAGTTGTCCCGCCACCGCCACAGCGGCACCACCTCCGCGCCGAACGTGCGGCGGACCAGGAGCAGGCCGCCCAGGCCGTCGCCGCCGTCCCAGCCGAGCTCGCGGCGGCGGGTGTCGCTGGCGCGCTGCAGAAGCGGCTGAAGGCGGTGGATGTTGTCGGCGAACACGACGTGGTCGAAGCCCTCGCCGCGCAGCTGGGGGAAGGCGGCGACGGCTTCGGCGTGCTGGCGGCGTACGACGCCCTCGGGCACGGCGCGGTCCGGGCTCCGGTCGGCCTGGCGCTCCACACAGACCGAGGCCGGGGTGGAGACCAGGAACGCGACGGTGGGCACGCCGTAGTTCCGGGCCATCTGCACAAGGCCAGCCCTCACCCGTTCCTCGGTATTCGTCGCGTCGATCACCGTCGTGCGCTTACGGGCGAGGCGGGCCTCCAGCACGGTGTGCATCACGTTGACTGCGGACAAGGTGGCCTCCTGGTCCCCGGCCTCATCCGAAACCATCGCCCTGAACTGGTCGAGCTCCAGGACCTGCGTGGAGGGCCAGGTGCTCGCCCAGGTGCTCTTGCCGCTCCCCGCCGCGCCGATGAGGACGATCAGCGCCGGGTCGGGGATGGTCGTGTCGAGCGGCTGCATGGTGCCTTCGAAGGTGGTCTTCACGAGCGTTCTCCTTGCGGGTGGAGGGTGGAGGTGGCCAGGTGCAGGCGCATCCCGGCGGAGTCGCCGATGTAGGCCGCGGCCTCTTCGATCGCGCAGGCGGCGGACTCGGAGTCCTCGCCGTTCAGCTCGGTGAGCGCGGCGGCCCTCGCGGCCATCGTCAGCAGCTGGTTGAGCGAGCCGAGGACGCCGCCCTTGGGGTCGGCCTCGTCGAACAGCTCGCGCAGCGTCTCGGCGAGGAACTCGGCATCGATCGGACCGCCCAGTTCGTCCTCGATCTGCTGGACGGCGAGCTTCACGATCCCGGCCGAAGCGCGGACGCGCTCCAGCCGGGTACGGGTGGCGGGGGTCACCGGCGGTCGCCCTTGCGCAGGGTGATCCAGGTGGTGACCAGGGCGGCGGCCACGCCGATCGCGCGGTGCGCCGCCTGGTCCAACTCCATCAGCGCGGTCCCGGGACCGGAGACGTCCTGGACGGCCTTGGGGTACTCGGTGCCCTCGCCGCCGGCCTTGCGGACGACGGTGGCGTGCTTGATGTAGCCGGACTTTCCGGCCTTCTCCGCGAGCCAGAGCAGCGGTTCGCGCCTGTCCAGGATCCCGTGGGTGATCGCGTTGATCGCGGCGCCGGTGAGCAGGGCGCTGGCGGGGACGCGGTAGCCGAGGGTGCGGGTGACGGCGAGGGTGGAGGCGAGCTGTACGGCGCTGTAGCTGGCCACATGTCGGCTCACCGAGCGGCGGCCGTACGCGCTGGCGGTGCAGGTGCGGCCTTCCTTGCCGTGCCGCCACGGGTTCTCTTCCACCGGGCTGCCGTCGTTCTTGTAGACCAGGTGGGAGCCGTGCATTCCCTTGGTCATCGCGTCGTGCGAGTTCTGGACGAACTGGTCCCCCAGTGCGTGGACTCCGTCGAAG
Organism: Streptomyces sp. AC1-42W; assembly: GCF_003248355.1. Taxonomy (GTDB): domain Bacteria; phylum Actinomycetota; class Actinomycetes; order Streptomycetales; family Streptomycetaceae; genus Streptomyces. The sequence goes on from NZ_QKWY01000004.1 coordinate 27,381, forward strand.
ACGGCGGTCAGCGCGGCGACCAGGGCGAGGCCCTCGATGGCGCGGAGGCGATCGGTCATGCTGGGTGTGCTCCTCATCTCGGATTCGGGGTGGGATGCGGGGCGGCCGGCCTCTTGCCGATGCTGCGGACGCCCCGTGGTGCCTTCGCCCCCGGCCGGTCTCCGGCTGGGGGCGGTGGTGCTCAGAACGGAGGCTCGTTCCAGGCCGGGACGGGCAGGAGCCGGATGCGCAGCTCGCGCCGGTCGGACCAGCAGCCGCACGCCTCCATCTCCGGGAAGGCGCCGCCGACCCACCAGCCGCCCTCGCCGTGGCAGCGCGGGCAGCCCGGCCGGGGCCGGGCGGTGATCTCGATGCGGTGCCGGTCGGCGTAGAGCTTGAGGTGGCTGGCCCTGAGTAGCTGTTTCTAAGCCTCGGTTCTGTGTAGATTTGCGCCCTAGGCTGAGTCGGTGTCCGAGGACGTCGAGAGGGCCGGGGAGAGGGTCTGTCGGGCCTGCGGGGAACGGCTGAGGCCGGATGCCCGGCCCGGTGCAATGTTCTGCTCCTCGGTGTGTCGTTCCAGGCAGTGGCGGAAAGAACAGCGGCTGCGCAAGCGTCTGGCGGCCGTCCGGGACGAGGCCGGCATGATCGAGTGCCCGGAGTGCGGGGCCCGCTGGGTGGCGGGCGTCGACCGCCGCTCGGACGCCCGCTACTGCTCACGGCGGTGTGTCGTGAGGGCCTGGCGGCGACGGAAGGAACCGTTCGCGGACCGTTCACAGTGACCACTGACCGAACGCATCCTGAAGCCGGTTTCGTTCACAGTCCGGTCATTTACGGTCATTCGTTGTGATCTTCCTATTTATAGTCTGACTCTCGGTGACGGATGCGGGTCCTGTCCCGTCGCGGCCCGAAGTGCCGTGCCCTGGCCCGCACTTGGATGGTGAAAGCCATGTCCGAGGAGAACGAGAACGTCGGAGCCGTCAGCCAGTCCCGTTACGAACAGATCGTGGCCGAGCTGCGTGACGTCGTCGAACAGCAGACACGCGGGCAGTTCACGATCGGGGACCGCGCCCTGGAGGTCGAACCGATGAGGCAGCGGGGCGGCCCCGTCGGGGAGAGCGAGTACACGGTCGAGCAGTCGCTGAAACGACTGGCCGAGGACATCGGTCTGAGTGTCGCCACGGTGAAAACGGCCAGGTGGGTGGCCTCTCGCTGGCCGAAGGAACGGCGCCGGCCGAAGATCGCCTCCTACACGGTCCACCGCTCGCTGGCGAACATCGAGGACGAGGACGAGCGCTTCGCGGTGATCCTGACGCCGCCGGACGGCAAGTCCCGGTGGAGTGCGGACGATGCCAACCGGCGGGTGGGTCAGCAGGTCGACACGCCGATCACGCCGCAGGAGAAGGTCACCGCAATCCACTCGCTGGCCCGGGACGCGGAGGTCGCGGCCACGGTCACCACCGACTTCCTCAAGCGTCCGCAGGTCGCGGCCAAAGTGTCGGCGGAGGACAAGGTCCGGGTGGTGGAGGAATTCACCCGCGACGAGGGGGTGGCGACCACCGCCGCGACCAGCCTGCTCCGCAGGCCGGACGTCGCCTTCAAGGCGATGAGCGACGACACCGCCCGCTTCCAGGTCAACTCTGCCCAGGCCGAGCGCAGTCGGCAAGCCCACGACTACTTCGACCGCACCAGCCCGGTCGCGCCGGCGGTCCGCAACATCGACCGCACGGTGGAGTTCCTGGACCTGGTCACCGCCTTCCACTCGTTCGTCGCCGCAGCCGGCCGCACTGTTCCGGGCCTGCGGGACCGCCAGCTGTCCGAGGACGAACGCGCGATCGTGCACCAGAATGTCGCGAAGGTGAAGGCGACGCTCGACTGGATCGAAACGGCGGTGGACACCGGCAAGGTCGACATGGACGACGAGCTCGCCCGCATGCTGAAAGGCGAGTGATCATGCCCCGTGTCTCACGCAGGAAGGGAGACGCGGCCAGACGCCATGCCGACACCGTGCGCTTCGTGCTGTTCGAGGCCCGCCCGGCCGGGCTGGACTTCACCCAGCTCGTCCGCGCGACGGATCTGTCCGCCTGCCAGGTCAGATCCGGGATCGGCGCCCTGAAGGACGAAGCGGCCTCCAGAGGCTGGCCGCCTCTGACCTGGACCCGTGAGGTCGGCTATCAGCTCGGCGCCGACCGGACCGCGCTGGAGGCATACGAGCGGGCCGTCGTCTCCCAGAAGCTGAACGAGTTCCGCCGGTTCATCACCGGCACCGTCGCCCCGCACGCCGCCGCTCACCCGAACGACAAGTGGGTCAAGCACATCGTCGCCCAGCTCAACTCGATCGAGTCCACCCTCGACCTCATCGCCAGCTCCTGACCCTTCCCGCGGGGGCCGACCGGCTTTGCCGGTCGGCCCCCGCCCCAGGTCAGACGGGAGGCCAAGTGCGTCACCGCCGCTATCCCTCGGACACGACGGACGCCGAGTGGACGCTGATCGAACCGCTGCTGCCGCCGCCGGCCTGCGACACCGCCCGCGGCGGCCGGCCGGAGAGACACCCCCGGCGCGAGATCGTCGACGCGATCCGATATGTCGTGGACACCGGCTGCAAATGGAGGGCCCTACCTGCGGACTTCCCGCCCTGGCGGACGGTTTGGGGGTTCATGGCCCGCTGGGCGGCCTGCGGTGTCATTGGCCAGATCCGTGACGCGTTGGCCCAGCGGATCCGCCGCGAGATGGGCAAAGGCCCCCGGGCGGTCGCCACGATCATCGACTCGCAGTCAGTCAAAGCGGCCTCGACCGTCGGGAAAGAGTCCCGGGGTTACGACCCAGGGAAGAAAATCAATGGCCGCAAACGGCATCTCGTGGTCGACACCCGCGGCCTGCCCCTGCTGGTCATGGTCACGCCGGCTGACCTGCACGATTCCGCCGCAGCCAAGGAGGTCCTCTTCCGTCTCCGGCTGATGCACCCCGAGATCACCATCGTCTGGGCCGACCGCGCCTACGCGGGCAAGCTCATCAACTGGGCGAAGAAGCACCTGAACCTCACGATCAAAACGGTCGCCCGGCCGAAGGACACCTCCGGGTTCGTCCTGCTGCCCCGCCGCTGGGTCGTCGAACGCTCGCTGGCCTGGATGATGAACGCCCGCCGGCATGCACGCGACTACGAACGGCTGATTCAGCACTCAGAAACCCTCATCACCTGGGCCTCCATCACGCTGATGACCCGCCGCCTCACTCGACCACCCGGGAAGATCTCCGGGGGGACCCACCTGGCGGTGTGACGTCGACAGCTCCTCCAGTCCGCGGACTCTCCCGCTGGACAAGCGTTGGCTCTTTTGGGGATAACGACTACCAGCAGTCTCTGCGACGCTTCTCTCATGAACGCTGGCGAGATTTCAACGCAGGCTCTTGATCGTCTAAAGACCACAGCTGCCAAGTGGTCTGAGGTGCAGGGTGATGAAGCACCGAGCGAAGTGCTGGCGGTTTCCACTACCCGGGACATCGCCATGCGGGCACTCCACGACGGAACGGTCGGCTCGGATGACGAACCCATCTACCTCGTCATCCTGAAGGGGAACTTCACCTTCAAGGTTCCAGGCACGAAGACAGTGCGGGCCGGCACGTGGGCAGCCCTTTTCGTCGATGCGAACTCATTTCGCGTGCAGACCATGACCATCAGGCCACCCGAAGCAATCCCTGACGTGTCACTGGACAGTATCGGCACTGTTCACATTCTGAGGACTGGTACGACGGACACGTCGTGACCCTGGCCCGCCAGGATGCGGCGGGGCGAACCTCCAAAGTCCGCCCCGCCACCTGCTGAGCGCTAGGGACAGGGCTTGGCAGCCCCGACGGTAAAGACGGCAGGGTAGGCGTACCCGAACGGGGTGAACTTGGCCTGACCGGGGCCGATGCAGATGTCACGTCCCGTCTTGTCGACGTTCTCGTGGAGCCACACTCTGCGGCCACAGTTGACGTTGTACGTCCAGTCGATCGGCCATGACGGGTAGTACCAGTCATGCGCGGTACAGGGATAGCTGCTGTTCTTGTGGTACGCGTTGTCGGTGATGTCCAGATACCAGGTGGACACCTCTCCTGCCTGCTCCGCCGCATGCGACGTTGAGACCGAACCGAATATCACCGAGATGGCCGCGACGGCCAGGCAGGACAGTTTCCGGGCGCGCTTCACTGAGACCTCCCTATAGGTCTGCTGCGTTCCAATGGAGCACCTGCTTGCCACGTGCGCGCCGACCGTACTCATATGCGCCTGGCAATGACGCCAAGCTGGCACAAAGTGAGGCAATTGATTCCGGATGAAAGCGGCAACATGCGCCATTCTCTAGGAGCCGCCATCGCAGCATTGACAGACGCAGGACTGCTCTGCCCCCGCAGGGGGATTTCGCATCACTGAGCCACTACGCGGGCTCCGCCGATCGCGGTCGGCGGGACCGCCAACCGCGATCGGTGATGTTCCGCGAAGTGATAACGCTCAATGCCTATCGCGCTTCGGGTTGAGAAACAGTCACTGAGCTTGTTCTTTATCTACCAAGATCTTCCGGGCTTGCCGATGGCCTTGAGAGTCTCGGGGCGTTTGACGGTTTTGCCGACGTCGTAGCGGGGTGCCCGGTGTCTGTTCTTGGCGCCGGGTGGTCGTCCGGGGCCGGCGCCGCAGGGTTTGGGAACGCGGGCCGGGCAGGTGAGGTGGGCGCGGATGTTCCTGAACCCTCGGCGTACTCGGGCGGGGGTGAGCCAGCCGGAGGCGGTGGGTTTCTCCCAGGGCCGGCGGAGGTCCGTGGCGAGCGGGCGGGCGAGCCGGAGCTGGGTGTGGGCGACGATCAGGATCCAGGTCCAGCGGTCCGCCGCCTCGGGGGTGCGGAGTTTCGGGGTGGTCCAGCCGAGCGTCTGCTTCGCGAAGCGGAAAGTGTGCTCCAGATCGAAGCGGCGGAGGAACGCCTGCCAGAAACGGTCCACATCGTCCGGTGTGGCACCGGTCTTCGAGGACCATAGCCACACCGGCGGGGCATCTCGTTCCTTCGGCAGGTGCTCGACCTCCAGCCGGATCAACGTGCCTTCGATCAAGGGGAGTTCGCCGTCGTGGTCGAGCCAGGAGGAACGGTGGGTGAGTCGGGGGTGGACCCGGTCCCACGCCTGGGTTTCGGCCTTGCCGTAGTTGGTGGTGTCGGTGACCGTGGTGATCGCGGGCTCGGGCCAGGTCTCCGGCTTGGTGAAGCGGAACTCCGGGCCGTGCTTGGGCGGCCGGCCGTTCGTCCCCGGCCTGCGGGGCGGCTTCGGCAGCCGCATGACACGGTCGGAGCGGACCCGGCCGACCAGCTCGACGGGCAGGTCGCGCAGGACCCAGGCCAGGCGGGTGACGTCGTAGCCCGCGTCCATGACGATCACGATATGCGGGTCCCCGGTCCGCCACTGACCCGCGGCGACGAGCCGCTCGACGACACCACGCAGCTGGGCGGCGGTGACCGCGGTCGCGTCGTCCGCCGGTCCGAGCCGGACCGCGTCCAGGATCGCGGTCCAGGACGTGGAACCCGGCTCCAGCGCGGCCACGAAGGAGTAGGGCCAGCCCGGGATGAACTGCGAGGCCGTCTTCGCGCGGCCGTAGACGTGACAGAACAGCCGCTCCGCCGAGCACGGCGCGTCCGAGCGAAGCCACGGCGACACATCGACCGCCAGGACCAGGCGCCCGCCGTCGAAACGCGGCAATGACAGCCCTGCGAGCACTGTCCGCAGCTGACCGACGTCGATCCGGCCGTGGTTCAGGCCGCCGTACATCGCTCCGTGTCCACGACGGTGCTCGGGCAGCAGTGTCAGGTCCACCGGGGACTTCACCGCACCGTCCGCACACAGCACCGCGTCCGCCAGCTCGAACAGCTCGTCACGCCGGGCGGTCAGACACTCGTAGAACTCTCCCCGGAAGCGTGACGCTTCCGCGAACGCTTCCCTCCGGACTGCGTCAGGCAGCAGACTCACCCTCACGGCCTTCGTCTTGGTCAGTGCACCTTGGTCGGAGCACATGATCAGACGAAGGCCGCCCCTACGTCCGACGAATCCCCAGGTGAGCGACTCAGTTCGAGACACCGTTCGAAGCCGATAGATGAAGAACAAGCTCAGCTCGCAGTCTCCGGCCGGGCCCGGACACGAAAGCGGCACTGGCGGGGCGCCAACACGCACGGCGCTCCGCCAGTGCTCCCGCATTCTCCTCCCAGTGCGGGCGGTCAGTCGACGCTGACAGTCCGGTTCAGCTCGGCAATCTGTCCAACAACACTCGGGCCGAAAAGGGAATTGGAGGGCCTGGACTTGAGCAGGGTGGCCTCAACCTTGCCTGAACCCGTCTTCCACTTTTCGCCGAGATGGGCGGCGTTCGGGGCCAGGGTCATCTGCCATGGCTTGTTCGTGGCCGGGCAGGACACCTCGATGACGTCGCTACCGGGCACGTAATCCGGGGTGCCCAGCGTGCCCTGCGTCACGAGGACTTGGAGAGTGACCCTGGCCTTGTCGACGCCCGCGAGCTTGGTGTCCTTCGTCTGGCAGGAGTATGTGCCGGAGACGGTAGCGCTATTGCCTTCGAGGGTGACGGTGTCGTTGACCGACAGCCCTGTGCCAGCCGATGCCGGAGATGCGGCGACCGCGATGGCAAGAGCGGAAGTGGCGCCGAGGACAGCGGCGCGGCGAAGTGTGATCATGCTGTGCCCAACGAACCGCGCGGCCGTCGGGTACGGGCCGGCGGGCGGAAGATCTCAATTCCAGTGAGCCCTTTCCATCTTCACTCTGAGCTGGCCAGGTGCAGGGTGAGGACAGCCTGGACAAGGCTTGTGATGCGAGTGGTCGAGCAGCGGAGCTTGCGGTCTGTCAGCCCAACTGCCCCGCCCGGCCATCAGGGTGGAAAAAGCTCCGCGTACGGCAGTTACCGGACCGAGTGATCAAGTACGACGCATCGTTCGACGCCCCACGTTAAAGAACAAGCTGAGCGCGGCGGCGGCCGTCGCCGCGGCGAGCGGGACGGCGGCGGCCAGCAGCAGGGCGCCGCGCAGGTGGCGGGCGCTCACTTCAGCGGGATGGCGCGGCAGGCGGCGGCGTGGCTGTTGGCGTCCGGCCGGATGCAGAACAGGAAGTCCTCCTCGGGCCGGTCGGAGGAGTCGCCGCAGCCGTGGCAGTGCCAGCGGTTCTTGTCGGAGTGCTCGCCGGGGCCGGTGACGTCCACGTACGAGCCGCCGACCGTGATGAACCTGATCAGCAGGTTCTTGGGGCGGTCCGGCTCGGTGAAGGCGGCGAGGGTGGCGGTGCTCATGGGCTGGTGTCCTCTCAGATCAGGCGGCCAGCAGGTGCTTGGCCGGGGGAGCGATGTAGGAGGCGGGGTCGGCGGGCGTGCCGTCGTAGCACTCCAGGCAGGACCCCAGGGTTTTCAGCGGGAGGCAGTGGAAATAGCGCCGGCCGCAGGGGCCGGGACACGTCTGGCGAGCAGCCATCGCCTTGTCGAGCGCGGCTTCCTTCGCGAGCGTCATCGCGAACTTCGGCTTCGCCAGGTCGATCCGGTACAGCCACGCGAAGCGCTTGCCGCCACGGCATTCGATCCGTGCGACGGGCTCCTGGCCGCCGGGGCGCAGGCCCATCTCCCGCAACTGGCGGCGCGTCGCGAGGTTCTCGCGCCCGGCCTGCTTCCACCGGAAGACCGGTAAGGAGCCGTCGCCGGGGTCGTTCGGGTCGACGTCGACCAGGTCCTGGTCCTGGTCGGCCATCACCTGCTCCAGGTACCGGGGAGTCGGCGCTGGGGCGCGGGGTATCGGGGGCCGGGGATGGTGGGGCGGGGGCGGCCGATCCTGCGGCGGGGCCGGGGGATGAGCACGATGAACCCTCCATGTCGTCGGTGGCGTGGACGTTCAAGCGCCCGCCGCCCCTGGTGGCGGGGTGGCGGGCGCGGGTGGAGCTCAGGCCGGTCGGCCTGTCCGGTCACCGGCAGCCGGCCGCCCGGGGTACGGGCGGCGGCGGCCGGTGGCCAGGCGGAGCGACCGGATCAGCGGCCCAGCTGGCGGACGTTGTCCGGGGCGGGGCCGTCGGGCTGGGCCGGGATGTGGATCTGCGGTTGGACCGTGATCTGCGGGTCGGTGTGCACGGTGGAGAAGACCTGCGGCCGCAGGTTCAGCCCGCGCAGGGCGAAGGCCGACGCGAACGTCCAGGCGAGGACGGCGATGGCGGTGGCGACGGTGCGCGAGGTGTCCGGGGTCGTCGTCCAGACCATCGCGATGCCCGCGCACCCCCATGCCAGCCACGTCAGCCGGATCCCGTTGCTGCGGGTGATGAACCCGGCGATCAGGGAGAACAGGCCGGTGACCTGCCACAGGGTGTAGACGGTGGAGGCGCTGATCGGCAGGCCGGCGGAGTGGGCGGCGATGTAGGAGCGGATCGGGTTGTCGATCGTGGCCCACACGCCGGTGGAGGTGTTGTCGCCGACCTGGACGTTCGGCACGGCGGTGAGGATGCGGTGCGCGGCGTCCAGCAGGACGTCGACGGCGCCGTTGAAGAGCAGGACGACGAACGAGAACACGGCGATGGCGGCGACGGCCTTGATCCAGTTGGCCATGCCGTGCCATCCGGCGTCGGGTGCGCGCCGGACGTCCTCCCACAGCTCGTGGAGGGTGCCGCCCTCGTCCCATGCCTCGTTCCACCAGGTGCGGGCTTCGGAGAGGCGGGACTCCTTCTTCGTCGACGTCGACTTCGTGCGGTCGTTGTCGGCGGCCGGGGTCGGGTCGTTGGGTGCCAAGGTGATGCTGCTCCTTGTCGAGACGGTGGTGGTGCGGGCCGGGCGGCCTGTCCCGTCCCCGGCGCCCGGAGCGGGCGGGGCGGGGGCGAGGCAGGCAGCCCGGCTCATCCGTGGAACTTGTTGCGCCGGAAGACCGCCTTGCGGATGTTGACCGTGGTGCCGCCCCCGCCGTTGCCGCGCGAGGCTCCGCGTACGGCGAGCGCGAGGAAGATCAGCACGAACAGGCCGGCCACGCTCATCACGGCCTGGCCGGTCGCGGTGAGGATGGCGGGCAGCTGCGCGAGGGTCGGAGCGGCAGCACCGACGCCGACCCCGGCGAGCGCGATGCCGCCGCCGGTCGACAGGGCGATGGCGCTGTACTTCCACACGAACGCCGGCACCGCTCGCTGCGGCGCGGCCGGAGCGGCGGGCGGAAGCAGGTGCGTCGGTGCCGGAGCCATGACCTGCGGGTAGGCGGGGACCGGGGCGAGGGCCGCCTGCTGGTACTGCGCGCGGAGGTACTGGAGGGCTTTCTCCCGGCGGACCAGGTCGTAGACGCGCGCCATGTACGCCTCGTCGGTGGGGAGTCCGACGGCGGCGTGGGCGGGCGCGGCCGGGAGGTCGCCGGGCCGGGCGCCGGGGCGGGCCTCGGGGAACAGGGCCCAGATCTGCTCCAGTCCGTCGACCGGGAGGCCGGCGGTGGGCGGGCCGGGGTGCGGCGGGGTGTGCTGGTAGTCGGTGAGGGTGAGGTCGCGGGGTTCCACGGGGTGCTCCTTGACGGGGGAGGGGGTGGCGGGGAACGCGAAGGACCCGCCCGGCCGGGATGGCTGGGCGGGTCCTGGGTGGCCCGGGTCGGGCCGTGAGGTGGGGCGGGGAGGTCAGCCGAGGCTGTAGAAGGCGAGGAACGCCGCGAGGAGACCGAGGCCGACCTTCACCCACCACGGGCCGAACTCGAACGCGCCCCAGACTGCCGCGATGGCGGCGGCGCGCAGGCCCCAGCGGGCGAAGAACCCCAGCGGCTGGTGCTGCTGGAGCTCCTGGATCCGGGCGGTGCGCCGGTCCATCTCCGACTGGAGGTGTGCGCGGGTGACGGTGTCGGCCTCGGAGGTGTTCTTGAAGGTCTCGCTGTAGGAGTGCCGTTCGGCTTCCAGGCGCTCGATCTCCTCATCCGCTGTCTCCATGGTCACTCCTTGGTGTGCGAAGCGGCGGCGGCCGCGAGACCCATCGCGCCCAAGTCGCGCGCGGTGAAGCCGAGTTCGTCGGCCAGCCTCATCTTTACCACCTCCAGGTCGTCAGTCGAGACCTGGATTTCGCGGGCCTTGGAGCCGTCGGAGGGGCCGACGATGCCCAGCTGGTGGAGGTAGTCCATCAGCCTCTCCGCCAGGGCGAAGCCGATGCGCAGCTTGCGCTGGAGCATCGACGTCGACCCGAACTGGGTGGACACGACCAGTTCGACGGCCTCGAGGACCAGGGCGCCGTCCAGGCCCTCGGGCAGCGCCGTCCCGGCCGGTTCGGCGGGGGCGGTGCTGGGCTGCTGGGCGGCGGCCTCACGGGCGATGTACCGGGCGTACTGCCCGGAGTCGTCCTTGATGGCCCTGCCTTCCTCCGCCCACTTGCTGAGCCAGCCGCCGACCGTGCGCGGCGCCGGGGTGGCGTCGCCCAGGAGCTGCTGGAGCGCCTCGTGCAGGAGCTTGGGCGTGTAGCCGGTTTCGCCGGCGGCGACCAGGAGCTCCCAGCCCTTCTCGCGCGGGTCGACCGGGCGGGTCGGGCGGGGGAGCGGGGCCGCTGCCGGAGCGGCAGCCGGAGCCGGTCCGGCGGGAACCGCGATCGGCCCGGCGGTCGGGTCGAGGCTGGCGTTGACGGCGGCGAACAGCTCCGCCGCGCCGCCGAAGCCCTCGAACCCCTGCGGCACCGAGGCGGCCGGGGCCGCCGGGGTGGTGCCGGCCGATCCGGCCGGGGCCGGGGCGGAGGCGAGCAGGGTGGAGGCGTCGATGATCTCCCCGGCGTTGTCGATCGCGTGCTGCGCGGACTCGGTGAGCTGCTGGCCCTTGTAGAGGTCCGGCAGCGTGCGCGCCCACCGCTGCGGGTAGAACGCGCCGCTCTCCACCGACGCGGACAGCTCATCCAGCTTGGGCCTCCGGGCGGCGGTCGCGGCGCAGATCTTGTCGGTGAGCTCGTCGACCAGGCGCCACACCTTCATCGCCGTGGGCTTCTTGGGCCCGAGGCGGGTGTGCATCGTCCACCCGGCGCCCGCGACGGGCGCGTCCTTCGGGTCGATCTTGATGTACCCGGGGAAGAGGTACGCGAGCTCTTCGGCGTCGGAAACGGTCATGCCGACGCGCCACTTCGCCTGGATCTTCATGGTGGCGGTGACGACGTCCTGCGTGGCGCGCAGGCCGCAGACGAGGTTGCGCACGCGCATCGCGCGGCCCTCTTCGGCGACCTTGTCGAGCATCTCCTTGACGTCGAAGGGGAGGGAGGCGGTCTCGTCGGTGATGATGACGATGCCCGGGATCTCGTGGGAGATCGGCAGCTTGTTGTCGGTCTTCTTCTCCCGCATCAGCTGCTGGTATCCGGCCTTGCGAGCCGCGATGATCTCCCCGGCCATCTTGAGCATGAGCCGGGCTTCGTCCTCGGTGTGCGCGATCCAGTCGACGACCGGCGCGGACGCGAGGCCCTCGGTGGCCCACGGGGTGATCCACGGGAGGGCGACGCCACCACCGGTGATGTCGATGGCCCAGATCAGCGCGTCGGGCATCCGGGCGAGCTGGCCGGTGACGACGCGCAGCGTGTTCGTCTTGCCCGCGTCCGTCTCGCCGATGAGGATGCCGCAGTCGTTGCAGAGACTGCCGAGCGCCTCCTGGCCGTTGCGGTGCAGACCGAAGGGGAACCGCTCGGTCAGCGTCAGCTCGGAGAAGTCCTCCGGGTAGGGGATGTCCTCGCTGATGACGTCCTTGAGGGTGACCTCGATCAGGATCGTGCCGCGGTTGGCGCCGGGGAAGATCTCGACGCCGCAGCCGTCGGCGAGGCGCAGGTCGGCGGCGAACTTCGGGCCGTAGCCGTTCAGGTCGTCGGCCGTGGTCCCGCCGGAGGGCAGGTCGATCTCGACGGTGTAGCCGACCTTCCCGGGCCAGTGCTGCACGTCCTTGCCGACGCAGTTCTCCACCCGGGCGACGCGCTTCATGCGGTCTTCCCAGTCGCGCAGGATGCCGACCGACTCGCGGCGCAGCTTGAGCAGCCGCTTGCGCTCGGAGCGGGTGGACTCCGAGCGGGTCGCGGACGCGTTCGCGGCGATGCCGACGGCGGCCAGGCCCAGGCCGGTCGCCCAGCCGGTAGAGGTCAGGGGCGCGGTCGCCAGCGCCCAGGACGCCCACCCGGCCGCGGTGACCCAGGACAGGGCGCGGGTGGTGAGGGTGCCGGCCGTGGTGCCCTCGCGCAGGTCGTGGACGGCACCGGCGGCGGCCGCGCCCCCGAGGGTGACGGCGGCGGCCTGCCAGGGCAGTCCGGTGATCGGGGCGAGCATCACCATCGAGGCGGCGGTCTCGCTGGCGTATCCGAGGAAGGTGGTGTGGCCGCTGGGCAGCGACCAGTCCCAGTGACGCATCGACATGGGGAGGTTCTCCGTCCTGGTCAGGAAGGCGGGGCGGGGGCAGCAACAAGGTGGATAGGCAGCAAGGGAGCCGGTGGCCGGCCCCGGGGTTCGGGGTCGGCCACCGGCTCCTGGTGGTGCGGGTCGTGCTGGGGGTCGAAGGGTCAGCGGGGGGTGTTCCACATGGACTCGGCGGCCGGGCCCTTGCGGGGGTTGGTGTTGTGGCTGATCTCCAGGCGGTGGTCCTCGAGGAACAGCTTCGCGGCCATGTCGGCGTCGTCGGCCGCCGCCCGGATCATCTGGACCAGGGTGCCGAGCTCGTCGGTGACGCGGTCGTCGACCGGGTACAGGTCGCGGGTGCGCTGGTGCAGCGCCTCGATCGCGTCGGCCAGGGCGTTCAGCCCGTAGCCGATGCCCTGGTACTCGGAGCCGACCTGGAGCATGTGGACCGGGTCGAAGGTCCGGTAGAGCACGGCCATCAGGACGCACCCGGACTCGATCCGGCCCGGCTGGAACATCGCGGCCTCGGACGCGGACGACCCGTTCGGGGTGACGTTCCACATCCACTCGTTCGTCCTCGGAGCGACGATCCGCTCGATGTCGAAGGCGTGGGCGAAGCGGAACAGGGCGACCATGTTCTCCGCACGGGAGGCGGCGTTGACCATCCGCTGGTACGCCTCGGTCAGCTTGGCGATGGCCCGCTTGCTGCACGGGTACTTCTGGTCGGAGTTGACGGCCATCTGCTGCACGGCCATCGCCGCGGCCCGGATGCCGTTGGGCAGGCCCGCGTACTCGGCAGCGACCTCCATCATGCTGGTCGGGCTGTAGCCGGTGTACGCGGAGTGCGTCGCCCGCATGGCGAGGGCGAACTTGGAGTTGTTGCCGTCCAGCACGGTGGTGCCGGCGGCGAGAGAGGGTCCGGTCATGGGGTCGGTGTCCTTCCGGGGGTCGTTGACGGTGAGGTTGAGCTGGTCCGCCTTGGCTTCCTTGTCGTGGCGGGCCTTGGAGCGGCGGAAGAAGAACCGCCAGATCCGTCCGGCGATCCGGACGGGGAAGGCGAACCCGGCGAGCGGGTCGCGGTGCTTGGTGAGCAGGCGCCAGGTGCCCCACAGGATTCCCAGCGGCAGCGTGAGGAGCCCGGCGAGTCCGGCGAGGAATCCGGCTCCGGCGCAGCGTGCCCAGTGCCCGAGCTTGCGGGCGGCGGTGCGGCGCATCCGGTAGAGGCGGCCCGATGCCGAACCGGCCTTGGTGCCGGAACCGCTGGAGCCGCCGGACGTGCCGCCCTTGCCCTTCTTGGAGCGGCGCAGCTTGCCCGCCCAGCCGCGCATCTTCTGCATCGCGCGCCCGAGGCGGGACTTCGCCGGGGTGGTGCCCTTGCCGCTGGAGCCCGACCCGGAGCCGGAGCCGCTGGAGCCGCCGGAGGAACCGGCGCTCCCGGTGCCCGAGCCGCCGCCCTTGCGGCGCATCTTGTTGCCCCAGCCCTTGAGGGTCTGCCACGCCTTGCCGGTGCGGGACTGCTGACCGGCGCCGGCCTTCCCGCCGCCGCTGCTCCCGCCGGGGCCGTTCTTGCCGCCGGTGCCCTTGGGGGTGTTGGCGGCGGGGCTGGTGGCTCCGCCGCCCAGGCCGCCCTTGCCGCGGCCTCCGCCCTTGCCGAGCAGGCCGCCCAGGCCGCGCCCGTTCTTCCCGGACCCGGACCCGCCGGTGCCGCCGCCTGCGGCGTGACGGCCGCCGCCGGGACGCCGTTCAGCGCCCTTCCCGGTGCCGTTCATCTTGCCGCCGGTGCCGTTCAACCGGCCGCTGCGGTTGTTCATCCGGCCGCCCCCGGCGCCGCCGCCGCCCGACCGGCCGCGACCTCCGCCGCGTCCGAGCAGACCGCCCTTGCCCGCACCCCCGCCGGCCCGGCCGGAGCCGCCTCCGGAACGGTTCGCGGCAGCGGCCTTGCGGGCGGCGGAGACTTTCGAGCGCTTCTTGCGACCGGCCAGTGCGGCAGCGGCGACAGCCACTCCGGCCGCGCCCGCGGCGATGAGTCCGGGCACTCCGGCGACGCCGTAGGCGATGCCCGTGGCGATTCCGGTTGCGTTCGTGCCGTGGACAAGAAGCGGCAGCGCCTGGGGGCGCCCGCGGCTGGTCTTCTTCTGCTCCGGGGCCGGGTCCGTGGTCTCCGAAGGCTCGGTGACCACGGTGTACTCGGCGGTGTCGGTGTCCTCGGTGGTGGTGCCGCCGGCGGTGGTGTCCGGGGGCGCGGTCGCGGTGTCTGCCACGACGAATCTCCTCACAATGCGTAGCGGAGAGGAGAGGCGAGGCGACGCGAGGTGAGGCAGAGGCCCCCCGTCACCCCCGGTTGGAGGGCTCAGCAGGGGGCTGGGAGGGGGTTTCCCCCTCGCCTCGCCTCGCTTCGCCTCGCCTCGCCGCTACTTTCCGTAAACGGCGGGGTCGGGGGTGCAAAAGGTGCTTTCCGGGCCGCTGGTCGGGCCGGATCGTGCTGGGTGGAGCGGGTGAAGCGGTCGGCCTGGCGGCCGCGGCCGACCCCCGCAGCCACCCCGTCCGGCGGTGTGCCGGAGGGGCGTTGCGAGGGGCGACCGTGTGGGCCAGGAAGACCTTCGAGCAGGTTCCGTTTCAGGCTGCGGCCTGCTCCGGAGCCTCGGTGCCGCCGCCGTTGAGGAGATCGACGGCGCGGGTCTTGCGGTCCTGCGCGGAGCCGGTGGAGATGCCCAGCTCGTCGGCGATGACGCGGACGGTGACCGCGCTCTCGCCCCGGGTCTGGATCATCGCGACGACCCTCTGCACGTCCCAGTCGACCTGGTTCATGCGGGCCAGGGCGGCGGCTTCGACCGCACGGGCCTCGTGTTCAGCGGCCTGCGCACGGCGTTCCGCGGCCTCTTCGACCGCAGCCTCCTCGCGGGCCTTGGAGAGGGCGATCTCCTCGGCGTCGCGCTGCGCCTCCAGGTCCTTGTTCACCGTCGCGGCGCGGTGTTCAGCCTCCTTCCGCTCGTGTTCAGCGGCCTCTTCGAGGGCCTTCTTCTCTTCGGCCAGGGCCCGCGCCAGACGCTGCTGCTGCTCCGCGAGGCCGGCCTTGCGGGCGGCCTCGTCGCGCTGGGCTCGGGCGGCGGCATCCGCCTGGATCCGGCGCTCTGCCTCGGTGGCCTCCGTGGCCATCTGCTGCTTCTCCAGACCCCAACTGGCCTGCACCTTCTCCCGCTCGATCTGGGCGAGGGTGCGGCGCTTCTCGGTCTCGTCGGCGAGCTCCTGCGCTTCGGCCGCCGCCTTGTCCTCAGCGAGCTTGAGCGCGTGCTGGCGCTTGGCCTCACGGAGTTGAGCATCGGCTTCGGCGCGCTGAATCTCCGCCTGAGCCTCCCGTTCCGCTTCGGCTTTCGCGATCTTCAGCTGACCCTCGGCGCGGATCTTGTCGACCTCCGCCTGAATGCGAGCGGCTCCGAGTTGAACATCGGTCTTCACTCGCTGAATCTCGGCCTCGGCACGCTGAACGGCGGCCTGCGCCTCCCTCTCGATCCGCTTGGTCTCCTCCTCCAGCGGCACCGCGAGGGCACGCTCCACGCTGAACCCGAAGGGCGCCAACTTGAACGGCAGCATCTCGTTCGCCGTCGCCGCCTTCCGCCAGCCCCGCTCGTCGTCGTCGTACTTCTGACGCAGGCCCTCGCGGTAGATCCGCAGCTGCTGGAACTGAGCGGCGACCTCCTTGTAGGGGAGGTTGTAGAGCCGCATCCGGCGGGCCAGGCGGGGCGTGGTCAGCGGGGAGAGGATCCACCGGGTCAGCGGGACCGACCCGAGCGGGGCTTCGCCGGCCAGCAGGTCGGCCATCCGGCCGATGTAGTGGCGGGCGGCCTCCACCGCGATGATGAACAGCACCGGGATGACGCCGTGCATGGAGGCCGCGAGCGGGTCGGCCGTCCACGGCCCCTTGGGCGCGGCGGCGTTGAACGCCACCGTGGCGGCGGTCAGCCCGTGGGCGGCCCAGCGCAGGATCGGCAGCGGCATCCGCTTGCGCATCATGTAGAGGTCGAGCGCCAGGAGCACGAGGATGCCGGCGTCGATGCCGATCGGGAACGCGTAGGAGAAGAGACCGAAGTCCTTGCTCTCCGCGAGGTTCTTGAGCGTGGTGTAGGAGCCGGTGAAGCCGATGGCGGCGAGCACCAGGCCGCCGACTCCGGCGAAGACGGCGATCAGCCGCATGGTGCGCGGGTCGCGGTCCGGCTCGGTGCCGGTCGCCGGGGCCTCGTCGTGCTCCAGCTCCTGGACGTCGTTGTGGTCGGGGTGGTCGGCCAGGGCGGGGACGTCCCAGGAGTGCGGGTCGTCGTCGCCGTCCGGGCGGATCACGTCGGGCTTGCGGAAGTCGACGGCGGTCATGTGGTGCTCTCCGGGTCGTCGGTCGGGATGAACGGCTCCAGGGCCATGCCCACGCACAGCCGGACCGCGCCGAAGACGGCGAGGCCGACGGCCAGGTGCAGGCAGGTGGGCCACAGGCCGTTCGCGAACAGGTCGAACAGGGCCAGGACGGTGGCGGCCACGGCGATGACCGTGGCCAGCAGCGCCGCGAAGGGGCTGTGTGCCACGTACGTGTCGTCCGTCGTCTTGTCGGGGGCCGGGGTTGTGGTTGTACTCACCGGGCACCCCCGCTGGTAGCGTTGGCCATGCGAATCGCTCCTTGTCAGCGGATCGCGAGAACAAAGGAGAGGCCCCCTCGCACGGGGCCTCTTTGCTTTGCCGAGCCGTTCCGGCTCTCCGACTCCGCCACGGCCTGGTCGGTCGTGGCGGAGCGGGAGAACCGCCGGCCCCGGCGCGGAGGTCGACTCCGGCCGGGGCCGCGGCGGTCAGTCGCGGTGCTCCTTGAGGTACTGGGCGAGCTGGATCTTCACGCTCGCCATGCCGGTGTAGGCGTTCATCGCCGCCCACACGCCGTGGTTCTTCTCGGCTTCCTTGAGCAGCCAGTACGCCTCGCTGACCAGCTCGTCGGGTTCAGCGTCGATGCGGCGCAGCGGGCTGGTCATGCGGGCGAAGATCCCGGCCATGGAGGACTCCTTCGAGGTCTGGCTCCTGGACTGTCACCAGGAGCAGGGGGCGGATCAATGGGGCAGCCCGGGGTGTGGGCGGCCGATGTGCGGCGGTGCTGCGGGGCGGGCGGCGAGTTGGCCGGCGCTCCCGCCGGACGGGAAGCGGTCAGGCGGCGGTGCGGGCGACCAGGCGGCGCATGGCGCGGCGGTCGCGTTCGTCCGTGCCGCCCCACACGCCGAACTCCTCTCCGCGCTCCAAGGCGCCCTCGAGGCAGGAGTCCTGGAGCGGGCAGCGACGGCAGATGGCCTTGGCCGTAGCCGCCTGGAAGAGGGCGCGCGTACCGTCACCGACCGGGAAGAACAGGTCAGGGTCCTCGCCCTCGCAGGCCGGGCGGGGCCGCTTGGGCCCGGCGGCCGTGGAGACCGAGTTGTAGTTCGCCGTGCGTACGATGGATCCGCGATTCATCAGGGCCTCCCAGAAGGTCCAGAGCGAGAGACAGCCCCGGGGTAGCCGCCCCGGGGTTGTTGCGTGTTGTGGCGGCCGGATGGCCGGAGCGTGCGGGAGTTCCCGGCGCTCTCCGCCGGCCCCGGCCGGGAAGGCGCGGGGACGACGGGCAGGGCCGGGTTCAGCACTGCTGGGACTTGCAGGCGGTCAGCGCCGGTTGTTCTCCGAGCGCTTGTTCTGTTCGGCGTTCTTCCGCGACAGCTCGTCGCGTTCGGCGTCGGTCAGGCTGGTGATCGCGTTCATCACTTGCCTCCCCTCGCCCGGCGCAACGCCTCGTCCATGTCCGGGTCCGAGTCGGTGTTGCCGAGCGGGCGTGCGATGCTGAGCTGCATCAGGTCCTCCAGTCAGGTCCTGGACAGCCCCGGGGCCCTAATCCCTGGGGCTGTCGTCGTTCTGGCTGCTGTACGAGCAGCCACGGCCCCGGCCTCCCCGCGGTGTGCGGGATGGCCGGGGCCGTGGGCGTTCGTGCGCTCGCCTTACCTGCTGAGCTGCTCCACCTTCGTGGCGAGCAGCGTGATCGCGCACATGAGGTCGGCGCGCTCCCAGTCGTTCAGCTGCGGGCCGTCGGCCTTCTTCGGCGTGAGCGACTGGAGCATCGCGACCAGCGCGTCGTGGGCCCGCTGGATGTCGGCCCGGCGGACCGAACTGGCGGTCGACGCCCACTGGAGTTCGCGCAGCAGCCACAGCCCCTGCTCACGCTGTTCGGCCAGTCCTTCGCGGACCGTGAGGGCCGCGCGGCGGGCGGGCTCGGTGCGGCGCTTGTGCGCGACCAGGTGGGCGAGCCTGCCGCCGTCGGTGCAGCGGGTGCGGCCGGACGGGGCGCAGGTCGCGCAGTTCCTGGTGTGGGCCTCGTACATCTTGAGCGCGGCCTTGGCGTCCAGGAGCGGCGACAGGATCTGCATGACGGCCGGGGCGACCGCGGTCTTCGGCTTCCGTGTGACGCGGTTCGAGCGGCGCCCGTTGGTCTCCGCGCCGCCTTCCTGCAGCCGCCGCTCCCACACCTCGAACTTCACGTTGACGATGACCTGTCGATTGCTGCCCGAGCAGCGGATCGGCGCGTCCTCGTGGGCGGTGCCAGCGTGGTGCGGGACAAGCTTGTGGACCTTGGCCTGGATGCCGGTGATGGGCACCCAGGTGTTGCAGTCGGGGCAGATCAGCGAGGCGCAGTGGGGGCGGAGGTCGTACTGGTGGGGGCGGAGGATGGAGAGGGTGAGCGCCTCGCGGAAGCTGACCTTCTTGGTGCGGGTCCGGCTCTTCCGGAGACGGGCGGTGGGTTCCATGGTCGAAACGGACATGCGGCGCTCCTTGTGTACGGAGGGGCAGGGGGTGCGTCGCGGTGCTCTCTCCGTCCGTCAGGCCGCTCGGGAGACCTGGCGTCCTGACGAAGGGACAGCGCATCTGCGCTGCGACGTACACGCAGGTCAGTCGAGAAACCCGGGGGATTTGGTGGTGCTATCGACCCCGGCCGCCCCGTGAGGAGCAGACGACTTACTGCGGTGGTGCTGGTGAAGGGCTTCAGGTAGTCGACTTACATTGACTACTCAATGCCCGACGCAATGAAGCATGCACGGCGCGCGACACGGGGTCAAGCCCCTTCGCCTACATTGACTAGTCATTCCCGGGCATGTAGACATCTCCCATGGCAGTCAGTGGCAGGGCACGGGCCCTCTATCAGCGCATCGCGGACAGACTCCGCGCTCAGATCACCGACGGGACCTTGGCCCCGGGTGACCGGCTGCCGACCGAAGCAGAGATCGCGGCCGAATGGGACACCACCCGTTCGACGGCCGTGCAGGGACTGAAAGTCCTGGTCAACGAAGGTCTCATCATCAGCGACCGGCCCCGCGGCTACTTCGTCCGCAGTCGGCGACCGATGGTGTACCGACCGCAGGGCGAGTTCCGAAAGCGCCCGCTGTCGCCGGAGATGGACCAGTTCCTCACCCAGATGCACGAGGAAGGCCGGGAGGCCAGCCAGCACATCGAGGTGAAGGTGGAGACGCCCTCGCGACACGTCCGCGAGCGCCTCCAGATGAACGAGGGCGAGCTGGTGGTTGTCCGCCGGCGCGTCCGGTTCGTCGACGGCATCCCGTACAACACCAACGACAGCCACTTCCCGCTGTCCCTGGTCCAGAACAGCGAGATCATGAACCCGGACGACATCGCCCGCGGCGCAAACGTCGTCCTGGCGGAACTCGGCTACGAGCAGGTCCGCGCCCTTGATGAGCTGCACGTCCGGATGCCGACGCCCGAAGAGGCTGACCGCCTGCAGCTCGGCCCCGGTACGCCGGTCGCCGTACACCTGTGCACGGGCTTCACGAAGAACGGAAGGCCCGTCCGCGCGGTGGTCAACGTCCTGCCCGGCGACCGGCACGTCATCACCTACGAGCGCAGTCGGCCCCAGGTCGCGGACGCACTGACGATCCGTCCCGCCGTCGCCACCGACCTGCGTACGGTCATCGAGCTCTGGGAACACGCCGCCTCGTGGCTCAACAAGCGCGGCATCGACCAGTGGCAGTACCCGCCCCGCGAGGAACGCATCAAGGCGAACATCGAAGCCGGCGAGTGCTGGATCGTCGAAGTAGACGGTGCGCCGGTCGCGACCATCACCGTCGACGAGCACGCCGACCCTGACTTCTGGACCCCTTCCGAGGCCGACGACCCCGCGCTCTACGTGCACCGCATGGTCGTGCGTCGCGACGTAGCAGGCCAGGACCTTGGTTCGGCCATGCTCGACTGGGCTGGACGGGAAGCGCTCCGCCAGGGCAAGCAGCTGCTTCGCCTGGACGCGTGGCGCTCCAACGACGAGCTCCAGCGGTACTACAGCGACCGTGGATTCGTGCACGTCCGGACCGTAGAAGCGGCCGACCGCAGCAGCGGTGCCCTGTTCCAGCGCGCGGCCAACTACAGCCGTGGTGACGGACCTGAACTGAAGATCGAGCTGCCCGACAGCACTCACTGAGCAACACCCCCTCGCTGGGCTCGGAAACCGTTGCTTCGGTTCTAAGCCCGGGGAGCTGCAAGTTCCAGATCTGACATGTGGCCGGGCTAACTGGCCACATCAGCCACAGGATTGGGGCGAGATGGCACAGAAACCAAGGGAGCTGACGCCTTGGGTGTCGCCCCTGCACAACTGGGGCTACGAGCTGCGTGAGCTGCGGAATCTGCGCCGTCTCAGCCTGCGTGCCCTGGCCAAGCGGGCGATGGTTGACCACTCCCACCTGGGACGATTCGAGCGTGCTGAGCGCATGGCCACCCGCGCGCAGGCCGCACAGCTGGACAGTGCGTTGGGAGCGAACGGCATGCTGCTCCGGCTGTGGGAGCGCATCGGAGACGAGCCTGGGCATGTGGCCAATCAGCCGGTTCATGTGGCCAAGTCATCGGTTGATCTGGCCCTGGCCATGCCGGACCAGGCAGCGTCGGACGATGAAGGGATCTCGGTCCCGTGTCGTCTACGTGATGGGTCGGTGGTCTGGGTGGCAATGAATCGGCGTGCGCTGCTGCGCACGGGGGTGGGGATCGGGGCGGCGGCCGCCGCAGGGATCGGTTCGCCGGCCTTTGCGGACTCGGGTGCCGTTCCGGGCCTGGTTCGCAAGGCTCGGGCCGCATCTGCGTACGGCTCGACACCGGTGGAGCACCTGCGCCGCACCCGCCGCCTGCTGATCGACAACGACAACCTGCTGGGCCCCTGGCACGCGGTCCGCGCGACACGCGATCACATCCAGGTCATCCAGGAGCTGCGTCGCGAGGCGAAGGGCGCCGACCGACGCGACCTGATGGAACTCCAGACGCAGTACGGCGAGTTCCTGTCCTGGCTCTACCAGGACCTGGGCGACCCGAAGGCGGCCTCGTACTGGCTGGACCGGGCGATGCAGTGGTCGCAAACGGTCGGTGACCAGGACCTGACCACGTACGTGATGGCCCGCAAGGCGCAGTTGGCCGGCGACATCGCGGACCTGGTCGACGTGGTCGACCTCGCGGAAGCCGCCCAGAACATGGCGCGGCCGCGCAGCCGGCTTGCCGCCGTTGCGCGCACGTACGAGGCGTATGGCCACGCGCTGCGCGGTGACGCTGACGAGAGCGAGCGGGCGATCGACGACGTCCGCAACGCCCTCGATGGCGCCGCCGCCGACCCCACCCCGTGGGGCGTGTGGCTGAACGCGTCGTACGTGGAGATTCACCGCGCCCAGGGCCTGGAGGCTCTCGGCAAGCACGACCAGGCCGCGGACGCGTTCGGCGCCGCCATCCGGATGATGCCCGACGGCTACCACCGCGACCGCGGCGTCTACCTGGCGCGGCAGGCCGTGGCGCTGGCCGGCGCGCGCGTCCCGGAGCAGGCCGCCGCCATCGGGATGCACGCGCTGACGGTGGCGGAGGACACGGGCTCCGGCCGGATCACCACCGAGCTCGCCCGGCTCGACAAGGCCCTGATCCCCTGGCAGCGCGAGCCGGTCGTGTCCGAGTTCCGCACCGCCTTCGACTCCACCCTCTTCCACGAGACAGAAACGGATGCCTGAGCAGATGACTGCCCGCCCGTACGTGCTGCTGTCGGCCGCCATGTCGGTCGACGGCTACCTGGACGACACCAGCCCCGAGCGGCTGCGCCTGTCCAACGCCGCCGACTTCGACCGCGTCGACCAGGTCCGCGCGGAGTCCGACGCGATCCTGATCGGCGCGAACACCATGCGCCGGGACAACCCGCGCCTGTTGGTCAACAGCGACGAACGCCGTGCTCAGCGCGTCGCCGACGGCAAGCCGGAGTTCCCGCTCAAGGTCACGGTCACCCGCACCGGCGACCTCGCCGCCGACCTGAAGTTCTGGCACCACGGTGGCGACAAGTTGGTCGTCACCGTCGACAGCGCGGTGGAGAAGGTGCGCGCGACGCTCGGGGACCTCGCCGACGTCGTCAGCGTCGGGCCCGACCTCGACTGGGGCTTGGTCCTCGATGAGCTCGGGCGCCGCGGCGTCAAGCAGCTGATGGTGGAGGGTGGCGGCACGATCCACACCCAGCTCATGGCCCAGGACCTCGCCGACGAAGTGCACCTCGCCATCGCGCCGCTGCTGGTCGGCCAGCCGGAGGCCGCCCGGTTCCTCGGAGCCGCCGACTACCCGGGCGGGTCGACCGCGCGGATGCAGGTCCTCGAGGTCCGCGCGATCGACGACGTCGTCCTCGTCCGCTACGCCCCGAAGGGACGCGCCTGATGTACGCGCCCGACCGATGGCAGGACATGCAGTGGATGAGGCGTGCCATCTCCCTCGCCGCGATGTGCCCGCCGGCCGCAGGTGCCTACTCGGTCGGGGCGCTCATCGTCGACGAGGACGGCAACGAGATCGCGGCCGGCTACTCCCGGGAGTCCGACCCGCGTGAGCACGCGGAAGAGGCCGCGCTCGGGAAGGCGGACCCCCGGCTCGTTGCCGGGGCGACGCTCTACAGCACGTTGGAGCCCTGCTCACAGCGGCATTCGCCGCGTACCCCGTGCGCACAGCGCATCCTCGAGGCGGGCATTCCGCGGGTGGTCATCGCCTGGCGGGAGCCGTCGCTGTTCGTCGACGACTGCATCGGCTACGAGCAGTTGGTGGAGGCCGGGGTCGTGGTCGTGGAACTGCACGAGCTGGCTGCGTCCGCGAAGGAAGTTAACGCGCACCTGGGCGGGCTGGCCTGATGCGGACTCAGCGACTTACCCACTGGGCGACCCACCTCGGTAACGAGTTTCCCGTCAAACGCCGCAATTCTTCCGGCATTCGGGACTTCTCGGGCCTGTTGCGTTTTCGACCCGCCTGTGTGTCGTCACAGGGGTTTAGGGTGATCACAGATGTGATCCTTAACGACGAGAACCCCGGGACCGGGCATGGTCCTCGGGGCCTCGTACGGGGCAATGCCTCGTTGGGCGACACCTGGAAAGGAGGTGATCGCGAAATGAAGAGTACCCGCGTCTGCGGAACTACACGCGCCGCAAGGCCGTTCCACCATCGCGATCACGCCATCGGGTGCGCGCCTGGACATGCTGACGCCAGCCTCCGGATTCAGGGGGTTGGGATGACCTAGCCGGCCATCGGCCGCGCGCGCCAAGAAGAGGCGGACTAGCCATCCCCTTCGGCCTCGCGCGGCCCGTCTACCGCCTGGCGGCAATCCCCCACCAGAGCGGTCCGCTCAGATCCCGGCTGTCACCGGTCCTGAGCCGCGGCTATCAAGCCGCATATCTCCCACTCGGCCCCTCATCAGGGCCATTTGCAACACCGGTCCCTAGCCAGGACCACAAGGGCCCCATCTGGGTCCAGCAGCAACACCCGCAGCACCGGTCCCTAGCCAGGACCAACACCTCGGTCGTTCCGAGGCCCCGCCAAGGGCTTCGAAACACCAGTTCGAAAACGCCACCAAACGAAAGGAGATCGCTTCTGGGCCTTCGTACTGCCCCGCCCACCACATGAGCCGTTGCGATCGCGCCCCCGCCAAGGGGCCCGTCCGCGTTGATCCATATGAAGGTTGGTCTCGCCATAATGCAGGAGCTTCGGTCGTCTTGTCAGGTCGACCACGACCAGGTCAGTACCCCCTTGGGGGTGATTACCGCAGGTTGTGGTGTCCCCCCTGGCGGGATTGTGACGTACATCACACCCCCCAACTGTCACACCGTTTACGACCGGTCGGCTGACCGCCTGACCTCGGGGATGTCCCTGTGAGCGCGGGAGCGGCGTCGGCCGCCGTGCTGGACCACGACTTCTGGGACGTCGTCGACAACTCCGTCGGCGTCCCGCCGGGCGGGAGCTCGCGGCGTCGGCTGCGGTCCGTCCCGGCCGGGCCGGTCCCGGAGCGGGCGGCGGGTCATCCGCTGTCGCTGGGGTCGGACGCGCGCGCCCGTCTGGGTGGTGCGGTGCGGATGCTGCTGGATGCGGCTGGCCTGGCCGGGGCGTCGGACGCGGTGCGCCTGGCGGTGCTGGTGCTGGCGTCGCGGACGCCGTCGGAGACCGGTGTGGTGGAGATCCGCACCTCCGAGCTGGGCCGGTGGATCGGGATGTCCGCGTCGTACACGGCTTCCGAGGTGGTGTCGGGGCTGCGCCGCTCCGGCGTGGTCTCCGTGGAGACGGCGCCGGGCGAGTACGGCCAGGACGACGGCCTGGAGTGCAAGGTGCTGCCGCTGTGGGCGGCGCAGGACGTCGTCGGGCACCCGCTGAACCTGGCGAAGAAGGAGTACGCCACCCTGTGGCGGCTGCTGGAGGCCGTGATGGGTCCGGGCTGGAAGCACCGGGACGGTTCGGTCACTCCGGCCGGGCTGATCGGTACGCGTACCGGTCGCGCCGCGGCGACGGACCGCCTCGCGCTGCTGCTCCTGGTCCTGGAGGCGCGGGAGACCGGTCGGGTGCGGCAGTGCGGCGGGACGGTGGACACCAAGCGCGGCCGCGCGGCGGCGACGGTAGCCCGGCTGCTCGGGTGCACGGCATCGGCGGGCGAGCGGGTGCTGGAGCGCCTGGAGGACCGCGAGCTGGTCCTGCGGGTGCGTCTGAAGACGGGCTCGGGCCTGCGGAACCGGTCGCGGCTGATGGTGCCGGCGGTCGCCGCCGCGCACGGCCGTACGGTCGCCGACGACGTCCAGGAGGACCGTGCGCAGGCCCCGGAGTCCGAGTTTTCAGACCCCGACGTTGCGGCAGGGGCTGGTGAGGCGCCGAAGACGGAGACGGAACCCCAGGTCAGCGGCGTGCCGGTGACGGATGTGGCGGATGTTGCAGAGCCCGACGTTGCGGCAGCCCTTCACACTGACCACCCTCACCTGGTTACTCCCGCCTCTTCACTTGCTCTCTCTGGTGGCTTTTCCGGCGAAGGCCGTGGTGGGTCCGGTGATCTGCCGGACCGCGCGTGCATGCGCGAGGACGGCGGCCCGCTGCGCGGGGAACAGCAGGAGAAGTCCCCGTCGATCAGCAGCGAGAAGCCCGGCCGCGGGCCGGTGACCGGTGCTCCGGTGCGCGTCGTGGACGGCGGGGGTCAGGGCAGGCAGCAGCGGGGGAGGGTGCCCCTGCCGCCGGAGGACCTGCGGGTTGTTCTGGCTCCGGTCGGCCTGGTCTGGGCGCGCCTGGAGCGTCGGGGCGCCCGGAAGCTGGTGGAGACCGCCGCTCGCAGCGAGCTGGCCCGGGTGATCGGCTTCGCCGGCCGTGCGGACGCCCCGCAGGTCCTTGCTGACCGGCTCGCCCGGCACCTGGAGACCCAGATGCGGCTGGGCAAGCCGATCGCGGACCCGGTGGGCTGGCTGATCGGTCTGGCCCTGCCCCAGCGTCAGCAGTGCGGCGACGTGCGGTGCGACGACCGGGTGCTGCTCGACTCCGGCCGGGACTGCCCGCGGTGCGCGGAGAAGCAGGACGACCGTCGCGACCAGCGCCGTGCGGTCGCGGCCGCCGTCGACGCCGCGATGCCCGGCGCCTCGGAGGCGGAGCGGCGGGCGGCGACCGAGCAGCAGCTGCACCAGGACGTGACGGCCAGGGCGTGGGCGAAGGCGTACGAGTGGGAGCAGCACCGGGCCCGGAAGGCCGCCGCAGCTCAGGCCCGCGCCGAAGCCGCAGCGGCCGTGCAGCCCGAGGACGTCGTCCCGGCCGCGCCGGTGGCCCCGGTCGTGCTGCCCGCGCCCCGTCCGGCCGCCGCCGTTCCCGCCCCGGAGCCGGAGACCGCCGACGTCGACGAGGACCAGGAGCTGGTCCTCGAGGACCTGACCCCCGACCAGGTACGCGACTGGCGGGTGCGCGCGATGAAGGACCACGACGTCGTCTTCGACCACATCGACCAATACGGCGAAACGTCGGCAAGGCGCCTGTTCAGCAACCGCCTGGTCGACGAAGCGCAGCGCCTTTCGGGCACGCACCACCTGGTCCTCGGGCACACCGCCTGGGGGCAGGCGTGAGCGGGGGCGAGGTGTCCGGGGTCGACCTGGCCCGGGTCGCGCTGCGGGCCGCGATGGAGCAGGCCCGGAAGAACGGCAGCGGCCAGAAGACGAAGAGGAAGCCGCGCACC
Source organism: Streptomyces sp. AC1-42W (assembly GCF_003248355.1). Lineage (GTDB taxonomy): Bacteria > Actinomycetota > Actinomycetes > Streptomycetales > Streptomycetaceae > Streptomyces. The sequence goes on from NZ_QKWY01000004.1 coordinate 54,198, forward strand.
GGTGCGACGGTGCGGCGAGACGGGCGCGAGCCGATGGGCCTCGGGGCGGCGATCGGCGCACTGGTCACCGAACGGGCCTGGGAGCTCCCGGCCGCCGGCGCCACCCTGCGGGAGCGGTGGGCGGCCATCGCCCCGGAGCTCGCCGGGCACGTCGTGGCTGTCGGCTTCGACGCGGACTCCGGCCGGCTCACCGTGTGCCCGGAGTCGTCGGCGTGGGCGACGAAGGCCCGCCTGGAGCAGACCCGCGTCGTCGCGGCCGCCAACAAGGCAGCGGGCCGTCAGGTCGTGAGCGCCCTGCGGATCCTGCCGCCCGGCGCCGTCCCGATGCCCGACCGCGCCGACGTCGCACCGGAGCCGGCCGCGCCCGCCGTGCCGGTGGAGCGCCGGCCGCCGCCGGACGGCTACCGCCGCGCGATCGATGCGCACCGCCAGGCCGCGCCGCCGTCCCGGGTGGATCCGGGGATCGCGGAAGCGGTGGAGCGGCAGACGAAGGCGATGCGCGAGCTGTCGCGCCGGGCGTTCCCCGAGCCCGACGTCGCCCCCGACGATGCGCCGGCCCCGATCGAGCAGGCCCGTGCCGAGCGCCGCCGCCAGGCCGCCGCGACCGAGGCCGCCGCCCTACGCCGTGCCCGAGCCGAGCGGTCTCGTAGTGCTCCAGGATCGACGTCGCTTCAGCAACAGACCTCAGTTAGCGAGGTGGCGTGAACACCCTCCGCTTCGGCGGACGCGTCTCTACCGTGATCGAGCATCTTCTTGGGAGGAACCTTGGAAACGCATCTGGCTTTCCCCGGACTGGATCTGCTGACCGCTGACGAAGCGGAGGCTCTGCGCGACTTGTTCTGTGCCTGCGCGGACCTGCATCACGAGCTCAGGAGCGCAAATGCTCAGGGGCACCGAGTGGACCAACTGCTCGGTAATGCCCAGCGGTACGGTGAAGGGCGCGCGTTCACCAGCCACGCCGACGCGCTGCTGGAGCTTGGGACGGCCACCGTCGACTACCTGCATGCTGTCGAGAGTCTGGCCTGGCGGCACACCAGCGCGTGCGTCGTGTTCGCGACCGCGCTCCTGGAAAGGCTGGCCCACGGCACTCCAGGGTTTTCGCCGGACGATCTGCGGCAGTTGACTGCCGAGCCGACCTTGAGCGACCTGCGCGCAGCACTGTCCATGCCAGGGGCGGTTCTCCTCCCCGGGAGCAGCGACGGACTGGTCCGTCAGTTCGATCGAGACCGGGAGAAGATGCTCATCGATGTGGAGTTCCTCGGTCGCGCAAGCCCGAAGGGCGCCCTCGACTGGCGCGTCACCGAGGAGCTGGATGCCGCCTCCTTCGGCGATCTGGAGCCCTGGTTCGCGTGGGCGGACCAGCTGGTGTCTCTGGAGATCGTCGTACGCGCCCGAAGCGACCGCCGCTAGGAAGGGCGGGGCCGGCTACTCGCGGCGCGCGAGCTCCTCGGCGGTGGGCACGTGGCGGGTGACGTGCGGCTGGCCGCTGTAGTCGACGGTGATCGTGTGCCGCAGGACGTCGTCGTCGGCGTCGTAGAAGATCTGCTCGATCTCCAGGCAGGCCCGGTCGGTGGAGATCCCGAAGTCGTGGGCCTCCTGCTCGTTCACCCGCCGGGCCCGGGTGCCGGTGACCATCCGCACCGTCCCGGCCGGCGCGCCCGGCGGCAGTTCGACAGCCCCCAGCTGCGCCCGTGTCGACCACGTCTGTGCCTCGCCCTGGTCCGCCATGGTCGCCACCGTAGCGAGCCCGGCCGCCCAGCGGTGCGATCTCTCGGCAACTCAGCCCGCCACCTATGTGCCTCACACGGCGTTTCCGCAGGTGGAGGCGGTGCGCGATGAGGCTGTCAGGTGTGAGCCAGGGCCTGCGGCGGACCCTTCGAGCCGTCCATTTCCCGCCCGATCAGTGAATCCGAACGGGTTAAAAAAGTGGGTTAAAGGCTAGGGTAAACAGTGCTAGGGTGAGGGCACGAAAGGAGATCGACATGGCATCCGAAGAGGAGCTGTTCGCGAACATCGACGCGCTGCTGGAGGAGGAGCCGCAGCTCCCGCCCCCGGCGGAGCGCGCCCGCCTTCGCGAGGCCGCCGGCATCACCCAGGCCCGCCTCGCGACCGCGCTGAAGTCGACCGTGCAGACGGTCAAGAACTACGAGAACGGCCGCTCCGAGCCGAAGTCGCCGCGCCTGGAGGCGTACCAGCGGCTCCTCAAGGGGTGGGCGGCGAAGTACCCCGCCCACGCGGCTCCCGCCGCCCCGGCCGTCGCGCCTCAGCCCGAGGTGCCGCAGACGTTCACCCGCGTGCCCACTGTGGAGCAGGACGAGGCGGAGCCCGACATCGGTGTTGCGGTGAAGCCGGTACCCGAGCGTCCTGCCCGTCCGGCCGCGCGCCCGGCGACGTCGTCCCGGCGTCCGGCGGCGAAGAAGGCCGCGAAGCCCGCGGTCGACCCGCGCTTCCCGCACGGCCCGCTGGCTGTGCTGGACGGTGACGGCTCCGCGTACGCGGTGGGCGGCGTCGTGCTGGACTGCCCGGCGACCACCGTTCCGGATCTGGTGGAGTGGACGCTGCGCGAGTCCGGTCTCGGCGCCGCCAAGCTCAACCGGTACGGCAAGGACAGCGACCCGCTGATCGTCCTCACCGCCGCGGCCGCCGTGAAGCTGGGGCTGCCCGAGCGCCTGGAGGGCCACGAGCAGCGCCGCTCCCTGCGCCTGCCGGAGGACCACCCGGTCGTCAAGCAGGTCGCGAAGGCGAAGTGGCAGCTGACCCAGCGGGGCTTCGGCCCGTGGGCGCGGATCTACCGCAAGGCGCAGGGCCGCGACCGCCAGTGCGTGCAGCTGGCGATCCTGTCCTGGGACGCCCTCGATGAGCGGTCCTGGCCCGGCGTCACCGACATGGAGCCGGCCGACATCGCCCGCGTCCTCGGCGTGTACGCCCAGCGGGTCATCACCCCGCGCGGCTCCACCGCCGTCTCCGGCCTGGAGCTGATGACGGCGCTGCGCCCGCCGACGAAGGCCGTGCAGGACCCGGCGACCGGGAACTGGGTGTCCGGCCACAACACGGGAAGCCTCGGCACCGAGCCGATGGACCCGGCGCCGCCGGAGGCCACCCCGGAGCACCCCGTCGTCGTGAACTCCGGCTGGACCGGCGGCTTCCTGAACGAGGAGGCGTACCAGTGGGTGCGGGACGTGGACACGCTCTCGGATGAGGAGTGCACCCTGCCGTGGGCGGTCGGCCTCGACCTGAACACGGCGTTCCTCGCCGCCGCGGCCCGCCTGGTCGTCGGCCTCAGCGCGCCCGACCACTTCCACGCCCCGAAGTTCAACCCGAAGATCCCCGGCTCGTGGCTGGCCGACCTGAGCCACATCGAGCTGGACCCGCGCCTGCCCAGCCCGTTCACCCCGGACGGCTCCCGCCCGACCGGCCCGGCCTGGTACCAGACGCACACCCTCGCCTACGCCCAGGAGCTCGGCTACGACGTGCACCCGATCGAGGCGTACCTGCGCCGCGAGACCGGCGCGTACCTCGACCCCTGGCACGACCGCCTCAAGAACGCCTACGTCGACACCCTCGCCGACATGGGCGTCACCCGGGACCTGTCCGACACCGAGTTCCTGGCGGCGATGGAGCACCACAAGGAGAAGGACCCGGGCCTGGCCGCCGTCCTGTCCGCGATCAAGGCCACGGTGAAGGGCGGCGTCGGCAAACTCCGCGAGCGCCCCCAGGGCAAGCACTACAAGGAGGGCGAGACGTGGCCGGCCCTCTCCCGGCCGACCTGGCGCCCCGACATCCGGGCCGCCGTCATCAGCAAGGCCCGGGTCAACATGCACCGCAAGCTCCGCAACATGGCGGACATGACCGGCCTGTACCCGCTGGCCGTGCTGTCCGACTGCGTCGTCTACCCGAGTCCGGGGACCTCCCCGCTCGACTTCCTCCCCTACGCCGCCTCGGGCAAGCCGCAGCCCGGCGGGTTCCGCCTCGGGCCCACGCCCGGCCTGGCGAAGCTGGAGGGCGTCCAGTCGATGCTGTGGGCGGTCGACCTGATGGAGAAGGGGCTGAACCCGGCCCGCCACATCAAGGGCGGCGACGCCGTCCTGGACGAAGGGGAGTAGCCGGTGGGGGAGATCGAGGACGCGATCGAGCGGGCCGACCGCGAGGCGTTCACCAAGGACCCGCCCAAGACCCTCAAGGGGCAGGTCGGGTTCCTGATCAAGCAGTTCGGCAGCGCGAAGGCCGTCGCCCAAGAGCTCGGGGTCACCGCCGACTCCGTCAACAGGTACAGGCGCGGCGCCCGCAAGCACGCCCGCGCCGACGTCGCCGCGAAGATCGACGACGCGGTGAAGGCCCGCTGGCAGCCGCTGGTGCGCAAGCGCCGGCAGAAGCAGGCCGCCGCGTCGGGCGGGATCACGGTGGAGACCCGGGCCCGGTTCGGCTACACGTCGTCCGCCGGATCGACCGACGACGGACGGTTCCGCCGCCTCACCGTGCACCTCCCCGCGACGTACGCGCAGCAGCTGTTCGACGCCCGCGACGCGGGGGCCAGCGACCAACAGATGCGCGGAATCATCGCCGAAGGGTTTAAGGAGGTCTATTTCCAGGACGGCGGCGGTCGCGCTATGGGACTGTCGGACGTAGAAATCAACGACATCGATTACCTCGATCTGGATTACTGATTAGGAGCGAATACGTGACCGCTGATTTTCCGCCCATCGACCGCGACAAGAGCCCGCTGTTCGACGCCGACCACGACCCGGTCCGGGTCGCCGACGCGCTGCGCCGCAGCCCGCACTTCGCGGCCGCGGACGCCGACCCGGGCGGCGACACGGTGTGGTTCACCACCGAGGCCGGCATCAACTACACGCTGACCTTCAAGGAGGCGGAGCCCACCGAGGACGACCTGCTGCCCGAGCCGGTGCTCACCGAGGCCATCGCCGCGGCGATCCTCAACCACCCCGGCTTCACCGTCGCGGACGCGGACTCGCCGCGTGAGGACACCATCACCATCCAGTCCCGCAACCAGGTGCGCCACCTCCTGGTCCTGGACGTCGACCGCGGCAACGCCCTCGCCCCGGAGGACCTGTCCACCCCGGCCGTCGACGTCGCCGCCGACAAGCTGCTCACCAGCGACCCGAGCGACTCGGAGCGCGCCACGGCCGAACTCCTCAACTACGTGGCCGCCACCTGGGACAAGCAGGACCTGCCGCTGCGCGAGCACGCCCAGGCCGTCGCCCGCACCCTGACCCGGTAGGAGGGGATCCGCCCATGACCGCATCCACGGCCACCCGGCGCGCGTACGGTGGGGGGAGGACCCGCCGGGAGGACACGATGAGCGCGCAGCCCGACCACGCACCCGTCACCGCCTACGCCCCCGCGCCCGGGGCGCCGGCCGAACTCCTCGCCCAGCTGCGCGCCGACAAGCGCGCGGACCGCTGGGTGCCGGCCTTCGAGCGCGAGTGGTCGGCCGCCCTCGAGGAATCCCGCCGCACGTTCTCCCTGGCCGGGCTCTACGAGGTCGTCCAGGACTGGCAGGGCCGCCTCGCGCACGCCCCGGCCGTCGACGCGTTCGTCGCCTCCGGGTACGACGACAGCGACGCCGTCGACCTGGCGGAGCTCCGCCGACGTCGCGGGTGAGCCCGTCGCCGTACGCGGTCCGCGTTTCCGCCCCGGCCGCCAAGGTCCTCGACGCGCTGCCCGAGCACGCGGCGGACACGGTGTGGGACATCCTCGCCGCGGCCGCCGACGATCCGTTCGGCTTCCGGCAGTTCGACACCGACGACGACGAGGGCGAGGACGTCCGCTACGCGGCCGTCGGCCAGCTCTCCGTCACCTACTGGGTCAACCGGCCCCTGCACAGCCTGACCGTCCTGAACATCGTCTGGCTCGGGTAGCCACCCCTGGCAACGGCCCGGCCCCGGCATTGCAGCTGCCGGGGCCGGGCCGTTGCGCATCGTAGCCACCGCCGTATCCACCCGTTGCCACCCGGCGGCAACGCGTATCCGCCCGGCAGTTGTCACCAGGCGCCGCGCGGGCGGTCGGCACCGAGCTGCACCTCGCGCCGGCACTCCGGGCACTCCGGCAGCCCCTCCACCCGGCGCGGCCGGTCGCCCTTCGCCCAGCTGAACCCGCACAGCGCCGTGTTCGAGTAGTGCTGGACCTGGTCGTCGTCGGAGGCGTGTGAGCCGTAGCCCGGCACGTTCCAGGTGAACGTCGCCTCCCCGTCGTACGGGCCGCCCTCGGGCCACTCGTAGACCGGCTCGGTGGTCGTGCAGCGCATCCGCAGGTCAGGCCCCGTCCACTTCTTGCCGTGGATGATCTCCGCAGCGGCGTCGGCCGCGTCCGCGAGGCGCTCGAAGGACAGGTCGAAGTCGTGCATGTGCTTCCACCGGCCGGGCCGCTGCTCGCGCATCAACGAGCGGAACATCAGCAGCAGCCGCGCCAGGTCGTGCTGATCGACCCGGACCGTGTTCGTCTCCGCGTCGAACCCGTACGTCGGGTCGTGGGGCTTCTTCGGCATCGGTCCTCGCTCGCGTCGCTCCAGCGGCCAGCACCCGCCACAGGGCGGCCGGGTGCTCAACGACCCCGGCCCGCCGGAGCCACGCCGACTTCCGCCGTCCGTGCGCCGACCGCCCGCGGCTCAGGCCGGCGGCACGGCGCCGGGCAGCTCCCCGGCGAACTCCCACCACTGCTCGATGGTCCACACGGCGACGCTGGAGCGGTCGGTGGACATCCGCAACCAGACCTCCTCGCCGCCGGGCAGGAGCGCCACCTCCAGGTGCGCCTCCTCCCACGTGCCCACCGGGTACATCCACTCCAGGCCGTCGTTCGGCCAGGTCCGCATCGCCACCGTGCGCACGCTCAGCGCCACGGCGAAGGCGTCCAGCGCCGCCTTCGGTATCCGCACCTCCGCCGGCTCCCGCTCGATCCCCGCCACCGGGCCCCCTTCGCCTCGTGCGGCGGGCCCGCGCCCGCCGTCGCGGATCAGCGTGACAGACCCGCCCCGAGCCCGGTGTCACGCTGTGAGGCTAGGAGACTCACAGGCCGTTTCCCCAGGTGCACGGGGTGAACTGTGAGGCTGTGAGGGTGTGAGGGTGTGAGACGGAGCTCGCGCCCCGTGCTCCCGCACGCCCTGGTGGTGCCCGCCGACGCGGAGGACGATGGAGTCGTGGGCGAGGACAACGAGGACCAGGAGCACGGCGTCGAACCGGCCCGGCCGCCGCTGAGCGAGGCCCGCGCCCGGGAGATGACGGCCGGGCTGCGCGAGGCGATGGACGACGTCCGGCGCTCCGTGGCGAGCTTGGCCGCCCGGGTCCGCGACGCACACGCCGCCCGCGTCTGGGTGCCGCTCGGGCACTCCAGCTGGGAGTCGTACTGCCGGGCGGAGTTCGGCATCAGCCGCGCCCAGGCGTACCGGCTCCTCGATGTCGCCCGCGCGCTCGCCGCGATCCACGACGCCGTCACCGCCGGCCCCGAGACGTCTCGCACGCGAGACAACGACCCC